>QLII01000001.1:5385000-8658028 GCA_003259005.1 Spirosoma telluris
CTTTTTTGACGCTATTGCCGAGCAGTCACTGGCAGACATTGGTTTTGAAATCAGTAAAGCTCTTTTTGGCGATGAAATTAGTAAAGCTGATCTGGAGGAGTTAACCCACCGAGCCTTTCCTTTTGATACGCCTGTGGTAAATCTGGAAGCTGGAAAAACGGCTGTTCTGGAATTATTTCATGGCCCTTCTTTAGCCTTTAAGGATGTTGGAGCACGTTACATGGCTGCTCTAATGTCTTACTACTCAAAGCGTAGTGATAAAGAAATAAATATCCTCGTAGCTACCTCTGGCGATACGGGTGGTGCTGTTGCTATGGGTTTTCATAATGTACCTGGCGTTCGGGTTTCAATTCTTTATCCAAGCGGTCGGGTAAGTGATTTGCAGGAGAAACAATTGACAACCCTGGGCGGGAATGTTCAGGCTTTTGAGGTTGAGGGCTCGTTTGATGATTGCCAGGCTATTGTAAAACAGGCTTTTGTCGATCCTGAATTAAATGCCCAACTTTCACTTTCCTCCGCTAATTCAATTAATATTTTCCGGTTGATTCCGCAGGGGTTCTACTACGTTCGTGCTTACGGGCAGGTCCGTTCATACGGTAAGCCTGTTGTGTTTTCAACACCCAGTGGAAATTTTGGAAATCTTAGTGCAGGAGCCATGGTTCAGCAAATGGGCTTGGCTGTTTCCCATTTTGTTGCGGCAACTAATCTTAACCAGGTTGTACCTGCTTATCTTACCACCGGAATCTACGCACCGAAGGCCTCCGTTGCCACCATATCAAATGCTATGGATGTAGGTAGTCCAAGCAACTTTGTTCGACTGGCACATCTTTATGGTGATGATTTCAATCGTTTTAAAACCAACGTTTCGGGATATTTCTATGATGATGATGAAACACGGGCTGGCATGCAGAGAATTTATGCTCAGTATGGCTATGTTGCCTGTCCACATACAGCTATTGGCATAATGGGTTTGCAAGATTTCTTAACTGAATCGAAACAGGATAGTATTGGTGTTGCCTTAGCCACCGCGCATCCTTCGAAATTCAAACCCCTTGTCGAAGAAGTACTTTCTATATCCGTTGACGTACCTGAACGGTTGGCTATTCTAGCTGATCGTCCTAAACAAAGTATTCATTTACCAGCTGACTACGAAGTGTTTAAAGAATCTTTACTTCAAACAGTAGCTTAGCTAGTTATCCACAAAAAAGCCAGCAATCTGTGGATTGCTGGCTTTTTTGTGGATAATAAAAATTTCTACTAATTCAACGTATCGCCCCGTAAAGCCCTGAATCGTTTGCGCGCTTCTGCGCCATGGATGCTTCCAGGATACTGAGTCAGTACTTTTTGATAAGCCTCCATTGCAGCGGCCTTATCTTTCAAACGCTCGTCATAGATTTTCCCCTGCGTGTACAAAGCATCATCTCCCAAAATGTCATTAGGATATTTGCTGACAATTAGCTTTAAGTCCTCAAGTGCTTCCGCATTTTTACCTTGTTTCATATAGGTGTTGGCTCGAAGCCAAAGTACCTCGTCTGCAATGCTGTGATCCCCATATTTTGTCAACATTCTGTTGAGGTTATCCACAGCTTCATCGGTTTTGTTCTGTAAAAGAAGTAGTTCCGTATCAGCATACCACCGCATGGCCGCTTCTGTGCTATCCATACCTGTGTTATCCACAATTAATAAACTTAGTTGCTCGGCATCATTAGCTATTTCACGAGAAGTAGCCAATTTTAGAACGTCCAGCAAATCTTTCGCTACCGTGAAATTACCCTTATAATAGTGTAGCTTAGCATTCTTCAGCTTAGCCTCGTAGCCTAGTAGTTCCTCTTTTTGAGACTTCTCTACTTGAGAATACAACAGGGTGGACTCCCAAGGCTCTCCTTTTAGAAGATAAATATCCCCTTTGTCGAGCTTACAACGGTCAACAAAATTTTTGTCGGTCTTACCTAAATCAATGGCCAGATCCAGTACTGTCAGTGCCGTGTCTTTACTGTCGAGGTAGTTACCATATAGATTTGCCGTACTGCGCAGTGCTTCCAATGTTTTAGTATTAGTACCTATCTCCTGAAGCATTCGTTGATAATCAGCAATGAGCTTTCGAATTTCAAGTTTATCGATTGGATAGGTATTTTTCACCTGCTCCTCCCTGGCATTGATCACTAACCGACGGGCAAATGGATAAAGCTGGCCTTGTGGATAAGTTGTCGTCACATAGTCAAAGGCATCGGCAGCAGCTTTATATTCTTTGTTATTTAAGGCTAGCATTCCCAAGTCGTAAACCCGACTTCCATTCAGTTTCATTCGTTTATCGGTTGCTTTTTCCTGTAGCAACGCCCTGCTAAACTTCTGTTTCTGTACGAAATACCAGATCAGGAGTTCGTTATACGCTAATTCATTCGGTTCCACCTGAATTTTTGTATAAAGTGCCTTTTCCACAAGTGGTTCATCTTTTGTGTTGATAAACCCCTGCAAGGCGGCTAATACAGTTTCTTTCTTATCGGATTGTTTACTAGTTGTTATGATTTCATCAATGGCTTTTTCAGTTTGGCCGGTAGCCTTGTACAAGGTCATTAATTCTTCGCTGAACGCTGTTGGATCTTTGCTGACCTCTCTGGCTGTTTCGAGCGCCCGGAGCGCCCAACGGGTCTCTCCTACCTCACTGAACGCTGTAGCCAGTTTTTCCAGTTTTGCAATTGATGATTTACTCGACTGCACTGCGGCTGCGTATTGAGTTTGCGCCTGGGTTGTATCGCCCTGCTGGGTGGCCAACTGTCCACTCAGTAATTCGTAATAAGGTCGGTTCGCTTCATCGCTACGCTGCTGCTTCCGAAGGTACTTTAGGGCATCTTCGGTTTTGTTACTTTTTTGGAGGCTCGTTATGTACCTAGTCAATCGTGTCCAGCTCACCTCGGTTTTTAACAGCTTGGCATATTCATTGGCTGCTTTTTCAAACTCGCCTGCTTTGTAATACTCTTCGGCCAGAGTAGTCCCACCTTGCCCGTAAACCAGCCCGGCTGACAATAGCCAAAGCAATGCAACAATGACTTTCGACCTTATTAACATTTTATAAAAAAGCTTTTTAAAAGAAACGTTATTATAACCATTAGCCATGTGGATATGTGAATAAATAAGTTGTCCACTATCTCGAATCTAAGTTGTGGAAAAGATTTATAGGTTATCCACTATCTTGTGTTTAACTATCCACACTTAAATTACTCATTTTTAATAAAATAACATGTTATCCACATTTTGTTTGTTGAAAATTTGTGGATTTGTGCATAAAATTTGTGCACAGTTTTAGTTGGGGAAAATTTGTGGAGTCGATCGTGATATGTTGGTATTTCTCCACATCATCAGGTTCTTTAGATTGGGTTGTGGATTACTATTGAATCCTTCCACATACGATTCGACTCTTATAAACAGGTTTTCCACGCTCACTGTTTAGTTATACACACCGTTATACACACAAAAATTTAACTTTTTTAATTTAGAATATACCTTTGCCGAACACATATAAATGAGTACGCCCTTCTTATATAGGTATGGCAATTATTGTGTATAGGTATGGCAATTATTGTGCCTTCTTAAATAGATAGATTAAACTGGACGAATTACCAGTGCGTTTGGCTTCGGCATTCGATGATAAACCGACTTGAATACTTTTAAAATAATCGGTCCTCCCAGTTTGATACCGGGTACTCAACATGGCAATATAGAATGCATCAAATACCATTGGCTTTTGATCTACAAGCGTAAAGCCATGTTTTAGAAAGAGGGACTTTATCGTTGAGGGAGTGAAATGATGCAAGTGGCGGGGTACGTCATAGGCTGCCCAGTACTCCTTGAAATACTGTGCATCTTTAGAGTCCGAGTTTGGAACAGCTATTAATAGAGTGCCTGAATCGTTTACTAATTGGTATAGTTGAGGAATTACTTCATTTAGGTTTGGTATGTGTTCAAGCACATGCCAGAGCGTTATGATATCAACGGGTTGAATTCCCGTTAGGGCGTTTAGATTTGGTTTTATTTCAGTCTGTAATTTTTTCTGGGCAATAGTTCGAGCATCTGCATCAGGCTCCATTCCTAGTACTTGCCAACCTGCCGATTGGCAACTTTCAAGAAAAGCACCCGTTCCGCAACCCACATCCAGGATTCGTCCCTGGCCTCCATTTAATTTATTTATCAACTTTATTTTAGATCGCAACGTATAATTTCTAACGATACGGTACGCCGTATTGATGAGTCCACTACTCTCATCGTTGTGAGATACATAGTCCTCCGATTTATAATAAGAGCCAATTGAGTTAGCATCTGGGCGAGGATTTGTTAACCGGAAACTGCATGTTGCGCACGCCTGAATAGCGAATTTTTGTTGGCTAACTAAGTAGTCCTGGCAGACTAAAAATGGCTTGAACTGGTTGGCGCCACAAACGGGACATTCAGTGATAGTTTCCAAATCAGCGATTATAATTCTGTAGATATAAAAAAGTTCTGGCCATAACTATCTTAGAATAGTGTAGCCAGAACTTACTAATTAACGGCCCATGTAGACCAATAAAATTGAGACGTCGGATGGGCTCACGCCACTAATGCGTGATGCCTGACCAATTGTTGCCGGTCGTAGTCGTTTTAGTTTTTCTTTACCTTCAAACGATAGGGCTTTAAGTTTGTCATAATCGAAGGTTGGATTTATTGACAGACTTTCCCACTTATCTAACTTATCGGCGTTTTGCTTTTCCCGGTTCAGATAATCTTCGTACTTGATTTCAATGACTGTCTGCTCTATAACCTCCTCCCCTACCCCATATGCCGGTATGTCTGGAAGCATTTTAAGCAATTTTTTTACATCATCCTGATCAATCTCCGGGCGTTTCAATAAGGTATAGAAACTGCTTTTTTCACGAAGTTGTGCGCTACCTTTCGATTCGAGCCAGCCATTGATGTCATCCGGTTTTACCTTTGTTGCACGAATTGCCTCCGTTAATTTTGTAATCCCATTTCGCTTTGTTTGCATCGTATCATAGCGTTCCTGAGATGCTAAACCAATAGCATATCCTTTTTCAGTGAGCCGTAAATCGGCATTATCCTGCCGCAATAATGTTCGGTATTCTGCACGAGAAGTGAACATTCGATAAGGCTCTTCGGTACCTTTTGTGATCAGATCATCAATCAATACGCCTATATAAGCTTCAGATCTCTTGATGGTAAACTCAGCTTCTTCGTTCACATTTCGGTGCGCATTTATTCCTGCCATTAAGCCCTGACATGCTGCTTCCTCATAGCCGGTGGTACCATTTATCTGTCCTGCGAAGAATAGATTCCTTACCAACTGCGTCTCTAGTGTTGGCTTTAATTGCGTTGGAGGGAAGAAATCATACTCAACTGCATAACCAGGCCGAAACATTCTAACATTCTCAAATCCTTCTATTTTTCGTAGCGCATTGTACTGTACGGTTTCTGGAAGAGACGTTGAAAAACCATTTACATACACTTCTACAGTGTCCCACCCTTCGGGTTCGACAAAAATCTGATGCCGGTCTTTATCCGCAAACCGATTGATTTTGTCTTCAACGGATGGACAATATCGTGGACCCAAGCCTTTTATTCGACCCGTAAACATGGGTGATTTTTCAAAGCCCGTTTTCAATTCATCGTGCACTGCCTGGTTGGTGTATGTAATCCAGCAACTACGCTGTTTTGTCAGTGATGGCGTATTTGTATAGGAAAACTTGCCCGGATTTTCGTCACCAAGTTGCTCCTCCATCCGAGCATAATTTAGACTTCTACCATCTACCCGCGGTGGTGTTCCGGTTTTCATACGACCTGATTCAAAGCCTAAACTTACTAATTGCTCTGTTAAACCTGTCGCTGAGCGTTCGGCTGTTCGGCCACCACCAAATACCTTTTCGCCAATAAACATTTTACCGTTTAAGAAGGTCCCGTTTGTTAAGACTACTGCTTTGGCTGAAAACTCAACACCCAAGCTTGTCTTCACACCTGCTGTCCGGCCATCCTTAACGATGACTTCCGTTACGGTATCCTGCCAGAAATCAATGTTTTTATTTTCTTCTAATGCTTTTCTCCACTCCCAGGCAAACAAATTCCGATCACTCTGACATCGTGGGCTCCACATTGCTGGTCCTTTTGATCGGTTCAGCATTCGGAATTGAATCATGCTTTTATCGCTGATTATTCCTGAAAGTCCACCCAATGCGTCAACTTCCCGAACAATCTGGCCTTTAGCCACCCCACCCATTGCTGGGTTACATGACATTTGGGCGATGGTTTGCATATTCATTGTAATCAATAATACGCTTGAGCCCATGGTGGCCGCAGCACTTGCAGCTTCACATCCAGCGTGCCCTGCGCCAACTACAATGACATCGTATGTAGAATACATTTTTGATAATTTTTGAAAAATGTTTCACGTGGAAACTTTTCACAAAATTGTTAAAAGTTGCTGAAAAGAGAAAACGTGATTAAAAACTGATATGTAAGCAACAAAAAACCGCTGACCTTCGTGCCAGGTCAGCGGTTAAATCAAGAGACTAGAATTACTTACTTACTTTTTGTAAGTATTGGTTCGCTTCTTTTTTATAGAAAAGATTGTAATTGGGTGTAACTGAGCGTAAGACCTCAACTTGTTTTGTTTTCTGTTGTAAGTTGGTAGAATCGAAAAAAGAAGGTGTACTGTGTTTAGTTGATTTAGCTGCTTCGGCCTGACGTTTTGGATCTTCTTCCTGTTGTTTCAATGCCTTTTCAGATTCTAGCAAACGGGTGAGAATTTCATTCTGACGGTTAATAAGGTTTGGATTCACCCGCTTATTAACTAAATCCGTTTCTGATTCATCCATTTTATCTAGTAAATCCTTCACTTGTTTTTCCTGCTGCTTTCCAGCTTCTGTCCCCTTTGCATTTTCTTCCATTTTCTTCAGCATTTGGCGGATCATAGCCTGTTCAGCGGCCATTTGTGATAGTTCTTCAGAGAGACCTCTTCCTGACTTTCCTCCTTTTTGAAGTTGTTGCATTTTGGCATTAAGCTGTTTCTGCATCTCCCCATCCCGCTGGGATTCTCTCCTTTTTTACCCCCTTTACCTTTACCAGGCATAGCCATCGCATTCATTTGCTGCTGCATATTTTTCAATACATCACTCAACATAAGCGCCAGGTTATTGATAGACGTCATCGCAAACTGTTGTTTAGATGAGGCCATACTTAAACGACGATCCCGTAATTGCTGAACACTTTCGTCCATATACGACTTCATATTTGTTAGTTCGCGTGTAACGAAGGATTGGATTTGAACTACCCGACTAGCTAAAGCATTCAGGCTATCTTCTATAATCTTGGCATCGTCCTGAAGTTTCAATTGCTCTTGAGAAAGCTTGGTAACACGAGGGTCCTGAAGGCTCATTCCACGGAAATCCTTCATTACTTTTTCCTGCCCAAACGAAAGGGTAATCAGGTTATCGAGGATATTCCGGAGATCATCTATGTTTTCCTGCATCTCTTCCATCTCGGCCGATTGCATGGATTCTTTCATTGCTTTACTCATTGCCTTCATGGATTTAGCTGATTTTTTCTGCTTAGCGGCAGCCTGTTTTCCCTGGTCGCTCTTCATGTTTTTCATCGCTTCCTCCATGTCTTTCTCTATCTCTTTCTGCTCTTCTTCTGATGATTCAGGCTTATTTAAGTCGTCTTTCTCTGCCTGTTTCTCTAGCTCGTCTAATTGCTCTTTTGTGTTCTTAAAGTCTTCCTGAGACTTCTCCTGCTGCTTTTGTTGTTCCTGTGAAGTCTCATTTTTCTTGGCATTTTCTTCTGCTTGTTTTTCAAGGTTCTCAGCCTGCTTCTCTAAGTTCTCTGCAATGTTATTAACTTTCTGTTCAAGTTGCATTTGTTTGAAAAGCTTTAAGGCACGGTCAAGATCGCGCTCCATATTCTTCTCTTTACGGCTCAATTTATCAAGCATATCGGATGCTTTTTCATCCTGTTTCCGCTCCAAAAGTTGTTTCAGTTGCTCATAAAGTTGTTTCGATTCTGGATCAAGCAGCTCATTGAACAGCTTCTTAAGCTGCTCTAACTTATCCTGCATAGCCTGATTTTTTTCGGAGAATCGCTGTTGAGTATCATTCGTTTTTTGAAACTGCTCCTGCAACTTTTGAATTTCTTTCAGAAGCTCTTCCCGCTTTTGGAGTACTTCCTGCAATTGTTTTTTATCCTGGAAATCGGATGACTTTTTCGTCCGCATCCTATCTTCCATTTGGTTTAGTTCTTTCTTTATTTCCTGCGTTTTGCTAAGGGCATTGTCAATTTGCTGCTCAGTTTTCTCCGCAGACTTATCAACCTGCTTCTGAATTTCAGCATTCGAAGGAACCACAAAATTCAATTGATTTGAACGACTAGACTTAGGTCCATTCACACCATCATTGTCCCACACTTGTACGAAGTATTCTAGTTTATCTTCCTGGCCCAACTTCAAACTATCAAGCGACCAGTTGTAAATGAAGTTCTGTGAAGTTGTCGAACGGTTGACTGGAATGTCCTTGCTATACTGAGGTGACTCTTTCCCATTCCGATTAATCTTATAGTTCAACCGTAATTTCGAGAAACCATAATCATCAGAAACAAGGCCAGAAAGGGCAATATAGTTATAGGTGACTGTGTCCTGAATCCGGTCGACCGAGATTTGTGGATAGCGATCAGGAATTACTTGTACATTATATTGAATGACTGATGGAGCGGCAATTTGTCCATTTTTTAATGATACAGTATAAAGCGCATTTTGCATAACCCGACGGTTTAATACGAAGGTGTTCTCGTCTATTAGCCGGGCAGGAGTTGATCTTGAATCCGTGTTAAAACGAAATAATAGCGAATCGGTATGGTCAGCAGCAAACTCCCAATTTACAACTGTTCCTTGTGGAACAAGTAAGTTGCCTACGTTTGACAACTGCTCTGTTGGCTTATTCAGGTAAGCAGGATAATCGAGCGTAACGTTAAACGAAAGCACAGCCGGCCGATCTATCAGTGAAACTTTGTAGGCTGGTGAATTGAAACCAGCAGCCTCCAGATGAAAGTCTAAATCCCGTTGAAGATTGTCAAAATTATAGTTGAATTGATCTCCAGTCTGCTCGAGTTTAAAGCGTGTGCCGTTGGCGACAACATACACAGCTTGCGGTAATGCGTCGCCAGTAAGTTTCACTTGTAAGGGAAAATCTTCGTTCCGAAATGCTTTGAAAGATTTGTTCTGTACGATGAAACGAAATGGTGCTTCTTCAACAAACTCTTTATTATAATTGACAAGCCGAGTGGATGACTTTGTAAAGAAAGTTGGGTTTACGACCAGTATTAATAAGATCAGGGCAAGCGGGGGAATGGCATATTTAAGAAATTGGCGATTGCTGCTAATTTGGATTGCATTAGCAAACCGGTTTATTAGAAGCTGTTGTGACCGTTGGTTTAGGCTGGCCTGAAGCAAATCGCTCTGGTCTGCTGATATCCGCTGGAGTTGAAGCGTGTTCAAAAGCTTATCCCCTACCTCTGGAAAAAACGTTCCAATTTGCCGGGCTGCCTCGTCATTCGATAAAGGTTTATTAAGTCCGTACAAGCTCATTAACGGGCGAATAATAAACAAATAGAGTCCTACTAAAATCGTCAGTAGAAATCCAAAGAACAAGGCACCTCGACCAACCGAATTGAATTTACCAACAAATTCGGCAGTATTAATAAATAGATAACCACTCCCCAGCAATGCGATAAAAAACAAACTTCCTTTCACCAACTGGTTCTGGAAGTACCGTTTTTTGTATTCGTCTATGCGTTGTAAAAGTGTTGAATAAGCGGCTGAAGATTGCATAGGAATTCAGGTTGAGTCGTTAAACTAATAGGGATTCGAAATAGTGAATAACATGCTGTTTTAAAAAGTTTTCTTGTTCCAGCAAGTCGCCGTGTGGAATTGGTTTGGTCAATATCCAGCGTGGCCAGCCGTCTTTATCTTGTCCATCAAATGTATAATAGCCTGAGAGGCTTAACACCCGACATACGGCAATATGCATAAGGTCTTGTTTCGCTTCTTTAGAGAAGCGTTTAGGGCCTGTACCTAATTCCTGTACACCAATAAGAAATAATATTGCATTGAGGTCAGCAGGACGTTTACCAACTAACGATTGTACTTGATCAAGTAACCCCTCCCACGCTATATCTATACTTTTTTCGTCCATGGCATTCGTTAGGTTATTCTTCTCCCTAAATTACAATGTTTTACACTACAAACGAACACTTCTCATGTTTCGGTTTATTCGGATTTTAATAGCCGATTTTACGGATATCCTTTTTCCGAGCCTTTGTCTGGGTTGTAAACAAACCTTAGGCGATAACGAGCGTATCCTGTGCACAACCTGCCGAATAAATTTACCAGAAACAGGCCAGCATCGAGAGCCCTATGATCAAAATCTCCTCAATAAGTTTGCTGGAAAAGTACCTGTTCAATTTTTAGCCTCTTATCTGTATTTTTCAAAAGAGAGTATCGTACAAAATTTGATCCACAACTTTAAATATAAGGGTCAGAAAGAAGCCGCTAAAGAACTCGCAAATTGGTATGGGCAACAGTTAAAATCAGAAAGCAACCAATTTCAGGATATAGACGTAATTGTTGGCGTTCCGTTGCATAAGAGCCGGTTTCAGCAACGTGGCTATAATCAGGCAGATTGGATTGCTCAAGGGTTGGCAGAAGCACTTAATATACCTATGCGAACTGACGTGCTGGTCCGCAATGAATTTAAAGAATCACAAACCCGAAAAAATAGACTGGAGCGATGGGAAAATGTCAAAACAGTATTTGCTGTTATAAATCCTCAAGCCGTAAAAAATAAAAATGTTGTAGTAGCCGATGATGTGCTCACAACCGGGGCAACAATTGAAGCATGTGCAATTGAATTATTGAAAGCAGGCTGCAAATCGGTACGTGTATTAACCCTTGCAGCTACTCATAGATAAAAAACATTGGTTTGTTTTTCGGCATAAAAAAAGTGGTGGTCCAACCTTGGGCCACCACTTTTTTTATGCCGAAATAGCTTCTTACTTATTCCGACCAACCCCAATCATTGCGCAACGGAAACCAATCATTGCTGTGGCTGAATCCTGGTCTAAGAAGCGACGGGTTCCGGGCGATAACCAATAAGCAACATCGTTCCAGGAACCTCCTTT
This sequence comes from Spirosoma telluris, assembly GCA_003259005.1. Lineage (GTDB taxonomy): Bacteria > Bacteroidota > Bacteroidia > Cytophagales > Spirosomataceae > Spirosoma > Spirosoma telluris. The sequence goes on from QLII01000001.1 coordinate 5,396,209, forward strand.
ATAAACCCGAAGCTTATCATCAATCAACGACTGCTTATTCTTGCTATCGTAGTTCTTCGAATCATCCACATATCCATTTCTACGAACTGGATTCAAGTCACTGACGTCCTGGTAGGAAAGTGGCCGATAAACGTCCATTACCCACTCATTCACGTTACCAGCCATGTTATAGAGACCGAAATCATTAGCAGGATATGCATAAATTTCAGCTGTAATAATTGCACCATCGTTTGAACGACCGGCAATACCTGCGTAGTCACCACGGCCTCGTTTGAAGTTGGCTAACATTTGACCTTGTTTCCGACCTTTCTTGGGATTCCGAACTGAAGAACCATCCCAAGGGTAAATCCGCTGGTTGATTTGATTCTCGTCCATGTATTGCGTTCCAATAAGCGCTTTAGCTGCATACTCCCACTCAGCTTCGGTTGGAAGGCGATAGTCTGGTAATACTGTACCACTTTCCAGGCTTGGTTTAGAAGGCGCTGCTGTTGTTGCTTCAGCCAAAGCGGTATCATCAGCCTTTTTAGACTTCCGTTTTAATGAGAATCCTCCTCCTTTTTTCTTTGGAGCACCCCCTTTAGCCAGTTCATTATTTACGGCATTTGAGCGCCAGGTAGCATAATCAGTAGCCTGCACCCATGAAACACCCACTACTGGGTAATAACGGAAAGCAGGATAGCGTAAATATTGCGTTACGTAAGAATCATTAAACGATAATGGATTCGACCAAACGGTTGTATCTGGCAGTGCTGCCTTTACAACCTCTTCTGATGAATCACGAGAAATGGCATTCAAATATTCGAGATAGTGAACGTTCGCCATTTCGGTTTCGTCCATATAGAACGACTGAATCGAAACTGTACGCTCTTTGTTATCCCGTGAGTTCATTACATCTTCTTCGAGAGCACCCATTGTAAAACGACCGCCTTCAATGAAAACGAGGTTCGGGCCTGCTTTCTGCCCCGCAAATTTCTTAACCTGAAAACCGTCTTTCTGGTTGTAAGCAATACCCGTCGCCGTACTTTTCTTACCGGGCTGCACACTGGTTGGGTGCTTGGACTTACAGGATGCCAGGGCCGCCACTGCCATTAGCATATAAGCCGCTCGTTGCAGGTGATACTTTTGAATCATTGCTCTATTTTGTGTAAAACGTAGGTACAAAAATCGTAATTAATTTGTCATCGAACCCAATATTTCATCCAGTTGCTCAACTGAATACACATTTACGTGTGTAATAATAGGCCTTCCCTTCGATTCTTTTAATGAGCATTTGGTCGGGTTTCGCTTGATGTACTCAATTACCTTGCCAAATTGGTCCGATTTGAAGAAGTCGTCGTTCCCGTTAGAAACGAAGTATCCTTTCAGGATATTATTCTTAAGCGTTAGTTTTTCAAGGTATAACTGCTCAGCTTTCCAGCGAACATTGACCATTTTAATCAGGTTTTCGACTTCCTCAGGCATTGGTCCGAAGCGGTCGAGTACTTCCTGTCTGAATGCCTGCAATTCTTCTTTGTTTTGTAGGCTATCCAGGCGTGTATATAACGCTAGTCGTTCCGATATATTTGAGACGTATCGTTCAGGAATAACAACCTGCAAATCAGTTTCAATAACGGTGTCTGGTAAAGATAGTTTAAGGTCGCCAGGTTTGGTTTCAAACAAGTCTTTAAACTCATTTTCACGCAATTCCTGGACAGCTTCATCAAGTACTTTGTGGTACATCTCAAAACCCAGATCGTTAACAAAACCACTTTGTTCTGCTCCTAGTAAATTACCAGCTCCCCTAATATCCAGGTCTCGCATGGCAATTTTAAATCCTTCGCCCAGGTCTGAAAAATCTTCCAGGGTTTGTAGGCGTTTGCGGGCATCGGCTGTCAGTACTGAAGGTGGTGGAGTCAATAAATAACAGAATGCTTTTCGATTCGACCGCCCTACCCTACCGCGCATTTGATGCAAATCTGATAGGCCAAAATAATGGGCGTTATTGATAAGAATTGTATTGGCATTAGGAATATCCAGTCCCGATTCGATGATATTGGTGGATATTAATACATCATAATCACCCTCTATAAATCGAGTCATAATGCGTTCCAACCGGTCACCTTCCATCTGTCCATGCGCTACCCCAACTCGGGCTTCTGGTACCAGACGCATGATCAGGTTACCAATTGATTCGATATCGTTGACTCGGTTATGGACAAAAAAGACTTGTCCTCCCCGTCGGATCTCGTAACTAACGGCATCCCTGATGGTAGCTTCGTTGTACGGATGCACTTCCGTTGTAACTGGTTGCCGATTGGGTGGTGGCGTTGCTATTACAGAAAGATCACGAGCACCCATGAGCGAAAAATGGAGTGTTCGGGGAATTGGCGTGGCTGTGAGGGTTAATACATCCACTTCGACACGCATTTCCTTTAGACGATCTTTAGTTTTTACCCCAAACTTCTGCTCTTCATCAATGACAAGCAGCCCTAAATCCTTGAATTTGATGTCTTTATTAACGATTCGATGGGTTCCAATCAAAATTCCAATTTCTCCCGATGCCACTCCCTTAAGAATCTCTTTCGTTTGAGCGGCTGATCGGAACCGGTTGATATACTCAATCTTAACCGGGAAATCGGCCATGCGCTCGCTAAACGTCTTGAAATGCTGCATCGCCAAGATTGTCGTTGGTACAAGTACCGCGACCTGTTTATTATCTGTTACGGCCTTAAAAGCAGCCCGGATTGCTATTTCAGTTTTACCAAAACCCACATCGCCACAAACGAGCCGATCCATAGGGTGAGGCCGTTCCATATCATCTTTTACATCGTTGGTGGCTTTTGCCTGGTCGGGTGTGTCCTCATAAATAAATGATGACTCAAGTTCGACCTGAAGAAAACTATCGCGACTGTAGGCGTAGCCAGGTGCCGTTCTACGTTTGGCATATAGGGCAATTAACTCGCGGGCAATATCTTTAACTTGTTTCCGAATCCGCGATTTTTTCTGCTCCCATTCTTGTGAGCCAAGCTTGCTCATTGTTGGCGGCCCACCTTCTCTACCGCTATATTTGGCAATCTTGTGTAAGCTGTGAATGCTCACCAGCAAAATGTCATTATCGCGGTAAATAAGTCGGATTGCCTCTTGCTCATTGCCCGCATGATCTACTTTCTCCAGACCAGCAAATCGCCCGATACCATAGTCTATATGCGTAACATAATCGCCGGGTTGCAGCGTCTTTAATTCTCGAAGCGTCAGGGCTTTGGATTTCGAAAATTTGTCCTGAACTCGGTACTTATAATAACGATCAAAAATCTGGTGATCTGTATAGCAGGCAATTTTCAGGGCTTCGTCCACGAAACCTTCTCGAAGGCCAATATTTATGGGCTGAAACTTCACAAACGGGTCAAGTTCCTCAAATATGGTTCTGAGTCGGTCGAGTTGTTTAAAGGATTCAGCTGTAATAATGTTGGTAAACCCTTTCGCCTGATTATCTCCCAATGTATCGACCAGTCGTTTAAAATCCTTGTTGAACGAGGGTTGAGGCTTAGAGCTATACTGCTGTTTCCCGTCTGTTTTGAAGTAAAACTTTCGCCCAAACTCAACCGTTCGATACCGTTTTAATTCATTTAGAAACGTACGGCGGGTTTCAAATAATTTTGCTGGATCTGAAACCACTTGAATTCCTCCACTTCCGGCAACTACAGATTCGAAGCCTTGCTCAGCTTTCTCGTAACACTTTTCGATTATTTCAAGTGTAAACTCAACATCCTTTGCCCATATGGTGGTTGTCTCAGGAAGAAAGTCAAAAAATGGCTCCCTTGTTTCGGTAGTGAGTTTAGTCTGGATATTCGGAATGATGTTGATAAACTCAACCGGATCTGTGGATAACTGCGATTCTGGATTGAATTTGCGGATGCTTTCGACTTCATCATCAAACAAATCAATCCGGAACGGGAATTCACTGGCGAATGAAAATACGTCAATAATTCCTCCCCGAACCGAAAATTGTCCTGCCTCATAAACGAAATCCGTTTTCTCGAATTCATATGTTTGAAGCAGCTCGGCTACGAAGTGTGTATCCAACTTCTCCCCTACCCGGATCGTTAATGTATTGGCCTGCAAGGAGCGTTTATTGATAACTTTCTCTGATAAGGCTTCTGGATAGGTTACCATCAACAGCCCATCTTTTGGCGCGGGATTAAGTTTGTTAAGAACTTCTGCCCGCATCAAAACATTCGCATTCTCGACTTCTTCATATTGATATGGCTTTTTATAAGACATTGGAAAAAGCAGAACCTCCTGGCCAAGCAGGTTCTGCAAATCATTGAAAAAGTAAGATGCTTCATCGCGATCGGTTAAGATATAGAGGTGATTTCCGCCAACCGATTTAAAGATTGACGATGCCAGCACAGCATCCAGACTACCCGCCAATCCTTTAATCTGCAGCCGTTGAGGTTCATTGGCTACTGGCTTGTGACTGAACGGTTCGGTCAGCAATTTTATAAAACTATCGTCGGCATATAGGCCAAGCAATTCATCTGGTTTCAAGCGTTAGTCAAGTTGTAAGTCAAACACGAAAAGCCGCTGGAAGGACTTTCCGGCGGCACAGTAGGGTAACAGCAGGTTTTGAAAATTTGTTGCGTTAACCGTTTATTTCAATTCTGATAGGCGTGCATAGCCAATACTCTCCTTATCCAATAATTTACGAATGCGGTCACTGTCTTCAAAAACAATAACGATTTCTTTTTTATCAATTTCGTCCTCGTCGTCTACCCATTTCCAATCTTCAGCGGTGGCATCCAGGATGCTCAACAAACTACCCATTTTGGCCGGGTCACGTTCCTTGTTTATTAGTTCAGTTGTGTTTGTGAAATAGAGGATGACTCGTTCGTCTTCGAGCCATTGTAAATCATTTAACGAATCATTCAGTGCTTCGAGGGTAAAACCGAAATTCGGAATTTCTAACAAATCGGCTATCTCCTCATAAAATTGGCGCAATGTTTGCACACGCTTTCCATCGATATGGGCGATAAAATCGTTTGCATAGCGAGCTTCTAGTTCACGTTCAGACTGGCTGATTAGAATATTGGGAGTCATGAATTTTTGCTGAAAATTTGGCTATTCGAGTGGATAAAAAAAAGTTCCACGTGAAACTGATAATCAGTAAGTTATAATCGTATGTAACCAGTTAAACCCTGGTTACTTAAGTGTTTTTGGCTGTGAAACGCCTGCAAAGGTACAGATGTTGGCCATAAAAAAACCCTCCGATTAAGAGGGTTTTTTCGTCGATATTAGTTCAATGAAAAGAGCGGAATTCGGGCGGCTACCATGTTATGAAACATCAACTCTGTAATCATTGGTGTCATGTACTTGATAAGCGGAAACTCCGATATTGATTCCATCACTTCCAGCTCCGAATCGGCTTTGAAGATGCACCAGAGTTTTTGGCGATCGACCGAGAGAGAGTAAGAAAGTAAAAATCCCTTTTCCATTAATTCCTCCACTTTGAGCCGTTGGGCGGGAATCCGGTTCTCGAAACCTTCATCCATTACAGCTGGAAGGTCAAATTCAACCATGTATTGGCTCATAGGCATTGCTGTTAAATAGAAGCCAGAGTTTATTGGGCTCCGGCTATTAGCAAATTAACAACGTTTAGCTCATCTTCGTTAATAGAATGCGGAAAATTTGGGTACAATTTTGTCGTCACGTTCGCACCCATTTGTCGAAACACAGTCTCGGATTCCAGAACGCGCTCTTTTGGAATGTGAGCATCAACGTCACTACAGCCTAAAAAAATGGGTGTGTTAGTCAACGAACCTTCGTAATCACGCACGAGATCAGGCGGACCAATCAAGCCACCACTTAGTCCAAAAACACCACCGTATTCGACTGCATTACGAGCAACAAACTCTAACGCAAGACAAGCACCCTGCGAGAAACCAAGCCAGTAAATTTGGGTTGGTTTAAAATTAAAGTCCGATTGCAAGCGGGCTCGCAGACTGCCCAGAACTTCCAGGGCCGACGAAAGGTAAGGTTCATTTTCTTCCAACGGACGCAAAAAAGAATAGGGATACCATGTGTGGCCTTGGGCATCGGGGCAATAAAAGCAAAGTCCTTATCATCAATATAGTTTGCCAACGACAGAATATCACTAGCCGATCCACCCCGACCGTGAACCATAATCATGACTTTGGAGGCTTCTTCTAAAGGCCTCCCTGCCGTGCGGATATTGTTAGGGTTATGTATCATAGTTTTGATGAACACGGAGTCACAGAGACCGCAGAGTTTTTAATTATTTTCTGTGACCTCTGTGACTCTGTGTTCAATTCTTATTTGACAATTATTTCAGGTAATTCAGCTTCAATTTTAGCCCGGCGAGATTCGTATTGAGGAGGCAGTTTCAATGCAGTTCCTAATTCAGAAACGGGCTCATCGACGGCGAAACCTGGTGGGTTCGTTGCCACTTCAAATAAGATTCCACCGGGTTCGCGGAAGTAAATACTGTTGAAATAATTACGATCCTGCACTGGTGTAACGTGATAGCCTGCTTCTGCCAGTTGGTGTTGAATAATCAATTGGGTTTCATCGGTATCTGTTGAGAAAGCAACGTGGTGTACAGAACCGGCACCTTGTAAGCCATGTACGTCTTTAGGGGAATGCAAAACATCTACGTAGTTTCCAGGACCACCGTTCCCCGCTTTGAAGCGGAGACGACCTTCCTCCTCCCTACCAGCGTGTGTTGCATAATATCAGTTAAAAGTTTAACTGTCTTATCTGGATTCAGTTCGTTTAGTGTAACCGTATGAAAACCACGCACAGCAAACTCCGCTGGAATCCGGCCATTGTCCCAACCTGGACGTTGGTCATCATCAGTGAAAACAAGCTCGATGCCCATACCGTCGAAATCTTCAAACCGAACGTAGGTTTCTGAGAAACGTTTGTATGGACCCGCATAGGGAATGTTCCTTTCGTGTAATCGATCCATCCAGTAGCGAAGTGACGCCGTTGGTGCCGAAAAAGCGGTATACGTTAATTGACCAACACCTTTCCGACCGCGTGGAATGCCACCGTAAGGAAAGAAGGTTAGAATGGTACCGGGCGAACCGGTTTCATTACCGTAATAAAGGTGGTACACGTCTGGAGCATCAAAATTGACCGTTTTTTTCACCAGACGAAGGCCAAGAATATCCGTGTAATAGTCAACGTTGCGTTGCGTATCTCCGGCTAAAGTGGTGACGTGGTGAAGTCCATTGATGAGGGTTTCCATACAATTGAAATAAGTTAATGGGTGAAATTGTTTATTTTGAATTTTATATGTCGTTACATTTAATGTATATACAATTAAATAATTCTGAAAGTTCAAACAAAAAGGTCCGAGTTATTTATCTCGGACCTTTTTGTTTGATAATGAATCTGTTCAAGACACACGCCGTATATAAAAAAGAAAAAAATCTATTCCATCAGGAACGGATAGTCTTTTTGCATGTATACATCCTTAAATGCTTCGTCGGCTGTTGGGTATGGAGACTCCTCCGCAAATTGAACAGACTCCTCAACGATCCCTTTTATTTTCTGATCAATGGCAGCCAGATCTGCTTCAGTAGCAAATCCTTTTTCCAGGATGGCTGCTTTAACCTGCTCGATTGGATCACGCATTTTATATTCCTCAACTTCTTCTTTCTTACGATATTTCTGAGGATCGGACATGGAGTGACCACGATAGCGATAAGTGCGGAACTCCAGGAACGTGGGTCCTTCACCAGCACGAGCCCGTTCGGCAGCCCGACTAACTGCTTCGTGAACCGCTTCAACACTCATGGCATCGACGGGCTCAGATGGCATATCGTAGGCTTCGGCAATGGTGTATAGATCCGTAACATTTGAGGTACGGGCTACGGAAGTTCCCATGGCATACCCGTTGTTTTCAACAACGAAAATGACCGGGATTTTCCAGAGCATTGCCATATTGAACGCTTCGTGCAAGGCACCCTGACGAACGGCTCCGTCGCCCATGAAGGTAATGCAGAGGTTATTAGTCTTGTTGTATTTCTCAGCAAAAGCAATCCCTGCTCCCATTGGAATCTGTGCACCAACGATCCCATGACCACCAACAAAATTAACCGATTTGTCGAAAATGTGCATCGAACCACCTTTTCCTTTTGACGAGCCAGTTTGCTTGGCAAACAATTCTGCCATGATCGCCTTAGGATCGGAGCCTAGCGCGAGCGGGATACCATGATCACGGTAAGCGGTAATCCACTTGTCATCTTTTGTTAAGGCCGTATATGAGCCTGACGAACAAGCTTCCTGACCTATATAAAGATGACAAAAGCCCCGGATTTTCTGTTGACCATACAATTGACCAGCTTTCTCTTCGAATTTTCGCTGTAATTGCATCGACTCATACCAGTACATATACCGCTCTTTTGGATGCTGCGTTTTTTCAGCTGCCGGAGCCTTACCATTCTGTTTGGATTTCTCTTTGACGCTTGCCATGAGGAATGAAGTTCGATAAAATCAATAATCGCTGCCTGGCAACCGACCACCGAAGCACTAGGCTATCAGCGTGGTGCCAACTACATACAGAGGCTGTTTCTACTAACAAACCGACCGTATCTTTGTTGCCAATATCAATTGATCATACAGGTAGCTAACCAGATGAGCAGTTGACTGCCGCGAAATTACGCATTATCGCGTTACACGCTATATCTATGTACCTCGAAAAACTGAGCCTGACCAATTTTAAAAATTATGAAGATAGCCGGTATGTGTTCGGGCAGCAGGTAAATGTGATAGTAGGACCAAATGGGAGTGGTAAAACAAACCTCCTGGATGCGGTTTACTTCCTGGCACTCAGCAAAAGTGCGTTTCAAAGTCAGGATGCACTTAGCATTCAACACGATGCCGATTACTTCATCATCGACGGTGTTTTTGACGAGCAAAACCGTTCTGTACAGATTACGATCAGTTTGCAGCGTGGGCAACGAAAAGTACTTATGGCCGATAAAAAGCCATATGACCGTTTGAGTGATCACATCGGTCGGTTTCCTGTAGTGTTGATGGCTCCCAACGATACCGATCTGGTACGGGAGCATAGTGAAGACCGGCGGCACTTTTTCGATGGTGTTCTCTCGCAACTCGATTCCGACTATCTGCGCAATTACCTGATGTATCAACAGGTGCTAAAACAACGGAATAGCGTACTCAAACTTTTTGCCGAACGTAACCAAGTAGATAACGATCTGCTCGATACTTACGACGAACCACTGCTCGATCTTGGTCAGAAAATTCATGATCGCCGGAAACAGTTTGTCGATGAGTTTCTGCCTGATTTTCGAAAACATTATGCATATCTGAGCGATGGCCGTGAAAGCGTTACGATTGTCTATGAATCAGAAGTAAGTAACCCAAATTTTGCGGATGAATTTCGGCATTTTCGCCGTCGGGATACGGTGTTGCAGCGTACTACCATGGGCATTCATAAAGATGATTATGCCTTCCTGATCGGTGAACGGGAAGTTGGTCCAGATGGTCCGGCTCCTGTTCCGCTTAAAAAATTTGGTTCACAGGGGCAACAGAAAACCTTTGTGATTGGTCTGAAACTGGCCCAATTTGACCAGTTGCAAGCTGCTAAAGGGGTTAAACCGATTTTGTTATTAGATGATATTTTTGATAAGCTGGACGATCGGCGTATCGGTAAGCTGATTAAGCAAATGGACGAAGGTGCCTTTGGGCAACTTTTTATTACCGATGCCCGTCCAGAACGCACACGTGAACTTCTTGAGAATGTAAAAGCCGATGTACGGTTTTTTGAGATTGCCCGTGATTAGATTGACTCCACTGCCGACTTAATTAGGTATGAGAAAGATCGTATCTATAGTCGCCCTGATGCTGATTGTACTGGATGTACTTGCTCAGGGAGCTTTCAAAAGCGGACCCCTGAAAGTGTCTGATAATCATCGTTACCTAGTCCATCAGGATGGAACCCCCTTCTTTTATATGGGCGACACAGCCTGGGAGTTATTTCACCGCCTGAATCGTGAAGAAGCTGATCGTTACCTAAAACGTAGAGCTGAACAGGGCTTTACGGTTATACAGGCGGTAGCTCTCGCCGAATTCGATGGATTGAACGTGCCCAACGCGCTTGGCGATAAGCCGCTCCTCAATAACGATCCGACAACACCCAACGAAGCCTATTTTAAACACGTCGATTATATTGTCGATAAGGCTTCTGAGAATAATCTGGTAATTGGTTTTCTGCCGACCTGGGGTGATAAGGTATTTAAGAGTTCGTGGGAAACGGCCCCGAAATATTTAATCCGAAAAATGCCCGCGCTTACGGCCAATGGCTAGGAAACCGCTATAAAAATCGGCAAAATATAATCTGGATATTAGGCGGTGATCGAACTCCCCGCGACGGCTCTGAGGATGTAGCTATCTGGCGGGCAATGGCTGAGGGCATTGAAGCAGGGGTTGGCGGAAAGGATAAAGCCTTAATGACGTTTCACCCACAGCCAAATTCCGTTCAGGATGGAGGCTCATCGAAATGGTTTCACCAGGATACCTGGCTCGATTTTAATATGCATCAGAATGGTCATTGCCGCGACACACCAGTTTACGACAAAATAACGGTTAGCTACAACCGAACTCCCACCAAGCCAACCATGGATGCCGAACCGATCTATGAAGATCATCCGGTTTGTTTTAACGTAAACGATCTAGGTACATCCAATGCCTACGACGTTCGGATATACGCGTACCAGGATTTATTTGCTGGCGCGCATGGGCATACCTATGGTTGTCATGATATCTGGCAGATGTACGGCCCCAATCGCACTGCTGTTAATGGGCCTCATGTTTACTGGCAGGAAGCCCTTGAACTACCGGGAGCAAACCAGATGAAAATTGTTCGTCGCTTACTGGAGTCACGCCCGTTGCTTGACCGTGTTCCAGATCAATCGTTGATTGTTGAGAATAATTATGCGCCCGCCGAGCGGATACAAGCTACGCGTGGCAACGATTACGCGTTCGTTTATAGCACGGCAGGAAAGTCATTTACAGTTAATCTGGGTAAAATATCGGGTCAGACTGTAAAGGTAACCTGGCTCAATCCGCGCACTGGTGACGTGAAAGACAGCGGCTCTCTGGCTAACAAAGGCCAACAAAAATTTACTCCCCCATCGGCAGGTTATGGTCAGGATTGGGTACTTGTACTGGATGATACCGCTAAAAACTACCCAGCTCCCTAGCATCAAAACGTAGTATAATCACAGTTACATAAGCATAATCTGATATAAAAAGCCCGTCGAACCTATTGGTTCGTCGGGCTTTTTGGTTGTTTTACTCCGCTATTTAGGCCGTTCATCATATTCTCAAAAATAAGATGGAAACTCAGAACTATATTTGAGTTTCCGAAGTTCATCATGTAAAAGTTCTATTATTTGATGAAAGAGAGGATTCTGGCAGAGGCCGAAAAATTGTTCTGGAAATATGGTGTTCGCTCTGTGACCATGGAAGATATAGCCCACCAACTTGGTATTTCTAAGAAAACGATTTACCAGCATTTTAGCGATAAAGAGCAGATCTTATACCAGGTTATACAGCATAAAACAGGCAGAGATCAATCAGAAATGGACTGTATGGTTACTGAAACCTCCAATCCAGTTGAAGAAATTCTGGGTGTTCTGAATATGATACGGAAGAATACAGATCAGGTTAGCCCTAATCTGCTGATTGATATAAAACGATATTACCCACAGGCATTTGCCTTATTCAGGCAATATAAAGAGGGACAAATTATGCGATCTATTCTTGAAAATATACAAAAAGGTATTTCTCAAGGTATATATCGTTCTGACATAAATCCAACCATTTTAGCTCGCTTACGGGTCGAACAAATTGAGTTAGCCTTCAACCACGATCTATTTCCATCCGATCAATATTCGATGCACGATGTCCAGGCAGAACTGATGCATCATTTCGTACGGGGTATGCTGACAGAAAAAGGATTCACCATTTACAATCAGTACGTTAATCAATACAACCATGAGGTTAAGTAATACCAGAAAAACAGTACTAGTCTGGCTGCTCGGATTGCTGAGTAGTACAGGCCCGCTACTGGCCCAGACCCGACAGGAATTTTCGCTAAATGAAGCGATAAAGTTTGCTGTCGAAAATAATATCAACGTGAAAAATTCGGGACTGGACGCACTCAGTGCAGAAGGTCGAATTCAGGAATTGCGGGGAGTCGCTTTACCGCAAGTGAGTGTAGCTGCATCAGTGACGGATAATCTAATTATTCAACGGGCTTTTTTGCCTGCCAAGTTTTTTAATGTAAATGCGGCTGACAGCGACCCGCCAATTGCAGTTCAATTTGGCGTAGCCTATTCGGGTAGTGCGACCGGTACACTTAATCAGCTCTTGTTCGATGCTTCTTATCGGTTAGGGTTGAAAGCGGCTGAGACCTATCGACAGCTTGCACAAAAAAATATCACAGCCTCAAAAATCAGTGTAGCTGAACAGGTTGCCAAAGCGTATTATGGCGTATTGGTGAATGAACAACAGATCAAATTGCTTGATCTGAATATTGCCCGAGTTGACACGTTGTTCCATAATACGCAAGCACTGAACAAGCAGGGATTTGCTGAAAAGATTGACGTAAGTCGACTCGAAGTTCAGGTTAACAACTTGAAAGCTGAACGACAGAACGTTAAGAATCTGGTTGAATTGAGTTATTACCTGCTGAAGTTTCAGATGGGTCTGGGCATAAACGACAATATTACGTTAACCGAACAAATTCAGGACCTTGACCTTGATGCTGTTGAACGGGCGAATATGCAGGCTGCTACTGAGTTTGATTACAACCAGCGAATTGAGTTTTCAACGCTACAATCACAAATTCAACTGGCTGATCTGGATGTTCAGAGTATTGCCAAGCAATATTATCCGAGACTTACCGCTTTTGCCAATTATGGCTACAATACGGGCCGAAATAAATTTAGTGAACTAGTTGGTTCGCCCTGGTTCAATTCATCTGTAATAGGACTTAATCTATCAGTTCCAGTTTTCGATGGATTTCAGAAGAAATACCAGGCTCAGCAGAAGCGGTTTACATTGCAGAAAGCACAGAATAACAGTCAGTTGTTGAAAAATACGATTGACCTGCAAATTCGTCAGTCAACCATTACGCTTGGGAATAGCTTGCAAACATTACGCACGCAAAAACGGAATGTCGATCTGGCTCAGGAAGTTGCCCGTGTAACAAAAATCAAATATCAGGAAGGTGTTGGTTCAAACATCGAAGTGCTGGATGCCGAAAATTCGTATCGGCAGGCTCAAACAAACTACTTCGCATCCTTATATAACTTCCTGCAAACCAAAGTAGATGCTGATAAAGCAAACGGAAAGCTTTATACAGGCCAGTAATTTTTTAATGAATAATGCAAAATGAATAATTGATAATGAAGAGTGGCCTGGTGAATCTTAACGTATGTATTCATTGTCCATTTTACATTATCCATTCACCTGAAAACTTATGAAACCATATTACACCCTTATTCTTGTGAGCTTATTAGCTGCTTGCTCACAGGAGAAAAAGCCAACTGATTTACAGGGAAAACGCGAGGAGCTCGCCCAACTGAAATCGCAGCAGGCTGAGTTAACGACAAAAATTAAAACACTGGAATCAGAGGTTGGTAAACTCGATCCGAAGAAAGAGGAAAACGTTCGTGTAAAAGACGTATCCGTTTCACCACTCGTCGCATCGACGTTCAAGCACTTTGTGGAGTTGCAGGGGTCGATTGATGCTAAAAACAACGTAATGGTTTCGCCAAAATCGGGTGGTGTTGTTACGGCAGTTTACGTGAAAGAGGGTGATCAGGTACGCGCCGGTCAACCAATTGCCAAAGTAGATGACGAGATTCTTCGCGAATCACTAGCCGAAGTGAAAACGCAACTTTCGCTTGTGAATACCGTGTATGAAAAACAGGCCGCTTTGTGGAAACAGCAAATTGGTACCGAAATTCAGTATTTACAGGCCAAGAATAACAAAGAATCCCTCGAACGTCGATTAGCGACACTAAATGCGCAGTTGGGTCAGTCAACTGTTACAGCGCCAATCTCGGGAGTTGTCGATCAAGTGATCGTGAAAGTTGGTCAATCGGCTGCTCCAGGTATGGGATTGGTTCGGGTGGTAAACCTATCGCAATTGAAAGTCGTTGCTAAAGTAGCTGACTCTTATTCAGGTAGTGTTCGGAAAGGTGATCCTGTACTGGTTGAGTTTCCGGATCTGAATAAAACCCTGAACTCGCGCATCTCATTTGTGGCTACGATGGTAGATCCTGCCACTCGGACGTTTACGATCGAGGCTCCCCTACCCTCCGATAATGCGCTGAAACCTAATATGCTGGCTCGTATTAAAATTAATGATGCGACGCAGGGAAATGCCATTGTGATTAATCAAAACCTGATTCAGAGTACAGAGAATGGTCAGCTTGTGTATGTGGCCGTGAATGAAGGAGGCAAAAAAATCGCTAAAGCGAAGACCGTGAAAACGGGCCAATCGTATGGTGGTCAGATTGCCATAACGCAGGGGTTACAGGCGGGCGATCAACTTGTCACGGCTGGTTATCAGGATTTAGTTGACGGACAACAAATAAATTATTAGTCTCTAGTTGTCAGTCAATAGTCGCTCTGCCTCGAGTAAACGACTATTACTGATGACTAACGACTACAGACTAACGACTAATTTTATGAAATTTGAACAGTATAAAACCCTCGGATTCACCAACTGGTGCGTTGAGAACCGGACGGCGATTTACATATTCACCTTCCTGATTACGCTTGGCGGGCTGTTCGTATATAACAACCTGCCTAAAGAGCAGTTTCCTGACATCAAAATTCCGCAGGTGTACATCAACACAGTATATGTTGGTACTGCACCCGCCGATATTGAAAACACGATTAATAAACAGATCGAGAAGCAGTTAAAGTCTGTTTCGGGCGTGAAACGCATCAAATCGAATGCGTTGCAGGATGTATCGGTAATTCTGGTTGAGTTCAACCCCGATGTGCAATCGGCCGAAGCCTTGCAACGGGTTCGCGATGCCATTGATAAAGCCAAGCCCGATCTGCCACAAAAACTGGATTCGGGTCCAACGGCGCAGGATGTTGACTTCTCGGAAATGCCGATCATGAACATCAACATGGCTGGTAATTTCTCGCTGAAACAACTGAAGGAGTATGCTGAGGATTTACAGGACGTGATTGAAGGAATGCCTGAAATTCGTCGGGTAGATATTATTGGTGCTCTGGAACGCGAAATTCAAATCAACGTCAATTTACCACGAATGCAGTCGGCGGGTCTGGCCTTTTCAGATATTCAGCAAGCCATTCAGGGTGAAAATATCAACGTTTCGGGCGGTGAGCTACCCATCGATGGCGTTCGCCGGACGGTTCGTGTGAAAGGTGAATTTACGGATGTTAAGCAGCTTCAGGATTTGCAAATTCGTACTGCAACCGGTGCTACTGTTCGACTTGGTGACATCGCTGAGGTTCGGGATAACTTTGAAGAGCAGCAGAACTTTGCTCGTTTGAACAACAAGTCGGTTGTAACGCTGAACGTTATCAAACGGGCGGGAGCAAACCTTATTTCAGCTGCCGACCGTATCGAGAAAACCATTGAGGAATACAAGGAGTCGCATTTCCCCGAAGGCTTAGACGTGAAAATCACTGCCGATCAATCGGAACGTACTCGTGAAAACGTGAATGACCTGATTAACACCGTTGTTCTGGGCTTCATTTTCGTGGTGTTGGTGCTCATGTTCTTCATGGGTGTGCGCGATGCCATTTTCGTTGGTTTATCCGTTCCATTATCGGCGTTGGTAGCCTTCGTTCTGATGCCGGTTCTAGGGCCAATGGTGGGTGCTACGTTTACGCTGAATACAATGGTACTCTTTGCGTTTCTACTAGGCTTAGGGCTGGTGGTCGATGATGCCATTGTGGTTATTGAGAACTCACACCGGCTCTTTAACGAGAATAAAAACTGGAATATTAAACAGGCCGTGAAGGCAGCTGCGGGTGAGGTATTCGTGCCAGTATTGTCTGGAACGCTGACGACCATTGCGCCGTTCTTCCCGCTCTTGTTCTGGCCGGGTATCGTGGGCGAATTCATGAAGTTTCTGCCATTAACGCTGATTCTAACACTGTTCGCTTCGTTGTTTGTGGCTTATGTGATTAACCCGGTTTTTGCGGTTACGTTCATGAAACGGCATGAAGATGACAATCATGAGGATAAACAAACCTTTGCTGAAATCAGACGGCCGCTCATTATTATGACCGTGCTGGCGGGTATTGGCTATGTAATTGACCGGGGCATTGGCAACCTGATGGTATTGTTCATTGCTTTATATGTGTTCAATCACTATGTACTGACTCCCAAACTGATTGTGCCCTTTCAGGAAAGTATATTGCCTGCTGTTAAGAATGGCTATCGTCGGTTAATTTCCTGGATACTGACCGGATGGCGCCCTGTTTGGGCTATTGTAGCGGCATTTGGATTATTGATTCTGACATTTTTTATTGTTGGTATCGCCAAGCCCAAAGTTTTATTCTTCCCAAGTGGTGAGCCTGATTACATTTATGTCTACAATGTAATGCCCGTTGGTACCGACGCCCGCGTAACCGATTCAGTTACGCGAGTGATAGAGAAACGTGTGTTTAAGGTGTTAGATGATAACAAAGCGACAGACATTGTAAACTCGGTCATTTCTAATATTGGTAAAAATGCGGGTGACCCAATGAATCCTGATCGGTCGGCAACGCCACAGAAATCGAAGGTAACCATTGCCTTTAAGCCAAACGAAGAGCGACATGGTATTTCGACGGACTCACTATTAAACAAAGTTCGATTGGCGGTAACCGGTTTGCCTGGAAGCGAAATTTCGGTAGAGCGTGAATCCAATGGTCCGCCGACGGGCAAACCAATTGCGATTGAAATTGCGGGCGAAGAATTCGGCGAACTCCAGAAACTGGAAAAGCAGGTTCGGCAGAAAATTGCTCAGGCTGGTATTCAGGGAATTGATCAGCTAAAGTCTGATCTGATCACGAACAAGCCCGAAATCGTAATCGACATCGACCGCGACAAAGCAGAACGTGAAGGCATTTCGTCGGGTCAGGTAGCACTGGCCATTCGGACAGCCTTGTTCGGTTTGGAAGTGTCGAAATTCCGGGATGCCAAAGACGAGTATCCAATTATGGTTCGCCTGCAACAGGATGATCGTAGTCAGATTGATAAGCTACTGAGCCTTAACGTTGTATATCGCGACATGGTCATGGGCGGCCAACTACGCCAGGTTCCTATCACGTCGGTAGCGAATATCAGTTATTCGACGACGTTTAGCCAGATTAACCGGAAAAACCAGGAACGTTTGGTTACGTTAAGTTCCGACGTTGTGCCGGGCTATAATGCGAACGAAATTGTTGCTCAGGTTCAGGAAGTTATCAATGATATGGATGTACCAAATGGGTACAAGATCAAAATGGGTGGTGAGCAGGAAGACCAGCAGGAGTCGATGAACTTCCTGGTGGCGGCTTTTGGTATCGCCATGCTGCTAATCTACCTGATTATGGCTACGCAATTTAACTCGGTCGTAAAACCACTCATTATTTTCGTAACCATCCTGTTCTCACTGATTGGTGTACTGCTAGGGTTCGTTATTTTCCATAAAGACTTCTCCGTTATCATGTCAGGAGTTGGTATTATTTCCCTGGCTGGTATCGTAGTGAAAAACGGGATTCTGCTCATCGAGTTTATTGAAGAGCTACGTGGTCGGGGTGTGCCCCTTCGCAAAGCCATCATTGAAGCGGGCGGTATTCGTCTGACACCAGTATTACTGACTGCTTCGGCGGCCGTATTGGGTCTGATTCCACTAGCCTTGGGTATTACCGTTGACTTCGTGGGCTTATTCCGTGACTTCGATCCGCACATAATTATAGGTGGCGATAGTTCGGTATTCTGGAACATCCTCGCCTGGACCATTATCTTCGGATTGACGTTCTCCACGATTTTAACCCTAGTCATTGTCCCCTGTATGTACTGGATCAATGAGCAGGTTCGTATGAAGTGGTTCGGCAAAAAAGATCCTGCTTTAGAACCCAAAGAGGAACTGGAAGAAGAATTGGCATAAATCATAAAAGTGTAAAACGAAAACTGCCGATGGCTCCCAAGCCATCGGCAGTTTTCGTTTTACACTTTTATGATTTATGCTTCATTAGTACTAATCCATTATCAAGGTATTTTTTGTCATCTCGACGTAAGGAGAGATCTCAATATTACCACCTTGAGATCTCTCCTTACGTCGAGATGACAAAAAATACCTCTTAAACAACTTCAGTTTTATAATTGAATATGGCTGGCTATTCAAACAAGATTTGGCTCCAGCGCTCAGGTAAATGGGTATCATAAACACCGTGTGGACTCATAACCATAGCCGGATGTGGTTGAACTTCGGCCCCGGATACCATTAATTTCTGAAATCGACCCAGAAACATTCGCCATTCATCGCCAGGTTGGGGAGGCAAATTACGTCCATTCGCTAACCAGGTCAGGCTACTCCAGGGAATGGCTATCTCCAGGCTCCATCCTTTGTCAATATCGCTGTTGTCATTCAGGGTGCCATCAATATGAACAGCCGTTTCTAAACCGGGCATATCATAATTCAAGAAGGCCCAGCGTAAGCCGCGGGGTGCGTACCATACCAGAATGAGGTCCCACTCCTGTCAGAATCTCCGCCGAATGTCATCGCCTGCGAGTGATGTACATCAAACAATGGTACATCGAATCGACTGCCTCGCTGATAGGCGTCTTTCCAGATGAAAAACACTTCGTAAAGGGTATTTCGGGCATTTATTTCCAATTCATAGTAGCAATCGCCCCCATCAATAAACAATTCAAGATCATTTTCGAGGAAAATAATCGAATCACGTTCGGTCAAATGAGCTTCTACAAAAGGTTCTTCGGCCTGGAAGGCTACATATAAATGTGTGTCGTTCCAAAGCATAGCCGCCTTGGTGTCATATAAGCCCGGTCCGCCTGTTGCCATATCCACGAACCGATCACTCCAGGAAGCATTTTGCCAAATGGGTTTCGTTACGTCTCCATCTAGTTGTATGGAATCGGTGATCTTTTTAGCAGTATATGCAGGCATGGTAGGTGCTATGTTTTGTGTTGTAAACCTAAGGGGTAAAGAACGATATACGAAAAAAATATTTCCTGATTTGATAGTTAACGGTGTTAAGGTTTTAGCTCTAAAGTAAGGTTAAAGAAAGTATGGCTTTAACGGCTATGATGAAGACAACAAAGCCTATGGTAACCAGACTGATTCTGGCGCTCTTAACCTGTTCAGTCGTCGCTGCCTGTTCGGGTAATAAAGAAACCCAGGTTACCACACCCAGCTACACGTTAATTCCAGCTAAAAAAGTCCTATTCAACTCATTTGTCGACTGTAATATGGCGGAAGTCTGGGTGGGCGATACGTTCCGGATTTTTCCAGGTAAGTATGGTGAAGATCCGCTGTGGGGTAACGCACGCGATCTTAAGTACGCTGATGGCCGTCATGCTGAAGAGGCTTTTGCCAGCAAAGCAAGTGATTTTACAGAACCAACTATGCCTAAAAATGTACCTGTTAGTGTGTCCGGCTTGCATGGTGCTGTCTGGTTCGAAACCGTGTATCAGGACTCTACCGATAAATCCGGGAAGACGTTGTATGCCGTTTATCATAACGAAAACTATCCGGCTACCCTCCCCTACAACGCGAGTACGGGCGAAGGCTACAAAAACGAAAAGTGGCCGCAGGGAATAACGGGTCCAGCATCACCTGCAGCAGTCTGCCGAATTGGCATTATGAAGTCGGTGAATGGTGGCAAAGCTTGGGAAAACAAGGGCATTTTCATTGAAGATTTACAAGGCCGAATGATTCTAAAGCCCCATAATACCTCAAAAACGTTTGCTGGTGGAGTAGGTGATCCTTCGGCGGTGGCAAGTGGGCCTATCTATACTTGTTTTATGGCGAATACGGCTATCCCGGTCAATACGACGAAAAGGACTATAACCCACAAAAAGAGTGGAGCGGTCAGTGTATCAGCGTAGCCCGCATCGCTCTAGCCGACCTCGACAATCCGGTTGGCAAAGCTCGGCGTTGGGACGGAAACGGCTTCAATGCACTGTATACTGGTGTGGGAGCCCCCATTAAAACTTTGCAGATTCCACCAGAGTCTGGTGGTGGGCCAGCTTCATCGCCGACAGGTAGCTTTCACTGGGGGCCATCGGTTAGCTGGAATACGTACCTGAATTGTTGGGTCATGCTTATGGGTAAGGCAACGGGCCGTCCTGGGCGGGTAGCAGTATTCACATTTCGTTTAACACCAATAAGGATTTGGGCGAAGCCATGCAATCGCAGGCATGGACAAAGCCAGCCTTACTACTCGATAAACCTGACTATTTTCTTTGGTACCCATCACTTCAACCTATGAATACGACGGACGATGTTTCGAATAAGCATACGTGTTTGCGGCTGGGTCAACGGGCCAGGTTGTTTGTTAAGAATATCCAACCCAAAAAGAGCGAGTATATGTCGGAGTATATGATTGAGTTTGTGAGGCCTAAATAGAAAAATCACGTTGCTCATCATCAAACTTTACGGATGCTCATTCCGTTAGGCAACTATGTCCTTCATTTGCTAATTCATGAACCGTACTGCCTTATTTTTTATCCTTCCCGCGATTCTTCTTCTGATAGACTGGTATGTTTTTCAGGCCGTTAAAACACTCAGCCGATCGGCATCAGAAAGTACGCAACGAATCATTGCTATTGCTTTTTGGGGTTTTACGGCGCTGTCATTGCTGTTGTATATTATTATGCAATTGTTGCCGCCTGACTCCATCAGCCGAAACACCCGCACATTTCTTTGGGCTGCTATTGCCATTCCCTACTTCTCAAAGATTTTTGCTGTTCTAATTATCCTGATTGACGACATTGGACGGTTCTTTCGCTGGATTGTTTCCCTGTTCTACAAGCCCGAAGTACGTGAAGCCGTTGAAGATTCAACTCGACAGACAATGCCGTCAACGGATACTATTACGCGCTCGGATTTTCTGATGAAGACTGCACTGGTGGTCGGAACGGTTCCGTTGGTTGGTTTTACGTGGGGTATACTCTCAGGGGCACACGATTACCGAATTCGTCGAATTAAACTCCCCCTTAAAAATCTACCGTCGGGCTTTCATGGTATGACTATTGCCCAGATCTCGGACATTCACTCGGGTAGTTTTTTCAACAAAACGGCTGTGAAAGGTGGCGTTGAGATGCTGCTTGGCCAAAAGCCTGACCTGGTTTTTTTTACGGGAGATCTGGTGAACAGCCATGCCGAAGAAGTGAACAGTTACATCGACGTATTCGATAAAGTTAAGGCTCCCCTAGGTGTTTACTCAACCCTGGGCAATCATGATTATGGCAAATATGTACAATGGCCAAGTGCCCAGGCCGAACGGCAAAACGTGATGAACGTAGTAGCTGCCCATAAGCAAATGGGTTGGAATATTATGATGGATCAAAACAAGATTCTTGAGCAGAACGGTGATAAAATTGCGCTTATCGGTGTCCAGAATCTAGGCTTTGGCCCAGCTGCGCTACGGGCAGGAGATCTTGCTAAAGCTTATAAGGGCACCGAAGAGTACCCGGTTAAACTTCTCCTCTCCCATGATCCTACTCACTGGGATGCCGAAGTCAACAAGAAGTATAAAGATATTGACGTTCAGTTTAGTGGCCATACGCATGGCGCTCAGTTTGGGGTGGAAATCGGTGATGCGAAATGGAGTCCGGCGCAGTATTTCTATAAACAATGGGCAGGTTTATACCAAGAGGGTGATCAGCGTTTGTATGTAAATCGTGGCTATGGCTACATCGGCTATCCTGGCCGGGTCGGCATCTTGCCTGAGATTACGATTTTTGAATTAGTGAAAGCCTGAAGTGCACTCTAGTATTAAGCAAAATGAGATTTTGTGGATTCTATTGATTTATGGATTCTAAGGTGCTGATAAACTGCAGTTACTCAGACAGAGTCAAAAGAATCCCCCGGAATCAATAGAATCTAAACATGCCTAGTTACGAAATTGTGTGTATTTACATCAATAAGTGGGTAAATTGTGTGCCAATTGCAGATAAGTATTTGGCCAAATTTGGTTCTCGGGCCGCCCGCGCGGTAGATTCTTTCGATTCTATTGTTGATAATCGTCTGATTCATAAGCAATAGAATCGAAAGAATCCATAGAATCTTCTGTCTTAGTACTTAGTTTACCCATTTAAAGCTTAACTAATTCCTTTTACAGTCAGTTACCCCTATCAATTAACCATCACATACCCTATGAAAATTGTATTCATTACCGGATTATCGTTCTTCATGTCGCTGTTTTCTTACCTGGCTCCGAAGTCAGTTGAGCCGACAAAAACGGCGATTCCGCTCTGTCATGCTCCGGCTACCGATGGCATCGGCAATGATATGTCAGCTATGGCTGCCGATCCAGCTTTCCAGCGCTTGCACGTAGCTCCTCTCCCCTTTACTTACACGGGCGCAGGTGAAATGATTAAATTCTCAACGCCTGATGGCCAATCGGCCAACGGGTTCTTGCTAAAAGCGAAAAAGCCTTCGAACAAATGGCTACTGGTTTATCAGGAATGGTGGGGCCTGAACGACAACATCAAACAACAGTCAGAAACGTTTTATAACGACCTGAAAGATGTAAATGTGTTGGCGGTTGATATGTATGACGGCAAAGTCGCGACTGAGCCATCAGAAGCGGGAAAATTAATGCAGGGTGCTAACAAAGAACGGCTCACTAATATCCAGAAAGGTGCCATTGCCTACGCAGGTCCCAAAGCTGAATTCGCCAGTGTGGGCTGGTGTTTTGGGGGTATGCTGTCCCTTCAATCGGCTATGTTGGAAGGCAAACAAGCCAAAGGCTGCATTATGTACTATGGTCGGCCGGAGCAGGATGTTGAAAAATTGAAAACACTTGATACCGACGTACTGGGCTTTTTTGGAAGTCAGGATAAAGGAATAACACCTGAATCCGTTAAGGCTTTTGAAGAAAATATGGCGAAAGCAGGCGAAAAAGTAACCGTGAAAATGTATGATGCTGGCCACGGCTTCGCTAATCCCAGTAACCCGGTTTATAACAAAGAAGCAGCCGCGGATGCCTATAAACTGGCTCTCGCTTATTTAAAAGATAAATTGAAGGCTTAATACGCCCAATATTCCTATGGTAAAGCCTGACTGTGTTCTCATGGTCAGGCTTTTAATTAAACTTTAACCGCTTTCTTCTGGTTCTTATTAAACGCAGTGGTTCTTGCTTTGTCTAACTTATAAATCGGGCAAAAACTCACCAAGGCGATGAAAACGATAAAATGGAGTGGAGTGATATCTGGCCTTCTGTTAGGTATAGCTTCTGTTAGTTTCGGACAATATGGACCGGGTAATGGCTACGGCCAGAGTTACCCAAATGGGACTACTTGCCCTCCAGCCTATCCAAATGGATATGGACAAAACTACCCAAATCAGAGTTATCCAAATGTATACAATAATGGGTATAATGGGTATGGACAAAGCTATCCCAATGGCTACGGCCAGGCCTATCCGAATGGGAACTACGGTTATAACCAATATGGCCAGCCTTATCCGGTTCAACCGCAGGTAGTCGTAGTTCCGCCAAGGGTAGTCATTGCTCCTCCTCCAGTAGTATATGGCCCTCCTGTAGTTGTTCGCCCATATGTTGGCTATGGTTACGGTGGTGGCTACGGGGCGGTCGTGGCTATGGTCATAGTGGTCACCGCTGGTAGATAATTTTAGTTAGGTAGATGGTTCAACAAGTTAATTTTAAACGAAAAATCATGAAAACGATAAAACTCTTGCCCTTACTAACGGCTGGTTTGCTAGTTGTCCTGATGACTAGTTGCGGACCGGCTTATGTAAGTACTGGCGTCGGTTACGGCCCTCGACCCTATTATGGGAACCCATATGGCTATGGTTATGGATATGCTCGCCCTTACGGCTATTATAGACCACCCGTGATCGTTCGTCCTGCACCGCGTTATTATGCACCTGCCCCTCGTTATTACGGGGGTAGCCCGAATGCCCGTCGTGGGTATGGTGGTGGTGGTTACAGTGGTGGTGGCCGTTCGCGTGGACCGCGTTAAGTAATTGACATAGAAACGTATAAAAAAAGCATCGACTTAGCTAAGTCGATGCTTTTTTTATACTTAAAAGACTTTATCAGGCAGGTGATGTATACGGGTTGCCAATGTGTTTCGAGTAATCGCCGGATTCGATCAGCGGCTTATTGTCGGTTGAAAGATTATACAGATAAATCCAGCAATCAGTTAGTGTATCATTGAACAAAACAGGAACAATTGCCCGGATAAATTCGGTGGGTTGTTCAAAATCTTCACCTACCCCTTCGTAGTAATCCAGGTAGGTCAGAATAGCTGATTTCTGATTGCTAATATTGAAAACTGTGCCGTACACACAGGTAGTGCTAGCCTCATTGTAAATAGCACCTGGGTAACTACCCATATCGAACGCCTGTCCTTTAAATGTACCTTCGCCAACATTACGACCCCGTTGACGCAGGTACTGGGCAAAGGTATTATCAAACGGAGGCCGAAGAGTGCCGTAAACAATCAGAAAATCAGGGTTGTTAGTCATTAAATAAATATAGCTGGTAGGTGGACGAAAGTAGTTAATTTTGCCGTTAGTAGATAAAACAGGGCTGAACAATGAAAAAGACGCAAGTATTTCTGATGATAGTCGCATCGTTGATGTTGATTGACATGCCTGTCCAAACCCTGGCATCTACTAATACTGCTAAGAATGAGGTTTCGGCTATTGGTCGCAAGCGAAAAGGCTATAAACCAAGGCGAGGTGGCCTATTTAACACCGGCCTGTTCCGAAAGAAAAATCCTTGTGGTTGTCCGAATCATTAAGCAACCAGTAAGAAATTGTATTTATATCAGAATCAGGCCCTTACAAGGGCCTTTTTTCATATTATTAGTTGTAAAAATCTGTGTTTCAGCGTAATTTTTCGTACCTTTGCAGAAAAATTGCCTGAACTGGGATTTGTTTGATTATGCTGATTAGCATGATGTGCCACAGTCCTTTTTCAATGATTTTTCAAAATCCGGGTAATCAGTATAATCAAACAAATCCCGGCTAAAACTGTATGCAATCAATTCGCAATATAGCAATCATCGCCCACGTTGACCACGGCAAAACGACTCTGGTTGACAAAATTATTCACGCTTCTAAACTCTTTCGGGATAATCAGGAGTTCGGCGACCTTATTTTGGACAATAATGACCTGGAGCGTGAGCGGGGCATTACCATCGTATCGAAGAATGTATCGGTACGTTACAAAGATGTTAAAATTAACATCATTGATACACCAGGCCACAGTGATTTCGGTGGTGAGGTTGAGCGTGTGCTGAAAATGGCGGATGGCGTTTGTCTGTTGGTTGATGCCTTTGAAGGAGCTATGCCACAAACACGTTTCGTGTTGAGCAAAGCGCTGCAACTGGGCCTGAAGCCTATCGTGATCGTAAACAAAGTTGACAAAGAAAACTGCCGTCCCGACGAAGTACACGAACAGGTTTTTGACCTGATGTTCAATCTTGGTGCAACCGAAGATCAGTTGGATTTCCCAACAGTTTATGGTTCATCTAAGCAGGGTTGGATGGGGCCAGACTGGAAAACGCCAACTGATAATATCACGTATCTTCTGGATACCATTGTTGAGCATATTAAGCCAGCAGCCATGAACGAAGGTGCACCACAAATGCAGATTACTTCGCTCGACTATTCAACCTTCGTTGGTCGGATTGCCATTGGCCGTGTACACCGCGGAACGCTGAAAGAAGGTGCTAACATGGCCCTGATAAAGGCAGACGGGTCGGTTAAGAAAGTAAAAATCAAAGAGCTTCAATCGTTTGAAGGCCTTGGTAAAGTTAAAGTAGCTGAAGTTGCCTGTGGAGATATCTGTGCTGTAACAGGCCTGGAAGAGTTTGAAATTGGTGATACGCTGACCGACCTTGAAAATCCAGAAGCACTACCCCGTATTTCGGTGGATGAGCCAACGATGAATATGTTGTTCACGATCAACAACTCGCCATTCTTTGGTAAGGAAGGTAAGTTCGTTACATCGCGTCACCTGCGTGATCGTTTGTATAAAGAGATTGAGAAAAACCTTGCCTTACGGGTTGAAAACACGGATAGCGAAGACCGTTTCTTAGTGTATGGTCGTGGTATCCTTCACTTGTCGGTTCTGATTGAAACGATGCGTCGCGAAGGCTACGAATTGCAGGTTGGTCAACCACAGGTTCTTTACAAAGAAGATGAGAATGGCCGCAAACTAGAGCCAATTGAAACCCTCGTTGTAGACGTACCGGAAGAAACTGCCGGAAAGGTTATCGAATTGGCTACGCAGCGTAAAGGTGAGTTGCTGATTATGGAGCCCAAAGGCGACTTGCAACACCTTGAGTTCGACATTCCATCGCGGGGTCTGATCGGTCTTCGGTCAAACGTGCTGACGGCTACTTTCGGTGAGGCAGTAATGAGTCACCGATTCAAAGAGTATCAGGAGTTTAAAGGTCCAATCCCAGAGCGGATTAATGGTTCACTGATTTCAATGACAAGCGGTGCAGGTACGGCTTATTCCATTGATAAACTTCAGGATCGGGGATCGTTCTTTATTGAGCCGGGTGATGAAATTTATGCGGGTCAGGTAATAGGTGAGCATAACCGCCAAAACGACATTGTGGTCAACGTGACTACAGCGAAACAATTGACGAACATGCGCGCATCTGGTTCGGATAATAATGTGAAGATTGCTCCGAAAATCTCGTTCTCGCTCGAAGAGAATATGGAGTATATCCAAAAAGACGAGTATCTTGAAGTGACACCGAAGTCGATGCGGATTCGTAAAGTCTACCTGGACGAGAACGAACGGAAGCGCAATCAAAATAAGTTTGTGATGGCTTAATTGTACCATCATTGTAATGGTTCTTACAAAAAAATCCCGCTGAGTATTCAGCGGGATTTTTTTGTATCATGAAAGCAGGATTATTTGCTGCTTACAAATGAGCGGTCTAAACGAAAGGCAAAAGCCGATGGCGTTTTTAGCGAAAGTGTCATAGGCTTGGCTAAAGAAGCTGGACTCATCATGGATTTTGATGTCATATACTCAGTTTGCTTGCGTGCCTGATAATATCCGGCGATGAAGAGTGTGACACCTATGACTGCTACTGGGATCTTTTTCATAACAATTGTTTCGTGCCTGTAAAGGCTAATCTTTATTAATTCGGGTTGGATATGGTTAATCGGAAATCGGGACTAATTTATAGGTTCTATGACCGTTTCCTTCTTTCCTTTTATTGTGCGGTTAAGACAAAGCCTAAAACCAGACAGCCACCTTAAGACGCAAAGAAGTAGGCGTTGGTTACAGGTATCTGCCAATTATTTCTTGTACGGGATTAGTCCAAGCCGAAAAAGAGCTTTCAGGTGCTTTGTTGACTTGATGGCGAGTTGACCTGGTAATAAAGTAGTTCATAGAATAACGTTGTAAATTGATGCTTTAAAAACTAAATCCCATTCTGAAAAATAATCGGTTATAGGATCGATTTTCTATCTGTGACAAGACCTGAACTCCATCGACCGAGGCTACTTGCCTGGCTTCCTGATGCTTGTAGCCTGCACTAATCAAAAAGCCAGTTCCATTGCCTTTGTTGATCCGAAGACCAAGTCCGGGACTCCACAACCAGCCACCTTTCAGTTCATTATCATGTGGATTAGGACCCGCAATGGCATAACCACTTTCGAGACTGTAAAAAGGGGTTAGCCGTTTTGTCCGCCCAAAAAGGTCCCCCTGAATAGCCGCTGCTATTGGCAAAAAAGCTGAGTTATTATAATAGTCAACGCCCAAAGCAAGGCCGGTTATCAGTTGAGGCCGCAGTGTATAACCTATGAACGTATGAATTGTTAGACCAATTCGGTTCCCAGCGGGACGAATAGAAGAATAGTTATAGTAGTTAGGCAAATAAATATAATCTCCATAGTATGGATAAGCAGTAGGCTGGTCAGGGCGAACCCGGCCCGCCTGAATGCCCATCTGGACCGTTGTTCGCCAGCGACTGGGTTTAGTTTGTTCTGTCTGAGCATGGGCAAAGCTTACCGACAGGCCGAAAAACAAAAATAGATGCGTAAAGATTTTCATGGGATAGACCGATTAGTTAGGTTGACGGGCATCAATTTTACTCAATAACCGAAGGGCAACAGGATTGGAATAATCATACTGATACAGCCCATCTTTGCCAATTGTTAGCAACGTTTTCGAAAGGGGAATCACATCGAATGCATTCACATTGGCGAACGTTTGCTGAACTTTTAAATCGAGCGGATTCGAGGCATCAAAAACGCTTAGCCCCTTATTACCCTGACACACAAATAGCGTTGGATAATCAATGCCAAGTCCATATGGTGTTTCGAGTGGGTATGATTTGGCTACTCTGGGCGCGGTCAGGTTGCTAATGTCAACTACATCAAGTACATCCTGCGTACCCGCAACTCCGCAGGTGCTGGTTCCTCGCAGGGTAACATAGGCGTAGTTTTCATGTACCACGACCGGGTCACAGGAGCGAACGTGTGAAAAGGCTGAAAGCTGTTTAGGCTCGGCAGGATTAACAACGTCGTAGATATACATACCGGTTGTAGTGCCGATAAACAAATTAGTTCGATAGGGGAAAATTGTTTCCACATTCCAGTTCAGGTTGACTGTTTTGCCTTTGACAGGCGTAGCAGGGTCTGTAATGTCAAATAGCTGTAGCGAGGAGTTATTGACCACATACAACTGATTGCTTGTAATGGCAAAGCGTGCCATTGAGCCGCCAGTGCCAGTTGTAGGCGCTGTGGGCGCACTTACACTATTGTAGGCCACATCGGCAAAGGCAAAACTTTCATAGTAGCGCCCAAACCAGGCAATAGGTACCAGATAAGGCAACACATTGAACGTTCCTTCGCAATCGGTCTTGACTGTTTCTGTGGCAATTTCCTCGCGCTGGTCATAGATTTTCATCGTCTGTTTATCATACGACCAGTAAGTTCTACCTACCCTTCCATTCGTGAAACCCGTTTCGGTTCGGTTTACTTCTTTAATAGCCGTTGGATTGCTGATGTCCAAAGCCACCAGATCAATATAACTGTCGGCATACAGAATGTTGTCTCGCACGGCAATGTCTACATTACCCGGAATTGGGAGGAAGGAAATGGCTCTGGGATTCGCAGGGTTGCTGTTGTCAAAAACGTGAATACCTTTTTTGACTTCCACAATAAACAGATACTGACCTTTGACATATAGCTTGCCCGGCTCCACCAGCGACTGTGGTGGTGCTGATGAAATGGGCTGCCGTATATCGGATATGAATAGCTGTACCGAGGTATATTTTCGATACGTTCGCGTCTGTTCGCAGTTGTCCGTGCAACTGGTCAGATAGACTAAAGGAAGAAGTAAGAGAAGTATATAAGCTTTCATACGTACGCATGGTTATTGCATAAAATGATGACTCTGAGTGCAATAAAAGCGTTGGAACGTCCTGAAAATAAATTACCCGGCTGTCTTAAATACGGCCGGGTAAAGTTGATCTTACACAAAAAGGCAAATTATTGTCGTTTATAAGCATACGTTGAGCCATCGGCGATGACAGCTCCCCGTGGAATGCGCTCCGTTAGATAGAGTGTCGTTTCGGCCAGTCGAAACGATTGCTCGGTTGAATCTTTCTGGAAGAAAATGACGCCTTCCGTACTGCCACCTTTAGGAAAAGACAGGCTATATTGGCTCGTTAGAATAGGTAATCCATTACGAACCTGCCGATAATTACCTCCTTCTACCAACCCATCAAAAGATATAGTTTCAGAGTACCCTGCTTCGGCGGCTGTAACTGTCTTTTGCGACAGCCCGTAGGTAATCGTAGCCAATGCCCATTCGCCAACCAAAGGTGATGGCGGGAAAACACACCCGCACATGGGTTTTTCGCAGCTAAAGACCAGTAAAGTCAGGAAAATACTGAATGGAATTAGACGTACTGTTTTCATAATCAGTTCAGTCGTTTATAAACGAGCAAATGCGGTTCATCACCACCATGAGATACGCGAAGCAGATTTGCCGTTGGCAGTTCATAACGGACGGCCGCTTTCAGATTCTTGAAATACTGTTGTTCAAACTGCATTGCATCGGGCGATCCGGCTATTTTCGTACTGCCCAACTGATCGGCGACCATCATACCATCAATAGCAGCAAATAAATTTAGATTGTATTCATTAACAGACGATTTGCCACTTGCTTTAAAAGATGTAATATCATGCGGTGGGTTAGCTGTATCCAGCGCAAACGTCAGCGTCACTTCATAGGCCGTGTTGGGTTCAATAAGCTGCCAGGTACCAATTAACTCCGCTATTTTAGGGGATAATTCAGGTTCTGTTTGCTTACACTGGCTCAGTGCCAGCGTTACAAGCAGCAGGCAGCTAATCGCTATAAATCTCATGAATTACTGGTTTTAGTCGGGTCGGCAATTTTGCCTATAAACAGGATCATACCCGATGTTTTTTCGTGAATGACGAAGATAAAGGGACGGTCGCACAGCAAAGGTAGTGGTGCCGAGGTTAGTGAAATACCGCCGGTTGTCACAGCGGCTGCTTCTGTTCCCTTTTCATCCACCGCCACAAATGTATTTTGCTTTACGAAACTGAGCGTCAGACCGCCTTGTTTATTTATTTTGGTGAAATCAGCAGCATCCGTGAAAGCAGTTGGCATACCCAGCGCACTTAGTGCTTTATTGAGATTGATGTCATAATTCAGGGTGAATTTTGGCAGGCCAATGTCCAGTGTACTCGATGTCATTGCCTGTTGTAACTGAGTCCATTCGCTGCTGTTGAGTGTGTTTATCAGGGCATCGGCCGTTGTCGTCTGGGCTGGCAAAAGCACGGTCATGGCATATTTATCAGTGCCGTAGGGCAGTTCAAAAGCTGTGTAAGTTGGCCGGGAAGCATGCTTCAGCGTTGTGTTAAGCCGCATCATGCGTACCGTTGTCGTGCTCCCCGATGCTAGTTTGAAGGGCGCATCAATCGTTTGTTCGGGTTTGAACTGGGTTTTCCAATCGCCCTTGAAATACAAAGCGTTCATCAGGAACATGACATTGTCAGGCTGAATCTGATCAAGCACCTTCGGAATCTTACCATTCGTCTTCTGGCTAGCCCAGCTATTGATTTTACTCAGCGTAGCTGGATCATTGAAATCCTGCGCCGATACTTCAGCCTTAAACAACTGTTTCAGCAAATCTTGAAAAGAAGTTTCCACCGGGAATGTATTCCGATACCAAACCGAATTCGCGAGTGCCAGCGTCACTTCAGGATCTACACCGGGTAAATTCTCCAGCAGATTCTGGTAGGTTTGGTTCGCTTCAGTAAGCGTTTGTGCATCTAATTTGAGGGTCTTTTGAATCTCCTGAGCTGTTTGGCCATTGGCCCCGTTTAGAACCATACCCAACGCGATATGCAGGCTCAGTGGAGAGATAAAGACGTTTTTAGCCTGACCTTCTGCCGTAATTACCTGCTTTGACACATCAAACGCAAATTGAGTTGTCTGATCGGCAAACGGGGCCGATACCCGTAATTCGCTGGCTGTGCTGGGAGGAGGGGTTACGGTAGCGTTATGACAACTGATGGTGGTTAGCAAAACGCCCGTTGAAACTACTAGTACGGTTGAAAAAAGGGTCGTTTTCATAGCAAGTTTGAATTTCATAGATTCTATCGATTTTGTAGATGCTTTAGCACCCATAGCATCTGCAAAATCAATAGAATCATTATTGACAGTCTTTAATAGCTGCTCGCTGGCTTCGTAGTGCACTTACCAGCGACTCGAATCCGGGAATTGTCTCCCCATATGGAAATGTAACGCGGTGCTTCTGTTCGCCAATCTGTAGTTCCACATACTCGGCTCCACCATCAGCGCAATCAGGGCAACCTATACTAGTAGATTGTTTACTGAACATGTCCAGATTCGCACTCGCTTTAAGCATTTGCCAGTCGGCCAGGCTAATGGTTGATTCACAGCTTTTGGATGTAGGTTGTGTTTGTGGACGTACATCTTTTTGCGTCAGTGTAACACGGGTGCCATTGAAGACGAAGTCGTTTACACAATGCGTGCCGATACACATCCCAAACCTTGTTCCTGTACGGATAGTGAGTTCATCGGTTATATCTACTTGAGCTTGTGGTGTAAGGGCGCTCGTACAACGGCCAAAACCAGCAAGGAATAAGACAGCAATCGCGATGGATTTCATAATCAGATAGATTAAAAATGATAATCAACGCCAAAACTCATACCCGCTGAAGTCGGATGACTCTGCACTTGTGAATCAGACTGAGTGCCCAAACCTAACGATGGCTGATAAATACCTGCTAGCGAGGCAGACCACTGCTGGGTGGGCCGATACCGTAATCTGGCTCCCATAGCAGCTGCGAAAGAAACAGGCCGATATACCCCATCTTTTGCTGTAATTACTACCTCATTGCCAACCGTATTGCGCACGAAAATATTGGTTATCAGACCACCCAGCAAGGCCAGGCCAAGCCGTTTGCGAGGCCGTAGCTGATAGCCCACCTGAAGAGGGATCTGTGCGTACTGATAATCGTTCGTCAGCGACTGCCGTGTCGAATTTGCATAGCTGGCCTGATAGACGACGTTGTTGGCAATGTTATTATAACTTGCCTGAGGAGCTGCTGCCATCAAATCGCCACTGCGTATACTGCTTTTTAAGGCATCAACATAGAGGGTGCCCGACGTTGTGTTTTTGCCTGCGAAGGCTACCAGCGAAGCCGGTGGCAACTGAGCCGGCGTTTCAACCGTTGAGCGACCAGACAAATACCCAACTCCCGATTCAATGGACCAGTGCTCGGTCAATTGAACACCGGCACCCGCCTGATAGGCTACAGAAAAATTAGCCCGGCTACTAACCGATGAGCTAGCCTGACTAATTTTTGCGGCATCCAGACTGGCGTATGTATTCGTATAAACTGCGGCCGTTTGTAAGGAGATCATTGGGTTGAAAGCACCCGGCATAACACTGGCCGAAGCCCAAACATCGTGCGTTTTCTGTTTCGATTTGAGGACTTCTGGCTTTAACGGTAATTCTGATGGACGGAACCAGACAATACGATGAATCTGGCCCAGCTTGCGGAAATGCAATGATTTACCTGGAAGTGGTTCAAAGCTGACTGCATTTACTGGCGATGACGCCATTTTAGACGATACCGAATGCGCAAAGGCAAATGAACTAGCGGTACTAGTATTAGCTGATGCCGATGACTCATTCGTGGCAACCGAAGTGCCTAATGATCGACTAAACGACATTGTCCTCATTCGGTTGCCTGGTTCATTCAGATTTTGCGCAACTGCCGTTGTCAATTGTGCTAATTTACTGGCCGATTGGTCTGTTATTGACGGAGTTACTGACGCATGTTGAGAGTTGCCCCGCGCTTTCGCAGAAGGCTGACCAGATTTCTCGATTGATGCAACAACGGGTGAAGATTTTGTAACTGATTGATCTATAGGTTTATTCGCCACAACTGGAGCAAGCGGTTTTACGGCTTCAGGCTCAGTTGGTTTAGACTGTTGGGCAATAGAACTATGTTGTTGACTAGACAATTGGGCCGAACCTGCCCACCACCCAATCAGCAGTAGGGTAACGGCAGCCGCAATCCCCATGCCCCAGGCAACTGGTTTTGACGAAATCAGCCCCAATCCCCAAAGTGGTATTATTTTCGTGTCGTTTGATTGATCCAACCGACGTTCGATAGAATTCCACACCCGAGGTGGAGGTGTCTCGGCGGCTTCATCGAATGCCTTCCGCCAGAAATCGTCCGGTATATTTTTATCTAATTCATCCATCTTCGTTATTCTTCACGGGCGCCCTTCGGCAGGGTACCCATCGGCAAATCGGTTATCTGATTGTAGTTTCTGTTGCAGTAGACCTCTGGCGCGGGCGTATTGTGATTTAGACGTTCCTTCGGCAATGTCGAGCATCTCGGCAATTTCGGGGTGGTTATAGCCTTCAATCGCATATAAATTAAATACCGTACGACAACCGGGTGGTAGCTCCTGAATCAGTTGCAGCAAGTACTTATAATTCAACGCAGGTAAACTTTCGTCGGCCTGCGGTAATACGGGCGCTAGTTCCTGCACATCGCTGGTGTGTTCCCACGGTTTCTGTTTTCGCAAAAACTTCAACGCCGTATTAATGACAATACGTTTTAGCCACGCTTCCAACGGACATTCGAACCGAAACGAGTCGATATGCTGATAAATCTTCACAAATGCATCTTGCAACACGTCCTCGGCCTCGTCAGGATCTTTTACATATCGTTTGCAAACGACAAAGAGCTTCCCGGCAAACCGCTCATAGAGCTGTCGCTGCACAATCCGGTCCTGCCGTCGGCATCCTTCAACTAATTCGTATTCATCCTGCATAGCAACGTTGACAACCCTATGACCTCAATCACGAACAAACCGTTGGAAGCTCGCGTAAAAATTTCTGCTTTCTTACTACAATTATATACCTTCTACGATAATTAATGCCGTATGTTTTTTAGATACGTATCTTTGGCCCAATCCCTTACCAAATCAAAACGTATGAATCGTCGTGATACATTGCGTTATTCGCTGGCTGTTGGGCTGTCTACTTTAGTAGATCCGTCCTTTGCTAACCCATTTGCCGCTAAACCTCGTTTCAAAATTGGTGCCTGCGACTGGTCAATTGGCCCGGCTGGCGACATTAATACATTTAAAATAGCCAAACAAATTGGGCTCGATGGTGTACAGCTTAGTTTGAATACCAAAGCTGATCATGAGCACCTTCGCCGACCCGAAACGCAACGTGCCTTTAAGGAGGCCTCCCAAAAAGCAGGCATTGCTATTGGTGGCCTGGCTATCGGCTTACTGAACGAAATACCGTACAAGTCAGATGCACGAACCGAGCAGTGGGTGCAGGATAGTGTGGATGTCGCTCACGCACTAGGAGTAAAAAATGTGTTACTGGCTTTTTTTAGTAATAATGATTTGCGAAATGATCCCAAAGGTACTCAAGTTGTTATTGATCGATTGAAAGCCGTTGCTCCAAAAGCCGAAAAGGCGGGTGTCGTTTTAGGGATTGAATCGTGGTTGTCGGCAGCTGAACATATGGCTATTCTGGATGCAGTGGGTTCTTCGGCGGTGCAGGTTTATTACGACGTCTGCAACTCATCTGTTATGGGTTACCCTATCTTTGACGAAATTCGTACCCTTGGCAAAGCCCGAATCTGCGAAATTCATCTAAAAGAAAATGATCATCTATTAGGCCAGGGCATTGTCGATTTATCTAAAGTTCGGCAGGCAATAGACGATATTGGCTACACCGGCTGGTTGCAGATTGAGGGAGCCATACCCAAAGGCAAGCCGATGCTGGAAAGTTACACAGAAAATAATAAGACGGTTCGATCGCTGTTTATATGAAAAGAATTTTTTCGCTGAACCCCTTCGTGCTCACAACGGTTGGGTTTGTCTATCTGGCAGGTCAAACGTTTCAGTCAGATCCACAGCATGTTCTATCTCGCGGGTTTGAGTCGGTGCCGAATCGCAAGGCTATAGCTATGGCCGATTCGAATACGCTTTACCTGCCCGACGATCTGGAAGCTACCCT
Organism: Spirosoma telluris; assembly: GCA_003259005.1. Lineage (GTDB taxonomy): Bacteria > Bacteroidota > Bacteroidia > Cytophagales > Spirosomataceae > Spirosoma > Spirosoma telluris. Next base: position 5,432,015 of record QLII01000001.1, read on the forward strand.
TTGGGCCGAAGCGCCAATGTTCTATAATCCAACCAATATGGACATCGATGCCAAAGGTCGGGTTTGGATTACGGAGGCCGTCAACTACCGGAAATTTAATAATAAACCGGAAAGCCGACTCGATCATCCAGAAGGCGAGCGGATTATGATCCTGGAAGATACGAATGGGGATGGCAAGGCCGACGACAGCAAAGTCTTTGTAACAGACCCCGATTTGGTATCGCCCCTCGGCATTGCGGTCATTGGCAACCGGGTCATCGTCTCCTGCTCGCCCAATCTGGTTATCTATACCGACGAGAATGGCGACGATAAAGCCGATAAAAAAGAAATTATGCTGACGGGCTTCGGTGGATTAGATCATGACCATGCACTGCATGCTGTGGTTGCCGGGCCCGATGGAAAGTATTATTTCAACACCGGGAATGCTGGCCCCCACGTGGTTACTGACATTGACGGCTGGACACTTCGGTCGGGAAGTTTGTATGTTGGCGGAACGCCTTATAATAAACAGAATCATGGCAGTCAGGTGAGCGACGATGGTCGGATCTGGACGGGAGGGATGGCTTTGCGGATCAATCCAGATGGTTCTGGCCTGAAAGTAATGGCCCATAACTTTCGGAATAATTACGAAACGGCGCTGGACTCGTATGGCAACATGTGGCAAAATGACAATGATGACCAGGTGGTTGCCTGTCGTACCAGCTGGCTCATGGAAGGGGCAAACGCGGGTTATTTCAGTAGCGATGGAACCCGCTACTGGCAGGGTGACCAACGGCCCGGACAGCCAATTCCAACAGCCCATTGGCATCAGGAAGATCCGGGCGTGATGCCCTCAGGAGATATTACGGGTGCTGGTTCACCCACGGGCATGGTTATGTATGAAGGCGATGAACTTGGGCTACAGTATCGGGGCATGTTGCTAAGTGCCGAAGCTGGACGCAATGTGATTTTTGGTTACAAGCCAGAACCCATGGGAGCGGGTTACCGCCTGCCACGAACCGATTTTATCAGCTCATTTCCTGAAGTAGACCCCAACTACAAATGGGACGCGGTGACCAACGATACCCGAAAATGGTTTCGCCCCAGCGACATTGCCGTTGGAACAGATGGCGCTCTTTATATTGCCGATTGGTATGACCCGATTGTGGGTGGGCATCAGATGCAGGACCATAAAGGCTACGGTCGGATTTATCGCGTTACGCCCAAAGGCAAGAAGTTGAAAGCGCCTAAAATAGACCTTCGTACCACGCAAGGTCAAATTGCCGCTCTTCTGAACCCTGCCGTAAATGTCAGAATGCAGGGTTTTGACGCCTTACGCGAACAGGGCGAAAAGGTTATAGAACCCGTTATGGCTCTACTTTCTTCGCCTAATCAGTTTCATCGGGCGCGGGCTATTTTCCTGCTGGCTCAACTTGGTGCTGAAGGTCAGTTTGAAGTCGAGCGTCTCCTGAAAGCCGTTGATGCTCCAGTTCGCATTGCGGCACTTCGAGCCCTACGGAGCATTACGCCCGAAAATTCAAAATCCAATCCTGCACTTACGGCTTCTCAAAAGGCGTTACTACCACTCTTGGGTAATCTGGCGACAGATCGAAGCGCGGCTGTTCGGCGGGAAGTGGCCATTGCGCTGCGTGATGTTCCCTACGATGAGTGCCGCTTTATGCTGATGAATTTAGTGAAAGGCTATGATGGTCAGGATCGTTGGTATTTAGATGCATTGGGGAAAGCTGCTGATGGCAAAGAAGAAGCCCTGTTTTTCAATCTGCGCCAGACCATGCCCGAAAACCCTATCGAATGGGATCAGAAAACGGCTGATCTTGTTTGGGAGCTACATCCGCCATCGGCTGTAACTATGCTGAAAAAGCGGGCTGATGCGCCGTCCCTTACAGCCGATGCCCGCAAGCAGGCTATCGTTACGCTAGGGTTTATTAAAAGTGAAGCGGCTGCTAAGGCAATGGTTGAGCTTTCGAAGTCTGCTGATAAAGAGGTGGGCGATCAGGCAAGGTATTGGCTGGGCTTCCGACGAGGTAACGACTGGGCTAAGTTCCTGAATTGGGAAGAGGTGATGCCTACTAAGGTGTCGGATGAAGAGCAGAAAATGCTGGCGAGTCGGCAGGTGCTGCTGGATGAATACAAGACGGATGCCGAAAAGCGGAAAGTCGCCTTAGAAATGGCACGCGATCCCGAAGGTGGTAAAATCCTGGTAGGGCTGGCAGCCGACAAAAAGCTGTCGGAGAAACTAATGAAGGCCGTGTCACCAACACTTCTGAAAAATCCCGACCCGGCCGTTCGGACAATGGCAAAAGAATACTTTTCGACGAAGCCCGAGGTTGCAGTAGTAAAAGAGCCTGCCCCTGTTGAAACAACGCCGATGCAGGCCGCTCCTCCAACACCAACTTCGCCAACTCCTGTTGCGCTGGCTACTGCTACTAGCTCGGACCCTGAAATTGCCCAGGTCGCTATGTTAACGGGCGATGACCGAACGGGCCTGACTGTTTTCAAAGCCAACTGCGCCACCTGTCATCGACATGGCCAACTAGGGGCTGATGTTGGTCCTGAATTGACGCAGATTCATCAGAAATTTGATAAAAACGGCTTGCTGGATGCCATCATTCATCCGAATGCAGGCATTGCCTTCGGCTATGAGCCCTGGTTAATTACAACGAAGAAAGGGAATACCTACTACGGTTTTCTAGTAAGCGATAACGAGCAGGCGGTGGTTATTAAAGGAATCAAAGGTCCGAAATACACAATTCCAGCCGACGCGATTTTCTCGCGGAGACAGTACAAAACCAGTCTTATGCCTGATCCTACTGCGATGGGCTTATCCAATCAGCAACTGGCTGATTTAACGGCATTCTTGCTGAAACAATAAAAAGTTTAACCACAGAGGCACGGCGAACACAGAGTTTAAAAGACTAATTTATCTCTGTGTTCGCCGTGCCTCTGTGGTTAAAAATTAATCCTTAACCATATAACCCAGCTTTTTCAATTCTGCTGCGCTTAAATTGAGTACGTTCACATCTAGTTTTATTGGCGATAGGGGTGTGTCGGTAGAATCTGTTTTAACGGCAACAATCGCGTCGATAACGTCCATGCCTTTGAACACCTGCCCAAATACGGTGAACTTGTCATCGAGCCGATGTTCGCCTTTTTTGTTCTGTACAATATAGAATTGACAACCTGCCGATAGCATTTGGGGGTTGTTATCGCGCCCTGCGCCTACCGCTCCGTAGATGTGCCGGATCGTTGGCCTGAACTCAGGTTTTAGAAGATAGGGAGAATCCGCAAAACCCGCTGGCGTATCGGGGCAACCACCCTGTGCGACAAAGTTGTTGATAACCCGATTGAAGGTAAGCGTATCCCAATAGCCCTGATTAGCCAGTTTCATGAAGCTCGCTTTGTGATTTGGCGTTTCATCGTAGAGCCAGAAAAGCACTTCCCCTTTATTGGTTTTAATCTGCCCAATTGGGTAGGTTTTTTCGGGTTTGGGCGGGCTACACAGCGTAAAAAGGTAAACAATGAGTAGTAAGACGTTTGGCATTGTGTTGACGTGATGTGCAGTATGAAAATTTAGGATGACATATGCTCTGTAAAAAATAAGCTCAGGCTTAAATGCAGTTCTTTCAGTAACTGTGTTCGGCGGCTCTCATATTGTTTGAGCGATAAAGCCAGTAATGCGTCTGACGGATGCTTTGCCTGCATCTGGCGGTGTTTATCAAGCAAACTATTTAATTCGCTAAGTTCAGCTACTAAAGTATCAGGTTGACGAGGTTCTTGCATCGTAGTCAGCATCAATCAGTTCAACAATACCACGAGGGTTATCTTGCCTATCCTTCATTAAAAAAGCTTGCCAATAATTTATTGAGGGCAGTGTAATTGCTTCATATCGCTCATCAGTTGATGGATAAATAGCAATCAAATGGCCATCAACAAAATATGTATCGCGGGAACCACCGATTAATAAGTAAGGTATCAACAAGTCAATAGACTTTTCCCGGCTTTCGTTGAATACAATCAAATTTACACAATCTACGTCATTAGGATCTACTTTGGAGCTAATAAAACTCCCGCCAAGCCATTGATGAATCGACTGATCCAGAATATAAGTTAGATCGTTAATGTAGGCTAAAAAATGATTGTAAAGAACTGGGCGAGTAGTTGATTGAGGAAAATCGCTAACAAAGTGATTGAAAACGTCGGTTAATCTTAGGCTTATAAGCGAGTAGGGGGTTAAATTCCCATTGTAGTCGAAAGAGATCATAACCAAATGTAGAGAGAAACGTATACTTAACCATTGCTTGATTAAACCCTTTCTCCTAAACCAGAGTCATAGTGACAGGCGTTGTGGAAAACAGCTTTTTGTTCATCTATCCCAACAATCGATTTCCGGTATAAATTATGCATCCATTCCTGACACTTTTTCTAACTCTGTTTACCTTGGCCGCTTCAGCACAAAATAGCTCCCAGCCTGATTATGCTCGTGACTGGCGACGTGCCGACTCGCTGGCAGCCAAGGGTTTACCTAAATCGGCATTGGAAATAGCCAATCGAATTTATATAGAGGCCAAAGCCCAGAAAAATTATCCGCAGGTAGCTAAGGCGGCTATGGCCCGGATGATTTTTCGAAGTTATTCGGACGAGAATGCCTATGTCGAACTAATTCGATCCTTACGGAACGATATAAACGAAACCCCTGAACCGGCAAAGTCAGTATTGCAGTCGGTGATGGCGGATATTTACTGGCAGTATTTTCAGCAAAACCGCTACAAATTTTATAATCGTGCTACGGTAGGTAAAACATCGACAACGACTAACCCCGATAAAAATGCAGCGCCCTCGGATACGCTAACCGATTTCAGAACCTGGGATGCGCATCAGTTACTGGAAGCTATTACGGGGGCTTATCTGGCTTCTGTTCAACAGAAAACGATTTTGCAGAATACACCTGTTGCCGCTTTCGATGTCCTGATTGATAAAGGCGATGCAGAAACGAGACCGCTCCGGCCAACGCTCTATGATTTGCTGGCACACCGGGCCATTGGTTTTTTTCAGAATACAGAACCCGACCTGCTAAAGCCCGTTTTTAAATTCGAACTGGATCAACCCAATTACCTGGCAGAGCCAACTGTATTTACAAAAGCACAGATTCGAAGTCTCGATTCGCTATCGGGCCGTTATCAGGCCTTGTTGCTCTATCAACAGTTAATGGCCTTTCACCTGTCTGATAATCAGCCAGATGCGTTGGCCGATACAGACGTTTTACGACTTGCCTTCGTGCATCGGCATAGTGTTGTTCCAAACAAAGATTCGTTATACCGGAAAACCCTCGAAAGCCAGATTGGTCGCTTCAAAAACCAATCGGTAGAGGCCGTATATGCTTACCAATTGGCTGAATTTCTGGCAGCTACTGGTAATCCTGTCCGTCCATTAGATGATAGCGACGAACCAACGTCGGAGCCAGTTAAGCCAAATCCATCCCGCTGGAATAATAAACAAGCCGCTGATATATGCCGGGATTTGATTAAACGATTTCCGAAAACCCTGTCTTCCCAAAAAGCGACCCAGCTCTTGGAGCAGTTACTGCGGGCTACCTATTCAATTCAGATTGAGGGTGTTAATGAGCCAAAACAACCCTTTCGTGCCCTGGTGACGTACCAGAACGCTCCGAAGATTTTGTATCGGATCGTGCCCGTAAGTACTTCAGAAATACAGACTGATTTTAACCGGTTAGGGAATGAGGAACAGCAACGGAAGAAATTACTTAATAAATGGCTAAAGCGTACCAAAGTCGTTGAAAACACGGTTGTACTTCCCGACGATGGTGACTTGAATGAGCATTCAGTTGAAATCCCACTAGCTGGTTTACCAGTCGGTAATTACCTCTTGCTGACTACTGCCGACGATAAATTTCAGGATAAGCCCGAGTCCGTTCAATACGACTACTTCACGGTATCGACCCTTAGTTATTTCATCTCGCCTGACAACAGGAACGACTCAGTGCAAGCGATGTTTGTCACGAACAGGCTTACGGGAGAACCGGTAAAAAATGCGTCGGTTACCTTAATGGCGGCCAATGAAAGTGGTTCGTCGAATAGCAAAGGATCATTTATAACGAACGCTGATGGCAAGGTTAACATACCGATCAGCCGTGTGCCCATGCAAACCCGGTTTTATTATCAGATTGCCGTTGGAACCGATACGTTGATGAGTGATCCACAATATCATTATCAGTATAATAGCGGTCGGCGGGAAGAGGAATCACAAACGTATGTTAAACTATTCACAGATCGCGCTATTTACCGACCCGGCCAATTGATTTACGTGAAAGGGTTGCTGTATGAAGGAAAAACCAATCAATATGCTGTTGTCAGTGATCATAAGGTAGATATAGAATTACTGGACCAAAACCAGGAGCGAGTAGCCGAGCAAAGCTTAAAAACCAATGAATTTGGTACGTTTACCGCAAGCTTCACAGCACCCGTTGGGCGACTTACGGGTATCATGATATTACAGACGTCGCACGGTAGTATTAGTATCCGGGTAGAAGAATACAAACGGCCAACCTTCGAGGTTAAGACCAAACCCATTCGGAAATCGTTTAAACTGACCCAGACCGTTACGCTCACAGCAGAAGCCAGAACGTTTTCGGGAGCGGTTGTAGACAATGCCGACGTTCGTTATCGGGTTGTTCGCAAGTTGCATGAGCGGTGGTATTGGTGGTACAGACCCCGCCCGACTAATCAGACCGAAATTACCAGCGGAACCGCCCAAACCGACGAACACGGAAACGTCAATATTGCCTTTACGGCGTTGCCAGATCTTGCCAAAGCACGCCAGGATAATCCTGTTTTTGATTTTGAGGTTACGATTGATGTGACTGATCGCGCAGGCGAAACCCGTAGCACAACCCAAACGCTTCGGATTGGTTATTCGGCGTTGCAGGCTGAATTAACAATGCCGGCCCAGGTCGAAAAAGCTGAACCGGTGGATTTTCCGATAAAAATTACGAACCAATCGGGCGAAAAGGTGTCGGCCAAAGGCCAGTTGACGGTTTACAAATTACAGCCGCCTACCCGCACGCTTCGAAATCGGTTGTGGAGTCGACCCGATCGTCAGTTTCTGAGTCAGGCTGAGTTTGAGAAATTATTCCCCAACGATCTGTACGCGAATGAAACCGATCCGCGCTCGTGGCCAAAAGGAGCCGTTGTTCAACAGCAAACCATTGTATCGCCATCGGATTCCGTTTTTAAACCAGATCTGAGTAAGTATGCCGCCGGAGAGTATCTGGCAGAGTTAACCGTTACCGATTCAAGTGGTGAAACCACACAGGATAAGGTTTTTTTCGTGCTTATCGACGAAAAACGCCCTGTAGCTTCGGCTCGCCCTGATGGTTGGCTCCAGGTACGGAAAGCCACCGCCGAACCCGGCGAAAATGCCATTTTCTGGGTGGGGAATGGCCAACCAGGCTGGGTACTGATGACAGTAGAAGAAAATCACGCTATTGTACGGCAGGAGTGGATCAAAACAGACGATCACCCCCAGCGTGTAACGTTGCCTGTTACGGAAAAACAACGTGGTGGCTTTGCTGTGAACTTTGCCATGGCACAAAACGGCCGATTGTATCAGAAATCACAGCTTATCACCGTTCCATTTACGAATAAACAGCTTACTATTGAAACCCAGACCTTTCGGAATAAACTTAAACCCGGTGACCGGGAAGAATGGACGCTAAAAATTAGTGGCCTTATTAAAATGCCCGCCGAAGTGGTCGCTACACTGTACGATGCTTCCTTAGACGTCTTTGATCGGCTCGATTGGCCAACGTCGTTCTATCAGGCCTATTCCCCGTTTTTTGGTGAATGGCAGTCCAACAGCTTTACTGCCTCCGGAAGCAGCTACCTCTTTTATCGATATCGTCAGCAGCCGCCTGTACCGGTACAACGATATGATCAGTTAAACTGGTTGGGTTACCGCTTTTCTGTTTATGGAGATCGTCCGTTTCAACATGCGCCCATTGGTCCATTTGGGTTGGCTGATAATGCGCTCCGAGTCTCGGTTCGTCGGGATGGTAAAACCATTTCAGGCACGATAAAAAATAACGATGGTTCAGGGGCTCCGGGGGTAAGTATTCAACTAAAAGGGACAAAACGAGGAACTACTACCAATGGTAAAGGCGAATTTTCAGTAGAGGTAACTTCTGAAAGTCAGTTGATTACGTTGGCTTTTGCTTACGTTGGTTATATAACCAGCGAAATAGTCATTGATAAAAAGGGAAAGACATTTTTATTGATGCCTGATACGAAGCAATTGAATGAGGTTGTTGTTGTTGGCTACGGTACACAGGCAAAGCGTTCTATGACAGGTGCCGTCGCCAGAGTCGCTGCGCCAATGGCTGCCCAGGATAGCTATAATTATCTTGCCCGTGAAAAAAGGTAGATAATGCGGCTGGAAATACAGATGCAAGCAATCCTAAATCATCAGATGCACCTATCATCAACCCACGTAAGAATTTCAATGAAACGGCATTTTTCTTACCCCAGCTTAAAACCGATGAGAAGGGGAGAGTTGTGTTGAAATTTACCATGCCGGAAGCGCTCACGCGCTGGCGGCTGCTGGCGTTTGCCCACACGAAGGATTTGAAAACTGGTACGCTGGAGCGAGAAATTATCACGCAGAAAGAGTTGATGATTACGGCAAACGCCCCCCGGTTCCTTCGCGAGGGAGACACGATTCGGGTGTCGGCCCGGATCAACAACCTAAGTGAAAAAGCCTTACCCGTAACCGCGAGCCTTACCCTGTTAGATGCACTAACCGGCGAACCGATCAACACAAAGCTCAAACTCACAAGCCCACAAACAATGGTTAACGTGGCCGCCGGACAAGGGCAGGCAGTTGGCTGGACGTTAATCATTCCGGCGAATCTGGATGCTGTAACCTGCCGCCTGACAGCTCAATCAGGTGCGTTTACTGATGGCGAAGAATTTACGGTGCCGGTGCTACCCAACCGGATGCTCGTGACCGATACACAGCCTTTTTGGGTCAATGGCCGGGAAACAAAAGAATTCAAATTGAAACCGTTAACGAATCTCAACCCAGAGTTGCCCGTACAGCACGAGCGATTGGCGGTAGAGGTAACGAGTAATCCGAGTTGGTACGCGTTGCAATCGCTGCCATACCTAATGGAATACCGCTATGAATGCGCTGAGCAGTTATTTAGCCGATTGTATGCCAATAGTCTGGCTGTTCATATTGTGGGCAGTAAGCCAGCCTTTAAACAGGTGATTGCCGAGTGGCAGAAAAACCCACCCCGTAGCCCATTAGAAAGCAACGAGGAACTAAGGGCGGTGTCACTGGAAAATTCACCCTGGCTAGCGGAGGCTCGTTCTGAAGGTGAGCGTCAGGCAAAATTGGGGCAGCTTCTGGATGCGAACCGGATGGAAAGCGAACAACTGAGGGCATTTGAGAAGTTGAAGCAATTGCAAACAGCCAATGGTGGTTTCCTGTGGTTTGGAGGTATGGAGCCGAATCTGTCGATGACGCTACATATTCTGAGTGGATTTGGCCATTTGCAAAAGCTGGGTGTCAAATTCCCTGACGAGATACAATCAGAATTGAGTGCGATGCAAACCAATGCCATCCGCTACGCTGATGCCGAAATGAAGCGCTGGATAGATGAACAGAAGAAGGCCGAGCAGCAAAAGAAGAATAAAATAATTGGTCCCTGGTATTTCTCTGCTGTGCAGTATCTGTATGCCCGCAGCTTTTATCTGGAGAACCCAGCGGATAAGGCGGTATTAGCTTACATAAAAAAACGGGTAGCTGATGATTGGCTCAATCAAAGTTTACAGGGACAGGCTTTGTCGGCGATGGCGCTAAATCGGTTTGGCGACGTAAAAACTGCTAATGGAATTCTGGCCTCATTACGTGAACGGACACGGAAGTCTGAGGAGTTAGGTATGTATTGGCCTGATAATCAAAGTGGTTTGTACTGGTATCAAACCCCCATTGAAACCCAGGCGTATCTGATTGAAGCCTTCAGTGAAATCAATCCTGTACTGACTGAAGTCGATGATATGAAACGCTGGCTGCTTCGTCAGAAACAAACCCAGTCGTGGTCGTCGACCAAAGCCACTACCGAGGCTGTTTATGCTTTACTACTTCGGGGAAGCGATTGGCTTGGCACAGGCGTTACAACCCAGGTTAGCTTGGGTGGCCAACCCATTGAAAGCCGCGTTACAAAGGCCGATGCGATTACGGGTTATGAAAAAGTGACGTATGCAGCCTCAGAAATCAAGCCTGCCATGGGCGTGATTCAAATCACGAAGAAAACGGAAGGTCCGGCCTGGGGCGCTTTATATTGGCAGCACTTCGAGCCCCTCGATAAAGTTATGCCGGGTAGCGCAGGTTTATCCGTTCAGAAAACGCTCTATGTCCAGCGTGACTCGCCGAATGGCCCGCTCATCTCGCCCGTAACGGTACAAACGAGCCTAAAACCCGGTGATCTGATCAAAGTGCGATTAGTGCTGAAAACAGATCGAGATATGGAGTATGTTCACCTGAAAGACAGCCGGGCATCGGGTTTTGAACCCGTAGCGGCTTTGTCGGGCTACAAATACCAGAACGGTCTGGGCTATTATGAATCTCCCCGTGATGCCAGCACCGATTTCTTTATGAGCTATCTGCCCGTGGGCACGCACATATTTGAGTATGATCTGCGTGTTGCACAAACCGGCGATTTCTCGGCGGGCGTGGCTACCGTGCAGTGCTTCTACGCCCCTGAATTCTCGGCTCACTCGGCTGGAGAACGGGTGAAGGTGAAGTAGTGGAGTGGCTCCGAGTAGAACCCGCGATTAGTAAAGACCTTGCTACTAATCGCGGGTTCTACTCGGAACCACTTAACGCTATTTTTTCTCTAACTCGAACAGCCAGGTTTTAGCAAGCTGCTGAGCCGAAGCTGTAGCCTCTGAACCAGCGCGAAAACATCGTTTCCAGGTATCGGACTTTTGCTCGTAAGCTGGGTTGACGAAATATTTTTTGCCATTACGGTCCGTAAGTTTAGCGGCAAAATCAACGCCCGCAGATTGGTCTATAAAAGCGGTAAGCTGTTTATGAATCATAGTCGCAGGGTCGGCAGGATACTCAGCTTCCCATTTTTTTAGTTTTTCCTGATACTCGGCTTCGGCATATTTGTTGAGTTGGTCAACCGTTTCCCGTTTCATAAGCATCGGACTTGTACTCGCTTCCATTTCAGAAATTACCTTTTCCTGCTGTTGAATGGCGCTCTGTATCGCTTTTTGCGTAGCAGCGTCCAGTTTTGCCATAGACGCTTTTGTCTCTGCCAGCCCTTTTTTCATTTCAGCAATTTGAGCTTTTTGCTCCTGCTGAACCTGGTCATAGCTTTTCGCATCGGAAGTAGGTTTCGCATCCGTTCGCCAGGCAGCGTATCGCTTTTTGAAATCATCGGTCTTGGTGTAAGCTTTGGCAAAGTTGACAACGCCATCAACCACGGTTACTCGCTGCGAAACCGCTAGTTTACGGCAGGCTGCCGGTATGGATAGATAGCCTGAGGTTATACCAGTAAAGACAGTTTGCTCGGCTTGGGGGCGAGTGAGGCCAATGTCTGATAATACATCGGCAGTTCTGTAGGCGAATAGAATTATCAGACTGAAAATCAGTAGCTTTTTCATGGAGTTTCGTATTTCTAGCCTGTGTCCCTACATGTCAGATCAGGATGAAAGACTCTGGAGAAATAATAGAATCAGTTTTGATTGAGCTTATTACCCAGATCAAGTACAGAGCGACACTGGATCGTTACCTGTATCTTCACTCCCGATTTTGTGGTTCCTTCAATAGTGGAGGTAGTGGTGTTGCCTGAACCGGATAAGCCCGCTGTACCTTTACCGCCTGTATCTTCCCCACCAAATGATGCGGGTAGTTTTCCAAACTCATATTTTGTTCCGCCGATCAGCTTGCCAAATCGAATCGACAAATAACAGTCTGACGTACTACCTGAGGCCGCTTTTTTTGCATCACCAATAATAAGCTGTACACTGGTTAAGCCTGTTGCTGCTCGGGTAGAATATTGATTGCCAAAGGAGTTGGCTCCTGTTGCATTGCGTGAACAGGTTGTTTCGGCAGAAGTCAGGTTATAGGTTCCAGCGTTGGGGCCACCTGTAACGATAACTTTAATAACCGAGCCATCCATGGGCCGGATAGGAGGGGTAGCGTTGGCTGTCGTGAACACAGCAAGGCAAGCTACTGCCAGGAGTAGTTTACAGAAATTCATGAGAAGTGATTGGTTAATAGGAGAATATATGGCTCTCCGTTGATTGTATAGGTTGAGTCAACGGAGAGCCTGACGGCTGTGCTTAGAGTTTTACGAACTCAACCCGCCGGTTCTGGGCTTTTCCCTCAAAAGAGGTATTATCCGCAATGGGTTTTGTTTCGCCGTACCCTTTAGCGGTTAAGCGGCCAGCATCCACACCCATGCTTACTAGTTGAGTTTTAACAGCATCGGCACGTTTTTGGGAAAGCGTGAGATTGCTGGCATCGGAGCCATCAGCATCGGTATAACCGCCCACTTCAAATTTTGAACCGCTATTTTCACTCAGGAACTTATAAATGGCGTTGATTTCTCCCATGCTTTCGGGTTTAATACTGGCTTTCCCATAGTCGAAGTTGATACCGTGGGAGATGTATTTGCCTTCGCCAAATTTCTGACCAATCAGGTTAGCCCCACCGCCTTCTGCAATGCGTAGGTTTTTGAAAATGAGGGGTTCTTCCTGCGTAGCAATACCACCAAACATGACTCGGGTAGGTACTGCCGTATTTTGGGGCACGGTCAGTACCCGAAACTGATCAATATATAGCTTAAGGCTTCGGCCTTTCAGGATAAAAGCAACATGGTGCCAGCGATCATTAAAGTTCGCATACTTTAATTCTTCCGGCATATTACCGGCCAGGGTTCTGGACTCGTCATTAACCATAAAGGTCGCCGACGCTCCGTCACGGTCTGCCTGGCACTTAATCACCTCATGACCTTCAGCATTTTCAAACCAAAATTGGAGTCCGTAGGCACCGGGAGTTTGGTAGTAATCGTATTCGAGGGTAAATTCTTTAGGCAGATAGTTTTTATCTTTCATTAAAGGGGCAACCTTGCCATAGTTACCATCCGTAATTTTCATGACTAGCCCATCGCCTGATTTATTTAGAATTGCCTGTCCGCCTAATAAATCCCAATGCTCGGCAAACTCGCCATCCTGATCGGTGTGGAAATCATCCTCAAAAATGATTTTGTTGCCGGGCACAAAGTCGTAGTTTGCATACGACCGCATACTTACAGGTTTGGCCGATGCTGATGCCCCATTATCATTGGGTGCACTGGCCGTCTGCTCATTAGGGTTAGTGGTTGGTGTCGGACTAGTACCACTTGGCTTCTTACTACCATTCTTTACACCATCTTCCACTTTATCCAGGCCTTTATTGATGCCCCGATCAATTTTCTGATTAGCGCGGTTCGTAGCGGCATTGGCGGCCCGATCAAGAATATTACCGAATTGAGCGAAAGTCGGGCTAACGAGTAGTGTGGCAGTTAACAGTGTTAATAACGTTTTCATCGTAGTTTAAAGATGACAGGGTTGATAGACACAAACATACTAGATGGGCTTAGCCAGCTCTAAACGCCCTCGTAACATTGTTTTGCTGGTATGTAACATGCCTATAAAAATAAGCTTATTTCAATCGGTTGGGCTGGTTACTTGAGTGATTGGTTCATAATCGCTTGGCAAGACACCAAACTGCTCCCTGAAACTTTTTGAGAAATACGACAGGCTCTCAAAACCAACGGTAAAGGCTATTTCTGAGACAGTTCCCGACCGGGCAGCCAGCAAATTGGCGGCCCGCTGCAAACGGACATGCCGGACAAATTCCGTTGCAGCCTGGTTGGTAAGTGATTTTAATTTGCGGTGAAGCTGCATCCGGCTGAGGTTTAATTTATCGGCAAGCTGTTCTATCGAAAATGAACTATCACTCAAATGGCTTTCAACAATGCGGATGGCATTTTGCAGAAATACCTCCTCTGCCGATGAGACCTGAACATGGGTGGGTTTCAGGTATAATTCCCGACTGAAGCGTTCGCGAAGCTTTTGCCGTTGTGCTAGTAGGTTTTCGACACGAGCGGATAGTTCAAGGGGGTTAAATGGTTTCGCCAGATAATCATCAGCGCCCTCACTGAAACCCTCAATCCGATTCTCGGTGGCCGCTTTAGCCGTCAGCATAATGACTGGAATATGATCTGTGATGGGTTGCGTTTTCAGCGTTTTACAGAATTTCATACCGTTCATGATCGGCATCATCCAGTCGCAGATGACAAGGTCCGGCATAGCTTGTGTCGCCTGATTTAAACCATCCTGCCCATCTACTGCCTCGATGATGCGATAGGCAGGCGTCATTATCTGACGAATGTATTGCCGTACATCAGCATTATCATCAATGATAAGCAGCAGTGGTAAGTCGGTTCGATTAGTATCGTGGGTTTCAATAACGACTTCGGGCGATCTATCCTGAATCGCTAATTCAAACTCAGATCCAGTGTCATTGCCGGCTTCTGTCTCAACAGTGAGTTCCGTAAGAGGACCTACCGAAGCTACCCAGGTTTCGGCGTCGACGGGTAGCGTTACGGTGAACGTTGTTCCCTGGGCAACCTGACTTTCAACCGATACTGACCCTTTCAGAACACTAACCAACTCGCGCACCAACGCAAGCCCAATGCCTGTACCCTCTACATTGGTGGTGGAGTTACCAGCTACCTGATGAAATCGTTCGAAAATTCGTTTTTGCTGATCGGCTGGAATACCAACGCCTGTATCCTGAATCTGAATAATGGCCTGTTTATCGGCCGAAGCGGCTAACAGAACTAGAATTGCCCCATTGGCAGGGGTGAATTTCAACGCGTTCGCCAGGAGATTCGTAACGATTTTCTCCACCTTATCCTGGTCGAAATAGGCCGAATTGAACAGATTACTTTTGGCTAAGAAGGCTAATTGTATGGATCGACTATCGGCCAGTGAAGAAAATGACCCCGTTAATAAGCGAAGCCATTCGGTGAGGTTACCCGGTTTTACATCGGGCTGAAGCTGCCCAGCATCTAACTTACTCAGGTCCAGTAGTTGATTCACTAAAGCCAGTAACCGAGATGCATTTCGGTGCATCAACTGATAGGTGGGATAGGCTGGATTTTTTTGCAGTAAATCCGTTAATGGCCCCAGAATCAGGGTAAGTGGTGTGCGAAACTCGTGGGAGATATTCGTAAAAAACTGCGTTTTGAGCTGGGCTAACTCACGCTGTTCACGTTCACGAACCACTTCCTGTTCAATCGTAATTTTCTGGATTTCTGTTTGCTTATTCTTATAGCTCAGCCCCAGCGAAAAGCAGAATAATTCGAGTAAGATACCAATGTTGAGGAAGAAAATTGGACTAACTAAACCCGTGCTATCTTTAAGTGAGGTAAATGAGAGCACCATTGATGCTAATCCGAAAATGAGCAATAGGGCAGAGCCCGTCACGAAGTAATAAACTAATTGGCTCCGTTGGCTCCAGGCATTTAGTATGCCATATACCGATACGATGGCAACCCCCAGCCGCATCACCGTATGTATCCACTCGTGCGCCGATGAATTTGTCCAGCTAGTGAAAAACAGACAGATAATTAGTTCTGTAACTACATAGGCAAGCAAAACGTACTCCATCCACCGAAATAGCCAGAAGATACGGGGGAGTAGTTGACGGAGATCTAAAAAGGAATCGGCGAAACGGTAATAAAAGACATAGGCCAGCATTGGGAAGCCGATCCTGGCGAAGGGGTGAATAACCGATTCGATACGGACATCGTTAAATGTCCAACGTACCCAGATAAAAAAATAGATAATCCAGCAGAAAGCATAGGCGGCATAATACCGATAAGCTCGATCGCCGGTCATAATGGCTTGGGCGCCAATGTATAGCGTCATCATGCCAACCCCGCCCAAAAAGATTAACAGGAACTCCTCGTAAGTCATGCCGATTACTCTACCATTAAGCCTAAACCTACGAAGAATCAGTTACTTGCGATTAGCTTAATGAAATTTTAATCTGCTAGACAACAAGGAGTTATATTGTTGCTATCGCTTCTAATTCAATAGATAAACCATAATGTAGCGGCCCAACAGGTACTACAGAGCGGGCTGGGCGGTGTTCGCCGAAAAACTGGGTGTAGAGTTGATTGACTGTACCCCAGGCACTAATGTCTGACACATAAACCGTCACTTTTAGAACGTTGGTCCGTTGACTTCCGGAAGCGAGCAGAATAGCGTCAAGATTAGCGAGTATCTGTTCCATTTGTTCAGCAATACTAGCATCCGAGAGTTTCTGGCCCGTTGGCGTGATAGGTAAAATGCCTGATAAATAGACTAATCCATTGTGGACTACGGCCTGTGAATAATGACCGCCTGGTGCCGGTGCGTCTGGTGTTTGAATAAAGGTCATATTGTAATACCGACCGTCCCGGTCGGCAGGGAACTTAGTACATTTACCAATCAATAATTTACGATCAAATGGAGAGCACCTCCTTCGCTACCCGTTCTCCTGAACGAACAGCTCCGTCAATATAACCATTCCAGATATCCGATGTTTCAGTACCCGCCCAGTGAATTCGCCCGACAGGTTTACGCAACGAAGAACCCAGTGTTGTCCAGACACCGGGGCCCATCAGCCCCGCGTAGCATCCTCGCGACCACTCTTCGTCCATAAAACTATGATCCAGGTAATGAATAGGGCTGAGCGCTTCCTGTCCAAAGAAGGTCGCAAACGAATGTAAGGCCGACAGTTTACGATCGCTATCGGAAAGCCCTGAAAACTCTTTTGCCTGATTTCCAAGGACAAATCCCATGAGTATGCCTTGCCTGCCGTCTTTTGGAGAGGTGTCAAACGTAACCGTTACGTGGCCATCCGGTGTGGCAGCCAGGCCGTTCAGGCCCTGCTCGCGCCAGAAGGGTTTAGGGTAGATGGCATAGCATTTCCAGACCGATCCCATGGGTATTCGCTGAATGAGTTGTGCCCGTTGCGCAGGCAGGAGCGGCTGGAAGTCGATTCGATGTTGAAGCGAAGGCGGAACGGTTACAATCACACGTTGAGCCTGATAGGTTTTCTTATCGGTGATGACACTAACCTGTTCGCCATGTTGTATAATGGCTTTTACCGGGCTGTTAAAAATAAGCTGCTCTGAAAAGGTAGCCGCCATGCGGTCGGCAATAAGTTGGGCTCCTCCCACAAAGCGTTCTTCCTGAGCTCCGTTTTTTATATTCATCAGCGTATCTAAATCCCGGCCCGATCTAGTATAGAACAGCGCATGAAGCATCGAAATTTCAGCCGGGTCTGCTGCCCAGATGGCTTCGGCAGCTAATTTGAAAAACTGGCGGGCTACATCGAAACGCATCTGTTGGCTCATCCAGGTAGCCAGCGTCATTGAATCTAGCTGATGCGCATTGGGTGATATCCAGGGTTCGGCGAGGTTAATCGTCTTCGAGAGCTTGTTCATCTTTTTTATAGCTGCATCGAGACTGAGCAACGCGCCAATCGGTAGGGAGGAATTAAGCCTTTATACCGCTTCACCTGCCCCGAAAAAACTGGGTACTCTTCCCTTCGTCGTACGTCTTAAACGTTTCGACACCAAACTCCCGTGCCAACGCGTAGAGCCGATCCTGCGTCGGTCCGACCCAGGCGCCACCCAGGTCAACATAAGAACCAACGTCAAATCGTTTTGTCCAGACGCCCCCCTACACGATCACGAGCTTCCAGCAATAGGGCGTTTTTGCCTGCTTTTTTGAGTTCATGCATCGCCGTCAGGCCTGCGTAGCCCGCGCCAATAAGTAGAACATCGTAGAGAGGTAACGTAGATTCGGGCATAGGGTAAGGAGTTTAGCACGAAACCTACGGAAAAATGATGACCCTTAAAAATGAAGAATGCCGCAACGTTGAGTCGCGGCATTCATATGGCAAAACAGACGTACTGCTTAGACGATTGCGTCGATCAAGGCTGTGACAATTGAGACAACGAAGCTGAATAATAATGCGGCAATAAAGCCCGATACGTGAAAGTGAGGCACTAAATAGGCGGTGAGGTAAACCATTAGTACGTTCAGAACCAGCAGAAACAGACCGAGTGTCACTATCGTAATTGGAATGGTCAGAACCGTCAGAATGGGCTTAATAAAGGCGTTCAAAAAGCCAAGTACAATGGCAACCATCAGATACGTTCCGGCTCCTCCCGATACGTGAATACCCGGAATAAATTGACTGGCAATGTAAACAGCTACCGCGCTGATAAGAATACGAATAATCAGTCCCATAGAAAAGTGAGTGTTTGGTGAATAACTATGTGTAGACACCACTGTGATGCCCACCTGCGTTGAACAGACAAACCGCAAAGCCGGATCTATTGTTTTTGATGGCGTGTCTGCAACACGGCCACAATATCGTTTAAATCGATGTTTTTCTGTTCTAGTAGCACCAGAAAATGGAATAGCAAGTCGGCGGCTTCACCCTTAAACAGATCGTCGTTATTGTCTTTGGCCTCAATCACTAGTTCAACCGCTTCTTCGCCCACTTTTTGAGCAATCTTATTAACTCCCCGATTAAACAGGGACGTGGTATACGATTTATCCGTTGGATTAACTTTCCGGTCGTGAATAATGCCCTGGAGATAGTTCAAAAACGCGCCCCCGGCTGGATTGCCCCCGGCCGGATGGCCCCCAACTGGATGGTTCCCGGCTGGATGGTCCGCTTTAGACTCATTGACCTCGTTGAAACAGGTATCGGCACCTGTGTGGCAAGTTGGACCAGCAGGTGCAGCTTTAATCAATAGCGTGTCACCGTCGCAGTCGATCCGTATTTCCCGAACATGCAGGAAGTTGTTCGACGTTTCGCCCTTGGTCCAGAGCCGCTGTTTGCTTCGACTAAAAAAAGTTACGATGTTTTCAGCAACGGTTTTATCGTAAGCTTCGCGGTTCATGTAGCCCAGCATCAGTACTTTGCCTGTCTCGGCATCCTGAATCACGGCTGGAATAAGCCCATCGGGCGATTTATCAAAGTTAATCTCGGAATTCATGCTGTAAAGGTAAGGCACTACGCCCGAATCGTCTGCACAAAGGCCCGGATGCTCTCCGCCGATGTACCTTTTTCGGTCAAATGTCGGATGAAGGCACTGCCAACGATAGCGCCGTTCGCATGTTGACTGGCTTTGTCGAAGGTATCGTGGTTATTGATGCCAAAGCCAATCAGGCGGGGATTGCGAAGGTTCATGGCTTCGATTCGCTCAAAATAAGCTTGCATCGTATCACTAACGCCTTTCACCGAGCCTGTAATACTGGCCGACGAAACCATATAAATAAACCCGTCAGATTCTTTGTCGATAAACCGGATACGTTCTTCCGACGTTTGAGGGGTGATGAGATTGACGTTTAGAATACCGTACTCGTTGAAGATTGGCGCGTATTCATCCAGAAATAAATCCAGGGGCAAATCAGGCAGAATCACCCCATCGACACCAACTTCCTGGCACTTTTGGCAGAAATTTTCTACACCAAATTGTAATACGGGGTTTATGTAGCCCATCAACAGAATCGGCACGGTTACCGGATCGCCGTCCGTTCCTTTTCGGCAATCAGCCAACTGAGCAAACAGCGTTTTCAGTGACATGCCATTATCCAATGCCTTGTCATTGCTCTGCTGAATGGTTTCGCCATCGGCAACAGGATCTGAATAGGGCATCCCGATTTCAACGATGTCCACACCTGCCGCCTGCAAGCCGCTCAAAATGGGCACCGTATCCGTAAGATTAGGAAAGCCTGCTGTAAAATAGACATTCAGTAACCGTTCGCTTTTGTGAGTGAACAGGTCGGTAATGCGGTTTTGAGTTACTTCTTGTGTCATACAAATTCTGCATGATTGTCATTCCGACGAAAGGAGGAATCTCAAACTTCAGTATTAGTCAAGTTTGAGATTCCTCCTTTCGTCGGAATGACAAAACACTATAAATATTTTGAATACGTACTTAGGTCTTTATCCCCCCGGCCTGATAAACAAACCACGACGACATCGCTCGACTTAAGATTCATTTTCTCAAGGGCGGCCAGCGCGTGGGCCGATTCCAGAGCTGGAATAATACCTTCGAGTTTGCTCAGTTGAAAGCCAGCCTGTAACGCTTCATCGTCTGTAATGGCATAGAAGTCACCCCGGCCCGATTCGAACAGGTGTGCGTGTAGGGGGCCAATGCCCGGATAATCCAGACCCGCCGAAATCGAATAGGGTTCAATTACCTGACCATCTTCAGTTTGCATTAAAATCGTCCGACTACCGTGTAACACACCCGGTTTTCCAAGCGCAGTCGTTGCCGCTGAGTGACCTGATGAAACCCCTTGTCCGGCGGCTTCGGCAGCTACTAAACGTACCGATGGTTCATTGAGGTAATGGTAAAAAGCTCCGGCGGCATTGCTGCCCCCCCCACGCAAGCCACAACATAGTCTGGATTTTCGTTACCCGTCTTCGCAAAAAGCTGCTTCTTGACTTCCTCCGAAATAACTGACTGGAACCGGGCCACCATATCCGGGTAGGGGTGAGGACCTACTACCGAACCAATGATATAGTGCGTATCGACTGGGTTATTAATCCAGTGGCGCATGGCTTCGTTAGTAGCATCTTTGAGAGTTTGACTACCCGACGTTGCCGGAACGACCGTTGCACCAAGCATCCGCATTCGGTCTACGTTGGGTTTCTGGCGTTCCATGTCGATGCTGCCCATATAGACAATGCATTCCAGACCCATCAGCGCACAGACAGTGGCCGTTGCCACGCCATGCTGACCGGCACCTGTTTCGGCGACAATTCGTTTTTTGCCAAGTCGTTGCGCGACTAGAATCTGACCGATGGTATTATTGATTTTGTGCGCTCCGGTATGGCAAAGGTCTTCGCGCTTGAGGTAAACCGTTCCACCAACTTTTTCCGATAGACGTTTTGCCAGAAACAAGGGCGTCGGGCGACCAACATAATCGTCAAGCAATTGCCAGAACTCAGCCTGAAACGCTGGGTCGGCTATAATGTTCAGGTAATTCTGGCGTAATTCTTCAACGTTTGGATAGAGCATTTCAGGAATGAACGCTCCACCAAAGTGGCCGTAAAAGCCTTTATCTGATACCTCAAATGAGGTTTGGGGTTCGAGGGTAGTTTGCATAATAATTAGTGCTGATATCAATCAATTGCTAATAGACAATTAATTAAGCTGCTTGTTGACGGTCAGTTGGTAGTTGAACAATCACCCCAACGTCTTCCAGGAGTTCGGCGAGTTGCTTGACATATTGGTCACGACGGTCAGAAAACTCCCGGATGGCAACTAAGTCTTTATTTGCAAAAGACTGATGATATACAATCGTTTCGTTAAGGTGACGAATTCGGTCTAGTAAGCCCACAATTCGGTCATCTTGTTCGTCAAAAGATAGGCTTTCTTTCATCGTTCATATAGTCAATTCAATAAATCCTTTTGGATGTTTTTTACGTCCTATACTGGTGCCAAAATCATAAAGCCATTGAATTCGACTGTATTCATAACGAATTCTCCAGGGATGAGTTTCGGGATAAACAATTAATAAATACCCATGAACGCCATACCCGGGATCATAGCGCAAGCGACTAATTTCGTTGAACTCTTTTTCTAAGCTCTCATGAATCTGGCTTGGCACGAACGTTACTACATCAAAATCGTTTGGGTCAACTTTTCGACTGACAAAACTGCCATTGACCCATTAGGTGAATCCTTCCGGGAGCAATTCAATTAAACGAGCATTGTAAGCCTGATAGGCATTAAACAAACGTTGACGCGTTGTAGACGTTACAAAATTTCGTACAAATTCTTCTTCAAAGAGATTGATACTAAGAGGAATAGGTTGATACGGTTTTAGGTAGCCATTTAAATCATACTCCAGCATTACACCGTCTCTTCTTCTTCAACGGGCCGCACGCGGTCAATCAACTCTTTTACTTTCGCAACGTCTTTTACACCCGGTGCTATTTCGACCTGACTGTTCACATCCACACCGTAGAGTTTCATCCCTTTCAGGGTTTCCAACAGATCAAGATTGTCCAGACCAATGCCACCACTGATAAAAAATGGTTTTTCGTTATCATACCGGCTCAGGATGCTCCAGTCGAACGTGTGCCCGTTGCCACCCGGCTGGTCGCCTTTCGCATCGAACAGGAAGAAATCGGATTGGGCTTTGTAGTTGTTCAGCATCGAAAAATTGAACGACTCATCGACCCGAAATGCTTTAATGATGTTAATGCCCCGGTTGCGCAGGCTCCGGCAATATTCGGGCGTTTCGTTGCCGTGTAACTGTACATACTGAAAATCGTATTTCTTCACCGACCGCAGAATATAATCGGGACTGGCGTTTACAAACACACCCACTTTCCGAATGGATCGCGGAAGGGCTTTTACAACAGCTTCATCCAGGTCTTCACCCACAAATCGTGGCGATTGATCGTAGAAAATAAATCCTACAAAATCGGGATGCAGAGCGGCAATCTCTTTCAGGTTGTCGGCGTCGCGTAGACCGCACACTTTGATTTTCATGAGTTGTACAAGTTTGTAGAAGTGAGCATGCGTGAAGTAAAATCAGTGGCTAACGTTTGCAGCGCTGCGGCTGGGTCAGCCGTTTTCATAAACGCTTCGCCAATCAGGAAGCCATCGAAACCAGCCCGGAACAGGGTTTGCATCGTTTCGGCGTCGTGTAGACCACTTTCAGTAATTTTGGCAAACGTATCCGGAATGCGTTCAACTAGCCGAAGCGACGTATCGACAGAAGTCGTGAAGGTTTTCAGGTTCCGGTTATTAACGCCAACTAAATCAATGGTGTGCGTCAGGCTTCGATCTAGTTCTTCTTCATCGTGGACTTCGAGCAACACCTGCATACTCAGATCCTGCGCCTGCATACTGAGTTCAGCTATCTCTTCAGGTGTCAGACAGGCGGCAATCAGCAGGACCAGGTCAGCGCCCCAGGCTTTGGCTTCGAGCAGCTGATAGCGGTCAATGACGAAATCTTTGCGAAGAATTGGTGTTCCGGGATTAGCGAGCCGGGCAGCCTGCAAATCGGCAGGCGTTCCACCAAAGAAAGGTTCATCGGTGAGTATCGATAGCACAGCCGCGCCCGCCCGCACATAACCCTGCGTAGTCTCAGCTACGTCAGCTTTATCGTTGATAATACCTTTGGAAGGGGATTTGCGTTTGAACTCGGCAATAATACCTGTTGAGCGTAAGTCCTGAATTGCGTCGCGTGAAGACAGGCAAAGCCGTTTGAAGTCAGGCATCTGTTCCAGTACCGATACAGGGGTCGCTTCTTTTCGCTGGGCTACTTCGATTCGTTTTTGGGCAATTATTTCGTCAAGAATCGTCATTTGTTATACGTCATTGTTTGTCATTTAGTGGTCATTTGTTGTCATCTATCGTCTTTGAAGAGAACAATGAATGACCATGAAATGACTATGAATGACTCACTCTAATTTATCAATTTCTTAAAACAGGCCAGGGCTCGCTTACTTTCCAACGACTCTCGGGCCATCGCTACGGCCTCTTCACGTGTGTTTACCTTCCCGGCAGCCAGCAACGCCATCGCCGAATTGGCCAAAACGGCCTGCTTTTGGGCTGAGGTCGCTTCGTCATTCAGCACGTTCATGAAAATCTGTGCCGATTCATCCAGCGTTTGCCCGCCTGCCAGCGATTCGGGCGTTAGGGTGTCTAAGCCTAACTGCTCGGGCTCCAGCACTTGTTCCGTCTGATTACTAATGACTTTGAATGGTCCCGTCAATGAAATCTCGTCGTAGCCATCCAGCGCATGCAGAATCATAAACCGCTTGTCTGTTTGCTGATAAAGGTACGCATATAATCGCGCCAATTCAAGGTTGAAGACGCCAACAAGCTGTTTAGCAGGCTTTGCCGGATTAATCATCGGGCCCAGCACATTGAAAAATGTTTTTACCCCCAGGTCTTTGCGGATGGGAGCGACATTCTTCATCGCTGGGTGGAACAAAGGAGCGTGCAGGAAACAGATACCTGCCGTTTCCATCTTTCGCTTCAATTCGCCTACGTCGTTCGTAAACGTATAGCCAAGTCGTTCCATAACCGTCGACGAGCCAACCAGCGACGAAACGCCATGATTACCATGCTTTGCCACACATTGACCCGCGCCCGCAACCACGAATGACGATAGCGTTGAGATATTAAACGTGTCTTTTCCGTCGCCCCCGGTACCGCACAAGTCCATAGGGTCATAAGCGGCAAGATCCACGGGTAGGCAGAGTTCGAGCATCGCGTCGCGGAATCCTTCCAGCTCTTCCAGACGAAGACTACGCATCATATAAACCGTTAAAAATGACGCGATCTGTGCCGGATTGTACTCCCCCGCCCAATACCCAGCAACACTTCGCGTGCCTGATCTTTGGTAAGGTGTTTGTATTCGAAAAGGTGATTTAAAATAGCTTTCATAGGGTTTGTCTGGGCCAAGCTCCAGCTTGGCCTGTGGTTCTTTTTTCAGAACAATAATTACTCAGGCCAAGCTGGAGCTTGGCCCAGCCATCACATGGCTAACCAGTTCTTAATCATCTTGACGCCATTCTCAGTCAGAACCGATTCGGGATGGAATTGTAAGCCTTTCACGTCGAAGCGGGTGTGCGACAGGCCCATAACGCGCCCTTGTTCGTCTACGGCCGTAATGCGAAGGTCATCGGGCATCGAATCGGGCATTACCGTCCAGGAGTGATACCGGCCAACCGTTAACTCATCGGGAATATCAGCGAATAGGCGTTCGGAGCGATCAGTTACAGTGGCTTTATGTGCTACGCCATGCAGAACATCGCCGAGGTTTTCGAGCGTAGCGCCATAGACTTCGCCAATACCCTGATGCCCGAGGCAGATGCCCAGAATGCTCTTGGTTGGTCCGTATTCGCGGACTAGATCCTGCATAATGCCCGCTTCCGACGGAATGCCCGGCCCTGGCGAAAGCATAATTTTGTCGTACTGCCCAACGGCTTCCAGATCAATCTTATTATTCCGAATAACATCGGGTTTCAAGCCCAGCTCGCGTAGGATATACACGAGATTGTAGGTGAAGGAGTCGTAATTGTCTAAGACTAAAAGTTTCATAATTATAAATGAATAATGGTTAATGTATAATGAAGAATGGTTAGTAATGGCAAAGGGGAATTATGCATTAACCATTATTCATTTTACATTAAATACTTTTCGCTTGCTCAAGGGCCATCCGCAAAGCGGCCAGTTTGTTGTGTACTTCCTGCAATTCGCTTTCAACAACTGATTTCGCCACAATACCCGCTCCGGCCTGATAATACAGCGTGTTGTCTTTACTCATAAAGGTTCGGATCATGATGGCGTGGTTGAATTCGCCATCGAAGCCCATATAGCCGATACTGCCCGAGTAAAAACTACGACTCAGATTTTCGTAGCGGTCAATCAATTGCATGGCGTTGTGCTTGGGTGCGCCCGAGAGAGTTCCGGCAGGGAAGGTTTCGGCAACGATTTGTAAGGGATCGGCCTGTTCGGTCAAATCACCTACAACTTTCGAGACGAGGTGGATAACATGCGAATAGTACTGGACTTCTTTGAATGTTTCTACCTTGACAACATCGCAGTTCCGGCTAAGATCGTTGCGGGCCAGGTCGACCAGCATGACATGCTCGGCCGATTCTTTCGGGTCGTCGTAGAGTTTCTGGGCAAGTTCGGCATCCCGAATGTCGTCGCCTGTGCGCCGGAAGGTGCCCGCAATGGGGTAGATAGTTGCCTGACGATCCTTGACGACAATTTGCGATTCGGGCGAAGAACCGAATATTTTGTAGTTGCCGTAATCAAAGTAAAACAAGTAAGGCGAGGGATTCAGTGAGCGTAACGTCCGGTAAACGTTGAATTCATCGCCCCTGAAGGGGGTCGAAAACCGACGGGATAAGACAATCTGGAACACATCGCCCCGTTGGCAGTGGTCTTTTCCTTTTTGAATAACGGCCCGAAACTCATCGTCGGTAAAGTTCGATTGCTCAGGTCCGGCGGTGCTGAATGAATAGGTGGGGTAATTCCGACTGGTAATCAGGTCACTGATGTAATCCAACGTGCTTTCCGGTTCGGTATCGCCATCACGGAGGTAGCTATGCTCAAATAAATAGAGTTCGTCTTTAAAATGGTTGATGGCCAGTACGTACCGATAAACAGTAAAGACGGCTGCTGGAATCTGGTTTTCGGGTGGTATGGGCGCGTGAAGTGTGATGTCCTCAAAACTCTGAACGGCGGGGTAACCGAAGTAGCCAAACAAGCCGTTGGTAATGAAGGGAAATGGGGCCTTTTCGTGCTTGAAACTATCTTTATACTGTTGTAAAGCAGCCCGCATCTCCTGAACAGGCAGTTCGTTCGTTTGCTCGTCTCCCCCGGCATTTTAATCGTCAATTTGCCGCCTTCGTACGAAAATCGAGAAACAGGGTCAAAGGCGATGTAGGAGAAGCTATTATCATTGCCATGATAATCAGAGCTTTCGAGCAGGATGCTATTCAGAAAGCGGTCGCGGATGCGCAGATAAATGCTTACCGGCGTGATAATATCAGCCAGCATCCGTTTGTGGCGGCTGACAACGCGGTAGGTGGGTTTCAAGTCGATAGTCATAAGTCAATAGTAGTTAGTGCATAAAAAAAATAAGGCTCACCGGGATGACGGTGAGCCTTGAGAAATTTGTTGGTAAACAACAATAGCGGCAACCTTCATCCCTGTTGAGAAGAATGCCACCACCAAATCATGTTGTTAACCGTATTATTCATGAGTTTTGAACTCGTTATATCAAAATATTAAACTGAATCTATTTCTGGTCGGGGTGGCGGGATTCGAAGGCGGACGCGCCCCCGGCCACAATCTCTACCTCCCCAACATAGCTCGCTACCAGGCTATTATTTTCTGGTCGGGGTGGCGGGATTCGAACCCACGACCTCTACGTCCCGAACGTAGCGCGCTACCAGGCTGCGCTACACCCCGTATTGGGCCACAAATATAAAGCGTTTGTTTTATACCGATCAAGGTATCATCCATTTTTTTAACGCAAAGACGCAAAGGCATAGGTGTAGTGTGGCCTTTGTTGTTGAATGATCACATCTCAAGTACGCGGATTCGAATACTTTTATTCTCATTCAACTCAACAGCAGATTGGTCAAAATCGGGTGGACCCATGAGCATAGTCACGTTCGAAAAGCCAAAGGGCTCGGCGGGCATCTGTCCCGAAAAATCCAGCTTCTGGTTACCATTCAAATCCTGAAAAAGCCGAACGGCATATTTGCCTGGTGCCAGGCCTTCAAAAACGGTTGTAATTTCGCCTGACGCAGGTACATCAATCGTTTTTTGCTGGATAGACTGACCCATAAAACTTTCCTTCGTATTACCTAAACCGACATATAGTTTGCCTGATCGCGTGTTTACATTATGTATGACAACCGTAAGGGAATAAGTGGCACCAATTGAAGTTGAGGTGGCTGGTGTTGTTTGTTGGCCCAGACAAGGCTTGGAAAGGTTTGCCATAAGCAAAGCAATGGTGATGGCAGTAGCGATAATCGTTTTCATGATTTGTGCTGATTATGTTCGTTTGGTTCGACAGCACAAACATAGGATGGTTCATTGTTGCCTCCAATCAAAAGGGACAAATTGCATGGTTGTGGGGTAAATGACAATGTTGAGAGATAAATTGCTCCACTTTTTGACAGGATTTACAAGATAAACAGGATTGATATTAGCAGTAAAATCCTGTTTATCTTGTAAATTCTGTCAAAAAAATATGTTGCCATTACCCCAAATTCAAGGTTAGGTTACCGTTTTTGTTATAGCGGATTTCGTCTTCGGCCAGCATCAGTTTCAGAAGTTGAGCAAGCGAATCCGCGTCGGTTTGGGCAAAATGATGAGCCAGTTGTTTCGGTGATACGCCAGGACCATTGGCCAGGGCAACATAGTCGCGCACTTGCTCGCGAATGGCCGTTGTGGCCGCTTCTACCGCTTTCTTTTTTTTGAGGCAGTTGTCGCAAATGCCGCAGGCCTCTCCTGGTTTTTCGCCAAAATAAGCCTGAAGCAGGCGAGTACGGCATTGCGTTGGGTGTTCGGTATACAGGATGGCTGCCTGGACTTTTCGCATCGCTAATTCTTTTCGCCGGTTTAGCTCCTGCACATTAACGGGCAGCGAGGGTGCATCAAAGCGCGGAGTCAGAAATGTAAGTTGCGGTTTGTCTTTCTGCTTTTCGTAAATGACCACGTTGCGTTGATGCAACTGCGTTAACAACTGCTCAATCTCGCTCTGATTAATCATAAACGTTCTGGCCAGCGTCGACTCCGAAATGGTGATGAAGTCGGTAAATAGCTCACCCCCGTAAACGCGCAGCAACAGTTTGAGGAATGAGTCGAAACGCGGATTTAGAACCTGAAATTCGTATAACTGTCTATTGTCCAGAACGATAGTTAGTCGTGAAGGATGGAAATAGTTTTCGCTTAACTGAATAAACCCTTCTAACTGAAGCTGTTTCAGCGCGTAGTGCGTTTCCTGAGGAGGCAGGCTGAACGTAGCGGTAAAGGCACCCAGATCAAAATCATAGCTACTGAATTCCCCCCGCCAACGGGTACCGCCGTATAGTTCGCCAAAGCCTGATAAACCCGCCGTAACATCTCGATGGGCTGAAAAAGCTGTTCGGTACGGAAACGCAGACTTTCCAGGTCGCCGGGCGTATAGAGCATGACGGCATAGGCTTTCTGTCCATCACGACCGGCCCGGCCTGCTTCCTGATAGTAGGCTTCGAGCGAATCGGGCACGTCTAAATGTACGACTACACGCACATCGGGCTTGTCGATGCCCATCCCAAACGCATTGGTGGACACCATCACTCGCGTGCGATCCTGAATCCAGGCATCCTGTTTCTCCGACCGCTGTTGGGTTGTTAGTCCTGCATGATAGAAATCGGCCGAAATACCCTGTCGTACAAGCCACTGCGCAATAGCCTGCGTCTGCTTTCGGCTCCGGACGTACACAACCGCGCAACCCGGTACATTTTGTAGAACCCGTAACAAGCGAGTTTCTTTGCTTTCTTCCAGTACTGCTGAGTAGGAGAGATTCGGACGGGCAAAGGTTTGTCGGAATACGGCTGGCTGTTTTAAGGCCAGCTTATCAATAATATCGGCCTGCACATCGGGGGTTGCCGAGGCTGTAAGGGCAATAATGGGCGTATCGGGAATGAGGGCGCGAAATTCAGCGATTTGCAAATACGGTGGCCGAAAGTCGTAGCCCCAGGCTGAAATGCAGTGCGCTTCATCGACCGCCAGCAAACAGACTGCCATTTGCTTGACCCGTTCGATAACGATTTCGGTTCGTAGTCGTTCGGGTGAGACGTACAGGAATTTGGTGTTGCCGTAAATGCAGTTGTCGAGCGTTGTATCGATCTCCCGATAATGCATACCCGAATAAATAGCGGCTGCTGGAATACCCCGTTTGCGAAGTTGCTCGACCTGGTCTTTCATTAGGGCAATGAGCGGGGTTACCACAATGCAGACCCCTTTCATGGCTAGTGTGGGTACCTGAAAGCAAATTGATTTGCCTCCACCTGTTGGCATCAGCACGAGTGCATCCTGCCGGGCAAGCACAGTATTGACAACATCCTCCTGCATAGGCCGGAAGCTGCTGTATCCCCAAAACTGTTGTAATAGTTGCCGGACAGTCAATTGCGAATCGTTTGAAGTTTGGTGTTTGACGTTTGTAGTTATTCCGTGCAGAGCCGTTAAACTCTATTTGATTCTGCAAATTTACGCCTGAAAACACAAATCAGAGAGAGGTAGTTTTACGTTTATAGGTAAATACACATCATCAGTAGCGAAGACTATGATTCAGAAAGTTATCAAATCCGACGAAGAATGGCAGAAAATTCTGACGCCGGAACAATATCGGGTTGCCCGAGGGAAAGGTACCGAACGGGCTTTTTCGGGTGAATACTGTGAAGCACACGATCCCGGAATTTATGCCTGCGTCTGCTGTGGTACTGAGTTGTTTGAGTCGACAACAAAGTTTGAGTCCGGTACGGGCTGGCCGAGTTTTGCAGAGCCTATTGAGGAAGATCGGATTCGGCTGGAAAAAGATTACAGCTATGGAATGTTTCGGGTTGAAGTGTTATGCAATGTGTGCGATGCCCACCTTGGCCATGTTTTCAATGATGGTCCTCCGCCCAATGGAATGCGGTATTGCTTAAACTCTGTGTCACTCGTGCTAAAGCGGACGGTTGACTCTGAGTAAGGAGAGGGAATTTTGATTCTATGGATTCTATATATTCTATTGATAGTCAGAGGACTAGGGTCGATAGGAGCTAAAGAATCCATAGAATCAAAAACGTATAGCTTGCTAATGGTCGTTCAGAAGTGAAATTTGCGTCAGATGAAACATGATTACCTTTATATGAATCATAGGACGTGGCTGGTCGTGCTGTTTGCAGTTGGGTTGCTGGTGAATCCGGTACTTGCACAGAAAAGCGGTTCATATACCCCCAATTTACTAGTTGCCTCCCCACTTAGTCTATCCATATCGGGGTCTAAAATCAAGTATTATAGCGATGAACGCAATGCCTTTACGAACGTACCTCCACCAGCCATTTTTCTGAACAAGAGAAACTCATCCGGACGTTTAATGGCGCCAACGGCTCAGTTCATTGTTACCTACACGAATTTTACTCCTCAGGCCCAAAAAGCGTTTCAATACGCCGTAGACATCTGGTCAACGCTCATCGTGTCATCTGTCCCTATCCGTATTCAGGCCAACTGGGTGGCAGATGAGCCCAATCTACTGGGTTCTGCAGGGCCGACTTCCTATCGCTATAATTTTGATGGAGCGCAGAAAGCAACGGCTTTTTACCCAATTGCGTTGGCCGAAAAAATTGCCCACCGTGAACTGAACAGTCCTGCCGAAGCCGATATTATTGCTGATTTTAACCGGAATAATGACTGGTATTTTGGTACCGATGGGCTAACCCCAAGGGCCAGACCGACATGGTAACGGTGGTGTTGCACGAATTAGCCCATGGACTGGGTTTAATTGGCTTTTTCAATGTAACTGACTTCCCGGGCGATATGAATGTGGGCCAGTATCTAGCCACCCTGCCATCAATTTATGACTGTTTTATTGAAACAGGTGGTGCTGGTGGTCCGAAAAGGCGATTGATAACCTCACAGGATGTTTTCCCCAATAATTCGATACCGCTCAATCGGCAGTTAACGGGCAATGATCTGTTTCTGAATGGACCTGTTTTACAACAGACCAGGGGGCTGAAACTTAGACTTCACGCCAAAGCCCTATTTTCCAGGGCTTCCAGCATTTATCACCTGGACGAAGATACGTATCCCCCGGTGATATTAACTCGCTGATGACCCCTAAGCTGGGCCTTGCTGAGTCGATCCATTCGCCTGGAGCTAATATGCTGGCATTCTTGTCTGACCTGGAATGGAAAACGACATCCGTATTGCATGATCCAATCGTAAACACAGAAGAGACCAAAGACCTTGTATTCAGCACACGTATCCTTAGCGACACCGGGCTGATTGCAAATTCTCCTCGTCTGGTGTACCGGAAAGTTTTACCTACGTCAAAAGATTCAGTGGGCACAGTGGTTAACCTCAGCCGGGTGGGTACTACGGATGTATATCAGTATACGTTACCGGCAGCTCAGGCTCAGGGCGATATCTGGTATTATTTTCAGGCCCAGGATGTATCGGGACGCACGTTTTCCAATCCGGGTAAGCAGCTTGGAGGATCTCAGGTATGGAATCATATTCAGATCGGGCCCGATAATGTGCCGCCAACGATTCAGTTTTCTCCAGCACGAAGCAGCATCTTCTCAACGACCGTTGCCGATAGTTTGCCCATCTATGCCCGTATTTCGGATGCTCGAACCGGCATTTCTACCGCTTATGTCGAGTATCAGATCAATGGAGTCACTCAGTCAACAATTCCCCTAACCTATAACCGCCTGACGATTGGTAACTACACCTACGACAGTATTTATGTCAATCGAATTAACTTCCCGGCAAACTCACTGAAAGTAGGGATAAGATTACCTACCGCATTGTCGCTCAGGATGCATCTCGCGCAAAAAACCAAGCGGTTAGTCCATCGACAGGAACCTATTTACTTACGGTTGCGGCTACTAAGGCTGTGCGTGACCAGTATGTCAATACGTTTAATGATGCAGCAACGGCCGGTGATTTTTTGGGCTTTGGACTCAGTATTACGACCCCTCCCAGTTTCGGTGATGGAGCTATTCATTCAGAGCACCCCTACAAGAACGGAAATGATTTTCAGTCACAGAGCAATTACGAGTACGTCTTATTGTCGCCGATTCGGATAAAAGCGAATCCGGATAGTGCCTTTATTCGATTCGATGAAATTGTGTTGGTTGAGCCGGGTAATATGGGGAGTCACCTGGGTGATGCCACATTTTACGACTACGTCGTTGTGGAAGGTTCCAGTAACAATGGCCAAACCTGGAAACCGCTTTTAGACCCTTATAGTGCCAATACCCGTTCGGAGTGGCTAACTGCCTATAACAGCGATTTAGCGACAGGCCTATATGGCGAACGAAACTCAAAGGCAAATGGGTACCCCGCTATGTATCGACGACGGGAAATAGCCCTTCTGGGGCAAGGGAGCCCTTTTCGGGCAGGGGATCAGCTTATGATTCGGTTTCGCCTGTTTGCTGATCAGCTATCGTATGGATGGGGATGGGCTATTGACAATCTGCTCATTCAGGCCCCACCTCCGGCCCCCGTCTTAGCCGAAGAGCCCATTCGTGAAGGGTCATTTAAGCTATATCCGAACCCAGTTAGCAATGGAGTTATGCAACTGGAAGCCGAACTTCTTAAGCCTCATGCCGAGGTTGGCCTTACGGTCAGTAGCCTAAGCGGGCAGTTGATACGAAAATTGACACTGAAAGTGAACAGCAAACAAATCAATGAACAACTCGATTTAAGCCAGCTACCAGCGGGCTTGTATTTGCTACAAATGAACGTGGGTGACTCGATACTGACGAAGAAGGTTATTATTGCAAAGTGATTCACGTAAGCCTGTGTATGAAAGCATTATTGCCGCTTGTCTTCGTCTGTTTTGTTATAGGCTGTTCACCTGCCCGGCGCATCAGCCATGATCTACGCACCAACCCAATCTATACCGACCATTTTACGGGCGTTGCTCTTTATGATCCCACGCGGCAGAAGGCCTTGATTCAGTACAATGCGGATAAACCGTTTACGCCCGCATCGAACACCAAACTGTTTAGTTTCTATACCGGGCTTCTGTCCTTGCGGGACTCCCTGCCCGTACTGCGTTATGTAACGAGTGGCGACTCGTTGATTTTCTGGGGAACTGGAAATCCGTTGTTACTCCACCCAGATTTGCCGGATACAAGCGCACTGGCTTTCCTGCAAAATCGGCCGGAGAAATTGTTTTTCTCGTCAGCAAATTACGCGGGTCCTCGCTTCGGGCCGGGCTGGGCGTGGGATGATTACAATGACGATTACTCTCCCGAATTAGCGCCACTCCCTATTTACGGCAATGTCGCCCGTTTTCGAACGGTGAAGCAGCCTGCTAATACACGTTATGTCTACACGGTTAGCCCCGTCGATTTTTGGACAGTATGCGTGTTCATGTTGCTGGAAGTTCAGTTAACAGTGTTAAAAGGGCAGAATTTAGTAATCAGTTTATTAGGCCGGACGACGGGAAACCCGGTCGGCAGGATGTACCTTTTCGATGGTCGGCGGAGTTAGCCGCTCAGTTACTGACTGATACATTACACCGTGTTATCAGTGTTATAGACCGCCCGCTAAGCCCAAACGCCCGCTTGTTGCGGGGCTCTTTGACAGATTCACTTTACAAACGAATGCTGTATGTAAGCGATAACCAGTTTGCCGAGCAAGTGCTATTTATGGCTTCAGCGGAGCGGGGTTTGCCCAACCTTACACCAACCCGCGAACTGCGCCAAATGGCCGATAGCGTGTTGCACTTACCGGCGGCATCGGCCAGGTGGGTCGATGGTTCGGGACTGTCTCGCTACAATGTTTTCACGCCTAATGTACTGATTGATTTACTCGGCCGGATTTATGCGAAAGTACCCCAGCAACGACTGTTTGCCTTGTTGCCAGCCGCTGGGCAATCGGGTACGTTGCGAAGTATAGCGATGACCGGCAAACCCTACATTTTCGCCAAATCGGGTTCGATGACGGGTGTGTATAACTTAAGCGGTTACGTGCTAACAACGTCCGGCAAAGTGCTATACTTCAGTATTATGCACAATAATTTCACCCAAACCGTAAGCGAAATGCGCCGACGAACCGGCGAGCTACTGAAGGAGATTCACGAGCGGTTTTAACTGTGTCCAAATGATCGTCCAATGTTCATACTATTAAAATAATAGCTAGCTAAACGTAACATAAAAGCAATAGCGCTTTTAATATTTATTGACCCTAAGTTTGTTTTTTTGTGAAATAATCTACTTTTCTCAATTGTATGCGCACTTTTTTCACACCTTTTGTAGTAGTTCTGGGCTTAGTGGTGAGCCTATTTGCTTGTTCTGACCACCGTCTGGGTGGCTCACTATCTCCTGCCCGTCTGCGCTTGAAAACCGTTGTAGGCGGTGGGCAGAATACTACCTATTCCTACGATAGCCAAAATCGATTGGCTACTATTTCTAAGGCAGATGGTAGCCTTGGGGTTTTTTCCTATGGAGATCTCTTAGAAAAATACTCATACACGTTTCCCGGAGGGCAGCATACCTATTTTAGCGAGTTTCCTAATGCTGCCGACCGAAGTACTGGATTGATTACACCATACCCTAATGTCTTTGATGGTACTAGTTTTTCAGTAAAACGATATTCTATCATTAATTCTAACATTGGCCCATTAGTAGCTGATGCTACATTTGGTTATGGTTTCGATGCCAGCAAACGCCTGACCGGCTATTATAAATCTAACGGAAATGATGATGCGCTTTTTCGGGTTGGGATCGGCGTCCTTAGTTATACGGGGGAGAATATTACGAAAGTATATTCAGCCTCTGGGCGTGTAACGTTAAAGGATGTCTTATTAGAATATGACGACAAAATCAACCCCTTCTTCGGATTGATGGACCCTAACATTGATCCTGTGCAGCGATTTAGCCGGAATAACAGAGTTAAGCTTAATGACACCAACCTTGCAAACGGCACAACAATCTACGAATACGAGTATAATCAACAAGGTTTGCCTACTAAGCGTACTGCTAAACAAGGAAGCACTGTCATAGAGGTATTAACGTACACGTACGAATCGTATTAACACTGACTTTATAAACGTCCTCGAAGGTTAAACCTTTCGGGAAGCACTGTCCTGTTTATGTACCCTTTTAGTGCGGCCATTGCAACAATGGCCGCACTTTTTGTTGGACTTTGTTGGCCGCGTTTTCGGGAATTAACCGTACTGTTAGTGCTGTTTTGGCGTTTGCGGGTAGCGTTACCTCAAACCCAACCAATGTTGTGCCCGGATTGGGGGCATCGTAGTCGTGGGGTGGATTGGTTGGCCAGGTTTTTAATTCGATACGCGCAGGTTCGTCAACCTGTAGAATCAACTTTTTGCCATCCCTGGTCAGTTCCGCTTTGTTGCCACCTGGCAAGCTTACCGTAGCTGATGTCAGCATTGTCCATCGAACGGTTGTTTCTGTTGACAAGGTTTCGAATTCATCCCGAACAATCACCTGTGCTTTATCGATGATGGCAATGCCCCGATTTAGTTTCGCCAATGATTCTTTGTACACATCCGTCAGATCGGTAGTGGCATTCATAAACTGCGGAGTAGTCGAATAACTCGTGATGGCGGCTTTTCCAGCAACCCGTTGCAATCCGTTATTGATCGTGAGGGTGTTGTGTACGAAATTGTTGTATCGGAAAATCTGCCAGCGTTGCGAATCCTGCTTACTATTCCAGAGATCCACCCCTTCGATTCCAGCGACTCATACTCCTGCATACCGAAATCCATAGCCCAGCGTACGCCATCGGCTTCCATAATAAATGAGCCAATATCCATGTGCGCGTGATTTACGGAAGGGCTTCCGGCTTTTAGTCCCACATAAATCGCTGTTGGATCAGACCAGGACGTGCGCATGAGTGCTACCGGATTCCGACCTTCACCAACCCACATTGTGGACTTAGGTTCGCCAATGGCATTCATCCCCACCCCATTACTCCACAACATGATGGCGGGAAGCAGTCGATTCCTGACGTGCTTTTTCGGGTCATTATTTTGTAGACGGCTCCGTTCTACCCACAGCAAAGAAGGATCTTTTGATTGCTGGGCAAACCAGAACATGGCAGGCTGCAACTCACCGCTTAAGCCTGAATCGGAGTAGTTGAAGGCATTCCCCGACGGGCCAGTCATGTTTTCCAGATAGCCAGCTGTTTTTAAAAAGCCAGGTTGTTTAGTCAACCCGAAATCTGTTCCGAATGCCTTGTCAACCGCACTGATGAGCATCACATTAAAACTGGTGCCGTATCCCCAATAGCTGTATCCTTCCGGGTAAGCGCCATTAGGACTATAATCACCCATAGGTAACACAACCGATTCAAGCGCTCGGTTAATGATGCTTTTGGCCAGTTCGGGCTGGTCTTCATAAATAGCCAGTGCGCCGTAGGTCATCCCCGCGTTGCAAACCTGATTCCAGTTGTGGGTAGCTTTTAGCCAGCTATTATACTTTGCATCCAGCGAAGGTTCAATACCTTTCTTTAAAATAGCTTCCTTAATGATCGACCGTGACTGTTCCGATAAGTCATTATATAGCCAATCGTACCCAATTGACACGGCCATTGTCATTTCGGCTACATCTAAAAAGTGTGTTGGATTCCAGTCCTCAAAAGCCGACAGGGTTAAGAGTTCTTTTTCGGCTCGTTTCAGGTACGTCTCCTGATGGGTGAGCCGCCAGGCGTAGGATAAAAAGAATACCCGGCGCAGGCCCTCCCGGGATTTGTCGAGCAGGCGTCGCCCAATTTTAATACGTTCCAGTGGCGCTGCATCGACTAAACCATCGCATTCCTTCAGAATAGCCTGATGAAGATTATCCCAGGACTTATCGGCTCCAATCGTGCGTTTAATGGCTTCCTCTTCTCCTGTTAGCAATAATAATCGCGGATGATTGGGCAGTTTATGGGCGGTGGCCAGATGATCTACCTGGGCTATTGCAACGAAATTGACTAAAAGCAGGATAGCGGTGAGTCGTAGGAGGAAGGCGTTCATAATGAGTTATGCGTTTGAGTCGGTTGCTTAAGGAAACCAACTGCATAAGTCATTAAAATAGCTCGTTTACTATCCTGTAGCACTCCAAGTACTACTATTGCTTGATCAACCGATATACAGGATAACTCACCGCGATAAAGGCAACGGCGTACAAACTGCTTGAAAAATCACCAATAACGACGCCCAGTAGAAAGGCAAGGGAGGCAATGAGCAGCGTCCAGGTTGTGAATGGATAGCCCCAGGCGTGTACGGGTCGGGCAAGATCTGGCTCTGTTTGGCGTAAGCGAATCAGGGCTGCAAAGGCCGATGCGTAGCAGAGCACGAAGAAAAACGTAGCAATGTCGGAGAGTTTACTGTACGTGTTCGTCAGGATCATCAGGGTAGAGGCACCAGCCGTGAGCACGGTGGCGTAAGTGGGCGTACCTCCTGAGTTCACATGCGTAACGAAGCGGAAAAATAACCCGTCGCGACCCATGGCGAAAATAACCCGTGGGTTAAACATGATCTGGGCATTGATGATACCCATAATGGAAATCATCAGTAGAAACGTCACAACCTGGGCGCTTCCCGGCCCGAATAACACCTGCACCGCATCCGCAGCCGGGAGTTTCGAACCAGCCAGCGTCTCTACAGGAAGAACATAAAGCAGCGCCAGATTGACCAGGATGTAAATACCAATGATAAGTAA
Source organism: Spirosoma telluris (assembly GCA_003259005.1). Classification (GTDB taxonomy): domain Bacteria; phylum Bacteroidota; class Bacteroidia; order Cytophagales; family Spirosomataceae; genus Spirosoma; species Spirosoma telluris. The sequence goes on from QLII01000001.1 coordinate 5,470,094, forward strand.
TACCCCGCTCATCATCGAACGAGGCAGGTTTCGGCTGGGGTCAACATCTTCTTCGGTAAAGTAAGCTGCTGTATGCCAGCCATCGTAGGTGTAAAAAACAGATTGGAGTGCAGCTAGTATACCTATCCAGACACCTCCTTCGGCCAGCGGACGAATAGCCGTTGCAGAAACTGTTGCGGGCTGATCGGGCGTTACGACAAAGCAAACAACCACAAAGGCAAGCAAGCCAACCCCTTTCAGTAAACTCATTACTTCCTGCGCCCGGCTCGCCAACTGAACACCAATGGAGTGAAAAGCCACAAAAGCGGTCAAAATGCCAATGGCTACAATCTTTTGATAATCAGCCATTGATGGGAACAATAAGGCTATATATTCGCTCATGACCGCTGCGCCAAACGCCATGGCCGACACGCTGCCTAGCCAGCTACTAATGCCAATAACAAAACCCGCGTAGTTGCCAAACGCCCTCCGGGCATATACGTACCAGCCTCCTGCTTTGGGCAGCATCGTTCCCAACTCCATCACCGACAATGACCCCGCCAGGGCATATACCCCAACGATCAGCCAGACGGCGATAATAAGGGTTGGGTTACCAATGTCCTGAGCAATAGGGCCGGGTTTGCGAAGAATGCCCGTACCAATAGTACCACCAATGGTAACGGCAACGCCAAAACCGACGCCTAACAATTTTTTGAGTTGATTCTGGGCCATAGTCCGGCAGGTAGGAGGGAAGTGGTATTGTACAATAATAGCGAAAAAGTCGCACGCTACCGGAGTTGGGACAGGTATGACGCCGATTGTGCGGATTTACACAACTAAAATCTGTGAAAATATGGTCAACGGGCACGCTAGCGTGGCCCTCTCATCTGTGTACCAACTCGTTTTTTCGTAAGTTTGCCCATATGAGAATCCTGCTGATGCACCCGTACGTATTGGTTTTTGTGGGTGGGGGAGCCGGAAGTTTACTTCGTTATCTAACTGGACGATTGATTCCCGCCACGCTCACCAGTTCGCCGTTTCCCAATGCCATTCTGTTTGTGAACGTGGTGGCCAGCTTCGTTCTGGGGGCTGTGGTAGGTTGGGTCATTAACCGGTCGGCGGGGAAGAAGCTCGCTTATTTATTGGCGTTGGCTTTTGTGGAGGACTTAGTACCTTTTCGAGTTTCAGCTACGATACGGTGGTATTGCTGCAAAATGGTCGTATTGGGGCTGCCTTGCTAAATATTGGCTTAAATGTGGTACTCTGTTTGCTGGCTTCGGTAGGCGGCCTTTGGATTGGACAAAAACTATAAACTAATGAGGACACGGATGGAGTGGAGGGCAATAGATTTATTTGTTTTCTATACGACCAACTGGCGCGTCAGCTCGATCTCGTTTCTACTTTTATTACGCATGAGTGTACTTGATTTACAGGCCCAGGAATTGTCGCGTCGACTACATGATGCACATGAGACGTACAAAGAAAAAACGTTTACCCATCGTCGATTTAAGCACAAGGATATTTTGCCCTTGCTGAATGCACTAGGTGGTCCACTGTCGGTTAGCCAAGCTGGCGAGTCATTGGAAAAGCGATCGATTCATCAGGTGAAGGCTGGAACGGGCAAAACCAACGTGTTGCTCTGGAGTCAGATGCACGGTGATGAAGCTACGGCCACGATGGCGATGTTCGACATTTTTAATTTTCTACAGGCTAAAAACGACGGTTTCGATGAGTTACGGCAATCAATTCTGAGTAATACAACCTTGTACTTTGTGCCGATGCTCAACCCAGACGGAGCCGAACGTTTTCAACGCCGAACGGCTACTGACATCGACATGAACCGGGATGCACTCCGCCTGCAAACACCCGAGGGAGCCCTGCTGAAAAATCTCCAGCAAACGCTTAAGCCCCTTGTTGGCTTCAATCTGCACGATCAGAATCCACGGTATAGTGTTGGTAAAACCGGCAGGCAGGCCGTCGTATCGTTTCTGGCAACGGCCTATGATGAAGATCGGAATGTAAACGATGTGCGCCAACGGTCGATGCAGCTCATTGTGGGGATGAATCGGGCGTTACAACAATTTGTGCCGGGCCAGGTTGCGCGCTACGATGATGAGTTTGAGCCAAGAGCGTTTGGTGATAATATTCAGAAGTGGGGCACTACGCTGATCCTAATTGAGTCGGGTGGGTTTAAAGGCGATCCCGAGAAAATGACCATCCGGCGGCTAAACTTCGTGGCGATTCTAACCGCACTAAAAGCCATTGCCGAGGGGTCATACAAACAGGAAAACAGTGCCGAGTATCAGGCGATACCTGAAAATGGTCGGGCACTATTTGACGTTCTGATTCGGAATGCCACCGTCATCCGTGAAGGCCGACCCGTTATTGTTGACGTGGGCATCAACCATAATGAAGCCAATACGAAGGATGCGAATGGATTTCATTACAAAAGTAGTGTTGAAGACCTGGGCGACCTCTCCACGTTCTATGGTCTTGACGAAATCGACGCAACTGGCTTGACACTGGTTCCGGCCTATACTTATCCTGATACGCTTGATTCTATTTCCGATCTGGCCAAACTAGACCTGACTGCCCTTCGAAACGATGGAGTAGTCGCCTTTAAAATTCGAAAGGCTCCCAAAGAGCACTTCCCGACTCAGGCGGTGCATATACTTGACGACGGCGAATTGCCCGGCCAGCCGCTTGAGTTAGAGCAGATACCAACCTTTCTGCTTAAAAAAGGGAATAAGATTGAGTATCGGTTTGTGAACGGTTTCTGGAAAGAGAGTCCGGCAGAGAGCCAAAACGGGGTGATCGACTAGGTATAACGCAAGCGTAATAATGGCGTAACATTCATATAATACTGAGCGATTACCTTTGAGAGAAATTAGTTTGCGCAACAAAGCAATTTATCTAATTCTTCATATTGGTGTCGCACGAAAGGCCAGAGCTTTGTTCTGGTTTTTTCTTTTGTAGTACCGACCGTTCCGATCGGGTGTGAACATTGAGCCCCTCACCCGACCGGGACGGTCGGTACTATAATATAAATCGCCCGACTTTTCAGCCGGGCGATTTGTATTATAGAGAGAAAGGAAGATTAGAACGTATACCGTGCGCCAATCTGCATCTGCCAGCGTGACCCCAGCGGATCAATCGAGTAGGGAGCTGCTGGGGCAGACCAGGTAAAGGTTGGATCGCCAGTGCCAGGATTGGTTGCTGGTGACAAACCAATGGAGGCAGTTGAGTTGAACGTATTGGGCGAGAAATAGGAATAGCCCAGTTTCTTATCCAGCAAATTCAGGAAGTTAATGATATCGTAACTAATCTGAACCGACTGACGACCTTTCAATTTAAACTCATGCAGGAAGCGAAGATCCATCGTATTGTTCCAGGGGGTACGTCCACCATTCCGTTCGGTGAAGGTGCCTTTCCGGGTTTTCAAGTACGAGTCTGACTCAACAAAGGCCATAAAGTCAGTGGCTTGTGTTCCCGTTGGCAATAGCTTCTGAGCTTCGGCCAGATCTTTTGGAATGTAGGCTAAGCTATTGGCCTGGCCTGTACCATCAACAGTTCTGTTCACATAGCCCCATGAGAACGGTGTGCCTGATTGCAAGGCGTAGAACAACGTAACGGTTGTGGCATTACGTGGATTCCACAGTTTGCGGTAATTGATTGTTCCCACAATCCGGTTACGGATATCAAAGTTCGAATAGGCGAGTTGTGGATCGTTGGGCGTCAGCGACTGATTTAACTGCCAGTTCGATTCCATCGAGTTCCGAATCCCGTTGGTCAGATCGTATGATTTTCCGTAGGTGTAGGCTGTTGAAAAACCAAAGCCCGCTGCGTAGTTTTTCTGGATCTGAGCCGTCAGACTATACCGATAGCCTTTGTTGGTGTTCGATAGCAAATAGGCGTTCGCAAAATTATTGTCGATACGCTGTGCTCCGGCTGTGCCTGTACTCGAAACATAAATGGGCTGTTGGTGTTGCGTATCATAGCTGTAATAACGAACCACGTCTTTGGTGTTGACCTGCTGAAACTTCAAATCCTGAATCACTTTAGTGTACAGTCCCTCAACGGTGATTTTGTAGCCTGCAACCGTGTAATCAACAGCGATGTTGTTCCGAAACATCTGTGGCATTTTGAAGTTATTGTCAATCAGGTCAACCTGGGTCCGGGTTACACCGCCGTTAGCTGGATTGTTGTTGATCAATACGCCACCGTTTGGTACTAATGGGTCGCCAATCAGTTTGGTTGTGGCTGTAGCGTTGTTATTGAAGTCATACGCGCCGTAGCCTACGCCATTGTTGTAGAACGCATACCCTAACCAGGCAAATGGAATCCGCCCCGTAAACAGGCCCGTTCCGCCCCGAATAACCACGCTCTTGTCGCCATTTACGTCGAAATTAAACCCTAAGCGGGGCGAAATCTGAACGTTATTCAGGTAGTTATTCGTGATCTGGTTCAGCGGAGTGAAACTATAGGTAGTACCCATGTTGGTTGGATCACCGGCTGAGTTCGTTACCTGTGAGCTAAGCGTTGGCTTATTAGGCAATCCTGTATAGTCGAAACGAATGCCGGGTGAGAGTTTCAGGCGATCACTTAGTTGAATATCATCCTGAACATAGAAGCTCATCAGGTTGACATTGAAGTGAGCATACGGATTGTTGAATTGATTATCCAGGTTATTGCTGGCATCACCGAACGGATAAGAACCCCGAACCCGGTTTGGTAATTGAGCCAGAAAATCAGCCGGTGTCCGATAGGAAATACGACCGTTGGGTGAATTGACAAACCCGTAGTCGATGCTATAGAACTCGTTGTGCGTTCCTACTGTAAACGTATTTTTCCCGGCGTAGAACGTGAAGTTGTCTGTAACTTCAAATGTTTTCTGGCGAAGGTTAAAGACCGAAGCTTCCCGGTCATTTCCTAAGAAGATCGTACCCCGTTATAACCAATTTCAACCTGTGGGAAGGTCCTGACATTCGATAATGTATTCCGGAAATCATGAACGTTGGAGTAACCCAGAATCAGGCTGTTTGAAGCTCGACCGCCAAACTGACTTTTTAACTCAGCAACGGTACTGCTTTGATTGTTCGTCTGTTTGAAGTCGATACTACCGAAGCGGAAATTGGCTGCATCACGTTCCAGATTCGTTGCTTCGGAGAATACGGTGTTGTTACGGATACTTAACTGGTTTTTATCATTGATATTCCAGTCAAGGCGATTGAAAAACTTCGTGCTTTTCGCATAAATCGAATAGTCGCCATAAGCCCCAGCGTCGAGACCGTAGTTCGTTTTAACGAAATCGCTGAGTTGCTGAGCCAGGGCCACATCCTTGATCAGTGAGCTAGGCGAACCGGCCTGAAACTGAACCGGGTCCTGTCGACGGGTAATCTCTTCGTTGGTGAAGAAAAAGAGTTTGTTTTTGATTAACGGTAAACCTACCCGAACGCCTGTCTGGTACTCATAAAACGTACTAGGCAGTTTTTCTTTAGCATTTGATGCGCCATTCCAGGCACCTGTTAGGGCAGCATTGCGGGCGAATCCGTATACGGACCCCGTTACTTCGTTGGTACCGCTGCGCGTTACGGCATTGACCGAACCACCCAGAAAATTACCCAGACGTACATCAAACGGAGCCACAGCCACCTGAATATCCTGAATAGCGTCGAGGCTAATCGGGTTGGTACGCGTACTTGAACCCGGTTGGCCCGATGTGCCCGTTGAGCCACCCAGTGAAGGGCTAAAGCCGATGGCGTCGTTGTTGATTGCGCCATCAACCGTCACGTTATTGTACCGGAAGTTCGTGCCAGCAAACGAGTTGTTGTTGTTGACCTGCGGGGATAAGCGGGTCATATCGGTCAGGCTCCGCGAAATAGTGGGCAGTCGACGAATGGTTTCACCGCTCACGCTGATTCCTGCTCCCTGACGTTCGGCCTCGCGATTGGCTTTGACAACAACTTCACTGAGCTGAGTACTTGCGTCCTGAAGGGTGAAATTGAGGTTGGTGGTTTCACCTAGCTGTAAAACGACATCGTTACGAGTTGCCGTTTGGTAACTCACATAGGTAACGGTGATTTCATAAGGACCACCCGCATTCATGTTATTGATACGATAACGTCCTTCAATATCAGTAACAGCTGCGTATTTAGTGCCGGTTGGCGTATAAACGGCCTGTACAGTTGCTCCGACTAATGCCTCTTTTTTTGCGTCAGCAATATGGCCACTGAGTCCGCTGGTAGTTACCTGCGCCCAGGCGTTCGAACTAGTTATAAAAAGAACGAATACAAGTAATGTTGTAGAAACAAATGATTTCATTTGTGAATGAATTGGTGTATTTCGGTGCAAAATTCACGGAAATACATAAGCAGTCTGTTAGGCTAATGTTATGAAAGACGGATCTATGATTAAGGATTTGTTAAGAACATCGAGCTATCTATAATGTATCGGTAATGAATAGGGCTTATGGATGACTAAACTTGTTCGCTAGCAGAAAGAGACAGTTCAGTTATAGTGCTTAATTTCAGAAGATTAACAAACAGTAGCGTTACTTTTAAAATAATATTACGTCCTATACCCAAGTAAGTCGATGAACTTTTAGGTTATTTGTAGATGTTCGGCATTAAACTTGTTTGAGGTGAACTTGTTGAGCTTGTTTTGCTCTGTATCTTCGGAACATTTTCTACAGAAGTTCGATAAGTTTTGGCTGAATGTGAAGTACTTACTAATTTGCCTGCGTGCGTTCATTAATTAACTGCCAACGTAACAAACAATACCATTTACTATAACTCCCTTAGTCACCGTAACAATGATCTCTAAGAAAGCGAAGTATGCCATTAAGGCGCTTAAGGTTTTAACTGAAGAGTACGGGAAAGGCCCCGTCCTGATTTCGTACATTTCGGCCAAAGAAAACATCCCCAAAAAATTCTTAGAGGCTATCCTCCTGGAACTTCGTAACCATGGTATTCTGCAAAGTCAGAAGGGGAAAGGCGGTGGCTATCTGCTGCGGGTTGATCCGGGTCGGGTCAATCTGGCACAAGTATTACGGGTAATTGATGGGCCAATTGCCCCAACACCCTGTGTATCCTTTAACTTCTATGTGAAGTGTGATGATTGTAATGACGAAGTAACCTGCGCCCTGCGCCCTATTATGGAACGGGTACGGGATGCGAATCTGGGTGTTTATGAAAACACAACGTTGCTAACCTTCCAGAACCCTGAGTCGCTTGAAACGAAAGAAATTCCTATTGGCGCTAACACTGCCGAGTTGGTTGAGTCGTCGGCTAATCGGATGACAGCATAAAAATTAGTGCAGTACGTGAAGTAGGTGTAGTAAGTGGCTGACGCAAAAGCAATACACTCGCGTCAGCCACTTACTACACCTACTTCACGTACTGCACCTACTCCACTAACTTTAACCAATCGACCTTACTCTGGCTGGTGTTCTTTCCGCAGCAGATCGTTTACCGTTTTAACCGGGTTGAAGGTAATAAGCGGTACTTCTACGAAAATTGTGTTCCAGTCGGCCATAGCGCCGTTCCAAAGACCGGGCAATTCCTGTGCTTTAAGGTCTTTGCCATCTTTCGACTTTCCTGTAATAAAGCCAGTCAGCGGGTCTCGATAAGCAGGCAAATCGTATTTACGTCCGTTATGGTCTTTTAAGCCACAGACTAAATCGACCGGGTTAAAGTGCGTGGCTTCGTCGAAAATGGCTTTTTGAGCTGGGTTGCCTAAATCAATCTGTGCCGACTCAACCACTTGCAGGGAGACTGAACCATCGTGATTTCTGGCCCAGAATGGTCCACCGCCTGGCTCACCAACGTTTTTCACCATCCCGCAAGCCCGCACGGGTCGATCCAGTTTCCGGCGGAAGTAATCCACCTTTTCTTCTTTCGATAAATCCTCGAATCCTTCGGGAGGCAATGTGAATAGGGTACGACGGAAGAGTTCGTCGGCTTCGACAAGATAACCGTCGCTTACTTCTTCGCTATCCAGCAGTCCCTGTATCCGTGCAATCTGTTGCTGGGCATCGAGCAACACGGCTGCCAGCACTTTCTTGTAGGTAACCGTTGGCTCCTTAATCTCATCAGGAACAACATTGTCGATATTTTTAATAAAGACAATATCGGCCTGAATGTCATTCAGATTTTCGATCAACGCACCGTGACCCGCCGGACGGAACAATAACGAGCCGTCGGCATTCCGGAAGGGGGAGTTGTCCAGATTTACCGAAATGGTATCGGTTGATTTTTTCTGTTCAGAGAAGGTAATCTCGAAGGTAACACCCAGCCAGGCTTCATAGTCCGCTTTCTGTTCATGAATGAGTGCCTCAAAACGATCCCGGTGTTCGGGTGAGACCGTGAAGTGTAGCTTAACCAGCCCATCCGAATTGGCGTAAGCAGCTCCTTCTACTAAATGTTCCTCGACCGGGGTGCGGGGCCGTCAATATATTGGTGAAATTTGAGCAGGCCTTTGGGCAAGCTTCCGTACTCAAGCCCTTCGTCGGTTAGTAAAAAGGTAAGCACCGTTTTTCGGTCGTTTTCCGCAACGGCTTTGTCTAAATCCTGACCTTTAGCGGCCATTGCCGCTTTCAGGTCTTCATAAAAGGCAAAGTCAGTTATTCGGGCGAATACTTCATCAACGGATTTGTCAGATTTGCCCTCCAACGCGGCAAACAAGGATTTAAACATCCGGGTAGCAGCACCTGATGCCGGTACGAATTTGACCAGATCGCGCTCATGGGCGGCTGCATCGAAACGATGAATGTAAGTGGCTATCTGGTCTTCGGGCACCCGAACAATCCCATCGCCAATAGTAGCCGCTTTGATGACGTTCAGGTAGGGAAAACCGTTTACGAAATAATTTATTTGTTGGTCAATCTGGTCGAGCGATACGCCCTGTACCAGAATCTGGTCCTGATCCTGCTCAGTAAATGCCATATTGATAAAAAGGTGAAATAGCGTTAGGAACGGGTGGCAAATTGGGTATTTCAGCAATATGACGCAAATCAAATTACAGTAAAATCAGATGGGGCACCCTTCCTTAATCACCTGATTGCCCATTCTGCACCTAAGTAATCACGCAGAATAAGGCTAGATTTGATTCTATGGATTTTGTTGATTCTATTGCATTAAGTCCGTTTTATTCAATAGAATCAACAAAATCCATAGGATCTAAATTTGCCTAACTACTTACTTTTGTACCATTCCTAAAGCCAGAACTTCGCCATGAAACTAATCGCTTTTGACGCCGACGACACCCTATGGGTTAACGAGCCAAACTACGTAGATGTTAAGGAAAAATTATGCGAACTGTTGTCGCACCACATTGATCAGGAGACGCTCACGCTGCGGTTCTATGATGCGCAGATCAGAAATCTCCAAGTTTTTGGGTATGGTGCCAAGAGTTTCATTCTCTCCATGGTTGAAACGGCTATCGAATTGACCAATGGGGCTATAACGGGCGCTGAGATTCAGCAAATCATCGATGTAGGCCGACGGTTGATTGACTTCCCGATTGAGGTATTCGATGGTGTGCCCGAGGTATTGGAAATACTCTCTAAACGGTTTGATTTGATGGTGCTCACCAAAGGGGATCTCTTCGATCAGGAAAGTAAGATTGCCCGCTCGGGCTTAGGCCATTATTTTAAACATGTCGAAATCGTCAGCGAAAAAAACGAGCAGGCATACCAACGGGTATTACAACGATATAATGTTCAACCTGCTGATTTTCTGATGATTGGTAATTCGCTAAAATCCGACATACTCCCGGTTGTTCACATTGGTGGACGGGCCATACACATACCCTATGCCATTACCTGGGCGCACGAGCAGGTTGCCGATGAGCAGCTTACCGGCAAATCGTTCACAACCCTTGGGCATATGCGGGAGTTGCTGGACTTGTTCTAGTGAGCAAGGCTAGTACTGTGACGTTGATCGTATTGGATTAAGGTCTCAATTAAGATCTGGTCGGTTAGCTCATGAGAAGCAATAAAGTTAGCTAGCTCTGATCCCATATTGGGTAAAACCCGACTCAGCGAATATTCAGTAGGAATTATGAACCGTGGTCGATCGCCTTCCTTTTGAAGGTACAAGTCTCCAGTTAAAATATACTCGGCCGCAAACCGATCTTCAGGCAGAACGCGAGACGTATATAATTTCCAGTCAATAGGTCTCAACTGCTTAGTCCATCGGCGAAACAAGCTGGTTTTGCCGTCGTATAAAACCTCAAAGTACGTAACGCGGCTCAATTTGAGAACTTTATAGGGATCGGCAATAAATCGTCGACCCTCGAACATAAACTCGTCGGGTAAAGCCTGAACTACTTCGGTGGAATCGTCCAGGCGCCAAAACAGTTGATCTGTAACAAGATTATAGGCAATCTGGGCTGGAACCTTACGCTGATTTCGATACATTAAGTAGCCTTGATGCCAGACAGTGTTCCCTAGATAAGGGCTACCCAAATACGTAATTCCTTTACTAGTATCAGTAGTAACTAACCTGCCTTTTTTATCATAGGCAATGAAGCGTTGCCCAAAACTGTGGTTACAAAGAGACCCACAAAAAATAATGGACAAGCATAGAGCAAGGGCTTTCATTGTGTTTAGTAGCTTTATCAATGCTAATAAACTCATTTCGATACATTTTGTCCAAATTAATCGAAAAATTAATCAATTTTTAAACAGATGCGCAATCATACGATTAGCGGCACATTATTCTGTTATTATTCCAGGCTAAAGCCGTCTGCATCCAGATTGGCCGGGAACTTCTCCCGAAAGGCCCGCAATTCATCCAGCGATAGGGTCTGATGATGGATGATTTCTGTATCGGACTGGCGAAAGAGTACGTCGCCTTTGAAATCAATAACGGCTGAATCTCCCGAATAGAGGTGTCCCGCATGGTCTGTGCCTACCCGATTGACGCCCACCACATAGCTTAAATTCTCGATAGCGCGAGCTTGCAGGAGTATGTTCCAGGGATTGCGCCGAACGGCGGGCCAATTGGCCACGTATAGCAATAGGTCGTAATCGAAATCAGTAGAATCGGTCGGGTGGTTACGGTTCCAGACCGGGAAGCGCAGGTCGTAACAGATAAGAGGGCAAATACGCCAGCCTTTCCATTCTTTTACAATCCGGCGTGTACCGGCCGTATACACTTTATCTTCGCCCGCCATTCGAAACAGGTGACGTTTGTCGTACGTATCGAATTGACCATCAGGCTGCATCCAGATCAGTCGATTAAAATAGTTGCCCTTTTCCTGAACGACATAACTGCCCGTCACGACAGCGCCCGTCTGGGCAGCCATCTGTTTTAGCCACCGAAATGTTGTCAGGTTCATGGGCTCGGCCACCGCACGCGCATCCATCGTAAAACCTGTTGTGAACATTTCAGGTAAAACAATCAGGTCAGTAGGCTCTGATAGCGTAAAGATATGCTCCTCCAGCATAGCCCGATTGGCCACAGGATCATGCCAGTAAAGTTCGGTTTGGAGGAGGGTGATGTTCATGAGGATAATGTAAAATGGATAATGTAAAATGAATGATGCCGTTTGATGCATTATTCATTTTACATTATCCATTACTTAGGAAACTTCATTTTATACTCGGCGTCTGTTTTACCCTTCGAAATGTCGGCTAGTTTTTTCTTGATGAGCGTCCGGCGAAGGGTGGGCAGGTAGTCGGTGAAAAGTTTGCCGTCGAGGTGATCGTATTCATGCTGGATGATACGGGCGGCCATGCCTTCGTATTCTTCCTCATGCTCGTTCCAGTCGATATCAAAATAACGAATCACGATGATCTCGGGCCGGAACACTTCGCCCCGAATGCCCGGAATGCTTAGGCAACCTTCTTCAAAACCCCAATCATCGCCCGCTTCTTCAATGATTTCGGGGTTGATAAATACTTTTTTGAAGCCAATCAGGCTTTGGTCAATATCCTCTTCGGGTTCGTCCTCGTTCAGAGGTTCACCATCTACCACGAACATCCGAATACTTTGCCCGATTTGCGGAGCGGCCAGCCCAACGCCCGATGCGGCATACATCGTCTCGAACATGTTCTCGCTCAGCGTTTTCACGTCGAGGCTATTGGGTTCAATATCTTTGGCCCGCTTCCGTAAAACCGGATCACCGTAGGCAATAATTGGGAGAATCATAATTTTAATGAATAATGAATAATGTAGGATGGATAATGACTATTGCAGATATTTTTCATTATCCATTGTCCATTTTTCATTATCGTTTGCTTTCCATATATGACTGAAGAATAATGGCCGCGCTTACTTTATCGATATTACCTTTCACGCGTCGCTCTTTTTTTGTGCTTCCGGCTGCAATCATAGATTGTAGGGCCATAACGGACGTAAATCGCTCATCATGCCAATAAACCGGAATGTCGGGCAATGCGTTCTGTAAATGCGTCACGAACTTCCTGACCCTGGGCGTATTATCCGTGTCCAAACCATCTAATCCTTTCGGAAGACCAACGATGAAGGCTTCGACCGGCTCCCGAAGAACATAGGCTTTCAGAAATTTCAGCACTTCCTGCGAGGGGACCGTTTCCAGAGCCGAGGCAATGAGTTGTAAAGAATCCGTGACGGCAATACCCGTACGTTTCATGCCATAATCGATTGCCAGGAGTCGCGCCATTGTGAGGCAAAGGTACGAAGGGGGTTGGCAAGGGGCAAGGGGCTGGGAGCGCAGAGCAAGGAGCAGCGGTACAAAAACACGTAATTCCTTACGATACTTTAACTTTATTCCACGCTTCGGGTATCTTGCAATGAACTACCAGCGCGCCAGGCTTCCACATCCTGAACGGTATCTAAATCAATAGCAGCTAATGGGAATGGAATCTCAGCACAATCGCCAGCATACTGTTTAATGAGTTTTCGGGCACCCATATCGCCAGACAGGTTCATAAACTCGGAGCCGTAGCGTATATCAAACAAAGCCGGAACACCCAGATGGCCCGCTTCACCATAGCGGCTGGCAACAATACCCCGACCTGCCTGTTGCTGAGTCGTAATTAATTGTTGGAGAAGATCGGCCGTTACGTAGGGTTGATCCGTCAGAACAACCAAAAATGACTCAACAGACTCATCGGCCAATGTATTCAGGCCCACGCGTAACGACGACGCCATGCCTTCAGGCCAATTGGAGTTCAGGACTATACGAACGGGTAAATCAGTAAGCTCGGGCTGGATTTGTTCCTGGTTGGCCCCTAAAACAACAATCACCGGGCCAGCCTGTAGCAATAAAGCCGCATCGGCAATTTGCCGGATCAGTGTTGTGCCGTTATGGGTAAGCAGTTGCTTGGGCTGGCCACCCAATCGGGTTGACGCACCAGCGGCCAGGATAATCGTCGCAATGGGCATGCTTAAATGGCTGTATCTACGCTCATGGAATCAGAATCAAACATTGCCTGCCGACCGTGATTCAAGGAGTTACCAGAGAGCCGTTCGTGAATAGGGCCGGATTTGTCTTTTAGAAATCCACCCGCTCCTTTAGTGAAAAACGCTTTGATTTCGGCCATAATTGCCAGGGCAATTTCATCGGGGGTTTCGGCTCCTAAATCCAGGCCAATAGGAGCGTACACGCGGTCGAGCGCTTCGTCACTAAACGACAATCCGTCTTTTTTAAATTCATCCTGCATCTTATCGAATCGCTTGCGGGGGCCTAACATACCAATGTAAGGCACATCGGTGGCCAGCAGCTTTTCCAGTACCGCCTTGTCGTAGTTGAAGTTATGCGACATCAACACGGCAGCTGTGCGATTGGTAATCGTGAGTTGATCAATAACCGCCTGGCGATCAGAGTATAATACGCAGGTAGCAGCCGGGAACCGTTTGGGCGATAGGTGGGCGATACAATCATCCGTAACCGTCACTTGCCAGCCGAGGTCACGAGCTAGTTTTGCTACGGGAATAACATCATAGCCAGCCCCAAAAATGACCAGTTCAATACCCGGATCAATTCGTTCGATGAATAGCTCGGCATTGCCTGATAAAACCGAATAGGAGCGAGTCAATGGCTTACCTGTACTGAACACACGTTGCATGTCGTCATATAGCCAGCCGGGTATAGATTCGATCGTTTCCTCTGTGAGCATAAACCGATTACCGGGAATCAGACCCGTAAACTCATCGCTTTTCAGAACGGTAGCCAGTGCCCGAACGTCTCGTTTCTGTGTGAACTCTTTTAATAACGTGATGGGGTTTTGGGCACTAATGGGATCAATTGGCTCGATCAGCACGTCGATAATACCGTTGCACCCTAACCCCACGCCAAAGCTATTGGCTCCATCGTCCATCGTATCGTAGCTAACCACAATCGGTTGTCCATCCAGCATCACCTGCCGGGCTTTTCGCAACGCATCCCCTTCCAGACAGCCGCCACTGATCGCCCCTTCCCAACGCCCATCGTCCGTAATGAGCATACGGGCACCCGGTCGCCGATAAGACGATCCTTCGACCCAAACGACGGTTGCCAAAGCCGCTTTCCGTTTCGCGAAATCGACCTGCTCAAAAACCTCAACAATTCGGCTTATTTCTTTCATACGTAGTGGGTTTGAGGTTTGACGTTCGTCGTTTGATGTTGCTGACACGTTTTGATGTTGCTGACACGTATTGAACGTCAAACTACGAACCTCAAACCTCAAACTAAAAAATTACACTTTCTCTAAATCAACTGGCAATCGGCGAATGCGCTTGCCGGTCACGGCAAAAACGGCATTGGCTAAAGCAGGGGCTAACGGCGGCAAACCCGGTTCGCCAACCCCTTTGATCGTTGGACCGCCTTCTGCCAAAATATGCACCTCAATCGCTGGCATTTCGTTTATGCGTAACATCCGGTTAGCGTCGAAGTTTTTCTGCACCGCGCGACCATTTTCAAATGTAATGCCGTCTTTAGTGGCGGCCGTCAGCGCCATCGCAATGGCTCCTTCAACCTGCGCTTTTACGGTATCGGGGTTCACAACGGTGCCCAGGTCAATGACGCAATAAACCTTATCAACCGTGACGCCCCCAGCCTTGTTTTTAGATACTTCGACAACCTGCCCAGCCAAACCCGCAAAAAACTCCCATTGAGCCACTCCGCGACCTTTACCGGCAGGTAATGGTTTATCCCAGCCTGAGACTTCTTTGAGTTTCGTCAGCACTCGTTTGGCGTCAGATTCTTTTGTGAGCATCGACAGCCGGAAAGCCAGCGGGTCCTGCCCGGCTTTATGTGCCATTTCGTCCAGGAAACACTCGTGGGCAAACGCCAGTGTCGAACTCGTTACTGAACGCCAATAGGTGAGCGGAATGTGCGTTTCGGCATGAACGTAACGGGTGTTGAGGTTAGGAATCTCGTATTTCTGCTCGTTGGTAGCTTCGAGCATGGTGCCATCGGGTTTGGTCTTGTCGTACTTCTCGTTCATCGTCGCGTCGATAGAGGGCGAGATGACTTTATGTTGAAGCGCTACTGCTTTTCCATCGGCTGATAAGGCTCCGCGCATCGCCGAGTAAGTCATTGGGCGGAATGGTCCTAGTTGCGTATCGTCTTCGCGTGTCCATACAACTTTAACCGGCTTGCCAACCGCTTTGGACAATAGAGCTGCTTCGGTAGCGAAATCCTGCGTAAGCCGACGGCCAAACCCTCCACCATTGAACAAGATATGCACTGTGATATTATCGGCAGGAACTTTCAATACTTTTGAGACTTCGTCCCGGACCAGATCACCCCCCTGCGACGATACCCAGAGTTCGATTTTATCGCCGGCCTGGTAATGAGCCAGCGCATTCATAGGTTCCATAGGTGAGTGACTCACGATGGGTGTTTCGTAGAGGGCATCCAGTTTCGTAGGTGCATCGGCAAACGTCTTGTCGAAATCGCCTGCATTATGGCCCAAAACACCATCGGTTTTGGCTAAGTCACGGAGATTCTTTTCAAAATCAGCCGATTGAAAGGTATCGTGTCCCTGATGGTCCCATTTCACATGGAGTGCTTTACGACCTTGCAAAGCAGCCCAGTAATTATCGGCGATAATAGCTACACCTTCGTAGCGATTTTTACCAACTACACGCTCGACCTTTACTGCCTTCTGCACGCCTTTGATTTTAAGCGACTGCGCTGCATCGAAGCTCACTAGTTTACTACCCAATACCGGGCAACGCTCAATGGAGGCATAGACCATACCGGGCGCTTTGGCATCCATACCGAACGTGGCTTTCCCAGTCACTTTCAGCGGAACATCGGGCCGGGGCATCGACTTACCCAGCATGGTAAACTGTTTCGGGTCTTTTAGCTTTGGTTCTTTCGGGACCGGAAGTTTAGCGGCTGGCTCAGCTAGTTGACCGTAGGTAAGTTTTTTGCCCGTTGGTTTGTGAATGACGGTAGCATTTTCGGCAAAACATTCGTCAACGGGTACACTCCATTGATCGCTGGCTGCTTTGATAAGCATTTCACGTGCCGACGCTCCAACTTTACGCATTTGTGTATAACCACCCCGAATTGATCCGCTGCCACCTACGGCCTGCGACCACATTTCTCCGTACTTGCTTTCGCCCCCAGTTTGGCGAATAACGACTTTATCAAGCGGGACTTCAAGTTCCTCGGCAATCATAGCCGGAACGGACTGATACGTACCCTGGCCAATTTCCGGCCGGGGATTCATAAGCGTTATCCGCCCCGATTTTTCAATGATAATAAAAGGCGTTAGCTCAACCGATTCGGGGACGGCACTAAGATTCAATATGGGGCTGGCTAAGCCCTCTATCGAAGGCAAACCCAGGGCAAAAGTTGCTCCAGTCAGACCAGCCGCTTTCAGGAAATTTCGGCGGGATGGGCCGTTCTCATTTTGAATAGGTTTCTGGCTCATCGCTTCCCGATTTTAGGTGTAGACTTTGGCATTTTAGGCGCTGACTGCATCTCGGCTGAAGCCGTATGGATTGCCTGGCGGATACGGCCATAGGTACCACATCGGCAGATATTTCCCTGCATAGCGGTATCAATATCGGCATCGGTTGGTTTGGGCGTCTGTTTTAACAGGGCGACTGCCGACATGATCTGTCCAGACTGGCAATAGCCGCACTGCGGTACCTGATGCTCGATCCAGGCTTTCTGTACGGGGTGGTCAGCGTTTTTAGAAAGGCCTTCGATTGTGGTTATTTTCTGACCAACTACGGCTGATACGGGCACGCTACAGGAGCGGGTTGGGTTGCCGTCTAAATGCACGGTGCAGGCTCCACATTGGGCAATGCCACAACCAAACTTGGTACCTGTCAGGCCAACCACATCACGGATTGCCCATAAGAGCGGCATGTCAGGATCGACATCAATAGTATGTGCCTGATTGTTAATTGTCAATTTTAGGGATGCCATAGCCAGTAACGGATAGGGATTGGATGTGTTCCATTAGAACAGGAAAGATACGATTTTTATGAAAGTAATTGCGATGTTATCGGTCGATTACAATCTGTATGTAACAATGACGTTCAGAAAAATTTATATTTCCGCATGACTTACACCGATCAATTACAGGCGTACTATGAGCGGGTAGCCCAGGAATGTATAGCTGGCCTATCGCTTGATTGCGTTATTTTCGGATTTCACGACACAAGACTGAAGGTACTTTTACTACGCTGGAAAGACACCAACGAGTGGAGTCTACCAGGTGGGTTTATTTACAAAGATGAATCGGTTGATACGGCAGCTGGACGCGTACTCTGCGAGCGAACGGGCCTGGATCAGTTATTCTTACAACAATTTCATTTGTTTGGCGATGCGGTTCGGTATGATCGCGATGATACCTGGCAGCGCCAGAAAATGCCCATGAAATTCGGGGATCGCTGGCCAGAACGGACCATTTCAATGGGCTACTATGCCCTAGTCGACTACACCAAAGTGACCCCTTCCGCCGACTTTATGTCGGACGAGTGTTGCTGGTGGGAGGTAGGAGAATTGCCATCACTGCTCTTTGACCACCAGCATATAATTGAAGTGGCCCTGAAAACCCTTCGGCTCCAGTTAAACTGGCAACCCATTGGCCTTAACCTAATGCCCCAAAAATTTACAATACCGGAATTACAGCGACTCTATGAAGCCGTGTTGGATCGGCCACTGGATGCACGTAATTTTCATAAAAAAATAACAGGATTAAGTATTCTATCCCGTTTAGAGGAGCGCCGGACGGGAGGAGCCCATAAATCGCCATATCTCTATCAATTTGATGAAGTGAATTATCAGAAAGCGCTGATTAATGGAAACCTGAATTTTGTGTAGAAAAATACCCCTTATTGAACCCAGAGAGTACAGCGTGTAGATAGTCCTTGCTCTATGTGGCTCTGGGTTCAATAAATAATTTTGTCTAACGCCTTATCTTTGCCCAAAACGCTTTTTATGACTTCTTTCGATACGATTTCACATTATTACGACGCGTTTAATCGCAAAGATTGGGAGGCTATGCTTAGCCTGCTTCACCCGAATGTTCGCCATGACAGTAATCAGGGAGCTACCCGTATCGGCAAAGAGATATTTAGTCAGTTTCTCCAGCATATGGATGACTGTTATGACGAAACCCTGACCGATATCGTCGTAATGACGGAGCCAACGGGTACGCGCGTTGCCTGCGAATTTGTTGTCAGCGGAGTGTATAAAAAAACTGATGGAGATCTGCCAGCTGCTACGGGTCAAACCTATGTGCTGCCCGCCGGTTCATTCCTTGAAGTTGCCGATGGGTTAATTACTCGGGTAACAACCTACTATAACTTGCCGCTCTGGGAATCCCTGGTCTTGGGTAATTAAGCTGAACTCTGGCGCGGGTATTTACTCGCGCCAGACGCGCTAGAAACGTCTAATCACATCCTCAAATTGCCGAGTATCGACCTTTCATCACTAACCTTTCTTAAGCTAACGGGCTCTGGCTTCCGAACAGTTTTCGATGATTTAGCGGCCTTACGAATAGCCGTCTTCTACGACTTTCCCTATTTGTACGAAGGGTCAGTCGATTACGAGAAAACGTATCTGGAGACCTATGCCCGTGCCGAGCGGTCGTTTCTATTTACCGTTTATGATGGCGAGCAACTGGTTGGCGCAACAACTGCCTTGCCACTACGCGATGAAACCGCCGACGTTCAGGCCCCTTTTTTAGCGGCAGGCTATGAGCTTGACACAATCTTCTATTTCGGGGAAAGTCTTCTGTTGCCCGCCTATCGGGGGCTAGGGCTTGGGCATACCTTTTTCAATGAGCGCGAAGCCCATGCCCGGCAGTTTGGTCAGTATACAATGAGTTGCTTTTGTGCTGTGCAGCGCCCCGACGATCATCCACTCCGACCTGTTAACTATCAACCTCTTGATGAATTCTGGAAAAAACGAGGCTATCAGCGGGAGGCAAGTCTGCAAAGTGAGTTTGTCTGGCCAGACCGAAACGAGACGCTTGAAACGGCCAAGCCAATGATTTACTGGACGCGAGGCCTTGTCTAAACCACGTATGGAGTACGGTTCGTGAACTTCTTTTCCTAACATAAACCCTTCCTGGCAGTTGTTTCTTATGAATACAACCTAGAAGGGTATGAAATCAGACACGTCGGAAGACCGCACGATTGGGCTTGGAGTTATTGGGATGGGGGCTTCGGGCTGTTCGCCGTTCAGCAGTTTTTGCAGACGCCCAACACAAAATTAGTAGCCATTGCTGGGTCGAAACGGGAGGAGTCTATTGTGGCTGCGAAACGATTTGGTGCCGAGACGTTGGCAAGTATTGACGAATTGGTCAATCATCCAGACGTTGACCTAGTGTACATTGCCACCCCTCCGTTCATGCATTATGAGCAGGCTATGCTGGCCCTGAATGCAGGTAAACACGTCATCTGCGAGAAACCGCTGGCCATGAACCCTGAGCAGGGACGAGAGATGATCGAGACGGCTAAGGCAAAGGGGTTGCTTATGGTTACCAACCTGATGCAACGCTACAATCCTATGTTTGCGCGTGTCAAGCATCTGATCGATAAAAACTTACTTGGTGATTTTTTACACGGGTATTTCGAAAATTATGCCGGTGATGAAGGCCTTTCGCCCGAACATTGGTTCTGGGATCGTACTAAATCGGGCGGCATTTTCATTGAGCACGGTGTTCACTTCTTCGACATGTTTACGGGCTGGTTTGGCTATGGAAAGCTGAAGGCATCTCAGGTAGTGAAGCGCCCGAATAGTAACGACATTGAGGATCAGGTACAGGCCACGGTTGAATATGGTGATGAGATAACCGGAAAGAAGCTGGTTAATTTCTACCACGGTTTTACACAAACCGGCCGGATGGATCGTCAGGAAATGCGGCTGCTGTTTGAGCGAGGTGACATTACCCTGTTTGAGTGGGTGCCCACCCGAATGATCATGCGTTGCGTGGTTGATGAAGAAACTACGCGTGCGCTCATGGAGCTGTTTCCGGGTGCACAACTGAATGTAACGGCCAATATTGGCGGCAAAGATCGAGTCTTGGGCGGGCGGCACAAAACGTTCGAAGCCTATCAGCAAATTGAACTTCGCTTCGGGTTTGGTGATGAGAAACAGCACATCTATAGCGAGTTACTTCGGTTGATGTTCCGGATCAGGTTAGAGCAATCCATTATCCTGAATCACACCGAATCATTACAGAACAGAACGGACTGAACTCACTGCTATTAGCAACTGCCGCCGACCAGATGGCCCGTAACGAAGCTGGGCATGTTGAGAAATAGGTTAATAAAAAAATTTAAAATATTGAGTAGACGAATTAAAATACCTGAAAACTAGCCGAATTTTTTCGACCTTTGTGGCGTCTCATCTTTTCTCCGCATAGCGCATCATGATTTCGGAGTCTACTCTACTCGACAATCCGGACGGGCAATTGCCAGCAGCAGCCCCTACTGGCGGCCCTATCCAATCGGCCATTACTTATGAAAAAATTCCGACCCACATTTATGCTGATGCAAAAGATGCATCACGAGCAGTGGCGCAGGAAATTGCTGATCTAATTCGTCAGAAACAAAGCGAGGGAAAGCCTTGCGTTCTTGGCCTGGCCACTGGTTCATCCCCCAAAACGGTTTATGCCGAACTGATTCGTATGCACCGTGAGGAAGGGCTAAGCTTCCATAATGTTGTTTCGTTCAATTTGGACGAATACTACCCAATGGAACCCGATTCTCTGCAAAGCTACTGGCGGTTTATGCGGGAGCAACTGTTCGACCATGTTGATATTCCCGCCGGGAATTATCACGTTCCCGATGGCACGCTTCGGACAGACAAAGTCGCCGAGTTTGCCAAGCAGTATGAAGCCGAAATTGAAGCCGCCGGTGGGCTGGATTTTCAGCTGTTAGGTATTGGCGGTAATGGCCACATTGGTTTTAACGAGCCTGGTTCGCTTATCAATTCACATACGCGTTTGATGATGCTCGATAACTCGACGCGGGCGGCTGCATCGGTTGACTTTGGCGGATTGCCAAAGACCCCTCGCAAAGCCATCACGATGGGCGTATCCAGTATTCTGGGAGCCCGACGTGTGGTATTGCTAGCCTGGGGAGAACGTAAAGCGCCGGTTATTCGTGGGGCTGTGGAAGGGTTGGTAACGGAATTGAATCCAGCGTCGTATCTACAAACTCATCCGAATGCACTGTTCGTGATTGACGAAGCTGCTGCTTCGGAGTTGACCCGTATGAAAACACCCTGGCTGGTGGATTCGGTGGTATGGGACAACAAGATGAAGAAAAAGGCCGTCACCTATTTGTCGCTGACGCTCGGTAAGCCCGTTTTGAAACTAACCGACCGCGATTACAACGATAACGGGATGAGCGATCTGCTGGCTCAATACGGCCAGGCCTATGATATTAACATCGACGTTTTCAACCAACTTCAGCACACCATTACGGGCTGGCCAGGTGGCAAACCCAATGCCGACGATACAAACCGTCCCGAACGGGCACTGCCTGCTCATAAACGCTGCCTGATTTTTAGCCCACACCCCGACGATGATATTATATCGATGGGTGGAACCTTCCAGCGGCTGCGTGATCAGGGGCACGAGGTACACGTGGGTTACCAGACGTCCGGCAATATTGCCGTTGCCGATGATGAGGCTCTACGTTTCGCGGATTACGTAGTGGATTTCAATACGAAATTCGGGATCAAAAGCCCGAAGCCACCCGGATTTTCCAGGATGCAGCAGCTTCCCTTCGCGAGAAAAAGGACTCCGAAATGGACACTGCCGAGGTGCGTTACGTGAAAGGGCTTATTCGCATGGGTGAAGCTAAATCGACCTGCCGGTTTGTGGGCATTCCCGTTGAGAACGCACACTTCATGAACATGCCCTTCTACGAGACCGGAACGGTAGCGAAGAAGCCACTTAGTGAAGAAGATGTCAAGATTACGATGGCGCTGATCGAGGAAGTGAAGCCTCATCAAATCTATGCCGCAGGGGATCTTGCCGATCCGCACGGAACCCACAAAGTTTGTTTAGACGCTATTCTGGAAGCTGTTCGTCGCTTAAAGCATAAAAATTTCATGAAAGACTGCTGGGTATGGCTTTATCGAGGAGCCTGGGCCGAGTGGGATATTCACGAGATTGAAATGGCCGTTCCAATGTCGCCCGATCAGGTGATGAAAAAGCGGCTGGGTATTTTCAAACACCAGTCGCAGAAAGATGGCGTCGTGTATCAGGGTACCGATTCGCGCGAGTTCTGGCAACGGGCCGAAGAACGTAACAGCGCTACGGCTGGCCTCTATAACCGGCTTGGCCTGGCCGAATATGAAGCTATGGAAGCCTTTGTCCGCTGGCGTTTTTAAGTAAGATAAGTTAGCTGATTAACGGCTCTGCCTCTTGCCTTTTGGTAATGGGCAGAGCTTTTTTTATGGCGAAATGCGAATGAAAAAATCTGTTGCGATGAGGATCATGATTAAAAATTAACCTTCATCTAACATTATAATATAAAAATTGAATATACTTGCATTTATATATTTTATTTGTATTATAATCTAACGCCAACCCTCCCTTTTCGTAGTATGACCAGACAGAACAAACAGAGAACATTTCGACTTTTTGCCCTGCACGAATTTATTCAGGACCACTTTACCAAGTCTGACTGGATCAAGGTTGGTTATCTGACAGATAGCCTCGAATTAATTGAAGACCATCCTCGCTTATTTCGTAGCCTGGATTTTAAAGATGATGATTACGAGGGCAATAGCTTACAGGTTTTGTCCAAATTAATCAGCGAAAGCACCAGCAACCTGTACGAAATCGAACGGTTCGTTGACGTCAAGAAATCGACGATGAATCGGTCTATTCGCGACGTGCCGGAATTTATTTCGACCGTGCAGACGACTACGCCAGAACGCGTTATTACGTTTGCGCCTGATGTATTCCGAATTCCAGCTAAATCTGTAGAATCGAATGTTTTGTCTGTGATGATGCCTTTTGAGGGTAAATTTTCGGGTACATACACCGCTATCCGAAATGTATGCGCCCGATTGGGAATCGATTGCAAACGGGCCGATGATATTTGGGACAATAGTATTCTGATTCAGGATGTATTTGATCTGATCTTTACCTCGAAAGCCGTTATCACTGATTTCACGGATCGAAACCCCAATGTATTTTACGAAACGGGGGTGGCTCACACACTCGGCAAACTGGTCATTCCCATCACCCAGTCGACCAGCGACATTCCGTTCGATCTTCGGCATCATCGAGCCTTAACTTACTTGCCCAACACGGAGGGCTTATTGAAACTGGAGAAAGATTTAGAGAAAAAGCTGATGAAAGTTTTCAGTTGATTCGGTAGGGTTACCTGTCGTATCTTCGGGGAAACCTAACGGCATTTATGCAATCTTCTGTTTCGACACGCTCCGTCAGTACGCAACGTACCGAAGTTAGTCCTGCCCGCCTTCTCTCGCTCGATTTTTTTCGTGGGCTAACCGTAGCCGCTATGGTTACGGTCAATAATCCCGGCGATTGGGGCCACATTTACGCGCCCCTCGAACATGCGCCCTGGAATGGGTGGACACCTACAGATCTTATTTTTCCGTTCTTTCTGTTCATTGTTGGCGTGTCGGTCACGTTTGCCCTAGGCCGAACGGATGGGGCAGAAAAAGGAGTGATTGGCAAGATCGTGAAGCGGAGCGTGACGCTGTTTCTGTTGGGGTTATTTCTGAACTTCTTTCCTAAGTTCGATATCTCAATCGTTCGGATTCCGGGGGTGTTGCAGCGTATTGCCCTGGTGTATCTGGCCTGCTCGCTTATTTTCCTGAAAACCACCCCTCGTCAGCAAGCCTATATATTCTGTGGCTTGCTGGTAGGCTACTGGTTATCAATGACGGTTATTCCGGTACCCGGTGTCGGTTATGCTAATCTTGAGCCGGAAACTAACCTTGCCGCCTGGTTCGACCGGACAATTCTGACGCCCGCGCACGTATACAAACCCGCTAAAGTCTGGGACCCTGAAGGGCTGTTTAGTACGCTCCCCGCAATTGGTACCGGTTTATTGGGCATGCTGACCGGAACCTGGTTGCGAAGTGATCGGTCGGCGGCTGAAAAAGTAGCCTGGCTATTCGCTGCGGGTTGCTTAACAACCTTAGGTGGGTTAGTCTGGGATGGTTTCTTCCCAATTAATAAAGCTCTCTGGACCAGTTCATATGTGCTACTGGCAGGTGGCCTGGCCATGCTAGGGTTGGCTTTATGCTACTGGTTAATTGATGTACAACACTACAAGCGGGGCATATTGCCGTTTGTAGCCTTTGGTGTTAATGCCATTACCGTGTTCTTCCTATCGGGGTTGATTCCCCGCATTATGAACCTGATTCACATTACCCAGCCCGACGGTACGGAACTGGGGTCAAAAGAATATCTGTATAGAACTTTTATTGCGCCCTTTTTTACTGAGCCCAAAAATGCGTCATTGGCGGGAGCCTTGACATTTGTCTTGATCTGGTTTGGGATTTTGTGGTGGATGTACCGGAAAAACGTGATTATTAAAGTGTAAAGTGTGATTTCGCCTATCTATTTGGTTGAATCAGAATCCCAGCTTCAACTGGGCGTTGGTTCCAAAACTTAATTTTTGGCCAGTGTCGAAGCCTACCTGTTGGGCATTCGCTATATAACTGACAGGTACGAGCACGATATGCTTTATCTGTACGACATCGGTATTCGTCGGTATGCGGTTACAGGACCAGATCGCGGGATCATTCCAGGCCCCGGTCTGGATGGTGTACATGCCAGAGCAAATGATGCGGGTCTGGAACGTGTTTGAGGCTGTAAAGGCTGAACTTGCGGTAGGTGAGCAAAGTGTGCTAATCTGCCATTCGTAAGGGGTGCCGGGAATTAGTCCGGTTAAATTCAGTGAATTGGAATAGGAAGACCCAATAATATTGGTCAGCGTTGTCCAGCCAGGAGACCCCACAACCCGATACCGAATGGCATAGCGAGTGGATGCATCGGCATAAAAATAACTCCAGTTTAGCGTTGCTGAAGTTGTCGTCAGGTTCGTTACGGATGGATAACTGGAAGTAGGCATATCACATGAATACGTTGTAAAGCGTACCCATGAGGTAAAGTCGGTATAATCACCTGTTGCGCACTGTGTTCTGACCTGATACTCATAGTTTGTGCTACCTGTTAATCCTGTTAGCGAATAGCTGTTGGTAGATATACTGCTAACCGTAGTCCAGGATGCTGCGCCCGCCAGTCGATAACGCACTTCGTAACTAACATCGACCCCCATTTGATTCCAACTCAATAAGGCGGATGTCGTCTTGCTAGCCGCGTAGGGGTAAAGAGGAGTTTGGCACTGCGTCGTAAAGGTGGGGCCAGCGATATAGAATCCTGGCTGATCTGGACAAAGCGGGGCGATCTGCCACTCATAGCTTGTGTTGTTGGTAAGTCCCGTCAAATTATAAACGCCCCCTGTCGATGAGGCTGTGAGCCCATCAAGATTAATCCAGTTGGCCTCCCCAACGGGCCGGTAGATAATATAGTAATTCACGTTGGGGTCATTAACGACGGTCCAGACTAACTGAGCCGACGACGAGGTGACCAGCAAACTTTTCAGATTGTTCGCCACCAGTTGATTACAACCCGTTGTGAATGTTTTCGTTATGGAGTAATCGGAAGCAGAATTTGCTGTACACTTCGTTAGCACATGCCACTCATAAGTAGTGCCCGACGTTAGGCCCGTTAATGAATAGTCGGAAGTGGTTAAACTAGTCACCGTGGTCCAGGTAGGATTACCTACGGGTCGATATTGTAGCGTAAACGTAGTTCCTGGATCAGGAGTCAAGCTCACATACCATGAAAGGGTTGCTCCCTTGGAAGTCGGTGTGTTACTTAGCCCAGTGGGGATTCGGCAAGTAGTTCTAAAGGTACTCAGGTAAGTATAGGCTGAACTCTCGACGGCCCCACACACATTCTTAAACTGCCACTCATAGGTTGTGTTGTTGGTTAGGCCGGTCAGCGTATAATTAGCACTAGAATATGATTCGCCAACCAGGCCGCTCAGTGTAATCCAGTTCGGCGTACCCACTGGTCGGTATCGGAGTTCACCAAAAATTCCTGGCTCACCACTGGATGTATACCAGGAAAAGAAACCTAATTCGGCACCTGGATTCGAAGAAGCAGACGCATAGGGGCAGGGCAGCCCCCGTTGTAAACGAGTTCGGGGGAGTGTACCCTGAACTCACGGTAGGCGAACCTGGGCAAACCCCCTGTACCTGCCATTCATAGGCTGTTTGAGAAGACAGGCCAGTTAACGAATAGGAGCCGGTAGGGCCAAATATAGTGGTAGTGCTGGTCAGGCTACTAACGGTAGTCCAGTTGGTTGCCCCTACGGTCCGCCACTGAAGAGTATAGGTTTGATTATTGGCTCCACCCCAGGACAGACTGGCTGAAATCCGGGCAGGACTGCTACTGGAAGAAACGGGGACAGGGCAAAGGGTTGTGAAACTTACGGGCCCCGAATAACTATCACTGCCTACGGCTCTTACCTGCCACTCGTAGGCTGTGTTAGTCAGTAAACCACTAAGCCCAGCATAGGGAAATGGAATGCCGTTTTGATTTGTCCAGGTTGCTGCCCCTACGGGTCGCCATTGCACTTCATACGTTGCTCCTTCTCCTAAACTAGTCCAATTCAGTTGGGCGTAGTCTCCCGTTATGTTGGTTGTGGTCAATCCGGTTACGGTAGGCACAAGCGGTGTGATAATAGAGACCGTTGGACTGATGCTTCCTGTTGTGGTGTTAGAGGGTCGAATTCGGTAATAATACGCCGTTAGGGGTGCGGTCTGGTTATCTCTAAAGGTGGTTACATTGGGCGCAACTCCACCAATAGAAACAAAGCCGGTTGTTGGAGAGGTAGACCGTTCAATGAAGTAGCCCATTTCATTATCGGCGTTATCCTGCCAGGTTAGCAGAACGGAAACGTTATTACTGGTGGCTGCCAGATTACTAGCAGGTACTACATCCGTAGCCGGGGCATCCAGGGTATAGGCGGTATGGGTTTGACGTAAGGCTAACCCCGCCTGCATTCGGTCATACTGGCCAGGAGTAAAATCGTGTGTGCAGGCAGAATAATAGGACATCATATTGGTGATTGACGGCAGGTAGGCATCACCATTGGCATCGCGGATTAGGTTATCTGGATTATACTGCGGACAACCATTCACATTAATTGTGTAGTTACTGCCATAGGTATAGGGATCAGCAGGCGTATCACAGATTAGATCGCCGGCTGAACTACAATTTGCTCCCGCCCCTCTGGTCACCAGTTCATCAGTAAACGAAGTGCCGTTGCTATTCCCAAATGTGTGAATCAGGCCAAAATTATGCCCCAACTCATGGGGAATCGTTAGATCACTTACGTAATCTGCATTCGTATACTGACCTGCCAGGATAAACGACCGGGTCGAATAGATAGCATTATCCGGATAATAGGCAAAGCCACTTAACCCTTGATTCACAAATCGATTGACATAATACTGATTTAGTGCGTTGGGAGCATCATAAGCATCTACTGGCTGACTCCCATATCCATAATACAGGCCATCATCATCAATATAGCTGGGTGTCGTTCCGGCAAAGTAAAATTGAATGCCGAATCCATTTAATAAGTAATATTTATTGGTGATTGCCATTGCCTGATTCAGGTTAGCTATACTGAAGCCCCCTGTACCGTCGCTCTGGCGCATAATGTGGGGTCGAATGGGGACGTATGTTATGGCCGTAAAAGCAGTATTGGATGCGCGCTTGCGTTGTAAAGCCAGATTGGCGTCCTGCACTAACGAAATTGCCTGTGCTGAGGTGAGGTCTAACGTGCCGCAAATGGCAGTACTAGATGGAGGAACTGTCTGGGCCCATGTGGATTGGCAGTAGCTGAGCCAAAGCATCAACCCAATTGCGAGCAGGAGGGGTAAAGATGCATGCTTCATTGTATGGCTAGATCAAAAGTGAATGGTTCGAATTGAGGAAGATTGTTTAAGATGGGTTATAGCCTATCAAGTTAGGCTATAAGTGACAGTATTAGACAGGGAAAGGTGCCTAAAAACCAAAAAATGTCCCAAAAATAAATGAAATTGTCCCAAAAGATAAAATGGACTCGCTTGTATAACATGCCACTGTGGCTCATACTGCGTACGTTCAGACGTAGCCTGCCAGCGCAGCAACAAAAACGCCCCACCGAAATCGGCAAGGGCGTTGTAGTCAGGAGCATTAACTGGTTTATCGAACCCTCTCCTCCATCGCTATACGAATCAAATCGACTGTGTTTTTGACACCTGCTTTGCGAATGATGCTGGCCCGTTGGTTGGCAACTGTATTGGGGCTTATACCAAACCGATTGGCAATTTCGGGACTACTCATCCCGTCAATCAGGCAGGTTAGAATTTGAGCCTCCCGTGATGTGATTTTATTCCAGAGCGATGTACGTTTGGGCTCTGCTGCTCTGACTTCTTTACGCTGGGTATTGTTGGGCAATACTAAATGCTGAATAATCACCGATGAAGCATTGGGTGGGTAGTACAAGTCACCCGCAAAGACAGTACGGACAGCCCGTAATATTTCTTCCAGACCCGTGTCTTTCAGCAGATAGCCCGCAGCACCGTGTTGTACTGCCTTTATGATATAATCCGGGTTATTGTGCATACTGAACATTAACGTCCGAACTTTGGGGTGTTGTTGCGTAATGATCTTGAGAGCCTCGATGCCCGACAGTCGGGGCATGGTTATGTCTAAGAGTAAAACGTCTGTTTGAATACTGGAAAGCAAGTCTATGGCCTCGTCGCCATCAGCGGCTTCGCCTACAATCTGGATATCGGCTTCATCTTCAAGCAGCATCCGAATCCCTTTTCTTACCACAGAATGGTCATCGGCTATGAGAATACGTATCGACATAACTAGTTGAGATTATCAGATAAGTTGACCGTCACGCGCACTTTCGTCCCCTTTTTAGGCTTCGATGTAATACTAAATTCACCACTGAGCAAACGAGTTCGGGTACGCATGTTTTCGAGACCATTGATGACTGGCAATGGTTTTTCATTGATGGGCACGGCTTTCAGTATAAACCCTTTTCCGTCGTCGTCAATAGCCAGCAGGAGTTTACTGGTATTCTGTTGCAAGGTAATTTTTATTGCTTTTGCTTCGGCATATTTCAGGGCATTGTGCAAGGCTTCCTGAGCAATACGATATAAACCGATCTCCATGGCCGGGCTTAACCGTTTAGCATTCGCAGGACCGCTAAAGGCAATCGGAATACCCGAGGAACGTGTCATTTGCTCGGCCAGGAGCTGTAACGTGGGGCCCAGGCCAAAATCACTTAATGTCGATGGCATCAGGTTGTACGAAACCTGCCGGGTTGTTTGAATCGTATCGGCAATCAAATCACAAAGTTCTGCAAAGCGTACTCGCTGCTTTTCGTCGGTAAATGAGGTTGCCTTCAACTTTTCGGCGTGGAGTTTCAGGCCCGTCAGCATTTGACCGATTCCATCATGAAGTTCGCGGGCAAAACGCCGACGTTCTTCTTCCTGACCTTCCAGTAGGGCAGCCGACCGTACGGTATCTTCGGCCAGTTGCAATTGATATTTTTCTTCTGTAGTTCGCAATAACTCGCGTTGGGTATCAACTAGCTTTTGGTTTGACGCGGCCAGATTCTGATTCGTTGCTTCCAGTTCCCGATTGGCAATCTCCAGGTGACTATTTGCCAGTTGTAATGCCTTCTCCGACTTGGCTAGCCTACGAACGACATTCCGGGTATGATTGACCACGGGTCTAAAAATAAATAGCCCTTCAATGAGTAGTGTCAACAAGGTGGCCATGGTAAGCAACCATTCAATTCGTTCCAGTCGTTTTACCTGATCAAAACTTTCCGTGTCGAATTGAAAGACGATGGCGTTCATTTGCTGTATAAATGGAAACTCATCGCGCAAAATAATTCGAAGGGCGGCCTTTTTCTCGTCGGGCGTACTAGTAGGATCGTTAATACGGATAAAGCTATTGTATATAGACTGAAAGACGGGAGCCACGCGGGCAAACATGCGATTGAGCTGATCGCTTTTACGAACCGAATAGTCCTTTTCCATATGCAGCATGCCGTTCCGCAACTGAATATGACTTTGACTCCAGGAGTGGAGCAGCGAATCGAACGAAACAGTATCGGCAGTGGCAAGCCCCTCAATACGAAGCATAGCCAATTTCGTTAGCCGCTGACTGAGCATTCGCTGTAGTCCAGCTACGTTCACCACCCGACTGTCGTCGTAGTGTGTGCTGATGGTGTGCTTGATAAACAGCAGCCCACTCAACGATAGCATGGCAATGACAGTGAGGGCTATCATATAAAACCGTGTTAAGCGTTGGGCAACCTGTTGATCGAGTTGGCTCATAAAAATTGAGGTTATGATATTCCGGTTTACAGTATTTGGTTTATGGTAGGCTAGCGCACAAACAACTTGCGCAGTCTACCATAAACCAAATACTGTAAACTGGAATCTTATAGTCCAATATACACTATATCGCCAACTACTTTGATTGGGAAAGTGGCAATTTTGTAACCGTCGTCGTTCAGACAATTGCCAGACTTAAGCGAAAATGTCTTTTTATGGAACGGGCAAGCCACCTTAGGTTCATCGCTCTGGCTACCGATCATACCGCGCGATAAGGCCATTTGCTGGCGGTGTGGACACTCATTATCAGTAGCATACCATTCGCCCCGACGCGCAAAATTGAAAATAGCAATCTGCCGACCGCCAAGTAGCACACACGCGCCCCCATCTTCAGGAATGTGATCTGTTTTACAGGCAGGATGCCAGGTAATTTCGTCTTTATGTATGGTAAGTGTTTCCATTGTCTTTAGATTGTCATTGCTAGTCATTCATGGTCATTCGGTTGTCATTGATGGTCAGGGCTGCTCAGGTTAATGACTACCGAATGACAATCCATGACCATTAATGACAACCGAATGACTTTCCTTTAAACCCATTCTTTAGCCCGCTTCTGATCGCGGAGGGATTCAAATTGAATCGTGGGGTCTTTTTGTTCGGGTACGTTTACAAAATGAGCAAAGCGGGCACGAAGCGCGGGATTATCTACCACTTCTTTCCATTCGCATTTGAAGGTGTCGACCAGCAGTTGCATCTCGCGTTCTAAATCGTGGGCAATCCCCAGCACGTCGTCAATGACAACAGCGCGGAGATAAGTCATGCCGCCTTCCAGTTTATTGAGCCAGGTAGCGGTGCGGGTCAGTGGATCGGCTGTTTTGATGTAGAACATCAGGAAGCGGTCGATGTAGCGAATGCAGGTTTCCTTGTCCATATCCGAAGCCAGTAGCTGGGCATGTTGAGGTTTGGAGCCGCCGTTTCCGCCAACATATAGATTCCAGCCTTTTTCGGTAGCAATGATACCGAAGTCTTTGCTCTGGGCTTCGGCACATTCGCGGATGCAGCCCGAAACACCCGACTTAATTTTGTGCGGAGACCGTACTCCTTTGTAGCGTTCTTCAACCTCAATGGCAAACGACACCGAATCCTGTACGCCATAGCGGCACCAGGTGCTCCCTACACAGCTTTTTACGGTACGTAGCGATTTACCATAGGCATGACCGCTCTCAAAACCAGCCGCTATGAGTTCTTCCCAGATAATCGGTAAATCGCCGACATGGGCTCCGAATAGATCAATACGCTGCCCACCCGTGATTTTGGTGTAGAGACCGTATTTTTTTGCGACCTGTCCAATCACAATCAATTTATCGGGTGTGATCTCACCACCCGGAATGCGGGGTACTACCGAATAGGTGCCGCCTTTTTGGATGTTGGCCAAAAAGCGGTCGTTGGAATCCTGAATCGTAGCCCGGCCTTTTTCCAGAATATTCTCATTCCAGAGGCTGGCTAAAATAGACGCTACGGCGGGCTTACACACCTCACAACCATCGCCATGACCAACGTGGTCCAGCACAGCGTCGAAGGTTCTCAGGCTGTTGATTTTGACTAAATCCAGTAGTTCCTGCCGAGTGAAATCGAAGTGCTCGCAGAGAATATTTCGGACATAAACGCCTTTCTGCTTCAATACGCCCTGAATAATGTCTTTCACCAGGGGTGTACAACCTCCGCAACCGGTGCAGGCTTTGGTGGCTTTCTTGAGCGCATCCACTGTAGTATGGCCATTCTCGCCAATTTCGTGGCAAAGCATGGCTTTTGTAACGGCTTCGCAGGAGCAGATCAACGCATCGTCGGGTAAGCCCATGACACCAGCCCCAGCTTCTTCACCACCCCGTGAGCCCAGGATCAGGTCTTCAGGGTCGGGAGGCAAAATGGTTTTGTTCTTGCAGGTTTGCAGGAGCATATTATACTGTTCTGCATCGCCTACCAGAATACCGCCCAGTAATTCTTTCCCATCGGCCGAAACGTTGATGCGTTTATAAACACCCTTCGACTTATTCTCATAAACGATTGTCCGGCACGTTGGTTCGGCGGCAAATGGATCGCCGAAGGAGCCAACATCCGTACCAATTAGCTTGAGCTTCGTAGACATGTCATAGGGCTTGAACTCCTTCTCTTCGCCCATCAAACGCGAGGCTACCACTTCCGCCATTTCGTAGCCGGGAGCTACCAGCCCATAAATCATGTGGTGCGCCACGGCACATTCGCCAATGGCAAAAATGGCTGGGTCGGAGGTTTGCAGGAAGTTATCGACAAGAATGCCCCCGCGTGGGTGCGTTTCTATGCCTGATGCTTTGGCTAGCTCATCGCGCGGACGAATGCCCGCCGATATAACCAGCATGTCAACGTCTATGCGCGAGCCATCGGCAAACAGCATTCCATTAATAACGTCGTCGCCGGTAATTTCCTGGGTGCTTTTGGACAGGTGAATGGTTAGCCCCAGGGATTCCAGTTGCCGTTGCAGAATACCCGAACCAGCGTCGTCAATCTGCCGGGGCATCAGGCGTGGGGCAAACTCAACCACGTGAGCTTCTTCCATGCCCAGGTCGAGTAAGGCTTTGGCAGCCTCTAAACCCAATAAACCGCCACCCAACACGGCTCCCCGGCGGGCCTTATGCGCATAGGACTGAATAAGATCGAGGTCTTCGATAGTGCGATACACAAATACGCCGTCTTTCTCAACGCCAGCGACTGGAGGAACGAATGCTCCAGAACCGGTGGCAAGAATCAGGTAGTCATAAGGTACTACAATGCCGTGGTGTGAACGGACCTCTTTTCGTTCCCGATCAATGTCGACAACGGGGTCCGTCAGGTACAGGGTAATGCCATTTTCGGTGTACCAGCTTTGGGGCGCCAGGGTCAGATCATCAGCCGTTTTTCCATCAAAATAGGCACTTAAATGAACCCGATCATAGGCTACGCGCGGTTCTTCCCCAAAAACCGTCAGTGTAAACCGTTGTTCGTTTTTTTCTTTGGCTACTAGTTTCTCGCAGAACTTGTAGCCCACCATACCGTTGCCAATGACGACGACATGCTTGTTTTTGTTTGTGTTCATAGTTGATAGTAACTATAACATTGTGAAAACCCCGTTTTATTATTGTATTTTATTGAGAAATTAGCCTATGTCCTCCCAAAATAGGCTAGTCAAAAGTAAGGGGTGTTTTTTGTAAATCCTAATGTATTATTTCGTTTTAAGTTGATAATGAAACATATTTTTCTGAAAAAGACTTGTTTTTAAGAATTTCATCTCTACTTTTGAACCATAAATTAGTGATAGCGGTAAATAACTAATAATAGTACAATACCACTATTTAGCTGTTAACGGGAAACTCAGATGATGCCAAAGCTAACACTCGTGGGGGCGGGGCCCGGCGACGGCGAATTGATCACTTTAAAAGGGATCAGGGCGCTTCGGCAAGCAGACGTTGTTTTATACGACGATCTTGCCAACCATACTTTGCTGGAGTTTGCGCCCGAACAGGCTCTGAAAATCTATGTGGGGAAACGGGCTGGAAAAGCCTCATTTACGCAGGAAGAAATAAACGAGCTAATTGTGCGGTTTGCGCAGGAACATGGTCACGTGGTACGGCTCAAAGGGGGCGATCCCTATGTGTTCGGACGTGGATTTGAAGAGGTTACCTACGCCCGACAATTTGGCATTCCGTGCGAAGTAGTACCAGGGGTGTCGAGTAGTATAGCGGTGCCAGCTTCGCAGGGTATTCCGGTAACAAGCCGGGCGTTAGTGAAAGTTTTTGGGTAATAACCGGTACGACGCGTAACGGGGAGCTTTCAGAAGATCTACACCTGGCAGCTCAATCAAAAGCGACGGTTATTGTCTTAATGGGCATGAGTAAAGTAAATGAGATATGCGCGCTCTTTTGCCAGGCCGGACGCGGCCACTTGCCTATGGCAATCGTGCAAAACGGTACGCGTGCTGAGGAGCAGTGCGTACTAGGTCAGGTCTGGAATATACCGCAGTTGGCAGCAGAGCAGGGCGTGGGGGCGCCCGCTGTATTAGTCATCGGTGAAGTGGTTTCGTTACATCCGTCCTATCTGGCCGAATGTATGCGAAACTTTTCCATGGCCTACTAACAAAAAAAGCCGATCCGGTGTGGGGGCACCTTTGGATCGGCTAAACGGGATTTGTCTATGCGAAAAACACAAACGCTTCAAAGAAAATGAAAAATAACAGGTAAAGCAAATCAGCGTCTTCACGCTCCGGGCTGCGCTATAGCGCGTTAGTCTGCTACCCACCCGTCTGCTGGGTCACCGTTTCGGTCTGTTCTACAACGCCTTACCCCATTCGGGTAGGTTCACCTTCTGTTGTCTCTACCGTTCATTTTCTACTTAATCTGATGGCTTATTCCAATGAATTATACAATCAAACGACTGTCGTTGGCTTGCCTTATGTTGCTGGCAGTTCAGTCGACGCTATTCGCGCAATTCTCGCTTATCGGGCAACTTCGTACACGTACCGAATTACGTAACGGGCTGGGAAATCTGGCCCCGAAAGACGCACCTGCTGCCTTTTTTACATCGCAACGCACCCGCCTGACATTTGGCTACAAATGGGATCGCGTTCAGTTTCAGACCTCTATTCAGGATGTTCGGGTGTGGGGTCAGGATGCCGCTACCATCAATAACGCCGATGGTAACCGCCTGATGGTCCATGAAGCCTGGGCCGAAATTACCCTCGCTAACAGGGCTGACACAAGTATTAAATTCAAACCAATTCAGAATTTATCGTTGAAAATCGGCCGACAGGAGATGATTTATGATGATTCACGCCTGATTGGTAATCTGGATTGGCTTCAGCAGGGTCGACGGTTCGATGCGGCTATTCTGAAAGCGCAGCATAGGGGCTGGGCACTTGATGTAGGGGTTGGCTTCAACCAGAATTCAGATGCCTTTGGTGTTGTGGGTGATTATTACACACCTGGTAACGGGCCTGCATCGGCTCTGTCGACTCAAAACATAACGCTTGCCATTCCTGCCGGTTTTCTGCCTACTACGGGCAAAGGCGGTGCCCCCATCCTGTTGACGCCATTAAGTACGAATGGCCAGAATCAGCAATTCAAGTCGTTTCAGATGGCTTATCTAACGCGCACGTTTAGCGGCCCGGCGTCCAGCCAGACAAAATTCTCGGCGCTGGTCTTTAAAGATGATTTTCAGAAGTACCGAATCGACAGTCTGGGGAATGCTTCGCAGGGTTACGTATATGGGAGACGTTATGACGTTGCTGGCGTAAATTCCCGTGTAACGTATGGCGCCATGCTTGTTGGCCAGTTGGGTAATGCAGCGTCCCGAATCGGTAAAGTGCAGTGGCAGGTGTTTGCTTATGGACAAAGTGGAAAAGATCGCGATGGGCTGACGCTCAAAAATGCGTATCACTATGGAGCCAATTTCATGATCCAGAAAGGTTCATTCAGCTTCGGCCCTGGTTATGAGGTGTTGTCGGGTAACAACGCAACCACGATTCTGGCAGGTGAAACCAGTCGATTCGATCCGTTATATGGGACTCCTCACAAATTCAGGGGTTCAATGGATTATTTCTACGCCGGAACGGGATCACCGGCTGGAGGCTTACAAGATGCCTTCCTGAAATTCAAGTATACAGGCAGCCGGCTGACTACGGGTCTGGATATCCACTATTTAGCCCTGGCCGCTTCGACTTATAACAAAATGGCCGATGTTCCGGCGGGCACACTGTTAGCTGCCAAACTGGGTATGGAATACGATTTTCTGGCCAACTATGCGCTTAACAAATTCACCAACGTAGAATTTGGCTATTCAATCATGAGTGGCACAAACAGTCTGGAATATGCCAAGCAAGGCACTATGGATCAGAAAAATAAGGTCGGTACCTGGGCTTATCTGATGATTAACATACGGCCTGATTTCCTGGCGATCAAAAAGTAGCAAGAGACACCGACATACCATCAATCGAAACTAGTTCAACTACGACTTTCTAATTGTTTCCAATCATGAACGCACAAACGAACAAACCCCTCGAATCGCTGAACATTTTCAGTTTTAAAGGTGTGCAGATGCGGACCTTCCATATTACCTGGTTAACCTTCTTTGTCTGTTTCTTCGGCTGGTTTGGGCTGGCTCCGCTGATGCCTGCTATCCGAGCCGATCTAGGACTGACCAAACCGCAGGTAGGCAATACCATTATTGCTGCGGTGTCGGCTACCATTCTGGCCCGCCTGGTTATTGGTCGGCTGTGTGATACATGGGGGCCACGTAAAACCTACACAGCCTTGTTAGTGCTGGGCTCCCTGCCAGTTATGTTTGTTGGCCTGGCACATGATTACACAACGTTTCTGCTGTTCCGTCTGGCGATTGGCGTCATTGGTGCCTCGTTCGTGATTACGCAGTTCCATACATCCATCATGTTTGCACCGAAAATCAAAGGTACGGCCAATGCAGTGGCGGGTGGCTGGGGCAACCTGGGCGGTGGTATTACACAATTAGCGATGCCGCTGATTATGGCCGCTATCGTTGGATTCGGCTACACAAAGCCCGAAGCCTGGCGACTAGCCATGATTTTTCCAGGTGTGCTGATGCTCATCATGGCCTTCGTTTATTACCGGTTCACGAAAGATACGCCCGCTGGAAACTACGACGAGATTGAACGAACAGTAGCAACGGGCGAAAAAGTAAGTTTCTGGGCAGCCTGCGCCGATATCCGCGTGTGGGCACTTGCGCTGGCCTATGCGTGCTGCTTCGGTATGGAAATCACTTTCGATGGGGTGGCTGCGCTTTACTTCTTCGATAATTTCAAACTGGCCGAAACTGAAGCGGGTTTTTGGGCCATGCTCTTTGGGGTATGAACATTTTTGCCCGTGCCCTAGGTGGTATTTTAGCGGACAAGGTCGGCAATATATACGGTATGCGGGGTAAAGGCATTCTGCTGGCAGGAATGCTGGTGCTGGAAGGAGCTGGCATTATGTTGTTCGCACAGGCGGGTAGCCTGCCGTTGGCAATCGTGTCTATGATTACGTTCGCATTGTTTTTGAAAATGTCGAATGGCAGCACCTACGCCATTGTCCCCTTCGTAAATCCTAAAGCAGTCGGTGTTATTTCGGGTATAGTAGGCGCGGGCGGAAACCTGGGCGGTATGCTGATGGCCTTTCTGTTCAAATCGCAATCCATCAGCTATGGTCAGGCCTTTCTCTATATCGGCTGTATCGTAGCCGCCGTTGGCTTACTCCTGTTCCTGGTGAATTTCAGTAAAGAAGTTGTCGTAGAACCGGCAGAAGCGGAATTGCAAACAGCTTAAACAGTGAAGAATTAAGAGTGGAGAGTGAAGAATAAAAAGGAATTCGACAGCAATTATTCTTCACTCTACATTCTTAATTCTTCATTCTACTAACTATGACTCACCAAACGACCTGTTGCTATTGTGGTGTTGGCTGTGGAATTGTGGTCAAACAGGAGCCGAACGGACGACTGACCGTTGAGGGTGATAAGCAGCACCCATCGAATCGGGGTATGCTGTGCTCGAAGGGTATGAACCTACAGTACACGGTTATGGACCAGTCGGATCGACTGCTATATCCGCAAATGCGACTCAACCGGAATATGCCCAAGCAGCGAGTGAGTTGGGATGCTGCCTTAGAGCGCACAGCCGCCGTTTTTAAAACATTTATCCAGAAATATGGCCCAGATTCGGTTGCGTTTTATGTGTCGGGGCAGTGCCTGACGGAAGAATATTATCTGGTCAATAAGCTCATTAAAGGATTTATTGGCTCAAACAATATCGACACCAATTCCCGGCTGTGCATGAGTTCGGCGGTGGTTGGGTATAAACTGTCATTGGGCGAGGATTCGGTGCCGGTTTGTTACGATGACATCGAAGAAGCTGACGTTTTTCTGGTGCAGGGGGCAAACCCCGCCTGGTGTCATCCTATTCTCTGGCGTCGGATTGAAGCCCACAAAGCCGCGAATCCAAACGTCAAAATCATTTGTGTCGATCCACGCCGGACGGATACCGCCCGCTCATCAGACTTGCATTTGCCCATTCGTCCGGGTACCGACATTGTGCTGAACAACGCGATAGGGCGATTGATGATTGAGAACGGCGACATTGATCTCGACTTTATCACGAATCATGCCGATGGATTCGTGGCCTATAGTGAGCAGATCATGCAACGCACCGTTGACGAAGCAGCCGCGATTTGTGGTATTTCTGCCGACAGTATTCAACAGGCCGCTGATTGGATTGGTCGTTCGAAAGGGTTCCTGTCGCTCTGGACAATGGGTCTGAACCAGTCGGTGATTGGCGTGAACAAGAATCTGGCGATCATTAATCTGCACCTGATTACGGGCCGGATTGGTAAACCGGCAACGGCCCATTTTCCCTGACGGGGCAACCCAATGCCATGGGTGGTCGCGAAACAGGCGGTTTAGCCAATAGTCTGCCTGCTCACCGCGACGTAACGAATGCCGTCCATCGCGCCGAAGTCGAAGCCTTCTGGAACAGTCCGGTCAAGATTGCGTCGAAACCGGGCCTGACCGCTACCGAGATGTTTGAGGCACTGGCCGATGATACATTAAAAGCCATCTGGATTATTAACACCAATCCGCTGGTGAGTATGCCCGATCTTAATGCCTCCGAAAAGGCATTGAAAAACGCCCGTTTTGTCGTCGTGCAGGACATCTCGAACCGCGCCGACACCGTACAGTTTGCCGATGTGGTGTTACCCGCTGCTGCCTGGCTCGAAAAGGAAGGGACCATGACCAACGCTGAGCGCCGGATTGCGCACCTTCCTAAAGTTCTCGATGCCCCGGAGAAGCCCTTCCTGACTCAGAAATCATCTGGCGATTTGCCCAAAAAATGGGTTTTAAAGAGTCCTTCACGTACAAGAATGTATCTGCCATCTACGACGAATATGCGCGGCTCACCGCCGGTACAAACGTCGATATAACCGGCGTAAATTATGCGTTGCTCAAGGAAAAACGAACCATCCAGTGGCCTTTTAGAAAGGGAGAAGGCAGCAAGGAGGAACGTGGAATTTCCCCCTCCCCTTAGCTCAAGGGGGGGTCGGGGTCGATTGTTGCCGATGGGACAACTGGCACGAAGCGGCTATTCACAGATCATCAGTTTTATACACCTAATAAACGAGCCCAAATCCATGCAGTACCCGACGAAAACACGTCGGAACCCGTTGATGAGGACTTTCCGCTTGTCTTAACCACTGGTCGTATCCGCGATCAGTGGCACACCATGACCAAGACGGGGCGAGTGGCTAAACTGAACCAACACAGTCCGCAACCCTTCCTGCAGATGCACCCCGACGATGCCAAAGCACGAGGCATTGAAGAGGGGCAACTGGTTAACGTACGAGGCCGCCGTGGCGAAGTTCGGGTAAAAGCACAACTGACAAACGATGTGCGTCCCGGCCTGTGCTTTTTGCCAATGCACTGGGGTAAAGTATTGGCCGGTAAGCCAGGCGAGAGTAACCTGAATCGGGCCAATAACCTGACAAACACACTGGTTGATCCACGCTCGAAAGAACCTGATTTTAAGTTTTCGGCGGTAGAGGTCGTTCCGTTTTGTAAGCCAATCGAAAAAATTATCATTATCGGAGCTGGATCGGCTGGCTTGGGCTTTATCAATGCGTATCGCGCCTTGAAATCGGGCCGAATCGAAAGCCCGGATACACCCGTGAATGATGATCTTCATATTTTTTCGAAGGAGATTTATCCGTTCTATAACCGCGTTTTGTTGCCCGATTACATCAGTGGGGCGCAGTCGTGGGCGCAGCTTGTCAAACTACGGGAAGACCAGTTTGAGGAAGCCCGTATTATCGTTCATAAAGGCATAGGGATTGCTCACATCGACCGGAAGGCGAAAGTCGTAGTCGATACGAATGGCGCAGAACATACGTACGATAAGTTAGTGTTAGGCACAGGCAGTAAGGCTTTTATGCCCAAAGGAATACCCCGTTTGCCGGGGATTTTCAATATGCGGTCGCGGCTGGATGCCGATTCGTTGCTACCGTTCCTTAATCAACCAGATCCTCATACCGTCATTGTAGGAGGTGGGCTGCTCGGCCTGGAACTGGCTGCCTCCTTACGGCAGATTAATGTACGGGTAACGGTTATTCAACGGGTTGGCCGGTTTATGGAACGTCAGCTCGACCCGCTGGCCAGTGAGTTGCTCTACCTTGAACTCCTTGACCGGGGCATTGATGTCTATTTTAACGAAGAGGTTCAGACCTTTATGGGTGTCGACAAAGTAGAAGGCATTCAGTTGAAGTCGGGCAAAAAATTAGATTGTCAGGTTGTGGTCATGGCTATTGGCACTGTACCGAACATCGAACTAGCCCGCGAAGCCGGACTTACCTGTAACCGGGGTGTGGTTGTGAACGATTACCTCCAGACCTCCGACCCCGACATTTTTGCCGCTGGCGAAGTAGCGCAGTGGAACGGTCAGATGTGGGGTATCACCCTGGCCGCCGAACAACAGGCCGAAACAGCCGCCCGTTTCATTGCCGGTGATGTGTCGCAGCCTTATAAAGGTAGTCTGTCTATCAGCATCCTGAAGATGGAGGGGTTGCACCTATGCAGCATGGGCCTAACCGAAGTGCCAGCCAATGCCAGTACAGATTACGAAGAAATTGTCTTTATCGACAAGTCGAAGCGCTATTACAAGAAGTGTATTGTTCAGGGCGACAAGCTCGTAGGGGCGATTCTGGTGGGTGACAAGAACGAATTTGCCGAATTCCGCGAACTGATTGCCAACGGCACCGAGCTGTCCGAAAAACGGCTTCAGCTTCTTCGGGCCAGTAAACAGGTTGACCCCGTTGAGGGCAAGTTAGTCTGTTCCTGCAACACCGTTGGCCAGGGGAATCTGGAACGGGCGATTCAGGCTGGCTGCACTGATTTCCAGCAATTATGTCAGAAAACGGGTGCCGGTACCGGCTGCGGCTCGTGTAGGCCGGAAGTGCGAAGTATTTTGGAGAAAATGGCTTTGATTAGTGAAGAATTAAGAGTGTAGAAAGAAGAATAAAAAAGGGTTTTCGACAGGTTTTATTCTTCATTCTTAATTCTTCATTCCCCAAAATGCGCGACTATTATACTCTGAAAGTCAATATGCCCGCCGGAATTGTTTCGCCGGGGGCGTTGCAAACCGTGCTGTCACTGGCCTACGAAGCGAAAGTTCGGCAGGTGCGTTTTGGAGCGCGTCAGCAGTTACTGATGACGGTGCATTATGAAGACATGCGGTTTCTGGAAAAAGGCCTGAAGCAACACCAGATTTCATACGAACTAAATACGGAGCACTATCCCAATATTATTAGCTCGTATTGTGGAGAAGATGTGTTCCGTACCGGAGCTTGGCTGCGTGAAAGTGAGTACCATACTGTGCTGGATCAGTTTGATTATCAGCCAAAACTGAAAGTTAATCTGTCGGACTCTAATCAAAGTTTCACTCCTTTTTTTACGGGTAATCTCAACTTTATTGCTTCGCCTGAGCCGCATTTCTGGTATTTGTACGTTCGTCCGAAACAAAGCAATAGCCTGTTTCGCTGGCCAGAGCTAATCTATACGAACGACATTGGCCGACTGGCAAAAGCTTTTGAGGAGGCTATGCTGGAACAGGATTTTCAGAACGAAGAGCACCTGTACAGAGCGGTTACGGCTACACAACCATTTATTACCCAGCCGGCTACGCAGGAAGTGGAGTTGCCTGAATTCTCGTTGCCTTATTACGAAGGCTTCAATAGGTATGGAGAGCGTTCGTGGCTGGGTCTCTATCGTCGGGATGAGCAGTTTCCGATTGCTTTTTTGCTCGATGTCTGTGCGTTATGCCTTAAAACCCGAATTGGCGAATTATGTACCACGCCCTGGAAATCGCTGATTATTAAAGGAATTGAAGCGAAAGACCGGGCTGCCTGGTCGCATGTGCTGGGTAAACATAATATCAATGTACGTCATGCAGCCAATGAATTGGCCTGGCAAACCGAAGACCATAGCGACGACGGGGCTCGCCTAAAAAATTATATGCTACGCTACTTTGAGAAAAATGACACCCGTACGTTTGGCCTATGTTTTGGTATTCAAACGCGTTCTAAATCAGAAGTATTCGGTTCGGTGCTGGTTCGCAAACGGCCATTGATTCAGCTTGGGCAACTGGCACTGTTTAGTGTATATGATGTCTATTTTACCGAAAATTTCAATCCGAATAGTCGAACGTACAACCTGTTTGAAAAGGGCTTATTTAAACTTCATTTGCCGAATCAGTTAAATCGACTGTGCCGAAAATTTAATGCCCGCCGATTGCAGGAAGGCGGTGAAACT
The DNA here is from genome assembly GCA_003259005.1 of Spirosoma telluris. GTDB lineage: Bacteria > Bacteroidota > Bacteroidia > Cytophagales > Spirosomataceae > Spirosoma > Spirosoma telluris. Next base: position 5,513,294 of record QLII01000001.1, read on the forward strand.
ATCCGTCTTGAGCCTGAAAAGCCCGAGTTAACCCTTACTAAAATAACAGCTAACGTACATCAATGTCCACATTGCTTTACGGTCTATGATGAGCACTATGGCGATGCCCGGCGTAACATTCCTGCCGGTACTCCGTTTGATCATCTACCCAGCGACTACACCTGCTCAACCTGCGACGCACCGAAAGCAGACATGCACGAACTGCCAGTAGAGTTTGTCAGCTAAGATACCTTTTCTATGAAACCAGTTGCTATTGCCCCCGTTTTCTTCGCGTTTGAGAGCGACTTTGTCGATTCACTTCACTGCATTCCAATGGTTGTTCGCTATAAACTGGATACGTGTGGCATCAAATTGAAGCTTCCCGAATGGGTGAAACTTACCGTTGCGGACAAAGCCCGATTAGCCGAACAACCTTGCTATACATCCGCTGAAATTAACCAATATCGGCTTGATCTGATTGAACTTGTTCAGGTACGTTGTCAGCACCGGGTGAGTGAATTGGGCGAGGTTGACCCGGTTTGGGAATGGCTGGGTGAAGTTCCCAATGAAGTTCAGCAGAAAGCACTTGAGTGGGAATGTCGTACTTTGACGATTCAGCAATGGCTCCAGCTCGACGTTCTGCAGCGATTTGCACTGGTTAAATTGAGCCGGTCTGGTCATGAGGGCAAGAATTTTCCTCGGGCGATCCGGGAGTTTTTAATGAGCGAAAGAGCGAAAGAGTGAAAGAGCGTAAAGCTTATGCGAGTTTTTTCGCTCTTTCGCTCATTGTATTAAATCAGTAGTATTAAGGTGTGGATCGGCATTCGCATAACCTCAAGCAACAAATCGAACATGTCCTGAACTGGGAACAATCGTCCCACTGGCGTTTTCGTGACTTTGTGCACCTAAGTGAACTGATTCGTACGCATACGAATCAGGTTGTCGATGCGAATGAGTTAGCGGTATTCTGGCAATCGTCAGTAGTTCGTTCCCCTTTTTTTCTGGACACACTTGCCCAATTTGTCGACTATGCTGATTGGGAGGACTTCTGCACGCGAAATTTTTATGGTATAGTAGAGGCCGACGAAGAAACCCGGATGCTTCACGCACCCATGTGGGAGATTCCATCGCGATGGGTCGTTGTCATCTGCTGGCTATCCGTGATTGCCTCAGTGGTGGTGGGTGTTTTGTTAGTATGGAAACACTAAACGATTCGTGTTATCTAATCGTTATTGGTGTGTACATTCGTTCTCAAAATCATAACCTAATTCAAACGACCAAATGGTACGTTTCCCCCTCTCACTGAGTTTGTTAATCAGTGCTACGCTGGTCGTAGCGCAACCCGTTCCTAAAGCCAAATCAACGGTTGCTAAACCTGCTTCCGCTCCAAAGTCAGCAACGTTTACTCTTAGCAATCCTATCCCGCTCGACCCCGCCGTTAAAGTGGGGAAACTGCCTAATGGCTTGACGTATTATATCCGCAAAAATGTCGAGCCTAAGAACCGCGCTGAATTACGGTTGGTCATTCGGGCAGGGTCGGTATTGGAAACCGACAATCAACAGGGGCTGGCCCACTTTATGGAGCACATGGAGTTCAATGGCACGAAGAATTTCCCTAAAAACGAGCTGGTCAATTTTCTGCAATCGGCAGGGGTTCGTTTTGGAGCTGATTTGAATGCCTATACGGGATTCGACGAAACGGTCTATCAACTGCCTGTCCCTACAGATTCTGCCAATGTATTCAGTAAGGCATTTCAGATTCTGGAAGACTGGGCCCACAATGCAACCATCGATCCGACCGAAGTCGATAAAGAACGGGGTGTCATTCTGGAAGAACGACGGCTCGGGCGTGGGGCTGGCCAGCGGATGCGCGATAAATACTTCCCGCTTTTGCTAAATAATTCGCAGTACTCGAAACGCCTGCCCATTGGTACCGAACAAGTACTGACGACCTTCAAGCCCGAAGTTCTGCGGCAATATTATAAAGACTGGTACCGCCCTGATCTGATGGCGGTTATCGCCGTGGGTGATTTCGATATAAAGCAGGTAGAAGGCATTATTCGCGAAAAATTCGGGCGAATTCCGGCCGTGAAAAATCCGAAGCCACGCACCGAATACCAGATTCCCGCGCACAAAGACACGAAAGTGGTCATCGTAACCGACCCTGAACAACCTAATACGGTGGTGCAGGTCATTTACAAACGTCCTGAAATCAAAGAGAAAACATTGAATGACCTGCGCGAGAGCATTAAGCGTGGCTTGTTCAACACCATGCTGGGTAATCGAATTCAGGAACTAACTCAACGCGCCGACCCACCGTTTTTGGGTGGCTACAGCAATTACAGTGATTTTTTGGGAAACCTCGATGCGTTTACGTCCATTGCCGTAGCCAAAGAGGGAAATGTCGAAAAGGCCATCCGAGCGGTGTTAGATGAGAATGCCCGCATCAAACAATTCGGGTTTACGCCAACTGAATTAGCTCGTGCCAAGCAGGAGTTTATGACCAATGTAGAACAGGCCTACAGTGAACGGAACAAAACCCGATCGGTCAATTTTGTGAATGAATACGTCCAGAATTTCACGGACAAAGCGCCCTACACCAGTATCGAATTCTATTATGACTTCCTGAAAAAAGAGCAGGACGGTATTAAACTGGCTGAAGTGAATGCACTGGTGGATCAATTCATTCACAACGATAACCGGGCGGTTATTGTCATGGCTCCTGAGAAAGACAAAGCTAAGCTTCCAACCGAAGCGCAGATTCTGAGCTATGTGGATGATGCCGGAAAGGGCTTGACTGCTTACGAAGACAAAACCATTGATAGCCCGCTGCTGGCCAATCAGCCAACCGGTTCGCCCGTTGTGAACGAAAAGAAAATCAGCGATATCGGCGTAACCGAATGGACGCTTAAAAACGGCGTTCGGGTGATTCTAAAACCAACCGATTTTAAGAACGACCAAGTCCTGTTTTCGGCCAGCAGTTTCGGCGGGACCTCGCTCTATGACCTGAAGGATTTTCAGTCGGCGCGGTTTTCGTCTACGCTCACGGCCATGGGTGGAACAGGGGCTTATAACCAGATTCAACTGGGTAAATTCCTGTCGGGGAAACAGGTGAGCGTATTCCCCTATGTAGGCGAATTGAGTGAAGGTATCAACGGGAGTGCGGCTCCAAAAGATCTTGAAACGGCTTTGCAATTGCTTTATAGCTACTTTACCCAACCGCGCAAAGACGTCGATGTGGTAAAAGGTTTCCTGTCTAACCAGCGAAGTGCCCTGCAAAACCGGATCAATACCCCAACGCCACAGGGTGTGTTTCAGGATACCGTGACGGTTACGCTTGGTAATAACAATCCCCGTCGGCAACCGCTCAAACCGGAAGATTTAGATAAAATCGACCTAGATCGTGCGCTGCAAATTTACCAGGAGCGTTTTGCCAATGCGGGTGATTTCACGTTCTACTTTGTTGGTAATTTCAAGGAAGATCAGCTAAAACCGCTGGTTGAAAAATACCTGGGTGGTTTACCCGCAACGGATAAGCCAGAGAAATTTAAAGACCTGGGTATTCGTGCACCGAAAGGGGAGGTCAATAAAACCGTTTACAAAGGGCTTGATCCAAAAGCATCCGTGCAGTTAGTCTACACGGGCGATATAACCTGGTCACCTGAAACAGCTACTCAGCTGGATGCCCTGGCCGAAGTGCTTGAAATTAAGTTAATTGAAAAGCTGCGTGAAGAAGAAAGTGGTGTTTACGGGGTTGGTGCCAACGCGGCTTATGCCAAATACCCGGTACCACGTTATACCTTCCGTATCAATTTTGGTTGTGCGCCCGAAAATGTTGAAAAGCTAATTGCTAAAACGCAGGAGCTAATCAATGACCTAAAACAAAAGGGAGCCCTGCCCGCCGATATTGCTAAATTCAAGGCCGAAACCCGCCGGGAAACGGAGGTTCAACTGAAAGATAACCAATTCTGGCTCGGGTATTTACAAAACCAGTATTATAACGGCGATGCTCCTGACGAAGTCCTGCACGAAAGCGAGCAATTAAACAAAGTAACCGTCGAAAGCACGAAGGCCGCAGCGAATCAGTACTTTGGCTCAAATTACATTCGGCTGGTGTTGATGCCGGAGAAGAAGCAATAAAGGTGAATCTTTAACTGCCAAACTAAAACCAACCTTATGCCATGTCTTGGAGACATGGCATAAGGTTGGTTTTAGTTTGGCAGTTAGCCTTGTAGAGAGATGATATTAATGAGAAACCGGCGTATCGACTGAAATCGGTACGCTCGTTTTTTTGATAGCGGTAATACCTCCTTCTACGTTCACAACATTGTCGAAGCCCCGCGCTTTCAGGATTGAGTTTGCCACCATTGACCGATAACCACCGGCACAGTGTACATAAACCGGCTCAGTACGGCTTATTTCAGCCATATGGTCGTTGAGGTTATCCAAGGATAGATTTTCGGCACCCTTAACGTGCTCTCCTGCAAATTCACCGGGCTTCCGCACATCAATTACGGCTACTTCAGGGTTTTGCTCCCACCGATTGGCGAACTCTTCGGCTGAAATAGAGTCAACACGATCCACTTCTTTCCCTGATTGTTGCCAGGTCGTAAAGCCACCTTCTAAAAAACCAATGCAATGGTCGTAGCCAACGCGGGCTAGCCGAAGCACGGTTTCACTTTCCTGACCCACTGGTGTCACCAACGCGATGGGTTGTCCTAAATCAGGAATCAGCGCACCCACCCAAGGAGCAAACTGACCGTTCAGGCCAATATTGATCGAGTTCGGGATAAACCCTTTGGCAAAGTCAACGGCATCGCGTACATCCAAAATGAGTGCGCCAGTTTCATTAACCGCAGCCTCGAATGCATCGGGCGAAAGGGATTGACTACCCCGTTGCAGGACGCGGTCAATGGATTCGTAGCCCTCTTTATTGAGCCGGGCATTTTCGGCGAAATAAGCAGGAGCCGTTGTTAATCCATCAAGGACTTTCTCAATAAACTCTTCCTTCGATTTAGCCCGTAGCGCGTAATTGAAGCGTTTTTGATTGCCAAGCGTATCGGTTGTTTCCTTACTCATGTTCTTGCCACAAGCTGAACCGGCACCATGGGCTGGGTAAACGATCACATCGTCGGGAAGAGGCATAATTTTAGTCTGGAGGCTGTCATAGAGCATGCCTGCCAGATCGCGCTCAGTTACATCACCTTTAATGGCCAGATCCGGGCGGCCTACATCGCCAATGAAGAGCGTATCGCCGGTGAAAATAGCACGGTCTTTCCCCATTTCGTCGATGAGCAGGTAAGTTGTGGACTCCTGCGTATGGCCGGGGGTATGGAGAACCTTTATGGTTACATCACCCAACGCAAACATTTCGCCATCCTTCGCATGATGCGCTTCATAACTTGTGTTCGCATTAGGGCCATAAACAATCGTAGCGCCTGTTTTCTTTGCTAAGTCGATATGCCCCGACACGAAATCAGCATGGAAATGCGTCTCGAAAACATACTTGATTTGGGCCCCCGCTTTCTCTGCCTTTCGGATGTAGGGGTAGTTTCGCGAAGTGGATCAATAATGGCCGCTTCGCCATTGCTTTCGATATAATAAGCTCCCTGGGCAAGACAGCCCGTATATAGTTGTTCGATGGTCATACGTAGTGCGGGTGGAAACCCGCGTTACAGCAACTCCCGGCTGATCATGTACAGCGCAATCGCTAATACAAACCAGCCAAATCCCTTTTTTAGTTTGTCGGGTGCTAGAAATCGGGCTAAATACATGCCCACAAAAATGCCGACGATAGATAAACCCGTGAAGGGCAGCAGAAAATTCCAGTTTGAGTCCGTGTGATGAATATCTCCTAAAAAACCGACGAATGAGTTGACCGCAATAATAAGTACTGATGTGGCTACGGCCCGGTGAATGGGTAATCCAGCCATCAATACCAGCATTGGTACAATGAGAAAGCCGCCACCCGCGCCAATTGTGCCGGTTAATAGACCAACCGCCAGTCCGTCCAGGGCCAGACTCCCATAACGTGGGTGTCCGTCGGCAGCTTCGCCCTGTTCTGGACGATCGTTGCGAATCATTGCCCGAGCGGCAATAATCATAACGATAGCAAAGAAATACAGAATCGCATCGCTTTTTGGTAGAACAAATGTCTGAAACTGAAACAGGGGGTCTGGCAGGGCAGGAACCAGAAATCGCCGACTTAAATAAACCGATATGAAGGAAGGAAGCGCAAACGCCAGAGTAACGGGGAAATCAACGCGTTTGTGCCAGACATGATGCACCGAGCCAATGAGTGACGTCGAGCCAACGACAAAGAGAGAATAGGTCGTTGCCAGTACCGTTGGTATGTGAAAAATATAGACAAAAATAGGTACTGTTAGAATGGAGCCTCCACCTCCGGCTAGCCCAATCACTAAGCCTACAACAATGGCCGAAGCGTATCCGAATAATTCCTGTCCACTCATTAGGGGACAAAACTACACTTGTTTAGTCTATAGACTAATGAAAATGCCCTCTAATGTCTGCATTAGAGGGCATTTGGTGTAAATGATAGCAACTGAATAAGCTATTGATGATCTTCTGGATTATTCAAATGGCTGTGTTTGCGGCTATAGGTGAAGTAAACAATCAGACCAATGACGCACCAAACTACAAAGGATATTTTGGTGTCAGTACGCAGATTGTACATCAAATACAGATTCGCACAGATCCCCAGGGTAGCGATCAATGGTAACACAGGTGTTCGGTAAGGCCGTTCCAGATTAGGCTCCCGAACACGCAACAACCAAACCGCTCCGCAAATCATGGCAAAAGCCAGCAGTGTTCCTGAACTGGTTAACTCTGATACTTTATCGATTGGCGTTAAGGCAGCGACTACTGAAACAATAAGCCCGACCAGAATCGTACTTTTCCAGGGGGTTTTAAACTTAGGGTGAATCGACGCGAACAAACCTGGAGGAATCAGACCATCTTTAGCCATACCCAGGAAAACCCGTGTTTGGCCAAGCATCATCACCAGCATAACGGATGTTAGTCCGCCCAAAGCCGCAATCGTAATAATATAAACGGCCCAGGTTAATCCCTTATCGGCGAACGCCTGTGCTACAGGCGCTTTCAGATCAAGACTTTTAAACGGTACCATACCCGTTAACACGAGCGAAACCAGGATATACAACACCGTACAGATAACAAGCGAAGCAATAATAGCGAAGGGGACATCTTTCTTAGGATCAATTGCTTCCCCCGCTTGAGTCGAAACGGCATCGAAGCCGATATAAGCGAAAAACACAATACTGGCTGCCGTTACTATACCATTAAAGCCATAATGCTGTTGGCCACCGCTGTCAATAACGGGTTCTGGAAGGAAAGGGTGCCAGTTGGCTGTATCTACGTAAAAAGCCCCAACAACAATCACGAAAATAACCACGGCTACTTTTACAATAACGATGATGTTATTGGTGCTGGCGGCTTCTTTAATCCCCCGAACGAGAATGTAAGTCACGACGAGTACAATCAGAAACGCGGGGAGATTCATGGCAAAAGAAAAATCGGGAACAGCTACCCCTGTAGCCCGAAGCGCGGCTGCTTTCTCCTGTGCTGTAACGGGGTCGTTCATCAACCAGATCGGTGGGTCGATGTGGAAGAGATGGAGCAGTTTCTCAAAATAACCTGACCAACTCACGGCTACCGTGGTGGCTCCCATCATGTATTCCAGAATTAGATTCCAGCCAATGAGCCAGGCGAAAATTTCACCTACGGTGCCATAGGAGTAGGCGTACGCAGATCCTTCTACAGGTAGGATTGACGCAAACTCGGCATAGCAAAGAGCGGCAAATGTACAGGCCACCCCTGCCAGCACAAATGACAAGGCTAACGCAGGGCCAGCCCAGTCATGAGCAGCAATACCGGTGAGTACAAAAATCCCGCCCCCGATGACGGCTCCTATGCCTAGCGATGTTAACCCCCAGCGAGTTAATACGCGCTTGAGCTCGCTTTTTTTCATGTCAGCTTCATAGGCCGCGAGGGTTTTTTACGCCAGACACTCGTATCAATTGGTTTTATTTTTGTTTCCATGAAGGGAAATAGAGTTTGGTGATTGTGTCGTTTGGAGAAATATTCTTAGGTTAAAACGTCGGGAAAGATACAAAAAATAAAGAGTGAAAGAACGAAAGAGTGAAAGAGCGCGAAAAAAATGCCAAATGGTTTTCGCTCTTTCACTCTTTCGTTCTTTCACTCTTTCACCTTTAAATTACGATTGCGAAGGCCGAATCAAAGGCTTCTTCTCTTTCTTCTCTTTTTTAGCGGTGAACTCCTCTGGCGTAGCAGGAGCTGCGCTGGTGAAGTCCGCAGGAATGGCATCGAAGCCCGTTTTCTTTTCAGCAATAGCTGGTATTACAGCGTCTTTCTCTTGATCGCGGCTTAGTGAATCAACCACAATTGGGGTAGCAACGAACAATGACGAATATGTACCGACGATTACACCAATCAACATAGCGAACGAGAAGCCCCGGATGGTTTCACCACCAAAGATGAACAGGACTAACAAGACTAGAATCGTTGAGAAACCAGTTACCGCCGTGCGGCTTAGCGTACTGTTCAGTGCATTGTTGATGATCGTGGCAATTGTTTCTTTCTTGCCTTTGTTTTCGGCCAGATACTCCCGCACCCGGTCAAAAACCACAACGGTATCGTTCATGGAGTACCCCATAATTGTTAGCAAGGCACCAACAAAGGCCTGGTCAACATCTAACGAGAAAGGAAGAAATCCGTTGAAGATCGAGAAAATAGCCAAAATGATCAGGACATCGTGGAACATGGCGACAACCGCACCATAGCCAAATGCCAACTTCTTAAACCGGATAAGGATATACACAAATACGACAGCTACGGCCAGCAGAATGGACCATAAAGCCGACGTTAGTAAGTCATAGGCAATAGTAGGGCCAACCTTTTGTGAACTTTCAATTTTGGCAGGATTTCCCTGAATGCTGCTGAGGCCTTTATAAACCGTTGCTTCTGCTTTCTTATCAGCTCCCTGCGAATTATCATCAACCAGATAGGGAGTTGTTACTTTAACCTGATTAGCGCCAATCCCCGTACCGCCATAGGTTTTTACTTCTGGAGATCCACCTAATACGGGTTCCAGTGCGTTTCGAACATCGTCAGTACTAACCGCTTTTTCGAAACGAATTACGTAAGATCGGCCACCCTTAAAGTCAACGCCCAGGCCGAAACCCCGGAAAATAGCGGAGATGATACCTAAACCAATAATGACTGATGAAACGGTGTAATACAGTTTTCGACGCGATACGAAATCGAAATCAGAATCGGCAAACAGGTTCTTGGCCCAGGTCGATGAGAATGTCAGCGTCTTCCCATTGCGGATATAATATTCCAGGATTAAGCGGGTAATGAAAATAGCCGCAAACAGCGAGGTCAGGATACCGATAATCAGTGTGGTAGCGAAACCAAGAATCAGACCCGTTCCGAAAATGAACAGGACAATACCGGTCAGGAAAGTCGTTACGTTCGAGTCGATAATTGACGAAAGCGCATTCTGGAAACCATCGGTAACCGCTTGTTTAAAACCTTTACCCAAGGCCAGTTCTTCTTTAATCCGTTCGAAAATCAGTACGTTAGCATCTACCGCCATACCGATAGAAAGCACGATCCCTGCAATACCTGGCATTGTTAGTACCGCTCCCAATGAAGCCATAACGCCCATCAGGAAGAACAAATTGACAATTAGGGCAATGTCGGCAATGAAACCCGCCCGATTGTAGTAGAACACCACGAAGGCAAGCACTAACAAAATACCGATAATCGAAGAGAGCACACCTGCGCTAACCGCTTCTGAACCGAGCGTGGCTCCGACAACGTTTTCTTCAACAATGTTGGTTGGCGCTGGCAGTTTACCGGCCTTCAGGACGTTGGCCATATCCTTGGTTTCTTCTACCGTGAAGTTACCCGAGATGCTCGAACGACCGTTCGGAATTTCGTTCTGTACGTTTGGCGCTGTGTAGACCAGGTTGTCCAGCAAAATAGCTACCGGACGACCCACGTTGGCGGCAGTCAGGTTTTTCCATTTACGAGCGCCTTCTGGATTCATGTTCATTGTCACTTCCGGACGGCCCCGATCATCATAATCGTTAGCCGCATCGGTAATTACATCCCCTTCAAGTGGAGCGCGGCCACCCGATTTTTTCAGGAAATAAAGCGGTAAAATCTCTTTACCATCCGTTGCTTTGAACGTTTTCCGATCCCAGGCAAAAAAAGCATCGGCTGGGAACAGGCCCCGTACTTCAGGTGCATTCAGAACCGCGTTGGCACGGGCGGTATCTTTCAAATAAACACCTAACTGATCCTGGCCAACCGGCAGGAACAATTGGGTCAGAGCTGTACCCTGAGCAGCGGCAGCAGCCGTATCATTCTTGGCTGTCGAATCTTTCTTGCTGCCCTGTGCCAGTTGTGACTCAAGGCTTGAGGTTCCTTTAGCTGCCGAACCGGTAGTAGGTGCCGTCGTTTTAATAGCCGCTTTGCGAGCCGCTTCCTGCGCTAACAGATAAGCACCAATGCCTTCAATAGCTGGAGCCAGTTCATTTAAACGATATACTTCTGTAAACTCTAGTTTAGCCGCACCGGTTAGCAGCCGACGGATACGCTCTGGATTGTCAACGCCCGGTAATTCAATCTGAATCCGGCCCGAGCCTGGCAACCGCTGAATGTTTGGGTTGGCTACACCAAATTTATCGACACGTGCCTGAATAATCTGGAATGCACGAGTCGTAGCACCGTTCACTTCATCGTTGAGTAATTTCTTTACTTCAGTATCCGATGACTGATAATTGATTTTGCTGCGGTTCGCGCTGGTAGCGAATACAGATGCTAGCTTGGTATCTGGGGCCAGTTTCTTAAACGCGCTGGCGAACAGATCAACAAAGCTGCTATTGCTCGTTTTCTGATCTTCAACGGCCTGTTTCAGGGCCTGATTGAATTTCGGATCACGATTGTTGCCCGACAGACTGCGAAGAATATCAGCAGGTGATACTTCCAGGACAACGTGCATACCGCCTTGTAAATCCAGCCCTAATCCCAATTCGCGTTCGGTTACTTCCTGAAGCGTACTACCCAGGTAAACCGGCTCCTTCCAGAGCGAATCGAGATAATGTTGTTTTTTAGTACGATCAACCACCCCTTGCTTGTTGGTGGCATAAGCCTCGGCATCGGATTTTATATTCCGAGAGACGAAGGTGAAAGACAGAAAGTAAATGCATATGGCTGCAATAACCCCTGTCAGAATAAGAATTCCGGTTTTGTTTTGCATGAGTAACAACGAGACAGTGACTCGTCTGTGAAGAAAAAATGAACTACTTGAAAGGACAATACAGGATCAGTTACCAGGCAGGAAACCTGGTAAAACGCTAGGGGGCGTTAGTGGCAATATGATGCCCGAAGACATGCCTGAAATACGAGAAATAGAAATGCGGAAGGGTGAAATGCCGGAGCAGCACAACGCTCAGTAACAGCAGAATCACAAGCGTAGGGGCGGGCAGCAGAAAGGCTGTCTGACCTGAATCTCCCAGTTGAATAGCTGGGGTAACAACCGCTTCAAACTGGGCTGCGCTCAGTTCGGCCGATGAAGGGGCATCCGTTGCTTTACCAGACTTGGCTTGCTCAGTAACCGCTTTAGGGGTTAAGGGCTTTGCCTGTGTCACATTACCATGACCCCAAACGGCTGTAAACAGCAGCAGGGTTGCCAGCATAAAACTGGAAAGGCGTTGTATGACACGCGGTTGCTTCATATAATTCCTAAGCGGATGACAAATTTCGTACCAATTCGGGAAGAATGCAAGTGCAAGCGGTATCGCTTTTTAGTATGAAAAAAATATTCCACAAAAATCAAGGTTACAGGACCTGAGTAGATGAAGTGGAAGGAACTATCAAGGTTTGGGAGAAACGGTTAACTTGCGCTATGAATCTACACGAATTTATACAGTTGGCCCTTGCTGAAGATGTTGGCGATGGTGACCATACATCCTTATCGACAATCCCGGCGGATGCGCAAAAACGGGCTCGGCTGTTGGTGAAGGAAGCGGGAATTCTGGCCGGTGTTGAGGTAGCCCAGGCCATTTTTGCCGAGGTTGATCCGGCTTTTGAAGTCGATGTACTGATGCACGATGGAGCCAGCATTAAACCTGGTGATATTGTGTTAAGGGTAAGTGGTAATGCCCGCAATATCTTAACTGCCGAACGGCTGGTGCTGAATTGCATGCAGCGCATGAGTGGTATTGCCACCCATACACGCGAGCTGGTCAACTTGCTGGAAGGAACTCGGGCAAAATTACTGGACACGCGCAAAACCACGCCTAATTTCCGTATCTGTGAGAAAATGGCTACCAAAATTGGAGGAGCCGTGAATCATCGTTTCGGGCTATATGATATGATTCTCATTAAAGACAATCACGTCGACTATGCTGGCAGTATCGAAGCCGCTATCACGAAAGCAGTAACCTATCTGAAGGAAACAGGCCGGCAGTTGCGCATCGAAGTAGAAACCCGAAACCGTGCCGAGGTAGAGGAAGTCCTGCGGGTAGGTCAGGTAGATGTAATTTTGTTAGACAATTTCACGCCCGATGGAATTCGTGATATGGTGCGGCTGATCAACGGTCGATTCATAACCGAAGCATCGGGAGGTATAGATGAAACGAACCTACGGGCTTATGCCGAAACCGGTGTAAATTTTATTTCATCAGGTGCATTGACCCATCAGATTAAGAGTCTGGACTTGAGTTTGAAGGCCTATTGATCTATAACTTCCCGAAAGTTCAAAACTTTCGGGAAGTTGAGTAACGTCATTTATTTCGCCGGGTTTTCATCAATACCCAACCGGGGCAAGGCTGGATTCAGAATTCGCGGAACGATTTTAATTCGGAAAACCCGCATGTCGGTCATGTGGAAGTCACAGCTGTAAAACTCTCGTTGCTTCACACCTCGATAAACAGCTGTATAATTAACCTTGGGAGGCCAGTTGTTTAGGGCCAGCTCCGCCGTGAGGGCATCAACCGCTTTACGGAGATTAGAAAAAAAGATGACTGTTGGCTCGCGTTGACGAATGGTCGATAGCGAACCCGTATACTGAATCGTCACTTCATAAATTGTTCGGCCCGAAGGACGTAACATGCTAGTTTTTGCCAAGATAGGGGGCTCTTATGTAAGTTTATTCATAAGAGTAGACAAAATGAAAAATTATTTAACTATTTTTCAATAGCTAAACTAAAATCATACTCCGGGCGTTTTACCTACAATTGCATCAATCAACACCCGACCGCTAAAAACAGTCGGGTATTTTTGTATATAACAAAACAAAAAAGCGTTGGTCCACAGACCAACGCTTTTTTGAGTAGCGCGGGTGGAAACCCGCGAACTGGATATAGGCGTGCGGGTTTCCACCCGCGCTACTTCTTATACATAACCGTATCTACCGCCTGAAGCGTACGCTTCACGTTTGGCAGGATGGCTTCAATCAATGTAGGTGCATAAGGCAAGGGTAAATCCATGCTATTAACCCGTACAACAGGTGCATCTAAGTAATCGAAGGCGTTGCGTTGGATGTTGTAGGTCAACTCCGACGAAATAGCCGCCAAGGGCCAGGCTTCTTCTACAATCACACATCGATTGGTTTTCTTCACCGAGCTGATGATCGTTGCGTAATCAATCGGGCGAACCGAACGAAGGTCAATTACCTCTGCCGAAATACCGTTTTTTGCTAATTCATCAGCAGCAGCAAGGGCTACTTTCATGATTTTGCCAAAGGATACAATGGTTACGTCGTTACCTTCACGAACTACTTTGGCCTGACCAATTGGAATCAGGTATTCTTCTTCAGGAACCTGCCCCTTGTCGCCATACATCAACTCCGACTCCATGAAAATAACAGGGTCGTTGTCGCGGATGCACGATTTGAGGAGACCTTTAGCATCGTAAGGATTGGAGGGAACAACCACTTTCAAGCCCGAGGTATTGGCGAACCAGTTCTCGAAGTTTTGTGAGTGTTGCGAAGACAGCATACCGGCATTACCTGTTGGTCCCCGGAAAACAATCGGACAGGAGTATTGCCCACCCGACATCGACATAACTTTTGCGGCTGAGTTAATGACCTGATCAATCGCCACAAGCGAAAAGTTAAAGGTCATGAATTCGATGATTGGTCGCAGGCCATTAATGGCTGAACCAACGCCAATACCAGCAAAGCCAAGTTCGGCAATGGGGGTATCAATCACGCGCTCGGGACCGAATTCGTCCAGCATACCCTGGCTAACTTTATACGCACCATTGTATTCGGCGACCTCTTCGCCCATCAGATAGACCAGTGGGTCCCGGCGCATTTCTTCCGTCATGGCCTCCCGCAGGGCTTCGCGGAACTGTATTTCTCTCATGCTGAGTGTGTTGCTTTCGGTTAGTTACCTGCCTGACCGAAATCAGGCTAGATGGCTGAATAATTGATCAAAAGTAGGCAAAATGACCTGATTCGTCAAATGAAGGTCAACAGCTTCTTTGAGGATGCTGTAAAAATTCATTAATCATATCGTTTCTAGCGCACCACCGCTAGTTTCCCGCGAAGCCCTTCTGAGCCGTCGGCCGTAACGACCACAACTAAATAAATACCTGTTTGTACCTGTCGACCCCGGTAATCTCGGAGGTTCCAGCTAGCCGTGCCGCCTTGTGATTTGGTTTCATAAACCAATTGCCCGCCAGCATCAAGGATTTTCACGGCCGCATTTTCGGTTAGGCCGTTAATGCCAACGGTGCCAGTGAAGTCGGGTCGAACCGGATTTGGGAAAATAGTTAGACTGGTCAGTAATTCCGCAGGTTCTGTAGCTGGCCCTTGATAGGATACGAGGCCGTTGAGGCTACCTGACGCTCCCGTTTCGATAAACACCTTGCCACTCGTGGGCTCAATCGCTACCGCCTGAACGATATTGTTCGGTAAGGGGCTATTCTCCGCCGTGAATGTATCTAAAAGCTGTGAGCCATCGGCAGCAACATGATAAATGCCTTTTTGGGTACCTATCCATTTGCGATTGCCTCCATCGACGGCAATGGCGGTAATGAGTTCATTGGCCAGTAATCGACGCCGGTTGAGTAGGGGAGGCTGGGCATCAATGGTTACGTCGAATGCCGCATAAGGACTATCGAATACGGTTGGTCCAAGGTCAGTACCTACCCAGATTGACCCATTTCGATCCTTCACCAAGGCCCGAATGCTGTTAGAGAGTAACCCACCTTGTCCCGTTTGGGTTGTCAGAAAACGGCTGCGATTGGTTTGAGGATCAACCACTAACAAGCCTCCACCCAAGTCGGGCCGGAGCCAGAGAAACCCGTTGTCGTCAGGAATGATCTGGACAATATTGGTCTGACTCACAATAGGAAAGGATTGAAATGAGCCATCGGCCCGACGGACGTGTAATGTGGCCTGTTGCGAAGAAACCGTTCGCCCGGTTGTTATCCAGAGATTTCCATCAATATCCGTTGCCAGGCTGCTGATAAATGGGCTGATGGTAGCTGGTAACGTAACTGCTACTGGCGTTTGGCCTTCGATCTGGCTCCACAAACCTCCGCCAAAACTACCCAGATAAAGCTGTTGGTCGGTTGGTGAGTAGGCTGCTGAATTAAAACCACGAGTTAGGCCTGTAGGTAGGCTACTGACCCATCGGTTGGCAGGTATAGAGAACGACTCGGCAGGGGGCTGATTCGACGTGAGCAGAGTGGCATCCAACGGGCCTATGGGTAAGGCCACGAGTGTTTGTGGATAGGTGAACAGGCTGGCAAACTGGTCACGAGTTGGGCCTTCGGGAGCAATCCGCTGAAATTGACCTCCATTGCCATAAAGCAATCCACTTTTCGTATCAGCAACCCATATAGTACTGCCATCGGCCAAAACCTCACGCGGATCAACTAAGAGCGATCCGGAAAATTGACCGGAGCCAGGCAGTGTAATGGCTTTGTTTGTTGCCAGTAGTATGCCGGTTGAAGCTGGAAATTGGCGAATGAGCGGATTGGCCAGGGATTGAGTTAAAGTCCATTTTCCACTCTGGCGTTCATATACGCCAACACCGTTAACGGTTGCCGATAAGCGACCCTGATTCGCAACGATAGATTCGAGTTGCAGACCAGGCTCTTGCACAGTTCGCCAGTTGGCCGGGTCTACAATGTTCACACTGGTCGCAAATCGTACGGCTCTTAACTTCAGTCCCGTGCCTGTTGAGACAAGTGGGCCTGTTAACGCATATAGGCTATCGTTAGTAGCAGTTGTTTGATAAATTGGCAGGGGCGATCCATCCGCTCGTTGGCTGAAATACGTGTCCCGAATCTCATTTTTGAGCAAGTCCAAAACGACCAGGCCGAAATCGGTGCTGAGGTAGGCATTGTTGCCAATCCGATTCAGGTGGTTGATTCCTCGCGACGCGGGTAGGCTTGAGGCCGAAACAATTGTGTTGACATTTGTAACGGTACCTGGCTCGCCTATATCGGTTAGCGTTAGGAAATCCAGGTTACCATTTCGATAGGCAATGAGTAATTTTTTCTGATCATCGAGATACAGCAGCCGACTAATCCCTACGTCGCTAAGGCCAGCGGTTTTACTGAGCGTGGTCGTTTCATGCGTGATTCTATCATAATAGAAAAAGCCATTCTGGGTAGCTGCATAGATTTTAGTACCAATTACCGCCACAGACTGCCCTGACTGATAACTAACATGCGTTTGCCAGATACCAATCTGAGAGAGTGCTGATTGTTGAGTAACGAATGATAAATAAAAGAATACTAACAAAAAGCAGGACTTAGAAGGTAATTTCTCAAGTCCTGCTTTTTTTATTAGTCGATAACGAGTACTATTCATGGTCAGTGACATTTTCATACGCCCATTCTTTTCTGCCGGCTTCATCACCAAGGTTGTAGCAGCGTCGGCAGCGGGCTTCATAGCTGTCGGTTTCGCCTAATAATACGCGTTCCTGCGATGGTACAAGCCGATAGGAATACTGAGCAATGTCGCCACAAACCACGCAAATAGCATGAACTTTAGTAACATATTCAGCAACACTCATTAACTGAGGCATGCAGCCGAAAGGCTTTCCGGAGAAATCCATATCGAGGCCTGCGACAATGACTCGTTTACCCTGATTGGCCAGTTCATTGCAAACATTTGCAATATCCTGATCAAAAAACTGTGCCTCATCAACACCAACTACGTCACAATCACCAGCTAGCATGAGAATCTGGCCCGCTGTTTGCACAGGTGTTGAATGAATAGCCATTTCGGAGTGAGAAACGATATTTTCATCGTGGTACCGAGTGTCTAAAGCAGGTTTAAAAATCTGGACATTCAGTTTGGCAATACGAGCCCGCGTGAGTCGGCGAATTAATTCTTCGGTTTTGCCAGAAAACATTGAGCCACAAATAACTTCAATCCAACCTGTTCGCAGGTGGGGCGGGTCGCGTCGTCGTGAGGGTTCAATAAACATCTGGTAAGAGCAATAAAATTGAGCAGATTAGTTAATAAGATACAACCTACCGTGAACAACAGGAACGAATATTGTTATATCTATCCACATGGTTTACCCATAGTAGGACTAAATCATAGAGTGCGTCCCGCTGCATTTGATTTCTTCATTGACAACAGTCGGTTTGTAGCCGAAAGTTATATATTTACAAAACAAAGGCTTTTCCTAATGTCGAACAAGTTTAACGCCAACGCCCTTACTGAATATAGCAAATCCTACGCCCGTCGGATTGCCTCTGATTTCTATCAGCAGCATGCGACTATGAATGGTCGGCAGATTCTTTCGCTTACCCCAATTAGTCAAATTAATTTGTTTATTATCAGTAGTTTGTCGGATAAATGGCAGGCAGATGCCGCAAAGTTTCGGAGTCCTTATTTTGACTTTACCAATAATGAGGTACAAGAGGCATTGCAGAATTTCATGAACGTTGTGTCGCAATATATTTCGGTTCGACGCGAGCACTTAGAGCCCCTGCTGGCCGATGCTACTCGCCGGGCCATCATCATGATTTTCGATCCCCGTGCCTATTTCGATGACGTCCTGCGTAGTCAGCCTGATTTTACGGTGACAGATGCCGCCATGAAGCAAATTACGCGTTACACAAAGATCAACCAGTTTATTCCTGCCTATATTACGCAGCGTATGAATGGGAAATCGTTTATTTATGTCAATCAGGCCTTAATTTACCTAGATGAAGCATTGACTCAGAAAGGGCATGAAATTGAGCAGTATGATAAGTTTGTTGCCCAATTTTCGGAGAAATTGCCAATGGATGTATCAGCTTTACTACGTAGCCATGTGCCTGATAGCATTCCGCCTGCTCCATTGCGATCATTTTTCGATACGGCTATTGAATCGGCAGTTCCACCAGCACCCTTGGTTGCGATAGAATCGCTGGCTGAAACCGCTAGTCCGGCTATACCGCCTAAACCTGATCCAACACGGGCTCCTGAAGCAGTAGACGCGTCAAGTTCAAACGGCGTTAAGTTTATTAACGATTCGCCTGCTGTGCCAGAACCCGTGGCTCCTATTAGTCAGCCATCACCTTTACAGACAGGTGCCATCACAACGCCTACTGATACCAAACCACCCATAGTCGCTACGGAACTGCCCCCGTCGCTAAACGATACCTTGCGGGAAACAACGGCTGCGGAGCCATCTACAGTGGCGGAGACATTCCACCGTGCGCCTATTGAGAGTGTGGCCCGGAGTATTTCATTGAATCAAAAGTTCAGGTTTATCAATCAACTTTTCAATGGTAATTCAAGTGCTTACAACCAGGCTGTTGAAGAAATTGATACGCTGAACAACTACGGGCAGGCCCTTGATCTGATATCGTATCGCTATGCATCTCAGTATCTGTGGGATATGAGCAGTGATGAGGTCAGTGAATTAGTTGAAATTTTAAAAAGACGCTTCTCTTAATACAGACCCCTTTGGTCTATGTATCTTTTTTGTTGCTGATAGTATCTTTCAGGTTTTATTCTCGTCTTACTTATCACCAACCGTTTCTGGTGATCGAGTCCCGAAATAGCTGGCCGGAATTAGCTATCGTATTTGAACAAAAAGGATTTTGCGAACTATTTATCTGCTCATAGTGGTCGGATTAGTGACCATTAGTCCTGCTTTTTCTCAGCAGCGTATGCCCTCCGGCCAACGAATAGATCGGCCGGAGGATATTAGCCGGTATTTGCAGGATTTATTTCCAGTACAGACCGAGGGTATTGATTATCAGTCTGTTTATGATGCACTGACGCAACTTTATGCTAATCCGCTCGATCTGAATGGGGCGAGTCGTGAAGAATTAGAAACTACCTACCTACTGTCCGAACGCCAGCTAAATAGCCTGGCAGCGTATCGTGCTGAATTTGGCGATCTGTTGTCTATTTACGAACTACAGGCCGTACCCGACTTCGATTTGCCAACGATTCGGCGTCTCCTTCCGTTTGTTACAGTAGCAGGAACACCTGGCTTGTTTGGGGCATTGCCCACCCCTACGGATAACTACCTTATTGTACGTTATGAGCAAGTTCTGGAACAGCAAAAAGGCTTCTCAGAGGCTACCCCGATAAAAAGGGCAATCTTCCTGCACGGTATTTAGGTAATTCCGGTCAATGGTATGCCCGCTACCGATACAGCCGTCCCAGGGCATTTAGTATTGGTCTAACGATGGAAAAAGACCCAGGCGAACAAATCAACTGGGAACCTTCGGCACGCCATTACGGGATGGATTACGTTTCGTTTCATGCGCAAGTGCAGAATCGGGGTCGTTGGCGGACTATTTTACTAGGTGATTATCAACTACAGGTAGGGCAGGGGCTAGTGCTGTCGGCAGGGTTTGTGCTAGGCAAAAGCGCTGAAACGGTTCAAACGGTTCGTCGGCCAACGCTGGGCGCACGGCCTTATACCTCACTTACTGAATATGGCTACTTCAGGGGCGGAACGGCCACCTACGCGTTGTCTCGAAGCCTGGATTTAACCTTGCTCGCTGCTCGAAACCGAAGGGATGCACATACGTCAGCCGATAGCTCAGAGTCAGGTATGATGGCTACCTCCCTGCAAACGTCTGGCCTTCACCGGACGCAATCGGAGATTGACGATCAGGGTAGTTTACTGGAGACCAACCTGGGCGCTCATTTGCTGTATCACAACCGCCGTCAAGTTCAACTCGGACTAACCTTTCTGCGAACGTCTTTTGATAAATTTTTCCAGAAGCGGGATTTGCCTTATAACCAGTACGAATTTACCGGGCGGCAAAATCTCGTTGTCGGCGTACATGGAGGCTATATTTGGCGAAACTGGAACCTGTTTGCTGAGGTTGCGCGGAGCAGTGGCTCCGTAACAAATTCAGGGGTATGGGTGCTGTAGGTGGGACATTGGCCAGCCTGACGAAAAAAATTGATTTGGCTATCGTTTTGCGCCATTACGATCGCAACTTTCATAGTTTTTATAGCAATGGCTTCAGCGAAGGAACCCGAACGATCAATGAGTCTGGTGCATACCTGGGCTTGAAGTATACGGTTTATCGAAAGCTAACTGTAGGTGGTTTTGTTGACTATTTTAACTTTCCGTGGTTGAAATATTTGGTCGATAAACCCTCCGATGGGTTCGACTATCTACTCCAGACACGCTATACGCCTAATCGTCAAACCGCGTTCTATGCGGTCTATCACGAAGAACACAAGCAGAAAAATCTGACAGTCGGGAAGGCTAAAGAGGTTGTGGGTACCACACGCCGGAGTTATGCACTGAATGCCGACTATAAATTGATGCGTGGCCTGTCGTTACGGTCACGGATACAGTGGGGCGAATTTACATATTCGGGCCAATCAGCTTCTCGTGGATTCGTATTGGTACAAGATGCTACATTAGATTACCGGCGGCTGAGTATCAGTGGACGAGTGGCCCTATTCGGTACGGACGATTACGATAGTCGGCAGTATGTGTATGAACGCGATGTGCTGTATGCATTCTCATTTCCAGCATACTTCAATCGGGGCGTCCGTCATTATTTGCTGGTACAGTATACAGTAGGTCGTCATCTGGATGTCTGGCTACGCTGGGCCAGAACAGATCTGACTAATCAGGATACCGTTGGCTCTGACCTCGACCAAATTAGTGCCCCTCATAAAACGGAAGTGAAAATACAGGCGCGTTGGCGCTTTTAGCTCTAATTACAATTTTCGATTAGCCAGGCAGCATTCTCACTTCTCCATCTCCCGAATCAGTTTATTCGCATTGATGAACTCGTTTAGCTCATTTACATCTGAGTGGATTAGCGTATCGCTATTGCCCTCCCAAAGCTTTTTGCCCTGATAGAGAAACATGATTTTCTCGCCAATCTCCATCATGGAATTCATATCGTGCGTAATAACGACCGTTGTGATCTTGAACTCATTAGTGATTTCGGAGATAAGCTGATCAATTTTGATCGATGTTAGTGGGTCAAGGCCGGAGTTGGGTTCATCGCAGAATAAGTACTTAGGATTCAGAACAATCGCACGGGCAATACCAACGCGTTTTTTCATCCCACCACTGATTTCAGATGGCATTCGGTCAGCGGCCGCTTCTAACCCAACCCGACGCAGACATTCCCGTGCCCGGTCTAGTTTTTCGTTTTCGGGCTGTTCGGTAAGCATATCGAGTGGAAACCGAACATTTTCCAGAACGCTCTTTGAGTCAAACAACGCCGATCCCTGAAACAAGACCCCCATCTCCCTCCGAATGGCTTTCTGTTCCTCAAGATTACTGGTAAGGAAGTTTCGTCCATCGTAAAGTACTTCACCTGAATCGGGCTTGATCAAGCCAATCATGCACTTGAGCAATACACTTTTACCCGTACCACTCCCGCCAATAATCAGGCTTGTATCACCCGGTTTAAATGATCCATTAATGCTCGTCAGAATCTGTCGATCACCGAAGGTCTTGGATATATTTTTAATGTCAATCATTAGCCAATGATTGAATGATTGAATGGTGAATGAGTGAATTGATGGTAAATGCATTTATTCACTCATTTATTCATTCACTCATTCAAAATTAAGTTAACAGCATCTGTGTCAGAATAAAGTCGGCGGCTACGATGGCAATACAACTGTTAGTGACTGCTGCCGTAGAAGCCGCCCCCACTTCCAGGGCACCACCGCTTACTCGATAGCCCTGATAAGCTGAAATGGTTGAGACCAGAAAGGCAAATACAACGGTTTTGATGAGCGCGAACGTAACCCCAAATGGCTTATACTCGAAACGAAGCCCCGATATGTAATCTTCAGCCGAAATAACACCCGCCAGTGTTCCAGCGATATAGCCACCCAAAATGGCGAGAAAACCAGCCATGATAACCAGGAGCGGAAACATCAACACAGAAGCTATCACTTTAGGTAAAACCAGATACGAACTAGAATTAATACCCATTACTTCCAGCGCATCAACTTGTTCCGTAATACGCATCGTGCCTATTTCACTCGCAATGTTTGAGCCTACCTTACCTGCCAGCACGATGCAGGATAGCGTGGGAGCTAACTCCAGAATAGAGCTATCACGCACGATAAGGGCAATGATATTTTTGGGGACAAATGGATTCGTAAGGTTGTACGCCGTTTGAACACAAGTGACAGCCCCAATAAAGGTGTTCACCAGCGCAACAATGAAAATAGAACCGACACCAATGGAGGTGCATTCATTCAGAATAAGACTTAGATAAACACGGACTTTCTCCCGATTGCGGAAGAGGGTGCCTAGAAAAATAAAGTAACTGCCTAATCGTGACATAAAGCGAGTAGCGAAACAAACCGACTTTGCCCGGGTCAGGTCGGTATTATATACCCGGAAGAACCCTCATAAAGATAGAATGGTTTCTACGTAACTTGCGAAACCTTACAGGTCTTCGAGAGCTATACGATTTGAAGTATACTATTTAGTACATGAACCCACTAATTATTGTAACTGGCGGTACAAAAGGCATTGGGCGCGCCATTGCCGACCGATTTGTCGCCGAAGGATTCGATGCCGTCGTATGCGCCCGATCAGTTGAGGGTATACAAGTGTCGGATGGAACGGCACCAGGTCTGCTACCTGTTGGTGCTGACCTGTCTACCCGAGAGGGGGTTAACAGCTTACTTGATTATATTAAGTCACTCAATCGTCCTGTTGATGTGCTGGTTAATAATACGGGGGTGTTTCAGCCGGGACAGATTCATAATGAAGCCGAAGGAACCTTTGAGCAACTGATGAATACTAACGTGGCCAGTGCCTACCACATAACCCGTGGCTTAGTTAGCGACATGATTTCCCGGAGGCAGGGCCATATTTTTATGATGTGCTCTACCGCCAGCATTACTCCCTATACGAATGGTGGTTCCTACTGCATCTCTAAATTCGCTTTGCTGGGCATGAGTCGCGTATTACGGGAGGAACTAAAGCCACATGGGGTGAAAGTGACCGCTA
Source organism: Spirosoma telluris (assembly GCA_003259005.1). Classification (GTDB taxonomy): domain Bacteria; phylum Bacteroidota; class Bacteroidia; order Cytophagales; family Spirosomataceae; genus Spirosoma; species Spirosoma telluris. The sequence continues at coordinate 5,536,783 of QLII01000001.1, forward strand.
TTCTTCCGGGTGCAACCCTCACGGCCAGCTGGGAAGGTACCGACTTACCCGAAGAGCGGTTTATGAAACCCGACGATGTCGCTAACAGTGCCTGGGCCGCCTATTCCCTCTCAAAAAGTGCCGTTGTTGAAGAGATTCTAATCCGCCCCCAGCTCGGTGATATTTAGCGTTAGCTATAAACGGCAGGGGGGTAAGGACTTTTTCGTATCTTGCGCGCTGCTTCATCGTTCCTGAGCTCTGAAAATTGTTCACTGTTAAACTGATTATTGCTACGAATGGCTTCCGTTGAGTATTTGGGTATTGACGTCGGCGGCACGAACGTCAAAATGGGTATTGTCGATGCGAATACCGGTAAGATTTCCAATTTTTATAGCCACGACACGATCAGTTGGCGCGAATCAGGCCATTTCATCGAACGCTTTGGCGATGCGGTTGCCTTGCAACTTCTAAGCAATAAGGATGTTAAGAAAGTGGGCATTGGCTTGCCGGGTATGCTCAATCGGGAGCGAACGGTGCCGCTTGAGATTACGGCTATTCCAGAAATCAATGGTCTTCCGATGGTGGAACTCCTAAGTAAACGGTTTCCCGGTACTCAATTTTTTCTGGCGAATGATGCCAATGCCGCTGCTTTGGGCGAATACTACTTTGCCGAAGAAAAAATCACCGAAAACTATATTTTCATTACGCTTGGTACAGGTGTGGGTGGCGCGGCAATTATTAACAAAAAAATCTTTACCGGTGGTGATGGAAACGCTATGGAGCCTGGGCACATCCCATCTCGTAATGGGCGTGTACTTGAACGAAACATCGGTAAAAAAGAATTGCTGGACCTGGCTAACGAGCGCCGGAGCGAATTTAAAGGCGACACTCATTTGCCGGATGATGGCAATATTTCAACAACAGGCCTTGTTGCAGCTGCGGCTGAAGGTGACGAACTGGCGTTACAAATCTGGACTGAAGTAGGCGAAATGCTGGGCGAAGGATTAGCTGCGCTAATCAAAGTCTTAGATATCAAGCAGGTATTGATTGGTGGAGGCCTGTCGGCTTCATTCGATTACATTATACCAGCCGTTAATAAAACGCTCGATTACTGGCTTAATGACTACTACAAAAATGGCTTAAGCATTAAAAAAGCAACCCTTGGAAATGATGCTGGCCTGCTTGGTGCCGCTTCGCTTTGTTTTGAGTAGGTGAAGTTGTGAAATGAGTGAAGTAAGTTTAGTAAGTGAAATGGGTGGAGTAAGTTGTGAGAAAATTAACTTACTCCACCCATTTCACTTACTAAACAATATTAACCTCGGGCGAAATAGATACCCCGAATTTCTCCTGTACGGATTGCTGCACTTGTTTGGCAAGCGCCATGATTTCGTCGCCCGTAGCGGAGCCATAGTTGACCAATACCAGTGCCTGTTTAGCATGAACACCTGCATCGCCGGAGCGATACCCTTTCCAACCGGCCTGTTCAATAAGCCAACCCGCCGGGACTTTAACCTGTTCGTCGCCCGCTGGGTAGCCTGGTAGGGTTGGGTAGTGCGTCTTTAACAGGTCAAACTGGTCTTTGGGAATTTCAGGGTTTTTGAAAAAACTGCCTGCATTACCAATTTGAGCTGGATCAGGGAGTTTACTGCGTCGGATATGAATAACGGCATCGCTAATTGCCTTAATGGTCAGATTATCTTCTGAAACCCCCATATTCGCCAGCGTTTCCTGAATGGCTCCATAGCGGGTATGAAACGTAGGGTGTTTATCTAAGCGAAAGGTAACGCTCGTAATAATATATTGGCCTTTCAAGTCCCGCTTAAACACACTCTCCCGATAACCGAATGCGCAATCGGCATGGGTAAAGGTTCGTTTTTCGCCGGTTCCAACCTGAACTGCTGTGAGCGACTCGAATACCTGTTCCAACTCGACACCATAGGCACCAATATTCTGCATGGGTGCTGCCCCAACCGTCCCGGAATCAAGGATAGGTTTTCCATACCTGCGAACCCTCTTCGTACACAGAATAGAACCAGTTCATGCCAGTTAACCCCGGCACCGGCTGTCAGGTAAATATGTTTATCGTCTTCCCGGACAACGTCAATGCCCTGAATGTTGATTTTAACCACCAGGCCATCAAAGTTCTGGCAAAGCAATACATTACTTCCCCGCCAAGAATTAGTTTGGGTGTATCAATAAATTCCGTTAGTTGAAGCAACGTCTTCAGGTCGTCTTCATTCCCAACTTCAACCCAATACCGCGCACTGGCATCAATCCGGAATGTATTATAGGGCTTGAGCGATACGTGGCTTTGTATATTCAGCATGTGGTATTTCTGGTGAATGGCCAAAATTAACTAAAATCCGGCATGGGTTTATTGATGAACCGATTGGATTCAGGTATTCGAATCTCAAAATGGCTATTTTAGCGTTTTATTTGTTGATAGTTATGGATTACAAATTAAGTGGATTGTTGATACTGGGTGTACTGATGCTGGCAGGTTGTGCGGGTAGCCGCTCAGTTACCTCAGGTCGGTCAACTGTCGATTATAATAGTTATAACGAAGATTTAACATCCACACGTCCCGTATACGGTTCTACGTCAGCCAATTCACCCGTTGCGAGCCGCCCAGCGGTGCCTGTAACAACACCACCGACCACAACGCGTAAACCTGATATGCGTAAACCGAATGCGCCCGTGGAAGCGTTGCATATCAACAGACGGCTCGACCTGGTACTTGATACGATTGCTACCCGTAATCGAACGATCCGGTATGCGCCGGGCTTCCGCATCCAGGTCTATGTGGGAACTCAACGTCAGGAAGCCGATGCTGCCAAATTGTTGATTTCCCAGAATTTCCCAGAACTAAGCCCTTATCTGAGTTATAACCAACCAACCTATAAGCTTAAGGTAGGGGACTTTATGCACCGTTTAGATGCCGAACGATATTATAATTCTATTCGTCGATTGATGGCGTCAGCGCAATTACAGCCCGATAAAGTAGACATCCGACGTAGCCTATTAATAAAGTAATTGATAAGATTTGGCCAGCATAACCTAACTTTGATTAGTTTTCGACAATTTTAGGCGTTGGCCTTGACCACTTTAGGATACTATGAAAAAAGCGCTGATTACCGGAATTACCGGGCAAGATGGGGCCTATCTGGCCGAGTTACTGTTAGAGAAAGGCTATGAAGTTCACGGGATTAAACGCCGGAGTTCACTTTTCAATACACAGCGGATTGACCACATGTACGAAGATCCGCATGAGAAAAAAGTGCCTTTAAAGCTTCATTACGGCGACCTGTCTGATTCAGCGAATATTATCCGTATCATTCAGGAAGTTCAGCCCGACGAGATTTATAACCTCGGAGCTATGTCTCACGTGCGGGTAAGTTTCGATGAACCCGAATATACCGCTCAGGTTGATGGCATTGGTACACTCCGTATCCTGGAAGCGGTTCGTTTGCTGGGATTGACGGAAAAGACCCGTATTTATCAGGCATCCACTTCTGAACTCTATGGTGGTGTTCAGGGACATGCTCAATCTGAAACAACCCCGTTCTATCCTCGTTCACCCTACGCCGTCGCTAAATTGTATGGTTACTGGATTACGGTTAACTATCGGGAGGCCTATAATATGTATGCCTGTAACGGGATTCTGTTTAACCACGAATCACCACTACGGGGTGAAACCTTTGTAACACGTAAAATCACCCGCGCTGTATCGCGTATTGGTTTGGGATTGCAGGATAAGGTTTATCTGGGGAATATGGACTCCCTGCGCGATTGGGGCCATGCAAAGGACTATGTTGAAGCGATGTACCTGATCCTGCAACAGGACAAACCTGAGGATTACGTTATTGCCACCGGCGTAACCACCAGCGTTCGGGATTTTGTACGGATGGCGTTTGCTGAAATCGGTGTTGAGCTGGCTTTCACCGGCGAAGGGGTTGACGAAGTAGGCACCGTCGCCAGTTCGACCAATCCCGAGTTTCCTGTTGAGGTAGGTAAAGTAGTCGTCTCCATCGATCCACGGTACTTCCGCCCAACGGAGGTTGATCTGCTGCTTGGCGACCCAACGAAAGCGATGACTCAGTTGAATTGGAAACCAAAATATGATCTGCCTGCCTTAGTAAAAGATATGATGACATCCGATATCGATCTCTTCCGGCGCGATCAACTGTTGGCTAGTAGTGGCCACCAGATATTGAACTACTTCGAATAGAAGGATAAAAGGGAGTAAGGGAAAGAGGGGGACGAAAGGGAATACTGTTATTCCCTTTCGTCCCCCTCTTTCCCTTACTCCCTTTTATCCTTCTATTTTATCCTTAAACAGGTACCGCGTAGTAGTACATCCGTGAGCTGTTGGGGTACATGCCAATGAGCATCAGCCCTTCCCCTTCTTTCACGGCCGACATAATGGCCTGAAGGTCTTTCGTGCTTTTAACGTTTTTGCCGTTTGCTTTCACAATGATGAAACCTTCTTCAATGTCGGTTTCGGCTAGCTTACCATCCACGATTTTTTTCACCCGAACGCCACCACTAACACCTAGTTGTTTGGCATCCTGAGCCGATAGATCTTCAAACTGAGCACCCAGTGAATTCAGGGACGTAGTCGATGCCGTAACCTCTTCTTTCTTGATAAGCTCCCGTCCACCGTTTCGGTTGCGAAGTTCAACTTTAACATCGCGTTCGGTCCCATCGCGGTTGATCGTAACGGTAATGGCATCTCCTGGACGACGACGACCAATGATTTCACGCATTTGCGCATCTGAATCAAGTGGTTGGCCTTCCATCTTCACGATAACGTCCCCTTTTTTCAGGCCAGCGGCTTCGGCGGCACCTTTTTCAACCACGTTTTCTACATAGATACCACGGCCTACTTTTGCCCCTTTCTCTTTGGCAACTGTGCTGTTCAATTCAATAGGCAGGATGCCAATATAACCACGTTGTACGTTGCCATACTTAAGCAAATCCGCCGATACTTTCTTAACCAGCGATACAGGCACCGCAAACCCATAGCCACTGTAGTAACCCGTAGCCGATGCAATAGCGGAGTTGATTCCAACTAATTCGCCACGCAGGTTCACTAAGGCACCACCCGAGTTCCCTGGGTTGATGGCGGCATCCGTTTGGATGAAAGCTTCTACGGGTGTATCCCCCTGCTTTTCTGTCCGCCCTTGCTGACCCTGGCGCTGCGCATAGTCCTGGTCCAGAATACCAATCCGACGGCCTTTAGCACTGACGATACCAGCGGTAACCGTCGACTCCAGATCAAGTGGATAACCAACTGCTAGTACCCATTCACCTAATTTCAGCGCGTCTGAATCCCCGAGTGTTATTGCGGGCAGGTTATTCGCATCAACTTTAATAACAGCCAGATCTGTCAGAGGGTCTGTTCCAATTACTTTCGCCTTAAAGCTACGCTTATCCGTCATAATGACTTCAACCTCATCAGCATCCTGCACAACGTGATTGTTGGTTACAATGTAACCATCTTTGCTGATAATTACGCCTGAGCCAGATGCCTGACCTTGCTGACGACGGGGTTGACGCTGACCACCAAATTCTTCACCAAAGAACTCCCGAAAAATGTCGGGCATTTGTTGCTGACGAACGGTACGAGTCATCGTGGTCCGAATGTGAACAACCATTGGTGTAACGGCTTCGGCTGCGGTAGAGAAATCGCCGGGTACGGATGATGGTCCTCCTGGCATCGAGGCCAAACGGCCCGTAATCGTTGGTATTGGCGACGATTCGTTAAAAATTACATCCCGGTTGTTGAATCCCAACAGGTTGTAAGCGGCCAGCGTTATTGCACTCGATACGAGTGCCATCAACGCTAATAATTTCCAGTTGCTTTTCATGTTTAAATGGGAAAATCTAATTGCTTTCTTTTTGTGTTGACGACGGCTTTACTGCGTCTGTTGATATAACGGAAAGTCGCTTCCGAAAAATCCAGGTCTTATGCGTCCTTAACAATATTTAACAAGGCTTTGTTAGGCCAAATTTACTGTAAAAAAAAGCCCATGAGAATTCCCTCACGGGCTTTTTCGGACTATACTTTATCAACGAATTAACCACCAATTTCAATCTGCCTTGGCGGCTTTATTTTGGCTTCCTCTCGCTTAGGAATCTCTATTTTCAATAGACCATTTATATAGGATGCCTGAATATTATCGGCATCAACAGAAGTGGGTAACGTGAATGTCCGCTGGAAAGATGAATAACTAAACTCTCTGCGTGTATACCGCTCCCGATTCGTTACCTGGCTATTCGTATCTGGCTCTTCCTTGTGCGTTTCCTGTGAACCCGAAATCGTAAGATTATTGTGGTTCAGGTTAAGTTTGAAGTCCTCTTTCTTCAAACCGGGCGCAGCTACTTCAATCCGAAAGCCGTCCTGATGCTCTACTACATTCACTGCCGGAACGTTGTTAAGGGATGAAGTACTACTGTTAAAAAAGTCGTTCACGTCGCGGCCAAAAAAATTTTCGATCAACGACGGATAGCTGTTGTTCGTGCGCACTAACGTATTCATGACTATCTGTTGGTTTTAGAGTTAGACAATAAGGTAAACAGATTATACCTGTCATTTTTCAAACTTTATGCCAACTAAAATACCAAGTCTATTTCAGTCATTTTGTCATTTTTAACGTGAGGTAATGGCCGTATCACGGACAAGATGACGCAAAACCAAACCTGACAGGAATGATCTCTAAGAAGGAGAATCGAGAATGAATGGGTAGAATGTAGCTTAAAGTCTACAGTTTTTATAGAATAATGAAGGCTTACTTAATAGCCAATAATTCAAAAGCTTTCTCTGCAGCAGCCTGCTCGGCCTTTTTCTTACTGTAGCCGCTACCTGTAGCAAAGGCTTCATCGTCAACGAGTACCTGAGCAATGAACTCCCGGAAGTGACTATTGCCTTTTTCAGAGACGATTTCAAATCGAATCTCTTTGCCTTCGCGCTGGGCCCACTCAATCAGACGGCTTTTATAGTTGCCGTTATTCTGCACAACCGATTCAATATCGTAGTGCGACAAAAGGTCTTTCAGGATAAATTGACGCGAAAACCGGAAGCCTTTATCTAAATAGACGGCTCCAACTAAGGCCTCAAGCGCATCGCCATACATAGATGTACGAGCAGGCAGGCTGCGGGTTCGGCTGCCATCGTATTCAATAAGTTGGTCGAGGCCTATTTTTCGGGCAATGCCGTTAAGGGTTTCCCGATTTACAATTCGGGAGCGAATTTCGGTTAAGAAACCTTCGTCTTTGTAGGGGTATTTTTTGAAGAGAAATTCGGCGATAACCATGCCCAGTACGGCATCGCCCAGATATTCGAGCCGTTCATTTGATTCCCGAAACCCTTCAATAGCCGTTGCTTTCGAGGCCGAAGTGTGGCGCAGGGCTAGTTGATACAAACCAAGATTTGATGGACGTGCGCCAATGATATGGCCAATTGACCGGCGCAGATTCTTGCGCGGATCGCTGTTGCCAGACCGAAACCACTCTAGAGGATTGAATAAACTACGGGGCAGAGCGAGTTGCACGACTCAGCTAAGTTTACGGAAAATGATGATAGCATTATGACCTCCGAACCCAAACGCATTACTCATCACGGTTGTTATAGACCGCTCCTGAGCCGTATTAAATGTTAAATTAAAGCGTGGGTCAATTTCATCGTCGTCAGTGAAGTGATTAATTGTCGGTGGAACAAGTTGATGTTCCATCGCTTTTAGACAAGCAATCGCTTCAACAGCCCCTGCAGCTCCCAGCAAATGTCCAGTCATCGACTTGGTCGAACTGATATTCAACTTGAACGAATGCTCTCCGAACAACTGATGAATAGCTTTCAGTTCCTGTGGATCGCCAATCGGTGTTGAGGTGCCGTGGGTATTAATGTAATCAATATCGGTGGGGGCAATACCTGCATCGTTAAGCGCATCCTGCATCGCCAGAAAGGCACCTAAGCCATCGGGGTGAGGTGCCGTAATATGATAGGCATCTGAAGACATTCCGCCCCCAATTAACTCTGCGTAAATTTTGGCTCCGCGGGCCAGTGCATGTTCGTATTCTTCAAGAATAATAGAACCAGCACCTTCTCCCAATACAAATCCGTCACGATCTTTATCGTAGGGCCGGGAAGCGGTTTCGGGTGAATCATTGCGTTCTGACAAAGCCCGGTTGGCGTTGAACCCCCCGATACCCGCCTTTGTTACAGCTGCTTCAGATCCTCCTACAACGCACATATTCAGCCGACCTAAGCGAATGTAGTTCAGTGCATCAATAATGGCGTTGTTAGTCGATGCGCAGGCCGATACGGTCACGTAATTAGTGCCCCGAAAACCATAGCGCATGGAAATCTGTCCCGATGCACTGTCTGCAATCATGCGGACAATAAAGAACGGATTGATACGAGGAGTGCCGTCGCCCTGGGCATAGCCAATCATTTCGTCTTCAAACGATTTGAGACCACCTATACCCGACCCCAAATGACACCGACTTTGTTTTTGTCGAGCGTATCGAGGTTCAAGTTAGCATCACGAACGGCTTCTTCGGTTGCAATGAGCGCGTAATGCGTAAACGCGTCCATCTTTCGGGCTTCCTGCCGGGGAATGAACTGTGTGACGTCCAGCCCTTTCACTTCGCAGGCGAATTGCGTCCGAAACTTACTGGCGTCAAACTTAGTAATGGGACCGGCCCCGCTTACACCGGCGGCTAAGTTGTTCCAATAAGTGGGTACATCATTGCCAATGGGTGTCAACGCACCGAGGCCGGTCACTACTACTCGTTTGAATGTCATACAGCTATACTGCGTAATGAAAAAGAAAAACAACGCCAAGTCTAAACTAATTGGTGTTGGATTTCAGGTACTTAATGGATTTGCTGATCGGAATGAACAATTCGAGCTTAGGCTAGTGGCCTTAATTCCGAATCAGGTTTCCGTAATGAGATTTACTTCCCAATGTGTTTTTCCAGGTATTCGATGGCCAAACCAACGGTAGAGATTTTTTCAGCCTCGTCGTCGGGGATGGGCAAATTGAATTCTTTTTCAAATTCCATGATCAGCTCAACCGTATCAAGCGAATCGGCACCCAGATCGTTGGTAAAGCTTGCTTCTGGCGTCACTTCTGACTCTTCAACACCCAGTTTCTCAACAATGATATTCTTAACTTTTTGTGCAATGTCCGACATTTTAGTAGTCTGTTCTAGTTAAAAAACTGCGCAAAGAAACGTATTTACCTTTGTATTATCAAACAATTTTTTGGACTATAAATCGTTCGTAATAGCTACGTATATAGAGTTATACTTTTGATAATCATTTGATTACGAATAGAAATCAAATGAAAAGCTAAACCCCTATTAGCTAAAGCATAGTATAAAAAACTAGCTTATTTACCGAATCACAACCGACTTACAGACATAGGTTGGAATAATTCCCGTGCTTCGAATCAATACTTCGGCATCTTGTGGCTGGGTGTTACCCGTTAACACAAGGACCGTATCTAGGCCAAATTTGTTACCGCCCAGAATATCAGTTCGTAAGGTATCGCCTACCATCAAAATATCTCGCTTGCTGATATGCGCTGCATTCTCGAGTCGCTCATAGGCAAACATAAACAACTGGGCATCGGGTTTTCCAAAGCGAATGAACTGCTTGCCAACAATGTTTTCAATCATTTTGGCAATAGCCCCAATGGCAATAGCAATGCGGGTTTTCGAGACGGGATAGGTATTATCTGTATTGGCGACAATAACCGGAATATTACGTTTCCTGAGCAGATTCACGGTCTTGGTTAAATCAGTATTCCAGTCGAAACCTTCATCGTCCAGTAGCACTAAGGCATTAATATCAGCGACATCTTTAAGGTCAACCTGGCTGATGGGCAACGTTTTAAGGCCAGTCGTTTCGAGATAATGGGCCGATTTTTCGGTTCCTAAATAGGCTACCGTACCATTATGTACCTTTAAATCCAAATATTCACGAGCCAGCATTCCCGACGAAATAATGCGCTCAGGTTTAATAGCGTAGAAGCCCTGTCGATAGTAGGATTCGGCCAGTTCATGTGGCCCACGTGAGGCATCATTAGTCAGAACGTAAAAATCTTTACCAGTTTCCCGAAGCCAGTCGAATGTTTTTTCAATACCCGGCAGCAGGCCTTCTGAGTTTTTCAAGACACCAAAGGCATCGAAGAAAATAACTTTATAGTTTTCGGCTACGGTTTTGAAATCGGTAAGTTGCATAGAGGAATAAAATGATAGTATGGCTATCGACCACCTATATATTATTCGTAAAAGTACAATTTGAGCCGAATTTTCAATCCGATTCTTTTGCTAATGTCTTGATGTCGGCGATAAGTTGCTGCATTTCAAGCTTGAGGGTTCCATTATAAATGCCCCGTATACGCTTGTGTTTATCGACCAGTAAAAAATGTTCGGTATGAAGGAATTCAGTGCTGTCTTTACTAAACCCTAATTCCTCTTCGGCAAAGTACGATTGACGGGCTAACTGATAAATCTCCGATTTTTTACCCGTCAGTAAATGCCAGTTCTTCGATTGGATACCATTTGTCTGGCTGTAGGTTTTCAGGCGGGCTACACTATCAATCCAGGGAGTGACGCTGTAAGAAAGCAACACGACACTAGGGTCATTCGGAAATGCTTTTTCGACCATTTGCATATGCTTGGTCATTTTGGGGCATATGGCTCCACAGGAGGTAAAGAAAAAATCGGCCACATGAATTTTTCCTTCAATAGCTTTCTGCGTAAAGATTTCGCCGTTCTGGTCTTTAAACGAAAAATTGCTGATAGTGTGCGGAATTTTCTTCGCAATATCGGCGTGGGAGTCAATAAAAATTGGTGTAAAATCGGGCGTATTATAATAGGGCAGATACGAGTTCGTTTCAGTCTGGCAGGCAATCCATAAAACTACAGCAACTAGCGAACTACTTCTTAAAAATGCTGTCTGACAGATTTTTACAGTTTTTAGTACCCAGTAAGCCATACCGTCTGTCGTCCTTAATTAGGTAGTTCGTTTTTATTTTTCCTGTTGTGTACCAGCTTTGCTGAACGCCTGATTCCTGACCTTTTTCGTAGTTCATATTCCGGAATAGCTTTCCGTTGGGAAACCATTCTTTATAACTTCCCTCGAACATATCGTTGTGGAAATGGTACTCGAACATGGATTTACCATTTTCGTACCAGCCCCGATGCGTTCCTTCTTTCCAGCCGTTCACAAAGAAGCGTTCTTCGCGCAGTTTATTGCCGGGATAATAAAATTTTGCAATGCCATTTTCTTTTCCATTTAAAAAAGAGACACTAAAAGCGGTGTCTCCCTGCGCATCAGTCGAGAATAAAATCCCTGAAATAGGTTTGTTCTGACTGTAGGTAACGCCCTCTCTGGCTTGAATCTGGACTTTATTGGCATTCGTGTACTGAACCGATTCTGTTGGCTGCTGGCAGGCTCCCCAAACTCCTGCCAGCAGCCACAATACCTTATTTCGACCAGGAACCTGCCGTACCATAGTAACCATTCCCGTTAATATAAGGGGCATCTGCGGTAGTGTGATAGTGATAAATTCCATTAGGGTAGTCGGCCGTTGCGCTGGGGTGGCCGTGGTAGGCGTCCAAATCGCTGCTGGTAAGGGTTTTACCATTTTCGACCGGGCCATATAGCGGAAAGCCATCCAGCAAGAATCCAACCAGGCTGCTACTTCCTTTGGTCGAGGTCAGGTAATTGGGTTCAATATGATAATGATACTCACTGAACGGGGTAGGGTGCCCGCCGTATAAATCAAACGAAACATATTCATCTTGTCCAGGCGATAACAACTTCCCTTCCATTTGATATTGGTTAAAAAGTGGAACGCCATTGATCGCAACGCCAATGGTAGCTGCTCCCAGTGCTTTATGCGTAGCGGCTACTGCTGGGTTTTTCGGGATTTTGAACGTATAACTAAACGACGCAATGGTATTCGAATTTTGCTGAAAACCTGTACGGGTATCGGCCACGTAAAGACTGGATGACCACTGGGTATTTTTGTAATAGGGGCTTTTGTGGTCAGGTAAGCCCGTTGATTTGATCACGATGTAATCGCCTTCAATGTAAATTTGCGAAGCACCATAAATTTTTTTGTATACATCCGCCACGCCGGTTCCAACAGATGTTGATGTACTGGTTGTACCTGATGTTGAAGTGGTGGTTGTCGGGTTAACAGAGTCGTCGCTTGTCTTGCAGGCGACAGTAGCGATCCCTAAGGCCAGTGTCAGGCAACTCAATAGGGTAATTTTATACAGTCTGTTCATATTGAAAAAGTTACAGTGGGGTTTTAAATAAATACGCACTATTTCCTTTAGCCGCAGAACGGGCTACTATTAGCAAGTGGTAGTAAGACGAAAAAGATGGCTTAAAGTCTTGCGAGTCATTGTTTTTTTTGCCCTTTCCCAAAATGTACTCGAAGGCAAAAAATGGTATTGATGAGGTTAGAATACGCTCAGCTTGCTCCTACGGCTTTGGTGGGAAATTTTCAGGCGGCCCATCCGGGTGTTCTTCCGGCGGTCCTCCCATAGTAGCTTCTGGCGGGCCGTCGTTGCCATTTCTGGGCGGTCGTTGCGGTCTACCGAATAACCTGGCCAGATCATCGACCAACTGTACGAAATCGGCCTGCTGTTCAGGTCGGCATAATGCTTTGATTTCTTGGAAATGGGCAAAGTTAAGTTCGGCAATTTGGCGCTGTATATCCGCAATTTGCCTGGCTAACATGCTGGCCTTTGCAGTATCGGGCGGGGTTGTTGCCAGTAGGCTATAGTAGGTTCGAAACAGTCGAACAGACTCTTCATTCAACCGACGTGTTTCTTGATGATGCTGCCTGCCCATCTCTAAAAATTGTTTCTGCTGCTGTTCATCAAAATGGAGCCGGGAAATAATTACCCGTGCAGGGCCTTCCCGACCCAGCGGCTGACTGCGTGACTGATCGGATTGAGAGAAATGACCCGATTTGAAAACGACATAGCCAATTGTAAGTAAGTTTAGAAGAAGTAAGCCAATAACAGAGAAGGTTAGTAGTTTTGTCCGCTCCATAAATCGTAGGGTTGATTGGTAGACGGATACAGTTGCATGTCCGATACAACTGTGCTCAAATCAGCAGCATTATCCTTTACTGAAGCATCCTGTCGATTGATGATACGCCAGTTGAGCAGTAGCAGTAAGGCAAACGAGGCTATCGCCAGCCAAATTGATCGGGCCGATACATACACAGGCGTAGTCGTAGCCGTTAGGCGATGTTGAATTTTGGCGTACAGGAATGGGCTTGGTTCGGCCTGTTTAATACCCTCAATACTATTCAGTATATCGTTGATCCATTTATCTTTTTTTGGTTCCATACTAAATCAGACGACAAATCGTTTGGATTCCTACGGATATAGCCCATAGTTTTTAGTCAGTTGAGGTTGTCGCCTTTATGGCGTTTGCCTACTCATAGCGGTCAACTAACGACGATTGATTTATAAAAGTTACTTAATTGTTTTTTGAGGTTCTCATTAGCCCGCTGTAATAATGATTCAATAGCTCCGACGGTTACTGTCATAACGCCTGCTGCTTCTATATTAGTTAGTCCTTCAATCCTTGTCAGAATAAACGCTGTTTTTTGTTTGTCGGATAGTTTATCAATGGCCCGGAAGAGGATCGCTGCCTGCTCCTGATTTTCTAAGGCGATACCGGGATGAAAAAAATCGGTAGGTTGATGCAGAATTTCACCCGTACTGTTATCGAATAAATTGGTAATAAAGGCAAATCGCTTTTGCCGTTTTTTGTGTTTCAGGAAATCGAGGGATTTGTTGACGGCTATTCGGTAGAGCCAGGTTGTCGCACTGGCATCACCTTTGAAGCTACTCGCTGATCGAAATACTTCCACAAATACATCCTGGGTAATTTCTTCGGCATCTTCGCGATTGCGGACATAACCCAGTGCCAGTGTAAATACCCGACTTTTAGTTTGGTTATAAAATTCCCTGAAGGCCAGTTCATTGCCTTTCTGTAGTTCCTCAATCAATAATGACAAGCTCGGTAAGTTGTTCATCATCAAGCTATCTGCTTAATGCTTAGGATGACACTTTGACGACTTACCTGCCTGAAAGTCATTTCTTGGGCAAACTATATCCCTAATGCTCGCAGGATTTTATCTGCATCGAACTGCTCAATAGATGGGAAGTAAATCTCGTATGCCTCGCGTTGCAGCTTGATTGCGTAAGTTCGGTGGAAAAAATAACGACCGTATTTAATGACGTAGTTGAGTATGAAAAAGCGATACGCTTCGGGTAAGAACCGAATTTCGTTTTCAGTAAGGGGGAAAACCTTATGGTATTCTTTTAAAAAGAGCAAAAATCGGTCTTCCATCAACGGGCCAATCACGTAGCTAAACACGGTTCGATCGCCAGCGTTGGAAACTACCCGGCTGAAAAAGTAAAAGTCCAGAACGCGATAACTGATGCGAAACCAGTCGTAATCCCAGCGCGAGTAAAGTTCAAGATTTTGCGTGACCGAGAAGTTGCCAATGTTCCAGTCTACAAAGACAGGCATGGTTTCGACAGAGCCAGCTACCAGTTTCTGCCGATTGGTTAAAAATAATTCGCACTGGCGTTTCAGTTCCTCTATGTGCAGCCGGTGCTCAAACTGGCCAACTTCGGTCTCCAGCAAGTCCAGCAAATCCCAAATATCGGAACGTAGTGTTTTTGAAGATTTTGGCAGCACCGTGCTCACGCGCGAACACGCTTTATGGAACTTTGCAATTTGCCTGCCAAGCATCTGAATATGATGCTCTTCTAACCGACGGGGTAGTTTTAATTGAATGCGAATTGGGTTGTAAAACACGACCCAGGCATCGACAAAGCTATCTTTCTGCCGATAAGTATACACCTGACCATCCCGTACCAGCGATTTTGCCAATACATTCTCAAAAGGATAGAGCAGGTTGTTGGCTAATGCATGAATAATGCGGTGATCTTCCAGAAAGTGCTCGTATTTGCCAAAATAGGACAGTTTAGCAATGATATGCTCTCCATCCTCAAAGGTAACCTTGAAGACGTGGTTGGTTGAAACCCGTGCGCTAATGTCTTCAATAGCCTGAATCTGCACAGACCCATCAAACTCCGCCCAGGCTTTTTTTATAATGGTAGGGTAATCAACAAGACGCATTTCTATTTGGTAAAAGGTTTAGTAGGTGGAGTGAGTGAAATAGGTGGAGTAAGTTCTGTACTTACTCCACCTATTTCACTCACTCCACCTACTAAACTAAATAATTTCAAAATATCGCTTCAATTCCCAATCGCTGACCTGGCGGAGATATTGTCGCCATTCCCAGTCGCGAGTGCACGTGAAATGGTCAACAAATTCAGCGCCAAACAGTTCGGCCGCTACCGGTGAATTTGCCATAGCTCGCGTGGCTTCGTCCAGATTTGTGGGCAATATGCCATTTCGCTTATCGGCGTACCCATTTCCAACCGAGGCAGGAATGTCGAGTGTTAGTTTATGGCGAATACCGTATAAACCCGAAGCTAACGATGCTGCTATTGCCAAGTAAGGATTCGTATCGGAGCCCGAAACGCGATGCTCAACCCGCATATAGGCTTCTTTATGATTTAACACCCGAAGTGCAGTTGTTCGATTATCTACCGACCAGGTTAGCGTAGTAGGAGCCCAGGCACCTTCGACCAGCCGTTTATAACTGTTGATCGTTGGTGCGAACATAGGGGTAATATGGGGTAAGCAATACAACTGGCCCGCTATGAACTGATTCATCAATTCACTCATATTGTTGGGCTTCGTGGAATCGTAGAAGAGGTTTTTTGTCTGTTCGGGGTTCCAGAGGCTCTGGTGGATATGTCCGCTACAACCTGGTAACTCAGCATTCCATTTAGCCATAAAGGTGGCTACCACGCCGTGTCGGTAGGCAATTTCCTTCACGGCCGTTTTGAACAAAGCAGCTTTATCAGCCGCCCTAACGACCTCATCGTGCATGATAGCGGCTTCATAAACACCGGGCCCTGTTTCGGTGTGTAGGCCTTCGAGCGGTATATCGAATTGAGCAAGCAGATCGAACAGGTCGTGGTAAAACGCACTTTCGAGAGAAGGGCGCAAAATGGAGTACCCAAACATGCCCGGTGTTAGTGGCTCCAACTGCCGGAAGTCTTTCTGTTGCAGACTTTGGGGGGTTTCGCGAAAATTGAACCATTCAAACTCCTGGGCAAATTCAGCATGAAAGCCCATTGCCTGACACTGACTGGCAATGCGTTTGAGCAAACTACGCGGGCAGGCAGCTAATGCATAGCTAGTCGGCTGGTTGGTTAAGGCAGGGCTAAAATCGGCCAGAAAAAACGGGATATTGTCTTCCCAGGGAAGCTGGCGAAAGGTAGAAACGTCAATTCGGACGGGGGCATCGGGGTAGCCAGAGTGCCAACCCGTTGTGCGGCCATTATCATAAGGCGTATCGGACGAATCCCACCCCCAAACAACATCGCAAAAGCCGAAACCGTCCGTCAAGCCATCCAGAAACTTCTGACGATGAATGATTTTGCCTCGTAGAACGCCATCAATATCGGTGAAGGCGTATTTGATTTTCGGACTATCGCTTTGATTGATGAAGTCGATAATATCTTGCTGAGTCATGACAGTAAAGCTTATTCCTCGGAATACTGCCCGAATATCAGGATTAAGCCGGTATTCGGGCAGGTAAAACAAACTGGATTCGTTCGGGTAAAGCTACTTATTCCCGCGCTACCATGTATTATAGAGTCCGGGTTAGTTGAGAAAGCATACTACTGTATTCTCAGATCAATCACTTCACATTATCCAGATTAAAATGCAGTCCACTGTTTTCGCGCCGGGCCATTGCCATCTTAATGACGAGATAAGCGACTTCGATCATATTCCGAAGTTCGCAGATGGGAACCGAGACTTTGGACTGCCGATAGAGTTCTTCGTGTTCTAAATAAATCAATTCAAGTCGGTCCATCGCTCGTTTTAAACGCCGGTTTGTTCGTACAATACCGACATAGTTCGACATAATCGACTCCAGTTCCTTTTTCATTTCGGTCACCAGAACCAATTCCTCAGGATGCGTTGTCCCCGCATCGTTCCAGGCGGGAATATTATCAGGCATAACGGCCTGATTGAGTAATTCCACCGTTTTCTCATAGGCGCGATGGCCAAATACAACGGCTTCGAGGAGGGAATTGGAGGCCAGGCGGTTGGCACCGTGAAGGCCCGTGCAGGAGCACTCGCCAACTGCATAGAGAAACTGAATATTGGTTTGGCCCCATTCATTAACCCGAACGCCACCACAGAGGTAATGTTGCGCCGGTACAACGGGGATGTAATCTTTCCGTAAATCCAGCCCCAAATGGTCGCGGCAGTAAGCGGTTATATTGGGAAAGTGTTCAACAAATCGTTCGTAGTCGCAGTGGGTTACGTCCAGATAAACGTGTGGATCACCCGCTTTTTTCATTTCGGAGTCGATAGCGCGGGCTACAATGTCGCGGGGAGCCAGGGATAAACGCGGGTCATAATTCTCCATGAACGTCTCCCCTTTGCGCGTACGCAGGATACCCCCAAATCCCCGTACAGCTTCTGAAATCAGGAAATTGGGCTTTTTTCCTGGCTCATACAGCGCCGTTGGGTGAAACTGAATGAACTCCATATCCTTCCCAATGCCTTTGGCTCGATAAGCCATCGCAATGCCATCGCCAGTCGCAATATTTGGATTAGTGGTATTTTGGTAAATATTGCCAATGCCACCCGTTGCGAGTAGAGTTGTTTTGGCCATAAACTGCTCGACCTCACCTGTTTGTGTATTAAGCACATAGGCCCCAAAGCACTTATTGTCAGCATCGTACCGGTGAACGGTTTCGCCAAGCTGGTGACGCGTGATGAGTTCAACAGCGTAGAAATGCGTAAAAATCTCAATCGACTTCAGTGAATTCGCTTTTTCGAGTAATGCCCGTTCGATTTCGGCTCCGGTAATGTCTTTGAAATGTAGAATTCGGAAATCGGAATGGCCGCCCTCTTTGGCGAGGTCATAATCGGAACCCCCGTGTTCTTTGTCGAAGCGCGTGCCATAGTCGATTAATTCCTGAATCCGGCTGGGGGCTTCACGTACCACAATCTCGACAATGTGACGATCACTTAGAAAGTCGCCCGCAATCATCGTGTCTTCGATGTGTTTCTCAAACGAATCATCCTCCGACCAAACCGCTGCAATGCCACCCTGGGCATATTTGGTGTTGGTTTCTTCGGCCTGCACTTTGGTAATTACGCCAATGCGTATGTCTTGCTGCAACTTCTCAAAGTGCATCGCCAGCTTGGTGGCGTAACTTAGGCCCGCAATGCCGGAGCCGATAACCAGAAAATCGAATTGATGGGGCATTAATTTAAGAGATTTTCAAAAGGCGGCCTTTCAAGTCGCCTTCTGCAATGGTGTCTGCTTCGCTTTTATCGTAGAGCGCAACTAGATAAACCGTCTCATCAATTAATTTGACACACGATATAGCTCTTGCTCCGCCACGTTTGCCCTTGTTTTTACTGGATATTGCTAACCGAATTTTATAGCAGTCTTTACCCAATGATTCTCCTTGTTGCGGGTCTTGTTGCAAGGATTCAATTAAGCTTGCTAAATCACTTTTGAACGAAGGATATTTCTTCTGTAGTTGTTTAGCATCACGCAATGCGTCAGAAGTAAAAGTTACCTTATAACTCATCAAGTACCTGTTGGGCTGTTTTAAGAGTAATCTTACCTTCCTGATGAAGTTTTATTTCGGCTAATCCTCGCTCAATACTGTCTAGAATCTCCCGTTTCTTACGTGCCTTTGGGGTCTCTTTTACAGTTGTCGCTTTAATTTTCATCACTTTGGCGAACTGCTTCACTAAGCGAAGTTCGTCGGGTGTTTGGGGTTGCAAAATAATTTGTTGCATAGTTTTAGTTATTACTTGCTCAACTCCAGCATCCTCGCCACCGACTCATACGCTTTCAATCGCACATCTTCCGGAACAATAATTTCCGGCTGTTCGTAAAGCATGGCGTTATACACTTTCTCCATGGTGTTCATTTTCATATACGGACATTCCGAGCAGGCGCAGGTGTTGTTCTGGCTGGCGGGTGCCGGAATGATTTTTTTGTGCGGAACGGCCTGCTTCATCTTATGCAGAATCCCCGCTTCGGTGCCTACAATGAATGTCTGCTCTGGACTATCGACTACATATTTGAGCAGCGCCGTGGTCGACCCTACATAATCGGCCTCGCTCAGAATATGCTCCTGACATTCGGGGTGGGCAATGAACTTGGCTTCGGGGTAATCTGCCCGCAACTTGTGTAACTTTTCCAGTGAAATGTCGATGTGAACGATGCAGGCACCATCCCAGAGTACCATATCACGGCCGGTTTTCTTCGAGACAAAGCGACCAAGGTTAGCGTCTGGCGCGAAGATGATTTTCTGATCTTTAGGCAAACTCTCAACAATCTTCAGGGCATTCGACGAGGTAACAATAATGTCGGACAGTGCCTTGATTTCTGCTGAACAGTTAATGTATGATAGCACAATATGATCGGGATACTGCGCTTTAAACTCGGCAAATTTATCGGCCGGAGCGGAGTCGGCGAGCGAGCAACCTGCGTTAAGATCAGGGATGACCACTTTTTTCTCAGGAGATAACACTTTCGCCGTTTCGCCCATGAAATGCACGCCACAGAAGACAATCATGTCGGCGGGTGTAGCGGCTGCCTGTTGCGACAGACCAAGGCTATCACCAATGTAATCGGCTATATCCTGAATGGCTCCGTCTACATAATAATGAGCCAGGATGACCGCATTTTTTTCTTTCTTGAGCCGGTTAATTTCGGCAACTAAATCTATGTCTTCGGCAACTGGCTTGTTAACATAGCCGACGCGTTGAACTTCTTCCAGGAGTGCTTCCATTGAGGGTATCGACAGGTGGTTTACTACTAAACAACGAATACTAAGAAAATGTCACGATATAATTTAGTTCAGCCGCCTATCTGTATCCAGTTGGGTATAGCCAAAGCACAGTCTGGCGAATCCATGCGGGGCGAATTTCAGTAAATCGTTCGGGCTTTCAAACAACAGCTTGTATTTGATTAGTTTTGAGGGAAAGTGAATCTATTCATGACAGACGATTTTCTTCAACTCCGTATCGTTCGCATTGTTCCTGAAACAGTTGATACAAATAGCTATTTTCTCGAACCACTTAATGGCCAATTTGTTCCGTACCGGGCTGGACAGTTTCTGACCCTGATTATACAACATAATGGGCATGAGGTCCGCAGGTCCTATTCGCTAAGCTCAACTTCAGGAGAGACCTTACGGTTGACCATTAAGCGCGTGCAGAACGGGGAGATATCGCGCTATCTGCACGATACATTGCGAGTTGGTGATGTCGTCACGAGCTTATATCCCGCCGGGCGGTTTACGTTAGAGGAGAACCAGACTGGCGATGTAGTCTTGTTCGGCGCTGGAAGTGGAATTACTCCTTTATTCGGGCTTATTAAACAGACTCTAAGTGAAGAATCGTCCCAACGAGTAACCCTCCTTTACAGTAGCTCTGGTGAGCGTACTATTATTTTTCAACATGAATTAAATGACTTGCAAGGCCAGTTCCCGGATCGTTTCCGGCTGATTTACTTACTGAGCAATCCGGCTGAAGATTGGAGCGGACTACGGGGACGCCTGAATAACGTGATGCTCGAACGATTGCTTCCTGAATTAATAGGGGCTTCCAATCCAGACACACTCCGATTTTATGTGTGTGGCCCCGGCGATTATATGCGAATGATCCAGTTTACGCTGGTGTTCAGCGGATTTCGACCTGAGCAGATTCGACGCGAGAACTTCGTGGTTGAACCAGTTTTTTTAACGCCACCACCCCTATCAGCGCAGGATAGAACCGTCTTACTACGCTTTCGAGGGCGTGAGGTTGAGATTCAGGTTCCGGCGTATAAATCCATTTTGCAGGCGGCCTTAGATGAAGGGATTCACTTACCGTACAGTTGCCGTGGCGGACGCTGTTCGACCTGTGCTGCCCGTTGCCTATCGGGAAGTGTACACATGACGATTAACGATGTGCTGACTGAACGGGATCTTTCTGAAGGATGGGTGCTCACCTGTACTGGGTTTCCTGAAAGTGATGGGGTTGTGATTGAGATCGTGTAACGCGGACATCCTGTCCGCATAGCCAAAGGTTAATTTTATCAAGGGCTATGCGGACAGGATGTGCGCGTTACACTTTCGTCTTCAAGTAAGCAACGACCACATCCAGGCCTCTTTTGTAGTGATGATTATTCGGGATAACGATGTCTGCTTCGGCCCGATACGGTTTAATGAACTGCCGATAGGTCGGCTTAACATGGTATTTCCAGCGGTACATGACATCATCAAGATCGTAACCGCGCTCTTCGGCGTCCCGCTTGACCCGCCGTTCGAGTTTAATACTATTTTTGGCATCAATGAAAATTTTTAGATCCATCTGATCGGCCAGTTCACGGAAGTGAAAAACGAAGATTCCTTCAACGATAATTATTGGTGCGGGTTTAAACGTCAATAGCCTTGGTACAATAGCCGGATTATTGAACGTATATTCTACTTGCGTTACAATCTCACCATTATGTAGCTGACCGATATGGTGGGCATACAGGTGATGATCAATAGTTTCAGGAAGGTCGAAATTATGGATACCCTGATCATCTACCGGAATCACATCCCGACTGAGGTAGTAGTTGTCCTGGGAAATTAGACAAATTTCGTCTTCGGTAAACGCACTTAAGACGTCTTTTAAAAATGACGTTTTGCCTGAAGCACTGCCTCCCGTAATGCCGACGATAAAAGGTTTAGTTGCCATGATGAAGTGAGAGAAAAACAAAGAAAGCAGGAAAACGCAATTGGCCAATAAAAAAGCGGTTCACTTGATAAGTGAATCGCTTTTCAATCAATGGCTGAACTAGTTTAAGCAACAACAGACTCGGCAAGTACCAGTACTTTATTTTGAAGTACTTCAACTACGCCACCGTCAACGATGAAGGTTTGCTCACCTGAAGTTGTTTGCACGATAAGCTTCCCTTTATCCAATGTGCTTACCAGGGGGGCATGGTTGTTCAGAACCTGAAACTGACCTTCGCTACCAGGAAACGTAACCGCACTGGCTTCGCCAGAAAAAACCTTACGGTCGGGAGTAATAATATCTAATGTCATGATAATGTACAATGAATAATGGTTAATGTATAATGAATTGGGAATCAATATTATTCATTGTACATTATTCATTTATTTATAAGGCTCCTTTTACAAAATTAAGAACGCTGCTAATTTGGGTCTTCGCGGCAGGTTCAGCTGCTTTAGCAACTAATCCACCCTGATCGAGTTTACCCACCGTTGCCAGTGCTGTTGAAACCAGCGATTGGCCTGTTGATTGAGTACTTCCTCCAAGTGAGGACAAGGCACCGCTAATGCTGCTTAACCCACTCGTTAATTGACTTCCTTTGCCTAGTAATGAACCTGCGGCCAGAATACCTTCCAGTTGATTACCCCCTGCAGCCAGTTTGGCTAAACTAACAGCTTTCCCTAAAGCGCCACTTCCGAGAGCACCCGTTGGAATTAAGGGAAGTAACGCTTTTAGTTTACTGGCCTGAGCTAATACTTTATCCTTAAAGGAAGTTGGTTTAGCCTGAGCTTCAGCTTCTAGTCCCGCAATACCTGTTTTCAGTTCCTGGGTTGTTGCTGACTTATCCCCTTTAGTCAGCGCAGCTACTGCATTATCTAAATGGGAAATGGCCGAACCATCCTGAAGTACAGGACGAATGGCTTTTTCACTGATCGTGCTTGTACCGATTACCGATGTGGTTGGTACAAACGCCATAGTTGGCTGTGCTGACGTTGACGCTACGAATAAAAGGCTTACTGGCAGAAGAGCTGTTACTGATCTCAATCTAATCGTTTTCATAAAACTAGGTAGATGTTTTGTTTGAAACCTATTAGACGTAAGAAAGGTAACTTGGTTTCCCGTATTCAGTTAACAAAGGATTAAATTTGGTAACTGAATACGGGATAAAGCTATACTTATTGACCCGCTTCTTTCAGCATTTTCTCTCCCTTCGCAACGGCATCCTCAATCGTACCGACAAGGTTGAATGCGGCTTCGGGTAGATGGTCATACTTACCGTCGATGATGAGGTTGAAGCCTTTGATGGTATCTTCAATCGGTACCAGAACGCCTTTCAAACCGGTGAACTGTTCAGCTACGAAGAATGGCTGCGACAGGAAGCGTTGCACACGGCGCGCGCGGCTTACAACCAGTTTGTCTTCTTCCGAAAGTTCTTCCAGACCCAGAATGGCGATGATATCCTGCAATTCTTTATAGCGTTGCAGAATTTCCTTTACTCGTTGAGCCGTGTTATAGTGCTCGTCGCCCAGGATTTCGGCAGACAGAATCCGCGAGGTCGAATCAAGCGGGTCAACGGCAGGGTAGATACCCAACTCAGAAATTTTCCGGCTTAATACCGTCGTAGCATCTAAGTGAGCAAAGGTTGTAGCCGGAGCTGGGTCTGTCAAGTCATCGGCAGGTACGTAAACGGCCTGTACCGATGTGATCGAACCCCGTTTGGTGGAGGTGATACGCTCCTGCATGACACCCATTTCGGTAGCCAGTGTAGGCTGGTAACCTACGGCTGATGGCATACGCCCTAACAGAGCCGATACCTCCGAACCCGCCTGCGTAAAGCGGAAAATGTTGTCAACGAAGAACAGAATATCCCGACCAGCGCCTTCACCATCGCCATCGCGGAAGTGTTCGGCAATGGTCAAACCCGACAGGGCCACCCGAGCACGTGCTCCTGGGGGCTCGTTCATTTGGCCGAATACGAAAGTCGCCTGGCTTTTAGTCATCTCTTCCAAATCAACCTTGGTCAGATCCCAGCCGCCTTCTTCCATCGAATGTTTGAACGCGTCGCCGTATTTAATAATACCCGCTTCGATCATTTCACGGAGCAGGTCATTTCCTTCGCGGGTACGTTCGCCTACACCGGCAAATACGGACAGACCAGAGTAGGCCTTCGCGATGTTGTTGATCAACTCCTGAATCAATACGGTTTTGCCTACACCAGCACCACCGAAGAGGCCAATTTTACCCCCTTTCGCATAAGGCTCCAGCAGGTCAATTACTTTGATACCTGTGAAGAGAACTTCGGTTGAGGTCGCAAGGTCTTCAAATTTAGGCGCAGCGCGGTGAATTGGCAGGCCAGTACCAGTTGTTTTTGGTTGAGGAATGCCGTCGATAGCATCACCAACAACGTTAAACAGCCGTCCCCGGATGCCTTCGCCTGTTGGCATGGTAATTTGAGCACGAAGGTCAATAACATCTAAGCCGCGATACAGCCCGTCGGTCGAGTCCATCGCAATTGCGCGTACACGGTCTTCGCCGAGGTGTTGCTGAACCTCCAGAATGACCGTCTGGCCATTGGATTTTGTTACTTTTAGGGCGTCCAGAATGGCGGGAATCCGGGAACCTTCGCCCTCGAAACTCACGTCCACGACCGGCCCGATTATTTGCGTAATCTTACCCGTATTGACTGCCGTTGCCTTACTCATTTGTATGTGGTATTTCTTTATTGAAATGTTGCCCATTGTTTGGGACTGCAAAAGTAGGAGAAAAACCGCGTAAGGTCAAGGGACAACTCAGTCATTTTCCTATTGATTCATAACGAAATAGGTTTGGCAGTTAGCTTTTTACGTAAAAAGTCAAACAAAAGCGGCCTTGAGCAGATTTGTACAAAAACAAGTCGCTAGCTAATAGTTGCTAGTCGACAGTCGTCAGACAACGGTTCATAGTTAGTAGGTAACTTAACGCTAGTACCATCAACTGACGACTAGCAACTAGCAACTAGCAACTGTTGACTAACGACTACTGAATCAACGACTTTTTTTCATGCTTCAACAACGCTCAAGTGGCTTGCTGCTTCATATTACATCCTTACCTTCTGCACACGGTGTGGGCGATTTAGGTCCTGAAGCCTATCGTTTCGCCGATTTCCTGGAAGCAGCAGGACAGACGTACTGGCAAATTTTGCCGCTTACCCCTGTTGATCCCGGTTCGGGTTTTTCGCCCTACAGCAGTCCATCAGCTTTTGCTGGGAATATTCTGATGATCAGTCTGGAAAAATTAGTGGATGAGAATTTACTTAGTCAGCATGATCTGGATGTATTTAATGAACAACCTGTTCACGATGTAACTGTCACCGAACCGCCCAGTGTTTCGGGTAATACCATACTAGCCGGACCGCTTGTATTGGCCCCCAATACGATGCATGCGGCCTGGATAAAAAAGCGGCCACTGTTGCAACAGGCGGCCGAAATTTTTCTGCGCGACGCAGCGCCTGCCCAGCGGAGTGACTATGATCGTTTTTGCGCCTGGCAAGCCGATTGGCTAAATGACTACGCTCTTTTCTCTGCTCTGCAGGAATCTACTGGCGAGCCTACCTGGGTACGCTGGCCTGAGGAACTTGTTCGACGTGAACCGGCTGCATTGGCCCGTCAGACTGAATTGTTACATGACCGAATCGAAGTCATTAAAGTAATGCAGTACTTTTTCATGCGGCAATGGAACGAGTTGACAGCCTACTGTTATGGGAAAAAGATCCATCTGATGGGTGATATTCCCATTTATATTCAGTTCAATAGCGCTGATGTCTGGGCTAATCCGACCTTGTTTAAGCTGGATGCGAATTTTCAACCTTTATTTGTGGCTGGTGCGCCACCCGATTATTTCAGTGAATATGGCCAGCGTTGGGGGAATCCGATTTATGATTGGGCCGAACACGAACGTACCGGGTTTGCCTGGTGGATGCATCGTTTACGACACCAGATGTCGCTCTATAGCCTGACCCGGTTAGACCATTTCTTAGGGTTTGCCGTGTATTGGGAAATCCCGGCCAATGAACCAACTGCTAAAGTAGGAGAGTGGGTGAAAGCGCCTATCGAAGCCTTCATGCACGCTATGCATCGGCAGTTTGTTCAGTTGCCTATTATTGCTGAAGATTTGGGGGCCAAAGCCGCTGAAATACAACCTTACTTGCGGCATTATGGCATTCCTGGCATGCGTGTAGTCCAATTTGGATTCGGGCACGACTTGCCAACTTCAACGCATGCCATCCACAATCATACCGAAAACTTCGTGGTGTACTCTGGCACCCACGATAATAATACGACCTTGGGTTGGTTCCATGAATCAGATGAGATTCATCGCCAGCGGATGAATGAATACCTGGGATTTAAAATTACGGACAAGAATGTAGTCGATCAGATTTGCCGCTTAACCATGCAGTCGGTGGCTCGGTTGGCCATTATGCCGGTTCAGGACATACTGAATCTTGACGAAACCCATCGGATGAATACTCCCGGCCTGGGCGGTCGAAGCTGGCAGTGGCGTTTACAAAAGGGCCAGCTAACCAATAGAGTAGCCGAAAAATTATTGAAACTAGCACAGATGACAGGACGAGCATGAATATCTCGTGTGGACAAATTATGTGGGAGAAAACTATGCTTGAAGCACTTGGATACTTCTGAAAATCTTCAATCGATTTGTTTGCTAGATGAGTCTTTCTTTAACTTGATAGTGGTCAATCATGTTGAAAGGGTAAGTTTTTGTTTACTTATTTTTCTAAATATACTTAATTTAGGATTTTGGTATAAAATATGTCACTTTGGCATTATTAGTGTTTTGATTGGTTGAGGAGACCCTTGGCAATTCTCCAGACAATCAGTTACATTAATCTACATGTCTAATGTTTCGAAATTTATTGTACTCGTTTCTGCGACTTCTGGGGCTTGTTCTAGTTGCTGTAGCGTGTAAAAATTCGGTTGATCCCCAGCCTGTTAGCACAGGAAAGGCTATAGAATCATTTTTATTTGCCAACCTAACTCCATCAGTTACTGCCGTTGTAGATTCGGTAGCCTACACTGTTCGGGCTACCGTGCCCGCTGGTACGGACTTAACGAAACTGATACCTAGTGTTGTTATATCGCCCAATGCGGTAATAACACCGGCAGCTAATACAGCCCGGGACTTTAGTAAGCCTGTTTCGTATACCGTTACAGCTATGGACAATACAAGTCAGGCATACACAGTGACAGTTAGTGTAGCGAGTACGATTGCCAATGGTGGCACGTCTGTCTATATTGGTAATAGCGTCGGTAACTTTTTTGCTGTCGATGGTGGGACCGGGGCCATTAAGTGGCGCGTTTCTACCGGGTCATCAATTACATCCAGTGCTTTTGTAGGTGCTGGTATCGCTTTTACGGGCAGTGAAAATGGGAATATTTATGCATTCGATGCGCAAACAGGGGCTCAACGCTGGAAATTCAGTACCGGAAGTAGTATTCTATCCAGTCCGGTTGCTTCGAGTACACTAGTTTTTGCAGGTAGTGAAGACCAGAATCTTTATGCGCTTAATGTGCTGACAGGCGCGTTACGCTGGAAGTTCAGTACGGCGGGTGGTGTTACATCCAGTCCAGTGGTTGCCAATGGATCAGTCTATTTTGGTAGTAAAGATCAAACGCTCTATGCTCTCAATGCGGCCACAGGTAGTCAACGCTGGAAATTCAGTGCGGGCGATAAGATTACCTCCAGTCCGGCTGTAGTAGGCGGATCAATTTATATCGGCACCAACGATTACAATCTCTATGCTCTTGATGTAGCTACAGGGGCTATCAAGTGGAAATACAGTACCGGCGGGTTTGTAACGTCCAGCCCAACGATTGTCGACGGTATTGCTTACATAGGTAGTGAAGACAAAACGATGTATGCCCTTGATGCTACTACGGGTTCCCTGCGCTGGAAATTCAGTACTGGTGGCCGGATAACTGCCAGTGCGGCTGTTGCTAACGGTGTGGTTTATATTGGTAGCGAAGACAAGACATTTTACGCGCTCGATGCCACAAGTGGTACGTTGCGATGGAAGTATAATACGGGCGGTGTTATTAGCTCAAGCCCGCTAGTTTATAATGGATTTGTTTATTTTGGTAGTCAGGACACAAGCTTGTACTGTCTGAATACGGCCAGTGGCGTATTACGGTGGCGTGTTCCACTGGACGCAAAACTACTGTCAAGCCCGTGTCTGGCAAACACCGATCTAGTATCGTTTGCATCCGGGATAAGTGGTGGTCATCAGTAGGTGTATAGGCACTAAGAGACTGTTAACTACGTTTCTCTTTCATGTCATCCTTACTTTTCTGGAAAAACTGGAGCCGGGCTTATCAGTTTACATATATTATTAGCTTTATCGCCTTCATTATCAGTCTTATCGTTTTCATCATTGCCTGGGCACGTGGCTTAGGAAATGTTGTTCGCTGGGACGTACTGAGTGAACTGAATGAACTACCGGTTACCCTTCATGCCTTCTCCGACGGACTTCTAGACTATGCCGTAAATGGGAAAGCCTACGCGGTTTCTGAACAATTTGTCGCGTCGGCTATGCAGGTGCGCCCTGATTTAGCAACGGCTTTTTTGATTGGGATTTGCATAGCGTTTGTATTACTACTAAGCGCCATTACCCGCTTTGGCCGAATCCGGTATCTGATTAGCATGGCCATTCTCATTCTAGGATTGGCTTTTTTTCGCTGGGAAATGCTCGAAGTTCCGGGCCTTGGCAGTAACTACCTGTTTTTGCTGTTGGCCTTTCTTTTTGGGACAACAAGCTATTATTTCCATGCCTTCCGCTCTGATTACCCAATATCGGTTCGGATTAGTGTTTTTGGGCTACTGACGCTTGGCGTTGCCATTGGCCTGAATGCCCTGTCGCCCGTGAAGTTTCCGGCGTTAATTATTGTCAGTTATGGTATGCCGGTATTGCTGATATTGGGTAGTGGATTCATTTTTTTCATAGCTGCCGAATTAGTTGCGGGATTAGTTTGGCTTACGTCTGCCGGACGTGCTGACGAAGGAAAAACACAGATTAGCTCTCGCCGGACCCTGGGTATCAACAATTTCCTGTTTGTTAGCTTTTTATATCTGATTAACCTCGCGCTTACCTGGTTGAAGAACACGAAATATATTGACTGGGATTTACTGGCCATTAGCCCTTTTATTCTGTATCTGATTTCAGCGGTGCTGGGTATCTGGGGATTTCGTCGGTTGGTGCAACAACAGGATTCATTCTCATTTCGCGACTCTGGAGCTTATCTGTATGCGGGCCTGGCTTTGATCACTACACTAACGATTGCCTACGCATTTGGTACGGCTAACGATCCGTTGGTGGAGGTATTTGAAGATGTGATTACCTACACACAACTCGCTATGGGTTTGTGTTTTGTTGCCTACGTGGTCATTAATTTCCTGCCTATCTACCAGCAGAATCTGCCCGTCTATCGGGTTCTTTATAAACCTAAACGACTCGAATTGAGCCTGTTTCGCATCGTGGGCGTAGTTGGGGTTATTGCTTTGCTGGGGTCTGGTGGGCTGATTACCGTTCGACAAAGCATTGCGGGCTATTACAACGGA
This sequence comes from Spirosoma telluris, assembly GCA_003259005.1. GTDB lineage: Bacteria > Bacteroidota > Bacteroidia > Cytophagales > Spirosomataceae > Spirosoma > Spirosoma telluris. The sequence goes on from QLII01000001.1 coordinate 5,566,313, forward strand.
TTGGGGGATTATTACATAGCCAGTAACCAGCCTACATCGGCCAATGCGTTTTACCAACTTGCGCTGGATCAGGAGTTTCAGAATCATAAATCCAACTATGGAATGGCATCGCTGGCCTTGGCGCAGAATAACCAGACGGCTGCCGCTTTTTTCTTTCAGCAGGCACTGTTGAAGAAACCAAGTCCACAGGCTTACGCGGGACTAAGTCAGACCTATTTAAAAACGGATTTATTCTTTGAGGCTGTGAAAGCCCTGCAACGGGGTATTCGGGTATTTCCTGGCAGTGGCGAACTCCAGAATAACCTTGGTTATCTCTATGCCCGCACTAGCATTGCTGATTCTGCCTATTATTATTTTAAATCGGCAACGGCTACTGCCGACCGCGATGAGGTGCCAGAGTCGAATTTGCTGGCGTTTTATGCGCGCAATCCGAATGTATTAGCCGCTGACTCGACCCTTGCCCATAGTGTAACCGAATCGTCATACGAATCCTATCAGGCAAATGCACTGGCCTTGCGAATTGTAGCTGCCAGGGATACCTCACAACCTCAACGCCCGTCCTGGTTATCCGACGAAGCCATAAAACAGGGCCTAAGTGTAGGCCGATTTGCCAGTTTGTACAACTATGCATTGGCTACTCAACGACCCGATAGCGTAGCTGCTAAAGCGTTTCAGAAACTGTCAGAAAATCCAGCCAACCAGGATTTTACGGATGATTTATTGCTTGCGCGTGCTGTAACCGAATATAAGCGACACAACCAATCGGATGCTTTTGGGCTGATGAGTCAATTGGCGGAGGGAGATCAGCAACGTGGAGCGGCCTATCGCTCCATTGCGGGTTTGTGGCTCTTAGAACAGGGTTTATACCGCAAAGCGGCAGAAACCTTTGGCTATAATTCTGATACGACCTCGATTTACTATCGGGCCATAGCCTTTACGAAAGCCAATGAGTTGGCGTTGGCGCAACGGCTGTGGGAAACCGCGTCAAAAAATGATCAGGCCGTCGGTGCCTTGAAGCAGGTGCTTTATCAGGAACGTAAACCAGAATCAGATGTAGAAAAAGCATTCTACGCCACCTATCGCACCGACGACCCGAACCGGGGCGCTTATTGGGAGACAATTCAGAATCCAAGTTTGAAGACTGTAGCGGGTGTTGCCCTTACCAACGATTTCCTCGATCATTTACAGTGGCGGAATGCCCAGTTGGTTTTATCTGGATTGCCGGACTCAAAAGACGTGAGTGTTATAGCGACGTCGTTACGGAACGTTGCCGCCATTCGGTTATCGGCTTTCCGGCGAAGTGTTGGTTCGGCTGAAACGATGGCGAAGAAGATGATTTTGCCACAATACCAGGCCGAACGGGACTATTGGCTGGGCCAAACCTACGAGCGAACGCATCGAATGGGTCAGGCGCAACGGGCCTACCAAAATGCCTTGCAACAAGCGCCATTGAATGCCCGAATTGTTACGGCCGCTGCCCAGCTTGACCAGCAACAGAATCGCACAAAAGCGGCTTACGATCTTGTACTAACCGCCTTGATTGTCAATGAAGACAATGCCGAGTTGCTGAAAATGTACGTCTCCTTATGTCTGGATTTAAGCCTGCCCGACTATGCCGCTAATGGACTGGCTAAACTACAGGCAGCTACCTCTCCTGCCGATTATCAGGCGTTTCTGCTTACTTATCAGGAAAAATTAGCGTCAATCGAAAAGAGTAGGGAGAAATTTCTACAATGAAGTAGCTTTGTCTATCACCCCCTGAGCTATGGATCGGAAATTGAACTGGCTGAAAGAAGCCTTTAGTCGTGACCTCAGCATTATGCAGGATGGTCAGGTAGTAGGCGGTATGCACCGTGATTTATTGGGCCATGATGTGGAAGCGTATTTGAACGCAACCCGCCTGCGATTCGATGTAACGGGCTTCCTCTTTCACTCGGTTACTGTTCATGATCTGAATGCTGGCAATCAAGTAATTGGGCATATTGCATTTAGTTTCGGAAAACGGGCCGAACTTAAACTGGCATCGGGCGAAAGTTATCTCTGGAAACGGCATAGCATGTTGATGCGGGAATGGGACATGATTCGGGAAACACCAGACGGATTGCCCGAGAAAGAAGTGGTTAGTTATGACTTAACCCGCAAATTTTTCGAGGATGCTGGCGACATTAGCGTGCATGAAGATAAACCGATTGCTGCTGTCGAGCTTATTATTTTAACGGGATTATTCATCAGAAACTATTTTCAACGCCGTCGTCGAATCGCTGCCGGAGCTGGAGCTATAGCGGCAACCACATAAGCCTCACTATTATGAACATTATAGAAACTCGCAACATTGCCAAACGCTACGTGATGGGTACCGAAGTGGTCGATGCACTCAAGTCCGTTACCATTAGCATTCAAAAAGGAGAATACGTTGCGTTCATGGGGCCGTCGGGTTCGGGGAAATCCACGTTGATGAACATCGTTGGCTGTTTGGATTCGCCTACGTCCGGTCAATATATCCTGAATAACCAGGATGTCAGTAGTATGGGCGAAAACGAACTGGCGGAGGTTCGTAATAAAGAAATTGGTTTTGTCTTTCAGACGTTTAACCTATTGCCCCGGCAAACCTCGCTCGAAAATGTAGCCTTACCGCTCATCTATGCGGGTTACAATAAAGCCGATCGTACCGAAAAAGCCATGCAGGCTCTCAAAAATGTTGGTCTGGAAAATCGTGCCGGGCACCGTCCCAACGAACTATCAGGTGGTCAACGGCAACGGGTGGCTGTAGCACGAGCTTTGGTCAATGATCCCAGCATTCTGCTTGCCGATGAGCCAACCGGTAACCTCGATACGAAAACGTCCTACGAAATCATGGACCTGTTCGATCAGATTCATAGTAAAGGCAACACCGTTATTATGGTAACGCACGAAGAGGATATTGCCGAGTACGCTCACCGGATTGTTCGACTCCGCGATGGTCTGGTTGAGTCAGATCGCCTGAATACGAACATCCGTAAGGCTCAGGCGTTGATGCAATCGTTAGGGTAATTTGGGAATAGGCTATATTTAGGCCTTCGTATTTATTCCTACTAATATGCTCCGTAAAATTCTTCTGGCCCTACTCGTTGTACTAGTCATTATTCAATTTATTCGACCCGAGAAAAATCAGACTGTAGGCGTGTCTGCAAACGACATCACAACGAAATACGCAGTTCCCGCTGATGTTCATGCCGTTCTCAAACGCTCCTGTTTCGATTGTCATTCCAACAATACCGTTTATCCTTGGTACGATAATATCCAGCCCGTTGCGTGGTGGCTCAATAATCATATCGAAGAAGGTAAGGACGAACTGAATTTTTCAGAGTTTGCGACGTATTCGCCTAAGAAAGCCAGGCACAAACTGGAGGAAGTAGGAGAGGCCGTAACCGAAGGCTGGATGCCCTTAGGTTCTTACCTATGGATTCACGGCGATGCCAAACTCAAACCCGAAGAAGCGAAGTTAGTAGCAGAATGGGCAAAGGGACTTGAAACGCAGATTCAAGTGCCAGCAGGTGAAGAAAAAGAGGGTGAGCAACACGAAGGGCATTGATATTTTGTCATCCTATTTTTTGTCATTTCGACTTTAGGAGAAATCTCAAGCTCCCTCGTTAGTCAAGCTTGAGATTTCTCCTAAAGTCGAAATGACAAAAAACAATTGCTAGGCCTTCAGCTTCAACTTCTTCCCTGTTTCGGCCGCCTGATAAATTGCTTGTAACAAGGTGACATCTCGTAAACCTTCGGCACCTGTGACGTGGTCGGGTAGTTGTTTACCATCGAGCAGATCTTTGCATACACCATCCATGTGGGCGGCCTGGTGGTTCACGACGGGCATTTCAATAGGCCCTTTGCTGGTCCGGCCTTTCAGTGGCCCGTATCCGAAAGCGGGCGATAACTCAAACCAGCCCTTCTCACAAGAGGCATAAAGACGTTCAACGCCTGAGGCATAGCTGGTAGTTGAATTAGAAACCGCACCGCTCGGAAATTCAAACTGCCAGAACATCGTCTCCTCCACATCCTTAAATTTTACGGGGTCTGTTTTCGGAGCAAACTGGGCGGTCACCGATATGGGTTCTTCGCCCGTTACGTAACGGGCACCCTGTATAGCATAGATGCCTACATCCATAAGTGGCCCGCCACCGGCCATACTTTTCTTCAGGCGCCATTGGTTCGGATCACCACTTCGGAAGCCATCGCTACTTTCTACGAACTTGACAGCTCCAAATACTTTTTCCTGGCCTAAGCGCATTACTTCCTTGGTAAATGGCTCGTAGTGAAGCCGATAACCGATGGCCAGTTGTTTGTTTGCCTTTTTGCAGGCATCAATCATGTTCTGGCAGGCTTTCGGCGTAATCGCCATTGGTTTTTCGCAGATGACGTGCTTACCGGCTTGTGCCGCCCGAACAACGTATTCTTCGTGCATTGAGTTAGGAAGTACTACATAAACAACATCAATGTCTTTGTTATCAGCAATTCGGTCGAAGGTTTTGTAGTCGTAGACATTTTCTTTTGGGATGTTGTATTTCTTCATCCATTCCTCAGCTTTTGACGGTGTTCCCGTTACAATCCCAGCCAGGCGGCAGTTCTGCGTTTGTTGTAAAGCCGGAGCTAAAAGGTTTGTACTATAATACCCTAAACCGACTAAGGCAATGCCTAACTTGCGGCCAGGCTGTCCTAATGCTTTTGTGCCAGGATTTGTCAGAAATGAATAAAGTCCGCTGGATTCGCTTTGGACAAGTTGATTATCGGCATAGCCGAGCATGGGCAGCGACAGAGCCGATGCGCTCGCGCCCAGATTACGCAGGAAGGTTCGTCTGGAATTGGATTGCTGATTTTTCATGAATAGCCGATTAGTAAGAACTCAGTAAAGCTAGTGCTTTACCAAAATAGATTCTATTGTTTCTATAGATTCTATTGAGCCTTTATTATCAGTACGATAGAATCAACCGCGCGGGCGGCCCCGAGCATCTATAGAATCTAAATTGGACGAGTACTAGGTAAAATACACTACGTACGTACTTGCGTGCATAAAAAAGCAGCGAAGCTGGCTTTTCTACCAACTTCGCTGCAATGCCGTTTACTACTTAAAAAGTGAGCTTACACGAGGGCAATCTGAATCTCGGTTACGCATTTTTCCATATGCTCCAAATCAACGATAATATACACCTCACGAACGCGGCCATCCGTCTGATGGCCATCCCGATGAAACTGACCAAAAAGGGCATCATATAACTCACCAAAATCGCTCCAAGGCCCTGTGTGGGTATAGGAAAGGCAGTGAAACGCGGGAAATGTTTGGTATGAAAAGTTATCAGATTGCTTACCTGGCTGATGGATGGGTAAAACAATCTCCAACTGAAACTCATTGGTTTGATCGCCGGTGACACCCGTATAAATCCACTGAATCGGCCCTGCGATGTCCAGATGTAGCCGACTGGCTTCGCGATAAAGATCATGAGCAACACGGGGAGCATATTGCGACAGCGTCTGTAAGGTTGTGCGGGTCGTAAAGGTGATTGCTGTAAATGGCTGGGTTTCTTTTTCCAATAAAGCGTTTTCAGGAATTGTCAGTTGCGTTGTCATGATTTGTTGGGAATATTGTGAATGACCGCAACAAAGGTCGCATGAGCTAGTGACAGCGGTATGTCAGTAGGATTTGACTACAAAAAAACGAGCCAACCTTGTGGGCTGGCTCGTGGTATTTAGCTGTCGATAATAATTTAAAAAATATACTTGTTCTCCGCAATCATGGCATCGGCAATCTGACGGCGGGCGTCTTTGAGGTTCATCGGATCAATTTTGGTGAACCGCTTCAGGCCCATTAACATGCCGCGTAACTCGTCGCCTTCGGCAAAGGACGTGATTGCGGCCCGGCCAGCGTTGTTGACTTTCTCGACTGCTTCGTGCAAATAAACCAGGGCCATTTGCTTCTGGAGTGCTACCGCTTCTTCGCCTTTAATGCCGATTAATTTTTCGACACGTAGTAATACCGATTCTGCTACATAGACTTCAATCGCCATATCGGCCACGTTCATCAGAATTTCCTGCTCGTTCGAGAGCGTCATCATGAATTTCTGCACAGCTGCGCCCGATACCATTAGAGCCGCTTTCTTCAGATTCTTTAGTACTTTTTTCTCCGCAATGAACAAGCCTTCTTCCTCATCCGAACCAAAGTCTGGAATCGACATGATTTCTTTGGCAACGGCCATGGCTGGCCCCATCAGGTCAAGTTCACCTTTCATGGCCCGTTTCAGCATCATGTCCACGACGAGCATCCGGTTGATTTCGTTCGTGCCTTCGAAGATACGGTTAATACGGGCATCCCGATAGGAACGGTCCATAGGCGCATCGGCCGAGTAGCCCATGCCACCGTATACCTGAACACCTTCATCGACCACATAATCCAGCACTTCCGAGCCGTGGACTTTCATGATGGCGCATTCGATAGCAAACTGTTCCAGCGCTTTTAATTTAGCCTGTCCGTCTTCCATGCCCTGTCCTTTAAAGTCTTCGATCAAGTCGTCGATGTTCTGGCCAGCGCGGTACGAAGCCGTTTCGGATGCATATATTTTAAGTGCCATTTCTGCCAGTTTGTGCTTGATGGCACCGAACTGGGAAATGGCTGTTTTAAATTGTTTGCGTTCGTTCGAATAGCGAATGGCGTTGTTCAGCACTTCTTTCGAACCGCCAATGGCTGCAATGCCTAGCTTGATCCGGCCAATGTTCAGGATGTTTACGGCGATCTTAAACCCGTTCCCGCGTTCCGACAATAAATTCTCGACCGGTACTTTTACATCGTTGAAAAAGATCTGGCGCGTATCAGAGCCTTTGATACCCATTTTATGCTCTGGCTCGTTCATTGTGATGCCTTCGTAGGTTCGCTCGACAATGAATGCTGACAGGTTTTTATCCGTTTGCCCGGCCTCGTCAATCTTGGCGAATACAATGTACAGGTCGGCAAACCCCCATTGGTAATCCACATCTTCTGACCGTTCAGAACGTAGTGTTTACCGTCTTCAGAAAGGACTGCTTTCGTTTTGCCCGAGTTCGCATCAGAGCCCGAATCGGGTTCAGTCAGGCAGTAGGCTGCTTTCCATTCGCCACTGGCTAATTGAGGCAAGTATTTAGACTTCTGATCTTCGTTGCCGTAGTAGACAATGGGTAAGGTGCCGATACCCGTATGCGCTGACAGAGCCACCGAAAACGAGTGACCTGCGCCAGTCACTTCGGCAACCAGCATCGACGTATTGAAATTGGTACCAAAACCACCGTACTGCTCAGGCACCGATGTGCCAAGAATGCCCAGTTCGCCGGCTTTGTCCATCAGGGATGAAATCAGCTCTGGCGATTTGGCGTTGTCGATTTCATTCAGACGTGGCCAGATTTCCCGCTCCAGAAACTCACGGCAGGTAGCCGCAATCATCAGTTGCTCTTCAGTAAATTCTTCAGGGATAAAGACTTTGGCGGCTTCGGTTTCTTTTATCAGGAACTCGCCACCTTTAATGGAGGCTTTAGGCTCTGTCGCAATCATATTGCAGTAAGTTTGTTATGCTTGCATACTAATTATACGACAAAGAAAATCATTTCAAAATTAGTATGCAAGCATACTAATAATATTTTTCATTCGGCTGTTTCAACGAACTAATCGGTGAGTGTAGACGTAGCAAATAAGGTGATTTGCATGCCATCTGGTGCCTTAACTCTGGATACTTCACTCCAGGGTGCCGTTGTGGGCGGAGCAACTGAAATGGCTCCGCCAGCGAGTAATTTATCCGTCGCTTTAGCTACAGGCTCGCTAACGCGCAAGGCTAGTCGAACAGGTCCCGAAACCTGGCCACCTACCTCAATCTGATCAATTCGTGCTGCGTGTTTAGCGTCGACTAATTCAAGGGATGCCCGGCCCGCGTCCAGAATGATCCCGTTGCCCGCTTCTTCGTGCCATTCTTTCGATGTTTCCAGCCCAACTGTATCCCGGTAGAAACTGATCAATTCGTCCAGATTGTCGACGGTGAGAATAAGTCTCAACTCTTTTATCGCTTTTTCCATGATGTGTTATTTGATAGTTTATCGTATTCAGAACAAAGCTAGTATCCTTATCGATGCTAGTTGATTCTTTGGGTTCTATTATATTGATAATCAGTCTTAAAGGGTCAATAGAGTCCAAAGAATCAACAGAAACTAAATAAGGCTGGCCTTACTTAATCTTTCCCAACACCTTGTCCAGATTGACCGTTGCGGTGAGGTAATCATAGACAGCCTGTAAGTAATTCGATTTGGCTTGCGTCAGAGAAAGCTCGGCGTCCGACATATCTAACCGGGAGGCAATGCCCTGTTTCCAGCGGTCCCGAGTGATGCGGTAGCCTAGTTCCGCTACCGAGATAGTTTGTTGCTGGGTTTGAATTCTGAGCCGTGCTTCTTCCACATTGGCTAATCCAATTTTCACCTGAGCCCGAACAATCTCTTTAAGGTTAGCCAGTTGCGTGTTGCTTTGCTGGCGGGTAATCTGCGCCTGTTGGATGCGAGCGTTCGTTCGAAAACCAGTAAAAATCGGAACATTGACTTGTAGGCCTATGTATGAACTAACTGGCCATTTGTAATCACCCAATTTGAAGTTATTGGCCTGCGACTGAGCCTGTGCCAGCCCAATCGCTGATAGCTTCGGCTGCTTTTCGGCGATCTGTTGTACAATTTGTTCCTGATTCAGCTTTTCCAGCAACTCCAGCCGACGCACTTCGGGCCTTGTCTGTACAGCGTCCAGAAAAGCGTCTGTTCCGAGCGAAACAAATAGGGCTTGGTTATAACGTAGGGAATCCTGAAGTTCGATGACTTCCTGCTCGTCCAGACCCATCGTTTGTTTCAGAATTGTTTTGGTAATACCGATCCGATTTGTCAATTGAATGAGCATTGGACGCAGATTCTCAACCGTAACAAAGGCACGTAGTGTATCGACGCGTGACACCCGTCCCTGGGCTAACAATGACCTGGAATCTTTTAGCGCCTGCTCATTTCGGACAATGCTTTGCTGTTGCAGTCGGAGTTGCTCCTGCGTAATGAGTACGTCCAGATACGCTTTTTTTACATCTGTAACGACGTTGGCTCTGACAGTACTTAACGCTTCACCTGTAGCTGATTCATCGATTTGTGCGGATCGAATGCCTGACCGTACACTTGCTTGAAAAAGTGGCTGCGATACCGCAACACCGCCCAATAATGCATTTGATCCACCTACCCGAAACGTTGCCAGTTGATCATCGCCGAGGCCAACAAAGCTGCCCGGCAGGAATGAAATCTGTTTATTGAAATAATACAGATACTGCGCCGAAGCCGCCACAGTTGGCAAGGCGTAACCCCTCGCTTCTACTACTTTCTGAGCTGATTTCGATGTCTCCAGTGTAGCTACCTGCAAGTCCCGATTTTTATCAAGCGCCAGCCTGACCGCATCGTCCATTGTCAATTGCCGAACCTGGGCCAGTGCCATCTGACCAAAAGCGAGGTGCTCTAGGGTCAAAAACAGGACGACGATATAATTCGTATGTCTCATGAGATTGTTAAAGAAAAGAATGATTTGAGAAGGCAATTACGAAAGCGGTGTATTTGTAGTACCGACCGGGACGGTCGGTACTACAAATACACCGCTAGTCGTTTAGCCTACTTCTGCGTGATCAATTATTGGTTCTAATGCGCTCACTTCTTCCTCCTTGTGCTTTGGTGCTCTGGAGAAATAAGAATACACGGCTGGGATGATATAGAGCGTTAGTAAACCTGCGAAGAGAAGCCCGCCAACGATCACGGTTCCAAGCGAGTTGCGGCTGTTTTCCGCAAGCGCAATTGGAATTGTTCCGAAAATCATCGCCAGACTGGTCATCAGAATGGGACGGAACCGGGAAACTGCGGCTACCTTGGCGGCTTCTAATGGACTCAGTCCTGCTTCTTTGCTTTGGTTGGCGAATTCAACAATCAGAATACCGTTCTTGGTAATCAGGCCGATCAGGGTAATGATGCCAATTTGACTGAAAATATTGAGCGTTTGATCAAAAATCCATAGGCTGAGTAGTGCGCCCGTCATGGCCATCGGCACCGTGAGCAGGATAATAAACGGATCGATCAGGCTTTCAAACTGGGCGGCCAGAATCAAATAGATCAGAATGAGCGCAAACACAAACGCATAGAGCAGACTCGATGAGCTTTCGGCAAAGTCGCGCGATTCGCCCGCCAGTGACGTTTTTATCGTTGGCGGCAAAACTTTCCGGGCAATCCGGTTCATTTCGGCAACGCCATCGCCAATGGTTTTTCCCGGTACCAGGCCCGCCGAAACGGTTGCAGAAATGGCCTGATCGTAGCGGTAGATGGCGGCAGGACTGATGCTTTCCTTAAATGAAACCAAGTTGTCGAGCGAAACGACATCGCCCGTTCGGGTGCGCACGTACATGGACTTGAGGTCGTAAGGAGTGTCGCGATCCTGCCGTTGAAGCTGACCGATAACCTCATACTGACGGTCATTGAAAATGAAGTAGCCATAGCGCTGTCCACTTAGCGCCAATTGCAGACCTCGGGCAATTTCGGCAACGGATATGCCCAGTTCAGCCGCTTTATCCCGGTTAATCTGAAGCACCAACTCAGGCTTATTGACCTTTAGATCGGAGTCCGCAAAACGAAGGATCGGGCTTTTTCGGGCCTCATCCATAAACTTCGGTAATACATCGGTGATGGCAGCCAGATTAGTACCCTGCAACACAAACTGAACGGGCTGGGATTGACCAAACCGGCTACCAATGGTTGGCGGCTGAACCGGGAACACCATAACTCCTCTGAAATTCTGGGCATTTCGGGAATAGGTTGCAAAGACAGCGGCCTGGGTGGTTGCCCGCTGATCGGCTTTCGTAAGGAAGGTATTTTGGATGGCAACGTTGACCGGAGCGGGTGGCCCAAAGGTGAGTGCCAGAATGGAGTACGTCTGAAACAAACCCTGCGTCGAGTCGACCGAGAATTTGGCGATCTCATTCATATACTTCTCCGTGTACTCGTACGACGAACCTTCAGGCGCAATAACGGCCAGACTGATCTGAGCGCGATCTTCCAGGGGAGCCAGTTCAGAAGGAAGTTGCCTGCCAATGAAATAGATCAAACCGAACGTACTGATCAGCGTAGGGAAAGCCACCCATCGGTAGCGTAGAAACCAGCCCAGCGACTTTTCATACCCTCGGTTTAATGCCACGAAGTACGGTTCCGTTGTGCGATAGAGCCAGTTCGGTTTGGTATGCCGCTTGAGCAAATACGCGCTCATCATGGGCGAAAGCGTCAGCGCCACAAAGGCCGACACGATTACTGAACCCGCTACGACCACGGCAAACTCCTGGAATAGCTTACCGGTAATCCCCGGCAGAAATAAAATCGGTAGAAAAACGGCAGCTAGCGTAATGGTTGTTGAGATGACGGCAAAATAGATTTCCGACGATCCTTTGAACGCAGCCTGCAAAGGCGACATGCCTTCTTCAACTTTCGCATAGATGTTTTCCAGTACCACAATGGCATCATCGACCACCAGTCCAATCGCCAATACTAAGGCTAACAGTGTTAAAATGTTGATGGAGTAGCCAGCCACATACATAATGAAGAAGGCTGATACGATAGAAACGGGAATGGCCACAACCGGAATAATAGTCGAACGCCAGTCGCGCAGGAAGAGGAACAAAATTAGGATAACCAGCCCAAAGGCAACGAAGAGCGTCTCTTCTACTTCAGAGATTGAGTCGCGTATCGGTTCGGTGAAATCCTTGCCGATAGTTAGTTGATAATCAGCCGGAATTTCTTTTCGTAATTCTTTCAGCCGACGGTAAAATTCATCAGCAATGGCTACGGCATTGGCTCCTCGTTGTGGTTCAACAAAGACGCCTATTGTTGGTGAATTTCCTTTCAGACTGTTCAGAATGGCGGTTCGTTCGTTCTCGGCACCTAACTCGGCATAACCAATGTCCTTGAAACGAATAATGCTGCTGCCTTCCTGCTTGACGATCATGTTGTTGAAATCATCCTCTTTCGTCAGCCTGCCCAGCGTTCGTACGGTTAGCTCATTGCGGTCGCCTTCAATGCGGCCCGAGGGTAAATCCACGTTTTCTTTCCGTAAGGCCTGTTCAATATCTGACGGCGTTAATTGATAGGCCGCCAGTTTAGCCGGGTCGATTCGGAGCCGCATCGCATACTTTTTCTCGCCTGCAATACCCACCCGCTTCACGCCGGGAATGGTCTGCATCCGCTCTTTAATGACCGTAGAAGCAATGTTGCTGACCTCCAGAATGCTGCGGGTTTTGCTTTCCACGGCCATGAAAATCACGATATCGCCACTGTTGGCTTTCTCTACAATGGGTGGATCAACATCGCCGGGAAGTAAGCGCCGGGCTTTCGTCACTTTGTCACGCACATCGTTGGCTGCGGCTTCCAGATCGGCGTCGAGGTTAAATTCAATGGTGACCACACTAGCCGCTTCACGTGATACGGACGAGATTGTCCGAATGCCGTTGGCCTCACCAATCGCTTCTTCCAGCGGCTTCGTGATCTGATAGGCAATGACGTCCGGGCTAGCTCCCGGATAGGTTGTTGTGACGGTAACGATGGGCGAATCTGTAACGGGATATTCCCGAATTCCCAGATAGGTTAGTCCAACGAAACCAAAAAGTATAATCAATACAGAGAGTACTCCGGCCAGCACAGGCCGTTGAATACTAATTCCCGACAAACTCATGGTTGGGTGAATGTTAAGTCAATAATGAAGAGTAAAAGACACAGGGTGCCTTGCTAAAAAAGAATCTATAGGGTCCCTAAAATCTGAATTAAATGAGTACTAGTTGACGGATGAAATAGTCACAGGTACACCCGTATCGAGCCGTAGTAAATTGGTAGTCAGAACCGTATCGCCAATGGATAAACCACTCAGAATCTGGACTGTGCCTTTCGTGCGATTTCCTGTCTTTACGTCACGGCGTTCTGCTTTGCCTTGATTCATCCGGAACAGTGAGTAACCCTTAGCGGTCGGAATCAGGGCTTCGGTCGGAATCAGGATACCGTCCTGAGCGACGTGTAAAGCAAAGGCGATTTTGGCCGATGAACCCGGTACGAGTTTGCCGGTTGTGTTGTCGCTAACGGCTTTCACCAACAAACTCCGCGTGTTTGCCTCAAGCTTGGGTTCGGTTGCCGTAACGTTGCCTACGAATTGCTGACTGCTATTTTCAGTTGTAAAGCGAATAGCTTGGCCCGCCCGAACATCGGAAGCGTATTTCTCGGGAATGGTGAAGTTGATTTCTACCCGGCTTAAATCGTCAAATGAACTCAGCACGGTAGCGGGCGTCACATAAGCACCCACATCGACACGCTTCAGACCAAGCCGACCCGAGAAGGGTGCTCGAATTTCGGTTTTAGCCAGATCAACGTCGACCATGGCCAATTCGGCCTGCAACACATTCAGGTTGGTTAAAATCTTGTCATACTCCTGCTGATTAACCGCTTCGGTGGCGAGCAATTCGCGGAACCGTTTTTCGTCGAGCTTCGCCAATTTTTCCTGAAGGGCTATTTTTTGTTTTTTCGCCAGTAGGTCAGCGTCATCTAATTTGAAGAGCAGGGTTCCCTGACCAACGTAGCTACCTTCACGGACATAGGCCCGAACCAGTTTCCGGGCGACTTCACTCACTAAGTCTACTTCCTGATTGGCTGCGATAGTGCCAGTCGTCTGGATTTCATCGCTAATCGTTTCCCGTTTTACGACAAAAACGTCGGTAGCTACTTTCGTGCCGGCAGGTGGTGCAGCAGCGGATTTGCTGGGAGATGACACAGGTTTATTGGAGAAAAGTTTTGGTGTGATGAAAAAAAGGGGCACGGTAAAGGCTACGATACCGGCGATGAGCGATTTTGTTCGATTATTGAGCGTTTTCATAATGAACGAGGTTGTATTGTTTTAATGTTCTGCGATTATCGAACTTTAATGTTTTATGGATGTCGAACAAGGGTGTATACTAGATGGTTTCATTCGTTTGAAAAAACAGTGAATTTTTTTGAGCTGCCTGATCGTTGTATTGGCAATTACTGTAGCTACGTTGTTTTCTACAGTCTATAGAAAATTGGAAGAAAATGGCTTATGAAACAGTACCAGCACCCCACCGTTGACCAGATTAGCTTAACCTGTGTGTTACACGCGTTGAGTGATCCGGTTCGGTTGAATTATGTACAGTGTCTGGCTAAACTTACGAGTGAGCAGCCCTGTGGGGCCATTCCGACACCCGTAGCCAAATCGACTATGTCACATCATCTGCGTGTGTTGCGCGAGGCTGGAATTATTCATATCCGAACAGAAGGAACCCAAAGTATGACTTCGCTACGTTTGCACGATCTGGAAGAAAAATTTCCTGGCGTTTTAGATTCCGTTCTGAAGGCGGCAAATAGTACGACTTCTGTAGAAGAAGTGTAGGATTCTTAAAATAGCCTACATTTGAATTTTACAAATAAGGTAATGGAAACTATTTCGCTCGATGATTTTTATAAAGAAATTGCTCCTGCTGAAGGAGGAAGACTAAACTCTCTTTTACCAGAAGGCATAAACAAGGAGATTGGCCACTTCAATATATTTAGCATGGCCGATCTTATAGCTAGATACCGCGACAAGCCGTTTATGCCCTATAACCGGCGAGCCTATTATAAGATTAGCTTTATTAGTGGACGGAATAGGGCTGAGTATGCAGACAAGGTAATTGACATTGAAAAAAATGCGCTCTTGTTTGCAACACCCAAAGTGCCTTATCATTATCTGCCGCAAGATATGGATCAATCGGGCTATTTCTGCGTCTTTACCGATGAGTTTTTAATCCAGTCTAAAAGTGGTGTTGTCCTGGACGAATTGCCTATTTTCCAACCCGGCGGCTATCCTATTTTTCAGCTTTCTGACGAAGAAGCGGACGATATTCGATTCATATTCAGGAAAATGTACAAAGAGTTAGCGTCGGACTATGCCTATAAGTATGACCTGATTCGTAATTATGTTCTCGAACTGATTCACTACGGACAAAAGCTACAGCCTGCTACATCGTTATATCCTACCCATACGGCTTCGGCTCGTGTTTCCTCGTTATTTGTCGAACTGCTGGAGCGCCAATTCCCGATAGAGTCTCCGCATCAAAAACTCAGTTTGCGCACTGCCAAAGATTATGCAGAACGGTTAGCCATCCATGTCAATCATCTCAATAAGGTCTTAAAGGAAAATACCGGTAAAACCACCACCGACATCATTAGCAGTCGAATTGTACAGGAGGCCAAGATCCTGTTAAAGCAAACCGACTGGAATGTTTCTGAAATTGCCTACAGTCTGGGATTTGAAGAGGTTGCGCATTTCTCCAACTTTTTCCGCAAACAGACCTCTCTTTCCCCTGTCGCATTCCGCGCTTAAGTAGTCTGATTTGAATTTTGCAACTATTGGATTGATGTTCGCAAACGGCTACCCTGATAGTTGATCTACCTTTGTTCCATCAAAATTTTCAGCAGAAGATGGAACTGAGCAACAACACAATTCTACTAACGGGCGGTACGAGTGGCTTAGGTTACGAATTTGCCAGACAGCTACTTGATCTCGGTAACACAGTTCTGATAACAGGACGCGACCAGAATAAACTTGACCAAACCAAGAAGAAGTTACCCAATGTGCACACGTTTCAGAGCGACGTGAGCGACCCCCAGGCGATTACCCAACTTTTTGAAACAGTAACAAAGCAATTCCCAAAGCTCAATATCCTGATCAACAATGCCGGGGAGATGCGTAAACTCAATCTGATTGATCCGGTAATTGACCAGGAGAATGTTAACCGGGAGATTGCTATTAACCTGTCGGGGCCTGTTCGTATGGTGCAGCAATTTCTTCCGCACTTGATGGCTCAACAAGCAGCGGCTATCGTAAATGTAACGTCTGGAATTGCTTTCGTTCCTTTCCCACTGGCTCCAATTTATGGGGCTACCAAATCAGGACTTCGGGCTTATACGCAAGCATTGCGGGTACAGTTGAAGAAAACCAACGTCAAGGTAGTTGAGTTAGTTGCACCGGGTGCCAAGACGCCGTTAAACGATAAGTTCGAAGGCGATGTGGACAGCCGGATGATGATGGAGCCTGACAAACTGATTGCAGTCGCCATCAAAGGAATGATGAAAGACAAACTGGAAATACTTCCGGGGATAGCTGGCATCCTGAAGTACCTAAGCCGAATTGCCCCCAATTTTCTCTTCAATCAGATGAGTAAGATCGCCGAAAAGTCACTGGCTCGGCCAACCGTTCGACAAGCTCAACTAGCTGTACTTTAAATAGATAGACAGCTTCAAGATTTATTAACCAATTAATCAACTAATGAAAACCAACAGTAAAATTGCTTTAGTCACTGGTGGAAGCCGTGGCCTTGGTAAAGACATGGCGCTTCGTCTGGCCCAAAAAGGCATTGACGTAATTCTCACTTATAATAGTAAGCAAGACGAAGCACAGGCCGTAGTCGCTGAAATTGAACAGGCAGGCCAAAAAGCAGCAGCCTTACAGCTCAATACGGGCGATATAAAAAGTTTTGATGCATTTTTCAGTCAGCTAACCGCTACTCTGACAGAGACATTTGGCGCTGACCATTTTGATTTTTTGATCAACAACGCAGGGATTGGTCTCAGTGCTTCGTTTGCGGAAACCACCGAAGATCAGTTTGATCTGTTAATGAATATTCATTTTAAAGGCGTATTCTTTTTAACCCAAAAGGCACTACCGCTGATTAACGACGGTGGTCGGATCATTAATATCTCTACAGGTCTGGCCCGCTTTACATCACCTGGCCGTGCTGTGTATGCATCTATGAAAGGGGCCATTGAGACATTGACCATGTATATGGCCAGTGAACTGGGTTCACGTGGGATTGCGGTTAATATTGTAGCACCGGGTGCCATTGCAACCGACTTTGGTGGTGGTGTTGTACGGGATAATCCACAGGTAAACCAACACATTGCAGGAGTAACCGCTCTGGGTCGGGTTGGTCGCCCTGATGATATAGGGGGTGTTGTTGCTTTTTTATGTACCGACGATGCAAAATGGATCAATGCTCAACGCATTGAGGTATCGGGTGGTATGAATTTATAAGCAAGTAGAAAGTAAACTGGACAAGAAAATGCCAGATCATCGCCGGTTGGTAAACTGGGCGATGATCTGGCATTTATAGTGAAAATCCTTACGGGCTCCTAATAAGACTATTACTTTTCCAATTCAGTATCTATAGATACTGATAATTAAGCCTCTAGCCTCCAAAGAATCAATTAGCATCTACCGCACTAAGAAGTTATTTTGGCAAAGCACTAGTTTAGCCGCTCAAAAATCCCCGCTACGCCCTGCCCACCACCAACGCAGGCTGATACCATACCGTATTTCTGGTCACGACGGCGCATCTCGTTCAGCAATTGTACTGATAACCGAGCGCCTGTTGAGCCAAGTGCATGGCCTAAGGCAATAGCACCACCATTCGGGTTAATCTTACTACGATCGAGACCTAATTCCTGAATGACAGCCAGCGACTGGGCTGCAAAGGCTTCATTTAATTCGATCAGGTCAATGTCATCTTGCTTTAGACCCGATTTTTTGAGCGCAATGGGAATCGCTGCAACCGGTCCGATGCCCATGATTTTAGGCTCGACTCCTGCCGTAGCATAGGATACCATACGCGCAACAGGTTTTAAGTTCAATTCGTTGACCAGACGTTCTGACATTACCACTACGAAAGCGGCTCCGTCTGAAGTTTGCGATGAATTACCCGCCGTTACCGAACCACCTGCCGCAAACACAGGCTTTAATTTAGCCAATCCTTCGGCGCTGGTATCTTTGCGTGGGCCTTCGTCCTGAGCCACTGTCCATTCTCTTGTTTTCTTCTTATTGCTTTCTGCATCGAAATACGTTTCGCTTACCTTGATGGGTACGATCTCGTCCGAGAACTTCCCTTCTTTCTGAGCAGCTAGTGCTTTCTGGTGCGACTCAAGGGCAAACTCGTCCTGGGCATCACGGCTTATCTTGAACTGCTGAGCCACTTGCTCAGCCGTTAGCCCCATACCGATATAATAATCTGGATGTGCTTTGGCAATTTCGTAGTTCAACGCTGTTTTCCAGCCCATTACGGGTACCAGCGACATAGACTCTGTGCCTCCGGCAATGATACAATCAGCCAGACCCGCGTGGATTTTAGCCGAAGCAATGGCAATGGCTTCTAATCCCGAACCGCAATACCGGTTTATGGTCATGCCAGGTACACTATTAGGTAGAGAAAGCAGCGCTATATAGCGGGCAATTTGCATACCCTGCTCGGCTTCAGGCACGGCATTGCCTACGATAAGGTCTTCAACCCGTGCCGGATCGAGGTTAGGTACCTGACTTAATAAATGCTTGATTACTTCAGCCGCCATATCATCGGGGCGGGTGAAACGGAGACCTCCGCGTGGGGCTTTTCCCACTGCAGTACGGTAGCCGGCTACAATGTATGCGTCCATAAAAGCAATGTTATTTACTGGTTAAGCAGGAAATTACTAGGATAACCGATTTTCTAATTGATTAATTGCCGTAGTAAATAAATTATTATGCAAGCATACTATTTTTTTGGATAAACTGCAAGAGCGCACTAAGGAGTTAGCTGTCTTTTGAAAAATGCCCAAGCCTCCAGATACACATTAATGTCGTTTGGATAGTCGTGCTTGCCGCCAATTACTTTCAATAAAGTAACCTCAGGCCTGCCTTTTTCTTTGTACGTATACCGCTCAATTGTTTTGTGGTCGTTTGGATCTGTATCGGGCAGTAATTCTTTAGTGGGTTGTTTTTTATAGCCAGCTAGCTCTGCCCAATAGTGAAATGTACGCTCAGTTGACCGGACAAGACCCATACTAATAGCCCCGGTTATTACTTCCCCACCTTCATATGGATTAGTCTGATCGGCGGTGCCATTCACAATCATCACGGGAACCGCGATTCTTTTTTCGGGGCAATCCAGGTTATTTGTATCGGGTAGATTGGCAATCAAAGCCGTTATCGCCCGAAATTTTTCCGGCATGGTCAGCGCAAGCTTATAAGCCATGTGTCCACCGCCAGATGTCCCAACAGCAAATACCTGCTTTGGATTGATCTGGTATTTCTCCGTGAAATAGCTAATCATTTGACCAAAGAATGCGTTTTCATTTATGTCTTCCTTATTCGCTATGGAGTTTGCCGTTTTACGACACTCATTCCAGTAGCGTTTGTAGCCATCTGGGTAAACCAGTAGCAAATTCTCACTATCGGATTTTTCTTCCAGCTTTTCCGCTCCTTTTCGGGTTCCCTCTCCATTCCCTCCTGACCCGTGGAGAATAAAAATTAACGATGCATTTGCTTTGGCTGGTTTTATAAAATGAAAGGTTCGATAATGCCCCTCAATTAGAATGGAATCCGTTAGTAATGGTTTTTGTGCTGATGCAACGCCAAGGCCAAGAACACAGATAAGCAGTAAGAATCGTACCATAAAATAGATCGGAAAAGTGAAGCAAATGTATATCCCTGTGACATAAAGTACCTAATGCTTATTCATACTCCAATAACAAAATAAGCCGCTCAATGAGCGGCTTATTTTGTTATTGGAGTATGTCAAAAAATCACATAGATTCAGCAAGGCACAGTAGGCCGTCGCGGGCCTGTGCGATCAGAAATGCCGATCACCGGCTTCACGTTTACCTAGCATCACTGCTCCAACCATAGCCACAATGAAAAGTATAGAGGCCAATTCAAATGGCAGAATATAGTCGCTGTAGAGCAACTGGCCTAAGTTCTCAACCAGCCCTGTTTTATTACTAAAGGAGGCTGAATTAACCATCGGCACCTGTGCACTTTTTGCCCGGAAAATGGTAATGAGCATGATCATTAATAAACCACCAACGACTACGGAAACCATCTTTGTCAGGTTGGTTTTTGACTCCTCATCCTCTTTCCGCAAATTCAGGAACATGATCGTGAACAGAAACAAGACCATAATAGCACCTGCGTATACGATGATATTAACGGCAGCCAGGAACTGGGCGTTTAAGAGAATATAATGGCCTGATAGGCAGAAGAAGGTGGCAATTAGGGCCAGAACGCTATAAATGGGGTTACGTGCCGTGACAACTCCAATGGCACTAAACAGGGTAAGCGCCGTCAGAAAAAGGAACAGGTAGCCAGTAGGCGTTAGCGTTTTAAAAAAATTAAGTGTCTCGGTCATGATAATTGTTGTCATTTGTTGTCATTGGATAGTCATTACTTGTCATTATCGTTACTACTTGAATGACTATTTAATGACAATAAATGACAGTTTTTTAGGTCGCGGCCCGCGTTAGGCTAGGTTCGGTTGGCGTAGTTTTTACTTCGGAGTTATTTGCACGAATATAGCGGTCATCCATCTTCTCGACCAGCTTGTCTTTGCCGTAGATAACCTCATCGCGCTCCTGAAAAACGGGTACCATTTTGTCGTGGCGGAGGTAAACAGCCTGTTTAGGGCAAGCCTCTTCGCACAGCCCGCAGAAGATGCAACGCAGCATGTTGATCTCGTATACAGCCGCATATTTCTCTTCCCGGTACAAGCTTTCTTCGCCTTTCTTACGCTCAGCAGCTACCATCGAAATCGCTTCTGCCGGGCAGGCAACCGCACACAGCCCGCAGGCTGTACAGCGTTCACGGCCTTGCTCGTCCCGTTTCAGAATGTGGTGACCCCGGTAAATTGGTCCCAGATACCGTTTTACCTCTGGGTATTGAATCGTCGGCTTCTTACGGAAAAAGTGGCGGATTGTGATGGCCAGCCCACCGATTACGGCAGGAAGGTACATCTTTTCCGCCAGCGTCATTTCCTTGTTGCTGACTTGCTTAGAGCGGTTTGTTAGTTGCATTCTCTTTAGTTTTCTATTTACGGTTTTCAGTTGGCTGACGCACCAATTCTTCTTGCGTCAGTCAACTGAAAACCGTAAACAAGTTAACTTAAACTGTTCTTTGTGGCATAACCTCACGCTTTGGCGTGCGAGTCATTGTTGAAACGGCCAGTACAATCATTACAATGGCAATCAGCCAGGTTGCGTATTTAAAATTATACAGCAATCCGGCACCCGTTAATACTACATTAAGGATAGCTAAGGGGATAAATGTTTTCCAGCCCAGATTCATCAGTTGGTCATACCGAAAGCGTGGAAGCGTCCAGCGAACCCACATGAAAAAGAAGATGAAAAAGAATATCTTGCCAAAATAGCCCACTACGCCAATGGCAGTTGCTACATTATGCCCCGTTATAGCACCCAGCGACTTTTCGAGCGCCTGGCTAATTTCGTTCATGAATGGGTAGTGAAAACCACCAAAATAGAGGGCCGAAATAAACGCCGACGAAACAAACATATTAATGTATTCGGCGAATAAATAGAAACCCAGCTTCATCGAACTATACTCAGTATGGTAACCACCAACAAGTTCGGTTTCGCACTCGGGTAAATCGAAAGGAGTACGGTTACACTCGGCAAAAGCACAGGTTAGGAAAATAACGAAGCCTAGGGGTTGCGTGAAAATATTCCACTCAAAAAACGTGGCCTGCTCGTCAATAATCGCTTTTAGCGATAAGGAACCACTCATCATCAGAATGGCAATAAGCGATAAGCCCAGCGCAATTTCGTAGCTAATATTTTGTGATGCTGCCCGAATAGCTCCCAACAA
Organism: Spirosoma telluris; assembly: GCA_003259005.1. Taxonomy (GTDB): domain Bacteria; phylum Bacteroidota; class Bacteroidia; order Cytophagales; family Spirosomataceae; genus Spirosoma; species Spirosoma telluris. The sequence continues at coordinate 5,588,058 of QLII01000001.1, forward strand.
GGAAAACTTGTTATTGGAAGCCCAACCGCCAACCATGATACCATATACGCCTAGGGAAACGACACCGAAAATGTATAAGACACCAATGTTGATTTCAATGGCCTGCACCGGAATCGCATAGTTATCAAATTTAATGGTGTCCCCAAAAGGAATGACGGCACTTGACATCAAAGCGGTCAACATGGCCAGGCAGGGGCCAAGAATAAATAGCCATTTGCTAGCCTGTGCTGGAATAAAATCTTCTTTGAAGAACATTTTTCCAGCATCAGCCAGGGGTTGCATTAAGCCCCAGGGACCAGCTCGGTTCGGACCTATTCGATCCTGCAAAAAGGCAGCCACTTTCCGCTCTGCGTAGGTAGAGTAGGCGGCAATACCCAGCGTTATCGCGAAAATGACAAGGATAATTAATCCTTTAACGAGTAATACGGTTAAGTCCATTTCTAGTTATGTGTGTTTTTTAGCCAAACTGACTAAAACTTATTTTCACGGCTCTGGCTCCATTGCCGATGGCAGTACCTTCGCAAAACGTTCTGGAGCTAATTGCTTAATATCCAGTTGCGACGTATCCCGTTCATCATGGATTTGTTTGTACTCGGCAGCGGCTAAACGCTGACCGAAACTTGGTTTGATTGTATCGGCCCGGTACTTATTAGCCGAAATTACCGAACTCCGGGAGATCTTCGTTGGGCCTTCGATTGTCCAGTCGCTGGTTTTTTTCATGTCGAACCGGCACGTATTACAGATGAACTCCAATACTTCGCCCCACTCGTTTTTGCGGGCTGTAACCCGAATCACGTCTTCACCTCGATACCAGAGGGTAACCTTACCCGAGCAGGTCGGGCAGTCACGATGCGCATCAACGGGTTTCGAAAACCAAACCCGGTTTTTGAAACGATACGTTTTGTCGGTCAACGCACCAACCGGGCATACGTCAATGACGTTACCTGAGAAGTCGTTATCGATTGCTTTCTCGATGTAAGTCCCAATTTCAGAGGCATCACCGCGGCCCAAGACACCATGAACGCGCTTATTGGTAATTTGATCAGCCGTATACACGCAACGATAGCATAGAATGCAACGCGTCATGTGTAACTGGATATAGGGCCCAATATCTTTCTTCTCGAACGTCCGCCGATCTTCTTCGTAGCGAGTTGTCGATTTGCCGTGGTCGAACGCGAAATTCTGAAGATCACACTCACCAGCCTGATCGCAAACCGGGCAATCGAGCGGGTGATTCAACAATAGAAACTCAACAACACCATTGCGGGCGTCAATTACTTGCGGGCTGGTTTCATTTTCAACCACCATGCCGTCCTGCACGGCGGTTAGGCAGGAGGCCACTAATTTGGGCATTGGGCGAGGGTCTTTAGCTGACCCTGCCGCCACACGCACCAAACAGGCACGGCATTTGCCACCACTGCCTTTCAGCGGCTGGTAGTAGCACATGGCTGGAGGAGCTACCGCCGGACCGATCTTTCGGGCAGCCTGCAAAATGGTTGTACCGGGCTCGACTTCAACTTCTATTCCGTCAATTGTGACTTTTAGTAATTGCGGCTTTACGTCTTCCATATCAGTAACGCGGCTGGAAAGCCACGATTCAATTAAGTAGTTGCGCGGCCTTCCAGCCGCCTTACATTATACCAATGCCATTTCACCCCGATAAACTGCACCCGGTTGAGTTGCTTCGGCAGGATGATCAATGTGCCACTGGAACTCATCCCGAAAGTGCCGAATAGCACTGGCAACTGGCCAGGCTGCTGCATCACCCAAAGGACAAATAGTATTCCCTTCAATCTTTTTCGCTACGTCGACCAGCAAATCAATATCCTGCTGATGGCCATGACCGTATTCAATGCGATGCAGAACTTTCTCCATCCATCCCGTTCCTTCACGGCATGGGCTGCACTGACCGCAGGATTCGTGGTGATAGAATCGGGAGAAATTCCAGGTGTTTCGGACTATGCAGGATGTTTCGTCGAAGAGGATAAAACCACCTGAGCCAAGCATGGTACCTGTTGCAAAACCACCATCGGAGAGTGACTCATAGGACATCAAGCGCTTTTCACCATTAGCCAATGTCAAAGCCAGATTCGCAGGTAAAATGGGGACTGATGAGCCACCCGCTACCAGGGCCTTAAATTTATGTCCCGGGCGAATACCTCCACACCATTCGTCGGCATAAATGAAATCTTCGACGGGAACCCCGAGTTCAATTTCATAAACGCCTGGTTTATTAATATGACCTGAGGCTGAAATTAATTTTGTACCTGTACTCCGCCCAATGCCAATACCGGCGTAGGCCTCTCCACCATTGTTGACAATCCAGGCCGTTGTGGCAATGGATTCAACATTGTTAACAACAGTTGGGCTTTGATATAAGCCTTTTACAGCCGGGAAGGGTGGCTTATTCCGTGGGTTACCACGTTTGCCTTCCAGTGATTCCAGCAGGGCGGTTTCTTCGCCACAAATGTAGGCTCCTCCGCCGGGCTGTACGACTAGTTCAAGGTCGTAGCCGCTGCCAAGAATATTTTTACCCAAAAAACCCTTTGCTTTTGCCTCAGCAATGGCTTTTTCGAGGATATGGATTACATACATCAGTTCACCCCGTACGTAGATGAAGGAGGTATTGGCACCCAGTGCAAACGATGAAATGATCATTCCCTCAATAAGTAAATGAGGGATATTTTTCATTAAGTAGTGATCCTTGAAGGTACCCGGTTCCGATTCGTCGGCGTTGCAGACAAGGTAGCGGGGAACGCCTTCTGGTTTAGCCAGAAAGCTCCATTTCATCCCCATCGGAAAACCAGCACCACCCCGGCCCCGAACACCCGCTTTTTTTACTTCTTCGACAATGGACTCAGGGGTCATTGTCTTTAGTGCTTTTTCAACGGCCGTATACCCGCCTTGTTTCCGGTAGACATCGAAGGTTTCAATGCCGGGAACGTTGATATGTTCGGTTAAAATTTTGGTAGCCATACTTTTTTACCCAATCAATTTATCGTATTCAGTGTGTGTACCAATCCAGAACCAGATAATTCCTTCTTCGGTCTCAATACCCACTGCCCGGTATTGTCTGCCAACCCGAACCGACCAATACTGGTTAACCTGCTTAAAATAGAGCGATGGATGTTTCGGATTCTGTTTCAGCAATTCATAATTTTTGTCAGCTAATTTCTGGATTGATACAGCTAAGTCATTGTACCTATCCCAGAAATCATCGCTTGTGAAGTGTCTCACAATTCCCGAACTCTCCCCGCTTTAAAATCGGCAACAGCTTTATTTGCCAAGGCATCCAGCTTACCTACCTTCACATCCTGCTCGAACTGTTTATCCCAAATAGCAGCATCATAGTTTGCAAACCAGTCTCGGAATTCGGCTAATTCGTTTTCTGACAGCTTGGACACCGCCGATTCGATTTCGGTGATTGTTTCCATGTGTAGTTATTTCGACAGTTCGTCAATGATTTCGTCCACACGCGCGTTGGTAAGATGCATGTAATATTTCTCCCGAATCTGAAATACGGGGCCCATACCACAAGCTGCCAGACATTCCACTTCTTTAAGGGTAAACTGACCATCCACGGTTGTTTGACCTGTATCGATACCTAGCCGCTGTTTTAGGTGAGCGTAGACTTCTTCGCCCCCATCAAGCAACAAGGACCTGTCCGGCAGTATTCAATAACATGCTTGCCAACTGGATTAAGGTGATACATCGTGTAGAACGAGGCTACCTCATAGACCTCAATGGGTTGAATATCAAGCATTCGGGCTACATAATCCATGCCTTCGGGACTCGTCCAGCCTTCCTGCTCCTGCAATACATGCAGGAGTGGTAATAGGGCTGACTTTTGTTTCCCTTCAGGATAGCGGGCAATAATTTCCTTTGCCTTCGCTAATCGTTCGGGCGTAAACTGTACGGAGGGGTTATTTGTCTCTGTCGTCATGTGTTTAATGTGCAAAAACCATTGTTTCGGCTTCTGAACTGGCTACTGGGATAGAGAGACCTTCCAATTCTAAACCTTCAATGTGAAATTGAATTCCTTCATAAATCAAACGCTCAACTTCATCTTTAGTTGGTGCTGTGGCCACGCATCCCGGCAGGTCAGGAACATAAGCCCCATATCCTGACTCGGCTTTTTCAATAATGACCAAATACTTTTTCATCGTTCAATTTGAGCCTGTTTATAAATACTACTCAATGTGCCTGGAGGAACCGGGTCATTAAGCTATGGTATGCAATTGTTACAAATCCTGTTTTAGAATCGTTCTTGAACTGGCGGTGGCTACCTTTTTGTCGAACCTGAACCAGCCATTATCTTCAATTAAACGAACAATTTCACGAAACTTAATAGCCATTACTACGCATCCAGTTCGCCAGCAATTACATTCATACTACTCATAATAACAATGGCATCGGACAATGTCAGCCCTTTGCACATTTCAGGATAGGCCTGGTAATAAATGAAACATGGACGACGGAAGTGTAACCGGTAGGGAGCGCGGCCGCCATCGCTAATCAGGTAGAACCCTAGTTCACCATTACCACCTTCAACAGCATGATATACTTCACCAACAGGAGCATCAATCTCGCCCATCACAATCTTGAAGTGATAGATGAGTGCTTCCATGTTTTTATAAACTTCCTGTTTAGGAGGCAGGTAATACTGAGGAGCATCGGCATAATAGGGCCCTTCGGGAAGGTTATCCATTGCCTGCTGAATAATGCGCAGGCTTTGCCACATCTCCTCGTTCCGAACCATAAAGCGGTCATAGGTATCACCGCTCTGTCCGACAGGAATATCAAATTCAAAATCCTGATAAGATGAGTAAGGATTCATGACGCGCACGTCGTAATCAACCCCAGCAGCCCGTAGATTAGGGCCTGTGAATCCATAACTCAATGCCCGCTCTGCCGAAATGCCACCAACACCAATAACGCGATCCATGAAAATCCGGTTACGATTGAACAGGTTTTCAAACTCAGTAAGCACTTTGGGGAAACGAACCAGCAATTCTTTGATCTTACGAATCGCAGTAGGGGAGAGGTCACGCTCCATGCCACCGATACGACCCATATTAGTGGTTAAGCGGGCTCCACAAACTTCTTCATAGATTTCATAAATATTCTCCCGTTCCTGATAGATATATAGGAAACCGGTGAAAGCACCTGTATCAACGCCCAGAATCCCGTTGCAAATGAGGTGATCGGCCAGACGGGCCAGCTCCATCATAATGACGCGGATATACTGTGCCCGTTTCGGAATATCGATACCTAACAATTTCTCGACTGTCATATGCCAGCCCATGTTGTTGATAGGCGACGAACAATAGTTCATCCGATCGGTCAGGGTCGTAATCTGATAGAAGGGTCGACGCTCGGCAATCTTCTCAAATGCCCTGTGGATATACCCAATCGTCTGCTCGCCCGACACAATTTTTTCCCCATCCATTTGCAGAATGTTCTGGAAAATACCGTGTGTGGCGGGGTGCGTCGGGCCGAGGTTGAGTGTTGTCAGTTCGTTGACATACTGAACCGGGCCTTGCTCGGCTGGCAGGTTCTTATTCGCTATATCGAGTTCTTCAGAAACCATTTTTCAATGAGTGATTGAGCGAATGAGTGAATGAGTGAATTGTTAGCGGGATCTAATTCACTCATTCACTCATTCGCTCATTATTTATCGTCCAAACAATGCATCAATTTTATCTTCCCGAGTGCCGTCTTCGAGTGGGTACTCTTTGCGCATTGGGTAATAATCCATTTCTTCCATATTCAGAATTCGGCGAAGGTCGGGATGGCCATCGAAGATAATACCAAACAGGTCAAATGTCTCGCGTTCCATCCAGTTCGCACTGGCAAAGAGCGGAGTCATGGTGGGTATATGCACATCCTCGGCAGTAAGATAGACCTTAATCCGTAAACGGAAATTATTAATCAGGCTGTGTAGATGATAGACAACACAGAACTCTTTACCAACAGAATCAGGATAATGAATAGCCGTAATGTCGGTTAGAAAACCAAACTGGAAAGTCTGATGACCTTTCAGATAGGTTATTAAGGGAATAATCTGATCACGGCTGGTTGAACAGGTCAACAGATCATAGGGATCGTCAAAATCTGTGACAGTCTCGCCAAACTGGTTGATAATTGTCTGCGCAACTTCTTCGTTGGTCAGCATTGTCAATGAGTGAATTAGTGAACCGGAACGCCGGATTGTAGCAAATTGGTGGAGACCAACTTACTATTTATTGAATATTATACGAATTCAGTAGTTTTTGGTACTCGTCTGTATTTCGCCGACGAAGTGATTCGTTCTTGGCCAGTTCCTGTACTTGTAGTACACCATCCAGAATCTGTTCTGGCCGAGGAGGACAACCCGGTACATATACGTCGACCGGAATAATCCGATCAATTCCCTGTAATACACTATAGGTATCAAAAATGCCTCCGCTAGAAGCACAGGCACCAATAGCAATTACCCAACGGGGCTCTGCCATTTGTAAATAGACCTGTTTAACAATAGGGCCCATCTTTTTGGCAATTGTACCCGCCACAAGCAACATATCTGCCTGACGTGGCGAGAAGCTAGGCCGTTCTGCCCCAAAACGACCTAAATCGTAGTGGGAAGCCATAGTGGACATAAACTCAATACCACAGCAGGAGGTTGCAAAAGGAAGTGGCCATAGAGAATTTGCTCGGGCCAGACCAATTATTTTATCGAACGAAGTAGCCGAGAAACCCGGTCCATCATAACTTGCGGGAGCTTCGGCCAGCTTTATGTCATTTGCCATGAAAAACGTTGTATTGGTTTACTGAAACAACGAATAAATATGCTCTAAAATTCATTTGTCGGCCAGCTATTCCCAATTGAGAATGCCCTTGCGGATGATGTAATAAAAGCCCGCCAGCAGTAGCCCCATGAACAGAACCATCTCAATAAATCCTGTCATTCCTAAGCCTTTAAAATTAACGGCCCAGGGGTACAAAAAGATTACCTCAACATCGAACAGGACGAACAGGATAGCAATCAGAAAATACTTAATGGAAATTGGGGTACGAGCGTCTCCCTGAACTGGAATACCACACTCAAATGGATCATCCTTTTTCTGACTGTGGCGCTTTGGCCCGATGGCATGGGTAACAAGCATCGTTGTTACAATAAAACCAAGAGCTAAACCAAGCTGGATAAGTACCGGTAAATAATCGGCCGGAACATAGACTGTGTTCATACTAATGAGTTGAGAAGACCAGCGCAAATGTAGCGATAAAACCAATAGACACGCGATAGCATACCTATCTTACTCTACATCAACTGAGTGTCAAAGATACGATAATGGCTTGTTTAACCAATCTTTAATAGCGGGACTCAACCACTAGAAAGCAACAAAAGCCTCTCGGTTAGAAAAGGCTTTTGTTAAAAATAGGTAATCAGAAACTATCGATTGATAATAATGCGCCGGGATACATCAAACCCTGCTGAGCGAACCCGTACCAGGTAAATCCCCTGCGCCAACCCTGAAAGATCAATGGATTTACGTTCGTCGAGAATGGGTACCTGAGTGGAAAAGAGTTTTTGACCGCTTAACGAGAATATATCGACATCGGCATTCTTCAGGTTTTCAATCGTTTCTATCGTAATCGTTCCGGTGGTTGATGGATTTGGGTAAATACTTAGCCCCCATTTCCCCGGTCAAATGTAAAGGCTTTGGGAGCGCTGAAGTCTGAATAACACGTTAAATTGTTGCCCGTAGCAAGTGTAAATGTTGTTTTCGTACGGGCCGAATAATTAGCCGATACAACCACTTTTACAACTGCACTAGTTTGAGGAATTACCTCACCGCCCGCTCGTCGCCAATCAAATAAATCGGGTTGACCACCGGTTGGGGTTGGCAACACTGCCTGTAAGCTGTAAGCGCCAATTTGTTCAATACTGGGTGTTGGAACTTTAGGCCGTACTGTCAAGCTAATAATAGCTGGTTGGGCAGATTTGCAACCATATACATTCAGTGCCTGTAATGAGTAGTTGCCACTTTTGTTTAAAGCGATGGTTTTGCTAATGCTGGTAGTAGTACTGAAACTCCATAAGCCTGTGCTGTTCGTCGATGTGTTAGCGATCAACGACAAGGTTGAATCTGCGCAAATTTGTTGCTGATTGTCAACCACTACGCCAGGTTGGCTGGCTAAGGAAATCGTTGGTGTTGCTGGCTGAATCGGGCTTTGCACCTCAATAGCCGGAGACAAATAAGTGTTTCCGATTTTATCTTTTAACACCGCTCGGTAAACACCGGGTTGGTTAACTGTAATCGTTTGTGTAGCCTGTCCTGAACTCCAGGTATATGACTTGTAGGCACTCGGTAAGCTAAGTGTCAGATTATTAGATGATGTACCACATGTAACCGCAATTGATGGTTGTGGTAATGGAGGCAACGGCCTTGAACTGGCGAAGAAAACAGCGTTCAAGCTGGTGAACCAAGCCTGAGCTAAGTCATTCAGACCTTTGTCGCCGGGTTGTTTGTTGCCCTATTGCCAAAATGAACAATGTCAAAGCGAGGAATCTGAAGATTGTCCGTAAATGGACCCGCAAAAACATTGTTATTGTAGGTATTAATTACGTCGTTCTGGGCCTGAATAATGTCCTGGCTAACCTGCCCATCATTATAGGATGACCGTGCGAGCACCCAGGCCGGGTACCGTTCTGTATCGGCACGCGTTTTATTGACTATGTACTGCATATTATCTGCATAGTCTTTACGGCTAGAGTGAAGTGGAACATTATCTGTTTCGCCTTGTTGCCATAATACAGCCCGTAATCCCTGGAGTGAACAATAATAGCGAAGCGCTATCACTAAATTGGCATACGGCATTCCAACCGGAAAGTTTTCGTCGGGAGTGCCAATCGCAAAAATATTTTTAGCCAGTAGCCCATCAGCACTATCATGCCAGTTTTTAATAATCGTTGCTGACCAGGCAGTGTTAATAAATAAAACAGGAACGCCGTATTGCTTTACGATTAGATCACCCAATACACCCCAACACCATGCACTCTGGCCACGAGGGCCAATAATTGATGTAGCGCTAAGCTGTTGAAAGGTTGGAACTGGAGGGTCGGCTAGTGAATTAGCCGTAATGTTATCATAGGATACACAGTTAACTCGGTCGTCAGCAGCGCCAATAGCCCCATAATTTTGGAATCCTTGTGCATTAGATTGACCGGTGATGATAAACACTTCACCAATCCCAACTTTACGCACTACGTCAGTACCCACGGCTGTGCCTTTAACAAATGCCTGAACTTCCAGTCGATACCAGCCTCCTTTTGCCCGTAAGGCACCTTGGAAAATACCTCCCTGTGGATTTCGTTGAATCGTAACCCAATCTGTATTTAACCCTTGTCCACTTTCTTCCGCCTGTACTCGGGCCTGAACACTGTCGACAGGTTGATAAACACTGCCAGACAAATAAATTGTACTGGTATTATCGTTTTCACGTTGAAATATGGCCCTACTTTCCGGATAGGTAATCTTAAGGACTTGGCTACTAGTCTGAGCTGTTACCCTTGAACTAAAAGCAATCAGTCCTGAGAGTGTCAAGTATACTAAAAAATAATTGTTGTTCATTTGTTGTCTATCAATAACCCTTTCTTAGCCTGTTCTTGTTTATGCAAAAATCAGACCGTGCTTAATTCGCATGCAACCGTTCATTTACCCGAATAGATGATCCCGGTAAAATGCAAATTTATAGCTAGTTTCTATGATTGAACGGTTAGTGTAGGATTAATATTACAACCCGAGGATAATTCGTTTAGAAACGTCGAAGTCAGTAGCCTGAACACGTAAAATATAAGAGCCTGATGGCATACCCGTTAGCGTAAGCTGTTTACGGTCGTCAAAAGTAGGCACGCTGGTTGTTAGTACTACCTGCCCGGTGAGAGTATAAATCGTAACAATGGCATTTGTCAGGTTTTCTCTAGTTTCCAGCGTTACAATTTTGTCGGGGTTTGGGTTCGGGTAAATACTTAATCCTTTATTGTTTGGATCAATGGTAAAGGAAACAGGCGTTGATGGCAGTGAATAACAGACTAGCGTTTGGGAATAAATAATAGATGATCGAGCAGTATATGTGCCCGACTGACTGGCTTTGATTGTTGCCGATTGAGTTGCCAGTGAGTCGCTATCACGACGCCAGCGAAAGAGCGTACTGTTTGTTGAACTAACCGCTTCGAGTGTATAGGTGCCAACAATATTTACCGTTGGAGCTGGTGGAATTGGCCGTAATTCGACTGTTGTTGAGCCCGACTGTGCCGATATACATCCATTGATGTCTCGAACTTTCGCCGAGTAAGTTCCTGCCTTGTTGGTTACAATACGTTGTGTGGAATCGCCAGTACTCCAGAAAACAGTGTAAGCGCCATCAACTCGTAACGTAACCTGGTCTCCCTCGCAAATGATAGGAGATGGACTTGCCAGAATGACTGGCGAGGCCGGTAATGGATTGACTTTAACGGCAATAATGGATGAATAGGGTGATAGACAACCATTTTGGTCCTGAGCCTGCACCGCATAATTTCCTGATGTTCCAACGGTAATGGATTGGCTGGTTTGCCCACTTGACCAGACTACATTAAACGGGCTATTGGCCACTAATGACACACGATTGCCATCGCAAAATGTAGTAGCTCCAGTTGCAGAGATAGACGGCACACCTGGTAAAGGATTTACTTTAAGGGTAATGACATTGGATTGTTCGGATGTACAGCCAAATTGATTCTGGGTACGAACGGCGAAATCGCCTGATTGATTCAGCGTGATACTTTGACTAGTCTGGCCATTGGTCCATTGATAAGCCACTTCTTGGGGAGCCGTTAGCGTAATGGTTCGATCTGCACAGAAAGTCGTTGGGCCGTTTGTTGCAATTACAGGTTTGGCTGGCACTGGATTGGCCGTGACTACAATTGTATTTGATTGAGCAGATGTACAACCATTCTGATCAGTTACAGTTAAAAAATAAGAGCCAGATGCCCGATAGTAACAACTTTGTTTTTTTGACCATCACTCCAGTTATACTGAACATTGTCACTACTTGCCCGCAATGTCGTATTATCACCCTGACAAAATGTTGTGGACTTTTCATTGGCAATCGTGGGAGTTGCGGGTAGAGGGTTAACGGTTACATTGAGTGTATTCGAGACAAAGTCGCAGCCACTTACATCCCGAAAGCTAAACGAGTAATTGCCAGCCGTAGTTGTCGAGAAGGTTCGTGTAGTCGCAGCAGTTGTGTTTGTTAATTGATTCAACCACGTTACATTATCATAGTTACTGGTTAACGATAAACTACTGCCAATACATACCGATGGCAGACGGTTATCAACGATAGAGGCTATTGGCGCATCAGATACGCGTACCTGTCCTGAATAGAATGTGTTGCCTAACGCATCTTTAATTTTAGCACGATAGACACCCGCTCCCTTCGTAATTGTACTCCCTGTTTCCCCTGATTCCCACACCACCGTTGGATAGTTACCATCGACAGTTAATTTCAGGGTATTGTTGCTAGCACAGGCAATTGAAACAGTAGGAGATGGAGAAGCACTAATGGGCGCTGCACTTTGGAAAAATGAATCGGTTAAGCTGTTATTCCAGGCATTAGCTATATCGACAAGTCCATCATAATCGAAGTGCAAACCTTCGGGATCATCTAGCGGAGGCCGTTTCCGAGGTACTTGAATGACATCACTATTTGGTCCGGCATATACGTTTGGAGTGGAACTAATGACCTGGTTTTGTGCGGCAATAATAGCCTCATCTATACCGCCAATAAAATCCCCATAGCTAACCCGTGCTACGACCCAGGGCATATTTCTGCCATAATCCTGACGAGCCTGATTGATAACAAACTTTAAATCATTGACGTAAGAACTGGTCGATGTATTGATCAAATTATCAGCCTCGCCCTGATGCCACAATACTGCCCGCATGCCGAGCATGTTTACATAAAATTGCAGTGCTATTTTAAGGTTGATATAAGGTTGTCGTGGTGGATAGGCATCGCCATTGTAAACCCCATAAGCAGTTCCCCTTCTGGAGCACTTTCTCGCCAGTTTCTGACGGCTGTACCTGAAAACGCGGTATTGAAAAATAAAACAGGTACATGCAGTCGTTTGACTAAAATATCACCTAATTGCCCCAGCACCAACTGCCTATCCCTTTAGGCGCAATGCTAAAACCGGGCGTATTATCCAGTAAGGTGAAAACTGGGGCCGGTGGGTCATTCGGAAAGCCGTCACTTGGATATTGGTAATTGACGCAGTTGACTAAGTCGTTTTGAGGATTAGGGGCGTTCTGGTGTACTCCTTGACCGTTAGATTGGCCAGAAACAATAAATACCTCACCAATGCCGACGCGTTCAACAGTAGTTATAGTGCCTACCTGTTGGTCGCCATTCATTCCCGAACATCGAGGTTATACCAGCCACCTGTTCCTGTCAGATCGCCAGCAAATACCCCACCCGCGGGTGTTGCCTGTATCGTTTGCCAATCTGTTGACGTACCCTGTCCATCACGAGCCTGTAAGCGGGCTTCAATTCGTGTAAGGGCAGAGGTATAATAGCCAGTGATTCGGATAGTAGCCTGATTTGAATTATTTCGCTGAAGAATGGCTCGGGTTGTGGGAAATGAAACCTGAATCTGCGCATAAGCACCCAAAGAGAGCAATAGGAGGAATGCTGTACCGTAAATCTTAAGAAAATAGTTCATCATAATTGAAAACGTGACCAGCCTGACTGATGGGTTACAGACAGACCACCCATGGACTATCAGACTGGCTCAGCAGTCGTCAAATTTTGCCAGATAATATCTTTTAATTCAGTTAACCCTCGTTGACTTACTGAGGATATATAAGCAATAGGTATTTTCTTAGGAATGCTATTTTTAAGTTGAGACAAGGCTTCATCGTCAACCAGATCAATTTTGGTGACAGCCAGGATACGCGTTTTGTCCATTAATTCTGGATTAAACTCACGTAACTCGTTCAACAGCGTGTTATACTCCTGACGGATATCCTCGGTGGTAGCCGGAATCAAAAACAGAAGTATTGAGTTTCGCTCAATGTGACGGAGAAATCGTAACCCTAATCCTTTGCCCTGCGAAGCTCCTTCGATTATACCGGGGATATCGGCCATGACAAATGACTTGTAATCTCTATAGGCTACGACCCCTAAATTAGGGACAAGGGTTGTAAAGGGGTAGTCGGCAATTTCGGGTCGTGCTTCGGATAAAACGGACAATAACGTCGATTTACCTGCATTAGGGAACCCTACTAAGCCCACATCGGCTAATAATTTGAGTTCCAATACAACCCATTCTTCTTGGCCTGGTTCGCCCGTTTGGGCATGATAAGGCGCTTGCTGCGTAGAGGTTTTAAAATGATCGTTTCCTAGTCCCCCCGACCGCCCGCAAACAAGATGATCTCCTGGCCATCTTCAGTAATTTCAGCCAGTTTTTCACTCGAATCCGGATCACGGGCAATTGTTCCAAGTGGAACTTCCAGAATCACATCTTCGCCCTGAGCTCCACTTCGTCGGCCACCTTCACCTGCTACCCCATTGCCCGCTTTCACGTGCTTTCGGTATTTCAGGTGCAGTAGGGTCCATAGCTGGGCATTGCCGCGAAGAATAATGTGGCCACCTCGTCCACCATCACCACCGTCAGGTCCACCTTTTGGGACATGTTTTTCCCGGCGGAAATGGACTGATCCAGCTCCCCCCGCTCCCGAACGACAATTTATTTTTACGTAATCAATAAAATTTGATGAAGCCATACATATCCTTTACCTCACAACCGAGACTCTTCAATTTTTTGGCAGATGGCCTGAAAGATATCATCAATATTACCGATACCGTCTATGGCTGCAAATTTGCCTTGTTGGCTATAGTAGTCAGCAACAGGCATAGTTTCTTTATTATAAACACTGACACGCCGTCGCGCTGTGGCCTCATCGCGGTCGTCAGGACGACCAGATGTTTCACCTCGCTTGAGTAAACGCCGAATCAATTCTTCATCATTAACAACCAGGGCAATCATCGTCGCAATGGGTGCCTGATAGTGACTGAGCAATTGATCGAGTGCTTCGGCTTGTAATACCGTGCGTGGAAACCCGTCGAAGATAAATCCTGGAGCCGACTGATTCTCACGCAGTTTGTTCTCAATCATGCCAATTACTACCTCATCGGGTACTAATAAGCCATGATCCATTAATTGTTTCGCTCGTAGACCTAGTTCTGTACCTGCAGCAATTTGCGACCGTAATAAATCGCCCGTTGATAAGTGAACTAAATTGTACTTCTGAATTAGTTTTTCGCTTTGGGTACCTTTTCCGGCCCCTGGTGGGCCAAACAGTACAAGGTTAAGCATCGGCGTCTTTGGGTAGTGTCGTGTAGTCGAAAAAAAATTGCGCCCGCAAAGTTACGATACCCTTGGGAAAATAATAGCTATATTCATTGATAGTCACGCGCTTTATCGCTTAAAATGAAAAAGCGCAGGTATCAAACCTACGCTTTTTTCATTTTCAAGTCGGAAATCCTATTATTTACCGGCAACTTTCTTTTTCGCAGGTGCCTTAGTGGCTGGCGAAGTGGTAGGTTTAGCTGGTGTTGGAGCTGGTTTTGGTCCTTCCAGTGCTTTTTTCACACTCTCGTCATTAGGATCGAGTGCCAGCACTTTATCAAAATATTCTTTCGCTTTTGCGTCGTCTTTTTTGAGTAAGGCAAACCCTGCCAGTGCCTTGTATGATGTTATTAAATACCGCTTGTAATCCGTCTTATCCGACGAATCTGGGGCCATAGCCTGCTCAATGAATTTTTCATAGAGTGGTCCTGCTAAACTAGCTGCTTTCTCTTGTTCTTTAGGATACGCATAATAATTAGCTCCGGCCCGATAATAGTAGGCCAACGGGTATTTTTTTCCGTCAGCTTCTATTTTTTGTGCCATTTGTGCGAAAGCTGAATCTGCCCGCAGGTAGTATTGTTGCTTCACCTGACGAATCTGCGCTGTATCCATTACTGCCACCGTACTGTCCCGGCCAACCCGTGGAGCATATTGATAGTTGGCAAGACCTAACCACAAATAGTCATTATTTTGCGGCTTCTTATCATTCTTAATCGTCTTGGCATAATACGCAGCTGCCTTATCGTATTTTTTGTCATCGTAATACGTTTTGGCAATTTCACGATACAAGTTTTCGGTTGTATCCATAGGTGCTGCTTTTTCCAGGTTCATGATCCCTAATGAATCACCTTCAGGAGTGCCTAATTTAGCTTGAGCACGGCCCAGGTACTTATAGTCATCAACCATTACTTTTTGCGGAGCTGTCGAAATAAAGCGATTCAAGGCTTCAACAGATTCCTGGTTTTTACCTAAGGCTGAATAAGCCCAACCATACATCCGATCAATAATTGGGTTATTGATTTTGCCTTTTAGCTGATCAAGATAAGTAACAGCTCCTTGAAAATCTTGAGCCAGGAATTTATAACGAGCTACATCAAGTAACAACTCCGGATCTGTTGTTCCACTTTTTTGGATAAACAACTCATAA
The DNA here is from genome assembly GCA_003259005.1 of Spirosoma telluris. GTDB lineage: Bacteria > Bacteroidota > Bacteroidia > Cytophagales > Spirosomataceae > Spirosoma > Spirosoma telluris. Next base: position 5,603,642 of record QLII01000001.1, read on the forward strand.
TTTGAAGCTGCTGATTTATACGCTCGTGAATTCGCTAATGCATCAGCTAAAGCGCGATAGGTAGGTGCAAACTCAGGATCACTTTGAATCGCTTTGTTAAAGTAAGACTGTGCTTCTTTATAGTTTTTGCCTCGCAGGTACAAACGGCCAATTTTATAGTTAGCCTCTGCTAGGTTTGGTTTAGCTGCCAGCGCATTTTCGTACTTCGTAATCGCATTACCTCCATCATTTTTCAGAAAATAAGCATCACCCATGAGCATTTCAATCTCATCCTTATGCTCTCCCTTTTTATCTTTTTCCTGAGCTAATGTCAGCAAACGTAACGCTTCTGCCGGATCATTTGTCTGATCAGACAAGGTGTACATTTCGCCAGATCGGATCAAGACAGCCTCGTCTTTGCTCTTTGTTTGGGCTACAGCATTATCGATAAGCGATTTAGCTGTGCTACGGTCTTTTTTTGCCAGCGCAACGCCCGCCAGACCGACATTATTTAATTGATTTTTCGGATCGGCATTGGCTCCTTTTTCAAAAACGGCCTTTGCTTTATCAGGCTGACCACTTCTGAGGTAATAATAACCGAGGTAAAACTGATTTTCAGCCGTAGGAGAACTAGTAGCCAATTGTGTAAGCGTTTGTTCTGCCTTAGTATATCGCTCAGCCTCAACATCCTTCAAGGCCGTTTGGAGATCCTGCGCCACTAAAGGAGTCGTTATGGTCGCCCCAACGAACAGGATGGTCAATAGCGACTGCTTCTGGTTGTTCATCATGTACTTCAAGTTGGAAATGAAAAAAAGGTTATGTGCTAATTAAACAATTGACAAAACTAAAAAATTGCGATTAAACCAAAAAAACTTCCTCATTTTGTCAGGTTTATGACCCGATCATATGGTATTCTGGGCCAAAGCCCCAATTTACGAATGATTAAGGAACCGGCGTCCCGAGCTATATAGTTTATCAGCCCGCCCCCAATCCCGGGTGGGTTTCGCGACTCAAAATATAGACAGGTCTCCGTAATGGATAGCGCTGCATCCCTAAATCTTCCTGAAAGGGCTGAAAATAATCATCCCGTTTCATTGGGTTTACCTTCGCTGATACGCCCATTACCCGAAGGTCACGAGCAAGTTCAACAGAAAGGGGTTCATCACTATCACTAATCCAGTTAACGCCAATAAAACCTAGTGCCGATGGGTTCTTACGTACAAAATCAATGACTTCTCGATTTGAATGCGTTGTGAAAATACGTAGCCCGGTAACGTCCTTGATATTAAAAGTTTTTAATACAAACTCTAAATTACTGGAATTGTTGTTATCAAATACCAGTGTAATTGGGCTATTTTGATTACCACCACTTAACTGACTCCATTGTTTTATCTGACCACTGAAAATACGCTGAAGCTCAGTCATGGTAATCAGGCTGTCTGTATTAGCCTTATTAACAATGAGTGCTACCCCATCGGTGGCAATTTTTTCAGTCGCTCCTTTTATTTTTCGTTGGTCAAGTACAGCTCGTTCATTTGGCTTGAGCTCGCGCGTCGTAAATACGATTCGGGCACTATCCTGAAGCATCATGTTGATCGCTTCCTGCTCAGGTTTAAAAACGACTTTGAAATGCGTGTTTGGATTAATGCCTGCGTAAGCTTCGGTCAACTGAGTTACCAAGGGTTGAAATGATTCGTCGGCAGCAACGACAATACTTCCTTGCGATGGATTGTCTAAGGGTGGTTTTCCATTACCACAAGCCATCAATCCGGCTGCGAATCCAATAAGTACCAAAAAACGGTTAGCCATTTTCCTGAAAGCCTTGATAAGCACGATACCCCCGAAAGGCGCCATAAATAAGTAAGAGAGCTCCTAGTCCATAGCGAAATGGCCCGGATTCAGGCAACATCCCAAAAGACTGAGAGGAGGCAATCAGTGCGATGCCTCCTCCCATGTATGCCAGCGAAGCCAATACTGAAATATACAGCGTTAGCCGTGCTGGGCCACTATTTTGTCTGCGCATAGACGAATTATTCCAGCGTAAAGTTAATCGGCAGGTTGTATTTTACCCGAACTGGCCGACCCGATTGCTTACCAGGGCGCCATTTAGGCATACCTTTCACTACACGTTGTGCCTCTTCATCTGTACCAAATCCAAGCCCTTTCAAGACCTGAACGTCCTGAATACTACCATCGGTGTTAACGACAAAGCTCACAAATACACGACCCGAAACGTTGGCCCGCTGTGCAGCTGCTGGATAGCGAAGGTTTTTCTGTAAATACTGGCCAAGAGCTGCCATACCACCACTAAATTCTGGCTGTTGTTCTACCACCGTAAAGATTTCTTCTTCTTTCGGAGCAGCTTCAACGGCAACTTCTACCTTGGTTGGGGCGGCTGTAGCTTCAGGAGCTGCAATAACCTCTTCAGCGTTCGGGTCGCCTTCCTGCGTTTTTTCGGCAGCTACAGCTTCCTTTAGTTCCTCAACGGCTGGCGGTGGTGTTTCTTCCGGTACTTCCTCATCCGGTTTTACTTCGGGTGGTAGGAATTTCACCGTGTTCACTTTCGGTAATTCTACCGGCGGTGGTGGTGGTGGTGGTGGCTCATTAGGGTCAATCGGTGGCGGTGGGAGTTTCATCAAATCCACCTCTACCATTGCCTGCTCTTGTTTTTCCGGAGTTAGGGCACTGATGATCGTAGGAGAAAGAACACCTAGCGTAAACAGTACACCACCAATAATGAGGGCACGGGTTACTGCTTTAGGGTATGATTTCCGCAGATCATATGCACCATACGCTTTATGCCGGTTGGCAAACACGATATCATCGAGTGTTGCCTTTGGATCAACTTCTGCCATGGTGTTATGCGTCTAATTTTACTTTTTCTTTGAGAAGCTTTTTCTCATCTGGAGTTAATACATCCACGAGGGCGTACCGCTTTAGTTTTGTAATGGCCATCTCATCCAGCACATCAACCATGTTTTTATAGGTCGATTCTTTGGTGGGTTTGATAACGACGACAAACTTTTCGCCACCTACTTTTTTGGCATTCTCCATGAGTGCCTGACGGAATTCGTAGCCATAGCCAACGGTTTTCACTTCAGGATCTTCATTTGCAGCTTTCCCAAAAATGTAATGCGCTTTGTTATCTTTCCCTAGAAAGATGGTCATTACGTTGGAGGCCTTGATAGGCTCCGTTTCCTCGGTTTTTGTTTTATCCGGCACGTTGAGCGTCATCGAAGATGGCTTGCTCAAGGTAGTGGCCAGAATGAAGAAGGTAATCAGGAGAAATCCCAGGTCAACCATGGGCGTCATATCTACGCGAGTTGACGCTTTTTTGGACCGAACCTTACCACCATCATGCTTACCACCACCACCGCCAGTATTAATTTCTGCCATGTTTTCTTAACAGATTCGCGTGGTGAAAATAAAATTTAATTGCAATCGCTCGTGCACTCAATCAGGTTTCCAGCCAGCTGGAGGAGCTTCAGTCCCCGTAATCAGGTTGAATTTGTTGATATTCTGTGCTTGCAGCGTAGCTAATACGTTCTTGAATTCAGGGAATTTAGCGAGGTTATCGCCTTTCAATGCAATTCGAAGACCATTGTTAGCCTTACGGGCGTTATAAACCCATTCTTTCAATTCGTTCGTCGGACCTGCGCCAGTGGTATCAGTTGGTATACCCGATTGCTTCACTTTCGCCTGTTGCTCTTTGGGTAAATTCAGATACGATTTTAATTGAGCAATTGGTAATCCAAAGTTCGACATCAGCGAGAATTCCTTCTTCTCGTTGTTGGTAAACGTAAGCCCTTTGGCGGCAGCAATGTTATCCAGCATAGCAATGCGATTTTGTGCATTGTCGATACCAAAGTACACTTTGCCATCCCGTCCAAGACCAATGGTCATGATATCGCTATCAGGGACTTTGATTCCAGAGATGGACGAAGGCGTTTCGATCGTAGCTGCATCCTGAGACCGGAACTGAGCCGTCAGAATAAAGAACGTCAGCAAGAGAAACGCCACATCGCACATCGCTGTCATATCCACTGTGGAACTAGCGCGTTTTATTTTAACTGCTGGCATGAGTTATTTTGTTTCTTCCTGCCCGATGACATAATCGGGCAGGTTGGTTAATGTACATCAACTGTGCAATCTCGGCTTAATAGTGAGCCGCAAAGTTTTGCTGGATGCTCAGGCCGATCTCATCGATGTTATAGGTCAGCACGTCAATACGGCTGGTGAAATAGCTATACATGATCGTTGCAATAGCAGCCGTACCGATACCCAGAGCCGTGTTTACAAGGGCTTCTGAAATACCCGTTGAAAGCGCACCTGTGTCAGGCTGGCCAGTAGCACCCATAGCTGCGAAAGCCCGGATCATACCAAGTACTGTTCCAAGCAGAGCGATCAGCGTCGAAACCGAAGCCAGGGTAGCAATGATGGTCAGGTTCTTTTCCAGCATTGGCAGTTCAAGCGTCGTTGCTTCTTCTACTTCTTTTTGCAGGGCAACTAACTTCTGTTCTTTGTTCAATTCGGTGTCGGTAGCCAACTGTTGGTATTTCACCAGAGCAGTTTTAACGACATTACCAATTGAACCTTTCTGACGGTCGCATTCCTGAATAGCGGCTGCAACTTCATTCCGGTCAAGTTGGCTTTTGATTTTACGAACGAAATCGTCAATTGAACCTGAGCCATTGGCCCGGCCAATCGTGATAAAACGCTCGATTGAGAATACCAGCACCGTCAGAAAACAGGTGAACAGAATGGGTACGATAAATCCACCCTTGTACACGGTACCGAAGTAATCGCCTGGGAGTGGTTCTTTCGTGTTGTCACCTTCCTGAAAGTGGCTGCCATCACCGAAGACAAACATGTACGTCAGGATACCAATAATCAGCAAAATTGGAATAACTAACGCGGGGTTTAGGCCACCTGATGACTTCTTTTTTGGTGCCGGTGCTTTGGCAGGTGCTGGAGAGGGAGTTTGTGTTTTCATTGGAACTGGACTGTAGGGTTAAAATTAAAAGTTGGTTTACCCGGTAAAAAAAGTGAAAAATTTAGACTCTTTCGGTTCGTCCAGCTAAAAATTTAGTAGAAACACCGTCGAACCTCCACAAAAATATGTGTTTTCCGCCAAAAACCACACAATCCTATATGTCAAATGTTTCACTCGTATTGTAATCCAGCAATAAATACTTGCACATATCCTTTCTTCGCTACTTTATTTTTGTTAGAGAGTCAGCAAGTTAAATCCTTGTTTTTCAACTAACGTACATAAAGTCCATTTTAATCGACTGGATTGTTGGCTGATTATAAAGGTGGGGCGTTGCTCATAAAATAATTGTTAAGATTGTGAAGAAGACTTTCAAAAGCTCTTCTTAGCCTTGTTTTAGGATAGATGTAATGGAACAAGAAATTCCATACACGAGTCTAAAAAAAAATTGAAAAAGGTTCTTCTTAGCCTTAAAGTATTGAAATGAGCTTCCCGGTAGAACCCTTCGTTTACAGCTAATATACCTGTTCGAAAAGGGTCCTACCGGGAAGCTCATTTCATAGAATTCGTAAGTGCGCGCTTACAAAAGTTTATCGGGCGTTATAGGCAACTGACGAACACGTTTGCCTGTTGCATTAAAAATAGCATTGGCTACAGCTGCAGCTACGCCAACGATGCCTACCTCACCAATGCCTTTTACACCCAGTTTGTTGGCGTGCTGATCGTCTTCCTGAATAAAAATAGCCTCCATCGAACCGATGTCTAAATTGGACGGAACGTGATAATCCGCAAAAGATCGGGTTACAAAATTTCCCCAACGAGGATCGACAACGGATTCTTCGGTCAGAGCCATACCTATTCCCAGATGTTTCCTCCTATGATCTGCGAGCGGGCTGTTTTCGGATTCAGAATTTTACCTGCTCCCGTTACCGCCAGAAAACGGGACACCCGAACCATACCCGTCGACCTATTTACGGATACTTCCGCGAAATTGGCGTTGAAGCTATGAGCCGAATACTCCTCGGCACTGTCCAGCGGTTTGGCATCTACCCTGGTTTGGAAATTGTCAACTTTTTCTGAAATCATTAACTGGGAAGCCGTCGGGCGTACGAAAAACTGCTTGCCGGATTTAGCGATCAATTCATCCGTAATTTTCTGACAGGCATCATTCACGGCATTTGCATAACTGGCTGCTCCAACCGAACCCACCGAACCGGCAGCTGGGGGAAGATCAGAATCGCCAATCATCACCTTGACGTTTTGAATGGGCAGGTCCAGTGCATCGGCCGCCGTTTGCGTCAATATGGTATAGGTACCAGTTCCCAGATCTGCAGCGGCTAGTTCAATCGTGGCGTTTACCTCCTTGCCAGTTCGTTTTAGTTTTACAACGGCCGATGTAGGGCGCTGATGAGCAGGATACGTTCCACAAGAGACACCGTATCCAATCAGGTAATTCCCCTGCTGGTTCTGGCGAGGCTCGGCCTTCCGTTTTTCCCAACCAAAAGCTTTAGCCCCTGCCTGCAAGCATTGAACCGTTGTTCGAGAGGACCAGGGCTTTCCATTGGACGGATCACGGCGGGCTCATTTTTAATACGAAGCTCAATCGGGTCCATCTTCAGGGCATAGGCCAGCTCGTCCATAGCCGATTCAAGCGCAAAACTTCCGGTCGACTTTCCGGGGCCGCGTGTATAGGTTGGCAGAATGATATTCATTGGCACAACCCGGTACGTAATAAGCGAGTTGGGCACATCATACATAATTTTCGAACCATCGCCACAGGGTTCCACAAACTCATTTTTTATGGCGCTATGCGTCGTAATTTCATGCGCTAAAGCGGTAAGCTTCCCATCTTTAGTAGCTGCTAAACTCACTTTTTGAAAGTTCCGTTGCCGCAGTCCCACCGAGTTCACCATCTGCTGCCGGGTCAGGGCCAGCTTTACTGGGCGATTAACCTGTTTGGCGGCAATAGCTGCCAAGACGAGGTTTGCCCACTGCCCACCTTTCGATCCAAAGCCACCACCAATATAAGGCGAAATGATACGTACCTGTTCTGGTTTGATGTTCAATGTTGAAGCCGCTGCGGTCTGCGCCCCATTCACAATCTGCGAGCTATTGTAGAGCGTTACATGATCGCCATTCCATTCGGCAATGGTAGCATGGGGTTCCAATGGGTGATGGTGCTCAATAGGGGTTGCATATACTTGCTCCACTTTATAGGTGGCAGCACTAAGGGCTGCTTTCGCGTCCCCACGAATGGCATCGGCCTTTTCTTTATCCTTCGGCAGTACAGCTTCGCTGGCCAGCTTTTCGAAATCGACTTTCGGTTCCCGTTTTTCGTAGGTTACATTAATCAGATGGGTAGCATGACGGGCCTGCTCAAAGGTTTCGGCCACCACCAGACCGATATGCTGCCCATAAAACTCGATTTCGGGACTTTGCAGCAAGGCACCCCCCGAAGACCACCGTCGACGTTCAATTTTGGCGCATTCGTGTGGGTAATAACAGCCAGAACACCGGGGACCTTTTCGGCAGCTCCTGTATCAATAGTCTGGATCTTTCCAGAGGCAATGGTACTTTTAAACAGAACAGCGTAGGCAAGATTCTTAACGGGGAAATCCATTGAATAGGCTGCTTTGCCCGTCACCTTAGCGATCCCGTCGATACGACTAATGGGCGTGCCGATTAGTTTGTTTTTCTCTAGCATGGATTTATTGAGATTAACGTCAAGCTTTACCTCCGTTCAGAGCCATCTGCAAGGCCAGAACAATGCTCCGATTGCCCAGTTCAACTTTAAATCGATTGTGTTCCAGTGGCTTGGCGTCGGCCATTTCGGCGTCGGCGGCTAGTTTGAAATTAGCGGCCGTTGCTTCCTTACCGACCAGTATTTTTTCCGCTTTCAGGGCTCGCCAGGGCTTATGAGCAACACCGCCCATCGCAATTCTCGCCTTTACAATCTTACTGCCATTCACCTCCAAAGCGGCTGCTACCGACACCAGAGCAAATGCATATGACGCCCGGTCACGGACTTTGAGGTAATACGAAGTAGCAGCAAAGTTGTTTTTCGGTAGTTCAATGGCGGTGATTAGTTCACCATGTGCCAGGTTTGTATCCTGCTCAGGTTTATCACCCGGCAACCGATGAAAGTCGGTAAAAGAGATGGTTCGTTCCTGACCACTGGCATTTCTGACGTTGACCACCGCATCCAGCGCAGCCAGCGCAACCGCCATATCGGACGGATACACCGCGACACACTTTTCTGTCCATCCAAAGATGGCATGCATCCGATTGATACCTTCCAGAGCACTACAACCTGACGGTCCGTCGTTACGGTTTGGTTGGCGTTTATTACAGGGCATCGCTACCTCATAAAAATACGGGCAACGTGTTCGTTGCAGGAGATTGCCCCCATTGGTCGCCATATTTCGAATCTGCCCGGATGCACCCGCCAGGATAGCCTGCGTCAGCAAAGGGTAGTTTTGGCGGATCAGGGAGTGATTGGCAGCGTCGGTGTTTTTTCCCAGCCCACCTATTGAAACTCCTCCAATTTGGGGACCGTTAGTGATTGCCTTAATTTCACTCAGACCCAGTTCCGAAATGTCGACAAGCTCATTCGGGCGCTCTACGTCCTCTTTCATCAGATCCAGCAGGTTTGTACCGCCAGCAAGGAATTTGGCATTCGGGTTTTTCGCCAGTTGATTAATGGCTGAGGTGGCGTCTTTTGCCCTGGTGTAAGTAAAAGGTCTCATTGGACTACGGCTAGTAACTGATTAGGCAGAAAACCGAAATGTCTGCTCGATGGGTTTTCCACTATGGACCTCCCGAATGGCAGCAACAATATTGGGATAGGCACCACAGCGGCACAGATTTCCCGACATCCGCTCCCGAATCTCCTCATTAGACAGTTGAACTGGGCCTGGCTGTTTACGAATAGCTTCGGTAACGTAGCTGGCGTGTCCGTTTTTGGCTTCATCCATCAGGGCCACTGCCGAGCATATCTGTCCTGGTGTACAAAAGCCACATTGAAACCCATCATGTTTCAGAAATGCGGCCTGCATCGGATGAAGGTTATTTCCCTGCGCTAATCCTTCAATCGTTTGAACCGTTTTGCCTTCGCAACTTGCGGCCAGACTCAGACAGGACAATACACGACGCCCGTCCACGAGTACGGTACAGGCACCACATTGTCCGTGGTCGCAGCCTTTTTTGGAGCCGGTTAGCCCTAATCGTTCCCGTAACGTATCGAGTAGGGTCATTCTGGAATCGACCATTAACTTTCGGGTCGTCCCATTGACCTTGAACGATACGTTTACGCCGTTTTCGATCGATGCGACAGAAAAATCCGTTGGTGCTAAGCCGATAGGTTTGGTAAATAGTTGCTCGGCAACCGCTGACTGAGCCGCCAGAACGCCCCCGCCCGCCAGAGTCATCAGTTTCAAAAAATGGCGTCGGTTTACCCCCGTATCGAGAATCTCATCCAGGTCCTCGGGCATCAGGTCTTCGAATAATTTCTTTTCGTCCTCAGTCAGTTGAGATGCTTCGTTTTCATCGTTCATACAGCTCTTCGGAAAAATCAACGGTTATTAGTATGACGCCTGGGCGTTATTCTTTTCGGGAACAGAATCAGTAGAGAGTAACCGTAGTGTAATCGTTATTGTTATGCGTGAAGAGTTAATCCGTGAATAAGGCGCATACAGTGGCCTATATGGCACTTCACCTGATAGTAGCAAGGGGCGTTTTAGTACTATTTAGTACTATGGGTTTTGTGGCGCTTCCTCTCTTGGAAGTGGTTTGTGGCTTGAATGTCGTCGTTTTTTTTTGCGAGCTAACAAAAAACCAGCTTAGTAAGGCTGGTTTTCATAAGTTACCTATAGTGAGTTGACCTTAACTCTCTGCTACATACTCCAATAAGTCGCCTGGCTGGCAATCCAGTGCTTTACAAATGACCTCAAGGGTGGTGAATCGGATGGCTTTTGCTTTCCCGGTTTTGAGTACCGAAAGATTGGCTAAGGTGATATCGACTTTTTCCGATAATTCATTCAATGACATTTTACGCTTGGCCATCATTACGTCCAGGTTTACAGTAATCGGCATGACTTATACAGTTAATTCATTTTCTGTTTGGATTTCCACACCCCGTTTAAAGACTTGCGAGATAATGAACACCAGGCCAGCCATAAATAAGAAGTCGTCAGTAGAACCGCTTTCAAAAACCTCTCCCGTTCTTTTCAGCAGCCAGGACGTGTAGGCATTACTCAACATGCCAACAATCCAGGTTCCCAATAAGACATAACTGATCTGTTCAAGGATCTTGGCTACTTCCATTTTAAATGGATTGGCCAGAGTTATTTTTGATAAGATCTTGGTTACCAGATAAAACACATGGGCTTTCATCATCAATATAATAACCATGAACGAGACGAGGGAAACATAGTAGGTAACGTTCGCTTGCCGTAGACTGTCCAGATTCAGTCCCTTGTAGAGGTTTTTTGCGGCCTCCGGGTTTACAAAGCTTACGCCAAAAGAGATCAGAATTGCCCCGGTTTTTATACAAAGCCCAATGTAGGCTATCCAGGTAATGATTTGCATCACACTCAGGATCTGTCTAGTGTTTGTTGTTTTGAGTTTCATTTTATTGATTTTTGGTAAAATTTAATCAAATATAGGAAAATATTTATCTATAAACGATAAATAAAAAATAATTTTACCAAATCGTAGCGCATTCCCAGGGCTATCAGGGAACTACAAAGGGCCGCTGGTGCTACTTGGGCTGTGAAGGATCGCGCTTTAGCCAGTGATAAGCAGCAGCCGAATTTTTCCAGAAGTATTTTTCGGCCACAGTTCGACCTTTTGCCGTGAAATATTCATTGACTAAGCTCAATCCAGCACTAAAAGGCAACCATTGATCGCTGTTAGGCCAATCGCTACCGTAGAGCAACCGATCTTCACCGAAAATGCCGAATAACTCATCCAGTCGTCCGCGATAGAAACTGAGCGCCTGCGGAATTTTACCGTCTACTCGGCGCAGCACTTCAGAGATCTTCACATAAACCTGGGGCCGCTTGCCCAACTCATGCAAGTGGGCTTCGTAGAGCTTCCTTGTTGCGGCCTCAACCGGAATTGTCATTTGGGGAAGATGATCAATGACTACCCGCAGCTCTGGTACTTGATCTGTAACCCGCACAATGGCTGCAAGAAGCACAGGATTTGGGTTCGCCGTATCCAGCACGAGACCCGACTGGGCCAGGAATCTAAGGTCCTCTATAACTTTAGGATTCGACAGTTGACGGGATAGATCACGATCCCAAAGATTGCCATAACGGATGCCGCGAAACAGAGGATTGCGTTGGAAGCGGTCGAGCTGTTGACGAAAGTCCGGCTTGCCCGGCTCAAGATTACCTACGGTTCCGACAATGATCTTGTCCTTAGCTGCGAGGTCGAGAATCCACTGATTGTCTTCAAGCCAGGGGCTGGCTTCCACTACGATCGCGCCTACAATGCCGAGGGGCACCGCAATCGTGCGATAGCGATCTGGAAGTGCAGGCTGGTAAAGAATGCCGTCTTTTTGGGTTGGCCAGGGCACGCCCTGGGATCGAGCCGTGTCGAACAAGTGAATGTGGGTATCAATGATCGGTATGGTACTGCCTTCCTGCCAGCGCAGCGAAGGCAGTCCAACAGCAGCGCTGGCGGCAAGGGTAAGAAAATTTCTACGGTTCATTGATTTGGTCATCACTATCATCCTCACTATCTATATCATCATAGTATTCGGGCTCATCTTCCTGGTCGAACATATAGGAAAAGTGATAATTGATTAGTTTGTCTACCGGATAAAAACGCCTGCCTGTTATCCGGTACATCTGCCCGGATGTACCTATCAGACTATCGTTGATGCTAAGTACCGGCGTGAGTTCAACGAGTAGGGCAATAGCATCCAAAAACTCTTCTATTTCTAATCGAATCGCTTCAAGCCTTGTTTCACCGTCATTGAGTTGATTGACTAAGCAGCGTTGCATAAATTCACCTAAAGTAGCTGTTATAGTCCACCCATTCGGGAGTTCTCGTTTTGTTTCAGTACATATCTCCATAATCTCAAATCGGAGAGTATGGCCTTTGGAGTTGCCCATGTATGTTGATTGGCTGGAAAGTGATTCACAATATTAATCATAGTTTGACTAAGTGATCTTTACTAATCAAACTGGCCAATAAGAGGGCTTATTTTTTTCGTTGTATAGGCGTTTTATTCCCCGGCTGATTTATAACCGATCGACCACTACCTACACTGGAAGGCTGGTGTTGGCGTGTACTGTCTCGAGTGACAGCTTCATAACGATCATAGGTAGGGCCTGTATAGCGTGTGGGAACAAATGGATTGACCGATGTTGAGATGTCTCCAATGTAATGGACACCTGCGTAATAGATATGCCCACCCAACTCAATCTGCCAATAGCTATAGTCATGCCGACGCATTTTAACAATTGTACCTTTAGGTAGATTGAATAGATTTTCGGACCCTGAGTTTGGCTCTTTTCGGATAGGGCATTGCACACTTATCCTACCATACCAGGTGGTTGAGTCGATAGGAAAGTGAACGGCTAACTCATTGCTACCCTCCTCAATTGGTTTGTGTGGATAATTACGTCGTTTAAATGTTTCGTAATCCTTTTCGAGAAAAATATAAGGAACATATCCTGCTCTGTTGTTATAGACAACTTTATAAAACTCCCTGTCTTTCTGTGTAATAATTACCTGTGCATTGGCCGGGATGGTCAATAAGGTTTCAGATGTAATAATCGGTTTTATTTTCAAAGGGGCTTCTGCTAGTACAGCCTTACTGAGCGGGTATCGAAGCTGATACCTGGACAATAAGGTGTCGCTTTGGGCTAACGCATTCCGTGTCAGAAAAAGCAGTATAAGAAAGCCTATTTTCATCGCTCATAGTTCCCACATAAAGCATACCAACTTACTCGACTATAAACGGGGATTTTACTAAACGGCAATACATCTGGAATCTATTTAATAAATAGAAAGGAGGACTACCATTCAGTCAATATGTTACTGTTTGGTTTAATTATTGCCTAATTTGTTTATGATTGTAGCCTTAGAAGTAAGGTTGCGAGTTCTTATGGGTTAGGTTTAAACGCTGACCTTGCTGAGGTCAGCGTTTTTGTTAAGATCGTCTATAAATTTAGTCAGAAAGTTCGTGGATATATAATCAGCTCACACTAACTGGTGGAACTGATTATATATAATGCGTTTAAATTCAGGTATAAATCAATAGATATGTCTACATGACTAGTGCTTTACCAAACTAGATTCTATTGTTTCTCGGGGCGGCATCGGCCCGCAACGGCGGACCGTGTCAGACGCCCGCGCGGTTGATTCTTTTAGGTCTACTATATTGAAAATCAATAGCAAAAGAAGTTACAGTATCAATAGAATCTAAATTGGAAGAGTACTATTTTGGATTGAGTATATATTATGTTTATAAATTAAGAATTATTTGAATATTTGCTATATTTTATTCCGTAAAATCTCATGTTTGGCAAGATTTTGGTAAACGGTATCGTCAATGAAACCCAATAAGGATGGACAATCAAATTAATGTAGACTTACTCAAGCAGTATATCAAAACCTTGATTGCATCTGAGGTTGTATTCCCAGGCACACTGCCCGCCAATGGGGCAAAGAGTTTAGTAAGGCCGAATTGGAGGCTATTAATCTTGGACTGAAAATGATACTTAAAATGGCCGATCCCGGCACAGACAAAGCCTTGCTTAGAGAGTATAAGCGAGTAGATGAATCGGGTACATATCTGCACTGGTTTCTGTATAATAACTGGCGGAAAATTGTCCAGCTAATGGGGGATTACCCCTATTTGTCAACTCGAACCAAATTAAATACAGATCCAAACTTGCCGAAACAATAGAGGCTCTCTATACTGGATAGCTGAAAGACTTTAGTGCTGAGTGGCCCAATTTTGGGGTCATAGGCGCTTGATCAAAAAACGCTGACCTCAATGAAGTCAGCGTTTCCAATCTATCCACACCATCCATGCATTGTTACATGCATAGATATAGTTTGTTAAAAAGAGAAGTTCATCAGTAACTTACCTATTGGTGCCCAAAAATGGTGGCAACTAATTTTGTTTGCTTACATCGTATTCTCCTAAAAGTTAGGCTAACTAGCAATAAATCAGTGACTAATAGGTTACTGGAAATATCCTGACGGATAAACATCTAGGAGTTGCACTATGGAATTGTACCTAACCGTAAAGTCAACCCGCAACATATTGCTCCTAAATACGGTTTACTACATCTGATTCTTATACCAACTTATTAGGTGTTTATTTTACGAAATAGAGTTGTTAATATCTACCAATGGGTGGTCTTATTGGTGGTGATACCGTCTTTCACAGTAGCCCAGTCGGCCGAGCGATGGCCACTCCAGCCAGGAATTTATTTCCCAGAGGCACCCTTGCCAGGTAAGTGGCGTAAATCGGTTGGTGCTGTCTTTACAACTACCCCACCCGAACTAACCGAAGAGGTTCGGGTAAGTGTACCCGCCATTGACTTCAATATTCAAAGGGGATTAACAAAACATCTTTTTCTGACGAGTCGGTTTCAAACCCAATTTGTGCAGAGTAATTTAGGGCTGGGACTTCGCTGGGCTAAGCCCTTAACGAATCGGTTGTTTCTGTCAGCAGGTTATGACGTAACGGGCTGGCTTGGTGCGCTACAGGTCAAAGATGTATTTGCCAGCCAGGCGTACGGAGTTGAAACGTTCCCTAGTGTATCAGTGGGGTATAAACTAACCCGAGACCTCAGGCTGACAGTTAAGTCTGAGGCTATCATTGATTTGTACTACCGCTCTCAGGTAGGCTCACTAGCGGTTGTTTATAATCGGCGAGAGATCAATGGGTATGCGTTCACATTTATGCTGGAACAGCCCTTTTATAACCAGCGTCATGTATCGGTAGGAATCCGGGCATCTTATTCCAACTTCAACTGGCAGCTCTGGTCGCTCTTCGACACCTTTGACCGTAACCTGTTCTACCCACAACTCATTTTTGGCTTTATTCTGTGAGACGCATTCATTATCTGTTACTGGGCTTGTTGCTCATACTCTTTCACGGTTGCCGGAAGACCTATGAAGCCGTGGTGCCTTACGATTTTACAAACACGCCTGGGTCTGGGCAGTTTGTGCCGTCCATTCGAAAAGCCCTGGAAGGCGTATATACCATTTCAAACGGAGCCAGTCAATTTGGCGACCAGGCAGTACTAAAATGGACCTACCTACTCAATGGCGCCGATACCACCCACTATTTATCTATTTTTATGGGTACCGATGCCACTTATTTTAATCTGGAAGCTAGCCCGGAGGCCGATAGCCTGGTGTTAAAAGGCTATTGGCGTAAACTGGTGAATGAGTCGATTGGCGAAGTACGATTCATTATCCGGGAAAAGCATAACGGGAAGCTACAGCTATTTAAAGGTGAGCTAACTTCTGGCGATACGCTGGTTGTGGATGGCCTATTTGGAGAAAAAACCACGGAGCCCAATCGCCAGATTACCCTAACGTATAACCGGCCGTTAAACCCAAAGCCGTTTGCCATCATGGCGCATCGAAGCGGAGGGCGAACATCAGATTTACTGCCCGCTTCAGAAAACTCGGTGGAAATTATCAAGCTGGCTTCGCGGCTGGGAGCTACGGGTATTGAAGTAGATGTACGGTTTACCAAAGATGGCGTCCCGGTTCTCTACCACGATAATACGCTGAACTTACGACTTATCCAGAAAAACGGCCTGACAGGCCCGTTGAAGATTACACCTACCAGCAGCTAAGTACGCTTGTCCGGCTTATTAATGGTGAAAAGATACCGACACTTGAGGAAGCTCTGGAAACAGTTGTCAACAATACATCGTTGGATTTTGTCTGGCTCGATACTAAATACATTGGATCAATGGATAAAGTGCAGGCCATCCAGCAAAAATACCGGCAAAAGGCACTACAAGCTGGTCGTAACCTGCGTATTGTCATTGGCCTGCCCACTACAGAAGCTGTAGACTCGTATAAAGCACTGGCTAATAAGGATAACACACCTATTTTGTGCGAATTAGATACGGCCATTACGCGCAGTTTAGACGCTCGTATCTGGGCACCTCGCTGGACACTCGGCCCACAAACAGACGAAGTGCTGGCTATGCAGGCGGCTGGCTTAACAGTTTTCGTCTGGACGCTCGATGAGCCTGAATTCATCCGGGAGTTTATCAGTCAGAACCATTTCAATGGTATTCTGTCTAACTATTCGCCGGTCGTTGCGTATTATCATTATATAGAACAACAGTAAGCGCATGAATATCCGTTTACAAACAATAGTGTGCCTGGTTTTGCTGTTTAGTAATAGCTTAATCGGAATGGCTCAATCGAGGATTCGCCGGCAGCGTCAGTTGCCGGTTTTAACGGATACAACACGCGGCCCTTATACGCTGGTTGTATCGGCGGGAGGGGGCTATCCTATTACTCAACGCACCTGGGCGTTCCAGCTTCACTGGAGCAGACACACGTTAGTCGATTTGGAGTGCCAGGCTCACTTCGCGTGATGTGGTATCCCGATCATCGGCTGCGGGTGGGCCTGGAAACGGGCTGGACAACCATGTACAGCTATCGGGGCAGGTTGCGGGCGAAAGTGCTCATGTCTATGTGTCAGCCATTCCTGTCCTATTGGTATTCTCGATGCCACTGGCCTGGCTGAGAGGAACGGATCGAAGTTTAGTTCGTCGGCTCGCAATAACGGCAGGGACGGGTATCTATGTAAACCACTCGCGGCTTGATTATGTCGGAACGGTTTTCAGTAATACCAATAGTCTTGGCTGGATGGCAGCAGCTTCGTATACCTATCCAATCGGGCGTAAGTTCCGGGTGGCAGGGGAGTTAAAATGGTTCGATGCCGTAGCGGCTGAAAACGCTGCGTTTACCGCCGAACTTCAGTTGGTATGGCGGGCATTTTCCTGGTAAAAGGAATTACGTTATGGAACAAGACACAAACAAGCGCGAAATCCTATTTTTAAGCGATACGCAGGCACCCATGTGGGTTGAGCGCCTGGTGTTAAGGACGCATCAGAATACGAAAGCTACCCAGACCATATTCAACGAAATCGTGCGCATTCGTCCGGCGGTCTTATATTGGCTGGGCGACATTGTCTCGCTGGGCTATCGCAACAATAAGTGGCGGATCATTGACCAATTTCTACTTCAGTGTACGGAGGTTAGAACGGCTGTATATGCCATTATGGGCAATCACGACGTGATGGGTCGCCCACGAAAAGGCGCTAAGAATTTTCAGCAGCGCTTCCCCGAACATATCCATACGGGCTATGTAAAAACAACTGATGAAATTGGGGTAGTTATGCTGAACTCAAATTTCAGCACCCTCTCCATCGCTGATCTGGTGACGCAACAAACCTGGTATGAACAAACCCTGATTGATCTGGATAATGACCCGGCCGTGAAGGTGGTTATTGTTACCTGCCACCATGCGCCATACTCAAACAGCAAATTAGTAGGTTCATCGAAGTTGGTGCAGCAGCGATTTGTTCCACCTTATGTCAAATCGCAAAAAGCACGCTTGTTCATTACTGGCCACTCGCACGCCTTTGAACGCTATGAATTTGATGGTAAAACCTTCCTGGTCATTGGTGGGGGCGGTGGGTTGCGTCAGCCACTCAATACCTCACCCAGCCGGTTACCCGATTTGGCTTTGCCCTACAAACCAATGTTTCATTACCTCGCCGTAAAGCGAGAAGGAGAGGGATTGTCATTAACATCATACTGCCTGAAAAACGATTTTTCAGGCTTTTCGGTAGGATACCAGTTTGAGATTCCGGCCGAAGTGTCAGCCTGATCGGGGAGTCGTAAATAAGAATACGGTTGGTCTACAACTATTGAGTGACGACTCGGGTCTTATTGGCATGAGACGTATAATACCTATCCTTATCCTTTGGCTCACGTTGTTTAGCTGCCGCGACGAGGCTACTGTAGTTGCACACACTATCAGCTGTGAGGTAAAGAATCCACTACTTGATTTACCCTGGTTAAAACGTATCATCGCCGAGGGGACAAACCCTTACCTCCAGGTTGAAGAAGGGCAGTACCAGAAGCAAACCGTTTACATTGTTAGCACGTGTATCTCGTGTTTCGCGGGAGGAATGGCAACAATTTACCGCTGCGATGGGGTAGAAATCTGTCACTTCGGCACCTATATACTTGATCCAAATCCGTCCTGTAAATACGTGTACGAAGAAGAAATTACCAATAGAAAGACGCTATTGTCCAGGTAATCAGTCTTCTGTTACCGCTCCTGCACCTAAGGCTGAGAAAAGCGTTTGCCAGTATTGCGTTACTGCCGGGTTATTTTCCTTAATAGATGCATTTGGCTCGAATGGTAGAATCATCGAAATGTCGGGGCTACCAATCGTATAACGCTTAAGCTGTTCAGCATCGGCTTTGGCCCACTCATCGGCCTGGGCATTGTCTTTGGGAGGTTTCACCTGGAAATCGCGTCGGGCAGGGCCTTTTACACTCTCGATCATGTCGCTGAGGTAATATACTTTCACGGTGGCACCCGTCTCGTTCGCTTTTGCTATAACGGGCAGGCTGGCCCAGATGTCGGTTTCTTGATTAGACGACCCGGTATTCTGGGCGACTAGCTGTTGGAACACCCGCTGCCGGATTTGTGCTTTCTCACGAGTCAGCATTAAATTAAACTCCGTTTCTGCGGCCTCACGGTCAGTTGGGCTGGCTGCTGATACATCCTCCATTTCCGAACGGACGGTCAAGCTCAGCGCGCGCGCTTTAGAGGTATTTTCATGGATGAAATATACGTCCAGCTTATCGCCTTTCTGTCGGATATTCTGTTCGATAATATCGGTTAGGACCTTTTGGTATTTCTGCGCAATAAAGGATTTGTTCACATTAACACTGCGGGTTTTATCCAGAAAAATCAGTGTGTAAACAGGGCCGTCATTACTGGTTTTGGTCTTGTCGCCACGCTCAGAGCAGGCAAAAAGTAGGGTTAGAAAGAAGCAACCAATAAGTGTATGTTTCATGGGGTCTCTGTAAGCTGGCTCACCAGATAATTTTCTGATTGGAAGCACCCGATTCCTATAACGTTGGTCGGAGTTCTTTCCGTAACACGCTGTCGGCGGGGGCTTTATGATTCCAGTAGTCAACTTGATTTGTTTTCTTTAAAACGGCGCGCGAGGTCAGAAGGTTATCTTTCGTATCGTAGGTTTCCTCCCAACCAACAATTTTATGAGGGAATAATTTCTCGAAAACGATGACCATTGTCCGGTCATCGGTTGGATATTCGATGGTGTATGACTTAAGATACGTACCCGGATAAAGAACGCCTTCATACTCCGCCAGCGTTGCTTTAGCGGGTAGCGGTTCAAGGGGTTTATGCCGCAGGCGGGTGGCCATGGTACCTGGAATTAATTGGAGTTCGCCAGTAGGCAGTTTGTCGGGGTTCAACCGGATTCGATTCCAGAGTTCATCCTCGAACATCGCTTTGGCAATCGTATAATTTTCATCAGACTCTTTCTCGTAATACGACTTGCCGCTAACCTGATACCCGTTATTCCGATAATTCACCTGAAGATAGCTATGTCCATCCCATTCCTGATCGGATAGGCTGACTTTCAGGGTATTTGGGAATAGTGGCGGGGTGTTTTTGCTGGTATTGATTGGTGTAAAAACCGACGTAAGAAGGGAATAATCATACAGACCCGTTGAAAACTTTTTTGAGCTGGTGGTTTTCAAAACGGGTATGGTGTTATCGCCTTTTGTGGCTTTCACCTGCTTATCCGTCCGAAAATCTTCGGTCATGAAGATGAGCATAGCTTCGCCGGGATTCAGGGCACCGTTCTTTGCCTGTTTGAGCTGGTAGCTGTTCAGTTCGGCCTTGTTCGAAAACCAATAATTGGTAAACTCGGCTGAGAGCGTATCGGCAGGCTTTGGTTTCGAATCGGGTTGTTTCTGAAAAATGGTCGCTTTCTTGACAAAGGCAAATACAACGGCAAGTATCAGAACAATCAGTAAAAAATTTTTGGTAATAATCTGTTTCATAATATGCCTGTTTCGGCCATGCTATGGTGCAAAAGTCCGACCCTTTCGCTTATCTTACAACTGTTTACCAAAACGATTTGCCCAGCCATGATACAACCGATCACTCGTCTACTCCTCTTTATTCAGTGTACATTAATCCTTATCCAGTCTGTAACGGCTCAGGTCGAAAAATCACCCCCCGCCATGAAGGGGATGGTCCTTTCGGGAAACTCATCATTCGGGGTGTTACGCTGGTCAACAGTACAGGCGCACCACCCATTGGACCGGTTGATATTGTCGTAGAGAAAAATAAGATTACCCAGATCCGCCAGGTGGGTTATCCCGGTGTTCCGATTGATCCGAAAGGCCGCCCTAAAGCCGACCCCGGCGATAAAGAACTGAATTGTGAAGGCATGTACCTGATGCCAGGATTTGTAGACATGCACGGTCATATTGGTGGTCAGGCACAGGGCGCTAATGCCGAGTATGTGTTTAAACTTTGGCTAGGGCATGGCATAACGACCATACGTGACCCGTCTTGTGGCAATGGTCTCGACTGGGTGCTTGAGCATCGGGCCAAAAGCGAACGGAACGAAATTACCGCTCCCCGCATCAAAGCTTATACCGTGTTTGGGCAGGGCTCGAAGGAGCCCATCAGTACGCCCGAACAGGCGCGTGCCTGGGTGCAACTGAACGCCAAACGAGGAGCCGATGGTATTAAATTCTTCGGTGCAGAGCCGAACATATTTCGGGCCGCCCTGGAAGAAAATAAAAAGCTCGGCCTGCGGTCGGCCTGTCACCATGCCCAATTGGAAGTCGCCCGCATGAACGCACTGGCCACAGCTAAAGCAGGTCTAACCTCACTCGAACACTGGTATGGCCTTCCCGAAGCACTTTTCGAAGATAAAACCGTTCAGAACTACCCTGTTACCTATAATTATAGCAACGAGCAGAACCGGTTTGAGGAAGCGGGCAACCTCTGGCAGCAAGCCGCAAAACCTGGCTCCGATCGTTGGAACAAGGTAATGGATGAACTCATTGCGCTGGACTTTACGCTCGATCCAACCTTCAATATTTACGAAGCGAACCGCGAACTGATGCTGGCCCGACGCGCCGAGTGGCACGACGATTACACCATGCCCAGTTTGTGGCGCTTTTACGGCCCAAGCCGTATCTCGCATGGCTCGTATTGGCAATCGTGGGGAACGGAGCAGGAGGTGGCCTGGAAAAAGAATTACCAGCTTTGGATGGCTTTCATTAACGAGTACAAAAACCGGGGAGGACGTGTAACGGCGGGCTCTGATTCCGGATTCATTTACCAGCTATACGGATTTGCCTATATCCGCGAGCTTGAATTGCTGCGTGAAGCTGGCTTTCACCCGCTCGAAGTGATTCGGGCCGCTACTTTAAAAGGCGCCGAAGCACTGGGAATGGCCGATCAGATTGGCTCGGTGGAGGTGGGGAAATTAGCCGATTTTGTGATTGTGGACCAGAATCCGCTGGCGAACCTGAAAGTCCTCTACGGAACCGGCGCTATTCACCTCAATGAAAAAAATGAAGTTGAGCGTGTGGGCGGTGTTACCTATACCGTGAAAGATGGCATTGTGTATGACGCTAAAAAACTATTGGCCGACGTGCGTAAACTGGTGGCTGATGCCAAGCAGAAAGAAAATTTCGAAATTACCCAACCCGGTGTACCTGCAAAGGCTGGGAAAGTAGGTACTGGAAAGAATGATTAAAACTCAATTGTAACCGTAGTTCCCTGGCCGGGTATACTGTCGATTAACAATTCACCTTTATTGAGCCGCACAAACTCTCGACTAATTTCCAGGCCCAAACCAGTTCCTTTTTCACCGGCAGTACCATAACTAGACAAGCCTATTCCTTTTACGGGCTTTTGGAATGCTTTAGGCATTCCAATGCCTGAATCCTGAATAATCAACTGAGAATGACCTCTTTGCTGACGTGTGCTTAGTTGAATATGCCCGCCTATAGGTGTAAACTTAATCGCATTTTGTAATAGGTTACGCGCTATAATAGTTAAGTGATATTCATCGGCAGTAACAGGAGCGGTTTCATAGTGAGCAGTTATTGTCAATTGCTTACCAGGGATTTCGGTGCTGTACAGTTGGAGAGTAGACTCGGCAATTTCCGACAGATCGAAGTGGGTAGGATGCACGTGAATGCCGCCCTGCTGCAGTTGCGCCCAGTTTAGCAGATTATCCAGTGTTATGTATACCCCGTCTACTGTTTGTTGTAGTTGAACGGTTGCCTTTTCGTGCTGTTGAACCGATGAATAGCCTTTTTGCACATTCAGGAGTTGAACTTTGAGGCTGGCTATGGGGCTACGAAGATCATGCCCCAGGATGGCAAAAAGTTTATCTTTTACCCGGTTAAGCTCGCTCAGTTTCTGATTTGTTTGGTGTAGCTGGCCGTTTTGTTGTTGTATAACTTCCTGAATAGTAACTGCCGTTTTTCGTACGGTATAAGAAATGTAGATAAGGGCTACGAATATACCAACCCCATTCAGTAATTGTCCAACCTCAAAAGGCAGATGTAAATAATTAAATACCAATAGCCTTGCCAGAAGATAATTAATAGCAAGGAAAACAGAGACAATCAGCGGTTTTTTCCCTTCTAATAAAACCATCGAGAACAGGCTTATTAAAATGAGACCAAGTTCAAGGTGAACATCTGCATGTGCCGTCAATCGGGCCCAAAAACCCAAAAGTAGACTGAGGTACATAGCAACAATCAGATACCACGAAGCAAGCTGTAATTTATACCGGTAGGTTAGCCATAGCGTTGGTAGTAGATAGGCTGAGATGTTCGTTAGATTGTCAAGCGCTCGATCATATTTTCTGTAAACTATATTTGTAGTTATGGCTATTGCTAAAATAAATAACCCAAACCCACCGATATTGAGCAATGTTATAAACCTGATCCGATCAAACGCCGATAGTTCATCAAGGCGATTTTTCGGGTATAATTTTGCCCGGAGTTGAGTTAGCCAGGTCATAACCTTATGCGTTTAGTTACTGGCAACTAAGACCCCTGCCTGTTGCATAAACTGAAGCACTGAGGGACGGTACGTAATACCAATGGGGAATTTTTTCGTTGACACCTGCAACTGATGAGCTTCCAGATGACTTAAGTGCTGCACATTAATGATGAATGATTTGTGTATGCGCACAAAGCGATCGTTGGGTAATTCGTTTTCCAGGGATTTCAATCGTTGGTTTATGGTGATCGTACCATTCAACGTATGCACTTTTATGTAGGTGCCATAAGCCTCGGCATATAAGATGTCATCCAGTACAAATCGATTCAGCTTTCGCCCAGATTTAAAGAACATGTGTTTTCGTTCATCGACTATCGGAGTAGGCTCTACGTCTACGGGTTTAGAAACAATCGGTTGTGGCTGGATTGATAAGGCCCGACGAATGCCCCGGAAAAAGCGCAGATAATCAAAGGGCTTAACCAGGAAATCAACTACTGAATCCAGATCGTAACAGGCCGCAGCTTGCTCGCTATGGACAGTGGTTATAATAACTGGCGGAAGGTTTGTTAACCCTGAAGCAATTCCAGCCCCGTCATACCGGGCAGGTCATAATCTAATAAAAGGAGATCGATACTAGTTGTGTTTAGTATCAGGAAAGCCTCTATGGCCGTGGAACAGACCAGCGGAGACGAAAAAAGGGTTGTCTGAGCCAGATACCCCCTGAGTTGATCAACAAAGGCGGAATCGTTCTCAACGATAAGACAGGAATACATAAGTAAGTTACGGAGTATAAAAAGCTAAGCTATTATAAATGATCATAAGGTAAAACCAAACGAGTTATTGATGGTATTGCCCTAAATATTAAGCGTTCATTATGATTAAGTAGCAATTTACGTGCAAATAATCATCATTCATGTAAAAAATAGTGGCTTATACTTGATGTTATCTTAAGAATTTATTTTGAAACTATTGTTTTACTAATATATAGATTAAGTGAAATATCGCTTAATGGCCAGCCTGTTAGGATGGCTTATTCAGGAGCTGACACAACTAACTGACCCTCGTCTTAAGCGTTGAAAATTATCGAGTTAGCTGGATTTTTTTTCATCTCGTCTACATTTCAGGCGATTTATGTAGAAGGCTTTGCCACGTATTCTAAAATATCGCGCGACTCGTTTTCTTACTAAAGTGGCATTTGGTTAACTCATACACATCATACAGCTATAGAAAAGCTTCGTTTGTATAAAAAAACAAGCTATATAAACGGAAATCACTCTTTGCGCAAACTGTAAGTGATTCGTTGCGTCGGATTGGCAACAATTTGGCTGCTATCTGCCTTGTCGATCCATAATTAAGGCTACTTTTTTATAAAGACACTGCCCTCTTATGTGGCCGAAAAGATATGAGCTGTCCTGCTGGTAGCAGTACTGTACTAGCCGCATTTACATTAATCAACTATGTCAACTTCTGTTTTCCTTGACCCATTGAATTCCTTTTTAAACCTTTCTAGTGCGGTTTTACATAAAACCTATCAGGATAAGAAAAGCACTAGTGCTTTAGGGGATATGGTAGGACTAAGTCACAATAGCGTCCGAAATCGCTATCAGAATCCTAAACTATGGCGTATCAGCGAAATTACACAGCTGGCAACGCATTACCAGTTACCCACTCGAAGCTGCATCCAGATGCAGGAGGCTGTAGTAAATCTGGTTGGTTACCTTCAGCAGTTACCTGGCCCGCAGCGCCGACAAGTAGAACGTTTGTGTCAGATCAAAATAGTCAATATCGTCAAGCGATTAAATGATGATTGGTCGCTTGACGATATTGAACGAATACAGCGGGGATTGAGGCAATGGACAAATTCCTAGGGAGCCATCGTATACACCACTACGTGTACGATTTGAAGGCATTGGCTAGAGCCTGTAGGGTTGGAGTCAGGTTAAGCAGTTTGTAGCAAATAGCTGCGTTAATAACGACTTCGGTAAAGGGGGAACCATCGTCATTGATCAGATCTTTACAAACCACTCCCTGAATGCCCGACGCGTCGAAAAATGTGGGTACTACCGCAATACCAATCCCCAGACTGACCAGACCACTGAGTAGCTCGATTGACGAAACCTCCTGAACAATAGCCCCTTCCCGGCTGAATCCAGCTTTTTTGCACATCCGTTCAATATCGTCATAAACTGTGTGGATAGGCCGATTAATATCGACCCATTTTTCATGTCGAAGTTGGGCGACCCTAAGCGAGTTTTCGGTAGCGAGTGGATGAGTTGTTGACAGCATCACTTTAAGATAGCCTGGTTTCAGGGCTATGCCATCAAGTTGATTGGAGTGAAGAGGGAGCAAGCTAACCCCCAGATCAAGTTGCCCTTCGATGAGGGCATCCTGTACGGCTAGATGAGTCGGGAACTCAATGATTTTTAGGTCAATATCAGGAAAGCGCTGCGAACAAACGGTCAGAATATCCAGAATCCGGCTTCGAATCATCATTCGGTAGGTGCCTAGCTTTACTTCCTTCTGCGTCAACCCGATCCTGCGGGTTGCTTCGATGGCTTTGTTGGATGCCTGTAAGATTTTCCGGGCTTCCTGTAAGAAAAATGAACCCGCTTCAGTAAGTTCCACTTTGCGTAGAAGCCTACGCTTTTCCCGTAAAAACAATTCGACACCCACCTCCACCTCCAGCAACTGAATTTGCTGACTAAGCGCCGGTTGCGATACAGACAGTTTCCGGGCCGCCCGGCCAAAGTGCAGTTCTTCGGCTACAGCCACATAATAGCGTAATCGCCTTAATTCCATTCTGGCTTTCTATCCAATAAGTTTTTCTTATTACAAGATTACAAAAAACGATTAGACTTTAGGTATATTTTTTTAGATTATTGTAAGCTGTAATTCCTGGCTTAGAATGGTAGGCCTGGGTTGTAAACTGCCTATATCCCTCTCTTATTCAATTATGGGCTATTTGACTAAATTTGGAGGTATACTACTACTGCTGGTAACGATCAATCTGTGCGTGTTAGCGCAGAAAATCGATCCTCCACCAGCACCGGTCTGTCGTTTGTAGGCCAACTGAATGTGAAGGTTGGCGCGCCCTATGTCGTTGGCGAAACCCCGCATGGCCTTCGCCGGATCATCCCAATTCTCGGTGGAACCGTCGAAGGCCCCAGCCTGAAAGGAGAGATATTGTCCGGTGGCGCTGACTGGCAAGTTGTTCGGAAAGATGGAGTTGCCGAATTGGAGGCTCATTATCAGTTTAAAACGGATGATGGTGTAACAATCTATATCAAAAACGTAGGATTACGCGTGGCCACGCCTGAGGTTGCTGCTCGCATTGCTCGTGGCGAACAGGTAAGCCCGACGGAGTATTACTTTCGGGCGATTCCGAAATTCGAGGCCCCGGCCGGGAAGTACGACTGGATGAACAATACCATTTTCATTTGCACCGCTTTCCGAAACCCGGAAACCGTAGTCATACAGGTTTGGAAAGTCCTTTAACCGTTAACCTAACCTACTCGCTATGGCTGACCAGCCGAAATTGCTGAACGTTGAACAACAAGACGACCTGCTGCTTATTCAACTTACCCGGCCCCAAAAGCGGAATGCCATCAATGACACGCTTTTGTTGAGTCTGGAAGCTGTTTTCTCAACAATCCCAGATGGCGTAAAATGCGTTGTTCTGTATGCAGAAGGTCAGCATTTCAGTGCAGGTCTTGACTTGTCGGAGTTGCAGGAGCGGGATGTTATCGAGGGACTTCATCATTCGCGAATGTGGCATCGGGTACTGGATCGGATTCAGTTTGGTACGGTGCCCGTAGTAGCGGTATTGAAGGGCGCCTGCGTAGGTGGGGGACTCGAAATCGCAGCGGCCTGCCATATTCGGGTGGCCGAACAAACTACGTTTTATGCCTTGCCTGAAGGCCAGCGTGGCATTTTTGTCGGTGGTGGTGCTTCGGTTCGATTGCCAAAACTGATCGGTATGGCGCGTATGGCCGATATGATGTTTACGGGTCGGGTTATTTCGGCCGATGAAGGGATCTGGATGGGACTTTCACAGTATTTGGTACTCGAAGAGCAAGGCCTGAAGAAAGGGATTGAATTGGCCAAAAAGATTGCACTGAACGCACCCATGACTAACTATGCCCTGATGCACGTACTGCCCCGAATTGCCGATTCTACCCAGTCGGAAGGGCTGCTGCTTGAAAGCCTGATGGCTACCATTGCCCAGTCGTCGCCCGAAGCTAAACAACGTCTTCGCGATTTTCTGGAGGGACGAGCGAAGAAAGTAGGGGAATGAAACGAATGACCCACAGCTAAAGCAGTGGGCTGATAATCCGGCAACTCTGAAACCCAATGCCTGTTCCGTTCAAACAAATAGACTTCGGTCCAACCAAAACCAGTAAGACGGTTCATACCGACGGAACAATCCGGGTGCGGCTGGAGCAGCCATTGGGGATATATCCCGAAAAACTAACGGAGAAACTGGTTTATTGGGCGCAAGCGACACCCGACCGCACGTTTCTGGCCCGCCGAAATGAGGCTGGTGAGTGGATTCGGTACTCGTATGGGCAAACACTCCAGGCGGTTAGGGCCATTGCACAATATCTGTTGAACCAGAACTTGGGGCCAGATGATACGCTGGTTATTTTATCTGAAAATAGCCTTGAGCATGCCTTACTGGCCTTAGCTGCTATTCACGTAGGCATTCCCTATTCCCCGATTTCGCCCCCTTACTCGCTCTTGTCGAAGGATTTGGGCCGGTTGCAGCACTGCCTGGAATGCATGACCCCTAAAGTCATTTTTGTGCAGGACCGTCGGATTTATCAGCAGGCACTGGCACTGGCCAAGTCGCTGTTTCCAGAGGTGGTTATTATCTCGGCTGAGCCGGGTAGTGAAACAAATTTTGAGGAGTTGCTTCAAACGCAGCCTACTGAGGCTGTCGATCAGGCATTTGCTAACGTATGTCCCGATACGGTCGCCAAGATTTTGTTTACTTCTGGCTCCACTGGCTTACCAAAGGGCGTCATCAATACCCAACAGATGTGGTGCGCCAATTTGCAGCAGATCACACAGGTTTTTCCATTTATGGCTGCCGAGCCGCCTGTCATGATCGACTGGCTTCCCTGGAATCATACCTTCGGTAGCAATCACAATCTTGGCCTGGCACTCTACAACGGCGGGGCTTTATACATCGACGACGGCAAGCCAACGCCCGCTGGTATCGAAACGACCGTACGGAACCTCCGGGAAATTTCGCCGACGGTTTACTTTAATGTGCCTAAAGGGTTCGAGATGCTCATCCCGTATTTCGAGCGGGAACCCGAACTCCGGCAAACGTTTTTCCGCCGATTGAACATGTTGTTTTATGCTGGCGCCAGTTTGTCGCAGCCGATCTGGAATCGCTGGGAGGAACTGGCCATTGAAACCATTGGGGAACGAATTCCAATCATAACCGGCTTAGGCTGTACCGAATCGGGTCCGTCGGCTATGTTTGCGAACTGGGGCGGCAGTTTTTCGGGTCTGTTGGGGGTACCGGTAGCCGGTATGGAGGTGAAACTAGTGCCAGATGGCGATAAGCTCGAAGCGCGCTATAAAGCGCCCAACGTAACCCCCGGCTACTGGCGCAATGAGGAAGCTAGCCAGAAGGCGTTTGACGAAGAGGGTTTCTATAGAACTGGCGACGCCGTTAAATTCCTTGATGAAAACAACCCCGATAAAGGGCTCATTTTCGATGGCCGTATTGCCGAAGACTTCAAGCTCTCGACCGGCACGTGGGTGAATGTGGGACTGCTGAAAGCCAAAATTATAGCCACTGGTTCACCCATTGTGCAGGATGTGGTCATTGCCGGGCTTGACCGCGACTACGTTGGGGTTCTCCTATTCCTGAATGCCGATGCCTGCCGAAAACTGGCTACGCTTACGTCGGAGGTGCCTACTCTGGATGTGTTCCAGCACGCTACCATCACTGACTTTATTAATTCATTGCTTATCAAACTCAATCAAACTGCCAAGGGTACGTCTGAACGCGTGGAACGGGCAATTGTCGCGCTGGAGCCACCATCCATTGACCTGGGCGAAATTACTGACAAAGGTTCGCTGAATCAACGGGCTATTCTGAAATACCGAGCAAGTCTCGTCGAAGAACTTTACCAACCTAATCTAAATGGCAGCTTCCCGGAAGCAGTGGTCTTTCGGGAAGCTTTAACTCCCAAGTCTTAAAAACCGTATCATGAAAACTCCCCCTTTTCGTGCCGACCACGTTGGCAGCTTACTAAGAACTCCTGAAGTGAAAGAAAACCGCCTGAAATGGAAGAAAGGCGAGATTTCGGCTGAAGAACTTCGGGCGATTGAAGATATCGCCATTGCCGAAACTGTTAAAAAGCTCGAAGCCACCGGTATGCGTTCCATCACCGATGGCGAGTTCCGACGGGATTATTTTCACCTCGATTTCCTGAAAGAACTATCGGGGTAACCGTCACAGGCGGCATTGACGCGAATCCCAACGCCAAAGTGGCTACCGACGGATTTACGCCACCCGTGCTCAGCGTAACGGGTAAACTCCGGCACGTGAAGGATATTCAGGTCGCTGATTTCAACTTCCTGAAATCAGTAGTGACCCAAACGCCCAAGGTGTCGATTCCATCGCCAACAATGATTCACTTTCGGGGTGGGCGCAAGTCCATCGACATTAATTCATACCCTGATATGGATGAGTTTTTCCATGATTTGGCTGTAGCCTATCGGGAAGAAATTGACCATTTATACAAGGCCGGACTTCGATATCTGCAACTGGACGATACCAATCTGGCGTACCTCTGTGACCCTAAAATGCGGGCAGCCGCCGTTGAACGGGGCGAAGATCCGAATGAACTACCCCGCACATATGCAGCCCTGATCAACTCGGTTATCGACAACCGACCCGACGACCTGACGGTGGGCATTCACCTGTGTCGGGGAAATTACCGCAGTACCTGGTTTGCCGAAGGCGGGTATGAGCCGGTGGCTGAGGTGCTTTTCAATGAAATCAACGTCGATGCCTATTTTCTGGAGTACGACGATGAGCGTTCGGGCGACTTTGCCCCCTTGCGATTTGTCCCGAAAGAGAAAATGGTTGTGCTGGGTATCGTATCATCGAAAACTCGCGAACTGGAAGATATCGATGACCTCTGCAGACGTATCGACGAGGCCGCTCAATACATGCCGCTCGATAACCTATGCGTCAGTCCGCAATGTGGTTTTTCATCAACGCACCACGGCAACGACCTGACCCACGAGGATCAATGGCGTAAACTGGAACTGGTGGTGAATACGGCTGTGAAAGTGTGGGGAACAGCGTAAACATGTTCTTGTCATTTGGTAAATTTTTGTCACTCCGACCTTAGGGGGAATCTCAAGCCACACAGAATTCAAGTTTAAGATTCCTCCTAAGGTCGGAATGACAAAAGAACTTATCATTTCAATCATTTAGAAACATGAGACGCTACGTCAACCTATTAATCATCCTAAGCTTCATAACCAACGTCTTCGCCCAGAGCCCCGTTGCTAAAATTGACTCGGGAAGTATCAATGGAGCAAAATACGTCATTCTTTTTCCGGTAAACTGGAAAGGGAAGCTGGTGATGTATGCCCACGGCTATGAGTTTATGGGCGCTAAACCCCGTCAAAGCCAGAACCCTGGTTTTGCTAAAAATATGAAGCCTTTTTTGGATCAAGGGTTTGCCGTAGCGGCATCGGATTATCAATATCAGGGGTTTGCCTTACCACAAGGCGTAGACGATACAGAAGCGCTTCGGCAGTTTTTTGTAAAAAGCTACGGTAAGCCAGATACGACCTACATGGTTGGGCATTCGATGGGGGAGGAGTTACATTCGCGACACTCGAAAACTTTGGTGGGAATTACAACGGCGGCTTACCCCTTTGTCCCTTATCCAGCCGCCCGTATCTGCAATGCCGGAAGGAATTCGATATGTATGCCACGTTCAATGGCCTGTTTCCGGGAGTTGCAACACCCTTGACGGAGATGTTTGACGTATCGAAACCCTATCAGGCCCGCCCCAACAGTCGATGGTAACTAAAGCGATGGCGATAAAAAAGGCAATTCTAACTAAAGACTCGACGCTGGCCGTTGCTTTCGCTAAACGGTTCGACCTGAAACTCGACGACCTGCCGTTTTCGCTGTTTTTTAACGAGAATGTGCTGCGTGATCTCGCCCAGAAAGCTAAAGGCAATCCATTCGATAATACAAATACGTTGTACAGTGGCTTTCCAAATGATCTGATTGTCAATCAAAAAGCGGAGCGCCTTGCCGCCACGGTCAATCCCAACGTTCTGTTTTCCAAATACGACCGTACGGGCAATATTAGCAAGCCAGTGCTTTTGATGCATACGATTTATGATCAGTTAATTCCACCAGCCTACGGGGTGGTGAACGTTGAAAATATGGTGCATCAGCAGGGCAAAGACCAATACTTCACCGTCAAGTACACCAGCGGGCAAGGGCATTGCAACTTTACCCCTCAGCAAACGGCTCAGGCATTCGATGCTTTGCGGAACTGGGTAAAAACAGGCAACAAACCAACGGCTGGATTTCTGAACTAAAGAGTGAAAGGGCGAAAGAGTGAATGAGTGGCATAATCGCTTTTTCGCTTTTTCGCT
This sequence comes from Spirosoma telluris, assembly GCA_003259005.1. Classification (GTDB taxonomy): domain Bacteria; phylum Bacteroidota; class Bacteroidia; order Cytophagales; family Spirosomataceae; genus Spirosoma; species Spirosoma telluris. The sequence continues at coordinate 5,635,363 of QLII01000001.1, forward strand.
CTTTCACTCATTCACCTATATGATCGACCTCGACAAGATTATTGCCATTGATGTACACACGCATGCCGAGGCCTCCTGCTGGCACCCGCATGACGATTTTCGGCCGGAATTGGACGAGGCTTTTGCCAAATACTTCAAATCCCACAAACGCCCGACGATTCAGGAAACGGCTGATTATTACCGGGAGCGGAACATGGCGTTCGTTATGTTCACGGTCGATTCGGAGTTTAATGTGGGCAAGCACCGGATTCCGAACGAGGAGGTTGCAGAAGGAGCGCAGAAAAATGCCGACGTGATGATTGCTTTCGCGAGTATTGATCCGCACAAGGGCCGCATGGGTGCCCGCGAGGCCCGGAATCTGATTGAAAACTTCGGTGTAAAGGGCTTCAAGTTTCACCCGACGGTGCAGGGTTTTTATCCTAATGACCGTATGGCCTACCACCTGTACGAAGTTATTGCTGAATACAAATTGCCGATGCTGTTTCATTCTGGGCATTCGGGCTTTGGTTCGGGCGTGCGCGGGGGTGGAGGATTGCGGCTGGAGTATTCGAACCCCATTCATCTGGACGACGTAGCGATTGATTTTCCTGACAATCCCATCATCATTGCACACCCAAGCTGGCCCTGGCAGGATGAAGCTCTGTCGGTGGCTATGCACAAGCCCAATATATATATTGACCTAAGTGGCTGGTCGCCAAAGTATTTTCCGAAGCAGTTGGTTCAATACGCTAATACGATGCTGAAAGACCGGATGCTGTTTGGTACCGATTTTCCGCTCATTACGCCTGATCGCTGGATGAAGGATTTTGAGGAAGCCGGGTTTAAAGAAGATGTCAAGCCGTTGATTTTGAAAGAGAATGCGATCAGAATGCTCGGTTTGAAGTAGACTGGACAAGAAGCCTCTTTCTATAGATAAATCCTAAACCTGAAATGGAAGTAAGTGCTAAATCCCTGATTGACCAACGACCGATTTCGAGGCTGCAATATGCAACCATCGTGATCTGCTTCCTGATGAACATGCTCGATGGCATGGATGTGATGGTCATTTCGTATGCGGCTCCAGCCATTGCCAAAGGTTGGAGCGTCAGTCCCGAAGCACTGGGTATTGTTTTCAGTGCCGGATTGCTCGGTATGACGTTTGGTGCCTTGTTTCTGGCTCCCTATGCCGATCTCATCGGCCGAAAGTCCATGATTCTGCTGAGCGCAGCCATTATGGGCATCAGTATTTACCTAACCTCTTTCTCGACTGGAATTATTCCGCTGATTGTGTTTCGGTTCATTAGCGGGCTAGGTATTGGAAGTATGCTGGCGAGTACGGCTGCCCTTGCCTCTGAATACACCCCAATAAAACCCGCGATTTCTGGGTAAGTTTCGTTATTTCGGGTTATCCGGTTGGGGCTGTTTTGTCGGGGTTAGTAGCGGCTAACGTTATTCCCGTTTCTGGTTGGCAGGCGATGTTTCAGATTGCGGGCGTTGTTACGTTTCTGTCACTTCCCCTGATACAATTCTTCCTGGCCGAATCGCTGGAGTTTTATTTAAAATCACAGCCGAGTCAGGCGCTGGAAAAAGCAAATAATATTCTGGCTAAAATGAGCCATTCGCTCGTGAATGCGCTGCCTGATAAGCCCGCGAAACGAACCGGAATTCCTATAAACTCATTGCTTGACAAGGAGTATAAGTTGCCGACTATTCAACTGTGGGTCGCTTTATTTCTGGCCTTCGCCACCCTCTATTTTCTGACAAGCTGGATTCCTAAATTAGCCACCAACGCCGGGCTTCCTGTTGAACTGGCCATTTATGCCGGAACGGTCTTTAATGTCGGAGCATTTTTTGGCATCACTCTGCAAGGTTATTTTTCCAGCCGCTTTGGCCTGAAAAAGACGATCGGTGTTTTCCTGATTATGACTGGCGTGGTCATGGCGGCTTTTCAGCTCTTCATGGGATCGTCTACGCTGCTGCTGGTTTTTGCGCTACTTGGTTTCGGTATTCAGGGCGGGTTTGTGGGATTATATGCCGTAGCCGCTCGTATGTATCCAACCGAATTTCGAACCACTGGCGTCGGCTGGTCAATTGGTATTGGTCGGCTTGGAGGCATTATTGGCCCGGCTGTCGGTGGCGTACTCATTGGCATGGGCCTTTCCATGGTTACCAATTTCCTGATTTATGCTGTCCCAACAATTTTTGCGGGCATTATGACGATGTATATTTCGTCGAAGAAAGTGAGTTAACATTCGTAACGACTCATCCGGCAGAAATCTGATCATTAATCTCTTTGTTTTTCCATGCGTCAACTTATCCGTAACGCTACCCATAACCCGGATTCAACGGCGATTATAGCCGACGGCAAATCCTATACGTATCAGCAGCTACTCAATTCGTCGGGTGAGTTTGCTACTCGTTTACTTGACAAAGCTACCGACCTCAACGAAGCCTGCGTGGCCTTTATGGTAGCGCCGGGCTTTGATTATGTACGGGTGCAGTGGGCCATTTGGCGGGCGGGCGGTATTGCAGTACCCCTGGCGCTATCCTATCCGTTGCCCTCTTTGCGGTATGTGATCGAGGATACCGACGCCCGGATTGTGGTTGCCGACAAAGCGTTTGGGGCTATATTGGCTCCTTTGGTTGAAGAGAAGGGCTACGACTCATTATCCTCGGTGAGGAAGGCGATCCCACTGTTTCTAAACCCCTTCCCGAACTGGATGCCAGCCGACGGGCCATGATTCTGTACACCAGCGGCACAACCAACTTGCCCAAAGGCGTTGTAACAACCCACGCTAATCTTGAAGCGCAGATTTCAACGTTAGTAGATGTTTGGCACTGGTCGTCCAGCGATCATATTTTGTGCGTGCTGCCGCTACACCATGTGCACGGGATTATCAATGTGGTTTGTTGTGCGCTTTGGGCTGGAGCCACCGTCGAATTCCTGCCTAATTTCTCGGCTGAAGCTGTTTTTGAAACGTTCCTGCTGGGTAAGGTCAACGTGTTTATGGCCGTGCCGACCATTTATTTCAAGCTTATTGCTTATTGGGAAGGACTTCCGGTTGAGCAGCAGAAACAGGTGACAGAAACCCTGTCCCGGTTCCGGCTGATGGTGTCGGGCTCGGCAGCGTTGCCCGTTTCGGTGATGGAGAAATGGAAAGCCGTCAGCGGTCATACCTTGCTCGAACGCTACGGCATGACCGAGATTGGTATGGGTATCAGCAACCCATATGAAGGTGAACGCCGGGTGGGTTATATTGGTCTACCCCTGCCGGGCGTGAGCGTTCGCCTGGTTGACGAAAACAATAGTGTCGTTCCGGACGGTCAACCGGGAGAAATCCAGATTAAGGGAAATACGGTTTTCCTTGAATACTGGGATCGCCCGGAAGCCACACAAAAAGCATTTACCAACGATGGCTGGTTCCTGACGGGCGATATTGCCGTGGTGGAAGAAGGTTATTATCGTATGTTGGGTCGCGATTCCATCGACATCATCAAATCGGGTGGTTATAAAATCTCGGCCCTTGAAATCGAAGAAGTACTCAGAACCCACTCCGCCATTCGTGATTGTAGCGTTGTGGGTATTCCGAACGAAGAATGGGGTGAACTGGTGGCCGCTGCAATTATCCTGAATGATGAAACGATTTTACCTGAAACGATACTGAACTGGTTACGCGAGCGGATGCCCGCTTACAAAGTGCCCCGGCAGTATCGGATTGTCGATGATCTGCCTCGTAATGCCATGGGGAAAGTCACGAAGAATGACCTGAAACCCCTTTTTTAATGAATAATGTACAATGATCAATGGATACTGAATAATGTAAAATGAATAATGGGCTAGTTGATAAACCATTTTACATTATTCAGTATCCATTAATCGTCATCCATTTCTTAACTTGTACAGGCATGATTATTTACGGAGTTGCTATTCTGGCTTTTTGCTACGTAACGGGGCAATTGATCGGTGAATTACTGGGCAGGCTTATTGGCGTCGATGCCAATGTGGGCGGGGTTGGGTTTGCCATGTTGCTGCTGATTTTACTAAATGATTGGTTCGCCAAAAAAGGATATACCAATAAGCTCACCGATAATGGTATTCAGTTCTGGAGCCAAATGTACATTCCGATTGTCGTCGCTATGTCGGCTATTCAAAACGTGAAAGTGGCCGTATCCAGCGGTGTGATCGCGCTGGCGGCTGGCATTGTTCCCGTATTACTGTGCCTGGCCATGATTCCCCTTCTTGCTAAATTAACTAAAGCCAAACCCGTCGATGAGCATGGACATTATCACCCGGTTTCTTGAAAAAAATGGGTTGATCTTCGCCTTTCTAATGGTAGGCGTAATCATGTACAGTTCGACGGTCATCTCCAACCGACTCACCAACAAGAAAATCCCGGCTTCTGCTATCGCTATTATCAGTGGACTGGTGCTGGCCTATATTGGCGGAGTTTATTCAGGGGGCGAAAAAGGAATTGCCGACCTGAAAATCTTCTCTGGTTTTGGGCTGATGGGCGGATCCATGTTCCGGGATTTTGCCATTGTCTCAACGGGTATGGGAGCCAGTTTTTTGGTTATGAGACAAACGGGCTGGGTGGGCGCGTTATCACTGTTTCTTGGCATTGTACTCTCCTTTCTGGGTGGTGTTGCGGTTGCGCTGCTCTGGGGATATACCGACGCGATTAGTCTGACAACCATTGGTGCTGGAGCGTGCACCTACATTGTGGGACCAGTGACGGGGGCAGCCATTGGCGCCAGTTCAGATGTGATCGCCTTGAGCATTGCCGCTGGGGTTGTCAAAGCAGTTTTCGTAACGATTGGGACGCCCTTCGTGGCCCGCTACATTGGTCTAAACAATCCGCATACAGCAATGATTTATGGCGGACTCATGGGAACAACCAGTGGCGTATCGGCTGGTTTGGCGGCTACAGATCCTAAATTAGTGCCTTATGGCGCTTTAACTGCTACATTTTATACCGGCCTGGGGTGTTTAGCGTGCCCGTCAGTATTGTATTTGCTCATGCGCTTAGTGACTAACTGACAGGATTATTTCTGTGCTATAGCTAATTACATATCTGCCATTTCTCTATGCTGAAGTTTGACTACTTAGGCAGTTTGTAATCATCGTTGGTTTTAGATGAGATGCCCTTTATCTACCATATAAAAAATAATAGACATAAATAGTCATTGTTTCTCATGCAATAGGGTATGTGGTACTTGCATAATTGGGTCTAAATTAGGTATTTACCTCAATCATTTTTAACGTACTATCCATATGTTTAGAAAACTACTTTCCCTTTGCTTAGGCATAGCCATTACCATTTCTGCACAGGCTCAAAATAGCGATAAGGAGGCTGTTATCGACTCTGTACACAAAACATTTACATACCAAAGCGGGACTATTTCACTTCATAGTGATAAAGCTAAATTAACGGTTCCTAAAGGGTTTAAATTTCTGGATGCGGAGCAAAGTCGTCGGGTCCTTGTTGATTTATGGGGAAATCCTTCCGATGTGACTACCGAGGGCATGCTTTTCCCTGAAAAGAGTGGGCCTTTAACGGACAAATCATTTGCCTTCAATATAACATACGATGACATGGGCTATGTTAAAGATGAAGATGCCGATGAAATTGATTACAGTGATTTGTTGAAAGACATGCAAGCAGGTATGGATGAAGAAAATGCTGAGCGAGTTAAGCAGGGTTATGAAAGTATCCATCTCATCGGCTGGGCCTCAGAACCCTTTTATGATAAGGATCACAAAGTGTTGCATTGGGCCAAAGAACTGCAATTTGGCGATTCGGCCAGCGCTAATACGTTGAATTATGATGTTCGGATATTAGGTCGAAGTGGTGTCATGAGTATGAATGCCATTGCCAGTATGGGTGAGTTGCCAATGGTTAAACAACATATCCCCGTCATTGTAAATAGCATCATGTTTGAATCGGGAAGTCGATACAGCGATTTTACATCGGGCGATAAATTAGCTGCCATGACAATAGGCGGACTGGTGGCTGGTAAAGTATTGGCTAAAGTTGGTTTTTTTGCTCTGATTCTGAAATTCTGGAAAGTACTTATTGCCGCCGTAGTTGGAGGATTTTCATTAATCCGCAAGTTCTTAACTGGTCGTTCTACAGCATCAGATGTTGAAGAAGAGCCGCAAGTCTAATTCAAGCGGCCAAAATCTTTCTCACATTCGGCACCACGAAAACCTTAAACCTTCTTCATTTTACGAAACTGACCGGGTGAGTGCCCGGTTTGTTTTTTAAAGAGCCTCGAAAAATAAGCCGGGTCTTTAAAATTCAGGGTATAAGAAATTTCTGACAGGGAATAAGCCGTATTGAGTAAATACTTTTTGGCTTCATTGATCAGATGATCGTGGACGATTTGCAACGCGGACTTTTTAACGACCGACTGGCATATCCGGTTCAGGTGAACCGATGTCATGTTTAAGGCAGTAGCATATTCCTGAATGGTTTTTAGTTCGTGAATAGATTGCCGAATGAGCTTTTGAAACGTATTGAAGTAGTGAAGCGTCCGGTTATTGGCCTGGGGTACCCGAATTTCGGAGTCCTGCTGCGTTCGGTAGAGGCTGATTAACAGCAACTGAAGCAGTAATTGTAACTGGGTTCTTTTTTCGGGATTATCTTCATTCAACTCCTTACTGATTTTCTTTTTCAGCCATTGCAAGTCGGCAAAGGCCTCCGCGTGTCCTTCGAATCGATATTGATTAAGCTGGCTCATTTCCAGAAAAACCTGAGGCATCGACTTGAAAAAAGCGTCGAGCGACTGTTCGGCAATGGTAAACACTTCGCCCTCCATATCTGACTGAAAGGCAAATCCGTGCAATGTATTGGTTGGAATCAGTAAAACGCACGGAGGGTTGAGCGTAATTCTCCGCAGTTCTGATAAAAGCACCCCGTTTCCCGACGTAAAAAAAAAGACCTGGATCAACTCGGTATGCAGGTGTTCGGCGATCTCCCAATCGTAAAAACGGCTTCGCACTTCCAGTAATTCGTGATGAATAAAGCCGTCGGAGAAGGGGTGTTGATTATCGCCATACAGGCCTTCGAAATTTGTTAAGCGGGTGGGCATCTATGTTTAAAAAAGATAAATAGTAGCTTAAAAATGGCTATAATGTTCGATTTGTACAAGTCAAATTTTTATTAATCCAAGATAGTTTATAACCATAGACATAGCTTTGCAATGAGATTAGCCTAAACCGAAATCCGTTCATCATGAGCGATCTTACATACAATCTGTTCGACCGGAAGGTGCAACCCCCTTACCTCGCGCCCGACTACAAATCAACGGTGCTTCGGGCACCTACCAAGCCTCTGGTCGTTATCAAACAGTCACTTTCGGAACTGACAGGACCAGTTTTTGGCGAGATGCACGTTGGGCCGCTGGATCATGACTTGACCAAAAATGCACGCATTAACGGTGAACCCCTCGGCGAACGGATTGTCGTTCACGGCAAAGTGATGGATGAAAATGGCCGCCCGATTCCGCATACACTGATTGAGCTATGGCAGGCTAATTCGGCAGGTCGATACGTCCATAAAGTAGATCAGCATGATGCTCCGCTCGATCCCAATTTTCTAGGAACGGGTAGGGTGTTGACAGATGCCGACGGCAAGTATAAATTTTATACCATAAAGCCGGGCGCGTATCCCTGGGGAAACCACTACAATGCCTGGCGACCCAATCACATTCACTTTTCCCTATTCGGCCCGAATATCAGCACGCGACTAGTCACCCAAATGTATTTCCCCGGCGACCCGCTATTACAATATGATCCTCTGTTTCTGGCTGTTCCACCAAAGGGCCGCGATTTATTAGTTTCCCAGTTCGATTTAAGCATTACAGAACCCAGTTTTGCCCTGGGATATCGGTTTGATTTTGTCCTCAGAGGAACCCATTCAACACCGTTTGAAAATAGATAGAAAGATGCTACAAACACCTTCGCAAACGGTCGGACCCTACTTTGCCTACGGTCTAACGCCGGAACAATACCTGTACGATTTTAAAAGTCTGGTTGGTAATCAGTTAGTGAATCCAATTGATCAGCCTGATGCGATTACCATTAGCGGGAATGTAATTGATGGTCAGGGGCAGGTCATAACCGATGCCATGATTGAAGTCTGGGATGCTCAGAATAAGCTTTTCGGTCGATTTGGGACCGGCACTGATCCAAAAAGCCGATTCATTTTTCATACAATCAAGCCCGGTTCAATAGATGGTCAGGCTCCGCATTTATCAGTGATTGTGTTCATGCGCGGGCAACTGATTCATTCCTATACCCGCTTGTATTTCTCGGATGAAGATGAGTTAAATGAAAAAGACGTAGTCTTGAATGCAGTTCCGCAGGAGCGTCGGCAAACGCTGATCGCCCCAAAGAATGCTACCGGCTATGAATTCAATATTTACATGCAGGGTGAGCAGGAAACCGTCTTTTTTGAGGTGTAAGAATAGTATGAGCCTATATTCCAACCTGTTCTACAGTTCTGATGTACAGTCAGTCTTGGCCGACGAAACTACCGTAGCGCATATGCTTCGGTTTGAGGCTACGTTGGCACAGGTTCAGGGGCAACATAGGATCATTCCAGTAATTTCGGCAGCGATTATCGCCGATTGCTGCCAGGTCAATCTGGTGGATCTGGATCGGCTCAAAAAAGAGGTTTCACTAAGCGGCAATGTTGCCATTCCGCTGGTCAAACAGCTAACAGAACTAGTTCGGGAGCGTGACGCGGAAGCAGCTAAATACGTGCACATGGGCGCTACCAGTCAGGATGTGGTCGATACGGCGACCGTGCTCACGATTAAAAACTTCCTGGATTGGCTACTTGTCAGGCTTCCAGCTTTAGAGGAAAGCCTCGTTAAGCTGACCCAACGGCACCGCCAAACTGTTATGATTGGTCGGACGCTATTGCAGCAGGCCAAGCCCATCCCGTTTGGTCTGAAAACGGCCTACTGGCTGGATGGAATTGGCCGTAGTCGCCAACGCATTTTGGAGGTGCAAAAACGAGTGCTGATGCTCCAGTTGGCCGGGGCGGTTGGGAGTCGAAATGCGTCGATTCCGGTGGAAGTACATCAGGATGTGGCCACTCAATTGGAACTACATCCATCGAACTCCTGGCATACTCAGCGCGATAATCTGGCCGAATTTGCTGCCGTACTGGGTATTCTTACAGGTAGTTTGGGTAAACTAGCGAAAGATATTTCGCTCCTGATGCAGACTGAAGTCGCCGAAGTGCTGGAAGGGAAAGCGGCTGGTAAAGGGGATCGAGTACGATGCCACATAAGCGTAATCCGGTTACGTCCACGGCCATTTTAGCCAATGCCAATCGCGTGCCGCATCTGGTGGCCACTCTGCTCTCCGCCATGCCGCAGGAACACGAACGTTCGCCTGGCCTCTGGCATTCGGAATGGGAGGTGCTCGCCGATATCATGCAATTAACTGCCGGAGCTGTGGAGCGAAGTCTGGAGTTGCTTGATAATCTGGAGGTTGATGAACAACGAATGCGGCACAATCTCGACCTCACCAATGGCCTCATTTACGCCGAAACCATTTCGCTGGCACTAGCCCCTAAACTGGGTAAAGCACAGGCGCACGAACTGATTGAAAAAGCCTGTGCTCTAGCCGTGTCCCAGCAAAAGCATCTTAGAGAAGTCCTTCGTGATCAACATGTTAATCTGCAAGATTTGGACGAACTGTTCAAGCCCGAAAATTCCCTTGGTGATAGCCTCGACATCATCGACTCGATTTTAACGAACCATGAATCTCAACTATAAACTACAGGGCACACCCAATAGCCCGGTACTGATTTTCTCTAATTCACTAGGGGCGGAGCTGATGATGTGGGATGAGCTAGTGAGCTACCTGCTACCTTATTTCCGGGTACTTCAGTACGACACCCGCGGGCATGGAGCCAGCGATGTAACATCAGGCCCGTATACCATCGACTTGCTGGGACAAGATGTGATTGAACTGCTGGATAAACTGCAAATCGAACAGGCTTATTTCTGCGGACTGTCGATGGGTGGCCTTATTGGACAGTGGCTGGGTATCAACCATCCTGATCGAATCAAGAAACTGGCGCTAAGTAATACAGGCGCTAAAATTGGGAATGACGAACGCTGGAACAGTCGCATTGCTACCATAACGGAACATGGTATGCAGGCCATTGCGGATGACATGATGAATCGCTGGTTTAGTGACGACTTTCGAGCAAGCCATCCGCAACGTATAACCGAAATGAAAGCAATGGTCTTGCGCGCTCCACTCGATGGCTATGCCTCCTGTTGTGTTGCCATCCGTGATGCTGATTTTCGGGATAAGCTTGGCCAGATTTCGGTAGAAACGCTGGTCATAGCGGGCGACGAAGATCCTGTAACGAATGTTGAACAAGCTGAATTTCTGGCTACAAATATCCCAAATGCCAGCCTATGTGTACTGCCCGCAAAGCATCTGGCCAGTACCGAACTACCCCAACAATATGCGCAGGTTCTTATCAACTTTTTCGTAGGTGAATCGACTTTCGACCGGGGTATGCACGTCCGCCGGATGGTGTTAGGCGATGCCCATGTCGATAAAGCCAATGATCAAATCAATGAGCTGACGGCCGATTTTCAGCAGTTTATTACCCACTATGCCTGGGGCGAAATCTGGACGCGTCCGGGTCTTTCCAAACCGAATCGCAGCCTGATAACACTGGCCATGTTAATTGCCCTCAACCGAAAAACTGAGTTTCAGATGCACGTTCGGGCCGCTCTGAATAATGGGGTCAGTGCGGCTGAAATCAAGGAGGTTATTATGCAATCGGCGCTGTATTGTGGGTTGCCAGCCGCGAATGAAGCCTTTCACTTGGCCAGCGAAATCGTAAACCAACAACCATGATTCATCATACGCAGGTTGGCATTATCGGAGCCGGACCCGCTGGCCTGTTGCTGGCGCAACTCTTGCACCAGCAGGGCATTCGTTCGGTTGTTTTGGAAAACCGCTCGCGGGAACGCGTCGAGAGTCGCCAACGGGCGGGATTGCTCGAACAAAATACGGTGGACTTGCTCCGGCAGGCCAAAGCCGCCGACCGGCTCGATCGGGAAGGACTGGTTCACGATGGCGTTATTCTAAGCTATAATGGCCAGCGACACCGCGTTGACTTAGCTCAACTGACAGGCGGCTCGCGGGTAACCATCTATGCGCAAACCGAAGTTGTGAAAGACCTGATTCGCTTACGGATGGACGCTGGTGAATCCATTTTGTTCGAGGCCGAAGCAACAACCATCGAAGGCCTGGACACGAATGCGTCCATGATTCAGTATGTCCACAACGGAGAGAACCATACCCTTATCTGCGATTTTGTGGCGGGTTGCGACGGTTTTCACGGTATTTCCCGACAAACGATACCCGCGTCGTTAACGACTGTTTACGATAAAGTGTATCCCTATTGCTGGCTCGGTATTTTGGCGAAAGTACCACCCTCTACCCACGAATTAATTTATGCCTACCATGCCCATGGGTTCGCGCTTCATAGTATGCGTTCGCCAGAGATTTCCCGGCTGTATGTGCAGTGTAGCGTGACCGATACGCTGGATGACTGGCCTGACGAGCGCATTTGGGCCGAACTTCAGATTCGGCTTGGCACAGCGGGCTGGACGTTGCAGGAAGGCCCATTCTGGAGAAAACCATCACGCCCATGCGTAGCTTCGTGAGTGAGCCCATGCAATACGGACGACTGTTTCTGGCGGGTGATTCGGCACACATTGTTCCGCCAACAGGGGCCAAAGGATTGAATATGGCGGTAGCCGATACTGGCCAGTTATTCGAGGCTTTACTGGCCTGGTATCAGAACGATAGCGCGTCTGAACTGGCTGATTACACGGCTGGCTGTATGCGTCGTGTCTGGCGGGTCCAGGAATTTTCCAACTTCATGACAGAACTTCTGCATCATAACCCCGACAAGACTCCGTTTGAGGCTCACTTGCAGGCATCTCGATTCAATCAGTTGATAACCAGTCCGACAGCTTCAGCAGTAGTTGCCGAAAACTATGTAGGTATAGCCGCTAAACGAGCAGGCAAGGTAATGAATAATGGATAATGGATAATGAATAATGAATAATTTTAACTTTTTGATTATCAGTGGATTTTACTTAGAGGTGCCTGTGCAATTCATTATTCATTTTACATTGTTCATTATCCATTATCCATTATCCATTTACTTACTGCCCTCAATTTGTAAATCTTGACGTATGAAACAAGTTCCTATTCTCGACGTACATTCAGCCGCTAAACTAGTTAATGAAGGCGATACACTTTTGCAGGGCGGATTTGGCATGACGGGGAATCCCGTTCACCTCATGCATGCCCTGGCCGACATTGGCACAAAGAACCTGACATTTATCGGCAATAATACCGGTGAATCGGGGCTGGGTGGCGGTCGATTACTCCGAAACGGTCAACTCAAAAAGATGATTGGCTCGTTTTTTACCTCGAATCCCGATGCCGTGAAAGCTGCCCAAAGTGGTCAGGTTGCCTATGAATTGTTGCCACAGGGAACGCTGGCCGAGGCCATTCGGGCGGGCGGAGCGGGTATTGGCGGCTTTTATACACCTACCTCCGCCGGAACACCACTGGCCGAAGGTCGTGAAACCAAAGTGATCGATGGCATCGAACAGGTGTTCATTAAAAGTATTCGGGCCAATGTGGCGTTTATCCGGGCCTGGCGGGCCGATACGGCGGGTAACCTGCAATACCGAATGACCGAAAATAACTTTAACAAAGCGATGGCCACAGCTGCCGATCTGGTTATTGCTGAGGTTGAAGAAATTGTACCCGTGGGTACAATTGCCCCCGAATTTGTGCATACGCCCGGCTGCTTTGTCGATTACTTAGTGCAGGCTACGCTAACGCTGGACGATTTAGGGATTTCGGCCTCGGTGTCATCCTCCAAAAAAGTGGATGAACGGCGTATGAACATGGTACGCCGGGCACTGGCCGAGTTAAAGAAGGGCGATGTTGTCAATCTGGGAATCGGTATTCCGACCCTCGTTGCCGATCTGATAACCAACGAACACGGTATTATTCTGCACACCGAAAATGGAATGCTTGGCGTGGGTCCAGTACCTGCCGACGGTGGTGGGGCTATGGATTATCCGGTTAATGCGGGCAAGATTCCGGTAACGGCCCTAAAAGGTAGTAGCTATTTCGACAGCACTGATTCGTTTGCTATGATTCGGGGTGGCCATATCGACGTGGCGATTATGGGTGGTCTGGAAGTCGATGAAGCCGCTAATCTGGCCAACTGGGCCGTTCCTGGAAAACCGCTGCTCGGCGTAGGTGGGGCTATGGATCTGGCCAAAGGGGCCCGACGATTGATTATCACCATGACCCACACGAATCCAGACGGTTCGCCCAAGATAGTGCCGCAATGTACGCTGCCCTTAACCGCAACGGGTGTCGTTGATCTGGTGATCACCGATCTGGCCGTATTTGCTTATCCGAAGGCCAGTTAACCCTGCTCGAACTAATGCCGGGCGCAACCCTGGACGAAGTCAAAGCCAAAACCAGCGCGAAGTTTAAAGAGCGAAAGAGTGAATGAGCAAAAGAGTGATTTTTTCACAAGCGCTCTTTCATTCATTCACTCTTTCGCTTTTAAACGTTCACTCTTTCACATATGTCATTCATTATCGACGCTATTCGTACCCCAATTGGAAGTTTTGGGGGAAGCCTGTCACCCATCCGGGCCGATGACCTGGCGGCAATGCCTATCAAAGAACTGCTTAGCCGGAATCCGAACATTCCCGCCGAAGCCATCGATGATGTGATACTGGGTTGCCATAATCAGGCGGGAGAAGACAACCGGAACGTTGCGCGCATGGCGCTGTTACTCGCTGGATTACCCTTCACGGTTCCCGGTGAGACCGTCAATCGGTTGTGCTCATCGGGGATGTCGGCGGTTGTTCAGGCGAACCGGGCTATTAAGGCCGGGGATGGCGATCTGTTCATTGCCGGAGGCATGGAGCACATGACCCGTGGACCCTGGGTGATCTCCAAAACTGCAAAGCCTTTCGGAAACGATGCTCAGCTATTCGATTCCAGCTTTGGCTGGCGCTTCATCAATCCCAAAATGCACGCCATGTATGGCACCGACGCGATGGGCGTAACTGCCGAAAATCTGGCCGAACTCTATACCATCAGCCGCGACGATCAGGATTTATTCGCCTATAATTCCCAGCAAAAAGCTGCCCGAGCCCAACAATCCGGTCGCCTGGTTGAAGAAATCATGGGCGTCGAAATTCCGGCTAAAAAAGGTCCTGCCACTATATTTGCTACCGATGAGTTTGTAAAGCCGCAAACCAGTCTAGACGTATTGGCGAAGCTGAAACCCGCTTTTAAAAAAGAGGGTGGAACCGTTACCGCAGGAAATGCCGCAGGTCTGAACGATGGCGCTGCTGCCCTCATTGTTGCCTCTGAAGACGCCATAAAACGGTATAGCCTAACCCCCAAAGCCCGAATTGTGGCCTCGGCTGTAGTTGGTGTAGAGCCGCGCATTATGGGTATTGGCCCCGTTCCGGCCACCAAAAAAGTGCTGCAGAAGGCTGGGCTTAGCCTGAACGACATCGACGTGATTGAGCTCAACGAAGCCTTTGCCGCTCAGTCATTGGCCTGTATCCGGGGGCTTGGACTGGCGGATGACGATCCTCGAATCAATCCGAATGGGGGCGCCATTGCCTTGGGGCATCCACTGGGTATGTCGGGCACTCGACTGCTACAAACGGCAGCCTTGGAGCTAACGAAACAAAATAAACGATATGCGCTCGCAACTATGTGTGTAGGTGTGGGCATGGGCTATGCCGTGGTTATCGAACGCGTATGAGCAACTCTATTTTATAATCTATCCCTATGAGACGAGTACTAACCGCAATATGTATCCTCTTATCCCTTCGCTCAATGGCACAAAATCAGACAATTGATGTAAACAGACGGGCTATTGAGTCAGCCAGATATTGGTTGGATTTGGATTATGTTGGCGATGGTATCGTGGGGCATAAACTGGACATTCATATTCCCAAAATAGGAAAAGCCCCTTTCCCGGTGGTCATCTGTATTTACGGAAGTGCCTGGCGGTCTAATTCCTGGAAGGCCAATACCTTTATTGAAGGCCCTGGCCAGGCGCTGCTCAGTAAAGGCTTTGCCGTGGTTAGCATCAACTACCGGTCGAGCGCCGATGCACCGTTCCCGGCCCAGATTCAGGATGTAAAAGCGGCCATACGGTACGTTCGGTCAAATGCTCGCCAATTTGGCTTAGACGACTCGTTTATTAGCGTTACCGGCTGGTCGTCGGGCGGTCATCTGGCTGCCATGGCCGGTACGACGAACGGAACCCAGAAAACGAACGTAAACGGCCTGGAGGTAGATATTGAAGGTAGTTTAGGGAAATTTACCAATGCCAGTAGCCATGTAAATGCCGTTATCGACTGGTTTGGGCCTACGGATTTCCTGATTATGGATAGTTGCGGGAGTACGATGCCGCATAATGATGCAAAGTCGCCGGAGTCGATACTCGTTGGCGGGCCCATTCAGGAAAATAAAGACAAATGCGCCTTGGCTAACCCAATCAATTATATACAAAAAGACAACCCGCCGTTCCTGATTTTCCATGGCGATAAAGACCCACTAGTCCCTCTTTGCCAGAGTGAAAAGCTGCATGAAAAACAACGGGCAGCTGGCGCTAAAAGTGAATTAGTTATTGTACCCGGCGGAGGACATGGCCCTGGCGTACTGATAGATACGTATTATAGCCAAATGATTTCTTTTCTGGAGGGCCAGATTAAGGCCAGCCATAAGAAATAGGTTAATGATTTCGGCTACTTTTTCTTACTCATCATTTCCGGGGTTAGAATAAGTCCCTCCTGTGGTTCGCGCAGAAGAATACTTTTCTCGTTAATCAACTTTTTCAGCGATTCATCGGCCAGCGTATCCAGTAGCCTGTATTTCAACTGAAACGTCTTGCTTCGGTTTGCCGACTGCCACTTCATAATCTTGCAGTGGCAGTTGGCGTTTTCGGGCGTGTTGGTGATTTCTTCGAGTGTGCCGCCGTTACCCTGCTTGATAAACACATTCCGTATCCCAATCATGTCGTTGCTTTTGCCCGTATCGAAGCTCCAGGTGGTGGCGATGCTCGTGAGATACCCTTTCCCTTTGTCCAACCGTAACAGCGCATGAATGGGCGATTCCACTTTCCCCGTATTGTTTTTTACCCTGGAGTAAATTGAAACAAGGGAGGGCGATTCAAACTGCACGTAGCCCGTATGGTCGATGTTGGCCCCATGCCGATAAAAGGTAAAGTAGCCGTCTTTGTACGTTATTTCCACAAGATTGTTAGCTACCTGATGGTATCGGTTCGGATCATTTCCCGTGCCTGGGGTGCCCCCGTATAGTATAGCCAAATGCCTGACAAACTGTCGATTTCGGCCTGTGTTGGTTGATAGGGGAGTATATTCAGATCTTTCCGAAGAGTTGCCCAAGCCGTCCGTTCGGTGAACCAGGTCGCACAAACAAACGCCAGAATGGCAAGAAGGCTAAGCAAACTAACGAGCCAGATTGTTTTCTGTTTTTTGAACGAAGTCGTTAGGCGGGTACTCGTTGCGTCTAGTTCCTGCTGGTAGGCTACTAACTGTTGTCGAAGTACTTCCTGTTCCTCTTTCAGTAAGGCCAGAGAGGCTTCTGACCCCTCGATGAGATTAGCGTCCTGCGGATTTTGCTCAAATCCTTTCCGACCAACACCATATAGATAAATATAACAGGCATCAATCAGAAACGAGCGCGGATTGGCGACCAGTCGATTGTAGGCATCTTTAAGCTGAACGCCCGTAATGTCATACTTCCGGTGAGGATAGTCAAGTTGTTTTGTATTTGGGTCGGGCGGGTAGGGGTCATGTTCCAACGCCTGAGCGGTATTGGGTAACTCATTGCTGATCGCACTGAGCGTTTTTGCGACCTCTTCGTAGTTTTTTGGATTTGTATTCCGAACGATTCGTTGACCAGTAGCGAGTTGGTACTTCTCGATCACTTTATCGAGTAAGTACGCAATCTCCTCTTTACCCGTCTTAAGCTTCATGTAAATACCTTCTTGTGAGGAGTTTATGAGAATTTATTAATTCTTATAAAATTTCCTAAAGATACCAGTTCATTTATAAACCAGCGCAGGTAATTTATATATGATGAACAGGTGAAGCGATAGGATATAGTTGAGAATTGATGTGTATACCTTTGGCATTATCAACGAATCTATCAGTATTTACTGCTAACCGTAAACCATGCTTCTTTTTCGTTTTCTTCTCAGCATCAGTCTACAAATCCTGTCTATAGCAGCTTTTAGTGCCAAAGTCGATTCGCTCGATGTGCCTAGTGCGATCATGAAGAAGAATATGCGCGCGGCTATCGTAGTACCCGAATCCTATAGTAAAGGGAAAGCAAACTATCCCGTACTCTACCTGCTTCACGGCGGCTTTGGTCACTTCAACGATTGGCCAACTAAACTTCCCGATAAAACACTTTTGCAGCGGCTAGCCGATCAGTATAATTTACTTATCGTGATGCCAGAAGGTGAAATCTTTAGCTATTATCTGGACAGCCCTGTCATCAAGGATAGCCAGTTCGAAACCTACCTGACGAAAGAAGTCATTGACAAAATTGATAAGACCTATCGAACAGTTCGAACGAACAAAGGACGGGTAATTACGGGCCTCTCAATGGGTGGCTATGGAGCTTTATTTCTGGCCACGCGTCACCCCGATCTGTATTGCGCAGCGGGTAGTATGAGTGGCGCACTTAATCTGGATATGACTAGCTGGAAACTCACGCCAGATATGGAGAAAGGCATTAAAGGTGAATTTGAGAAGATTTTGGGCACATTTTCATCAGACAGCTACGCGCCTTATTCAGTGATTAACATGGTTGATAAAATGAAAGCCAATGAATTGAAGCTGATTTTTGACTGTGGCGTCGATGACTTTCTGATTGAACCTAATCGCGAACTACATCGTCGGCTGGTTTTCAACCAGACTCCCCACGACTACAGTGAACGGCCCGGCGGACACAGCTGGGAGTACTGGCAAAATTCGCTGCCCAACCATGTCTTATTTTTCAACCATGTTCTAAAAGCGAATGGAACTGCCGTTCAATAACGCTATGCGTAGATTATCGACCCAAATCGTGCTTTTTTTGGTGGGTTACCTGCTAACACTGCCCTCGTTTGCAGCCAAAGTAGATACCCTGGATGTTCCCAGTGCCAGCATGGGCCGAACGCTTCGGGCGGCTGTGGTACTACCCGCGCGGTATAAAAAAGCCAAACAACCCTTTCCGGTGCTGTATCTGCTCCACGGTGGCACGGGTAGTTTCCGGGATTGGCTAACCAAAACGCCTGACAAAACGCTGCTGCATCAATTGTCCGACCAGTACAACATTATCATTGTAACCCCGACGGTGACCCAACTAGCTACTATTTCGATAGCCCACTTGTTAAAACCAGTCAGTTCGAGACCTTTATTTCGAAGGAGTTAATTGAAAAAATTGACAATACTTACCGCACCGTTCGGGACCGGAAAGGGCGTATCATTGCGGGCCTGTCGATGGGTGGCCACGGAGCCATGTTTATCGCAAGTCGTCACCCTGATCTGTACGCTGCTGCCGGAAGCATGAGTGGGGTGATGAACATCAATACAGCCACCTGGAAAGTGCCCGCCGATTTTGCCAAATCCCGCGCCGAAAATTTCGCCAAGCTCCTGGGCCACCCAAAGAAGGCGATGCCCCCTATCCTGGCTATACGATAGTAACCCTTGCCGACAAGTTAAAGGCGAACAACTTACCCTTGATTTTCGACATCGGTGTTGATGATTTTCTGATTGAAGGCAACCGGGATCTGCATCGCCAGCTCATGGAGAATAAAACTCCGCATGACTACATTGAACGGCCCGGTGCCCACACCTGGGACTATTGGGGGAATTCACTGCCTTATCAACTGCTATTTTTTAGCAAAATTCTGAAAATGAATGGAGTAGTGAACGAATAGCTACCGCTTATCACCTGACATGACTGAGTAAAAACTTCTATAAAATAACAATCAAATTTAGCTAAACCTATGAAAATCAAGGCAATTCTCTTTTTTTAAGTGCACTCACATTGCCGCTGTTGGCCGTCGGGCAAAACCCCATCATGGCGGGCAAAGGCATTGCCACCGTACCCACCGAATCGGGTGCTGTGCGAGGGTATATTCACAACGGCACCTTCACGTTCAAAGGGATTCCCTATGCAAAAGCCGAACGATTCATGGCACCTACCAAGCCTGATTCCTGGACGGGTGTGCGTAGTTCGATGACCTACGGGCCTGTATGTCCGATGGATGTAACCACACAGACATATGATGAGATTGAGTTTCCGTTTCATCACGACTGGGGCTACACCAACGAAAACTGCTTAAGTCTGAATGTCTGGACGCCCGAAATCAGTCAGGCGAAAAAGCGGCCGGTGATGGTTTGGTTGCATGGGGGTGGTTTTACCGCTGGTTCGTCGGTTGAATTACCGTCGTACGATGGCGAAAACCTGACCAAAAAGGGCGACGTTGTCGTCGTGACGGTAAATCACCGACTGAACATTCTGGGCTTTCTGGATTTGTCGGGCTATGGTGAAAAGTACAAAAACTCGCCTAATGCAGGCCTGATGGATTTGGTGTCTGCCTTGCAGTGGGTGAAACAGAATATCGCTCAGTTTGGTGGTGATCCGGGTAATGTAACCATCTTTGGTCAGTCGGGTGGGGTGGCAAAGTAACTAGCCTAATGAATGCGCCTTCGGCAAAAGGCCTTTTTCATAAAGCCATTGTGCAGAGCGGTAGCTACATAACCAGCTTTGCCGAAACGGATGTGATGAAGAAAGTAAGCGCAGCCCTGCTCGAAGAGCTGAACCTGCAACCAACCCAAATTGATTCGCTGCAAAAAATATCGTATGAGCGTTTGAATGCAGCTGGTAAAAAAGCCCTACGCAAAGTATCGGACAGTATGAAAGGCGAAGGACGACCTGCCTTTGGACTAGGCTGGGGGCCAATTCATGATGGTACGTTTCTGCCGTATCAGCCAACGGATGCAGCAGCCATAGCGCTTTCGAAAGACATTCCGCTACTCGTAGGGTCGACTAAAAATGAGTTTACACCCTTCAATCCGGCTACCCGCGATATTTCGATGGAAGGAGCTAAGGCTAACCTACAGAAAAAATACGGCGATAAAACGGAGGCTTATCTGGCTGCGGTGAAGAAGGCGTACCCAGAAACCACGAAACCATCGGATTACATTGACCTTGATTTCAACTTCCGTCCGCTCACCATCCGGCAGGCAAATGCTAAAGCGATTCCAGGGGCCGCTCCGGTCTATATGTACCTGTTTACCTGGCAGTCGCCCGTATTGGATGGAGCCTACAAAGCCATGCACTGTATGGAAATTCCATTCGTATTCGACAACATCAGCCGTTGCGAAGAAATGACGGGTGGTGGCAAGGATGCCCATACGCTGGCTGACAAAATGAGCCGCGCCTGGATTGCCTTCGCCCGAACCGGCAACCCGAACCATAAAGGTTTACCTACGTGGCCTCAATACAACGCTGAGAGTGGCGCTACGATGATCTTCGACAATGTTAATCAGGTGAAAAATAATCCCGATAAGGAGTTGTTGCAGATTGCTGCCGGGAAGTCGATGTAAAAAAGTTTTGACAGGATAAAACAGGATTCAAGACCAGAAGAAAAATCCTGCTTTATCCTGTAATCCTGTCAGGAAAAAGTTTTTGCACACTTTCGAATCCGAATCATGCTGTCTCTGCTTGGCTTTGCCACCATTGGCATTTTTCTAGTCCTGATTATTACCAAGCGACTGTCGGTCATAACGGCGCTCGTACTCGTGCCGGTCATAATGGGCTTTGTCGCTGGATTCAGTCCCAAAGAGCTTGGAGAGATGATTCTGGCGGGTATAAAGCAGGTAGCGCCAACGGGCATCCTGTTGATGTTCGCCGTCTTGTATTTTGCGACGATGCTCGACGCGGGCTTATTTGACCCCATTATTGTGGGCATTATTCGCTTTGTCAAAGGAGATCCACTGAAAGTGATTGTCGGAACGGCCATTTTAACGATGATTGTTCATCTGGATGGCGATGGTACCGCTACGTTTATGATCGTGATGTCGGCGTTTCTGCCGATCTATAAACAACTGAACATCAATCGCCTGATGCTGCCGGGTATTGTGTCGCTGAGCGTGGGGCCCATGCACCTGGTGCCCTGGTCGGGGACGTCGGCACGAGCTATTTCAACCCTAAAAACAGATGCCACGCAGCTTTTTAACCCAAACATCCCCGCCATCATGGCCGGTATCTGTTGGGTATTGTTTGTTGCCTATTGGTTTGGCCTGAAAGAGCGGAAACGCCTAGGAGTCGTCGATTTACACTACGCCCATCATGAAAACCTGACCGAGCAGCAAAAGCAACTGCGTCGCCCGAAACTAATCTGGATCAATGCCCTGCTGACAATTGGCCTGATCGTCACGCTTATGAAAGGGTGGGTACCTGCATCGGCGCTGTTTATTGTGGCCGCAGTCATTGCGTTGCTGATTAATTACCCCAAGCTGCCCGATCAGCAAAAAGTGCTCAAGAGTCATGGCAACAACATTTTCATGGTGTCGAGCATGATTTTCGCGGCTGGGGTGTTTTCAGGGATTCTGACGGGTTCTAAAATGATCGACGCGATGGCTACTTCGCTGGTTTCGCTCATTCCTGAACAGCACGCGGCCTGGCTGCCAACGCTCACGGCCATTACCAGTATGCCCGCCAGTTTACTTTTTACGCCCGATGCCTATTATTTCGGCGTTGTCCCGATTCTAAGCCAAACGGCTACTCAGTTTGGTATCGACCCATTGGAAATTGGGCGGGCAGCTTTGTTGGGACAAATGACGGTTGGCTTTCCCGTTAGCCCGCTAACAGCCTCAACCTTTTTGCTGGTTGGTCTGGCCGAAGTGGATTTGGGCGATCACCAGAAATTTATCCTGAAATGGGCCTTCGGCACAACGCTGGTTATGACGCTGGTGGCTCTGTTAACGGGTTCTATTCACCTATGAAACAACACATTCGGATTGGGTGCGGGGCTGGTTTTTCCGGCGACCGACTCGAACCAGCTCTCATACTGGTTAAACAGGGACAATTAGATTACCTCGTGCTCGAATGTCTGGCAGAACGAACCATTGCGTTGGCCCAAAAACGGAAACGCCAGGACCCTACGCTGGGGTACGACCCACTGTTGGAACGCCGAATCGAAAGCCTGTTACCTCATTTAGTGGAAAAGAAGGTTCGCCTGATTACCAATATGGGCGCTGCCAATCCACTGGCTGCCGCCCAAAAAGTTATTGACATCGCCCGGCGATTAAATCTATCCGTAACAGTAGCAGCCGTCACTGGCGACGACGTGTTTAGCTTGTTATCCGAAAATGAAACGGCGCTAGAAACCGGCAAACCGCTAATGGATTCCGGCACGCTTGTTTCGGCAAATGCATACCTGGGTACCGATGCCATCTTACCGGCGCTGGCTACGGGAGCGGATATTATCATTACTGGTCGCGTGGCTGACCCTTCACTTTTTGTCTCGCCGTTGGTGCATGAATTTGGCTGGTCTTTAGAGGATAGTAACCAAATCGGGCAGGGAACCGTAATCGGGCATTTGTTGGAATGTGCGGGACAACTTACCGGCGGCTACTTTGCTGATCCCGGTCGAAAAGACGTACCGGATATGGCTCATCTTGGGCACCCATTTGCCGATGTTTCGTCCGATGGAACTGCTGTATTTGGTAAAGTTGCGGGTACGGGTGGAATGCTGACCGTTGCTACGGCCAAAGAGCAACTCTTGTACGAAGTTATGGACCCCAGCCGATATATTACCCCTGATGTAGTCGCTGATTTTTCGCAGGTACGTTTGGAAGAAACGGGCCTCGATCAAGTCAAGGCCATAGGTGGGCGAGGGGAAACTCGACCCGATACGTTAAAAGTAAGCGTGGGCTACGAAGCAGGGTTTATTGGCGAAGGCGAAATTTCCTATGCGGGCGCCAATGCGCTGGGGCGGGCCAAGTTAGCGGGGTCGATTATTCAGGAGCGATTACAAGACCGGTTTACCGATCTGCGACTTGATTACATCGGTAGTACATCGGTGCATCGTACAAACTTTGGTCATTATCCAGACCCTTATGAAATCCGGCTACGAGTGGCAGGCAGGGCTACAACAGCTCAGCACGCAGCTTTGGTTGGTGAAGAAGTGGAAGCGCTCTACACCAATGGCCCTGCCGGTGGTGGTGGGGCTCGCAAATACATTCATGAAGTCGTTGGAATCGTATCGACGCTGATGGATCGCAATAAAATAACATCCAGTATCACCGTACTTGAATCATGAGAATAAAGCTATATGACATTGCACACAGTCGGGCGGGGGATAAAGGCAATACGTTGACCTTATCACTCATTCCCTACAGCGCAGACGATTATCCGCTGCTATGTGACAGGGTAACAGCCGACGCTGTGAGTCGCCACTTGCAGTATATCGTTGCGGGCGAAATAACCCGCTATGAGCTACCCAATCTGCCCGCGCTTCAGTTTGTATGCCAGCAGGCATTAACAGGTGGTGTAACAACCTCGTTAACCATGGATACGCATGGTAAAAGCCTGAGTTACGCGTTGCTGGAAATGTGGGTGGATACGGAAGTTAATGGATAATGAATAATGTACAATGGATAATTAGTCATGCGTCAGCCATTATCCATTGTACATTATCCATTAACTCTCTTACTGCTTGTTGCTATCGACGACTAAACGCTGGTCGCGGTTGGCAATTTCCCAGGCGGTGTAGAACACCAGACGGGCTGATTTCTCGGCCAATTTGAAGTCGATCTTTTCGATGTCGTCCGTTGGCTTATGGTAGTCAGGGTGCAGGCCGTTGAAGTAGAAGATGATGGGAATCTGGTGCTTGGCGAAGTTGTAGTGGTCGGAGCGGTAATAAATACGCTGGGAATCCTGCGGGTCATTGTATTTATAATCCAGCTCCATATTGATGTGCTTCTTATTCGTCTCTTCACTGATCTTATGCAGTTCCGACGAAAGTTTATCGGAGCCGATCACATAAATGTAATTGTCCGATTTGCCCAGATGGATGTCATCGACCCGACCTACCATGTCGATATTTAAATCTGCAACGGTTTTCTCAAGGGGGATAACCGGGCTCATATCCGCGTAATACTGCGACCCTAGCAGCCCCTTCTCTTCTCCGGATACAGTCAGGAACAAAATGGACCGGCGAGGGCCTTTTCCGGCAGCTTTAGCTTTCGCAAAGGCCTGTGCAATTTCTAATACTGAAACCGTTCCCGAGCCATCGTCATTGGCTCCGTTGTTAATTTGTCCATCGGCGCTAATGCCAATATGGTCGTAGTGCGACGAAACAACCAGTACTTCGTCTTTTTTGTCGGTTCCTTCAATAAAGCCCAGCACGTTCGATGACTCCGTTTTCTCATCGACCCGGTCTGCTTTCATCGCAATACTTCCAGTCAAGGACGAGGCTATCGGTTTCGTCGATTGAGCGAGCTGAGTTATCGTTTGGTTCAGCGTAGCCACAGAGGTGTTGAGTAGGGCGGCTGCCATATCGGAGGTGATCAGAAATACACCAACCGAGCCTACATTCTCAGCGCCGGGTTTTAGACTCAGCCGATTGAACCGGGCCTGCATGGCACTTCGCTGCGTTAGTAACTGCTTAAACGCTTCGGCCGACTCAGCGGAGACGATAAACAGTTGAGCCGCTCCTTTCTCCTTTGCCAAAATACTCTTGGCCCGCCAGCCGTTTGGCCCGCCCCACTTGGAGGCATCGCTGGTTCCACTGACTAACTTTTTGCCATCGGCAGCTTTCGGCTCATCGTCCAGCACAACCACCGCTTTCCCTTTTACATCGCGTCCGGCATAATCGTCATAATTCGATTCGCCAATGCCATAGCCAACAAACACGGTCTCATAGGTCGTTTCGGTAGGCAGGTATAGCAGGCCATTTGGCATAAAATCCTTCTGCGGCTCAAACCGTTTCCCTCCAGCACTGACATAAAAATCACCCCAGTTTTTTTTGTAAAGCGTGTAGGGTTGCAGATAACCTAGCTTTCCATCCGTTTCTTTGACGATGGGTTTAAGGCCCTCGGTGGCAAACTGAGTGGCGATATAATCAGCTGCTTTGCGCTGACCACGGGTTCCGGTTTCGCGGCCTTCCATATCATCGGCGGCCAGAATACGAAGGTGTTTTTCAAGGTCAGCTGCCGTAATGCTATTGGCAAATTTTTCCTGAGCGATACTAGCGAAAGGCAAGCTGATTAGGCCTGCCGCCAGCAATAGTTGTTGAGAAGTCATTAAACGTTTTTTGTTAGTGATAATCGACCGCTGATGGTTAAGGATTAAATCATACCGAATCCTATTGATCATGAAAATCAGGGGTCTATTGGAACATTTAGCCTCTAATTTCCGAAAAAATTACTTTACTAAATCAGCCTCCTGTTTTTTCTGTCGATTCGTAATCAGGATAGGAATAATCAGAAAACTCATACTGCTCAGCAGGAGTGAAAAACCGGTTTGAATCGCGTGTAGAAACGTAGCTACAATAACCCCATCTGTAAGCGACATGCCGTATAGAACTAAGGCACGGCTAACCAGGAAGTGATAGGTGCCAATGCCTCCCTGTGTAGGTACGGCTAAACCACCTAAAGAGCTGACAGTTAGAATAGTTAAAGCGGCATTAGGCGGGAGTGTACTTGTTTGAGGTAAGGCAAAAAACAGGGTGTATGTTGTTAGGAAAATGAGCCCGTAGCTTATACCCGTCAGCATAATGAATAAGCCCGGTCGTTTAAGCTGCTGAATACTTAGAAAACCTCGTTTAACATCATGGGCAATGTTGACGACTCGAATGACGAGCCTATGCTGCCAGAAGGCGGCACTTCGTAAAAGCCAGTATAGAAGAACAAGTAACGTGAAGACGCTGAGTAAAGCAACGATCAGGAGGGGCGTTGACTGACCGCTGGTTGTAAACCTGTTTACCAGGGGCGACAGCAGGTCAAGAATATACTGGCCTGCCCGCTTGAACTCAAGGAGTACCGTAAGGCCAATGACTACCACCAGCATAAGCAAATCAACGATGCGTTCGGCTACCACTGAGCCAAAACCCTGCGCTAATGGGACGCCATCTGTACGCTGTAAGGTACCACAGCGCGTCAACTCACCCGCGCCAGGAACCAGCATACTCGCCAGCGTACCCGCCAACAAGGCCATGGCTGTTCGAAAGAGCGAAGGATAAAAACCAAGTGCCTGCAACGCGAGTTGCCAGCGAGCAGCTCGAACAAGATGAAAGATAACAATAAGTAGCCCGGCAAGAAGTAACCAGCGGCTATCGGCCTGACGAAATTGCGCTGCTAGTGCTGTCAGCGGTACATCTTTCAGTACATACCAGAGCAATCCCAGAGCCAGCATGATCGGCACTGCTCGCCGAAAAAATCCCTTCACCATGATGGCAAATTAGGTATTTTGATAAACAAAATGCCAGATGTTGGCTAAACTGGCACGGTATTAGTAAGTTTGATAATTGAGTAACCCTCAATTATTAACCCAATTCGAGAAACCCTTCCGTAGTTTAACTCATGTCGAAGAAAAGGAAAGGCCAGCCTGTCGTTGCAGCGGCCAGCCCGGTTGTTAATCAGCCAAAGTCTCAGCCGACGCCGACTCGTTCTCAGCCCACCGCTCCAACTCAACCAACTGAGATTTTGCCCATTCACAAGCCCTTTGAACTGATCCGGTTCGATAAGCGGCTAAAGTGGTTTATGGGTATCTGTGTGGGTTTGTTTGTCTTGCTTACCCTGGCAAAAATCCATTCCATGTCACTGGCTATGTGGAATCAACTTATGCCTGATGGCAGTAATCCTCGTCGCGGGCTTATCTCGGGCGAACCCCGCCGAATTCGAATGGACGATTATGCGGTCGGTACACCCTGGATTCTGTCGCAGGCAAACAAAGGGTTTCCAACCGAAAACCTGACCATTGGGGGTGAAAAAGCCCCTATACTCGTTACGCCTTCAAAACACTTCAGCGAGCTATTTAAACCGGACCATTGGGGCTTTTTTATTCTGGATGTAGAGCGTGGCTACGCCTGGATGAATAATTTCAGAGTCATGTTTGCCCTGATTGGGGCCACACTTATGCTCTTGCTCCTTACGCGCAACAATTTCTGGCTTTCGGTTTTTGGGAGCGCCTGGCTTTTTCTGTCTTCTGGCACGCAATCCTGGATGTATATTCCAACCCCCATGATTGCCGCTATGGGGCTACTTTTTGTAGCGGTTGTTTATTTGATTTATAGCCAGAATACGAAACAGATTTTAGTGAGTTCAGTGGCGTTGGCCTGGCTACTGATGAATTATGCGCTAATTCTTTATCCGCCTTATCAGGTTCCACTAGGCTATGTGCTTGCCTTTCTGCTACTAGGCTACCTGCTGAACAATCTTGACCTTAAGCGAATGCTAGACCGGTGGCCCGTTAAAGCCGGTGCTATTGCGCTGTCACTCGGTTTAACAGGAATCGCTTTCTTCGCCTACTATACGGATGTGAAACCTTCGCTGGATGCCATCATGAATACGGTTTATCCGGGCAAGCGTAGTGAATTGGGTGGTACCGGATTCATTGCCAACTGGTTTTCCGAATACTTTAGCTGGTCGATCTCAGACTCAAAATTTCCATCTAATTGGTTGAATTCCTGTGAGTTGTCGCAGTATATTACGTTTGCGCCCATCATTATTCCCTGCGCTGTTATCAGTTTTACCCTGAACCGTAAAGTGGATTGGGTTGTGCTATTGCTCAGTGTGTTTGTCATTATTGGCTATGTCTGGATCGAAGTAGGATTTCCGGCCTGGCTGGCTAAGTTGACGCTCTGGAATATGAGCCCTACCCGCCGAACACAGATTCCATTTGGTATCGGCAACGTTTTACTCACGATTGCGTATTTGTATTACCTGACAACGATTCCTATTCGAACCAATACCTTGTATACGGGCATTGGTGTGGCTGCGGTGCTGGGCTTTATGATTTATGCCGCCAACCTGAATGTGGAGGACTCGGCTGGATTTTTCAAGATGTCACAACTGTTTCTGCCAATTGTGTTTTTTACGGTTGTCGGTTCCCTGTTACTTTTTAGCTGGGCACTGCCGTATCGAAACATTTATTTTGGGGGAGCCATGATGCTGTTTTTGCTGCCTAACCTGAAAATAAATCCTGTTTCCAAGGGCATGACACCCATTACGGAGCATCAGCTCTATAAAACGGTGCAGTCGATTCATGAGCAGGAGCCCGCTGCAAAGTGGGCTGTTTTTGGAGGCCAATACGTGGCTTACATGGTTACGGCATCCGGGGTCGATGTACTGAGCGGGGTTAAATACATTCCTCCCGCACGATTATGAAAGTACTTGATCCAACCATGAAGCGGGATTCTGCTTACAACCGGTTTGCGCACACGGTATATACCAGCTATGTCGACGGTCGTGATTCCGTTATTATTCAGAATACGTTTGAAGACGGGTATACGGTAGCTATGGACCCCTGCTCTCCTCGATTAAAGCAACTCAACGTGAAGTATATCATTTTCGATCATCCAACGCAGCCTGCCGAAATACGGTGTATGAAACTGGTATCGACGCTGGGGTCAATCACAATTTACCGAATTAACGATTAATGGAAACGCAGGCCATAACTGATCCCCGCATCCTGATTGTGGTGCCCTGTTTCAACGAAGAAGCGGCTATTGCGACCGTTGTTCGGGAAATCAATCAGGTAAAGCTCCAATTCAATTTGCGGCTGGACATTTTGGTCGTTAATGATTGCTCGACGGATAGCTCAATGGCCGTTATTCGAGGGCTCAATTGCCTGTATCTTGACTTGCCGGTCAATCTGGGCATTGGCGGTGCCATGCAGGCAGGCTACAAATATGCTTACAGAAATGGCTATGACATAGCCGTTCAGATGGATGGCGATGGGCAGCATCCGGCCAATGAACTGATCAAAATCTTGCGGCCTATGGTTGAAGGCCGGGGCGATGTCATCATTGGTTCCCGTTTTCTGGAGAAAGCGGGCTTTCAATCGACGGCACTCCGACGGATCGGTATCAATTATTTTCGGAGGCTCAACTTTATGCTGATTCGGCGGGCTATTTATGATAGTACGTCAGGTTTTCGGGCGTTTAACCGGCGGACGCTGAAAATAGTGAATACCTATTATCCCGACGAGTATCCTGAGCCAGAGTCTATTGTGCAGTTTGGTTTGTATAACCTACGCATCGTAGAAGTGCCGGTAACCATGCGGGAGCGACAGGGGGGCGTTTCGTCGATCAATACGGGCCGGGCCGTCTATTATATGCTGAAAGTTACGCTCGGCATTTTGTTTGTCTATATCCGTCTGTTCAACAAGCGGGTTAACCTAACGAACTGATATGGCCTCATTATCAATTACCATTCAAATCATTAGTTTGCTAGGAGCAGCAATCTTCATGATTATGATTTTCCGGCTGATCGTTCAGGGACGACTGCGGGAGGAATATTCCATTATCTGGATTCTTTGCACTGTTATTCTGATTGTATTTGCGATCTGGCGTAAAGGTCTGGAGCAGATTTCGCTATTGCTGGGTGTTTATTATCCGCCGTCGCTGATCTTTTTGGCCGCTATTTTTGCGATTATTGTCTTTCTGGTTCACCTATCAGTTGTTAACTCGAAACTGCAAAACCAGATCAAGGACCTGAGCCACGAAATGGCTATGATGAAGAAAGAACTGAGTGATATTCGAGCAGGCATGCCTATCCTGGAAGCCAATGCTGCCGTGGCAGTACATGAGAAATAAGTGCACTTGTGGAAAATGCTCCATCGGAACCAGCCATTGTGCTGAGTATCATCATTGTATCATACAATAGCCGAGTTGATCTGGCTCGTTGCCTACCAACGCTGTTTAGCCAGCAAACCCAGGACAGTTTCGAGGTTATTGTCGTTGATAATCATGGGACTGACGGAGTCGCAACGGAGTTGCTAACGCAGTATCCACAAGTTCGGCTGATTCAGAACCTGGCAAACACGGGTTATGCAGGTGGGAATAATCTTGGTCTGGCTCAGGCTAAAGGCCACTGGGTTCTCTTTCTAAATCCTGATACCGAACTATGGCCCGGTTGCCTTGAACGACTGATGACCACTGCCCGACAGTATCCTTCGGCCCTTATTACGCCCAAATTGCTCAATCCCGATGGAACGATCAACGCTTGTGGGAATCAGATGCAGTACACGGGTATTACCACCTGCCGGGGCTGAATCAGCCTGCTACGAGCTACCATAATCTGCAACGTATCCCCTTGCTTTCGGGAGCCGCTCTACTGGCCCCCGCTCAAGTACTTCAGCATATTGGCGCTTTCGACGAATCCTATTTTATGTATTTTGAGGACACCGAGCTATCGTTGCGAGCGAGGTTAGCGGGCTACGAACTATGGTGCGATGCTGATGCCGTTATTACCCATTACTACAAACTAGGTTTCTCCCCCACGAAATTTTATTACCTCGAACGCAATCGGCTGCTCACGTTTTTGAGCACCTTCAGGCGTTCTACCCTGTTAAAATTACTGCCAGCCTTACTTCTCACCGAGCTATTGATGTGGGGTTTTGCTCTGCGAGGTTGGACGTACTTGCAAATGCGGTTTCGCACCTATACGTATTTGTACAAGCGCCGAAATGCCATCCAGCAGCGCCATCGGATAGTTCAGTCACTCAGGCAGGTATCTGACGCCGAGTTATTACAGGATAGTCTTCTCTCACTACCTTTTGACCAACTGGCTGGTGACCGATTGGGATACTGGTTAGATGTTCTGATTCGGCCATTCTACCGATTGATGCGCCCTCAAATATCAAGAACGCTCGGTAGCAGGAAATAGGACTGTGTATTTTTATTGGTCAGGTGGAGCCAGAGTTTGTACTGACCAGGCTTCAAATCCGCTTTTTTAATCACACACGAAAAGCCCGCGTGCATATACTGCATGGACTGAAACTGGTTAACAATGTCGTACCGGATGTGTCGACTGGTGCCAAAGGCATAACTCCCCTGTGGCGACTGAGCCACCATCTCAATAACCGTATTTTC
Organism: Spirosoma telluris; assembly: GCA_003259005.1. GTDB lineage: Bacteria > Bacteroidota > Bacteroidia > Cytophagales > Spirosomataceae > Spirosoma > Spirosoma telluris. The sequence continues at coordinate 5,666,586 of QLII01000001.1, forward strand.
CGACGGAATGCCATTCATAATAGCCCATGCCTGATACATGACCAGAAAGCCATTGGTCAGGTAAGGCTGTGCCTGAGCCGTTACATCACTGGTGGCTACTAACTGGCTTGCATTAAATGGTTTTGGAGTACTGCTCAGGTCTGCCAGGGTAATGGATGGAACCTGATAGATGTCTTTTTTTAGGGCATCCTGAAAAATACCTTTCGCTTCGCCTTTATCATCCCGGTACAGAATTAAATTGGCTTTATTGTCATTGTAGAGTGCGCTACTGTATTTAAGCAATGCGGTACGATCTTCAACCTTGGGTAGGTTCTGCTGATATGAATATTGACACAAATAAACGGCTATCAGTAGTCCAGCTATAGCAAGTATAGGCCGAATAAGTTGGTGCTTGACCGTTTCGATTGTCAGGATATATAAGCTAATCAACAGCATCACTGGAAGAATCCCATAGCGGGGGCTAAGGGCTTGTTGGATGCCGAAACCTGAACGCCCTGCTGCTACTGCTATACTAGTGAAGTACATGAATGCGAGTAGGGCCAGTATAGCTACATTGGTTGTTAATTGCCCCTTGACCCATTTCCAACCTATCAAACCAACAAAAAGAGCCAGCATCCATTTGCCCGCCCGAATAGGCCAGGTGGGTTGCGTGGCAAAATCGGAACCCGTGAGCGTAAAGAAATAATCGAAAAATTGGCCGGGCGTCTTCGTTAGCGTTTCGAAAATAGGTGGGTGATGACCCGGTTTAGCATATCCCCAGAAATAAAGTGCGGCAGTCGCCACGCCAATAACGCTCCAGATACCTAATGACCGATATGCCTTTTGCAGGAATAAAGCAGGTATACCAATAATAAATACGAAAATGCCATTGCCACTTGTAAACGTAGCAACGACGGCACTAGCTGTGGCTACCCAGAACCAGTTTGCTTGGTGCTGACTGCGATCAAGTGCATAGAAACTCAGCAGTGCAAAGGCAACGATGTACAGATTTTGGATAGAGGCCATGCCCCAAACCGTTAGCTCCCAGAAATGCAATTGAAAAAGCAGGAAAGGAATAGGCACAAAATAAGCCAGTTTCTGAAGAAGCGTCAGGTTGCGGAACGACGACAGATACAAAAGCCCAAAACCAGTAGTAGCGATAGATTCCCAAAAATAATCAGGTGGCGAAAGTTAATATGACCCGTTAAACCATAGTCGATCAGAAATGACAAACGGTCTACGATAATCCGGTGTTCATTGTGCTGTGAAAAGATACGCTGGACTTTCGCAATGAACGTAGGCGTTTTATATAGATAATTAGTGGCGAATGCTAACGCACTGTCAAAATCGTCTTCAAAGGGACGTTAACCGCATTTTCCAATACAAGTCGGTAATACCAGTAAGCAGGGCCTAAAATCAGGAGTGTCAGTACGCCAATGAGTATATACCGAACTGCTGGAGGTAGTTGTATCGGGCGAGTTACTTTTGCAGGTACGCCGGGCTCAACAGCCTGTTTAACCGATTGGTGAATCGGTGGGGTTGCATCCAGTCCAGACTTTGGGCTGGTTTTTGCAGGTTGGCCAGTAGAGCGACCTTTAGGTTTCGGTTTCACGGGAGAAAAAACTAAAATGGCCTAAAATTGGCCTCTCTGATTATAAAGATTGAACCAAGTATACAAATTGCCTGCTGTTTTCGCAATAGATCGTATTAACACCCACCATGTTGCTGAAAAATATCATTCGAATTCTGAAAACATCGCCCCTGCTTGTCCCAATTCTGGGACTGATTGATCTTTTCTTGTATCTGGTTGATAAACTGGCTGTGCTAACGGCTGGTCCAGTTTCCCAGAAAACCAACACGCTGCTAATTCTGAGAATTGATGTATTAGGCGATTATCTGTTATTCCGACCCTACTTACAGGCTATCCGGCAATCGGCAACGTACAAAGATTATGCCATCACCCTCTGCGCCAATAGCGCGATTCGATCCGTTGCCGAGGTTTTTGACCACGACCTGATTGATAGCTTTATCTGGACGGATATCTACAAGCTTAGTACTCGGCCGCTCTATCGGTTTAGATTCGTACAAACGCTTCGACGGCAAGGGTTTTCAACTGTTTTCTGCCCTACGTATAGCCGCGTACTGGTGCTGGACGATTTTCTGGCTAAAGCAACGGGTGCCCCAGAACGAGTGGGTTGCCTGACCGATTTTGCGAATATAAAACACTGGGAAGCCTGGTTCGGGAATCAACTCTATACACGAATGCTGCCTTCAAAAGAGGGACTCGTATTTGAGCTGGAACGTAATCGTCAACTCGTGGAAGCGTTTTTGGGAGAGCCTGTTCTAACCCATCAACCTGTTCTGAATACGGCTTATGCCAGGCCGGTTTCCGTACCGGATCAATATACTATTTTGTCGCTGGGGCCGGGCAGGATTTTCGGGTGTGGCCAGCGGATCGATTTGCCGAAGTGGCCAGGTATCTTTTGGAAACCTATCCCAATCAGCATATCGTACTGACAGGGGCGTCTAATGAAATGAGCTATGCTGATGCGTTCCTGGCCTACATACCTGAATCAGAACGTGTACTAAATCTGACGGGGAAATTGTCCATTGCCGAACTTATCTACGTATTATCGAAAGCAGATGTATTGATTGCTAATGAAACGGGAATCGTGCATCTGGCGGCTTCGACCAATACCCCTACCATTGTTATTTCACAGGGTAAATCGCTGGTTCGCTGGCATCCTTACTTACCACCGTTGCAAGGCCGAATTGTTCATCTTTATCCGGAATACATCGAACAAAACCGTAACAATCTTTCGGCAATTGCTCCCAAATTCAACCCTGAATCTCTTTTCCCGATCACCATCATTGAACCGGATCGGGCTATTCGGCAACTGAATGTATTCCTTAAACGGGGCGTATCCTTCCAATAAACGCCTACACGGCCAGATGTTCAGCTACCATCCAGCCATCAGCTACACTATAGTCGATCACACGAAAATCGTCACGTTGCTGGACATCGGCAAAAGATCGGAAGTGCTTCAAATGGTGAATATCATCCAGAATAAGCCAATAAGGTCGGTTGCCAAGCGTATCGCGAACCGTCTGATATTCAAGCCAGCCAATGCCCCCTGCTGAATCAAGCAGTACTAATGGACGGAGGTCCTGACAGCGAAGCAGAAGGGAACGAAGGAGATCTTCTTTGCGGTGTAAAAAGGTACTACCAAACCAGTCCACAGCGTTGATAACCGGATTGTTGCCTAATTTTCCTTCAACTTCATCAGTGTAGAACTGAACCGGATTGTCTAAGGTGTCGATGAAAACGTCAGGATACGCTTCATGATGATGTAAGGCCTCATCTTGCTGGATAAATTTGAGCGCCTGTTCTTTGGCAACCGTATCACCCCAAAGTGGCTTAACAAAATCCCATTTACGGAGATTGAAGCGGGCAATCGTATGAAAGGTTAAATTCCCTTCAATTGTATAGTAGGCTTTGGGCTGATGCTTGCCTTCTACCGTCGTCGCTATCGTTTTTGTTGATCCAGTCCCTAACCAGGTTCCCGTTTCAATGATATAGTCTATCTGGTTTTGGGTGAACAGTTGGTGAAGGGTTTCTCGAAATCGCTCATCTGTCGACATAGATACGGACGAACGGGCATAGGTCTGGTAACTTTTCATGGAAGTAGCTTAGGAAACGTGAACCGGAAGAGGAGGTTGTTTTTGTAGCAGATCAGCATCCGAAAGGGTTCTACTCTTTAAGAATAAGCTGACAACGTTACTCAGCCCCAGTCGTCCGGCAATGACTAAAAACTTAAATACGAAGGGCGACAGCTTCCGTTTTGAGAATAAATGGTAGTTCAGCAAGTTATAATAATGTAGCCCGTACTGACCACCGAGGTAGGCCAGCGTTTTGGGTCGGTAAAGGGCAATATGCTGACCGTGGTGGGGCGCGTAATACCACCAGTTTTTAATAGCTGGTGCTGGTTTGGGACAGGGTTGTGTTGTGAAAAATATACTATCGCTGTAGGCCAGAATTTTTTCTAGTTCTTTTCCTGGATAAACAAAATGTTCGAAACACTCAAAAGCGGTTGCCAATTCATAGTTACCCGGCTTGGCATCGAATCCACGGGCCATGAAATTAGTAGCGTATAAGTCGGTGCTGTAGAAGTCGAACCCAACATCGCGCATGTAACGGGTTAGCGTACCATAGCCGCCTGCATAGTCAATGAATCGGGCATGTCGGTCAAAAGCGAAAAACGCGAGTGCTATCGTTGACTTTCCAAGAATTAAACTACGTTGAAGTGTTCCCGTATCTGTTGATGTAAATGCCTGGCTATATGCTTCATCGAGCCAGTAGGGCGTTTCTGTCTGCACGAAATCGCAGGTGGGGCATTCATAATACCCAACCTTATATTTATTCAAAACGGTCTCTCGAAACAAGAGCGTCGTTTCACTTTCACAAATGCGGCATTTCATGAGATTACGGGTAAATAGGAGAATATAAAGCCTTCAAATTTACTGAAATCAAAAATAAGGCCAGCTTTTAAGCAAAGTCTTCAGTCGAAGATGAATTTTGATAAGAGTAGGATAGCCAAAGCCTGGTTTTTTTAGAAATAATTTGCTTTAGTACTCGTCCAATTTAGTTTCTATAGATTCTTTGGTTTCTCGGGGCCGCCCGCGCGGTTGATTCTGATAGTCAGGTATCTGGTATTAAAAGAATCCACTAGAATCTATTTTTGACGAGTTTTAGACATCCATCGTCGCATCCAACTGCTGATACGACGTCGACTCCCCATCTGTTAAACAAAGCCAAAGTACATAATGCCCTGGCTTCAGGTCTTTTTTGTCCACAACGCACGAGAAGCCCGGATACGTATACTGGCGGCCTAGGGTACGGTCGGTTATATCATCCCAAATCTGTTTGTGGGTATCAAACGTGTAACTGGTGCCTGCCGATTGTGCTATTAATTGAATAGTTGTGTTTTTAGGCAACCCGTTGTTAACTAAAGCCCATGATCGGTATAACACCAGAAATTCGTGTGTGCTGAATGGCTTTACCTCGGATGTAATTGTATTAGTGGCAACCAATTTTGTTGAATCAAACGAATGAGGGGCGCTTTTTAGATCGCGAAACGTAAGGTTCGGGAGCTTGTACAAGCTCTTTTGGATTACATTCCTGAAAATAGGTTCGGCTATCCCCGGACTACCCCAGTGTAAAAATAGGTTTTTGGGATTATCATTAAAGAAGGCAGTGCTGTATTGCAGTTGCCGCGTTCGGTCTACGATACGCTGACGATTACCCTGGTTGGTAGCCGACACATAAACAAAAAGTGCAATACCGAAGTAAGCGGCTAGTAGGCCCAAACGAAGGAAACGCTGTGTAAATACCTCAAGTGCCAATATGGCCTGACAGGCAAATAGCATAACCACCACAATGCCATAGCGTGGACTAAACGCTTGCTCGACGCCCATCCCGGAGCGAGAAGCCATCAGCGATAGGCAGGTAAGATAAAGAAACAGTAACCAGCCTAATACGGGCAGGTGATCCATAATCCGTTTCTTATACCAAAGATAACCGACTAAACCCAGCGTCACGAGCACGAGTAACACACCAAATAGGATCGCTAATTTGGGTCTGGTTATGCCAGTCATTGAGCCTACTAAGGTGAAAAAATAGCTGATAGCTCGTCCTGTATGGTTAACTAACGAATCGACAACGTCGGGGTGATAAGGCGGCCTTGTATAATCGACAAAATATAATCCCAGCGTTATAGCGGCTAGGATTACCCATATAATTAGTTTTCGATACGCTTTTAATAGAATTAATAAGGGTATGCCTGCAATGAACGAGAACATGCCGCTTCCAATGGTAAACGTTGCTACTACAGCCGCTATACAAGCAAGTATAAACGCCCCTTTCCCCGGCTGGAGCAGACAATACAAACTAATCATCGCAAAAACGACAACGTATAAGTTCGATAGGGCAGCCATGCCCCAGGTCGCTAACTCCCAATACTGAAACAAAAACAGCGAATAGGCAACGGGTAGTAGATAAACTAATTTTTGATAAACGGGTAGCCGTGGAAACGAAACTTTAATGAAGATGATGCCAATCAGAATCATTGGCAGGTTCCCAAATAAGATCAAATGCTTAAAGTTCAATTCCCCAAACAGGGCGTAATCGGCCAGAAATATCAACCGGTTAAAGACAATTCGATGTTCGTTGTATTGCGAAAAAATCAGTTTTAGCTTGCCCCAGGCATCTAATCCGCCGTACTCATAGTCGAAAATGAAACCCAGTGCGCTGTTAAAGTCGTCTTCGTAGGGGAAATTATAGGCGTTTTTGAAAAGTGTCTGGTAGTAGATAAAAATGGGGATCGCTAACAGGAATATACATAAGCCCGCGAAAACGGGTGATTTTTCAACCGAACCAGGAAATAGGCCCGCCTGGGCTGACTGGTCGGCTTTGGTTGGGTAATCTGAGCGTTTAGAAAAGAATACGGTACTATAGCGTAAAACGAAACTATTTTTGGCTGCAAACATCACTATTTGAAAGATACGTAGAGATTAAGGGGTAAGTATAGTTCAATTTGGAGTATTAGACAAGATACGTATAGCAGACGGTCCAGAATCAAACTGCGCGGGCAAAAATTACCATCCACCGACACCTCAAGCCAGACAATTAGCCTAATGGTACGGCTTTTACAGCAGGATTGCGTAAATTTGTCTGATCTAACAGACTCTAGAAACCATCGTTCGATGAAGTTAAATCTTCGTTACCAGGAATCATTTGAAGACCGTCATCATGGTCAGACGGACGCGGCTCTGACCGATATGCTTAAAACGGTGGGTGTGCAATCCATCGATCAACTGATTGAGCAGACTGTTCCGGAAATTATTCGACTCAAAAAGCCGCTAAATCTGCCCGATCCTAAGTCCGAAATGCAGTTTCTGACTGATTTCAAAAAGATCGCTGGTCAGAATAAAGTGTTTAAATCTTATATCGGCACTGGTTACTACGATACCGTTACGCCAAACGTTATTCTGCGTAATATTCTGGAGAACCCTGCATGGTACACAGCCTATACACCTTACCAGGCCGAGATTGCTCAGGGGCGGCTCGAAGCACTACTGAATTTCCAGACCGTGGTATCAGACCTGACGGGTATGGACTTAGCCAATGCGTCGCTTCTGGATGAAGGCACAGCCGCAGCCGAAGCCATGCACATGCTGTATGCCATGCGGCCAGCCGCGAAGAAAAACGCCAGTACGTTTTTTGTCTCGGAACGGTGCCACCCACAAACGATTGATGTGTTGTTAACGCGCGCTACGCCCATTGGGATTTCTATTCTCATCGGTGACCATCGCACGGTTGACCTCACAAATGGTGACATTTTTGGCCTGTTGTTGCAATATCCGGCAACTGACGGGGAAGTATTCGATTATACAGACCTGATTGCTGCTGCTCATGAGCTAAACAGCACGGTTGCCGTAGCTGCCGATTTGCTTGCATTGACCCTGCTTAAGTCGCCGGGTGAAATGGGAGCAGACATCGTGGTGGGTTCGTCGCAGCGGTTTGGTGTGCCCATGGGCTATGGTGGTCCGCACGCGGCCTTTTTTGCTACCCGTGATGCCTTCAAGCGACAGATTCCAGGTCGGATTATTGGCGTATCGCAGGATGCTGAAGGAAAGCCAGCTTTACGGATGGCCCTGCAAACGCGTGAACAGCACATTCGTCGGGAGAAAGCCACGTCAAATATTTGCACAGCGCAGGTACTGTTAGCCGTTATGGCCGGCAGTTATGCCGTTTATCATGGCCCCCAACGGCTTCGTTCCATTGCCGAGCAGGTGCATGCGCTGACGAAAGCGTTTGCTACCGCACTGCGCTGGAGTGCCCACGAAGTGAGTACCGAAAATTATTTCGATACTGTGACGGTGAAAGTATCGGATACCGAATCACTGAAAAAATCGGCGAAGGCGGCTCAGATCAACCTGAAATATCTGCCAGATGATGAGCATGTCAGTGTTTCGTTTGATGAAGCCAAAACCTACCACGATCTGACGGAATTACTGACCGTGTTTGGCGTGAAAGCCGATATGGATGCGATTCTGGAAGGTCTGGAAATTACCTGGCCAGAGCCCCTTGTCCGCACATCTACCTACCTGACGCATCCCGTGTTCAATACGTATCATACGGAACACGAAATGCTGCGCTACCTGAAGTCGCTGGAAGAAAAAGATCTTTCGCTGGTGCATTCAATGATTTCATTAGGGAGTTGCACCATGAAATTGAATGCCACGGCCGAAATGATCCCGGTGACCTGGCCCGAAATTGGTAAGCTGCATCCCTTCGCACCGAAAGATCAGACGGCAGGCTATCAGCAATTATTTAAAGAATTAAACGATTGGCTTTGCGAAATTACCGGCTTTGCGGCTATGTCATTGCAGCCTAATTCGGGTGCTCAGGGCGAGTACGCAGGCTTAATGGTTATTCGCGCTTATCATGAAAGTCGGGGTGATACGCACCGGAATATTTCGCTGATTCCTCAGTCGGCACACGGAACAAACCCCGCCAGCGCGGTTATGGCAGGGATGAAAGTGGTCATCGTAAAATGTGATGACCGGGGCAACATCGACATCTCTGATCTGAAAGCTAAAGCCGAACAATACAGCAATGAGCTTTCCTGTCTGATGGCAACCTATCCGTCAACGCACGGTGTGTTTGAAGAAGGCATTATTGAAATTTGCGAGATCATTCACCAGCATGGCGGCCAGGTGTACATGGATGGGGCGAATATGAACGCGCAGGTTGGTCTGACCTCACCGGCTACTATTGGCGCAGACGTTTGTCACCTGAATTTGCATAAAACCTTCTGCATTCCCCACGGTGGTGGCGGACCCGGCATGGGACCAATTGGGGTAGCTCCTCAGCTAGTGCCTTTCCTCCCTGGACATTCTATGGTACATATTGGTGGAAGCCAGGCTATTCACGCGGTTTCGGCGGCACCCTATGGTTCGGCCAGCATCCTGACTATTTCCTACGCCTATATCGCTATGATGGGTGGTGAAGGATTGACCAATGCAACGAAACGCGCTATTCTGAACGCCAACTACATTAAGGCTCGCCTGAGTGGTCATTATGATTCGCTCTATACAGGGGCTAATGGCCGTTGCGCTCACGAAATGATTATCGACTGCCGTCCGTTCAAAATGGCGACGGGTGTTGAAGTCGAAGATATTGCCAAGCGATTGATGGATTATGGTTTCCACGCCCCAACCGTTTCATTCCCGGTAGCAGGTACACTCATGATCGAACCAACCGAGTCGGAATCGCAGGCGGAACTGGATCGTTTCTGCGAAGCCATGATTTCTATCCGTGAAGAAATTCGCGAGATTGAAAATGGCCAGGCCGACCGGACGAACAACGTGCTGAAACATGCACCGCACACGGCCACTGTTGCGTTGAGTGATAACTGGACTCGGCCTTACAGCCGTGAGAAAGCCGTTTATCCGCTACCTCAGGTTCGCGCCCGTAAATTCTGGCCAAGTGTCAGCCGAATTGATTCGGCCTATGGCGACCGGAATCTGGTTTGCGCCTGTGTGCCAGTTGAGGCTTATGCGACTGAGGTTGCGGAGGAAATGGAGGTTGAGAAGTAGTTTGCTAATGATGCAAGCAAGGAATTATTCTTCAAATGCATTACAGTGACTTTCTATTTCAAAACAGACAAAATTGCATAGATGAAACGAAAAAACTCAACGCAGCTGGAATTTGCCAGCTGCGTTGAGCATAACGAATTACTCAATGTATAAAGACTAGCTGGCTAGGAAATTAACGGCCTGCTTCAGGGTCCGCTCATTATGCGTTTCAGAGTCTGTGTATGAACGCTCGCCAACCTCAATGGTAAGCTCTTTGCCCAAAAGCTGCTTCGTGTCGAGTTCCTTTCCTTCCTTTGCATCAATACCAACGCTGCCAAATAAGCTTACAATAGCAGGCATTCCCGCTTGTGACTGGTAAAACCGATGCGATACATAGCCATCTTCATTCTCAAATCGGACGGCAAAAAACGGAATGCCCTTATTTTCACTGGTACCTTCTTCAATGTCAGTAATAGTTACCTGTTGCCGACCATCAGCCAATAGGGTTTTTTCCTGGCCTTTTTCAATAGCGATTTTCATAGTGTTGAGCTTATGTTTTATTTGTATTATAAACAGAAGGAAATAGTTATTGTTTATTGAGGTGGCCGTTTTTTAACTAAAAAAACAACAATTTTCCTATTAGAAGCTGGCCTTATGTGATTTAATGTATTTTACTTGTATTGTGTAGGTTGCGTAGTTCGTATAGCTATATCGACTCATTTATAGAAAGCTTCATGGATCAAGAAGATCGGTCAAGAAAAGGTGGTTATCTAAAAGTGACGGTTGAAACACGTAAGGGAGGATCTGGAAGTAAAGTCCAAGGCTTAGCAAAATAACGTTTTACAAAGCGTCTATAAATGCCTTATATATAAACCGCCGGGTTCTACTGATGGGGAGGCTATGTGAGAAAGTCGGTAGGACACGGTTGGAGTGACAAGAGAAGCTGGAACAACCAGCCTGTTTAAGAATCCCCAGGTCTCTTCATCGCCGACTCAAGGTACTCACAACCCGTTCCAGGCCCTATTTAAAAGTTATCCTTCCTTTCTTCTAATAACCTCAAATCAAGACAAAGATTTGAATAGTAAACCGGCCCTATTACTATGAAAAATGTCTCAATAAAAAACCAATTGTATTCGTTAAAAGTAGTACCCGCCCGAATTTCCATTATCTTGGGCGCGGAAAAAGATTTCTGCTCTATACCTCTATGAAAATCAATACGTTGTCTGTACTACTAATAGCGGTGGGGTTGACCTCCGGATTAATGGGCTGCAACTCGGCTATGCAGGCGTATAAAAAAGGCGTTCGCCATTACGACGCTGGAGAGTACAATCTGGCACTGAACCAGTTTCAGAAAGCAGCCAAAGGAAACATAGACCCTGCCCGGTTGAATTATTACACGGCTGAATCCTATCGGCTGTCGAACCGTTTTGGCGAAGCTGCTCCCTTTTACCAGAAGGCCATCGAAGCCAATACGACCGAGCCAGATGCCCGCTTCAATTATGCCTACGCCCTGAAATCGCAGGGTAATTATCCAGGAGCACTTGAGCAATTGCAGCAATATGTGGCAAACGCACCGAAAGCGACTGCTAAAGCCACCCTCGACAAGGCAAGACGTGAAGTGGAAACCTTGAAGGCCATAGATCTGATTGCGAAAAACAAGTCGCTCATTACCCTTCGGAATGTGAGTAACCTGAACTCGCCGGGGGCCGAATTTGCGCCGGTAGTACGGGGTGAGGAACTCGTTTTTACCGCTTCGCGGAAAGAGCATGTCTATAAGAACAATGGCCAGCCAATGCTGGGCTTGTACAAAGCGAAACTTAATCAGAAGCCTGACGAGACGGGTAATATAGGGATTACAGGTACGCCAGAATTGTTTAGCACGAATATCTTTCAGGACGATGTGAATGAAGGAACCCCTGCCTTTTCGAAAGATGGCAAAACGATGGTGCTCGCTCGGGGTAATAACGGTAAACGCAAGGGCGGCCTGGATGTTGATCTATACATCAGTCGGTTGGGCGAAAACAATACCTGGAGTCAGCCACTACGGTTGCCCATCAGTGATTCGACCGCTTGGGATGGCTCGCCCGCTTTTTCGGGAGACGGTAAAACGCTTTATTTCGCGTCGAACCGGGCCGGTGGTGCGGGCGGTATCGATATTTATCGCACCAGTATCGACGCATCGGGTCGCTTTAGTCGTCCGGTCAATATGGGACGCGATATTAATACGCCGGGTGATGAAATGTTCCCCTACGTTGGGCCGAATGCTAAGTTGTATTTTGCATCCGATGGACATCCGGGCTTAGGGAAGTTAGACGTTTTTGTAGCTACGCGCTCCGGAGGGGTTACTCGGGTTGAAAACATGGGCCAACCCATTAACTCGCCCGCCGACGATTTTGGCCTGATCTATACCGATCCTACCAAAGGATTCATGGCCTCTAATCGAGGAGGGGGTAAAGGTGACGATGATATTTATTTCTTCCAGGAGGGACCAGATCGGGAGGCTGATTCGACAACAATTGCGAGGAATCCACCAACATCTGATGCCCCAAAAATGGTCCGCTACTTTATTGCCGGAACAGTTTCGGCCAATGAAACACCCGTTGTACCGCTTGATTCGGCTCGGGTAAGAATCCTGGAGGATGCCACCGGTCAGCCAATCGCTGAAGCAACAACCGGTCAGCCGGGTACATTTGGGAAGTATCCATTGCAGGAAGGGAAAGACTATACCGTTCTGGTCGAACGGAAAGGCTACCTGACCCGTCGGGAGCAGTTTACGATGCAGGGAAAAAGTATACCCCCTGTTTTCCTGACCAAAGCCCAGACGGATACCACGTTTTATGTACCCGTTTTGCTCGACCGGTCGGTGTTGAATAAGACGTTTGTCCTGGAAAATATTTACTACGATCTGGACAAGTATAACATCCGGGCAGATGCTTCGCCTGAACTCGACAAGATCGTGGTGATTTTGAAAGATAACCCAACGCTCAAACTCGAACTCAGTTCGCATACGGATACCCGATCTTCGGATGCCTATAACCTGAAATTATCGCAAAACCGGGCAAAAGCTGCTGTCGATTATATCGTGTCGCAGGGCATCTCGGCAGATCGCCTGGTGGCGAAAGGATATGGAGAGACTCGCTTGGTAGTCAAAAATGCGAAGACCGAAGAAGAACACCAGCGGAATCGCCGAACAGAAATCAAGATTCTGGAATTGTAAAGGTAGAGCCTGATTAATCACTATAAACACTATCTTTAAGGGTCTGGTTATAACTTAATAACCAGGCCCTTATTGTTTTATGAAGAACGACAGACTGCGCCAATTCTTCGTTGTGTTTAGTATCATTGCCCTTGTTGTCATGAACTACCTCTCCAATGTCGGCGCATTTGGAGGAAAAACCAATAAGGCAATTTCTGATAAATATCATACCCTGATAACCCCGGCCGGTTATGCGTTTTCCATTTGGGGAATCATTTTCCTGGGATTATGTGCCTTTGCTATCTATCAGGCACTGGGTACTCAGCGAACAAACGCTCGCTTTCGATCTATAGGCTGGTGGGTAGTGTTGAATGCCTTTTGCAATGCCATCTGGAGTCCATTGTTCAACAACGAGCGCATCGGGGTTGCGTTGGTCGTTATCCTGGTGATGCTGGTCTCGCTGGTTATCATTGAGCAGCGATTGCTGGAGCGTCAGCCTGTTCCTGTTCTGTCAACTGACCCGGATAATACGCTGCCCGAATCATCAGCTTCACGTACGCAGACATGGTTAGCCAGAATCCCGTTTTCTATTTACTTCGGCTGGCTTACAATCGCGACTATTCTAAATGGTACAGTTTATTTGAAAGCGACCGATTTTAGCCTGATGGGTCTAAGCGAACAAACCTGGGCGATGTCCATGCTAGTCGTTGGGCTGGTAGTGGGGGCAATTGTCTTCAATCGGTTTCGAAGTGTAGCGTATATACTGGTTTTTGCCTGGGCATACGTCGCCATTGCGGTCGAACAAAAAGACTATGCCCAAATTCAACTGGTAGCCGGAATAGGGGCTATTGCTGCGGTAGGGGTGGCTATCGCAGGGCTTGTTTCCCGCAAAACGCCGGTCTATAGTTGACATAAATTGGCTAGAAAGCGGTGAAGCCGACGACTACGTTGTAGAGACAATCACAACGTAGTCGTCGGCTTCACCGCTTTCCAGACCTGTTACAGGCTAAGCCGCTTCGTCTTCCAGTACCGTAATGCTATTGATTTTATCGCCTTGCTGAATCTGGTCGATTACGTCTAAGCCATCGACGACTTTACCGAAAACGGTATGGTTACGGTCGAGGTGAGCGGTGTTCTGGCGGTTGTGGCAGATGAAAAACTGCGAGCCACCCGTATTGCGCCCCCGGTGCGCCATGGATAACACGCCCCGGTCGTGGTATTGATTGTCACCCGTTAGTTCACAATCAATGGTATACCCTGGCCCGCCCGCACCGGTTCCGGTTGGATCGCCCCCCTGAATCATGAAGTTTGGGATAACCCGGTGAAACTTAACGCCGTCGTAGAATCCTTTTTTAGCAAGCGTAATGAAGTTATTTACTGCTTTTGGGGCATCTTTCTCGAAGAACTCAATCGTCATCGTGCCCTTATCTGTATTCATTTGTGCCTTTGGCATACCTCAATCAATTTTGTTTTATAGACAAAATTACAACGATTAATAGTTCAGACAGAACAAAAGTTAGTGAATAGGCCTGGTCATCGGTTAATCCCAGCACATGGATGCCAGCGCGCTGATTTCATATTAATGAAAAACAAAGCCCAATTTCATTTTGAGGATAGCAAATTCAGGAGCAAGACTATGGATTAAGTCTCTGAAATGAATTTGTCTGGTAAGTATCAAAATAGATCCAGGAGATAAATTTATTCTTTGAATAAGTCAATTTTATGACTTATGTTTTGTGGAAAAATGCAACTAAATTGCTTGCTATTAAGTTAGAACAGCAAGAGCAAATAGAGTGATTTCTTGTTTTTGTGCAATTATACTCAACGTTATTTTTCTTACTGAGTAGTAATACTTCAGTAAATTTCACTGCAAATTCATCATTGCCTTTTTTCTGTCTTTTATAGTCTGCCAGCGTGGAAGCTCAGTCGATTCCTTACTACGATAATTTGCCGGATTTTTTGAAGGTGGTAAAGTCGATAGACTCGGCTAACCGCTGCTTCGGTATTTTTCCGTTTGAGCAGTTTGGCGGGCCGGGAGAGCTAATTCCACCCTTTCGGAGTAGTACGTATGTGGCGGCTTTAGTGACCGAAGGTAATGGCACGATTCATTTGGATGGCGTCCCCTATCGTGTTCGGCCGGGTACGTTATATGTACTGCGGCCCTGGACGGTTCGGGCCATTCATAAAGAAGATCAATGGCGCGGCTACGTGCTGATGTTTACGTCTGAATTTGTAACCAAACGGTCGGTACTTTCCGATCCAATGCACGAGTACCCGTTTTATCGCAAGGGGGCTCAGCCATTAATTCACATCACACCCGATGAAGCCAGTGAGTTAGCCAGTCAGTTTGAACTCATTGCTACCGAATCAGGGCATCCAACGCGTTCGAAGGCAGATCGTTTGGATCTGATTTATCATTTGCTCCAGGCATTAATGATCAAGAGTCGCCAGATTTATCGGCAAACGCTCTCGGCCATCGAGTACTCTCAGCCCGTCTCATTGGTTGAGCGCTTCCAAAGCCTGTTGCAGACCTATTACCTGCCCGATCCGAATCAGGAAACGCCGGTACTGCTAACCGTTCATGAAGCCGCTGACCGACTGCATATTCATCCACATTACCTGAGCGATATTCTGAAAAAATATACCGGTAAAACGGCTCTGCAACACATTCGGGAGCGAACGGCATTTGAAGCGCAGAATTTGATTCGAAATACCAACCTGACTGTGGCTGAAATTGGGTACCAGCTCCACTTCGACGACCCATCTAATTTTACCAAATTTTTCAAGAGCATAACCGGTATGACACCACGTGCTTATCGTGAACAACTGTACGCGTTAGCCGCATAGGACAATGTTAACTGGTAATTTTTATAGCTCAAATTTTAGAATCTGCACTTTTTACCAGTGAATCTACAAAACCTACCTGTTCTGTTGATAGGCATAGTACTAATTTTGACCCATTAGTAGATAGAGTAACGCCTAATGCAATAGGTACTAATTGCTTACCTGATTCATCATGTGGATTGTCCGCTTAGCACTTGAGAAAAAATACACCATCGCCGTTATGGCGTTGCTGATTATGGTAATGGGTGGGCTGGCAGTTAATCAAATGCCAACCGACATTTTTCCACGTATCAACATTCCGGTTGTATCGGTTATTTGGGGCTATACGGGGCTGTCGACCAATGAAATGGAGAAGATGATTACCAACTTCTCCGAAACGTCGCTCATCAACAACGTAAGTGATATTCAACGGCTCGAATCACAGACCTATAATGGAACAGCCGTTTTAAAGATTTTCTTCCAGCCATCCGTTAAGATTGAAGAAGCACTTGCGCAGGTAACGGCTATTTCGCAAACGATTCTGGTGCGGATGCCGCCCGGTACGCAGCCTCCGCTTATTGTTCGTTACAATGCAACCGACGTACCGGTTTTACAGTTAGGCCTGTCGTCAGACAGCCTCACCGAAGCCCAAATTACCGACTATGCCCAAACGCGTGTTCGCCCCCAAATTTCGACCGTGCCTGGTAGCCGACTATCACAGGGATTCGGGGGTAAAACCCGCCAGATTGCCGTGGATCTGGAGCCAGACCAATTAATTGCCTATAACGTCACCCCAGAAGAAGTGACGAATGCCGTTTCGGCTCAAAACCTAACTTTGCCAGGAGGTTCCTTACGGCTGGCTGAGCGTGAGTATAACGTACGTCTGAACTCCAAGCCCGATGTAATTACCACGCTGAACGACATTCCTATTAAGACCGTTGGCGGAACGATCGTTCACATGCGCGATGTGGCTAACGTACACGATGGGGCCGCCGTGCAATCGAACATTGTGAAGCAGGATGGGAGTAAAGGTGTGTTGATGCGGATCGTGAAAACAGGGAATGCCTCAACAACGGAGATTGTCGATAAGATTAAAAATCAGATTTTGCCGACGGTTCGGGCGGCCGCTCCCTCAAACCTGCGTATTGAAGCACTATTTGACCAGTCGCTGTTTGTGCGGGCGTCCATCAAGGGGGTATTGGTGGAAGGGTTAATTGCCGCCATGCTTACGGCCGCCTTGATTTTGCTGTTTTTGGGAAGCTGGCGCAGCACACTTATTGTCGCTATCTCGATTCCGCTGTCGATTCTGTCCTCCCTGATTGTTCTATATTTATTGGGTGAAACGCTCAATATTCAAACCTTGGGTGGGTTGGCGCTTGCCATCGGGATTCTGGTCGATGATGCCACGGTAACCATCGAAAACATTCACCGGAACGAAGAATTAGGCATGCCTCTGCGGCAGGCGATTCTGGAAGGGGCGCAGCAAATTGCTACACCAACGTTAGTGTCAACACTTACAATCTGTATTGTTTTTACGTCGGTTCTATTCCTCGAAGGCCCTGCCCGATTCCTGTTCGGTCCCCTTGCTGAAGCCGTGGTGTTTGCCATGCTGGCGTCTTATGTACTTTCGCGGACCCTGGTTCCGGCCCTTGCCGATTTGATGCTGAAAGGTGAGGGGCATGGCGTTGGGAGCACGGAGCATGGTAGCGTATCATCAGCACATCGTCCAAACGCCTTTGCCCGGTTCTATAATCGATTCAATGCTGGTTTCGACCGGTTTCAGGCTCGCTATATACGAGCGTTGGAGTGGGTGCTCAATAACCGTAGAGTCGTATTTGGCGTATTTTTGGTTGTCATTATTTTTACGGGTGTCCTGTTACCGTTTGTCGGGCGAGATTTCTTTCCGCGTGTCGATGGTGGCCAAATGAGACTCCACTTGCGGGCACCAGCAGGTACACGACTTGAATCGTCGGAGCAAATTTCGGCTAAAACGGCTGAAATTGTCCGTGAAGTAATTCCGGAAGAGGAACTTGGCTCAATTATCTCCAATATTGGCCTAACTTCAGAGCGATATAATTTCTTTTTCTCCGATAACTCAACGGCTAGTTCTGCCGATGCGGAATTACTAATTTCGCTGAACGAAGAACGGGCGCACTCAACCGACGATTATGCACGTGAGCTTCGGGCGCGGCTTCGTGAAGAAATGCCCGATGTAACGTACTTCTTCCTACCCGCTGATATTGTCAGTCAGATTCTGAATTTCGGTCTGACGGCGGCCATCGACGTTCAGGTATCGGGCTTTGACCGGGCTAATAATCTCAGAGTAGCGCGGGATATGCAGGACAAAATTGCTCAGGTTCCTGGCCTGGTTGATGTGCATTTGCATCAGGTTTTAGACGCTCCCGAATTATTCCTGGATGTTGACCGCGAACGCGCCGGGCAGTTTGGCCTGACTGAACAACGGGTGGCCACGAACCTGAATATTTCGCTGAGTGGTACTGGCCAAACCCGCCCGAACTTCTGGCCAGACCCGAATACGGGCTTCCCATACATTATTGCAGTTCAAACGCCACCGTACAAACTCGATTCATACGACAAACTGCTGCAGACACCCATTACGTCTAATCAGGCTTCTCCGCAGCTATTAAGCAACGTTATGACGATGCGACGCACGGTTGCGCCAGTGATTATTAACCGGGTTAATACCCAACCGACCTATGATGTCTATGCGTCTGTTGAGAAAACAGACTTAGGTTCTGTCGCGAAGGCATTAGAGAAAATCTCGGCCGACTATAAAACACAGCTCAAACCCGGTAACGTGATTTCGATTCGGGGACAGGTAGAAAGTATGGAAAGTGCGTTTAATCGACTGGGGCTGGGTATTGTCTTTGCCGCTTTGCTGGTTTACCTGCTCATGGTAGTCAATTTCCAGTCGTTCCGGTATCCATTCATTATTATTACAGCCTTGCCAGGTGCCTTGTGCGGCATGGTCTGGATGCTCTTCCTGACTGGAACTACATTCAGCATTCCGTCGCTCATGGGTGCTATCATGAGCGTAGGGGTCGCAACGGCAAACAGTATTCTGCTGGTTAGCTTTGCCAAAGATCACCTACCCGAAGTAGGCGGTAATGCCTACGAGGCAGCCCTCGAAGCTGGCCGGACCCGGTTGCGTCCTATTCTGATGACAGCCATCGCCATGATTATCGGCATGTTGCCAATGTCGCTGGGGCTGGGTGAAGGTGGGGAGCAAAATGCACCGCTTGGACGGGCCGTAATTGGCGGCTTGTTAATGGCTACCTTCACTACGTTATTATTTGTGCCGGTTGTTTTCAGCTACCTGGCCCGGAAAACTAAAACGGAGCCTCAAGCGCCAACAGTTGCCTCATGAGCTTAATTTATCACATTGTTCCGGCTGCCGATTGGGCTGCTCAGGAAAGTTCGCCCACGTATGAAGCCGCCAGTTTAACGACTGAGGGCTTCATCCATTTGTCTAAAAAAGAACAGGTTGGTGCCACATTGAGCCGTTACTATGCCACCGTTCCCGATTTATTGCTTTTGCACGTGGATACAAACAAACTGACGCAGGAGCTGAAATATGAACCTGCCACCAATAATGAGTTGTTTCCGCATCTGTATGGTCCACTTAATAAAGATGCCGTTGTAGAAATAGAGCGATTGAACTAATTGTCTTTGCCTTACCTATATGAAAGCGTTACGAATCATTCTTCCACTACTGGCACTCACGGCCTTGTTCGTGTTCTTTGGGGTGCTGCCGCGTATTAAAAATACGCAGGAACTAAAAGCGGCTGCCGATCAGGAAAAGAACCGGGAACCCATTGTGAACGCAGTGGCCCTTAAGCACTCGTCAGACACAACGGGGTTGACCCTGCCCGGTCAGATTCAGCCTTATCGGCAAACGCCTTTATACGCCCGTACGCAGGGATTTTTGCGACGTTGGTATGTCGATATTGGCGCGCAGGTAAAACAGGGTCAATTACTGGCTACAATTGATGCGCCGGAACTTGATCAGGACATTGCTCGTGCCAAAGCCGATCAGCAACTGGCCCAGGTTAATCTCGACCGTTTGCAGAGTGTTCAGCTGCCCGGTGCCATTGCGAAACAGGATATTGACACCCGGCAGTCGGGCGTTACAGTCGCCAAAGCTAATCTGGGCCGTTTGGAGGCCTTGAAAGACTTACAGCAAATTCGTGCTCCTTTTAGCGGGGTTATCACGAGCCGAACGGCTGAAAATGGCGTAATCGTGTCGCCCGGATCAGGCCAGCCTTTATTTACACTGTCAGAGCTAGGCACATTGCGGGTATTTGTCGATGTGCCACAGACCTATTATCGGTACATAAAGATCGGGATGCCTGCTACGGTTATTGTTCCTGAGCTTAAGAATCAGAAGTTTATGGGAAAAGTGGTTCGCACATCGGGGGCGTTACGGAATGACTCCCGGACCTTATTGGCCGAAGTTGTTATTCCTAATCCTAAACAGGCGCTCCCATCCGGTTTGTATAGCCAGGTAAAATTTGATATGATTGCAGCTACAGCGCCCATCCTGATCCCGGCGAATGCTTTACAAATAACGGCCGAAGGCGCACGCGTAGTAGTGGTTGACGCTGATCAGCGCGTACGATTTGTACCCATTACATTAGGCCGTGACTATGGGACAACGCTCGAAGCGACAAATGGCCTGACCGGACAGGAAACCGTAGTAACGAACCCGAATGACCGCCTTCGTGATGGTCAGAAGGTTCGCTTCCGGAAAGGGAGTGTTGCTGAAAAAACCGTAGCCCAACGATGAAAAAAAATATAGTTTGTAGTTTGTGGTTTGTCGCTTTTAGTTATGTCGCACTAGCCCAGACAACACCCATCAGCCCACCAGGTGGTGCCGTGACAATTCAGCCAGGTAATGGCTCTACGAATACACCCGGTACCGTTCAGCCACAGTCTCCTGGGGCAACCAATACGAATACCCAATTAGTGAACGGGGCGTCGGTTCCCACTCCGACTGACCTGTCTCCAACGCTAACGGTTAGCGGCTTTCGGCGATTTGGTGATCCTTTACTCGAATCACTGATTCAGCAGGGTCTGGACAATAGCCCGAATCTAAGAGCAGCACTAAGCCGTGTGGAAGAAGCGCGGATTCGGGTGCGAGTGGCGCAGTCATTTCTGTCGCCTTCATTACGGAGTTCGGCCTTAATTACGACTCAAAGCCTGTCCCAGCACCGACCATTGGCCCTTTTAACGGCTGCACCAGATGAAACTCCCCGGTTTCAGTTAAATACGCTTCAATTGCTACCGATTGATGCCAGCTATGAACTGGATTTATTCAAACGGATTCGGAATACGATCGCGGTTACCGATTTGCAGGCGCAGGCTAGCATGGCCGATTATCAGGCGTTTCGGCTAACACTGGCATCCGATATTGCGCGTACCTATTTGCTCATTCGGGGTAACGACGCCGAACAAGCCGTTTTTCGCCGGAATATTCAATCCCGCGATACGACTCTCTCGATCCTTCGCGAGCGTTTCCGGGTTGGCTTGATTAATCAAATTGATGTTCAACGGGCTGAAACGGACTATGCTGGTTTGCAGGTAACCCTTAAAGGACTTGAGCGCGCTCGCGTTGAACTTGTTAATGGGCTGTCACAACTTTGCGCCCAGGACCCAACCCAGTTTTCAGTGCCTTCCGGTGCCCTGCCGTCGACGGTGCCAACCTATCCGTACGCCAGTGTCTCACCTGAACAATTACAGCATCGACCAGACCTGGTGCAATTTATTCGACAAAGTCAGATCTCAGCGGCACAGGTTACCGTTCAGCAGAATAGCACCATGCCAAGAGTCAATCTGGTTGGCTCGGCTGGATTGCTGTCAGGGCGGGTTGGTCCCTGGTTCACGCCTAGTAGTGGCACTTACATTTTGGGCGTAAATGCTTCAGTACCACTCTATGAAGGACACCGTGCTCGTCAGAATATAGCGCTCTCGAAACAACTGGTACAAACTAATCAGCAGACTTACCTACAAGCGCTTCAACTGGCTCAACGAGACGCCGAAACGGCTTTGGACAATCTTACACTGCTACGCCAGCAAATTGACCTGCAAGGGCAAACGCTGACGCTGGCTCGCCGGACAGAACAGTATAACCGTGAACTTTACGTCCGGGGATTGGCTACCTATCTGGAAGTACTCGACGCTCAACGAACTATTCTCACGACTGAGCAGCAGTTAGTTCAACTTCGTAGCCAGGAGTCTCAATATGCCGTTGCTCTATTGCGGGCCGTTGGTGGAGATTGGTAGAGATATAGCAGGGATCAACGTATGGGTAATTGATCTGTCTTGATAAACGGGTTAGCAAAAGCAGTATCCTTTGGATTTGGGTACTGCTTTTTGATGGGTTACCGTGTTAAGCTTTATGAATTACTTTTATTGTTTTCATAAATAAAAATGGTTAACAAATGACTACACACTAATACTTGGTGATACTGAAAAAGGATATTGGTAAATAGAGTATGTTGATTTTAATTGTAAATTGAGGCTTTTAGCCAAAGGAGCACCCTGATAAGCATTTCGCTCAGGCTAAGAATACTAAACTTTTCTAGTACAAAAACAGTAAGATAGTGGCAACTTTGTTATAAAATCAGTTTCATATCAATGAATCACACCTATGTCATTATTATGGCGGGGGGCGTCGGAACACGGTTCTGGCCCTTCAGCCGAACGAGTTATCCCAAGCAATTCCACGATGTTCTTGGCACGGGCCGAACACTACTTCAACAAACTGCCGACCGTTTTGATGGCATTTGCCCTCCTGAAAATATTTATATAGTTACCAGTTCGCTTTACAAAGACCTTTGCCAGCAACAGCTCCCGCAACTATCTGATGATCAGGTATTATGCGAACCTATTGCTCGTAATACGGCTCCCTGTGTTGCGTATGCCTGCTATAAAATAGCGCAGCAAGACCCAGAAGCCAATATTGTGGTTGCACCGGCCGATCATATTATTCTGAAGGAAGAGGAGTTCAAACACACTATCCAAAAGGCACTTGATGCCACCAAAGCGGATGATATTCTGGTAACCCTGGGTATCCAACCAAGTCGCCCAGACACGGGTTACGGCTATATTCAGTATATTCCTGAAGTAAGTGAAGGCATTAAAAACCAACGTCCGTTGCGAGTTAAGACGTTTACTGAAAAGCCGCACCTCGAATTGGCGAAACAATTTGTGGAAAGTGGCGAATTCGTCTGGAATGCAGGTATTTTCGTTTGGAATGCCCAGACAATCATCAAAGCATTTGAAACCTATCTGCCCGAAGTAGCCGAAATTTTTGAAGAAGGGAAAGACGCTTATTACACCGAGCGCGAAAGTGCATTTGTCGACAGGGCGTATTCACTGACAAAAAGCATTTCCATTGATAATGGGATCATGGAGAAAGCCGCAAACGTGTATGTCGTGCTAAGTGATTTTGGTTGGTCAGACTTGGGTACCTGGAAGTCGCTGTATGAGGTATCCGACAAGAATGATGACTTCAACGTAATTGACGGCCATATTCTGCTATACGATACGAAGAACTGCATTATCAAAACACCAAAAGATCGACTGGTAGTAGTTAACGGCCTGGATGGCTTCATTGTGGCCGAGTACGATAATGTATTGATGATTTGCCGGAAAGAAGAAGAACAAAAAGTGAAAAACTTTGTAGCCGATGCCAAAGAACGAGGTATCGAGTTTGTCTAAAACCCGTATCCTTCAATTCCCAGGGGTCAAATTAAAAACCTGCCCCTGGGAATTGAAGGATATGGACGTATTTACGAAATCGCTTGCCAGGCAGGCAGCCTATGAAAAGCTGAGATAACGCTCGGCCCTTCTTTTTAGCACGTTTCCAATCCCATCCTGCCTTCTAATCGTCTGCTCATTGAGTATAGAGAAAACACTAAATTTTCGATCAGCGCGATTGTCTGGAGCCTCATTTACCGATCAATCAATTGGTCTTAAGTAGCTAGAATATAGCCAAGGCATTAAAAGAATTGATATGTTTGTAGCAAATTCGACCTTTCAGCCAGCCTGTGGTTCCTATGACTGTGTACTAAGCAGGCATCGTGAAGCCCACTTGCTAAACTCAATCAACTTTACCTGAGCGTATCTTTAGGCTTTTAATATCTTTGTTGTGACTTCCATAAAATGGGCGACAAAGTACCCAAAGAATAGTATCGATTACTTATTGGAAGTTTAATAAACTAATTGCTACTAATTCTTTACTGTGTATTTACATTTAACAGAGGCAATCAACTTTCTATGAATTACGACCGCATTTACCAGTATCGTTTCCAGCAGGTATCACACGAAAAAAAGAAAATCATATGGACTATCATCGCCAATTATTTTTATAAGCTATTAGGCCAGCCTAAACGAATTCTGGATTCAGCGGGTGGAATGTGTGAGTTTATCAATGCGGTACCCAGTGAGGAAAGATGGACTGTAGATATTGTTGAGGAAGTTAAGAATTTTGCTGCTCCAGAAGTTAAGCTTGTAATTGGTGATATATTATCGGTAGAGTTACCTGATAACTATTTTGATGCGGTCTTTGTCTCTAATTTTCTTGAGCACTTACGCAGCCAGGAGGAAGTTGCTTTCTTTCTCGAACGAATGTACCGCTGTTTGAAACCCGGTGGTAAGCTTGGCGTTATTGGGCCAAATTTTAAGTATTGCTATCGAGAGTATTTTGATTTCGCCGATCATACTGTCGTTTTATCAGAACTTGGTGTTGAGGAACATTTATACGGTGCTGGATTTAAGATTAACAAATCATATGCGCGTTTTCTCCCATTATCGTTCCGAGGTGGCTTGCCTGTTCACCCGGCGCTGGTGAAACTGTATATGCAAATGCCATTTGTATGGTGGGTTTTAGGAAAACAGTTCCTGTTCATTGCCGAAAAAGCCCCAGTCTCTAAATAGGTATTTACCGGGCTATGCAAAAAATGGCCCGGTATTCGTTAGTAGTATCAAACAGGTAGACCGGGCAATGATAGAAATCATATGTTCGTTAGCCTCACTGACTGCTGATTAACCTGTGAAAAACGTTTTATACCTAAGCCTCACCCTGCTTCTGATAACGCTCCTTATTGAGTGTAAGGAAAATACGTCGTTTTCGCCCGGTGCGAGCGACCCGCGCATCATGGGCACATGGCGCCTTACCGAACGATTATATCCTGTGAATGTTGACTCGCTTGTCATCGACTCGGTTTTAGTGACTGGTAAATACAGGATTGACTCGACGTTTGTGAACGGTCATTATGTGAAAGATACGGTTCTTGTGAAGGACTATTATCAAAAAGACACGATTAAGATTACTAAATCAGTTGATTCAATCAAGACGTATTCCGCGAATCAGCAACAAACGATCACCTTCAGTGCCGACGGCCAGTTAAGTGCCAACGGTACTGACATGTCGTATTACTACCCAATTAAATATTTTCGGGTTGACTCAACCAGTCAGGATGGATTAGGCATTAACTTATTCATCACGACTAATCGGGCTACGGTTCCATTTCGACAGGGAGTGGCTTTCCAGGGGATGTGCTGATGTTGCTACCGCGCTGCCAACGACTCTGTTATTCAAAATTCGTACGGGTGAAATGAACGCCCCCAATTATTGCTTGGCTGCCGTAAAGCTCACCGTCGAACTATTAAATGGATAATTGGTGATCGTTAAAAGGGCCGTGGTCCAGGTTCCTACTTTGGTTGTGCCACTATATAAATCAATAGCGTTCCCTGACTGTTGCAGCGAAATCGTTTTAGTCTCTGAAAAAGTTGAACTTCCCGATGTGCCAGCCGTCGCATACGAAAGAGTAAGATCTATCCTATCCAGTGCGACACCATTCCGAACCACTATAACCGTACCACCTGTGACCGTAGTCGGTTGACTACCGCTGCCTATCGTAACGGCTGTTACGGCATACCTGCCAGCGACTCTGGAGGCCATATCCGGATCAGGTACCGACTCAGTTTTCTTGCACCCGGTTACGAATGATAAGCTGATGACAAGTATAGCAAGCCAGGCAGTAGGATTGATTATGTTCAGACGCATGGGAATGGGTATCAATAAACGAATATAGCCTTAGGGAAAGCGGATAAGGAAGGTAGATTTACTGAATTTTAGCCATTGCTCGTACTGGAAACGTACCAACTCCCTTAAACTTAGGTGGAACAGCGCTAAACGTAAAGCCCTCAACTGGCACCAGCGCTAAATTGCATAGGTGTTCGACAATTAAAATATCAGCGCCTAATAAGGTTGTATGTACGGGACGACTTCTGCCCGTTGTATCGTCAATGTTGTGCGAGTCAATACCAACAAGCTTGACACCACAATCGCGCAGATACAAGGCGGCCTCAGCGGTCAGAAATGGGTGATTTTCGTAATAGGTTTCGGTATTCCAGAACGCATCCCATCCCGTATGAATAAGCACAGCCCGATTCCTCAATTCATAGTTTCGAACATGCGCTTCGGTAATAGCCAGCGCATCGGTATAAGGTACACGAATAACAATACCTTCCAGGTCGGTAAACGCTTCCAGCCCTACTTCGGATAAATCTTTTCCATCGGCAAACCGATGAAATGGGCAATCGACATAGGTGCCGGTATTGGTCACCATCTCAATTTTGCCAATCTGAAACTCCGTGCCTGCTTCATAAAACTGACGGGAGTTTTCGCGGCTCAGGTAGTCGCAGACAATAGGAGCGGGCAGGCCCTTATAGGTAACAAGGCCAGCTTCGATGGTATGACTTAGATCAATCAGCCGATTTCGTTGGCTGCCGGTGTGGATAGGCTCCCGTTTGTGGGCTTCGGTAATAATCTCCTTATTGAGAATACGGGTTTGCCCAACTAGTAACAACCGTAAATCAGCAATGACATAGTCTGTTAAGGCCTGATCTGAGATGGTATCCCCGTCAATATCCAGCCGGAAGTCTTCGCCTTTTAAACTGCCTCCATTGGTAAAATGGAACTCGAAATCAAATTTGACTCGCTTTTGCATGTGTGTATTGGTGCCTGGCATGGGTTATTCCTTTCCAGATTCCCAACCCTGCGCCCGAATTGGCGTTTGTTGCCCAGCTTTAGTCGACAGGATAATCTGTTTCGGATCGGGCGTGAGATAGCCGATGGCAGTGATGCGGGCGTTGGTTTCCAGCTTTTCAAACGCCTGCGGACGGACGGTAAACAATAATTCGTAGTCTTCTCCCCCGTTCAACGCGGCCGTTATCGGACTAATCTTAAATTCGTCGGCGGCTAAGTGAGTCTGATCGTCGATGGGTATATTTTCGTCAAAAATTACGGCACCTGTACCCGATTGGTGGCAGAGGTGAAGGAGTTCTGAAGCCAGTCCATCCGAAATATCAATCATGGCCGTGGGACGAATACCAAGGTCACGGAGTTCATGAACCATATCGGTGCGGGCATCGGGACGGAGTTGGCGCTGAACCAGATAAGCGCGTTCTTCGGAGAGGTCGGGCTGCATGGTAGGATCAGCCAGAAACACCTGCTTTTCACGCTCTAGCAATTGCAGGCCCAGGTAGGCTGCTCCCAGATCGCCCGTTACGCAGATCACATCATTGGGTTGGGCAGTGTGCCGGTATGTAATCAAATCTTTGGGTACTTTTCCCAGTACAGATACTGAAATGATCAGTCCCGAGCGGGAGGACGTCGTATCGCCCCCAACTAAATCGACATTATAGGCGGTGCAGGCTGCCCGAATACCTTCATACAATTCATCGACAGCCTCAACCGGAAACCGGCTACTCAACCCAACACCAATGGTCACTTGTATGGGTAAACCATTCATAGCCGCAATATCCGAAACGCCAAAGGTTACGGCCTTGTAGCCAAGATGTTTCAAGGGGACATAGGTCAGATCAAAGTGAATGCCTTCAACCAGCATATCGGTTGTCAGCAACCCGTAATCAGGACCCCAATCGAACACGGCGGTATCGTCGCCAATGCCAAGTATGGTTTCAGAATGAATAGGCGTTGGTGTTGCCTGTCGAATCCGTTCGATTAAACCGATTTCGCCAAGAGAATTTAAGTCAGTCATGATAAAGAGAAATGTACAATGGACAATGAACAATGTAAAATGGTGGCGTGTGATTGCTCATTATCAATTTTACATTATTCATTAACCATTAAAAAAAGCCGCTCCGATTGACATACGGAACGGCTTTTTTTGTGAATTGGTTTGCAACAATCTTATGGATTTGTCAGCGTATAGACGTTCGTTGTATTACCTGTTTTCTGGCTGGCCGTTGTCCGTGTGAGTTTCAGGTTACTGTCGTCAATGGAATTGATTGTAAAGGTAATGGTTCCATTGTCGCCGGTTGGCGAAGGGTTCAGGTTCGTCAGTTTTAGGGTGTTGTCGTCTGGTAAAGAGTATTGGCCCGTAAACGTATTGCCGTCATATTCAGTGTATTTAACCGTTGGAGCGGCACTTAAGTCAAGCTTGAAACCTGTATAGTTGCGAATATTGTTTGTGCCACCTTTCGTATAAACAGTGGTGCTGTTTTCATCCACTTTGCTAGCTGTCCATACCTTCGCAATACGTTCCGAAACAGGGGCAACTTTATTGCCCTTACAGCCCATAAGCAGGCTAAACAAAGTGAGCACCGAAAGAAAAGCGACAAAGTAAGTCTTTCTCATAGCTAGCTAATCAAATAAAAAGATAAAATTAGTGTGTGGCTAAAGTTACGTTAATTTTGTTGTCACTAACAAAAGTAGTGCCTAATAATTCATTTGTTTGAGTTAACGGATGTATGCCGCTTTTTATTTCTGATTCTTTGCCAACGTATACCCGATCACAGTTAGCCTTGCGCAATGGTCAGGACCGCGACGACATCTGGTGCGCCTACGAAGGCACCATTTATGACCTGTCTGCATCGCGCTTATGGCGTAATGGCAAACATTACGAACACTGGGCCGGGCAGGATCTCACCGACGAACTAGTCGATGCTCCCCACACAAAGGCTGTTTTCAGTCGTTTTCCAGCGGTTGGGAAATTGGTTTAAGGTGAAACCGAATAGCTCATACCATAAACTTTAAACCAATGCTTCTTATTGCTGATAGCGGCTCTACAAAAACCGACTGGCGTCTTGTTGACGCCAATGGGACTGTCCACGCTATTCAAACGGATGGATTCAATCCATATTATCAAACGGCCACACAAATGGCTGTTACTTTACAGGCACAATTAATTCCTTACCTGAACGGAGCTATTGTTACAAACGTATTTTTCTATGGAACGGGCTGTACGGGGCCTGCCGTAAATCATATTGTGGCCGATGCCTTGCAGGACGTGCTGCCTGGTTTACAGCAGGTTGAGGTAAACAGCGATATGCTTGGAGCCGCCCGCGCTGTGGCAGGTCATCAATCAGGAATTGCCTGCATTCTTGGAACGGGCTCAAACGCCTGTTGCTATGATGGAAGTCAGCTCATACGTGGTATTCAGTCGCTGGGGTTCTGGCTTGGCGATGAGGGTAGTGGTGGATATTTAGGCAAAACACTCGTCCGTGATTTTTTTCAGGAGCGATTGCCGATAGAACTCCGCGAAGCCTTTCAGGGTCGTTATGCGCTTGACCGCCCGACATTACTCGAAAATGCCTACCAAAAACCGTTTCCAAACCGGTATTTTGCGGCTTTCACCCCCTTTTTATCCGATCATTTGGCCCATCCGTATATCGTTGATTTAGTTGCGAATGCGTTCAGCTTGTTTCTGACTACCTACGTCAAGCGCTTCCCCGAAGCGGATGTATGGCCGGTTCATTTTGTTGGTTCTATTGCCTATTATTTCGCTCAACCCTTGCAACTGGCAGTCGAACAAACTGGCTTAACAATGGGTACTATACTAAAAGCTCCCGCCGAACAGTTAGTTGACTTCCATAAAAATGGATAAGTTCCAGGTGTTCGCCGTACTTTTGCAAAAAGGTTTATAGTTTATGGTCCTCGGTTTATGGTGGGAGCTTCCCCTAATCGTGTCAGCTCACCGATGACCGTAACCCATTGACAATCTGAAACAGAAAAATGGCAAATCGGTATTTTTTGAAAGTAAAAGACATCGTTCGGGAAACGCCCGACGCGGTGACAATAAGTTTCTGGCACCCCATCAACGAAGAAGTTCGCTATCAGCCTGGTCAGTTTCTGACTTTTTTACTCAATATCAACGGGCAGAAAATACGTCGGTCGTACTCAATGGCTTCGTCTCCCCATGTGGATGTATCCTTGTCGGTATCCGTCAAGCGCGTGCCGGGTGGACTGGCTTCTAATTACCTCTGCGATCGAATCAGGCCCGGTGACATTCTCGAAACCCTGGAGCCAATGGGTACGTTTGTGCCTAAGCTTGATCCCCAGAATCGACGGACAATTATCCTTATTGGAGCCGGTAGCGGTATTACACCTTTGTTTTCGATGGCCAAGTCGGCTATGCATGTTGAACCCCATAGTCGGGTTTGGCTAATTTATGGCAACCGAAACCAGGAATCAATTATTTATAAAGCGCATCTGGACGCGATGGAGCAGGGGTATGGCCGGTCGCGTTTTCAGGTAACGCATATCCTGAGCCAGCCATCCTTCGGCTGGACCGGCGCTGAAGGTCGCCTGAATCAGCACACCCTTACAAAACTGCTGGATCAGTTACCTGCGGCTGAACGCCAAACGGCAAGTTTTTATCTGTGTGGCCCCGATGGCATGATGGCCGAAGTGCGCTCGGCCTTATCGCTGGTGGGTGTTTCGTCGGAGCACGTTCATAAAGAAAGCTATGCTACAGCACCGGTTATGGCAGGTGATGTCGTTGAGGAACCAATAACAGCCGCCGATAGCGGTTCTCCAGAAGTAACGGTATTGTATGAAGGTAGCGAGTATAAATTTGCCGTAGCTCCTCACCAGACTATTCTTGAAGCCGCCCTGGATTTGGATATTGATCTGCCGTATTCCTGTCAGGCAGGCATGTGTACGGCCTGTTTGGGCCGCTGTACCTCGGGTAAGGTGAAACTGGATGAAGAAGATGGACTCTCTGAATCGGAACTAAAAGCAGGTTATGTGCTGACCTGCGTAGCACACCCAGTCGGATCAAATGTGGTTATTGAGATTGAATAAGGTAATGCCGGGCGGGACGCCCGGCATTACAATTACTCTGGTTTCTCAGCTACTGCTGGTTTGGGTGCTGAGCGAGGCTTTGTTAACCGTGCAGGAGGAGTAGGTGGTGCAACTGCTGGAGCTGCGTGTACGCGTACTGCTGGTGCTTCCGGTGCAACCGGAACATCTACATGTACACTTGGATGAGCGGGAGCGATCATAGGCCGAGGGGCACGGGGAGCACGAGGTGCGCGTATTTTATGAGGGCGTAGATCGATATTATACTCCATCATTGGCTCCTTAAATTCGATGGTAGACCTCGACAAATCTTCGCTATGCCGCTCCATTTGTTCCGATAATCGCTCCATTTGTTCGTCCAATTGCCGGGATTCCTGCTCTAATTTCTCCAGCGGTTTTCGAGCCTCTAGTAGCTTCGATTGAGCTGCTTCCAGTTGCCGATTGGCTTCTTCGATGCTTGCTTCCTGTTTTTTGATTTCTGGTTCAAGCGCAGCCACCTGTTTTTCGATTTCTTCCATACTCAACTTCTGTTTGCCATTCTGATACATTACTTGTCGCTGTTTCTCAATCAGGCTGGTACGTAACTGCATCAGTTTCTCTTTACGCCATTCCAGAAGTTGTTGGCTTCGTTCGGATTCTTCAATGGGGAACTGCATTTTCTCCATCTGAAGGTGTAGCGACTGAACCTGATGCGCCTGTTCTTCCATTA
This sequence comes from Spirosoma telluris, assembly GCA_003259005.1. Lineage (GTDB taxonomy): Bacteria > Bacteroidota > Bacteroidia > Cytophagales > Spirosomataceae > Spirosoma > Spirosoma telluris. The sequence goes on from QLII01000001.1 coordinate 5,698,068, forward strand.
GCCGACTTAAGCTATCCAACTGCCGTTGTTGGTAAGCGCGTTGCGGGGCAAGTGAATCGGGGCCAGATTGCATACGAGGAATTGAGGCAAAAGCATCATTAATAATCGTATTGTAATCCACTTTGGCCAATCCTTCCACCGTTCCATCTGGACTCAGTGGAACGTTTTTGAGCGCCGATGCAACGATATTGCTATAGTCGATGTGTGATAATCCTTCGGTCAGCGCTTCCATTCCGTTGTCGAACGCCTGATTTTTTTCAATAATCGTTAATAGGATGTCACGATCTGGCTGCGCTATGCTATCAAGCGAGAGTTGTCCGGCCATTACCTGGTTTAGCTGGCTTTGCAATTTAGCGACACGGGCAGTGGGCAGTTTCTGGCCTTTCCAGACAACATAACTGATTTTCTTGCTATCCACCATCCCGTATTCAGAATTACTATCTACTTTATGACGCCGGGTGGCATGAGCTGGCTTAGGTTGCTTTACGTCCAATTTTGGCTCATTCTGCTTTTGCACAGCATAGACCGATACGCTCATGAGCAGAATAGTAGCGAAGGTTAGTCCGGCCAAACTCGCATTGGAGACAAACGGCCGGGTTGGAACCCCCAGGACCCGCTGAACCCGGTGCAATAAGTGTTGACGTTTCGACGCAAAAGCCATGGCCAGAGCAGGTGTTTGTTCCAGTTGCATGAGTCGTAGCTCTTCTATACGGGCAAGCGCCTGCGCCAGTATGCGTCCATCGCCCCCGCAAGCCTGCACCGCCAGATCGTCGCAGCAGTGTTCACGTTCTTCACGTACACGCGCCGATAGCCACCATAAAGCGGGATGAAAGAAATACAGCACCTCAACGACCGATTGAAGGAGATTTACGGCATAATCATGGCGCTTTATGTGGGCTAATTCATGCGCCAGAACCGCTTCGATTTCGCGGATAGATAGACTCGTGGCTAGCCCAATAGGCAGCAGCAAAACAGGTTTCAACATGCCCACCACCATCGGTACCGCAATACGCGCCGACTCACGAACCTGAACAGCCGCCCGGATAGCCAATGTCGAGCTAAGGCGATTGGTCAGTTGAGCCCAGTTTTGGGTAGCGGGTTGGGTTGCCGTTTTGCTCAGCCGTTGCAAATAGACCCACCCCCCGCCAGTCGCAAGCCGAACAGGGCCACGCCAATCAGATAGATAAGGACAAACTGGCTCAGGTGATTTTCCAGAAATAACTGCGTTTGCTGATGCCAGGGTAGGTTTTGGGTCACCGTTTGCCACCGAACCAGTTTAGCATAGTGAATAGCCGTTGATGGAACAAGCGGTTGATTTTCAGCAACAGGTTCATAGTACCAGATAAAGGTAACCCCTGATGCCAGCAACTGGGTGGCCATGGTAAGTACACTCACACGGTAACGTAACGTACTTGATTGATTCCGAAGTAGATGCAAAACTACCGCTACAGGCAGAACCAGTGCGAAGCCCTGCCAAAGAGCATGGAGCAGTGTCCAGCCCAGTGCATCGACCACCGGATTCGATAGAAAATGGAAAGCGTTCATGAGTTATAGGAAATCGTTAAGTGTGCGTAAAAACAGTTTGTCAATTCACAAAATCAGACTAGTACTCTTCCAAACTAGATTCTTTTGGTACTAGATGTCTGATTATCAGAATCAATAGAATCCAAAGGATCAACCGCGCGGGCAGCCCCGAGAAACTAAATTGGACGAGTACTAGCCAGATTCGTTTAAATCATAGATAATCTTCAACAAAATCAGGCTAATCAGATAAATCCCGGTTCAGATCTCTCAGCAGATTTTTAATCTCATCCAGTTCTTCACGCGATGCTTTGTGCTGGCCCAAAATCTGCATCACTAACTTCGATGCCGATCCTCGAAACGCCGTTTCCACAAAGCGATCGACTAAATTTCGTTGCGTATCCTCTTCGCTTACGGCTGCCGTGTAGGTATGTGAACGGGCGTCTTCTTCACGGGAGAGCAACCCTTTCTCGTACATAATCTGCATTAGCTTGAGCGCCGTTGTATACCCAATGTCACGACTTTGGCTCAGCGCATCATGTACCTGACGTACCGTGCTGGGGCCATTGGTCCAGAGCACATGCAGGATTTCCAGTTCAGAGTCGGTTGGCTTCATAATTGATCTACGAATAATTTCGTAGCAAACATATACGAACAATTTCGTAGTTGCAAATTTGTGAACAAAAAAGTTTTTCAATGGCTTATTTGTAAGCGGTTCTTGTGGATTCTGTTGGCTCTATGTTTCTTTGGCAGTACGGGCCACGGACTCTACACGGATGCATGCACACAACTTGTATCGAAAGCAGGTAGAATCCACAGCATCAAAAGAATCTCTAAAATCTTAAGTTAATAATGACCACAAACGAAACCCTTGCCATTCCCACTCGCCCGGCCCGCCCATTTATTGGTGAGACACTCACCCTGCAAAGCTGGGACGATGTTAAACCGCTATACGATGACCTTCTGGAGCGTCCTCTGCACAATGCCGATGACCTGCGCCAGTGGCTGCTCGATCGAAGCGAACTCGAATCGTATTTATCCGAAGATTTTGCGTGGCGCTATATCCGAATGACCTGCGATACAGCCAATGAAGAACTGGTCAACAATCTCAATTTTTTCATTGCAGAAATTCAGCCACCCATGACCGCTTATGGTAACGATTTAGACCTAAAAGCGGTTAACAGTCCCTTTTTAAGCCAGTTGACCGATGACGGGTATGACGTTATGGTTCGGGGCATGAAAAAGGCCATTGAAATTTTCCGGGAGGAAAATATACCGCTTCAGACTGAGCTTCAGACCGAAGAACGTAAGTATGGAGCCATTGTTGGCGCTATGACGGTTACGATTGATGGCACTGAAATGACCTTGCCTGCAGCCAGCGACCGGCTACAATCGACCGATCGGGCCGTGCGTGAGGAAGCCTGGCGCAAAATCTGGGAGCGTCGGTATCAGGATCACGAAGTTCTTGATCAATTGTTCGACCGGTTGCGTGCTCTTCGTCATCAGGTAGCTGTTAACGCCGGATTTGCCAATTTTCGGGACTACTCATTTGCGGCATTGGGGCGGTTCGATTATACGCCACAGGACTGCTTCAATTTTCATGAATCAGTGTCCGAAGCCGTTGTGCCGTTGTTAAATGATCTGGCTGGCGAACGCAAGAAAAAGCTGGAACAGTCCGATGCTTGGGTTGATCCATTGCGACCCTGGGATGCCAAGGTAGATGTGGCAGGTCGCCCACCGTTGAAACCCTTTGCAACGGGTGATGAACTTCTGGAGAAAGCGATCACGTGCTTCGACCGACTTGACAAGGAGCTAGGGGATGACCTCCGAATTATGCGGGCTATGGGCCACCTTGATCTGGAGTCGCGGAAAGGGAAAGCACCCGGAGGCTACAATTATCCGCTCGAAGAAATTGGTGTGCCGTTTATTTTCATGAATGCCACCTCAAGTTTACGTGATTTAGTTACGATGGTTCACGAAGGTGGCCATGCGGTGCACTCATTCCTGACACGGAGTTTGCCCCTTAAGGCGTTCCGTAATCCCCCCATGGAGGTAGCTGAACTGGCATCTATGAGTATGGAATTACTGTCTATGGATCATTGGGACGTGTTTTTCGACAGTCCTGAGGAGTTGCGCAGAGCCAAGCTGCAACATCTGGAATCCATTATCGAAACCTTGCCCTGGGTGGCTACGATTGATAAATTTCAGCACTGGATTTATGAGAACCCAGCACATACCGACGCCGAACGACGTGAAAACTGGCTTCGGATTTACAATCAGTTTTCCGATACAGTGACCAGCTGGGATGGCTTTGCTTTTTATCAGGAGTACATCTGGCAGCGTCAGCTGCACTTATATGAAGTACCCTTCTACTACATAGAATACGGTATTGCTCAATTAGGGGCCATCGGTGTCTGGCGGAACTACCGGCTCAATCCTGAAATGGGGTTAGCAGGATACAAAAAGGCCTTGAGCCTGGGATACAAAGCACCGATCCGCGAGATATACGCAGCCGCTAATGTTCCATTTGACTTTTCACGTGAGTATATTCAGGAACTGATGCAGTTTGTGGGGGACGAAATCAGAAAATTAGGCTAACTGTAGTTGATGAATTAGGGTGGAAACGAAAAAAACTGACGACTAACTACCGTTGGCTAACGACTGTTTCTTATTTTTGTCGAATCAATTCGTAATCAAGTGGCTATGAAACGCGTACTCAATATAGGTTTGTTGGCTGTGGTGGTAATGTCGCTGGCATCGTGCGACTATCAAAAATACAACTCCGTCCGCCAAGCAGACTACCGGGCAGAAGATTTTCGTTCTGACTATCGGGCTGGAGATCCTGAAGTGTATGGAACAGGTAAAGATTCTGTAGCTGTCCAAACAAAATATAAATACACACCGAATCCTGAGTTAGACGCAAGAGCTCAGAAAATTCGTGATAAACTGTTTGGGGCTGGTTCTATTGCGCAAGGTAATTAAGTGTTTAACGGTAAAATAAACGATAACCTAACACAAGTTAGTTACTACTAAAATTATAATTTTTCAAGTACAAGGAGGCTAGGAATTTCTATATACGGTAATTCCAGATCCCTTGTACTTGAAATTTTTTTGCGCAAAAGTCATTTCAAATGACTTTTCTTTGTCGTAGACAGTAGGCATTTTTTACTTTTTATAATTTTTTATTCGTGTGTTGGTATATCCATGGCTGCATCTGTTCTGTCAAATTTTACTATAATAATCCAAAAGAAGTACGTTACCTATTTACTCTATTTAATTCCAGTTTTTATTTTTTATAGTCTGTTTTTTTATTTTCTAACAAATACGCCTTATATAGATGATTTTTCCTGGTATTTTAATTTTATAAATAGATTTACTGAAGCTCACAACTTTACTGATAAACTAAGTGTATTTCTTGAGCCGTATAATAATCATAGAATTTACGTTCAGCGAATTCTAATTATAGCTTATTTCTATTTAACCGGGCATATCAATATTGCTTTTTTTATACTAGTCGGTAATATTTTCTTTATAAGTTTTCTTGGCACTATTGTGCGGAAGACTAATTTAATTGGGGGGCAGTATTCGTTTGGCTAGCTTTTCAGCCCATCTCTTTTATGAATTATTACACCTTCGCTTTTTTTAATTTGCCCCTTTTCTTATTTGCTCTACTGGCTATTCGTTTAATGGTACAACAGGCCGACTTGAAATGGGTTCTGTTGATAGGCCTTTTGGCAAGTTTCTCATACGGTAATGGTCTGTTAGTCTGGGTAATAGGCATACTTGTCTCCCTTATTCAGGCAAATTACAAGCGACTATTTCTCTATTTTGGAGTGCTCGCCACCTTATTACTATTCTATTTTTTTCAGGAAACACCTGCCGATTCATCGCATGGTATCGATGCTAAATTTCTGGTAGATATAGTTCTATATTTCATCCAGATTCACGCTTATTTTATTAATTGGCCGGGGTATGCGTTACCCTGGGCACCGCTAGTTATTGGTGCTGGAATTATAGCCTTGTTTGGTTATGTATTAATAAAATCTAAGTTACTTGACCCTAAGTCAGAAAAATCGTATTTACTGTTTTACTTACTTTTTCTTTCCTTATCAATGGCCCTCATTAGCTTGGCAAGGGCTTCGGTGGATGGCTTAACGGCTAATGTGGTCGATCATTATAAAATTTATTCCTGTCTTTTTTTAGGTTGCCTCGTTTACTACACGACCGAACAGCTCAAGCTATCAACCAGGTGGAGCTATTCTTTTTGGTTGTTAGTATACTCATAACATTTATAAATTATACCACCTATATTCCACGGATGTATTCCCATTTTACGTATCAAATGGCGGATGCACTTAACTATTATTCAACTAAAAAATGGCTATTCTACCCCGTTATTCAGGGGAAAAAAGAATATGCATTTGTTAACGATGTATCTAAATCTGTAATTGAAAAAGGCTTTTATTCGGGAATAGCCCCTCATTTTACTGAAAAAGATACTCGATACGAGGCCCGTATCGATTCTACAGACGCTCACTTAATTCTACAGGCAACCAGATTAAGTTATTCGCCACTTACTGAGAATGCATTCTTCGTTGTCAACTGCAATGGTCTACAATATTATTTTCCAGCCTCGTTCGATCGTTCGTGGAAGGATATGCTTAAGTTTAGAGTAAGGCAGGAAACAGCCATGACGGTAATCGACTGGAAGGCCATAAATGAACCATGTCTCAAACTTCCCGACGCTATTCGATTGGCAATCTTAAAAAATGGCTATGTAACGTATTATCCTTTATCCGTTATTGGTAATCGTGCTACTAAGTGAGCTATAAGCTCTAGGGGTCCTGCTTCTAGTTCGGGAGGGTTTTACTGAACGGATTATAAACTTTCGGGTTTATTCAGCTACTTTTACCGAGATAAATAGTATTTTTCATTGATTCTTTCTAAAAATAGTACCATAAATCATGAAAATTGCATTAGTTACGGGTTCCGCTGGTTTGATTGGTAGTGAAGCCGTTGCCTTTTTTGCTGATAAATTTGACCTTGTTGTCGGGATTGATAATAACATGCGGCAGTACTTCTTTGGGGCAGATGGCTCAACAGAATGGAACCGCAATCGACTGGCCGATGCGTATACGAATTACCACCACCGTACTGCCGATATTCGGGAAGTGCCGCAGTTGGAGGTAATTTTTAAAGAATTTGGCACCGATATTAAACTGGTCTTACACACCGCAGCCCAGCCAAGTCACGACTGGGCCGCTCGTGAGCCCTTTACCGATTTCGGGGTGAATGCTGTTGGAACCCTCAACATGCTCGAAATGACCCGGCTTCATTGCCCCGAAGCGGTCTTTATCTTCACCTCCACGAATAAAGTTTACGGCGATAATCCGAATTTCCTGCCGTTGATTGAAACGGAAACGCGTTGGGAAATTGATCAGAACCACCCTTATTTCGAGAATGGTATTGATGAGCACATGAGCCTCGATCATACGAAACACTCGGTCTTTGGTGCGTCAAAAGTGGCTGCCGACATTATGGTGCAGGAGTATGGCCGCTATTTTGGTATGAATACCGGCGTATTCCGGGGAGGTTGCTTGACCGGTCCGAACCACTCAGGAGCCCAGTTGCATGGTTTCCTTTCGTACCTGATGAAATGTGCGATTACTGGGAATCAGTACACCATTTTTGGCTACAAAGGCAAACAGGTTCGCGACAACATTCACAGCTGGGATCTGGTGAACATGTTCTGGCATTTCTATCAGAATCCGCGCCCGGGCGAAGTATATAACGCTGGTGGTGGTCGTTATGCAAACTGCTCGATGATCGAAGCCATTGCCCTTTGTGAAGAAATTTCGGGCAACAAAATGAATTATCAATATTCGGAAACTAACCGGAGTGGCGACCATATCTGGTACATTTCTGACCTGACAAAATTCAAACGGCATTACCCGAATTGGGACTGGACATTCGATTTGAAAGAAACAATGAGCCAGATTCACGATAGCATGGCCGCGCGTTTGTCTCCCGTAAAATAAGTGCGGTTTAAGAAATTGAACCTGTACGCAATACCTGAATTTAATGATCTGGCAAAAAAAAGGACTGATTTATAAACCGGATGGCTCGCAGCCATTCAGCCGAACCCATGCCCAGGTTCCGTTTGGCTATCCTATGCAGGATAAGTTGCGGGTTTATTTCTCCACACGCGATGAGAACGTATCATCGGCAGTGTCATTTGTTGAACTGAACCCCGACAATCTTTCTGAAGTAGTCTATATTCATGATAAGCCCTGCCTAACAAAAGGAGCAGTTGGCATGTTTGACGAAACAGGAACAATGCCTTCCTGGTTTTTACCGGTTGGTGACGAAATCTGGTTATACTATACCGGCTGGAACAAAAGCGAAACGGCTAGTTACCGGCTTGGTATTGGACTGGCCATTAGTCGGGATGGCGGATTGACCTTTGAGCGGAAATTTACGGGACCTTTGCTCGATCGGTATATGTTTGATCAGGTTTGGGTGGCCCAGCCCTGCGTCATGCGCGAAGAACAGGCAGACGGTTCTATTCGATGGCGGATGTGGTATTTGTCCTGCACCAAAATTGAAGTGATCCAGGGTCATCCTGAGCCTTTTTACGATGTAAAATATGCAGAGTCGGAAGATGGTATTCATTGGGAGCGTACCGGGCAGGTTTGCGTAGGGTACGATGAGTTTACGGATGCCATCGGGCGACCTACTGTATACAAAGACGGGAATTTGTACAAAATGTATTTTTCCTATCGCAATGCAACCAACTACCGGACCGATGTACAGCGTAGTTATCGTATTGGCTATGCCGAATCGGAAGATGGTATAAACTGGGTGCGAAAAGACGAATTAGCCGGTATCGAACGGTCGGCTGATGGCTGGGACTCAATGATGATGGACTATTGTCACATTTTTCCGCATCAGAATCAGTGGGTTATGTTTTACAACGGAAACGGCTTCGGAGCATCGGGATTTGGCTATGCCACTCAATCAAAAACTGACTAAAATCAGGATCATGGCGTTTGCATTTTATCTAGGCAGCCGCCTACTTTGTACCAAATCAGTAAGCGAATAACCATGAAAGAAGTAGCAAAATACCTCATAAAAGTTGATGCTCAATTCAAGGATGGCCAGATCGTGCCCGAGATTCCGTATGAAGAGGTAATGCGGTTAGTTAACGAGCCGAATATTGTCATTATTAAAACAGGTATCCCAGAAGAAACGCTTCGTGGCGTCATTGAAGCTACCCATGCGTGGGCTGCCAAGACCCCTTTAGCCGAAGCCCCCGATCCATTCGATAATAATCAGCATAAGCAACGATTGCATATTGCCAAGATTCAACAGGCTCCGCAGTTGTTTCACGATCATACCTTTGATGCCATTCTTGATCTTGAAGAACCTACTAAACAGGCGCTGTTGAACGTTTTTACACCGTTGCGCCAGTTCTGGAATAACCTGACGGGTAATAATGAAGAGTATGGTATCCGTAAAGGGCAACCTTACTTCCACCCTCAGGTAACGCATTACCCACTAGGAGGTAGCTTCTTTGGGCGACACTGGCACCCGCTTAATCCGCAAAAAGTAGGCACCATTCTGGCGCTGAATCAGTACGGAAAAGATTACAATTCGGGTGGTACAGGTTATGTTATCAATGACCATATTATTGAAACAGAGGGTTTTCAGGATATGGGAGATATTATTTTGTTTCGGTATGATCTGCCGCACTGGGTTAGTCCGTCGAGCTTTGCGGACCGTTTCAGTTGGGATGATCCCGCTGGTCGCTGGGTGGCTATCCTGCCCTTCTACGATCCCTGGGCTAAACCCGCTGAAAAAGACGAACCTCAGGGTTGGAAAGCCCATATTCAAACGGCTAAAGAAGTCACCGTATAGGAAATAAGCCGATCGTAGTCAACTAGGAGGTATAAGGAGAGCTTCTTCCCATATACCTCCTATTTTACTACCTATTAAAAATCATTATGATAAAAGTTAGTGTCCTGATAATCACCTATAACCAGAAAAATTTCATCCGAGAGGCCATTGATAGTGTCTTGGTCCAGAAGACGACATTTCCTATTGAAATATTAGTTGGCGATGATTTTTCGACCGATGGTACACGGGAGATTATTCAGGAATACGAACGCCAGTACCCTGGTCTGGTTATTGGTGTGTTGCATCCGCACAACATGGGTAAAAACGGCGGTATTAACTTTCTGGAAACGCTGAAGCTTGCCAGGGGCGAATACTATGCGTTAATCGATGGAGATGATTATTTAACGAATCCGTTGAAACTCCAGAAACAGGCCGACCTGCTGGATGCGCACCCAGATTATTCAATGACATTTCATAATGCGTTGATTACCTATGAAGACGGTAGTCCATCGCATGTGCTCAACGGAGAGGATATGAAGCCGTTTTATACGGTTGATGATCTGATTGGTGAAGATGAAATCTGGTTTATGGCTACATCGAGTACGATGTACCGAAATAGTATTAAAGAGTATCCAGCCTGGTTTCGAGAGTCGTCGAGTGGCGACATTCCGCGATTGATTCTGAAAGCTAAACTTGGTAAGATTGGCTATATTCCTGAGGTCATGTCTGTCTATCGAAAGAATCGTGCGGGTGCCAGTTTTCATGATAATTACCAAAATGAAACTTTTCTGCGGAATCGGATTCAGATGTACAGCGATATTAATCAGGAACTCGATTACCGCTATGATGCCATTCTGCGCCGGAATATGGCTCGTTATTACCGAATGATGCTGGATGCCAAGCAATATAAAGATAGTTATTTTCGTCGGGCGCGGCTCGCTGTCAAGTATTTATATATGGCAAAACCTGGCTGGGATAAAGCAAAAATGTAATTAGAGACTATATTGTGCCAGGGCCAGTAGCTAAACTTTATAGCACGTTGCGCCTATTACCACATCGGTAGGCGATGCGGGATAGATTATAACACGAATCGCGGATGTTGACCGCACATGACCGTATATGAAATTAAGCGTAGTTATTCCTGCTTATAACGAAGAAGAGTCGTTGCCGCCAACGCTGCGAATACTCTATCAGACATTGGCTAAACATGGAATCCCTCATGAAATCTGCGTTACCAACGATAACTCAAAAGATGGTACCCTGAAGGTGCTTGAGCAGTTGGCCGCCACCGAAATCCCAACGCTGGTGTACTATACCAATCCTGGGCCTAATGGATTTGGATACGCAGTACGATATGGTCTGGAGCGCTTTTCAGGCGATTGTGTGGCCGTATTTATGGCCGATCTATCGGACGATCCCGAAGATTTAGTGAAGTTTTATCATAAGATGCTGGAGACAGATGTCGATGCTGTGTTCGGGTCGCGATGGGGAAAAGAGGGTAAAGTAATTGACTACCCGGAGTTGAAAAAATTTATCAATCGTATCGCCAACTTCATTGTCCGAATGGTAATGGGGATCAAATACAACGATACCACTAACGCCTTCAAGCTTTATAAACGCGAGACAATCGAAGGGATAAAACCGTTTCTGGCCCCTCACTTTAATCTAACCGTCGAATTACCCTTGAAGGCCATTGTACGGGGCTACAGCTATGCTGTTGTGCCCAATAGCTGGACAAATCGGAAATACGGCGAATCAAAGTTGAAAATTAAAGAAATGGGTAGCCGGTACTTCTTTATTCTGATGTACTGCCTGATCGAAAAACATTTCTCTCAGGGAGATTTTCGCAAAAAATCAACTACAACTCCAGCCCAAGCGGTTAGTCGGTGAGGTAGTGAAAGTATGTGGAGTCGGTGGAGTGAGTGAAGTAAGTACCCGAAGCATCAAGTCTTATTACTTACTTCACTCACTCCACCGACTCCACGACTAACCAAAAATTCCCTTCAGTCCTGGAATCTGATAAAAGGCGAGTGTTTGAATGACGGCCCAGATAACGCCACTAATGAGCATATAGAGGAATAAGGGCCCCGCTTAACACCGAAGGATATAGCAATGATGGTGCCGCCAATCGGGGTTAGAATCAACGGGGTTAGTAGTGCAATACCCGTCAGTCCCGCCCGCTTCCAGATGCGGATAGCTAATCGGGTCCGTTTTGTAAATCGTTTGGGGGGACGCGTGTCAGGTCGATAGCGTTGCCACAAGGCTCGCAAAGCCGCTCCTGCGTAGGAGACCACCACCACACTCAACATCATCCCTAAGGTCGTACAAATTGCTGTTTCAAGCCATGATAATCCCAGCGCGACCCCCGAAAGTGGTCCTCCAACGAATTTGATTGTGCTGGCAATGATGACGGAAATGTATTTGGCAATATGCATGACTGTGGTTTGTACTGGAACAACGACGTAAATGTATCCGTTGTTTAGTTAATATGCCGCTGATTCATTCTGCTTACGCTGGGCCACCGGCCTATCAATATAACGGACATTTGCAGACTGTCATTCCCAGTCTCACACGTAAAGTAACTGGCGTTACCTACGAACGTGAGCGACTGACGCTACCCGACGGCGACTTTGTTGATCTGGATTGGATAGATAAGGGCCAAAATCGTCTGGTTGTTCTAACCCATGGGCTGGAGGGCGACAGTAGTCGGCAATATATGCTCGGTACCGCAAAACTATTTGCTCAGCAGGGATATGACGTATTGGCCTGGAATTGCCGTTCATGCAGTGGCGAAATGAATCGGGCATTTCGGCTCTATAATCACGGTGAAATTGGTGATTTAGGCGAGGTTATCAAGCAGGCTTTGCGAACAAAACGCTATACTGAAGTTGCACTGGTTGGGTATAGTATGGGAGGGAACATTACCCTAAAATACCTTGGTGTGCATGGGAAGCAACTCCCCGATGTTATTAAAGTGGGGGTTGCTGTTTCTGCTCCAACTGATTTAGGTGCCAGTGCTGTCCTACTCGACCGACCGGCCAACCGATTTTATAGAAATCGGTTTATGAAAAAATTGACTGCCAAACTAAATCAGAAAGCCAACCGTTTTCCCGGCCGACTGGACATGGCTAAGTTGCAGCAGGTAAAGAAATGGCGGGATTTCGATGAGTTTTTTTCGGCCCCAGTTAATGCGTATGCCGATGCTGAGGATTTCTATACGCAGGCATCAGCCGTTAATTTTATGCCGGGTATTGCAGTGCCTACACTGCTATTAAATGCCCAGAACGACCCGTTGCTATCGCCCGAATGTTCACCGGCCTGGCTAGTAGAGTCGCATAAGTCTATCTTTCTGGAAACACCCCGAACGGGAGGTCATGTTGGTTTTCAGATCGCTCGGGATGTGCATACCTACGCAGAACGGCGGGCATTGGCATTTACGCAAGGGAACTAATCGAAGCGCCTAACTGGCTGCAATCCGGATCAATTCATTGATATGATTAATAATATGCGTATTGTCGGGGCTTTCAATATCCTGACCAACAACCTGGTATCCTGTCAGCAGTATCTGAGAATCTGAAAACGTAGTAGCCAGCCGATTGACGAATGGCTGTACTTCATGATTTGACGGATGCGAGGTAAGAACTGTAAACAGGAATTCAGGTTTATGCCGTTCATAGGCGAACACCAATTCCTCAAAGGGTAAACTTTGCCCTAAGTAAATGACCTTATGAGAACGGGCCCGAATAATATAATTGGCAAATAATAAGCTGATTTCGTGAAATTCTCCTTCAGGTAGAAAGAGCAGGTATTTTTTGCCGCTTGCCTGGGGCTTACGCTGCCCGTCTATAGCGACAATAAGTTTCTGCCGGATCAGGTTCGTAATAAAATGCTCCTGCGCCGGGCCAATTGACGCGGTTACCCACAGTGTACCAATGCGATTTAAAAATGGATAGATGATATTTATCATCGTATTTTCAAATCCAAACTGACTGATATTGGTGTTGATAATCTTTTCAAACCGATCCTCATCCAGATCAAGCATAGAAAGCGTAAGGGCGTGAATTTGATCGGATAAGTGACCTGCCGATCAGACACTTTGATTACTTCTTTATATAGCTCGTCGGGCGATAGTTTCGAGATTTCCGAAATCTTGTAGCCATGATCCTTCAATAGAGAAATATTCAGGACGAGCTTCAGGTCCTGGTCGTCGTACGTCCGGATGTTGGTATCCGTTCGCTGGGGGAGATAATTGCATAGCGCTGTTCCCAGATGCGCAGTGTATGGGCCTTTATGCCCGAAAGTTGTTCTAGATCTCTTATGGAATACGTACTCATGAGCTGTTGGTACAAGTAAACGCTATGAACCCATAAAGAATGCTATAGAGAACGAAGGGAATTTAGTCTCACACTCATATGATTCTAGGCGATAGAACCATACTATGGGTAGTTTGTTTAATGTTTTCTGAAAAACTATGAACAAAATTACCGCTTAATACGTAGAAAACAAATCCAGGCAACCAGTCAAAGATGCTAATCTTACAGATAAGCGTCTGAAAAGCTGGGAGAATACATAAAAAAAAGCCCTGATTTATCAGGGCTTTTAAGAGGGTGAAAGACGGGGCTCGAACCCGCGACCTCCGGAACCACAATCCGGCGCTCTAACCAACTGAGCTACAATCACCATTTTTGAGAGTGCAAAAGTAATGAATAATGGATAATGTACAATGAATAATGATCTATTAATTAAAAATTACTCATTGTACATTATCCATTATTCAATCAATTACGCTTGCTTGCCCTGCTGGTACCGTTTTTCGGCAGCACTCCAGTCTACTACGTTGAAATAGGCGGCAATGTAATCTGGCCGACGATTCTGATACTTTAGGTAATAGGCGTGTTCCCAAACGTCGAGACCAATAATGGGGAAGCCTTTCACTTCGGCAATATCCATTAATGGGTTATCCTGGTTGGGCGATGAGGTAATGGCCAGTTCGCCTTCGGGCGTTACGATCAACCAGGCCCAACCCGAACCAAACCGCGTGGTTGCTGCTTTGGTGAACTCTGCCTTGAACTCATCAAACGAGCCAAATTTCTGATTGATTGCCTCAGCCAGTGTCCCGGTTGGTTGGCCACCGCCACTACCTGAAATTGTATTCCAGAACAGGGTGTGGTTATAATGACCACCCCCATTATTGCGAACAGCAACGGGTGCCTTGCTAACAGTTGCCAGTAAGTCTTCAATGGATTTATTTTCCATCTCGGTACCTGCAATGGCATTATTCAGGTTCGTCACGTAAGCATTGTGGTGCTTGCCGTGGTGAATTTCCATGGTCTGCTTGTCAATATTCGGTTCGAGCGAATCACTTGGGTAAGGAAGCGGATCTAATACAAAAGCCATTGTATTGATTAGTTAGAATGTAAGATTATTCGGTTGAGTTAACAAGCCGATTCCAAATTATGTTCTTAGACGATTAAAAAACTTTGCCAGTAATGCCTGACTTTCGTCGGCTAATATACCTGTTTCCAGTCTGGTTTTCGGATGGAGTACTAACGGTTGAACCCGGCTATAGCCACGTTTGGGGTCAGTTGCGGCAATGACTAGCCGACCAAGCTGTGCCCAGAATAAAGCGCCCGCGCACATCACACATGGTTCCAGAGTTACATATAAGGTGCAGTCAGTCAGGTATTTACTGCCTAAATAATGTGCCGCTGCCGTAATCGCCATAAGTTCAGCATGCGCCGTTACATCGGCCAGCTGTTCAGTTTGATTGCGAGATTTCGCGATAATACGGTTACGACAAACAACGAGGGCGCCGACAGGAATTTCGCCATTATCGTAGGCTTCTTCTGCCATACCAAGCGCAATTTCCATAAAGTATTCGTCAGGCATGAGCGTCATTAGGCAGTAGTCGTTAGTCCATAGTGGTCAGTCGATAGTAATTTCAGAACTATCGACTGACCACTATGGACTAACGACTTGTTTTACTGTTTCAAGACTTTACGAACGGTTTGTCGGTCGCCAACCTGTATACGCAGGAAATACAGACCGTTAGGTTGTGCAGTCAGGTCAAGTTCATTAAGTTGCTTGCGCGTATTTTGCTGTAAAATTGGACGGCCCTCTGCGTCAACGAGCGATAAGGTCGCTGGATCATGGGTTAACGGTAAGTCTACTTCTACTCTGAGTACGGTTTGAGTAGGCACCGGGTAGGTTTTTACCAACGGGTCAAGGGAGTTATCATCTACACCCAGTAAGGGAGCTACCGTAATGGTTGCAGTGCCCGAAATTGGCCCGTTGCCGCAGGTATTCATGACGTTTGTTAGCCGATAGGTCGTTGTTCGGACAGGCCGTACTTCGATTATATATGGACTTGTAGAGGTTGTTGCCGTATAGGTTCGAAGGCTATCTACATAGGTTGCTGTCCATGGTCCATCGCCCCCAAATGCCAGGGTTAAATTTGCTGGTGTTCCTTCATAAATAGTTTGCGCACCCGTCAGCGTAGCACTTGCGGTTGAGCGAATGGTTAGCTGGGTAGGGCTATTACTACCTGTAATCGCAATTTCGGGATTATCCGCTTTTACCCGGACAAGATATCTTCCCCAGGAAGCGTAAGCGGTAGGATGCCCGTAACCGGAGAACTAGTAGCTGTTGCGGCAATGGCATATTTTTTAGACGTATCCGCCGAACTAACCATCTCGATTCGAAAGATATTTCCCGAATTAAACTGCCCGTTTGTTGTAAAAGGAACCGAAAGCGACGTGCCTGCACATAGCGTCGTTGCGGCTAGTGAACTTGTCGAAACCGTTGGAACGATGACATTAATTTGCGCTGTTGCCGGATTGCCGGGTAAACCCACCCCACAACCATTCGATACGGTTACTACCTGGTAGATTGTGTTGCCACGGGGTAGCACCGAGATGGTTGTATCTGTTTTGAGCGACGTGCCTGTATATCCGCCTGTAAGCGTGTAACTAAACGGCCCCGAACTGGTAAACTTCAGTTGTAAAGGAGCTCTCTGGCCTAAGTTGACTGTGCCTGTTGGGGCAGCCAGTGCCAGCGTAGGTGGTGAAGTAACAACGACTTTAATGGTAGCGCGTGGGCTATAACAGCCATTCGTGCCGATCTGATAGACATAGAAAGGGTCTCCCCCCGGCTGAACGTTCGTATTTAATGTTGGTGGTGTGGGCGTATCGCTGCTAACCCGACCATAGGGATCAATCCATTTCAATTGACTACCTGTTTCCCCAACAGCTTCCAGCGGGCTGGCCTTGTCGTTGACACAATAGACGACCAGGGGTTTGGGTGTAGTTGGAGCCGATACTGTGTTGACTGTAACAACTATATCTGCTTTGGGACCTTCGCAGTTGTTAACTGTTTGGCTAACATGATACGTTTGAGTGCCTGCTTTGTCAATGGAAGGAATAGGCGCGTTGGGGAACTGATTACCGTCGGTATTGTACCATCTTAACGCCTGACCACTAGCATTTGAAGCTAACGAGGTTACATTTTGGGCTGGTTGATCCTGCTGAATCTGGCAATACGTGACAGGTGAAACACTAGGCTGGCTAGGTAATGCATTAATCACAACGGTTAGAACCGCTTTAGGGCCTTCGCAGCCTTCGCTGGATGTCTGGGAGACTTTGTAGGTTTGATTGCCAACTGTATTTGTATTCGGTGTTGGTGTGCCACCCAGCAGATTGTCAGAGGTATCATACCATTTGAGATTTGTTCCATTAGCTGTTAATGGTTGCGCCTGACTGTTGTTGCAAAAACTAACCGGATTTACACCGGGCGTGCCCGGTGTACTTTTTACTCGTACAGTCAAACTGGCACGTGGGCCTTCGCAACCACTTAGAGTCTGGCTAACATAATAAACCGTTATCCCAACTGCGGAATTCAAAGGTGTAGGAGCACTGCCTGATGGCGAACCACCACTTTGGGAAGTACCATACCAGTTGGGAGTAGCATTGTTAACTAGTGTTGCCGTTAAGACGGGTGCAGTATAATTCTGACAGAACTCAATTCCTGAGGTTCCAGGCGCATCGGGCGTATCTTTTACCTGTACTGGAATACCCGTCCGCGGACTTTCACAGCCATTAACTGTTTGTGTTACATAATAAGTAATACTTCCAATAGCAGAGGCCGATGTGCTGGGACGGTTGCATTGCTTGACCCAGATCCACCGGTTTGGCTAGTTCCATACCATTTCAAATTTTGCCCACTAGCCAGCAACGGTTGGGCAGTATTCCCCTCGCAATACGCGTTTGGGGAATTACCTGTAGGAGCGGCTGGTATAGCATTGATAGTGACGGTAAGTGTTGCTTTGGCTCCTTCGCAACCCTCGATGGTTTGAGAAACTTTGTAAGTCTGAGTCCCAGTTGTACTTGTGGTTGGTGTAGGGGCTGCGCCTAATACATTATCTGAGGCATCATACCATTTTAAGCCTGCGCCAGCAGCTGTCAAGGGCTGGGCAGAGCTATTATTACAAAAGCTAACAGGGCTAACGCCTGGTGCAACAGGTAGGGCTTTCACCCGCACACTCAGGCTTGCCCGTGGCCCTTCGCAACCGCTCAGCGTTTGACTAACATAGTATAGGGTAGTTCCAGGCGTAGAACTGGAAAGAGTAGGAGGGTTATTTGATGGTGTACCTCCGTTGGCAAATGTACCATACCAGTTAGCAGAAGCGTTGGTGACTAGAGTTGCCGATAATGTTGGTGCACTAGTTCCCTGGCAAAAGTCAATGCTGGCGGTAGTGGGAGCTACAGGTGTATCTTTCACCAGAACGGGAATACCTGCCCGTGCACTTTCACAGCCGCTAACTGTTTGTGATACATAATAGAGCGTAGTTCCTAGTATTGTCGTGCTAGGTGTACTGGGGGTTGATGAGGCCGTTCCGCCTGACGAACTCGTACCATACCATTTTAGATTCTGACCTGTAGCCGATAAAGGCTGCGCCTGAGAGTTTTCACAATAGGTTGCAGAGGTTGCGGTAGGAGCCGCTGGTATGGCATTGACAGTCACAGTCAATGCTGCTCTTGGGCTTTCACAACCATTAACAGACTGACTGACATAGTAAGTTATTGAGCCTAAATTGGTAGTTGATGGTGTTGGGGCTGAGCCTGATGGGATGCCGCCCGATGCCGCCGTACCATACCAGGTAAGCGTCCCTCCCGATGACGGAATTGCTGATAGGGCATCGGCGTTGCGGGTCTGACAGGCAATAATTGGACTCGTGACACTGGGTGCTAGAGGAGTCGATTTGACCGTCACCGCAATAGCTGCTCTGGGTCCTTCACAGCCATTTAGGCTTTGACTGACATAATAATTAATAACCCCAGCCTGAGTCGTTGTGGGTACAGTTGCGATACTTGTGGCCGTACCGCCTGTTGCATTAATGCCGTACCAGTTAAGAACGGCACTTGCCGAAGAAGTTGCCGTTAAAGCAACGGCTGTCTGGCTTTGGCAATACGTAGGAGCCGGTGGAGTTGTTGGTAATCCAGGCTTTCCTTTCACAACAACAGTAATCGTTGCCCGGCTACTTTCGCATCCACCAACTGTCTGACTAACATAATAACTTGTTGGGCCAATGAGACTTGTATTTGGTTTCGTCGCTACTGTTGATGCTACCCCACCTGACGCGCTCTGACCATACCAGTTTAGTGTACCACCTACTGAGGCTATAGCATTTAGGGATAAAGGTGTATCGCCTTCGCAATAGTCAGCAGGATTTGTTACGCTCGGGCTCCCGGAGCACTGTTTACCGTTACAACAAGGCTGGCTCTTGGCCCTTCACACCCATTTTGGGTTTGGCTCACGTAATAGGTTGTAGAGCCTGTTGCTGTTGTTGAGGGTGTAGGAGAGACGGACGAAGGTGTTCCGCCTGTTAAGTTAGTACCATACCAGTTAAGCGTGGCTCCTGTTACTGGTGTTGCCGTTAACGCGCTTGCGGTTTGCCCTACACAGTAGCCTACAGGTGATGTCGTCGGGGCGAGGGGCGCGTCTTTTACCGTTACCGTTATCGTTGCCTTTGAACCTTCGCACCCGCTAATAATCTGACTGACGGAATAAGATGTTGGGCCAATTAGTTTAGTGTCAGGAATCGTTGCCGTTCCAGATGAGGTTCCGTTTAACGCGTACCATTTCAGGGTACCACCCGCAGATGGAGTTGCCGTTAACGCTACGGCTGTTGTACTTTCACAATAAGTAGGTGGGGGAGAAGGAACACTCGAGCGGCTGGGACATTGACTGTGAGGGTAGAAAAACTTGTCCCCTTTGTGACACTGGCGTTACTGGCAGCTACCTGAATTCGATAGTCTTTACCATTCGCAGCTGTTAAAGGAATTGTTCCAGTGATAGTTCCTCCTGTTCTTGACGCGAGTGGAGTGCCTAACTGAGTTGGGTAAGTACCCCTGTGACATCAGATAAGTAAGCTGTGAATATATTTCCAGCAGCGAATGAAGAGCTGGTTGTGAACGTAACCGTAAGCCCTTCACCAGCACAAACTGTAGCTTTAGAAAAGGTAACATTCGTAATCGTCTGTGCAAAACCTCGGTTTGTTAGGCCAATCAGACATAACAAGACCGTTAAATAGGAGTAAAGAATACGTCCCTTCATAATAAATTGAGTAATAAATCGATACTAGACTTTAAAGTTAACGCATTTATACTTGATATAGGAATTGCAATAATTTGCTTTTTAAGTATACCAGGCAGAAAATGAGGATAGATATAGGACTAATCGGTTGGTTAGTAGAAGTATACGGTGAAATCGTCTCCACTAGATTAGCCAGAGACTCAGGCATCTTAAGCATGTAGCAATAAAAATGCCACTTCATTAGTGAAGTGGCATAAGATGATTTGATACGCTGTGAAACTTTACAATGATTTACCGTTTAATCCAGAAACCATTACTCAACAGCGCTATAGATTACTTCATGAATTCGTCGGCGAAGTTTTGTCGTGTTGATGGAGTTATTACCGGCAGTTGGGTAAATGCGGTTCGACAGGAATACGAAAACCAGCTCTTCATCTGGATCGACCCACACGACGTTTCCGGTAAAGCCCGTATGACCAAATGAGCGAGGTGATGCTTTAGGGGCCATGTATACACTACCTGAACTTTCCGGATTTGGTTTGTCCCATCCCAGAGCCCGGAAACTGCGGTTACTAAGTGTTTGGGTGAAATAAGGGACTGTCATGGGATTCAGAACGCGCTGATCGCCGTAGACGCCCTTCTGAAGGTTCATCTGTAAGAGTGTAGCAATGTCATGGGCGTTGCCAAATAAGCCGGCATGGCCCGAAATACCCCCCTGCACAGCCGCCATCTGGTCATGCACGGTACCAACCAGCAACTGATTCCGGTAGTAGGTATCCTGTTCGGTTGGAGCGCATTGTGGGTGCGGCAACCGCTGTAAGGGTGTAAAACCAAGTTGGTGCAGGCCCAGTGGCTTATACACGTTTTCTGTCACAAATTTGTCTAATGGCTGCTTACTAACCCGTTCAACAATCTTCTGCAAGGTAAGGAAGTTGAGGTCGCTATACACATAGGCTGGCTTACCCGATTCATCGGTTTTTCGCGACATTGGCGATTGAACGACCCATTTCCAGACGGAATCTTTCAGGGCTGGAACACCCCAGAGTGTAGGGGCAATTTGAAGCGTATGCAAGCTATCCTGTGTAGCCGAATAATATTGGGCTTTCAGACCTCCGCCCGGTAACCGGGTACGATCCCAGGTGGTTGGATAATAAGACACCATGCCCGATTGGTGCCAGAGCAGATCCTGAAGCGTGATATTTTGCTTATTCGTATTGCGAAGTTCGGGTAAGTAAAAAGATGCTTTCTGGGCCAGATCAATCTGTTTTCGGTCATACAACACCATGACCGATTGTAAGGTCGCGAGCACCTTCGTGAGCGATGCCAGATCATAAAGCGTTTCATCCGTCACTTTCTCCGCACCGGCAGCATAGGTCAAGGCACCAAAATTCTTACTGTACACTATTTTTCCTTTGCGGGCTACCAGAATCTCGCAGCCCGGCACAACATGGTTTTTAACTGCGTTCTGCGCAATGGCATCAATCTGATTCAGCACTGCCGACTTCATCCCGACGCTTTCCGGTGTTCCGGCCGATAGTCGTCCTTCAGGATTTGTGCTCAGGCCCATACCTACTTTCATATCGCCCGATGTCGAAACCGGTAACATACCTTTTGCTCCCAGACCACCAAAAAGTACCTGAGCTACAACCCGTTGCATATCGTCTATATCCTGATAGGCACAAACCAGCGCGTCGGCACCGACAAAATTTGGTAAGCTATAAGGTGAGCCAAAGGCTGTAACGATTACTTTAGTGCCGCGCTGTTTCAGACGGGTAATCAGATCGAGCGATGGTTTCGTAATGCCAAACCGGCGGGCGGCCGATTCGCTCATTCGGTGAAAACTAACGACAACCGTGTTCGCATCGCTTACATGGGCCAGCATATTCGTTAGGTCTGCTTCCGACAGCGGTTTTTCTGGAAAAGCCACTGTCTGGAATGGCGCGTATTGGTTCAGGGTTTTCTGAAACACATTTCCGGGTTCGGCTCCAATAGCGATGGAAGCCAACCGCAGTGTATCCAGCCGATTCAGAGGAAGAAGATTGTTCTGATTATTGGCCACCGTTACCGACTGTTCGCAAAGTTCCTGTTTCAGAAGCTGCGCTTCGGGGGAGTTTAATTCAGCCGATAAGCCGCCGAGGTTAATAGGTTTGTAATGATGTAGCCCAGCCCAGTACTTGGCCCGGAGTATTTTTTTAACTTTCTCGTCAATGAACTCCTGTGAAATAACGCCCTGCTGAACGGCATTCAGAATATTAGTAGCAGCCTCTCGCACGTTCTCAGGATAGAGAAGAATATCGTTACCGGCAATTAATGCCTGGAGGTTCACGTCTGTTGCTTTAGGCGACCGACTGATGCCACCCATATTGAGTGCATCGGTGAAGACCAGTCCTCGGAATCCAAGTTCTTTTTTGAGGAGTTCGGTAACAATCTTTTCCGATAAGGTAGCCGCCAGCGCAGGTCTGTTATCCATCACAGGTACATGCAGATGCCCTGTTACGATCCCCATTAAACTATCGGCAATGAGTTTGCGGAATGGATACAGGTCAATCTCACGCATTTGCTCCGACGACCGGGAGACGGTTGGTAGGGTATGATGCGAGTCGGCATTGGTATCGCCATGACCGGGAAAGTGCTTCGCCGTGGCAATAACGTGGGTTTGCTGTAAGCCACGCATGTAGGCCGATGCTTTCAGGGCTACATTTTCTTTTGATTCCCCAAAAGAACGAACACCAATGACGGGATTAGACGGATTGCTATTGATATCGGATACGGGTGCAAAATTGATGTGAATGCCCAGACGCTGGCACTGACGACCAATTTCGGCGCCCATTCGATAAATTAATTCGTTGTCCCGAATGGCACCGAGCGACATTTGTTTCGGGAAATCCATAGCGCTGTCTAGGCGCATACCAAGTCCCCATTCACCATCAATGCCAATAAGCAGCGGTACTTTCGATTCAGCCTGATAGCGATTGGTTAGGATAGCTTGCCGGTGAGGGCCACCCTGAAAGAAGATAAGTCCGCCAATATGGTTGTTCTGAATCAGATGGTCGATGTACTGATAGTGGTTCTCATGGCGATTGGAGAAGGCGGCTACCATGAAAAACTGCCCTACTTTTTGTTCGGGTGTCAGTGTCTGGAACACGCTGTCTACCCACATTCGACCACTATCGGGAAGGGCAAAGACTTCCACAGGTTGGGCGGCTTCCCCGTATTTATAGGGCGAAACAACAGCCACGGGCGCTACGACCGGAACCGGGTGTTTGACTTTAATCCTGGCTTTTGCCTTATGAGACCTTGCATGAGAATGCCTCGCCCAGTGGTTACGGCCAGGTCTCATTAGACCGAATGCTGTTAACAAACTGACGGACAGGAGGCCGACAAGTAAAATTGGTCGTACAGCGATGTTCCGCATGGGCACTCTGAAAGTAAAAAAGCTTAAGTCAGTTAACGGTCGTTTCTGGCAAACCATAAAAATAGCCAAAGACTATCGAAAATCGACAACAATCATTGAATTGTCTAAATTTTAAACGAAATAATGTAGAATATTTGTTGTTGCTAACGGATTAATACAAAATTAAAGTTGAAAAGTAATTTATGGTAGCCGCTTCAACGTATAAGCCAATATGGGATCAGCCAGCTAGCGAGCCTATTTTATTATACGGCAAAGCCAGTACAACCGATTTGTTACCGCATGAAAGACAAAAAAAGGATTGATTGTTTGGGCCTTGCTACTTTTTTACCGATATCTATAGAAAATCAACGACTGACTTAGCCTTATAGGTAGCAAAAAAAGATACAAAAATGATGCCGTTGGTACACATAGGGCCCAAAGAATACCATAAATTCAGCTGCGCTAAAATGTAGTTTGATCAGGAAGGAAGGCAACCGGAAACGGTTGTTAATCAGAGGAGACAATAGGGAAAGGACGCCCAGAAGAAAAAAAGCCAATGCCGCATGCCTGCTCGTATGGCGGCTATGCTACAGTTGGCCACATTTGGAAAGAAAGGGTAACTTCAACACTAATAGGAACGTGCTGGGCGCACATGCGACAGAGCCGTTAGTAACCGCTCACTAATTTCTGCTTTGGTCGTTTGAACAGCCTGCTGCCAGCCAAGAGCCGAGGTTACTTTCGGCTTGCACACCGATGCTGATGCCGATGCTTTAGCCCGCAATTGTTTTCGGGCAGCAAACATATTATGTGGATGCCCCATGCTAAATGCCTGACCGCTGATACCCACTAGTAAAATGCCGATAACGACTAACACCTTCATGACCTTTCGCTTTATTTACACTACAAAGTTATATGTTTTGTTTGGTATCTTGCAATACATAGTACTAAATTTTTTTAATTTTTTTTGAGCGAAGTAGGTGAAGTGAGTGAAGTAGGTCAAATAGGTGGAGTGAGTGAAGTGAGTATTGATCATGCTCAACTTAATGTACTTACTCCACCTACTCCACAAATACCTACTCTACAATAATCCGTTTTACCGCGCCATCTTCATTTTGCGTAACGGTAATGAAATAGGTGCCCTGGGCTTTTTTACCTAAATCGATCTGACCGACAAACTCGCCCGAGAAATCTTTAATCTCCCGTTTGGCTACTTCTTTCCCTTTTGGATTGGTGACAATAATACTAACATCACCCTTCGATGGCGCTGTAAAGCGAACATTCAGTTGATCGCGGTCAGGATTGTTCGGAAAGGCATCCAATCCCCGAATGGTCGATGGCTTGCCTCCAAGGTTGCGGGACCAATCTTCAAATGGACGAATCAATTGCCGGTCAAAGTCTTTGGGGAACTCCAGCTTAAACCGGCGAAGTTGATCGGCCATTGAATCGGCTCCCCGACGAAACTCGTACTGCCACGTTTGATTATCCTGGAAATTACGGTCGTTTCGAGGTAGCCTGTTGCGAAAAGCATAGGCGTCATCCGGAATTCGTTTCATGCCTGGACCCATACGCCTACGGGATACAATACGGTCGCTATCGTTATCTTCCACAATGATGGTCATCTGGCGTTTGCGGCCATCTTTCCGGGTTGCTTTCAACGAATCGACTAATTTCATGACCAGCTTATCCCGTTGCGGATCGGTCATGCCGTCCATGCGATAGGTGCGTTCAACTTCCCGAACTTCGTCGCCATTACGCTCAATAATGCGGACATTTACCTCATTCGTAGCTGATTTTGGCGACGACGATTCCGTCTGTTGTGCTTGGGCGACACCGCCGAAAGCGACTGCCAGCAGCAGGACCGGCGTGAACCGGGAGACTGCTAAAACTGTTTTTTTCATAGTACAGGCTAATTGCAAGCGAAGGAACAATAAGTTACTAAACCAATTGATACTGGGGTGTTAAAGTTTGTTAACGAGCCAATGAGTAGGCTAACCGGTTCGTACTTTTACTGACCACACCCAACTTTTGAATAGATGCAGAAGTTGAGCGAAGGTTGCATGATTGAGTAAAAAAATGTCGAAACAACGCATACGCTGGATTGTCGCACTGATGGCCATAGGGTTGCTGGGTCTGGTTGGCCTGCAATTGTTCTGGATAGGGAGTGCCCTTCGGTTGCAGAAAGAACAGTTTGCCTATAAAGTTACCGATGCTTTGCAGGAGGTTGTTCGAACGCTGGAACGCCAGGAGATTGTGTACCTGACCAAACAGCGAATCCAGGCCCGTGAACAGCAGGATCGCCTGATGGCCATTGCCAAGAAAGAGGGCAAATCAACCTCTAAGGAATCTATCTATCATGGCATGACTGCCAAACAGGCCGATCGGATAGCCGAAGCGAAACCAGTTGACCGCACACAGGTAGTGCCCCCAAATTCACGGCAGACAATGACACTGGGTATGACCCCGGCAGGCGCTGTCGTCGTTCAGTCAGATGTGCTCCACCCAACGGTTCAGCCACTCTCGGCCGAACAATCGGCGGTAGTGGTCGAGTTTTTTCGTCAGCAGGAGGAGTTGATGGCCGTTGGCGATTGGCAGACTCAGTTGCTACAGCAGCAACAGTTTGATCACTGGGTCGAAAATGACCTGGTCACCGAGTTAATCCGTATTAATAAGAAGGTTAACGAAGATTCGCTGAGGCTGGCAGCCAAACGGCGGATTCGCCAGTCGACACAACAACGAAAAGCGCTAATAGACAATAATATAGCGTCTATCAAACCAGGAGTTCCCACGCATCCGTCGAGCATGAGTCAACATCGGGCTGAGGAGCAATCGCATAGGATTAAAGATGTGCTGAAAGGCTTACTCCTATCTGACCGACCTATCGAAGATCGCATAAACCGGCTGGCACTCGATACGCTCCTTCGACAAGCTCTCGTTGAACGGGGTATCAGTATTCCATTTGCCTATGGCGTTCGAACCAGGCAGCAGCCGACATTCCTGTTTACGTCATTGGGTATGGAAGCACGACAACTTGACAGCGAAGGGTATAAAGCAGCCCTGTTTCCCAATAATTTGCTTGAAACCGGTAATTATGTCTATGTCTATTTCCCAACTCAGCAGCAGTTTATTCTGAGTCGGCTGGGATTCACGTTTGGAGCCTCGGTAGTGCTTATTCTGGTCATTCTGGCGTGTTTTTACATCGCCATTAGTACAATAGTGCGTCAGAAGAAACTAGCCGATATTAAGAACGACTTTATCAATAACATGACCCACGAGTTCAAAACGCCTATTTCGACCATTTCATTGGCGGTCGAAATGGCGCAGGAGCAACTTCGGTCAGAAGCTCAATCAAAAAATCGCGTGCCTGTTGGCATGACGGCTGGCGGACAGGGTGGCATGGGCTCAGACCGCCCTGAGCAGATGGACTCGCGGCTGACTCGCTATATGGGCATCATTCGCGACGAAACCCGGCGGCTGGGTTCGCACGTGGAAAAAGTATTGCAGATGGCCTTGCTGGATCGGGGTGAAATCAAACTCAACCTGTCACCTGTAAACGTGCACGATGTGATCGAAAAAGTGCTCAACAACCTGGGTTTGCAAATTGAGCAGCGTGGGGGAGAGGTTGACCTGCATTTCGATGCCGATCGGGAAGTGGTTGAAGCCGATGAACTACACTTGACCAATATCGTTTATAATTTGCTGGACAACGCGCTAAAGTACTCGCCCGAAAGTCCGCATATTACCCTCAGTACACAAAGCCTGCCCGAAGGAGTAAGTATAAAGGTTACTGATCAGGGACTGGGCATGTCGAAAGACCAGACGAGCCGGATTTTCGAGAAGTTCTACCGGGTGCCAACCGGCAACCGGCACGATGTAAAAGGATTCGGCCTGGGATTGAGTTATGTGAAAAAGATGATTGATGAACACCACGGCCAGATTATGGTCGAAAGCCACCTGGGCAAGGGCAGTTCTTTTGAAGTGATTTTACCTTATAAAATTATGAATGAGTGAATGAGTGATTGAGTGAATGGCTTTTTGCGTCAGCCTTATTCGCTCATTCTCACATTCACTCAATCACTCATTATATTATGCCAACCATTCTCCTTGTTGAAGACGACCCCAATCTGGGCCAATTGGTGCAGGAATACCTGACCATGAAAGGTTACCCTACCGATCGCGCTGTTAATGGCGATCAGGGATTACAATTGTTCATGGGAGGTAACTACGACCTCTGCATTTTCGACGTAATGATGCCCAAGAAAGACGGATTTACGCTGGCCAAAGAAGTCCGCATGGGTCACCGCGACGTACCCATTATTTTCCTGACGGCCAAATCCATGCAGGAAGATACCATTCAGGGCTTTAAGGTTGGGGCCGATGATTACATGACTAAGCCATTTAGCATGGAGGAGTTGCTGTTGCGCATTCAGGCAATTCTTCGCCGGTATCAACGCTCGACAGATTCGGTAGAGGCTACCATTTATCAAATCGGCTCACTTTCATTCGATTACCCACATCAATTGCTTTCTCGAAAAACCGATGCGGCAACCGAGTCGCAGCCGCAGAAATTGACCAGTAAGGAGTCTGAATTATTAAAATTGCTGGCACAGAACCTCAATCAGCCCGTCAGTCGTAGTTTTGCACTGAAAATGGTTTGGGGCGACGATTCGTATTTCAACGCCCGAAGCATGGACGTGTACGTGACTAAACTGCGGAAGTATCTTAAAGAAGACCCTACTGTTCAACTGGTGAACGTACACGGGGAAGGATTTAAACTAATTGTATAAAAGTCGACAGTCGTTAGTCTATAGCCGTTAGTGGTTGGCCTAGTACTGACGACTATCAACTATCGACTCTGTATGAATATAATACGTCGTCCGCGTCGTAACCGTCAATCGGCCGTTATTCGCGACATGGTGCAGGAGACCCGTTTGTCGGTTACCGATTTCATCCTGCCCGTTTTTATCATGGAAGGCCAGAACGTTCGGTCGGAAGTAGCTTCCATGCCGGGCATCTACCGATTATCGCTGGATTTGCTGCTGGATGAAATTCAGGAGTGCGTTGATCTGGGTGTCAAGACATTCGACTTGTTTCCGAACCTGCCTGAGTCAAAGAAAGATAAATACGCTACCGAAAGCTATAATCCAGACGGGCTGTATTTGCAGGCAGTTCGGGCCATTAAAGATCGCTTTCCCGAAGTAATGGTCATGACCGACGTGGCTATGGACCCCTATAGTTCGGATGGGCACGATGGTATTGTTGAGGACGGTAAAATTCTGAATGACCCTACCCTGGAAGTATTAGGTAAAATGGCCCTTGCCCAGGCGCAGGCTGGTGCTAATATTATCGGCCCGTCCGATATGATGGATGGGCGTGTGGGCTACCTTCGGCAAGTATTAGATGAAGGTGGGTTTCATGAGGTTGCCATTATGTCCTACGCGGCCAAGTACGCCAGCGCCTTCTACGGCCCGTTCCGCGATGCGCTCGATTCGGCACCGAAGTTTGGCGACAAGAAAACCTATCAGATGAATCCCGCCAACAGTCGTGAGGCACTTATCGAAGCGCAACTTGATTTTGAAGAGGGTGCTGATTTTTTGATGGTAAAACCCGCATTGGCTTACCTGGACATCATCAAACTCCTGAATGATAACTTCCATTTGCCTATTGCAGCTTATAACGTGAGTGGCGAATATGCGATGATCAAAGCAGCTGCTCAAAATGGCTGGCTCGACGGCGAACGTGCTATGATGGAGTCCTTGATGGCGATTAAACGAGCTGGAGCTAACGTAATTTTAACCTATTTCGCGAAAGAAGCCGCCCGTTTGTTATGAGTAAACTTCTGATTCGTAATGTTCGCTTAGTGAACGAAGGGCGCATTATTGAGACCGACGTACTGATTGAAAATGGCTTCATCTCTCAGATTCAGTCTGGTCTGTCTGATCGCGATGTCAACCGGGTTATTGAGGCAAATGGCCAGTATCTGCTACCGGGTGTTATTGACGATCAGGTACATTTTCGGGAGCCCGGTCTGACGCATAAAGCTACCATTCAATCGGAAGCACGGGCGGCTGTGGCTGGGGCGTCACCAGTTTCATGGAGATGCCCAACACCGTTCCGAATGCGTTGACGCAGGACTTGCTGGCTGATAAATATGCGATTGCAGCACAGACATCGCTGGCGAATTACTCGTTCTTCATGGGTGCCTCGAACAACAACCTCGATGAGGTGTTGCGTACCGATCCGAAGACGGTTTGCGGCATTAAGGTATTTATGGGTTCATCGACGGGCAATATGCTGGTCGATAATGAGCAGGTGCTGGATAGCCTATTCAGCCAAAGCCCTATGCTGATTGCCACGCATTGCGAAGATGAAGCGACCATTCGGGCTAATACTGAGCGATACAAAGCTGAATATGGTGACCGTGCCACGGCAGACCTTCACCCCTTAATTCGTAACGAGGAGGCCTGTCTGAAATCGTCATCGTTGGCGGTTGAGCTGGCTCGTCGGCATAACGCCCGCTTACACATACTACACATCTCGACGGCCGACGAACTAGTTCTATTCGATAATACGATCCCACTCTCCGAGAAGAGGATTACGTCTGAAGTTTGTGTCCATCACCTTTGGTTCGACAGCCGGGACTATGTGACCCTGGGTAATCTGATCAAGTGCAATCCAGCGATCAAGGCACCTCACCACAAAGAAGCGCTGTTAGCTGCCCTTCTGGACGACCGCCTTGACATTATTGCCACCGACCACGCACCCCACACCTGGGAAGAAAAACAGCAAGCGTACTGGCAGGCTCCATCGGGTTTACCGCTGGTACAGCATCCCCTGTTGCTTATGCTTGATTTTGTGAAGCAGGGTAAGTTGCCCATCGAAACGGTCGTGCGGAAGATGAGTCATGCCCCTGCCGATTGCTTTCAGATCGACCGCCGGGGCTACGTCCGCGAAGGCTACTGGGCCGACCTGGTTTTAGTAGACATGAACCAGCCGTTGACAGTAACGAACCAAAACGTTCTGTATCAATGTGGTTGGTCGCCGTTAGAAGGACATACATTTGGTGCTAGCGTGACGCATACAATTGTGTCGGGTAAATTGGTTTATGAAAATGGCCAGTTCCTGACAGACCAACCAGGCGAACGATTACGATTTACCCGATAGTGTAGAAAAAATTTACGCCAAATTCTTGTGCAATCAACCTGGAGCGCCTTATCTTTGCACTCCCAACATAGGGAAGCGTACTGCCGAAGTGGTGAAATTGGTAGACACGCACGTTTCAGGGGCGTGTGTCTTTACGGACATGCGAGTTCGAGTCTCGCCTTCGGCACATAAATAAGCCGCAATCAATTGTAAATCAGTTGGTTGCGGCTTTTTCTTTATGTGTGAGGGACGGGTTGGTTTACGGAATACCCTACTCAAGGGTATCCTTTGGGGATTGTAAAACGGGACACTTATTTTCAATTTTATTGGTCTCTAACTCTAGAGACTCCGTAGCTCAGTTGGTAGAACAATTGACCGCTCGGGCGGCCCCGTCTTAATCAATGGGTCGACAGTTCGAACCTGTCCGGGGTCACTTAGTAATCAAGCACTTAGCAGAAATGTTGAGTGCTTTTTTGCTTTATAGGCCATTCACTCCTAATAAGTGCCAAGTTAGACACAAGCCCAAATTTTAGCATAACTTTCTATCCAATCGGCTGACTAGCCCAAGCAGCTATCGGCCTCATCACAGCCAATAGTACCGCCTGCTTAAAAATAAAGGTTTGTTTTAGGCTACATCTGCTACACTTGCTACATTCGGGCTATGATCATACTGACTTAATGAAATTTCAGATACGATTCATGAAAGTTGTACAGGTAATTGATTATCTATAGGTATGTTAGAAGAACGTGAATGGTTAGGTACTTGGAGTATATTTTCTGATGATCCAGAAAGAGTATTTCAAGGTTTACTCACATACTCGCCTAAAAATGGCGGTGAATTGAAAATTGGAAAGCAAAATGCTTATTGGGATGAATTCCGATTACTTGATCAAACACAGCTTATTCCAATTATCAAGGGGTATGACTACCATTCTGGAAAAAGATAACACTTATTGATTGTATTATTGAAACTCATAGCGTTTCTAGTGGAGTAAAAGTTAGGATACACCCTAATGTAATAATTGAAAATTTTGAATACGAAAATTTTGAATCTCTTCAATTTTTAACTGCCTCAGTGGTATATGCTGGCTTAAGTCCTTGGCTTGGAATTACCGGCATAACTAAAGAATTATTGAATGATGGACAAAGCTTTACTGGTATTTCAATGGAATATAAACAGCCAGAAAGCTTGAAGTTTGATATAGGGAGCCTCTTTAAACTTCAAATTGATTTCGGTTATTCACCTGGAAGCGATCCTAGGACTTTTACTGGCTATGAATTGAAAGAGACTTGTTACACAAGTTTTATTTTTAAAGAGCCTGGGATAAATTTCAAAGACTTGCTTAAATGGATTGAGCATTATAGAAGGCTTTTAACCACCTTATTCGGACAGTCTAGTTTTATTACTTATTTTAGAGTTACGGATAGCTTAGACCTTACCTTGAATAACAGCTATAATGTATTTTATAGAAATACAATTGATGGCTTTCCAAATAGAGCCCCTAGCCTTACCAGGATGCGAACTCAGTTTAAGGATATATCAATTCCATTAACTAATATATTGAATAGATGGTCAATGTACCATTTATCTGATGATTTAGATTATGTAGGGTGGGTCGCATCAAAGAATTTTCATCATTTTTCTGAAGAGACGTTTTTGGAGGTTTCTCGCTCTCTTGAAGTTTTTTGTGGTGCCATAATGAGCAAGAATGTATATAGCGAAGAGATAAAGGAAAAATTTAAGTTGTCTATTATCAATAAGATATATATTGGTGAAATTTTTGGAAATAAGACAAATAAAGAACTTTCGGATAGTGATAAGGATAGCTTTGATGATATAGTGGAAAAAATGCTAAGTGCAATTACATATTCAGATTCGATTTCCTTAAGAAGAAAAATAAAAAACGCTTTATCATTAATTAAAGAGCAACTAGATAATGAAAAATTTAAAGAATTGTTTTCAGATGCTAAATCATTACCTGACGTAATTGTTGATAATAGAAATTATTATACTCATTATGATGAAAATTCTATCAAAAAGATTAAGAAAAATGAACTAAATATTGAACAATTAGTATTATTAACTCGGAAGGTAAAAAAAATATTCCTCTTGTTATTGTTTAAAGACTTGGGAATACCCATGCAGCAAATTGCCAATAGCTTAATTCATTTAGATGTGAGCTAGCCCTAACACATTAGTATCAATTTATAGTCAAATTTGATTTACTTTTTATTTCTGTTTACCTGACATTCATTTAGCCAATCATCAATTGTCTTACAAACTTGAAACCAGCCTTTGGACATTATAAAAAAGGCTGGGCCAGGAATAGCAACAGCGCCAAATCAACCTTAATTAAAGTTGATTTGGCGCTGTTGAAAAAACTATTTATTTAGTTTGCTGTAAACTGAATCCCTATCCAGTTACAAGCCTGGGATTAATGAAAGCCCTGCTGGGTTAGATATGCTTTATCCGCTTCATCCCGAGGATGTACCCCAACAACAATACCCCCACTTTTAAGGCCCGATTCATACGATTTGGCCGTTTCTTCCGGAATACCCGAATTGACTAAAGCCCCGATTAAGCCACCCGCTAAACCACCTGCTCCCGCACCGGCCAGCCCAGCTGCCAGCGGACCCGCAATGAGTAAACCCAGTCCCGGCAAAGCCAACGTCGTTCCGATGGCGGCAATCGCTGCTGCCACCGCGCCCACTGTACCCCCAATCGCAGACCCTTTGCCAGCCCCTTCCATCGCTTTATCCGTTAATGCTGAATCGTCCGAATCGCTGGCATCAAAGTGTTGTTTACGGGTTTCATCCGTCATGACGATATTCACATCATCTTTTGAAAAGCCATGTGATAATAGCGCGTCATAAGCCGTTTCAGCTGCATCACGATTGGTGAAGATAGCCGTCATTAGCGTTGATGATCCAGTAGTCGATGTACTGTTTACGCTGGTGTTGTCTGTTTGACTGATCATGAGATTACTTGGTTTTGTTGTGTAAACCCGCTAAAAAAGCCTAGCCGGTTACAAATAAACCTTAACCATGAAGCTATGTTCAAACAATCTGAGGTAATGGTAAGAGTTAGAGAATGGGAGGCTATTCTCGGGCCATTATCAATGCGAGAACCAACTATCTGGAATGTCCATTGGCTCGGAGCCGTTCAGACTGTACTTTAATTTGAGTGTGAAACCACCGCCCCCTTCAATAAAGTCTGCTTCGAAAGGGTGCGCGCCTTTTTGTAAAGCGACCTGACCACTCTTTTCAATGGGGAAATGATTGCCGTCATTATCCACAACCATCCGATTGGCAATACGAAGAATGCCGCCATCATCGCAGGTATAGAAAAAGCTATAAACCCCAGTTTCGGGTACGGTTAAATAGCCTCGAAACTGTATACCGAAGCTTGGCGCGTTTACTGATTTGGGTACCAAAACGTTGTTAATGATATAGGTGCTATCAGCTTTTTGCTGCTCCATAAATTTCGTTTCCCTGAAATACTTCTTGAAATAGAGGCATCGTAAACCGGCCACTGGACTGGAAGCATTGGCAGGTATTGCATAGGCCTGCTGCTGGTAACGAAGCGAATAGATATCCCCCCGAACGCCAGAGGGCGTGAAGGCCGCCACATGGATCGTCTGTGGTTTTGTAATGGATAGGCCAGCAGGCAACTCAGGTGAATTTGCCTGAGGTTGTGACCCATCGGTCGTATAGCGAAGCATATAACTGTCTAGTGGCTTTCTGATCCGTAGCGTGGCCTGGTAGACAAACACGTTTTCTTCGGCGAAACCTGTGAGGTCAGGTAAGCGGTAGTGAATACCCAGTTTCTCCATCCGCAGGTAGTGCTGGAGAAGCCGTTTCTGGTAGTCTGGAAAATCCTTTTTCGCCGTCCAGACTACTTCCGAAAGCGCCGTCATGCGGGGCATCGCCATGTAATCGGCCCGATTTTCCGTCGGGATATATTCAGTCCAGATGTTAGCCTGCGCCCCCAGAAATTGTTTTGCTTGCCCGGCACTTACGCCTTCAGGCACGACGGCAACATTATACACATTTTCAACCGACCGAATGCCGGAGGGCTATCAAAATACAGGTTGCTAACCGGCGTCATGACAACATCGTTACCATTCTGTGCGGCTTTAAAAGGAGCGTCTTTGACCCAACTACGCCAGTACATCACTGCTGTTGACGGCTTAAGGCCACCTTCGAGCGCATCGTCCCAGACCATTAATTTCTTGCCTTTCGATTGAACAAACTTTTCAATCCGGTGCACAAAATAGCTCTGTAATTCCTCTACATTTTTAATGTTTTCCCGTTTCATCAATTCCTGACAAGCCACCGACTGCGCCCAGGTTGACTTCTCTACTTCATCGGCACCAATGTGAACGTATGGGCTCGGGAATAGCGCAATAACTTCGCTTAACACCCCTTCCATGAACGTGTAGGTTGGTTCGTTGCAGGGACAAATGGGTACCGAAAATGTTTTGCCCATACCCGGCTGACCTATGCAACTCAGAAATGGGTAGGCTTTGATGGCTGCGCTCAGGTGACCGGGCATGTCAATTTCAGGAATGATTTCGATGTGCCGAGCGGCTGCGTAGGCAATCAAATCACGCATCTGGGCCTGGGTGTAAAAACCGCCATATTGGGTCTGGCCGTTCTGTTGGCGAATGAACTGTTTTGGTAAATCGAAGTCGGGGTTGGTGACGGCCCGTTTCAGGACGACCGAATCCTGATTGTTGAACGTTCGCCAGGCTCCCTCGCTCGTTAGCTTGGGATAGGCTTTGATTTCCAGTCGCCAGCCCTGGTCATCGGTTAGGTGCAGGTGAAATTTATTGAATTTGTAAAGCGCCAACCGGTCAATGAACTTCTGCAAATAGTCTATGGAATAAAAATGCCGGGATACGTCGAGGTGCATGCCCCGCCAGGCATAGGCTGGTTGATCATGAATATGTACCGCCGGAAGCGTGATTGATGCTAAGGGTTTCTCCGTTTTCTCAATCGTCACCGGTAGTAACTGGCGAATCGTCTGAACGGCACGGAACATACCGACAGGCTGGCTGGCTTTCAGGGTTACCTGTTGAGGTGTAATTGTCAGATCATACCCTTCGGGGTTTGTGATAGATGCATCGTGCTGAAGTACGATTTTTGAACCAGTCCCTTTGCTCGGCAGGCGTTTGCCTAAACCAGGTTTCAGCAGTGCCTCTAACTGCCGGGCTTCATTACCAAACCGGCTATCCTGAACGACCAGTGCCGTCTGAGCCGTTACGGTAAACTCCCCCGACGCGGGAATTAATGACGTTGGATATGGGATAAGCGCATACCGCTCGGCAACGTCCTGTGCCCGAACAGTTAACGTGACGAACAGGACTAGTAATAGGAAAGGCAATCGAACCATTGGAGTACAGGTAATAAGCGAAAGGATTTTAGATAAAAACTTCCCGAAAGCTCTAAGCTTTCGGGAAGTTCCTGATTCCAGAACGGCAAATGAGCTTACTCAGCGCCGTTTTTCTGACCGTTAACAACATATAGTCCCGGCGCTAGTTTCCATTCGTTATCAAAGAAGCCCGCCATCCGAACCCCTTTGCTGCCATCCCGAACCATATCCAGTCCAAAAATCATGAAATCAGGAAAACCGCTGGCTCCGGCAAAATATTGGTTGGCCGAAGCCGCCCGCATACCTTTCAGTCCCGTTCCGCCAACGACCGCCACCGACGCCGTTTTCGAGCCTTTAATTGGCCAGACGAAATAGGTGGCTAAATCATCGCCCTGCCACTGCTGACTCCCTGCCCGGATGCGATTGCGCTCTAGTTGAATAGGACAGTCGGCCAAAAGGAATGGCCAGGCGGCATTGTTGGTCGCATTCCCGAACAGAACAACTCCTCGGTTTGCATACTTGGCCAGCGAAAAATCCGTATCAGCAACGATATCAATGGCACCGTTGCCCCGGTAATACCAGGTTTCGGCATCGTAGCGAGCCTTCTGCCAGTTCAAGTCATTTTCTTCCTTCGTACCCTTCGTTCCGTACACAAATACCATTCGGTTGTTGAATGCATCTTTGAACGTACCGTACCGATGAGGACCTTTCTGGCTCGCATCAGGTCGTTCCACTTGCTTCCACTGACCGTTCTCCCGGTGCAGGAATAGCGTATCCTGTGCGCTCGTCGTGGTGTAGGTAAGCGCGGGAGTTCCGTCCAGCGTAATCGTCAGGGGTGTTTTTACCCCAAATTCATTCAGCGCCAGTTTCAGGAGCGCCACATTTGCTGTCGTTCCCGTTATTGTTTGCCCTTTCCGGTCCAGTTGTATCCGGCTATAAAGAAGTGGTTGGGCTTGCTGCTCAATAGAAGCCCATCGGTATGAAGACGAGATACCGGGATTTGCCGTCATGAAATCAATGGTGTTCACGGTCGAATCGACGGCAATCTTGTGCCATTTGAAGAAATCGAACAGAGGTTTCCAGTCAACGCTTTCATCGCCAAACCAGTGACTACCGCCGGGGTATTCGTAGTAGCTCATATCAGGCTGTGATTCTCCCAGCAGTTTGCGCATCTGACGAGCGTAGGTAACGGGTACTGTCCGGTCGGCATCGCCGTGAAGAACGTAGATGCCCAGCGGTTTGTAGTTGCTCGTCAGTTTCAATACGTCGCTCTGATTTCCGGATCGCAACAGCATCTGCTCCAGGGGATCATTGCTTGTATCGGGTATCACGCCATCGGCAGAACCGTATTCCTTCAGGGTTGGGTAACCCGCACAGGGTGCAATGGCCGCCCACTTATCGGGGTAAGTTGCGCCCAGAAACCAGGTACCGTGCCCGCCCATCGAATGGCCAGTCAGGTAAATGTGTTGCGGATCGGGCTTAAACTGGTTTTTAGCAATCGCCAGCACTTCCAGAGCGTCTATTCGTCCCCAGTCTTCCCAGTTGAAACCGCGTGGCCGACGGTTAGTAGCCGCCACAAGATTACCCCAATCTTTAGGTTTGTAGGCCCGCGCCTGTCCGCTGGCTTCTACCCCCGCACCGTGTACGGAAAGAAACAGGGCCGAGGGCAGAGTTGTAGTCGATGACTGGGGAGTTACCGCATAATATTGCAAACTTCCATCAATGTGGCTAACAAACGTCTGGCTATAGGATGCACCAGTAGGAACAGCCTCCACCGAAACCATGCCTGCGTCGAGCAACTTCCCTTTCTGAAGTAGAGCCAACTCACAAGGTTGCGTTCCTTTTGTGGTGATACCGCTTCCATCGAAGGTAAAGGCTACTTTTCGACTCGATAAGGCTGGAATAACAGGCAGACTGGTAGTCTGCGTTTTACCACCTAGTTTGCTGGTTAATTGCAATCCCGTAAGTGGCGTCGTTGAGGTATTGACAACAACTACAGCACCCTGAAGCGATGCATTCGATTCGCCTAACCGAATGCTGGGGAGTGTTGGGTCATCGGTACGTAATAAGGCTGTTTTGTCGGGGAAGTTCAGGCTAGCGGTTATCATGACACCCCGCACGTAAAACTCGTTTAGTCCTTTTTTTAGCTTTACCGGAATGTGCAGATACCCCATGCTGTAAGCGTCACCCATGTGCAGTTCGCCATTTACATAGACGTTGCTGTTGCCCTTTATAGTCAGCAGGGCAATTTGTTCGCGAGTCGCTGGGTAAGTCAGGTAAGTATAGCCACCGCCCCGCCAATACCCCCTCGTAGGCTACCTGCTACAACACCGGGTCCGGCGGGTGCTCCACCATTTCCCCGGAAACCACCCCGAAACCGCAACCGATTCAGGCTGTCGGCGGTAACAGGCATCCATTTGATTTCCTTCTCCTGCTCATCGGTGCCAAAAACAGCCCCTTCGGTCGGTGGTTTGAGCGTACCGGAATACAGTTGATAGGCCAGTGGATCAGTATAAATCGCTTCCCGACCGTAGCGACTACCCGTCAACGCAACCA
Organism: Spirosoma telluris; assembly: GCA_003259005.1. Lineage (GTDB taxonomy): Bacteria > Bacteroidota > Bacteroidia > Cytophagales > Spirosomataceae > Spirosoma > Spirosoma telluris. The sequence continues at coordinate 5,736,539 of QLII01000001.1, forward strand.
GTCCTTTGGTAAACGAATAGGTAGCCGGTTCAGGCTTCGGTTGCGCATGAAGTTGACCCACCGAAAGTAGCGTGAGAGCAAGATGAAGGAATCGTTTTGACATAGTTGATGGTGTTAACGAGAGGGTGGTGTCTTTGGGCTGATCGATACAATCTTGAAACTTACCGCTCCGCAGATTCCAGTTTGAAAACCCAGGCTGGTTGAGTCGCCAACAACTGTCGGGCGGGTTCGGGCAGCGTAACCACCAACCCTTCTGATGTTTTACTGGCTTTCAGCGACTTGGTATACCCCAGCAGCTTTACAGTTGGTTTGTTCTGCGTAACGTTGTTAAGTGTGATGGTTGCGGGAACAGCTTCCTGATCGGTTGGCAAGTATGTTTGATACCTGGTTTTGCCATTGCCCGTGTAGGCCCACTGTTTCTGCCGGTAAGGTGCTACAGGTTTGGTTCCGTAAATCGACTCACCGTTGACACGCAGCCAGGCTCCAATTTCCTGTAATCGCTGGTAGGCTTCTGGGTGCCAGTCGCCATCAGGACTAGGGGCAATGTTCAGAAGCAGGTTGCCGTTTTTGGCGACAATATCCACCAGCGTGTGAATCAATTTGCGGGCCGATTTGAAGTTTTCTTTAGGGATATACGACCAGGAATCGCCCATAGTCATGCACGACTCCCAGGGAATCGGCATATAGGAATCTGGAATTGATTGTTCGGGCGTAACGTAATTTTCAAACTCCCCCGTCACGGTACGGTCTACGACCAGCAGGCCCGGCTGTTTACGGCGTCCCATGCCAGCAATGCGCGCCATGTCGATGTCCTGATCATAGGGAATGGTGCGCTGCCAGCTAATTGTGGAGTCGATCGTGGATGCCGGACGAACCCAGCCACCATCGAGCCAGAGAATGTCGATTTTACCATAATCCGTCATCAGTTCCTGAATCTGGTTATAGGTAAAATCCTTGAACTGCTGCCACTTTTGAGGGTACTTTTTAGGCGCGTACGATACGTTACGGTCCTTAGGCGGGAAATAGGGGTCCCAGTAGTAGGGTATATGCCAGTCCGGCTTCGAAAAATAAGCTCCGATCATGAAATCCTTTCCCCGAAACGCAGTAAACACTTCTTTGGCAATGTTACTTCGTGGATTCGATGAGAAAGCCGTTTTGGGATCAGTGATTTTGTAGTCCGTCTGTTTGGTGTCGAACATGCAGAATCCGTCGTGGTGCTTCGTGGTAAACACCACATATTTCATGCCCGCATCCTTGGCCGCTGTAGCCCAGCGTTCGGGATTGAACGCTGTTGGATTAAAGGTTGTCCGGATGTTTTCGTACGCTTTTTTGTATTCGTACCAGTTGGCTGCATATGGACCCCGGCGTTCGCACCAGCCTTCATCTTCGGGGCATAAGGACCAGGACTCTACGATGCCCCATTTACTGTAGGTACCCCAGTGCATAAGCAATCCGAACTTAATGTCCTGCCAATGCGCCAGTTTCTGGCTAACCAGGCTGTCTTTAGGGGGTACGTAATGTGCGTGGTTCTGTTCAGAATGGTGCTGGGCAAACACAGTGCCCGATACCTGCATAAGAGCTAGAAACCACCTAAAGTAACGTGAGCGAAAATAAGTAGTCTTCATGGGATAGGAGTCGTCAGTGTAGGGTTATTTCAGGCCGTTGACTACGGGATCAAGGAGTGCTTTATGCTTCAGATCGTAGATGTACTCCCAGAACATAATGCCTCCCAGCCCTTTCTTCTTCACATAGTCCAGCTTCGGGCCGAACGATTCGGCATCGGCATAGGAAATAAAGGTATGTGAGGTGGCATTCCACAAATACGGAGCTTTGGCATCGGCGTCCCAGTAGCGAACAAATCCGTTTTTGTTGATGTATTTGTCTGCCAGTTCATCGTGGCTGATGAACGAGTGCTTACCCGTTGATGGTTGATAAAGACCGTTATCCACCGGACGAACATCGGCCCAGCCGCGCCCGTAGAATGGAATGCCCAGCACGATTTTCTTCGCAGGAACGCCCGCCCGGATGTGCCCTTCTACCGCCGAGATGGAACTGTTGCGCGATTGATCCCCTTTTTTAGACTGCGCCAGTGGGCTATGATGCCCCGTCACTTTATCATTGCCGTGATAGAGGTCATAGGTCATGATGTTAACGTAATCCAGGTATTTCTGAGCTTCTCCCAGATTGGTATGGTTCACAAAAGCCGTATCGCCCCCAGTGGCGGCCGTTAGCAGATAGTGATTTGAACCGGTTCGTTTATCCGCCTTTCCTTGCTCATCGAGTCGGTCACGAATGGCTTTCAGATATAAGGTAAAATTGGCCTTATCTTCGGGCCGAAAGATATTGCCTGCGCCAATCTGAGCGGGATATTCCCAGTCGATGTCAACCCCATCGAGCTTGTGCTTTTTCAGGAACGAGACGGCACTGTTGGCAAATTTTCGACGTGAAGCATCGGTTAACGCGGCATCCGAGAAGTACTTGCAACCACCCCAGCCACCCACAGAGATCAGTATTTTCAGGTCTTTATTAATCGACCGAAGTGAGGTTAACGCAGCCAGGTTAGCAGAGTCTTTAGTCGAAATGGGAGCCAGCTCCCCATTTTTGGCGGGCACCGCAAATGCGTAGTTGATATGCGTGAGTTTACGGGCTTCGATCTGTTCTTTCGTCCAGCCGTTTCCGCTCACATACCCAATGAGTACATACCGTTTAGAAGATGTCTGAGCAGCTACATGAGAAGAACCTGCTAGCAATAGGCCGAAGAGACAAGCGGCCAATGAAATTGATGTCAATAACAAACGTGGCTTCACTATTCTTTGGTGAAAATGGGTAAGGGACAAAGATACCTATATTTTAATTTTTTTTAATAATATGGACTTACTTAAAAAAATATTTATTAATTATGTCTTTAAATGGGACGAAGGCTGTGTATCTATGGTCTGTTTATAAGTTCTCTAAACTAACAAATAGAAATGGAGCTATTGTGTCTTTCTACCTATAGCGATTTAATGCTTCTAATTCAACGACGGCTTTTGCCGAGTAGTCGTTATTACCTATGCCCACATTTACTGCCCTAGAAGGCCCAGTTATTACCAAAAAGTCTATTGTTGCTTTTAAAAAAAACCAGCAAGTCAAAAAGGTACTTTCATACCTCTATCAGGAAGGTTCCTGCACCCTGGCCAAACTGGCCGAAGTCTTAAACACCAGCGTTCCTTCGGTTACGCACATTGTTGAACAGCTGATCGACGAAGGCTGGGTGAGCACTATTGGGACGGTTTCCGGTAACAACGGCCGGCGGCCTGTGCTATTCAGTCTGAACCCGGTGGGGCACTATGCACTCATTATCGATAGCAATACCCACGGCACAAAACTAGTGTTGGTCAATCTTTTACGGCAGGTTGTCTTCCAGCGCATTGATGATACCATATTGGAAAACAAAGCCAGTTTTTCGAATTTTCTGGTGTCGTTCGTGAATGAGGCCCTGACCGAGTCGGGGATAGCCAAAGCCGGCGTTATTGGTGTTGGTGTATCGATGCCAGGACTGATTGATTCGCGACAGGGCCTAAATGTGAGCTATCCTGATCTTGGGCCATCTGGTCAATCTTTTACGGACTGGCTGGAGCACCAATGGGGATTACCTGTTTTTATGATTAATGACACGAAAGCGACCGCGTTGGGAGAGCATCGTTTCGGCAGAAGCCAGGGTAAACAACATGCTCTGACGATCAACATTGATTGGGGAGTGGGGCTGGGAATTATCAGTAACGGCGAGGTTTTTCATGGGGCTTCGGGTTTTGCGGGCGAATTAGGCCATATTCAGGTAGACCCGCATGGCGAATTATGCTACTGCGGCAAAATAGGCTGCCTGGATACGCTCACCTCTGGGTCGTCGCTGGTTAAACGGGTACGCAAGGAAGTGCTGGCAGGACAAGCAACCAAATTAGCCGTCTACCATGACGATCCTGCCCAGATTACGATTAGCCAGGTTATCCAGGCCGCAAACGAGGGCGATACATTCGCGATTGATCAATTACACGAAACGGGCTACCAATTAGGAAAAGGTCTGGCCATTGCCGTTACGCTGTTTAATCCTGAGATTATTATTGTCGATGGTGTACTGGCAGAGGATTCTTTATTCATTACCAATTCCATCAAACAGGCAATCAATAAACATTGCCTGAGCGGTTTCCGCAACAACCTGATGATTGAGGTGACACAACTTAGCGGAGCCGCCAAGTGGCTTGGCACGCATGCCTATGTCATAGAAAGTCTGTTTACAGATGTGTAATTTTACGGATGTATTTACCCCACCCCTAACCCCTCCCCTGTTTTCAGGGGAGGGGAATGTAAACGAATCGCCTGATGGCTGCCATTAAAACCGGGTTGCTGCTTTTTATTTCCCTCAGCGTGGTTTCCTTTGCCGACATTGAACGGAATAATACCGGTAAGCTTGCTCGAAAGGAAGCCGCGGCCCATGATTCAACTTCCGCTGGCAGGCAGTTGGCCTTACGTTATTGCAGTAACTGCCACTTGTTTCCCGAGCCCGAATTACTGGACAAAAAAACGTGGGTCATGGGCGTTCTGCCTAACATGGGTATGCGCCTTGGCATCAAACAAGCCGGTCAGGATACACTGAGAGCGCTTTCACCCGAGGAAGAAAAAGCCATTAGTAAGCTGAATATCTATCCAGAGATGGCTGCGTTGTCAATGGGTGATTGGGAAAAGATTGTTCGGTATTATGAAAGCGCTGCGCCTGAAGAACCTCTACCGCAGAGAACCCATCCGGCCGTAACCCATCAACTGCCTCTATTTAAGGCAAAAGAGCTGGTGCTTAGTGATAAGCCGGTACCGCAAACCACCTTGCTTAAGTACGACAAAAATACCGCTCAGCTCTATGTTGGCGACGCCCAAAATGCCTTATACGTGCTTGATGGGAAGTTGCAACTGGGCGATGGGCTGCTGAAAGATACCTGGTGGATTGATACGCCACCAACGGATATAGACTTCCCCAAAAATGCAGCTCCGAGGGTGCTTACCATCGGTATTTTTAGCCCCTCCGATCAGAAACTGGGCCGACTCATGACGCTGGAGCGATCCGCAAAAACAGGTTCCACTCCCATAAATATCAAAGGACTACCCCGGCCCGTTCAATTTGCATCCGGCGATTTAAATGCCGACGGGAAGGACGATGCGGTCATCTGCGGATTTGGGAATAATGCCGGAAAGCTATTTTGGTATGATGATTTTGAACCCACTAAAGAACACATCCTGAAAGCATTGCCTGGTGCCCGCAAAGTAGAAATAGCCGATTTTAATCGGGACAAAAAGCCTGATATCATGGTCTTGATGGCACAGGCACGGGAAGAAGTGGCCATTTTTTATAATCAGGGAAACGGTCAATTCAAGGAAAAAACCGTGTTGCGTTTCTCCCCCCTATTCGGGTCCAGTTATTTCGAACTGGTCGATTTCAATAAGGATGGTTTTCAGGATATTCTGCTGGCTAACGGTGATAATTGGGACTATTCCGCCATCAATAAAAATTACCATGGTGTACGTATCTATCTGAACGACAGGAAAGATAATTTTAAAGAAGCCTGGTTTTACCCAATGTACGGTGCCAGTAAAGCCCTTGCCCGCGACTTTGATAATGATGGCGACCTTGACATTGCCGCGACTTCCTTTTACACCAATCTGGCCCAACCAGAACAGGGATTTATCTATTTAGCCAACGAAGGAAAGCTGACCTTTAAACCGTTTAGCACCCCAGAAGCCGCTTCTGGAAAATGGTTGACCATGGAAGCCGCCGACTTCGATCAGGATGGCGATATAGACATTGTGCTGGGCTCTTATTTTCACTCCCTTGGCGAAATGACTCAGTTGCTCTTCAAAGGTATTATATCCTTTCCGCAATTGCTGGTACTGGAGAATAAGGGAACTAGAAAGTGAATTCTTCACCCAACAAAAATGGGCAAGCCAATCGGCCTGCCCATTTTGATTTTAAAACACCTATTTGTCTTACTGTACTGAGGTAGCTTACTTCACATCCCAGAAAATCTTGGTTGTCAGATTATCCGTTGACTTCACTGCGGCATAATTAGCTGCGTTGTAGGTAATTTCATTACCAGGAATCGTCCATCTGACAGGAGGTAGTGTTTGGTTGTTCGCATTATCGACCTGGAAACTCAAGGTTGGGTAGTCCAGTCGGCGAAGGTCTGACCAGTTTTCGTAAGGCTGAACAAGATTATAATGCAGCCATTTCTGAGTAGCGATCAACTTTAGCTTGTCGGCGCTGGTGGTTGCGCTGCTCCATTTTACGCCATTACTGGCGATATAAGCCGAAATAGACGCATCCGTTGCTGCGGCAGGCTTAGTAGAACCCGTAACACCCGTAGCGTTGGTCAGGGCTAAAATACCATTGTAGAACTGCACCGACTGCGTGATCGCGGTTTCGTAAGCCGTTTTTGCCGAAGCATCGTTGCTGGTTCTCAAATAATACTCCGCTTTAATCAAATTCATTTGCGCGGCATTGATCAGGATACCTGGGAAGAACTGATTACGGCTTAACGTATAGCGGTTGTAGATCGCAACCTGACCGGCGTTGAAGAGCGCTGTCTGAGTTGCTTCCGTAGCCGTAGGATCAATACCAATGTACTTCCCGGCCGCACTTGCCCCTGGCTCAAAAAGGATTGGCAAACGCGGATCGTTGTTCGCATTCATATTGTCGATCATTGCTTTGCCCGCTGTGTTACCAAACCAGCCCGCCGACTCTAAACCATCCTGGAATCCTTTTGAGTTGATATCGGTGTTGATATCATAGACATTCATCTGGATGTTTTGAGCGTTGGTTTCAACAATCGGATAGGTTGTCGTATTGCCTAGAATCTCAGCCATTTCGGTATTTGACCGCGACTTGAAGCTTTCTACATCCGACACCCGGTTCAACAGCCGCAGGCGAAGCGAATTCGTATACCGCTTCCAGGCAGTTACGTCACCTTTGTTCAGGAAATCCTGCGTCTGAAACGATTTCTGGTAACCCGAGTTTAAGGTAATCCCATTCAACTCGGTTGAAATACGCTTCAGGTCATCCAGCAAAAACGTATAGATGCTTTCGGCGGTATCGAATTTTGCACTAGATGCCAGATAGTCGCCCCCGTTGGTACTTAACAGACCAGCCGTGGTAAACGGAATTGGTCCCAGAAGGTCGACCATCTTCGCCGTGTAGTCATATACATAAACCGCTGCGGCCAGCATGAAGATTTTCCGGTCAGCCTGCTGTTCGGCGGTCTTCGACGCGTATACTTTTTGCAGTTCGCGGTACTGCCCTAACATATTGTAATAGTTGTACCAAACATCTTCTACACCCGATGAACCCGGAATGTACTGGCCGATGCATTAATCCAACCTGTCGACTGCGTGTAATGGTTTATGGATGTGCGCAGGGTAACGAAGTAATAGCGGTAACCTGGCAACACATAATCTTTGTTTGAATACAGAACGCCGGTAAACTGCTTTTCAACGGTTGTCTCTGCAATCTTGGCAGGGTTGGGATAGGCTTCCGAAAAATCTGACTCCTTACAGGACACATTCGCCAGAAGAAGCCCACCTAAAAACAGGAGAGATATTTTTTTCATGTTCATGACTGAAGTAAGGTTAGAAGCTGGCACGTAACATAACACCCATTGTACGGAAAGAGGGGTTGTTACCAGCGTTGTTGATGTTATCCGACCATTTCGTACCTACGTTGGTTTGCTCAGCATCCAGATCTTTAATGGTTCTGTAGATGAAGAATAGGTTACGACCGAACACCGACAGGGTCAGGTTCTGCGTACCGATTTTACGGGTGATACTAGCCGGAATCCGATAGCCTAACGAGATCTCTCTCATTTTGACATAGGTGTTCTCCTTTACATACAATTCATAGCGCGAACTGCTGTATTGCGGCCCGCCCCAGTTGTAGGTGTTGTTATAATAAACAGCCTGAGAAATAACGTTGGTATTGGCTTCACCCGTTGGCAGTACGCCATCCATCAGCATACCATCATGGTAGACCGTTTGGCCACTTGGGCCAGTAGTTGCTGTTGTCTGAACGCCTTTCCCATTGGCGTCGATATAATAGCTAAGGCCACCATGTTCAGCATCCATTGCAGTGAGGCTTTCTTCGGTCAGACCGCGTGATGTTAGCCAGTTGATACCGGTTGGCATAATAGAGCCACCGTAACGGAAGTCAACTACTACGTCCAGATTGAAGCCTTTGTAGCTAAAGTTGTTCAGCAAACCACCCGTTAATTTGGGCATGGCATTACCCGCCTTGATCCAGTTGTTGGCATCCAGTTGATAGATACCGTTCGGGCCAACTACGTTCTTGCCATCGGCTGTTTTCAGAATTCCGTGCACATAGATATCGCCCATGGGCTGCCCAACAACTGAGCGCAACTGAGCCGCATTCCCGTCATAGTCAGCATGGAGCAACTCGGTGGAATTGTTGGCTAGTTTTTCAACCTTGTTGCTGTTTTTCGCCAGATTCAGTGTCAAATCCCAGTTCAATCCATTCGTACCTGTACTCCGTATGGGCGATATGTTCAACGCCAGTTCCAGCCCCTGGTTTCTAAGCGTACCGATGTTGGCCAGAATTGATTTGGCTCCCGAGGTAGCAGCAATGGTTAAGGGTAGAATCTGATCTACGATTTGTGCATTATAATACGACAGATCGACACCCAACCGGTTTCTGAAGAGCCGGGCTTCAAGACCGAACTCAAACTCATGCTTCTGCTCGGGACGAATTTTGTCATTACCATAGTCACTGCTGATGTTGGTGTACAGAACCGAGCTACCACCGCTTTGCTGCACACTCAGACTTCCCTGATTGTAGGCATTGTTAGCACTATAGATAGACGGATAGTTACCCACAATACCCCATGATGCCCGCAGTTTAGCATAGCTTATGGCGTTGGGCAATCTAAAGAGATCACTAAATACCAGGCTTGAGTTTACGGATGGATAAACGAATGCATTGTTGCCCGGTGCCAGTGTTGATGTGCGGTCCCGACGGACCGTTCCTTCGACAAAGAAGAAGTTTTTATAATCAAAGTTTACCGTGCCCAGAAATGCATCCCGTACGTAGCGGTCGCGGGTGTTGAATGCAGTGTTGTAAGCTGGTGTGTTTACCGAAGCCGAAATGTCAAAGAAATTTTCGGTACTCAAGCCCCCGTTTGTTTCCCGTTGCATCAACGTATTCAGCATCTTGTTCGCTGTGTAACCTCCTCTTGCCGAAACGGTTATGTCGTCGTTTATCTTTTTGGTATAGTTCAGTAATATGTCCGTATATACGTTGCTATACAGATTGTTTCTCATACCGAATGATCCAGAGTAGCCGAATGCCAGCGGAATGGAGCTGCGTTGTTTGTCTTCTATACGTTCTGAGGTGAAGTCTGTTCCAACCCGGCCGCGCAACGACAGATTATCCAGAATATTCCAGGTCTGGGTAACGCTGGCAATTATGCGGTTGCTGTATTCGTCGTAGGTATTAGCACGGGTACTCCACACATAATCACCAATATCCGTTTTAAAGCCATTCCGAATGATATTCTCGCTGGGGGTCAGGCTCTGGTTCGTTCCGGTCACGTACTTATAGCCCTGACTGGTCTGGTACTTATTGAAATACCAGTCGGCCGATTCAAAGCGGTTCATCATCCCCGAAAAGTTATTGATCATACGATCTACTTTGTAAGGGCGGTTGTGTGTATACTGATTGACGTAGTTAATCATCAGATCTGTTTTCAGCTTTGGGTTAATATTGAAGCTGGCATTCAGGTTCATGATGTTCTTTTCATTTTTCGCGCCATAGCTGATCATTCCGTTATCCTGTCGGGTATAGGAAAACCGCAGGGTCGAATTCTCCGTTGATTTAGATACTGCGAGGTTGATATTGGCACTATGGGCCGCCTGAAATAAATTAGCGTAGCTGTTATTGGAGGCTACATAAGGCCGAACAACTCCGTCAAAGGACATAACCGGCTGACCATCAAACTTGGGGCCGAAGTTAACGCTACTCCCTAGCAGTCCGCGCGTGTCGCCTTTGCCATCACCATCGGTATCATAATAAATGAATCCGTTGGCATCCTGGCCACCATTGGCATAGTTCTGAAAGTAACCTGGTCCACGAACGTTCTGATAGCGTGGCAGATAGGCAATTTTATCTTCGCTATAGCTCGCGCTGAAATCTACGCCCAGGCCTTTCTTCCCTTTACCTGTTTTGGTGGTCACCAGGACCACACCATTCACGGCTTCAGAACCGTAAAGCGCAGCCGCCGAAGCCCCTTTCAGGATCGAGATGTTTTCAATGTCGGCTGGGTTAAGATCGAGCAGACCATTCCCCCGTATACGTTGATCACCCCAATAATCATTATTCCGTACTTCACCATTCCGAATGGGGATACCATCCATCACGATCAGTGGCTGCGTATTACCGGTAATGGAAGCCAGACCCCGAATGCTGATGCTTACAGCACTGGTTGCCCCACCCGGCGTAGCGTTAATGGTCACCCCAGGGGCCTTACCGTAAAGTGCTGTAGCAAAGTTTGGCGAGGCCGTTTTAATCAAAGCATCACTTTTAACAACAGCCGTGGCATAGCCTAGGGCACGCTCTTCCCGTTTAATACCCAAAGCCGTTACAACAACCTCATCAATTGAAGAAGCATCTTCGTCCAGCACGATATCTACGGTGGCTCTATTTTCAACCGCTACTTCCCTGGTTTTGTAGCCAATGAACGAGAAGACTAATACTCTGTTTTTAGCCGCAGTAATCGTGTACTTTCCGTCTGTATCCGTAATAGTACCCGAGGTGCTGCCTTTCACCACAATAGACACACCTGGTAATGGTTGTCCATCATTGCTTGCAGTAACCCTACCCGAAATGGTCTGAGCCAATACGGGCGTGCTTATTATCAACAATAAGATAACAAGCCTTAGTAAATCTTTTGCCATACAATAATCTGATTAAGCTTAAGTTAAAGAAATTTTATACAATATTAATAAATTTCCTTAACCATGCCTTATAAAATAAAATTTTTTAAAATATTAGCGTGCTAATACATCACCTAGATAGATTTAGCAGTTATTGCGATGGACAAACGCCCATCATCTGAAACGTAAATACGGCTGGCAGGTAGCGAAGCATACCAGGTGCTTCTACTTAAGGATTGATAGGCTGATTATTGGAGAAAAAGCGTTTATGCAGGCTCGCTCTGTGTACAATTGTAAGGCTGGTTTATCGGTCGATTCAATCAGGAAGGGCGAAAAGTTGATAGCCTGATAATGGCCGATGGTGTAAAAGGCGTTGGCGGCATCTGAAGTCGCTACCCCATTACAATCTGTTCCCAGCCCGTTTTTTTGTACTGCCGAAGTAAAATCCAGACTGTAGCGATTGACGCAGGAATTGCCAGCCAGACCCCATAAGGCACGAATGTCAAGCCATAATGGGAGAAGCCCACTACGCCCAGAACCACGCTCGTTAATAGCCCACGAGCGGTATTGTTTTGTTTCAGGGCATCTTGTGCCGTTGAAAAGGGCATATAACGCGTTGACAGCAGAGCGGCACTTACCAGCATCACTAACGAATTGCTGAATGCCAGCAACACATCGCTGATTTTATCGGTGCCGTATCGGTAAAGGATATAGGCCGAGAGCAACACATAGAATGGCGTCAGTAGTTTTATAATCAGCGCTTTTAAAGAGCCTGCCAATACATCGCCCGGTTCGCGGATGGGCGCGCTGCCGTAAATCCACGACGCCCGGTAATTATCCGAAACACTGAGTTGATACTGCGCTACCATCACGTAAATGCTGGCGAAGTAAAGGGCAAACAGATAAAAGAAATTGCTTGAACCGAAACTACGACTCTGGAACGACATAACCACTACATAAGCCAGACCAAAGCCCAGTTGCGGGTAGGTTTTGAGCTTGAACTTTCGGTCGCGACCCGTTACGCGCCAGGTGAACGCAAAAGCAGCTCGTTCGAGCGGATTCGTTGTGAACCAATCTGCGAATCGCTCCACCCAGCCCGCTTGAGTCCGCTGTGATTCCTGAGTCGATGTAGTTGATACTGTGGAGCGGCTTTCCTGATCGAGCCCGCTTAGTTTCTGCGTAAAATCGGTCGTTAGGAAACGATTCATAAACCAGAGCCCAGCAATGGGTGTAATGAACGCCAGCGCAAGGAAAATCAGGTGTATCTGGTCAATAGCTGGCCGGACAACAAGGTCTACAGCCCCAGCCATCCACATTGGTGGAATCAGATAGTGCCACCATTGATGATCAAGTGCCTGCGTCAGTCCCGTTTCTCGCTCCATTAGTCGGGGCAAAAACTGATAGCCGCCGTAGAATAGAATCGCCATCACAATCTGGAAATAATTGATCACCTCGCGTAGCTTTTCCTCACTGATGAACCGCATTAACACCAGGTAGAACACATTGGTCAAAAACACCATCAGCACAGCAGACAGCAGGCTTAGTAGTAAAACCATCAACCCTGCCAGGCCGCCAAACCGAAACGATATGATAGCAATTGCTCCTAACGATACCGATAGCGCAATGGCAAACAGGTAACTGGTAATATGCACGACGCGGGCCAGCCACAGTGTTCGGCTATTTACCGGTCGCGGCAGAATGATCTGGTTGTCGGACGAATCGAGGATTACGGATGAAAAGTCAGAAATGAGCGTCATAGCACACAGCGCCATGATGTAGGCAAACTGTAGCGTGAGCGGGAAGAACATCCGATCTTTCTCGGGGAATGACAATATGCCTAGCGCGATAAAGCCCCTACGAGCATGTAAATGCCCAGAATTCGGATAAAGCTGTTGTTAGTTTCGGCCGATTGTTTTCCGTAGCGGCCCAGGGTAACAATGCTCCGACGGTTATCCATCATCAGCTTAACTTGTACAATAGCCCGCAGTTGATCATAGTCCGCGCCCATTGTCTGGAATAATGAGCGGAACCGGTCCAGGAGCCAAAGGATAATCGGTGTCATTGGCGTTAGTTTTTCAGGGTATGAATAAACTCCTCGGCCACACCCGTCTGACCTTCGCTGCCGGTAAGTTCAGCAAAGAGCTGTTCGAGTGATTCAGGACGCTGGTGCTGTAACTCTGCAAAGGTGCCATCGGCAATAATCTGACCCTGATTGATAATGATGATACGATCCGAAATCTTTTCGACTACGTCCATCAGGTGTGAACTGTAGAAAATCGTTTTGCCGCTATTGGCCAACTGACGGATAATTTCTTTAACCAAAACTACCGCGTTGGCATCCAGACCCGAAAGCGGTTCATCCAGAAATATAACGTCAGGATTATGAAGCAGCCCTGAAATGAGCAGTACCTTCTGCCGCATTCCTTTCGAGAAGGTTGTCATGCGGGCATTTGTGTAGTCATTGAGTTGGAATAAACGGAGCAGTTCAAGCGCTTTTCGTTCAATTTGCTCGAACTCTAACCCATAAAGCTGCCCAATAAATTGTAGGTATTCCATGGGTGTCAGCGTATCATACAAAGCCGCATTTTCGGGAACATAGCCAATGCGTCGTTTTATTTCGAGCGAGTTGGTTTTTACATCCAGACCCAATACGGTAGCCTCGCCCGTATAGTCAGGCAGCATACCAATCAGGATTTTGATGGTCGTGGATTTTCCGGCCCCATTTGGGCCAATATAGCCCACAACCTGCCCGGCCGACACACTTAAATTAATACCTTTCAGAACGGGCGTTGACCCGTATGACTTGTAAAGGTCCTGGAGTTGGATCACTGGCGTCATATTCATACATCAATATACGCCAAAAGTCCCGTCCAGCAGCAAGCCGAATGGGACTTTTGGTTCTTAATCAGGAGGAATGGTTACGCAGTTACAGGTTCTGCTTCAACCAGATTATGTTTCAGTAAGTATTCAGCAATTTGAACCGCGTTGGTGGCAGCTCCCTTGCGGAGGTTGTCGGCCACAATCCACATATTCAACGTTTTAGGCTGGCTTTCATCACGACGGAGACGACCTACGAATACCTCGTCTTTACCGTGAGCCGTTAATGGCATTGGGTAAATTTTGTTCGCTGGGTCGTCCTGTACGATAACCCCTTCAGTATTACTCAGAATAGCAACGATTTCGCTTAGTTCAAATTCATTCTCGAACTCTACGTTCACCGCTTCAGAGTGACCACCGATTGTTGGAATACGAACCGTAGTGGCCGTTACCTGAATCGAGTCGTCGCCCATAATTTTCTTGGTCTCATTCACCATTTTCATCTCCTCTTTCGTATATCCGTTGTCGAGGAAGACGTCGATATGGGGCAGCACGTTCAGGTCAATTGGGTGCGGATATACTTTGGCTACGTCTGTATTACCAGCGCGCTCAGCAAAAAGTTGGTCAACTGCAGCTTTCCCAGTTCCCGTTACCGACTGGTAGGTCGATACAACAACCCGCTTGATTTTATAGCGGTCGTGCAGGGGTTTCAGGGCCACCACCATCTGAATCGTTGAACAGTTGGGGTTGGCAATGATTTTGTCTTCTGGCGTAAGCGTATCGGCGTTTACTTCGGGAACAACCAGTTTTTTGGTTGGGTCCATCCGCCATGCTGATGAATTGTCAACGACAATAATACCAGCTTCAGCAAACTTAGGCGCCAATGCCAGCGATGTGCTGCCACCCGCCGAAAAAATCGCAATGGCAGGTTTGGCAGCAATAGCATCTTCGAAGCTAACGACCGTGTACGGTTTACCCTTAAACTCAACCTGTTTACCAACCGACCGCTCGGAAGCGACAGGAATAAGTTCAGATACAGGGAAGTTCCGTTCTGCCAGAACCTTCAGGATTTCGCCACCGACCAGGCCTGTGGCGCCAACGACTGCGATTTTCATACATGTAATGCGGATGGTCCGGTTGCTACCGTAGAGATCCGCGGTTAAATAGTTAATAAAAAGCGGATTATTACCCGCATTACGAATTGGCCTGCAAAAGTACGGTAAAAGTTTGACGCACAGGAAGTATATTCTAAAAAAGTTAGAATTTCCCAACTAGCCCTACACCTGAACTAGACAGCGACGAATAGGGCGTTAGCTGCCAGGAGATACCTTGCTGTTTAAGAGCACGGTTATAATACTGAACAGCCCGGCGTACATGGGAGCCGGGTATATTCATTCCAAAGCCAATACCGGCTAAAATGGCCCCGCCTATGAGTGTAATACCTCCTGCGGCATACGTATTTTGTTTGTGGGTATCTACCACGGTTTGGTAGCCGGCAATTTGTCCGCCATATACCGTACCAGATGTGCCACCACAGACGTTGCCGACTGGGCAGTAGAAAGGTTGTTGCGTCGTAAATTTTCCATTATTTCCCGATCCGTTCGATCCCATAATGATAGCACCAACAATGGCTGAAGTAATACCTCCCGCAATTAACCACCCGCCCGTATGTCGACTGGCGATATAGCTATTGAATTCACGAATAGCATCCGGATTGCCAGACGCCATGATGTATGGTCCCAAGTCTTTGGCATGTCGAACATCCAGCCCGTCATATATGTACTGTGTTCGAACGCGCTGCCCATACCGGCCATTATACGAAGGGACCAGATCACTTTCAATGGGCTTGAGATTCTCAGCCGAAATTGGAGGAGGTATTATTCTATCTTGTTGAGCCCATACCTGTAATGGGCCTAAGACGAGTAAAAGCAGAAATTTTTTCATGGTCGTTTTTCTTTTTAGAAAGTTAAAAACAACTAGAAATTAGTAGTATTAAAATATGGATAAAGTTTGATTAACTATTCTTAATCAAAGGTATATAGCCCTTCTGGGGTGATGCAAGCATCCAGTTTGATGTCAGTAAACTCAATACCGTCGATTTGCTTAACTGGATCGAAAAGCGAAAGACCGATTTTCAGACTGTCAGGCACTTGCTCTGCCAAAAAACGGTCATAATAACCTCCACCATAGCCAACTCGATTTCCCTTCAGATCAAACGCCAGTAGCGGCACCAGAACGACACTTATTTGATCAAGATTCGTCTCATACCGGCTTCCGATAGCGGGTTCGGGGATACCCAGTCTATTTGCAACTAAAGGAGTAGAGGGGAAAATGGTATAATTTATCAGTTGATAAGTATACTCATCCGTAACCGGGACGCTAATAAATAAGTGACTGAATGTGAGCCATACCTGTTTGATGATTAGCCACGTATCAACTTCGTTATGCCGTTTAATTGGCAGAAAGGTGTGAATCGTTGTAGGCGTGTCACCGAGATTGTTGTGCTCAAAATAGGCAAAGAAACGATCGGCAATAAGTTGACTCCGATGATTAACGTCATCAGGAGCCAGAGCTTTCCGCCTGGTCAGGAACTCGCGACGTAGTTCAACTTTGGTCATACCTCATGACTGATTCCTGTAAGCTTTATTCTAGGCAAAGCTGCATCCGATAATCGAACGGATTAAAAGCCGCCAGCATTTTTTGGAGAAACTGGCGATCCGTCAGGTAAAAGGTCAGGAAGTTTTCGCTACGCTCCTGTAAACCTCCGTTAGGAAATAGCTCGTTTTTGACTGCCAATAATTGCCGAACGCCCGTTTCCTGATTACGTTCTTCAGCCCGTCGCATTTTCTTCTCAAGTCGGGCAACGGCATTGGCAAATCGCTTGGTTTCGGCCAATACGGCCCTTTCGAGCGTTGGGTCGACCATTTGCGCTTTATGAAGAATGGCGTCCAGTGCCTTATTCACGGTCTTGTTCTCGTTGTCGAACTTAAGGGCATGCCGTGAATGGTGCTCAACGTAAGCGTGTTTAAGCGTAAGTGTATCCTGAAATAGTTCTTCGGGGGTAAGACCAAGCTTACTAATGCGTTTTGCGCTTACAGATGGAACGTACATGGCAAAATTACGCGGCATCAATAGTGGGAATGTCGTTTGAAAGTGGTCGAAAACGCCCTTCAACTGTAACCAATACGGCACTTCCGACGGGCCCCCGATATAGGCCAGATTTGGTAAAATAGTTTCCTGATAGAGTGGACGGAGAACAACGTTCGGACTGAATCGTTCGGGGTGTTCATCTACTATTGTCAGCAATTCATTTTCCGAGAACTTCAGCGTCGTATTTAATACCTTATAGGAACCATCTTCTTTGCGCTCGATACGTTCGCGAAGTTGATCGTCTAGATAGAAAAGATTAATGTCGCGCGGAGTGATGACCGTTTTATAGCCTAATGCTTCCAGCTCCTGCGTTTTCTGCTGGACCAACTCCCCTGATTGATGCTGCATAAGCTCCTCCCGTATAACAGGAGCAAAAACGCGCTTGAGGGCAGCATCGTCGGCATCTAAGCACACTAAACCCTCTGCTCCAAACAACTCGTTAATGTAATAACGGGCAGCATTGGCTAAGGTATCCTGGTTAAGGTAAGCGGCCTCAAACAGGCTTAGCTTTTCGGGAATTTGCTTGAAAAGCGCCTTCAATTCCTTTGGATTCATCCTGCCAACCGCACCACGTTGTTCGGTTTCCCAAACATAACTTCTGCCAAACATGGAGAAATGGTTGATTTCGGCGAAGTCATGGTCTTCGGTCGCCATCCAGTAAACCGGCACGAAGTTGTAATCTGGGTAGGTGTCTTTCAGCTTTCTGGCCAGGTTAATGGTCGTGATAAGCTTATAGATAATATAGAGCGGACCTGTAAAAATATTCAGTTGGTGTCCGGTCGTAACCGTGAAGGTATTGGGTTGGAGAAGGACCGAAAAATCAGGTTTATTGTCAAGGTTCTGGTATTGCCGCTCAAGCGCTTCTACTAAAACCTGTCGTTTGGATGCATCGAACGACTTATCGGCTATCTGCCCGCCAAAAGCAGCTACGTCAGGGTAACGATTGTAAAAAGGAGTTAAACTTTCTTTTTTAGTAATGTAATCGAGGAATAGTGACGAAAACTGGCCGGTTGAGGTAAGCGGCAGGTACTGACAGTCCATGCGATGGGCGGGGGTTGGGATTTATTCGGCTCAACAACGGAAAAACCCGCAAGGTTCGGGTTGCATACCTCAAAGCACTTGCGGGTTTATAAAACTCAGGAGATGACTTCTCCGTATAAATCAAAATCTTCGGCCCGGTTAATCCGCACATTGGCAAAATCACCTAAACGGACATACTGCGTAGCTGGTACCAATACCTCATTATCTACTTCCGGCGAGTCTGCTTCGGTACGGCCAATGAAATACCCACCCTCTTTCCGATCGAACAAAACCTTGTAAGTTTGTCCGACTTTCTGCTGGTTCAACTCCTGCGAGATGCCTTGTTGTAGTTCCATCAGCTCATCAGCGCGTTCCTGTTTGATTTCGGCAGGAATATCATCGGGCATTGTAAACGAATGGGTATCATCTTCGTGCGAATACGTAAACACGCCCATTCGGTCGAAACGCATTCGCTCTACGAACTCGTAGGTTTCACCAAACATGGCTTCGGTTTCGCCGGGATGGCCCACAATGAGGGTTGTGCGGAGTGTGATGCCCGGCACCCGGTCACGGATGGTATGAATCAGATCTTCGGTTTTTTCGCGTGTAATACCCCGGCGCATGAGCTTTAATAATTCAGTCGATCCGGTTTGCAGAGGCATATCCAGGTAATTACAAACGTTCGGGCGATCGCGCATCACGTCCAGTACTTCCAGCGGGAAGCCCGACGGATAGGCATATTGTAACCGAATCCAGTCAATGCCTTCTACATCGGCCAGTTGGTTAATAAGGTCAGCGAGATTTCGTTTTTTATAGAGATCAAGCCCGTAATAAGTCAAATCCTGGGCAATAAGAATTAACTCTTTGGTGCCGCGCCGGGCTAGGGATTTCGCTTCGGTTACTAACTCATCCATCGAGCGCGATACGTGCCCCCCACGCATGAGCGGAATAGCGCAGAAGGAACAGGGACGGTCGCAGCCTTCGGCAATTTTCAGATAAGCATAGTGAGCAGGCGTTGTCAATAACCGTTCGCCAACGAGTTCGTGTTTATAATCAGCACGAAGCGTTTTCAGCATCCGGGGTAGTTCATTGGTGCCAAACCAGGCATCAACGGTCGGCATTTCGACTTCGAGTTCGTCTTTGTACCGGTGCGAAAGACAGCCCGTTACATAAACTTTATCCACGATACCGGCTTCTTTCGCATCGACATAGCGCAGAATGGTATTGATCGATTCTTCTTTCGCATTGTCGATGAAACCACACGTATTGATCACGACAATATTGGCATCGTCTTTCTTCGATTCATGCGTCACGTTCATGCCGTTGCCCTTGAGTTGCGTAAACAGCACCTCCGAATCCACGAGGTTCTTGGAACAACCGAGCGTGACGATATTAATTTTATTGGTACGTACTCCTTTGGTTTTCATTCGTAACGCGGACATCCTGTCCGCTTTGTTGAAAGCTATTGCGGACAGGATGTCCGCGTTACATTAAAATACTGCCTGATGCGTAATCTCAACCTTAATTTGCGTACTCTTTCCTTTCTCAACAGTGACTGGAAAGATATTATTCTTTGTGTCGAATAAATTGGCATACAAGCCTTTTGGTTCCTGCACGATGACTGAATAGCGTCCTGTAGGAAGAATGACACAGAACGTACCATTCTTTCCTGATTTGACCTTTTTAATCGGTTTTGCGTCGCCAACGGACTTAATAAAGCCGTTATCGCCAGCATCCACCTGGCTCATGTTCAACAACGGGAAAATGAGCACCTCACGCTCAACGGGTGAACCATTAGAGTTAGGTCGGGGTGAGCCAGGTCCTGGCATGTGATTACCACGCTTCACCAGAACAGTTCCACAGATACCTTGAATTACTGCAGACTTCGCTACTTTTCTACGATGATTTTTCTGGGCAAACGTTGTATTTACCGCTAGTAGCGCCAATCCTATTAAAAGAACCAACCCTCGGTTTATAAAAAAAGACAGGTAACTTATCATAAGCCCAATTCTTTTTTTACATCATCCAGACTATGCCAGGTTGTAGTTGCATTTTTTACGTTTAATGCATGGACGTAGTCGGTAAAATCGTCAAGGTTATCAAAAGAAGCAAGACTTTGCTGAATAGCTTCGTATTCTTCATAAGCAATAACCGCAAATGCTGGTTTGCCTTCAGACTGAATAATTTGAGCGTTAAGTGTCATTCGTAAATATCCTTTCGGTGTCCAACATCAATTACTGCGATTATTCGGAGAGCGTCATATTTGTCATATAAAACTCGGTAATTACCTACTCGTAATCTGAAGATAGCTTCTGCATGATTATTTAACCGCTTCACATTGGGTTTACTGTCAGGATCTTTTGCCAATTCTTCAAGTGCGGCAATGATTCGTTCGTTATCGGATCTGGGAATGCGTTTTAAGCTTTTGAGGGCTTTATCTGAAAAGGAAAGTTGGTAAGCCATTCAAAAATCACTTCTTAAAGAATGAATCTACAAACTCCATTTTGTTGAAAGTTTGTAGGTCTTCTATTTTCTCGCCAACCCCAATGTACTTGACCGGAATTTTAAATTGATCCGAAATGCCGATCACTACACCCCCTTTTGCTGTTCCGTCTAACTTTGTGATAGCCAGGGCCGTAACTTCGGTTGCCTTTGTAAATTCTGTCGCCTGAATAAATGCGTTCTGACCCGTTGATCCGTCGAGTACCAGAAGTACCTCATGGGGAGCATCAGGTGTAACCTTTTGCATCACCCGTTTAATTTTGGTCAACTCGTTCATGAGATTGACTTTGGTATGCAAGCGGCCTGCTGTGTCGATGATAACCACATCGGCATTCATATCGGTTGCTTTCTTAACGGCATCAAACGCAACCGCCGAGGGGTCGGTGTTCATGCCATGCGAAATGACCGGCACGCCAACCCGATCGCCCCAGAGTTTGAGTTGATCGACGGCTGCCGCCCGGAATGTATCGCCCGCACCCAGCACCACCTTTTTTCCGCGCTTATGAAATTGAGCCGCTAATTTGCCAATTGTCGTGGTCTTACCCACTCCATTGACGCCTACTACCATAATCACATAGGGTTTCTTGTGAGGAGGTAAATCAAAGTCGTCCGGGACATCGGAGGTATTGTTATCGGAAAGCAGGGCGGCAATCTCCTCGCGAAGAATCCGGTCGAGCTCATCGGTTCCCATGTATTTGTCACGGGCTACCCGCTCTTCAATCCGGCGAATAATTTTAACGGTGGTTTCAACGCCTACATCCGACGAGATTAGGACGTTCTCTACTTCGTCGAGGACTTCTTCGTCAACGGTAGATTTACCAACAACGGCCCGGCCAAGTTTTGAGAAAAAACTGTCTTTAGTTTTCTCTAACCCCTTGTCGAGTGTTTCTTTTTTTTCTTTCGAGAATAAGCCGAATAGAGCCATAAATTACAGGGCCGCCGGTGCGGGTGAGTCGATAGTGGGTTAGCAATTAGTCCTTAACCTCATTATGTACAGGGTATTATCAACAGAAGACCGCATATTGGGTTAACGATTAACTGGTTCAACAAAACTATAGCAAAAAAAGTCCCACAGAACCATGAAGGCTGTGGGACAAATTTCTTTGTGCAGGAATGGTTCGCTGGTGCGACGATTCATCGACGCGATTGATGTAAGCAAGACTAGCTTTTCAGCGCAGCCTGAACTTCATCAACTGGGACCATTTCTTCTTTGAAGGTGTACGCGCCGGTTTTAGGCGATTTCACGGCTTTGATGATTTTGGCGAATGCCTTGCCGTTGTCCTTCGTTTTCAGGGTTGCAACTACCTTTTTTGCCATTTCAGTTTGAAGTTTGAGGTTCGAAGTTTGAGGTTTGACGTTCGGGTTAAGCGTAACTACGAACTACAGACTACAAACTTTAAACTAACTTAACTATTTAATTTCTTTGTGTACCGTTACTTTCTTCAGGAACGGATTATATTTCTTCCGTTCGATACGCGCCGGCGTATTTTTCCGGTTTTTCGTGGTGATGTACCGGGACATGCCGGGTACACCGCTGTCTTTCTGCTCGGTGCATTCCAGAATAACCTGGATTCTATTGGCGCCTTTCTTTGCCATCGCTAATGTTCGTTTTCTCGATAAGGAGCGCAAAGGTACGAAATTAGTTTCATTTAGCCAATAGCTACTTAAGAAAAACTGATGATTTGTAGTGAATTAGGTCAGAAAAATCAGTAAAGTTTGGGATTGGGAATGGTGCTTTCGACCTTTGAGCCTGTCATGACTATGCAAACGATCCAATATGAGTACGCTCCTGGCCATTTCCGGGCCTCGGAGCCAGGTATCTACCGGCCCGATATGCTTCAGGAGGGGGAGATGATTCTCAACATGGGGCCTCAGCATCCATCCACCCATGGCGTGTTACGCTTCGAAGTCGTTACGGACGGCGAAATCATTGTTGATGTCGTACCTCACCTTGGGTATCTGCACCGTTGTTTCGAGAAACATGCCCAGTCATTACCCTTCAACCAGGCCATTCCGTTTGTCGATCGGCTTGATTATTTGGCCGCTATGAATTGCGAACACGCGTTCGTCATGGGCGTTGAACGGATGCTTGGTATTCAGAATGATATTCCAAAACGTACTGAATACATCCGCGTACTGGTAGCCGAATTGAACCGGATTGCGGCTCATTTTGTCGGTATTGGTACCTACGCACTTGATATTGGCGCTTATACACCTTTTCTGTGGCTCATGCGTGACCGGGAGCACATTCAACGGTTGCTCGAATGGGTAAGCGGTGCCCGCATGCTCTACAACTATATTTGGGTGGGGGGCTTGTTTTATGACCTTCCGGTAGGGTTTGAGGAACGGTGCCGTGAGTTTATTACCTATCTGAAACCCAAACTAGTTGAGTTACAGCAACTGGTTATCGAAAATGAAATATTCGTAAAACGAACTGCCGATGTGGGGTACTCCCCTTGCCAGTTGCTATCAATTACGGCTGTACAGGCCCAATGCTACGGGGTTCGGGCTTACGGTATGATCTGCGCCGGGTAGATGGCTATTCGGTTTATCCGGAATTGGATTTCGATATACCGATTGGCGAGGGAAAGATGGGAACCGTTGGCGATTGCTGGGATCGGAATAATGTTCGGGTTCAGGAGTGTCATCAATCAATTCGCATCATTGAGCAATGCCTGAATCAGCTTATGGGGGATTATAAACGCACTCGCGACTATGACCCCCAGGCGGTTGTCCCGAAAAAAATTCGCCCGAAGGCAATGGATTTCTATGCCCGTGCCGAGAGTGCCAAGGGTGAATTAGGCTTTTTCTTCCGTACCGATGGAAAATCTGATATACCGGTTCGCTGTAAAGCCCGCTCTTGTTGCTTTCACAACCTGTCGGTCATTAGCGAAATCAGCCGGGGTGCTATGCTGGCTGATTTGGTTGCCATCATTGGATCAATTGATGTGGTAATGGGGAAGTGGATCGGTGATTTTTTGTAGTAATAGGAATGAGGAGCGAGTAATAGGAGTTGATTACGTAGCTTATTTCCTCCTATCACTCGCTCCTCACTCCTATTACTGTTTTGCTACTCAAGTACCAGAATATCAGGTGTATTTCGACCTAAACCATCATAGTCCAGTCCATAGCCGAGCACGAATTTGTTTTCAATTTCAAAGCCAACGTACTGTAAATCAATAGATTTTTGTAGGGCTTCTGGCTTAAACAGCAAAGTGGCAATGGCAAGCGATGTTGGATTCTGGGCCAGTAGTTGATCGCGTATATCACAAAGTGTTTTACCCGTGTCGACAATATCTTCAACCACGATCAGATCACGGTTAGTAACTGGTTCAGTGAGGCCCAGAATTTCTTTAAGCTGCCCCGTCGATTCGGTTCCTTTGTAAGACGAAACCCGGAGAAAGGTGATTTCGCAGGGAATCGTTAAGTTTTTCGCCAGATCGGCAGCGAATAGAAACGCGCCATTTAACACAACAACAATGAGTGGTGTTTTACCAGCATACGCTTGGTTAATCTGTTCGGCCAGTTCCTGAATACGCGTCTGAATGGCTTCGGCGGTAATAAACGGGACGAACGTTTTGTCTTTTATGGTTATCATATCAGCGTCTGTGGGGCGGCAAAGATACGCTGATACGGAGGTCGTGGACAAAAAAATGAGGGAAAAATAACGATTGGCAAACGCACAGCCAATGGATTACGTTGATATACTAACCAATTGATTTTGACGAAATGAAGAAACTTGTGTTGACGGTTTGGCTGATGGGTATGGCTATTTTGGCCCAGGCTCAACTTTATGATCCGTCGGCGTTTGATAAGAAATATGATGGTTTACTGAAACACCCCGGCGTTCAGATTGAATCGGCGGAGGCTATCAACCAGATGTACAATTACAAGTTCTACGAAGCCGATAAGGAGTTCCGGTGGTTGCGGCTACGTTATCCTAAGCATCCAATGCCTACTTTTTTAATGGGCTTAGCCGAGTGGTGGAAAATTGTACCAAACACCGATGAAACCGGCTACGATGACCAATGTCACATGTACATGGATTCGACCATTACGCTGGCTGAAGAGTTATATGATAACAGTGAGAATAAGCTCGAACCTGCGTTTTTTCTGGCTGCTGCCTATGCCTTTAAAAGCCGACTTTATTCGGAGCGAAAAAAATGGGCAAAGGCGACCTTTGCGGGTAAAAATGCGCTGAAGTACTTCGAGAAATGTAAGGGTAATGCCGATTTCAGTCCAGAACTGCTCTTTGGTGATGGGATGTACAATTACTATGCTCAGTGGATTCCCGAAAATTACCCGTTACTAAAGCCGATTCTGCTATTTTTTCCGAAAGGCAACAAGGCAAATGGCATTAAGGAGCTAGAAAAAACGGCGAACACCGCTTTCTATACCCGCGTTGAAGCCCGCTACTTTCTGGTTCAGATTTACAGTATGGAGAACCAGTATGATAAGGCTTATCAGATGTCGAAGTACATGAATGAGCAGTATCCTGACAATCCATTTTTTGAGCGCTACTTTGCCCGATCAGCCTTTGTTACAGGGCGTCTGAATGAAGCAGAGCGGATTTCTAAGGATATTCTTGAAAAAATTAGCCGAACCCAATCGGGCTATGAAGGGGTGAGTGGCCGGACGGCGGCCTATATTCTGGCTTATGTTAACAGCGTATTTTATAACAATGCGGCTGAAGCCAAAAAGTATTACCAGCAGTCGATCGATTTTTCTAAGCAGACAAATTCAACGACTTCAGGTTACTATTTGTCGTCGCTATTAGGACTGGCCAAGATTGCAAATGCAGAGAAAGAGTACGACCTGGCCCAGACGTACTTCAAAGAAGTAATTGACAAAGCCGAGCGTAAATCCAGCCAATATAAGGAAGCCAAAAAGGCAATGGATGACGCGAAGAAGTCGAGACGGGAAGAGCGAAGAAAGAGAAAAGATTAATATATAATGAACAATGGTCAATGTATAATGGATTTTAGCCAGCCATTATACATTGACCATTGTTCATTATATATTAATCAAGGAATAGGCAACACTTTGCTTTCTTTAAATGTGGACATGATAACCATCGTCTGCGTACTAGCCACCTCATCAATTTCATTGATGACATCGAGCATCAGCGCCTGATACGATGCAATATCCTTCGAAATTACTTTCAGCAGAAAGTCGCCTGAACCGGTAATGTGATGGCATTCGATAATTTCGGGGATTTGATTAACCCGATCTACGAAAGACATCGTTGTATCTTTTTTGTGACCTACTAGTGTAACCATCACGAAGGTTGTAACACCAAGGCCAATTTTTTCACGGTTTAATTGAGCATGGTAGCTCTGGATAATACCTGAAGTTTCCAGTTTTTTTACCCGTTCGAGTGTAGGAGCGGGTGAGAGGCCAATTTCTTTAGAAAGCTGTGCGTTGGTAATTTTGGCGTTGGCTTGCAGAATCTCTAATACGTTGCGATCTATCTGATCTAATTTATGAATTGACATAAATGGAGGTCGTCTGTTGAATAAAATTGTGTGCAGAACGATGCAAAGCTACTACCTTTTACGATAGAAAATTCTTAAAAACCCATGAATTTTTAGAAAAGGCGAAACAAAGATTGCTTATCTGCATCATAAACGGCACAAAATTAAGATTTATAGTGTAGTTGCCAAATCCTATTTTTATCATGCGGTAATCATAAAAGGCCATATGGTTCGTTGCTGTTTGCTTGATTAAACAAACCTGTAGGGTTTTGTCGGCTCCTGATTTTCTGCTTTGCCTGGATTTAAAACGAGGTTGTATTATATGCCAGCATAGATTTATTATTCCATTTTTGTATGGATCAGAATAACATTTGTATTAATAAAGGCGGCAATACACGATTATTGACGTAACAAGCGTATTAAAAGGGTTGGGTAGTATGAAAATGCAGAAAAAGAGAAATCTGCCGACAAAGATCTGTCCAGCCTGTAACCGACCGTTTAGCTGGCGAAAAAAATGGGAGAAGAATTGGGAATATGTCGTCTACTGCAGCGACGCTTGTCGAGGAACTGGCAAGCGACAAAAAACAAACCCAAATTCAAAATAAGTGTGACAAACCCGAACGATCGTTATTTTTGCAGATTAACCCACCCTTATTAATGCGCTCGATTGCTTTTTTCTTCCTGTTACTCGTGGTTATTGGCTGGGAGAGTTGCCGTCAGGCAAAACCCGTTCCTGTTGTTACTAGAAGAACACCTGTTCCTGCGCCCCGACCAACAACCAGGCAGCCGCCGGTGCCTCAGAAACCAGCAGTTGTTAAAACTACTCCTCCGCAACCTGCCACGATTGTTGCCGCCATTCCAGACGATTCCCTCGAAACAGATGGAGTGACATTCGCAACTCCTCCGCCCCCCAAACGTGAGTTTAGAGCAGTATGGATCGCAACGGTTGATAATATTGACTGGCCCAGCAAGAAAGGATTGCCTGTTGCCGATCAGCAGCGCGAAATTATAAGCATGTTTGACATGTATCAGCAAATGGGCCTAAATGCGGTAATTGTCCAGGTTCGCTCGGCGGCTGATGCGTTTTATGCTAAAAGTTCGGAACCGTGGTCAGAATGGCTAACAGGTCAGCAAGGCCGGGCACCCGAACCGTTCTATGATCCAATGGAGTTGATGATTGATCAGGCCCATCAACGTGGACTGGAGTTTCATGCCTGGTTCAACCTTGATCGGGCCACGTTCGGTAAAAACTCCAGCATAGCACCCAGTAATATTATATACCGAAAACCAGGCTGGATGTTGAGCTATGGTGGCCGTAAATTGTTCAATCTGGGCATCCCGGCGGTGCGGTCCTATATTGCAGGTATTGTCGCGAATGTGGTGCGGGAGTATGATATTGATGGAATTCATTTTGATGATTATTTTTACCCCTATGCGGAGCCTGGTCAGATTCTGCGCGACGACAGTACGTATAAGGCCAATTATAACGGCATGACCAAAGGTGATTGGCGACGTGATAACGTAAATAAACTTATTGTTGAACTTCGGGATTCAATTCGGGCCAATAAGCCGTGGGTAAAGTTTGGTGTCAGCCCGTTTGGTATCTGGAAAAACCAGAGTAATGACCCTGAAGGGTCTGCTACTAATGGGGGGCAATCGTATTATGACAATTATGCGGATTCGCGGAAATGGGCTCGCGAAGGCACAATTGACTACATTGTACCCCAGGTTTATTTCAGTTCGGAGTTTGGTCGGGTACCTTATAAAACGCTGGTAGATTGGTGGAAGCGCAATACGGGTAAGGTACACTTATATATTGGTCATGCCGTATACCGGGTTGGGCGTGGTTCCGAGCGTGATCCGGGTTGGTGGCGTGCTTCCGAATTTCCTAATCAGGTGCGTTACAATCGACAGCATCAGACAGTGCAGGGTAGTGTTTTCTTCAGTGCGAAAAACTTAAAACTCAACCCGATGGCGTTGCGGGATTCGTTGCAAACGAATTTTTACCGCCATATGGCTCTGGTGCCCACCATGCCCTGGCTAGATAGTATTCCGCCCTTACCGCCCCGTGATCTGAAAGCGGCTATTATACCAGAAGGAGTAGAACTCTTTTGGCAGCAATCAGCTGAAGCCAGTGATGGCGATGGTGCCAATGAATACCTTATCTATCGCTTTGAAGGACGACACCCGCGTTTACAGTTAGACGACCCTCGTCACATTCTTGCCCACTGCATTGGTGAATCGACCACCCGCTTTGTCGACAAGACCGCCGACCCGAAAAAGAAATATGTGTATGCCATAACGGCCGTGGATCGGCTTCATAACGAAAGCCAGGTAGTACTTGTAAAGGTGCAGTAACGTGGGTTTCCACCCGCATTACTGCATCACAGTTTCCATAACCTCGCCGATTGGGCGGGCCTCTGGAAAAAAGCTGATAAGTTTAAGGAGAATCCCTTCTACAACTGCATCCGGACAAGAAGCTCCGCAGGTAAGCAATACCGTAATGGGCTGTAAGCCATCTGCTTGAGGAATAAAGTCTTCCGTAACAATTTCCTGCTTTGAATGAGCGTCGAAATGGCAAATAAGCTTGTCAGACAGGATTTTTTGTTCTGATTCAATGAAATAAGTTGGCAGTTTTTCTTCGCAGAGTTCAACAATATGCGAGGTGTTGGAGGAATTATAACCACCCGCTACAATCGCAAAATTGGCCCGCTCGGGAGGATGTGGATAGGTAAGAAGTGCGTACGTCGCATCCTGATTATCGTTGGTGGCGTAACAAAGCGTGTCGCGAGTGTTTGCAAAGTGATCGTCAATAGAATTGTCCGCTAAGCCATATTTCTGAATCATTATCTGTTTCAAATAATCGGCAATGCTCTGAGTATCTGAGGCTAGCATGGTCGTCTGATTCACAACGCCAATTCGTTCTAAGTCGCGGCCTGGGTCAAAACCAACCGAATATTGATTCGCAAACTCGGCGTAAAATGCATCTGCGGGCAACTCGCCTAACATGTACTTTGCCAACCGCTGGGTTTGTGCCATATCTTTCACAACAACCGTTGGCGCCCCTTCTTTGCTGTGCGAGAAGGTAGCACGGGTTTCTTCGTGACTAGGCTTTCCATGAACAATAACCGTATAATTTTTCTGTCCGATTTGACCTGCCTTGTTCCAGACTTTCTCAACAAACGGGCAGGTAGTGTCATACTTTGCCACATCTAATCCTAAGGATTTCAATTGATTCTGCGTTTCCAGGGTTGTACCAAATGCTGGAATGATCACAACATCATCGGGCTTAAGATCAGACCAGGGAATAAGTTGTTCTCCCTTGGTATCCATAATGAAACGTACTCCCCGATCCTGTAAGTCGGCATTGACATCGGGATTGTGGATCATTTCACTCAACAGGAATATGCGTTTGTCCGGGTTTTCGGCGATAGCTTTGTAAGCAATTTCAACGGCATTTTCAACTCCGTAACAAAAGCCGAAGTGCCGGGCAATCATGATCCGAATAGGGCCAAAATCAAGTACGGTAGGTGTAAAGTCTCGTTTGAGCTTATCTCGTTTCCGCCGAAATTCTTTCAGGGGAGTAATGATGCTGCTACGATAATAGTCGGGTATGTCAAACGATTTCATTGGCAGAAAGAGCGAAAGAGCGAAAAAGCGAAATCCGGCTACCAGAGCGGAGTGACACGGAAATCTATTGCTTGACTCGATCAGTTTAATAACAGAACAAAGAGGTAAATGGCTCGGTTCACTGCAAAGGTAGCGACTAGATGTATTGATTTGTAGTCTGTTAGTCAATCCTGTTTCATGTAGTATAATCACAGGGTAGACAGCATTAACATTGTTAAACGCAACAGCGAGGCCATCCGGGTAATTTGGCACTTTCTTTTATATTTGGCTTTAGTTCATGCAACCTTCTCTAAGCCAATTTATTGCTCATGTTATCTGCTAATATTACTTCGGCCAGCCCGTGGGCCTGGTGGCAAAAGTTTTTATTTCGTTTCTGCTGTATTTATGTCCTGCTGTATATGACTCCCTGGACATGGCTTAGCGACATACCCATTTTGAGCTTAATTGGCGAATATTATGGCAAAGCAGAGGAGCAGCTTGTTAATCTTGCCAATACCTATATTTTTCACGTCAAAGACGTCTTGGTTCCGCTGAATGGCAGCGGAGATACCTCGTATGGATACGCGCAATTATATTTCTTTATCCTGACTGCCACTATAGGATTAATTCTTTGGACGCTTTTCGATAAACGCAAAAATTACGACACCGCTTATTACTGGCTGCTGGTTTTGATTCGGTATTATGTGGCTATGGTGGCACTGAGGTACGGAATTATCAAGCTGTTTGGGCAGCAAATGATATTTCCTTCATTGAGTGCGTTGGCTACCCCATTAGGCGATTTATTGCCCATGCGTTTCTCCTGGTATTTTATTGGCTACTCAACACCCTATCAGTTTTTTTCGGGGGCGGTTGAGGTGCTGGCTGGGTTACTGCTCCTGTTCCGCCGTACCAGTACGTTGGGTGCATTTATAGCCGCCAGTGTGTTTCTTAATGTCATGATGATGAATCTGTGCTATGACATCCCCGTCAAACTCTTTTCCATTCACTTGTTTCTATTCAGCAATTTACTGTTGATCGGGGATGGGAAGCGCCTGCTTAATTTCTTCGTTTTCAACAAACCAACGGAACCAACTTCTCATATTACCCTGCCACAGAAATGGATGCGAACAACGCAAATAGCTCTGAAGGTCGCTTTTGCCGGATTGTTTTTGGTCATGCCTCTATTTGGTTCCTATCAGAGAGCATTCGAAGTGGGTGATTCGCCCAAGACTAAGAAACTGACAAGTGGCTTTTTTGCGGTTGATCAATTTAAGGGAAATATGGCTGATAGCTTACGCTGGAAAGATGTTGTTTTTGAAGCCACTAACGCAGGCAGTATTCAAACCGCTGACACCTTGTTCAGACAGCGGTATCGTAGAGGCTATTTTAGTTACGCGCTTGATTCACTGAAGCAAACAATCGCTTTCAAAAAGTTTGCTACCGATTCTACGGCCTTGTTTACACTGCAATACACCATGCCGGATACCAATCACATTGTATTGCAGGGGAAAATCAGAAACGATTCAGTTATCGTAGGACTTAAACGTCAGAAGCGACATTTTCAATTGGCGGAACGGCAATTCCACTGGCTCTCCGAAGCAAACCGATAAAGGTGGGCCAGTGTGATAGATAATTGGGCTGGATTCGATTCTATTGATTCTTTGGGTTCTGTTGATATAAGTTGTTGTTTTTCAGTATAATAGAATCATAGAATCCAAAGGATCAACTCTAATTCAGCCTACTTACTTACAACTACAGCTCAAGAACTTTACCCAGAATATCATCCAGGTATTCCCGCGAATTGGCTAAGCGTGGTACTTTGTGCTGGCCGCCCAACTTGCCGCGCTGTTTCATCCAGGCGTAGAATGTGCCCGGTTGTACAACATGAATACGAGGCCGTTTGAGCACCATATCATTATAACGTTTGGCGTCGTAATCCGAGTTGATTTGCCGAAGGGTTTCGTCCAGAATCTGGTTAAATCGCTGTTGATTATCAGGTTCTTGCGTGAATTCAATGACCCATTCGTGGCAGCCATTGGCACCATTGCTCATGTAAACGGGCCCGGCCGTATAATCGGCAATAATAGCGCCGGTAGCTTCGCAGGCGCGTGTAATGGCCGTTTCGGCATTTTCAACGATGACTTCTTCGCCAAAGGCATTGATAAAATGCTTTGTTCGACCACTAACTTTTAGCCGGTGCGGGTAGAGGGATGTAAATCGAACCGTATCGCCCACTTTATAGCGCCATAAACCGCCATTCGTCGAAACCACAAGGGCGTAGTTTTTATCTAACTCAACTTCGTCGATGGTCAATGCGGTTGGAAAAGGCTGGTCGGCTTCGTGAAAAGGAACAAATTCGTAGAAGATGCCGTAGTCGAGCATCAATAGCATTTCGCCCACGCGACTCAGGTCATCCTGAATCGCGAAGAAGCCTTCTGAAGCATTATAAACTTCCTGATACCGTACCGTTGATGATGGGAAAACCTGCTGCTGAAACAACTCACGATACGGTTGAAAATTAACCGCGCCGTGCATCATAACCTCAAAATTTGGCCAGACTTCCAGAATATTCGATTTGCCTGTGCGCGATAGAATTTTGTCGATCAGCACCATGCCCCAGGTGGGTACACCCAGCATACTCGTCACGTTTTCCTGAGAGGTGATTTCGGCCATCAACTCCAGTTTCGCTTCCCATTCGTCCATGAGCGCGACCTGAATAGAAGGCGTGCGGATATACTGGGCCCAACTGGGCAGGTTTTTCATAACCACTGCCGATACATCGCCCGATGCGCTATTGGTACTGTATGGATTTTGATGAAGACTACCGCCGATAGATAGTCCTTTGCCTTCAAACGCCCGACTACCGGGGTTGTTGGCAACATAGAGGGCCATCATGTCCTTGCCGCCTTTGAAATGACTTTCATCCAGCGACTCGGTTGTGACGGGAATGAATTTGCTACGAGCATTGGTCGTACCCGAGGATTTGGCAAACCAGCGAACAGGCGAGGGCCAGAGCACCTTATTTTCGCCTTTCATGACCCGCTCAATGTAGGGAAACAAGTCCTCGTAACTCGAAACAGGCACCTGTTGCTGAAAATCCCGAACGGTCTGGATGGCGTTATAGTGATATTTTCTCCCCCATTCTGTTCGACGACCGGCCCGGATCAGTTGATTAAAAATCGTTTGTTGCACCACGCCTGGCTGTTTCATCATTGCCTCAATGCGTGGCAATCGTCGTTGTAGGAGCCATTTAAGCGTAGTGTTAAGGACAGTCATAGGGGCTAAAAATAGCATAAACTAACCGTATTGAACGAGTTAGCGATACAAATTTAATCGTATGGGTTGATTTATAAACCGCTGGCGCGGTCAGGATAATCAGTAATTAAGCCATCGACTCCCCATCCTTTCAGTCGATTCATGTCGTCGCGCTGATTTATTGTCCAGGGAATAACTTTAATCCCCTGCTCGTGCAGCCAGGCAATTTTATGCTGACTGAGTAGTCGGTAATAGGGACTATAAATATCGGGTTTAAAGCCAAGTACGTCTAAATTCTTCTCTGGACTGCGAAGGTTTTCTACCAAAGCGGATAGCCTGACTTTGGGATACTTACCTTCGTCGGCACCTTTTTTCCATTGTTTCAATACGGTAAAGTCAAAACTTTGAATTGTTACCCGCTCCAGGCGTTCTGGCAAGAGGTGTTTTTTTAGAATGGCCTGCACGAGATCACAGAACACAACTGGTTCGGGTTGGCTTTTGTTATATTCAGACGCTTCGCTTTTGAGTTCGATATTATATGAAAACAGAGGTAAATTGTTGGCTTTGCGGTACGCTTCGGCTTGTTCGATCACCTCGCTCAGGAGCGGCTTATAGGCTTTCAGTTTTAGCTGCTCCGGATAGGCAGCATTACCCGCTGAACCAACATCGTAGCGTTTGATCTCGTCATAATTCATCCGATATAAGACCAGATTTTTCTGGTCTTTTTTATCCACAGGTTTTCCATCTGGGGCAATGCTGAAGGCCGCATTGAAATACGGGTCATGCGAAACAACTACCTGATTGTCTTTACTGATGACCACGTCCATTTCTAAGGTCGTGACGCCAAGGTCAAGGGCTTTCAAAAAAGCGGGGAGCGTATTTTCGGGTAGTAGACCCCGGCAACCCCGGTGCCCCTGTAAATCAAATGCAGGGGGTGGTTGAATGAGAGCACTACCAGTCATACAGAAAAGGAAAAAAAGGACACGCATACAACAGAGGTGTAGACTCAAAAATACGATTTCTTTTAGCTTAACTTTCCTTTTTGTTATCCCTCACAACCAGAATTTATAGATACTGCATTCTGAAAATTGAGGAAACGGGCATTCTTTCTATATTTAAGAACGATTTGCTTGTTTAAAAATAGGACTATTTTTTAGTTGATCAGTACAATACTAAACTTGCAACACGACTCGCTCACCTTCACATGACTCATGCGCTACACAAAAGCAATAATTAGTTCTCTGCTTACCATCCTGCTTATCTGGGCACTTAACCGACCCTGGGGAGTATTCCGGCCTTTGGCCCTCTTCTAAGTCCGTTTGTAGGTTTCTGGCAAAATGCCGAAGCCGTGACTACTACAGACGAAGAAATTACCCTTAATGGAACGAAAGCACCCGTTACCGTCATCTTCGATGATTTAGCCATTCCGCATGTTTTCGCCCAAAACGATCATGATGCCTATTTCGCTCAGGGGTATTTAACGGCCCGAGACCGGCTTTGGCAGATGGAATTTCAAACCCACGCAGCCGCCGGACGCGTCTCTGAATTAGTAGGCGACAAAGCACTGGAACTGGATCGATTCAACCGACACTTAGGGATGGGCTTCGGGGCAGAAAAAGCCGTGAAGGCGATGATGCTCGACCCCCGCTCCCGCGAATCGGTTGAGGCTTATACGGCAGGTGTTAATGCGTATATTAAGCAACTAAAACCGGCAAGCTATCCGCTCGAATATAAATTGTTAGGCTACGCCCCCGAACCCTGGCAACCCCTTAAGTGCGCTTATTTTCTTAAATACATGTCGGGTGTACTGGCATTGGGTGCCGATGACCTGAATATGAGTAACGTACTGAAAAAGTACGGCACAGTTGTCACTGCCGATCTTTTTCCGGACTACCCCTTCCGGGAAGATCCCATTATTCCAGTTGGTACTAAATGGGATTTCACTCCTGTCAAAATACCTGCCGTACCTGCTACTATACTGCCCGATAAGAAGTCAGTAGCCATGAATTGGCCGGAACAGGACCCGACAATCGGGAGCAATAACTGGGCGGTTGGACCGCAGAAATCGGCATCGGGTTACCCAATTCTGGCTAATGACCCTCACCTGTCGCTGAGTTTGCCTTCGATCTGGTATCAGATGCAACTCGTAACCCCGACAATGAATGTATATGGGGCCACTATGCCGGGTTCGCCGGGTGTTATTATTGGATTCAATAAGCAAGTGGCCTGGGGCGTTACGAACGTGGGAGCCGATGTATTGGATTTTTACCAGATTCGGTTTAAAGATGCTTCTCGTCGGGAGTATTGGCACGATAATAAATGGAAGGCCGTTAGCCGTCGGTTAGAAGTGATTAAAGTAAAGGGTATGCCCGATGTTGTCGATACGGTCTTATATACCCATCACGGTCCTATTATGTATGAAGTAGGGCAGAAGCCCTTTGCCAAAAATGTTCCTGTGGGCTATGCCGCTCGTTGGATTGCACACGAAGCTTCAAACGATTTCCTGACATACTACCTGCTCGATCGTGCCAAAAATCATGACGACTATCGACAAGCGCTGAGCTATTATGGGGCACCCGCACAAAATTTCGTTTTTGCTGATACCGCTAAAGATATTGCTATCTCACCCAATGGACGTTTCCCGCTCAAATGGAAAGACCAGGGTAAGTTTTTGCTGGACGGAACCAATCCCGCTCATGACTGGCAAGGCTGGATTCCGGCAGCACAGAACCCGCATGTAAAAAATCCACCCAGAGGTTTTGTTAGTTCCGCTAATCAGTCGTCTACTGATCCAACCTATCCTTATTATATCAACTGGCAATTTGCTCCATCTGAGCGTGGTACCCGGATCAATCAACGCTTAACCGCTATGCAGAAGGCCACGCCCGATAGTTTGCGCGCTTTGCAAAATGATAACTTTAACCTACAGGCCGCTAACGCATTGCCGGTGCTGTTACCCTATATACAGGAGAAGGGTTATCGAGTGAGCAGAAAAAGGCTTTTGACAGCATCAAAAAATGGCGCTATAACAATGACATCGCTGAAATCGGGCCGACCATTTTTACGGAGTGGATGCGTCAATATCTGGATGGTGTTTGGAAAGATGATTTCCCCAGTAATGACACGACCACGTTGCGCTACCCAAGTTTCGACCGGACGTTGCATATGGCAGAGAAAGAGCCAAACGCTCACTGGTTCGATGATATAACTACTCCCGCAAAGGAAACGATTGGTAGTGTATTGACCCAAAGCTTTCGAGGGGCCGTTGATTCACTAACTCGGCAGCATGGCAATATGGGTACGGCCTGGCAATGGGGACCGCATAAAGCTACTCGGATTACCCACTTAGCCCGACTGGATGCCCTCAGTGCGCTGAACGTACAAATTGGGGGAGGACGAAGTGTAGTCAATGCCACCAGTGAACGACATGGCCCATCCTGGCGAATGGTGGTAGCCTTAGGGCCAACACCCAAAGCCTATGGTGTCTATCCAGGTGGGCAGTCAGGTAATCCGGGTAGCCCCAATTACCTGAATATGCTTGAAACCTGGCGAACGGGCCAACTGAATGAGTTGCTGTATCTGCAATCGGCTCAGGATAAGCATCCCAGAATTAAGAGGAAGATGACGTTGAAGTAGTGCGGCTGGAAAGCCACAAGGTCAATTAACTTATAAAAGCGGCTTTCCTGCCGCATAACCCGATGATTCAAATTATTCTGATTGCTATTCTTAGCCTGCTGGCTCAATTAGTATTTCCCTGGTGGAGTTTGGCTATTGTTGCGTTTCTGGTATGTTTCTGGCGTAGCTCAAGTGCAGGCCAGTCGTTTTTCGCTGGCTTTTATGGCGTAGCGCTGGTATGGCTAATTTATGCTATTTTTCTTCATTCACGTACCGATGGCGTTTTTACGGGCCGAATGAGTGAATTGCTCTTTAAAACGAATAGCGCTGTTCTTCCCGGACTAGTAACGGCTATCGTCGGTGGACTGATAGGCGGGTTCGCTGGACTATCCGGTTACTTTGTCAAACAGGCTACCGGGAATCAACCAGTAGAGCGTGCTGCTGGACGATCTCGCTCATAATTCGATAATTCCCTCTACCTTTGTAGAATAAACTGATAACTAACTGATTCATTTCCTGTGAAGAATGCCTCGTTGATTCTAAACGTCATCCTGACGATTGCCGTAGCTGTACTGTACTACCTGCATTTTAAAGGCGCTCAGCCTGAATCGGCGGCTCCCGCCGTAACCACACCTGCCGAAGCGAAAGGCAAATCCATTGTCTATGTGAACGTTGATTCACTACTTACTAAATACGAATACTTTAAAGACACCCAGAAAGTACTTGAAAGCAAGCGGTTCCAGTTAGAAAACGATCTTGCTGGTAAAGGCCGGAACCTGCAGAACAAAGTAACATTTTTCCAGCAACGGGCTGCCACGATGACGCAGGAGCAAGGCCGTGCTACCGAAGCGGCTCTTCAGAAAGAACAACAAGATATTCTGGCTTATCGGGAGCGTGCTGCGCAAAGTCTGGCTGTAGAAGAACAGACTAAAAACAAACAGTTATACGACCAGATTTACGATTATCTGAAAAAGATAAATGGTCAGAACAAATACGAGTTTGTATTGGGCTACACCAAAGGCGGAGGTATCCTATTTGCCGATCCTTCAGTCGATCAGACGAAAGCAATTCTGGATGGCCTGAACAAAGAATACACGGCCAAACAAACAAAGAAATAACCTTCGTTTTACAAAAACGCTCAACAATTGAAACCCGGTTTGCTGAACAGCAGTGTTCAATGAGCCGGGTTTGTTTTTGCACTAGAGTACAAATTTCTTTTCCTGATACAAACCTCATTTACATTTCCAGTGTTCTTGGACTTACCCGGTTACCTTTGTAGCCCCATTAACCTATTTTGGCGTATTGCTTTCTACTGTCAACCCACCTGACAATTAGGTTGCCATACACCATATATCCTACTTCCTACATAAATATATGGCTTCTGCTTCTATTGTTAAACAAGTTGATATTCGGAATCGACGAGCCTCGTTTGAGTATGCGTTTCTGGATAATTATACGGCTGGTATCGTGCTGACCGGAACTGAAATTAAGTCGGTTCGGCAGGGGAAAGTGAATTTACAGGACGCTTATTGCCTGATTCATAATGACGAAATGTACATACGACAAATGAGTATTGCTGTATATACCGAAGGTACCCATTATAACCATGAACCCCTTCGTGATCGTAAGCTTTTGCTTACCAAACGGGAGATTAAACGGCTTACTGAGAAACTAAAAGATCAGGGCTTGACGATTGTCCCCATCAGGCTCTTTACCAACGAAAGAGGTTTCGCCAAAGTCGAAATTGCGTTGGCAAAAGGTAAAAAACTTTACGATAAACGCGATAGTATTAAAGAGCGTGAAGTAGAGCGCGATCTGCAACGGGAACGGTATTGAGTGTACTTAGTGGAGTAGGTGAAGTAGTGGAATAAGTGAAAGTAGTAGTAACTGTTTTGCTTACTCCACTCACTCCACGGGCTGAACCTACTACACTCACTTCACAAACAATAACTAAATTTTCGACAGCTATTGCCGTTATGTGGATAACTCTGTAACTTGCTACCGTACAGAGGCATCTAAACGCGATATGGGTAGGAAAGTATTAGTCTTAAATCAAGATTACAGTGCTCTCAGCATTTGCTCCGTTCCCAAAGCATTCCTGCTGGTTTATTTAGATAAAGCCGAACTCGTTGCCGAATCCGAGCAGTTTATGCTCCGAACTGTTTCTGCCGAGTTCCCGATGCCGACGGTTATTCGGCTCCATCGATACATTAATTTGCCTTATAAGGGCGTTATGCTCACCCGGCAAAACATCTTCAAACGCGACGGTCATCATTGTCAGTATTGCGGCACTACCGAAGACCTAACGCTTGATCATGTGTTGCCCAAGTCACGAGGGGGGAAAACCAGTTGGGACAACCTGGCTACCGCCTGCAAGCGCTGCAACTCACGCAAAGGTGATTTTACTCCAGAGGAAGCGAATCTGAAACTCCGTCAGAAACCGTTCAAACCTACATTTCTGGTTTTCCTACGGGAGTTCTCTGGCTCAATTGAAGAAAGCTGGATGCCATTTCTAGCCAAGAAAGAGAAGGCGTTTAAATAGAAGTAAAAAAGTGAAGTGGGTGGAGTTAGTGGAGTTAGTGAACTAGTTGATACTATGTTCCTTACTCCACTAACTTCACCCACTTCACTTTTTTACCCTTTCTGCCTTAAACTCAAAGACTTTTGCCGATTTAGAAACTTTTTTCGGAAAGCAATTGCTATCTTTGCAGTCCTTTTTTGAGGGCAAAATTTTTATAACCAAAAGTCAGCTCGCCATTGACCCACGAGCTGATGTACTGAGTGGGTCAGGG
The DNA here is from genome assembly GCA_003259005.1 of Spirosoma telluris. GTDB lineage: Bacteria > Bacteroidota > Bacteroidia > Cytophagales > Spirosomataceae > Spirosoma > Spirosoma telluris. The sequence goes on from QLII01000001.1 coordinate 5,775,732, forward strand.
AAACATTTTTTATGAGCAAAACGCAGCAACGCGAACTGCCGGCATTTGATTGGGACCGGGCAGACAACAAAGGGTTTGGTAGTGGCTATTCGGTTGAAGAACATAACCGGATGTTGGAACTGTACGACAACACCCTGTCGGAAGTTAAAGAGAAAGAAGTAGTAATGGGAACCGTCGTTGGGATAACGGATCGGGAAGTGTTACTAAACATTGGATTCAAGTCGGATGGCTTGGTACCAGCTTCTGAATTCCGGGATATGCCGGAGTTGAAGATGGGGGATGAAATTGAAGTTTACGTAGAAAATCAGGAAGACCCGAACGGTCAGCTTGTCCTTTCGCGCAAAAAAGCGAAAGTGATCACAGCATGGCAGAAAATCCAGCGCGCACTTGATGAAGACCTGGTGATTGATGGCTTTGTAAAACGCCGGACGAAAGGTGGTCTGATTGTCGATATTTTCAGCATAGAAGCCTTCTTGCCAGGTTCGCAAATTGATGTGAAGCCCATTCGTGACTTCGACATCTTTGTTGGTAAGAAAATGGAGGTTAAAGTCGTCAAGATCAATTATGCTAACGACAACGTTGTCGTTTCGCACAAAGTCCTGATCGAGAAAGACCTCGAAGCCCAACGCGCTCAAATCCTGAACAACCTCGAAAAAGGTCAGGTACTGGAAGGCGTTATCAAAAACATGACCAACTTCGGTGTGTTCATCGATCTTGGTGGTGTCGATGGTCTGTTGCACATCACGGATATTTCGTGGGGTCGTATCAGCCACCCATCGGAAGTTCTTCACCTCGACCAGAAGGTCAACGTGGTTGTTCTGGACTTCGACGAAGACAAGAAGCGTATCTCTTTGGGCATGAAGCAACTTCAGGCTCATCCTTGGGATGCTCTGGCCGAAGACATTCAGGTTGGTTCGAAAGTGAAAGGCAAAATCGTAAACGTAGCCGATTACGGTGCTTTCCTGGAAATTCAACCCGGTGTAGAAGGTCTGATCCACGTATCAGAAATGTCGTGGTCGCAGCATCTGCGTAACCCACAGGAATTCCTGAAAGTTGGTGATGAAGTAGAAGCACAAGTGCTGACACTCGATCGTAACGACCGTAAAATGTCGTTAGGCATCAAACAACTGACCGAAGATCCCTGGACTCGCCCTGAACTGCGTGCTAAATACGCTGTGGGTACCAAGCACAAAGGTCTTGTACGTAACCTGACCAACTTCGGCCTGTTCCTGGAACTGGAAGAAGGTATCGACGGTCTGGTACACGTATCTGACCTGTCGTGGACCAAGAAAATCAAACATCCTTCGGATTTCATCAAAGTTGGTGACGAACTCGAAGTTGTCGTACTGGAACTGGACGTCGACAATCGTCGTCTGGCCCTGGGTCACAAACAACTCGAAGAAAACCCATGGGATACGTTTGAAACGGTTTTCGCAGTTGGCACCATTCACCGTTGCACCATTCTGAGCAAAAACGACAAGATGGCCACGCTCGAACTACCTTACGGTATCGAAGGCTTCTCGTCGCTCAAGAATCTGGGCAAAGAAGATGGTACGTTTGCGGAAGTTGGCGAAACCCTTGATTTCAAAGTAACTGAGTTCTCGAAAGAAGAGAAGCGCATTATGCTCTCGCACACGAAAACGTGGCAGGAGAAAAATGAGCCTGTTAAAGAGCAGAAGGCACCTAAAGCTGCTGCTGCTAAAACGACTTCAGCGCCAGCTCAAGCTGAGCGTGGAGCTACCCTGGGTGATCTTGATGCACTGGCTGCATTGAAAGAGCAACTGGAAGGTCGTAACTAAGCTGAAACAGGCCTGAAGCATAAAATGCCCCTTAACTTTTTAGTTTAGGGGCATTTTTTTGCAATTGACTTTTCTACATTCCGGATAAAATCGTATGTTTGCACTCCCGAATCCAGGAGCTGTCCTAAATTCGATTTTATAAGGTTCCGTGGCCGAGTGGCTAGGCAGTGGTCTGCAAAACCTCGTACAGCGGTTCGAATCCGCTCGGAACCTCAAATGCATACCTTATTACTACGTTATGTTTGCCATTTTGCTGTCGCTCAAAATTGAGCCTAGGCAAAATGGCATTTTTTGTAGTAAAAACATCATTGCTAAGTAGTTGTAGGGCGGAAATTCGTTATTAATTTTGACCTTAATTAGAAACGATATAAATAAAAACGGTGGCACAAATAACTAAACATCAATTTTTGCCTATACAGTAATCGTGTCGTACTTTTGGGCGCTAATAAAAAAGCAGTAGTGATTATGTTGATTCACTCAATTAATATAGTTCATAAAATGAGTTGTTTATACAAGCTTTGCGGAGTCGTAGTTCTATCACTTATGCTGCTGGTTTCCGGTGGCCAGGTGAAGGCACAGGATGCTGCCCCGGCTGCAGCTGCTCCAGCAGGCGGTGGTGATGCTGAAAAAGGAAAGACCCTCTTTACAAACAACTGCGCCCAATGTCACGCAGTAAGTGGTGAAAAAGTCGTAGGGCCTGGTTTGAAAGGAATTGAGAGCCGTGCTCCAAGTAGAGATTGGTTGCATAAATGGATTCGGAACTCGTCGGCTGTTATTGCTACGGGTGATGCCTATGCCAACCAGGTATTTAATGCCAACGGCAAAGTGCAGATGTCAAGCTTCCCAAGTTTAACGGATGCTGACATTGATGGAATCCTGGCTTATATCGATCAGGCTAACAAGCCTGCTGCGCCAACTACAGGAGGAGGTGACGATAAAGTTGTTGATAATGGTGGCGGTGGCTCTGCATCGACAGGAGGCCCATCAGAACTGTTTACATTTGTACTGATCGCCCTACTGCTCGTTATGTTGCTGGTTTTGGGCGTTCTGCTGGTAATCGTAACGATCCTGTCGAAAGCTGTAACTCCTGCTACCGATGGAACGCAAGTTACATCTTCGTTTGGCCAACGGTTAAAAACAGGTTTGTCAGATGCCTTCAACAACCCAACCCTTCGTTCCATCGTAATTTGGTTGTTCCTGTTAGTTGCCGTGAAAGAAACTATCGATGGTGCTTATGGAATCGGTATTCAACAGGGGTACGCGCCAAAGCAACCTATTGCGTATTCCCACAAGCTTCACGCAGGTCAATACAAAATTGACTGTAACTATTGCCATACCGGTGCTCAGAAAGGTAAGAACGCTACCATTCCTGCTGCCAACATCTGTATGAACTGCCACGGTGTTATCAAAAAAGAGTCACCAGAGATTCAAAAAATTTACACCGCTATTGAGGAGAATCGCCCCATCGAATGGATTCGGGTTCACAACCTGCCTGATCTGGCTTACTTCAACCACGCACAACACGTAAATGTTGGTAATGTAGCGTGCCAGACCTGCCATGGTGAAATTGAGAAGATGGAAGTAGTGGAAGCACGCTCGTCGTTGACGATGGGCTGGTGTATCGACTGTCACCGCCGGACTGAAGTGAACACCAAAGACAACGCGTATTATGACAAGCTCGTTGCTCTTCACCGGAAAGAAAGCAAAGAACCACTCAAGGTTGCCAACATTGGCGGTTTGGAATGTTCTAAATGTCACTATTAATCCACCGGGCCATGTAGGCCGGGCCTAATTAGGCCAGCTCAACCAATAGGGTACTTACCGCATACAACACGCATGGAAAATACATCTAAACGGTATTGGAAAGGGGTTGAAGAGTTACGCAACGACGCTACGTTCGTTAAGAACGCAAACAGCGAGTTTGCTAACCCTGATCTGAGCGAATCGTCGAACGACCTGGATGGTTTGCTCGGTGGCTCGAACACCCAACGCCGTGACTTTCTCAAAGTAATGGGCTTTGGTATGGCTGCCGTATCGCTGGCGGCCTGCGAAACACCGGTCCATAAAGCCATTCCGTATATTAATAAACCGGAATTTACATTCCCCTCGATATCTGATTATTACGCATCTACCTTCAGTGAAGGCGGAGATTATGCGGCTATTCTGGTAGAAACCCGTGAAGGGCGCCCCATCAAAATAGAAGGTAACCCGTCATCGAGCGTATCGAAAGGGGCTACAACGGCCCGTGCTCAGGCATCGGTTCTGTCGCTCTATGATATTGACAAGCTGAAAGGACCAAAACGGGGTGACGCAGATATTGACTGGGCTACTGCCGATAAGGAAATTATCAGCCAATTGAATTCGGTTGCTGCCAAGGGGGAGCTATTCGTATTATTACGTCTACCATTCTTAGCCCGGCAACGAAAGCGGTTGTTGCTGATTTTGTTGCGAAATACCCAACTACCCGCCACATTACATATGACGCAAATTCTGTCTTTGGTCTTGTTCAGGCTAATCAGGCGTCTTTTGGTAAAGCGGTTATCCCATCTTATGATTTCAGTAAGGCTGAGACAATCGTTAGTATTGGCGCTGATTTTCTGGGAACCTGGATTGCGCCTATCGAATACATGGGGGCTTATGCAAAAGGTCGTCAGATTGGTGCAATAGGTGGTGGTAAGAAAACCATGTCGCGGCATTACCAGTTTGAGACAGGTTTGTCAATGACGGGTTCTAATGCTGACTACCGGGCACCTATCAAGCCATCGCAGGAAGGTCTGGTTGTCGCTGCTCTCTACAATAAAGTAGCCGCAAAGCTGGGTGGAACAGCCATTAGCACACCATCTGTTGAGGTTGCGCATTTAGATAAGGCTGCTGCTGATCTCGCGAATTCGCGTGGGAAAGCACTGGTTGTTTCTGGATCTAATGACCCTAATGTTCAGGTTGTTGTGAATGCACTGAACAATTTGCTGGGTAGTTATGGCTCAACAATCGACATTAACTCACCAGTTAACTATCGCCAGGGTAATGACCAGCAGATGAATGCCTTCATTAATGAGGCTAAATCAGGTCAGGTTGGGGCTGTATTGTTCTTTGGGGCAAATCCAGTTTATGATCATCCACGCGGTGCTGAACTGGCTGAAGCATTGCCTAAAGTTGCTCTTTCCGTTTCGTTTGCTGATCGAGCAGATGAAACCGCTTCGTTATCAAAATATATTACACCAGTTCCTCATTTCCTGGAATGCTGGAATGATGCTGAGCCTAAGCAAGGTTTTTATAGCCTGACGCAGCCTGCTATCACCCTGATTTTTAAAACCCGTCAGTTTCAGTCTAGCCTGTTGACATGGGCTGGTAAGCCAAGTGACTATCAGACATATCTGAAAAACTACTGGCGTTCGACACAATATCCAAAGGCTTCGGGCTTTAGCTCTTTTGAGGCTTTCTGGGTAAAATGCCTGAACGATGGCGTATTTGAGCCAAACAAAGGTGCAGCAGCGGCTGGTGGTGCTTCGTTTGCAGGAAATGTTGCGCAAGCCGCAGCAGGAATTGCACAACGGTATAAGCCAACGACGGGTATGGAAGTGGCATTATACGAAAAAGTTGGTGTTGGTACCGGATCTATGGCTAATAACCCCTGGTTACAGGAGTTGCCTGATCCAGTTTCAAAAGCTTGCTGGGACAATTACGCGGCCATTTCACAGAAAACGGCCCATGATATGAGTCTGGCCCAAAATGATCTGGTCACAGTAACAGTCAATGGCAAATCAGTTGAATTGCCGATATTGATCCAACCAGGTCAGGCGGATAATACGGTTTCGATTGCTATAGGTTATGGTCGTGAGAAAGCGGGTAAATCAGCCAATGGTGTTGGGAAAAATGCCTACCCATTTGCCAGCATTACGGGTGGTTACGCTACCTACTCAGCCTTCACTGCGAAAGTAGAGAAAGCAAGTGGTACACATGTGATTGCTCAAACGCAAACACACGATACCGTAATGGGTCGTCAGGCTGTGTTGCAGGAATCTATTCTGGCTAAGTACCAAAAGAATCCGAAGGCTGGCCGTTATGAGCCTAAAGTACAAACTTCAGTAGGCCCAACCGATCCCACAGATATTACACTTTGGAACGGTTATGGTAAGCCAACCCACTCATGGGGTATGGTTATTGACCTGAACTCGTGCATTGGTTGTGGTACGTGCGTTGTCGCTTGTAATGCAGAGAACAATATTCAGGTAGTTGGCCGTCAAGAAGTGATCAACCGTCGCGAAATGCACTGGATGCGTATCGACCGTTACTACAGTAGCGATGGCGAGGCAGAAAATTACTCAGCCATGGAAGTGGCTTCGGCTAACCCGGAAGTAACTTTCCAGCCGATGCTGTGTCAGCATTGCAGTAATGCTCCCTGCGAAACGGTTTGCCCAGTTCTGGCTACGACACACAGTACAGAAGGTCTGAACCAGATGACCTACAACCGTTGTATTGGTACACGTTATTGTGCCAACAACTGTCCGTACAAAGTGCGCCGGTTCAACTGGTTTAAGTACTTTGATAATGATAATTACGATTATCATTTCAATAATGATCTTGGTAAGATGGTCATTAACCCAGACGTAACCGTTCGTTCACGTGGGGTTATCGAGAAATGCTCATTCTGCGTACAACGTATTCAGGAAAGCAAACTGACTGCCAAGAAAGAACGTCGTAAGCTAGGTGCTGATGAAGTACAGACTGCTTGTTCGCAGTCATGCCCAACTCATGCCATTACGTTTGGTGATATGAACAACCCAGAAAGTACGATTTCTAAAATTCTTGAGGTTGAATTAGAAGGAAGGGCTTTCCATGTGCTGGAAGAAATCAACGTGAGACCACAAATCTCCTACCTGACGAAAATCCGGAACAAGGACGAAGAGCCTAAAAAGGAAGCTACTAAAGAGTCTCACGCATAAACAAATTACGATTTATGACAAGTAAATTATGATCGTCAAAACATTGTAATTTCACAGGGTGTAAATCGTCTATCGTCAATCGTAAATACAATAAGTATATGTCGCATGTTACAGCAGCTGTAAGAACACCTCTTGTCACTGGTGGCAAGACCTACGCCGACGTGACGGAGGATATCAGCAAACAGGTTGAAGGTAATCCCACCCGCGAGTGGACGATCGCTTTTACCATTGCAGTGATTGTGCTCATTTACGGAGCCGCCTGCGTATTCTGGACCTGGTGGGAAGGTTTAGGCGTTTGGGGCTTAAATAAAACCGTTGGTTGGGCATGGGACATCACTAACTTCGTTTGGTGGGTTGGTATTGGTCACGCCGGTACGTTAATCTCGGCTATCTTGCTCCTGTTTCGCCAGAAATGGCGGACGGCAGTAAACCGGGCGGCAGAAGCTATGACCATTTTCGCCGTATTGTGTGCTGCTTCATTCATTCTGATGCACATGGGGCGCCCCTGGATGGCTTTATGGGCCTTACCGTTACCCAATACCTTTGGTTCACTTTGGGTCAATTTTAAGTCACCACTCGTTTGGGATGTATTTGCCATTAGTACATACTTTACAGTATCGCTGGTATTCTGGTACATGGGTCTTATTCCTGACCTGGCTACAATTCGCGATCGGGCAAAAAGCAAAGTGTCCCGCTATATCTATGGAGCTTTTTCTCTTGGATGGAACGGTTCTGCTAAAACCTGGGCTCGTTATGAATACATGAGTTTAATTCTGGCTGGTCTTTCTACCCCACTTGTACTCTCCGTACACACGATTGTAAGTATGGACTTTGCTACCTCGGTTATTCCGGGTTGGCACACGACCATTTTTCCCCCATACTTCGTTGCAGGTGCTATCTTCTCTGGCTTCGCAATGGTACAAAACCTGGTTTTGATCATTCGGGTTGTTTATAAACTGGAGGATTACATTACTATTGAGCACATTGAATCTATGAACAAGGTCATTACACTGACCGGTTCGATTGTAGGGGTTGCCTATTTGACTGAGTTCTTCATTGCTTGGTATTCAGGTGTTGAGTTTGAAAGTTATGCATTCATTAACCGGGCAACTGGTCCATACTGGTGGGCTTACTGGGCTATGATGACCTGTAACGTAATTACGCCACAACTCTTCTGGTCACGAGCCATTCGCCGGAGTATTGTTTGGACATTTGTGTTATCGGTTGTTGTAAATATTGGTATGTGGTTCGAGCGCTTCGTAATTATCGTAACCTCATTACACCGCGATTACTTACCATCGAGTTGGGCCATGTTCCACCCAACGCTGTTTGATATTAGCGATTATATTTTCTCGTTTGGATTCTTCTTCACCTTATTCCTGCTGTTCTCGAAATTCCTGCCAGTTGTGAATATGGCCGAAGTTAAAACGATCATTAAATCATCATCTGAGAAATTGCCAATTTCGGTATCCGGTGTTGCTAAAGGCGAGCGCGTTGCTAACCCAACGTTTAATAAAGACGTAGAATAAAACAGTTATAAGTTTCTAATTCCAAAGTTCAGGCTTCAATAATCGGGATTTGGAATTAGAAAATCTGAAATAGACGAACAAAAGGTATGTCAGACGTACATGGTAGCGGTAAATTCTTAGTCGGCATCTTTGATGATGATGATGTAGTATTAGCGGCCGTTAAAGAGGTTAAAAATGCAGGGGTGCGGATTCATGAAGTCTACTCTCCATTCCCGATTCACGGATTAGATGTTGCGCTTGGTCATCCACGTAGTCGTCTAGGTATTGCCGCTTTTATGTTTGCCCTGTCGGGTACAATCACGGCTCTTACACTAACTTTTTATACAGAGAGTTTTGACTGGCCAATGATTGTGGGGGGTAAAGATTCTTACTCGCCTGTAGTTTATGTCCCAGTGATCTTTGAGTTAACCGTTCTCTTTTGTGCCTTAGGAATGGTTGGCACATTTATAGTTTCGAACGGGATGGGGCCTACGGTAAAACCGTTGATGTATGACTTAAGAACGACCGACAACAAATTTGCAATGGCTATCGACCTGAGCAAAAACAATATTGGTGAAAGTGATATTGAGCAGATACTGAAAAAATCAGGTGCTGCTGAAGTAAATGTTAAGCAGTTCTAATGTTCAGGATGGGAATGATTACTAAACATACGAGCGTAACGGCACTAGCTATCATTGGCCTGTTAGTTGTAGGAGCATCCTGCAAAAAAGGACATGATAACACTGGCGTTGAATATGCCCCTCAAATGTATGACGCTGTAGGTTATGAACCTTATCGTCAGATTCGGCCAAATACGATTAACCCTCAGGGACTGAACATGCGCCTTCCAGCGCGTGGGACAGTTGCCCGGCCTAATTATCATACAACATTCGGTGAAGGTAGCGACGCTAAAACGGACCTAATGATGTATAATATTCCGGCTGATAGTATCGGAATAGCAGAACGTGTGTTAACAAACCCAATTCCAGAGACTGAAAAATCACTGGCGGAAGGTAAAATCATCTACACTCGTTATTGCAGCCATTGTCATGGGGAAACTGGTAAAGGAGATGGTCTGGTAGCAGCCCAGTACAAAGGGGTGCCAAACTATTCAACTGATGCATACAAGACGATGAATGACGGGCATATTTTCCATGTAATTACCCATGGAAAAGGCCGTATGTGGCCTCACGGATCACAGATTACGCCAGAGGATCGATGGAAAATTGTGCAGTACGTGCATAAGCTCCAACAAGGTTAATATAACGCCAGATGCAGTGATTATCACTGTGAACAGGCAGTTTCTACTAGCAGACGTCTAACGTCTTTTAATTAATTGACAACCAAATAAGAATGGCATCGGCTCACGCAATACCGTCCTTAGACGAAGAATTTGAATTTACTGCGGAATCCAAACGTCGACTATTGATCGGCATTGGGGCCGGAGTCGCGTTGGTAGCTATTGGCGCGTACTTACTGGCCTCAGGTGCTGGTTCGCATGAAGCTCATGGAGCTGCTCACGCTGCAGGAGCACATGAAGCCCATGGCGCAGGGCACCATGAGTACAAATGGACAACCCGGTTATGGGCAAATGTCTGGTTGAACGCAATTTATTTCACTGGTGCGTCAGTTGTGGGCATGTTTTTCATGTCTTACAACTACTTAGCTCAGGCAGGCTGGTCTGTTGCGTTTAAGCGTATTCCAGAAGCAATGCCTGCGTATTTGCCCTTTATGGCTTTAGCTGTGTTAGGGACGTTTTTCATTGCGGGCCATGACCTTTTTCACTGGACACACCCCGGTTTATATGACACAACAAGTCCTGAGTTTGATCCAATTATTAATGGTAAGAAAGGATTTTTGAATACCCCTTTCTATCTAGGACGTATTGTAGCCTATTTTGGTCTGTGGTACTTCTTATGGCAGCGGTTACGTAGTTTCTCACTACAGGAAGATCTCTACGGTGGAACTTCCTATTATGAAAAGAGCATAAAGTATGGTGTAGCCTTCCTGCTCGTGTTTGGTGTAACATCGTCTACTTCAGCCTGGGATTTTGTGATGTCTATTGATACCCACTGGTTCAGTACCATGTTCGGTTGGTATACACTGGCAAGCTGGCATGTAACAGGCTTAGCCATCATCACACTGACAGTAGTAACCTTGAAAGAGCGCGGCTATATGCAGTGGGTGAATGAAAGCCACCTGCATGACCTTGGTAAATTCATGTTTGCGTTCAGTATCTTCTGGACTTACGTATGGTTTGCTCAGTTTATGCTGATTTATTATGCCAACTTACCTGAAGAGACGATCTATTATCGTGAGCGTTTCAGTGGTTTTGGGGTATTTACAAAGCTCCTTTCTTCGTTAACATATTTTTAAACTTTGTCTTTCCATTCCTCGTTTTGATGACTCGGGATGCAAAGCGGACGTATATCATTTTGAAAGTAGCTGCCTGGGGTATTATTGTAGGCCACTACTTTGATTTCTATACGAATATAATGCCAGGAACGGTTGGAGAGCATGGCGGATTTGGTCCCATTGAATTTGGTATGATCCTGATTTTTGCATGTGGATTTGCCTGGAGTCTTTTTTCACAATTGACAAAAGCGAACCTGATTCCTAAGAATCACCCGATGTTGGAGGAAACCCTGCACCACGATATTTAATCATTAACCGATAGAAAACATGGTTTATATAGTTGCTTTGTTAGCGGTTATCTTTTTGGGCCTGGCGGCAGTAGTCGTTTCCCGAATGGCAACCGTTGTCAAGAACGCAAGTGGCCCGGTTGAAGAAGGGCGTATTGGAATGAGTAACCGGATCAACGGTTTGTTAATGGTTGTGTTCTTTGTGACAGGCCTGATTGGAGCTATATGGTCTTTCCTACATGCTAAACAATTTTTCCTGCCTGAAGCATCTACACCGCACGGACGTCATACCGACTTTTTGTTTTGGCTTGGTATGAGCATCATTACAATAGCCTTTGTTGTTACCAATGCGCTGTTGTTCTTTTTTGCCTGGCGTTATCAACATCGGGAAGGTTATAAAGCTGCTTATTACCCAGAAAACCACAAACTGGAACTAATCTGGACAGTTATTCCAGCTGTAGTCATGGCTCTTTTAGTCTTTACGGGCTGGAAAGCATGGCGTGATATTATGGCTGAAGCTCCTGAAAATGCACAGGTCTTTGAAATTGTTGGTAAGCAGTTTAACTGGATTGCCCGCTATCCTGGAGTTGATAATAACAAATTGGGTAGCTTTAACTATAAGCTGATTGACAATAACAACGAAACAGGGATTGATTATACGGATGAGGCATCGTTTGATGATTTTGTCTCTACATCTGAACTCCATATTCCTGTTAATAAGCCTATTTTGTTGAAAATCCGTGCACGGGATGTATTGCATAGTGTATTCATTCCTCACCTCCGGGTAAAAATGGATGCTGTACCAGGTATGCCCACCCGTTTTCAGTTTACGGCTGATAAGACAACGGATGAAATGAAGAACATCACAGGTAATCCTAATTTTACCTATGAAATTGCTTGTACTGAAGTATGTGGTCAAGGCCACTTCTCTATGCGGATACGTTTAGTTGTTGAAGATGAAGCCTCTTGGTTAGCCTGGTGTAAAGAACAAAAACCTCTATTGACATCAACGCCAGAATTGGCAAGTCGTATTCCGGCTAATTTAAAAGCAAAAGCGGCTAAATATTTGCCTGCTGATGCAACGGCTGCACCAGCAGATAGTGTGACTGCATCAATACTACCAAAGGGGTAATCGTAGCAAGTGCCACCCATTAATTTTTAAACTTACAATAACCAAATACTATGGCGACTGTATCAGCTAACTCGGCAACCGTGGCACATGCAGCAGAGCATGAGCATCATGAGCCGCAAAGTTTTTGGCGCAAGTATATTTTCTCGGAAGACCATAAAACCATTGCTAAACAATACCTAATCTCAGGTATCTTTTGGTCAATCATTGGTATTAGTTTGTCGGTCATGTTCCGCCTTCAGTTAGGGTTCCCTAATATGAAGTTAGATTTCCTGCGGCCTATTCTCGGTACCTGGATTAATGAAACGGGTAAGCTTGACCCAGACTTCTATCTTGCATTAGTAACCATGCATGGTACGATCATGGTATTTTTCGTACTAACAGCTGGTTTGAGTGGTACGTTTTCAAACTTTCTGATTCCTCTTCAGGTAGGTGCTCGTGACATGGCTTCGGGCTTTCTGAATATGTTATCATATTGGTTCTTCTTCATGGCTAGCGTGCTGATGTTCGGTTCGTTGTTCATTGAAACGGGACCTGCTTCAGGTGGTTGGGTAATTTACCCACCATTGAGCGCCTTACCACAAGCCCATAAAGGATCGGAACTAGGCATGACCTTGTGGTTAGTCAGTATGGCGCTCTTTATCGTATCGCAGTTGCTGGGAGGTATTAATTACATCACTACTGTAATTAACCTTCGGACGCGCGGTATGTCGTTTAGCAAATTACCACTGACCATTTGGGCATTTTTATTAACCGCTATTTTGGGGTTGATCTCATTCCCAGTATTATTGTCAGCAGCACTACTCCTTATTTTTGACCGGAGCTTTGGTACGAGTTTCTACTTGTCTGAAATTTATATTAAGGGGGAAGCGCTACCAAACGTAGGTGGTAGTCCGATTTTGTTCCAGCACTTATTCTGGTTCCTGGCCACCCAGAGGTATATATAGTACTGCTACCTGCACTTGGTATGACATCTGAGATTATCGCTACGAATGCTCGTAAGCCAATCTTTGGATACCGCGCGATGATTGCATCCATGATGGGTATCGCTTTTCTAGCCTTTATCGTATGGGCGCACCATATGTTTGTAACAGGTATGAACCCATTCCTGGGATCGATATTCATGTTCCTGACACTTATTATTGCGGTTCCATCGGCGGTAAAAGCGTTTAACTACATTACAACGCTATGGCGTGGTAATATTCGATTTACGCCAGCTATGTTATTCTCCATTGGGCTGGTATCCTTCTTTATTTCGGGGGGCTAACCGGTATCATTCTGGGTAACTCAGCACTGGATATTCAACTACACGATACGTACTTCGTTGTAGCTCACTTCCACTTAGTAATGGGTGCTGCATCGGCTTTTGGGTTATTAGCGGGCGTTTATCACTGGTTCCCCAAAATGTTTGGCCGGTTAATGAATGAAAAGCTTGGTTATATCCACTTCTGGTTGACATTTATCGGTATATACCTCGTTTTCTTCCCAATGCACTATATTGGGATCGCAGGTTTCCCTCGCCGGTATTATGCCTTTACAAGCTACGATTTCACAAAGAATATCTTTGCTGATATGAATGCCTTTATCAGCCTGGCAGCTATTTTCACCTTTACGGCCCAGTGGATATTCATCTATAATTTTGTTTATAGCCTTATCAAAGGAAAGAAATCTCCGCAAAATCCTTGGAAATCGAATACGCTGGAATGGACAGCTCCAATTAGCCCTGGTCATGGTAATTGGCCCGGTGAAATTCCCGCTGTTTATCGTTGGCCATATGATTATAGCAAACCAGGTGCTAAGGATGACTTCATTCCTCAAAACGTGCCATACTCGCAAACTCCTGAGTCTAATCTGCCTCATGAAAATGAGTTGATTGGTTTGGAAAAAGAGATTGAGGCACAAAACCTGAATGATCAATTCAATCAGCCTCACTAATAGAAAAGAACAGCGATTCCGGAGCCTGGCGTTTCTGACAGTAATCCTTATCTATCTGGTTATTTTAGCTGGTGGAATTGTTAGAAGTACGGGCTCTGGAATGGGCTGTCCTGATTGGCCAAAATGCTTTGGCCGTTGGGTGCCTCCTACAGAAATCTCCCAATTGCCAGCAAATTATCAGGAGATTTATGGCGCTAAACTGAAAGGAGAAGTTACGTTCAACGCCGTAAAAACCTGGATAGAATACGCCAATCGGTTACTAGGCGTCTTATCCGGTTTTTTCGTTTTAGCGACTCTGATAGCTTCTCTGACTTATCTTAGAAAAGACAACACAATTGTTTGGGGAAGTATAGCCGCTCTCCTGTTAATTGGAGCAAATGGTTGGCTAGGATCACGTGTAGTAGCTACAGAGCTAGCTCATTACATGATCACCATTCATATGTTTTTAGCTATTGCAGTAGCGTTCGCTTTACTTTTTATTCTAGTTCGTTCTAATGCAGCACGATTGACGGTAGAAAGACTAGGGATTACATCACAGCGCTGGTTACTTGTGGTGGCATTAAGCTTAACACTAGGACAGATTATTTTAGGAACGCAGGTTAGAGATTCACTGGATGAAGTTGTTAAGCAATTAGGTTATGCACAGCGTGATAACTGGATAAGTAACTTGAACTGGCAGTTTTATATTCACCGCTCATTCTCGTTAGTACTACTTGTTTTTCATCTAGTTGTTATCTACCAACTTCGAAAATTAACCACAGTAGGTTGGTTGGCGAATTTGACGAAAGCACTTATAAGCGTTGTAGTTATAGAAATTGGAACAGGTGTTTTAATGGCCTATTTTGGTGTTCCAGCTATAGCGCAACCGATTCATTTACTGCTGGCTTTAGTCATGGTTGGCTTGCAATTTTCGATATGGTTATTGTTGACGCCAGCCATGTTGGTGTCGAATCACAGATATAAGGAGTCGCGATTAGTGGAGGTTTAATATGGAAAAAGTAGTAGCAACAGCCTTACTAAATAATAAGGCTAAAGCATACATTGAATTGTTAAAGCTGAAGCTTACACTGGCAGTTGTATTCTCTGGTGTATTTGGATACTGTCTGGCTATAGAGCAAATCAGTTGGTGGAAGATAGCCATATTGATTATTGCTTCAATTGGCATGACTGGGGCCGCAAATATTATTAATCAAATCATTGAAAAAGATTCGGACAAAGTAATGAAGCGGACCGCTGTCCGGCCATTACCTACAGGACGACTTACGGTTCGCGAAGCGGCTACGTTTGCTTTTGTCTTATTTAGTGCTTCCTGCTATTTATACGTTCAATTTTTTAATATCCGGGCTGCGGCATTAGCTGTCTTATCGTTATTGCTTTACGGCTTTGTTTATACGCCACTTAAACGTAAGGGCCAGATTGCAGTGTTTGTAGGAGCTTTGCCGGGCGCGTTTCCGCCGATGATAGGCTGGGTTGCAGCCACAAACCAGTTTGGCTGGGTTCCTGGTATTTTGTTTGCGGTACAATTTTTCTGGCAGTTCCCGCATTTCTGGTCGATTGGTTGGCTGGCGTTTGACGAGTACAAAAAAGCAGGTATCCAAATGATGCCGGGGAATGGAAAGACGACAGAAACCGCTTTCAGAATTATGATTTATACATTATTTCTGATTCCTGTTGGCTGGCTTCCTTACCTTCTGGGTGTAACAGGGATTTATTCTGCTTTAGTCGCTATGATTGGCGGAATCTTGTTCCTGGCGCAAACGTTTCACTTAATGAGAACGTGTACGGACAAGGCAGCACTGCAAATGATGTTCGGGTCATTGCTGTATTTGCCTGTTGTACAGATTGTTTACCTGTTAGATAAAGTATAACAACAAATCATGAGTGAATTAGTCAACGATATTTCATTAATTGAAGAGCCGCAGGAAACGCTCTCGATGAATCCCCGCAAGTTTATTCTGTGGTTGTTCATCGTAAGTATAATTATGCTCTTTGCCGCTATGACCAGCGCATATCTGGTTCGTAGGGCGGAAGGGAATTGGCTGGAATATGATATTCCGTCAATCTTTTCATACAGTTCGGTAGTTCTGGTTATTAGTAGCCTGACGATGCACTGGGCTTACTTATCTGCAAAAAAAGACAACTTTGGCAATCTTAAGATTGCGATAACTGTTACTTTTGTGCTTGGCGTGATTTTCCTGTACATGCAGTTTCAGGGTTGGGTTGAGTTGGTTAACGAAAATGTGTTTTTTGTTGGAAATCCAGCTGGATCGTTCATGTATATTTTTACCGGATTACACGGCTTTCACTTAATCTCCGGCCTAGTTGTGCTAGTGGTTGCGCTGATTGCCTCTTTCCGGCTCCGCATTCATGCTACAAGTATGAATCAAATTGAAATTGCCGCTGCTTACTGGCACTTTTTAGACATTTTGTGGTTGTATTTGTTTTTCTTTTTAGTCTATTTCCATTGATAATCTCTTAGACGCATGGCGGCTACTGTAACACACGATACCCTGACGACCGACTCGGAACAAGTGTTCGACAAGAAAACCTGGATGGGTGGTGTTGAACCCATGAAAGTGAGCTACGGCAAGCTGATGATGTGGTTCTTCCTGATCTCCGATACATTCACGTTCTCGGCATTACTGGTCACGTATGGCCTTATTCGGTATAGCTATCCGGCTTGGGACCCTGCTATCTATGGCGAAGTGTTCAAATTTTCGAACCTTTACTGGCCAACGCCAGAAATGGTTTATGCCGCTGTACCATTTCTACATGGCATTCACCTACCATTGATATTCGTCGGTATCATGACGTTTATCCTCATTTTTAGTAGCGTTACGATGGTACTTGCCGTAGAAGCTGGTCACCGCATGGATCGTGCTGATGTGGAAAAATACATGCTCTGGACAATTCTGGGTGGATTTACTTTCTTAGGTAGCCAGGCGTGGGAATGGTCTCACTTTATTCACGGAACAGAAACGGGTACCACGATCAGTGAACTTATTAATGGCCAAACGATCCAACGCACGATTTTTGGCGCTAATCTTGTCGAAAACCAGTATGGCCCACCAGCCTTTGCCGACTTGTTCTTCTTCATTACCGGTTTTCATGGTACGCACGTATTTAGTGGTGTTGTTTTGAATATCCTGATTTTCTATCGGACTGCAACAGGTTTATA
This sequence comes from Spirosoma telluris, assembly GCA_003259005.1. Classification (GTDB taxonomy): domain Bacteria; phylum Bacteroidota; class Bacteroidia; order Cytophagales; family Spirosomataceae; genus Spirosoma; species Spirosoma telluris. The sequence continues at coordinate 5,792,866 of QLII01000001.1, forward strand.
TGATCGTCGTGGCCATTACGAAATGGTTGAAAAAGTAGGTCTCTACTGGCACTTTGTCGATCTGGTTTGGGTATTTGTTTTTACGTTCTTCTATCTGGTATAATAACTTTCTATCATGTCTGATCATACACACGGAACCCACGAGGTAGGCGAAATACCACCGGCTAATACAGGCCTTATCTGGCGTACCTTTATCATTCTTTCTATCATTACAGCATTTGAGTTCACCCTAGCTTACTTAATGAAAGCTGGTACGATGAGAACATCAATTTTTGTATTGATGACATTGGTTAAAGCTTTTTATATCGTAGGTGAATTTATGCACCTTAAGCACGAAGTAAAAAGCTTAATCTGGGCAATTGTTATTCCAGTGGTTTTCATCATTTGGTTACTGGTTGCCTTACTAACTGAAGGTGGCGCAATAGGCGACGCAGTTTTTGGATTTCATTAAGGTATGACAACCACTCGAAAAGCCGGGATCCTGCTCGCTACGCTGCTGGTCCCGGCTTTGCTGTATCTTTTCCTTCGGTTCGGCACGCAAAATCATTATGTGCTCGGTCGATACTTGCCCAAGATAGATTCGACAAAGGGGGAGCCGTTAATGGGTAAGGTTAAATTGCGGGATGGTAGCGAAGTAATTGATACCATTTACAATCATATACCTCCATTTAAATTAATTGATCAGGATGGAAAAGTGATTGATCAGTCTGTAGTAAAGAATAAAATTTACGTTGCCAGCTTTTTCTTTACGCGTTGTGGTACGATTTGTCCGCGAATTTCTTCTCAACTCACCCGCGTACAGGATATTTTCATAAACAATCCCAATATCATCTTTCTATCGCATACCGTTGATCCGGAACATGACCAATCGGCACAGCTTAAAGCCTATGCTCAGAAGTACAATGCTATCCCTGGTCGCTGGTATTTCCTGACAGGAAGCAAGACAGATATATATAATCTGGCCATGCACGGCTACTATTTGCCAACGGTGGACGCAGGGTTAAAGGCTGGAAAGCCAGACGAAACTTTTATTCACAGCGAAAAGTTGGTACTAGTGGATAAAGAGGGAATTGTCAGAGGGTTTTACGACGGCACAGACAAGGAAGATGTAGATCGTTTAGTACTTGAAATTCGAGTATTATTGGATATTTACAGTAAAGAATAAATCGGTAAAAAATGCAAACCGTACAACCAGTTCAGGAGCAGAAAGCTAATCGGGTGATAAACACGTTGGCACTGGCTATACCCATTGCAGTAGCTGTATTACTTGGCATTCGTCAGAAAGTTGATCTAGGGTATTGGACAACGTATTTGCCGCACATTAATGGCATCATAAATTCCCTGACAACTGTCTTATTGTTGATGGGGTTTTACTTTATTAAACAGAAAAACGTAGAAGCACATAAACGTACTATGTTAACCGCCTTTGCCCTTGGATCGCTGTTTCTGGTTAGTTATGTGCTCTATCACCTCACCAACGAATCGACTCCATTTGGTGGACAGGGTTGGATTCGTCCGGTTTATTATTTTCTGCTGATATCACACATTGTGTTGTCGGTAGTAGTGGTATGGTTCGTATTAAGAGCGGTTTATTATGCCCTAAGCGGTCAGATTGCGCGACATAAAGCAACCGTGAAGTATGCGTTCCCAATCTGGCTATACGTTAGCATCACCGGAGTGATTGTCTATTTGATGATCAAACCCTATTACCTTCATTAATTTAGGAAAAGCTATGAAAAGCTGGAAAGTAGTTTTACTAGTCATTGCCTTATTGGCCGTAGCACCTGATCTGATGGCTCAATGCGCTATGTGCCGGGGCACGGTCGAGAGCACCGTTAGCAATGGACGGAGCATTGTGGCGTCTGATCTGAATTTAGGTATTTTATATTTATTGTTAGCCCCTTACCTCATTGTTGCGTCAATCGGCTATCTCTGGTATCGAAACAGCAAACGAGAGCATGGAAGACGTATCGAAATTGCAGGCCGCGTTAGGCGGGCTATGTCCCAGATGTAGGCAAGGCAAAATTTTCAAAAAGCCGTTCTACTCACCAAAAGGGTTTGATGAAATGTATGAGCATTGTCCGCATTGTGGGCTGCGCTACGAAGTTGAACCGGGTTATTTTATTGGCGCTATGTATGTCAGCTATGGCATATCGGGTGGGGTTGCTCTAGTGCTTGGATTCTTGCTTTTTTATCTGGGTCACGATCCCGAAGGATGGATCTATGCAGCAGCAATTATACCCGTTATGATTCTGATCGCCCCCATAAACTTTCGAATATCACGTGTTATTTGGCTACATTATGTAGCGGGTATCCAGTATGTAAAAGGGCTTTAAGGAGCCCTTTTTTTATGGGCAAAAAAAATAGTGATACTCATGCAACCTATGCTCTATTATCTTGCATCTTGCAGTTGAACCTAAACACATATGCTTCGACTAATACCGTTTTTTACGACTGAAAAGCAGTTGATTGCTGCGTTGAAGCGGGGCGAAGGTCGCGCTCATAAGGTCGTTTATGAGCGGTTTTCAGGGAAAATGCTGGCTGTATGCACGCGCTATTGTGCTAACCGTGACGATGCCGAAGAGGTAATGCTGGACGGGTTTATGCGTGTTTTTGAGAAAATTGAGCAGTTCCGGGAGGATGGGAGCTTTGAGGGGTGGATACGGCGTGTCATGGTGACTGAGTCACTCATGTTTTTGCGAAAGAATAAACAGTGGCGGCAAGAGGTGCCGATTGAAGACGTTGTAGTAGAGCCTGATTATGCCTGGGCCGATACAGCCGTCAACGAAAATGATTTACTGCGTATAGTGAATCAATTGCCCGATGGATATCGTACCGTATTTAATCTGTATGCAATAGAAGGGTATTCACACGCCGAAATCGCTGATATGCTGGGCATTTCTGAAGGTACTTCGAAATCCCAGTTGAGTCGGGCACGAATGCTATTACAGGCAAATTTGAAGAAATTAGAACAGGAGCCAAAAATGCACCAGCAGCTTGGCCAACATGGATATTATGAAAAAACAGCCAGAAAAGCAGCCTATTGATGATCTGTTTGCCCGCAAACTGGGTAACCTATCTCTGCCGCCCAGCGCCGATGGCTTTGCGCGACTACAGGCGCGTATGGGCCAGAGTAAGCAGGAAACGAAAGTAGTGTTTTGGCGCAACCCTGTTATGCAGCGCTATATGGCAGCTGCGGCCTGTTTATTGCTTGTTTGTCTGTTTGGGTGGATGTACTGGCCATCGGGCGGTAAGTCAACCATTGATAGCGTACAAGTGGCAACGAACCGGTCGGGTAACTCTGCTTCGAAGGGAAAAATATCTACCCCTAAAGAGATTAGTGAACCTACTGACCAGTCAACCGATAAGCAAATAGAACCTGTCCTGCCAAATCAGAACGTGGCCGCAGAGCAATTAGCTAAAGTAAATAAGGTATCCGAAGTCAACAATCGGAATGGTCATTCAGCCAATCCATCATCAGTTGAAATTCATAAATCAACTCAAAAGTCTTTGCCACGTTCAACCAATGAACCTGTTTTGGCCCAAGTAAACTCGACAAATACGAAAACAACGCCAGAAGCTATAAAACAGGAAGTTATACCACCACTTGCCCAACCGTCAACTGAACAGGTGGCGGAAAGTAAACCAATAACAAAACCTACTCCCAGTGCAGAACGAGTTCTGGTTGTAACGATTGCCGAGCCAGAAGCTCTGGTTGCGGCTCGACAGGCAGCTAAAACCGCCATTGAAGAGCAACCGATAGTTGCTTCAACGGATAAAGGCGAGAAAGACACTAAAACAGGTGGATTGTGGGCGCAGGTAAAACGAATTAAACAGGGTGACGTGTTCGCTCGTCGGGACAATCAGGGCGACGACGAGCGAGGTTTACTAGACCGCGCTTATAGTGGTCTGAAACGCAGTTTAGATAAAGACAAATCAGCTAAACAATGAATAGGGTATTGGTTTTAGTCACTACAGCAACTGTGTTACTGATGGCATTAGCGACTCAGGCTAAGCCGTTAAGTCCGACGGATTCATTAGTTATTCGGTTTGCTAATCGCACTCGTCTGGTCATTTATGGGCCCGATAAAGCGAGTATCCAGGCCTTGTCGAATTACGACCTGAATAAAATTGTCCGTGAAATGGGCATGAAACTCGACTCGGTGCCGGGAGGCCCAACCGCTATTTCACAGGATGGCGGGCGCTTCCTGAAAGACACCGTACTTGTGGTGACAAAAAAGAAAGATGGCGTTACTATTGTTATCAATGGTAACAATGACGCTACTAAAGCATCTGAATCGCAAAAAGACAAGGATGACCAGCAATATAAGCAATCATCTGAACGAGCAAAACGTAGGAGGGAAGGGAATAATTTTGATTATGGCGTAAGTATTGGCCTGAATAATTTCATCCAGCAAAGTACATCAGTGGCTTATCCTGAAGATGGTTATGATTTACAGCCCTTGGGATCGCGTTACTTTGCATTATCCGTAGGAGCCATACCAACGATTATTCGGGGTAGGTACGCATCGCTCAAGCTGTACTACGGCGTTGAAGTAGCCTGGAATAATTTTATGTTTGAAGGAAATAACGTAGCCGAAAAAACACCCACGGGAGTCGCGTTTCCGGACGCAGGTAGAGAGCTACAAAAAAGCAAGTTGACTGTTTGCACAATTGGTGTTCCAGTGGTGCCGCGCGTTACCTTTTACAACAGTGATGGCCGGAAAATATGCCATATTGGTTTTGGCGGCTATGTGAATTACCGACTGGATAGCTACCGGAAAATTAAGGAAGCCGATGGAACTAGAGATCGTCGGCATTCAGATTACTACCTGAATAGCATTCGATATGGACTGATGGCTCACCTGGGTATCCGCAGCTTTGATTTTTTTGCGAAATATGATCTGAGTCCATTATTTGACGTGGGGAAAGGTCCAGATGTTCGGACGCTTACATTTGGGATTGGATTCTAACACATGTCAGCTAATTCTATTTCGATTATTGGTTTGGGTTGGTTAGGATTGCCCCTGGCAAACCAATTGCTGGTTGAGGGATTTCAGGTTAAAGGCAGTACAACCTCAATCGAAAAAAAAACTTTAGTTGAGGAGAGCGGCATCGACACGTATGCGCTTCAACTGGTTCCAGAGCCTGTTGGCGACCTTGCCAGCCTGCTTCAGGCTGATACACTTGTTATCAATATTCCGCCTAAAGCAGGAAAGTTAGGGGAAGACTTTCATCCGGCTCAAATTAATTATCTGGCTCAGGCAATACGCCAGTCACCCATAAAACACGCTATTTACGTTAGCTCCACATCAGTCTACCCTGAACTTAACCGGATTGTAGTCGAAGATGATGTGGTCGAATTGCATCAATCTGCTGCACCTGGGCTCACCAGGGCTGAGCAACTGATACAGGGCCTGGCCCCGGATCGATTGGTTACGATACTTCGCTGTGGAGGGTTAATGGGATATGATCGTATTCCTGGAAAGTATGTTGCCGGGCGAACGGTAGACAGTGGAGCTGTGCCCGTCAATTACCTTCATCGGGATGATGCCATTGGGATTCTGGTCAGCCTAATTCGGCAAGAGATAAGCGGAACATTCAATGCTGTTTCGCCGGAACATCCTACACGAGAAGCGATCTATCGGAAAAGCTGCGTCGATTTTGGTTATGAATTACCTACGTTTGTTACGCCCGCCAAGCCAGTTTCGTATAAAGTTATAAGCCCCGAAAAGTTAATAAACGCAACAAACTATCAGTTTCGGTACGCAGACCCGCTTACATTTTTCTATGCGTTATGAGCGGAGCAGATGACGCATACGTGTCTGAAAGAACCCGCCCGATGAGGGTTTGCTCGTAGGCGTACTCGCACGGTTAAGAGCAGCTAAAAACAAAAAGTATCCCTGGGCGTGCCAGGCCCGAAAACGCTCGCTGAGCTGTTTATCGTACTGGGGGAGGTAATTGATTAGTTTATCCAGATCGAAGCGATCTGAGGCCACTCCAACGCCTGCACGCTGTCCATCAATCGCATTACAAGCTTGTTCGTAGTGATTTGATTGTGGAATCATCAGCGCCGGTTTTCCTAAATAAGCCGCTTCACAAACCGACTCAAAGCCTGCTGTTGTTACAATGGCCTTACAACAAGCCATAAACTCAACAAAGCGTTTGCCGTCGATAGCATGAAAGGTCAGTGTATCGTCAATAGCCTGATCAGGAATCGTTACACCCGAATGAAAGCCATCCATTCGAATGTCAGGATGTTGTTCATGGGCTTTGAGCAGTTCGACTTTTAGGCCGGGTTGTGTAACATAAGCTAAAAGAAAATCGCCAGCTGTCGGTTTTAGCTCGGTTACTTCCTGACGCAGCAAAGGCGGTACAATACGTACTCGTTTATGTGGTTCGTCGGGTTGCTTGTCGAACGATAACGCCAATAATTCCTGTGCGCCAAAACACGTTAGCCGCGTATTTAATTTGAAGGCTTGCCGATAGAGCCATTGTCCTTTGGGCCGCTGAAAATTCGAATGAAACGCCATGTATTGGTGAGCAATACAGACCATAGGTACAGTTGGGCGGAGCAAGGCATAGGTCATTCCTCCTAACATTTCAAAAAAGTTAACAACCACATCAGGTTGCTCTTTTTCGATTATATCCCGCACTTGCACCAAACTACGCCAGAAGGGTTTTGCATACCGTAGAGCCTGCAAGGTCGTTTTGACGGGTTCGAGTGCATTCGTGCCCGCATTATAAACCAGACCCGGACTAAAAACAGGCGTAATGGGCGCAGAAAATTTCTCGCTAAAGAAGGTCGGAACATCCCGATCAGCGGTTATCCCGACAATGGCGCCGACAACCTCATGGCCAGCTATCTGTAAAAGTTGAGCCAGCGATAGGGCCTGGGTTAAATGTCCTCGTCCTTCACCCTGTACTAAGAATAAAACACGCATAATGCCATGAAAAATTAGATTGTCGGGATCGGTAAGGGGCTATTCATGAATTTCTCAAACGGCTTTGTGGTTTGAGTCTGGACTGTAACCTCAGTTTCTTCGGTCAAAACCGATGTGTAATAAAGCAGGCTCCAGTTGCCGTCGTGGTCTTCAACGAGTGCACTTAGGGACTCAACCCAGTCGCCGGAGTTCATGTACATAATACCGTCGAATTCGCGAATGGCAGGTTGGTGAATATGCCCGCAGATGACTCCATCGCAGTTGCGGGCGCGGGCTAACTCGGTCAGTTTCTGCTCGTAGTCGGAGATATAGCTGACCGCCTGCTTAATGCGCGATTTAATGAGTTGCGAAAGAGAGTAATAAGGCAGACCGCGCCAGTTACGATAGTTATTGTAAAATTTATTAACCCACAGCAAAAAGGTATAGCCTATATCGCCCAGATAGGCCAGCCATTTCATCTGAGAGGTGATCGAATCAAAAACATCGCCGTGGGTGACGTAGAACTTTTTATCTCCAGACGTAAAGGTGTAATCTTTGCGAATCGAAAAGTTCTTACCCACTTTCAGCGGCATCACCTGATCCAGAAAATCGTCGTGATTACCTCGTAGGTAAACAACTTTCGTATTATAGTGAACGATTTGTCGTAAAACCGTTTTAAAAAAAGCAGTGTGTTTTTTCTTCCAGGTGCCGTATTGTTTCAACTGCCAGCCATCAATGATGTCGCCATTGAGGATAAGCTTTTGACAGGAGTAATTTCGCAGAAAGTCGGTGGCCTCCTTTGCTTTCGATCCGGCAGTGCCGAGGTGAATATCGGAGAGCACAATGGTACGGAACTGAGTGCTTACTTGCATGAACGAAACTAGACATCATACGTGACGTAAGATTTATCACACTGTTACCAAATTGACAAGATTATAGCTCTAGCAGAGCAATGGTTCATATTGACTTAACAAACAACAACTAATGGAGAATCCGGTGCTTATTTTCGGGGCAGGAAGCCTGGGGCTGACGGCTTTAGACTTGTTTCAGCGCAACAATGTAGTGGTTTACGGACTACTGGATGACAATAAAGAATTGCATGGTAAAGAGTTCGGCGAGGTATCGGTGCTGGGCGAAACAGACGATGATGGCTTCCTCAAACTGATCGGCCATAAGTGCGAAGCATTTATCGCTATTAGCGATGCACGTGTTCGGAAGCGGTTAGTCAAAATGTTGAATGAACGGCGGAAAGTGCAGCCAGTCAATGCGATTCACGACACGGCAACAGTTTCTGTCCTGGCTACCATTGGCCACGGCAATCTGATTGCTGCTCGGGTCGTGATTAATCCATACGCTGAGATTGGGCAACACTGCATCATCCAATCCGGTGCCGTAATTGAGAGTCAGGCTAAACTAGGTGATTATGTGCAGGTCGGCACAGGAAGTATCGTAAACAGTGGCGTCACGATTGAAGAAGGAGCCTTCATTGGAACGGGTGCAACGATCATTGCCGGGATTACCATCGGCAAAGGGGCTCGAATAGGAGCAGGCTCAGTCGTTGTGGAGAACGTTGACGCTGGTGCGACTGTGTTTGGGAACCCCGCAAAGAAGCTTTAACGTGTGTTAGTGTAGTAAGTGAAGTGGGTGTAGTAAGTGCGATAGATTTTTCACTTACTACACCCACTTCACTTACTACACTACCTACAATTATTCCACGTACAGCACTTCGTTCGCCAGGAAATCCTGATAGGTGCGTTCGAGGCCTTCTTTTAATTCAGTTGTGTGTTTCCAGCCCATGTTGTGAAGACGGGAAACATCCATGAGTTTACGGGGGGTGCCGTCGGGCTTTTCGGTATTCCAGCGTAATTCGCCCTCGAAGCCAACAATCTCTTTAATGAGTTCGGCTACTTCCCGGATTGTTACGTCTTCGCCTGTGCCAATATTGACGAACAGTTCATCGTTATAATGTTCCATCAAAAAGAAACAGGCATCGGCCAGGTCGTCAGCGTGCAGAAATTCGCGCATGGGTGATCCTGTACCCCAAACTTCTACGGTTGGCTGATTATTGATTTTCGCTTCGTGAAACTTACGGATCAACGCCGGTAATACGTGTGAGCCCTGCAAATCGTAGTTGTCATTCGGGCCGTATAGGTTTGTCGGCATGGCCGAAATGAAATCGCAGCCATATTGACTTCGGTAGGATTCACAGAGTTTGATACCCGTAATTTTGGCAATAGCGTATGGCTCGTTCGTTGATTCAAGAAAACCGCTAAGCAGGTATTCTTCTTTGAGCGGCTGCGGTGCTAATTTTGGATAGATGCACGACGACCCAAGGAACAACAACTTCTTAACACTTGTTTTATAGGCCTGATGAATAATATTTGATTCGATCATGAGGTTATCGTACAGAAATTCGGCACGATAGGTGTTATTCGCCATAATACCCCCAACTTTGGCTGCGGCCAGAAACACATACTCAGGGCGTTCCTGCTCGAAAAAGCTGGCAACAGCCGCCTGATCGCGCAAATCCAGTTCAGACGATGTTCGGGTGATGATAGTAGTATAACCTTCTGCTTGAAGTTTACGAATAATAGCCGAACCGACCATACCTCGATGTCCGGCAACATAAATACGGGCCTGTTTTTCCACGAGAATTGATTATAAACAAACCGCCAGCTAATGGGCGGACGAGTTGATAAAATAATACGACTTTATAAAGCGTTGCAAAACTAACAAACTTCAGGGATCAATCGTTTGCCCGTACTATGTTTGCTTCTAACTTAAAATTACCGATTTTTTTGATAGTATCAATCGGTATCCCCATGTCTGGTACATGGGCTCAGTCTGTTGGGACTGCTCCATCGTCGCTGACAACGGCGTCGAAACCTGTGTTGGCCCCGTCGGGTGCTGCCCCATCCCCCTTTGCCCCTTTTTCATCGGTTCCTTCATCGCTTACTACGCTTGGCTTACCAACCATGTCATCGTTAAAAGAGCAAAAGGATGCCTATGTCGCTGGTATAATGCCTGATTTGGGTCTGAAAGTGAAGCAGTTAAAGAAACTGAAGGCTGATCGGAAATCTAAAAACAAACTATCGAAGACAGAATATGAAGGCTTGTCGATGGTAAAGGCATATACGAAATTCGGAAGTGGTGATCGAACAATTGTCGAAGAATTTCACGTCCTGCGCGATAACGATGCTGTTAAACCGCTGCCCTATGTTCGGGAAATCGTTCGCTATTATCAAAAATCAGCTCGTGTAACCAGTTCCATTGTCAAGGACGAAGGCGCAGGATTGTTACTACATGGGTCCTATAAACGCTATCAGAATGGCGATCTGGTAGAGGAAGGATTTTATTATGCGGGGATGAAAGATGGTCGTTGGGAGAAATACGATGGCAATTTTATGCTGGTCGATAAAAGTCGATGGCATTGGGGAGTCCCAGCTGAGTCGCAGTTAGTGTATTATGACTCCACGCACCGTAAGATCAAGGAAATCGTTCCGAAAGAGTACGGTAAGGTGAAAGGCACCTATATGGCGTTTCACGAAAACGGGTTGCTGGCCGAAGAAGGGAAGTATGATAATGGCGTAAAAGTTGGTCGCTGGACAGAATATTATCCCGTTAACCCAGGCGGTCGGCGGATGCGTAAGAAGCTCATTCAGTACGCCAGTGATCAGTGGGATACGGAGTTCGAGCCTTATACAATTACGGAGTGGGACGAAAAGGGCAAAGTCACCTTCGAACAATCGAAGAAAAAGGTTGTACAGGATGATGAAACGGAGAATTAAAATTAAATAAGTCGTGAGTCAATAGTCGTCAGTTACTGATGTTGATGGCTACTGACTTACGACTTACGACTTACGACTTATTTAAACATTCCCTTAGGATCGGGGGCCTTGGCCATTAACTCGTTGAGGTAGCCTAAATCAAGCGAAGAATAGTCAAACTCGCGAGCCTGGTGAAAATAGTCCCACGCTTTCTGATAATTCGCTTTTAAATAATAAATCATCGAAATCTTCTGATAGGACAAGGCATTGGGGTTAAGCGAAACCGCTCGTTGCAAATGGCTTTCTGCTTCTGTCAGCATAGCTTCATCCGGCTTCTCCTGACATAGCTTAATCTCAACCGTTGCCAGATCGGTCATTAAAACCGTGTTGCTGTCATCTACAGCTATTCCTTTTTTCATCATTCGGATAGCTTCGGATAGTCGATTTTTTTGATAACAGACTACACCTAACCCCCAATAGGCATCGGCATTCTTATCATTAAGCAACCACGATAAATTGAAGCGATGGGCGGCTGTATCTAATTGACCACTCCCTACATAATCCCACCCACGAGCTGAAAAAAATGTACTGGCCTCTGATCGGCTGGCGAAATTGCGGTCGCAGTCGTTAAGGAAATGGATTTCCTCATCAATCTGAGCGGTTGTTTTGGGACGTTCACCAAAAAGAGGTAGTGTATTTACGGACTCTCCTGTATCGACGGCTCCACCTGTGCTGGTGGACTCTGCCGACTGGATCGCTTCTTCCAGATTGTCGTGAGCCGATTTGGACTGGCGCACCGACTCGTTCGAACGTACCGATGTAATGAACTGCTTAGTCTGGGCAGCCGCAACAAACGGTAAAACGACTAAGGTACACTGTATCAGCTTGATCCGAACGCTCATAGGAAATCAATACACCTGGGGTATATGCTTTGGTAAAACGAAAGGAGGACCTAAATTAGTGCATTCTGTGCAAATTACCGACGGCCTCCGCGAGAGCCAGACCGTTTCGCGCCCCCAGTTTTATGCCCAGCCCCACCCGAACGCGGCCCTGAAGTACGTGAAAGCGGTTTTTTAGCACCCGTTTCTTTTGCCTGAGCTATTGATCTGGCTTTTCCTGGGGGTAAATTTTTTGCTTTTTTATCATGAAAAGCACCCATAAACTCCGGATTATCTTTTCGGCGTTGTTCGTCAATTTCACGGAGCATCGCCTGTTGTTCATCAAAAGGTGTTTCGGTAACCTCAACGTTGGCTGGCAGTGGCTCACGGGGAATGGTCATGCGAATGATCCGCTCAATTTTCTGCACATGGTATTCTTCGGCCATTGTCAGAAACGTAATAGCGGCACCCGCATGATTGGCGCGCCCTGTACGGCCTATACGGTGTACGTAGTCTTCGTAGATCAGGGGTAAGTCGAAGTTGATTACATGACTAACCTCGGCTACATCAATGCCCCTGGCGGCCACATCGGTAGCAACCAGTACCTGTACGTTGCCTTCTTTAAACGCATCCATGGCATTGATGCGGGTGTTCTGGCCTTTATTGGCATGAATTACCCGAATCTTATCCGTCTCTACCACTTTACGTGCCAGAAATTTATAGATGTTCTCGGCCGTGGTTTTCGTACGGGCAAAAATGATAACCCGCTGAAAGGCGTCTTTATTAATCAGGTAGTCCAGCAAGTTGATTTTGGTGCGAAAATTTGGCACTTCATAAATCACCTGACTAACCATTTCGGCGGTCGATGCCTGAGGAGTCACTTCAACTTTGACGGGAGCCTCCAGAAATTCAGCTGATAGTCGTTCGACTCGCCCGCCAAATGTGGCCGAAAAAAGGAGATTCTGCCGCTTTGTTGGAATAATTTCCAGAATTGAACGGATTTGTGGCATAAACCCCATATCCATCATTTTATCGGCTTCGTCGAGTACCAGCGTGCGAATATCTTTTGTCACAATCTCGCCAAGCCGGTACAGATCCATAAATCGACCGGGCGTAGCCACTAGTAAATCAACCCCTTTGCGAAGGGTTTCAATCTGTGTTTTAGGGCCTAAACCACCATAAAGCGCCAGATGCCGCAGGCCAGTGTATTTTCCTAACTCGCTCACAGCTTCGTTAATCTGCATCACTAGCTCACGCGTTGGCGCCATAATCAATGCACGGGGAGCTGATCCTTGTGGGTACTTAATTTTCATAAGTATCGGTAACAGATAAGCCGCAGTTTTTCCCGTACCCGTTTGGGCGATACCCAGCACATCATGATTGCCCAGGCTCAGCGGAATGGTTTGCTGTTGAATAGGGGTTGGTTCTGTATAGCCGAGTTCTGCTACGGCATTTAGCAATTGTCGATTTAACTCGAACTGCTCAAAAGAAGTGATTTCCATAGGATGAAACAGTTGTCAGTTATCAGTCGCTAGTCAATAGGACCTATTGACTAGCGACTGATAACTGACAACTTTTAGAACTGTTTCAGTATTCGTTCCACCGCACTAACGTAACCTGAACCAAAGAGATTCACATGAACGAGCAATGGATACAGATTATAGATGGAAACGCGTTCATTAAAACCGCTCTGGAGTGGGAAGGCTTCGTCGTAGGCATCGTAAAAACGTTCGTCAAAACCCGCAAATAGCTTTGTAAAAGCCAGTTCGGCTTCCCGAAAGCCATAATAAACCGCAGGATCAATGAGCGCCGGAAGCCCCGTTTCATTAATTAATATATTTCCCGACCATAAATCGCCATGAAGAAGCGCTGGGCGTTCATTCGGAATGAGGTCAGGTAAGCGATTTCGGAGCCTGAACAAGGCATCATAGGCTTGCTTGGATAATAAGCCTTTATATAACGCTAAACCTGCCTGAGGTAAAAGTCGCTGGTCGAAAAAGAAATCAAATCCGTCGTCTGTCAGCTTATTGGGTTGGGGCAATGAGCCTATATAATTGTCGAAGGTTAAGCCAAATTTTGGCTGCGTATACGAGTGTAAAATGGTTAGTTTTTGTCCCAGCGTTTCCCAATACGTTTTGGTTGGTTTGCCAACATCAATGTACTCCAGAATCAAATAGGACTTTCCCATATGACGGCCATGACCAATCACTTGTGGGATCTGAAAGGCACTCGTTGGACGAAGTAAATCGAGCCCCCAAGCCTCGGATTCAAACATGCCAGGCAGATCGGCAGACGGCTCGTCTACATGATTCCATTTGATGAAAAATATACCTGCCGACGAAAAGACCTGGGCTGCGGTGTTAATATCCCCACCCGATAAAAACTGGGTTTCGATTATGTCAACGGATTGACCCAATACTGAAAACAGAATGTTTTCAAAAAAGGAAAATTGCTCATCGCCCCAGAAATCCATGTTTAATTAGTGTGTGATTTAGGTGGTTCTCAGCCGGGTTTTTCGGTAGTTTGCCAACCCAATTGACTAGTACTTTACCAAAATAGATTCTATTCTATGATTAGTAGTGCAACCACGCGGGCGCCCCTGAGTATCAAAAGAATCTATAGAATCAAATTGGACAAGTATTCGTGCTTTAAGGTTAGTGTAACTGTAAACGATAAACCAGGAACTTCAATTTAAATGAATCCACAAATTCAGTGCCTATATCATATTGCTCAGAAACCTGAGCGCCGAATTATTGGCCTTATGTCAGGCACGTCGCTTGATGGTCTCGACATTGCATTATGTCATATTTCAGACTCTGGACCTGGTACTTTTGTCACACTCGAACGGTTTTCCACGGTGCCGTATGATGATGAACTAAAGGCCGACATCCGTACCATCTTTGCTAAAACGGAAATTGAATTTGAACAACTTTGTTTACTAAACCCATACATTGGTCGCTTGCATGGGCAGATGATCCTCGACTGTCTGCGTAGCTGGGATATTGAGCCAAGCGAAGTTGATATTGTTGCTAGTCATGGTCAGACTGTATACCATGCGCCCAAAAGTCAGCACCGGCGGGATAAGTTCCCCAATGCCACTCTCCAGATTGGGGATGGTGATCATGTAGCCGCTGTGACCGGCATTATCACGATCAGCGACTTTCGGCAGAAACATGTTGCGCACGGGGGCGAGGGTGCCCCATTGGCAGTGTATGGGGACTACTTTATGTTTTCTAAAAAAGGCGAAAATCGACTCTTGCTCAATATGGGTGGCATTGCCAACTTTACGTACCTGCCTGCTGACGAAGATGCCAGCCGTGTCTTTACAACGGATACTGGCCCAGGGAATACAATCCTGGATGCCTATGCTCGCAAATTGCTAAACAAGCCTTATGATGAAGATGGCAAGCTGGCGGCTCAGGGTCAGGTTAATAAGGAGCTACTCAATGCGTTAAAAATAAATCCATTTTTTGACGCTCCCTTTCCGAAAACAACAGGGCCTGAAGTGTTCAACATGACTTACGTTGAGGAAGCTCAGATCCGTAGTCAAACTACCAGTTTACCAGGGGCTGATTTAATGGCCACTCTTGTGCAATTTAGTGCGGATACCATTGTTGACGCCATTAAGCGTGTGATGCACGACGGAGAGACCTATAGCATCTACATGAGTGGAGGAGGCATGCATAATCCAGTGCTAACAAAGGCACTCCAACAAAAACTACCCAATTGCACATTTGGGCGTACCGACGATCTGGGTATCAGTGGCGATGCTAAAGAAGCCGTTTTGTTTGCTGTGCTGGCTAACGAAAGTCTAGCGGGTGGAGGCACCTCATTTGGTGACAGGCAAGGCGTTCCGAATGTAACAATGGGGAAAGTTAGTTTTCCAAAGTAGCTCGACCAGGCTACTTTGGAAAACTAACTTTTGGGCCGAAAAATCGTCATCTTTTCTGGATTCGTGGTCAGAAAAGGACCGCCAATGAGATCAATGCAATAAGGAATAGCTGGGAAAACGACCGATAGACATTGACCAATGGCTGTCGGTTTACCTGGTAAATTTAGAATTAATGTCTGATTCCGAATACCCGCCGTTTGTCGTGATAAAATGGCCGTAGGAACGTATTTCAGACTTTCCTGCCGCATAAGCTCGCCAAAGCCGGGCATCATTTTCTGGCAAACGGCCTCAGTCGCTTCTGGTGTAACATCACGTAGGGCAGGGCCTGTGCCGCCTGTCGTGACGACTAAACAACAGCCTTCCTTATCAGCCAATTCAATCATGGTGGCTTCAAGTTGATCCTGCTCGTCGGGAATGACACGATAAACGGGTTCCCAGGCGCACGTAAGCCAGTCGGTTAATAAACTAACAACGGCCTTGCCTGGAATGTCTTCATAGACGCCCGCACTAGCCCGATCTGAAACGTTGATAATGCCTATTTTGGTCATAGATAAAAGTCCAGCCTGCTAAGCTGCAGCCAGGCGAACGTTGAGATGCAGTGATTGTAAAGCTGTTTCCAGTTCGGTAATCAGTTCATTTCGCTTGTATGTATATTGACGAGCCATAGACTGATTGTCGGATCGCTGTTGATGCAGTACAATCATGTCATTGATTTTCTCAATCTGCTCCGATAGCTCAGCGATGCGGATATATTTTTCGTCCATCATGGCGTATTCAGTCAATGTTTACTTGTACAAAACCTTTGCCAAATCGTTTTCGGTTCCGATTATACCTGGTATTCCCAAACCAGTCATTCCAATAAGCGCAATCGGCCTGAAAAACAGCATAGTATTTATGATGGGCTGGATATACCCAGACCGTAAACGCATCTAAGCTTACATAGTGGTGCCCTATAGCCCATTTGCTGAAACGCTTATCTATTGTTATCTCCTTTTCGCTATACGTAGTATAATCAATAAAACTAATTAGGTCAATATCACCGGGATTATGTTTGTTTGATATAAAGCTACCATCTAGCCACTGATAAAATGGACAATCAAGTAGCAGACGCAAATCATGTGTGTAGCGTTTATATTCCTCAAATAATACATGCCGCTTAGAGGTATTATCAAAGGGGGTAACAAAAAACTGTTCCGTTTCTGATGACGATAACTCGATAAATGGTTTTGCCTGAAGATTACCTCGAATGTCAAATAAAATGGACATAATCAGGGTTTCTTTCGCTTTAAGGCCAGGTCATGTGCGGTATCATAGTAGGAACGGAGGCTGTTCCAGTCGAACACGTCGGCAATGCTTTCAACCCGGTTGCGTTGCTTGATACGGTCGCGCTGAGCCATTCGCACAAATCGGTAGAGGACATCTGCTAATTGATCGGCTGCCTCATTGAATGACTGCGTCCGCCGGTTGATGACATAAATGCCTCGGTTTTCGTAATCACGCATGATTTGCATAATGAAATCGCCAAAGCCCGACTGATCACTTGTAACAGTTGGAATCCCCCGAACTACGCATTCCAGAGGGGTATAGCCCCAGGGTTCGTAATAGCTTGGGAATACACCCAGGTGGCAACCACGCACAAATTGGCTGTAGTCTAAACCAAAAAGGGGATTGGTGGAGGCTATAAAATCGGGGTGATAAACGATTTTGACCCGGTCATATTCGTTGTTTACCAGGTTTGCCTGCCGTATAAACCGCGTCATATCATCTTCCTGTACCAGATTGTGCGTCACAAAGGGAGGAAGGTGTTTGGTTTTCCAGCTTTGGACAGTACGACGAAGCCGGAGCCGCCAGTATTCATCTACAAAGCTGTTTAAATCAGGTAACGTTGTGCTTTGTGTATTCGAGGCTGCTGCCTGAAACAATCGCTCACCAACCTGCTTTTCGATGCTCTCGCAGGTTTCCTGAATTTCGTCGAGGAGGGCGCGGGAGTGAAGAACATCGGGGTTGATGGATGTATAGGGCTGTTTGGTAACCATAAACATGACAACCGTTGTGTCCATGTTCGCTTCACGCATCCGGTAGTTCAGGCGGGCGAGGGCTTCGAGTGTAAGGTCATAGCCTTTGTTAGTAAACTCGAAACGACCTGATGTGAAGAAATACAGGGTCTTTTCCAGATCAAACGAATAGCTCTGAAAAAAGTGACCCATGATAAACTCGTGAATCTTCTGCTTGTACCGAACGTGTAGATTCTGGAATTCGTGAACAGCGGCAAATCGTGTCACGTTCAGCCCATTGGGCAAAACCAGATCTGGATTTCGACCCAGAAAAACTTCGCATTCCCGTGCGGTCACATCACTAACCGTGGTGAAAACGTGCGATTGAAGGGCTGCCAGTCGCTCGATAGTCGCCTGTGTTTCAATGCCATAATGCTGCGCTTCGCGTTTCCAGTCGAAAAACGGGAGTTTGCCATAGAAACCTGGTTCGTTCTGAGCCAGATACCGCCCCAGCATGGTTGCGTGAGTCGTGAATACCGTCGCTACTTTAACGTTGTCTCGGCGCAGGTCAGGCAAGCCAGTGCTGGCCATCCATTCATGGAAATGAGCAACAAAATCAACGCGACGGGCGTGGTCTTCGGCCAGCAAGGTAATGAAGATCCGGACCATCTCGCCAAAGATGATCGTTTGATTGACAAGGTCTTCAATATTCAGCGTCGAGAGTTGATGGTTTAGCCAAAGCTGCGTTTTGATTTGGTTGAGCTGATCAATACTGATGCTATTGAGGTCGAACAATACAACCCGGGGACGACCCGTAACAAGCCAATATCCATACTCGACGGTATAGCCCAACTGCCGCATTTTACGAACCGTTTGCCCAATTTCTGTCTCATCGGGTTCGGTAATAGGCTCAAACTCGGCGGCCGATCGTTGGGGAAAATAAGGCCCCAACGCCACATAGTTATCGTCCCATTTTTCGACCATCGCTGGCACTTTCGACCGGATAACCGTATAAATTCCACCTACCTGATTACATACCTCCCAGGCTATTTCGAGTAGGAGCTTCCGCTTCGATGTTGAAAATACCGATTCCAATGTAGTTCGTGATTTTAAATAGTAGTTTAGTACCCGTAGTGTCCGCTTTTGAACGGCAATTAAGTACTATAAACAATAAAAGAAAAACTTGTTCATTTCAAATAAGACTTGGCGTCGGTGACATGGGTCACTTTATTTTGGGATAAAGTGTAGTTAAAACCGGGTTGAATACTGTAGGCACCATACTCGCCTTTCTTATTTATGGCTAGAAAGCCAACTTGTATATCTTTATAATCTTGCTTTTTGATAATTCGCATAGCTGCCTCCTCACAGGCTTCTTGGGGTGTACGGCCCTGACGCATTAATTCGACGACCAGAAAGGCACCACAGGTACGCATAACTAACTCACCCAGACCAGTTGCGCAGGCTCCACCAATCTCATTATCGACAAATAAACCGGCGCCTATAATAGGCGAATCACCAACACGCCCCCGCATCTTATAGGCAAGTCCGCTGGTCGTGCAGGCACCTGAGATATTACCTTTCGCATCAATAGCCAGCATACCAATCGTATCATGTCGTTCAATATTGGCAATGGGTTTGTACTTGGCTGTTTTGAGCCATTCGCGCCATTCTTTTTCGGCTTTTTTCGTCAGCAGATTTTCTTTCTTAAATCCCTGTGACAGGGCAAAGGCTAGTGCACCTTCGCCACTGAGCATAACGTGGGGCGTTTTTTCCATAACTGCCCGCGCTACGGAGATTGGATGCATAATGTGCTCAAGGAACGTTACCGAGCCTGCATTTCCTTTCTCATCCATGATACAGGCATCAAGTGTTACATGACCATCCCGGTCAGGACGGCCACCATAGCCCACACTCATATCCTCCGGGTCGGCTTCTGGCACACGAACGCCCGCTTCAACAGCATCCAGCGCACTGCCTCCCCGATCCAGCGCAGCCTGGGCTGCTGCATTTGCCTTTGGCTGTTTCCAGGTTGAAATGACAATAGGACCGCTGGCAGGCAGGTTCATACTTTCAGAGGTGACTATTTCGCTATTAAGGCCATCAGTATTGGACACTGACTTGGCGGAACTGAAGGATAGCGAGGGGAGCAGCCCGGCTAGCGAGCTAAGAGTCAGAAAACGGCGTCGATTTACCATAAGTAGGCGGGTTACGACCCAAAATAAAGGAATAAACGGCTGGCATTTGCTACTTTTAGTCAATTTATTCAAAACCATGTAAGATGGTTCCTTCCACACATATAGTGCTCATGGATGGCCCGATAGTGTTACGCCTGCTGCACTACCGCTCGAATTTTCTCTTCGTTTGCTTCGATGTACTCATATTCCCCCGGTATGCCCGAAGCCATTGATACTGAGGGTTGCCGGTAAATCATGCTGCTATCTTCTTTCTGGCTACCACTCAGGTGCAGGGCATCGACACCTGCTGCTATCAATTGTTGGGCATTCTGTGCATTCACCCCAGCTCCAGCCATGATTTCAATGCGGCCGGCATTTTTTTCTGCCAGTTGACGAAGCACAGGTAAACCCAGTTCTACAGTTTGGTGCTGGCCGGAGGTTAGAAGTCGAACGACCCCTGTACGGATAACCGCTTCGAGTGCTTCGAGTGGATCGCGCGCCATGTCGAATGCCCGGTGAAAGGTAACGGGCAATGGGTTGGCCAACCCGACTAACTCCCGCGTCTGAGCTTCATTTACTTGCCCATCGGCGGCCAAAATACCAAGGACAATGCCATCGGCTCCCAGGGTTTTGGCGAGTAGAATATCGGCCTTCATGACGGCCAATTCAGTTTCGGAGTACAAAAAGTCGCCACCACGCGGTCGAATCATTACATAAAATGGAATGGTAAGGTGCTGACGAGCCAGTTGAATTAATCCTGCGCTGGGTGTGGTTCCCCCTTCGGCAAGGCCACCGCATAGTTCAATACGCCCGGCTCCGGCTCGTTGCGCTATTAAGCATGATTCAAGCGAATAGGCACATACTTCAATGAGCATAATCAGGTAATGGGAAGAGTGAATTTGGGAAATAAGTCATGGCAATAAATAAATAGAATCAAGATTTACTAGTTCTTCCTTTAAAATTTATTTACTTCGGCAAAAACAAACGCCGTTGCCACGCGTTAATGGCCTAAAACCCGACAAGAAGAACGATTGCGAACATTTTTGGCTAAAATAGCTTGGATATTAACGATTTTTTTACTTTTGCACCCTCATTGAAAATAGACATCAAAATACGAACACACTATGTACTGGACACTCGAATTAGCATCCTATCTGGAAGATGCCCCCTGGCCTGCCACCAAAGACGAACTGATTGACTATTCAATCCGCTCTGGCGCCCCTCTTGAAGTCGTTGAAAACTTACAGGAGCTTGAAGATGATGGTCAGCCTTACGAAAGTATTGAAGAGATCTGGCCAGATTATCCAACCAAAGATGACTTCTTTTTCAACGAAGACGAATATTGAGTCGTTCGGGAATTATTGATAAAAAAGGCGTAATCCCAAATCAGTGGATTACGCCTTTTTTATGTAACGCGGGTTTCCACACGCGCTACAGTGATTTCGACTCTGTCTCCGCCTTTTTGGTTTTTACAGGCCGGTCATATTTTTTGGGGGCATACAGAAAACCGAATGCTTCGGCGCCTTCTTTCGTATGCACTTTGTGATGAATGTAGTGGGCCCGCACAATGCGTTGCATATAGCGTCCGCTAGTATCGACTTTCATTTTTACCCGTCGATGAACGATAATGTCGTGAAAGACGAAATAAAAGAATCCATAGAGGGTTACACCCGCACCAATCCAGGCCAGAAATTCCCATTCTGGAAATTCGACCCCAATGAGAATTAAACAAATAGCGGTTAGACTGAACACAACCGCAAACAAGTCGTTTATCTCAAAAAAGCCAGGATGATGGTTATGATGATCGCGGTGCCAACTCCACAAAAAGCCATGCATGACGTACTTGTGTGTAAACCAGGCAACACCTTCCATGAAGCCGAAAGTCCCTAAAACCAGCGCAACGTTTATCAGCATTATTGTGTTTTGTATTAAGTAAGCAGTACTTTAGTAACGGTTAAGAACGTCGAAAAGTTGACGCATATAAGCCGAGTTTTTAACGAAAGATAGAGATACCGGTTGGTCATTTGCAAGTTTGCATAAAACCCGTATCTTTATCGCTAGTCAGTGTTCAACCAGATGACCCCATCGGTTATGGACTATCAAGCACTCAAAAACCTGGTTAAACGGGGAGAGGGTAGCAATTTAGAGTTCAAGCTGAAAACAAACCATCCCGAGAAAATCATCCGGGGCGTGGTAGCCTTCGCTAATACAAATGGCGGTATCATGCTCATCGGCGTCGGTGACGACAAAAAGATTCCGGGATTGAAGTACGCCGATGAGGACGAATACCTGCTCGTCCGGGCTATCAGCAAATTCTGTTTTCCGCGCATTTCCTATACCATCGAACGAGTGCAGCTTTACGATGAACGCGAAGTTCTCGTGATTCGGGTACCCCGAAGTCCCACTCGTCCACACTACATTATTCCGGACCCTGCCGAGCCCGATAACAAGAAAGCGTACGTGCGCGTGGCCGACAAATCGGTGCAGGCCAGCCGCGAAGTGCGGGAAATTCTGAAAGGTGAACAGGCCGAACGAGACATTCGATTCAGCTACGGTGAGAAAGAGCATAAACTCATGCAGCACCTTGGCGAACACGACAGCATTACGGTCGATCTGTTCGCGAATATTGCTGGTGTCTCGCGCCGGATTGCCTCCCGAACGCTGGTATTATTGGTGTTAGCGAATGTGCTGGAGATTCATCCAAGCGATGTAGTGGACCAATACACCACGCGAGCCATACAGTAGAATTGGGTATATGTCGGGAAAGTCTTACTTTGTGAAGCGCGTAATACTGCATCACAAAATCAACGACTATGTCCCAGCCCTTAGCCAGCCATAAGCCTTTCGTTCCTGCTACTGAATCACCTGCTGAGTTTACCCTCAAAGCGATCATTACCGGGGCCGTATTTGGTGTATTGTTTGGAGCCGCAACAGTATATTTATCTCTCAAAGCCGGTCTATCAGTATCAGCCTCTATTCCGATTGCGGTACTGGCCATTTCGCTGGGTCGGCGGTTTTTGAACACGACCATTCTCGAAAACAACATCATTCAAACAACTGGCTCGGCGGGCGAGAGTATTGCATCCGGTGTGGTATTTACGATGCCGGGTTTTCTTTTCCTGACAAATGGGAGCGGGGCTGATTTCTTCAATTACTGGACAATTCTGACACTGGCCATTCTGGGGGGCTCATTGGTACACTGATGATGATTCCCTTACGCCGGTCGTTGATTGTGCAGGAACATGGTACCTTACCCTATCCTGAAGGTACAGCCTGTGCATCGGTATTGATTGCGGGCGAAAAAGGGGGTGATTTTGCTAAAACGGCCTATCAGGGGCTAGGAGCGGCTTTGCTGTATGCGCTTTTACAAAAAGTCCTACACGTAATTGCCGAGGTACCCGTTTGGGCCACAAAGCAGACGAATCGCTATTTCCCGTCGGCGCAGGTTGCGGGTGAAATTACACCCGAATATTTGGGCGTTGGGTATATCATTGGTTTTCGGATCTCCGCGGTTTTAGTGGGTGGGGGCATCTTGGCCTGGTTGGGCTTAATCCCCCTGTTGGCATCTTTGGTACCGGGCGATACCATTGCGTTGCAACTTCAAAAATTGGGCTATTTAACAAATCTGCAAACGGCAGGTGGCCCTGGTGGCTGGAATCCGACGACACACACATTTGCGGATACGGCCGCAGCTATTTATCGGGCTTATATACGGCAAATTGGAGCTGGGGCCGTTACGGCAGGTGGTTTCATGACCTTAATCAAAACGATTCCAACGATTGTCTCTTCCTTTAAACAAAGTTTCAGCCGCTCGTCGCTGAGTGCTATTGAGAAAGAAGATGAATTGAGCGGCAGCTATCGAACCCCGCGCACTGAACAGGATTTAAGCGTTCGGATTGTGATTATTGGCAGCATTCTGCTGACCGCTTTAATGGTTGTACTTCCTCAAATTCCCGGCGATTCGATCCTAACCAAATTGTTGATTGCCATACTGGTTATTGTTTTCGGTTTCTTTTTTGTGACGGTTGCCAGCCGAATCGTTGGCCTGATCGGTTCCAGTTCATCGCCGGTATCAGGAATGACCATTGCTACCATTATGGGTACGTCTCTGGTTTTCATTGGGTTTGGTTTAACCGGCAAAGTGTATGAACCTGCCGTACTGGTTGTGGGTAGTATGATTTGCGTAGCGGCTGCCAATGCCGGAGGAACGTCGCAGGATCTTAAAACGGGTTATCTGGTTGGGGCTACGCCGAAATATCAACAAATGGCGCTGTTCATTGGCGTCATCGTATCATCGCTGGTTGTAGGAGCAACGGTTAAAATTCTGGATACTCCCACCCCCGATTTGCTGGCGCAGGGTATTACACACGCTATTGGTTCCGACAAGTTTCCAGCTCCACAGGGTACGCTGATGGCCACGCTCATTAAGGGTTTGCTATCGTTTAACCTCGACTGGCAATTTGTGCTGGTTGGGGCATTCATTGCGTTTGTGTTTGAACTGGTCGGTGTTAGTGCGCTGGCTTTTGCCGTTGGCCTTTACCTACCTCTTTCTACAACACTACCTATCTTTGCGGGGGGCTGGTTAAGTCGATTGTTGATTGGAATGCGAAACGCAAAGGCACTGTAGAAGAAGATGCTGACCTGGGCAAGGGAAATCTCTTCGCAACGGGTTTAGTGGCAGGAGGAGCACTTGCCGGGGTCGTAGTGGCACTTCTGTCGGTCAACGAGTCGATTTATAACGGGCTGGCATCGCTGACCCTGGAGCCTGCGTTGGCAGGGGCACTAGGCGAAGGGGGGTATGAGTTACTGGGGGCCCTGGCTTTTGCCACATTGGCAATCGTACTCTGGCGTGTAGCAGAAAGCCGACGTTGAGATGATTACCGCTTACTAAATTGGCGTAATATGACGTGTAAGTAGTTGGGAAATAGTAGTTTATTGGACTGGTTTTACCATTCCTCTCCTTAACTACACATAACCATGCTGACTGCACTCTCGTCTTTCTTTTATCGAACTGCCTCCTGGAAAACACTGCTTCTAGGTATTGTGCTGTATATACCTTTCCCGGCTTATTTATTCAAAAACCTGGAAGCGCAGATGAATGCCCTGGCTGGAAAGAAAATTGGGCCAATTGATCTGTTAGTCGGCTATGATCCGGCCAGAATTAGCCAAATGGTAGCGGATTATGGCTCCGAAGGCCGGGCTATTTATGCGCAGGGAGAATTGACCTATGATCTGGCTTACCCGGTTATTTACACATTTCTATTTTGTGTTATTCTCTCACTCGTATTCAGAAACCGGTCATATGCGCCTTTTCAACTAGTGAATATAGTGCCAGTAGGTATCTGGGGATTCGATTTGCTGGAGAATGCCTGCATCGTGTATTTGCTCAAAAGCTATCCTGAGTCATCGCCATCTATAACTTCCCTTTGCTCGGTATTAACGAACGCCAAATGGGCTGTTACAGCAGTCGTATTGGGGTTATTTATATATGGGTTAGTTCGGTTGGCAATAGATGGCCGGCAAAGGCAAATTGCTTAAGGGAAAAGGAGGACGCTACTTTGCCTGTCCTGCTTTTTTCAATAACTCCACTACTTTGTCTACGGGTAGTTGTTCCACCTGATGTCCCTGATCGCCAGATAAGGTTTGGGCTGCAAAGAGCGAATTGATAATGGCTTCTTCGGTGGCTTCGATAGCGGCCAGAAAAAGGGGCGATGCGTTGTCATTTCGGAGAACTTTCACTTCATCGAACGAGCTTTTGGTCTCGTGCGGAATTTGATAGGCCGTCGAGACCGCAATCACGTAGTCGCCACTACCGTTCGAGGCAATGCCTCCTGTTCGGGCTAATCCCATGAACGCCCGTTTCGCCAGTCGTTTGAGGTTGCGGGCATCCAGGGGGGCATCGGTTAGTACGACCATCATGCAGGAGCCATCCAGATTTTCCTTAAACGAATACTTTCCTAAAGCTACGCCAACAGGCACGCCGGCAATTTGCAGTACGCCACCGAAATTCGTTTGTACCAGCACGCCAACCGTATACCCGCCTAATGACGCGGGCAACTTACGGGATGACGTACCAATGCCCCCTTTGAAACCGAAACAAATGGTTCCTGTACCAGCCCCAACATTCCCCTCCTCGACAGGGCCGGTTTTAGCCTGTTTGAGTGCATCCAGCACATGCTGCTTTGTGACATGCCGCCCGCGAATGTCATTCAGAGAACCATCATTGGTTTCACCTACGACTGCGTTTACCGAGCGAACCTGCTCGTTGCCGGGCTGGCCGAGTGTATAATCAATCAGGGCATCGGCAGCCGTAGGAACGCTAAGCGTGTTGGTTAGGACGATGGGCGTTTCGAGGGTGCCGAGTTCATCAACCTGGCTGTAACCCATTAACTTGCCAAAACCATTGCCAATGTAAATAGCGGCCGGACTTTTTTGCTGAAATTGATTGCCGGTATGGGGGAGAATTGCCGTAACCCCTGTGCGAATGTTTTGTCCTTGTTTGAGGGTAACCTGACCTACCCGAACGCCTGGAACGTCGGTGATGGCGTTGAATGTACCCGTTGGTAACACTCCAAATCGGATGCCGTATTCGCGTGGACGTTTAGGCGTTTGAGCCATGGTAAAACCAGTAAGGAGAAGCAGGAAAGTTGTTAAGAAGAGGTTATAACGGGAAAATAAGGACATTCGATAGGTCAATTTACTGACTGCTTAAGTTACTGGATTATGCCATTGGAGCATTAGAAATGCCCATTTTTATCGGCAATCTGTTTTCATCAATACATACTCATAGCCTTGCGCTGGATTTTTCAGAACCCATTTTCCATTCTTTTCGACACGTTCACCATCGCGCCAGGTTACTGAATCGCCTTTTAGCGTGAAAAGGACTTCGTAGGCTTGCGTTACCCCCTCGCCCGAGCGTTGCCAGTCGGCCAGAATTTGGTTTTTGGATCTTGTTCCACTGATGGAGCCAAGAGCCCGATCTTTCTCAAACGGGATTACTGCCAGTTCACCCGTTACCGTTGAATCGTCGATAATCAACTGTAGCGTAGTAGAATCACGCCCAACGATTTGTCGGTAACAGAGTGTATCGGGTTGAGTCGATTCTGTTGCAGTAGTATGTGCTATTGAATCTACTGAGGTGGTCGATTCGTTCTTTGCTGAACGCTGACCACAACTCGTAAGGAGACATAGTAAGGCAATAGGAGGGAAGAGAAGACGCATGTTTATTATTGACGTTGAATGATTGTACTGCTTAATCCTGCTGCTATTCCTTCGGCCGTGATAATGATCGTTTGGGGAGTTTTCACAACCTGAAGTACCAGGCCGTCGCAGGTGGGGCAGCGAAGCACTACCCCGGCCCCCGGACATAAGCCAGCAGATTCGCAAAGAGGCCTTCTTTATGGCAATGGCTACATGTTGTCTGGAGTACCGTAACGTCAAAGCCAAGTAGCATCTGAAGTTCGCCCGCTACGGCATTGCCATCCAGTCGCAAAGCTTCATTGATCGCATCGGTTTCTGTATTCATAGCAGGGCAGTATTTAGTGCATACTTTAGTACTCTTTCAATTTAGATTCTATAGATTCTGTTCATTCTATCGCCCTTGATTATCAATACAATAGAATCAACAGAATCAACAGAATCTATAGAATCTATCGCTCCGGCGACCCGGTAGAATCTATTTTGATGAAACCCTAGGCACCGGTTGGGCCAAATCGTTCCGTACGAATCGTATCAGTTGGTAAGTCTAAGTCCACCAACGTATTCGCTACCTGCTCAACAAGTTGCGTAGGACCACAGACAAAACAATTTGGCTTGTCGGTAAACTGATTCAGCACCTCCGTCAACATCGCCCGATCTATCCGACGCTGATAGCCCGTCCAGGCCTGTGGGACCTGCCGGGTATAGGTGAGCAGTAGCGTAAAGCCGGTAGCCTCGTCGGCTAACTGTCTCAATTCCTGCCCATAAATAGTTTCCTCGGCTGTGCGGACACTAAAGAGCAGAATAGTCGGGTTCGTGGCACCAATCCGAGCTCGGTGGCGAAGCATAGCCATGAGCGGAACAACCCCCGAACCTCCGGCAATCAGCAGAAGGGGTGTATTGGCCATGTTATCTTTCCAGACAAAATAGCCGCCAATGGGGCCACGCACTTCCAGCGGATCACCTACTGCAATGCCTTCATGCAGGTAGGACGATACTTCTCCCTCGTCAATTAACTCAACAGTGAGGTCAATTTCACCCGTTTGCTCTGGGGGCGATGCAATGGAATAACTACGTTCGGCCTGGTAGCCGTCTTCTGCTGTTAACCGAAGATCATAGTGCTGACCAGCAACATGAGCAATCCACTGCGGTAGTTGTAGGGTAAAGGTCTTTACGCGAGGTGTTTCCTGGGTAATGGCTTTTACTTGGGCAATCTGCCACTGAAATTTTTCCATGCTATTGCTCAGTCGTCCGTCCGATACCGTTGTTCCTTCCAGGGGTCACCGTACATACTGTAACCTCCGCGTTCCCAGAAGCCAGGCTTGTCGGACTCCATAAACCGTAAGCCTTTGATCCACTTGGCACTTTTCCAGAAATACAAATGAGGGACAACTAATCGGGCGGGGCCGCCGTGTTCGGGAGCTAAGGGCTTCCCCTCGAAGTTTATACCAATGAATGCTTTACCCAGCCGAAGGTCATCGAGCGGAATATTGGTTGTATAATCACCATAGGAATAGGCCATTACATAACGAACTTCGGGCTTTAGGTCGACGTGTTCGAGCAGCGTTTCTATGCTAACGCCTTCCCAGTGTGTATCCAGCTTCGACCACTTCGTTACGCAGTGAATATCAGTCGTAAACGATTGCTTCGGAAGGGCATTGAACTGCTCCCAGCTCCATTGAATGGGTGCTTCTACGAGTCCCTCCAGTGCAAACGACCAGGTAGTCAGCGGAATACGGGGTGTTGGGCCAGCCGTTAACACAGGAAAATCGTAGGTTTCGTATTGGCCGGGTGGAATACGGTCGCTGGATAGGGACTCGCGTTTTCGTCCGAACCCTTTGTTGAAGAATGAAGCCATTGTCTTTGTTTGTCGAAAAATGAAGGAAGGAGATGTATTGGTAATCAACCTAAATTAGTACTTTTTCAAAATAGATTCTGTTGATTTTTTGGATTCTATTGATTCTTTGGATTCTGTTGCCTGTTATTACCAATGCAACAGAATCCAAAGAACCAATTAGAATCTATTTTGGAGAAGCATTACTCACAATCTGCTAAAAAAGAATGGGTTCTGAAACTACAGTTACTGGCACCCGTTGTTAATGGGTGGAAGATTCATAGAAAATTAGCCGATTTTGCAACTGGGAAAGCTGTTGCTGTAGATCTTCTACACGATCCAGCAAATCACTAACTACGTCCAGATCGTCGGCATGAATGGCCAGGTCCTGGTGTAGTCGGACGAGTTTTTCAAGGCGGCTTACCTGTTCTGGATGCACATAAGTGGTTTGCTCCACAATGGTCGTTTCAATCAGCCCGTTATCGGCCAGGGTTTCAACGAATGTGATTTCAACATGGTGATATAGGCAAAATTCACGGACTGGGATCAGATGGGTCGTTTGCATCTTTTCTAGGGTTAAAGGGTCGATAATTGACGGAATAGCTCTTTTTGCTGATCGGTCAGATTGGTAGGGAGCTTTACCTGCCAGGTAATGTATAGATCACCGAAGGCACCGTCCTGTTTATAAATCGGAAAGCCTTTTCCTTTCAGCCGAACCTTCGTGCCCGATTGAGTTTCGGGTTTTACGGTCAGTTTTACTTTCCCATCCATTGTTTCGACAACGCGATCCCCACCAAGCATGGCCGTATACAGGTCTATTTCCTCATCGACGTATAAATCGTTGCCTTTGCGTTTGTAGCGGCTATCGTCGGTAATAACGAAGGTGATGTATAAATCACCGTTAGGGCCACCATTCACACCCGGTGCGCCATAACCTGAGAGCTTGATTTTCTGGCCATTTTCGATACCGGCCTGAACCGTAATCCGAATGTTCTTGCCATCGACAGTCAATGTTTGCTTGTGGGTCGTGTAGGCATCACGTAGATTCAGGGTCAATTCGGCCTGGTAATCCTGCCCTTTGAATTTAGCTTGTCGGCGGCCACCACCTGGTCCGGCATCCTGACCAAACATAGAGGAGAAGAAGTCCGAGAAATCAGAACCACCGAAACCGCCCGAGAAGTCGTAATCTCCGGCATCTCCCTGGGCATATTGTGGGCGTGACCGCTGTTGCTGTTTAGCCTGTTCAAACTGCTCGGCATGTTGCCAGTCTTTGCCGTATTGGTCGTATTTCTTCCGTTTTTCCGGATCGCTTAATACTTCGTTGGCCTCGTTGATCTGCTGAAACTTCTTATTGGCCTCCGCGTCATTTGGATTTAGGTCAGGATGGTGTTTCCGGGCCAGTTTCCGATAAGCTTTCTTAATGTCTTCGTCCGACGCTGTTTTCGGTACGCCCAGTACGCTGTAGTAGTCGATAAAGTCCATAAAAGGTGGGAGTAACTTGAGTAGTAACTAATTACCCATATAAACGCGGAAGGGGAGGGGAAGGTTGCTGGATAGAAAATTAAGAATTTACGGAAATCGGCTAAGATCCTATTATTCCCATATCCCTTAAAACAGCATTATAATAAGTGATGTCTTCGCATTCAGCCAAGAATATGAATAGTCCATGCTTAATGAGATTGGATTCACGATAGAGAAACCTTTCAAAGGTCTTCGCGTGGTCCCGGAACCCTTGTTTTAATGTATTTATATCTGAAACTCGACCTTTATACTCGTCTATAAATATTCCTGTCCAATGAGTAAAGCCTGCATTTAACTCGTCAGAATAGCGCTTTCTGATACAAAATACTTCGGCCCAGTCCTGCACAAAATTGTTATTTATCGTGAAATTGACAGACCAGTGCGCCTTCTTAGTATTCGCCTTTGGGAGTTTACTACCATCCAGTTTAATCCTCAGTTCGTAGTAATGTTTGTATGGAAAGTAGAATTGTCGACGTACGCCTGATTTGGTAATCAAGACGTCTTGTTTCTTTTTAAAATCTCTATTACAGCAATCACCCATCGGTATGAGATTATGCATACTGATTGCTACAAATGGATATGTAGCTTTATATAGCCAATGATCATAGTCTGCCCGTCTTACGTCCGATTCTGGTAATTTTTCAATACCACAAAACGGACAGTATACGGTTGGGAGTTGTTGAAGAAATTCGACATAATGGCTAGCTAAAGCACCTTTTATCGTGTTTTCGTACAAATACAAGAAGAGATCAGAAGCTGGCTTACGTAAGGTAGTAGGTAGATTGTCATTGTTGATTCGGTATGGCTGGCGTGAAATATCGTCCAACCACAATTCTACCTCTTGTATTGTCGAGAACTGGTCTAGCACGGCCAATCGCTCTAAGGGCATTAACTGCTTAAAGGCATTAAAAAATAGCTCAAATAATTTTTTCAGTTCATTCGAGCGCTTCAGTCTGTCAAGCAGTGGCTGTGGGAATAACGTAGTGGATAATTGAAATGAACTGTGTTTGTCAACAACTTTTAGATTGGTAAAGAATTGAATAATTTGCTCATTTAAGTGAGTCGCTGGATGCGAGGCTAAGTAAGGATATTTGTAAAACATTTATTTGCCTTGCTGCTCTTTAAGTTCTTCAATTCGTTTATATAAGTAAAATTTCTCGGTTGAGTCTCCGAAATCATCTAATCGTTCTTCAATGGCTTGCGCGTTACTTGACTGTTGTAATTCCTGCATTTCTTCCAGTGACTTCTGAGCTACAGTCTCTTCTTCTTTCATGCCAAAAGCTACGCGCAGCACGTAATTGAAATCACTACCATATGTTTCCTTATCTGGAGTTGTAATTTTTAATTTTCCATTTTCATTTGAGAAAACATGTACAAACTCTCGTTTACTGTCGGAGACTATAAAAGGGGAGTGACTAGTAATCAAATAAGCCTGAATACGTCCGTTTGTTAATAGGTTGAGTTCTTTAATAAATTCGCGTCGCCATTTGGGATTAAAATGTGTTTCTGGCTCATCAAGCAAAAAAAGTGAATTGGTATAGTCTGTCATTAATACTGTACCAAAAATGTTTAGAAATTGATGCTCTCCATCTGACAAACTAATATAATCGAGTGGCTTGCCATCTTTATTCAGCAATTGCACCTCGTTATAGCTTAATACTTTATCTTGCTCTGGAACTGTAGGAGGCTTAATAACTAAGCGACGTTGTTTCCGTTGCTTTTTAATTTCAGAGCGATAGCGCTTTTCAACTAATAAATTATTGAGTAATTCTAACTTATAAAGTGCTGTATATAAGTCTAATGGTGTTTTGAAATGGTGCGTTAGTGCTTGTCGCGTTGCTTGTGTATTTAGGAAATCGAGTCGATGGTTTTTTTTACTGTCGTCAAACTCATAACAAGTAGCACTCTTTTTTAACCTTTCAATCCAGCTATCCAAATTCGTTGTAGTATCAATTTTTTTTCGACCATTAAGGCGAATTATTAGTTGGAAACTACGCAATCCACTGATTTTAATTTTACCTAATATTTCTGATAGTCTATCCGAAGAGCTGAGTAGTAGATTACTAACAACAACACCAATGTTAGTGCTGTAATCCATTAGGTAAAACCGAGGTTCGTAGTCTGGTAGGTCTCGGGATTCAGCTTTGTGGGTACGGTCGGCAGTGTAGCTATCGTATTCATCATAGTATTCGGCGAAAGGGATAGACAGCGTTTCATTCGCTCCGGATGTGTAACCAACTACTTTTTGTGGAAGAAGCGACTCTATCATAGTTTGGTTAGCGTATTCCCAATCTCCGTACTCGTTTAAGGTTTGAACGATGGGTGCCTTGCTACTTTTCTTCTGTTGAATCTGTACTTCTATCCATTCGCCGTTTTTTTGAATTGCATACTCAATTTCGAAGCCTAATGGAGCGATTACTATTCCTTTAGGTCTATTATATGTACGGTAGCGCCGATCGAGATATTGAAAAATTTCTGCAAACGTCTCCAGCAACTGAGACTTACCCGATCCATTAACCCCAACAAAACACTGTGACACAATGCCTTCTGCATCGGTAGGGTTAGTAAACTCTAACTCCAAACCATGCAATAAGGGTCTATGCTCTATGTCAATTAATTTAATTCGTCGGATTCGCATCAGCAGTCAGCCTAAACGTTAACGTTTCTGTGCTTGGGTCGAATTGGTGAATGACCTTTTTGTCGGTTTCTATTAGCCCGTATAATTCATCCCGTAACACCTCATACCCTTTTGTGGACTTTTGCCGAAGCTGATCGAAGGTAAATGATTGATCAGGGAATGTCTGCTGAATAACCTCTAAAAGTTTTAATTCAACCATTTTCTTGGGGCGCTTTATTTTGTTCTTTTCGGGTTTTGTAGTATTAGCAATCACTGCACGCTCAATACGGATACGGTCCAATAATACACTAGCAGGCCCATCTGGGTTTTGCTAGGATAGTTCTCCTGTTGCTTAAATAGTCAAACATACTCAAAAGACAGTGATACAACAAGGCCCATTTATAGCATATATTTCACATATGCTATAAATGATTGAGCGCCATAGTACAACCTGTCTATAAGTTTTGCTGTTTATGACTATATATCCTTTTTCGTAGCTTTACACCGTGGACAAGACAGGCTTCATCGAAATACGTATCACAGGCACCAAAGGCAACCTTGACCTGACACCCGACACTTATGATGTTCGGGAAGTCATTGCGGTTCTCGAACAGGTAGAAGGGTTGCTGTTTCCTGCTGATAAGAAAGACCGACCCACTATCAGTTACCAGATTCAGGGTGGCTCGGTGCGGCATATTTTTAAAACGGCAGTTCAATACATTATTGGCTTTAATGCCCTGATCGGACTGATTAGCCAGCGACAGGATATTGACTTCTTAGAATCAGCGACGGCTAAATCATTTGAAGAGCTTCAGGAAATAGCGATACAGCGGGCCTATACACTTAATATTCGTACGTCGGAGCCAAATTCAAACGAACTGCTCATTGACCGGACCACTAAATTTTATCGGACTGAAGCCGTTTGGGCTGAGGCCGAATTTTACCTCTATGGTAGAGTAACTAATGCAGGAGGAAAAGATCGGGCCAATATCCATATTCAAACGGATGATTATGGACTGGTTATTATCAAAACGCCGATTTCGGTCTTAGAACACCTTGAGGGTAATATTCTCTATCGCACCTTTGGCGTTCGTGTTATCGGCAGGCAGCACACAGAAACCGGTGAACTTGACCGTTCTGATATTCGATTCGTTGAATTGATTGATTATCATCCAACTTACGACGAAGATTACCTTCAATCGCTCCGCTCTAAAGCTAAGAAAAAGTGGCTGGGCTCAATTGAGCCAGATGCCTGGTTACGTGAATTACGAGGAAGTTATGATGCATAAATCTGTCCTGCTAGATACCAGTTTTTTTCTTCGCTTTTTGAATGATGAAGATCCGTTGTATTCTCATGCTGACGGCTACTTCCGACATTTCCTAAGGGAAGAAATGACTATGCTCATTTCCACAATTTCAATTGCTGAATATTGTGTTGGTGGTGATATTAACGAACTACCATTGAAGAATCTGCAAATTCTACCGTTTAACGTCAGCCATGCCAAACGAACGGGCGAATTTGCTCGGCTCGTATTTCGTCACAAAAATAAATTGGACCTGACAAATCGAGCGATCATTCCTAACGATACAAAACTGTTTGCACAGGCTGATACAGAAACCGCCGTACTGTATTATTTGTCGTCAGATAGTGAGAGCCAAAAGGTTTACGGGTTGCTACGATCACAGAATGCAGGACCGAAGTTTGAGTTTTTGAATTTGAAAGTTCCTCCTTCAGAAGCGTTTGGTATTCTTGATTTACGATAGTTTTTGCTTTTTTTTCCTATAATTTCCTAAACCCTCATGAAAATCACTCGTTCACTCGTTCTTTTTACCGTTGTTCTGCTGATAAGTCTAACCACTTACGCGCAAACCACCACTAAAACCGGCTCATTGGCTGACGTTGCTTTTATGGAGGGGCGTTGGTTGGGAACCTTTAATGGTGGCCCGATTGAAGCGGCCTGGATAGCGCCCGTTGGCGATAACCTGACCGGGTTTATGCGCATGATGCGGGATAACAAAGTCACCATGTACGAAATGCTGATCTTTGAGCAAACCGAACAGGGGCCTGTCGTACTGGTGAAGCATTTCAAACCCGGTCTGATTGGGCAGGAAGAGAAAGATAAATCGGATCGCTATCGATTCATCGAAGCCGGAAAAGAAAAAGCCACCTTCGAAAAAGAAGACGGCTCTATTCGAATTATCTACGAGAAACGGTCGGCAGACCAACTGGTTATCCAACGAGGCCAGTTGAAGGAGGGAAGCGGGCCGACGTCTCGGTGGGCCTTTACAGACCTGTTTGTGTTCAACCGTGTTAAGAAATAGAGACCAGGAGTTACGGGCGCTCAAACGAATAGATTTTTCCTGGTTCCAACAATGGATGTGGCCCTTCGAAACCGGTTTCGGTGAGTGTATAGGTTACGTTATCGAAAAAGGCTTCAGCGATCCAGGGTTCAAATCGAAATTCAAAGTAATTATGGGCTTTGTTGTCGATCTGAAAAACCGAATACCGATCCGGGCAAAGCTCAAATCGTAACGAAATGGCTTCGGCAGAGGGTTGGGCGATACGAACTTCCCCTTCTGAATTCGTCATTTCTCGTTGAATGTTTGTGCCAGTTTTAACCGCACATTCCACATAACGCAGGAGTTGTTTATTGGGGTCGACGATTCGAATCGTTAGCTTATTGCCGGGAATAGTTTTGCTGGTGATCAGGGCAAAATCTTTGGGTGGGCGTGGTCGGCTGGTTAAGGTGAGCTGATTGCCCTGCTGTTGCCAGGTGCCCTGACCCATTCGGTCGAGTGCGCCATACGAGAAGAAAAACTCAAAGGTAGCGTCGGCATTCAGTTTGATGCCTGACCCAACTTCCCGAACCCCTGATAAATAGTACTCTCCAGTCATTTTTTTTGTAGGCTGTGCAACGGACTGGCTTGCTAGTAGACAGATTACCAGTCCAGTAGCTAGTGGACGAATAAAAAACATGTGATATCTATTTTGACTGGAAAGCTATCGCTTTCATTCGTCAGCCAGAAGCCTCACTTAATAACTGGAGCAGGTGGGTAAACAAATGGGGAGCGTGACCATCAGATCACGCTCCCCCATTACTGGTGCTATACTACCTACTTTCCCGTGCTAAGTTTCGATGCTTTTGCTTCGTTCAACTCTTTTAGTAATTCCGATACGGCCTTATCTAACTGGACGTTTTTGTCAGTATAGCTCTCGCCAATGGGCCGTGGCACCAGAATGTCGACTGGGCGGGGAGCTAATTCCATGTTTTTTCCGGTATTGTCGGTGATTTTAATAAACGGCAACCGTAGGTTCGATCCGTCGATGAGTTGGGCGGCAGAGGTGTAGATAATCCAGCCGCCTGTAGGCTCACCTACAACTTTTCCCAGCTTTAGGGTTCGGTAGCCTTCTGTAAAATCTTCAGCATCTGACAGCGAATGTTGATTCGTAACCAGAATCGTCGGCCGTTCTAATGACCGCTGCCCCAACTGGGTTCGTGCCGGAGCCGATGGCAAGCCGCGTGGGGTCATGGTCATATAGCCTTTCCGCGTAAACACATCCAGCGCATAGGCATTGACAAAGCCCCCGTTGTTGTTCCGAACATCGACTACAACCCCTTCACGAGCATGATTGTCGGCGTCTAAGTCAATATTCAACTGCGCCAATGATTCGGCCGACATATCGAACAAATGCACGTAACCCAGTCGTCCATCGCTGGCTTTGTTTACGTATTCGCGCTGTTGTTGTACCCATTGTTTATAAAGCAGGCCTTTTTCTGTTGCCAGATTGACTGGGCGTACTACTACTTCATGGGGTGGGGCGCTGGGGGAGGAGGAAATCATCAATGAAACCCGATGATTGATCTGATTTTCCAGTAGTTGATCGAGGTTCGTGGCCGCGTTAATTTTGCTATCATCGACCCCCAGCAGATAATCGCCCACCTTGATCGTACCCGCTACATCGGCCGGGCTCAAAGCAATAACTTCGGTGATGCGCAGACGGCCTGCGTTTTCATACTCAATCCGGTCGAAACGGAGTCCAAGGCGACCCGTTGTTATCTGGGCAGAACCAGCAGGTGCTGAAATACCTGAGTGAGAGGCATTCAATTCGCCGAGCATCAGGCTAATGAGTCGGCGTAATTCGTCGGGTGTGCGGGCACCGGCTGCCAGCGGTTCGTATTCGGTCCGAATGGCTTTCCAATCGGCACCGTGGAAGGTGGAGTCATAAAAGCCTTTGCTCTGAATATCCCATGCCTGCCGAAATACCTGAACTTTCTCTTCGCTGAAATCAACATCCATTTCAGCCGTTATACTCAGTGGTTTGGGTTCCCGACGGTCCAGCGCGATGGATAGAATACGGCCCTGTTCTATATAAAAAATCTCTTTGCCATCCGGCGAAAATTGAGCTCCACTTTTGTTGCCAGGCGTTGACGTTAGTTGCCGTGCTACACTTTGTTCGCGCCCTAATTCATCCAGTGAATAGGTATATAAATTCTGCTGACCGGCCAGCGTAGCGGTTAGAAGCAGCATTTTACCATCCTTACTGATCGACTGCGCATCGACATCAACACCTACAGGCAACAGACTTAGTCGCTGCCGAATATCATCAAAAACGATTTTAGTCGCTCCGCCTTTTCCGGCTTTATCGGTTGTGTCAGCCCTGGCCGTTGTGTCCCGTGTGGCCGTTTTAGCCGTTGCAGGTGGCGTTGTGGTGGGTTTCAGCGTTTTCGGAGTTTCTTCGTTAAACAAATCCCGGAACTGATCTTCCCGGAACTTAGGCGAACGGGGCACCAGATCAATACGGGCAATCTGGGTCGTTTCGGTGCGCTGGGTGGTGCTGAACAGAATATATTTTCCGTCGGGGCTCCAGCTCAAATTCCCGCCAAATGTATTCGCCAGGAAACTAACAGGTTTACTTTCTCCGCCAGCTGCGGGAACCACCGAAATGTTCCGAAAGGTTTTGGCACCGAACGATGCAAAGGCAATCCATTTTCCGTCTGGCGACCAAACGACCGAGCCCGAAGAAGCCAGTGGTGGACGACCCAGATACCCTTTCTTGAGCAACCGCTCTTTTTTCGTTGCCAGATCAAGCACGCGTAACTCCTGGCCATTCCGAATGAACGCTAACGATTTTCCATCGGGCGAAAATACGGGCGAACTATCGTCGGTATTCTCGTTGGTTAGGCGAGTTTCGTCGCGCGTGGCAAAATCGTATCGGTATAAGTGCGTAGCGCCATCGCGGCTAGACAGGTAGACGAGGCCCCGGCTATTGGGTGTCCAGACAGGTTGCGATTCATTGGCCGCGCTATGGCTAATCCGCGTCGCGTCGCCACCATCTTTGGCTGAGGCCGCAAACACTTCGCCGTGTACGGTGAACGCCACCTTTTTGCCGTCGGGCGATAAAGCCAATTCACGAAATTGGCCTGCCTGTTTCAGGTGCTCGACGGCTGGGCTGGCTGCCACACCCCGCAGTCGAATAGACAAGGGGCTGGCCTGACGGCTTGCAAGGTCATATTTCCAAAGCCCGAAATCGCGTTCGAACACAATTGTCTTCCCGTCGTACCCAATAGATGGCCAGACTACCCGCCCACTTGTAAACGTAGTCAGCATGGTTGGCTTGCCTGAAATTGGTTGTGACCACAGGTTTTGACTCTTATTCCGATCCGATACGTAGTAAAGCGTCTTTCCATCCGGACTCCACATTGGCCAAAGTTCTTTCGCACCACTTTCGGTAACTTGTTCGTAGGCGTTTTCTGCTTTTTTAGCATCCAGATGATAGAGCCAGATTTCTGCTTCGTCGAGGTGGCTGCGCCCTTTCCGCCACCATTGGTTAGAGGCAATACCCCGTGCCGAAAAAGCCAGCGTTTTGCCATCGGGAGAAGGAGCACTATAAAATTCATTTGCATACCGATCTGCCGTTACGGCCATAGGCGTTCCGCCTGTAATAGCGACCCGGTACACATCGTTCATGCCG
Organism: Spirosoma telluris; assembly: GCA_003259005.1. Lineage (GTDB taxonomy): Bacteria > Bacteroidota > Bacteroidia > Cytophagales > Spirosomataceae > Spirosoma > Spirosoma telluris. The sequence continues at coordinate 5,831,637 of QLII01000001.1, forward strand.
GAAATATCCCGACTGGTCGATTGAAAATAGACCATTTTGCTGTCACGAGACCAGGCATTTAACACCTCCCCGCCATCATCATAGGTAAGCCGTTTGATGGCACCCGTTTCCAGCGTGAGCAAATAAATGTCGCCATTTCCCGTACGTGATGACGCAAAGGCCAGATATTTACCATCAGGCGAATACAAAGGGCGCGACTCATTGTCGGGGTGAGAAACCAGTAAACGCGCTTCGCCACCTTTAGCGGGTACGGTCCAGATATCGCCACCCGAAACAAACGCTACCTCCGCCCCATCGGGCGAAAGGCTAGGTTCTGCAAAGGCGAATTTGGGAGTAGGGGGAGCAGGTTGATTCTGCCCTCGCGAAGGCAGAGCGACAACCGCCAGCAGCAAAAAACGAAGAAATAAACGTGTTGAAGAAGTGTACATTTGGCTCTTAAGAGGCTTTGTTTAATCAATAAAACAACAGGGCATTTCACGAAGAATTACCCTGCTAGTTAAACTAAGCTAAAAATAAGGCCATCTTATTGGTATGGCAAATAAAATAGGGTATAAGCCTACTACGGCCGACTTATTTTAATGATTTAAATGGATAACTACCGAAGTAAGTTGGCTGGCAACTGCTTAATGGGCTGAATCTGAATATTTTTATAAAACACTTCGGCCCCTTCTGACTGGAGTTGAATTTTGCCTTTTGTGAGTGGCTCAATCTGCCCGTTGACCAGGTGGCGTGTATGGGTCAGTACTAAATTGACTTTGCCGTTCATTACGTGCAGGCAGGTATCGCCGAAGCAGTACAGTTCCAGCACATTCCATTGACCAGACGGTTTTTCATTATCCGGGTTTTTGACGCATGACCGACCAACGGGCGTTTTGTCCTGAAACGTTATTGGGGCTGCTCCTGGCTCATACACATACGTACCCTTATCTGTTTTGCGAGCTGCTATATCGGCCAGAACGTTCATGACGCCCCAATAGTCTCCACAATCACCTTCCTGTACCTGTAGCTCGAACGATTCCATCCATAACATGGGCGTTCCGTGCGGGCCAACACTGTGATAAAGGAGTCCACTATCGCGGGGCTTATCGAGTTTAGGCGGCCACTTCTGCGTTCCCCATTTAAACTCCATCCGTAGGTGGTAATTCTCAAAATCAGCCAAGGTATTGATGCCGCCAAATGTCTCACCCGAGATCCGCAGCGCGGGTTGGCCATCTACGGTCACTACTGAAAAAACCTGGTTTGGGTCTTTGTTCAGGCCAATCGGAGCGCTTTTGTCGCCTTGATTGTCTTTGGCGTAAGGTCGATCGAGGTAGGTTTCCCAGCCATTAAGATCCTTTCCGTTAAAAAGCGATTGCCAGTTGCTCTTCGCTGCAATTGGTTGGCCTTTGAGCGAAATGAGTGAAAATAGGCCAAAAGAGAGTGTTAAGAACAGGGATTTCATTCGCGAACAGGTTTTTGGGAAGAGGAAAACGGAAGGTCGAAAACCTTTAAAACGAAAATGCCATAACTCAACAATTATGGCATTTTCGTTTTTACAATTCTTTTAATTTCATATTCCGCCATCGGACTTTAATACCGCCACCATCGTGGATTTGCAGCGCTACAGAGCCTTCGCCTTTACCAATTTTTTCGTCTGTTAAATCGACCATTGGTGTACCGTTCAGAAATGTCTGAACGTGATCGCCTTCTACCCGAATACGGAGTTTGTTCCAATCCGTGGGCTTCAGAATGGTTTCTTTTTCGTCGGGAATCTGCACCAGCCAGCCACGCCCGTATGATTCATAGATGCCGCCCGTATCATGATTGGGTGGAGCAACTTCTACCTGCCAGCCGTTTACTTTAGTCCCCTCTACTGTTGACCGGAAAAATACCCCACTGTTGCCATTGGCTTCTTCTTTGAATTCCAGTGTCAGATCGAAATTTTTGTAGAATTTCTCGGTAGCCAGATAGCCGTATTTCTTGTCAGGGCCGCTTTCGCAAATGAGTTCACCGTTTTCGACATACCACTTTTCAGTACCGTAAATTTTCCACCCGCTCAGGTCTTTTCCATTAAACAGCTTAATGGTTTTGGTTGGGGCTGTGAAGGCCAGTACAGTTAGCATAAGGCCGAAAGCAACGCAGTATTTCATTGATTTGGAGATTTGGGGTATATTAGTTGGGAATGTATAGTTAGTGAAATTTACCGACTAGCCATAATTACACAGACGGGCGCGGGCACATTTACCGATTGACCGGTATAGGTTAGTTTTCCCGTTTTCTGATCACGTTTGAAAATGGTGATGTTATCCGAATCCTGGTTGGCTACAAACACAAACTCGCCTTTGGGGTCAATCAGGAAGTTTCGGGGCGTTTTTCCTTCCGTGGATTGATCACCCACTTTGGTCAGCTTACCGTCGTTGCCAATGGCGAAAATAGCCAGCGAATTGTGACCCCGATTAGACTGATACAGAAATTTTCCCGACGGGTCAATATGAATATCAGCACTCGTGTTCTCACTGGTAAAATTGGCTGGTAAGGTCTTTACATTGTCTTCCAGCAAGGTGAGTGCACCCGTTTTAGCATTTCGCGAAAATACGGCTACTGATGAGATCAGTTCTTCAACCAGATAAGCGTATTTCCCATTGGGATGGAAGGTAAAATGACGAGGTCCCGAGCCGGGTTTCACGGTGGCGTAGGGTGTTGACGCTGGTTTTACTTTGCTGGCCTTCACATCGATGTCAAAAATATTCAGCTTATCGGTGCCCAGATCGGCCACATATAGGAATCGGTTATCGGGAGCAAGGGTTGACGAGTGAACATGGGCTTTTTCCTGCCGCTTGGCATTAGGCCCCGAGCCTGTATCCTGTACACTGTCTGTTGCTGGAGCCAGGGTGCCGTCGGCCTTAATGGGTAATACCGCTAAGTTTCCGCCCCCATAATTGGAAACGAATGCTGTTTTACCCGTTTGATCGATACTGACATGACAGGAGCCAGTGCCTAGTGAAGGCTGACCATTCAGAAAGCTTAGTTTACCCGTCGCTCGATCAATGGCGTAGGCACTAATGCCGTTTTCGGTTTTAGCTGCGGCTTCATTGGCGGAATAGAGATAGTGACCAGAGGAGTGAAGAGCCAGAAACGAGGGACTTTTGGCATTAGCGACCGATTGAATCGGTTTCATACTGCCTGCTTTTCGGTCAAATTCATATACGTAGATACCTTCACTACCTCGAAGGGAATACGTACCTACATACATGATTTCTTTGGTCGACTGTGCCTGGGCAGTCAGGCTTGCTCCAACCAGCATAATGCTTACTAGTTTATTCATAAAAGTAATGATGAGTCACTTTACTAAAGGCGAATTGGTCATAAACTACCGATGCTGTTCGAAATCGTCTCCGGGTAAAATCCACTAATTTTTAAATTTTTTTTCGATTAACAAGGAAATAATACAATCATAATTGCTTTACATGAATAATGCTGTTGAAACGATTAGACATAATCTCTTACTTTTGTGGTACGATTCAGTTTATTCTGAGTATATAGTATTCATAACCTAACTTTTCGTTACCCGTTACTATTCTTCTCTATCAGTATGAAACGAGTTTTGATTATTATCGCTGCTGTAACTATGCTGGCTTCCTGCAATAGTAAGAAGCGGCTGGCTGAAATTAAATCCTTACAAGACGCTCGCGATAAGGCAGTTGCCTCGCTGAATGATTGTGACCAACGTACGGCTACTCTAAAAACACAATTGGCAGCCAAAGACACAGACCTGCAAGGTAAAGACAAACAAGTAAGCGACCTTCAATCGCAAATCGACTACCTCAAAAAGACAAATACGAATCTTCTGGACCGTATGTCGGATTTGTCGATCGTGAGCAAAGCAGGTGCTGAAAGTATCAAGAAATCACTCGAAACGCTGAACGAGCAAACCAAGTACACGAACAATCTCAACTCGTCTATCCAACGGAAAGATTCAATGAATCTGGCGTTAGTGATGAGCCTGAAACGGTCACTGGACGATATCAACGATCAGGACGTACAGGTTGAGGTGAAGAAAGGTGTAGTTTACGTGTCTCTTTCGGATAAACTGCTATTCAAGTCGGGTAGTTATGAAGTCCTGCCAGCTGCCGAAACTGTACTGGGTAAAGTGGCTAAGGTCGTAAACGACCATAAAGACCTCGACATTCTGGTAGAAGGTCATACGGATGTTGTCCCTATTTCGACTTCAGCGATTAAAGACAACTGGGATTTGAGTGCCTTACGGGCTACCTCTGTCGTTCGGACGTTGCAAAAGAAATTTAGCGTAGCGCCTGAGCGTATGACCGCTGGTGGTCGTTCCGAATTCGCACCAAAGGATGATAACACAACGGATGCCGGACGGCAACAAAACCGCCGGACGGAAATTATCATTACACCGAAACTGGATCAATTCTTCAATTTGCTGTCAGGCGCTCAGGCTGGTGGAAGCAAATAAGTTTCATCTCAATTACACAAAAAAGCCTCGTCTGAATCCAGACGAGGCTTTTTTGTGTAATTGACAAATGCTATTCTGCACGTTTTTCTTCATCAGGCAAGACCGATTCAGGCGTTTCCTGCTGGATGTCATCAGTTGGTACTTCGTCTTCATTCTGAGCAGATTCTGGCTCCTGAAGTTTCTGATCGTCTTCAATAAACTCCTCTGCGGGTAAAACCGATGCTTCAACAGGATCTGGCCCAGAAACAGGGAGCATATGATCTTCTACGTGCTGATCGCCGAAGAACCGGCGCTGAAAGAATAGAATCAGGCAGACGCCAACGAAAATACACGAATCGGCGACGTTAAAAATGGGTGTCGAATAATATTGGCCTCCCCAGGCGGGTACCCAGTCTGGGATAAAGCCTTCCCAAACATCGACAAAAATCATATCGATCACCTGACCATGAAACCAGGGCGTTGGTGATCCATAAGGGGCATTGTTAAGAAAAACACCGTAGAACGTACTATCAATCACATTGCCAACTGCTCCAGCCAGAATCATAGCCATTGCCCACAACAGCCCATTGGGAGCACCACGATGCGCTAAGTTTACCAGATAGTAGCCAATGCCAATCATGGCAAACAAACGAAATACACTTAATAACAACTTACCATACTCATGACCCAGTTGCATACCAAATGCCATTCCTGGATTGAGTACATAATGCAGTTTGAGCCAATCACCAACCAGTTTAACCTGCCCCGCAAAACCGGGAGCCATATAGTGATGCACAGCCAGTTTCACGCCTTGATCGAGTGCAATCAGAATCAGCGTTAGCAGGAAAAATTTAAAGGGACTTTTCTGAATCATAATAAAAAAAGGTGGCACAGCATGGCTTGGGTTGCCCAGCTTGCTGTGCCAGTCATTAAATGCTTGTCAAAGGTTATCAGCTATGGTCAAGTGTAGTTAGGCGTTTGTTCAATAACTACCTACTATGCTTGACAATCAATGATTATACTTGACTACTAATCTTATTTAGACCGGCAGTTTTTCCGGCGTTTCAACTCATCACTAATTAAATTAAACTCACGGCTGCTCTGTCCGGCAATGGATTTGTTCTCATCGGCCCGGCGAAACAGGTAAGGCATAACCGTGTCAACAGGGCCATAAGGCACGTATTTCGCTACGTTATAGCCTGCATTTGCCAGGTTGTACGAGATGTTGTCGCTCATTCCCAGCAATTGTGCGAAATAAATATGCGAGTCGTTCGGCTCGATACCTAGACGCTTCATCTGTTGTATACAATACTGGCAACTGTCTTCATTATGAGTCCCCAGACATACTGAGATAGTATCCCGATGCTCTAGACAAAAGTCGATCGCTCCATTGAAAGCCAGATCGGTATCTTCTTTAGTGGGCTGAATGGGGTCCTGATATTCTTCTTCATGAGCGCGAAGCCGCTCTTTTTCGAGGTACGCGCCCCGAACTAGCTTCACACCAAGGTAATAACCTTTGGCCTGTGCTTCGGCAGTATCGCGCCGGAGATGGTCGAAACTCTCCCATCGGTACATTTGGTATGTATTGTAAACAACAGGTCGCTCATGGTTATAGCGATCCATCATTTCATACGCCAGTGTATCGATTGTGTCCTGAATCCAGCTCTCTTCCGCATCGATAAAAATGCGGACATTACGTTCGTAGGCGCGCCGACAAAGCGTATCGACTCGCTGCATAACCCGATCAAATTCAGCTTTTTGGGCTTTGTTGAGCGAGTCGCCAATCTGGACTGCTTCGAGTAGTGCAGTGGAGGCAACACCCGTCACTTTAAAAACCGAGAAGGGAATATCTTTGGATTCGCTGGCACGTTCTATCGTGCGGAGAATTTCGAGCGTTGTCTCATCGAAACTTTTTTCAGTTTCTTCGCCTTCAACAGAATAATCGAGGATGGTGCCAACATGAACATCGTGGAGATGTCCGATGGTTCGTTCACAATCCTGGATGCTTTCGCCCCCGCAAAATTGCTCGAAAATAGTGTTTTTAATGAGGAATTTGATGGGAAGATTCAGGCGTAAGGCGATCTTTATGAAAAAAGTACCTAAATTTACCAGCCATCCCTTATTCATCAACGCAAATAACCAGTAGGTCTTACGGAGTTTGAAGTCTGACTGGGACGAAAACGCAATCGAAGTGTCCTCAAAAGAAACGGGACGGGCCGCGTTCGGATTTACATCAGTAAGGCCTTGGACTGTCTCCGGCATTAGATTACTTCGGTTCGACATATTAGTGCTCCGTTTGGGCGGTGCTACTTGCATAACTTAAATGCGTGTCGGCTAACACGACCGAAATATATAACGAAATTTCGGTCAATTCGTTAACTCACCGGCGCGGCTTATTTGGACAAACTAAAAATGGTTTTAGACAAATTAAGGAACCAGCTTGAAATACAGCCAATTCCCTTGCAAATATACCATAAAATTAAATTGAAAGTTCCCGATAGAGTAGATCGGTATTACTCTTAGATTAAGCGTTAAGTATGAAAGTCGAATTAGCCGTAGAGCCGCTGGGATCGTGGATTGAGACCAACGGTAAACCTCTGATCATTGCGGGTCCGTGCAGTGCCGAGACCGAAGATCAGTTAGTTGAAACCGCTCGCCAGTTGAAAGCACTGGACGCGGTTCATGTTATTCGCGCGGGCGTTTGGAAGCCCCGCACCCGGCCGGGTAGTTTTGAGGGTATGGGCGAAGCTGCTCTGCCCTGGATTCAGCGCGCCAAAGCCGAAACGGGTCTGCCGTTCGCGGTGGAAGTAGCTACGCCCGAGCATATCGAACTGGCTCTGAAATATGGTGTTGATATCCTGTGGATAGGTGCTCGTACCACTGTTAATCCATTCAACGTACAGGAAATTGCGGATGCCCTGCGTGGCGTTGACGTACCTGTACTGGTGAAAAACCCTGTAAATCCAGATCTAGCCCTTTGGGTTGGTGCCTTTGAACGTCTTGCCGGAGCTGGTATTACTAAACTGGGCGCTATTCACCGTGGATTTGCCACTGGCGAAGCCAGCAAATACCGTAACGTGCCTATGTGGCAGATGGCTATTGAGTTGAAGTCGATCTTCCCCCAGTTGCCCATCATCGGCGACCCTAGCCACATGGCAGGCAAACGGGCGTATCTGAACGAATTAGCTCAGATGGCTATGGATTTGAACTACGATGGTCTGATTGTTGAATCGCATATTGATCCAGACAAAGCATGGAGTGATGCTGCTCAGCAGTTAACGCCTACCGCTTTCGGTGAAATGCTCGATCATCTGCAAATCCGTCAGGTTGAGTCGCAAAACCTGGAGTTCCAGAGCTTTACGGAGCAGTCCCGGCGTAGTATTGATAACGTTGACCGGCAGATTGTCGAGATGTTAGCTGCCCGGATGGCCCTCGTAGAACGTCTGGCTGAATACAAGCGTGACAATAACGTAACCTTATTCCAGCCTGAGCGTTGGAAAGAGATCCTGAAAACACGTACGGAATTGGGCCAAAAACTTGGCTTATATCCTGAACTGGTGGAAGAAATCTACAAGATTATCCACATGGAGTCGATCCGGAAACAGACCGAAATTATTCACAGCGCAGCGCAAAGCGTGTAGTTGATAGTGGTGGAGTAAGTGAAATGGGTGGAGTAGGTGAAGTAAGGGCAAGAACTTACTGCACTCACTCCACCCATTTCACTTACTCCACTATTTCACTTTAGTTTACAGGTTAAGGTAGCATTATTATAACCGGCAAAACAGCCTAGCGCACCATCAATATTACTGGGAATGATTACCGGCTCGGCAAACGGATTGCCTCGGGATCGTCGTTGCCGGATCACTGCCTCCTGATACCGATAATAGGATTGGTCGATACTCAGTAAATTAACAGTAACTGAAGCGCTGGTATACTGATTATAAAAAGTTGTCTGCTGATTGCCTGCAGTCGTAGTTTGCGTTAGAAACGCCCTTCCAGATTCTATTTCGGTTCCGTCACGCCCTACGTCTGAAAACAATCCTCGGTTCTCATCGTCAAATGAAAGGCTATTATACCTTTCTTCCCGAATGTTTGTGCTTGTCGTATAGCGAAAAATCCCGGCAACCTGATAGGCATTCGTTTGCCCGACTGGATCTTGCCAATCTACCAAAACGAAATAGCGTGTGGGTTGATTACGAGAGGGTGGAAGCGAATCGAACTTTATCCGCAATGGATCAACGGGTTGCGGAATGGTGCAGGTGCTGGTTGCCACTTGCCCATTGGCCGTTACAACTTTGAGCTTGTAGGTTCGTCCAGCTATGATGGGCAGTAACTTCGCAGGAATACTATACGCTGAATCGGCCGAGGGGTGAATTTTATAATAAGGCAGTACAACTGAGCGATCTCCTTCCGAGAGGGTGACGATGGCATTGGTAACCGTAATGCCTGGCTGTAGGAGACTAATACTATCACCAACCACCGTGTTGGAGCGAGTGACCTTGATCGCCAAAAGGGTATCCTGAGGACAGAGAAAACCGCTCACAACCAGTTTCGGGGCGGCCAAGCCTAGTTGTTCCGGATCAACTTCGTTTCGTAAGGTAGTACAGCCATCCAGCAGGATAAATCCGGCCATACAACTGATCAGGGCGTAAAATGAACGATATAGTTTTCTGGATAAGTGCATCAGAACTTGAAATTATAACTGAATGCTGGTACAAAAGGAAAGACAGAGTAGCGGAATAACGCGGTTCGAGCGGGCTCAGTAGCGGTTGCCGCAACAGATTCGAGCCGATAGAAAAACGGATTTCGGCGGTCGTAGAGATTATAAACACTGATTTCCCAGGTTCGTTCATGGTGTTTTTTGTGCTTATGAAACTGAATACCCAGGTCGAAGCGATGATAAGGTTCGGCCCGGAAACTGTTTTTCTGGGTTCCATAATCATCGGCGGTACGCGGATTATTGAAAAAGGTTTGTACAATGCCGGGCGATCCGCCGTAGACCAGTGTATTGCCCGCCCGATAGGTGTCATAGCGACCAACCGGAACCGTCAGCGCATTTCCCGTTCCATACACCCAAACTGCGGACAGGGTAATTTTCTTACTCAATTCATAAATACCCACCAGGGAAATGTCGTGCCGCCGGTCATAACGTGGATAGTAGGGTTGACCACCGTTTAGCTCCGCAAATTGCCATTGCGTCCAGGAAAGTGTGTAACCCGCCCAACCCGAAAACCGTCCGACTTTCTTTTGTAACAAAGCTTCAGCGCCATAAGACCACCCCCGGCCTGCGGTTACGTTATCTTCCCAACGCACGTTATTGGCCGAGGTTGGATCGTTGACAAGCAGGAAACTAGCCCCCTCTTTGTAGTTGATAATGTTAGTCATTGTTTTGTAGTAACCCTCAACCGTTAATGTCAAACCTTTGTTGGTAAAGTCTTTCGCAAGCCCCAAAGCGACCTGCTGTGATTGTTGTGGCTTGACCTGATCAGTGCTGGGCACCCACAAATCAGTCGGAAGCCCTATTCCCGTGTTGGAGAGCAGATGGACATATTGATTCATCAGCGCATACGATGCCTTAATCGACAAATCGGGTTTGATCGTAAAGGCAGCGGAAATCCGAGGTTCGGGTTTAAGATAATTGACACCGGTCTGGTGAAAATAACTTAGGCGAAGTCCCCCATTCATCCGTAAGCGACTGGATGGACGCCAGGTATCTTCGGCATAAACACCCGATTCGAGGACATCAATCGTACTCACACTGTTAACGGATTGGTTAATCCCTGCGTTTTGCAATACCACAGCGCTGGGGGTAAACCGGTGATAGGTGTTCTGTAGTCCTACCTTCACCGAATGCTGGGGCGTCGGATAATAATCGACATCATATTTCAGCGAAAAATCCCGGATACCGGAGTTGTACTCAAGTGAATACGTATCGGTGGCGAGTGTACTTTTCTCTACCGCTGTAATCTGGAATTTATAGTCACTAAAAATTAAAGACAGGTTGGCGAACAGTTTCTGGTTGAATAGGTGATTCCAACGAAGTGTAGCTGTTGCGTTACCCCAACCCAGTCCAATATCATTATTTTGCGTGTTGTCGTGTGCGTAGAACTTGTCGCGACCAAAGTAACCGCTCAGATAGAGCTTATTGGTTGGGCTGAAATCGTAGTTGGCCTTGGCATTCAGGTCGTAGAAATAATAACCAGCCTGCGTTTGGCCCTTGGTTTGAGCATTGATGATGGGGCGGCTATAATGTCAAGGTAGGTTCGACGGCCTGACACGAGAAACGATCCTTTCTTGTTCTTAGTGAATGGCCCCTCCAGCGTCAATCGGGAAGCAATCAGGCCAATGCCGCCTTCGCCATGAAGTTTCTCCCGATTGCCATCCTTCATATTCAGGTCAATAACCGACGAAAGTCGGCCACCATAGCGGGCTGGGAAGCCGCCTTTTATTAACTCGACACTCTTGATCGCGTCCCCATTGAAGACCGAAAAGAAACCAAATAAGTGGCTGGCGTTATACACAACGGCATCATCCAGAATTATGAGATTCTGGTCTGGGCCACCCCCCGGACATAAATTCCCGTTTGTCCTTCCGAACCTTTCTGAACACCGGGCATAAGTTGCAGCACCTTTAGTACGTCTTTCTCGCCCAGGAACGCCGGGATTTTTTTGATCTGTGCAATTGGAACGTCGATTGTACTCATCTGGGCACTTTCGCTCACTTTTTCAACAGACGTGCTTGCCTTTACCTGCACCTCTGAGAGTGCCCGACCGGGTGTAAGCGATACGTTCTGGACCTGATTGCTACGCAGACTTAAGGTACGGCTACTTGTTTCATAACCGACAAATGAATAGGCGAGCCGGAGACTGTCCTGAGCCGGTAACGTTATCGAATAAAAACCATAGGTATTGGTCGTTGTGCCAGTCGTTGTACCGGGCAGATAAACGTTTACGCCAATCAAGGCTTCCTGACTACCCGTCTCGCGTACATAGCCGCTTACGGTAAACTTGCCTGGCGTAGGCTGAGCGTTTAACAGGTTGATTGACAGATATATTAATAGAAAATTAATGTGTAAATATTTTCGCATAAAGCTATAATTCTGACCAGCCTAAGATGCAGGCTACTTGTTAAATGAGGCTTAGCCACTAGGCAATCTCTTTTAATTACCATTTCTTGTGAAAGTAATTATATCATGAAACGACAGTGCCAGTAATTCATTGCTCAGTTTCTACTTCATATCAAAACAAAACGGCTGATTATAAGGTACTATACCCAGTGAAGTCCAATATGCTCAAGGCCTGAATAGATATGCTTCAATTCGACAAACTTTCGCTCAATATACCCGAGACTGGCAAACCCGTGTTGTCATTATCGGTGGTGGATTCGGGGGGATGAATCTGGCTAAAGCCCTGCGAAATACGGATATGCAAGTAGTGCTGTTCGACAAACAAAACTACAACGGTTTCTGGCCATTACTATACCAGGTAGCTACGGCTGGTTTGGAGCCAGATGCCATTGCCGAACCCTTTCGGAAGATGTTCGATGGCTTTGACGATTTTCATTACCGGATGGTGCGGGTCAATAAAATCGATCCAGCCAATAAAACCGTTACAACCCTGATTGGTGAGTTGCATTACGACTTTTTGGTGATTGCCAGTGGCTCAAAATCGAATTACTTTGGCAACGACCAAATTAAAAAATATGCTTTTCCGCTAAAAACGATTCCTGAAGCCCTCAATGTCCGGAGTCAGTTTTTGCAGTGTTTTGAGCAGGCCAGTGTCACAACCGACTTTGCCGAACGCGAAAGCCTACTCACTTTCGTCATTGCCGGAGCTGGGCCAACGGGCGTCGAGATGGCGGGTTCGCTGGCTGAGATGCGGAAACACGTTCTACCAAGCGATTATCCGGGGCTGGATTTTAGCCAAATGAGTATTTATGTGGTTGAAGGGTTGGGTAAAGTCTTGCCGCCCATGTCCGACGAAGCCGGAAAGAAAGCACAGCAATACCTCGAAGACCTTGGGGTTATTGTTAAGCTAAATACGATGGTCGAATCGTATGATGGAGAGACCGTTACTTTCAAAGGGGGTGAGCAAATCAAAGCACAGACTCTGGTTTGGGGCGCTGGTGTAACAGGTGCATTAATCGACGGTATTCCGGCTGAGTCGATTGAGAAGGGGCGAATTCTGGTCGACCCGATTAACCGGGTGCAGGGCCTGACCGATGTGTTTGCCATTGGCGACATCGCCTTTATGAAACTGGAAGATTACCCAAAAGGGCACCCAGGAGTAGCACAACCTGCTATTCAACAGGGGAAACACTTAGCCAAGAATCTCCAGCGAATCCGGAAAAATGAACCAACGACGCCCTTCGAGTATTTCGATAAAGGGTCTCTGGCTATTGTGGGACGGAGCCGGGCTGTGGCCGATTTGCCAGGTAACATTCACCTTGGTGGGTTTATTGCCTGGATGGCCTGGTTATTCGTACACATCTGGTATTTAGTCGGCTTCCGGAGTAAGCTGATTGTTTTCAGCAACTGGGTATACAGGCTCTTTACCTACGAACGTGGTACCCGCATCATTATACGACCCTTTGTCCGGAAAGACGATAAAGTGGGGCAGGAAATGATGGCCCAGAATGAGCGAGCGTAACCCTACCGTTTCCCAAGAGGGAAATTAAAGCCGAACTGATATTTATACTGGAGTGAGTAAAAATGGTGCGTAGCTAAACCCTGATGGTCGGCACCGAGTCGCGTATTTGTATAGTCGACCCAGGCACCCTGCAGGTCGGTTTGTAAAAAGAAATACTTGAAGATATCGAGCTTCAAGCCTGCGCTTAGGGCTGCTACCATGCCGTGGTAATGAAAATAACCCTCATCATTATTGCCTAGTACGGTTGAGATCGTGTAGGAAATTAACGGCCCACCACCCACTTTGCCAATAGCACTTAGCTGAAAGGCTTTAGACTGCCAGAGCTTTTGCCGCTTTACCAGGTTTAACATCAGGTAGTTATTGCCATTGGTATGCTGCAAATGCACAAAATCAGGCGTTACGAGCGTGTCTTTATCAATCTGATGCCCTCTGATTTGTCCTTGTACATGCATCATCTGATTATCGGTAACAATGTATTTAAGGTGATCCCAGCTTAGTTCAATGCCCAGATCGTGTTTATCATTGAAGAAATAACCCAGGTTCATGTCGTATTGCGGAACCGTCAGGTTATCGAGTTTATAGAAATCGTGTAAATCAGGGCGGTCATGCGCTTTCGCATCAATAAACGTGAAGTCGTAGTTATCCGTCGTTGTATTGCGAAAATGGATTGTGCTCTTGGTATACCAGTCACGGTTGTAGCCCCAGGTGAAGTAAAAACTACCCCGTTGTTTACCAAACTTGATTGACTTTTCAGGGAGAGACTGCTGGGCGAAAACAGGTTGCAGTAAAGAATAAACTAGAATAGTGAACAGTAAAGATTTACAATTCATACAGTGTACAGAATGTGCCGGTGGCAAACAGGTAATAAATGCTACATAAAGCGTATTTCACCTGTTTGAGTTCCGTATACCCTCTATACCTTTATCCCCAAAGGTACATACCGATGAAGTATATACTTTTGGGGATGAATCAATGCATCTATTTACCAGCCAGGGCGGCCATACCGATGATCATCATAGTCACGGTGGCCACCGTAAGGTCTTGGCGGTGGGCCGTAGGGGCGTCGGGCTCCGTAATGACGGCCATAACTAGGTCGGCTATAGTAAGTTGAGGTGCAGCTCCCTAGTGATACAGTAAGTATCAAGGCTGTTAAAAAAACGAGCAATTTTGACGTTTTCATGGTTGTAACGCTATTTTTTTTGTAATTCAACTATTAGATAGCCGGAGTAGGTAAATGATTAAATCCTGTTGATTAAGCTTCGGTTAAAGTTGTAGAACATTAGGGTGCCATAGAAGAAGCCTGAAACGTTTGTCACAAATTCGCGTTCCATTACTATCACTTTCCTGATTAACTCAATGCGTTGTATAAACCTCCGCACGGCCCTCATTGCAAGTGCCTTCCTGACGCTGTTGGCCGGTTCGGCACCAGCCCAATCCACATCCGATACGACTAAAGGTGGCCCGCTGGATTTGGGCAAAATGTGGACATTCGATAATCCGCCCAAAGATTACTTTCAGAAGACCTACAACTTTACCCCCGACGAGAAATGGTTCGATGAAGCCCGGTTGGCATCGCTCCGATTTGCCGATTATTGCTCAGCGTCGTTTGTATCGGCAAATGGGCTTGTGATGACGAACCACCACTGCGCCCGCGAGTCGGGAACGGGGGTAACGCGCAAAGGCGAAGATCTTAATGCTACGGGCTTTTTTGCCAAAACCGCTGCTGAAGAGCGCAAAGTAAGTGGCCTGTTTGTTGATCAGTTAGTGAAGATTGAGGACATAACGAAACGGATTCAGGATGCCATGGCTGGCGCTGGTGATGCGGCATCCCGATCAGAGCAGGCACAACTACAGGCACGCGAAGAGGCATTTTCGGTAGTGAAACAGGAATATAGCCAAAAGGACGGCTGGAAAGGACTGGAGCTACAGACGATTACATTTTATAATGGAGGCCGGTATTCGATCTATGGCTTCAAGCGGTATACGGATGTACGCCTGGTGTTTATGCCCGAGTTGCAGCTTGGCTTCTTTGGGGGTGATTACGACAATTTTACGTACCCCCGTTATGCGCTCGACTGCTCCTTCTTCCGAGTGTATGATAATGGGAAGCCCCTGCAGACGACACACTTTTTTAAATTTAACCCAAATGGCGTTCGCGATGGCGAGCCGATTTTTGTGATCGGTAATCCCGGCCATACAGAGCGGCTTAAAACAGTAGCCGAACTCGAATTTGACCGTGATTTGCAGACGCCCGCTACGATTCAACTCCTTAAAAACCGCTCTGCTGCCCTGCAAGCCTATAATGCAACGGCCAAGAACGATAGCGTATTAAATGAAATTTTCAGCTACGAAAATAGCCTGAAAGCCTACGGTGGCCAACTCGAAGGGCTGCGTGATGCCAGTTTACTGGCACGAAAAGCCGTTTTCGAAAAGCAGTTTAAGGCGGCTGCCCAGGCCAAAAACCTGCCCGCCGATCAGCTCAAAACCTGGGATGATATTGCTACGAGCACAGCCCAGTTACGCAGTCTGTTCAAAGACGCCAATTACCTGGCTCCCAGCGAACGCACAATGGGCGAGTTGATGACGTTCGCTAATATTGCCACTCAATTTAGCGAGTTACTGGCCTCGCGGCCACAGGATGCCGAACGAGCCCGTTCGCTGATGGTTGTTCCCGAAGTACAGGATATATCATTGGAAGAAGCCTATCTGGCAGCTCACTTATCCGAAGCACAGGCAGCCCTTGGTAATGATGATCCTTACGTGAAAGCAGCCTTAACTGGACCTGATGGTAAAAGCCGTAGCCCGAAAGAAGCGGCTGCTTATCTTATTAAAAATACGAAGCTAACCGATCCGGCTTTTCTGAAGGAGCTATCTACGCGACCCAATGTGGCCAGTTCGTCCAATGATCCAATGCTGGCGCTGGCTAAAATAGGCTTTCCTCGCTACGTAGCGGCCGCCCGGCAAGCCCGGCAACTTACGCAGCGACAGGAGGTTTTGCGTGGGCAGTTAGGCCGTATGCTATATGATGTATATGGTACGGCGGTGCCACCTGATGCCACTTTTTCGCTCCGAATTAACGACGGTATTGTGAAGTCGTATGATTACAATGGCACGAAAGCGCCTATCCTCACCACGTTTGCAGGGCTATATGACCGAAATTATTCGTTTGCCAACAAAGCACCCTGGGATTTGCCTGCCCGATGGAAAAATCCGCCGATGGAATTGCTAAAACAGCCTATGTGCTTTATCTCCACAAACGATATTATTGGCGGAAACTCGGGTAGTCCAATGATCAATAAAAACCGTGAAGCCGTAGGATTAGCCTTTGACGGAAACATGGAAAGTTTGCCTGGTGAATTTATTTTCGTGCCGGATTTAAACCGAACCATCTCCGTACATACAGGTGGCATTATTGCCGCTATGCGGTATATTTACAAAGCCGACCGATTGGTCAATGAGCTTGTTGGAGCGCCTACTAAAGCAGTTCCAGTGAAGAAATAACGGCAAAAATTACTATTACATTGACCTCCGCTTGAGCGGGTTAAAACAGATTTTACCTGTTTTAACCCGCTCAATTCGCTTTAACGCCTTATATTTATAACAAACACCCACCCAAGCCAATGACTAAATCTGAAATTCCCGTAATGCCCCAGTTTTTCGACCGATACATCAACATCGCCGATAACGTTTTTATTCTGGATGCCCTTACCCAATACACATCCTTTGAAACCCTGATGCCTGCCTATAAACTGGAAGCCATTGGCGACCTTCGCTATGCACCCGATAAATGGATGGTCAAAGATATTGTGCAACACGTGATTGATACCGAGCGGATTATGTCGTACCGGGCGTTGCGGTTCGCCCGGAATGACCAGACTAGTTTGCCCGGCTATGACGAGGAGTTGTTTGGTAAAAATGCCCATGCTACCCGCCGAACCATCCCCGATTTATACGCCGAATATGCCGATGTCAGGCAGTCGACAATTGCCCTCTACAAAAGTTTCGATAATGAGATGCTGCTTCGTAGTGGCATCTGTTTTCACCAAACCATTTCCGTCCTGGCCCTTGGCTTTGTGATGGTTGGTCATGCCCGGCATCATGCCAATATTATCCGGGAACGCTATTTACCTCTTCTTACCAAACTATGATTAAACGAATCTTACTCTTCATCGCCATCACGGCGCAGGCAGTTTGCGCCCAGACAAAATCAAAAATTACCGTCAGTGACCTCACACGGATTAAACAGGTTGGAGGAATTGAACTGGCTCCCGATGGTCAACGAGCCGTTTACACCCTCACAACCATAGAACCCAATCCCGATCAAAAGGAGGAGTACGACTATAAAACACACATTTATTTAACTGGCTTGAAACCGGGTGATACCAAAGCGCTAACGCGTGGCCCTGAGTCGGCACGGCAGGCAACCTGGTCGCCCGATGGGAAGTGGCTGGCGTTTGCCCGAACAGTGAAAGTAAAAAGCCAGATCTTTATCATGTCATTGGATGGGGGCGAAGCCTGGCAGTTGACGAACAGTACGTACGGAGCCTCTAACCCGATTTGGTCGCCTGATGGGAAACGGATTGCGTTTACCAGTGGTGTAACCATGGCCCAGATGCTGACGGATTCGTTACTAAATCCGGCAAAAGGCGGGCCTTCCTGGTCACTTGAAAAGCCGGGATTTACCAACAACAATTTTATTAAGGTCGACAAGAAAGTGAAGCCCAATCCGGATGGCTCACTGGCTGAAATTCGCGCTTATCTGAACAAAGACGTTGAGGATAAAAAGGCTAAAGTGATCACCCGACTTAATTTTCAGGGTGAAGCCACGACAGAGCCCGACATAACCTTCACCCATTTATACGTAATTGATGTGGTCGAGGGGGCAACACCCAAGCCCCTGACGCGAGGCTATTCGTCCTATGGGGCTGCAAACTGGTTACCCAATGGACAGGGTTTACTGGCCGTAGCCGATCGCGATTCGCTCAAGCATCCTGACCGTGAACAGGATAACGCCATTTTCTTTATTTCGGCAGATGGTTCCGGCAAAAAAACGCTGGTGCTTGGCGAAGAAGGCAAAAGTTATGGTGCGCCTGAAATATCCCCGGATGGAAAGCAACTGGCGTTTCTGGTTAGCCCATCAGAAGGAGTCAATTTTTCGCAAATCGGTTTAGCGACACTCAATGGGTCGACAGCATCCGGTAGTCAACTGGTTACCTTCGATCGGGCGGCTGGGAATTTGGTTTGGGCAACCCTGGCCAGTTCAGTAAAAGGCAAAAAATCCGTTACGAGCGATGTTATTTACTTCACGGCGTCCTCGAACGGTGGTGCTCCTTTGTATCGACTTGACCCCGCGACTCGTCAGGTTACCCAGTTAACGGATTTTGAAAGTGGTGTTACCGGTTTCGATGTTGTAGGCAATCACGTAGTTATTGCAAAAACCGAAGTTGCGAACCCTTCGGAACTGTATGTAACGGATGAAACCGCTAAAGCGCAAACAAAATTGAGCAGTCATAATGACTGGGTTGCTCAGCGCCAGCTCAGTTTTCCGCAAAAACGCACCTACAAAAATTCCATTGGTCAAACGGTGGATTACTGGATTATGAAGCCCACGGTTTTTGAGGCTACTAAGAAATATCCGCTTCTGCTGAATATGCATGGTGGCCCAACGGCTATGTGGGGACCCGGTGAACAGTCGATGTGGCATGAGTTCCAGTATATGTGCGCGCAGGGTTACGGCGTCGTCTACGCAAACCCGCGCGGTTCGGGTGGGTACGGTATTAATTTTCAGCGGGCTAACATCAAGGACTGGGGTACTGGTCCGGCGGAGGATGTGCTGGCTGCCGAAAGTGATGCGGCCAAAGAAGCCTGGGTTGATACGAGTCGGCAGGTGATTACAGGCGGCTCCTATGCAGGTTACCTCACGGCCTGGATTGTTGGACACGATAACCGCTTCAAAGCAGCCTTCGCGCAACGGGGCGTGTATGACCTTACCACGTTTCTGGGTGAAGGAAATGCCTGGCGTCTCATTCCGAACTACTTCGCTTATCCGTGGACGGCCGATGCTAAAGTACTGGATGCCAATTCACCCTATACGTTCGTGCAAAATATCAAAACACCCCTGCTGATTAAGCATGGCGAAAATGATCTTCGCACAGGGCCTATTCAGAGCGAAATGATGTACAAAAGCCTGAAAATATTAGGCCGTCCGGTCGAATATGTGCGGATGCCTGGTGCTACCCACGAGTTAAGCCGTACAGGAAATGTTCGGCAGCGCATTGATCGAATGTTACGGATTTATGAATTCTTCGAGCGGTATATAGGCCCCGATTCGCAGGTATTGACGCAGAAATAATCAAGTAGCGCGAGCGAGAGCCCGCGCTACTTTTATGTGATGAAGAAACTAGTCTTTCTATTGATTTATTTGGCAGGCGTTTTTACCCTACAGGCTCAATCTACTCCCGACTCTGTTCAAGTTAAAAATGCCCCTTGGCGAAGCACGCGTATTAATCGGGATGTTGTCTGGCAGGAGGTCCATTTCGATAGCTTATTTCGGGCTAGACAGAACGTTAATCTTATCGTGCTTAAAAATCGGCGTCGACGGCCTACGATTGCATTTGCGTCAGCAGGTGACAGTTTAAAACCTACAAGCTGGTTTGGACAGCGGTTTAAAGCGCTGGTTGCTTTAAATGGTACGTTCTTCGATACCAAAAACGGCGGTTCTGTCGATCTGATAAAGATTGATGGCCAACTTATAGACACCACCCGGCTTGCTGGCAAAGCCTTAATCGAACACCAGCAAGCGGCTATCGTTATTCATAAAAATCGGGTTCGGATTGTATTTGGGGTAATAAACCCGGATGGGATCGACAATTACAGGACGAAAATAGCATGACAACCGGGCCGCTCCTGCTTCAGAATGGGCAACCACACCCGCTTTTAGCAAACGCATTTAACGACAATCGGCACCCCCGTACCTGCTTATGTATTGGCCCGCGTAAACGACTTATTCTGGCCACGGTAGATGGTCGAAATGCAAACGCACAGGGCATGAATCTGCATGAGTTAACCAGCCTGATGCGCTGGCTGGGCTGTCGTGATGCCATTAATTTAGATGGGGGTGGCTCAACGACCCTCTGGATTCAAACCATAGGGCAAGGGAGCCAGGGCGTAGTTAATTACCCATCCGACAGCAAAAAATGGATTCATACCGGCGAACGGCCCGTGAGTAACGTACTGTTGATTCGGTAGTCTGCTGATGGGCAAGGGTTTGGATGGACTAAAATGAACCGGAAACTAAACGGAAAGGTCAATGAATTCTTTCTTTCCATAAGTTTACGGTAATCATTAACCCGCTCATGTCATGACTATTCGCTATCTGTTTTTTTGCTTGCTATTTTTGGCAACAACCAGTTTCGCGCAAATTGCAAATGATAATACGCTAAAGGCGCAGATTGATGGAAAGGAGTTCACGACGCAGCCGCGCCGAATCAAGATCGCCAATTTTTGGTGGATAACCGCCAATACGGTCAAACCCGATAAATCGCTTCGGATCTGGTTAGGCCGCTTCGATAAAAGTGATGTTCTTGAATCGGGCACCTATTTAGTCGTTGATGCCGATAAGCCTGATACTAAAGAAAATAAGAAGAAATACGAGGATATGGGCAAATACAAAGGTATTGCCGTTATCAAGTATGTCGAAGAGACCAGAGAACCCCGTATGGAGTACCACGTTGGTAAGTCGCAAAATGCCGATGAGACGATACAAGTTAAGGTGGGTACCGACGGTTTTCTGGAAGCCACTTTTTCGGGTAATCTGGTCGGTAGCTACTGGAAAGAGAAAGCAACGGCCACCGTTTTTGGCGGCATGGGTCGGCTAATGAACAAGATGGAGGATAAAGCCATCACCAAAGCATCGGGCTACGACTCTGATATTGACCCTGAAGGGAACGGCTATAAAAAACAGGAAAAAGTAGATCAAATCGTTATCTCAAACGGTATCGTCAGACTGAAGCTGAATTAAAGCAGGTTTTTCTGCTAAGTACGAGGACAGACTTGTTTATGGTTTGATTCTATGGATTCTGTTGATTCTATTGTCTTAATAATTAGTCCATAAGGATCAATAGAATCTACAAGAACCCATAGAATCAAAGTTGACCCAAAACTTAACAATAGACTTAATTCCATCATTTTGTCTTCATATCAGGTTATACGACCGATGTGAAGACTTTTTTTACGTGATTTGCAGACATGAGTAAACAGCAGGAATCTCTTGAAGAGGCACACAAGTTTCGCTACTGGAAAAGCCAGATGGAAGCGAATGGTATGAAAATTAACGCCATCAACGAAGCCTACATTCGTCGCAGGCACAATGGCGAGGTGCTGTTTGCGATGCTCGAAGTAGATGCCGATACGCCTGAGGGGGATAAAATCCCACCGGCGTTGTTTCTGAAAGGCCATGCGGCTTCCATGCTGGTTTGCCTGATCGATAAAGCCACTCAGGAAAAATTTGTGGTATTGGTAAAGCAACGCCGTATTGCCGATGGCTCACAAACCTATGAGCATCCTGCCGGCATGGTCGATGCCAGCGATGCTCCCACCGATGTAGCTGCCCGCGAAATAGGCGAAGAAATTGGCCTGACGGTTACTGCCGATGAGTTGACAAAGCTGAACCCTCGAGTCTGGTTTCCCAGCACCGGCACCAGCGACGAAGGCATGCACTTTTTCTATATCGAGAAAGAAATGACTCGGGACGAAATCATGGCTTTTCACTTGAAAAATATGGGAAGTGAGGCAGAGCATGAACGCATCACGAGTGTCGTTGCTACGATCCCTGAATCCCATAAGCTGATTACCAATGTGAATGGGCTATTGCTTAATTTTCTGTACCTGAAGCACGTCGGGGATTATGAGACGATGAAATTGTTATAGATACCTACCCGTTCGAGACCAAATTCAAATAGGCTCGACTAATGAGTTGACCATTGCTATCGAACGTCATAAACCACGTTTGTCGGCCTTTTTGCAAGTTTACTCTGTATGTTTGTAAAGAACCAAAGTTACTCTTCGATAGCAGAGCAAATTGGCCTTGTAATGCAAATCCTGCCAGTTCGGGCGTATTGTGCAGATAAGTTTGAATAGAGGCTGGTAATTGGTCAATCTGGTTCAGATATTGGGGATTTTGTAGATTGGAAGCTTGTAATAAAACACCCTCGTTGTCGTATACGAGTTCAAACGGATTATTATTCTGTCGAACATAAACCGTACAGCGTTTGCGTCCCTGCGCATCGACCTGCACAAGCGCATAGCTGAATTCCAGATACTGGTTTGCCATAGCTTGCTTGACTGGTGCAGGTAGATCGTCTACTGACTCTGTGCGATACTCCAACTGATAGAATGGCAATACCTCCGTGACATAAGTAATGTTACCATTAATCGTCGTGATGCCCCATCGGAACGTGTACCGTGTGTTTTGCCAGTCATAGTCGGCCAGAATACGCTTTCCGTTGTTGGCCAAGTCGTTGTACCAAGAGTAGTCTTGCTCACGAAAGTTGCTGAATGCACCTCCATCCACGACTGTACTTTTAATAAGTGATACGAGCGAGTCGGGTTGAGTAGGACTTTTAAGTTGATACGCAACAAGCAATTTCTGTCCGCTAGTGGCTGCCGTATACTGGGTATTTCTTTGCGCAAAACTTACTTGCCAGAGAGTATTGGTGCCTAACGAGGTAAACAGCATATTCTCGGCGTTTGGAAACTGAGTTCTAATAGCCGCAATGGCGTTGGCTGGTTGGGTTTCCTGCGTAGCAGGCTGGAGATCTGCTTGCTGATGGCAGGCCAAAGTCAATAAGCCAAGCAAGAGTATATAGACTGTTGTAAAAGCTTGTTTCATGATTAATATTTATATGGTGCAACGGATTGGGTATAGGGACTATGTAACGAAGATACTCGTTTGGTAATAATGGTTGGAACGGCTGTCCAATAAAATTTGGGGCTAATCTGCCCCTTTCTTTCTTATACTTGCACTGGGCGATGATGAAATTACGGTTAACTGTAAACCAAAAACCTTAAACCAAAAATCATATGGATGAATTTATGCAGGAAGCCATTAATCAGGCTAAAAAAAGCCTAAGCGAAGGCGGAATTCCCATTGGCTCGACACTGATTAAAAATGGCAAATTAGTAGCGTCTGGCCATAATAAGCGCGTGCAGGAAGATAATCCGATTCTGCACGGCGAAATGGACTGCCTGAACAACGCAGGCCGTGTTGGGTCATTTCGGGATACGGTTATTTACTCGACATTAATGCCCTGTTATATGTGTGCGGGTACCATCGTCCAGTTCAAAATCCCGAAAGTAATTGTTGGGGAGTCGCGGACGTTTCCGGGCGCTCGGGAGTTTATGGAGCAGCATGGCGTTGAGGTGATCGATCTTGATTTGCCCGAATGCGTGCAGATGATGAATCAGTTCATCGCTGAGAAACCAACACTCTGGAACGAGGATATTGGCGAGTTATAAGTGGATGGCTTATGTTACCTATCAGCCTATGATACGTCACATAAGCCACCACTGTAACAAGCTGAATCTGTGCGTTTTCCTATATTCTTTATCGCCTTATTGGCGAGTTGCCTCCTGGGTATTGAACTACAGGCACAACGATCTGTAATTTGGAGCGAAAAGCCGGGGACCTGGCTTCTTAACGGGGGGCTGGGAACAACGCGCTATACCGGTGATTTAAGCGAATTTGGGAATATTGCCCACTTGCAACTAGGGACAGGGTTTAATCTGGCCGCAACCTACCGGATTTCGCAGCAGCTCTCATATCGGGCCGAGATACAGCTTTACTATATCTACGCGCAGCAAAAATATACCCGAAATTACTACAACAATCTCTCATTCAGGAGCTTGAATCCAGATATATGGGCAGGTATACAAGCTGATTTCTGGCCGATTAATGACCGCTATCGGGCCACGATTCCCTACGCACTGCTGGGCGCAGGGATGACCTACATGAGACCGAAGGCAGACTATAAAGGAAAATCATACGGTTTGTCAATTCTCCAGACCGAAGGTGTAGCCTATAACCAACTGGCCGGTATTATTCGCTATGGATTTGGTTTGCCACTGTTGGCTAATGAACGGTTTCGGTTTAATCTGGAAGGTACATATACACACGTTTTAAGCGATTATCTGGACGATGTCAGCTCGGTTTATCCGGACCGTAGCAATATGAGTCCATTAGCCGCTGCGTTATCTGATCGGCGGGCCGAATTAGGGACAACGCCCAATCACCCAGGCGCACAGCGGGGAAACACAGGTAAAAATGATGGGTATTTTATGGTATCGGGTCGCCTGATCTTCGTGATCATTACGCCAGGCCAGCGTAGCTACCGCCGGCAAATTGGCCGTTAGGCTTTTGGGGGCTTTTACTGTATTTTTGGGCCTAAACCCGGCAGTAATGCCTTTCTCAACCGAATGAGTCCAGCTATTTTTGTTGATGCCCTTCAAGACGAACTCCAATCTATTCAGTACGGGCAGGACCCGCCCGAACTCTATGACCCAATTCGGTACATTATGAGTCTTGGGGGTAAGCGCATGCGGCCATTGCTGACTCTCATGGCGACTTACCTGTTTACCGATGACTGGCAGAAAGCCGTTCGCCCTGCGTTGGGGGTAGAGGTATTTCACAACTTTACGCTCATGCACGACGACATTATGGATCAGGCTCCTTTGCGCCGGGGTAATCCAACCGTGCATGAAAAATGGAATGGAAATACCGCTATTCTGTCGGGCGATGTGATGCTGGTCAATGCCTATCAACTGTTGTTATCTATCGAATCAGATAAACTGAAGCTTGCTTTAGAGCGTTTTAGCCGAACCGCGGCCGAAGTGTGCGAAGGCCAGCAGATGGATATGAATTTTGAGACTCGTTGGAACGTAACCGAAGCCGAATATATCGACATGATTCGCCTGAAGACGTCGGTTCTACTCGGTTATGCACTTGAGCTTGGGGGCTTAATTGCCGGTGCCGATGCCGAAACAACCCGCCATCTCTACGAAGGAGGAATGAACATTGGCGTTGGGTTTCAGTTAAAAGATGATTTGCTGGATGTATATGGCGACCCTGCCAAGTTTGGTAAGCAAGTTGGGGGCGACATCATTGCCAATAAAAAAACCTTTTTACTCATCGAAGCACTCCAGCAAGCCCAAGGCTCAATTCGGGATGAATTAACGGCTTGGCTGACCCGAACAACCTTCGATAAAGCCGAAAAAGTGCAGGCAGTTACGGCTATTTATGACCAGTTAGGGATTCGCCAACAAACCGAAGTGCGTATTAACGAGTACTTTGCGCGTGGATTTGCTAACTTCAATGAGGTTAATGCCATCCCCGACCGTAAAGATTTATTGATTCAATTCACCCGACAGTTAGTCGAACGCGAAAGCTGAAACGATATAAGATGTATTATGTATGATATGGGCTGAACTTTTTATCTCATAACTAATACACCTTATAGCCTGCATCCTACATAAATTATGAGCATAACCATTATTATCATCGTCATTACGGTCCTTGTCAGTGTAATGGCCTGGAGAGATTACAGCCTGATGGATCGGTTTATAATGAACCCCTATCGAGTAGCAAGTCGGGGTGAATACTACCGGTTGGTTACGTCTGGTTTTCTGCACGCTGATTGGGGGCATCTACTGTTCAACATGATTAGCTTTTACTTTTTTGGGGGCTTCATTGAGCAAGTGTTTTATTATCTGTTCGCTGGAAGTGGACCCGTGTATTTGGTCGGGTTTTATTTAGCGGCTATTCTGGTGTCTGATATTCCTACTTTCCTGAAGCATCGAAATGATCCCGGATACAATTCATTAGGCGCTTCTGGGGGTGTCTCGGCCATTATTTTTGCGGCTATCCTGTTTCGACCTTTAACCCCAATTACCTTATTTTTTATCCCAATCGGTATTCCCGGATTTATTTTTGGTCCCTTATACCTTGCTTATTCATACTACGAATCTCGCCGTGGTGCTGGTAATATTAACCACGATGCTCACTTCTATGGGGCACTATTTGGTATCTTGTTTATGATTATCGTGTATCCGCAAGTATTACCTGACTTTATTGAACAAGTGTCTAGCTGGCGCCTGTTTTAGCGAATACGGTACCGTTATTGAGTTACGATGTTTAACCTATTCAATCAGCCATACCCAGCCGCGAATCCGCCTATGCAGGAATTGCGTAAGGCTGCGGTAATTGGGGTATTCGTTGGTTTGTTTCTGCTAGTCTTTCAACCATTTGGGCTTAATTTATGGGAAACACCGAATAAGGTACTTAAAATAGTCGGGTTTGGCGTGGTTACGTTTGTGGTAACGGCTATCAACTTTATCGTTTGGCCACGACTATTTCCCCAACCGTTTGGTGAGGAGGCCTGGACCGTTGGGCGCGAAATCCTATTCGTACTAGTAAATATTCTCCTGATTGCTATTGCAAATCGGCTATACCTGGCAGAATTGTTAGGCCCCTCAGAGGAAAGCGGATTGAACTGGCTGAATATGATTCTGGTAACCTTCCTGATCGGTATATTTCCGGTAACAGGTTTGGTGTTGCTTAACTACATCAGGCAACTCAAAAAATACAGCCAGTCTGCCGCTAACCTACCTGTTCATAGCCTTGCTTCTGAAACACTACCTTCGGCGAACACGTTGGTTACTGATCCTACAGAGTCAGCTAATATAGTCATAACGCTTGTTGCCGATAATGAGAAAAATAAATTGGTAATGCCCATCGAGTCCCTGATTTATGTCGAATCGAGCGACAACTACTGCACCGTTGTTCACCTTAAAAATGGGCAACCTGCCAAACCATTGCTGCGTAGTAGTCTGGGTCGATTGGAAAAGCAGATTGCGCAGCCACATATTGTCCGGTGCCATCGTTCATATGTTGTGAACCTTAACCGGGTTGAGCGCGTAACGGGCAATGCCCAGGGCTACAAACTTCATTTAATGGGTGGGCAGTTTCAGATACCTGTAGCACGGCAGTATAACGAGACGTTGATTGCTGAACTGAAAACCTTGTAGAATACCCCACGATTCGCCCCAAACGGCGTTTTTTATTGCCAAACATCCCTAACCTTGCTGTTTACCCCTTTTAATTGCAGCAAGTTAGCAGGCTAATGTACGTTTGTCTCAACGAACGACAATCGCACAGAAGGCTATGAAAACCCTGATTACTACACTCCTTATTATTCATATCGCTACTGGCTTTACGGCTTTGCTGGTTGGCCTGATTCCTATGTTTTCGAAAAAAGGCAGTCGCCTGCATAATCGGGCCGGGCTAGTCTATGTCTACTGCATGATTACCGTTGCCCTCACAGCGTTGCTCTTATGTGGCTTGCAGCCCTTTAAAATGATGCGCCTGTTCCTGACGGGCATTGCTGTCTTCAGTTTCTATTTGAGCATGACAGGCTGGCGCGCAACGAAGCAGAAAAAAACGGGCCCAACGGCATTCGATAAGGGGCTTACTTTTGTGACGTTGCTGGTTAGCGTAGGAATGATTGGCTTTGGGGTGTATTTGCTAGCGCTTAATGGGGCATCGTTCTTCCCAATTTTATTCTCCTTTTTCGGAGTGCTGACCTTGACATTTGCTGGCCGTGATATTCAATTTATGATACAGCCAACTGAAAAAATGCATTGGTTTTTTCAGCACTTCACGCGCATGGGTGGTTCCTATATTGCTACATTTACAGCCGCCCTAGTCACGAATCTGGCTCGTATACTACCTGCCAATGCGCCCGACTGGGCTGCGACTTTAGGCTGGATTGCGCCAAGTATCCTTGGCGGCATGCTTATTGGCCGAACAGTAGCGTATTACAAGAAGAAATTTAGTGCGACAAAAACACCCGTGGCGGCATAAGTCATTTTTGCAATGACTCTTTAGCCGTTGATAGCGATTTCTCAGCCCAAAGCTTCATCTGCTTGCCAGAATAATGCAAGCCATCGGAAGCAAATTGTGTGTCATCGCCCGAAGCTGAACGCGTGAGCGGGGTAATGTCAACAAAAGCAATGGCTGCTTTCTCACATTCTTCCTTAGCAATGGCATTGAACTGATCAATTTCCTGGGCTATTCTGGCTTTGCTCTGACCAACTGCATAGGGTGAATACCCCCAATCGGGAATCGACAGGACGAAAATGTGAGTTGTTTTACCACCGGCAAACTTGGTTGCCGTTTGGAGCAACGCCCGGAACTCAGTCCGGTAGGTGTCCTGGCTCTGGCCCCGGTATTGATTATTGACGCCAATTAGCAACGAAACCAGGCTATAGGTTTTCTGATTGCTACTAGCTTTAATTGCATCCTGCAATTCGGACGTTGTCCAGCCTGTTTTGGCTATTATATCCGGGCTTCCCACATCTAAACCATCTTTCCGAAGGAGCCCGGCGAGTTGAACGCTCCAGCGATCCGCTTCTGAAACGCGTTCACCAATGGTATAAGAGTCGCCGAGGGAAAGGAAGTTGTATTTCGATGCGTCAGCGGTTGGGTTTTCGGTCATGTCAGGTTGGGTGCAGGCTAGAAAGGAAAATAGAACCAGGATTTGTATGATTTTATTGATTACCATGATTTTGCTAAAACGTTGATTTCCTATCCGTAATAAACGATACACGAACTAAATCAGATTGTTAAAAGTCTGATTTAGGCCACAAAATCATGATAATCATTTAAATCAAAAAAATCCCAGTTCAAACATCCTGTTCCAGCAAAAATGCCTTGATGAACGGATCAAGATCACCATCCAGTACAGCTTCGGTATTGGATGTTTGATAGCCCGTGCGGTGATCTTTCACGCGCCGGTCATCCAATACGTAGGAGCGAATCTGGGAGCCCCACTCGATTTTCTGCTTACTTGCTTCCACCTCGGCACGAGCTGCGTTACGCTTCTGTACCTCAATTTCGTAGAGCTTGGATTTCAGTAACCGTATGGCCACCTCTTTATTCTGTAACTGGCTCCGTTCCTGCTGACATTCAATGATCAATCCTGATGGTTTATGTTTCAGACGGACGGCCGTTTCAACCTTGTTCACGTTCTGCCCACCAGCACCGCCCGACCGGAACGTATCCCAATCAATATCAGCCGGATTAACTTCAATATTGATCGTGTCATCAATCAATGGGTAAGCATAGACCGAGGCAAAGGAAGTATGTCGTCGGGCGTTGGAGTCGAAGGGCGAAATGCGCACCAGGCGGTGAACGCCATTCTCAGATTTTAGGAAACCGTATGCCAGCGGGCCATCGACCTCAATTGTTGCAGATTTTATTCCGGCTGTATCACCCTCCTGATAATCAACCTGTTTCAGCCCATAGCCATGTTTTTCGGCCCAGCGCATATACATGCGGTAGAGCATATCGGCCCAGTCTTGGCTTTCGGTGCCACCGGCTCCAGCATTTATTTCAAGAACGGCACTAAGCTGGTCTTCCTCGTTGCCGAGCATCTTTTTGAGTTCGAGGTCGTCGAGCGTATCTTTAAGTTTACGACCTTCCTCATCCACTTCTTCTTCACTTACATCGCCTGCTTCGTAGAATTCGAACAGCGTTTCGAGGTCGCCGAACTGGCTATTTAATTTTTCGTACCCACTGGTCCAGCCCTTAAGGGTACGAACCTGCTTCATTACCCCTTCGGCCCGGGCAGCATCGGTCCAGAACTCAGGCTGAAAGGTTTGCTGTTCGAGCTCGGCTAATTGTTCTTTCTTGGCATCGTAGTCAAAGATACCTCCTTAGAGCCTCTACTCTGGCTCTCAAGTCGGTCAACTGGTCGGTTGTCATGAACTTGTCGTATTGTTGAAAAATGAATTGAGGCACAGAGAAAGTAGAGAAGACTCCGCGTCCCAAATGATAAGTACAAAGATAGAACAAAAGAAAGTGGGGGAGAGGTTTCGATCGGTGTGTATAGGATTTCGCCTGATTTGTCACTAGTGGTCTTCCAGCGTAGATTCTTTGGATTCTGATTGATTCTTTTGATGCTAGAGCAATCATCCAATTTAGATTCTATTGATTCTTTGGAGTATATTAAAGGTTATTAGTCAAATTTTGGTATTGTAACGTGTGCATGCACGAGTTTGTAATTTTGCTTATGCTAAAGTATGACGAGATAAAAGCAAACGAGCGCCGACTACTCGCTCTGACCAGCTTGAAAGGTGGCGAATTCGACTATCTGCTGAAACACTTTTCGCCCATTTGTGAGCGCTATTTCCGCTATCATACCTACGAAGGCAAAAAACGGAAGTTACCCGCTTTCAAACCTCATCAGGATGAAAAATTGCCCACCAGCAGCGATAAACTATTATTCCTACTCACTTATCTGAAAGGCAATCAATTACAGGAGTTTCATGGAGCGGTCTATGACCTCTCCCAAGCCAAGGTATCGAGTCTAGTAAAAATATTGCAACGGCTTCTAGATGAGACGCTTCATAAAATGGGCCTGAGTCCTGCCCGTGATAGTGAAGGACTGGTCAAGCAATTACAAAACCACCCCGATGATACCTTTAATCACGATGCTACCGAACGCCCTATTGAGCGCAAGACCGATTATGAGGCCCAGAAAGAAGACTATTCGGGTAAAAGCAAAGCCCACACCAGCAAAAACGAGATCGTCAGCGACCAAGCCAGTGAACTTCTCTACGTAAGCCCTACTTATGAGGGAAAAACGCATGATAAAGCCCTCCTAGATGAAGAGCAACTGACTTGGATTGTGGGCATAAAACTACGGCAAGATACTGGTTACCAAGGTTATAATCCGGCTGGAGTCACCATCCTTCAGCCGACTAAAAAGCCGCGGGGGGCCAGCCTTACCGACCAACAAAAAGAAGTGAATCGCCATATTTCCAAGGAACGAGTTGTGATCGAACACGCCATTGCTGGCCTCAAACGCCTACGCATACTCAAAGAGCGAATCCGATTGAAATTCTATGATGTTCGGGATCGGATGGTCAGCATTGGCTGTGCTTTACATAACCTGCGAGTAAAAAGCCCTTTCCGAAAGTACGCTCCTCGCACGGGCATGTGGGCATCATGATACCAACTTCTCAATTATCAAGTCTATTGTATTGATAATCACAGGCAAAAGAATCCATACAATCCAAAGAATCTATTTTGGCAAAGCACTAGCTTTTTTTGTAAAACCTTCCTTGGGCTATGAAATACAGTTTACTGATTCTGATCCCTTTACTCACAATTCCCTGGACTGCCTTGGGGCAAACTAATTTGTCTAAAGCACCGGTATGTGGCTTTGGCTTATTGCTGCAACAGCAACGCACCCGCGACCCGCTATTCGCCCAGAGATTAAATCAATCCGAAGCTATTTTTCAACAGCAGATTGCCCGGCAGCATGGCGCACGGATGGCGCAGGAGACCATTTATACACTGCCGGTAGTCGTTCATGTCATTCATAATGGCGAGGCTATTGGCACGGCTAACAATCCTTCGGATGCAGCTATTCAGGCCATGATTGGCGTATTGAATGCCGGTTTTCGAAAAAGTTTTCCGCAATCGGGCGGGGTTGACGTGGGTATTCAGTTTCAACTAGCCATTCGGTCGCCCCAGTGTGGTAGCGCAACTGGCATCAATCGGGTAAATGGCAGTGGTGTAACGAATTATACAAGCGGTGGTATTGCTGTTGGTACGTATGGAGGTAGTGCCGATGAAGTGGCTGTCAAGGCCTTAAGCCGATGGCCGAATACAGATTATATCAACATCTGGATTGTAAACAAGATCAACGGGGATGCTAACGCAGGCGGTTTTGCGTTTTTTCCTGAATACAATTCCGCGCTTAACGATGGTATTGTGGTGTGTGCGGGTACAGTTACAGGCACGAACAAAACCATTGTTCATGAAATGGGGCACGTCTTCAATTTGTATCATACCTTCTATGATGATGCCAACGAAACTACCTGTCCTTCGTCAGCGTCTTGTGCAGCCACTGGCGATCGGGTTTGCGATACCGAGCCTGTACTGAATGTTAGTTGTGGCACTACGCCAAATACGTGTACGGGCGCTGCTTTTCTGATAGCAGATGTAAGCCTGAATTATACAGTGAAAAACAATTACATGGGCTATACGACCTGCCAATGGATGTTTACGCAAGGCCAGAAAGATCGGATGCGGGCGGCCCTGCTGGCGTTCCGGGGCGGATTGTTGAGTTCGGGCGGATTGATGGCACCTACTGCTAGTCCGCCTACAGTTTGTTCTGTTTCCGCTGCGAACGGGCTGTCGCCTTATTATGGCGTTGGTCGATTAACCTTTAACACGCTCGATGTCTATTCCAACTCATCGATGGCCGATGGTGGGTTTTATGTGGACCGAAGCTGTAATCAACGTACGATACTTACAAGAGGACAGTCGTACTCATTAGTTGTCCAGGGCACCTACAACAACTACCAGTATTTACGGGCCTACATAGATTACAACGCAGATGGCGATTTTAATGATACCGGTGAAACCTTGATGACGACTTCGGCCGGGAGTACAACGGCAACCGTGACTATACCAGCCAGTGGCGTTACAATGAATACGGCGCTACGACTCCGGGTAATAGCCGATAATCCGAATGGAATAGCACCTGCCGCCTGTACTTTAAATGGAACCGTAGCTGAAGGTGTCGGTCAGATAGAAGATTATACCGTCGTGATTATACCGCGCACAGTTATATCTATTGCATCGGGCAGTTGGACGGCTCCGTCGACCTGGTCTTGTACGTGCGTGCCCGTCGCTACAGATATCGTTTCTATACAGTCAACCCATACCGTGTCGATTAGTAGTGGGTTGAAGCAGGCCTTAAGTCTAACTCTTCAGGGAAAATTACAATATGCACCGGGCGGGCAATTGCAATTGGCAGGTAATTAAGACGAATAACCCCGTATCAACTTTTCGACCTACCTTTGTGTTCTGTAATCACGGACATTACACATTTTTCATTATACATTTTTCATAAAACTAATGGCTTCACAGTACGACGTAATCGTTGTGGGTAGCGGGCCTGGCGGCTATGTAGCTGCTATCCGGGCGTCGCAGTTGGGTTTAAAAACCGCCGTTATTGAGCGCGAAAGCCTTGGCGGTATTTGTCTGAACTGGGGCTGTATCCCAACCAAAGCCCTGCTTAAGTCAGCGCAGGTTTTTGACTATATCAAGCATTCTGCCGATTATGGGATCACTGTTTCGGGTGAATCGAAAGCTGACTTTGGTGCCGTTATCAAACGGAGTCGGGGCGTCGCTGATAGCATGAGCAAAGGCGTTCAGTTCCTGATGAAGAAAAATAAAATTGATGTTATCAATGGCTTTGGCAAAGTGAAACCCGGCAAGAAAGTCGACGTGACTGCTGCTGATGGGAAAGTTACGGAATATGAAGCCAAGCACATCATTATTGCTACCGGAGGTCGCGCCCGTCAATTACCGAGTGTACCCATTGATGGTAACAAAGTGATTGAGTACCGCAAAGCCATGACGCTCGAAAAGCGGCCCGATAGCATGCTTGTGATTGGTTCAGGTGCCATTGGGGTTGAATTCGCTTACGTTTATGCCAGCATGGGTACGAAAGTGACGATCATCGAGTTCCTGCCCAATGTAGTGCCGGTTGAAGATGAAGACATCTCGAAAGAGTTGGCCAAGCAATACAAAAAGATTGGCATCGATATTTATACCAAATCGGAAGTAACGAAAGTAGACACGAGTGGCAATGGCTGCAAAGTGTTCGTAAAAACACCAGATGGTGAAAAAACCTTTGATGTCGACATCGTATTATCGGCTGCTGGGGTTGTTGCTAATATCGAAAACATCGGACTTGAAGAAGTTGGTATTACCGTTGACCGGGGCAAAATTGTGTCGGACGATTATTACCGTACCAATGTGGAAGGCTACTACGCCATCGGCGACGTAACCAAAGGACAGGCACTAGCGCACGTGGCCTCTGCCGAAGCCATCATCTGCGTTGAGAAAATTGCTGGATTACCACACGTAGAGCCTCTGAATTATAATAACATTCCCGGCTGTACCTACTGCACGCCCGAAATTGCATCGGTTGGCTATACTGAGAAAGCTGCTCGTGAAGCTGGTTACGAATTGAAGGTGGGTAAATTCCCGTTCACCGCATCGGGTAAGGCGAAAGCTGCCGGAGCGCCCGAAGGCTTTGTAAAAGTTATTTTCGATGCCAAATATGGCGAGTTCTTAGGTGCTCACTTCATCGGCGCTAACGTAACCGAAATGATTGCCGAAGTGGTTGCCGCTCGTAAGCTGGAAACAACCGGTGAGGAAATCCTGAAAACGGTTCACCCGCACCCAACCATGTCGGAAGCCATTAAAGATGCAACCGAAGCCGCCTACGGCGAAGCAATTCACCTTTAATGAATAAATAATGGATAATGTACAATGAATAATGAAAAGCCTCCAGACGCCATTATTCATTGTACATTATCCATTATTTATTCATTTACTTCAGAATTTTCCAGCGCATCAACCCTAGCTTTGTAAAGAAATACAGCAGGGATGTTCGCAAAACGCCAAGACCGTAAATAGAGCTCCGCCGGAAATTGATGGACGAAGCTTCGTCAAAATATTTTGTAGGGCAGGTAACTTCGCCAATTTCATAGCCCTTATAGAAAATCTGGGCAATCATTTCATTATCGAAAATGAAATCGTCAGAGTTGTGCGTAAAGTCCAGACTACGAAGCACCTCGCCAGAAAATGCCCGATAACCCGTATGGTACTCGGAGAGCTTCTGGTTCATGAGCAAATTTTGAGTGAAGGTCAGAAACCGATTCGCGATGTATTTATACATCGGCATGCCTCCCTTTAATGCTCCCTTCCCCAGTATACGAGAGGCAAATACAACCGGATATAAGCCATTCCCAATAATCGTAATCATGGCTGGTAATAGTAAGGGAGTATATTGATAGTCGGGGTGAAGCATCACGACAATATCGGCCCCAAGTTCAATAGCTTTAGCATAGCAGGTCTTTTGATTGCCGCCGTACCCTTTATTCCGGTCGTGGCGAATGACATGCCGAATCCCCAGATTACGAGCAACCTCAACGGTATTGTCGGGGCTGGCATCATCAACTAAAATAACATCATCAACTAAATCAAGCGGAATTTCACGGTAGGTACGTTCCAGCGTTAGGGCTGCCCGGTAGGCGGGCATTACTACAATCACTTTTTTGTTATTGAACATGGAGCAAAATTAAGTGGTTGGTTGTTACGGTGCCAATATTTTTACCAATTGCAGCCGTTTCCTTCAGGATATTGGGTGTAGATTTGTTGTTTAACCTACAGTACTACCTGATCCAAGCCTTAAGTGGCTGCATATTTAGCAATTATGTTTTCCAGCGAAACACTATTTTTTCTTGCCTTTGCCGCTTTTGTCCTCCTTATTATGATGGTAGACCTTGGCGTTTTCTCCAGGAAACAAAGCCATGTTGTTCAGTTTAAAGAGGCTGCTATCTGGAGTGCAATCTGGGTTGCCTTATCAATCGGTTTTTATTTTTTCCTGCAATATTACGGTTATCTGGTTCATGGTATTGACTCATTTGCCCGCCTACAGGAAGTTCGTGACCTCTATGCCGATCATGTTAAACTAGTACCCGGCAATTTTGCTGCCAGTTTAGAGCGCTTTCAGGCCAATATGGCGTTAGAATACATCACGGGTTATCTGGTCGAGTATTCTCTTTCTGCCGATAATATTTTTGTATTTATACTGATATTCAGTTCGTTTGGGGTTCACGAGCGATACTACAAAAAGATTCTGGTCTGGGGTATTCTGGGCGCAATTATACTGCGATTTATTTTCATTTTCCTGGGTTCTGCCTTGATTCAGCGCTTCGAATGGATCATGTATTTATTTGGTGCTTTTCTGGTCTATACAGGCGTTCAATTGTTTTTCCAGAAAGACGAGGACGAAAAGATAGAACCCGCCAAACACCCTGTGGTTCGGTTTGCCAGCAAGTACCTGAACGTTTATCATCGTAACGTAACTGATAATTTCTTTGTCCGCAGGAAATCAGATAAGAAGCTGTTCGTGACGCCCTTATTCCTGATTGTAATTGTCGTGGCGTTTACGGATCTGGTGTTCGCTGTTGACTCCATCCCGGCTATTTTCTCGATTACAAAAGATCCTTACATTGTCTTCTTTTCCAACGTGTTTGCCATCATGGGACTACGTTCCATGTTCTTCTTCCTGTCAAGTATCATGAGCCAGTTCCGTTTCTTAAAGGTGGGTCTGGCTGTGTTATTGACGTTTATTGGTGCTAAAATGCTGGCTGAACACTGGCTGGCAGGATGGGGTTTTAAACCGGCTTATTCTCTCTATATCATTATCGGTATTCTGAGCGTCAGTATTCTGGCATCGTGGCTGATACCTGAAACGAAAGAGGAAAGTAAGTAACTTGTAGCTAGTAAGAAAGCCTGTTACTAAGAGCCCGCTGTTCGTAGAAAGAAAATGTATCCTTCAGTGAACCAGATTACTAGATAAGCGCCCGAGCCCAACTTCGTATGATTTAAAAAGATTCACAGGATTTTTTACCTTGCCAACCGTTATAATCCTGTGAATCCTTCAAATCCTGTGAAAACCCCGCAAGGTCGCTTATCGCTTCAGACTATTCTCAAAACGTTTCGTCGACGCTTAACTAATCTGAGCAGTCGCAATCGTTCACTATTACTGACGAGTTTACCTGCAGGGCAGTTTCTGGACTTACAGGAAACGGATTTCCTACTCAACAAGCCAGCCTTTACCATCGTTGCTGATCTGATTGGTCGAAAACCGTCAGTTGCCTTATGTGAAGTACTCGATCCGCGTCAGGAGCGTAGTAATGAGGTAAGTCGGAAACTTCGTAGAATAGACCGTACGGCGCGGTTTATCGAAGAAGAACGGGGAACGGAAGATTTATACGTTGGCTGGCCGTTTATAAAAGGCAAATTTCTGGACGAGACAGTCGTACATGGCCCTCTGCTTTTTTTTTCCGTACAGATTGAACAGCAGGGGAAGTTCTGGAAACTCACACGCCGGGGCGATGAGCTGGCGTTTCTGAATCCAACGCTGGCCTTGGCTTATGGGCAGTTTAACCAGGTGAAGTTGCCTGATGAGCTCGTTGAAAAAACAATGGATGAGTTCGACAGAGACCCTGTTACGTTCCGTACACAATTGTACGAATGGCTCAAAACGACTCCCCTTGAAATTAATTTCAATTCCGATTTATTTACAGATAAGTTACAGTTTTTCAATAAACAAACGACCAAAGACCTCGCCCAACTCGAACGCACCGGTGAGTTAAAACTTTATCCGGAAGCTGTTCTGGGTATTTTCCCGCAAGCGGGATCATTTCTGGTGCCGGATTATGATGCGCTTCTTGCACGGAGCGAGGAGCAGGGAGCAGTGGATGAGGAGTTGGTAGAGGAACAAGATGCGGCTCATGCTGAGGTGTTGGCACCCTCGTTACTATTCCCTACTTTAGACCCTATTGTCCCTGCTCCTCGCTCCTTGCCCCTTGCAGAAAAGTCTATTCACACCCCCCTGCCGATGGATGCATCGCAGGAAGCGGCTGTACGAGCGGTGAAAGCCGGTCAGTCGCTGGTTGTACAGGGGCCTCCTGGTACGGGTAAGTCGCAACTAATTGCCAATCTGATGGCAGATGCCGCTGCATCGGGTAAGCGGGTATTATTGGTGTGCCAGAAACGGGCTGCGCTTGATGTAGTACAGGAGCGGCTTCGGCAGGTAGGTATGGCACCGTTTCTGGCCCTGATCCACGATTTTCAGGATGACCGCCGTGCTTTGTACGCGCAGATTGCCAGCCAGATTAATCAGATCGAAATCTATCGCCAACAAAACAATAGCCTCAATGCGGTGCTACTCGAACGTGATTTTGAGGTTGAAAGCCGCCGGATTGATGAGACGGTTGCTGAATTACATGCATTCAAACAAGCGCTTTTTGATATAAGTGAGAGTGGCGTATCTGCCAAAGAACTCTACCTGACCAGCGACCTGATTTCGCCAGCTATTCCATTAGATGACATTTATCCACAATTTCATTTATCGAATGTGGATAACTTTGTTCAGCGGTTGATAGACTATTCGGCTTATCAACAACGGCTCGGATTGGCGCATTTATGGGTAGAGCGCGTTAGTTTTGCCTCGTTCACAAACGCTGATTTACGGAAAGCTGATCAAACAATTGCCCGTTGGGGACAACTGCGTGAGGTTACCAACCAGAAAACGACACAGTTGGTTGGCCAACCGCTTTTATTGACTGACCTAGCTGATTGGCAGGAACATGATTGGGAAATAACGGCTCTACTGAACCTCCTAGATACTCCTGATTCAACCGAATTATGGCTAGTGGTCAATCAGTTACGAAATGAGCTTACTCACCCTGCTTTAGGCGTTGATGAAGCGAAGTTTGAGCAAATTGCCCGCACCTGGGAGGAGTCTATGGAAGCACCTGGCCCTGAGGTTTCACTAGCCACCACCGAATTAAGACCATTTCGATCCTTATTGGGGGAGGCACTTACGGCTCGCTCGTCGTGGGTTAGCTGGAACTGGTGGCAATTAACTAACGCTGGGAAAGCCCAACTCCAGAGAGTGGCTTCAACAAATTCGCTGACATTGACTGAAGCTGATTTACAGACATTAGCCCAAAAAATTGATAAACGTATCCGGCTGGAAGCTACCCGCTACGAAGCGAATACGTTGTTAGCCGGATTGTCCCTACCCGAAACTCCGGACAGTATGCAGCTTTTGCGCCGGGCACGTCATATAGCCGAACGGGTACAGACAATTCTGCCGTTAAAAAAGTTATCGGAACCCTGCTGGCAAACGCAGGAACGATTCATAGATGTGGTAAAGACGTTATTGGGCCTGGCTACCACCGTAGAACAACAACGAACGGCTGCTCAACTCTATTTAACTACGAATCAACTCAATCGAATTTGGGAGGACGATTCGTTCGCTAACGCGCTTCGGCAGACACTACTTACTGATTTTGATCTGATGGTAGAGTCTGACCGGCTACAGGAGGGTTTTTCAGAAAGTGAACAAATTGTTGTCGAGCGACTGAAAAATCAGGAACCTGGGCAATGGGTACAAACTTTTCGGACGAGCTTAGGGCGGGCCTGGCTTGATCATATTGAACGGGTATATCCAGAGCTTCGGAGTGTATCGTCGCTCAAAATGAGCCAGTGGGAGCAAACTCTTCAGGAAAGTGTGCTTCGGAAACAAACCTTAAGCCGCGATATTCTGCTGGTCAAACTCCGCGAACAGACCTACCGAAATCTGACGCTCAATCGTCTGAATAATGTGGTAACCTACCGTGATTTACTACACCAGACTACCAAAAAACGGAATGTGTGGCCGGTTCGGAAATTGATGGAGTCTTTTGCTGATGAAGTATTCAAATTAGTACCCTGTTGGCTGGCATCCCCTGAATCTGTTTCGGCTATGTTTCCATTGACCGAGGGCTTGTTCGATCTGGTCATATTTGATGAAGCCTCACAGTGTTTCGCTGAAAACGGTGTTCCGGCTATGGTGCGCGGTAAACAGGTGGTGGTTACGGGCGATAATCAGCAACTGCGGCCCAGCGATTTATATCGTACGCGCCTGGATGAATCAGAATCGGAGGATGAAATTCAGGTAGCTCTGGAAGTCGAATCGTTGCTTGAATTAGCGGCTCAGCAGTTGCCGCAGGTTTCACTGACAGAGCACTACCGTAGTCATTCGCTGGACCTCATTACGTTTTCAAACGAGCACTTTTATCAAAATAAGTTGTCTCTCCTGCCACATTTCGACGAGATCAACCGGCAGGAGCCAGCCATCCGTTATCTGAATGTGAAAGGAACCTGGCAACAAAATACCAATCCGGTAGAGGCCGAAGCCGTTTTGGAACTCCTGGATCAGCTAGTGACTGAATTACCGGGTCGTTCGGTAGGTATTGTGACTTTTAACTTTCCGCAGCAACAGTTAATTCAGGATATGCTGGAAAGCAGATTAGAAGAATCGGTATCAGGCGAGAATAGCCTTAAACTGCCGCCTGACTTATTCGTGAAAAACATTGAAAATGTACAGGGAGATGAGCGGGATATTATCATTTTCTCCATCGGCTATGCACCTGATGAACGCGGACGTTTATCTATGCAGTTTGGTAGCCTGAATGCACGTGGGGGCGAGAATCGACTGAATGTAGCTGTAACAAGGGCGCGTGAGCGTGTATACGTGGTTACCAGCCTATGGCCCGAACAATTGACAATAGCTGACACGGCTAATGAAGGGCCTAAACTATTAAAAGCCTATCTTGCCTATGCGCTGAATGTAGCCCAGGAACAGTTTCAACCCATACCTCCAGCTCAACAGGCACTACCCTCAACTGCTTTGCTAAAAGATAAACTAACTGCCCAATATCCCGATTGGCAACCTGAACTCCCTTTTGCTGATCTGACCGTTAAAGTAGGTGAAGTGTATGAGTCACTCGTGTTAACAGACGATGATGCGTATTATCAGCAGACATCCAAGCAGGCTCATGCTTATTTACCTATTGCGCTACAGATGCGCAAATGGCCTTTTCAACGAGTTTGGAGCCGCGAGTTTTGGCGGAAAGCCGAGTAGCACGATGGTGGCAAGTAGTGCGGGTGGAAACCCGCGATTATAATTTGACAGTCGCGGGTTTCCACCCGCACTACTGAATAAAAAAGCCTGAGTTTCCCCAGGCTTTTTGTTTACTCCTTCATCATGCCAATAAACTGATCGAACAGATAATGCGAATCGTGCGGCCCAGGTGACGATTCAGGGTGGTATTGCACCGAAAAGGCGGGCTTGTCTTTCCGGCGAATGCCCTCAATTGTCTTATCGTTAAGATTGATGTGGGTCAATTCAACGTTATCGGTATCCATAACTTCATCGGCCTTTACCGCAAAGCCGTGGTTTTGCGAGGTGACTTCGCAATGGCCAGTGATCAGGTTTTTAACCGGATGGTTCAACCCACGGTGGCCATTGTGCATTTTGTAGGTTGAAATACCACTGGCTAACGATAGAATCTGGTGGCCTAAGCAAATACCAAATA
Source organism: Spirosoma telluris (assembly GCA_003259005.1). Classification (GTDB taxonomy): domain Bacteria; phylum Bacteroidota; class Bacteroidia; order Cytophagales; family Spirosomataceae; genus Spirosoma; species Spirosoma telluris. The sequence continues at coordinate 5,872,800 of QLII01000001.1, forward strand.
AGGGAGTCTCCGTATCTAATGCCTGCTTAACCGTTTCAACAGCATAGGGCATCGCTGCCGGATCACCGGGACCGTTGGCGATAAAGTAACCATTGGGTTTCCAGGCCGCTAGTTCAGTATAAGGCGTTTTAGCTGGGAATACCTTGCAGAATACACCTCGTTGATTAAAGTTGCTCAGAATGCTTTTTTTGACGCCCAAATCCAGAACGGCTACGCGTAGTTTGGATTCAGGGTCACCCTGTTCATAAGATTCCTGTGTACAAACTTCCGACGATAGCTCAAGGCCAGCCATGTCAGGTACTTTTTGAAGTTCAGCCAATAACACAGCTGGATCAAGAATTTCGGACGAAATGATACAGTTCATCACCCCTTTCGATCGAATGTAACGCACCAATTGCCGGGTATCAACTCCATGAATACCAACAATTCCGGCCTTTTCGAAATACTCCTGCAACGATCCATCGGCCGTATAACGGGAATGAATGTTTGAGAAAAAATTACAGACCATTGCCCGAATTTTCACTCCGCCCGACTCTTGTTCGGCATTATTCAACACACCGTAGTTTCCGATGTGCGACGTAGTATTAATTATTACCTGGCCGTAATAGGATGGATCGGTATAAATCTCCTGGTAGCCGGTCATACCGGTATTAAAACAGATTTCACCCCCGGCGGTTCCGATTTTGCCCAGAGCCAGCCCTCGGTAAACGGTTCCATCCTGCAAAACCAACAGTGCTTCAGGTTGCTGCGTATGTTTCATCTATGCGTTTTGGCTTGAAAGACTAAAAAAAAGGGCTAACCGTTGCGGTTAACCCATTTCTATATGATGTGTTTGTAAGTCACTCCGCTATGCTTCTTCTTTACCACCTTTTAAACGATCCTGTAACTCGGTCAGTTCATCCCATTTGCCATCGCGGGCCAGGGCTGCCTGTTCGTTCCAGGTTGTTGCATCGTGTACGTTGAACCGAGGACCTGCATCAACTAAAACCTGTTGAACGGTTTCGTCTTGCGCATCGGCTAACTGTGCAAAGGTAGTAATACCAGCGTTGTTGAGCAACTCAGCGATTTTGGGGCCAATACCTTCAATTTTAGTCAGGTCGTCACCACTTGTTTCTACAAGCTCAGCAGCTGGTGCTTCTTCAACAGCAGCAGGAGTGGTTTCTACTACTTCAGCAACTTGAGCAGCAGGTGCTTCAGTTGTTTCAGCAGCCCGTGAGCCACTTCCCCGACGGCTACGACGAGTTTTGGTTGTTGTTGCCGCTTTTTCAGCAGCAGCAGCTAACAGTGTTTCGTTAAAATCAACCAATTCAATCAGGCAAGTTTCTGCGTTGTCACCCAGACGATTGCCTAATTTGATGATACGAGTGTAACCGCCTGGACGGCTGGCGATTTTATCTGCCACCGTGCCAAACAATTCTTTCATCGTTTCCTTGTCATTCAGTGACTGGAATACGACGCGACGATTCTGGTAGGTGTCATCTTTAGCCCGGGTCAGAATAGGCTCCACGAATTTGCGGAGTTCTTTCGCCTTCGCTACCGTCGTCTCAATGCGCTTGTGCAGGATGAGCGACGAGGCCATGTTCTGCAACATCGCTTCGCGGTGCGAGTGCGTCCGGCTTAGGTGATTATGTTTTTTACCGTGTCTCATTTTCTTATTTAGTCATCAGTCGACAGTCGTTAGTCAATAGGGTTGAGGATTATTCCTGCTAACAACTATCGACTGACGACTAACTACTATTAATCTTCGTCTAATCTGTACTTAGCGACGTCCATACCGAACGTCAGGTTTTTCTCAGCAACTAATTGCTCAAGCTCCGTCAGAGACTTCTTACCGAAGTTGCGGAACTTCATCATGTCCGAAATCTCTAACCGAACGAGGTCACCCAGCGTCCGTACATCAGCCGACTTAAGACAGTTGTAGGCACGTACCGACAGATCGAGGTCTGCAAGCGACGTTTTTAGAAGTTTCCGCATGTGCAGTACTTCTTCGTCTACTACATTTTCCTCTTCTGGTTTAGCCGTTTCAAACGTCATTGTTTGGTCTGAGAACAGCATAAAGTGCTGAATCAGAATATAAGCTGCACCTTTCAGAGCTTCTTCTGGGTGGATAGAACCATCCGTCTCGATATCTAATAGTAGCCGCTCATAGTCCGTTTTTTGCTCAACCCGCGTATTTTCAACGCTATATTTCACGTTTTTAATGGGCGTGTAAATAGCATCGATAGGGATATGACCAAACGGTAGTTCGTTTGCCCGTGGTTCATCAGCCGGAACATAGCCACGACCTTTCTCCACGAAAATTTCCATTTCCAAATCCCGCGTATCGTCGATATGACAGATTTCCAGTTCGGGGTTCAACACCTCGAATGATGGCGAGAATTTAGATATATCACCGGCCTTAAGAACCGATTGTTTCTTTATGTTGACGGTGATCTTGTTGTCGACCATGTCATTGATCTTCTTGAAACGAACCATTTTCAGGTTCAGAATGATCTCTGTCACGTCTTCAACTACGCCCTCGATAGAAGAAAACTCGTGTAACACACCGGGAAATTTTACGCTTGTGATGGCGTATCCTTCCAGCGATGACAGCAAGATGCGACGAAGCGCATTGCCTATTGTTACACCGTATCCTTTTTCAAGGGGTTTGAATTCAAACACCCCGTGAAAGTCGTCAGCTTTCTCCACTACGACTTTGTCGGGCATTTGGAACGCTAATATTGACATACGTTTCGTATTTTACAGCAGTTCTCTGCCTTGGCGTGAAGACTCAAAAGGAGTTTTCAGTTTTCTGTTTAAAGTTCTCAGGTCAATCGACTACGTATCGGATCAATCAACTCAAAACCGAAAACTGATTAACTGTAAACTTTTTATATAAATCCAGCAGAACCCAGGATTGAGTTCTGCCAGTAAGCTTATTTCGAATACAATTCGACGATGGCCTGCTCGTTGAAATTTTCAGGAATCTGATCACGCTCAGGGTAGCTGATAAACTTACCCGTTAGTTGCTGTGCATCCCATTCAACCCAGTTGTAACGCTTCGTATTGCGTGCTGCAACACTTGTTGAAACAGCTTCCAGTGATTTCGACTTCTCACGAACACCGATCAATTGACCTGGTTTCAGTGAGTAAGAAGGAATGTTAACCACTTCGCCGTCAACAACAATGTGTTTGTGCGATACCAGCTGGCGAGCAGCACGGCGTGAAGTAGCGATACCCAGTCGATAAACGGTGTTATCTAAGCGGGCTTCGCATAATTTGAGCAGGTTTTCGCCCGTGATACCTTCACGAACCTGTGCCCGGTGGAACAACGCGCGGAACTGACGTTCCAGGATACCGTACGTGTATTTTACTTTCTGTTTTTCCAGAAGTTGGAGCGCATATTCGGACTGTTTCCGTTTGCGACCGCGACCGTGCATACCCGGTCCGTAATTCTTCTTTTGGAGCGCTTTGCTCGGTCCCATAACGGGTTCGCCGAACTTACGCGAAATTTTGGCTTTTGGCCCAATGTAACGTGCCATTCTACAATGAATGAATAATTGTGAAACATTGGACAGACACAACCAAATGTCGCCTGTCCCTATTCATGCCATCCGTAAGTTATACGCGACGACGTTTTGGCGGCCGGCACCCATTGTGCGGCAGCGGGGTAATATCACGAATCGTTGTTACTTCGATACCTGAGTTCTGAATGGTACGGATAGCCGACTCACGACCTGATCCTGGACCTTTCACGAAAACTTCTGCTTTACGCATACCCAGATCGTGGGCAACGGTAGCACAGTTTTGAGCGGCAGTCTGTGCTGCATAGGGGGTATTTTTCTTTGAGCCACGGAAGCCCATTTTACCGGCCGATGCCCAGGAAATAACCTGGCCGTTCATGTTGGTAATCGAAATGATGATGTTGTTAAACGTAGCCCGGATGTGTACCTGACCAACGGGTTCAACAACTACCACCCGCTTTTTCGCTTTGTCTTTGCGTTTTGCTTGAGCCATTGTTTGTAGGTAATCGTCAATGTGCCACTGGTTATCATTACTTGCCATTCAGTAAAGAATGACCTCAAATGCTCCGTATGGCGATGAGCGACCGATTAATTATTTCGTTACTTTCTTCTTGTTAGCAACTGTCTTACGCTTCCCTTTCCGGGTACGTGAGTTGTTTTTCGTGTGCTGGCCACGAACCGGTAACCCTTTCCGGTGACGCAAACCCCGGTAGCAGCCGATGTCCATCAATCGCTTGATGCTCAACTGAACTTCCGAACGTAGCTGACCTTCTACCTTGTATTCGTTCGAGATGGCGTTACGAACCGCACTCGCTTCTTCGTCCGACCACTCGTTGGCTTTCTTATCAACGCTGATACCAGCGTCGGTCAGGATTTTCTTAGCCCGGCTACGACCAATGCCGTAGATGTACGTCAGCGCAATTTCGCCACGCTTCTTGTCTGGAATATCAACACCTGCAATACGTGCCATGCTTAGCCTTGTCTTTGTTTGTAACGGGGATTCTTTTTGTTGATCACGTACAGCTTCCCTTTCCGCCGGATCACTTTGCAGTCTTCACTGCGCTTTTTGATGGACGCTTTAACTTTCATGATTGAAAAGTTTGTAGTTCGTAGTTTGAAGTTTGTAGTTATCAGAGGGTAAACCTCAAACTACGAACCACAAACGTCAAACGATTATTTATACCGGTACACAATCCTTGCCTTACTTAAATCATAAGGCGACATTTCCAATTTTACGCGATCTCCGGGCAAAATCTTGATGTAGTTCATCCGCATTTTGCCAGAGATATGAGCAATTACCTCATGCTTGTTGGCCAATTCGACCCGAAACATCGCATTTGATAATGCCTCCAAAATCACACCGTCTTGTTCTATTGAATTCTGCTTTGCCATGTTGCTTTAAGCCGCCATCAGTTCCTGTGTATCGACCATCAGGCTCGTATTCGCGGTGACTGCTTCGATGTATTCAAAGGTGGTTAAAATCTCAGGCTTCCCTTTCCGTACGGCCACCGTGTGTTCAAAGTGAGCCGACGGTTTACGGTCAACTGTCCGAATAGTCCAACCATCACGTTCCTGTACTACCCCTTTCTTACCGAAGTTAATCATTGGCTCAATCGCCAGAATCATACCTTCGCGTAATTTAGGCCCCTGACCTCGTTTCCCGTAGTTTGGTACTTCGGGAGCTTCGTGCAGGTTCTGACCAACGCCATGACCAACTAATTCCCGGACTACTGAATAACCAAACTTCTCCGTGTAAGTCTGAATGGCAAAGCCAATATCACCAACTCGATTCCCTTCTATCGCTTGGCCTAATCCAAGGTAAAGCGACTCTTTCGTACGAACCAGCAACCGACGAACGGCTGGACTAACTTCACCAACAGGATACGTGTAGGCGCTATCGCTATGATAGCCATTCAATTTTACACCGCAGTCAATCGAGATAATATCCCCATCGCGAAGTTCGTAGCGGCTTGGAAATCCATGAACCACCACATCATTGACCGAGATACAGAGTGAAGCCGGAAACTTGTTATAACCTAAGAATGATGGAATGCCACCATTATCCTTTATAAACGTTTCTGCAACGGTGTCCAGTTCCTTCGTGGTAACACCAGGCCGGATAAGTTTTGCCACTTCGGCGTGTGCTTTTCCAAGTACCTGTGCACTGATTTTTATCAAAGCAATCTCTTCATCGCTTCTATAAAAAATCATTTTATCCTGTTTGTCAGAACCAGCCATTTCAATTAAGCTGCTACAGTCTCGCTAGTCGTCCGTCCTTGTACTCGACCTGATTTCATCAGACCTTCGTACCGACGCATGAGTAGGTAACTTTCTACTTGCTGAAGCGTATCCAATACCACACCAACCATGATCAGCAACGATGTGCCGCCAAAGAATTGCGCAAAGCCGCTGGTCATTCCTAGTAGATTGGCAATAGCTGGCAGAATCGCTACAATGGCTAACATAACAGCGCCAGGCAAGGTAATTCGGTCAAGTACTGTACCAATATATTCGGATGTTTGAATGCCTGGTTTTACACCAGGAATAAACCCACCACTACGCTTCATGTCATCGGCAATTTGAACGGGGTTAACCGAGATAGCCGTGTAGAAGAACGTAAAGATGATGATCAGCAAGGCAAACAGAACGTTATACTGCCAGGTTGTGTAGCTCTGGAATGCATTTTGAACACCTGCCGCGAAGTCGCTTTTTTCAGCGAACAGGCCTGCTACGTACGTTGGAATGAACATCAACGCCTGAGCGAAAATGATAGGCATTACACCTGCTGCATTCAACTTTAGCGGCAAGTACTGTCGTTGCCCGCCCACAACCTTGTTTCCAATGACTTGCTTAGCATACTGAATCGGAATCCGACGAACGGCCTGAGTCAATACAACCGCACCCATAACAACAAAATAGAGTGCAACGATCTCCAGAACGAAAATCAGAATACCACCTGATCCTCTGGATTGTTGTTCACCGATAATGGCACCTGGAAGCCGGGATACAATCCCAATCATGATAATCATGGAAATCCCGTTACCAATACCTTTATCTGTAATCCGTTCGCCCAGCCACATGCAGAAGATTGTACCTGCTGTCAGAACAAACAACGATGAAATCGTAAACAACCCCCGATCAATCAGCAGTGCTTCCTGTGGAATCGTAGTCCGAACGTAGGTAATAGCCTGAACAGCCGTTACACCGATCGTTAGTACGCGTGTAATTTGGTTCAACCGCTTACGGCCTGATTCTCCTTCCTTCTGCATTTTCTGGAAGTAGGGGAGGGCTAACGTGAGCAGCTGAATAGCAATCGATGCCGAGATGTACGGCATGATACCCAAGGCAAAAATCGAAGCCTTACTGAACGCACCACCTAAAAAGGTGTCCAACAAACCGAGCAATCCCTGCGGATTAAGGTTCAGTTTCTGGGGGTCAACGCCTGGTAGCACAATTGCTGAACCGAGACGAAACGCCGTAATGAACAACAGCGTGTTGAGGATTCGACTCCGCAACTCGTCAATTGCAAAAATATTCTTAAACGTGGTGATGAGTCGGTTCATAAAAGTAGATCGGTCTTTGCCGTGCTCACAACTTAGTTAGCTGCTTCTTCTTTCGCTTCTCTTGTCGGCACAATGGCCTTACCACCTGCTTTTTCAATCGCGTCTTTCGCGCTGGCCGAAAAAGCGTGGGCGTGGATTTCAACAGCAGTTGTTAATTCACCACGGCTTAATACTTTAACAAGATCTTTCTTGCTTACCAGACCATGCTGGAGCAGGAATTCCATGTCAACGACGGTTGCCTTGGTTTCATCAACTAACGCCTGAATAGCGTCCAGATTGAGAGGTTTGTATTCGACGCGGTTAATATTCTTGAAGCCGAATTTCGGTACACGACGTTGAAGTGGCATCTGGCCACCTTCGAAGTGTACTTTACGACTGTAACCTGAGCGCGATTGCGCTCCTTTGTGACCACGCGTAGACGTTCCGCCCATGCCTGATCCCTGCCCGCGTCCGACTCGCTTGCGCTCTCTGACGGAACCTTTTGCCGGTCTAAGGTTGCTTAAATTCATTGCTATAGTAGTAAAAAATGATTCTTTTGGCTCTTCGACACGGCTCTAACACACGGTTACAGCAGCCTGAAAACCAAAAGAATCGCAAAGATACTTAAATTTCTTCAACTTTCACCAGGTGCTGCACCTTATTGATTGCACCTTTCAGCGCGTCGTTATATTCCAGTTCGACGCTGCGGTTGATTTTGCCCAAGCCTAATGACTTGATGGCGTTTTTTTGCGATAGCGGCCGTTTAATGGTGCTGCTGACCTGCGTGATGCGTACTCGTGCCATGTCTGTTGCTCCGTTTAAATTAACCGTTAAATACTTTTGCCAAACTTACCTGACGCTGGAAAGCGACCTGATGCGGTAATCGCATTTTCAGCAGAGCATCAAGCGTAGCTTTCACTACGTTGTGAGGGTTCGATGACCCTTTCGATTTCGCCAGGATATCGTGAATACCAGCCGATTCAAGAACGGCACGCATAGCACCACCGGCAATTACACCAGTACCTGGAGAAGCTGGCTTCAGCAGGACAAAGCCACCGCTGAACTTACCTTCCATTTCGTGAGGAATCGTACGCTTCAAAAGGGGAACCTGTACCAGGTTCTTCTTCGCGTCTTCTACTCCTTTGGCAATCGCATCTGTTACTTCATTGGCTTTGCCCAATCCGTAACCAACGACACCGTTACCATCGCCGACGACGACAATCGCCGAGAAACTGAATCGGCGACCACCTTTTACCACCTTCGCTACGCGGTTGATGGCTACAACCTTTTCTTTGAGGTCGGCTTCGTTAAATTTTGTCGGTCTTGCTGAATTGATGTTCATCGCTTAGAACTTAAGGCCACCCTCGCGGGCTGCATCGGCCAGTGCTTTTACTTTACCGTGATATAAGTAGCCATTGCGGTCGAACACAGCTGCGCTAATGTTCTTGGCAACTGCTTTCTCAGCTAAACGCTGACCTACTTTCTTCGCTGTGTCGAGGGTGTTTCCTTCGATTTCGCTTTTCAACTCAACCGATGATGCGGCTGCCAGAGTGTGACCCGTTACATCATCAATAAGTTGTGCGTAAATGCCCGTATTAGAACGGAAAACGGATAGACGGGGACGTTCGGCTGTACCGGATACTTTCGCCCGGATACCAAACTTAATCCGCTGTCTTCTTTCTTGTTTTGTAGTTGCCATCTTATTTGATTCCGACCAAATAGGCGTTTAAATAGTTTGATGCCTGAAGTTTGAAGTTTAAAGTTGGGCGTTTGAAAACGTCGAACCTCAAACTTCAAACGACAAACCTTATTTTTTAGACGAAGATTTACCTGCTTTCCGGCGAACTTGCTCACCAATGAAGCGGATACCTTTGCCTTTGTAAGGCTCAACTTTACGGAGCGAACGGATCTTAGCCGCTACATCACCAAGAAGTTGTTTGTCTGAACCTTCCAGGTATACTTTCGGATTCTGACCTTTCTCCGTGACAGCCGTTACCTTGATTTCTTCTGGAACTGCCAAGTACACGTTGTGTGAGTAGCCAAGTTGCAATTCAAGAACATTGTTGGCCACCGAAGCTTTATAACCCACCCGATAACTTCGAGGTTAAGTTTAAAGCCTTCACTTACACCCTGTACCATGTTGCTAACCAGCGAACGATACAGACCATGCAGCGCTTTATGACGCTTCTGCTCTGTTGGACGGGATACTTGAATATGGCCGTCTTCGATTGCTACCGAAATGTCCGGGTCAACCGTTTGGTACAAGGTACCTTTAGGCCCTTTTACCGTTACGACGTTTTGAGCGTCGACCGACAACGTTACGTTGCTGGGTAGGGCGATGGGTTTCTTACCTATGCGTGACATCGTTCAGTTCGGATTAATATACGTAACACAATACTTCTCCACCAACGTTCAGCGTCTTCGCTTCTTTATCGGTCATCACACCTTTAGAGGTAGAGATGATCGCTACACCCAACCCATTCAGGATACGTGGCAGGTTATCGGCTCCCCGATACTGACGTAGGCCTGGACGGCTGATCCGTTGCAGGTCAACGATCGCATTTTGCTTCGTTGTTGGATTGTACTTCAGGGCGATTTTGATCGTGCCTTGTGGAGTGCTATCGTCGAACTTATAGTTCTGGATGAACCCTTTGTCGTACAAAACTTTGGTAATTTCTTTCTTTATGTTGGAAGCAGGGATCTCCACAACCCGGTGCTTGGCCCGGATGGCATTTCTAACGCGGGTTAGAAAATCTGCTATTGGATCTGTATTCATTCTTAGCGTTGCGTTACTTGCAAATCTCTCTTTTTGAGAAAGTTCGCAAAATTACGGAAACTGAATTACAAAGAGAAATGGAATCTGGAATTACCAGCTTGCTTTAGTTACACCTGGAATTTTACCCGCTGATGCCATTTCCCGGAAGGTTACCCGCGAAATACCAAATTTGCGCATATAGCCCCGTGGACGACCTGTCAGTTTGCACCGATTGTGCAGACGAACGGGCGATGCGTTTTTAGGGAGCTTGTCCAGACCGATGTAATCACCGGCAGCTTTCAGAGCAGCCCGTTTCGTAGCATATTTGGCAACTAACGCTTCGCGTTTCCGTTCCCGTGCTTTGATTGATTCTTTTGCCATTGTTTTAGCCTTTGTGTCGGTTGTTATTTACCACTTTTAGCAAACGGCATGCCCATTGCTTTCAACAGCTCGTAGCTTTCGTTGTCGGTATCGGCGGTCGTCACGAAGGTGATGTCCATCCCCGAAATACGGGCTACTTTGTCAATGCTGATCTCTGGGAAGATAATCTGCTCCTGCACGCCAAACGTGTAGTTACCACGGCCATCGAACCCTTTATCGCTAATGCCTTTGAAGTCACGAACGCGGGCAATGATACAGTTGTCAGGCGATCCATGAATTCATACATTTTCTCACCACGTAAGGTCACTTTCGCACCGATGGGCATTTTCTCCCGCAGTTTGAAGTTAGAAACCGCCTTTTTCGACATCGTCGCAACGGCTTTCTGACCCGTGATGGTCGTCAATTCTTCGACACCTACGTCAACCAATTTCTTATCGGCGACTGCGGCTCCAATACCTTTGTTGATGACAATTTTGCTCAAGCGGGGTACTTGCATAACCGACTTGTACTGAAATTTGTCCTTCAACTGAGGTACGACTTCGCTTAAATATTTTTCTTTCAGTCTTGGCGTTGCCATTTTCTTAGACCTTTATTATTTACGGACGTCAGGGATGAAGTTGCCGGTCTTTTTCGAGAACCGTTGCAGTTTACCCTTATCATTCAATTTACGGCCCGTGCGGGTAGGTTCGCCGGTGGCGGGGTCAACCAATTTCAGATTGCTGATATGGATTGAGCCTTCCGTCTTTTCCAGACTTCCCTGCGGGTTAGAAGCAGTAGGCTTCAAGTGTTTGGTAATCATAGCCACACCCTCAACACGGGCACGATCTTTCTCTACGATTACTTCTTTCACTACACCGCGCTGCCCTTTCGAGTTACCACCAATCACGACGACCGTATCGCCCGTCTTGATGTGGAATTTGTGTGTCGGTAGCGTTATTTTCTTCTCCATTGCTTACAATACCTCTGGGGCTAACGATACGATTTTCATAAACTGCTTCTCGCGCAATTCGCGGGCTACAGGACCGAAAATCCGAGTGCCACGCGGCTCATCGTTGTTGTTGAGCAACACAGCTGCGTTGTCTTCGAAACGGATGTACGAACCATCTTTCCGGCGTACTTCCTTTTTAGTCCGAACAACCACGGCTTTCGAAACCGTACCTTTTTTCATACTGCTGGACGACAGGGCTTGCTTCACTGTCACGACAATCTTGTCACCGACCGATGCATACCGTTTGCCCGTACCGCCCAGGACTCGGATAACCAGCACTTCTTTTGCGCCACTGTTATCGGCTACTCCTAATCTTGATTCTTGCTGTACCATGGCTTACTTCGCTTTTTCGATGATTTCGACTAACCGCCAACGTTTATTTTTGCTCAATGGGCGGGTTTCCATAACACGAACTGTGTCGCCGATACCACACTCATTTTTCTCGTCATGAACCGTCAGTTTTTTGGTCTTGTTCATGAACTTGCCATACATCGGGTGTTTCACTTTGCGATCAATCGCAACGGTGATGGTTTTTTGCATTTTATTGCTGGTAACCCGCCCAATACGCTCTTTCCGTGCGTTACGCTCCGATACCGATTTAACTGCGCTCGTTGCTGGAGCGGGTGCTGTCGGCTGTTCTGTTGCTGCTGCCACCGGGGTTGTTACTTCCTCCTGTGGTGCTGGTGCTTGTTGCTCTTCCATCGTCGTGTCTTATTAGGCTTGCCGCGATTTAACCGTCAGTTCTGTATGCAGGCGAGCAATCCGTTTGCGGCTCTCGCGGATGCGCATGGGGTTCTCAATGGGAGATACAGCATGCGCAAACTTCAGTTTCAGCAGGCGATCCTGTTCCGCACCGATTTCGGTACGCAAGGCATCAGCCGACAATCCTTTCAAATCTTCTTTTTTCATTTTGTTCGTCGCTTAGGGGACTATTCTTCACCTTGCTCCTGATAATCGCGCCGGACTACAAACTTCGTCCGAACGGGCAACTTCTGAGCGGCTAAGCGAAGGGCTTCCATACCCGTTGCTAGATCAACGCCCGTTGCTTCGAACATAATCGTGCCGGGTTTCACTACGGCTACCCAGTATTCGGGAGCACCTTTACCTTTACCCATCCGAACTTCAGCCGGTTTCTTTGTAATCGGCTTGTCTGGGAAAATACGAATCCACACCTGGCCTTCACGTTTCATGGCCGGGTTACGGAAATACGAGCGGCTTCAATCTGGCGGGCGGTAATCCGACCTGGTTCCAGTGATTTGATCGCGAACGTACCGAAAGAAATCTCATGGCCGCGCGATGCGATACCTGGAATCCTTCCTTTATGCTGTTTACGGAATTTTGTTCTTTTTGGCTGTAACATAGCTCTAAAAGTTGGAGTCGATAGTGGTTAGCCGATAGTCGCTGGAATTACTGACGACTGCTGACTGACAACTGGCGACTAAGTTTATCGTCTTGGTCCACCACCGCCACCACCACGGTTGCCACCTTGGCCACCGCCACGGTTACCGCCCTGGCCGCCACCACGGTTAGCACCTGGAGCGCCACCGCGATTGCCACCCTGACCGCCCCGATCATTACCACCGCGTTCACCACGGCCACGACCACCCCGATCGTTACCATCACGGTCGCCACGTGGGCCGCGACGATCACCCCGATCGTTCGAAGATGCTGTACGTTCACCGGCTTGTGCCTGGCTCATCATAGCTGATGGGGACAGATCACGTTTGCCATAGACTTCGCCTTTGAAAATCCACACTTTGATGCCGATTTTACCGTAAACGGTTTGGGCTTCAGAGATAGCATAGTCGATGTCGGCGCGGAGTGTATGAAGAGGTACACGACCTTCTTTATATTGCTCTGAGCGGGCAATTTCAGCACCACCTAAACGACCCGATACCTTTACTTTGATACCTTGGGCACCTACGCGGAGAGCTGACTGGATAGCCTGCTTCATGGCACGACGGAACGAAATACGAGCCTGTAATTGCTGAGCGATTGCTTCGCCAACCAGTTTAGCATCGATTTCAGGCCGTTTGATTTCGAAGATATTGATCTGGACATCTTTGCCCGTGATCTTTTTTAATTCTTCTTTGATCTTATCGACCTCACCACCGCCCTTACCGATTACGATACCCGGACGGGCTGTGTGAATCGTTAAAGTAACCCGCTTTAGAGTACGCTCGATAACTACCCGAGCAATAGCTCCTTTCGGAATACGGGCTGCAACGTATTTGCGGATTTTCTCGTCTTCAACGAGTTTATCTGCAAACTCTTTGCCGCCGTACCAGCTTGATTCCCAGCCCCGAACAATACCAAGTCGCAGGCCAATTGGATTTATTTTTTGTCCCATTTCCTAATTATTGTTCGTTTTCAGGGGTTTCTGCTTCTGCCGATGTCAACGCTGATTGCGCTGCGCTATCAACCACAATCGTGATGTGGTTTGACCGCTTCCGAATCCGGTGACCACGACCTTGTGGCGCTGGACGAAGACGCTTCAGCATCGGACCTCCATCAACAAAAATCGTTTTTACATAAAGATCAGCGTCTTCGATGCGCTCATCTTCATTTTTCTGCTGCCAGTTGGCAACGGCCGATAAAAGCACTTTCTGCAATACATCGGCACCAGCCTGTGGCTGATATTTTAACAGACCCAACGCCCGGCTAACGCGCTGACCACGAATGAGGTCAGCGATTATCCGCATCTTACGGGGCGACGTGGGCACATCTTTAAGTCTTGCTACTGCTTCCATGTTAAGATTTGAAGTTTGTCGTTTGAGGTTTGAAGTGTCAACAACCGCACCGGCGGTCCGGGTCGAACTGTAGACCTCAAACTTCAGACTATTTTATCGTTTGCCCTTGTCTTTCTTTGCGGTGTGCCCCCGGAAGTTACGCGTTGGCGAGAATTCGCCGAGCTTATGACCTACCATGTTCTCCGTTACATAAACCGGGATAAACTTGTTGCCATTGTGAACGGCGAAGGTGTGGCCTACGAAATCCGGCGAAATCATCGAACGACGCGACCAGGTTTTGATGACCGATTTCTTGCCCGAGTCATTCTGAGTCTGAACTTTATTGTCCAGGCGGAAATCAATATAGGGGCCTTTTTTGAGTGAACGTGCCATTGTTATCTGTTACTTTTTGCGTCGGCTAATAATCATGCTTTCAGATGCCTTGTTCTTGTTACGGGTCTTCTGACCTTTGGCGAACTGGCCATTGCGTGAACGTGGGTGACCACCGGATGCCCGGCCTTCACCACCACCCATTGGGTGATCGACAGGGTTCATCACCACCGCACGAACGCGTGGACGACGACCAAGCCAACGGCTCCGACCTGCTTTCCCTACGACAACGTTCATATGGTCGGGGTTAGATACCGAACCAACCGTTGCCATACCAGCACTTAATACCCGGCGAGTTTCGCCTGAAGGAAGACGCAGGATAGCGTACTTGTCTTCACGACCAACTAGCTGTGCATAAGTACCAGCCGAACGAGCCATTGCACCACCTTTACCGGGTGTCAACTCAATGTTGTGAACGATGGTACCAATTGGCATCAGAGCCAGTGGCAACGCGTTACCAACATCTGGTGTCGACCCTTCGCCCGACTGGATCGTCTGGCCTACGGTGATACCTTGTGGGGCGATGATGTAGCGTTTTTCGCCGTCTGTATATTGCACCAAAGCGATGCGAGCAGTACGGTTTGGATCGTATTCTACAGTCAAAACTTCGGCAGGTTGGCCGACTTTATCGCGCTTGAAGTCAATAATACGGTATTGCCGTTTGTGACCTCCTCCAATGTAGCGCATAGTGCGGTGACCTTCGTTATTACGGCCACCGGTTCTCTTAATGGGCTCCAGCAGACTTTTTTCTGGCTTGGAGGCTGTTATTTCCGCAAAGTCGGGTGCCACGCGAAAACGTGTACTCGGCGTTATTGGTCTTAGTTTTTTAACTCCCATGACTGATTAATTGGTAGAGCAAGGCTCGGTTTACAGGTCAGCGTAGATATCAATTACTTCGCCTTCTGCCACCGTAACAATTGCTTTCTTAGTGGTTGGGGTCTTACCCGATACAACACGTCCGTTGATGTTCTTGCTACGTTTCTTTCCATAAACCCGGAAAGTATTCACAGCTTCAACGTTTACGCCATACATTTTCTCGATGGCTTTACCAATTTCGAGTTTGTTGGCTTTTAGTTCAACCTCAAAAGCATACTTCCCTTGCTTGTTAAGGCCCGTCATTTTTTCAGTGACGATTGGTCGTTTTAGTACGCTCATGATTATTTTTCGAACAACGTTTGGATGGTTGACAGCGCTTCTTCGCTGATGAGCAGTTGGTCGGCATTCATCAGATCGTAGGTATTAACCTGCGAAGCTGTGGTCACTTTCGCTTTCTGCACGTTACGGCTCGACAAAACAACGTTAATGTTCGTGTCGGGCAGAATCAGCAGTGTTTTGCGCCCCGTCAGATTCAGATCATTCAGGAATTGAATATAATCCTTAGTGCGGGGTGCTTCAAGTGCGATGCTGTCGATAACTGAAATCTTCTCAGCTTTTGCTTTTACTGCGTAGGCTGACTGGCGAGCCAGTGCTTTTACTTTTTTGTTCAGTTTGAAGCTGTAATCACGGGGGCGAGGTCCGAAAATTGTACCACCACCCACGAACACAGGTGATTTGGCACTACCAGCGCGGCACCGCCCGTACCTTTTTGCTTCTTCAGTTTGCGGGTTGAGTGCGCATTTTCAGCACGCTCTTTCGCTTTGTGCGTTCCCTGACGCTGATTAGCCAGGTATTGTTTCACGTCGAGGTAAATCGCGTGTTGGTTTGGCTCGATACCAAAAACCTCCTCCGGAAGGGTGACCTTTTTGCCTGTGTCTACGCCCTTGCTGTTATATACGATTACTTCCATGGCCTATTTCTCAATAATAACGTATGAATTTTTGGCTCCGGGAATCGAACCGCTAACAACGAGCAGGTTTTGCTCAGGCAGAACACGCAATACGCGCAGGTTTTGCACCTTAACGCGGTTACCGCCCATCCGTCCAGCCATACGAAGACCTTTGAACACGCGCGATGGGAATGAACAGGCACCGATCGAACCTGGGTGACGACCCCGGTTATGCTGACCGTGCGTTTGACCGCCAACCCCAGCGAATCCATGACGTTTCACAACGCCCTGGAAACCACGACCTTTTGCTGTTCCAACTACGTCAACGAAGTCGGATTCAGAAAATACGTCGGCTACCGTAAGAGTTTCACCCAGGTTAAGCTCTTTTTCGAATTCTTTGAACTCGACCAGTTTGCGCTTAGGTGTAGTGCCCGCTTTTTTAAAGTGGCCCATCTCCGGCTTGTTAGTGTGCTTTTCTTTTTTGTCGCCATAACCCAGCTGCACAGCTGTGTAGCCATCTTTCTCGACGCTACGAACTTGGGTTACAACACAGGGACCCGTCTCAATCACTGTACATGCCAGAGCCTGCCCGTCCGCATTGTACACGCTGGTCATCCCGATTTTCTTGCCAATTAAACCAGACATTTGTGTTTGTTTAAAGTAAGCAGGTAAAAAACTAGGTACTACATTTCCCGTTCGGGCCTTCCGAATCGGGCCGCAAAGGTAGTTAAATAATTGAACGAATCCTATATCTACCTAACAATCAGGCCCAGAAAAGACATAAAAAAAGGTCGGGCGCGCTGCACCTGACCTTAAGCGGCAGACAAAACCAGGCCATGCAAGGTTTGTTTGCCAAAAAGTCAGATGTGGTTTCCTTGCGGACCTTCACCCTCGTATGTCGTTAGACTCGATGTTCCGAGTTTGGGAGTGCAAAAGTATGAAATAGTTAGGAGAAATAGAAAATTTATTTTAAAGAAAGTTTTGAGAGGTGTTTCAGACTGTGTTTGTTAGTAACTTGTTCGGTCGCTATGCGACCATAGAATAGGAGACGGGTTAATTTATACAAACATATCGTCGCTAACGCGACTAAACTACATATGTTTAATAGCCAAAATTCATAGTGTAAAATTGGTGTTAGGTCGCGTTAGCGACCTAATGTTTGTAGAAAAAGCATTACCTCGCCCCTCTATCGTCGCGTAGCGACGGAATGAGACTTATTCTAGCAGCTTGAATATGTACCGCTCGTCATAGGGCACATTAAACTTCTGCAAAAAGGCTATATATTCTTCTGCAAATGTTCGTTTTCGATGATGCTCTTCCTGATTCCTAATGTACTGGACAACTGCATTAATTTGAGAGTGGCTATAAGAGAAAGCTCCATAACCTGTTTGCCATTCGAAGTGACCATTTATCAACCGCTTATCGTTAATCCATTTCGACGAATCTCCTTTCAAATCCTGCATTAATTCAGAAATGGATTGTTTGGGATTAATACCAATGAATGCGTGGATATGATCAGGCATTCCGTTAATGGCCAGCATTTTGTGGCCTTGGTTTTGCACGATGCCCGTTATGTAGCGATGCAATTCTTCTTTCCAGGCTGGTTGAATCAATCCATAGCGATGTTTAACTGCAAAAACGGTGTGTAAGTAGATTTGGGTATAGGTGTTTGGCATGAGCCTTAGACGGCAGAGTTTGGGTTCGGTCGCTATGCGACCAGCGAAATTGTGAGATGTTCAATTGCTACAAGCATATCGTCGCTAACGCGACTAATTCAGATGGATACTTGGGAGAATCTGTTGATTTGAGGATTGCGGGAAGTTAGTAAACAGTAGGTTTCCTCTTTTTTCTCATTTACTATATTATCGTAAACCGATCGAATCCGTTACCGTTCATGTCTCAATCTATAACTCGTCGTCAAACGCTGGCGGCCCTGACTGCCTCTGTAGGCGCATCTCTCTCGCCAAATTCGCTGGAAGCTATGCCTGCTCCAACTGCACAGCCATCCTTTACGCTTTGCCTGAATATGAGCACGATTCGTGGGCATAAACTCGGATTCGTGAAGGAACTGGAAGTGGCCTCAAAGGCGGGATTTCGGTCGGTTGAAATATGGGTTGAGACGTTACAGACCTATTTGAAAACGGGAGCTACTACCGCTGATGCTCGTAAAGTCTTGAGCGACAATGGGATAAAAATTGAGAACGCTATCGGATTTGCGCCCTGGATTATCGATGATGAAGCGGCTCGTGCTAAAGGCGTTGCCCAGCTCAAGAGTGAAATGGAGATGTTGGCCGAAGTGGGCTGTAAGCGGGTAGCGACTCCACCCATCGGTGCTCAATCGCCGGGGAGCCCTAAAATTGATTTGTATAAAGCGGCCGAACGCTATCGTACCATTTTGGAAGTCGGCGATAAAACGGGTGTTGTGCCTCAGCTGGAATTATGGGGATTCTCACCCAATCTGAGTCGACTAGGTGAAGTAATGTTCGTAGCAATTGAAAGCGGGCATCCGTCGGCACGGGTACTACTGGATATTTATCACCTCTTCAAAGGGGGCTCCGGTAATGTAAGTTTACCTTTGGTTGGTAAACCAGCCATTGAAGTTTTCCATGTCAATGATTATACCGCCGATTTTACACGGGAAAAAATTACCGATGCCGACCGGGTGTTTCCGGGAGATGGTGTTGCACCCATTAAGGAAACGCTGAAACTTATCAAGCGTTCTGATCGACCAATTGTACTGTCGCTGGAAGTGTTTAATAAACTATACTACGCGCAGGAAGCTCAGGTCGTAGCCAATACAGCCATGGCAAAAATGAAAGCCATGGTGGCTGGCGTTTGAGGCTAGTTATTAGTTATTCGTTGAAGCTGTTTAAACTTTCTTCTTTAAAGAAAAACCTAGGTTGATTTTTGTCATCCCGACCTTAGGAGGGATCTCAAGCTTGACTAATATGGAGTTTGAGATCCCTCCTAAGGTCGGGATGACAAACAAAAAAGGCAAAGCATTGCTAGAAAATGAAAGTTTAAACAGCTTCGTTATCAGGCAGTTCATCGCAATAACGAATAACTCAATAATCAATAACTTAATAACCAATCAATACGCCCAGGCCATCAAACCGCCATCTGCCGAAATCGTTTGACCGGTTACGTAGCTGGACGCAGGCATACACAGAAAGGAAACAACTGACGCAATTTCTTC
Organism: Spirosoma telluris; assembly: GCA_003259005.1. Classification (GTDB taxonomy): domain Bacteria; phylum Bacteroidota; class Bacteroidia; order Cytophagales; family Spirosomataceae; genus Spirosoma; species Spirosoma telluris. Next base: position 5,892,049 of record QLII01000001.1, read on the forward strand.
GGGTTCGCCCACTCGGTTCATCGGAGTACGTCTCAGGATACCTGATAACTTTTCGGGATTGGTGAGCACGGGCGTTGCTAATGGAGTCTTTATGTACCAGGGCGCTACAGCATTTACCCGAATACCATCGGGAGCCCACTCAACAGCCAGGTTTCGGGTAAGCTGAAGCATAGCTGCTTTGGACATTCCGTACAGTGAGCCACTACTTGTATGAGCTAAACCTGATACGGACGAAATCATCACGATCTTCCCGCCAATACCAGACGCTTTTAGAAGTGGATACGCTGCCTGACTCAGTTCATAAGCGGAACGCTGGTTTGTATTCAGGACATGCTCATAATCGGCAGGACTATAGTCGGCAGTGGCTTTACGGATATTGGTGCCTGCATTGTTGACCAGAATGTCCAGACTTCCCCACTTCTCCTTAATCGTGTCCATAACCTGAGCCGCACTGCCTGGCTTGCTCATGTCAACAGCTAAACCATCAACCAGATGGCCTTGTTGGCGATAGTCGGTTAGCTGCTGCTGAAGTAAGTCATTGTCCCGAGCAACAATAAATACGGATGCGCCGAGGTCCAGAAATTGCTGAACGATAGCTTCGCCGATTCCTTTGGTTCCGCCTGTTATGAGAGCACGTTGGCCGCTAAGCGACCAGAGCGATGGGGTCATGTAGCTATGTAGTTCTTGGTTGCGCCATAAAACTACGCATCAGGAGCTATAAACCATAAAATTAACGTGCATCACGATTGGGTACTGGCTCCCAACGTTCCTGTTGTAGGAAATACATAACTACGGCTCCTGCAACGATTCCCACACCAATGATCCAGACCATTCCCCAGGGACTCCAATAAGTCCAGTTTTTTTGACTAATCAGATGTAGTAAAGCGATCATCATCAGCCCAAGTCCTAATGCTCCGGAAAGTGCATAGGCTAATGTTTTCTGATAGGATTGCCGTAGCGAATACGCTCCATAGGACTTATTGCGAAACTGAAACAGGATATCATCCAGACTGGCTTCGGCAAGCTGGGCATCCGAAAAAGCTAATTCTTGCTGATAAAGCTTGCGAAGTTTTTGAACCGAATCGGCATTGGCGTCCATCAGGGTTTTTTCCAGGGCTGATTCAAAGGGAAGGCCGATCCACAAGTAATGTTCAACTTCACAGACAAGATGGTCGAGCAGTTCATTCAGCAGTTCGTTAGAGAGACCGCTTTGGAGCAGGTAGTTGTGGATACGGTCTATTTGTTGGGGAGTTAGCTTTTCCATAAACGTACAGGATTAAGTCAATTGCCATAAGCCAGATTTGGGGTGTTTGAAATAACTGCTGCATATAGTCGACAAATCGCTCAAATTCAGAGATTTTCTGAATGGCCATCTGGGTGCCACTGTCTGTTAGGGAATAATATTTTCGTAATCGGCCATCCACTTCAATGGACTCGTTTATCAGTAAACCTTCCTGCTCCAACTTGTGAAGAACTGGATAAAGCGCTCCAAAGGTCAGCGTCAGTTCACCATGGGTTCGTTCTTTAACGGCCTGGGTTATCTGGTAACCATACATTTTATCTTGCTCGGAGAGTAGTTTCAAGACAATCGTCTTCAAGGTTCCCCGTAAAAACTCACTACTGACTGGTTCCATACATGTTGCCCTGTTTTGTAGTACGAATATATATAAGAAAATTAAATATACAAGTAAATAGTTTTATTTTTTCAATTTCTGGCGCCCTCAGAGAGCAACATAGAGTGTTTGAAACTTGTCTATTAACCAAATGCCATTGCTCCCTTTTTTGGCAATGCCCTATTTCGCCAGTAATTTTAGATTTCCCAATTAAAACTACACTCATGAACAAACGAATCGGGCTGCTAGTCGGGTTGACGCTCGCGACGGGCATTGTACTGGCGCAGAACAAGCCAAAACCGGAGGATGTCCAGACATTCACCCTCAAAAACGGCATGAAATTCATGGTCCTCGAAGACCACTCAATCCCCAATGCCAATTTCTATTCATTCTGGAAAGTCGGCTCCCGTAACGAAGTACATGGCATAACAGGACTGTCGCACTTTTTTGAACACATGATGTTCAACGGAGCTAAAAAATACGGTCCTAAACAGTTTGACCGTGTCATGGAAGCCAACGGCGGTTCGAACAATGCCTACACAACCGAGAATAATACGGTCTATACCGATTGGTTTCAGAGTGGTGCGCTCGAAACAATTTTCGACCTCGAAGCTGACCGTATCCGTGACCTGGCGATTGATCCTAAAATGGTGGAGAGCGAACGGGGGTTGTCTTATCGGAACGGAGTACCGGGCTGGAAAATAGTAACTACCGCGTTATTAATGAATTGGTACAATCGGTGGCGTTTGTTGAGCACCCGTATATGTTTCCGGTAATTGGCTTTGAGTCGGACATTAAAAAGTGGACCCAGGCGGATCTGGAAAAGTATTTCAAGACCTACTACTCGCCCAATAATGCCGTTGCCGTGGTGGTTGGTGATGTATCAGCCGCTCAGGTCAAGAAACTAGCTGAGCAGTATATCGAACCGATTCCCGCACAAAAACTACCGGATAGTCTGCGGACCGTAGAACCTCCCCAGAATGGCGAACGGCGGGCAACTACCTACAAAGACGTAGCAACGCCCAATATTTTGCTGGCTTATCACACCCCCGCCACTCGACACCCTGATTATTATGCGCTCGATTTGCTGAGTGGTGTGCTGAGTTCGGGAAATTCATCGCGCTTAGTGAAGTCACTCGTGCTGGATTCGACCATTGCGTCACGAGTGTTTACCAATATGGATCAGTCGTTCGATCCGAGTTTGTTTTCGATTTATGCCATTGCAGCCAGTAATATATCCGCTGAGCAATTGGAACGTTCGGTGCTTCATCAGATTGATAAGGTAATTAACGAGGGAATTTCGGATGTAGAACTGCAAAAGCTGAAAAATCAGAAATTGATGGAGTTCTATCACACAATGGAGTCGATCAACGGAAAGGCGAATTCATTGGGGACGTACGAACTGTTTTTTGGCGATTATAAAAAGCTGTATGAAGCTCCGGCCTTGTATGAGAAAGTAACTAAAGAAGATGTGCAGCGCGTAGCCAAAACGTATCTGACCAGCCGCAATCGCACCGTTGGTTATCTCTTGCCAGAGCCGAAGGCTAACCCAGTAAAAAACAATTAATTTCTACCACAGAGGCACAGGAAATAGCCTGTTGTTTAGGTGCTATCGTGGCTAAATAAGACGCTCAAATGAAATACATATTCACTCTTTTTATTGCACTTATTGTAACGGGTGCGTCGCTGGCGCAGACGTTTAAGGTGCCACCTTATCAGAAATTCAAGCTCAAAAATGGGCTGACCGTTTATTTGATGGAGCAACATGAAGTGCCACTCATCAATATTTCGGCTGTTTTCGATGCCGGTGCTGTACAAGATGGGAGCCGCTATGGTATAGCCAACATGACGGCTGAGGCTCTGCTGTTTGGGAGTTCCAAATACACGAAGTCGCAACTGGAAGAAAAGATAGAATACGTTGGCGCTACGGTGGATACCTATGCCGGCAAGGAAGTGGCTAAACTGACCGCTTCGTTTGCCGTGAAGGACCAGGATTTGTTGTTCGACATTATTCAGGATGTGATGACGAAGCCAACCTTCGATCAGGCCGAATTCGATAAATATAAACAGCGGCAATTACTTCAGCTGACGCAGCAAAAAGAAAGTCCGCGTGGGGTTGTGAATTCCTATTTCAACCGATTTGTGTACGAAGGTCATCCCTATGCCAACCCACTGACGGGGACGCCAACCTCCGTTTCGGCGGTTTCAGCAACCGATGCCCGGCAGTTTTACCAAAAGAACTACACTACCGACCGGGCTGCTATTGCTATTGTGGGCGATTTCAACACGGCGGACATGAAAAAACGCGTAACCGATTTATTCGGAAGCTGGAAAACGGCATCATCAACGTCTCCCGTTCTGGCGGAGCCTACCTTCTCGTTTGATAAAAACCGGGTGCTATTAGTCAATAAAGATGATGCCCGTGAAACAACGTTTCTGATTGGGGGTAAAGGCATTACCCAGAACAACCCCGATTTTATTCCCGTAACCGTTGTCAATACGATTCTGGGTGGACGATTTACCTCCTGGCTAAACGATGCGCTACGCGTCAATTCAGGATTGACCTATGGGGCGAGTAGCCGGTTTGGTACCTATCGCAAGAGTGGCACATTTGCTATTTCGACCTTTACCAAAGTGAGCACGACTACACAGGCTATCGATATGGCGTTGCAAGTGCTTGATAGCCTGCATAAAACGGGAATTGACGAAAAGACACTCGCATCGGCTAAAAACTACGTTAAAGCCGACTTTCCTCCGAAATATGAATCGGCTAGTGAATTAGCAAATCTGTTGACGGATATGTTCAGTATGGGCTTCGATGAGTCGTTTATCAATAATTTCCAGAAGAATGTCGACGGCCTGACCGTGGCAAAAACGCGCCAGATCATTGACCAGTATTTCCCGAAAAATAGCCTCCAGTTTGTCTTGATTGGCAAAGCCGAAACCATTCGGGATAAAGTAAAAAAATACGGAACCATTACAGAGAAAGAAATCAAAGCCGACGGGTTTTAGATATGAGTAGCGCGGGTGGAAACCCGCGCTACATAAATCCAGAAATTCTTCTACCTTTGCCCTGAGTTTTCGGTGCCTGATGCTGCTTCGTGGCAGCTTTCAAGGCTTAAAAGGGAAGTTGGTGTAAAGCCAATGCTGTCCCCGCAACTGTAAGTCTTTTACAAAATCGGTTCAATCTACATAGCCACTGCGCTGATAACCAGCGTGGGAAGGTCAGACCCGACAAGACGAGCCAGGAGACCTGCCAAAAACCATCCGTTGTTCTGGTGTTCGGAGGAAACGCCCCAACCGCGTGCTAACAGTCCGACTTTTTGGCGGTCTGTCGTTACGATGCACATACTTGAACTATAATCGTGGGAACACAAGCCCTTCGCTGGTGGCTTATTGGTCTTTCTGTTAGCGTGCTAGCTGGACAGAATAGTTTCGCGCAAACCGATTCGTTGGTGAGGGCCAGTAATATAGTGTCTTTATCGGCGGTAACCGTGCGGGCTATTGCACCCGAACGTTTCCTGGCAGGGCAGAAACTACAGCGAATCGACTCAACCACACTGCTTCAATTTCGGTTTGGCTCGCTGACCGATCTATTGGCATTAAATACGCCGATGGCATTCAAAAATTATGGCCCAGGCCAGTTAGCAACGGTTGCTTTTCGGGGTACATCGGCCAATCATACGGCAGTGCTTTGGAACGGGATCAATATCAACCAGCCTAATCTTGGCCTGACCGATTTTTCAACCCTACCCGTTGCTGGCTTTGATCGATTATCCATTCAGTATGGTTCATCGGCCAGTGCCGTGGGTTCCGATGCAGTAGGAGGGAGTATCCTGCTTGGGAGTAACCCTGGCTGGAAACCGGGTTTACACGTTTCACTTGGGGGGCAGATCGCTAGTTTTCGAAATACACAGGGGCAGCTAGGGCTACGGTATGCGTTGGGTCTGGGGCAAAACTGGAAGCTATCGGGAAGACAGTTGCCTACCGAAATCAGTTCAACAACGCCTACCCCTACGCCGAACGGCAGCATTATTTTATGGAACCGTCGACAACGGCACAGCGCGGCTTTATCCAGGATCTTTATTTTCTGCACAAAAATGGGCATCAGGTTTCTGTTAATGCCTGGCTGACCGATAATGATTTAATTGTTACACCGCAGGATACCATCGCTCGTGAGCGCACCCGAACACAGTCGGCGCGGCTATTGGCTACCTATGAAGCCAATCGAATGACGTTTCGGGTAGGCTGGATTCGGGATGTATTAGACTATGCAAAAGGAAATTTCGACACCCCAAGTCATACTGAAACAGAGCGACTTATTAGCCGTGCTGAGCGTGAGTTTTTGCTTCTGTCGGGTACTAATCGGCAACTGAACCTGCGTGTTGGGGCGAGTGGTCGCATTATCGCACCCGAACCGATGGCTATGGTGACCAGTTGATTCAGGAAGACCGGGGGGATGTATACGCACTATTGCGTTTCCAAACAATGCGCTGGCTCGTATCAGCTAACATTCGCCAAGCCTTTGTAACGCGCTTTAATCCACCCCTCACGCCGTCGCTTGGTGCTGAATACCAGCTTGTTCAGCGTAGCCGGTTTAAGCTGACTACTAAAGGATCGGTGAGTCGAAACTACCGGGTGCCTACCTTAAACGAACGTTACTGGATTGACTTAGGGAACCCTAACCTTTTGCCCGAAAGTGGCCTGAATTTCGAGGCTGGGTTGGCAGCAGCTATGCCCTTATCGGATCAGGTTAACCTAACGGCTGAACTGACAGGGTATCATAATCGGGTTGATAATTGGACCTATTGGAACCCAGCAATCAATTACCACGTCGAAAATCTGCAATTGGTAATCGCTCGCGGGGCCGAATTTACTACCAACTTGACCTACGCGCAGACTAGCTGGCGTGCCGGTATGCGACTCGGTTATGCACTAACTCGTTCCTCACAAGAGCGCGCTTATGATACTTACTCGCAGGATGTTATTGGGAAGCAACTGGTGTATGTACCCATGCATACGGGTACCCTCAATACATATCTTCAGTATAAACAAACTCGCTTAAGTGTACAAATGCAGGCCAATTCGCGCCGGTACATCACTTTCGATAATACCCAGTTTTTTAAAGGGGCTTTGCTGACCAACGTGTTGTTGGAACATACGCTCAAATGGGGCTCTATGCCTTTTCGGGTGCAGGGGCAAATAAACAATGTATTCGACGCGCTGGTCATCGGAGTGAAGCGAAACGCGCTTCCGGGCCGAAACTGGGCAATTAATGTGCTTATCAATTTCCCTCAATAATTCATGAAAAATCAATTGACTAAATCAATTGCAATTGGGCTGGTAGCCCTCAGTGTCTGGAACTGTAAAACCTCTGATCCGGAACCAACTCCCTATGAGTCAGGTGTATTTATTCTGAATGCCGGTAATTTTTTCAGCAATAATGGTACAGTTTCGTTTCTGGCCCGTAACAGCCAAACAGTAGCAACCAATATTTTTCAGGCAGCAAACCCCTCATTAGTGTCGAGCGGTGGCGTACAGGGGTATACGGAAGTTAATGGTAAAGGGCTAATTCTGGTTGATAATAGCACAACTGGACAGGATAAAGTGGAAATCGTTGAAGCGGGTACCTTTGTATCGCGTGCTACGCTAAAAACGCCAGATATTGAAAACCCACGCCAGGTTATTCAGGTTGGCCCTAACAAAGCCTATATTAGTTGCTGGGACGTTTCGGGTTCTGGTAGTGCGTTTTACAAAGATCCTGGTTATATCGCCGTGGTGGATTTGAACACTAACACCGTTTCGAAAAAAATACCTGCTGTAAAAGGGGCTGAAAAAATGGTCGTTTCCGGGACGGAAGCGTTTATCGGAAGTAACACCTACAGTGGTGACCAAACGCTGTTGATTGTTGATGTAAATACGGACACAGAAAAACAACGTATTGCTTTCGGATCAACGCCTGAGCCAATTGCGCTCGATGCAAATGGAAAATTGTGGATACAGGCGGGTAAAGATCTGGTTCAGCTAGACCCATTGACCCGGATTGTCGCTAAACGGTTGACTTTTCCTGCGGCCCCCGGTTCTGTAACTATTAGTACCGATAAAAAGTCATTCTACTATACGTTAAGCGGGAAAACCTATAATTTGCCAATTGATGCCACCGCAGCATCGGGCAGTATCGTGATAGCCCGGTCATTTAGTACGCTGGCCATCGACCCACAAACTAAACGAATTTATGGTAGTCAGAGTCCGCTTCTTTATACACAGGCAGGCTATGTAATTCGTTACGAATCCACAGGTACACTGGTTGACTCGGTTAAGGCCGAGATTGCGCCCTCTGGATTTTATTTCCGATGAGTCGTCAACGGGCAATCATGAACTGGAGCGGGGGCAAAGATTCAGCCCTGGCGCTGTATCATAGTCTCCGGTCGCAGCGATGGGATATACATAAGCTACTGACATCGATAAATGACCAACATGGCCGCATCAGTATGCACGGTGTTCGAACCGATTTGTTAATCGCTCAGGCCGATCGTTTGGGACTGCCTTTGCAGCTGTTACGGTTGGCAGGCGATGTGTCAATGGAGACCTACAACGCTCAAATGCAGGAGACGCTACAGTTGGTTCGGGAGCAAGGCATCACCCATTCGATTTTCGGAGATATTTTTCTGGAGGACCTTCGACAATACCGCGAAAGCCAATTGAAACGGGTAAACCTGACGGGTGAATTTCCGCTCTGGCAGCGAAATACAACCGAGTTACTTCATGAGTTTGTCGATTTAGGGTTCCGGGCGGTGCTTGTTTGTGTTAATGAGAAACAGCTAGGTGCTGAGTTTGTAGGACGAGAACTGGATCTGGATTTATTGAAAGAGCTGCCTAAAACGGTTGATCCTTGTGGCGAAAATGGCGAATACCACTCGTTTGTGTATGACGGCCCTATTTTCTCCAGTCCCATCCGATTTACCAAAGGAGACATAGTCCGACGAACCTACACGCCATCAGGTGGCACAGATTGCCACGTGGATGACACTGACCGAAGTTGGGATACAGGTTTCTGGTATCAGGATTTGCTTTTACAGGAATGATGAAATAATCAGGAACTCTCTCGTCAAAAAGGCAGAAAGCCGGGTTGGGATTTGAAATCCTGGTCCGGCTTTTGCCTTTTTTATGGAGGTGTTATTTCTTTAAAAAGTAACTCGTATTTTCGCCAGTTAACGTTAATCTTTGGTGATAAACAATTAGGCAAATTTAGATTCTGTGGATTCTTATTGGTTCCATTGGCCTGATAATCAGCTCAAAAAGAATCGCCAGAAGCCATAAGAATCTATAGAATCAAATTTGGTCAACTACTTATAAGGATATTTTACCCTTTACACCCTTTTACCCCTAACCAATACTCACATATCTATGAAACGTAGAGAAGCCTTGCAACAAGCGGCTCTGATGATGGGCGGCATATTGTCGGCCCCCACATTGGCGGGCGCTATGGGGCGTATTACCAACACGGGGCCAAGCATTGCTGTTTCGGCCGATCAGGAGAGTCTGCTAGCTGAGGTGGCTGATGTGATTATTCCAACAACCAGCACACCCGGAGCCAAAGCCGCTGGGGCCGAGAAATTCATTGTTCGGGTTATGCGCGATTGTTATCCGAAAGCCGATCAGGAGAAGTTTTATGCCGGGCTGGCTAAGCTGGACGCCGATAGCAAAACCAAATTTGGCAAGGAATTCGTGGCCTTAGATCCCGCTCAGAAAAACGAGATGGTGAAGCAAACCATGACCGAGGATAAGCCCTTCTTCCTGCGCATGAAAGAACTAACGACAACAGGCTACTTTACGTCCGAAATCGGAGCGACAAAAGCCCTGGAATACCTGCCTGTACCGGGTCAGTTTAATGGATGTATGCCGCTCAAACCCGGCCAGAAAACCTGGGCGCTTTAATGTAGTCGACAGTCAATAGTCGTCAGTAATGGTATGCTGGCACTTATCCCTATTGACTGATGACTCGTAACTAACGACTATCAGCATGAACCTCAATATTGATTCGATAAAAGAACAGACCTACGATGCCATTGTGATTGGCTCGGGTATTACGGGTGGATGGGCTTCTAAGGAGCTGACCGAGAAAGGCTTACGGGTGTTAATGCTCGAAAAAGGCCATCAGCTTGAGCACGTATCGGGCTATGTAAATGCTACGAAAGATCCCTGGCAGACCAAGTATAATGGCCGGCTGACGATGGCGCAAAAGGAATCGCACCCGAAACTGGCCCGCGATTACCCTTATAATGAAATGACAGAAACCTACTGGATGAAAGATACCGACTCGCTGTATAAAGAAGACAAGCGGTTCGACTGGTATCGTCCAAATATCGTTGGGGGTAAGTCAATCATGTGGGGCGGCAATCCTATCGGCTGAGCGATATTGATTTCGAAGCCAACGCCAAAGAAGGAGTCGCCATTGACTGGCCCATTCGCTATAAAGACGTGGCTCCCTGGTATTCCTACGTTGAGAAATTCGTGGGAATTTCGGGGGAGAAACTGAACCTGCCGCAATTGCCCGACAGTGAATTCCTGCCACCAATGGAGATGTATTGTGTGGAGAAAGAAGTTCGGAAGCGTATCGAAAAGAACTTCCCTGGCCGGGTTATGACCATTGGTCGGGTTGCTAACCTCTCAAAAGCCGGTGAAGCCCAGTTGGGCGTTGGCCGCGCTCCCTGTCAGTATAGAAACAAATGCTCGCTTGGGTGTCCCTACGGTGCTTATTTTAGCACGCAGTCCTGTACGTTGCCGCCAGCCGCTAAAACCGGACGCCTGACGCTACGGCCCGATTCGGTAGTAACGGAGATACTATACGACGAAAACAAAAAACGGGCAACGGGTGTCCGCATTGTCGATGCGGTTACCCTTCAACCCAAGGAGTACTTCGCGAAAATTGTTTTTGTGTGCGGTAGTGCGCTCGGATCGACGGCTATTCTACTAAATTCAAAATCTAACCGTTTTCCTAATGGCTTCGGCAATGATTCGGGTGAGTTAGGGCACAATCTAATGGATCACCACTTCCGCACGGGCGCATCGGGTGTCTGGGAAGGTGATCTGGACAAGTATTATATTGGTCGACGAGCAAATGGTATTTACGTACCCCGTTACCGGAATATCGGTACCGATAAGCGGGATTACCTACGCGGTTTTGGTTATCAGGGTGGAGGAAGCCGAACCGGATGGCAGCGTAACATTGCCGAAATGAGTTTTGGTGCTGATTATAAAGATGAACTAACCAAACCCGGACCCTGGACAATGGGATTAGGCGGTTTTGGAGAGACATTACCCTATCACGAAAACCGCATGTACCTCGATAAGAACGAAAAAGATAAGTGGGGCATGCCACTCGTTGTATTCGACGCTGAGTTGAAGGAGAACGAGAAAAAAATGCGTATAGATATGATGAACGATGCCAAAGAAATGCTGGAAGCATCGGGCCTGAAAAACGTCAGATCTTATGATAACGGCTCCTACTTAGGTATGGCGATTCATGAAATGGGAACGGCCCGGATGGGACGCGACCCCAAAACGTCGGTGCTGAATGCCAACAATCAGGTTCACGGCGTTAAGAACGTATTCGTAACAGACGGTGCCTGTATGGTCTCGACTTCGTGCGTAAATCCATCATTAACCTACATGGCGCTTACAGCACGTGCTGCAGATTTTGCTGTCAAAGAAATGAAGAGACAGAATATATAAACAATTGACTACGATCCCCGCTTTACCGAACGATTGGGCATAGCGGGGGATTGTTTGTTAACTAAAGTGAAGTACGCGTTGATACTGAATTAAGTGTCTATCAGATAGGATATTGCTGTAAGCAAAACTGGTATACTTTCTCCCGTCCGCGTTTAAGTCGCATTTTAACCGCACTGAGTTTAAGATTGTGCAATTTCGCAATCTCCTCAATACTCATTCCCCCCTCATATTTGAGATCAAGTACTGTGCGTTCATTAGCCGACAGGGTGTTTAATCCCTGCTTGACTAGCTGTAGGGTTTCTTCATGCCGTCGGGCTTCTTGCGATTCACTTATGCACTGCTCAAGATTTGCGCTAATTGAAATGGTATTAAATCGCTTAGATAACCGTAATTGATCCGAGCAGTAGTTGTAGGCGATGGCATGAAGCCAGGTAGAAAAACTAGATCGTTCCTGAAAGGCATCCAACTTATCGAACGCTTTTAGGAAAATATCATGGGTAAAGTCTTCAGCTTTGTCAGAATCTTTTGTCATAGACAAACATCGACGATATATCTTATTAACGTATCGGTTGTAAATTATTTCAAAACATTGGTTTGGCTTACTAAGAAGATACTGACGAATCATCTCTTCGTCTGTTAAGGTGGCGTTCATGGTGGAAGTGACAAGTTAAAGTACGGTATTGTAAACGAAAATTGAAATGTTTTTTTTATATTGTTTTCGTAAGCTCTAAAGTAGTTAATTAAACTGATGAAGATGTAAGTAATAGTAGTTTATAACACTAAATGGTAATTTAAGGCGCTGACTGAGTGATTTAAATTACTGAATGCTTTATTGAGTTTATCGTATTTCAACGAGCATCGCACTATTTTGCTAAATCCAGACTCATATGTTTAGCAATTAGTTGCAAAGAATGAGCCTGTTTATCGGGTGTTCGCACATCAAAAGCTAGCTTTTCAATAGCAGCCAGCGGAAAGATCCAGCCTTGTTGTTTGGGATCCCACTCCGTGGAACAGTGGATAGCCTCTTCAAATTCAGCTTCAGTCCACTTAGCTAGTGCATTCAATTCATTAAGACGCTTTTTTTGACGATGCAAGATTGAGGCAACTTCGGTAGGTACTGACTGTTTCGTTTTCATAAAGCTTACCTGGTTTGTCTTATGCAAACGATAGCAAAACCAGAGCCAAACTGTAGCCGGTTAATCTGACCAATTATCAAGTATCAAAGCTTGGATAGACTACAAATGGGCTTAACCATTGGATTTTACTAAATGGGTTAGACTAATAATTATGAAAAAGTAACATGTCAATTAAGCACTTAGCTATTGCTAGTAATGTATTGTCTTTTGTTGTTAAATATTTGATATTGAGGTAATTACCTGATGGGCGGCAATGGCTGCTTCAACAGTAGCTTGTAACTACTGACTATCTATTTAATAAAAGATTTATGTAGTAAAAAAGTAGGCGATCCGTCTCTTTAGAGCGATCTTAAGTCACCGGCTCCGCCTTTTGGACCTACTATCGAGAAAGCGTATAATAGTGTCTGTACTTCCATAGAAAATAAATTAGCTTAAGCCTTCCTTCTGGTATACTAGATAATCATGATCGCCTGCCATTGTCAGTATAATTAACGTCTGGCTTAATCATGGCATTTAGTACAAGTACAAGAATTAAAGCACCGATTATCGCTCGAATCCTACTTATTGTTCATTCTGACTAGCTTTCCGCGAAATGACAAACCAATTTGGTGGCCTAAACACATAATAACTGTTGGCCAATGGTATCTGAACGAGTAAGTCGGTTGAGTATCTCACTTTTCCTTGTTGCAGGCTTTTTAACCGGCTTTATAATTTATTGCGCGGCTCTAATTCACTGTGTAAAAACAATTTCGGGAGGCAATTTTAGCCAGGCTATCTGGGAGACGGCTATTGTGTTACTTTACACGATTCTGGGTATTCGCTTCGGCCACAGAAAAATGATGAATAAGTCATTTAAAATGTAATGGATATAAACGCTGGCAAGGTTGTATCTACCAGCGTATTAAATAAGATTGTTAATATATAAATTGCTGAGAAGCGCTTGATTTTCTCGTATACTCTGGTAAACTCCGCCAACTGGCGGAGTTTTTTTGTGCCTTTTAGGCTTAATACGAACCGTCTGCGAAAGTTTGGCTATAGTTTTTAGTTACTTTTATCATATTCGTCTTTTTATCTTTTGAACCAAATAGTTCACCCTTTTCTCTATGCAACTCGAAATAAAAGAACTTTCCAAGACCTACTCCAACGGCGTTCGGGCGTTGAAGGGTGTTTCACTCACAATCAGGCAAGGCATGTTCGGTTTGCTGGGCCCGAATGGCGCAGGCAAGTCTTCTCTTATGCGCACCATTGCCACCCTACAGGAAGCCGATAGTGGTAGTGTACAACTCACAGGTTTACCGGAAGGCACCTCTATGCCGGGAGATCTGGACATATTGACCCAGAAAGACGCTGTGCGTCGGGTTCTGGGCTATTTGCCACAGGAGTTTGGTGTATATCCACGCGTAACAGCAGAGGCAATGCTCGATCATATTGCGTCGCTTAAAGGCATTGCCAATGGTCGAGAACGGAAAGAAATTGTGCAGGGACTATTGCAGAAAGTGAATCTGTACGATGTTCGGAAGAAAAACCTTGGCACGTATTCGGGCGGTATGAAACAACGTTTTGGCATTGCTCAGGCACTTATTGGTAGCCCAAGACTAATTATCGTCGATGAACCCACGGCTGGCCTGGACCCCGCTGAACGAAACCGTTTCCATAACCTGCTCTCTGAAATCGGCGAAAACACAATCGTTATTCTGTCAACACACATTGTAGAAGACGTTACAAATCTCTGCTCCGACATGGCTATTATTTGTCTCGGTGAAGTGGTAGCAACGGGTAATCCAAATGATCTGGTGAAGGACCTGACTGGGAAAGTCTGGCAGAAATTTGTCGAAAAATCAGAGATTGATACCTACCGGAAAACACACCGGGTTATTTCGACCCAACTTAAAGGGGGTAAAACCCGGATTCATGCGTATAGCGAGGTTCCGCTAACAGACTTCGACGCGGTAACGCCCGATCTGGAAGATTTGTACTTCGCGAAGATTACCGAGAAAATGGAAGTAACCACCGTCTAACTACGCAGACAATGTTTGGAGAAATTTTCAAATTTGAGCTAGCGTATCGGCTAAAACGCCCAGCTACCTACCTCTATGCCCTAATTCTATTCCTGTTTACGTTTCTCTTCGTCATTTACGGCAGTGGTCCGGCATCGGAGAAAACGAACATCAACTCGCCCTACGCTATTAGCCAGTTTGTGGTCGTACTGACCATTTTCGGGATGCTCGTGGCATCGGCCATAATGGGTGTGCCTATCTACCGTGACATTGAACATAACACTAAAAACTACTATTTTAGCTTTCCTATTACGGAACGTGGCTACGTGCTGGGCCGGTACTTTGGGTCGTTTGTCATACTGTTGGGTATTATGGCCGTTGGGATGCTGGCATCGTGATTGGTTCGCTACTAGGGCCAATTTTTAACTTAGCTGACAATACCGAGCGCTTCGGACCGATTCGTTTTCGTGACTACGCCTACCCGTTTCTGATGTTTGTTGTGCCGAACATGTTTCTGGTCGGCAGCATTTTCTTTGGGTTAGTGGCTTTCTCAAAACAGGTGTTCACGACCTACGCGGGTAGTATTCTGCTGTTTATCGCCTATTTGCTGGGGTCTACACTATCCCAGGATCTGGAGAATAAGCAACTGGTAAACCTGCTCGACCCTTTTGGTTCCTACGCTTATGATACCGCGACCAAATACTGGTCGCCAGTGGAACAAAATACGCTACTGGCACCGCTGGAAGGTGATTTGCTGACCAACCGGCTCATTTGGTTAGGTGTGGCACTTCTGGTTTTTGCCTTTACGGTGCTTCGATTTAGTTTTCCTCGCTTCCTGGCTATTAAACTCGGCAAGAAAGCGAAAGACGAAACTATGTCTGAAAAAGCGCCAACGCTGGCGAGCTTACCTACGCCAACGCCTGTATTTAAGGTTGGAACATACGTTCGGCAGATGTTTCAGCAGGCTGGGCTGGAGTTTCGGAGCATTGTACGTGACCCCTATTTCATCGCTATTCTATTGGGGGCAGTGTTGTTCCTGTTTTTAGATGGCTGGTTTGGATCAGAAACCTACGGTACACCCTCACTGCCAACGACCTACGCCATGCTCGAAGCGCGCAATGGCACGTTTTTCTTTTTTGTGCTCATTGTCCTGATTTTCTATACGGGAGAGGTAGTTCACCGGGATAAAGTTGTTCACTATGACACTATCGCCGATGCCCTGCCCGTGCCTGACTGGATGAACTACGGGGCCAAATTACTGTCGATGACCTATGTCTGCCTGCTGCTGAGTACGTTGATTATGGTCTCTGGCGTATTGAATCAGACCGTTAAGGGCTATTTTAACTATGAGTTTCCGCTCTACTTCCGGGATATTTACGGGATTGCCTTCACGCAGTATTTCCAATTGGTGATGCTGGCGTTTTTCGTACATACGATGGTCAACCAGAAGTTTGTGGGCCATATCGTTACGCTGGCCACTTATATCGTTATCTGGGCCGTGCCTCAGTTCGCTGAGTTCAACTACCGGCTGGCCATTCCTTTCTCGGGTGGAACGGTGCAGATTTCCGATATGAATGGATTTGGTCATTATCTGGCGGCCCTGGCTTCGTTCCGGCTGTACTGGTACGCGTTTGGCGGCATGTTGTTGGTACTAGCTCTCTGGTTCTGGAATCGGGGTGCCGACACGGGCTTTAAAGCTCGCTGGCAACTGGCCCGTCAACGCATGGGCCGCCTATCGATGGTTTTGTTTGCGCTTGCGCTGGTTGTGTTTGTGAGTATGGGGGCCTGGATTTACACCAATGTGAGCGTGAAAAATCATTACCTATCGGCCGATCAGCAGCGGGAATTACAGGCAACATTTGAGAAAACGTATCACAAATATGCCAACGTTCTGCAACCTAAAATTACGAGCGCCAAACTCAATGTAGATATCTATCCCGACGATTTTAAGGCGGTGGCATCGGGCGTGTTTATGATCGTCAACAAGGGTGATCAACCTATCGACTCATTGCATCTGACTATGCCTGCCGACAATTTTCATCGGCAACTGACGAAATTCCTGATCGGTAATGAAGCCCCAAAAATGATTCTGAAGGATGAGGATTTAGGCTATTACATTTATCGACTTCCCAAGCGACTCAATCCCGGCGATTCGGCTCAAATGGATATGACGGTAATGGGGCAATATGTTGGCTTTAGCAATGCGGGTGATAGTCGGGATGTTGTTTCAAACGGGACATTTTTCAATGTGGGTATTTTCCCTGGTTTTGGGTATAACGAGGGTCAGGAATTGGGTAGCGACAAATACCGAAAAAAATACGGCTTACCAATCAAACAATGGACGGCTCCAGCCCAGAACGATCCGCGTGGTCTACGCGACTTTCTGTTCACTGACGATGCCGACTGGGTAACCTTCGAAGGGACCATCTCGACAACTCCCGATCAGACAGCTATTATGCCGGGTGAATTGCTAAAAACCTGGACAGCAAATGGCCCAGATGGAAAACCGCGCAACTATTTCCAATACAAACTTCCCGGCTTCTCCGATTACTTTTTCAGCATGTGTTCGGCCAAATACGGTGTGAAACGGGATAAATGGACAGGGCCTGATGGAAAAACGGTAGCGTTGGAAGTCTATCACCACCCCGGACATGACCGTAATCTTGACCGATTTATGGCCAGTATGAAGGCGTCCCTGAGTTACTACACGAAGAACTACGCGCCGTTTCCCTATCCGGTGTTGCGCGTGCTTGAGTTCCCCCGCTATGCCGCTTTCGCGCAGTCGTTCCCTACAACGGTGCCCTATTCGGAGGAGTTTGGCTGGGTCGGTGATTTCCACGATCCAAACAAAACGGATTATGCCTATTATGTGACGGCCCACGAGGTTGCTCACCAGTGGTGGGGGCACCAGATTATGCCCAGCCGCACGCGGGGGCTAATCAAATTTCGGAGACAATGGCCGAATATTCGGCGCTGATGGTGCTTAAGCAACGCTACGGTGCCGATGCCATGCCTAAGTTTTTGAAGTATAGCCTGGATCGCTACCTGCGTGGCAGGGCGAACGAAGATAAATTCGAGGCTAATATGCTCGATAACGACACGCGGTCTTATGTATGGTATCAGAAAGGATCAATGCTCATGTATGCCTTACAGGATTATATTGGCGAAGCGCGCGTCAACCAGGCCATGAACGACTATATGAAAGCAGCTCGATTCCGCCAGAAAGCACCGTTTACAACCTCGCTGGAATGGTATAGTTTTCTAAAAGCCGCCACACCTGATTCGCTGAAACCCTGGTTAACGGATAATTTCGAAAAACTGACGCTTTACGATAACCGCATCACCAAAGCTGAAGCGAAGTCAATCGGCAACGGGAAATATAGCGTGAAACTTTATGTTCGCACAGCAACCGAGTATTACGACAAAACCGGTAAAGAACTGGAAAAAGGAAAAGGGCCAGTTATTGCCGATATTGCCGTATTAACTGACGATGGTAAAAACAAAGATGGCCTGACCACCAAAGTGCCACTCCTAATGCAGAAACGCAGCCTGACACCCGGTGAGCACATTATTGAAGTAACCGTGAAGGGCAAGCCTGTAAAAGCGGGCATTGACCCATATAATAAGCTGATAGACCGCGTTTCGGATGATAATTTAGTGAAGGTAGATATGCTGTAAATCATGAAGATAAATTTGTTTAAACTGTTTACTCGATTTCACCTCACCCCCAGCCCCTCTCCTAAAACTAGGAGAGGGGAGCAGATTCGCCTGTTTTTTAGCCCCTCCCCTTATTTCAAGGGGAGGAGTTGGGGTGGGGTAAAATGTGGTAGTCTGTTTACTAGATTCGCAGTCCTTACTTGCCTAACTTTTGTAAGCTCCTTACTCGCGCTAACACCGCCAACCTACTGGCGTCCACCCGCCGATAGCCGAATTCCAGCCGGTGAGCTTGGGAAGCAAATCCGCTATGGTCGCGAGTTGATCGCCCATACGGCTAAATACCTGGGTCCAACGGGTTCGGTGAAACACCTGTCGAATGGCATGAACTGCCAGAACTGTCACCTTGATGCAGGCACAAAAGTGCTGGGTAACAATTACTCGGGCGTATTTTCCACTTATCCTAAGTTTCGTGACCGTTCAGGAGCTGTCGAAACTATTGTGAAGCGCGTATCCGACTGTTTTGAACGTAGCCTGGCCGGTAAAGCGCCTGATAGCACGAGCCGCGAGATGAAAGCCATTGTAGCGTATATTCAGTGGCTTGGCACCGATGTTCCCAAAGGTGAACGGCCTGAGGGCGTCGGACTGGCCAAACTGGCGTATCTGGACCGGGCGGCTGATTCAACGAAAGGCCGACTGATCTATATGGCTAAATGTCAGGTCTGCCACGGCCTAAAAGGCGAAGGCATGAAGGCAGCAGGTGCAAAAGAGTATGTATATCCGCCTATGTGGGGGCCAAACAGCTATAATGATGGAGCCGGATTGTTCCGACTGTCGGGCTTTGCGGGGTATGTGAAAAACAACATGCCCTTTGGGGCGACCTATGCCAGTCCGCAGTTAAGCGACGAAGAGGCCTGGGATGTAGCCGCCTTTATCAATTCAATGCCCCGGCCCCACAAAGACCAAAGCAGTGACTGGCCTAAGATCGCCAGCAAGCCCGTTGATTTTCCATTTGGCCCCTACGCTGATTCATTCAGCGAACGTCAACATAAGTTTGGACCGTATCAGCCAATTGCCGATGCACGAAAAGCAAAGTAACTTTACTCAAAATCAAAAACTAAAACTCATGAAGAATTTCCCCTACCTGTTCTTGTTGGCTTTCCTGACCGCTCTAGTACCAGCTATGGCGCAAACAAATGAAACGGGCACGTTTCACGGTGCGCAACCTACCAAAGAACGATACCATGCCGTTTATCAACTCAATACCGGTGATACGTCTGTTATTCGACATGCGCTGGCTAACATTCAGAATTCCCTAAACGACCCACGCTTAAAGGGAAAACTCGATATTGAATTAGTCGTCTACAGTGGCGCGTTCGTAACCTATCAAAAAGGCAAAGCCTATTTTGAGAAGGAACTCCAAAATCTTCAGAAACAGGGTGTTATTCTGGCTATGTGCGAAAACACCATGAAGATGCGGAAACTCAGCCGCGATGAGATGTACCCCTTCATTAGCTACGTACCCACCGCCAACGGCGAACTCATTATCCGCCAGCAGGAAGGCTGGGCCATTATTCGTCCGTAACTTTGCTCCATGCTCGCTTTTCGCCTGAATGTTTTTTATACCGTTGCCAAGCGGCTTAGTTTTACGAAAGCGGCTGCTGAATTGTATGTGACGCAACCTGCCGTCACGAAGCATATTCAGGAACTCGAACATCACTTTGGTACGGCCCTCTTCGATCGGCGGGGCAATCAAATCAGTCTGACAGCTGCCGGTAATTTGCTGCTGAGTCATGCCGAAACCATCATGGCGACTTACCGCCAACTGGAGTTCGATATGAACGCACTCAAGGGCAAACCGGCGGGTGCGCTTCGGGTAGGCGCGAGTACGACCGTAGCTCAATATGTGATTCCGCCCGTGCTGGCTCGTTTCCATGAGCAATCGGCCGATGTGGCTATCTCCCTGTTGAATGGGAATACTGAGCAAATTGAACAGGCACTACTCAACAATGATATTGAGTTAGGCCTGGTGGAGGGTCGAACGCATCACAGCGACATTCGCTATACGTCCTTTGTAAAAGACGAACTGGTGCTCATTTGCCGTGCTGACCACCCACTCGCCGATCGCGACGAGATTACACTCGATGAATTGCGCACCGTACCGATTGTCCTGCGTGAACGCGGCTCGGGCTCATTGGAAGTAATTGAACACGCGCTTCGGGGTGTTGGGCTGCGACTTACCGATCTGACTATTGAAATGCAGTTAGGGAGTACCGAAAGTATCAAATCGTATCTCGGCAGTTCGCGCTGTATGGCGTTTGTTTCGGTCTTTGCGGTTCAGCATGAATTACAGGCGGGTACGCTGAAAGTCCTTGATGTACAGGGCCTTTCCATTCAGCGAGATTTATACTCCATTCAATTGCAGGGCGTTAGCGAAGGCCTGGCCGATACCTTCATGCGCTTCGCCCGACAGCATTATAAGCGAGGGTAATTGGTGGAGTGAGTGGAGTAGTGAAGTAAGTGGAGTAGTGGAGTAGGTGCAGTGAGTACGTTAATTAAGCAACTGACTACACTTACTTTACCTACTCCACTTTATATAACCAGATGCGCCAATAACTTTCCGGTTCATCGAATACCTTTTCCAAACGAAGACGATTGGCTGCGGCATTGTCGATAGGTACGGCCGAAATCACGTATTGGCCGTTTAGTGCGACTAGCGCATCGGTGTTTAGTTGCAGATGATAGACGGACCTGTTCTGCGCTTTCCCGAACAGATAATTCATACCCAACTCGGCTGTGTAGAGATAAACACGGCAGGCATAGGCGTCATAATAAACCCGCATTTGTCGAGTGCCCTTAGCCAGTTCGGTTGCAATGATTTTTCGGAAAGCGTATTTATAGGGGAGAGGGTAATTGTTCTGGTAGCTATCCAGCGTATAGAAGCCGTTGAACTGCGCAACAGATGGGTGCATCCCCAGACAGATAACCCGGTAATCGGCTTGCGGTTTGCCAATATAATCGCGGATTTGAGCAAACTGCTTTTCGGCGAAAAACGCCCGAAACGACGGTTGTTCGGCTTCCGTAATGTAGCCCGTCATCTTCCCGATATTGATACGCCATTCTTTATTGGCAAAAATCATCAATACCAATTGTACGCTTAAAAACAGCCGATTCCAGCTCGAATTTGCCCGAAACTGCCGCAAAGACAGCGCGAAGAGAAAGAACCAGAGCGTCGGGAGCAGGAAATAGAACCGATCGAATTGAAAAACACGGAATTTCAACCCCAACGAACTGTCACCCAGCCAAACAACCAGATAGTGGTAACATCCGTGAATCAGACAGAAGATGGCTGCCAGAATTGGTAAACCAATAAGCCAACGAACAGCCAGAAAATCCCGTCGTTGGTAGGCTCGCCACGCCCCTAGACCAGCTACCATTAAAATTCCTGCCGTCAGAAAGGCGCCCGTATTAAACATTGGCCAAACGAATAAATCAGCACTTCGGCGCAGACTGTCCACGAGCTTCATGGAGCGCAACTGGCTGTAATCGAACTCGGTACGCTGGGAGATGTATGTTTGGTTAATAAATCCATAAATCAATTCCCATTCACTGGCTAGATATAATAACGCGAGCAGAAGTAAGCCGTTGATATAGCCCAAATTGATTTGCCGGAGACGAATCATGCTCCATAAGCCAATCATACCCAATGCGACACAAATGAATAAACCGGCCCAAACGAAAAAGGAATAAAATGGAAACAGCCCAATAATGAGCCAATCATACCAGTGCGAACGTTTTTGCAACAGGTTTAGAAAAGCAACTAATAAGAGTGGCTGCCCAGTTACCGATGCTCCATGGACAATGTAACAAGGCACTAGCGCAAACAAAAAAGCCAGCGCAACACGTGTGAATGCCCAGTTAGGTTCGGGTAAAACGTGCTTTTTGAGTAGCAAATACATGCCTACGAATCCAATACCATGTACAGCCGCGAAGTTGAACACCTGTGCTGCATAAGGAGGAAGAAGCCAAAACGAGAGTACTTCGAAATTTAACCCGGTCCGAAAGGCTGAACGTGGAATACCTGTGAAGGATGGTGCGGCATTCCGACCGTCACTCATCATATTCGGAATCACCGTTTTTAAGTCAAAATCAAAAGCAGTTCTGGTGAGCTTAAGTAGATACAGATATAGAAAATCGCTATCTAAATTGTCGTGGATGGTCAAATGCGCACCTTCGCCCAGCCAGATATAGGGGAAAACGTAAAGAACTAAAAGCCCGATAGCAAGCAGCAGATACGCTTTTTCGGAAGAGGAAGGGGTGCGTAACGAACGAGGAGACATAAGAAAGACCAAACCTTATAACCAGGCCGCTGATGCGGTTTTTTAACCTAAAAGGTTACCACAAAAGTACTCAAATTCGACCAAATGACTGGACGATGGGGTGAGCCGCTGGTTTTTTGTACTTTTACACACAGACTCCCAATCATCATGCAAACTTCGTCTATATTACATGTATTGGTCACGATTGCCCTGACCGCGACTTCGGTACAGGCACAAAATCGACCAGTTAAAGATGTTTCTTCGGCCGCAAAAAAAGCGGTTACTGTTTCAAAATTGCCAGAATGGGCTATTTCCCGCGCTGAAGTCGAAGCGCATACCCGATTTCTGGCATCTGACGAATTACAAGGACGCCGAACAGGTGAACCAGGCAACTGGACGGCAGCTCGCTACATTGCCGAGCAATTTCGTCAACTTGGCCTAAAACCGGCCGTAACGACTGATAGTCAGCAAGATTATTTTCAGCGTATTAATTTGGAAAAAGTGAAACCGGCTACGTCAGCAACGATGCTTCTTGGCAAAGATACACTTCAACTTGGCAAACAGCTGATTGTCATGGCTGGTAATGCAACGACTAGTTCGGGCGAGGTTGTCTATGTTGGTTATGGACTCAACGATGGAGATGAAGGTTATAAAGGGCGCGACGTGAAAGGGCGAATTGTGGTGGCCCAGGGTGGTTCGCCAGATGCGAAAAGCCCACGTGAAATCTTTAACGCATCGGCAGCGAAGCGCAAACTAGCGGGCGAAAAAGGAGCAACCGCCCTGATCGAACTCTACAATGAAGCGACACCCTGGGGGCTGGTAAGTCAGTATTTCAACCGGGAGCAGATGACTGTATCAGCGCCTTCCGATGATAAGACTCCGCTAACGCACGTCTGGGTAAACAACGCAAACAATCAGTATAAACAACTGAAAGAGGCAGGTCAAACCATTACCCTTCGCACATCGGGTCGCCCATTAACATTTTCGTCAACGGCTAATGTTGCCGGAATTATTGAAGGTACCGACCCCGTGTTGAAAAATGAATACGTTATCTTATCGGCCCACTTCGACCACATTGGCGCTGGTCGGCAAGCAGGCACCCCTTATCAACCTGGCGACAGCATTTTCAACGGGGCACGGGATAATGCCATTGGGACAGTTGCTCTGCTTGAATCGGCAAAAGTTCTGATGCAGCAGCGTCCCAAACGATCGGTGCTGGTACTGGCCCTTACCGGCGAAGAGGTTGGTTTGGTAGGAAGTCGCTATTATGGCGAGCACCCATTAGTGCCGTTTAAACAAACGATTTTCGATCTCAACAGCGATGGTGCAGGTTATAACGATACAACCATTGTATCCGTTATTGGGCTGGAACGAACAGGGGCGAAAACTGAAATTGAAACGGCAGCCAAAGCCTTCGGGTTAAGTGTGTTTGCCGAACCTGCTCCGGAACAAGGTCTTTTTGACCGCTCGGATAATGTTAGCTTTGCGGCTAAAGGCATACCCGCCCCAACGTTTTCGGCTGGGTTCAAAACCTTCGATCAGGCCATTGGTAAATATTACCATCAAGCTATTGATAACCCCGAATCGCTGGATTTTACGTACGTGCAACGCTTTTGTCAGGCATATGCCTACGCTGCCCGTCTGATTGCTGATCGTGTAACCCGTCCGCAATGGTCGGCAGGTGATAAGTATGAAGCAGCAGCGAAAGCCTTGTATGGGTACTAGTGCTTTTTCAATTTAGAATCGATAGAATCCAAAGAATCTATCGATTCTGATAATCAGGCATCTAGTATCAAAAGAATCAATTAGGGTCTATAGGATCTATTTTGGAAGAGTACTAGTAGAGTTTGTCGCAAGGTGCTTTTACCTAATAAAATACGCTCTCCGATCAACCCGGATAAAAACCGTCTGACAAAAGAGAAAACTAAACGTCGCTAGCCAACGTTTATTGACTACTAACGATACGCTGACATGTTGCTCAAATATTTGTTTATCATCACTCTCATTATTCTGTTTGTACCGCCAGTGCGCCGATTTGTGTTTTACCTGTTGGTTGGCCGACAATTAGTGAAGCAACAGAAACAGCAGGCAGCTGGTCGAGGAGGTCGTCGTGAAGGTGAAATACGGGTGGAAAATCGTCCTGGGAAAAAGAATGGTCCTCGTTACAAAGGAGGGGAATATGTTGATTATGAAGAGGTAAAGTAGAGCCTATAAATAGATTCTAGTGATTTCTGGATTGGATGCTAGAGGTCATGCGAACTAAAACTGCCCGTTAAACCGAGGTTTAACGGGCAGTTTTAGTTCGCGGTCGTCTCCATTTCTTTTTTATACTTAACGGCTACACCCGTCATTACATAGCCGTTATCGGTGGTCGAGGTGTAGTATGTATACTTGACGGCTACCAGGGCATCGGCACCCAGTTTCTTGGCTTGCATTGTCAGGCGGGCCAGCATCAATTCTTTCTGCTGCATATCATTTCCCCGACTCAACATGCGTTGATTGCCCGATTGGCGCTGAGTAAGCGGTACTTCACCTTTTACTTCCAGATCCTGGATGGGCGCAAAGGGGCGATCGGGTCGCTGGTTGTCATAGAAAACGTCAACCGGATAATGGGTCTTGTTATTCAGGTAGACGATAGGCTGAAAGCAGCCTGTTACGCACAGCATAATAACAGCGAACAATAATCTTCCCATCATTACTTGTTTTGTAGTGTCATTCATCACTGGTTCGCCAGCCCGGTCATCATTAACATTTCGGCCACAACTCTCGGATAGTGTTCATGCTCCAGCACTTGTACGTTCCGGGCTACGTCGTCGGGCGTATCAGTGGTGGCAACTGGGCAGCGAGCCTGGAAAATAATCTGCCCTTCGTCGTAATGCTCGTTTACATAGTGAATTGTGATGCCTGATTCCGTCTCTCTGGCTGCCACGACGGCTTCATGAACGAAGTGTCCGTACATGCCTTTCCCACCAAATTTAGGTAATAAAGCCGGGTGAATGTTAATAATTTTATTCGGGAAAGCCCGCACCAATTCGCTGGGCATTAGCCACATAAAGCCAGCTAATACAATCAGGTCAATGTTTTGGTTAAGAAGAAGTTGTGTAATGCGACTGGTATTATAAAACGTTGTTCGGTCAAACAGTAAAACTGGGATATGTAAACGCTGTCCGAATCCACGGCGGGCGCGCTCAATAACGCCCGCCTTTGGGTTGTTTGAAACGATCAGCGAAATCTCAACGTCGGTGTTATCCGCGAAGTACTCAGCAATTTTTTCGGCATTCGAGCCAGAACCAGAAGCAAACAGGACGATACGTTTCAAGGTAGGTAGAAGTCGTTAGTTGTTAGTCGCTAGTTGTCAGTTCATAACAGATTGATAGTTGCTTATCTTGCAACTACTATTGACTGAAGACTGACAACTAGCGACTAATACCGCCAAAATTACAACTTTTGCCTATTTTTGTGGATACTCGCCTGAATCTGATGCTGGCAACGAACCAAATCACGTTTGAATATGGCCCTGCGAAACAGTTCTCGTTTCCTGATGTCCACTGTGCTAATCGCGAAGCTCTTCTGATTTTAGGAAGATCTGGTACTGGCAAAACTACCTTTCTGCATTTGCTGGCCCTGCTGCTGAAACCTAAAAGCGGCTCGGTTGTCATTGACAAAACCGACCTGACCAAACTTAGCGTGGCCGAGACGGCTGCGTTCCGGGCTAAACACGTAGGTATTGTCTACCAGAAGCCGCACTTCGTCAGTGCGTTATCCGTGATGGATAACCTGCTGATGGCAAATTATTTAGCAAATAAGCCGCAGGATAAAAACCGGGCTCGGGAGCTGGCTACGCAACTGGGCTTCAGTGAGCAACTGAATAAGAAAACTAATCAGCTTAGCCAGGGCGAACAGCAACGGGTTAGTATCGCACGTGCCGTTATGAACCAGCCTGATGTCATTCTGGCTGATGAGCCTACTTCCAGTCTCGACGATGAAAATACCAGCCGGGTTGTGCAACTCCTTCGCGAACAGTCGGAACAAATTGGAGCCAGCCTGATTGTTGTTACCCATGATCAACGCCTGAAAGACGCGTTTCAGAATAGGGTTATACTGTAATTTTTTGTCATGCTGACGAAGGAAGCATCTTCGTTGGACCGCCGGCTGGTAGAGAAAAAATAGTCGCTTGTAGCGAAGATGCTTCCTTCGTCAGCATGACAAACTATGCGCAAATTTATACTCCTGCTGTTATTCGTCCCCTGCCTCTCGATTGCTCAAAATCGGAAGAAGAAGGATTACCTTGTGTCGCTCAATACAACTTATGGCACCATGCGGCTTGTGCTGTATGAACAAACCCCGCAGCATAAAGAAAACTTCATAAAACTGGTCAATCAGAAATTTTATGACAGCCTGTTGTTTCACCGGATTATTCCCCTGTTTATGATTCAGGGGGCGATCCAAAATCGCGAAAAGCGCAGGCTGACCAGCCCCTTGGAAATGGAGATGTAGGGTATAAAATTCCGGCAGAATTTGTTCCGGCCTACTTTCATAAAAAAGGTGCCCTGGCCGCTGCCCGCGACGGTAATCCTGAAAAAGCATCGAGTGGTTGCCAGTTTTACATCGTTCAGGGGCGCGTTTGGGATGATGCTGGCTTGCAAAAGCAACTGGATCGTATCCAGACAATGAAGGGCCGTATACCAACCGATGAGCAGAAACAGGTTTACAAAACCCTGGGCGGGGCTCCGCATCTCGACGGGAACTACACCGTTTTTGGCGAGGTGATTGATGGACTTGCTATTGTTGACAGTATTGCCAAACAACCTCGTAATGAAATGGATCGACCGGATAAGGATGTCCGCATGACGATGTCGGGCGAGTGGATAAAGAAAAAGAAAATCACAAAGAAATACGGATATAAATTTTTATGATCAAACAGCCTCTGGCTGTTTATTGACTTGTAATACAAACAGCCAGAGGCTGTTTAAGCCACCACTTATGAAAAAAATACTTATCACTGGTGCCAACGGGCTACTGGGCCAGAAATTAGTTGACTTGCTGACAAAGCAACCAAACGTTGAGTTGATTGCGACAGCACGAGGTGACAATCGTTTGCCGTTTTCAGAAGGCTATACCTATCAGTCAATGGACATCACCGACCGGCAGCAGGTACTAGATGTGATTGGAAAAGCCAAGCCCGACGTAGTTATCCACGGGGCGGCCATGACGGATGTGGATAAGTGTGAACTTCAGAAAGATGCCTGCTGGGCGCAGAACGTATCGGCCGTTGAATACATCATTGACGCCTGCCGGGCGGTAGATGCTTTCCTGGTTCATGTTTCGACCGACTTCATTTTCGATGGAGCCAATGGTCCTTATGATGAAACCGCCGAAGCGAACCCAATTAGTTTTTACGGCTGGAGCAAGCAGGCAGGGGAGTCAGCCGTGAAACATGCTGAACGGTCCGGCGCTCCGGTACGATGGGCTATTGCCCGAACCGTACTTGTGTATGGCATTGCCCATGATATGAGTCGTAGCAACATCATCCTGTGGGTAAAAAAGTCGCTTGAAGAGGGTAAGACGATCAAGGTCGTCACCGACCAGTGGCGCAGCCCAACGCTTGCCGAAGATCTCGCTATGGGCTGCTACCTCATCGCCGATCAGGAAGCCCAGGGCATTTTTAATATTTCGGGAAAAGAAGTCCTGACGCCCTATGATATGGCCATTAAAACAGCCGATTATTTTGGTCTCGATAAATCGCTAATTACCCAGGCCGATGCATCGACGTTTACGCAGGTAGCTCGTCGACCTCCGCGCACAGGGTTTATTTTAGATAAAGCTCGCACCGTGCTTGGTTATGATCCACACTCTTTTGAGGAAGGAATTGCCGTGCTGGCTAGTCAGCTTAAGTAGGTTTTGGATACAGAGTTATAAGTTAAGCGTAACTATATTGTTACTAAGTATTTGGCCAAATTTGATTCTCGGGGCGGCATCGGCCGTCCGACGCCCGTTCGGTAGATTCTTTCGATTCTATCGTTGATAATCATCTGATTTATAGGCAATAGACGCTAAGGAATCCCTAGAATCAAAATACAAACAATTCTGTCTTAGTACTTAACAACGAATCAATAGAAGTGAGCCAGGTTAAAATTTATGGTGTTCGGGAGCATCTGCTGCCCATCCGGAATCAGCTTTCGGATGTAATTCATACCTGCGTGGTGGAGGCACTACAGTTTCCTGCCGACAAACGGGCTCACCGCTTTTTCTATCTTGAGAACGACGACTTCTTCAGACCTGGCACGGCTTCAGATCACTATGTTATTCTGGAGTTTATAATGATCGAAGGTCGCACGATAGAGACTAAAAAGAAATTAATCCATTTGCTCTACGAGCGCATTGGCGATCAGGTTGGTTTGGCCGTTACTGACCTTGAAATCTGTATTCTGGAAAGCCCAGCGCATAATTGGGGCTTCCGGGGTATGACCGGCGATGAAATTAAACTAAGTTATAAGGTCAACATGTAGTCATTGTGGTACTTCATCTGAAAGTGAAACCCGGTAGCAAAGTAGATCAACTGTTCTACGATGCTGCCGGGCAGCTTATGGCTAAAATTAAGGCACCCGCTCAGGACGGGAAAGCCAATGCTTATCTGATTGAATTTCTGGCGAAACAATTAGGAACAGCCAAATCGAACGTGACGATTGTGGCTGGTTTTACCAATCCGCATAAACGGTTGGAAGTTGATGTATCTCCGGAAGACTACGAGCGGTTTTTAAGGGAAATAGCATAAACTCGCTTCGAAGGCACGCTGGATTATTTCTATATAATCGTAGAAATCTCATGCTAGTGACTTTTGGATGTAGCTTAGAAAACTATGCCCATGCATTATTTACGATTACTTATTCTGTTCTTCATCACTCACGTAGCTATTGCTCAACCAGACAGTCCTGCACTGAGCCAGGACCCTGTTTTTACAACCATTTTAAAGCGTCGGCTTAAATTTCCCCGCCAGGCTGAGTGGGCAAGTCGTTACAATCGGATTTTCGCTGAATTTACAGTTGACGATAAAGGGCGTGTTCAGGCTATTTCGATTCTGAACCACAGTGTCGAAGGGGATTATGTTGGCTTCGAGTCGACGATCATAGCTGCCCTAAAAAAGTTACCCTCGCTGAATCTGCGGTATACAGGCAGCTATATTTTACCGGTTGCGTTTATTCTTGTGGATTACCGCCAAAAGGACAAACAGTTTATTCCCGAAGAAAAGCTATACGTCCAGGACCTGGCAGGCCGAGTGGTATTGGATGAAATTAAAGTCTTCGGTAATAATGTAAATAGTAGAGAGCGGATACAGTCGGCTGAGGCTTATTGATGCCGAGGGCTACTGGAAAGTAAATAGGTAACGGATGATCGTAAGAAAAGTGATAAAAGATTAATAATCAGTATATGAGGATAGGCATATTGTCTATATTCTGATTCTGCAATGAATCGCTTTTTTCCTTCACTGAATTTTGTTGGGCAAAACTTGCTGTTACAACTAGCAAGCATAGCAAGGTTGCTAATATTTTCATAGTCAGTTGTTTATGCGTTTATATATAGACCCGTCTTTTACCTTTAAGGTTGTTGTACAAGTGCAATTATATAAAGGAATTATTTCCTGGTGCTGTATTTCTATCTTATTATACAGATCCTTAACTAGTTAATCAAGCGGAAGATTATAGATAAGCTTGTTCTTTAGTGAGACTTGTTCGCCTGTTTTGCGCTGAGCAACAAGGGTTAATTCCAGTTCATAACGGTCTCCTGGCTGAGCCATCGTATAAAAAAGGTTCATTGGCTCTGGCCCACCTCGTTGCCAGATAGTGAAAGCAGTATATTTCTTATAGCGAAATAGGGTAACCTTTGCTTGACTGATGATCAGATCGGAGTCGTACTCCTTTGCGCTACTAGCTGTTGTATCGAAAGCAACCGAAAAGTCTCTGAGCTTAATATCCCTTCTTACTCCGGACCAATCAGTTATCAATTTGTGATCGGCAAAAACTTGGACATTGTTTAATTCGTTAAGTGTCGCTATAGTCTCCTCAATAGTATTCTGTGCCATACTATTGCTGACTAATAAGCAAAAGCCAATCATTCGAAGTAGAGTAATGTAGTACTTCATTGCTGTTGTATAAGTGCAAACATGTTAAATGAGGTATTGTATCAGGGTTAAATTTGCCCTTGCCATCTCTATCTGATAAGTAATCGAAGTCTTACACCCCAATCGGCTCTTCTACTTTCTTTACTGAGTCACGGCGGGGGATGTAGTGCCGGAAAAAGCTGCTGATTTTCATCTGGAGCACGCCAAAGACCGCTTCCTTAAAAATCTTGGACGACATTTTAGAAACACCCCGTGTGCGGTCGGTGAAAATAATGGGCACTTCGCGGATGCGGAAACCATATTTCCAGCAGGTAAATTTCATTTCGATCTGGAACGCGTAACCCACAAATTTGATAGGATTATGCAGGATCACTTCCAGCACTTCGGCCCGGTAGCAGACGAAGCCCGCTGTTGGGTCCATAATCGACATGCCCGTAATGAACCGGACATATACCCCCGCAAAATAGGACATCAACACCCGCCCCATCGGCCAGTTCACCACGTTGACACCCCGGATGTAACGCGAACCAACGGCTACGTCGGCACGGTCAGGGCCTTCTTCGGCACAGACGCGATAAAGCTTAATCAGGTCTTCGGGGTTGTGCGAGAAGTCGGCATCCATCTCAAACAAATACTGGTAACCTCTCGATAAAGCCCATTTAAATCCGTCGATGTAGGCAGTACCTAAACCTAATTTACCCCGGCGTTCGAGCAGGTGTAGCCGAGGTAACGAAGCCCGTACCGAAGAGCCGGTAGCCGGAAATTCTTCCTGTAAGTCGCGGACGCGTTGGGCGGTCCCGTCAGGCGAGCTGTCGTCCACAATGAGTACATCGAATGGCTCCGGCAGGCTAAACACCTTCCGAATAATGGCCTCGATGTTCTCGATTTCATTGTATGTCGGAATAACGACTAAACGCTCTTTCACAGGTACGAGTAGGTTAGTAAGTTGGGATTATTTGTACAACACGAAAACAGGCAGTTTTTGTACAAGATAATCATTAAAAATTGTTAATCTATCAGGCGCAAATCAATTGTCGAACTAGTTTCTGTGCTTTCCGGATGCAGTCGGGCAAAGATACCCCGCCGGATCAATTAGCACGCGAATAATTGATCTGCTTCAGTTGGCTTTTAGGCTTCTTACTACTAAAATAGGTTGCCACTTCCTGATGAACACTTTCCTTTAGTACGTTATTAGGCAGCCGAGTGTTGCTGACTACCGTTTGTTTGCCGATCCTTATTGTACATCGTCAACAAATACCAATCGTTATGAACGCTTCGCCTGGCCCTTGTTTTTCGCGTCGATCTTTTTCTGTAAATTTTCAGTAACCCGCTTATAAATGATTTCCATATCCTGAGGGTGGGAGGAGTAGAAAATGTAACTCGTTCGATAGGCCGCCGTGTCGACGCCAAATTTCTTGAATATACCGGCTTCCAGATGTTTATAGGCCATGTTCGACGAGTCGATCGAGCCTAACCCCAATCTGCTCACCCGCGATTCGGCCATATGGACTTCGGTCAGAATATCGGCCATTTGATCGGTTGGCACCAGCCGTTCTGGTTTTTCATCTTCCGGAGCTGTACAGGCCAAAACCAACCAGCCACTCAGGAGCAGACTATACAGATGGGCGTAAAATCGGTTTAGATGCATACGTTTAAATGAATAGCTTTGTAAGCTAGTCTCTACCGACAAAGTTCGGGATTGGTTGTTAAAATAGTATAACGCTTGTTTCATATGGACGAGTTCTTGGCCAGGCTTCGTAATTTCGATATTCGCATCCGTAAGGCGGTCAACTCGCAGATGCGCGGAAGTTTTCGGTCTGTCTTTAAGGGTACTGGGTTAGAGTTCAGTGACTTGCGTACCTATCAGTATGGGGATGACGTGCGGGCTATCGATTGGAACGTTTCCTCCAAAGGCCACGGTACGTTCGTAAAGGTATTTCGGGAAGAGAAAGATCAGACCGTTTTTTTTATCGTGGACGTTAGTGCCTCACAGCAGGTAGGACCACGCCACCGCGACAAGCTGGCGGCTACCAAAGAGATTTGTGGGGTGCTGGCACTGTCGGCTATTCGAGAGGCCAGCCACGTTGGGATGTATTGTTTTTCGGATCAGAAAGAGCGCTACATAAAGCCTGCTAATGGTATGAAAACAGGCTATCAATTGATTATGAGTCTGTATAAACTACAGCCAGAATCGGCCCGGACGAGTATTGCCGATGCACTCCTGTTCACCCTTAATGCGCTCAAACGCCGAAGTGTTGTAATTCTGCTCTCCGATTTTATTGACCTTAATTACGAACATAATCTTAAGGCATTAGCCAAAAAACACGACCTGGTCGTTATTCATCTATATGATCAGCGGGAGGTGAAGCTTCCCCGACTGGGCATCATCCCTGTGCATGATACCGAGTCGGGCCGAACAGTTTGGGTGAATACATCGTCGATTGCGTTTCGGAATGGGTTGCAGGATACATTTCGCCAGAATCAGGCTCGGCTGGAACGGCTTTGTCGGCAGTATAACGCCAATTACCTCGCGCTCGATTCGCAGGAGGACTTTGTACCAAAACTTGTCGAATTGTTCAGAGTAAGAAAGTAACCTGTTGTGACATACGCCCTTCGCCTTCGGTTTTTCCTGTTGTTGGTGTCGCTCTCGGTTGGGGCGCAGCAGCCAGCGCAACCTGTTGTGAAGTCATCTCCATTGCCACAACGGGAACTGCGGCAACTTCCGTTGCGGGGGTATTTTCTGACGGATAGTATCGAAATTGGGCGGCCATTTCAGTATTCATTGACTTACCGGCACGCGCCCACAATCGACGTGCTATTTCCAGATACGTCCCGGCATTTTGCTCCCTATCGCGTAGAAAAAGTAGCCGTTTTTGCTACCGAAACTACAGGCATTGGATCGGCTGCTAGCAGTCGCGATAGTGCTGTGTATACATTGGTGTCATTTGACACAAAGCCTTTCCAGCTATTAACAGTACCCGTCCGGATTATTAATGAGGCAGATTGTACGGCACAGTGGTCGCAGATCGATACCGTGTTTCTGCGGTCGAAATTGGCACTAGCCAAACGAGGCTCGTCGCGTTCTGTAATCCCAAAACTAGCGACTGAAACCAGCCTGGCGACGCTACAGCAGCAATTTAATTACCTGGCACTGGCGTTTGGGTTCCTGTCTGTTGCAGTAGTTGCCTTTCTGCTTTATGGATTATTTGGACGAACGATCAGGCGACAGTGGCGGCTATATAAATTAAAACGCCAACATCTCTCCTTCCAGAATGACTACAATCGTCTTACCCGAACAATTAATTCATATACAGCTGCCGACATTGCCAACCAGGCCGTTATTAGCTGGAAATCCTATTTGGAACAGCTTGATAAACAGCCTTATACATCCTTAACCACACCGGAGTTGGCCGCGCGCATGAACGACGAGCGTATTGCAAATGCCTTGCGTGAAGCCGATTTGATGATTTACAGGGCCACCTATTCGCCCGAATCATTGCCAGCCCTGCGGTTGCTGGGTGAAGTGGCTACAAACGCTTACCATCGTCGTCGGGCCAGTATGCAAGAAATAGAAGATCCGATTACCTCATCCATAAGCCAGGAGGCTGAATCAACATCTATTCCCTGAAGAAATGGAGCCCTGGTATTCACCTCACTGGCTAAGTCCGGCCCTATGGAAGCAGTTTCATGTGGTCTATCCACTGGCTTTATCGTTAATCCCGGCTGTTCCAGTCTTATTTTTAATTCGGTATTATCTGAATCGAAAGGCGCAGCAACGACTCAATATATCGACTGGCCAGCTTTATGCGCAGGCTGGTAGTCCTCGCGTTCAGTTAAGACGGTCATGGCTTAGTTTATTGCGGTATTTGTTGCCAGTTAGTGTATTCATCGGTATTGGGTTTCTATTGGCGGCTCTGGCCCGCCCGCAAATTGTACGGACGCAACGCGATGAACAATCGGAGGGGATTGATATTATGCTGGCAATCGATGTATCGGAGTCGATGAGTGAAACGGACTTGCCACCTAATCGACTGGTAGCGGCCCGGAAGGTGGCTCAGTTATTTGTGAATAGTCGAAAAAATGATCGAATTGGTTTAGTGGTTTTTGCGGGCGAAGCCTTCTCCCTCTGCCCGCTGACAACCGACTATGGACTGCTGAAACAATATCTCAATGACCTGAACAGTCAAATGATTCGCACGTCTGGCACGGCCATTGGCGATGCCCTGGCTCGCTGTATCAATCGCATGCGAGACCGGATACCGTCGTCAACAGACACGGCGCATATTGAAAATCAGGAGCGGACTAAGGTGATTATTTTACTGAGCGATGGCGATAATACAGCTGGTAATCTTGACCCGATTACGGCTGCCCGACTGGCCAGGGCATTTGGTATTCGGATTTATACGATTGCCGTTGGGCGCCCGGTGGCCTCTTCAGTG
This sequence comes from Spirosoma telluris, assembly GCA_003259005.1. Lineage (GTDB taxonomy): Bacteria > Bacteroidota > Bacteroidia > Cytophagales > Spirosomataceae > Spirosoma > Spirosoma telluris. The sequence continues at coordinate 5,927,061 of QLII01000001.1, forward strand.
CAGGCGGTTACAGTAGATGAAGGTATTCTGAAAACAATTGCTACGACAGGCAATGGGAGTTTTTTTAGGGCTACCGATACCCGACGGCTGCAATCTATATTTGCGGAGATTAATCGCCTGGAGAAATCACCAATTCGGGTGCGGATTTACGAAGATATACAGGATTTTTATCGCGTTTATCTTTATTGGGGCATTGCTTTTCTCCTTCTTGCCTTACTCTTAAAGAACACAATTTTTGGTAATGTCCTGGAGGATTGACAGTGTTAGGGTTTATGGTATTCGGTTTAGCGTGGGCTGACAAAAGCAATAATAAGGCGTCAGCGCGCTCTAAATCGAATACCATAAACCGTGAACCAAAAACATACACATGCTACATTCCTATTACAACGCCGAAGTCATCGAAGCGGGATTGGATGAAGTGGGGCGGGGTTGCCTGGCTGGGCCGGTTGTTGCAGCTGCAGTTATTCTGCCCAAAAACTACACACACCCAATTCTAAACGATTCGAAGCAGCTATCCCATCGGCAGCGGGAAACGCTGAAAAAAGATATTGAACAGGATGCGCTGGCCTGGGCTGTGGCTGAGGTTTCGCATACCGATATTGATCAAATCAATATTCTGAAAGCCAGTTTTCTGGCCATGCACCGGGCCATCGATGCGTTGACGATCAGGCCGGAACATCTGTTGGTGGACGGGAACCGGTTTGTGCCCTACCCGATGATTCCGCATACCTGTATTATCAAAGGTGATGCCCATTATTTATCTATTGCGGCAGCGTCGATACTGGCAAAAACCTATCGGGATGACCTGATGACTCAACTTGGACAGGAGTTCCCGGCCTATGGCTGGGCCCAGAATGTGGGCTATCCGACCCTTATTCACCGGGAGGCCATCCGGCAATTCGGCCCCACAAAGTATCACCGGATGAGTTTTCGACTGTTGTGAATAGGATTAGGATTTTCTCTTCTTTTTTCAGTCATCTCAACGTTAGGATAGATCTCAAAGTAGCTTATCTGTCAAGTCCGAGATCTCTCCTAACGTTGAGATGACAGAGGCCGTGAACTTTTACTTCAGCCAGAAATTGTCTTCCTGAGCTACATCGGCGGAGTATACTTTAGCTTTCACAATCTGACCGTTTTCTACGGTATATACGTCAATGTTATCGACATCAAGTATGCCTCCATTAGGCTGTACCGCTTTCCAATGGATCAGGCATGCCACGCTATTGCCATTGGCTGTCAGAAGGTTGATATCGGTTAATGCCAGACTGTTGTCGGTTGCCTGAAACATGCCACCTACCATTTGAAAGACTTCTGTACTTGACTTCTTCGTTCCCGAAAATCGATTGTTTCCCGGCTGACTCCACTCAATGGAAGGATGAATTAGCGAAGCCAATTTGGCTTGATCTCCCTGTTGAACAGCAGTTAAAAAAGTACGAACTACCTGCATTGATTGCGTTTCCATCGTGTTTGTGTTAAGTTGTTTATGTAATTGCGGATACAATACTGTAGGCTGATTGTCAATGAGTACCGGTTTTTCTGCCGATTGGCTCAAGGCCAGCATGAGGGGGATGATGATTGTTTTCATGGCGTTTTTTTTACAAAAGTACTGGGCATAAGGCGGCTGGATTTTACCCTCAACCGCCACACAATTACCATTTGGTGCCACTAAAGGAAGATAAGCGTTCTCGTATAGCAGACAAGTAGACACAAACAGACATGCCATATCTCCAAGATATGGCATGTCTGTTTGTGTCTACTTGTCTGCTATACCGGTTGATTATGAGGTGATAAATTAGGCGAAACCCCAATTTGCTCAAACAATCAGCTTATAGCCAATGCCCCGAATATTAATGATTTGTATCTGGGTATCCTCGCGCAAATGCCGCCGAAGCTTGGTAATGAACACATCCAGACTCCGGCCATTGAAAAACGAGTCGTCGCCCCAAAGCTCCGTCAACACGACACTTCGTTCGAGGACTTGATTGCGTTGTTCGTAAAGGCGTCGGAGCAGTTCGGCCTCCCGGTGCGAGAGGAGTACAGTCTGTCCGCCCAGCATAAGTTTTTGTTTCGATGGGTCAAACTGATAGTGTCCGATGGGCAGCAAAGCAGTGGTTGTTGGTTGAGAGGTAGGTTTTCGGCGTAGTAAGGCATTAATCCGAACGATCAACTCATCCAGGCTAAAGGGTTTTTTTAGGTAATCGTTGCCGCCTAGTTCAAAGCCCCGCACGACATCGGCGGTTTGCGAACGAGCGGTCAGGAACATGATGGGTACATCAGGGTCATCCTGACGAATATGCTCGGCCAGGGTGAATCCATCCATCTGGGGCATCATGACGTCGGCTACGACGATGTCGGGCTGGTGCTGTCGGAACAGAGCCAGCCCCTCGTTGCCTTCGCTGGCGTAGAGTACCGTGAAGCCGCGAACTTCGAGGCTATCACGCACAATCATCCCCAGGGCCGGTTCATCTTCAATCAGCAAAACAGTCGACATAGCTCAAAAGTCTAGAATAAATTCACTGCCTTTTCCGGATTCGCTATGCACCGTTATACGCCCCCATGTCGTTCGATCACCTGCTTAACGTAGGCCAGGCCCAGACCAAATCCTTTTACGGGATGAAGATCGCCAGTGGGCACCCGGAAAAAGCGGTCAAAAATGGCGGACTGATATGCTTTCGGAATACCAATACCGTTGTCGGCCACGGTCAGTTTCCAGCCGTTGGGCTGTTGAAGAAACGTCAGACTAATAGCAACCTGCTCGTGTGAATAGTTAATCGCGTTATCGATCAGGTTATTCAGTGCATTACTAAAGTGGACTCGATCAACCGAAACAGTAGCTTCTGGGGGAATATGCAGACCAAACTGGATTGCTTGGGGGCACGGAGCTGGTGATTGGTAATCAGGTCAGTTACCAGATCGACAAGTTTGACAGGCTCAGGGCGTAGCACTAGATCGCGTTTTTCTTCGATCGCCAGATTCAACACTTTTTCGACCAGATCCGACAGCCGTTGCAGGTTATTTTGCGAAATGGTCAGGTAGGTCTGGGTTTTCTTCGGGTCGTTCAGCACCCCGAAATTCTGGAGCGCTTCAACAGCCGCGGTTACGGTTGCGATGGGCGTTTTTAGCTCATGCGTCATGTTGTTGATAAAGTCATTTTTAACTTCCGACAGCTTCTTCTGGCGCAGAATGGTCGCGAGCATAAACAGGAAACAGCTAGTAGTCAGGATCAGTAAAAAGGCCGAACTACCGAGCAACCAGCCCATTCGACGAAGCAGGTAAAACGTTGGCGTGCTGAAAGACGCCTGTACAAACAGATTTTTGATGGGATTCAGTGGTTCCGGGCTTGTGCGCAGCACGTTGTCATTTTTTGCCACCTGAGGTGCCGACAACTTACGAACGAAAAAGACATTATCCTGGGACTGCTGCTGGGTTTGCTGAGATCGGATGGTGAGCGTGTCAAGCTTAAAATCGGCGTCAATGGAACGTCGACGAAGTTCTTTCCCGTAGGCCAGCGTCAATTTATTTAAATTGACGTTAGACCCATCTGCCCAATCCAATAAAACCAGTTTTGAAATTCGGCGGGCGAGCGTATCGGCAGGTAGGGGTGCCAGTTTGGTGGCTGGGCGGACGGTGTTGTAGGTGACAATTATTCGCTCAGATTGTCCGCCAGCGGGTGGGCTATCCGAACGTTTATTGAAAAAAACGCGCGTCTCTCCCCTCGACGTTGTGCCTGGCGTATTGAAACGGCGCACAATGATCTGCGAATGAGTGCCTGACGTTGCCAGCACATGGGTTCCGGTAGAGTCATTCGAAAACTGCTTGTTCATTAACTGTTTCGCAGCCGCTACCTGTTGACGTTCCAATATCTGAAACAGGGCCTCCTGAACCGCACGGGCAAATTGCTCTCGGTTGAGCTGGTAGGTCGTCCAGAGCCAATAGCCCTGAAAGGCATTGATGCCCACAATGCAGGCGGTCATTAACCAGAAAATAGAACGTATGCGCCGGTTCATGTACAAATCTACGTTGCCTTGATGGCCTTTGGGCACCCGTTAACACTGTTTAACACTATATAGCAGTACGTTACAAAGCATCGCCTGACCTTTGAGGAGTCAAATCAAACCAAGCGATTTTGTATGAAAACGCATAGTATTTTAGCCCTTCTTCTTTCACTTCTTTTAGCCGCAGCTCGTCCTGTGCTAGCGCAGCCATCCGGACAAATCACGTATGAGGCTGTCCGAAAAGTAGATCTGTCGGCAATGCGTATCGTCATCAATGGTGAACAAATAAAGCCTGGAGATCCCAATTTTCCAGCTGATATTCCTGACACGCGCACCTTTGGTCAGAAGGTCATGTTTGCCGATAACTACGCGAAAGAGAGCCGGGATGAGCAAAATGTAGTGGTGCGAATGGTGGGCGGGTCAGGTGGACCGGGCGGTGGTGGTGCTCCTCCACGAAGTACGAATTTTGGCCGTCCATTTGACGAGAAGTTATTTGTGGATCTGGCCAATCAGAAAACAGTTACCCTGCTTACGGTTGGAAAAGATAAAGAGGCCAAAACGTACCGCGCCGAAGCCCCTATTCAACGCGCAACAAACTGGCAACTGACCGACCAGACGAAAAAGATTGCGGGATATACCTGCCGAAAAGCCACCGTGCCCTTCAAAAAGGAAACCTACACCGTCTGGTTTACCACCGAATTACCCATTACGTACTCGCCCGTTCGCGAACTGACACCCGAATCGGGCGTAGCGCTGCTGATCGAAAGTAGCCGGGAGCAATTCCGGGCTACAAAAGTGAATCTGTCAGCTGTCGATGCTAAAGATGTACAGCCGCCACAGGCGCAAACCGTTACTCCTGAGCAGTTAGCTGACCTCCGCCAAAAGGCCATGGCTGATTTCCAGCAGCAAATAATGATGGGCGAACAAAACTGATGCTGTCAGAAAGTCCGTCCATATTCTGAATACAACATGAAATTCTTCTCTCTTTTTATCCTCCTTCTATTAGCCTGGAACAGCTCCTTGCTTGCCCAAAAAGCGCCTGGCAAATCCGAAATTGTCGGTTCCGTGGTCGATTCGGTGAGTGGCAAACCGCTACGACTAGCCTCTGTTTCGCTACTCACCGATCGTGATTCAGCTTATGTAGATGCCACGATCACGAATGGCGATGGTCAGTTTCGACTACGCAACGTGGGTGCAGGCCGCTTCCGGTTATTAGTAACCTTTTTAGGCTATCAAAATGCCTCTTCCTTAGTAACGGTTAGTCGGGAAACGCCAGTTGATGTTGGCGTATTGCGAATGACCGAGCAGGCCAATACGCTCAACGAAGTGGTTGTAAAGCAGGAACGGGCTCCTGTCGCCGTCAAGGGAGATACGGTGGAATTCAACGCGGGTTCATTTAAAACCCAGCCCAATGCACAGGTAGAAGAACTGCTTCGTAAACTACCTGGCGTAGAGGTGGCCCGCGATGGCACTATAAAAGCGCAGGGGCAGGCGGTGAGCCGGGTGCTGGTGGATGGAAAACCTTTTTTCGGAAATGACCCTAAAATGGCTACCCGAAACCTCCCCGCCGACATTGTCGATAAGGTGCAACTTTACGATCAGTCGTCGGACCAGTCGCAGTTTTCGGGTATCGACGATGGTAACCGCGAACGGACAATTAATCTCACGATTAAGCGGGACAAGCGGAAAGGTTATTTCGGACAGAATTCGTTAGGGGCCGGTACGGATACGCGCTATCTGGGAAGACTGAATGTGAATCGGTTCAACAATGGTCGTCAAATTTCCCTGATTGGCCAGGCTAACAACCTTAATCAACAGAACTTTACGTTGGGTGCTGGTACTGTCGGACCCGTAGTTGTTGGTGGGCCGGGAGGAATTGAATCGACTGCGAACCAGTCTCCTACAAACATCATTGAGGTGAAAGCGGGCGGGCTTAATTATCGGAATAAGATCGGCAAGCGGGCTGAACTGTCGTCGAGTTATTTCCTGAATCAGGCCATCACCACCACTGACCAGCAAAGTCGACGGGAAAATGTACTTCCTGACCGATCGTTTCTGACCGATCAGGCTAACTATTCGCAGAACCGACAGACGATGAATCGCTTCAACGCCCGGCTCGACTGGCAACTTGATTCGCTCACGAGTCTGCGTTTAACCCCGAACATTTCCTGGCAAACTACGGGCTACGACAGCCGAGTCACTAGCAGATCCTATCTCCCGGCCGGGCAATCCCTCAACGATGGCGATACTCGCTACCGCTCAACCAGCGATGGGTTGAATGGCTACAACAACCTATTGCTGATGCGGAAATTTCGCCGGGAAGGGCGGACGCTGTCACTGAATCTGAATACAATCCTGACGAATGGACTGACCAATGCGCTCAACCAGTCGACCAATCTGTTTTACGATTCAACTGGTACGAATCCGTTAAGCACTACCCGACTCAATCAACGAAATCGACAGGATAGTTATTCGCTCCAGAATACACTGACGCTATCGTTTACGGAACAGTTGTCGCTTACTCAAAAGCTGGAACTTCGGTACGCCTACGCAACGAACAGCAACCGCGCCGAGCGGGATGTGGTCGATGCGACCGAAGCAACCGGTTTGTATGACCGCCCGAATCCAGTACTCAGTAATCATTTCGGTAGCTTGTTCGCGACGCACCGTGTGGGTACGACCCTTCAAACCCGTCGATTGCGGTATAGCTATGCCCTGGGTTTCGATCTGCAACAGGCCGATCTGCGGGTCAATAATCGGTCTGTTGATACTAGTATGAGCCGCCGTTACCTGAACATATTTCCCAATGCCCTCTTCAGTTATACGTTTTCGAGAAACCGCAGCCTTCGGTTGCAGTACCGAACCCGGCTAAGCCCACCCTCGATAACGCAGTTGCAGCCCGTTGTGGACAATACGAATCCGCTGACTATTCGCCTTGGCAACCCCGCACTTCGGCCTGAGTATTACAATACGATTACGCTCACTTACAACAGTTCCAGCGGAGCTGGGGGCAAAAGCCTGTTCCTGTTTGCCAGCCTGAACCAGAGCGATAACCGCATTAGTACGACAACAACCGTTAACAACGCTGGCGCACAGAGAATACAACCCATTAATGCCGGTGGGTACGTATCGGTCAATGGATCGCTATCGATCAGTCGAACGCTTCAACCAACCAAGTTGGGCCTTAGCGTAAGCACGAATGCCAGCTTCAGTCGATCCATCAGCCTGATCAACGACCAGACGAACGAAGCCCGAAACGTCATTCTGGGGCAGGTGGTACGCTTGCAGTCAGCGTATAATGGCAAACTGGATTATGGTATTAGCGGCACAGTTAGTTATCAGACGGCTACTTACTCGCTCTTAGCGAAACAGAATACAGCTTACTGGTCGCAATACGCGACGGCCGATGTACACTGGCAACTCCCATTCAACTTTGTACTCACCAGCGACCTGACCTATACGGCTACAACGGGCCGGACAGCCGGATACAATCAGCAGTTTACTCTCTGGAACGCAGCCGTGGCCTGGCAGTTTTTGAAAGCAAAACAGGGGAATTCCGTATGCAGGCGTTCGATTTGCTGAATCAAAACCGGAGCGTGATTCGAAACACAGGCGATTCATACGTAGAAGACGTGCAGAGCCGGGTCTTGACGCGCTACTTTCTGGTTAGTTTCGTTTATAACCTTCGGAAATTTGGGGTGTGATTTTGTCTTCAGCTGCCAACGTATTACCATTTCACGACATAGGAAATATAGGATGTGATAGTTTTGTAACTTTACTTTATGCAGGATTATCAAAAACGACTGGCGCTGAATTTACTGGCTTACGCTGTCCAGAGGAATGTCGATCTGGCGCAGTTATGCAGGCTTTCGGGCGTTGAGTTGACGGAGCTAAAAAGTGAATCAAGCCCGGGTCTGACAACGCAACAGATCAATGCGTTATGGGCAAATGCGACTGAATTAAGCAGCGATCCATTGTTTGGTCTTCATTTTGGCGAATCATTGCAGGTAGCTGCACTGGGTGTTGTGGGCGAACTCATCCGACATAGCCGCACGATTGGCGAGGCTATTACCCATGCTGCGGCCTTTGCTCATTTGATTACAGATGTACTGACGATGGAGGTGAATCGAACGGGCCAATCGTTCAAGATCCAGTTCGTTCCTTCGATGGCCAGTCAGGAAGGATCATCGCTGGTATTTCGGCAACTAATGGACTTTTTCATGGCGTTTACCCTGCACGAAGTGGATGGGCTTATCCTGCAAAAAATACAGCCTACGGCGGTTATGCTTCCTGTTGAGCAGGTAAATTTGCCCGAATACGAACGGGTATTGCGGTGTTCAACCATTCAGAATGCTACCGATTACCTACTGGAATTTGACAGTCGATACTGGGATGAGCCTATTCTGACCGCCGATTATGACTTGCAGGCCGTGTTATTAAGGAAGGTGAGCGTTTTGGATGAGGCTTACAGTAACGCTAAACCGTTAAGCGAACGGATTACTAATTTTCTACTGGCCAATGCCTATCTGGGCGTTCCTACCCTAGATACTATTGCGGCTAATCTGAATGTGAGTAGTCGTAGTTTACAACGGAAGTTGCAGGAGGAAGGCGTAACCTATCAGCAGTTGACGGATTCCATTCGGAAATCATTAGCGTTGCATTACCTGCAAGCTGGCCAATATCCAGTCAAAGAAGTGTCCTATATTCTTGGCTATAATGAGCTAAGTGCGTTCAATCGAGCCTTCCGGCGCTGGACGGGTACTACGCCAGTGAGTTATCAGAAAGGATACTATTTAACCAGATAAAGTGCTCTTCAAATCATAAAGTATTACTTTATGATTTGAATAACTACTATTGATCTATACAAACTCTTTCCTAACCCGCTCCCGCAGTTTCTCCGTGGGCCGAAAACGTTCGCCGTATTGATCGGCGAGTCGGTCGCAGGTGCTGACGAAGGTTTCGAGGCCTACAAAATCGACAAATGACAAGGCTCCGCCTGTGTAGGCCGGAAATCCCCAAGCCAGAATCGAGCCTAAATCAGCGTCTAACTTTGTGCGTACTACGTTTTCTTCAAAACAACGTACCGCTTCGATGGCTTGCCGGTACAGCAAACGCGTTTTAACCTCATCGAGCGTGGGTTGCTGGGTCGCCAGAGGAAACAAATCGTGCAGACCCGGCCAAAGCTTTTTGTTCCGATCATCGCTGTACTCATAGAAACCAGCTTTCGATTTCTTCCCGAGCCGCCCGAGTTCAACGAATTGTTTGGCGACCTGATAACTGGTATCATCCTCTCGAACGGCTCCGTCTTTAATGCCCTGTCCGGCAATTTTATAGACCAGATCCAGGGCTACTTCGTCGGTTGCAGCCAGTGGCCCGACTGGCATTCCAGCATCTTTTCCACCATTTTCAATCAGAATCGGGTTTACTCCTTCTTTCAGTAACTCCATACCCTCGGCCGAATACGTACCGAAACAGCGCGAGGTGTAGAAGCCGCGTGAGTCGTTGACCACAATGGGTGTTTTCCGAATCTTGCGGGTAAAATCAATGGCGACGGCCAGAGCATAGTCCGACGTTTGTTTGCCCATAATTAATTCCACCAGCATCATCTTGTCGACAGGCGAGAAGAAGTGGATGCCAATGAAGTTTTCGGGTTTGGCCGATGTCTGCGCCAGTCCGCTGATGGGTAGGGTAGAGGTGTTGGAGCCGAAAACGTTCAGACCTTCGGGGGCCAGCATGGGTTCCGCTTCTCGCGTGACCTGAGCTTTCAGTTCGCGATTTTCGAATACAGCTTCAATAATCAGGTCGCAGCCTGTCAAATCCTGATTAGTGGCGGTGGGTTTTATTAAGTTCAGAATGCCCTCTACCTTCCGGGGGTCAACTTTACCGCGCTCAACGCCTTTCTGAAGTAGCTGCCGCGAGTACTCCTTTCCTTTTTCGGCCGCTTCGACTGATACATCTTTTAAAATAACCTCAATACCGGCCTGAGCCGATACGTACGCAATGCCTGCGCCCATGAGGCCAGCACCCAGCACCCCGAGTTTCTTAACATCGGTTTTAGGGTGATCCTTTGGGCGGCTGGCTCCTTTATTGGCTTCGTTCATTCCCAGAAACATGGTCTGGATCAGATTTTTAGCCACTTTTGAGGTAGCCACTTTCGCAAAATGACGGGCTTCAATAACCAGACCCCGATCAATATTGACCTGTAATCCTTCATACACACAAGCCATAACTTCAAGTGGAGCGGGGTAGTTGCCTTTGGTTTTGTCCATCAGCATAGCCGTTCCAGCCCCGAAAGTTTGCGCGCCCACCACACTCTGAATATTGCCACCCGGAACCTTGAAATTATCCTTACCAACAATCTTTCCGGTTTTGCGGTCAACTTCATCCCAGGGTTTAAGGGGGGTTGGTCGGGCGGAGGTTCCGTTGGCGGCAATCCAGGCACGGGCTTTGTCCATCATCTCATCGGGACTATCGGCAATGTCATCGATCATGCCCAGATTTTTTGCTTCCTGAACGCTCACTTTCTTCCCTTCCAGAATAAGCGGGAGAGCTGCCTGAATGCCAATCATACGGGGTAACCGCTGCGTGCCACCTGCTCCCGGCAACAGGCCGATGGTTACTTCGACCAGACCAATTAATGTCTTCGGATTGTTGAGCGCCACCCGATGATGGCAGGCCAGGCAGATTTCATAGCCGCCACCAAGCGCCGTGCCGTTAATCGCTGCTACCGTTGGCTTCCCCGATGTTTCGATTGTTCGGAATACACGATTCAATTCCGACGAAACCTTCATCATCTCGGCTGGATCTTTATCATTGTTACGCAGAATCATTTTCAGATCGGCACCGGCCACAAACTCGGGCTTGGCAGACGTAATAATCAGCCCTTTCACCGACTCATCCGTAAAAGCCCGTTGTAAAGCCGCTTCAAACTGAGGGATGGATTCGTCGTTAAGGACATTCATGGGTGCCGATGTCATCTCCCAGGAAATGACGGCTATAGCTTGGTCAACGCTGTAGTTTATCATGTTGTTAATGGCGTAAGTGAAGTAGGTTGAGTGGGTGAAGTGATTGACTAACTATGTAAGTGGAACAGGTTGATAGACTGCACGCTCGTCACTTACTCCACCTACTTCACTCGTCACTTATTTGCCTAATTTACCCGTTCGAAAATAGTCGCGATGCCCATGCCGCCCCCGATGCAGAGGGTTGAGAGGCCGAATTGTTTGCCGGTACGTTCGAGTTCATCAATGAGGGTGGCTGAAATAATGGCCCCCGTTGCGCCCAGTGGGTGGCCCAGCGCAATAGCTCCTCCATTGACATTCAGTTTACCGTGATCTACGCCAAACTCATCCATAAAAAGCATTGGGATAGCCGCAAAGGCTTCGTTCACTTCAAATAAATCAATGTCGCTGATGCTCATGCCTGCCCGTTTGAGTACTTTGCGGGTAGCTGGAATAGGACCGGTCAACATAATGGTTGGTTCTGAACCGACAATGGCAAAGGCTTTAATGCGGACGCGTGGCTTCAGCCCGGTTTTTTCTCCAAATTCTTTACTGCCTACTAACACACCAGCCGCACCATCGACAATTTGCGACGAATTACCCGCATGGTGAACGTGGTTGATTTTATCAAATTCGGCATATTTAAGCAAGGCGAGCGCATCTAATCCCAGCTGGCCCAAACTCTCAAAAGCTGGTTTGAGTTTGCTTAAGCTTTCGGCTGTTGTGCCGGGTCGAACGCCCTCATCGTGGTTGAGCAGTGTTACCCAATGTCGTCTTTGAGCGGTACGAGGGTTTTTGCAAACCGATTGGCGGCCTGTGCCTCCACCGCCCGGCGGTAGGATTCGGCGGCAAAGCTGTCTACATCCGAACGGGAATAGCCGTATTTAGTCGCAATCAAATCGGCCGAAATGCCTTGTGGTACAATGTTGTGACGAGCTACAATCTGTGGATTCATAAACAATGCACCCCCATCAGACCCCATCGGCACCCGCGACATCGACTCAACCCCACCGGCTACAATCGCATCGACCTGACCCGACATTACGTAGGCCCCGGCCATGTTGATGGCTTCTAACCCAGAGGAGCAAAATCGGTTCAGTTGTACACCCGCCACCGATTCGTCATAGCCTGCTTCGAGGGCGGCAGTACGGGCGATGTCGCCCCTTGCTCACCAATAGGCGTTACGCATCCCATAATCACATCATCGACCAGCGATGTGTCGAGCTGATTACGGTCGCGGAGTTCGCGTAGAACGCTGGTGAGGAGTTGAATGGGCTGCACATCATGCAGCGAACCGTCGCTTTTACCTCGTCCACGAGGTGTTCTTACGGCATCATAAATGAAGGCTTCAGCCATGATTTTGTTATTGAGAAATTAGTATGCGTGCATACGGGTTTCGGTCAAACAAAAGTACGGGCAAAAGCTGAATGGGGCAATGGGGTAGCATGTAAAACGGCACTTGAATGAACAAGTGCCGTTTTATTGAACGATCCTATGGGTTGTGGTACAATGCGAATCAACTAAGCAGGCCGATTTGAACGGATTCAAGTGCCTGACGAACATCGGGTACGCGCCGTCGGGCAATTTCTAACTGAGTTTCATCCGCCATGGTGATATAATTCGTTGCGGTGGACTTGCCGCCTGGCTGGAAGGCCATTAGGTAATCCAGATTAACAAGTGCCTTTTTGTGGACGCGAAGAAAATGAGGCCACCGTTGGCTAAACCATTTCAAGGTTCGGCAAGACAAAATGACCTCATTATTGGCCATGTACAGATAACAATAATTAATATTCCCAATCAGATAGAGTACCTGCTGGGGATCATACTCGTGTTGAGCGCGTTTGGTGGTAAGTCGTCTCATAGATTGGGTACATAGATTTCCTGTCTGGCGGGGTTCAGCCAAAGAGGTCGCCAGAACTGTCGGTCGCCGATCTGGTCCTGAGCGTTGGTTTAACTACAGTAGTTGGTGGATTTATGCGTAGAGTGATTTTATAAGCATCGACTACTCAACCATACGTTCAATGAGTTATTCCTCAGTTCGATAGTGCTGATTTTGAAGGCGTATATAGCGCAACTGGAGTTGGCTGGCCCGTTGGTGTGGGCGTAGAAGCCCGTGCGTAGTAATCAGGGCCACTAGTTTCGTTAAGGTTAATGTCAATTTTTTCATGAAGTTACGGAGGGTACTAAATTAAGAAGTTACGAAGGGTACTGACAAAAAGACTAACCAGCTAACATAAGTGTATGCGAAAATGAAGGCAGGAAGTACCTGCCAACGGATAGTTTATTTAGTTTACCGCTTAAACCGCTGATTAGCAACGGAAAAATTGGTTTATATGGGGATCTGAGGAGAAAAAACGTTAATAAAAATTGAGAGTTTGTTATATTCGTCTACACTTATGAGTCATTTTGTAACTCAAAACTCATTAAGTTGAATGAAAATGGCAAGAAGGAAATAAGAGAGTTGATAAACGGGCGTAATATGTAAGTAAACCCACTCAATTCATCCACAAAAAATAATGTCCCACCATTTATTTATGAATTGTACATGAAAATTAATACGCTTATTATCGACGATGATGCTAGCTGGCGGATGATTATTAGCAAACTTGTGCAGATGAACCCCTATTGACATTGGTGGGTACCTGCGTTTCTGCTATGGAGGCCTACGCCGTACTTGCCGAGACGGAGGTCGACTTACTCATTTGCGATATTGAGATGCCTGAGCTATCGGGAATAAGTTTTTTAAAGAGTCTACGCTCGGCACCCCTTGTGATTTTTGTATCGGCTCACCGTGATTATGCACTGGACTGTTATGAAGTTTCGCCTGTTGATTTTCTTCTGAAGCCCCTTGATCCTGAGCGTTTTTTGAAAAGTATTGAAAAGGTACGACAACGGCTTCTGGCGCCCCCTGAAACGGCTGTGGTGGAACCATACTTCTTTGTTCGTGAGAATCTTAGCTATGTGCAAATTGCCTATAGCGAAGTACTTTATATAAAAGCACAGGAAAACTTTATTCAAATTGTTACGCAGCGCCAAACGTATATGCCTACCATATCAATTACGAAAATGGAGGAGCAACTCAAAGGTGACGTTTTTTTGCGTGTCCATCGTTCTTATCTGGTCCATCGGTCGTCTATCCGCCAAATCACTAAGAATGATATTGTCCTAACCAATGAAGAGACGATCCCGATTGGCGATCAATACCGAACCCAGATCACGCGTAAGCATATAGAGGGGAAGGTTATCAGCCGAAATATGTAGCTTCTGCCACTAAAAAGCCTCGCCTGTACACAGGCGAGGCTTTTTAGTGCGGGTCCAGCAATTACTTATCCAGTACTACTGTTTCGCCAACTAAATAAGCGCCCGATTCTGTCACCAGATTATACACATCCTTCACTGATCGAACAGCTTTTTCGGCCCGAACGACTTTATAAGCGACAACGCTATTTGTCGTAGCCTCATAACGATAGAGTACTTCACCCGTTTTCACTTCGCCCAATGCCTTACGGCCGCTAGCTGTCAATACAGGGTGATTTGCGGTTGCTTCCACTAAGATTGGAGCTGTGAGGGCGTTACGATTATCAGCAGTTAGTTCGTTGACCGAAGTGATCCATACACCTGTCAGGCTGAAGTCACCAGTCCGGTGCGCATCTACGCGCGTAACGTGTGTGGGCGTCAGTGTCTTCGTTTTTGCATTGTAGCCTAGCACAACATCACCTGCTGCTACGTTGCTAATGGCTTTCGATGAACCATCGGCCATCGTCACCGGGGCATCAGGGGCGAAACAGAAGTTGTATTCTTCCTTTTTCTTACCACTGCCTTCTTCCGTTTTGGCACCCCCACCCGACATCAGGCTGGCCATTTCACGCGACAGTACGAAGGTCAGGGTCGACATTAGGCCGGGTTCTTTTTCGCCAACGTACTTGAGATCGTCGATGTACGCGTCCCAGGCTTTCCGGTCGGCCGATGCGCCAGGGATTACGAATGGTTTCACCTCATTCGTTTTGGTATTCTGATAAATGGCCAGTAAGCCAAGGTCTTTCGTGTCTTCGGCGGTGAACACTTTATAGAGATAAATCTTCCGCGTAATCCCATCACTGTAGGTGAATACATAAGCGGGACGTTCTTCGTAGCGGTCGAGAATAAAGCCTCCCGATTTGAAATAAGTGTCCTTGTCGAGGTTGGCAATTTTAATGGCCTTAACGGCTTTCAGTTGCTCCAGGGTCATGCTGGCCGAGGCCGTCTGAGCCCAAACACGTTGACTAAGTAACTGGGTTGTAACTGCGCAAACGAGGAAAATTAAGAGGGAAAGCAGGTTGTTTTTCATGATATTTATGGCTTCAACAGGCTCTGGCTGTTGCTGTTAAATCAATACGCTATTCTGTTAGGGCAACAGCCGGAGCCTGTTGCAGCCACTATTTTTTTGTATACTCACCTACCCGGGCATGGAGTGCCTCTACGGTTCGGCGGGCGGATGTGAAGGCTCCGGCCATCCAGGCGGTTAGATAGGTTGTGTGTTCACCGGCAAAATAAATGTTACCATCGGGCTCCAGTAGAGAAGGATAATATTTTTTGCGCGTGTTGTCATCATACACAGCCCAACCTCCTCCGCTATAGGGTAAGCGGTGCCAGGCCAGGGAAAACGAATTATCGAACTCGGTGGGGTATTGCGGGTGTATTTTACCGCCCTGAGCCAGAGCCACTTTTTCGCGTTCGGCAACGGGGAGTGCTCCTACTGCTTCGGCTCGGCTGTAAAAATTGTAATAGCCGATCAGCACACCTTTTTTTCCCTGCAAGCCAAAAGATGGGTACCAAATCTGATTGATGTCCATATTGGTACGCGAAATACCGCCGTAAATACCATCGTCTTCTTCCCAGAACCGCCGTTTGAATTGCAATCCGATTTTTCCGGTTTTCATGTAGGGTACAAAATCAGCGGCTCGTTTCACGGTTCCTGAGAGGTCAGATTCAAGGTTTTTGAGCATCGGCAACGGCAGGGTACATACGCAGAATTCGCCCGTCATCTCAACGGGCTTGCCATCTTTCCTGTAAATAACCCGAACGCCATTTTCCGTCTTACGGAGTTCACTAACGGGGGCATTGAAAATGATCTTGCCCAGCAGTTTTTTCTCCAACGCTTTTGGAATGGCGTCCATCCCGCCAACCGGTTGCAGTAGGGTAGATTGCTGCTCGTAGGCATAATCGCCCACGTTGTAGAAAACCGGTTGCATGAAGCCAGATCGTAGCAAATCGGTAAGGCCGTAGGGATCGGTCAGTGTGCCCGGCGTATGGCCAGCACCCGGATCGCTTTTGGCTTTGTACCCCGACGATTGGTGCCTTTATAGAGATGTGCGGTGTTCAGATCGCCTTCATTTTTCAGGAAGTCGATCAGTTTTTCTACGTCTTCCTTGGTTAACTGCTGATCCAGCGACGATTGGTCGAGCGCTTTGGCAAGTAGCTCGGAGGTATAGCCGCGCATGTCGTGATGGTAATCACTGATGCGCATCCGCCGATTGGCAAAATCGCCGGTTCCACCATCATTGTAGAGATAAGCCGATTCATTCGCGCCATTGAAAAGCTGCAAAGGGACACCCAGCTCGCGGCAGTAGCTCAGAGTTATCTGATGATGGTGTGGAATGCGGGCGGCTCCCCCGTTGAAATACAGACCGTCTTCAAACGCACATGTCTGTGCGGTACCTCCATTTAATTCGGTTTCTTTGGTGCCCCCCGAACTGTCCAGACACGCCCACCTGAACGAGACCTGGCTTCGATAACGGTACAATCGTACCCTAATTTGCCAAGTTCATAGGCGGTAGTCAGACCAGCCAGACCGGCTCCCAACACAATTACTTTTCGACCTTTGCCGTCGGCTTTCAGGCCGTTGGCAGGTAAATCAATTGCCGATGCGGGTGCGGGTTGTATCATTCCCCACGCCAGCATGCTGGCATAACTGGCACTCGTTGAATTGATGAAGTCGCGTCTTGTCATTCAGTTAATGAATAATGTACAATGAATAATGTACAATGAACCAGCCAGGATAGGATCAAAATCATTATCCATTATTCATTGTACATTATTTATTATCCTACCCTACTACTTTTTTAAATCCATCCATGAAGATGGCCATTTCGTCCATCGTGCCAACGCTAACGCGGCAGTAGGGCTGGCCATTGAAGTCGCGGGTCTGGATACCAATGCCCTGTCCGAACATTTGGCCCTCAAACGTTTTGGTTTTCATCCGAATCGGGAACAGGATGAAGTTCGTGGCCGAAGGAATTACCTCGTAGCCCAAATCGGCCAGCGCTTTGGTCGTATAGGCACGGGCTTTGGCGTTTTCGGCGCGGCAATGGTTCTGCCATTCGATGTCTTTATAACTAGCGATACCGGCCATTAACGTTGTAATGCTCACCGCAAAGTCGCCATTGGTATAGGCGTGCAGGATTTTTAGCATATCGGGCTGAGCGATGGCATAACCCAGGCGCAGTCCGGCAAAACCGTGAATTTTAGAGAACGTCCGGGCCAGAATGACATTCATACCTTCTGCCACCAGTTTACCCAGTTTAGGACGATCGGCAGGCTCGTAGAAGTCGATATAAGCTTCGTCGATGAATACGGGCACTTTGGGGGACACCTCCCGGATGAATGCTTCCAGTTCGGGTGTTGGGATGATGGTGCCGGTTGGATTATTTGGATTGACGATATAGACCAGTTTCACATCGGGCGTAATGCTTGCTTTGATGGCGTTGAGGTCAAATTTATACTCTTTCGTCATGGGTAGCGCCTTGATCTTTGCACCAAACTTTTCGGCCCGCTGGAGCAGGTCGTCGTAGGTCATGGTGCTGGTCAGGATGGTACCGCCACCTTTGGCAAAGTGATCGGCAGCGGCCATCAGAATATCCGACGAACCCGGTGCCATCATGATGTTAGCCGGTTTTACACCGTCATCCGTAGCAATCAGCGACTTCAACTGGCCGAACTCCATCCAGGCGTAGCGGTTACCAATTTCAGTAGCCTTAATGATCGCTTCTTTGGCACTGGCAGAAATACCTAGTGGGTTCTCATTAGCAAACAACCGGGCCCGAAGCTTGGGCATGTTGGCGAAAGGGTCATCGGCAAAGGCAAACTCATTGGTGAACCCTGAAATCAATGGGGCATTAGGAACACTGGCTTTGGCGGGGGTAAATCGGCTTAAGCCAAGCCCGGCTGTTAGAAGGCCGCTGGCACGTAGCCAATCCCGGCGAGTTAGTTGTGATGACATGGTTTTTGTATTAATTCCGGATAAAATTAGAGTAAAGGCAAATATAAGTCCTTAGTAGATAGGGTTTTGTGAAAGTACGAATTAATGCCAAGAAAAAAGCGTCTTCAATCCGAAAACGCCTTTAAATTATTTTGATAATGATATATTAATCAAAATTTATATGAGTAGAATCCGGCATTTTCAAAATAAAAAATGCAAATCAGTGACTATGTCAAGTTGGAATGGGTGATTTAGGGAACGGTATGTGTTGGGTTAAGCTGATTGCAGGAAGCGCACCTAATTGGGATGCCGTAGCACAGGTAATTGGCTTGGGTAATCAATAGCGATAACCACGATTGCCAATCCCTAATGCACAAAAAAGCCACTGACTAGTCAGTGGCTTTTTTTAGGCTTATGCTAGATTGAAATTATCTTGTAAAATGCCAGCAATTTACTTCCTATATATAACCTGAACCTTGCCAACAGCCGTACCAAGTGTGTAGTTTACAGGCGTAGTTGTGGCCAGTTCTTCAATATTTTTAGTTTTAGAATAGGTATAAGTGTCTGTACCTCCAACGTCGTACTTTAACGTCAATGTATTATTGGTGAAATCCCAGGTTCCACTAGCGTCATCAACAGTAACACTACGGTAGTTTTCATTGAATGTATTATCTGAGTATATATCTATAGTCGATGCATATGACTCAAAGTAATATAAGTCTATTGCAGCTCCATTGACATTTGATGTAGTAGAAGTAGGAAAGCTACTTAATATGCCCCTATTTAATTCCCAACGGCCTACCGCAGGTGAGACAGCCACTGGATCACTTGATTTAGAGCAGGCACTTAAGCCAATTAAAGTCACTACAAAGAAACAGAGAGCATATAAGTAACGCTTCATAATTAGTTGATTTTAATGGATTCAAATCGAAAAACAAATAAGTGTTGGTAAACTACAGAAAAAACGAATAGAACAATACCAATAGTACGCTGAAATCTGATTTTTCGATGCACTGTCAGCCTATAAAAGGCATTAACTGCTCAGGTTCACTAGTCTATTGGCTGTGCTGATATTGGATTTCTACCACTTTGGTAAATAGACATTGATCAGCAGGAGAATCTAAAGAATCAATAGAATCAAATTTTAACGGTTTACAGCGTCTTCGGCTTCAAATATTTGTCGAACCACTGCAAATACCGATCAACCCGATCTTTCTGATAGCTAGGTACGGTAATGCCATGATATTGACCTGGATAGATGATCAACTGAGTTGGAATGCCTAAGGAGCGCAGGGCCTGAAACATCTGCTCGCTGCCTGCCACCGGCACGTTGAAATCTTTCTCGCTGGCCATAAACATCGTTGGGGTTTTGATGCGGTCAGCCTTCAGAAAGGGATAGGACACTTTCAGCCATTTATCGGTATTTTTCCAGGGAGTACCTAATTCATTTTCGTACTGATTGGCGTACTGGTCGATGCCGTACATGGACAATTGCAGGGAACTCCCGGCTCCGCTGGCTGCAGCCTTAAAACGGGTGTCGGTGGCAATGGTGTAGTTGGTTAGAATGCCGCCATAACTCCAGCCACCAATGCCAAGTCGGTCGGGATCGGCGATGCCTTTCTCCACAACATAGTCGGCAGCGCCCAGAATATCCAGCACTTCTTTGTTGCCCCAATCGGCATAAATCGCTTTGGTATAGTCGAGACCCCGGCCATTGCTGCCCCGGTAATTGACCGCTACAACGGCATAGCCACCAGCCGCCAGCAGTTGTCGGGTCAAGTCGAACGAAAATTCATCCTGCGACACCGGCCCACCATGAATGTAGAAAATAGTCGGAAGTTTTTTGCCTACGGGTGTGTTCGCCGGGCGATACAGCACGTTCGATACCTGCGCTCCGTCTTTACTCTTCGACGTAAATCCTTCGACAGTGGCAAGTTCAAGTGGCGTTAGAAAATCGTCCTGCACGCGTGTCAGTCGGCGGGGATTTCCATTCTCAATGGCGTATAGTTCGCCGGGTGTTTGCGGTTCGCTCACCATGGCCACCCAGTTGCCGTCGGGTGCTGATTCCAGGTTACTGAATACCCGGTTGCCACCCGTTAAACCAGCAAACTTTCCTTCGGGGAATATGTAACGACCAATGTATGTCTGCCGGTCATCCTGCACCAATACGGCAATGGATTGTCCGTCTTTAGCCCATGTTGGGTTTCGAACGGGGCGGTCCAATGTTTTTGAGAGCAGGGTTGTTTCCCCTCCTTCCCGGTTAATAACGGCCAGTATGGGCTGATCATACATTAGAAAATTCCCCGAAGACGTCGACCGTAGATACGCGATTTTCTTGCCATCCGGACTCCAGGCTGGGTTATTATCGGCACCGGTCCAGGTAGTCAACTGCTTCATGGTCGCACCTTTACGGGTGTCGATGATGTAGATGTCCGTATTCTGGTTTTTGTCAGGGTCTTCGGTTCGGTTGCTCACAAACGCTAGCTGCGACCCGTCTGGCGACCAAACGGGGGAGGTTTCATCATAGAGGCCCGTGGTGAGCGTATCCAGCTTTTTCGTTGCAATGTCATAGATGTAGAGGTGGACAGAGCCTTTTTCCAGGTAGCCTTTTACATCGGCCTTAAACTGATAGCGGTCAAGGACATAGGGCTTCCGAACTTTGGTTTTAGCCGAATCCGAATAGTCAGGGTCATGTAGGACCATCGCGATCTTTTTCCCATCCGGCGACCAGACGTAGTCTTCCAGATCAGTTTTCAGATCGGTGAGTTTTTTGGCTTCACCACCCGGCGATCCATCAGCCAAATCTGACCTTTGGTCGCGCCCTGTCGGGCCGATACAAAGGAAATGTATTTCCCGTCCGGACTAAATCGTGCTCTGGATTCACCATCGGGACTATTGGTAAGCTGAACGGATTCTTTGCCGTCCCAGCTCACCATCCAGAGATCGGCATTACGTTTATCTTTCGTTGTATCGACGGTCGATAGCCCATAGCTTATCCATTTGCCATCGGGCGAAACCTGTGGATCGCTGATGGTTTGGAGCCGATAAATGTCTTTTGGCATCATCGGCCGTTTTTTGACTGGCGTTTGGGCCAGGCTGGCGAAGGTTGAGAGGGTAAGCAGAAAGAGAGAAATTGAGCGATTCATATTGATGAATAGTAGAGGTATGTACTCATGGGCTTCAGCCCGTGTTTATTTTTCATAGAAAATACGGGCTGAGTTACCCTGCCAGTTCTTTCAACGCCTTTACAAACGAGTCCAGTTCGGCTATGGTCGTGTAGACATGGGGTGTAACGCGTACCCCTGCACAGGGGGCGAATCAATGGCGACCGTAAATATTTTGTACTTGTCGAACAGGATTTTGGCTAGTTCGGTGGGCGTTTTGCCGGCTATACCTACGTTGGCAATGGCGCAGGAACGGGCGGGTGCTTCGGGTGTATTGAGTATGATTTTAGAATGATGGCGTACCTGATCAGTCCAGTAATGTTGAAGATACCGAAGCCGGGCTTCTTTTCGCTCGATGCCAATGCCTGTGTGGAATTTGATCGCATCCTGAATGGCCAGATCGGTGGCTACGGGGTGCGTACCGGTATGATTCAGCTTTCTAATATCATCATCGGGAACACTGCTGTCGGCGAAGAGTGGCCAGAGATCCGCAATTTTGTCCTTTCGCACATACAGAATGCCCGCGCCAAGGGGTGTACCCAGCCATTTGTGTAAACTGCTGGCGTAATAATCGCAACCGCCGAGATCACCTATGGAGAAATTCAACTGCGCGAAGGCATGGGCACCATCCACCAGGACCTCCACGCCGTGTTTATGCGCCATCTCGGTAATCTGGCGAATCGGCAGTATCTGGCCCGTAATATTCACCATGTGGCAAACCATTAGCAACCGCGTTTTGGGTGTAATGGCTTTCTCGTAGAGACTCACGATCTCTGCGTCGGACTTGGGATGATTGGGTAGCGAAAGTGTCTTATTTACAATGCCATGTCGCCGGGCCTGTAGCTTGAACATATCCTGCATAGCCCCATAATCCTGCTGGGCCATAATAGCTTCGTCACCCGCTTTCCATTTCAGTCCTCCAATAACCGTATCCAGTGATTCGGTGGTGTTTCGGGTAATGATTAATTCATCTGTCGAGCAGCCTAACAACTTCGCCAATTGGGTTTGAGACTCCCGTTTATCCGCAAACTGGCGTGTTCGCATGTAATAAGACGAGACCGAATTTACCTGTTGAATATGCTTCAGATAGCTATCCATCACGGGTTGGGCAGCCAGGGAATAGTACCCGTTTTCGAGCTGGATAAACTCTTTGGTAACCGGATAGGCTGCCCGGATATCAGACCAAAAACTCTCCTTCTGCACCAGCGTAGCCGCGGGTAGATGGGCCACCTTAGCCAGCGTCTCGTCCAGACCCGCCCAGGTCGACAAGGTGGCTGTGCCAACAAGGGATTTTAGAAATTGCCGTTTGGAGATAGAGGACATAGAACGCTGATTTTTATGATCAATATGATTGATGAGTGTTCTTGTTAATTTCTATATTTTAGGTATTTGATAAGCCAAAGGCTGGATTTTGATATGAGCGATAAATCGACTTTAGCCAAACGCTCCTGTAATCGCAGCAAGATTTTTCTAAAACTTTAAATCATAACCGATCATACCAATCATAAAAATCAGCGTTCTATCCTTCATCGCAGATTCGGTACGGGCAGAACGGGCAACCCTTCATTGCCGTCTTCACTGACAGCCTGTACGGCGAAATAGTAATTGTCTTTCGAATAAGGAAGCGTCATGCCCAGTTTCGTCGTGAAGAATTTCTTCTGCCAGAAGGGCCAGTAGGTCTCACGCATCAGTACGTAGTAGCCTTTTACCTTGCCTGCCTGGGGAGCCTGCCAGTAAAGAACCGTTGCGTTGGTCAGGTTCCGAACATCGACAGTTACTTTCTGCGGCACCGTTGGCGATTTGGCCAGATTCGCTAGTGTGGCGAGATTAACCGCTGTGTTTTTACGCAGGTATTCGAAATCCATGAACTTCGGATAGTCCCCAAACTCAGTGCCATTTTCGGTGCGCAAATCCTGGTGTTGATGCTCGTAGTTCTCGTTCATTTCGGTCATACGTACAGCCGCGAAACCCCGTTGCACATAGGGCGTATGGTCACCTCCGCGTAGATAGCGGTCATTGCGGTAGACCATGACCACTTCCAGATTTTCGACATAGCGTTCGCCAATTTCTTTCAGATACCGGGCCAGCGTACGGGCCTTACCGTCGTTTTCATTCCCAAATCGCTGAATCTGACCAATACGTCCAGTGGTGTCTTTTAATAGACTAGATGGCAGACCTTCGCTGAAAACGCGCAGCCGGGTATTGTCGATGATGCGGGTATCGCTGCTGTTGTTACTGCCCATGATATCGTTGTTCAGGACGGCTTCCAGATTCCATTTCTCTTTAATGGCCCGTTCCGACAAATG
Organism: Spirosoma telluris; assembly: GCA_003259005.1. Classification (GTDB taxonomy): domain Bacteria; phylum Bacteroidota; class Bacteroidia; order Cytophagales; family Spirosomataceae; genus Spirosoma; species Spirosoma telluris. Next base: position 5,950,764 of record QLII01000001.1, read on the forward strand.
TTCGGCGCCCAGTAATCCCTGTTCTTCGCCGGTCAGGGTAACAAAGATGATAGTAGCGGGAAACGACGACTTGCTCATAACCCGGCAAAGCTCAATAACGGCAGCTGTACCCGACCCATCGTCATTCGCGCCCGGCGCATCCGATTCGCGGTTCATCACGTTTGTTACCCGGCTGTCCATGTGGCCCTGTACAATGAAAACCCGGTCGTCGGTAGGGTCGGTGCCTTTGAGTGTCGCCATTACGTTCCCCATGTTAGCAGGCTTATCCACCCGCCGACCGTCGGGTTGAAGTGTCCAGGTATCGAGCGTGGCGGTCATGCGTCCCCCGATTGTTTGGCGTATTGATTGAATTTGCCCAGAATCCACTGACGGGCAGCTCCAAGGCCTTTCTTACCAACCTGTGCGGAAGCATCGGCAGGTACGCTCAGCGTATGCCGAGTACCAAAACTAACTAAGCCGTTGATGTGTGCCCGTAAACTATCCGCCGAAACCTGACTGATAAGATCAGCGATTTGAGGGTCGCGGTTTAAAATGGCTTGTGCGTTGAGTAGGGTGGAAAGGAGAACGAATAAGACAAAAAGGAGCGGTAAGGATTTCGTTTGCATGAGTTTGCTGATTGAGTCAGCGAAACTACTAAAAAAGCACAAACCTGCCTAGTTTGGACCTCTACCTATACCGAAAGCCGATTAATATTTTGCGAATTGATGGACAGGCCAAATAAGATAATGGATTATTGGTATTGCATAGCTTCTGGCGCATCGCCTATTGGTAGGAGGATTCTGATTCGTTTAAAAGTATGTTTATGTCATCCGTAATTCGGGTAATGTCATCCGGCTGGGTAGCGTTGTAAATGCCTCGTATTCTAGCTTTTTTATCAATTAACAACATTGACTCAGTATGAAGAAATTCGGTTGAATCTTTTAGTAGGCCCTGGCCTTTTTCGGCAAAATAGGCCGTTCGTCCCAAGGCATATATTTTCTCCCGGTCGCCGGTAAGCAGATGCCATTTTGCTGGATTAACGGCATGCGATTTACCGTACTCCTTCAATCGGCCGACGGAATCAACCCAGGGCATCACGGAGAATGAAACCAATTCTAACTCAGGTGATGTGGCAAATAAATGCTGCAATACGGCCAAATTGCTGACCATTTTGGGACAGATACTCGGACAGGTTGTAAAGAAGAAATTAGCTACGTACACCTTACCTTTCAGTGAATCAGACGTAAACACATGCCCAAGCTGATCCTGCATAGCGAATGAACGAATGGTGTGTATTGTCTTGTAGCGATTTTCATCTGGTGTAATCCATTCGGCAGTGAAATCGGCTGTGTTGTAAAACGGCAGTGTTTCTGTCGATTTCAACTTGCTGTCGCAACCCATCAGGAGCATCGCTACCCACGCTAATACGCCGAAGCTGAGCTTGTTAATGTGTTGCTGGCAAACAGCTTTTGATCGTACGAATGCCATACAGTTTTTTGTGTCGGATAGTGTAGTTTGCGAGCAGGCGACCATCTTTATCCCACACACGTTGGCGGCCTTCTTCTTCGCCCGAGATATAGGTGCTTTCTTCCCGTTTTTTGCCAGTTGGGAAAAAGACCAGCTGGGTTCCGTTGTATTGATCATGCTGGTAATGAAACAGATAACGAAGCCGCCCGTTAGGCCACCACTGTTTAAAAACACCCTCTTTTTTGCCATCCACAAACAGACGTTCCAGTAATTTCTCACCCGTATTGTACCATCCTTTCGCTAACCCATTTTCCTGACCATCCAGGATGGGTAACCGATACACAATTCGGCCATCGGTTTCTTTTTCAACCATATAGCCCGAAAATGGCTCCCCTTTGTACAACCAGCCCTGATCCGTTTTTTGTAACATTGGATCATAGTTTACGACCTCCATCGCCGGAGGAGTTCTGTGCCTGTTCAGGAAAAAATACAAACAGGCACAGAGCAAAATCAGGATGCCTGCCAGTTGCCACTGCTTCATAAAGCTAGCTTACTGAGTGACTAAGAACTGTCCCATCATACCGCCATCCTCATGGTTCGAAAAATGGCAATGGTACATGTAGGCATTGGTGCTGCTGGCAAAATCATCAAACTTGGCAATCACGGATACGCTTTCGCCAACGGGTACATACACAGTGTCTTTCCAGCCGGATTCATGCGTGCCTACTGCGCCCGAACTTCTGGAAATGATTTTAAACTGTATGTCGTGAATGTGAAAAGAATGCCCGAAAATGTTGTTGTTAGTAATGGTCCACTTTTCGATGGCATTCAGCTTAATGGTCTGATTGATTTTTGTTTCTCCGTAGAGATTATTGTCAAACGAAAACGCAGTAGCTCCCTGCCCACCCGTGATGGTGATGGTTCGGCTATTGGTCACATCGGCAGTTGTCCAATAGGTATTGGTCGTGAGTTTTGCGGGTAGGGCAGTTATGGCCGTTGGGGTAGCTGCTTTTACATTAATATGTAGTACCGGAAAATCCGTATTATTTAACAGGCTTCCAAAGTCACCCGTGGAATTGGGCTCACCCCCCGGAAAGCCAAACGCCTGCCCCGAATTATAGGCTTTCAGGTCCAGGCTTGAACCTGCGGCATCGTTGCCTAGATTAACCAGGATTTCGACGCGTTCGCCCACCATCATTTTTACCCGGGTTACGGCCACCGGCGCGTCCAGAAGGCCACCATCATTTCCGATTACATAAAATGTTCGGTTATCGCTGAATCCCAAATTGTACCCACGTTCAATTTCGGCATTCAGAATCCGCAACCGCACGTATTGTTTGGGCAGGCTTACCTGTGCGCTGGATGTTCCGTTGGTCAATTGATAATCACCATAAGCGCGGGCCGACAAATCGAAGGCGTTGGTGGAGGTGTAGTTTCTGCTGGTTAAAACGAGTGGAATGTCGTCTTCGCCGTAGGTTCGGGGTAAAGCAAGCGCCGACTCTATGGGATCTTTGATAATGATCAATCCACCAGCGCCATACGTCAGGTGTTCCTTCGTTTTTTCATGCAGGTGTGGGTGATACCAATAGGTACCCGCATTGTTTTTGACCTCAAAGGAGGGTGACCAGGTTGTGCCCGCTTCGATTAGCTGATGCGGCCCCCCATCCATTATCGCCGGAATATGAAAGCCATGCCAGTGAGTGGTGGTAGCTTCCGACAAGTTGTTGGTCACGTTCAGTTTCACAAGGTCGCCCTTGTTCATAATCAGGGTTGGCCCCCAAAACGAAGCGCCATTATAACCATAGGTATTCGTGACAGCACCTGTTCGAAGCTGTTTTGTGGATTTCGCGAGCGTAAGGGTAAAGGTAGTTCCCGTAAGCGTGGGCGGAATCCAAAGATCATTGTAGGTAGCCGTAGTTCCTGTAGTGGTTGGTGTTACGGTTGTATCACTTTGTTTACTGCAGCTAACAACGAACGCGAAACCCAGGATGATAACAAGAGCTAGTATTTTGTGCATGAGAAGGTGTTAAGAGTGTCAGGTTTTCAGATTAGACGACACTCTGTTCTCATTCCTATGATTTCGGTTTATTTTTTTGATGGAGGGTAACTAATTAGGCAAATTAAGATTCTGTTGATTCTATTGTACTGAATAAGCGTCTGATTTATAGGTAATAGTAACTAAAAAATCCACCGTTCGGGCGGCCCCGAGGATTAAGGTACAAACAATTCTGTCTTAGATTTAATGCTATTCGTTAGTGTTTTAAAAACCGTAGGATAGACCCACGCCTATAGCGGTTCGTCCGGTTAGGGATACGGGGTCAGCAGAAAGCCCAATCCGGGGTTGCCGAAGCATCTCGTTATACCGTATGACAGCCTTGTTAACCTGACTATTACCGATAATGGACAATGTTAACGAAGCCACAATAGAACCGCCGTACACCGACCAGTAGGTACCGTTGGTTCGATTATTACTCAGGAGAATATAAGCGAGTGGCACTAAGGCTGTTAAGCGGCTGAGTGTGGTCACGGTTCGAAATGCCTGAAAATGGTGCGATACATCAGGGTCATTCAATTCAAAGAACGGGATCTCCAGCGAATAGGGGGATGAGAGTTTTTTGCCCCCATAAAAATAGACACTTCCCAGCGACGATGACCCGTAAGCTCGTTCAATCGGCAACAAATGCGCTGGAACAGGCACCGTTCGATAATGAGACGTATCGTCGTCATTTCGGCGTTGCTGAGCGTGTCCTATTAATGAGATAAAGAAGAGTATGGTGAATAGTGAAGCGTTTCGCATACGGATACAACGGAAAAATACACAATTGGGCTACAGTGTGATGTAAAAATAATGACGCTCTCATAGAAAGCGCCATTAGTTGTTGATGAGCGGAAACGCACTGGGGCATTGCCAAAATAAATTCTGGTGGATTCTATAGATTCTGTTGATTCTACTGGATTCTATTGTTTTGATAATCAATTGAATGAAATAATAGAATCCAGTAGAATCAGCAGAATCAAGTTTGGTCATATACTAGTTTGGTATGTCTACGTCTCTACTTCACTACTTTCAGCGTTCCTTGCATCAGCGAGGAATGGCCGGGAAACGAACAAACGAACTGATAATCGCCGGGCTCGGTAGGCGCTACGAAATAGATCGTTTCGGAGGTTTCGGGTTGAAGAATGTTTGTGTGATACAACACGTTTGGCGAGTTTGGGACGTAGTTCATTTTAGGCCCGTTCAGGTTCAACCGTAGGGCTGCATCGCCAACGGCATTGGCGGCACCGGGCTTCGTAATGACGCAGTTATGCAACATATCGTCGTTGTTGTTGAACACAAGTTTTATCTTGCTACCTGCTTTCACTTCCAATTTATCGACATCGAATTTAAGCCCTGGTTTGGTGCCGATGGTCAGGGATTGGTCGGGGCCATTGGTCCAGTCGGCGGGCATGGTAACGATACGTTTAGCGTTAACTGCTTTCACGTTTTTACTGGCCGTAGTTGCAGCTTTCTTCTCCGTTGCCATCATATCGGCATGTTCGTGCTTCGCAATGGCAACGGCCCGTGCAGGCAACGTTAGCTTCTCACCCGGTGCAATGGCATTAAGGGTGTAGTAACCTGTTGCGTGCAACAGCGGCATACTTCCCGAAACTGACCGGATACCTTCTGCTTTTAGCTCATGGATATAGCCTTCGCGCAGAACGGTATCCACCACAATCCGGGCACTCATACCGTCGGGTGCTACAACAACACCCCGGATAGGTACAGGCCGGGCATCTTCGATAGGACTACCATAGGTTCTATGGTAACGATACGTAAAGCTATTCAGGCTGTAGCTTTCGGGGTTTTCTGCTGTTTTGCGGTCAACAGGTAGGGTAAAGGCAACTTCGAAACCGTCTGGTTTAGAGGTAATGGTTTTCATTTCGAACGGCGTTTTGCCTGTCCAGACTAGCCGCTGAATTCCATACGGTTCTTTACCCGTGGCAGCCCAGCCCCGGCTTGTCATCCCAACGAACATAGAACCATCCTGTCCCCAAACGGTACGGATAATGCCTGATTCGAAGCCTTCGCGGAAGGGGAAACAGGCACCCTGCCACTCCCCATTGACTTTTTCGAGCGCCACCCGCATGATTTTGCTATGCCCCTGATCGCCCACGAATAGTTGATCCGTGAATGGTCCAAAGGCCCCGTTCGTCGTGTCCTGTTTGAAATCGGAGGTCGAAATGCCCATGAGTGTATGGGGGAACCATACGGCGGGTACTTTCAGATTTTTGACGGTTTTGGCTACCTCAAACATCGGTTTGCCCGTGCTTGGCACATCTTCCGGTTTAAGTGTCAACGGCGAACCTGGTTCCCCTGACCAACGGAGACCGGCTGGGTTACCGGCAAAAGCGCCTTTCGTCAAGTGCGTCATCCGGCCTGAGCCAACCCAGTCGCCCTGGTTTTCGGTATACAGAATACTGCCATCACGCAGTAGGCCGAAACCCGCTGGAGAGCGGAGGCCCGTTGCCCAGGGCGTCATTTCCCCTTTTTCGGTCAGTTTGAGCATCCAGCCGCGCCATTTAGCCAGACTGGCACCGTAGCCAATCCAGTCGAGGTTGAGTGTGATGACCATGTCGCCATCGGGCAGCAGCAATGGGCCGTAGCTGTATTCGTGGTAATTTCCCGACAGTGGCCATTTATAGAACGAGCTATACTCATCGGCCACATCGTCACCGTCCTTATCGACCAGCTTCGTGACTTCGCCCCGTTGCGTACACAGGAAATAGCCTTTTGGGTGCCACATCAGGCCCAGTGGCTCGTGCAGGCCCGACGCAAACTTTTTGAAGGTTGCTACCCGGCTACCCTGCATATAAGGATTACTAATAATCCAGACCTCACCCCGGCGTGTACAGACTGCCAGCCGTCCATCAGGCAAGGGAGCCAGGCCGCCTACCTCGAGTTTAATATCTTCCGGAATCGGCAGGGTAACGATCCGGTAGTAGTCTTCTTCACTCGCCGGTCGTTGGGCAAACGCAAAATGAGTGAATGAGTAAATGAGTGAATGAGCGAATATAAGCATCGCTATGCGTACTTGCTTGCTCATTCTGCCTTGTACAGTATACATTATCAATTAGTTTTAAGCAATTCGTAATCCATTTTGGGTTGGGCGTTCGGTTTGGAGCAGGGTGACGGTACCATCTCCATCAACAGCTCCCAGCACCAAACACTCGCTCATAAAGGTGGCAATCTGTTTCGGCGGGAAATTAACCACCGCCACCACCTGCTTGCCAACCAGTTCATCTAAAGAATACAGCTTAGTAAGTTGGGCCGAAGTTCGTTTGGTGCCCAATTCGCCAAAATCAATCGTGAGTTTGTAAGCTGGTTTCCGAGCTTGTGGAAAAGCTTCAGCCGCCACGATTGTCCCCGTGCGGATTTCCACTTTCTCAAACTCGGCCCAGGTGATTGGGTCATTCATAGTCATTGATTGTCATTAGATTGTTATTGATCGTTATGAATTGTCTCAACGGAATGACAATCAATGACTATTAACAACCTGTTTAAAACACAATCGAATATTGTACCGAACCCGCGCCGTTTTTCATATCGACGGGGAGCAATAACTCCTGCTTACCGTTGCTCTGACGGAGTTTTACTTTGGCTTTTGGATCAAAGCGGATATAATAACTACGATCGTTTACCGCATAGATGCCTTTGCCAACTTCTTCCAACGATGCCCCGGTAGCTACCCGGCAATACGGGGTGCCATCAGGCGAGCCAGTCAGCGTTAGCGTCCGAACCAGCGCATTGCCTTCGGCACGGGTTGCATCTGTAACTGTAGCCCCAGCCAGCATATAACTTAGCGTGGGAACTCCTTGCTTGTCAATCGTTAGTCCTTTGTATTGCAGGATGTTTTCACCAACGCTGTCGGGCCAGGCAGTTGCGTCGTTCGTTAGTACCATAAGCGGGTTTGGGCAGGCAGGTAGACGGGAGCACCTAAAGGGGCAAGAAGTTGAGGTTCACCCCGCTCGTACCACATTTCGGTAGTGTTGGCAAAGTCGCCTTTCCAGGCCTGGATTAACGCCATCTGGTTCAGGTCAACGGTGTAATGAAGACCAACTGGCGAACCAACTGATAGACTGTGAGTGCGTTTCGTTTTCTCACCGGGCAGTTGCACAAACGAACGAATGCGCTGAACCTGATTCTGGGCATCACCGAAATCCGGGTTCACACTCACAACAGCGACGGGGTCAGGTTCGGGGAGCGATGTGGGCGCGTGTAACGGTTGTGGGCGCGTTCCGGCCTGCGATACATACAGCCCAAGTCCCGGACGGAACCAGGAACGGGAGAAATAAACCTTTACCTCGTGTGGCCCCGCCGTTAACGGAATGGTATTCGAATTCGGCATTCCCAACTCAAGGTGATTGATGGGGAGCACCTCTTTTCCGTCGATCCATAAAGCCGCCAGCCCACCCTGATTCAGGTCGAAGCGGTAATCGCCAGCTTGCAGGGCATTTAATTTTCCTGTGAAAAAGATGGTGTACTGGCGGGGTTGGCCATACGATACTTCGTAGTTCAAGACGCTGGTTGTATCCTGTTTCAGAACTTTCTTCCTGGCGGCATCGTCTGGATTTTGAATGTAGCCACCTTCTACAATCGTATAGCTCAGCGGGCCAACCCACTGGGCTACTGTGCGGGGTGTCATAACCCGATACCCAACATTACGAATGGCAACATTGCCTGATTTGGTCATAAGGGTGAGAGGCCCTAACGCCTTGCCTGCCAGCATCTGCCCTTCGCGAACGGTTACGCCATTGATAGCCAGCTTTTCGAGAACGGCGGACTCTTTTGAACTACCGATTTTATACCATAAATCGACGGTTTGCCATAAGCCGGGGGCTTTCAGCAAGCGGGAAATCTCCTGCGAGTGAGCCAGGCTGATTGGTTGTCCCGAGGGTAGGTTCACCACTACATCGGCGTTGAGTGTCATCAGTAGGTCGAAACGCAGCCGGAAATCGGCCGTGGGCGTTAGGAGTGTTAAGGGCTCGCTGCCACCAACCAGCACATTGCTGCCCGGTTTGGGTTGCATTGATGTACCATCGGCATTCGGCGATACCGAGCCTACTAACTGCCAGCCCGCGGGTTTGGTCAGTTGGGAAAGTGGCAATGGGGGCAAATCACTTTGTGCGTATAGGGGTACCGATAGGAGCCAGCCTAGCGATAGAGCCGCTACCTGACGGGTAATTGATGTAACAAGTTTATTCATATGCTGGGAAAAGTAGCATGGCTTAGTTAGATACCCGTCAAAATTACCGAAATAGACTGGTTTGTCGGTTTCATTAAAAAACTTTTAACATAAATCACCCGTTTATCTCTTATACCCAAAAACCAATCATTTTCATTATGAAAGCAGCTCTGCTTTTACTAACGGCTGTAACTGTCGCCTTCACTGGCCCCAAAAAGCCTATAAAATCCCGGCCCAGTATCGCATCAGTTGACCGGAATGCCATAGCCCCGGACCCTGACAACGGCGGCCTTAAACTTGCCAGTGGCTTTGGCGCGCTGGTGTTCGCTGATAACCTTGGCAAAGCCCGACACATTGCCGTTGACAACGAGGGCACCGTCTTTGTGAAACTGGAAAAACTGAATGACGGCAAAGGGATTGCTGAACTAACAGATAGCAATGGCGATGGACGCGCCGATCAGACCCTTATGTTTGGCAATAATACGGGTACAGGGGCAGCTATTTACAACAACTACCTGTATGCTTCGTCGGATACGTCGGTTTACCGCTACAAATTAACCAACGGCAAAGTGCTGGAAACAACGCCCGCCGAACCAATCGTTTCGGGTTTAACGCTCCAGCGTCAGCATGCCAGCAAGTCACTGGCGATTTCGCCCGATGGGAAACTGTTCGTGAATTTTGGTGCCCCATCGAACGCCTGTCAGGAGAAAGACCGGCAGAAAGGCTCGAAAGGTATGGACCCCTGCCCAATTCTGGAAGAGTATGGGGGTATCTGGCAGTTCGATGCCAACAAACTGAATCAGCATAAGGCCGATGGGAAACGCTATGCCACGGGTATCCGGAATGCAGTAGCCCTCGACTGGAACACGGCGACCAATACGCTCTATGCACTACAACACGGCCGCGATAACCTAAACAACTGGGTGGTATATTTACTGACGAGTATAGCGCCGAATTCCCTTCCGAAGAAATGCTCATGGTGAAGGAGGGGGCCGATTTTGGCTGGCCGTATTGCTACAACAACCACGAGAAAAAACAGAAATTACTAGCCCCCGAATACGGTGGTGATGGTACAAAAGTGGATCGTTGTGCGGGAAAAGAAAAACCAATTATGGCATTTCCGGGTCACTGGGCACCAAATGACCTCTTGTTTTACACCGGTAACAGCTTCCCGGCCCGTTACAAAAATGGGGCCTTCGTGTGTTTTCACGGGTCCTGGAACCGTGCTCCCCTCAAACAGGGTGGTTATTTTGTGGCTTTCATTCCGTTTGGGAAAGACGGTCGGCCATCCGGTAAGTACGAAGTGTTTGCCGAGAACTTTGCAGGGGTAGCCGAACAGGGAAAGCCCGGCACCGATGTAAACGCCGGTAAACTCGATCTTGCCAGTCCCGGCGATGCCAAAGCCCGGCCTGTAGGCTTGGCTCAGGGCCCCGATGGCTCGCTTTACATTAGTGATTCGGTGAAAGGTAAAGTTTGGCGGGTAATATACACCGCGAAGAAGTAATCGTATTTTTGAAGCTGTTCGCTGTCCCGGGTTTATAGACTATGGCTTAGGGGCTATAGTCTATGAATCCGGGACAGCGAACAGCTTTTTGTTTTAAAGCGAAATCCACCCTTCCACGTATGAATCTCGAAACAACCGATACGCCCAATCCTCAGGATACGCCCAGCTCTGAATCGAGGCCACCGAGGCCCGACAGACCTAATCCCTTACAACTGCTCAAACCCACTGAGGGCTATGTGGTGACTCCCATACTTGTCTGGTTAAATGTAGGGGTATTTCTGCTTATGGCTGTAAGCGGGGTAGACTTATTGCAACCGGCCAGCGCAGACTTAATCCGATGGGGGCTAATTATTCGCCTTTAACCCTTGGTGGACAGCCCTGGCGATTGCTGAGCAGTTGTTTCCTGCATATTGGTATCCTTCACCTGGTGTTCAATATGTATGCACTGGTTCAGATTGGTCCTATCCTGGAGCCACTGCTGGGTACTCGTCAGTTCACCATCGCCTATCTTACAGCAGGCTTGATGGGCAGTGTTGTTAGCTTGTGGTGGCATGATGTTTTACTAGGCGCAGGCGCATCGGGCGCTATTTTTGGGATGTATGGCGTATTTCTTGCCCTGCTAACGACCAATTGGCTCGATGCCACCGTACGTAGAGAGTTGCTGAAAAGTATCCTGACGTTTGTCGGTTTCAACTTGTTCATCGGTATGCAGTCACATATCGACAATGCCGCCCATATAGGGGGCTAGTGGGTGGGCTGTTTACGGGCTATGCCTATTACGTGTTTGTTCTTCGCTCCAATCAACCGGCAAGCAGAGCCCTGTTGCCCATGCTCGTTCCCCCGGTGCTGGCCTTCCTGCTGGCTATAGTAGTCTATACGCACAAATCAACCCCACTAGCTGATTTTGACCGGCTCATGAAGCGATTTAATCAACTGAATGATCAGGCAATGGGTGTTTTTCGACTACCAAAAACTACCTCAGCTGCCGGGGTTGCCAAAGCCATGAACGATCAGGGAGTGATTGCCTGGCAGGAAGCTATTTATCTTCTCGATGAGGCTGATAAACTTAACGTGCCGGAGGGATATCATCAGCATACGAAACTGTTACGACAGTACAGTACGCTACGACTAAAAAGTTTTCAACTCCTGCAACGTTCGTTGACGGATACTACCCATATTTATGACAAACAGATTGAGGACTATGATCGGCAAATTGCCATGGTTTTAGGTCAGTTGAATGCGAAAAAGAAATAGGTAACAAGAAGCTAAAGAATCAACAGAAGCTTATTTTGCTAAGGCAGATTGGTCAATTCATCGGTAAGGAATTTCTGGAACCGGTCCTGTAGCCCTCGGTAATAGGAGAGGTATTTTTCACCTTCGGCGGTTATAATCGTTCCACCCCCTTTCTCGCCCCCGGTTTGCGTAGTTACTAATGGCGTATCGGCTTGTGTATTCATCGAATGGACCATCTCCCACGCCCGTTTATACGACATCTTCATCGCTTTTGCGGCTTGATTAATCGAACCCGTTTTCTGGATATGGCCAAGCAATTCCAGTCGACCGATACCCATGAATCGTTCGGTGGAGTCATTGGATAGGGTTTCCAGCCAGATGCGGCCGTTGATGCGAAGATTCATAGCAGACTCATTTAGTCAGGGAGCTAAAGTACAACGGAAGAGGACGTTTTGCTTACTCATTGAACCACCCGCTTCACGTTCATCTGCCGAAACGCACTTTTCAATTGTAATAACTCTTTGTTTTTCAAGCTAATTGAATCTTTAGCCTGCTGGCTTAAACTTCGGGCTACGCTGTTGGACAGGAACCAGCCCAGGGGATATCTGTCGCTATAGCTTAGGCGGAGGGTCAGGTAATTGATTTTGGGGTTAGCAAAGCGATTCATAAACGAATTGAACATGTTGTCGCGGGTGGTGGAGCCGTTGTCCCAGGCGTTGAAAAAACCAAGCAGCGGTATCTGAATCTCCTGTAAGATGGAGCGTTTCTGAGGGAGTTTGCCAATTGTATTGCTGTTCTGAATAAAGAGAATATAAGGGATGATGATAACGTGCCGGGCGGTATCCAACTGCCGGATGGACGGAACCAGGTTATTCATTAATTGAATGCAGGTTTCTACCCCCGAATTGTCAAAATAGCCCCCGTCAACGATATGCCCGCCGTATTGCTGTTTTCGGCCGTTTCCCAGCAGTGTGTCTTTCTGAATCAATCCGCCATTGGTTACTATGGGGAAACGACTGCATAAGGAAGCCGCCGTTTTTAAGGGTACATCGGTTCCCAGTACATCCAGCGTAGATACCACGTTTTTAAAATAACCCGGATCGAGTTGCAGATTTGAGGTGATGGTTTTCTGCCCCGATTCGGCCAACGTGCCGTTCAATAGGAGAGAGGGTAAGTTATAATTATAGCCGTCTGGAGTTTGGTACAATTGGGTCAGCGATGAATCGAGCGTGCGAAGACCCAGATTGTCCTGGTATGAATCGGCCCAGGAATCTTCGAGCCATTTGGCTCGCTCAAGCGGGGAGATCGGTATCGGAATAAGCCGCTGAATCGACTCGGGGAATAACAGGGCTGCCGACACGGCTGATAAATAGTCATCACGAATAACCTTCCGAAACTGATCGAACCGGCCATTTCGTTTTGTTTCGGGCACGTCACGGAGGAAAGCTGTATAAAAAACCGTGCCAACGCCCCCGCCCGATACGCCACTGAGCGCGTACACATGGCGACTGAATCCCGGAATGATCGAATCCAGTCGGATGAGGGCTTCCGCAGTCCAGTTTAAGGCCCGAATCCCCCCGCCTTCAGCTGCTACCAGTACCAACGGAATTGTATCGCCTTCTTCCTGTTGACGAGCGGCTACCCAGCTGGCAAAATGGGATTCTACGGTTGGGCGTTGGCTAATGGGAGGAATGTCCTTGCCCGTAGCCTGCCGAACAGCCGTGTTATCGTTGTAGGCACTAATGATAACCAAATAGGTAAATACCATCAGAACCAGTGGACGGTACCGGTAGTCGTTGAAGTACGCAATGAGGCTTCCCCAGAATGTATATAGTGTAATGCCGAAGATGATGATAGCCGTTGGGCGTAACCGCCGGGCAATTCCCCACTCAACAGGCAGACTAAAAAAAATGAGCAGAAAGAGGGTCAGTGCCAGGCCGCTCGTAACAACCAGGCGGCCGAGTGGCTTCCGCCAAAGTACACGGAAATCCTGGGTAAGATTGGTGTAGCGATCTCCAAATTTCCAGTAGTGGGGCAGGGCAAAAACAGAAACCCGCCATTCAACTCATAGAAACAAACCCAGCATCAGCGCACTTTCAAGCAAAAGCAGATAAGGCTGCCAGCGGTCAGGCTTCCAGAAGGCGTAGGCTAAAATCAGGGCCGGGATCATTCCGCCGAGTTTAGGTAGCCATCGTAGCAACACATCACACTCCTGATTCAGGCGGATTCCCACGGGCGAGATGTGCAGAATTAGGCGGGTACTCCCGTATACGGTCCAACTCCAAACGAACGTGCTCAAGAGAATATACTGAAACAAGCGGCTGAATACCCCGTCGTCAATTACGGCATTGATCATGTCGGCAGCCTGATCGGGGATATTCAGAATGTAGAATGAAATAAGCAGCGTAATGATGACCACAAAAGCATTGCGCTGGGTCTGATAGAACGCAATGATGTAGTTGATGAATTGTCGTTCAAGGGTGCTCGGGCCAGTGGATTGCACAGAGAATGGGATTAATCGGTCAATAGGGTGAATGTACTGGTTTGAAGCGTATATGCCGATAACTTGATTAAGACTTTCTGTCAAATAATGCGCTGATGATTTCACTAACGTTAAACCGCCTGGTCGTTGCTTTAGGCATCAGGAATTGGCGGCAGTACTTCTAATGTTAGCAGTTAATGGCCGCTGATCTATTAATTTATATAAAAATTAACCATTTTTGTATAATAAAAAGTGGCTCATATGTTTGAGAGCTAACGTTAGCCATCATTTAATCCGTAATGTACTTCTATGAAAAAAACTACTGTAGCCATTTAGTACGAATAGCTTGCGGGCTTCTTCTGATGATCAGAATAGCCAGTGCTCAGGCACCTACCAACCTTACGGGCGATATTAGCTTACCATTCGACCCGCCCACATACACGTATACGAACTCATCGGTGGGCCCCTATTTTCTAAATCTAACGCAGCTTATTAACTCGTTTAATTACGCCAGAAGGCAGGAAGAAACGCAGTTAGCGTTAACAGCCAATAGTTTGGGGAATCTAACCTTGCCTGCTTCGTATTCAACACTTTCGGCTCAGCAAAGGGGACTTTTTCTGCTCAATGCAGAGCGTCAGGCTCGGGCGGGTGTTAGCTATCCTGTGTCGGGAGTGGTATTGGGTCTTCCTTTGGAGGGGGTAGAAAGTAATCTATCGGTGGTTTCGCAGGGGCACGCTGCGAATATGATGACCACCGGCATATTTAGCCACACCCTAAACGGCCAAACATCGACAGATCGTATCAACGCATCATCAACCTTTGCGGGCAGTTGCCACGAATTTCTGGTGAGAGATGAAAATATCTATAAGCAATGCCTGTACACATCTTCATCGACACCACCCAGTAATCCGACCTATGCTGTTGAGCAGGCCATTTTCTCATGGTTGTATCAGGATTCTGGATCAAGTTGGGGGCACCGGGATGGTTTACTGATGCAGAATATCAGTGGAAATGTACCCTCGCCGTCAGCTCCCTCAGCAAATGCGTATGATAACAATTACAGTGCCTCAACCAGCGAGGGGTTTCTGGGCGTAGGAATTTCCTTTGGTAGTGGGAGCAATACCGCCACGACCGGATTTGGTGGGCTTTGCCCACCCAGCTCAAATACGGCTATTCAAACCAAAACGGCGGCTGTAGTTGTGTTTAACTTTGTTGACCCTGCCGCTTCGGGTTGTGCATATACGTTAGAAGCTAACCCATTGCCGGTTCATTTATTATCGTTTGTGGGAGCTGCCCGCGAGAACAAAGCGGTTTTAAGCTGGACAACTACCTGGGAATACACAAACCTGGGTTTCGATGTACAACGTAGCCATGATGCTCAGGCCTGGGAATCAATCGGGTTTGTTGCCGCTAAAACAGACCTGAGAGACTATAACCTGTATCAGTTTGATGATGAAGATGTCAGTGCAGGAGCTACGTACTATTATCGTCTGAAACAGCGGGATTTTGATGGAAAAACTACGTTCTCCTCGATTGTGGCCGTAACGATTTTACCAACTGATGAACTGGTGTATGTGTATCCAAATCCAAGCCCATCCGGCGAGTTTCGGGTGTTTACCTCGCATGCTGCCACGGCTTCGGTTAATCTGTGCGATCTACAGGGAGTGACCTACCCCCTTACGATTCAGGCTGAAAGCGAAACAAAAATTAAGGTAAAAGTAGCGTCCGTTTTATCTGCAGGGATATACTGGCTGACCGTAAAAGGGGATAGCTTGCTGCCTGCCAGGACGTTTAGAGTTATTGTGGGCAACTAGCTCTAGGCAGATAGTCATAAGTTATCAAGAATGGTCATTGGTGGTCAGTTATTGTTAAATCTCTGCGTACTACTAGTTTATGACAAATGACTGACCACAAATGACTATTAATGACCAACTAATTAGATGGTACAAAACCCTCTGAGCAGCTTACAGGTTACTTAGAGGGTTTTTGTTTTTAGTAAAAATCTCCTGCCAACTGTCTGGTGTATAGTTTCTGGTCGTACCTTTCGGGCGATAGTTCACTCGCCTGGTTCGCCCCTTATCGCACTGCCTGTCTGCGACCTCGGCGATCTGTCCCGACTATCGCTCTGGTTATGGACAATGTGGAATTGCTCTCCCGGATTCAGTTCGCTTTCACCATCGCGTTTCACTACATCTACCCGCCCCTGAGTATTGGTTTAGGCGTTTGCCTGGTGATCATGGAAGGCCTGTATCTGAAAACAAAAGACAAAGTTTACGAAGAGTTAACCCGTTTCTGGGTACGGATTTTTGCCCTTATTTTCGGGATTGGTGTTGCTACGGGCATTGTCATGGAGTTTGAGTTCGGTACCAACTGGGCTACATACTCTCGGTATGTTGGTGATATTTTTGGTTCAGCACTGGCGGCAGAGGGTATTTTTGCCTTTGCGCTGGAGTCGGCATTTTTGGGTATCCTACTCTTTGGTTGGAATCGGGTTAGTCCACGGGTGCATTTTATGGCGACTGTGTTGGTCGCACTCGGCTCTATTTTCTCTGCCCTATGGATTGTGGTTGCTAACTCGTGGCAGCAAACCCCGTCTGGTTATCGTATTGAAGGAACAGGCATGCAAGCCCGCGCCATCGTTACCGACTTCTGGGCGATGGTCTTCAATCCGTCGTCTATTGAGCGTTATTCCCACGTACTGATTGGGGCTTTGCTGGCTGGTTCGTTTCTGGTCTTGAGCGTGAGCGCCTGGTACATCCTGAAAAAGAAATACATCGTTCATGCCGAGGCCGCCTTTCGAATAGCACTCTGGGTGGCCGCCGTATCGTCGTTGGCGCAGTTATTTACGGGTAGTAAATCCGCGGAAGTAGTCACGAAATACCAGCCCGCGAAACTCGCTGCCATGGAAGGCCATTTCGAGAAATCGGCACCGGGCGATATGTACCTGATGGGTTGGGTAAATGCGAAGGAGCAGAAAACAATGGGACTTAAAATTCCGGGTGGCTTATCCTTTCTGGTACATCATGATGTGAATGCACCCATTCCAGGACTGAATAGCATTAAACCTGAAAATCGCCCAACGGCTATCAACTTCGTTTTTCAAACCTATCACCTGATGATTGCCATTGGTATGGCGCTGATTGCGCTGACACTATTCGCGCTTTTTATGCTCTACCGGGGCAAACTGTTTCAAACGCGCTGGCTTATGGGCGTTTTTGTGTTCTCGGTTCTGTTGCCCCAAATTGGTAATCAGGTAGGTTGGTACACCGCCGAAGTCGGTCGGCAACCCTGGGTCGTTTATGGGCTGTTACGTACCTCAGATGCGCTGTCACAAGCCGTTAAAGCCGAGCATGTACTTGCTTCACTCATTATGTTCACGCTCATTTACGTCATGCTGTTTGGCCTGTTTCTGTATTTGCTTAACAAGAAAATCCAGCATGGCCCCGATGTGGTTTCGGAGGATGAAACCTCCTCACGCATGAACCCGTCGCTTTCTCCAATTCTCAATGAGTGAATGATAGGATGAGTGAATTGATCAGGTAAACTATTCACTCATTCTATCATTCACTCAGTCAAAATTAAACCTATGGACACTGTTCTCGGTATTGATCTCCCTACCTGGTGGTTTTTGCTGATTGGCGCACTCATCAGCGGCTATGGTATTTTAGATGGCTTCGATTTAGGGGCGGGGGCACTACATCTATTTTTTCGGAAAGAGCAGAGTCGCCGGATTGCGCTCAATGCCATTGGGCCGGTTTGGGATGGCAACGAGGTCTGGCTCGTGATTGGGGCAGGTTCGCTGTTTGCGGCTTTCCCGCTGGTTTATGGCACCATTCTATCGGTGTTTTATTTGCCATTCATGTTATTTCTGGTGGCCATTATCTTCCGGGGAATCTCGATTGAATTTCGGAGTAAGGAGAAAATGAACTGGTGGCACCAACTGTGGGACGTAAGTTATTGCCTGTCCAGTACGGTTATTTCGCTCTTATTGGGATTGATTCTGGGAAATCTGATTCAGGGTATCCCGCTCAACGCCAACCATGAATTTGTCGGGCGATTGCATGACTTTTTCAACCCCTACGCCGGGCTGATTGCCATCACGGTGCTGTCGCTGTTTATGATGCACGGGGCAATGTACCTACTCATGAAAACCGAAGATCGGCTGTACGCCAAACTGACGATCATTGCCAATAACACCAGTAAGTTTTTCATCCTGTGCTTCATGGCTACGTCTATGGCAACGCTCATCTATGTGCCGCACATGACGGCTATTTTTAAAGGCCATCCCGAATTGTTTATCCTACCCATGGCGGCCTTGCTTATTGTACTCAACATTCGACGGAGTATTGAAAAGCGGCAATACCGGCGGGGATTTGTTTCATCGGCGGTCACAACGGCGCTGCTGTTAATTCTGTTTGCGATGGGACTGTATCCAAATCTGGTTCTATCGAATATCGACCCCAGAGGCAACATCAGTATTTATGAAGCGGCCTCATCGGATGGGTCGTTGCGAACCATGCTCCTGTTTGCATTTATCGGTATGCCCTTGGTGTGTACCTACACGGTGTTCATGTTCTGGACGTTCCGGGGGAAGGTGAAACTGGAGGAACATAGCTATTGACGGCGGGAACACTTAGTGCCGGTTGATTTTACAACCCAAGAAAATGGGTGAACTCAGTAGGGCTTAGGATCTGTAGCGTAGGAAATGGTAATGTTTTGAATAAATCAAAGTGCTTGTCATAGGTTACTAAACCATGAGCGTTAGCCGATAGAGCTAAGTCTGAAAATTTATTATCGTCGGGATCGGCTTCAATTAAATTCCAGCGATAATAGGGTTCATGAAATAGTACGTTTGTGGCACTGCATAAAATATCGAGTACATAGTCTGCCGTGTTAACTGAATAAAAGTCTGTAAGCTTTTCTGCGTACTCATCCAGTATTTCAGTGCTGACAACCCAATTAAATTTTTTAGCGTCAAATGCTTCGTAAATGTAAAACTCGCTATTTCTACGATTGATAGTTGCCAGTAGAACATTGGTATCAATAACTAATGCAGGAAGGATCGTTTCGGTAGAAGAAATCATTTCTGATTAGATTGTGTGCGCTGATGTTGCTGCCGAAGATTTTCATAATCGACTTCAGTGATGTTCCTCTCGACAACAATTTTATCTACTTCAGCAAAAAGTTTTTCGGCATAATGCTTGGCCAACAAATTTCTAATCTCGACAGACTCTTCGTAGCTCATTTGTCGGTTAAATAGTCGTAACAAGCTCAATTGTACGTCGTTCAGGCCTGTTGATGGTTGCATAGCTATCCCTGGTTTTGTGCTCTCAATCTATAACAAATTTATCATTTCCTCTAATTCTTTTTAGCAAGACAGGGGCGTAAATCACCTTTAGATAAACACTCTGATAGCCAGTTTCACAACCTTCATGTTCTAAACCTTCCGGGGGAAGGTGAAACTGGAGGAACATAGCTATTGACGGCGGGTGTCGTACCTTTGCGGCAAACCACCAAAAACAAAACCTAGATGGACGTAAAAGATAGCAACGGTACTATCCTTGCTGAAGGTGATTCAGTAAAGCTGATTAAGGATTTAAAAGTAAGAGGATCATCATCGACCCTGAAACGTGGAACGGTCGTAAAGAACATCCGTCTCACAGAGGATTTTGAGGAGATTGAAGGGCGCGTGGAGAAGACGGTGATGGTACTGAAGACCATGTTTTTGCAGAAGGTTTGATGATTTCTTACTAGAGCTATTGCTGTTAGTTTTGTTTGCGCCCGGCTCAGAGAGCTGGGCGTTTTTTTGTAGCGGGAATTTAGGAGCAGCCAATGGGTTCGTGCGAGGCCTTTTTGATTCCAAAAACGGGAGTAGTTTGTTGATTTGATATGACCACTGTTATAGAAGTTTTTAGCTAATTTATGTAAGTCGCTGATTAATAAAATTTTGGCTTTTAAGTAAGTTATTTCTCATATTACGATCGATTTATTTCTGCTTCCATATCTGATGCGAATTCTTGCTATTGCAATCTATATCTGCCAGACTAATGTATCACCCAAATATGCGATGGTGCCCTATCCGTTTCTCCACTATTTTTGTGGGGCATATAATTTTGATAAAGCGCTCTTAACCTATCCACTATGAACGCTAAACTCAGTAACGAGAACATAGTACGGCTTATAATTTACCTACCCAACCTTGCTGCGCTTCCTTTATCGGCATCAGGCTATTTTAAGCTATCCCCTGCTTATTTCAATATAGTAAAACAGGTATTTGCCAATAGGAAGCAACAACCTGATACTACACTAGGTCGAAAAACAGCAAATACCATTCAGAATGTTGTGCATGAAGTTTCGACCGATACGTCTACCGACATCACCCTACGATCAGTATTTGAGGGGCATGAGGCTAATTTGCTGGCACTCTATAACCGAACGACTAGTTGTACTTCGTTAGAGGATATCAATCTATTCAATGCATTTTATGTGTATCTCAATAGCGATACAGCCGCTTTGTTGCAGAAAAAACTTATAGAAAATAATATTGTTGTTACGCAATCGACACCTTTACCCCCTAGAATATCGAATAGCCAGGCAAAGACGCCTGTGGTCAGGGCACCACTAGATGCTCTGAAAACGACAGGCGTTACAGCCGTTTGGGATAAGGCAGGAGGCAAAGGCGAAAATGCCAAATGCCTACTTGTTGAATTTGCCTTTACTATAGACCGTACAAGACAGACAGAACTATGTATATCGGGTAGTACTTCACCAGCCGACGACCGACGCACACAGTCTGTGTGGAATACCATTTTAGATCAGGTGCCATCTAGTGTAGGCTCTTATGGGTTTGAACCTCATTCTGATCATACTCTGAGTGTGCTTGTAGCCAGCCATTACTTCCCAACAGGGAATCCAACCCAATACCAGGGTATTGTACCCAAGACTACGTTGCAAGGGCTTATGTCAGTATATCAATCTGTACCCAGCGATAGCTCTTCAAGTCACTACCATCCTGAGATCGCTATTCTTAAGGCTATTCTTAAGGCCGACCCAGGAGCGATTCTTCTGCTTGAATATGACGTATCTTTTAATGGTATCAGAAACCTACCTATTGAGGTTGAGTACCTTAGCTTCTGGCTTCTGTACATAGCTACTCATTGTTTTGATATTACAGTAATTGAACCAGCGGGTAACGGTAGTTACAATATTGGGGATATATCCTATTACGACAGCCGTTTGGGTTCAAAAGACTCAGGAGCTGTTTTAGTAGGAGCCACTAAAGAAGTATTGACGAAGTACGTTAAAACATACAACTACGTTGCCCCCTCTCCAACCGTTTTGTGTATGCGCCTGTCCCTGTCAACGTATTTCCATCATTATCAGGCGGCTCGACCAAATTTGAGGGAACCTCAGCCGCTTCAGCTATTATAGCCGGCATGGCTTGTCAGCTTCAGAGCTTATATATTGACAAATATAGGACCTACCTCAAACCTGATGCTTTACGCTCGTTACTATGTAACTCCCATGCTACATCGGTTTTTCTTGAGTCAGGATCAACAGCAGGGTTCATCCCCAATGTAGTCGATATTGCTATGTCACTTTAATTTAGTAAATATTGCCAATAATTTGTATTATATTCCGCATTCACTAAAACTTAATAACTCAATGACTCCTACAGATACCCTAACTGATGCCATTCAACGATTGGAACAATTATTGGAATCCCGTAAAACGGGTCTGGATCAACAACCTGCTGCACGCCAGGCCGATGGTCAAAGCGTTGATAATCTATCCGCTCAACAAATGAGACAGCAATTTGCCAACGAGTTAGTTCCACTCATTGAGAGCGTTCCTAACCGTCCGCCTAGTACAGCCGATACATGGACGCATAGAGGCTATATGATTGGTATAGACACTTTTCGGGATCTATATTTTACATTTCGTAATTGCGAAGCAGTACAAATTTGCTTTGGCTTGGATAATACTCTGGAAGAGGGAGGCCAACTTCATTTGGTATTTAGAGGTGTAGGTGATACAACTATTGATTCATTATTTACAACCGGAAGCTGGCTAGGCAATGACGGAGGCCCGGTTGATCCCCCTAAAGGTGTACCTTGTGCTAAGAACCAATGCTAAGTCAGGTCATTCGCCATGGATATTGACTGGCTACTTAATCGTTTTTTTGACTACTCACTTTATCTGGGAGTCCCTCCTTTACTGATTGGACTGTGGCACTGGAAGCGACTAACTTGGGCATTACGATTTTTCTGGTTCGCCGTTTTTAGCAGCCTCATCATCTCGCTTATTATTGCATGGCTTGTTGATCATCACATCAACAATGAGTTTATGTCGCCAATAGGTACGGTTGTGGATACAATTCTGATGACTTTCTTTTTCCTGTCATTGAATAGATTTCAGCCTATTCGGGGAGCCGTCTTAGGGCTTTGCGGATTAGTACTCCTGTTAATTGCAACCAGTGTTTGGGGCTGGGAAAACACGTTTCAGACAAGCCGTTTTTTATCGAGTGTACAGAGCGCGCTAATCGTAATGGCCTGTTTATGGTTATTATATGGCCTGTTCAAGCAAGATGAGAGCCAGTCGTTACGCCGTGAACCACTGACCTGGATCGGTATGGGAATACTCATAAGTAATGCCTTAACTGTAGTATTAAATATTTTTGGAACTATATTATACACGTACTCAGATCCACTGTTTCGTCAGTTTTGGATGGTACTTGTTCCGCTATGTTTACTTATCTATTATGGCTTCGCTTGTATCGGATTTTGGGTGGCTCAAACTCATTCCTTACGTTAATTATAGTTGGCTGTAGCAATTGGTTAGGCATAGGACAGCTTGCGTTTGGCCAATCAGAACCTATACCAGAACTTCCGTTCCGGCGGATTCAACTGAATGGTTACGACGTAATGCCCCAGCCCGGACAGCCTTTATTGATGCAACATGGGCATAATACCCTTAGTTTCTGGATAAGTAATCCGTTTGAAGGGCAATCAGTTCGATTTAGCTATCAGATTCGCCTACAAAAAGATTGGATAGCAGTTGACTCGGCTTCGCCAGTAGTTTTGAAGAACTTACCATTTGAACCAACTACTATTCGAATAAGAGCCGAAGCCAAAGGCCAGACCCGCCTGAATAGTCTCATATTGGTGCCTCAACCATTTTGGTATAACTGGTGGTTCTGGCCAATGTTATCGATCATAGTTCTGGTGTTCGTTTCGATATTTATATGGCTATTTTTTCAATATCGGCTACGTCAGTACATGCGCCTGCAACGCGTCCGCGAAAACATTGCCCGCGACCTGCACGACGACATGGGCAGTTACCTCAGTTCTATTAGTATGTTGAGCCAGAGCGTGCTCAATATTGCCCAGAAAGACCCACAACATGCCCGCTTTTTAGTCGATAAGATTGGCGAAACCGCCCGGCAGGTCATGGATTCGATGAGCGATATTATCTGGAGCGTAAACCCTGAAAATGATTCGATGAGTCAGATTGTCGTGCGCATGCGTGATGTCGCCACCGACCTACTGGGCGATCAGGATAGTAGTCTGCACATGAATATTGATGAGACAGTGTCGCAAATCCACCTACCTCTTGAACAACGACGCGATTTTTTCCTGATCTATAAAGAAGCCCTCACCAATATCGCCAAGTATGCCTCGGCCAGTCACGTCTGGATACATCTTCAACGAAACGGCCCGACTTTAGTACTTACTATGCAGGACGATGGCGTTGGATTCGATACCAGTCAATCCGTTGGCCGTAATCCATTGGGAGGCAATGGCTTGAAAAATATACGGGCACGCGCCGAAAAATTAGGTGGAACACTGACCATTCAGTCGACACCAGGGCAGGGAACGGTAATTATCCTGCAAATTTCTGTAGCATAGCTCGCCAGTCCTCGCATACTTATGTGATTTTTTGACAGTCTGCAACCCATTACTTTTACAGATTGACAATTCTTTAGCCTATGGCAATCCGCATCAGTATATACGAAGATAACCAGCCCTTGCGCGATGCACTCGCGCTGTTGGTACAAACCACCGACAACTTTGAGCTGGCTGGTGCGTACGGCGATTGCCTGAATCTCGACCAGCAAATGACCGCTCATCGCCCCGATGTGGTACTGATGGACATCGACCTCCCCGAAATATCAGGCATCGAAGCCACGTTGCAGTTGCACCGGCGATTCCCGGATACGGATGTGCTCATACTGACCGTATTTGATGATAGTGATCGGGTATTCGATGCCATTAAGGCGGGAGCAACGGGTTATTTGCTCAAAAAAACGCCCCCCGCCCGTATTCTGGAAGCTATTCAGGAAGTGTATGAAGGAGGGGCACCCATGTCGCCCGGTATTGCCCGGCGTGTGATGAAATCCTTACACCGTTCTACCGCTCCGCATGAATTAGATCAGCTTACCCCGCGCGAAGCAACTGTATTGGCGCTGCTGGCGGCTGGGAATAGCTACAAAATGGTGGCTGCCGAAGCGGCTATTAGCATTGATACCGTCAGGACGCACATCCGGCGTATTTACGAAAAACTTCACGTGCATTCCGTTACCGAAGCCATAGCCAAATACCTGACTCGGTGAGGTAGATTCCATACATATTGGCGGTTGCTCACTCTGGTCTTCAGATCAGGGTTTGTTGTGTTTACGGAGAAGTACGCAGCCTATCCGTGTTTTTCCCGTCGCCATATCATGCGATTGACGAGCGTGCTCAAATGCACCAACTTTGAACCAGCCAAATGGGGTAAAGGCTTTTATCTATCCACTCTATTTCTTCAACCCAGCTACAGCAATGGCAGCGAATCTAGATCTTTTACTACCGGCCTTTCGGGCAAAAATTGACAGCCTGGTTCTCAATTGTAAAGCGCGGGTATCGAAATGCGCCCTAACGAAGGTTTGCGAGACCCATTTCAGCAAGCCCGACTCTGGCGACAATCGCGGTCAATTGAAACGATAACCCAGCAAATCGCTTTGTTGACATCGAAAAATGCCCCCTTTCTTGCCCATTGCATCGAATCGGTTGGCCCGCAACATGGCGATCATGTAACCAACGCGATGCTTGGCCTTTCGTGGCATCAATTTGCCGAAGCCCTGGATTGTGTCTGGATCATTAATAAGCAAATGGAATGGAGCCTGAGCCGTCAGGTAAATGGACTGAACGGGTATATGGTATATGCCAGCGAAGCCAAAAAACTTGGGCTTACGGCGGGCTTTTTCTGTACTGGTTTTCAGGACGCTCCGCATGTGCAATTCCGCAGGAACAGTAGCCCTCTGTCGGTATTTTCATATGCAGAAATTGATCAGGAAATGCACCGACGATTTGGAGGGTGAGCCTGTCTCAGATAAAAACAGATGATCCCGTTGTTACGCCCGGCTTCACTACGGGCACCATAACCACCAAAAGCGCAGCCAAAGACACCAAGATGTTCGCATTTTCGGCGCTCAGTCCGGCAGTGAGCGCGACAATAGATGCCACCGCTAAATCGTGCTGAATAATAAAGCCTACATCGGATTAGGCGTAAACTCGCTCCCGGAATACAGCAAAGAGTTTTGGACGGTCGAATTCTGATTGCCTGAACCATCGACCATTAGTCTCCCTGCGTAGTGGCCAAAGATAGCCAGGCTATTCTTAGCCAGTTTTTTCTCCTTAACAAGGCAATAGTTTCTCATTCATTTCACACATTTTAATTAAACCAATCCATCATCATGGAAACGACCAAACACGAAAAAGGCAGCGAGTTTCACGTTGTTTTAAGCGGGCTGAAACTCCCGAACCACCTCGAAAATCGGATTGCATCCGAGATTCAGCGTGTTGTCTCAGCCGCCCTGGCCGACTATCCTAACCCCGATGATCCTTCCGGCAACGACGGCCCGGCTGGTGGGCACTGCCACACGGCACGGGACGGTTTGGGCCGTACATAACTATTCCGTCCAAAGATTGGCTGGGCAGGTACCTTTTGGCCCTGGGCAAGGACTTGAAGATCACCCCGGAAGTAATTGATCGGCAGCAGGCTCTCTTACAACAGGGGCTTCAGCGATGAAAACGTCTGGCTCTACCCTTTGCCCCAGCTCGCCCGCCGAAGCGGGCGGGCTGCTGCTGGGCGTGGTCGATGCAGAACGGCTCGTGCGTTTCTTGCCCGAACCCGAACCGATGACCGCTAGCCTAACCGAAGCCATCACCGCCGTTGACGCACCGGAGCAGCACTTTCGGTTTGCCAACCGATGTATAAAATCGGGCTGTGGGCAATGGAGCGAGGGACGGTGTGGGGTTATCGACCAGGTACTGAACCTGAATCAGCACCTATCTGAAGCCGAATCGCTACCCCGTTGCGCCATCCGTCTGCGCTGTCGCTGGTATCAGCAAACTGGCCCAACGGCTTGCGTGGTCTGCCCGTTCGTCGTCACCGACTCAATCGAGCGTGTGCCAGCCTGATTCATCATTATTGAGCATGGTTGTTTCTGACAAATCCACGCCCTATCTAAGCCATAGTACAGGCCGTGCCGAAAAATGCTGTGAAGGAGTATTATGGCTTAAAGGATTAGTCCCGTTTCCGTCTCCCCAGTTTGTGTCTTTACAGTTTTCTCTAAAGCGATTTAGTCCCCTGACTAATTACGGCAATACTAGCGAACGTAGGCATTTTACAGTCCTGTTTTCTGTTGCTTTCCGCTTCTCGACAACCCCCATACTGTTTCGCAACCATCAAGCCTTCTCCTACCATTAAATCGACTAAACCATCATGAATCCTTACCCTTCTTATAACGGTGAACAAGTCAATAACTGGCTGCCTAATAATCCCTTTGCCGATGAGGCCATACTGGAAATGCTTGAACCAGTTATGGAAGACTTCTCCTACAACCGGGAGTTTGCGGGCGAGTACGAAAGCCCATTTCTCTCTGAGGTAGACAGTACTGGTACGGCTCGCCCAATTGGTAATCCCGAAGCGCCCCAGCTTGTTGGCTTACTGGGCGAATTACACGATCATGAATTTAACGAAGCGCTGTTCGAGTTAGCAACCGAGTTTGAAGATGTAGCCGCATCGCGCTACGCCAGCGAAACGGGTGGCTATACGCTGCGTTCTGTTCATGAGTTGCGCAACTATGCAGCCCCGCTCATTTATGAACTCGAAACCATGATTAGCAACATGGCGCAGGAGGCAGAACGGGAGGATATGGGTAGTAAAAGCGAAGCTGAACTGGAACAGTTTTTCGACAAACACCTGGTTGATCACGAAGGCTTTTCGCCCCGCTTTGAGCTATTCTTCGGAAAGGTCTTCAATACTATTAAAAACGTTGCCAAAGGGGCCGTTGATCTGGCTAAAAAAGGCGTTGAGTTTGCGGGAAAGCTTATTCCCATCGGTCCGCTACTTAAAAAATTGGGGCATTAGTACGACCCCTGATTCATAAAGTCATCAATTTTGCCATTAACCGCCTGCCACCAGCGGTGCGTCCCATTGCTCGCCAATTAGCCAATAAACTTATGAATCGGGAGTCGTTCGAGACCGAAACGACTTACGAGGCCGACGTGTATGAAACCGAGAGCGAAGGCGAACAGCCAACAACCTACGAAATCAACGAGATTCAGAACGAATTCAACGCTCGGGTTGCTAACCTGCTGTTTTCAAGGGATGAGCACGAAAATGAAGTTACCATCAGTCAGTACGTGCAGGAAAACGAGCAGGTGCAGCAGGAAGACGAAGTTGATGCGTTGGGTGTTGCCCGTGAGCGGTTTGTGCGCGAACTGAGCGAACTCAAAGACGGCGAAGACCCCACACCGGCCATTCAGCGGTTTATTCCGGCCTTGTTGCCCATTCTCCGCATTGCTATTAAAATCATCGGTCGCGATAAGGTGGTGAACTTTTTGGGAGGGTTGGTAGCCCAACTCATTGGTAAACTCTTGGGCGATACATTCAAAAATTACCATGGCATGTTGGGAAATGCTATTGCCGACGTTGGTCTGAAAATACTCACGCTGGAAGCTCCCGAGCGCGAAAGTCTGCGTTACGAGGCCTATGCCTCAACCGTTGAGGAAATCCTGACCGAGATTGGCTCCCAGCCTGAAAACTATTCGGCAGATGCCGAAACGATGCAGAGTCTAGTGGCCGAAGCCTTCGAGACTGCCGTAGCCAACAACTTCCCGGCTCAGATGGTGAAGCCTGCTTTACGTCAGGCATCGATAAACGGAATGTGGTATGGTCGCCCAAAGAAACGCCGACAGTATCGTAAATACTCGCACGTATTCCCAGTAACGATTTCGCCACGTACAGCACAACTTATCAAAACCTTCAAAGGCCAGTCGCTGGCTAGTTTTTTGAGCGATAAACTCGGTTTACCTACCAATAAGCCCATCCAGGCCAAAGTGCATCTGTATGCAGCAACCCAATTTACAAAGCTGCCCATGATTGCCCGGATGGAGAAACTCCCCGGTTTGAATAGTTCGCACTGGACTGCCTATTGTCAATTTCATCCGCTGACGGTTGAGGTAGCTACGTTGCTGTTGAATGAACCGGGCCTGGGCAAAAACGTAGAAAGCCGCTTTTTGCAATCCAGATCGCTGATCGCCAAAAATCAACGGTTTTATTTTCTCGAAATCCAGGGAGCTAAAGTACAGATACCGCTTGGCGCAGGTCGCGTCCATCGACCTCAAGTGCCTGCCGCATCTGGAAGCCCGGCTCAACCCCCAAAGGTTCAGGCCCCATTCCCCGGTCGAGCGATGCACAGGGCGTACTGAACTTTCTGAAAGGTGAAATACGATTCAACTTTTATTTCAGTAACGAAGATGCCCGTGTTATTGGTCAAAAATTGGCCAGTGGCGATTATCTCTCGGCGGCTGGTTCGGTGCGGCAGGTGGTGCGGGATATTATGACCAATACGCTCATCAGGAACATATCGCACAAGGTTAAAATCATTCATGAAGCCGTACCAGAGCTGTATCTGGAAAATTTCGAGCCGGCTCAGGAGCAGTTTTTGGGTGGTGCTGCGCGAGCAATTGGCGGAGCCGTGCTTAAATACGGCAAGGAAGCCTTGATTAAGATTCTGGAAAAGCTCATCGAAAAATTTGCGGAGGTTGTTCAGAAAGCAGTGGTTACTTACCTGACCAACCGTAAACAGGAATTTATCAATGCGGCCACGCAGCAGGACGGTGTAACTGTAAAAGTCATTTTTACAAACGTGCCCGTTATGTCTAAACTGCGGCTGATTATCAACGCTATGAAAGGGCAGGCTAGCCTCGGCGATCTGGCTGATTTTGCCTTACCAGCACTGCCCATACCCAGTCTGAGTATCGTAGGCGGTCGCCGATTCGATTAACCCTTAGGAGGCTATCTGCTCATGACTACTCCCACTACCACCAACCAACTAACGCTGAATCGGGCGCATGGGTTGGTTAACCGTCAACTCGCTCACTGGATGCAGGCCACCGAACGATTAGGATCGTTTGAGCAACTGGCCTCTCCTGGAGCCTGGCAAGGCATCGATAACACGCTGGGGTGAAAATAAAAACCTTCCTGACTCAGTCGGTTACTAGTTTACTCAGTTTTGGGGCACAGGTAACAACTCGGTTAGCCCAGGCCCGAACCGCCATCGAATTAGAAGATGTACGTAAGCAGGTTATTGCCTTTAGAAATCAATACGTACAGGTTGAAACGACAATTCACTTGTATACCGATGCAATCAATTCTCGCACCACGCCCTCGGTTTCTGCACTGATGCGGGCTTGCGATGTGCTGTGTATGCAAAGTATGCAGGAGTTGCTGGGGCGAGTGAATAATCAACCCGTTCCAGCGGTGCTGACGTACATTGACAAAGGGCTGGGGCTTCGATTCTGAAAGCTGGACTGCGACTCTGGGACCAGTCAACGAGTCCGGTAGCAGTCATCAAAATCACGCAGCATAACCTGCTCCGACCAACGGCGGCTATTCATGAAACGGGCCATCAGGTGGCGCATATTCTGGATTGGAATAATGAACTGGCTCATGCCCTACGAGTGGGATTGCGGAATCAATCGGGTTTAGCTGCCGATGAATTTGCGGGCTGGGCTTCTGAGATTGCTGCCGATGCGTTTGCCTTTGTGCATACGGGCTATGCTGCTGTGGCGGCTCTGCACGATGTAGTGGCGGGTTCTCAGGCAATGGTTGTACAATATAATCTGGGCGATCCGCATCCAATCAGCTACCTGCGTGTATTGTTGGGCATTGAGATGTGCCGCCAGTTTTTTGGCCTTGGCCCTGGGATGATCTGGAAACGTCATGGACGGATTTCTACCGACCTCGTAATAGCGGTTCGCATGCGGCTTTAGTGATTCAAAGTTGCCAGTCTTTGTTGCCCCGTGCTGTTGACATTATTTTGAAACAACGCTACCGTGCCTTCAGACAACGATCTCTGGCAGACGTGATTAATCCACTACGTGTGAAGCCAGAAGAGCTTTACAAACTCGAATACATTGCCGGACCGGGGCTATTTACGAACCACGGCTGGATCTGGAAAGAAGCTCTCCGTTTGCTGGCCCTGAGCGGCCTGAAAATTGCGACCAGCCCAACCCCGCCGACGAATACAAACGACAGGAGGAGTGGATGCAGAAACTCGGCTGGTCTGTGAATTTGAATTAACCCTATAAACCCTTACTAATCATGGAAAAGAAAAGCCAGGAAACGATCCCTCAATCGGGTAACGACGGAGATCCCTCTTCACCAAAAGCGCAACCAGTAATAAATATAAACTTCGATGATATTGTAATTGAGGTGATTAACAGAATAACCAACAGTAATTCAGTGGCTATTAATTCAGTAGAGGCAGAAGAGGTTACGAGGTTAAAAGCACGTTACGCTGTACTTAAAAATTACTATCCCAAGACCTGGCTATAAACTGCCCTAACGTTTATCCATTCACGTTTTCAATTTTATTGCTATGGCACCGATCCCGAACTTATCCCCTACCATACAATTAATTAAAGCCTACAATACGCTTTATGTTAAGCCAGACAATACCACTAATCCACCTTCACCCTCACTGCCAAATTATAGCAATACGAACGGCCCAGTCATTAAGCGATGGACTTTTCCAGGTGGCACGGTGCTAGGTCCCAATAAAATTGACGAGAATGAAGTTGGTGTCACCCACTTTATCAGTATGCCTGACCCAGAGGTGATTGAAAACTGCATTGGTTTTCATTGGTATGACCTGATGAATAGAATCAAACACTCACATAACAATGAGGAACGTTTTCCGCCTTATCATCTCATTTATGCCTATCTAATCGAAAATTCGCGCATCATACCCATTTTCGAGCGGGTTATGTTGAAGTACATGACTGGTGAAGATTTAGGCCATGCCAGTCCATTTACAGCCCATTGGATTCGGAATACGCAAAGTTTATTCTACAAAGAGCTGAATATCCCAGGCTTCCGCCCGCTCCTTTCTTCACTGCTACCGAGCCTGGATGCCAACCGGCGTAATGCCTATTATCGCTTGTTTGGCCTTGAACTGAGCCATGGCAATCAGGATAACTCGCCAGTTCCGTTTGTTAAATCGGCTCATGCCAATCTGAATTTTGTCCCTTTGCTCGAAAACCTTCTTCGCGAAATCTGGCAGGGGATAATCAATCAAAAAACACCAGCGGAGCCAATTCAACCGACCTCGTGGCCCTGGCTGATACTGTTAGATTGCTGAAAGACAGTATGCTGGCCCGCCGAAATGATAATCGCAATCTGAATCAATACGAAAGCAGTTCGCTTTCCAAAGAAGAGTTTTTCTCCGTCATTATGATCGACTGGTTCTATCAGGTCATTGCTACAAAAACTGAACTGGTAAAGGAGTTAAATGCCGAAGCCGTTTTACCTGCCGATAGTCTGGCAATTATCGGAAAACATGTGGGTATTACACCCCACTCTAAAACTCGCGACTTATTTGCTCTGGCTCCTCTTTTGGCTCAGTTCCTTCGGATGGTGGAAGAAGGAATTTATGATGAACCGGTTGCA
Organism: Spirosoma telluris; assembly: GCA_003259005.1. Classification (GTDB taxonomy): domain Bacteria; phylum Bacteroidota; class Bacteroidia; order Cytophagales; family Spirosomataceae; genus Spirosoma; species Spirosoma telluris. The sequence continues at coordinate 5,982,652 of QLII01000001.1, forward strand.
ATTCAGGAGCTGTTTACGCCTACTTCGAGTGATGCTGCGCGAGATATATCCTTAATTATCACCCTTTGGCAGAAAACTACAGGCCGAAACCTCAAACAAATGCCAAACAGTACTTATGCGCTAAATGGTAACGGCCAGCGAGTTTCACAAGCCATGTTAGTAAAATAAATAATCACACCATGGCTAACACAATTTATTATTATGCAAAGGGCGAACTGCCTGTCATTGCCCAGCCAACGAGTATGTCCTGCTGGGCTACAGTTAACACAATGATGCTATCCTGGAGGGATCAGCAGAGTTATTCAATCGAAACGGTAATGGATTGGCTGGGTAGCGATTTTCGGCAGATTTATGATAACAATAGCGGGTTGCCTGGGGAACGAAATAACGATTGGGCTTCGGCTAACGGAATGCGAATTGAATATGAACGCTGCGAAACGCCGGAAAGCATTTTTACACTACTAACCAACCACGGACCTCTTATTGTTATTGATGACCAGAATAATGGCATCACTGATTCTGCGGGCAATAGACTGTGGTGCATTCATGCCCGGATAATTGTAGGTATTGACGGCGACGCCGATAATCCTGATGGCGTGTATATCGACATAATTGATCCCGATGGGGGAAATCAATATCAAGAAAGCTTTACTCAGTTTGAAGCCAGATATGAGGCTATGACTGAAGCAGAAAATTATCAAATCTTAATGATGCACTATTAATAAACCCCTTTTTTTTTCAGTCATGGCCGATGTAATTAAAATTCTGAAAGACCTCGAATATAAAGCAGTGGGTGTAGATCCTATTACGAATGAAATGCCAACGGGCTATTTCGTTTCGTTCCGAAATGTTGGACTGCCAATTATTAAGGATGATTTTGATAATCCGTGGACACCACTTGGCGCAAACCTTGCCCAAATTAACTCCTCTAAGCCTCCAGTTGGCGGAAGCCCAGATACCACCGGAGTAGACCCTGGAACTGTACAGCCAAAATCGGCTAGTCAGCAATTAGAAGAGAATAAAATTATGGTTGCTGGCATTGCTAAATCCATGCAAGCCTATTTAAACACATTTATGCTTACCGATAATAAATTATCGATGAGCAACGATTACCATTTAATGCCGAATGCTAGTAAGATTAATGATTCCTGGTATGCTATTATTAATGGTGCCAATGCCATTGTGTCGGACATGGAATTTAACGATTCTATTAAGGCAACCATTGAAAAAGCAAAAAGTGTTTTATCGGATAAAGATGGTAATACAACGCCTAAATTTGATCAATATTTACGCTATAGAGACGAGTACCAATCAAAAGTAAAAGCATACCAGAGAGCTTTTGCTGGGTCTCTTTCAGATCCTATGCAATTTCAAATGTTTCCTATTCAAGGAAGATTATATGAAGATGATGTGAATTTTGCCCGAGAGCAATGGGTTGGCTTAGGGCATGTGGGTGAAATAGAAGAAGCTCTAAAAACATTATCTGGGCAAGGTATTGATCCTTCTTTATTACTTATTACGAGAGCTAAAAATAAATACGAAAACAGTTTGGTGAACTTCCCAAATATTGGGAATCTGCCTTATACATTCATGATACCTAACAAATGGTATAGTGCTTTTGAAGACGGCTGGACAAAATATACAAGTGTTGATTTTCATTCGGAGTCGCATGTTTCTTCATCGTCGACTTCTATTGGAGCTAATGTTGGTTTTAATTTAGGATTTTGGCAGATAGGGGGATCTTTCAATTCTGATAAAAGTAAATCGTCGATGGATATTCAGATTAGCGGACTCGAAATTAGTTTTGAGTATGCTACAGCAGATATACAGCGGCCCTGGTTGGATACTTCATTGCTCAATTTGCATAATTGGTTCTTAGTGGGTGATTATCGAAAAAACTGTATCTCAGATGGTACGTTTGGACAACAATTGGTCGACACAACGAGTGAATCGACATTCTTGCCCTCCATTGTAACTAGCTTTGTTCTCATAAGAAATCTTACGATCAAGTTTAATGAAGCAAGCCAACATGCTGACTCGATGAACAATACAATTTCAGGCGGGGGGTCTGTTGGTTGGGGACCATTTTGTATTGGTGGTCATTATTCGCACTCCAATTCGGAGTCCAATTTCAAGTCCGATATTAGTGGGTCAGGAATCTTTGTTGAAGGCGTTCAGCTGGTTGGTTATGTATCAACAATTGTACCAGCCTCTCCTTCGCTGGATTCTAAAGAGTATATGAAGAAAAAAGCAGATACTCAGCCAGTTCAATAAACAAGAGACGACTATGAAACTTGGTGAGCTTGATAAACTACTAATTTCATCTATTCTGGAAAATGAATTTCGGTCAGATAACTCTTTTTTGAGTTATCTGACCGGTTCGACACCCTTTGGCATATTTAGTAAAGGTGATATTATGAACTTGGCTAATCCAAGGTCTTCGGTACAAGCCTTAAATGCAACTTCTGATTTTTCAAATTTAATACATCAGATACCCGGCGGGAATATATATCGTATAGGTGGTAATCTTATTTGGGAAGAATATAATTTATTGCTAAACAAAGTTCTTCTGGCAGAAGATAGAGAAAATGGAAAAAAAGTAAGCAGTGAAATGCCTGGTGATTTACAAATAAAGTATTCGTACTACAAAGAAATTAGAGAAGAATTATTTAAGGCGATAACGGACTACAGCGCGGGTGTTTTAGCGAATAAAGGTGACAAGGTTTGGCAGAATACGATGAGCCAGCGTATTGAAGAACTTCAAAAAAAATGGATGCAAGAAGGCTATAAGGATGAAATAGACACCTATATTGATAAAAAAATAATAAGCAATACATTAACATTTAGCTCGCTCTGGGCTTTATGGAAAGGAAAGTTTAGTGAGTTTTTGTCAATTAATGCAGATTTAAAAAAAACTGGATCTGGTTTTGCCACTTTTTATACGCCTTTTAACGATATTCTAATTGACTCCAAATGGCAACTAGTTGAGTTTAATCATGAGACCGTCAATGCTATTTTGCCATCTATTCCTTTTAAGGATAGAAAAGATGATATAGCTTATTATATGCGTTATACTGAAAATGTGAAATTTGATTTTATTAAACTCAATATTGATAGGAGTTGGTTGGTTTCACAGATTTTTGAAGCTAAATTCTGGAAAATGATACCGGACTTTGAATATGAAATTGTTTCTGATGGGAAATGCTCAGGTACTATACCTGCTTATATTCAAGAGGTGATTTTTGTGAAAAATTATTCCAGACAGGAAAGGAAAAGTTTGATTCAAGAAGGTTTGGAGTGGTTTGGTGAGCCATTTTTCAAAATTCTCTATGGCAAAGAAGAAACTACTAGCCAAAATAATGAGTACTATTTAATGGCAATGGTTTGCAACATTGTCCCTAAATGTCCAAATCCTGATTCAAATTTAAAATGGCCTTAAACTACTAATACTATGAGATTTTCACGCTCACAATTGGGGGCTTATTATTATTAGTGATTATATTTTCTTTGTTGGGAGTATATAAATACTTTATTGCTCCGAAACCGGTAATTAACCTAAAGCTACCTACTTCGGATACATGTTATAGCGATAAGCCAATAAAAATTATCTGGGACTATAGAGGTTATAAAGGGAAAGTAGATCTGTATTTTGTTTCAGATGTAGATCCAAATAAAGTAATAAAGAAAATAGGGTCTAAAGAAAATAATCCAAATGACGAAACGCAATATGAATGGCGGGTTTTAGATTTTAAAAGCTTAGAAAATAAAAAAGGATTAATAAAAATTGTTGGTACAACTACCGCAATTTCAGAATCGCCTTTTATTATTCATTCGCCAAATAAACTAACATTGACAATTGCACCACCACCTCCATTGGCAAATCTAGTGCTAATACCTTCATTTAGTAATGATGGGAAAAATTTAGAAATTACAGCTATAGATACCATCACTAATGCAGAAGTGAATGGAGTTATTTATGTGAAAAACCTGCCTGTTGGGCAAACTAATAAGCCTATTAGTACTGTTGAAATTAATGCCGAGACTATCCAGAAACCATGTAGTGGTGCGAATACTATTACCAATGATGCCTGCACTAAAAACAGAACATTTATTAGACTCAATACCGAAGAGATTACCGTTAAAGCTCCTCATTATTTTACCTCAAAATGCACGCCAGTCCAAACTGTTTTTTTAGCAGATTCAGACCCAAACTGCACTTGTTCGAAACTGAAGCTGGATGTAATACTCCAATTAGATCAACAATTTTACAAACAGCGTAGTATCAATCCTGTTTCACCTACTACCGTACAAAAATTTTATTTGCCTCGACAGAACAGGAATCTTCAGCTATCGCGGGAAGCACTTAGAAATTTCAATATTCCTACCATTAACCAGTAAACGTTATTTTATAAATTTGAGGGCCTGACTTCCTGACACAAATTGGCTGTAGTTGCTACTCTACGTACGTTACCGCTAGGTGAAGCACTTGATAGATTTAGCCAGAATATGGGAACTTAAACTAGCTAATCTTCTGCTCACCCCTCCGTAAGGCATTCACCAGATTATGCGCCCGGCGGGTGGGCTCGGGAATTCGATAACCGCCATCGCACTGAAGCGTCAGCGCAATGGCGGTTTCCAAATCAATCCAATTCCCCGGCGATACATAGACCGGATTGACTTTATTTTTCGTCCGCAAAGCCGCACCAATAACTTCACCATAATGCTTCATTGGCGACCAATTGCCGCGCTCCAAGGCTGGTTCGTCGTACTTGCCCACCAGCACCGATTTGCCGCAGCCGAACGTTGGTCGGTTGAGGAACAAGCCTGCATGGGAAGCAATGCCAATTCGGCGGGGGTGAGCTGTTCCGTGCCCATCGAACATCACTACATCGGGCTCGATTTTCAGTTTCGCCCAGGCTTGTAGCAAAGACGGAATTTCGCGGAACGACAATAGTCCCGGAATATAAGGGAAGGGCGCGGTGCTAACGACGCCCGCTTCTTCAATGGTTTCGAGTGTGTCGAGCCGCAGAACGACAATTCCGGCGTAGACCGTTTCCTCAAACTTATTGAACGAAATATCGCAGCCCGCAATGGTTTTAGGGGGTTCTGCTAAGGGCTCAATGCGAATCTGCGACCGTAATTGCTGCTGCAGTGCGACGGCTTCGGTGGGTGTTACATTCCAGTCGTGGAGGGGTTGATAGGTAGCCATACGCAGAGATGATTCGTGTCTACGTAACCTGCATAGTTGTATAAGGGTTTAGTTTTCCTGGCTTTGCCGAGGTTGCTTCCGGATTAAGGTTACTACGAAATTAAGTTGCGAATCCGTATGGGTCAGGATATCATTGCGTGTAATGGGCTCCTCGTAATCAGGCATGGTGCCACGTCCCCTCTGCTTGGGTTCAGGCACAGCGTTGTTATAATAAACCAGGGGTGTTGTTACCTGTATGCCTGATTTTGGGAGTTCAAGGGTAATAAAACTGGCTCCATTTCCGCCTTCATAGGCACCACCGGATTCGGTGCCTATAAACACACCAACTTTATTGGCATGGGCAACGGCCAGGAACTCTGATGCAGTCGAGGCACTTTCCCCATTCATTAATATATAGACCTGACCCTTGAATCGATTAGACTTCGGCGAATATCGTTTGGGCGTTCGGCCCGTCGAGTCGATACCACTGTCTTGTTTGAGGGTAAATGTACCGTCAGCTTCAGGGATCAACTCATTCTTCACATTTTGGCGGTCGGCTTCGGAGAGGTCTGAAAACTTGAGAAATTCGCTACCGTCGCCGTTGGTAATGCTATGCTGGCGAGCATAATACGGTACGGCTGAATCGGTTTTCATCAGATAAGTGAATAGCTCAATACCCTGGCTGTCCCATCCGCCTGTATTCGCTCTGAGATCGATGATTAGGTGCTGAGTGCCTTGCTTCTCCAGTTTAGCCATGCTCTTATCCATAAAGGCCCGAAAGACGGTCACGGCTTCAGCACTGTTTCTGGCGCCTTCCCCGCCGAATCCATCGAGCCGAAGAATGGCAGCGTGCGCCAGCGTGTCGGGAAAATACAGCCGCCAGGGATGTTTCTGTTTTTTGTTAAGATACCAGGCTACCATTTGTTTGTTGACAGGGTTCTTACGCCATTGCCGACGTGATTCGCGGAATGGTGTCGCTGGTACATTAACCTGAATCGTGTCGCCCGTCAGGCTACGGAACGTGAGCGAATATGTGTCTGGCTGGCCGACGAACCAATAATAGAACAAGGCAAAAAACTCACCCCGCACCTGACTTTTCGATGATTGGATATAGCCATCAGCCCAATGATGTCGGTACAACTGCTGCCGAACATCGGCTATCGACTGTCCGTTGATGTGAAGTAAGTCAAAGCCGGGTTTTATGGTTTGATCGGCTGTACCGTTCAGCAGTACGAAGGCATGTTGTTTCGTAGGCAGAATAAAAAATGGAATGGTTTTCTGGACGTTATTGAACTGGGCGCGCCAGTGTTTTTGGGGTAACGCATGCGTATGTGCACAACGAATGTCGGCCATCAGGCCATTGATCGTCTTGAAGAAGTTGTAGAATGGCTGCGCTTTTGTAAATGTCCGGTCGATGCTGTCCAGTTTGGCCTGCATGAGGGATTTGGGCGTATAGCGGTACAGGGCCGGATGCGTTTCTTCGAGCAATCGCCGGCAGTAACGAAAGTCAGCCTGCATATCGGCGGGTTGCAGGATTCTGGTGGATAGGGAATCCGTTCCTGGCTGGGCGTGGCTGCCAAACGAAAACAAGAGCAAAAGTAGAAGACAGCCGATGGCTTTCATTGTGCGTCAATTTTTGGGTAAAGAATGCCATAAATAACCGGCCTATCTACTCAAGTCAGGATTTGAGCGGAATTTCCGGTCTACAATTTTCCGACAAAGTGATCAAGGAAAGCCTTCGCAAAGGCAGATGCTCGTAAGTCCTTCTGAAGCTTAGGGTTGGTTCTAAATGGATCGAATTTGGCGTAGAAAGGCCGATTAAGATTTGGTGAATTGGCTAAAATGATAAATGTCAGGTCTTTATCGGGGACTTTGACAAACAAGGCAGAATTGCCTATCCACAAGCCGGTATGCCACATAATTTTGATGCCTTTGTAAGCATGCACAAACCAGCCTAATCCATACGGTAACGTTTTGCCTTTTGGAGAAACGGTGGGCGTAAACACACGATCCCAGGTTGCCGGGCTTAAAAATCGCTTCTCATCGATGGCGTTAGAATAGGTTGCCAGATCCGCCACGCAGGACATTAATCCGGCCGAAGGGCCAAAATAAGTGGGGTAGGTGACGGGCACGAGTTGATTAGTCTGCCAGTTGTAGGGTTTGGCAACCAATTTTTCGAAAGCTGCCCGATCATAACCCATTAACGCAAAGTCAGTTGAGTCGGCTATATTAGGAGCCGTGTGGAGCAACCGAAGTGGAAGGAGAATTTGTTGAGTAAGAAGTTGCCCAAATGACTGGCCCGAAGCCTGTTCGATTACCTGCTTCAACTGACCATATTGATCTCCGCTGTAAATGAAGCTATAGCCTGGTTTGAAGCCGTTTAGGCTGTGGCCCATTGCCGTATGCGTTAGTAGATGCTTAACTTTTATTCGGTCATCGCCACCCCAGCGGGCACCCAGATTGATACCGTATTTGGTTACTGGATCATCCAGATTAACCTTGCCCGCTTCCACCAACTGCATCAGAATAATGGCTCCGAAGGTTTTGGTAACGGAGGCTAAATGATAGACCGTATGTTCGTTCGGTACAATCTTCCTGTCAATATCAGCGTAGCCTAATCCTTTGTGCCAGACCAATGTTTTCCCATGCACAATACCGACAGAAAGGGAAGGTATGTGGTAGTGTTGCCGTAAAATCTCCAGCTCTCCGGCAAAAGATGCGGTATCCAATAGATTGATCGACGGAGCGGGTAGCTGAGCTGTAACTGGATGAGTGAGTGTGGATAAGATGGCTGTTATCCACAAAAGCGTTTTCATGCTGCGTTGTTTTTGCCCAAAGCAAGGTCAAAAACGCATCCTGATCTACTCAAATCCCGATTTGAGAGGAATTTTTGAGATATTCACCCGGAGAAGAACCCGTTACTAGCTTGAACGTTCGCTGAAATGTAGCCTGCGAATTGAAGCCACAATCGAAGGCAATACCCGTTAGGGTAAGATGTTCATAAGCTGGATGGCGTAATCGGCGTTTCACTTCGTCAACTCTGTATTCATTAACAAACCCGTTGTAATTCTTATGCAGATGCTGATTGAGAACTGCCGAAATTAGTTTTGGCGGAAGGTGCAGATGCTGCCCTAATTTATCAACCGTTAGCTCAGTGTCTAGAAAGAGTTTCTGCTGTTCCATCGCATTGACCAGCGCGCTGATGACCTGCTCAACGGTCTTCGAACTCAACTCTGAAGTAGTGGATTTAGCAAGTTTATCAACGCTCTCAGAACGGGTATACAGGTAGCCCTTAAGACCTAACCAGTAAATCAGAATGGCAATGGGAATGTAAATTGGATACCACCCGAACCGATCCAGCAGTGGTTCCCGCAAGGAGGGAATGATATACGGTACCAAGTGCACGAACCAAATCACCTGAAAGCCTAAAAAGACGTTGACGAATTGGCGGAGCAACCGCAATTTTTGCCCTTGCTCAGGCTGATTTTGTCCATTCCTTTGATATTGATTGAGAATGCGTTTCGTCAGGAATAAATAAATGGTGACCGAAAACCAACGCGGAATATCGACATAGGTATCGTATTCGTCCATGATATGCCCCCAGGTAGGCCCGCTTTTGTGCTCAAAAAAGCCAAGTAACAGTCCAATGACAAAGACCCAGCCCACCATCTTTGAACCAAAGTCCAGTATCGTCGGATAGAAATGTCGTCGTTCCTTTACACCCATCTGAAAGGCTGGTTCCAGCATTGATCGGGTGTAAAAATAGAGCAGAGGGCCAAGGGGCATGGCAACAATGAGCGGTAGGAAGTCCAGCATCAAGCTCACCCACCGATTCATGACAGGAACTCCCACACAAAAACTCATTAACGCCAGCAGACCAATGAGGACAGCTAACAACCGGTTCGATAGCTGACGGCCTTTGGGGTTAAACCACAGAAGTGATGCCAGAATAACTCCCTGCACACTACCCAGCAATAAAATCAGGTCAAAGGGAGAGATCGTCATACCATCGATGCGTGGAATGCTGGCTAATGACCCAATAACGGTTAATTGTTTAGTTAATAGTCCTGGATTTTTACCCGTATTTTGTGAGGGGCCACACTGGTACCACCAAAATAGAGCCCAGTATTATAAGCAAACGATTTGTTATGGGTAAAGGGAATCGTTTTGCCACCCAGTACCTGATACACTTTTCGGTCGTAGTCGATCTTGATGGTCATTTTGGTCGGGGTATTCAAGGCCACTTCGGCAACCTTAAAGTCAATTCGCTGACCTTCCACATACACATAGGCCCCTAAGTCAATTCGACCGCGTGTGGGATTCCATCGCCAGCCAACCCGTGCCCCGTCAACCTGGTGTGGAGCAACCCCATCCAGTGGCTGATCTTTGGCACCTACAAAGCCTACCCCAATAACTTTGTTCCAATCGTCGGCATCGACAGCCCCAACATCGTAGATGCAACTACTATCGAAGGTGACCGTTGCCGATACTTCGCCTGGGCTGATGAGTAAGCCAAATTTGCGGGCCGGACTTGGTTCATGTTCACCGGCTTCGATGACGACCCAGTCGGAGTCTGACACCAAAAAATCAGGCACACAAGCGCTCATGAATAGACTAAGGCTAATCAATAATGCGGTGGCTACCAACGATCGAACGTTTGCTGGAGACTCGGAACGGGGCATATGATCTGACTTGAGAATACGCATTGATATGCAAATAACGCTATAAATCAATGGATGTGTATCCCGTAGGATCAATGGTCAGAGGCTGTAGTCTAGTTGAGCCTTATTTCTTTGCGCAACATTTCGTACTTTTCAACATCCTTATACCAAAAGAGTAACTTAATCTTCTATGCCACCGTCTTCTTCTTCTCAACGATTGGGTATACCAACGTATATCTATGCCGTTGTCTTTGCGTCTTTTTGTGTTATCATGGGCCTGTTATGGGACATTATGTGGCATATGAGCATTGGGCGCGATGGGTTATTTGCACCCCCACACATGGTTATTTATGTAGGTGGTTTGGTAGCAGGGCTGTTTTCGGCCTACCAGATTCTAAATATGACACTTACTAAAAACCACTCTGGCCGGTCCAGTGCTGTACACTTCTGGGCTGTTTTTTATGGACCACTGGGTGCTATGTTCTGCGTTTGGGGGGCCTTGGCGATGCTTACCTCGGCCCCGTTCGATGATTGGTGGCATAATACCTATGGGCTTGATGTTCAGATTCTGACCCCTCCGCACACGATACTGGCTATCGGAATTATGACCTTACAGTTTGGGGCCATCATCGGTGCACTGGCACTGCAAAATCGGTATCGAAATCGCACTGAGCTTGTTAATGCTACGGCTACACGTCTGAAATGGTTATTTGCTATTGCAGCCGGTTTGTTGCTCACCATGCTGTTCACGCTGTTTTCAGAATCAATGGAACAGGGTGACAGCCATAATACGAGCTACTACGTAACAGCCGCTATTGCGTTGCCATTCTATCTGGTTGCTATGGGGCGAGGCTCCCTGCTTCGTTGGCCTGTTACGACCATTGCTGGCTTATTTATGTTGTTTTTGCTGATGCCAAGCTGGATCATTCAACATTTTCCTGCTGTTCCCCGGCTAGGGCCCGTATTGAACCCGATTACGCACTACCAACCCTTCGTTTTTCCGCCCCTTTTAGTCATTCCCGGCTTTGTGATGGACTTGATTATGCATCGCTTCGACAAGTCCGGCACGGGTCGAAAAATGAACGACTGGCTACTTGCCGCTTTGTTGGGAGCCTCATTTTTGTTAATCCTGTTAGTGATTCAATGGCCCGTTGGTACGTTTCTTCAGACGTCACCTTATGCGCGAAATGGCATCTTTTTATCCTATTCCTGGACGTATAACAGCCCACCCGACTGGGAGTATCGGTATGCCTTTCCCCCCTGGAGTATGCAATCACCAGCAGACTTCGCCATTGGTTTCGGGAAGGCACTGATTTATGCCATCCTCTCTGCCCGAGTTGGCCTGCTGTGGGGCAACTGGATGAAACGGGTAGCCCGCTGAATGAGCATATTAAGGGAAAGAGATCATGAAACTTTACAAAATGAATCTAACAGTAAGCAATAAACGAATCCCCAGTCGAGTAATACGACTTGCCCTATTCTATTCACTCATTCTATCATTTACACATTCACTCATTGCAACCGCCCACGTGGGCAGTTCCGGAGTGATTGTGCAGAAACAGGTTGGTAAATACCAACTGCTCATCAGCATAAAACCGCCTGATGTGGTACCCGGAACGGCTATTGTAACGGTCTTTGTCGAGCAGGGAAGAGCGAGTAGTATTGGGGCAAGACCCATTTACTTCCGTTCTGGCGATAAGGGTGCCCCAACGCACGATATTCTCAAACCAGTGGGTGATAACCGCTACGAAGGTGATTTGTGGCTTATGGAGTCCGGCTCATCGAGTATCGAATTAAGCATCGACGGTCCTGATGGTAAGCAGCAGGTTGTTGTGCCTGTTGTGGCGATGGCAACGGCCTTACGTACGATGCCGGAAGGAACTGGTTTTGGGCTAGCCGTCATGGGCTTATTACTGGTCGTTATGCTTATTACCATCATTGGAGCCAGCAATTCAGATGGGGTGCTCACGCCTGGCCAGAAAGCGCCTGCAACGCTCGGTCGCCGGAGGCTGGTGGGTATGGGCGTTGGCCTCGCTGTGATCGCCCTGATATTAACAGGATGGCGCTCATGGTGGGCCAGTACTGCTGAAGACTATCGCGATGTGCAATTGTACCGGCCAACGCCCATCAATACATCAGTACGTATCGCCAATGCTCAACGGCAACTAACGATTCAATTTGATACAACTGGCTTTGGAACGGGCCGCAGAACACGTCGGCTATTTAGTTTCCTATTGCCCGATCATGGTAAGCTGATGCACGCCTTTTTGGTCAGAACACCGGGTTTGGATGCCTTCGCTCATTTGCATCCCAATCGCCGGGATTCGCTGGACTATGAATCCGCTTTGCCGCCATTACCGGGAGGCAAATACCTGCTCTATGCTGACGTCGTTTACCGAAGTGGCTTTGCCGAAACCCTGACCGATACCGTTGAGATACCTTCTCTGAAAATTACGGCCGAAGCAGCAGCCAACGCAAAACCTACTGACCCGGATGATAGCTGGCTTGTGACGGAACCAATGGGTGTAAAAGCCAGTGCCGTAAACATACCCCATTTAGACAATGACATGGTCGTGTGCGGTAAGCCCGGTGCCAGTATGAAACTTGCCGATGGCTCCAGCATGATCTGGATGGACAAGCCCTCGCAAATTCTGGAAGCTGGAAAACTATATTCCCTGAAATTTGCCGTAGCCGATGCCCAGGGAAAAGCGGCCTCGCTGGAGCCTTACCTTGGCATGGGTGGACACGCAGCTATTCTGCGCTCCGATGGAAGTGTGTACATTCATCTGCACCCAGTTGGTACGTACTCAATGGCCGCCGAAGGTTCACTGGTAAATCGCATTGCTGATACTACCCGAACATTCCACTACCCCAACGCGGCCCGGTTCAAAGATAGCATCGACACCTACGTAGCTAAACTTAAAACCCTGCCCGAAGCCGAAAAGAATAAGCTACTGGTCGCCAGTATGCCGGGTATGTCGCATGCGATGAAGATCAACAACATGGTCGAGTTTCCGTATGCGTTTCCAAGAGCAGGTCATTACCGTATTTGGGTACAGGTGAAGCGGAAGGGGCAGGTGCTGACGGGTGTGTTCGATACCCAGGTGAATGAGCCATTGCTGTAACTTTTTCAAAGCGGTAACCCATTCAGAATCAGATTTTGACTTGCTTGCAAACAAGATTTCTAAAATTTTTTTCAGCCGAAGACTTGACAAGCGAAGAAAATAGCCTAATTTTGCATCCACAATTCGCCGAGAGGGTTATGCAAATTGCAAAACCGCAACGGCGGACCGTGCGAAAGTAGCTCAGCTGGTAGAGCGCGACCTTGCCAAGGTCGAGGTCGCGGGTTCGAACCCCGTCTTTCGCTCCACAAAGAGGCACCGAACCCGGTGCTTTTTTTGTAAATGACCGCTTCGGCGGTAATGGATTGCCGGGATGGTGGAATCGGTAGACACGCCGGACTTAAAATCCTGTGGGCCTCAAGCCCGTGCGGGTTCGACTCCCGCTCCTGGTACCATCCCCCTAAAAAGGGAAAAAAGAGTCAAGAAAAAGCCCTGATTTTCAGGGCTTTTTCTGTTTTAGGGCTTTTCTGTTTTCTGTTGATTTGGCCCTGTTTTTCTATTTCTTGTTACTCGTTTTTGTAGCTTATTTGTATGTTTACCAATGGATTACAATATCCAAACACAGGGTATGGTTATCAAATACAGGGAAAAGCCGTTAGCAAGCAGAAAACTCAGTTTCTACGTAGACAATTGGTACGGTGAGCAACGTCACTATGAATTCTTTTAACTTTACCGGCTCTTAGGGAAGGTAAGCCAGAGAAGGCCGTTTTACTCTCCCTTCTCCTACAGGAATGTTAAAAACCTTACGCTACTAGAGAGACCGGGGCATCAACAAAACCGTTACGTTCCCTGTAGCGCGTCACTCCTTTGCTACTAACCTGCTTATCTATGAGACCGATGTAAAAACGGTTTCCTCCCTGCTAGGTCACGCCAGCCTTGAGCATACTCAAAAGTAGGTTCGGGTTGTTGAGGCTTTGGAGCAAAATGCTGTTAACCGCTTACCTAAAATAGAGTTATAGCAAAGAACATCAATGGATACAAAAGCTACTGCTCAACTATTAAATAAGTCTGATAAACTTGTTTCAGGAGAGGGCCTCACTTGTCGGTTTGAGGTAGGTTCTGAAAAAGAGTTGATATCTGCTTTTTCTATTTTCATGTATTATCTCTCTGCAACAGTTAGGCCTGTTGAGGAATATTTTGGTGAGTTTTTGTATTTATATGAAAACGATTTTGACTTGTATGAGAAAAAATTAATTGAGCAAGAAAAGCTATATAGTGACCTGATAGATAAATCCTCTTTAAATGGCTTGTTATTTTCATATGACTTGTCAATCACATTTAGGCGAATAGCTAAGATATGCTCAAAGACTCCAATAGGTTTCTTTCTAAATAAGTATGACTTCGTTCCTGAAACATTTAAAGACTATCAAAATGATATTAGATTTCTGTATCTAATATATTGGAAACGAGAAATGTATGAAAGATACAAGGTGATTTTAGCGCTTAAAAATGGGGCTTCACCTGATCAAGGAATATATTTTCCAACTTACCTTGCTAGACTATATTGGCAGATTAATGATAGAGAACTTACGCGTTTAGTTAAGCTCCTAAGAAGGTATTTTGAGAGAGATTTAGAAGTAGATGAAATAGTTAAGATATTAAGAAGAAAGAGCTATGGTAACATAGTTTGGAGAGCTAAAACAGAGGAATTAGCGTATCTATTTAAACTACTGGCAGATAAGGGCATCATTAGTAAATTCAAATGGCGTGTAGGCCTTTGTAAAGGTAAAGTGTTTTGTAGTAAACAGGGCACAGTTATTAATGATTTTATCATTAATACTTCTTTGAATAGATTAAAAAATAAAGGCTTTCATCAAAGAAGCCTAAAATTTATTGACAAAATAGTCGATAGATTTTTGGAGCTTACGCCCATTGGTATTAATAGAAAAGTGGTTAAGTAGTTGATTATCAGTGTGTTGTTTGTGTTTCTGCTGTATTAAAATTATAGTGTTGATTATCAGTAAGTTATGGATAAAATGTTTATTATTCCCGGGTACAATTGCTTTTTGTCTGTTTATTTCTAATTTCTTTACAATCGGTTAGACGATAGTCAGCCGGGTTTGCGCAAACCCATTTTTTCAAACAGTTTAAATCGTTGAAAAATGGGAATAACCATAATGAGCAAGGCTGAGGATTTCAGCCAGCAATTACAGGAGCATGGGCAACAGTTGGCCCGTATTGAACGGCTATTGGCCGGACAAAAAGAAACACTGACTTCAGTGCGGGCTATCCCGCATTACGTTGATCGGGCTGAGTTGGCCAGTTGGCTAAGGCGTAATCGGGTTAAAACCGTTCAGGAAATTGAACAGGAAGCCACAACCTTTATACGGGCAAAGGGGCAAAAAGGAGGGGTAAGCAAATGAACCATATAACTGCTTACTTCCGCTTTGAGGTTCTGGCTGAGGAAATCAGAACAATGAATGGGTTCAAGAGTCCAAACCGGTTGGATTGCACCCTAACGTATAACCCTACTGGACATGGTTTATTACCGCTCTTTCAGCGCAAAAATGGGATGCTGTTTTTCTACCTCATTCCTGCAAAGGAAATTGTAAAAGCCAGCAGCAAGCGACAGGCTACCTATCTTCTGGGAGATGGGAAACAGAATCTAACCTCCTTGTATTTTGAGTATCCTAAGTTATCTCACTTGGCCTATGGATACTGCAATGGCAAAGAACGTTTGAGTGATGGTCAACCAAACCCGGCTATGCCCTACAGACATGACGCTTTATTGATGGTGTGTAATTGGCCTCAGCAGGTTATTGAGATCCTGGTTGTAAAGAACGGTAAACCCCTCATTGAGAAACTATACAACCTATTGATTGAGGGAGAGTTTAAGGAGGAAGTAAGGCAACTCAGGAAGTTGTCAAGACCATACTACCTGTACAAAATGCCCTGAGTTATCTTTTGATTAGCTTGAATTCGGATTAGAAAGAGCCCATAGGGCTCTTTCTAATCCCGAATTCAAGCTAATCAAAACATGAGTCATCCCGAATTTTGAGTCCATAAGTGGGTGAAGGCAATTCGGATACGATAAAGCGGTGCTGAGGCTTCTCGGCACCGCTTTCCTGTTCGGTGGCAACCCAATCGCAAAAGTAGTTGCTGCCAGTGGCTCAACTCAGCCCGTAGTAAGGAGAGCAAAAAGGCGTATAACAAAGTGACGATCATCATCAGCTTGAGCCGATTTTCCCAGAACCACAAACGAGGAGATTCTAAAGCCAGCTCCGATTTGGTATAGCGGAAGGCCGTCCCAATCTGCCAACGACGAGCATAGGCAAACACCATTTGCCAGGCTGATTCCACTGAATCAATGACCTCGTTAGTAAGCAAATACCAAGGCGTACGACCCTTACCTGGGCGCGAAACAATCAAATATAGGGGCACATCAGGGTAAGCCGGATGCCGTACCGGCTGATAGATAATCCCCGTTTTTCGATGACACTTGTGTACCGCATCGTAGACTAACCGATGATCGACTGAACGTTTGCCACGGGTTATTTGCCAGGTCTTGATGGACTCCCCCGCCTGATTGAGTAACTGATAATGGGTTTGCCACCGGATGAGCCCCTTCAGTTTAGCGGCCAATAACTTTCCTAACCAAGTTTGAGAAGCATAGCCTCTGTCGAAGACATGCAAGACGGTCTGACCAAAGCGCTGGGTCAGTTCGCTCAAGGTAGTATCGAGCACATCTGCTCGTTGACGAGCATGCTCCCCTCGCCTAGTCCACCACTCAAACTCATAGAGGCAAGGAGCTCCACTCGCACCAGCCAATAAAATACCTAACCACCGCACGGGCCTTTAGATTTACACCGTTGTGCGATTCCAAGATAGTCGCGTAACTTAAAGCCCTCACAAACTGTGAGTAATCAACCTCGGCGGGACACCTTTGCGCACGGGCCAGGTAAAACCTATGGGCCGATTGAAGCCCCGCCGAGTTCTTAACTCTTCAACTCAAATAGAAATGCGGGTTCGTGGCCCATTAGCAAGGTAATGAGTTGAGTTAGGTGTTGATCATTATTCACTTTAACCAAGTCAAAGATATGAATTTTACCCATTTCGTTGGTATTGATGTCTCTAAAGACACCCTTGATTTTGCCGTTGTGATCAGCAATAAAGTTGTCTTTCATCAGCGGGTGAGCAACGACAAAAAAGGCATTACTCAGTTCCTCAAAGAGCTTCGCAAACAAACCAAAGCCAAACTGGTCGATTGCCTATTTTGCCTGGAGTTTACAGGTATCTATAATAACCCTTTACTAAATGCTCTCCACTCCCAAACATCAATTTGGGTCGAGCGGGCAGCTCATATTAAAGACAGTTTGGGCTTATGCCGGGGTAAAACCGACAAACTCGATTCAAAACGCATTGCCTTATTTGCCTATAAAAACCGCGAAGATGCCCGCCTGTGGGCACCCCCACGCCAGGTTATCAGCAAGTTAGATCGACTCACCGCCCAACGGGCTCGCTTGACCAAGGCCATCAAACTGTTAAAGACTCCTCTATCTAACACCGAAGGATTTATCAGCAAGGATGATCAAAAAGCCAATCTGCAAGCTTGCCAACAGTCCCTAAAAGCGCTCAAATCAGATTTGAAAGCCACGGATAAATCAATTGCTGAGGTGATTGAAAGTGATGCTGAACTCAAGCACCTATTCGAGCGAGTGACCTCCATTAAAGGCATCAGCCAGACGACAGCAGTTGAAGTGATCATTACGAGTAACGAGTTTAAGAGCATTACAGACCCTAAGAAGTATGCTTGTTATGCGGGTGTTGTTCCCTTTGAGCACAGCTCAGGCCAGCGCAAAGGGAAAGCAAAAGTGAGTCAGATGGCGAATAAAAAAGTCAAGTCATTACTCCATTTAGCAGCCTTGTCGGCCATACAACATTGTCAAGAACTGAAGCTTTATTACGAACGAAAAGTAGCGGCCGGCAAGAACAAAATGCTCGTCATTAACAACGTGCGCAATAAGCTCGTGCTCCGAATTTTCGCCTGCGTTCGAGATGATCGAAATTATGACGAAAATTATACGCATTCGCTTGCGTAGATCATAGAAATCGGCCCCGTCCAGGCCAGGTACACAAACAGGTTTGCCATCCGCAGGATTGAAGTAGCCAGGGCGAATGCGTTTGAGTCGGCGCGCTTTACTGCTGCGAACGGCCCCCAAATCCTCACTGGCCAGTGTTTCAGGCTTTTCCATCACACTTTCATCCCACAGGATCAACACGCGTTGCCCTTGTTGATGAAGTTGCTCATAAAAGGTCTGGGCTTTGGCACGGATGCTTTTCTGGATCAGGCTATGACTCCAATGGGGACATCTGAGCAGGTTAGAGATTCGTTTAGTACCCGCTGGGGCTTGGCGGGCCGAGAGTAGATGTTCGCCTAATTCGCTCAATAGCAGCCCATTATTTCGGTGCCGAAAGCGTAATAAGGTGATCATAAGTTGGCTAAAGGTGCGTACCAGCCGCACATCCATTAAGGTTGTTAACTCGTCAACAATACTTTGGGTGAACTGAGTTAAGCGCTGTTGATAAAAAAGGCCCACTGATTGAGGCCATTCCTGCTCAGAATTGGTTTGTTTGGCAGTAGTACACATAAGAAAACCTCCTGTTTTGTAGTTTGGCGACCACAAAGTT
This sequence comes from Spirosoma telluris, assembly GCA_003259005.1. Taxonomy (GTDB): domain Bacteria; phylum Bacteroidota; class Bacteroidia; order Cytophagales; family Spirosomataceae; genus Spirosoma; species Spirosoma telluris. Next base: position 6,001,251 of record QLII01000001.1, read on the forward strand.
CAGGAGGTTTTCGCTTTTTTAGTCAGACCCAAAAATTCGGGATGACTCATGTTTTGATTAGCTTGAATTCGGGATTAGAAAGAGCCCTATGGGCTCTTTCTAATCCCGAATTCAAGCTAATCAAAATGTTTTCGCGGGAAAGTTGCCTGGAGCATTATCACCTATCTGCACGTAAGTCAACCAGGCGGTAACCCGGAAGAAGGAAAGTGGGTATTGCTAATAAGCAGATTGCCTATTTCGTCAACGGCAAGGGTAGGGGCGCCCCAGCCAGCACTATTGAATGACCTCTGGTTGGATAGGGTGGTCAGAAATCCTGCATTTCCTGATCCCTCATTCTGTATCTGAATTAGATAACGATAGTCGTAGTTAGGTCCAATAATCAGTACTGTCACAAAATACGAGCCTTGTTTAGTAGGCACCGACTGGAGTTTATTGAGACCGGTAGTCAGTGGAATCGCGGCATTGTAGCGCGCACCGTGCGTAACGACTGTACCATTGGGCTTATAGACGGCGCTCTCACAGATTACCATATTACCGCCTGTTATTAAATCGCCGTTCGATACTACTGATCCTGCGAAATAGGTGGGTAGTTTTCCTGCAGCCAGCGTTAGGTCAGACGGCGGAAATAGTTCAACGGTAATCTGGCCAAAGAAAGTGGGTTTGAAGGATTGCGTGTTATTATTCTGAATCAGTACGCAACTTCCCTTATGGGTCCATATCTGGGCGTTTAGTGGGCAATTATAGGGTAATGTTCCATCATCAACCTGAATAACAGTAGAGGCAGTTGTATTGATTAGATTGCGTCCTGATAGCCCATTGCCGTGCATCGAAAAGTTACCAGACGTTATTTTATAATGGAGGACAACCTTGCAGTTGGAATTAAAAATGCAATCTTCCCCAACGCAGTGCTCGGTAAAACTTTTGCTTGCCTCATTATGGAACCTGATGCCCACCAGATTGTGATTGAACGTGCATTTGGAGATACGTTGACCACACTGACCGGCAATCTCAATAGCGACGGACTTGGCGTTTCCATTGAATGTAATGTTACTAATAACCGAACGGGTAAGCGCGCCTGATCCACCTACGATCTTGAGTAAGGGTGCAGAGCCGGAAATGCCTGTATAGGAAAATACTGTCCCGTCTACAGCTTCTATACTAAGCCCCGTAAACGACTGAGCCTTAGTGATGGTGTTGGAGAAAGAGTACGTACCCGCCGTTGTTATAATAATGGGTTCACCAGTCTTCGCCTGCGTATTAACCGCTTTTTGTAAAGCAGCGGTATTATCTGGAGAGGTTAAAGCGGCTGGTGTTCCGCCAAACCAGCTAAATGTTAGTTTGCCTACCGATGGACGCTTATAACGTTTTCCTATTGCGTTGACCAGAATCGTTCCCGTATTATCGCTTGAAGAGGTATCCAGTGGGTCAAGGTAAAACATGCCCTCCTGCCCCTTATTGGTAATCAATAGACTGGGGGCCGTGTCTGATCCCGTTCTTAATTGACTTATTGTTAACACTTTAGGGCGTACAAATAGCGCATTGTCAAGCTGTTTTACATCCTTGGTCGCTATGCCAACCTGCGCAATAGCAGAGCTAGTGAGCAGCAATAAAAAGAGTAATTTCTTCATAGGATCTTAGTGAGCTAATAGATTTTCAACTGATATCCAGATCAGTGCTGTACCCTGCCAGAAATATAGGGAAGATCGGTGCTGCTCCAACAGCACTCCCAGATAACGCTACACTATTGGCGACTGTTTTTTGACTGCCTTATCTGCCCAGACGCTATGAACGATGGACTCACCATCCTTAATAAGTACGCTAGTATTAGATCAATAAATTAGGTGGTTGCCAAACCTTGCCTATCGTAATCAATAAGTATAGCTAATAGGCGTATTCTGTATATTAATTAAGGCTAAAAAGTTTAATCCGATACTTTATTCATGCTGAGTTAACCTCTTAATAAATCAAAAAATAATATACTGAAAATATGTTAGTAATTTAGAATGAAAACTTAACCCTCAATCTATGCCTACTATCTATCTAACGAATTCAAATCGTTCAGGTTTATTTCTTTGGTATCTGCTTCTATTTTTTGTGTTCGTTTTGCCTCGAACAGTAACTGCTCAACTGGCAAATTCGCCTGGTTTTCAGTGTGCTACAGAAAATATACCCTCTGCCGATCGGCAGTCCCTCGAAGCCGCAGCGGCAAAAGCGCTCAGCGCAAAAGCGCCTGGATTTACTACTACCATTACCTATGTGCCAATCAGACCACACATCATCCGAAAAACGGATGGAACAGGTGGTTATTCGATGGCCAGCCTCAACAATGTGTTGGCCCTTACCAACAAGTATTACCTCCAGAATGGAAGTGGTATCCAATTCTATTTCTCAGGGACGACCCCCGATTATATAGATAATACCACCCTGTATAATCAATATCGGCAAAATACGGATGATGCTACGGTGGCTCCTCGCGATGTGAACAATGCCTTGAACCAGTACTATGTCCACGCCTTCAATAACACATCCTTAGGGGGGTATGCCCAATTCCCGGCGAATACGGTGGCCTCTACCCGTACCATTATTCTGGATGAAGGTACTGATCTTGACATGGGTAATCGGCTAGTACCCCATGAGTTAGGTCATACTTTTAACTTATTGCATACCCACGAGCCCTTTTATGGAAACGAACTGGTAACGCGTGGCGCTGGTGCCAATTGCACTACCGCAGGCGATCTGGTCTGCGATACACCCGCTGACCCTTATGGGCACTTTACAGGAGCAGACGATGCCTGTGTATCTGGATGCCCCTCTACCTATATCTGTTCGTTTGTCGACAGTCAGGGCAACAAGTATCAGCCCTTACCCACCAATATTATGTCGTATTATTTCCCCTGTACGCATGATTTCACGCCTGGGCAGTACGATCGCATCATGGCAGGGCTGGCGCTGCGTCAGACCCATACCGCGTATACCCTTGATGCGCCTTCAACTGTCATGACTGCCCCCTCCAATGTAGTTGCCACCATGATTAAGGGTGGAGTCGTCATTAGCTGGCAGGATAATTCCAGTACAGAAATGGGTTACTTTATCGAGCGATCGACTAACCCCACAACAGGCTTTCTACCCATAGGTGGTGTTGGGCCTAATGTAACGACGTTTACGGATGCATTTTTTACATCCCACACTACCTATTATTATCGGGTGAAGCCCTCCAATTCGACTGAGGGGAGTAGCATTAGCCCAACAGCCTTAGCTACCTCCCCTAGTTGCATTCCTTCTTTTACATTTGACGGTTGCCCATATAACCTTATGATAACGGGAGTAGCCGTCAATGGAACAACCCTAAGTCAGAATTCAGGCTGCTCGCCAGCTACCAGTGGTTTCTATACCTCATTTACGGCTGTTAGTGGAACCGTTACGGCTGGGCAATCGGTCACCTTTACCGTCACTAAAGGAACCTCGTACAAAATGGGTGGTACTATTTGGGTTGATCTGGATAACAACGGTTTGTTTGATGACAGCGAACGGCTATATCAAATGCCGTCAGTTAATACAGCGAGTACGTTTTCAGGTAGTCTGGCCATCCCAATCAGCACCACAGCCGCTACCATCGCCATGCGTGTTGTTGCTGCTTATTCAACTATTCCCGATGATCCCTGTAATACGTATGACTATGGAGAAACCGAAGATTATCTACTGGTTGTCAATCAGCCGTGTAGTATACCAGTTGCTAGCCTAAGCGGTGCAACTATCATTTCGACAGGCCAAACGGCAACGCTCTCCGCCAGCCTAACCGGCACGGCTCCCTATTCCTTAACGGTAAATACCAGTAGTGGCCCGCCCATTACCTTTTCTGGTATTGCAGCATCACCTTTTGATTTCACGGTGAGCCCATCTATAAGTACAACCTATACGCTGGGGAATGTCGCTAATAGCTGCGGACCGGGTACGGTCAGTGGAACGGCTCTGGTAACAGTCAATTGCCTGCCTGTTCCAGGCTTAGTGAGCAGCGGACCCCTGACCTGCACGCAGACTAGCGTGACCCTGACGGCTTCGGGCGGCAACTCCTATACATTTACTAATGCCAACGGAGTATTGGTTGCATCAGGGCCAGCTAACGTATTGGTTGTCAGTAGTGCAGGTTCTTATTCTGTAACGGTAGCTAATCCTGGCGGCTGTATTAGCACAACCAGCACGATCGTTACCAGCAATACGGCTCCCCTGCTCTGAGTGTTACGCCTACCAGCGCTACCTTGACCAATGCCAGCCCTACGGCTAGCCTCTCCGCCCTGGGAACGGGCACGCTGCTTTGGTCTACTGGAGAAGCCACGCCTACTATCTCCGTCACCGCTAGCGGTCTCTATTCGGTAACGTTAACCAATGTGCAGGGCTGCACGGCCACTGCCAGTGTTCCTGTAACGGGTTCTGATTTGACGCTCACCCTCGAGTTACCCCAGGCCAACTTCGCTACTGTGGGTAGTGTGGTTAATATTGTGGTCAATGTCTTTGAAGTGGGCGGCCTGCCGACTTCATCAGGCAATGTGACCATTACCATCACCGCGCCCATTGGCTATACGCTCGCCTTTCCACCAGTCCTGACCAGTATTGCGGTGTCTGGGGAAGCATCACACCCGTCAACAATGCTCAATGGACTACGGCGGAGAACCTGGACAATCGGCAGCTTACCCTGACAATGAAAAGTGGGGTTTTCATTGAAGCAGGAGGTAAAGCGAGTTTAGGCTTCAGTGTCACCCGAACGAGTGCCAATTCAGGTAGTACGTCCAGCATCACCGTCAATGTAGCCGATGATAGGACAATGACTTATGATAGTAACCTGTCGAATAACATCTACGCCCGAATTATTAGTGGGCTGTAAAGCTTTCGGGCATTCCATGACTGTCCGTTAACTTTGTGCTTTTGGGCAGGGGTCAAAATACAACAAAGCCTCATCTACATGGATGGGGCTTTGTTGTAAATTCCTATTAATCATAGTGTATGACCTGTTCCTAAGTCCTCTTCTAATTTCTCTGCCGAATCTTTGATCGCTTCTTCTACCGAGTGTGATTGCCGCAGGTCTGATGCCTGCTTGGTTATTTCGGCCATCGTTTGGTAGTGCTTTTGTAAGACCTGTAATTCCTCTTCGGTCAGATTCTCGACCGATACCAGGCGGTTACTGGCTCCCTTCGTAGCCGCTATCAGTTCGTTAAGTTTTAGCTGAACGGACATTGAATCTTTATTCTGCGCTTTCTGAATCAAAAAGACCATCAGAAACGTAACGATAGTGGTACCTGTATTAATCACCAATTGCCAATTCTCTGAATAGTGAAAAAGAGGCCCCGTTATCGCCCAGATAATAACGGTCAAAAAGGCTACGATAAAAGCGGCTGAGCTACCCGTTGCTTTGGTTACTGCGGATGAAAATTGCTCAAAAAAGCCTTTTGAGTTAGTAGCGACTGGCGCTGGTTGCTGCGTTTCCATAGGTATGTTAATCATGCATAGGATGAATAACCAATGGAAGGGAATAAAGTTGGTTGCTACAATCGCTTTAATCGGGTATTAATTGCTGGTTTAGGGCCGTATACGACATATTGGTTTGGCGAATTTCTGCCGGATAATAACTTTCGTACGCTGGTACTTATGGTTTGTCATTTTTGCCAAATTCCTTCTTGTACATTTTGTATTGATTCGTATATTTGAAACCGTTGACAAATGCGAACTTCATATAAAGTATTCATTATGAATGCTTTTGTCTTGTTTTTGTACTGTTTGTTGGCACATTCATCCACCCTTTTTAACCGCTTGTTCACCTTTTTTCTGTCGTTCTGCCCATTCAGAAATGGACGGGTTAGAAAGACGTGTTCTACATGAAAGTTTCGCCTTTGCAACCGTTTCAAATCGTGTACTCCTTACTGGATCACGAGTTTCTGGGCTATCTGATCGAGGCTTTCGTTGTCCAACGGAATAGCAAAGGTGAGTTGACGCTTCAAAATCAAACGCTATCCACGCAAAACGTTGGTGAATTTGCCAAAGGATTAGATGAACGGGATTTTGAGCTGGTTAAACTGATCGACAGCATTCAGCAGGATACTATTGTCAAAAAGTTTAATACCCGAAAACTGCCTGCCGTTGACTTTTTCCTGAAAATATACGACTCGCAGAAGGGTGATAAACTGATTCAGGAGGCAATTGGCGCTTATTTAGAGAATATAAAAGCGCAGATAATGGCCCTGCTGCCTGGCAAGCCATTTTATATTATGGGCAATGATGGAAACCCAGCCTGGCAAGCGATCAATTGGATGCCCGAGCCAGCCAGGGTTCATTTCCACTTCATCCGCAACAGCGACTCGACTCACTATTTTCCCATTATTCGTTACCCGATCGCGCCACGCAAAGGAGCAGCAGAGGGTAGTCAGACTGCCGAAACGGAACGCGTTGAGTTTCAATTTAAGGATGCACTGATGATCTGCGATGAGCCTGCCTATATGATGGTAGGCAATCGACTCTATCATTTCAGTAAAAATGTAGACGGAAAAAAACTGCGGCCTTTCTTTAACAAAAACCACATTGTTATTCCCCGAAACCTTGAACAGCAATACTACGAACGCTTTGTGGCACAGCTCATTGCTTCGTATGACGTATATCCGAAAGGGTTCGAGATCCGGTCTGAAGTGTTGGTGCCCGTGCCTGTTCTGACGGTTTCGGAAGTTGTGCAGGCCAATCGACCTGTTCCGGCATCGCTGTTTCTGACCGAGTCAAATGATGTCGAAACGGTTAGTCATGACGATGAACAAAGCCAGCGAATCATGGTCGATCTGGCCTTTCAATACGGCGACTTTACGTTCCGGTTCGACAATTTTGGGCCGTCGGCTAATGTGAGTTTAGAAAAGAAAAACGACGAGTATATTTTTCATAAAATTCGCCGGGATCAGCGTTTGGAGCGGCAAAAACTGACCTTTCTGCGGGATACTGGCCTCGACTTGCGACATGGTCGGTTGGCTCTTCCCAAAACAGAAGCCTTTTCGTGGCTATCCAACCATGGCCGGCAGTTACAGGAGTCAGGTTTCCTGCTCAGGCAGGATGCCCAAAATACGAAACGGTATTTTCTGGGCTACTCGAGCATTGACGTGTCCATTCAGGAAAGCCGTGACTGGTTCGACATTTTTGCCAATGTTCGATTTGGTGAGTTTGAGATCCCATTCCTGAAGCTGAGGAAACTGATTCTGAATAAAAAGCATGAGTTTACGCTACCCAATGGTGAAGTGGCCGTTATTCCTGACGCCTGGTTTACCAAGTATTCCGAACTTTTCGGGTTTCTGGAACACATCGATGGGATTGATGCCGATGGACGCCTGGTATTGCAAAAACACCACCTCGCGCTGGTCCAGGAACTGGAAAGTGATAACCTGGCTACAACGGTAATCAGCCGCAAGCTTGAACGGTTGCGCGATTTTGAAGAAATCGAACACTTTCCGTTGCCGCACCAGTTCAACGGTACCTTGCGACCTTATCAGCAGGCCGGTTACGACTGGATGAACTTCCTGCGGCAATATCGATTTGGGGGCTGTTTAGCGGACGATATGGGCCTGGGGAAAACCGTGATGACCCTGGCTATGTTGCAAGGCCAAAAGGAAGCCGGAATCATTGAACCCAGCTTGCTGGTTATGCCTACGTCTTTGCTCTATAACTGGGAACTGGAAGCCCGTAAGTTTACGCCCGATCTGCGGATTATGGTCTATACGGGCACGTATCGGGATAAGAATATGGCTCAGTTTGATGAGTATGACCTGATTCTGACCTCCTATGGTATTGTCAGGATCGACATTGATCTGCTGAGCAGTTACCGGTTCAATTATGTCATCCTGGATGAGTCACAAGCAATTAAAAATCCCTCGTCGCACATTACGAAAGCGGTTAGGCAGCTTAACACTGCGTACCGACTCATTCTGACCGGTACCCCGCTTGAAAATAGTACGCTGGATCTTTGGTCGCAGATGTCTTTTATCAACCCCGGTTTGCTGGGTAGTCAGTCATTTTTTCGGAATGAATTTCAGATACCCATCGAAAAGCGTCATGACGATGCCAAAACGGGGAGACTCTACAGTCTGATCAAGCCGTTTATGCTCCGTCGGAACAAGGCGCAGGTAGCCACGGATCTTCCTGAAAAAGTCGAAAGTGTCTTGTACTGTGAAATGACGCCCGATCAGGAAACCCAGTACGAAGAAGCAAAATCGTATTACAGAAACCTGATTCTTGAACACATTGAAGAAGAAGGTATGGCCAAGTCGCAGATGATCGTTTTGCAGGGACTGACCAAGCTTCGGCAGATTGCCAACCATCCACGTATGGTCGATGCTGACTATGAAGGTGATTCTGGGAAGCTGGATGATGTCCTGATGCGGCTAGAGAGTGCGATGACCGAAAATCATAAGGTGCTGGTATTTAGTCAATTCATCAAGCATCTTAATGTTGTTCAGCAGTATCTGAAAGAAAAGAAAATCAAATACGCCTACCTGGATGGCTCAACAACAGACCGGCAGGGGCAGGTTGAACTATTTCAGAAAGATGATTCAGTAAAGCTATTTCTAATTTCCCTTAAAGCCGGTGGGTTGGGCCATAATTTGACGGCCGCCGATTATGTGTTTATTCTGGACCCCTGGTGGAATCCGGCCATCGAAGCACAGGCTGTTGACCGGGCGCACCGTATTGGCCAGCAGAAAACGGTGTTTACGTACAAATTCATTGCCAAAAACACCGTCGAAGAAAAAATTCTGTCGCTTCAACGGGCTAAACAGCAACTAGCTGGAAGCCTGATTTCAACCGAAGAAAACTTCATGAAATCCCTCACCCGAGAGGATATTCTGGTTCTACTGGAATAGCCGTCAAAATAAAATCAGGAATTCTACGGGACGATATTGACTGCCGTTAGTTATGTGTCTGATAATTTATCATTCACAATAAAAAACTCAACGTATGAACGTCAAAAGCATATTCGGCATCATCCTGACACTGATCGGTTTAGGTGGCCTGATTTACGGAGGTATTGATTTTACAAAAGGGGGCGTGGCTCAGGCTTCGTTTGTATATCTTATTCTGGGTGGCATTTTCTTCTTTGCCGGAATCAGCCTGATTCGCGGTACAAAAGCATAAAAATAGTCGTAAGCCGTACGTAAATAGCCGTCAGTTACTGATGTTGGCGGCTACTGACTTACGACTTACGACTTACGACTTACGACTTACGACTTACGACTTACCTCAAATATACACCAACCTTATCTTCATCACTGAGCACAACGTCTACATGTTCGGTGAGGGTGGTGCTCAATTCGTAGCCTTTATAATCAGCCGCAACCGGGTAGCGCGGGTGATTACGGTCAATGAGTACTGCCACCTGTAATTTGCGGATGGGTACACTCAAAAACGGTTGCAGACTAAAGGCTAGAGTCCGTCCCGTATACAGTACATCGTCAACAACTACGATTACTTTGTTGGTAAAATCGACGACCGAGCGGTCGTGATGAACAACAGGCTGAGCCACCTGCGATTTATCCAGAGTAAGGTGAATCAAATCAACCGAAAATGGCGCTATTGTTTGCAATTCACGTGCCAATGCTTCAGCCAGTACATATCCCTCTCCCGAAATGCCCGCTAGCAGCAGGGCACTTTCTTCGAAGTTATTTTCATAGATCTGGAACGCTATCCGTCTGATTTTCTGGTGTATCTGCTCGGCGTTCAGGATAAGGGTTTGCTGGGCGGTATTCATGCACGAATCGGGAAAACGAATTAGTGGTGCAAAGATGGCAAAAAAGAAGCTAGACGGCGAAATAACTAGCAGTGTTGGTTAGTTGGCACAGTTTTCGCCAGCAGTCGTTCAAAAGAACCTCCCTATTTAGCCATCTATGAATACGATTGTCAGTTTTATTTTTGGTCTATTTGTCTGGATGATTCCAGGCAAATCTCCTACAGAGACCGATATAACACAAACTGTGAGTATATCGTTACGCAGTGGAGATGCTAGTCGATTGTCCACTCGTTTTGCGAAAACGATCGAGTTGGTGATTGATGCCGAAAAGGTCGAATTTTCGGCAGTTCAGGCCACACATGCCGAATTGATTTTACGGTCATTTTTTCGAAAGTATCCGCCACACAGCTTTCAGTTTGTGTATCGGGGCGCATCAGATCGACTCCGCTATAGCACAGGAACCTACGAAACTGATGGTCAAGCGTTTTCAGTCTATGTCCTCATGCGTCAAACCTCCGACAATCGATACGTCATTAACGCACTACACTTCAGAAAAGAGTCTTCAGTCGTTAGTCGATAGTAGGCAGTTCACTTACTGATAGCTCATGACTAACGACTGATAACTTTTACCTGTATCTTTGCACTTTCATGTAGAGTTACTATGATTGTTAAGACTAAAAAGTACGCATTAGACCAAAAAACGTACATCAATATCGCCCTGCGGCAGTGGGTGAAAGATAACTGGAAATGGGGATTCGTGCCCCTGGCGTTAATACTGCTAAACGTTGTTCTAAGCCTGACGAAAGTTTATCCTAACTACTGGATTTACATCGTGGTGGTTGTGCTTACGATTCTGTATGTCCTGTTCTGGGCAGTACAGATTACAGGAATTGCCCAGATGGAGCAAAGCAAGGCATTATTTCAGAAGTACGTATATGAAATTGACAGCCGCCAGATTCTGATGCGGATCAATGCCAAAGAAGGTGGCATTTTGAAGTGGAGCCAGATTCAAAGCGTTATCAAAGATAAAGAGGCTTATATTCTTTTCCTGGATAACGCCGAAGCTATGGCGAACGTAAAGGCAAACTGGCTGGCCAAAACCGTTACAAAAGGTCTGGCCAAAGCGCAGTTTCTTTACCTGCCATTCAGCATTTTTACCAGCGATAACGATCTACGATTTACTGACGCTCTCCTGAAACGGAAAGGTTTATTGCCTGGCAACGTTCCTGCCGAAGCAGTGAAATAAGACAGTTTCTAGTATTTAGTGCATCAGACCGCCTAAGCAGAGCCACAGAGAACACAACGAAAGCCGTATCGACGGTCATTCTATGTTCTCTGTAGCTCTGCTTAGGCGGTCTGATGTGTTTGTCCAAATTTTTAAATCTGCTTACACGCATGAAAAATTCGCGCGTTTTACTTCTCTTTTTATTCGTTCTGGTTACTATAGCGACTTTTGGCCAACCAAAAAAGCCAATTACGCTCGACGATATCTGGGGCCGTAACGCAGGCACATTTTCCCAACGTACGGTTGAGGCCGTTAACTGGATGAAATCCGGCGGATTTTATACGACGCTTGATGGTGGGAAAATTGTTAAATACAATATCACTACAGGCCTGCCAGTTGAAACGTTGTTTGATGAGCGACAGACTAATGTGTCGGGTAAGCCAATCCATATTGACGGGTATCAGCTATCGTTCGATGAGCGAAAACTGCTTTTGACAACGCAGGAGGAACCAATCTACCGCCGATCGAGTAAAGCGGAGTTTTACGTGTACGATCTGTCTACAAAGCAGCTAACCCCACTCAGCCACGCGGGTAAGCAGCAATACGCAACTTTCTCGCCCAATGGCAAACATGTGGCTTTTATGCGCGATAACAACCTGTTTGTCGTAGACTTGTCCACAACAGTAGATCGTATTGCTAAAGAGACTAAATTGACTACGGATGGGAAGCGCAATGCTATCATCAACGGCGGGGCCGATTGGGTGTATGAGGAGGAGTTTAGCATGGCACGGGCTTTTGAATGGTCGCCCGATAGCAAACGTCTGGCCTGGATTCGATTCGACGAAAGCCGGGTGCCTGAATATGACATGCAGCTCTGGGGTGGCTTGTATCCAGTTGAATACCGCTTCAAATATCCCAAAGCAGGTGAAGCCAACTCGCTGGTGTCAGTTTGGATTGCCGATGTAGTGACAGGTAAGAAAGTGCAGGCGCAGACCGGCCGAAGTAGTGGTGATGCGGCATCCCGACCGCCTGAGACGGACATCTATTTGCCTCGAATTCAGTGGACAAAAAATGCTAATCTGCTTTCGGTCCGTCGGATGAATCGGCTTCAGAATAAGCTCGATTTACTACATGTAAATGCTGTCACTGGTCAGGCCAAATCGGTATTGACCGAAACGCCCGGCACACTGGATCATTCCGGTTATGTTGATCTGGAATTTACCGATGACCTAACCTATCTGAACGACAGTAAGTCGTTTATCTGGAGTAGCGAGCGGAGCGGCTACAAACACTTGTACCTATATGACCTAAACGGCAAGCTCATTCGACCCATTACGTCGGGTGACTTTGACGTAGCGACGGTGTCGGGCGTCGATGAGGAGAATGGCCTGATTTATTTCTCGTCAACGGAGACATCTCCACTCGAACGACATCTCTATCGTATTGGGCTGGATGGTCAGAAAAAACAGAAACTATCCGCAAAGCCAGGTACATACACGGCTAATTTCAGTCCCGATTTTACGTATTACCTGCTCTATCATACAGCGATGGATTCGCCGGTAACGGTTAGTCTCCGCGACATGAAAACCACCAACGATCTTCGGATTCTGGAAGCCAATGATGCGTTAAAAGCACGACTGGCTTCTTTCGCTATTGCTCCCAAACAGTTTTTTCAGACCAAAGCCGCTGATGGAACTCCCTTAAACGGCTGGATGATTAAGCCTGCCGACTTCGATAGTACAGGTGCAAAAAAGCACCCGGTACTTATGTTCGTGTATGGCGGTCCGGGTTCACAAACGGTTAAAAATGAGTGGGATAGTCGTGATTTTTTCTGGTATCAAATGCTGGCTCAGAAAGGCTATGTCATTGTATCGGTCGATGGGCGAGGCACAGGCGCACGGGGAACGGCTTTCCGCACATCGACCTATGCTCAATTGGGAAAGCTCGAAACCCAGGATCAACTAGCGGTGGCTCGCTCCCTTAAAACCCTGCCTTATGTCGATCCAAATCGTGTGGGTATTTGGGGTGGAGTTATGGCGGCTATATGACGGCTCTCTGCATGACATTGGGGCTGATGTGTTCAAGGCAGGGATCTCGGTAGCGCCTGTTACGAACTGGCGGTTCTACGACACCATTTACACGGAACGTTACCTCAAACGTCCACAGGAAAATGCGGCTGGTTATGATGACAATTCACCCGTGACACACGCGTCTAAACTGCGCGGGCCTTACCTGCTCATTCACGGCACTGGCGACGATAATGTGCATTTTCAGAATTCCATTGCCTTCGAGAATGCCCTGATTGAGGCTGGAAAACAGTTTCAGTCGTTCTATTACCCCAACCGAAATCATGGTATTTATGGCGGCAATACACGCCTGCACCTGTATCAGATGATGACTGATTTTTTGGAGAAGAATTTGTAGAAGGGATAACGGAGTAGAGGGAGGAAAGGGACAAAGTGAGTTATCTCGGAAATTTCCTTGCCCTTTTCTCCCTTCCTTCCCCTTTTTGAGCAAGCTGATGAATTTCAAAAACATACGAGTGGGTGTGGTGCAGGCAACTCCAGCCCTGTTCGACTTAGAAAAAAGTGTCGATCTGGTTATTCGCTGGATTGAAAAGGCAGCACAGGAAGGATGCCAGCTCGTGCTGTTTCCCGAATCGTTTATTCCCTGTTATCCACGCGGACTAACGTTCGATGCCATTGTTGGCCGACGTACCGATAAGGGCCGCACTGTGTGGTTAGATTACTGGGCAAATAGTCTGGAAGTTGACTCGACACAAACTCGTCGAATTCAGGAGGCTGTGAAAAAGGCCAACGTATACGTTGCCTTGGGTGTAACAGAAAAGGAGCCCGTTGGCGGAACGCTCCACTGTGCCCTGCTTTATTTTGGGAAAGATGGTCATTTACTGGGGAAGCATCGAAAGCTAAAACCAACTGGTCTGGAGCGTTACATCTGGGGCGAAAGCGACGGGAGCACCTTAGTTAGTTTTGATACGGAAGTCGGTAAACTTGGTGGGCTCATTTGTTGGGAAAACTACATGCCGCTGGCCCGAACGGCCCTCTATCAACAGGGAATCGAAATCTACCTGGCACCTACTGCCGACGCCCGGGACTCCTGGCAGGCAACTATGCAACACATTGCGCTGGAGGGCCGCTGTTTTGTGTTAGCCAGCAATCAATTTGTTACAAAAGCCGATTACCCCGACCGCTACCAGGCCGATCTGATTGATGAACCAGCCATTATGAGCAGAGGAGGGAGCGTCATTATCTCACCGATGGGCGACGTTCTGGCTGGTCCACTCTGGGATCAGGAAGGATTGCTTATTGCCGACCTTGATTTTTCGGTAGTAGCGAAAAGCAAGTTAGATTTCGATTGCGTCGGGCATTATGCCCGAAACGACGTATTTAATCTGACTGTCACAAATCAGCCCCCAATACAGAAGATTGCGGATTGAGTGAGCTGGATATATGGCATATATCCAGCTCACTCAATCCGCAATCTTCTACCCTTTTATCTGACTCTTATTTCGCCTGATCGGTGAAATCGACAACCGTTACCTCGGCTAACCACGGGCCAACGATGGTGCCAAATTTTTTGTGGGCTGGATGGGGTAGGTAAGCATCCCGGTCTTTCTCATTGTCGAAAGTCAGAATGAACGCGTGGGTCAGTCCTTTGTTGAGTTTTTCAGGGCTGTTGTTCGTGCCCCACTTAAAGCCTTTGATCTCCTTGATTTGCGAGGGCAGCGCTTCAAAGGCAGCCACGATTTCATTCACTTTCGCAGGTGTAGTTTCGGGCTTGAATTTAAACAGCACAATATGCTGCACAGAGGTTGATTTCATTGTTTTTACAGGTGGATCGCCAACAGGGGTGTGAGCGTAGGTTGTGACGGACAGCAGAGCTAAAGCAATAAGGGCAAGAACATGTTTCATAAGAATAAGGAGTTTGGTTGGCAAAGAAAATAAAAGTGCCACCCTACTGAGTGGCACTTTGTCTTAACCGGGATTTATTTTATTTGACTGATTTTATGATTTTTCTAATAATTGGTTTCTAGTAAAAAAATCAACGAAATCAGTTAAATCATACAAATCCCGGTTAAGACAGTTTCGCTTTCAGATTCTCATCCAGCGCTTCCAGGAAATCTTCGGTGTTGAGGTAATGCTCACCAGCTACCAGTTTCGTTCCTGCTGGATAAGCCGATAAGGCCAGATCCTTCGTCATTTTACCGCTTTCAACGGTTTCAACGCAAACGGCCTCCAGCGCATTGGCGAAGGTAATCAGCTCTTCGTTGCCGTCTAGTTTACCACGGAAAGCCAGACCCCGCGTCCAGGCGTAGATCGAAGCAATTGGGTTGGTCGATGTTTTGTTGCCTTTCTGGTATTCACGGTAGTGGCGCGTTACCGTTCCGTGAGCTGCTTCAGCTTCCATCGTATTGCCATCGGGCGTAACCAGTACCGACGTCATCAGACCCAGCGAGCCAAAGCCTTGTGCTACGGTATCCGACTGAACGTCGCCATCATAGTTTTTGCAGGCCCATACAAAGTTACCTTCCCACTTGAGCGCAGAGGCCACCATGTCGTCGATCAGACGGTGTTCGTAATGAACGCCTTTTGCTTTGAATTCGGCGTCGTAGATTTCCTGGAAAATATCCTTGAAACGGCCGTCGTATTTTTTCAGAATCGTGTTTTTGGTCGATAGGTACAACGGCCAGTTTTTTTGCAGAGCCATGTTGAAACAAGCCTGCGCAAACCCACGAATCGACTCGTCGAGGTTGTACATGCCCATAGCCACACCGGCACCTGGAAAATTGAAAACGGTATATTCCTGTACAGTTCCGTCTTCGCCTTCGAACTTCATGGTCAACTTACCTTTGCCTGGTACCAGGAAGTCAGTAGCACGATATTGATCGCCAAACGCGTGACGACCAACGATGATGGGGTATTTCCAGTTGGTAACCAGACGGGGTACATTGTTCATCACAATCGGCTCGCGGAACACTGTACCATCCAGAATATTGCGGATCGTGCCGTTCGGCGACTTCCACATCTGCTTCAGATTGAACTCTTTAACCCGGTCTTCGTCGGGGTGATGGTGGCACATTTGATGCCTACACCATATTCTTTAATTGCATTGGCCGCATCAATCGTTACCTGGTCGTTGGTTTCGTCGCGGTACTCGATACCGAGATCGTAGTATTTAATGTCAACGTCGACGTAGGGCAGAATCAGTTTGTCTTTAATGAATTTCCAGATGATACGGGTCATTTCGTCGCCATCCAGTTCGACAACCGGATTTGCCACCTTAATTTTTTCCATTTGACTTGGTTATAAACGATTGAAAACGATACAAAAACTTGGCAAGGCTGCCTATGCGCAGGTTCGCCTGTGCGGTGCAAAAGTAGTGAAAAACAGCTTAACAGAAATGCTGGAATCGTAAAGCGATGCAACGCCTTCCCAATCGGAACTAGGAGATCCATTCTGTTTCCCGACAGGCATTTTGTTCTCATTTTCGGGAATTGTCTCAATAAATGCATTCTACTGAGTTTCGCTAGGATGTATAGCTCCGCGTATATAGTTGATTATGCTTAATATGCTTATTTTTTATTTGATATACTTGTAGTTCCGTACACACCCAATTTTCAACATTTCCCACTTTTATCGTACTTATCATGAAACAGTTTATAATAAAGGCATTTCTACTTATTATCTGTACAGATGCTTATTCACAACTATCGTTTAGTCCCGGTTCTATTGTTCTTCGCAACGGGGATACTCTGAGGGGAGAAATTCGGGGGCGAGGGAATCAGTTAGTTTACTTTCGTACAAATTCTGATGCGTCTAGCCAGGCGTACAAGCCCGAAGAAGTCATAGGCTATCAGGAAGATGGAATCAACCACCTGTCGGTTAGCCTGACCGAAGAAGAAATCACGACAACCTATTTTATGCGTGAACAGATTAATGGATATATCAGTCTATACACTCTTTTTCAGCCCGAAGGTCGCTTGACTAGTGCGATGCGCCTACCTGATAAAACGTTTGTGCCGCTGAGGGGAAACCTTGCCTTGCTGATGTTGACAAATCACTTAACCAAATGTAGTGATCCCAGCTTTTCGAAATTACTAAACCCGCAATCCTTCTTTAATGCGCCTGTTTATTTTGAGCGGGTCATCAATACCTATAATGAGTGTGTTGATCCTGCTCAATCCCAGCGCCAATCGCGACCTAAAAGCCGATTTCGTTATGAGGCTGGCTTATCCGCAAATGCCCTTATGAATAGCTGGTTATATGGAGCAGCTGACCTTAAGAACACGTTCGCATACTATAATCCGAATGGCGTCTATAGTTCATTTTATACAGCTACCATAGGGGCATTTTTTACTGTGGCACCCCGCAAACGGCTTTCTGCCAGTGTTGAATTTTTAGCCAGTCAGTATAAAGGAAGTCTTTCAGTTCCGTTAACAAATCCTTTAGACCCAACTGTTCAAAACCCCCGACTATACTCGTTCGAAGAACATTTTCTTGCATTGCCAATCCTGGGCCGTTATGTATTCTTGGATCGAACGACTCGGTGGTATTTAAAAGCGGGCGTAGTTCTCACGATGAGAACATCTATAAGTGGCAGGTTTTCAGATGCCCAGTACAGTATAGAGATTCCTTTTCTGCATCAGAAAAATGTGGGTATAGGCTATTTAGCGGGTATTGGGGCTGATATTGCCTTAACAAAAAAACATAGAATGTATGTAGAGTTTCGCACAATGCCCCATTTTGTCCTGGATGCCGTAAGCCGGATAGCTACTTCGCGTTCCCTGCAGGTATCGGTAAGTGTTCCGCTTATCAAACATCAGTAAATCAGACCTAATAGGCGTTATCTTTTGCTTTGATGTATTTTATGTAGTGTAATATTAGCCGTATCTTTAATTTATTATTAGTTAAAAATCGCTATAAAATTTTGCAATACACATGAAATACTGTACAAATCTTTTATTTGGACTGATTTTGCTGCCCGCCCTCCTGTTTGGGCAAAGCAAAAAAGCAGCAAAGCCAGGATCAGACCGACTTGATAAACTGAAAGCTGAAGCGGTTGCCTCCGTAGAAGCCAACAAGGTGCTGGCTCAGCAAATCAACGATAAGCTTTTCAGTTTTGCCGAACTGGGTTTTCAGGAAGAAGAGACGGCTAACTATCTGACAAGCTTACTGGAAAAAGAAGGCTTTACCATAAAAAAAGGCGTTGCGGGTATTCCTACGGCCTGGATCGCCACCTGGGGATCAGGCAAGCCGCTCATCGCTGTCGGCTCCGATATTGACTGTATTCCCAAAGCCAGCCAGAAACCCGGCGTAGCTTACAAAGATCCAATCGTAGAAGGCGCGCCGGGCCACGGCGAAGGCCATAACTCAGGGCAGGCCTTGAATATTGTAGCGGTTCTGGCCGTCAAGAAGCTCATGGAACGGGAGAAAATCCCTGGCACGCTCATGCTCTGGCCAGGCGTTGCCGAAGAACTTCTGGGTACCAAGGCGTTCTACGTACGGGATGGTTATTTCAAAGATGTGGATGCCTGTATTTTCACCCACGTGGGCAACAACCTCGGCGTTTCCTGGGGCGATAATGGCTATAATGGATTGATTTCGGCCAAATTCAACTTCGAAGGGCAAGCGGCTCACGCAGCGGGCGCTCCCTGGCGGGGGCGGTCTGCCCTGGACGCGGTTGAGCTGATGAACGTTGGCTGGAACTTCCGGCGCGAACACCTTGAATTAACCCAGCGCTCACACTATGTCATCTCCGATGGCGGTGATCAGCCTAACGTTGTTCCTTCCAAAGCGGCAGTGTGGTATTTTTTCCGTGAACGGACCTATCCCAAAATCAAAGCCTTGTTTGAGACGGGCAAGAAGATAGCTGAGGGAGCGGCTATGATGACCGATACCAAGTTTACCTACGAGATTCTGGGCTCAGCCTGGCCAGTGCATACCAATCGCCCGATTGCAGCGGCAGCCTACGATAACATCAAGAAAGTAGGCTTACCCACCTGGTCAGAAGAAGATCAGTTGCTGGCTCGGGCGTCGCAGATTGAATTGCAGGCCCCACGAGTGGAAGGGCTAGCCACGAAATTAGATTCCATGGGAATGCCAACTTCCTCGGCCCCTGTGGTGATGATGGGTGGCCAGGCTATGACCCCATGGGCGGTGGCTCGGATGACATCGCTGATATTTCCTGGTCCTTGCCCACCATCGTGCTTCGTTACCCCAGCAACATTCCCGGTTTACCCGGTCACCATTGGGCGAACGCCATTTCGATGGCCACCCCCATCGCTCATAAAGGGGTGGTGTATGGCGCAAAGGCCGAAGCGATGACCTTGCTGGATCTGTTGCTCAAACCCGAACTGATCAAAGATGCCTGGGCTTATTACAAAGATGAGCAGACCAAAGACATCAAGTATGAGCCGCTGATTTCGCCCAAAGAACAACCGGCTATCTACCTGAACAAGAAGATCATGGCGGAATTTAAGCCCAAGTTGGAGAAGTTCTACTACGATCCGAGCAAGTACAAAACCTACCTGGAGCAGTTGGGCATCACCTATCCAACCCTGCGTGATGATCAGCGAGCGGCTGTGAAAAAAGAGTTGGACAAAGCCGCATCAGCAGCTAAAGTCTCTTCGTCATCCTCACGATAGGTAAACCTGATCTTTAGGGAAGAGATGTTTTTCGAAAATTGACTCAATAAAGAAGCGGTGGGGAATACTTCATCGCTTTTTTGTTGCCTTAATGGTAAGAACTTAGGCTTGTAAAGACCATATATTTCGGTGTAAGTTTTTGTAAAAACCGTATCTTTAGCAAGTAAACTGCCCGATTATCCTTATAAAATTTTGCATTACTGATGAAAAACTGTACAAATCTTTTATTTGGACTACTTTTGCTGCCTGCCCTCCTGTTTGGGCAGGGCAAAAAAGCCACCAAGTCCGGTAATACCCCTCCAGCAGATCGGATTGAAAAGTTAAAACAAGAGGCTGTGGCAGCAGTAGAAGCCAATAAAGTTCAGGCTCAGCAGATTAACGATATGCTCTTCAGTTTTTCGGAACTGGGATTTCAGGAGGAGGAGACGTTTACGTATTTGACTACAATTCTGGAAAAAGAAGGCTTCACCATTCAGAAGGGAATTGCCGGTATTCCCACCGCTTGGATCGCTACCTGGGGATCGGGTAAACCCGTTATCGCAGTTGGCTCCGATATTGACTGTATTCCCAAAGCCAGCCAGAAACCCGGCGTAGCTTACAAAGACCCGATTGTGGAAGGAGCTCCGGGTCACGGCGAGGGCCATAACTCAGGGCAGGCGTTAAATATTGTAGCGGTGCTGGCCGTCAAGAAGCTCATGGAGCGGGAGAAGATTCCCGGTACCCTCATGCTCTGGCCAGGCGTAGCTGAAGAGCAACTCGCTACCAAAGCCTTTTACGTTCGGGATGGGTATTTCAAGAATGTCGATGCCTGCATCTTTACCCACGTTGCCAGTAATTTCGGTGTTGCCTGGGGTGACAATGGAACGACAGGGATGATCTCGGCCAAATTCAACTTTGAGGGACAGGCGGCTCACGCAGCGGGTGCGCCCTGGCGGGGTCGGTCTGCCCTGGATGCAGTTGAACTGATGAACATCGGATGGAACTATCGACGTGAACACCTTGAGTTAACTCAACGCTCACACTACGTCATTTCCGATGGGGGCGATCAGCCTAACGTCGTTCCTTCCAAGGCGGCAGTCTGGTATTACTTCCGCGAGCGTACCTACCCTAAAATCAAGGCCCTGTTTGAGACGGGAAAGAAGATTGCCGAGGGAGCGGCTTTGATGACGGATACCAAGTTCACCTACGAGATTCTGGGCTCAGCCTGGCCCGTTCATACCAACCGACCCATTGCAGCGGCTATGTATGAGAACATCAAGAAAGTAGGTTTGCCCACCTGGTCAGAGGAAGATCAGTTATTGGCGAAGGCCACCCAGCGAGAGCTTCAGGCACCAAAAGCAACCGGACTTGACATGAAAATAGACTCAGTGGGTTTGCCTGTATCTTCGGCTCCCGTAGTCATGATGGGTGGTCAGGCAATGACGCCCTTATCCGGTGGTTCAGATGATATTGCCGATATTTCCTGGTCAGTTCCAACGGTGGTTTTGGGTTATCCCAGTAATATTCCAGGCTTGCCCGGTCACCATTGGAGCGATGCTATCTCGATGGCTACGCCTATTGCGCACAAAGGCGTGGTGGCGGGTGCCAAAGCCGAAGCGATGACCTTGCTGGATATGCTATTGAAGCCTGAAATTATTAAAGAGGCTTGGGCCTACTATAATGATGAGCAGACTAAAGGCATCAAATATGAATCGTTAATTAGTTCGAAAGAGCAACCGGCCATTTATCTGAATAAGAAAATTATGGCCGAGTTTAAACCCAAACTCGAGAAGTTCTACTACGATCCGAGCAAGTATAAAACCTATCTGGAGCAACTGGGTATCAAATACCCAACCCTGCGCGATGATCAGCGGGCGGCTATTGCCAAAGCGGCTGAAAAAGAGAAGGAGATGAAAGGAAAATAAATAAACGCTTCTTTAACCAATAACTAACTCAATCACGTCAAGACAACTCTATGAAAAAGTATACAACGCTTTTGAGCCTGTTTTTGCTCACACCTGCGCTGTTATTCGGGCAGGCAAAAAAAGCAGCAAAGTCCAACGACCGGCTGGACAAACTCAAAGCCGAAGCGGTTGCCTCCGTAGAAGCCAACAAGGTGTTGGCTCAACAGATCAACGATAAGCTCTTTAGCTTTGCTGAACTGGGTTTCCAGGAGGAAGAGTCATTCAAATACCTAACCGAACTGCTCGAAAAAGAAGGCTTTACGGTTAAAAAAGGCATTTCGGGTATTCCTTCTGCCTGGATTGCTACCTGGGGCTCGGGCAAGCCGCTTATTGCCGTTGGTTCGGATATTGACTGTATTCCCAAAGCCAGTCAGAAACCTGGTGTGGCTTACAAAGACCCCATCGTGGAAGGCGCGCCCGGTCACGGCGAAGGCCACAACTCAGGGCAGGCCTTGAATATTGTGGCGGTTCTGGCCGTCAAGAAGCTCATGGAACGGGAGAAAATTCCCGGTACACTGATGCTCTGGCCGGGCGTTGCCGAAGAACTGGTTGGTACGAAAGCGTTCTACGTACGGGATGGTTATTTCAAAGATGTGGATGCCTGTATTTTCACCCACGTGGGTAATAACCTAGGCGTCTCCTGGGGGATAATGGCAACAACGGTCTGGTATCGGTGCGGTTCAATTTCGAAGGGCAAGCGGCTCACGCAGCGGGTGCACCCTGGCGGGGGCGGTCTGCATTGGATGCGGTCGAACTGATGAACATCGGCTGGAATTTCCGGCGCGAACACCTGGAGCTAACTCAGCGCTCACACTATGTCATCTCCGATGGGGGCGACCAACCTAACGTTGTTCCTTCCAAGGCAGCCGTGTGGTACTACTTCCGTGAACGAACCTATCCTAAAATTAAGAAACTCTTCGAAACAGGGGTGAAGATTGCGGAAGGAGCGGCTATGATGACCGATACCAAGTTCACCTACGAGATTCTGGGATCGGCATGGCCCGTGCACACCAACAAGGTAATGGCAGCGGCAGCCTACGATAACATCAAGAAAGTAGGCTTACCCACCTGGTCAGAAGAAGATCAGTTGCTGGCTCGGGCGTCGCAAATCGAGTTACAGGCTCCCAAGACAGAAGGTCTGGCTACGAAGCTGGATTCGATGGGAATGCCAACTTCCTCGGCCCCTGTGGTGATGATGGGTGGCCAGGCTATGACCCCCATGGGCGGTGGCTCGGATGACATCGCTGATATTTCCTGGTCCTTGCCCACCATCGTGCTTCGTTACCCCAGCAACATTCCCGGTTTACCCGGTCACCATTGGGCGAACGCCATTTCGATGGCCACCCCCATCGCTCATAAAGGGGTGGTGTATGGCGCAAAGGCCGAAGCGATGACCTTGCTGGATCTGTTGCTCAAGCCCGAACTGATCAAAGATGCCTGGGCTTATTACAAAGATGAGCAGACCAAAGACATCAAGTATGAGCCGCTGATTTCGCCCAAAGAACAACCGGCTATCTACCTGAACAAGAAGATCATGGCGGAATTTAAGCCCAAGTTGGAGAAGTTCTACTACGATCCGAGCAAGTACAAAACCTACCTGGAGCAGTTGGGCATCACTTACCCAACCCTGCGCGATGATCAGCGGGAAGCGGTTAAGAAGGTGATTGAAAAGGAGAAAGAGAAATCGTCGGCAGCTAAAGTAGGGTCGTCGCGTTCGGAGTAATGTAGTGTAGATCAACTTCCCGAAAGCTCAAAGCTTTCGGGAAGTTTTTAAGTACTTTTAGGAACTCGCTTGCTTCTCCAGATACGCCACCATCTTCGCTAAAGCCCGCGACCGGTGGCTCATTCCGTTTTTCTCTTCGATGCTCATTTCTGCAAACGTGCGATCATAGCCGTCTGGCTGAAAAACGGGGTCATAGCCGAAGCCGCCTGTACCACGTGGTTCGGTGAGAATCTGTCCCTCAATAATTCCCTCGAATTGGTGTTCGACACCGTGCAGGATGAGTGTAAAGACGGTTACGAACTGCGCTTTACGATTGCTGTTTCCCGCTAACTTATCCAGCAGTTTTTTACTGTTTTTCTGCGCATCCCGACTTCCCGAGTAATAAGCCGAATCGACACCCGGTTCACCATCGAGCGCTGCCACTTCCAGACCTGAATCATCGGCGAAGCACGAAATGCCGAAATGCGTCCAGACATAATCGGCTTTCTGGCGTGAATTACCCGGAATTGTGCCCGTAGTTTCAGGCAGTTCATCTTTGCAACCAATGTCGCGCAAGGTTTTAAGTACAAACGAGTTGCCGAGTTGACCGGCGACTTCGTCGAGTTTGTGTTGATTATTCGTGGCAAAACAGAGTTCCATCATGAACAAAAAAAGCCGTTTGCAGCAATAACTGCAAACGGCTTTCTAAAAAGATGGTCATTACTGGTCATTCAATTGTCATGAGTAGTCATTCGTTTGATTAACAATCCATGACTACCTAATGACAATAATGACCACAAATGACAATTAATTAACGGCTTGGCTGTTGTGGCATTCCAGGCTGAGGGGCCTGACCTTTCTGAATGTCGATTAGTTCGATATCGAACAACAACACTGAATTAGCCGGAATCGCCTGATTGCCACGTGGACCATAGGCCAGTGTCGATGGAATGATCAGGGTTGCTTTTTCACCTTTATGGAGTTTGCTAACACCTTCTTCCCAACCTGGAATGACCATACCCACACCCAATTGGAACTGAGCAGGTTTACCACCCGCCTGCGGGTTTGTACGGGAGCTGTCGAAGACTTTACCGTCTAACAATTTACCCGTATAATGGACCTGTACTACTTCACCTTTCTGGGGTGTTGGGCCGCTACCTGGTTGCGTGACGATATAATAAACACCCGATTCCGTTTTCTGGGCTTTACCAGTCATTCCGTTCTTAGCAATATAGTTTTCGATAACTTTCGCATCGATACCTTTTTGCTTTTCCATGTCAGCAGCCTGAGTTTTCTTGTATTCGTCCTCTGTCTGCACATTCACAACTTTCACGGCAATACCTATGTCAGTACCTTTCTGAACACCTGGAGGCAATGGTTGCATAGCCCGGGTGAACAGCGAATCGGCACTCACATAGAACGTAGCGCTATCACCTTTACCCAACATGGTCAGGCCTTCTTCGTAGGAACCTTTAAAAGGGGGTACCTGCAATAGCATCTGAAACGGAGCACCTTCCTTATGGGTGTCGCGTAGAACCGAATCTTTGTTGTTCATCAGCGTAAGGTGCAGCGTCAGAATATCGCCGACTTTACCTTTACGCGTTCCTTCCGATTGTTCGTGAATGGTGTACTTCAGGCCGTTTTCCGTCACCTGTTGGCGGTTTTTACCGCAGGCTGCTACCACAGCGACAAGTAGGGCGGCTTTCCCGAAATTTTTAAGAGACATGAGAGATTACTTGGTTTATACTAATTTTTAAACAGTTTCCAGCAACTGTTGCTGATACAAAGGCACTACAGATAAAAGCTTCTTTTCCGTTTCGGCAAGCGATAATTTAGATCGTCCACCAGCGGCATTTCGGTGGCCTCCTCCGTCGAAATGAGTACTGGCCAGATTCCGTACCGAAAAGTCACCTACCGACCGGAATGAGATCCTAATTTCTTCATTTCGGTCAATTAAAATTGCTGCCATCACAACGCCTTCAACAGCCAGTGCATAATTAACCATGCCTTCGGTGTCGCCGGTTTTTGACCGATACCGCTTCAATTCAGCATCTGTCAGCGTTATGTAAGCGAATTTGTATTCGGGCAGTACCTTCAGTTTTTCGTTAAGTACGTAGCCTAACAATCGGAACTTATCCAGTGTTACATTGTCAAATATTCGCCGGTGAATACTGCTGACGTCAATATGAAGATCCAGCAACTCAGCAGCCATACGGTGAACATCGCCCGTCGTATTCGAGTGTCGGAATGAACCCGTGTCTGTCATTAGGCCAGCATACAGGCACTCCGCAATGGGAACGTCAACCAAAGCTTTATCGCCCAATTGTACAATGAGCCGAAAGATCAGCTGAGTCGTAGCCGCAGCCGTCGGGTCCCATAAGGCCAAATCAGCGAATAACTCTGGCTCAAGGTGATGGTCAATCAGCACTTTTTTAGCACGAGACTGCCGTACCATAGGAGCGAGTTCGCGAATGCGGTCAAGGCTCGAAAAGTCCAGACAGAAAATAATGTCAGCTTCCTGTATCAATTGACTCACCGATACCCGCACTTTTTCGTCAAAGGCAATGACGTCGTCGTTACCCGACATCCAATGGAGGTTTTGTGAATAATCAGTTGGGGTCACAACGGTAACCCGATGGCCTTTTTTGCGAAGGTAGCCCGCCAGCCCCAGCGATGACCCCATAGCGTCGGCATCGGGATTCTGGTGAGTGGTAATTAGCACGGTTTGCGGATGTCCGATCAGCGCGCCAATTGCTTCAATATCTTGCATACATAAACAGCCGAAGCCGTAATCGAAACCCAAAAGTACGAATAATACTAATTGGGATGGATGATTTACGTTCTATAGAAAAATTGTAACATGGAGATTTACAGAGCATAAACGAGATACACAGAGAAATTACTACAAAATTCTCCGTGTATCTCGTTTATGCTCTGTGAATCTCTGCGTCAAAAACCAATCAGCGCTAGCGAATTGAATGGCATTTAGGCCGAAAGTCTGTACCTTCGCGCCGAATAAAATTTGGATACAAAGAATTAGAATGGCAACGAACCGAACATTCACAATGATTAAACCCGATGCCGTAGAGGCTGGGTACAGTGGTGCAATTATTAAGATGATTGAGGAAGCGGGTTTCCGGATTGTAGCCATCCGTAAAACGCAACTGACTGGCGAACGGGCTGGCCAATTCTACGCCGTTCACAGTGAGCGCCCATTTTATAACAATTTATGCACTTATATGTCGTCGGGCGCTATTATCCCAATGATTCTCGAAAAAGAGAACGCTGTTGCTGATTTTCGTAAACTGATTGGCGCTACGAATCCGGCTCAGGCGGAAGAAGGCACCATTCGTAAGCTATATGCCAAGTCGATCGAAGCCAACGCCATTCATGGTTCGGATTCTGACGAAAACGCTGAAATCGAAGGCAGCTTCTTCTTCGCGGGTACGGAACAGTATTAGTCAATCAACAGTCGATAGTCATTAGTCAACAGTCGTCAGTTACTCGTCCCTGAGCCTCGATTTTTACTAATGACTATCGACTGTTGACTAATGACTTTCTCATAATACTTACAAAACTCCCTCAACGCACACTCGTTACACTTAGGTGCTCGGCGAGGCATACGTAGCGACCATGCAGAATGAGCCAGTGGTGCGCTTTGGGTACGTATTGCTTCGGAATATGAGCCATGAGGGCTTTTTCAACGGCTAGCGGGGTAGTCGCCGTGAGCGGTGCCAGACCAAGTCGATGCGAGACGCGAAACACGTGCGTGTCGACCGCCATAGTTGGCTCGTTATAGACGACCGATAAAATGACGTGGGCTGTTTTACGGCCTACACCAGGTAAGGTCTGTAATTCCTCGACCGTAGCCGGAATTTCTCCCCCAAATTTTTCCAGTAGCGTCCTGGCCATGCCCACTAAGTGTTTCGCCTTATTATTGGGATAGGAAACACTGCGGATATAGGTAAATACCTCCTCCGCCGATGCTGCTGCCAACGATTCGGGTTCCGGAAATCGAGCGAACAGCGCAGGCGAAATCTGATTGATCCGTTTGTCGGTACACTGCGCCGACAAAATGACTGCAACCAATAATTCGTAAGGATTACTAAAATTCAGTTCCGTTTTGGGCTCGGGATAATGCTCCGTGAAATACGCAATAAAACGCTGGAACCGCTCTTTTTTTTGCATAGCGTGAAGTAGCGCGGCTGGAAGGCTGCGTAGGTAGACACTCATTTATAGATTCACTACAAAATAGTATCCCTCTACGCGGCCTTCCGGCCGTGTTACAGAAATAGCAACACCCGCCTGTTCGTTACGAGCGCCGTAAACGAGCAGGTGGGTTTGCTGGATGGTGTTGGGAATAATTCAGAATCGCCTGAACCGTGTTTTTTCTGGGCTGGCGTTCTATCTTATTCATCAAAGCTCTGAGTTCCAGGGCTTCGAGGAAGAACGTCATCAGATCCGGCTCCGACATTAGGGCATCTTCAATGAGCAGATTCTCCTCTGGCGAGGTCTCCTCATAGACATACCGGATTACATCATCTTGGGTAAATGTTTTTATCATAACTCGGCGAACGTTTGCTCAGTTGTTTGCGCAGATTAATCAGCGCATAACGCATACGTCCCAAAGCCGTGTTTATACTGACGCCGGTAGCATCGGCAATCTCTTGGAAACTCATTTCCTCGTAGTGCCGCATAATAAGTACCTGACGCTGTTGTTCAGGCAATCGCTGAATCAACTCACGCAAGTGCTCGTGTGTTTCCTGCCGAATCTGGAGTGATTCGACTGAATCCTCCGCAAACTCAAGCGTATTGAACACACTGCTTCCGTCCTCAAACACCACACTGGGGTAGCGTTTATCCTTTCGGAAATAGTCAATGGCCAAGTTGTGAGCAATTCGAATAATCCAGGGTAGAAATTTTCCCTCCTCGTTGTATCTACCCGACTTAAGCGTGTCCACGGCTTTTATAAACGTGTCTTGCATCAAGTCTTCCGCTACATACTGATCTTTTACAATCAGATAGATAGTCGTGTAAATCTTCGATTTGTGCCGTTGCACTAATTTGGCAAAGGCTTTTTCATTACCACGGATGTACAGGGAAATCAACTCACTGTCGTTTACCTGGGCTTTTTCCATTTTCAGTAAGACAATTAGGTAACGTAGAGTTGTGTGCCGATAGTGTATGGAGAAGTTATGTTTTTTACAATCTTTATGCGATCCAGCCTTGAAGATACTAAATTATTCTGCTTAAATCCAAATATACAGTGCAAAAAATCTGCCAAACGGTAGGTTTTTCCTCAAAAACTTCTATTTCAGACAAGAAATAATGATGTAATGTATTTCTTGTGGAAAATATAGCTTATTCGTGGAAATAATTGGACTTACGTTTGATTACGGGATATAGATTCAATTAGAAGGCTTTCCGTTTAAAAACAGATTAACTTTTTTTAACAGAGGAGCACAAAGGTAGCTTTAGACATCATAGAAGCAATTGTCTACCCGGTTTTTATTCCGTTTGGTTCGTGGTACGTTACCAGTTGATAAGAAGCGAAAAATAAGCCTTTGATTTTGCCAATGCCTTGATTTCCTGTGCTAAATCAGTATTTTCGTGCTGTCTATGCGCTTTTTGTACGTTGGTAATCCTCTATGAGATCAGTTTGGCTTGTCATGGTAATGCTCGGTTGGTGCACCACCAGCTTTGCCCAATCATGTCCGAAACTGCCGGAACTGAATTTCGACCGGCGGGGCGATGCGGTCTACATGGATAGTTTACTGACACTGGGCCGGGTGCATCGACAAATTACGGCTCGTTTGCCCCGTAACCGAAACAATGATACGCTTCGATTGGAAGGCCTGCGGTTTATGGCACTTGTTTTTAAGCAAATGCGTGGACAGCAGCGTGATAGTAGCTTTCTGTATGCCAGGAAACTGGAAGAGCAAGCCCTCGTCTATCACAACAATCTCTATACGGTTCGGGCGTTGATGTTGCAGGAATATTATCTCCGAACCGTTAAAGGTGACTACCCCCATGCGCTTCAGATTAATCAGCGAGCCTCTGAACTATGCGTGAAGCTCCCCAGGGAAAGCTCTCCGCGCTGGCAGGTGCAAATGAACATGGGCGACATTTATATGCTCCTGAAGGAGTACAGCAATGCCCTGACGAGCTATCATCTTGCGCTGACGTTACTTAGTTTTAACAAATCGCTAACACCCAAAAATAGAAAGCTTCTGACTAGTCAGGCAATCAGCCAGATAGGGGAAGTGTATGAAATTCGGGGAGACTATGAGTTGGCTCGTCAGCAATATGAAGCGAGCCGCCAGATTGCATTAGATACCCATTCCCAGATTAATGTAGCCTATTCGGATGAGCGATTGGGCGATTTCTTCATCAGTCGCCAACAGCCTGCGCAAGCGATTAAGGTTTTTGAAGAAGGGTTAGCCGTTTGGACTCAACTAAACGATCGCCCAGGACAGGCCGCCGTTTGGGCACGGTTATCGGAATGTTATACCCAGACGAACCAGCCTAAACTAGCCATTGAGTTTGGCGAAAAAGCCGTTGCTGTGGCACGGGATGCGGGTTACATTCGTATTCGACAGATGGCTACGCAATCGTTATATCGGGCGTACCGTTTGGCAAATCAGCCCGCTCAGGCGCTGGCCATGTATGAGGAATATAGTATGCTACGCGATAGCCTGACAAACCTCAGGCGAGTGGAGGAGCTATCGGCCGTGCAGAAAAAGTACGACATTAATCAAGTTCGGATTGCAGCAGAGAAAGAGCGATTTATTCAGCAACAGCAACTGCTTAATGTGCGTCGGCAGGCCGAACTGGAACGACTTCGGGCTGAAGCCGAGCGCGACCAACTGGCGAGCGAGACCCGGATGAATCACCTGAAGCAATCTATTGAAACGGAGCGGCTTCGGGCCGAATCGCAGAAAACCCGATTGGAGCAACGGGCACACATCGACAAACTTAGCCATGATATTGAACAGGCTAGTCTGTTGCGGATTGTGCTGGTGGGTGGGTTGGCGATGCTGTTTGGTTTTGCTGCTGTTTATTACCGTAAAAATCGACTGATCAACCGCCAGAAATTAGAGATTGAAGCGCTGAACCATGATTTGGAGGATAAAGTACTGGCTCGAACGATTGAGTTAAAACTCGCTAACGATCAGTTACGGGCCAAAAACCGTGAGATCGAAGAAGCCCTGCTACGCGGACAAACGCTCGAACGCAAACGTATGGCTGCCGATTTGCATGATAGTCTTGGGGGACTGCTGGCCGCTATTAAGACCAGCCTGTCGGCGCTGAACCCGGCAAAAATGGCCGATCGTGAGCAGCAGATTTACCATAATCTGTTGAATATGAGCAAGGAGGCCTTTGCGGAGATTCGTTACTTATCGCATAATCTGCAACCCGACGAACTGGAGAAACAAGGCCTGTCACAAGCACTGACGCGGTTAGTCCACAAGCTTAATCTTAGCCAGAAAATTGTATTTAGCTTAGAAAACACCGAACTCCCTCGCCTGGACAAAACGGCCGAGTTCAATCTGTACTCGATTTGTATTGAATTGTGTAGCAATATTCTGCGCCACTCCGAAGCAACAGAAGCGCAGATTCTGTTCCGAAGATTCAATAACGAGTTGAATATGATTGTAAAAGATAACGGTTGCGGCATGGACCCACGCGATGCAACGGGTATGGGGCTTCATAATATTCAGGCACGTATGGACTTGATTCAGGGGCGTTACGAAATCCATTCCGGCCCCAGCGAAGGAACGACCTTTATTTTTATCCTGCCGGTCTTGCCGAATCTGGAAAAGGCTTAATTCGGATTCTATTGATTCTGGGGACGCAGAATTGATACTTACTCCGGCGACCATAAAACAGCCGCCAGTGCCGACCCGAAAATTTAAAGAAGAGACTACTACTCGTCCAATTTAGTTTCTTTTGATTCTATTGATTCTGATAATCAGGTATCTAGTACCAAAAGAATCTAGTAGAATCAAAAGAATCTATTTTGGAAGAGTACTACTGCACTCGCCCCTCCACTAAAAATTCGTTTTTGTCAAAATAAGGGAGTTTCTGATAACCCGACAATTTGTAGTGCTGCACCCGCCATTTTCCCCCAATGGAGCCACTTTCAAGAAGAAGCATACGTTCCGACGAATAAAGCGGATTCCTGGTTTGCAGGACAGCTTCAATCCGGCGGGGCTGATGAGTTAGCGAATCGACCTGCACCCGGAGCGACCGAACAGGTAAACGATCCTCCGAATTTTTTAATGTATACTGAAACGTTGCCGAATCGGGCCGGGTGATTTCATAACTGCTACGCAGGGCTGGTTTGTTGATATCGGCTTGCGTAAACAACTCCAGCTCATGACTCCAGTTAATATCACGGATAGCCTGCTGGCTGCGGGTATCGTTAATGGCGACCACTTTGCTAACGAGCGGTTTTTGTGCTGAAAGGTCTGAAATCTGTTGTTTGACAAAGCTCAGTACATCGAAATAAACATTGGGCTGAGTTTGCTGAGCAGAGTCGGTACAGCTACTGATTACTAGTGTAAACAGGAGGAAAAAGGAAGAAACGAAGCGCATAAATCACAACAAAACGACTCCAGATAAGTGAGTCTTACGGAACAACCAACACGAATTTTCACAAATCGGTTTAGGTAATCAAATTCTGAACCAAATTTGCAGTCAGAATGCTATCTCAATAATAGTTTAATGTTTGTAGTCTGAGGTTTGACGTTAGCTGATCATACCTGAATTTGGGTCAGTAACGTCAAACTTCAGACTACAAACATCAAACCTATACTAACTGATACTATGGAATACGATGTGATTATGATTGGTTCGGGGCCCGGCGGCTACACCGGCGCAATTCGCTGCGCCCAACTCGGACTGAAAACGGCCATTATTGAAAAATACCCATCACTGGGCGGCACTTGTCTTAATGTGGGTTGCATTCCGTCGAAGGCACTACTCGACTCGTCGGAGCATTTTTATAATGCAGCACACACGTTCGCCGAACATGGGATTAAACTGGCTGATTTACAGGTTGATCTGGCACAAATGATTAAGCGCAAGCAGGAGGTTGTTGATGTTACCACAAAAGGCATCAATTTCCTGATGAAGAAAAACAAAATCGACGAAATACATGGCGTCGGTTCATTTGTTGATCCGCACACCATTAAAATTACGAAAGCCGACGGATCTGAGCAGACCATCACCGGCAAGAATATCATTATCGCAACGGGCTCGAAACCATCGTCGTTCCCGTCGATGCCGATTGATAAGAAACGGGTTATTACCTCCACTGAAGCCCTGAAACTTGGGGAAGTTCCGAAGCATCTAATCGTGATTGGAGCCGGTGTAATCGGTGCTGAATTAGGTTCCGTTTATGCTCGCCTTGGTGCCAAAGTATCGTTTGTTGAGTTTGCCGATTCGATGATTCCGACAATGGACAAAACGATGGGCAAGGAGCTTCAGAAAGCCATTAAAAAACTTGGTGCCGATTTCTATTTTAGCCACAAAGTCACGAAA
Organism: Spirosoma telluris; assembly: GCA_003259005.1. Lineage (GTDB taxonomy): Bacteria > Bacteroidota > Bacteroidia > Cytophagales > Spirosomataceae > Spirosoma > Spirosoma telluris. Next base: position 6,034,074 of record QLII01000001.1, read on the forward strand.
GTAGAAAATACGGGCGATGAGGTAGTGGTTAGCGCCGATACCCCAAAAGGCGAACAGATCACACTCACCGGCGATTATTGCTTAGTATCGGTAGGTCGACGCCCATATACGGACGGCCTGAACCTCGAAGCGGCTGGCGTGAAAGCCGACAATCGGGGCCGAATTGACGTGGACGAGCACCTGCGTACCAATGTCCCCATATCTACGCGTTGGGCGATGTGATTCGCGGAGCCATGCTGGCCCATAAAGCCGAGGAAGAAGGCACATTTATTGCCGAAACGATTGTAGGCCAAAAGCCGCATATTCATTACCGACTGATTCCGGGAGTAGTGTATACCTGGCCCGAGGTTGCTGCGGTAGGTTACACAGAAGAAGAAGTGAAACAGGAAGGCATCCCTTACAAGGTCGGTTCCTTCCCCTTTAAGGCACTCGGTCGGGCGCGGGCGAGTATGGATGTCGACGGACTTGTGAAAGTGTTAGCGCACAAGGAAACCGACGAGATTCTGGGCGTTCACATGATTGGCGCTCGTGCGGCCGATATGATTGCCGAAGCGGTAGTGGCAATGGAGTTCCGGGCGTCGGCAGAGGATGTCTCCCGCATGTCGCACGCCCACCCAACGTACACCGAAGCGTTTAAAGAAGCCTGTCTGGATGCTACCGACAAACGGGCGATTAATATGTAATTCCCGGTATAGATGAGTATATGAGCCCGATTGCTTTCCAGCAACCGGGCTCATGCATTTAACTGTCAATTAGTGCTCTGCTAATTTAGATTCTGTTGCTACTGTCGCTTCTTTTGCTATTGATTTTCAATATAGTAGACCTAAAAGGATCAACCGCGCGGGCGTCGGACACGGTCCGCCGTTGCGGGCCGATGCCGCCCCGAGAAACAAAAGAATCTATTTGGTAAAGCACTCGCTTCTTAACCGATTCTAAATGCAATACGTTGGTAAACGGCTTGACTGCTAATTTGGCCGCTTCATAACTTGTTTGAACCGGCGCAGATAACGCTAGCTCAGCTGCCCAGCCTTACTTTTCTTGTTTGGCTTCCCTATTCCAGACGTGATCAGGGGGAGCAAACTGTTCTGCAAATAATCGGTCCAGGCAGTTGAGCAAGCTCCGAAACAGTCTATTTCAGGAAATAAGCCAAAATGCGTGAAGCGAATTTGCGTTTGTGATCCCTGTTTAGAAATATCAAAACTAATTTTGGTGTCCGTCCATTCGTTTTTGTTTTCAATAAAATTCAACTGGCTGTCTGTAACAAGCCAAACAACTTTTTGGGCTGGAATTACCTCTATTAATTTTTGCCTCGAATAATGCACGTCTCCGAAACGAACCTCAAATTCATCATTTAGTTTTTGTGAATTGCCTGTAAAATCTTCGGACCACCATTCTCGAATAGCAGCAATAGCATCAAAGACTTTTTCTGGAGTCTGATCTACTAAAAAGACGGACGTATAATGTTGATTTTGCATGGATTTTCTGATTGATACTATAATTGGGAAATACCATCATAGTTAATACCGTAAGCAAGCCCATCGGCATAATTTTCATTGACAAGAAATTCTATAAAGTGCGCTGCATACGTTTTGGGCGTTAACGAATGATCACCTCTTGCGGCCAGGAAGCTTTCAACCGTCATATTTCTGCTTTGTGCATACGCTTCGGTTGCCAGTTGGCCGAGGTTGGTTTCTGCAATGATCTGCATGGGCAAAATTGCCTGAAACTGAATCCCAAGAGAACGTTTTTTTGCAATGCCGTTGGCGTACTGGGCCATCAGCCAGAGCATGCGTTTAGCACCGGCATAACTTCCGCTCAACGGAGACCCTGCCAATGCGGCACCACTTGAGACAATCAGGACGCGGCTACCCGGTGACAAAGGCGTTTTTAAGGCGGCCTGAATACCATATAAACCCGCTTTGACGTCGGTATTCCAGGCAGTAGAAAAGCTCTCCCAGCTTAGCTCCTCCAGGGAAGCCATGGTTGGTGTAGCACCGGCATTGAGGATGAGTAGCGTTGGTTTTAGGTCGCCAATAACGTTGTCTATAAATCCCTGATCGGTTACGTCACCAGCAACTACGGAGACACTGGCAGCTGCTGACTCGTTAAAGGAGGCTTTGTTGCGGGCAATCACCGTAACGTTTGCGCCCTGGGCTACTAACGCATCAGCGATAGCCCGTCCAAGACCTTTGGTGCCACCTGTTAGGAGAATTCGTTCATGTTGAAGGTTTGTCATTGTTTTTAAGGCGTTTACGGAGATTTGTTTACTGCCCATTTTTAGTCGAGCCTGTCTGGTTGATTGAAAGGTCATCCTGACTTCTACAAATGTTGCAGCACAAAGGTATTGTCTAAATACTACCTTGATGGGGGTAAAATGGACTTTATAGCAGGTTGATTTGGACAATATGACTACTTACCTTTGACCCAAAAAGCAATGAAACACCTGACCATAGTAATCCCTGACGGAGATAATAACCTAAGCAGCATTGTGGGTGCTTACGAGCTATTGACAACGGCGAATGCTCATTGGAAGGAAACCGGCAGAAAAGAACCGTTTATCATTCAGTTGGCCGGGATTACTGAGGAAGTGAAATTTGAACGTGGCCTATTTTCGGTAAAGCCCCACACTTACATTTCTGCTATCGCAAAAACCAATCTTATTATTATTCCCTCGTTGAATCATGATTATCAACAAGCCATAAAAGGTAATGATGTATTGATTGACTGGATTGAGAAACAGTATAAAGATGGTGCCGAAATAGCCACTATATGCACAGGCGCTTTTATGCTTGCCCAGGCCGGTTTATTGGATGGGAAAAGTTGCTCAACTCATTGGGCGGCCGCCGATAGTTTTAGACATATGTTTCCTAAAGTCAATTTGCAGATTGATAAACTGATTACAGATGAAAAGGGAATTTATACGAATGGGGGCGCTTATTCTTTCCTGAATCTATTAATTTATCTGATCGAGAAATATTATGATCGACAGACTGCCATTTATTGCGCTAAGCTATTTCAAATTGAAATAGACCGCCAGAGCCAGTCGGCCTTTACTATATTTACCGGGCAGAAGCTACATGGTGATGAAATGGTGGAAAAAGCACAAGCCTATATAGAACGTAATCTTCAGGAAAAAATAGCGGTAGACGACTTATCGTCGAGGTTCTCAATTGGTAGGCGAAACTTTGACAGACGGTTCATCAAAGCAACCGGAAACACGCCTGTTGAATATGCACAACGAGTAAAAATTGAATCGGCAAAGAAAGCATTCGAAACCAGCCGAAAAACAATTAATGAAGTGATGTACGAAGTTGGCTATTCGGATGTAAAAGCGTTTCGTGAAGTGTTTCGGAAAATCACAGGCATGTCGCCACTGGAATACAGAGGCAAATACAACAAGGATGCGGTGGTTTAAGGGTAATAAGCATAATGGTTAACGCCCCAGCCAGTCCTTGAATTCTGATAGGCGACTTAGGCTGACAAACACCTCCTGGCGGGAGGCTGGCTGCAAATCGAGTTTAAGTTTCCCCGCCGAATAAGCATGTACAGCCTGGATAGCTGTTCGGGCAACGATGAACTGACGATTCACCCGAAAAAAATGGCTAGGATTGACCATCGCCGATAGCTGATCCAGACTATGTTCGAGCGGTAATAACTGCCCTGACTTCGTCAGGAAGAAAGTTGCTTTATCTTCTGAATAGAAATAAGCAATATCGGCCACCTCAATGCTATGGATTTTCGTACCAATGCTGACCATAAATCGCTCCCTGAAACTGCTTACAAGCGGTTTCTGTATCAATTGAAGTAAGGCATTCAGGTCAGGCAGTGCAGGCTGAGTTCGGGTGGTTTTGAATTTTTCCATAGCCGACACCAACTCCTCATAATCAACCGGTTTCAGTAAGTAATCGACGCTGTTGACCTTAAATGCTTTAAGCATGTACTCATCGTAGGCAGTTGTGAAAATAACGGGTAGGGTGAGATGAAACTGTTCGAAAATACGAAACGCCAGACCATCTTCCAGGTGAATATCCATGAAGACCAGTTCAGGCTGTGGCGTTTGGCCGCTGCCACGCGAACTAAACCAGGCAACCGCTTCCTTTACGGAAGGTAACTGAGTAAGCACATGAATGGAGGGGTCATACTTTTTCAACAGCCGTTCCAGTTGACGAGCCGTGCGATCTTCATCTTCAATAATGACAACATTCATAGGAGAGGAATTTTAACAACAAAGGATTCATCCTCATGTCCATACCATACCCGTCGCTGCGTGAGCAGGGCATAGCGATTGACAATATTTTGTAGACCTATACCAGTCGAAGGTTCGGATTGGTCGCGGGGAAGCCAGTGATTCTCGATGATCAGTGTATCATTCTGGCAGTAAATACGCACATGCAGCGGTACGGCAATCGACATGCGGTTGTGTTTAACGGCATTTTCAACCAGCAATTGGAGCGATAACGGGGCAATACGATACTGATCCTGCTGAGACGGACTGAGGTCAATAAGGACCTCAAATTTATTTTCGAAACGGATAGAGAGCAGAAATGTATAAGCCCGAATGAACTCTACTTCTGTTTTGAGCGAAACAAGCTCCTGATCCCGCTGCTCCAGAATGTAGCGGTATACTTTCGACAATTGCTTGATGAATTGTTCCGAGAGGTCGGCGTCCTCATGCACCATCGAGGTCAGAATACTCAGACTATTGAAGAGGAAATGGGGGCTAAGTTGATTTTTCAAGGCTTCGACTTGGCTCAACGCAGCCTCTTTTTCCGATTTTTCGGCCCGAAGCTGCACATCTTTTAGTTGCTGATAGGAGCGGGAAATAATCGTTAGGTAAAAGGCGGAAAGCATCACCAGTAGGTTAAATATATTATTCACCCGTTGCAAATAAGCAAATACTTCCGGGCTAAACGGTGGGGCATGGGTTTGGCGTTCATGCGCAAAATCAAGCTGAAAAATCAAGGAAAAAACGACGGAAATAATCAGCTTGAAAACCTGAGAGTATAGCAGCGCCAGCACCAGCGAAATGAGCATAGTCAACACCAATCCTCGCCAGTTGAAATCCAGTAAAAAATCCTCCCCAAACCAGCGAAAGAGTTGAATTTGAATCCAGTCGGTAGCACTGATCCAGATAAAATATAAACCCAGCGCGATTAGGGTAAAGATGGCAACAAAGGGGAGTATCTCAACCAGTTTAGCCGGGTTACGAACGGATAGGGGGAGGTTGACGTACAGAAGCAAAGGCGAATACAGGAGTAGCAGCCGGGTAGCTACCTGCCATTTTTGTCGGTACGTTAGTTTTTCGGCCATAATACGGTGAAGGTACAAAGGCAAAGGAGCCAATTGACTACTACTTCACCAGGTGAAACCGATTGGGTTGTACAATAAATAGAGCGCAGCCCCAGTCAGAAATAGCATTGAACGATTTCTGGCAAAGGCTGCGCTACGGTAAAGACGAATAGCATCTACAATTAAGATTCCTGAACGACAAAACTTTCATTCGGATTAGCCTGCACAACAAACGTCTTCGTCAGGGTTTCTGTGCCCGTTGCAATCGTCAGGTGATACGTGCCAGCACCTAAGCCTGACACATCGAATTGCTGACTCAGTCCTTTTTGAAGGGCTACGGTTGAGGTATAGACAGACCGGCCATTGGTATCCTGAATTGCAAGCCGGGCTTTTGTTTGAAGAGGCTGAACGTAGAGTTTAATTTTATGTTCGGTAGTCATCACCAGACGCGTCTGAGCGGCAGTCGGTTGAGTCGTTACTGAGTGAGCGAACGATGCGGTACTAGCTACCAGGCCCAGCATCAGAATGAGTACGTTTTTCATGGCTTTTATTTGTAAGTATTTGTTTGTTTCGTTTTGGTAGGACAAAGTTGCCAGGTACGTAGCAAGCCAGAAAATGAAAGGCGATGAGCCTTGGAATAAATCAGATGAGTGTAGAATTTTAACTGATGAATGAACAATACAGTCGAAGTAGACAGGGGTATGATAGTCAAAAACAACTATTGATTACCTTCGTGTGGAATCCCCTGCGCGATAATTCAACAACGAATGTTAGATCAATACAATCAGCAGCAACCTTATCTACTGGCTTTAGACTCAATCATATTTGGCTTCGATGGTGAGAACCTGAAAGTATTGCTTGTCAAGCGAGGTTTGGAGGACAAAACCTGGTCCCTGATGGGTGGTTGGCTCCAGCCGAATGAAGGACTCGAACAGGCTGCGGCACGGATTTTATTTGATCTGACGGGCTTAACCAATGTTTATCTGGAGCAATTGTATGCGTTTGGCGAGCCCCACCGCGACCCCATTGTCCGAACGATATCGGTAGCTTATTTCTCGCTGGTAAAAATTGATGACTACGAGACGAAAATTTCGGGAACGTTCCAGGCTCGCTGGTTTTCTATTTATGATCTGCCTCCACTCTTGTTCGACCATGGCGATATGGTCGAATTAGCCATTAAGCGACTTCGTTACAAAGCGGCTCAGCATCCCGTTGGTTTTGAATTGCTGCCCGAGAAGTTCACCATTCCGCAGCTCAAGAAGCTGTATGATGCGATTTATAACACGGAATTTGACAAACGGAATTTTAGCCGCAAGATTCTCTCTACGGATCTGCTTATCAAACTGGATGAAAAGCAAAAAGGCTTCTCGAAACGGGGCGCTTATTTTTACCAGGTCGATATGAGCAAATACCGGGCAATCACCAATTCTTTCCTCAATTTTATCCCCAACTCAGAGTTGGGTCTGTAGCTGCATAATCCGGAAAGCACACCTTACCCGTCGAATTTAGATTATACAGATTTGCGAAATTTTACAAAATTTCGTAGGCGTAGTATTGATATTGAAAAAATAAGTGTCAATTTTACATCAATTAATAAGTGTCATTTTTACATCAATAAATAAAGTAAGGTTAAGTTGTTGATAGTTAGGGGAATGTCTATGGGATATTCGCAACTACAACTAACCGAATTAATTCACGCTTAACAATAAATCAACTCATGTCAGCGATTACACTAGGCGACCAGGAATACTTTAAAGGTATTGGCGCCATTGCCTATGAAGGCCCTAAATCTAAAAATCCGTTAGCGTTTAAATGGTACAATCCTGAACTGGTGCTGGGCGGTAAAACCCTTCGTGAGCAGCTTCGCTTTGCCATTAGCTACTGGCACTCCTTCTGTGGAGCCGGTGGCGACCCATTCGGTCCGGGAACCCGCGTTTTTCCCTGGGATCAGGACAACGACGCCAACGTTCGGGCCAGAATGAAAATGGATGCAGCCTTTGAGTTCATTACCAAAATAGGCGCACCTTACTATTGTTTCCACGATATCGACTTAGTTGATGAAGGCCCTTCGGCAGGCGACTACGAAAAGCGACTGCAAGCCATTGTTGAGTATGGCCAGCAGAAACAGAAAGAAAGCGGGGTGAAACTGCTGTGGGGTACCGCCAATGTGTTCTCCAACCCGCGTTATATGAACGGGGCTTCAACCAATCCTGATTTTGCCGTTCTGGCCTATGCCGGTACGCAGGTCAAAAATGCCATCGACGCTACGATTGCCTTAGGCGGAGAAAACTACGTATTCTGGGGTGGTCGGGAAGGCTATATGTCATTGCTCAACACCAACATGAAGCGGGAAGTCGAGCACCTGGCGACGTTTCTGACCATGGCCCGCGATTATGCCCGGAAGCAAGGGTTTAAAGGGACGTTCTTTATCGAACCAAAGCCTATGGAACCGACCAAGCATCAGTATGATTACGACGCAGCCACGGTCATCGGTTTCCTTCGGCAGTACGGTTTAGATAACGATTTTCAACTGAATATTGAAGTCAATCACGCGACGCTAGCCGGTCATACCTTCGATCATGAACTACAGGTTGCTGCTGATGCCGGTATGCTGGGTAGCATTGATGCAAACCGGGGTGATTCTCAAAATGGCTGGGATACCGATCAGTTCCCTATTAACCTTTACGAACTAATCGAAGCCACTTTGGTCATTCACCAGGCAGGTGGCATTAAACCAGGCGGTATCAATTTCGATGCGAAAGTACGCCGAAACTCGACCGATCCCGAAGATCTGTTCATCGCTCACATCAGCGGTATGGATGCCTTCGCCCGCTCGTTCATTGTGGCCGACGCTATTCTGAACGAGTCTGATTACCTCAAATTCCGCGCCGATCGTTACGCGTCTTTTGACGGGGGACAGGGAAAAGCCTTTGAAGAGGGCAAACTTTCTCTGGAAGACCTGCGCAGTTACACCTTCGAAAATGGAGAACCACAACTCCGAAGTGGCAAACAGGAGTGGCTCGAAAGTATCATCAATCAGTATATTTAGTGCTTAATCAAAATAGATTCTATAGATTCTGAGTGATTATTTTGAGGCTAACAGGTTGATAGTCAGTAGGAAAATTAGCTACAGTGTCAACAGGATCTATAGAATCCATTCTGGTCAATGCGACTATAAAAAGACAACTGCATGAAAACAGATGAATTAAAAAAAGTGGCTTCCCAGGTGCGTCGGGACATTGTTCGGATGGTGCATGGGGTGGCATCCGGGCATCCCGGCGGATCATTGGGTTGCACCGATTTATTAGTAGGGCTCTATTTTCAGACGATGGAGTTGAAAACAGACGAATCCGGTTCGGTCGTGTTTGATATGAGTGGGACAGGGGAGGACATGTTCTTTCTGTCCAATGGGCATATCTCACCAGTGCTATACTCCGTGCTGGCACACCGAGGGTATTTTCCGGTGAGCGAATTAGCGACTTTTCGGAAATTGAATTCACGCTTACAGGGGCATCCGGCTACGGCTGAGCATTTGCCGGGTATCCGGCTTGCCTCCGGGTCACTGGGTCAGGGACTCTCGGCTGCTGCCGGAGCTGCTTACGGCAAAAAAATCAGGAAAGACCCGCGTCGGGTGTACTGCCTTATGGGCGATGGCGAACAGCAGGAAGGCCAGATTTGGGAAGCGGCTGCCTTTATTCCCCACCGGAAACTGGACAACCTGATTGCCATCATCGACTACAACGGTCAGCAAATCGATGGCCCGACTGATGTTGTTTTAAATAACCGTGACCTGGGCGCTAAATACGAAGCCTTTGGCTGGAAAGTGCTGCATATGGATGGCAATAACATGGAGGAAGTCGTTGCTACACTAACCAAGGCCAACCAGGAGAGTGGTCATGGTGTACCCGTTTGTATTATCATGAAAACGGAAATGGGGCAGGGGGTCGATTTTATGATGCATACCCACAAATGGCACGGAACGGCTCCTAACAATGAGCAGCTTACGGCTGCCTTAGCTCAACTGGAAGAAACCCTCGGCGACTACTAACGGAACACCATGAAAACCTACACGTTTACCGAAAAAAAAGACACACGTTCCGGATTTGGCGCGGGCATGGCAGAACTGGGTCGCACTAACCCAGACGTAGTTGCTTTGTGCGCTGATCTGGTCGCTTCGCTGAAACTGGACGCGTTCATTAAAGAAAATCCCGATCGGTTCATTCAATGCGGTATTGCCGAAGCGAACATGATTGGGGTGGCCGCTGGTCTGACCCTGAGCGGGTTAATTCCTTTTGCGACGACTTTTGCCAATTTTGGGTCGAGCCGGGTTTATGATCAGATTCGTCAGGCAGTAGCTTACTCGAATAAGAATGTCAAAATCTGTGTATCACATGCGGGCCTGACGCTGGGTGAAGACGGTGCTACGCATCAGGTGCTGGAAGACATCGGCATGATGAAATCGCTACCGGGTATGACCGTCATTAACCCCTGTGATTTCAACCAGACCAAAGCGGCCACCATTGCAATAGCCGATCATGAAGGCCCCGTTTATCTGCGATTTGGCCGCCCGGTTGTGCCCAATTTTACGCCTGCCGATCAGGTCTTTGAGATTGGGAAAGCTGTAATGCTAAACGAAGGCGCTGATGTATCCATTTTTGCGACTGGGCATCTGGTCTGGCAAGCACTGGAAGCGGGAAAAATCCTGGCTGAGCAAGGAGTTGATGCCGAGATTATTAACATCCACACGATCAAACCCCTTGACAAAGAAGCGATTCTTCAGTCCGTCTACAAAACAGGCTGCGCCGTAACCGCTGAAGAGCATCAGATGAATGGTGGTCTGGGTGACAGCGTGGCGCAGGTGTTATCGTTGAATCACCCCGCACCGCTGGAAATGGTGGCAGTGAACGATTCGTTCGGTGAAAGTGGTACACCTGAACAGCTTATGGAAAAATATGGACTGACGGCAGCTTCGATTGTTGCCAAGGCCTTAGCCGTCATTCAGCGGAAAAAATAAGCCCAATTTAGTGAGTGGAGATAATGGCCCGTGTTCGCAAGCACGGGCCAATTTTTTAATGCGGGGGGTAATGAAAGTAAGTATGCTAAAATCTTATAGTTGGCGTTAAATAAACCAAAATCAGGTCACGAACACTTTCTAAAGTTTAGTCAACGTTTGCCAGCACTGATACAAGCCTCGGGGTATGTGGAAACAGCCTTTCCATTTTCCACCCTTCAGCGGCAGAAGTACCTCCCCCTGACGGTTCAGGTAGCCGTACCACTCTCCCGATTCGGGGTCGGGGAAGTGCGCCCAGGTATAGGCGTGAACGCGCTCAAACCAGACCCAGCATTCTGGATTGCCCGTTTGCTGATAGCCTTTTAGCAGCGTAACGAGCGTTTCAACGTGCACCCACCAAAGCTTCTGCTCCCACTCCAATTGCTGGGTTGGATGTCCCTTGCTATCCATAAAATAGAAGAGTCCGCCGTGTACATCGTCCCAGGCATAGGTGAGTGTGTCAAGCGTAATACGAACGGCTTTCTCCACAAGTGCCAGGTCATTACGCCGGGCGGCTAAGTCCATAATGAACCACATGGCTTCAATAGCGTGGCCGGGGTTCAGTAAACGACCTTCGAAGCTGTCCGAAAACTGGCCATCGGGCATAACATTTTCCCGAATCAGCCCTAAGTCTGGATCATAGAACACGTCCATGACTTCATGAATGCATTCGTCAATGGTTTGATTCACCAGGGCTTGGTCGAGCAGGTGTTCAATTTCCAGCGAGAGATTGCAGAGGATCATCGGCAGCGCAAAATTCTTGAGGGGGCGTGTACCCGCAACGGCTTTGTTCCAGTGCCCTTTCGGATTGTCGCGTCGTTGAAGGATCTGATCAAAAGTTGATTTGGCGATGTGCGCGTACTCCTCGTTACCCATTGCTACCGATAGCTGTCCAAAGGCCATCGTGGCGAAACAATCCGAAAAAATATTGTAGGGCTGGATGAGCGGACGACCGTCGCGCGTCAGCGAGAAATACCAGCTTCCGTCATCGGCCCGACCGTGTTTTTTTAGAAAATTGGCCCCGTGCTGTGCCATCTTCAACCAGTCGGCCCGTTGCTCCAGTGGAGTTCCGTCCAACGGAATACTGCCCAGCCGGTTGTAAAGCATTGAAAATGTCCAGACCTGCCGCGCCTGTAGCCAGATGAATTTATCGGTATCGTAGACGTTGCCAGTTCGATCGAGGCAGGTAAAGAAGCCGCCGTATTCCTGGTCAGGAGAATGCTTCTGCCAGAATGGAATGACATCGTTCAGGAGCGTATCGCGGTATAATTGGGTGTACGTTTGGGGCGCAATCATGTCTTGATATCGTTACTTAACCAGCCACTCGTAAGAGAAGCGGGCGTAGGTGATTTTAGTGTAGTTATCTTTTTCGTAGAGCACGCCAATCGTGCCGTCCTGCTGGATAACGAGGTCTGAATAAGCCGCTGAACCAGCGTAAATCGGTTTACCTGCCGACCAGCTTTTGCCATCGTCCTGACTGGTCCGAACCGTTAGATTTGTGCGACTGGTTTGGCTGTTGGCGTTTGAGAAAATTAGCATGCTGGAACCCCTGCGTGGCTGATAGGTAATCATACTTCCCTCGCAAACCGGGTCGGGCAAATCGGTGGCAACCACAACGGACTCCCAGCTTTCGCCCGCATCGCGCGAAAATGCCAGCAGCCGGTTTTTCACATCACCCGACTGATTGCGGGCGTTCAGCAGCAGGCTCCCGTTTGCCGTTTCGGCAGCGGTGCTTTCGTTGCCGCCGGGGTAGGGAATAGTGGGCGAGAGTTTCCAGGTTTGTCCGTGATCATCGGAATAAAACCCATGTGCACGGTAGTCGTGAAACTGCGGTTGGGGCTGGCCTTCAGAATGATTGGCCGCTACGAAAATCCGACCTTTGTAACGGCCTTTCTGGATTTGAAGCGCATGGCCGGGTGTATTGGCATACGACCGCCAGTCTTCAGGAAAAGCATAGCTCGGATTTAGGTCGGGTTTGTTGGGCCGAGAAACCTGCGTCGTGATATTGACCGCATCAGACCAGGTCTGGCCATTATCCGTACTTGTTTTATACCAGACTTCCCGAACGGCCAGCCCTTTTCGGACATTGGCTTCCGACGCCGTACCCGTATTATAGATCAGGAACAGCTTGCCGTTTGGAAAGCGGGAATCAGTTAGGTCGAAAACGGGAGCCATGTTACCTGCCTGCATCGTTCCGAAATCAGCTACGGTTTGGATTGGACTCCACGACTGTCCGTTGTCTTTGCTGGTTCGTAAGACGATATCGACATCGCCAAAATCACCACAGTCCGTTCGTCGGCCTTCGGCAAAAGCCAGTAGATGCCCATTTGGCGCTTTCACAATGGCTGGAATTCGGTAGCAGAGGTAGCCACCTTGGCCATTTTGAAAGACCGTCGTTTCTGTAATTTCCTGCCGATATGTGTCTGCCGATTTTTCCGTTGAATCGACTCGTTTGGGCATGGCGGGTTGGCCCACAGCCAGGCCGGCTGCCAGTAGACATGAATAAAACATAGCGCGTATCAGAATAAGCGTTGGAAATGATTTTCGAAGTGATTCCGCATGGCATTTCGGAGCGCTTCGGGGGTGCCGTGCTGGATAACATCAACAATGCCCCGGTGCGAAACGAATTTCTTTTGCTGTACCTGTTTTTTCAGGATACCGCTCTCATGGACGTACTTAAAAATGGGCAATAGCATCCGCTGAAACCGACGCAGCGTTTCATTGCCAGTAATGTCGTAGAGCTTGCCGTGGAAGCGAATTTCCTGTTCCGAATCGAAGAGCATGTCTTCGGTATTGATCGGCTCATTGGCAACAATGGCGTAGAGTTCGTCGATGTCATTCTGGGTGACCCGCTCAAAAATCAGATCGCCCATCCCGATTTCCATCACCATCCGTAATTCGAAAATATCGCGTAGGGTAGCGTTGTCCAGGATACCAGGATACAGTGTCTTTTCAATAAGCGATAGTAAGTCGGGATTCGTAATGACTGTCCCACGCTTCTTCTTCGTATCCAGCATACCCCGCATCCGCAATCGCAACAAGGCTTCGCGCAACACCGTCCGACTGACACCCAGCTGAGCCGATAATTCGATCTCCTTCGGGATGACGTCCCCTGCTTTAAACTGCTTGTCGTTGAAGAATTCGAGCAGGTCCGTTTCCACTTTATCGACCAGCGTGAGGTTTTCATTCAACTTGAAATCACTTTGGCTATGTACGTACTCCATGTATTATGTATAATATAAAAAATCAGGTGCTTCGATTATGTAGGACAATATTCGGCATTTAGTCGCTTAAAAAAAAATATTTAGCGAATTTTTGACTTTTATGTACAACATAATACCTTTGTCAAGTCATACTTATTCCTTGGTCTACTGTAAACTATGTTTCTAATGTCTATTTGTCCTTATGAATACAGACAATATGTATTACTTATTGTCTGCTGGTTGGTCGCCTTAAGTTCGTGGGCGCAGACAACGTCGCTCTCGGGCACCGTGCGTGATGCCCGTACCAATGAGGCTCTGCCGGGTGTAAACATTACTATTAAAGGCACGACTCGCGGCACGGTGAGCAATCAGGATGGGCAGTTCTCGCTTCAGGTGCGTAAAGGCGATGTCCTGGTTGCCTCGCTTATTAGCATGAGTACGCAGGAAGTGATGATCGACAATCAGTCCTCGCTCGAGATTAAGCTGGCCGAAAGCGCGAAAAGCCTGGATGAGGTGGTTGTCGTTGGCTACGGCCAGCAAAGCCGTAAAACGCTGACCGGAGCTGTTTCGACTATCGACCAGACGGTCTTTAAATCTGTTCCCCGAACCAACGTAGGCACCGCGTTACAGGGAACCGCGCCCGGTTTACGCGTACAGCAGACGACGGGTCAGCCGGGATCAACCCCAACGATTGTTTTCCGGGGCGGCACTGACTTTAACGGTTCGGGTTCGCCATTAGTCGTGCTGGATGGGGTTATTGTGCCCTCGTTATTTGGGATCAACATGGAAGATGTGGAAAGCATCGACTTGCTGAAAGATGCTGCGTCGGCTGCTATTTATGGAGCACGGGCTTCCAATGGCGTGATTCTGGTGACGACTAAAAAAGGAAAGAAGGGCCGTACATCTGTAACCTATAGCTACAAACGGGCTAATAACTATGTTCGGCGAAACCCACTCGCCTACATGAGTGCGGAAGATTACCTGGTTTGGAACCGACGTGGAATCGCCAGCCGCTATGCAGCCGCACAGGCCGACAACAATACTGCCGAAATGAACAATGCCCGCAACCAACTGACGGGTGCCTGGGGCTGGGGTGTCAATTCGGGATGGACTGCGCCTGATGGAAAATATTCAACCCAGTTAGTATCGAACACGAACCGGAATTTGCTTAGTGATCTTCAATATCATTTGCTACTCGACAAAAATCCCTTTAATCCGAATCAGACAGATAGTTTACTTTATCGCTCAATCTCCCAACGGCAACTGGAGGATTTAATTCTTCAACAGGGAACGCTCAATGAACATTACCTGAATTTTTCGGGCGGTAACGACCAGGGAAATTTTTCCTTGGGTCTTGGTAGTATCAGCGATGTTGGAACCCTGGTTGGTTCGTCGCTCAGCCGAATGAATATGAACTTCAACGGTGGCCTCAACGTGGGTAAGAATTTAGTGGTGAACCTGAATATGTCGGGTTACAGCGCCAAAACGACCCCCTCTTTCCTGTCTGCTGATGCGAGTGGTGGTATACAGGGAGGTATTGTTCAGCGCTTTGTGGGTATTGCGCCCACGGTTCGGCTCACCAACGATCAAACGGGAGCGGAACTACCAGGGGTGGACGGTACCTGGTTGGGAAATCCTAATTACTTCCGGGATAAATTTTACAACCAGACGCTTGAGCAGCGGTATTCGGGTGGGTTAAACCTGGAATACACCATTCTGCCGGGTTTGAAGGCACTGGCCTCGGCATCGGGATTTTACCGCTACACGACGGCTGAGAGTTTCAATAAAGCGTACTACAATGGAACCGGTGGCGCGTTAGTGAACACCCGCAATGCTTCGTTTACGAACCAGCGCGCTAGCCAGTATACCTATAACGCCTTTCTTCAGTACAACAAAGAGTTCGGCAAACATACGGTGTCGGCGCTGGCAGGCGGGGAGTTTTTCGAATCCCGCGTGTATGATTACGGCGCAACCGCCAACCTGGCCGCTACTGATTTCATTCCCTGGTTATCAGCATCAACGGCAGCTGTAGGCGTGCCAACATCTTCATTCTCGAGCTGGCAGCGACTGGCTTCTGTGATCGGTCGGTTCAACTATACCTTCGCCAATACGTACCTGCTGAACATCAACATGCGCTACGACGGCACTTCGAAACTGATCACCAATCAGTATGGGTTCTTCCCTGGTGTTTCGCTGGGCTGGAATATGCACTACGAAGATTTCTTCGCCAATTCCTTCCTGCGCCGGTATGTATCAACGCTCAAACCCCGAATTAGCTTCGGTGAAAATGGAAGCATCAATCCGCTCAACAGTGCCGGACAACCCTTGATTGGCGACTACGCGACAATTCCACAATATGGTAGTGTGGGTACCTATAATGGTCAGCCTGGTTTTGCGGCTGGTGGAATTACCAATACCAATCTTAAATGGGAACGGGCGAATACGCTCAATTTTGGTCTTGATGTTGGCCTGCTGAACAATCGCGTGACGGTCATTGCCGATTACTTTATCCGTAATGTATACGACAAGATTACCTCCCTGACGATTCCTGCCTGGACTGGGTTCAATTCCTACGTGACGAACCTGGGGCAGTTGCAGAACCGGGGTATCGAACTGGAAATCAGGGCTAATGTATTGAAACCATCCAGTTCAAATGGGTTATCCTGGACTGTTAGTGCGAACCTGTTCAACGTCAGGAATTTTGCTAAAAAACTGCCTACTAATGGGCTGGATCTTAATCGGCAGGGAGCGGTTCAGATTTTCGATCCCGGCCAGAACAAGCTGGTATGGGTAGGTGGCCTGCAGGAAGGCAAACGCGTTGGACTGGATGAAATTTATGCACCGATTTACGATGGTATTTACACGAGCCAATCGCAGATTGATGACCGTGCTAACCTCTGGAATACGTATCTGCCATATACTAATAAACGGATTAAGCTGTTGGGGATGCCCGCTGGCGGGACGTCGACAAAAACGATACACTCGACTACCGCGATAATGTGTATGTCGGTCGCACAACACCAACGATTCAGGGCGGTTTCTCGTCAAATCTATCCTGGAAAGGCTTCAATCTCTACGGCCAGTTCGATTATTCACTGGGCTTCGTTATTGTCAATCAGTCGTATCTGCGGGGTATGTCGCAGGTGCAGGGATCACAGAATGGGCCGGTTGACATTACGAATACATGGTCGCCGGAGAACCCAACGGGTACATTACCCCGCTACTATTGGGCAAACTACGGCCGGAATTACTTCACCGATGCAGGTGGTAACACAACGGCACCGGCTAATTTCTGGCAGAAAGGCGATTATCTGGCCATGCGCGAAGTAACCCTGAGTTATGACATGCCCGCTAAACTCATCGAACGGATGGCGCGCAATCGGGTAAAGAGCATTCGGGTATTCCTGACCGGCTCGAACCTGGTGTATTTCACGGGCTACAACGGCACCTTTCCCGAAGTGGGCGGTAACGACGTTGGCCGTTTTCCCCTGCCCCGAACGGCAACGCTCGGCGCTACGATCAGTCTATAACCATCAAGCCGAAAACACATGAAGACTTATAAATTAACCATTGCACTCCTAGGCTGTCTGGTTGCCAGTTCCGGCCTATTTTCCTGCCGGGAGCAACTTCAGGAAGTTGTTCCGCAAACGTCCCTTAACCAGAGTCTGGTACTGTCAGATGCCAATGCCGCGCTGACGTTATACACGGGCGTTTATTCGTCCTTTCGAACCTACCATAGCACGTTTTTTACCCTGGGCGAAATGCGGTCCGATCTTTGGGCAGATGGCCTTTTTACGGAATCGGAAGATGCGGGCCTGAAACAATTCTGGTCGCATAACATTAGTGCCACGAATGTGCCGCTCGACAACTGGGGCGGGTTGTACAGTCTGGTGGATCGCATCAATACCGTGATCAAACTGTTTCCCGCAGCACCTCTTGAGGAGGCCAAACGAAAAACGTATCTCGCCGAAATGTATGGCATGCGAGCTTTCGTCTACTATACCCTGCTGCGAACCTGGGGTGGTGTTCCTATCAGTACGGAGCCTGTTACGTCGGTTGGTAGCCTGACCGATTTGTACAAAGCCCGTTCAGCACCTGAGGAGGTGATGAAGCTGATCAAAAGCGATCTGGAACAGTCGCTGACGCTGTTTGGTGGTAACAATAGTTTTGCCACTAAACGGGTGAACTGGAGCCGGGCGGCTACGCTCACGCTCAAGGGCGACGTGTTCATCTGGTCGGGTACGCACATGGGTGGTGGCAATGCCGATTTTACGGTTGCCAAGTCGGTATTGGAGGAAGTAAAAGCACTACCGACGCTTGGCTTACAGGCCACCTTCGCCGACATCTTTGATCCGACCAAAAAGAGCAACAACAAAGAGATTATTTTCGCGATCAACTACGAAAAGAATGAGGCCACCCAGGGCGTATACGGTAATTTCCTGGTCAATACTACGCAAGCCGGTACGTTGTTTTTCGATCCTCTTCCCGGTCTGGCAGTAGCCATTAACGCGGTTTATCCGCTCGTTAGCGGAGCGAGTCGGGTTGGCATGTCCAGTGCAATGATCACGAAGCTGAGCAATGCCAATGATCAGCGTATCCGGCCTTCATTCCGGGTTATGTATCGCAACACAGCTGGTTTCCCCATTGCCGGTGTCATGCTGACTAAATTCATTGGACGGGTCGATTCGGGTATACAACTCTATGATACTGACTTTCCCATTTATCGGTATGCCGATGTCTTGTTGCTATTGGCGGAAGCGAACACCAAACTGGGTAACGACCCATCGGCCGACATTAACGCTATTCGGTTGCGGGCCTATGGGACTGGTTTTGTGAAGTTTACAAGTGGTAGTCAGGATGCTACTATGAACGCTATTCTGGATGAATACCTGCGGGAATTTATTGGCGAAGGTAAGCGCTGGTGGGCGTTGCGCCGGGCTGGCAACGCCTATGTATTTGCGGCTGTAAATCCGGTTTATCTACCGGCTAACCAATCGGCTAAACTGGTGTTGCCCGTTTCCATATCCATGCTGAACACTGATCCTAAATTGCTTCAGACACCGGGTTATTGAGTTGTTTACTAAAGGCCGGGTTGTTTAGCCCCTCTCCCGTTTTGGGAGAGGGTTGGGGGCGAAGGCAGGATACATTAACGTTCACGCGAAATAGTTCATAAGTTAGGTAGTTCCACAGGTTCCTTCGATTCATATCCGGGAAACTCTTCATTTCTATTTTTATGTCACACATTCCAAAAACCGAAGGGCTGGTTGCTGCCCCGTTCACACCCATGCATGCTGATGGTCAGTTGAATCTGGACCTTATTCCTCAGTATGCGCAATTCCTTGTTCAGAACGATATCAAAGGGGCTTTCGTCGGTGGCTCAACGGGCGAGGGCGTCTCGCTTTCCTTTCCTGAAAAACTAGAATTAATTGAGGCCTGGGGCAAGGTAGAGGAACCCAGTTTAACGAAGATTATGCTGGTTGGCGGCACGTCGGTGGAGGAAAGCAAGCTACTGGCTCAGGCGTCGGCCAGGGCTGGTTTTCAGGCTGTAGCCGTACTGGCTCCGTTCTATTTTAAACCCGCTAACGTTGAGTTGCTGGCTCAGTTCTGTATTCAGATTGGTGAAGCTGCGCCCGAACTGGGCCTTTATTTCTACCACATTCCAGCATTGACAGGAGCTAATTTGTCGATGATTGATTTTCTGGCTTGCATCGATGGGCGATTACCTAATTTTTATGGCATTAAGTACACGCACAACGACCTGATGGATTTTCGTCAGTGTGTGCAATTCGGGAATCAGAAATACGACATCCTGTGGGGCTGGGACGAAATTTACCTGGCTGCTATGGCGATGGGTGCCCGTGGTGCGGTAGGTAGTACATTTAACTACGCAGCCCCGTTGTACTACGAACTTATGGCGGCATTTGCTGCTGGTGATCTGGCCAAAGCGCGACAATTGCAGGACAAGTCCATTGCCATTGTTCGTATTTTAGGTAAGTACGGCGGCATTGCTACCGGCAAAGCGTTTATGCGGGCAACGGGCCTCGACTGCGGTGGTTTCCGACTCCCAATTGCCAACATACCAGCGGAAAAGTACCCCCATTTTTTGGATGACCTGCATGCCATTGATTTTTTCGCCTATGCGTCACAAATTCCTGTATCTGCCGACATCAACGCGAATTAAACGGGCTGTTCTACTGCTACTTATGACTTCGCTATATTCGACTTTTGGCCTTTCTCAGACTCGGCTGCATTACAACAGACTGCCGGATTTGCCCGCACAGAACGGGCAACCAAATCCAGGGGTTGCCGGAGCTTTTGCGGGTGTCAGCCATAATGCGCTGATCGTGGCAGGTGGGGCCAATTTTCCTAACGGTTATCCCTGGCAGGGAGGTACCAAAGTCTGGCATTCAGACGTATATGTGCTCACTCGTGAGGGAGACAACTACCGCTGGCAAATAACACAATCAATGGACCGGGCGCGTGCCTACGGGGCTTCTGTGGTCTGGAGGGAACAACTGATCTGTATGGGTGGTAACGACGCTCAGCATCGATTTGCCGATGTATTCAGCCTGAGCTGGAACCCTGCGACTGCTAGTCTTGATCAACAGCCGCTGCCATCTATGCCCATGCCACTGGCGAATCTGGCGGCTACGATTTCGGGGCATACGCTGTATGTGTTTGGTGGTGAATCCGATCAGGGAACAGAGAAGAGTTTATTCGCGCTTGATTTGAACGCTACCGCAACGGGTTGGCAAAAACTGAGTGATTTGCCAGGCCCAGCCAGAGCCTATACGACTTTGGTAGCTCAATTGAATGGCAGCAGTCAGTCGCTGTATGTAGTAGGTGGGAGGCAAACGACGGATGGCCTAACCAATGTCTATGCTGATGCGTACGAATACCAAATCGGTCAGCAGAAATGGGTGCGTTTACCCGATTTGCCTCAAACATTGGCCGCTCATCAGGCCATTGCCAGTGGATCAACGGATATTGTGGTAATTGGGGGTGATGATGGAAAACGACTTCAACAGATTGAAGCCCTGAATAATCGGCTGAAGGTGCAATCGGAAGGGACTGAACGAGATCGACTTACGGAAAAGCGCAATCAATTGCAGATCAGCCATCCTGGCTTCGTCAAAACGATCTGGCAGTTTCAACCCCAATCGAAAACCTGGTCGGTGTTGGATACGTTGCCCTTCCCCGTGCCGGTGACCACTTCAGCCGTGATGTGGGGAGCTAGTGTTATTCTACCGAGTGGTGAAGTAACCCCCGGAATCCGAACACCCGCGATCTGGAAAGTTGACCTTGATCCAGCTAAGTAGCTGCCATTCCCTAACTATATCCGACAAATGAATGATAACGCATCAAGTCTACATAGGAAAACCTATCCGTGGGTTGTCGTAGGGCTTTTATGGGTTGTGGCAATGTTGAATTACATGGATCGACAGATGCTAGCCACTATGCGGCCATCCATGCAACTGGACATTAGTGAGTTGCAGTCGGCAACTAATTTCGGTCGCCTAATGGCTATTTTTCTTTGGATTTATGGCTTCATGAGCCCTGTATCGGGCATTTTTGCGGATCGATTCAATCGGAAATGGCTCATTGTGGGTAGTTTATTTGTCTGGTCCGGGGTTACCTTTTCGATGGGGTACGCCACAACGTTTGATCAACTGTACTGGCTGCGGGCTATTATGGGCATTAGTGAAGCCCTGTACATTCCAGCAGGTTTAGCGCTTATTGCCGATTATCATTCGGCCAAAACCCGTTCACTTGCCGTTGGCATCCATATGACAGGGTTGTATATGGGTCAGGCGCTGGGCGGATTTGGGGCGACCGTTGCCGAATCCTATTCATGGCCAACTGCCTTTCATTGGTTTGGTATCGCCGGTCTGGTGTATGCCGTTGTTTTAAGCTTCTTTTTGCGGGAGATAAATCGGGATTCTTTAACGATGAACCATTCCGATGATCAGTTGAAAACGAAGGGAATACCATTGACCAGAGGACTGGGTTTATTGCTGGCAAATACGTCTTTCTGGGTCATCCTTTTCTACTACGCCATACCCAGCCTGCCGGGTTGGGCAACCAAAAACTGGTTGCCCACGCTCTTTGCCACAAACCTGAATATTGACATGGCTACTGCCGGACCGCTTTCGACCATCACGATTGCTGCCTCTTCCTTTCTGGGGGTTTTGTTCGGTGGGATTTTGTCCGACAGATGGGTGCAAACCAATATTCGAGGGCGGATTTATACCAGCGCGATTGGTCTTTCGTTAACAATCCCCTCGCTATTACTCATTGGTTTTGGCAGCTCGTTACTCCATGTAGTCGGCGCAGCACTGTGCTTTGGATTTGGCTATGGGATGTTCGACGCCAACAATATGCCAATCCTTTGCCAGTTCGTGTCGTCACGCAATCGGGCGACGGCCTATGGGATCATGAACATGACCGGTGTATTTGCGGGTGCCCTGATTACGAACTGGCTGGGTAAATCAACGGATTCTGGCCAACTGGGATCTGATTTCGCCATGCTGTCGGGAATCGTTTTGGTGGCTTTGCTGGTGCAATTGTATTTCCTGAAGCCAACGGTTACTGATTTTGCCCACTAGACGGGTAAAACTTGTCGCTCAAGCTAAAATGGACTTATTAACAAATCGGCGAGTGCTTTGGCAAAATAGATTCTATGGACTCTCGGGGCGTCGGACGGCCGAGAATCCATAGAATCTACATTAGACGAGTAGCAGTTTTAATTGGATTTACTTAAGTACTAAGACAGAATTGTTTGTAGGCTGATTCTATGGATTCTTTAGGTGCTATTGCTGATGAATCAGACGATTATCAACAATAGAATCTAAAGAATCTACCGCGCGGGCGGCTCCGAGAACCAAATTTGGCCAAATATTTAACTCCATACGTTATAGCAACTTGTTTAGTCTGGCTTCGTACAAAGCCGGAACGATGACAAAGAATCGGGACGTATAAAGCTGCCGCCAATCATAGTGCATCAAGGCGCTTTTCAGAACCGATTCATAGTTACTAATTACGGCTTTGTCGCCAGACAAAAGCACGACCCAGCAGGCAAATAGTGGCTCGCGCATGTGCTTGTCTTCATAGCCTCTGGCGGGGATAGCTTCGTCCATTCTTTACCTTGCAAAAGGGCTAAACGAAGGGTAGTCGCTATGTCGGGCTGTGGTTTCCATAACCTGTTTAGTAGCCGCCAGTCTTCAGTAAAGACTAACTTGTGTGCATTGTCGAAGTTTTTATAACGGGACAGGTGCAGAGCCGCTTTTTCGGCAGAAAGGAGCAATCCCTTGCGGAATTTCTCGCGTATATCGGGGTTCTGTTCCAGTTCGACTAATGCCTTTAAGTTGGCTTGCGAAATACCGGTAATCCAGAACTCGTTTTCGGTTTTATTGCCTTTTTCTGGCTCTGCCGTTTCGTAGGGAATACCTTGTGCACATAATTCCAGGCGGGACAGTGAATCTCCCTCGGGAATCTCGTTCAACCGGTTATGATAACCGTCCAGCCACTTTTTATGCTGCGTAACATCATACAGGGCACGATAAATAAATACTAACCGAGCCGAAATTCGACATCCTTTATCGGTCAGATTTCCGCGAAAGCCGTAGCCCTCCCGGTCGCAGGGAAGTTGCCAGTTCGTCTGTTCCAACGCATTACCCACGGTTTCCATCAACCGAATCAGCCTGGCTTTTTCGGTCCGTTCAGGAATGCCACTTTGGACGTATCGCCACATCCCATAAAACCAGGGGCCAGTCTGGTCGTCAGAGCCAGCTACGTGGTGGCTTTTGCCATCGGAAGCAATATCCCTTGCAATAAATCCGGGTACACGCCCAACCGTTGCCAGGCGTACCAATCCGTCAGCTACTTTACGGGCTTCCACTGCATCGGCCTGTTTTCGGCTAATCTTCCAGCGATTGCAGAGACCGTCGAGATAAATTCCGTTGAAAAAGGCACCGTTTTCAATAGGAGACCACCAGGCCAGGCCATTCGGTTTATCGGTTTTACACTCGTCGGGGGTTGGTAGGGAATTAGCTCCGTCTCGACCAGCATAGTCGTATAAAATGCCGTACTGTGGACTGATGAACCGCCGGTTTATTTCCTGCAAAGCCCGTTCAACCTGATTCTGAAGCAGGCTATCAGTTGGGTAGGAAGCGGTCGATTGCGCACTTGCCGGACGAATAAATAAAATGCCGATTGCGAAAATCAGCGAATAACTATAGGTTTTCATCGTGATTTCGGTGCGTTTTTCTGAAGGCGGAACCAGATGGTTTCTGCCGGAAAAAACTGAGAGTAATACAGGCGATCATACTGAAAATGGCCTATCGCCCCAAGCATTTCAGAGCGGTATTGGTCTGCCAGCGTTGTATCGGGGGCCATCGTCACAATCCAGGCCATCCACAACGGTTCGCGAACAAGCCCAAGCTCCTGATTGCGACGGGGAGAAAGCCTGACCAATTCGGTGAGTTGTACTGCCGATACATCGAGTGCTTCCTGCTCACTGTGCTGGGGTTTCCACCATTGGTTCAGCGTACGCCAATCGTGAAGAAAGGGCTTCCGGTCGTTGTTATCGAACAGATGCCAGCGAGCTATGTCAACGACCGCACTACGGGCACTCGCGTTTAATCCCTGTTCATAGGCGGCACGCATGGTTGGATCGGTTTCCATTTCCCACAACGCCCGTACATCCACCGTACTGGATACGCCCGTCCAGCGAAACTGCTTCGGGATGTCGAATAGCATGCCATCTGCACAGATCTGAAGGCGACTGCGTCGGGGCTCTCCACCTGTTTCCAATGCGGCTTCCCGGTAGAGCTTATCCCATTTCGCATCGTTGGTTAACTGATGCATCGCTTTGAGGATGAACAGCAACCGGGGGGCACCCTCCCAACTGAACGTAGCAAATGTGTTCCGGTAACGAGCTGGCGAATAAGATGTTGTTGGCAGACGCCAGCCTGTCGATTGGAGCACATTGGCTACTTCGACCATCCTGGCAATAATTTCTTTCCGTTCGTTTGGTTCGGCTAAGCCAGCATACAGGTAACGCCATAGCCCATAAAACCAGGGTGAGGTCTGGTCATTCGAGCCCATCGACGGGGGTGTTTTTCCGTCCGTAGCAACGCCCCGGCCAATGAAGCCGGGCGTGTCGCCAACAGAGGCCAGAAACAGCAAGCCCTGCGCTAACCGCTTCGCTTTGACTCGGTCGGCTTCCCGATGCCAGTGCAGCCATCGCTGACAAATTCCGTCCAGATAGAGCCCATTAAACATAGACCCATTTTCGGTAGGTGTCCACCAGCCCAGTGCATTCGGTTTGTTCTGCAAAAATTCATCGGCCGTAGGGCGGGCATATTTCCCGGAGGAGTCGGCAAAGTCGATGAGGATGTTATGCTCATCGACGAACCGACGCCAGATTTCCTGGTGCGCTTTTTCCATATTCAGACTGTCGTTGGCTCCCGAATGAGGTGCCCATTCGGGAGCGTTCAACGTCAGTTTCTGAAATGAGCAAAGACCAAGAACGAAAAACAGCGCTAGTGCCATTCTTCGTTTGGGCTGGATCTGTCTCATTTCCAGTCCGGATTTTGTTCGAGTTTGGGATTCGCCCTGATTTCATCCAGTGGGATGGGGTAATAGCGGTGTTTAGCCAGGGGCGTTCGCACGGGGTATACCTCATTAACGGCTTTCGGGATGACCGTCAGAAACGTGTTGGTGCGCGTAAGGTCGTACCAGCGATCCCCCTCGGCAAACAGCTCCCAACTCCGTTCCTGCAAAACCGCATTGATGAAATCGTCTTTGCTCAATCCCGTTTTGAGATTGGCCAGGCCCGCCCGGTTTCGAATGGCATTGATGTACTGATAGGCCGTTGCACTTGGGCCATTCAAACGAGCCTCGGCTTCGGCGGCAATCAGGTATAAATCAGCCAGTCGCAGTATAGGTACATTATTACGCCCTTTCGCTCCAACCGAGTTTTTGTCCATGTATTTCTTAATCAACACCCCCTTTACGGTATAGGGTGTGATGTCTTTTTGCGGCACCACCTTTCCCGCTACGCTGATATACGTGGTATCCATTAGCTGTCTCCGCTTATCAATCGGATTGAATGAATCGAAAAAGGCCTGAAACGCGAAAATGGAGCCGAACGTCATATTGCCGTAGTCGCGGCTGGCACTGTTTGCCGGTCCGCAGAAACCCATCAATGTGGTGCCGCGTGCCTTCGTGCTATTATCACCCTCGAAGGCAAACATATTTTCCTGGCGGGCCAGATCCTCCTTGTCCACGTTAAACACATCCAGCACGTCGGCCATCAGCGAATACTTTCCGGAGTTGATTACCTCCAGCGATTTCGTTTTTGCCGTGGCCCAGTCTTCGGCATATAGCGCGGCTTTGGCATACAACCCAATGGCAACTTCTTTGGACGATCGTCCTTTTATCGTTGATGCCGAATAAGAGGGTAGTTTGGTTATGGCTTCATCCAGATCTTTATAAATCTGCTTGTAAACATCGGCCTTTGCGCTTTTGGCAACCAGTGCATCAGTTTCACTTTTGCTGGGCGATAACCGAATGACAACGTCCCCGAAGTTTTTAGTCAGTGTGAAATGATAAAGCGCCCGTAGAAAGAGGGCTTCGCCCACAATGGCATTTCGGCGGTTGGTTTCCATCGTGATCGACGGCACTTTTTCAATGACCCAGTTCGCATTCTCGATGCCTTTATAGCAAAATTGCCATAATCCGTAGGGGCTCTCGGCGGTGCGACCAAAGCTTTTGGGGCCAGAATAATCGGTGTCGTAACTGTACAGGGCAAACACGTTTCGCCCTACAACAGGTTTGACCCAAAGTTGATCGCCCGCAAAGTCAGAACCAAAGACAAAGGGTGCCTGATCGAAGAGGTCATTGATCGAGCCATAGGCTGCCGTCAGAGCTGCTTCGGCATCCTGCGCGCTCTTATAAAAATTGGTCGTGATCACTGAGGAATACACATCCTCGTCTAATTTTTGGCAGGCACTGGAACAGACTACGAGAACCAGCGCTACCAGAATGGATTTTGAAAAATATCGGTTCATAAATGATAGGATGTTAACGATCAGAAAGTACACTGAAGACCAATCACATAGGATTTGGCTGCCGGATAGGTGCCATTATCATAGAACAGCGCATTTGAACTCCCGTAATTATTGGATTCTGGGTCCCAGCCCTGGTATTTCGTGAAGGTGAACAGATTGTTGCCACTCACATAAGCCCGAATACCTTTGCTGAATTTGACTTTTGGGAAATTGTAGGCCAGCGTTAAATTCTTAACCCGTACATAGGAGTTATCTTCTACCCATCGGTCGCCAACAGGTAGGTTCGTACCCTGTGCCGGTTTGACATACTCATTATTGGGGTTGGTGGTCGACCAGCGATTAGCCGTTCCTTCCAGCAGATTCACTTGTCCGGAAGGCGTCTCGAACGTAAAGCGGAACCCGTTAAACAACCGACTCCCCTGTACACCTTGCAGAAATCCACTTAATTCGAAATTCCTGTATTTCACAGAACTGGAAAATCCGAAAAAGTACTTGGGCTGTGCATTGCCGATAATGACCTGATCATCAGTACTAATTTTGCCATCTCCATTGACATCTTTGAGCTTAAATCCCCCCGTCCGGGCATCATAACCGGGAAGAAACGCTTCGCCGGTCTGGTTGATACCGTCCAGAATGTAGGTACGGTAAATGCCCAGCGGATAACCGACTTTTAACAGAGAATAGCTCGATAAGGCCAGTTCATTCTGAATGCCATCCAGCGCTAGTACCTTGTTGCTGTTGAACGTAATATTTCCGGAGGCTTCCCATTTGACCGCGCCGGTTAAAATTTTAGCGCTAATTCCCAGTTCAAGCCCCTTGTTCTCAATAGAGCCGTAGTTTCCCGTTATTGTCGAATAGCCCGATGATATAGGAACGGCTTTGGTAAAGAGTAAGTTATCGGTCCGTTTATGGTAATAATCAGCCACAACCGTCAGTCGATTGTTTAAAAAGGCGAGATCTATGCCAATGTCAAGTTGCGTAGCCTGCTCCCATTTTAAGTCCGGATTGGCAATGCCACTTGGGTTGATGCCTGTCAGAACGGTGTTGTTGAAGTTGTAGTTATACCCCTGCCCGCTCACGGTGGCCAGCGACTGATACGGCCCGATAGCCCCGCATTCCCGGTGATTCCATAGCTGGCCCGTAGTTTCAGGTCGCTGATGAAGGTAATGGGTTTTATGAACTCTTCTTCGATAATTCGCCAGGCACCCGAAATGGCCGGGAAAAATCCGTATTTGTTGTTCGCCCCGAATTTACTCGACCCATCGACCCGAGCGGTCAGGTCCAGAAAATACCGGTCTTTGTAGCCATAGCCAATCCGACCTAAATACGATACCAGACTGCTTTTGTTGCGAAAACTCGACAGCGCATAGACGGTAGCGTTGGCCGTTGACCAGTTCTCGGTAAAGTCATTGCCAAAGCCAGAAGCCGTCTGATTATTGTTCTGAAGAACCTCTGACTGAGTGCCATATACTACCGTAGCATTCACAGCATGATGCTGGCCGAACACGTTTTTATAGGTCAGAATACTCTCGTGTAACAGGGTCTTTACATACGAACTGTTGTTGCTGGCACTTCCATTCACAGCACTGGCATTCCCGAGCGAAATCGAATCGACAATGGATCGGGGCGAGTATAGCTCCTGTAAACTGGAGGTGAGGTCGGCGTTGAAACTGGCCCGATAGGTTAATCCTTTGGCGAGGGTTATGTCGAGGTATAAGTTGCCCAGAAGCCGGTTGCTGTTGGTGTAATTCTTTTTGGCCAGTTCGCCCATTGGATTGATCGTTTCGCGGTAGCGTCCATTAAACTGATCCGCAAAGGAATACACGCTGCCATCGGGACGGAAAGGGAGCAGGGTAGGAGGAGCCGCTACCGCCCGGCCCAGAATTCCTTCGCGAGCACTGGTCACGTTCACCCCCGTACCGCCCGCATTTAATCGATCCTCATCCGTAACCGTGTAATACAAACTAGTCCCTACTTTGATTCGGTCACTAATGCGGTGGTCGATATTGGCCCGGAAGGCATAGCGTTTATAATCGGTATTTTTAATGATCCCATCCTGGCTGAAATAGTTAGCACCCATGGCAATTTGGGTCTTGTTCGTACCACTGGTGACTGATAGCTGATGATTTTGAATCAGCGCTTTCCGAAAAATCAAGTCCAGATAATTTGTCCCCTGGCCCACACTACTGGGGTTGGGGTAAATAACGGTGGGGCTATACGTGTCATTTTCCAGCTGAGCAAATTGAGTAGCATTCAGGATGCCCAATTTTCGGGTGGTTTCCTGTTGGCCGACATAAGCATCGTAGGATACATTGGTCACGCCATCTTTACCTCGTTTGGTGGTGATCAATACGACCCCATTAGCCGCTCTGGCTCCGTAAATAGCCGTAGCCGATGCATCTTTCAGTACCTCTACCGATTCAATATCCGATGGATTAATCTGGGAAAGTGGATTCGCGGCATTGACCGCCGAGGTGGCCGATATCTGGATACCATCAATCACATAAAGCGGTTCGGATGTGCCATTGATGGAATTGGTGCCCCGAATTCGCACACTGATATTGCCGCCGGGTGTGCCCGAGTTTTGCCGCATGTCCAGACCGCTCACCCGGCCCTGAATGCCCTGCGCTAAATTGGCGACTGGCGTTACTTTCAACTCCCCGGCTTTGACCGACGCAATAGAGCCGGTTAAGGAGGTTTTTGTCCGGGTGCCATAGCCAACCACAACCACTTCGCCTAATGCCTTATTATCCAGCGACAACTGTATCGTAAGGGAGGTGCGATTCCCAATGGCTACCTCCTGAGGTACATAGCCGACAAAGCTAAACACGAGTACTGCCGACTGATCAGGCACTGCCAGTCGAAACGCACCATTGCCGTCGGTGACGGTACCGCGCTGGGTTCCTTTCAGGAGTATGCTGACGCCCGGCAATGTGACCCCTTTTTCGTCCGTAATGGTACCCGAAACTAGCAGATCGACTGTGCGGAGCAATTCGGAGGGGCCAGGGGCAGTTTCGGCCCGCGATGTCTCTTTCCGTAGCACAATATAATTTCCCGAAATCTGATAACTGATGTTCAGTGGTTTCAGAAGCCGGTCGAGTACCACTTCGAGACGGTCATTTGTGGCCCGAATCGATACGTTTTTCTCCGTTTCGATCAGTTGAGGGACATACGTAAACTTCACATTAGCGGCTTTTTCGATGCGACGAAGCACGGTTTTTAAGTCCTTATTATCAAATTGAACCGATACCGGCCGATTCAATAAATCCTGTGCCATTCCGTTTCGAGCCATCGTTAAGCCCGCAAAGACTACAGCCAGTATCAACTGTACACAAGTAATCTTCATGATTTTAGTAAGGGTAAATAACTTCCCAAGTTTTTTCATATTTTTAGCCTGGTTTTTGTCAATAGATTTTGGAAACAATGGGCAAAACAATCCCGTCCCCGCCTTTTTCAGGGTAGTTGCAAAGCCGGAAAAATGGAGAGGGAACGTTACTAAGGCCGGATCGCGGACCAATCATGGTTGCAACATGGTTAGCCTGGTGATCCGGTACTTTTTTAGTAGCTAGGTTCAGATTTCCTCATTCAGTCGGGGTTTAGGGTGTTAAAAAAGATTGATTTACGGTTTTTGCTGACAACCTGGGCCGGAAATAATGACCTTCGTTCCCCAGACTTCATAGGTGGCTCCAATCGTCTGGCAAATAATATCCAGCTTCCGGAAGAGTGGTTCATTGCCCAGCGGAGCCGTCAGACTGCATTTGTCGAAGACCGTTGGATCATACTGGATGGCTATGCCATAGGATTCTTCCAGCTTGTGAAATACATCGGGGATCGCCGTGTTTTCAAATACGAAATATTGTTTAGTTTCCGGTTTTTTAATCAGCGTAGGCTCATCGACTAAACGGGCCGTCAATCGTTCACTGCCTTTATCGAATATGGCTTGCTGATTGGGCGTGAGTAACAGCATACCGGCAATCTGTTTCTGGCTTTGTTGAGATTTGGCCAGTGCATTTGTCGTGAAAACCGCAACTTTACCCGTATGAACAGCTACGGTTATCTGCGCCATTTTTGGGAAGGCCTTGATCGTAAAACTTGTTCCAACTACCTGCGTTATCAGCCCATTTGTATACACCATAAAGGGTTGTTTGGGATTCCTGGCGACCTTAAAAAAACCTTCGCCCTCCAGCCTGATTTCGCGTTTATCGACCGCAAATGTCTTCGGATAAGTTACCCGACTCCTGGGTTGTAAAACGATTTGACTACCATCGCTCAGCTTAACGGAAAGGACATGGTTCGTTTCGTTTACATTGTCGATCCACTCGATTTCTGCTTGTGGCTTAGGCTGGATATAACCCATTGCTTTGTCGGTCGTTGCGGGCCGTATCGTGAACCACCAGCCGAGACCAAGTAACAGCAGGACAGCGGCTGCAGCAGCCCATTGTCGCCAGTAACCAATTCGATGGACTTGGGGCTCATAGGCTAGTTCGGTCGCATCCTCCTGAAGTTGCTGCTGAATCATCGCCCACATCTGGTTACCCTGTGCTTCTGTGGGTAAAACCTGCACCTGCTCTACAGCTTTCAGCAACGCTTTGGCTGCAACCACAACCGACTGTTTTTCGGGATAGTGCGTCAGAAAATCTTCCCAGAATGCGTTTGTTTCGCTGTCAGGTTGTTGAACCCATCTGCGGAAGAAATCATCCTGAGCCAACTCCTCAGCTGTATCGTTGTGGTAATTGTGCATTGTAATCGGGTAACAATTAGTGTTTTAGAAAAAAAGAGCCTATTGATTCTGTAGATTCTTTTGATTCTATCGTACGGATAATCAGAATCAATAGAATCTACAGAATCAATAGTAGACAAGTACTCACTTATAGACAAGAGGGGAAATGGCCAAAGTGTCCCCTCGGTTTTGAAAAAAAATTTACGCTTGCGAAAAAGAAGTGAAAAAAGGCCTAGGCCAGTACCCAAAGTAAAAGTAATCCCAGTAAGGGAGCCAGGTAGGCGGCCTGCTCGCGCAGGTGGGTAAGTGCTTTATGGAGCGTGTTGCGAACCGATTTTTCGGTGATGCCCATAATAGCGGCTATTTCGTCGGTTTTGAAGTTTTGATAGAACCGAAGCGTAACAACTTCCAACTGGCGTTGAGGCAGTTGGGCTACCAATTGGGCTAATCGTTGGGTGAGTTGGTCTTCCTGTTCCTGATCGGCCATTACCTGTTCGGATGATCGGGCGAATTCGGTTGCTGTCGAGGAGGCAATCGCCGTGTCAATGCGTTTTTCGCGTTCACTGAGCTGGTAAATCTTTCGGCGAAGCGAACGAAATAAATAAAATTTAACAGAATCGACCAGGGATAACGAATGCCGCAGTCGCCATAGATCTACAAACAAATCCTGGATGGCATCTTCTACCAAAGCTACATTAGGGATTACTTTATAACCATAGCTGTACAAAATACGATGATAGCGTTGGTATAATTCGGCAAAAGCAGGTTGATCGTCCTGTTTGAGGGCGTTCCAAAGCAGTACATCAGAGTTGCATTCGGGCCGCACGTGGTTCGATGAGTCGTTTTAAAAACAAATGGATTATAATTTTCATAAAATTAGCAACAATAATTATATTCCTTAGTTCGACTTGAGGATTGTTCCTATACGTTCGGCATTACGGGGTGTTTATCCCTATAAAGTCTGGATAACGAAGCGGTGATTTACCTACCTTAGTGATCATCTGAGTTTAGTTTACTCCGAATAAAGCGAAGTGATAAAACGCCATACATGACAAGCGCAGCTGTCTCATAAGTGGCTTCCAGGTGGTCGCGCGTATAAACGCCCGTTTGGATGTCCTGCGCCCAATCAAGCAGGGCATAACAAAAGCCCACAAAACCAAACAGGCTAAACAGTACCATGCCAAGTAGTATGAGTGAGTGGCGCATGCCCTGGATATGTTTATGACTTTATCAGGCTTACCTTTTTGTGCTGATTGATTTTAATCAAAACCTGTTCAAACCGTCTTCGGGAAACCTTTGCCTTATATTCATTGAGTAAACAGACCGCTAATTGCTGATCCCCGTCAATGCCCATGGCTCTTACAAACGTTGGGTTAATCATCTCCGATTTATGAACGCGTATAAAGCTAGGTAGCTGATCCTCAAACCATTTTAGTGTGAGGGCGACTAGAATAGGCTTGGTCTGAGCGGCCAGGTATACCCAGGTATAGTTGCCATATCCCTGTAGACGAATAATGGCTTTTGAGCATACTGGAAGGCTCTGGCCAGGTAACTTGATGGAGTCGGTTAATTGATTGGCGACAGTCTTCATTAACTAGTGAATTAGTGTTGGTGAAATTGGAAAGCCGATTGTATAGAAATAACTAACCCAAACGATAGAATTGTCTATCATTCGATTACTGAAAATGCGGGCATAGTCAATTCGTAAGACAGATAAGCTGGCTTCTAGTAACCATGCAGAGATAGTCAACGCGTCAGTTGACGGTTGATTCCCTTTTACTTCAAAAGCTGGATATAAAGAAAATTAAGCGATTCCCCTAAACGGAAGAAAGGCTTTTCGTGCGTTTAAGCAGACGAGGAGGAGAGAAATTCAGGCTAGGAGTGCCTGGAGAAAACGAGCGGCTGTGTGCACGCTGGGGATGGGAATGCGCCTGAGCGCGTGGCTGATGGCCAACTGAGTGTAGGGAGGGGGTAGGCTGTCCGGAGAAAGCCAATGGCTGAGAGCTTTTCTGTCGATCCTGGATCGAAGGAGAGGTCTGACCCAATTCCAGGCTAGACCGTCTAAAAGCAACAAAACGATTCATACTAGTTGCGTTTAAAAATGATAATTATACTTAATGTAAAGTGAGGTGGTTAGGTAGATACAACTAAGCAAATAAAGCTTTTTCTGGTTGATAAGATGTTAAACGGACATTGTCTGGAAATGTTTAACGCCTACCAGGTGTAGCTAGCTTCAGGTCATTATCATCAAAGACAATCACCCCGTCTTCTTGCTTCTTGGGGAGCGCGAAATTCAGCACATGATGTCGACCTCGTTCTGGAGCGCCGACGGGCGGATAATGTCATCGGAGGAATTTTTGGAAGCCTTGTATGGCACCCTGCCCGACTTCTTCAAAGACGAGGCCGAACTACGGATCATCTGGTCGAACCCCATGACCCCAAAAACCTTACTGGCCAATCTGGCTGAGGCTGGTTATGGCAAAGACGAACTAGTTGCCTTGCCGCGGTTAATTCAGGCCGAGAACCGCGATCTATTTGATGTGCTGGACTACATTTCGCTCGCCCGAGAATCTAAATTGGACGAGTACTAGCTAAAGCCGCCTTTGCGATTGATTATATGCATTGATCCAGGTGCCATACTTTTCGAAGATGAAGAACAGTTTGTCCTAGCAAATCCAGGCTGATGGGTTTAGTTAAAAACTCATTAGCCCCCAGGTCAAATGCATATTGGCGATCCGTTGCATCACTAGAGGTCGTTAGAATCACGATTGGGGTGTGGGCATACTGGGCGCTATGGCGTAACACCTGCAAGGCTTCAAGACCGTTGAGTCGGGGCATGTTCAAATCCAGAATGATTAAACATGGCTCCGATTTTAGTTGAGCCAGATCATCCAGTAAAGCCAGACCATCCTCTGCAAAAATTAACTCACATTCGGGACTGTGTTGAGCAAAGGCGTATTGTAACAGCAGGCGGTCGTCTTCATCATCATCGGCGATAAAGACAGCATGAGTTGGGTATTGATTCATTCGCTAGTTGTTACGGAGAGTGCGAATATACAACAATGTGTAGACTCCTTTAGCCTGATACGCTTGGGATGTGTAAACAATAGCTCGCTTACCAATGGCTATACTTATTGGTTACCACTTAGTGAATGAAAATGAAACCAGCATCAGGAAACCCCCACGATTGCCACGACTTGGATACATTCAGGGAGTGGGTCGCCGATCTTCAGGAATTGGCCACGGTTCAGCGCGAATTAGTGCTTTGTAGCCGAAAACAGGTGGAAATAGGGGATAAACTATTCGCCCATCTGGAAGAGAAACTAGACCTATTGGAGCAGAAAGCGGCCCTGCTTTCAGAGCGTATCGCTCAATACGAGATTGCCTTCTCGGCGCAGGCGGTCAATGATGTCCGGCGGCTGAATTAAGGCCTGCTTAGGGATGAGGAATTAACAAACGCTGGCGCTGCGAAGGGCTGGCGTTTTTGTTGCCTACTGCTTAAGTAGAAATAAAGAAGTTGCGATATAGGTGAACAGGCAAAAGTTCATGGTATGATTTCTGCTACAGTAGCTTACTAACTCACCCAACCAATTACAACTATTCCATTGCCATGAAACAACTCTTCTATCTATTCACTTTACTGCTAACCTTCCCATTACTGGCTCAAACTAATTATGTTGTTACTACACCTAATTCGTCAACGCCCGCCGATTACAATACCATAATAGGATCATGGGCAGGTAACAATACCCTTACCGGTAAGTATAACGCATTTATAGGTACTGAGGCTGGTTACGCTACTACCACAGGGGATTATAATACTTTTACTGGATACCAGGCAGGTGTCACTAACACTACAGGCTTTTACAATACCTTTCTAGGAGCTAGCGCGGGAAAGGCGAACACAGAAGGGGCTTCTAACTCTTTTTTAGGATTCCAGACAGGTTATAATAATACGACGGGTGGATATAATACCTTTATCGGTATAGCAGCTGGTTATTGGAACACCACAGGTTTTCAAAACACATTCCTCGGCTCTACAGCCGGAAGTTCTAATATTTCGGGTAGGGATAATGCTTTTGTAGGAATGAGTGCTGGGCATGATAACACAACGGGTGATTATAATACCTTTATGGGCTCCGCTGCGGGTCTAAAAAACACAACGGGTAGTTCCAATGTCTTTATCGGAAATTCAGCAGGTGGTTCTAACACGGTTGGCAATTTTAATACGTTTGTTGGACTCGCGGCAGGAGGTAGTAATACCACTGGAACTGATAATACCTTTATGGGAAGATTGGCTGGCAGTTCAAATAAGATCGGTAATGATAACGTTTTTGTGGGGGCGTGGACTGGCTTATCGAATACGACTGGTAATGATAATGCCTTCGTTGGCAAGAATGCTGGATACAATAATTCTACTGGTTACTCTAACGCTTTTGTTGGTTCTCAAGCGGGATATTCAAACACGACAGGCGCTGGTAACGCCTTTGTTGGATATAGCGCGGGTATTTCTAATACGACAGGTGCTAATAATGCTTTTGTGGGGATTCAAGCGGGCAAGGGTAACACAAGTGGCATTCAAAATTCATTTTTAGGAGCTTATACTGGACAAGCAAACACTACAGGAGGATTCAATACATTCATAGGTAGCTTAGCTGGCCTTAATAATACAACGGCCTCCTTTAATACCTTTATTGGTGATGAGAGTGGCTATTTGAATACCACGGGTTCCTCAAATGCATTTTTGGGTTTTTACGCAGGCTACTCAAACTCAACCGGTAGTTTTAATTCCTTTTTGGGAACACAAGCAGGCTACTCAAATACAACCGGGGCCTCTAATACCTTTTTGGGGACCTTTGCAGGTAGACAAAATACAATAGGGAAAAATAATGCATTTGTAGGAGTTGAGGCAGGCAGACAAAATACAACAGGTGGTGGTAATGCCTTTATAGGTTATCAGGCGGGTAACTCCAATTCGGCAGGCTATCAAAATGTATTTTTGGGTGTTCAGGCGGGCTATACTAATTCAACGGGTACGGACAATACCTTTATTGGAGCATATAATGGCTTTAATAACTCAACAGGTCATTTTAATTCCTTTATCGGATACGGTGCTGGCTATTCTAACTCATCGGGGAATTTTAATTCCTTTGTGGGGTTTCAGACGGGCCAATCTAACACGATAGGGACTAATAATGTCTTTATGGGTTATCAGGCGGGTAACTTCAACACAACGGGTGTATCTAACGTTTTCATAGGCACTTTTGCCGGGTACAATAGCACTACTGTGAACAATAACACTTTTATTGGTAATGAGGCTGGTTATACCAACAAAACAGGGCAACGAAGTACGTTTATAGGCTATCAATCAGGCTACAATGCTGTTGCCGATTCCAACACTTTTGTAGGTTATCAGGCAGGCTATCAAACCACCACTGGTCAGGGCAACACCTTCTTTGGGATCAACGCCGGCCGTAACATCTCTACCGGCTCTCACAATACGATTGTAGGTAATGGGGCGGGGCCTACTTCGGTCAACTCTGATGATAACGTCTACATTGGTTACAATACCGGTCAACACGACAAAGGCTCCCGGAATACGTTTTTAGGTACTCAGGCTGGTATTCTGCTAGCTGCAAATGGAGAATCATTAAGCAATGCTACTGCTATTGGTGCAGGAGCTACTGTAGCGGCCAGCAATGCTGTGGTTCTAGGCAACCAGGCGAATGTAGGTATTGGCACCTCAGCGCCCACAACTCGCCTGGAAGTTGTCAGTGAGTCACCCGATGCAAGTGGTCTGCGCTTAACAAATCTCACCAGCCAGAGTAAACCCACTCAGTCAACGGATCAGTTTCTAACAGTCAATGAAAAAGGGGATGTGGTTAAAGCCCGCTACC
Source organism: Spirosoma telluris (assembly GCA_003259005.1). Taxonomy (GTDB): domain Bacteria; phylum Bacteroidota; class Bacteroidia; order Cytophagales; family Spirosomataceae; genus Spirosoma; species Spirosoma telluris. The sequence goes on from QLII01000001.1 coordinate 6,071,306, forward strand.
AACTCCACATCAACAATACCAGCGAGTGGAGCGATAAAGTGTTTGCACCGGGTTATAACCTGCAATCATTGGCTGAGGTTAAGAAGTACATCGATGCGAACCAGCATTTGCCTGGTGTTCCCTCGGCTGGGCAAGTTGCAAACGAAGGCGTTGATTTGGTCAAGATGAATGCTACCCTGCTGGAGAAGATTGAGGAGTTGACCCTATATAGCATTCAGCTGGAGAAAGCTAATCAATTGCAGCAGCAACAGCGTCAACAGGATCGGCAGGAATTGCAAGCTATGAAGCAAAAGCAGGCCGAACTAGAACATTTGTTGAGACAGGTTTTAAGCCGCAAGTAGCTGTACAGTTCGAGGGCTTAGTTTCTCATCCGTGTAGGAAGTGTAGAAAGTGAAGGCTCAAAAACAATCTTTTTTTGTATGTTACCTTTTTCCTATTTTCCGTCACAATGGAGGCGTTTGCAGAGTGGCCCATCAATACCAAAGCCCGGCCGCCATAGTTGGGCTTTTTCTTATGAAACCACGTGTATCTGAAAATATCGTCTTTATAGTGTGATACTAAGTGGGAAAAGGGGATAAACTCCGGTATTTCTGAGCAGGATGAAGTCAGGCCAGAAGCGCTGAATTTTTCCTTTTTGTGATTTTTATCCACAAGGGATACGGGATGATTGTGGACAAGTTGCAAAAGGGGGTATAGGGGGCCTCTTCTGTGCAGGGACAGAGGGCTTAATCCTGGAAAAGGCCCTTTTAAGCCGAATTTGAGTTAAACGATTATGAAAATTAAACCCAGGTATAGGCTGTTAATACTATCCAGATACTGACAAACTAACCCATCAGAGTAACATCTGAATTGCTTCCCTTACCTTCTCCTGCACCCTGGCCAGTGCTGCTAGATTCCCACGCTCAAAATCCAACAAGTCAATTTTTGCATGGATGTTGGTTAGGTTCCAGGCAGGCGCATAGGGAGCGGAGTCCGGTGCGACTACTATCAGTTGCCAGAGCAATTCCCTAACTTGAGTAAACTGAGAGGTTGTTTAATGTTTCACGCGAAGTGAGAGTCAGTCAGGTAGTTTTGAGGTGCAAACTAAGAAACTACCCTGATGATCTATCCGACCGATCTGACCGACTCCCAGTGGCAAGCTATCAAACTTTTGCTGCCAACCAAAATGGGCCAGCGAAAACGAAAACAGTCCATCCGAGCTATTATCAATGGCATCTTCTACGTGGTCAAAGGCGGCATTTCCTGGCGAATGATGCCCAATGATTTGCCCGATTGGCGGCTGGTTTACTACTATTTTCGCCAGTGGGCCAAGAAGGGTCTGGTTCAGAAAATCCATGATAAACTGGTTACTAAAGTACGTCTGCAAGCCGGTCGAGAGGCTTCACCCAGCTTGGGACTCATTGATAGTCAATCCGTTAAAACTATGTCCGTGAGAATGCTGAAAGGCTATGACGGGAATAAAAAACTCACCGGTCGCAAACGCTTCATCGTGGTGGATGTGCTGGGTCTGGTGCTGGCCTTGCGCTTAACATCGGCCAACGTGGGTGAGCGGGCTGGTGCTTTATTGCTGTTTACAGCACTGGGCACACGCTTCGCTCGGTTGAAGACTATTCTGGCTGATCAGGGCTTTGATGGGGTAGATTTTCTGTCCACCGTTAAAGCGACTTACCAACTGACAGTGAATGTGGTTTGTGGCGTACTAGGCGTGAAGGGCTTCCCAATAGTACCCAAAAGGTGGATTGTGGAGCGAACATTTGGGTGGTGGGCCTTTCATCGTCGTCTAGCCAAAGACTATGAAGTTAAAGAGTCTCATGCTGAGGGCGTTATCTACTGGACAATGATCCGACTGATGTCCAGAAAAATCCGTGAAACACAATCTTAAACAACCTCTAAGATGCAGGCGGATTCGATAAATGGCAACAAGCAAAACACCAGAAGGAAACAGAACTACATCAGGCTACTATTTCGATTGCAAAAGCAACTGTTGAAGCTGCTAGCTATGCCAAGCAATCAAAAAATTCAGCCTGGATTGCAGTTGTGTTAACGGCAATGTCTGTATTGCTCGCTATCTATCAAATCAAAAACAGCAATAAACAGGATGAGAAAATTAAAGTACTAGAAAAAAAAGTTGGTAAATTATATTCACCAGAGCAATCCCAGATACAAAGTCATATACTCAAACTGGATTCTGCACAAAATCGAAAAAGGAAATGACTTTTCGTACGACTTCCATGATGTAGGTCTTCTATAGTCTGGTCAATCACCAGGCTATTTTTAAATACTAGCCTTATCAATTTCCCCTTCAATCACCCGCTGCACCCTCTCCGGCACATTCGACAGTAAATCATAACCAGTCTGCTTCTCAACCTCATCGACACTTACCCGATAGCTTCCCCAAGCCCCTTCTCCAGTGGTATTAGTGTTTGGCATCCAGACCGCAATAATTCGTGTCTGTGCGTTTATCCGGCTCACATCATCCGATCCAACCGGCAATACGACAATCACTTTCCAGAGCGAAGCAGGAACGGTTAGTTTGCCACTGGCAATAGTTGTAGCCTTACCATTGTCGCCTTCACCACCTTTGCCATAGGTTCCAGCAACAATGTACAGCTCGTTACCTTGGGCTACTAAGTTCCGGCAGTAGTCCTCCAACCGTAGCCAGGATTGCCGGTTGAGTTGAGGTGCCTGTGGTACGATGTTGGTTAGAATAAAAGTTGTCTTGTTTTCCTCAGCCGTACTGTCTCGATCATCCGAAGGGCAGAGGTGACCACGGTCGAAGCCTGAATTGGTATAGTCCGCGTGCTTTACCTGGTACCAACTAGTAGGCAGTGATTGATCCGGAATGAAGTTGCCTGTGTAGCGAGAAGCTGAACCCTTCCAGGCCGAGCTTAGATGCCAGCTACACCAGTTGGCTATACCGGTCGATTGGTTGTAGGAAAGCGAATAAGCGGATCTAGTGATAAGGTAAGCGTTTGGGCTGGATTCTGAGGCTCTGGCTCCGTCAGGATTACCCATCGCCATATTATCGTCACGGGTAGGTGTTGAATTAGTCGAAGCCGTAACAGCTGGCTCTTTACACTGGCTGAGCGAAAGCAGCAGGAATATGCCAATTAGGGACTTCAGGCGGGAATTCATAGGCAAGACTGACATCATGCCTATGTAACTCCAATTTGGCCAAAGTTATTAACAGTAAAGTGGTAAAAGTGGCAAAAGTGAAAAGCTGAAAACAATCTTTATTTCTAAAAGTCTTTTTGTTGTTAAACACTTTTAGGGTTATGTAACAATATGTACCAAAAAGATTCTTAACCGATTCTGCTAACTGCCAGAGTACATATAGGCGCTTAGTAGTTGGCAGTAAATCCGTTAGGTTAGTTAACCCAAAATGAGCCCAGCTTATTGGTGGCAAGGTGGTAAAGTACATATAGGGGCCTTACCATTACCACCAACCAAAATACACCTTTAACACTTTCGTTTTGGGCTTTACCCTACGAGTAAGCCTGTCAAATAGCCATCGCTCATAGAAAAGCATTTCTCTTTTTGTTGTACCTGGTGTTGTTTTTAGAGATCAATTTATATAAAAAGAGCCGGTCACCCTTTCGGATAACCGGCTAATTTTTAGATAGTTATGGGATTTTTGCGTATTGATTATGGGTGAGCGGGAAATGGGGTTCGAACCCACGGCCTGCAGCTTGGGAAGCTCAATTTGTGGGCATTTGATAGTTTTGATTAATATTCGTAAACTTCTGATAAACAATAATTTATCTGATAAATTGTATTGGTTGGTATTGGTTGTGTTTTATTAGTTTTCTATATTTGTTTTATTAAATGTTTTATTAGAAAACAGGTATGGCACACACTACCGACCATAAGGAGGGAGCCGCTACGGTTACATGGGTTTACTTCACATACAACACCCTTAAAGACGGTAGTCACCCCTTTTATGTGCGAATCACCAAAGGCAGAAAAGTAAAGTACATTGCCACTGGGTTAAGCCTTCACCCTCAATTCTGGAATGAGACAAAAAACGAATTTCGGCGTAGTGTTCCTATAGAGAAGCGCAAGACGTTAGAAAAGGGTCTTGAGCAATGGGTAAATAAATATAGTGAGTCTGCCGAACAATGGGCTACAAGTGACGAAGTACACGACGTGCGAGATATTGCTGATAAAGTCAGTGATGAGCGTAAAGCCACCCGCAAATTTAAGTTACTGGCCTATTTTGACGAACTAATTAGCCAATTCGAGAAAACCGGCAAAGTTGGCAATCGTAAGGTTTACAGAGACGTTCAGAACAACTTGAGCCGGTTTGTGGGTGAAGGCAAGGACGTACCTTTTGAAGCCGTTACGGTGAAGTTCTGCAACGACTGGGAGAACAAAATGAGGAGTGAGGGACTAACAGAAATAACGTTATCTGTGAAGTTCCGAACCTTACGAGCCGTTTTAAACAAAGCCATTGCCAACGGTTATGCCAAACCTACTAGCTACCCATTTGCCCGCAATACTGCCGAAACAAATAAATTTCAGATTGGTAAGTTCAATCTGACGACCACGAAACGGGCAATTAGTAAAGCTGACATTCGTAAGATAGAAGGCTATGAACCGACTCCCTACATTGGCCCTTACGCCAGCTTACGCGATACGAGCCAACGGCTACAACTGGCCAAAGACCTGTTCTTATTCTCCTACTATTGTGGTGGTATCAACTTCGTGGACATGGCCGCGCTACGTTGGAAGAACATTGGTACAGACTTAGACGGTAAACCACGTTTAGCATACATACGCCAAAAGACAGGCGGTAAATTCTCTATACGGTTAATGCCGGTTGCGCTGGCAATACTTGAGCGGTACAAGTCTGATGAGGTTTACCCAAACTCCTACGTTTTCCCGATCCTCAACACTGCTTTGCATAAAACCCCTTCGCAAATCCATAACCGATGCTCTAAGATAATGGGACAGGTTAACGCAGACCTGAAAACCATAGGAGCCGCCGTAAATATTGATACTCCCTTAACCACCTACGTCGCCCGCCATTCATTTGCTACGGCTCTAAAACGCTCTGGCGTAGCTACAGGTATCATTAGCGAAGCAATGGGCCACAGCGACGAACGCACGACACAAATTTACCTTTCTGGGTTTGAGACTGATTTAGTTGATGCCGCTTTTGAAAATTTGTAGATAACTCTTTAACAAAAGATAATGGAGCCGACTAAATTAAAGATGAGTGAGCTAAAGAAAATGGAGAATGGGGAAATACCAATTACTGAGCAGGGAAAGCAGCAACTAGCGAAGTTAAAGGAGCAATTAGGCTTTTCGCCAAACTTTAACGCCATAGTAATCGCGGCATCTCAAAACCTGATAAATCCCAATTTATCTACTTCTATACTAGCAAAGTTAGGTGCAGGAGCCACTTCAAAAAGCCTAATATTTCCTAAGCCCATCATACCTGCGATTTTTACAAATCCTGAGTTCCTCAAATCCTTTGCGGTACAGATTGAGAGCCATAAGCAAGCTATGCGTATTGCTACCTCTTCATTTGCAGTTGGTTTTGATCTGGTACAGTTTAAGAATAGTCAACTGCAAGGTATATTTAATAAGATTGCCAATGACCCTGAACTTAAACGACGGTTTGAGCTAATGGGAGAAAAAGAAAAGTTAATGCGTTCAGTCATTGAAAAATGGAAAGCTCATTTATTATGGCGTATAGAAAATAGGCCATTTGAAACGTTTGCACATCAGTTTGAATATGCCTGCTACGATCTACTGGATGAGGTCAGAAATAATGATGAGTTAGCGGCAATCGGTGAAACAGATTTTAAATGTGCATTACAATGTGTAGCCGATAAAATAGTGGAAGAGGATAATCGAAAGCTTGAGAAGTGGAAAAATGACAGGTCAGAAAAATATATTATTAGCAAAGATAAACACTTGTTTGCCCAGCAAAAGTCATTACCTACTCCCACTAAACCAAAGCCATCGGCCAATGATGAAAAACCATTAAGCCAAAGGCAACGCATTTTGAAGCACTTTTATGAAGGCGGGAAAATGGTGCCAAGGCAGCACAATAAATACAATAAGTATATTACTTTTTCTTCAAGCCGAAAACGTCTGTCTTACCCGAACGAATCACAACCTAAACTAAAACTCCTTATTGCAGATATAGAGAAAGTAATAATTTTCCTCTCTGATAAAGCTAAGCAAGTTGCTGAATATGAGCTAAATACACTAATGCTTAGGCTGACTATCGAAAAGTAGTACCCCGGTTGCACCCCGGTTGCATGCTTTGCTACTGTTTAACCTTTGCTACTGTCAAACTAAACGACAGTGAGCAATGAACAACCCATTTGAGCCGATCAACGCCCGGCTAAATAATTTAGAAGCGTTGACATTAGAAGTACTACAACTTCTACGTACCAACACAGCCACATCCAACCCCGATGCCGACCCCTACGGCGATTTTAAATGGTTGTCGGCTACCTGTTCGGGTATTCCTAAAAGTACACTACGTATCCATTCTGCAGCGGGCAAAATACCGGGTGTGGTCAAATTCGGTAAGCGAGTCTTGTACGAAAAGTCATTAGTCCTGAATTGGCTAAGAAGCCAGACGCGCCAGCCTGTTGATATGGCAGAAATTGAGCGAATAGCTGACTTACAGGTAAACGCACAACTCCGTAAACGTTCGCAAAAGGAGGGCGTACAAGCATGAGCCAGCTACCCGCCTTTCGAGAACTCCAAAACTTCATTGGAGAACAGACCGCCCGCAAGCCACACAGGACAGAACCAAAGCCCGAAACTGCCAACCAACTTACACAACGTATAGTAAAGCACGTTCGAGCAAACGGAGGTTATGCTACCCGCCAACAATCAACGGGAACGTATAGGGACGACCTCAAAAAATACGTACCAAGTCAGCAACGTGCAGGAATGCCAGACGTTTTTTGCATTGTCGAGGGCCGTGCTGTACTGGTTGAGATAAAGGCCGGGAAAGACAAACTGTCTGCCGTACAAAAACAGACCATTGCAGACCTTGAACGGGCTGGAGCCTGGGTTTACATAGCTCATACTTTCGAGGGCTTTCAAGAGTGGTTTACAGCTCAATTCTTAACCCCGCCGTTCTGATGAGTTACCCCGATTGGTTAGCCATGCTTTGCCCGCTTTGGCTCAGTGGCTATGATGCCGCCCTGTATGCACTCCGATACTACAAAAAAAGGCGTTCCCCGAACGCCCTTAACTCGCTGATAATATGTCTGTAACCCATAACAAAGATACGCTAACTGTATCAGAAATAACAGCCCACCTTATGACCGATGCCCACCGACTGAGACAAACGGTCTATGTCGGTAAACCTCATAAGCAGTTGATGAATGACCTCTTAACACAGGTACCAAAGGTTGACTTTCGAGAAAAGGCCGGGTTTGATCCTGACGATGAGGACGCGAAATTAAAAAAGCCTCATTACCTGATTATTGTTGTTGAAGAGGTATTCGCCCTTGCCAGCCGTAACCGTTGGAATTTGTGCCACCGTGAGGGATTTTTCTATTCTTTCAATGGAGCCTACTGGAAACCCTTCGAGAAAGACGAACTAAGAGCATTTCTAAGACAAGCCGCTGAGAATATGGGCGTTGATAAGTTTACAGCCCGCTATGTAGAATTCTCTAAAAGCTTGTTTGACCAATTTACTGAACTTGCCTATCTCTCCTCCCCTGATGCCAACCGCGATACGGTCAAAATCAATTTGCAAAACGGCACGTTTGAGATTAGCACCGATAGCCAACAACTACGTGCCCCTGATGCCGCCGACTTTTTGACCCATCAATTACCGTTTTCATTTGACCTAACGGCCACCGCCCCAAAGTTTCAGGTATTCTTAGACCGGGTGCAGCCGGATGCAGATTGTCAAAAGCTACTAGCCGAATATTTGGGATATGTCTTTATTAGTCCGGCTAAATTGAAATTGGAAAAGACGCTACTGCTTTACGGTTCAGGGGCAAACGGAAAATCTGTCTTTTTCGAGATTGTTACCGCCTTATTAGGGCCAGATAACGTTTCTCATTACTCGCTGCAAAGTCTGGCCAATGAACCCGCTTACTGTCGCGCTCATCTGGCAACGAAGTTAGTCAACTACGCTAGTGAGATCAACGGCAAGTTAGAAGCTGATACGTTTAAGCAGATGGTTTCGGGTGAACCTGTTGAAGCCCGTTTACCATACGGTCAACCCTTCATTCTGACCAATTATGCTAAGCTCATTTTCAACTGTAACGAATTGCCCGCCGACGTGGAGCATACCCCGGCTTACTTTCGGCGTTTCCTCATCGTACCCTTTGGCGTAACTATCCCTGAGCAGGAGCAGGATAAACAATTAGCCGCTAAAATCATTTCATCGGAACTATCGGGGTATTTAACTGGATTTTAGCCGGATTACAGAGACTATTGGCGCAAGGTAGGTTTACGGATTGCGAAGCAGTGAGGGCGCAACTTGAAGCCTACAAGCGGCAGTCTGATACGGTACGGCTTTTTTTGGATGAGCAGGGGTATCAAGTTAGTAGCGATTATACAACACCTCTGAAAGACCTCTATCGGGATTATAAGGCTTATTGTATTGAGGACGGATACCGGCCAGTCAATAACAAAAACTTTCAGAAGCGACTAAACGCCAATGGGATAATGACAGAACGCGCCCGGTTTGGTTTCGTGGCTTACGTGCGTAAAACGGATATGGCCTTTTAAAAAAAGATGTTTTACAGCCTACACAAACTACACAACCTACACGGATCACCCCTTGCACCTTACCGGGTGTGTGTAGGATGTGTAGGATGTGTAAGCAAAAACAAACCTTATTTTTTCTGCTATGATTACCACAGTCAAGCCTTACCGTTATCAACTGCCTAAAAAGGCCATCAAAGCCGATTGCCCGCAATGTGGCCCCCGGCATCGTAAAACCTTGAGCCGGTACATAGACACTAAAACGGGCGAACCTTTGCCCGAATCTTACGGACGGTGTGATCGGGAAAGTAATTGCGGGTATAGTCTTTCTCCTTATCAGAAAACTGCATCGGGCATGAGTTATGCTGATGAGGATAGAGAACAAAGCCAGATGCCCCCCATTCCTAAAAAGTGGTTTCGCATGGCCGGGAAATGGAAGCGTAACGGAACCAGCCGTAGGGGTATGGTAGAGGGGTTTCAAGACCCCCTGATAGGCGCAACGGCAGAAGAAGCCGAACGGATTGCCCGGTTTATTTTTGACAAACCGTTACAGCCTACACAACCTACACAAACCAGCCGTGTTTACGCCATTCCTGACGAAATAGTTAAACAGTCGTTAGGCCACTATCAGCAAAACCAGTTTGCCCGCTTACTCATTAGGCAATTCGGTCAAACCAAAGCCCATGAACTACTGTACCGGTTTCAGATTGGCACATCGTCCCGTTGGTCGGGCGCGTGTGTGTTCTGGTTGACCGATGAGCAATACCGCGCCCGTTCGGGGCAGGTTGTCTTATTTGCCGACGATTGGCATAAGGCACACTACACCGATCAGGAAGGCAACCCGAAAGTTTGTATTAGTTCAGTGAGTCATGGTCTGTTACGCCGGTATCGTCAGAAGCAGGAAACACCCCCTGATTGGTTGACCGACTACCACAATGACGCCCCTCGTTGGCCGGTTTTGTTTGGCCTTCATCAACTAGCAGATGTGCCGATTGATACACCTATTGCTATTGTAGAAGCGCCCAAAACCGCCGTTGTCTGTTCGGCTCTGATACCGGGTTTTGTGTGGTTAGCAGCCGGTGCATTGTCTTATCTGAACGTCGAACGATTGGCCCCCTTACGTGGCCGTTCTATTAGGTTGTTTCCTGACTTATCGAAAGACGGAAAAGCTTTTGTCCGCTGGAGCAAAGTAGCTGATGAACTAAATACAAAGGGCTATCAAATCGGCGTTTCCGATTATCTGGAGCAACGAGCGAGCACAGAGCAAAAAGAAAAAGGATTAGATCTTGCTGACTTTCTGCTGATACCTAACCAATCCCGCCCAAATAATACCTGGCTATTGGATGGACGTATGATTTACGGTGAAGTGCTGGAGTTCAAGCCATGCGACAGTTACCCGCCTGAATGGGATAAAAATATTGAGCATAAATAACTCCGTTTGGCATTAACTGAATTCCTTAAGAATGCATACCAATGAAACAATTTATAGGACAATATTTGTTTCGTATATGAAATACAAAGACTTTTGTAACAATAGAACTCGCCACGCTTCTCGTCAGATCAGCGTACCAGGGCGAGTCTTTTATTTTTAAGGGGTTCATGCAACACTTTTCCAAACCAGCCCTCAGCCTTTCTCAACAGGTTGCCCAGCTCAAAGCACGTGGCTTGCTCATTGACGATGAAACAGCCGCCGAACAGTTTCTTAGGAATGTTAGCTATTACCGGCTGGCTGGCTATTGGTGGCCGCTTCAAGCCGATAAGGTCAATCATATTTTTAAGCTCGGTAGCCGATTTGATACAGTCGTTGATATTTACAACTTTGACAGCTCATTACGGCTGTTGCTTTTTGGTGCTATAGAACGGGTTGAAATCGGTTTTCGCACAAGACTGATTTTTGAACTGTCTCTTGGGTATGGGGCATGGTGGTTTGAAGACGCGAATCTGTTCAAAGACAGCCGCCTGTTTCGTGAAAATCTACAACTTATAGATAACGAGTTGGCACGTAGTAAAGAGGTTTTTATTCAGGAACATAAAAATAAGTACGCTAATCCCGCCCGCCCGCCCGCTTGGAAAACGATTGAAACCCTATCGCTAGGCCACTTATCCAAGCTTTACAACAATCTGAACAACCTTCCTGAAAAGAAACGTATCGCTCAATCGCTGGGTATACCAAAACCTCATTTTTTGGAAAGCTGGTTACAGGCAGTTAGTCTATTGCGTAACCTTTGCGCTCATCATTCTAGGGTTTGGAATAAAAATTTACCGAAACCGCCCCAACTGATACCCCGTTTACCAGAACCGTGGCTTACTCAGTTCCCGACCGGGGCTAACAAAGTATATGCACCTCTTTGCTGCATTAAATATATGCTGAATGTGGTAAGCCCAATCAATGACCTTACGCTACGCTTAAACGACTTATTTCAGCTTTATCCGAATATCGACCCTCAGGCATTAGGGTTTGTAGATGGGTGGGCAAATGAGCCACTTTGGAGGTAGTACTATTATAGACTTCACCCTTCAACAATCGCTATTTCCTCATCTGTCAGCCCATACAGCGAATATACTATCTGATTAATCTCTGCTTCTAGGGCTGAGGTATCAGCATTTAAGTCTATAGATTTAGCTAGTTGAGTTTCAGTAACTAATTTTTCGATTTGTTTTTGCCGAAAGTCTATAGCGTATGGGATAGGGATTTGAGCAATGTAAACAGGCTTATACTCAAAATATCCCCTTGCTTAGTGGAGGATATTTGCTGCATTACGAAGTCTGTAATTTTACAGTTCATAATGCCCAAAACAAACTTACTGTCGCTAGCTATTATTGTAGTTTTATCATTTGAGAAGCAACCAGAAATTTCCAAAAGATTTGAAGGTTCTTTAATGATGGCAGGAACAACAATTTTTGGTTTCTCAAACTCTTTATAGTAATCACAAGCGCGTAACTCCCACCAATAGTCCCCTTTGTCAGCGCGAATTTTTGCTTTAGACTCAAAAGGCTTTAGCCAATTATAAGCGGCTGGATAGGTCTTATTCAACCATACTTCAGGAGACAAACCAGCCCGTTGGCGGTTAGTTTGACCCTTTTCAATCAAAAGCAAGTATTTATCCACTATTGGTGTTTGATACCGTTTGATGTCCCGGCCCGCCAGAAAAGGCTTTATAATTTCGACACTACGCGGGTCTTCAGCAATCAATTTATCTTTAGTATCGGCATCTATTACAAAGGCTTCATTAAGCCCTGTTAAAACACCTCTGAAAATCTTTCCATTTACATAGTCTCCAAGCGGTTTGCTCTTTGCCCGTAACTTAGCCATAAGTTGCTGTACAACTTCATTGGTTAGCTGCCAACCCTCATCCTGTAAAGTAGCCATGTTTACATCAAACTTATTTGCTTGAATGTAGCTCGCCAGCCCATCAGCATAGGTTAGCGAATCAATCTGAACTACCTGAAACTGCTCATTAGCGGGAGCATTTCGTATATTCAGGATACTTGGATAGGTCGTGGCTTCATCAAAAACAGGCAGATCGCCAAAGTCGGCAATTTGATCAATCGCTAAGGTTTTCAGCCATTTACGAAGACTCAACCCATACCCTGCCCTCATCCATTTATTCGGAATAATAAAGACAAACTGACCATTATGCCGTAAAATCCGTAACCCATGCTCTACAAACATGACATACAAATCAGCCGTTCCAGCGTAGGTTTTCGGAAAGTCTTTTTTCAGTAAAGCCTTTGATTCGCCTAACTCTTCTTGCCTTATATATGGAGGATTGCCAATAACGGCATCAAAGCCCATAAAGTCCCCTTTCTCATTTAATATTTCGGGAAACTCAAACCGCCATTCAAACGAACCCCGATATAGGGCGTTACCCTCAATATCAGTAATTTCGGTTTCTACTTGTTCGATAGCTATTTCGTAACGCTTTTTCTCAACCTCAACTAGTTTTGCGTCTTTGATGGTATTTCCAAAGAGGTCAGTATTTACATCCAATAAAGACCGTTTCCCTCGCAGGTCAGCCAACTTTTTACGGCGAGGGTCACGCTTAAACACTGTTTCGCGGAACTGGCTTTTTATCTCGTTAATGAAGCGTTGCAGTTCAGTTTTAGCTTCTTTGTTAGGCGCATTTTTATAAGATGCTACAGCGTTCTTGTAAGTACGTAAACTGAATTTTTGCTTTTGGAATACGTCGCTAAGGTCTTCAGTAAGGCTAAACTTACTTAACAAACTATTGCCCTGCTTAATGTTAATATCAATGTTAGGCAAGGTTTCAAGCTCTGCAAAGCCGGATTCAACGGTATAATAGGCATTCTTCAATAGCTCAATCCAGAGCCGCAACCGGCAAATCTTGACAGAGTTGGGGTTTATGTCTACCCCAAACAGGCAATTTTCTATGATGGTCTGCTTTTCATTGAACAAGGTCTTTTGCACTCGTTGCCGTTCTGTAGTTGGCTTGTCCGTTGCGGCCTGTAACTGATAATTAAATGGCTCGTTGTCCTCATCCTCAACTACCAATTCATCATTCAGAATGCTAACCGTATAGCCTTTGAGTCGTTTGCCTGTTTCATCCTGCAATACCTTCAAATCGGACTTTATGGCAATTAGCTCGTTTAATGCCGATACCAAAAAATGCCCTGAACCCACAGCCGGATCACAAATACGTATTTCATTAATAAGTGTATTGGCTTCGTTGCGGTCTAAGTCTTTATCTTCAAGGTCGGTAAAGTCTTTGCAGTTCCACCCTTTAGCATCGTTGAACTTCTGAACAACTGCCTTACGGATAGTTTCCCGGCACATATATTCGGTAATGAAACCCGGTGTATAAAATGACCCATCTTTGTAGCCGTTGATCTTCTCAAAAATCAACCCTAATACACTGGCGTTGATAAGCGTTCGGTTCTTCTCCTGAATTTGTTCCCGGCTCTCTGATGCAAAATCATAGGCTTCTAGGAAGGCGAATAGGTACGAGAGCGTACTAAGGTCTTTTAGATTTCGATAAGCCAGGTTATCGTTCAGGACACTTTTAGAAAGGAGCGGTAGGGTCTGACTATCGTCTAATCCATTAATGTTAATCGTTGCGTCCTCCAATTCGGTAATCTCGAACAGCGAACTATTTAGGTAAGGTATTCGGCCAAACTTGGTTTGTATGGATGCCTGACGTTCGGACGGTTTCTTTGCAAGGACTCGGAAGAACAGCTTATAGAGTTCGTCAAAATCGGCAATCGTTGCCCGGTTTAAAAAAGCATAATCCAGATTACCATTATGGTATTTGACTAACTGCGATTCTAACAGTTTCAGAAAGAGTATTCGGTTTATCCATGTAATACAAAGTTCTAGAGCTACGCTAAACAGTTGCTCGTCGGTTGTGGCCCCGTATTGCGCCCGGTCGGGCAAATGGTACAACTTGTTTGCCGTATCGAGTTCAATGATAGTATTTTCGAGCAATGACCCCTCATCTCGTTTTCCAACTTCTTTGCGTCGAATGACTTTCTTCCCACCATCTTTAACCTCTTCCAAGCCGATGAGGTGTAACAGTTCCGTATAGAATTTTGGGTTTAGCCGGTTGCTATCTGTAGCCGTTGGCAACTTTAGCAAATGCGTTGGAGAAAGTATTTTGTAAAGCGATAACAGGGCTTTGTCATTCACCTTGTCATTATCTACTACGTTTTTCTGATAGTCCCGAATGTCAAAGTAGGTAAATGGCATTTCATCTCCTAGATCCGCCAGAAAGGGCTTAGCGATTTCATTATAAAACAGTTCATTGTTCTTACTGACCTTTTGGCCCGTTGCCCAGGCTTTATACTCTTTGGCTAAATGCGTATTTCGGTAGAATAGCCGGTCAATCAGAGCCGCGTCAAATATGAACCATTCGTAAACATTGGTAATGACACAGTGTCGAATGTCGCTGTTTTGGGCTCGTTCCCGTTCCTGAAAATAGTAGAGTAGTAGTTCATGAAAGGCTTTGACGTTGAGGTTTTGGCGGGTAATCATTTCGCCCTTATTGGCTGGGCGTTTCACCTCAAACAATACCCCCGCCTGAGAAGCAGCATCTTTCCCCAAATGAATCACAAAATCAGTCTTTCCTTTGGGAGCTACTACATGAGCGTCTTTGTAATAGACTTCCTTGAGAAAGTCCATCAAATGATCTTTTACATTTTCCTCGCTTTCCTTTTCGTTAATGAGCGGTAACAGCTTGATATAATTGGCCTTGAAGCGATCAATCAGGTCGCGGTTAGCGGACTGGAGCCGGTAAGTTTTTTCAAGGGATTCAGTAGGTGTGAGGGCTTTAAGCTGCATTCTATTTTGTATCTTTAAGAAGGGCAAGTAACACAGCGTTTGACCATCAAACAAATGAATCAAACGAAATGCGTAAAACGCAGCTTTTCCAATTATTAGCCATGCCAACTATCCACAAAGTAAAAAGACCTTGGGTCATTCAAGCGACAAAATCGAATAGTCGTATTTGTCAACCCCTTAACGGAAACATACCCACCAACTTCTACCGAATGGCAGATTGGCGCAAGCTACGAGAAAGGGTATTAGAAAAGCAGCCCCTTTGCGTTCACTGCAAAGAGAAACAACGTATTACCCTGGCTCAAATGGTTGACCACATCAAACCGATTCGGTCAGGTGGAGAACCATTAGATGAAGCAAACCTGATGCCCCTTTGTCATCATTGCCACCAAATCAAACGAGGCAAAGAACGGCATCAATAGCAGTGAGGGGAGGGGTAGGTTTATTCTCTGGAGTAAGCCCCTAACGTTAACCGCTACCCAATCGAAAAGAAACGGTGTCAAAATTATGCCTGAAATTCTGGCCGTTCTACTTTTTAATTTTGGTTACATTGCGTTTTTAGCCATTGAGGGTACTTTTTTGCCTATCGTGACAGGTCAAAAAAGCTAAAATGGCTTAAAAGGGGGCAAATTAATTCAGAAAAATACCCCAAAGAATGGCCAAAAAACTCCTTTTAATGGCAATTAAATTCATTTTGACTACTGTAAGTTTACATATGAAAGTCTGAGCTACCCCTACCCAATTTTGACAGCACACGCGTAAGACTGGGTAGCGGTTAACGGATAGCCATTCAGACAGACAATTTACCCACCCCACCACAGGCAAAAAAACGCCAATCCCAACAAAAACCCTCATCTAAACTCATCTACTTTAGACGAATGGCACACGGACAAAAGACCGGAGGACGCACAGCCGGAACCCCAATAAAGTAACCAGCGACGTAAAAAGCCGGATTGCTACGCTGATAGATCAACAGTTTGACGCGATAACCGCCGACCTTGAACTATTGGAGCCAAAAGACCGCGTTACGGCTTACTTGAAATTCCTGGAGTACGTACTACCCAAACAGCGTGAACAGAAAATAGACCTATCCACGCTGACGGATGAACAGATAGACGACTTGCTAAATAAGGCACTGGCTAAACTAGATTGAGCATGAATCGAGCGGACAAATTAAAAGCCTTACAGGATGCTTTTCAAGGCCAGTACAGGCTATTACATCAATTACACCGGGAAGAACGGAAAAAGATAATGCCCTTTCTGGAGGTTCACGGATTGGTTAATATTCGCTCGTGTTCCGCTCTGCTATCAGACTTACTGGTTATGCCTACAGAAAGTATCATAGACCGTAAGAAAAACGATTACATAACCCTAAGGGACTGTTTACGCCGATTTGATGAAGTTGATCCTAAAGGATCGTATTATTCATACAATGCCATTGGTAGTTTAGATGCTGATAGCAGCCAGTATGATGCTGTTGCCTTAAATTACATACAGATAAGACATCCTAACTACTCCAACACCTATTTGCAAGGGGGCACAATTGCAGACCTTCGTCATTATTTTAAGCAATCAGCATCGGCTTTTGACGAACATCCTTTCTTACTTCTCTCCCTTGAAACAGACCTTTCCCGGTTTGAATGGTACTTTAAGAAAGCCAAAACAGCATGAAACGCGCTGAAAAGATAGCCTTGTTGACAAAGGTTTTACAGGGAGGAACCAGCCAATCAAACCGCCTACGCTTGCAGCAGGTTAGAGCGATGCCCCAAAGCGCAATAATTATTATTGATGACTTGGACTTTGCAGGCGGTCAACAAATGACCGACGATGATCCGGTACATTTTTACGATAAAGGCAAAAAGCATGAAATGACGTTAGGAGAAGCCCACCAATACGCCCGCCGTTTTGGTGTTGGAACGATATTTATACTACCTGCTAAACGTGGAGCTTAACCTAGTATAGTCCATAGTAAAGTGTTGGGTAACCCTATAGTATAATCCCCTTTAATGCACAATCATGTTCCTCTGCGGCCAAAGTAGATGAAAATGAGACCTAGATGAGTCAGCATTTTTTTACATACTCTCACGGCAATAACTCAATAGCTTCCCTAACCTTCTCCTGCATTCGTATGAGTGCTGCATCATTGCCCTGCTGAAAAACCAACAGGTCAACTTTCGCATATAAATTGATCATATTCCAGGCAGGCGTGTAGGGAGCCGGATCAGGGGCGACCTCAATTACATTCCACAGTAATTCCAGAAACTCGGTGAACTGGTAGGCAACCTCATCAGTACTTGATTCGGGTGTCAAGCCTAGTAGTCTATCTTCAGCTAGCATCAGGGTCGCTAGGGGCGAATCAACTGGCAGTTGGTGATTACACATTAACCTGGTTTGTTGTACTGCCTACAAAATTAGTAGGAACGTGTGGGCTTTGCTCGTAAAAAAAGCCCGACTCAACTGAACCGGGCGTTTGAATACTTTCCGTAACTTAACTTTATAAGTTATTGGCAAATATCACAAAAAAAGCCCGGTTCATCTCAACCGGGCTTTTTTTGTAGCTTCAATTCCCTAAGATCCTGCGATATGGGGCTAAATCGTGTCGTTGCAATGACGTTGATCACCACCCGAGTAAGACGTGTGTGGAATCCTTCTCACTTAAAACTCGGTTTAATTCCCAATCAATTCAGGCTGGCTAAGTAAGTGTCCCCAAGATTAGGGTAGAGATTTAGGATAATGACCAGTTCCCGCCAGTGGTCAGACAAAAACCAGTGCAAATTCAGGTCATCGAACTCTTCCATCTCTTCAAAGGCCAGAATCATGGATCTATCCTGGAGGGGATGAGCCTTGCGAATCACAAATTTTAGGGCAAAGTAAATTGCATCTAACTCAGAGCAGGTAAAGTCGGTACCCCATTGCCTGGGAAGAATACCGGGAAAGACGATCTCTGTGGCCAGGAACGTCTTGATGTATTCTTTCAGTAAATAGATGTTTTTGGACGATACCATGGCTATTGTCTGCATGGGTGAAATCGATCCAAAATCTTGCCAACGTGCGTTTTTTTACTACGAACAGGCGTAAAATTGACATGAATTTTTTGATCGGTAAAAATCTGTAAATCATATGTTTATGTCTTTGGCTCAATGGTAACTATAGTACAGGCTAAACGCATTGCTTTTCCCTAAAATTCACTTGCCTACTCTCGCCTAATTCTTCTTTAATCATGTTCCTTTTTCGGAAATGCTGGTGTGGATAGAAGGTGAAATGCCGACCTGAATCGAGTCGGCATTTTTTTGTGTTACTTCCTGCGAAAATCCTCTAAGTAGCATAGTAGTAAGTTACTGAGTATTCAAATACCACTCCTATATGGCTGGCATTTTTATAATAAAGACTCCCTACCTGGTCGATGAGGCTTTGTAGTCTGAATTTGTTATTTTTATATTCGATTTGCAACATATATAACAAAAGTATAATATAGCGGTTCTTTGATTTTTAACACCGCTATGATTGACACCATTGATCCAATCCATCCTCATGATATTGTCCAGGTGACGGCTGCTAGTAAGCATGCGATTCCCTTCTTTCTGGCTTTAGTTCAGGCTGGATTTCCCAGCCCTGCTGAAAATTATGTGGAGCGGGTCTGTTCATTGGATGACCTTTGTATTATCCACCCCGAGGCAACCTATTTTGTTCGGGTAGCGGGCGAAAGTATGATGGGTGACCGTATCTATCCCGGTGATGTGTTAATCGTGGATTCAGCCCTAAAGCCCGCTGATGGGAGTGTGGTTGTAGTCTGGCTTAATGGGGAGTACTGTGTGAAACGGTTCGTTCGCAAAGAAGCACTGGTATTGCTCGAATCCAGTAATGAGAAGTATGCTCCGATCTATGTCCACCCTGACCAAGACGAGTTTACGGTATTAGGTGTGGTCACCTTCGTCATTTTCAAGCCCGCTAAGTATGTTCGCCCTCGTTGATGCTAATGCCATGTATGTGTCCTGCGAGCGCAGTTTCAACCCAGGACTAGAAGGTAAGCCGGTTATCGTCCTTAGTAACCGTGATGGTTGCGTAGTGGCCCGAAGCAATGAAGCCAAAGTATTAGGTATAAAAATGGGTGTGCCGTTTTTTCAACTGGTTGAACTCAGACAACAGCATGATATTAAAGTGTTCAGTAGTAACTACACCCTCTACGGGGATATGTCAGCACGGCTAATGAGTACATTAGGGCATTTTGTTGAGGATGTAGAGGTTTATTCGATTGATGAAGCATTCTTGCAAGTCGATGGCTATGAAGGGTTGTATCCAAGTTATGCGGGATTAGGGCAGTCGATTCGCGATACGGTAAAGCAGTGGCTTAGGTTGCCCGTCTGTGTAGGTTTCGGGCCAACAAAGACACTGGCGAAGCTTGCTAACCGGTTCGCCAAATCCCTACCCGAACTAAATGGCGTTTGCGTACTGGATACAAAAGAACAGATTGATAATGCCTTAGCTACATTTCCGGTCAAGGATCTGTGGGGAGTTGGGTATCGTTATTCCAGTATGCTAAAGCGCTATGGCATCATAACAGCGGCTCAGTTTCGAGATGCCCCGACGAGTGGATCAACAATGTCATGACTGTCAATGGCCTTCGACTTCAACACGAACTACGGGGCTATCCTTGTCGGATGCTGGAAGTAAACCCTCCACCCAAGAAAGCAATCTGTACAGCCCCTTCCTTTGGCCGTTTAGTGCCTGATCTGGACACGATTACCGATGCGATGACAAGTTATTTAGCCCGCTCGTGTGAGAAGCTTAGAAAGCAGGATTCGCTTTGTGGTACTATCACGGTATTCTTGCATACTGACCGATTTCGTAAAACACCCGGTAACGGCCAGCCAGCCAAGCAGTACTACAACTCCCGAACGGTCGAACTACCTCACCCAACCAATAGCACGGCTGAGCTTCTGCGCTACGCCCAGGCGTCATTAAAAGCCATCTTCCAGTTCGGCTACAATTTTCAGAAAGTCGGCGTTATACTGACAAATCTTGTACCTGCTGACTATCGGCAAAAGGGGCTGTTTGTGGAGGGGCCAGACGAGCGGATGATTAAGCTGGCTGGGTTGATGGACAAACTAAACTATCGCTACGGTCGGGATAAGTTGCGGCTGGCATCTCAGCAATATAATCCTGATTGGCCCATGAAGCAGGAATACCTTTCACCCTGCTACACGACGAAGTGGGAAGATATATTGGAAGCGAGATAGGGAATAATGTAAACTCAAATCAAGGTTTAATATATAAAACATATCATTATAGATACTTTACGTGTTTTGTCTCAACGGGTTAGTTTCTGATGTAGTGTATAGTTTCAACTTTTTTTTTGCAACTTTACTTAGCCCTACACGCAAATCTCAGCTAGGTTAGTGGGAAAACAAAAAGGGATAGAATCTATTCAAATGGAGTATTTGCCAGTTCAACCTAAGCATACTAATAAAAACGATAATAGAGTCATTGGATTCCAAGGCGATTATAGAACAGATGCCGGTGGCTTTCACCGGCTAAATACGCTCTTCGCATCTATCTCTAAAATTCACGATGAAAAGATTTTATTTGATTGGAAGCAGTTAGGCTATATGGACGCAAATTTGTCAGCCTTGCTGTTATGTCTTATACAAAAACTCACAAAAAACAATAATCTGTCATTCTTACTAGATGAACAAAGCTTAGTTGGAGGACACAATGTGTTTTCTAGGAATGGCTTCGCAGATTTAGTACATAATACAGGGTGTCTGCCTCTTGATGAACGTGAAAGCACAATTACAGTCAAAAAAATATTTACCAGTGATGCAGATGCTTTTGTCAATTACATTGATGAAAAATTTTTAGGCCACAGAGCCTTGGCAAACATTCAATCGGAGGTTAAAAATCGAATAGCTGATAGCTATAATGAGGTTTTTGGTAATGTTGAGATTCATGCTGAGACTGACCACGTCTTCGTTTGTGGGCAATACTTTCCCACTTTTAGGGAATTAAAATTCACACTTGTAGACTCTGGTTGCGGTTTCCTTTCCAAAATATCAACTCACACCGCTGGTAGTAGCAACATTACTTCTATAAGGAGTGCTATCGAATGGGCAATCCAAGGAGGATCGACAAAAACACAGGCAGCTGGAGGAAGTGGGCTAAGAAGAATTTTAAGCTATTGTATTGAGAAGAAAGGGAGTATACATATCTCTTCTGATGGGGGATATTGGATATACGACCCTCTGCGGTCTAATAAGCCGTTGTTTCATTCAGTCACTAATTTTGGGGCTGGAACCACAATAAACTTGATTTTCAGATTTACTTAACTTTTAATCAATATTTTTTTTACTTTTGCACTCTTTTTGCTATATTTCATTATAATTACGAAAAAATACGATCAAATTACCTTCTCATCTCCTCTATCATGAAAACCTTGAACGTTGCTGATCTGATTGGGACGCCGAACGCTATCCTTCAGAAATTTGGGCTTCAGGTATATGATGAAGCAAGGAGCGCTGTGGAAAAAGGTGAGGCTATTACAGTCGACTTGAGTAGCCTTAAAAACGCAACATCTGCATTTTTCCATGCCTCATTTGGCAATCTATACCATTTTTCGCGTGACAAATACGCTAAATTGGTAAACATCAAAGGGCTGGACTCAAATCCTTTATGGCAAGATAAATATGATGACGCCATAACATTTGCTGAACATCCTGAAAAAGCTCAAAATAATGATGCTGCAATTTCAAAATTATTTGTAGCATAATGCCATATCAAATTTTCAACATCAAAGGATACTCCCCAGAGGAGTATCCTTTTTATTTTTTTGATGCTAACGTGTGGATTGCAAAGCTTAAATCAAGCAACAATTTACATTTAGATACGTTTGATGCAGATTATTTAAACTTATTCGATGCAATTATTACTTTACAAAATCACCCACCTGCCATACGTAAGAAGATAAAAGGTCATATACCAAAGATAGTTATGACTAGTATGCTGTTAAGCGAAATTATTAACACGTATATGCGCAAAATATCAATGAGAAATTTCTATCCAACTGGGCCAATCGATCCTAATGCGTTTAAAAATTTTAGAAAGCAATTAGCATACAAAAAAGACCTGCTAAACCTTATTTCTGATATTCAGGCATTTGATGACTATGTATATCAAGTTGATGATGACTTTGGAAATGTATATAAAACTGATATACTGAGTAGCTTATCTAGAAAAGCTATGGATCATGATTTTAATGATTATTACTACTACCATTTATTTAAAAATAAAGGAATAGCGATTGTAACTCGGGATTCAGACTTTACATTTGAAGATCAAATAATAGTAACAGGACACCCAGACTTATTAAAGCTTTCCAGATAGAAATAGTTACGTATTTGATTGCTTTGAAATTGGCTATAAAGCTCCCTTATCCACTTCTGCCTCAACGCCCTGTTGCACACTCGTCGGCACATTGGAGAGGAAATCATACCCCGTCTTCTTCTCTACTTCATCGACACTGACTCGATAGCTACCCCATGCTCCTTCACCAGTTGCATTGGTGTTCGGCATCCAGACCGCAATAACCCGCGTTTGAGCGCTTATCCTATTCACATCAGCCGACCCTACCGGTAATGCAACAATCACCTTCCAGAGCGTAGCAGGAACGGTTAGCTTACCACTGGCGATAGTTGAAGCCTTCCCATTGTCTCCTTCACCACCTTTACCCGCTGTTCCAGCAATGATGTATAGCTCGTTACCCTGAGCGACTAGCCCACGGCAATATTCTTCCAGTCTCAGCCATGGTTGACGGTTCAATTGCGGAGCCTGGGGAACAATATTGGTCAGAATGAAAGTGGTCTTGTTTTCCTCAGCCGTACTATCCCGATCATCTGACGGGCAGAGATGGCCGCGATCAAAGCCGGTATTGGTATAGTCCGCATGTCGAACTTGATACCAATTAGCAGGTAACGATTGATCTGGAATGAAGTTGCCAGCATATCGAGTTGCTGATCCTTTCCAGACTGTGCTTAGGTGCCAGCTACACCAATTAGCTATACCGGTTGACTGGTTGTAAGAAAGCGAGTAGGTAGAGCGGGTAATTAAGTAGGCGTTCGGGCTGGATTCTGACAGTTTTGCTCCGTCTGGATTACCCATCGCTAAATTATCATCACGTGTAGGCGTGGTGTCAGATGGTATGGGAATGGATGGCTGCTTACACTGCTCAAGAGCGAGAGTAAGCAGCATGACCCAAAAAAGCTTATAAAACCACATTCTATATGAAGAGGTGCTACAATTGGTATGTTGTGTATAAGGAGCAACCATGTGAGATGTTTTATTAAACGTTTTATTAGCCGCCTTTGAAAATAAAAAAAACCGGCCAACCTTTCAGTTAACCGGCTAATTTTCATATAGTTATGGGCGAGCGGGAAATGGGGTTCGAACCCACGGCCTGCAGCTTGGGAAGCTGCCGCTCTACCAACTGAGCTACTCCCGCTTAATGACTATGACAAAATTGACTCTTTAAAATTACAATGTCAAGCACTGGTAGTCAGATAGTTTTCAGTAATTCTATTATCTGTTTATACACATACGCTAATTGCTCATTTGTCGTGCAATAAGGCGGTATCAGGTACAGCACATTCCCTAGAGGACGCATCAGAATATCGCGCGCTAGTAGAAAATTATACGCCGTATCCCGGATATTGTTAAAATAAGATGTTTGCTCGCCGGTTGCCTTCAGATCGAAAGCAAGCAATGTGCCGCGTTGCCGAATGGTTTCAACGGTTGAATAAGCTGCTAACTGGTTGGCAAAATCAGCATGTTGCTGGGAAATACGCTGAATATTGGCCTGGGTTTCGTCCAGAAGAAGTAAGTCCATACTGGCCAGAGCAGCGGTACAGGCAAGTGGATTTGCCGTAAATGAGTGGCCGTGAAAAAGCGTTTTGAACTTGCTGTCTGATAAAAAAGCGTCGTAGATGGCTTTTGTACAGGTGGTTACGCCTAAGGCCATTGTTCCGCCAGTTAGCCCTTTCGACAGGCACATGAGGTCTGGCTTTTCCTGTAAATAATCCGATGCAAACAGTCGTCCGGTTCGGCCAAAACCTGTCATGACTTCATCCGCAATAACGAGTGATCCATGGCGATGAGCTAGTTGGAACAGTTTGTCCAATACCTCTGGTTCGTACATCACCATGCCTCCTGCTCCTTGCACTAACGGTTCGGCAATAAAAGCGGCTACTTCATTCGTAAACAAGGCTTCGGCCTGGTGCAGAACGGCGTCTTCCTGACCAGCTATAGGCACCGGCAAGTAGTCGACATCGAACAGGAAGGGTACGAACGGAGCGGTAAAGGCACTACGTCCACCCACTGCCATCGCCCCGAATGTATCACCGTGGTAGGCATTGTCAAAGGCAACCACTTTACGACGGGGTTTGCCCAAATTATGCCAATATTGAAAGGCCATTTTCAGGGCAACTTCAACGGCTGTTGAGCCGTTATCTGAATAAAAAACCTTGCTCTGATTGTTGGGCAAAATGGCCAGTAGTCGCTCGGCTAACTCAACGGCGGGTTCGTGGGTAAAGTCTGCAAAAATTACGTGTTCCAGGGTTTGCAGTTGCTCCGACACGCGCCGGGCGATGTGCGGGTGGGCATGTCCATGTAAATTGACCCACCACGACGAAATCATATCCAGGTATTCGCGTCCATCGGCTCCGTATAAGACTGAACCCTCACCTCGTACAATGGATATAGGTGCTGGAGCTGTTTGCATTTGCGTGAACGGATGCCAGATGACAGCGCGGTCACGTTCTGCTAAGTTGTTCATTTACTTAATGAATAATGTAAAATGTACAATGAATAATTACAGTGGATAATGTACAGTGAGTGTAAAGCCTCCTGGACTCATTATCCATTATTCATTGTACATTATAATAAAACTCCCCACTTTCCCTGCGCTTTCAGCACCTGTTCAATCACATCCCGAACGGCTCCCTGCCCGCCTGAACAGGGCGATATGTACTGACAAACACCCTTTATTTCACTAACGGCATCGGCAGGGCAGGTACTGAACACCGCTGACCGGCTTAGGATGGTATAGTCGGGGAGGTCGTCGCCCATGTACAGAATTTCGGATTCGTTCAGGCCATCGCGCGCTATGTAACCGAGGTAGGCCTTTACTTTCTGGTCGGAAGGTCCTCCCATGAAAATGTCGCTTACCTTCATGTTTGCCAGCCAGTTACGGATGCCATCGGCATTCGAAGAAGATAGAATACCTACCCGGAAACCTGCTTTCAGCGCTTGCTCAATGGCGTAGGTATCGCGGATGTTGACGGTTCGAAAACGTTCGCCGGAGGCTAACAGATGAACGCTGCCGTCGGTCAGGACACCGTCGACATCGAAAATAAAGGTTTTAATTTGGGCAAATCGGTCTTGTATTGCTGCCATGCTGCAAGTTTAATGAAAACCGCCCGACAGTTCCGTATTTTTGTCGAATGAATCCACTCAACACGTCCAAGGCTGGATTGCCCTTAGCTGGACTGCCTCCGGCATTTCAGGCACAGATGCAGGCGCAATTAGTAACGGAATTTCCTGATTTTAAGACTGCCCTGACCGAGCCTACGCCTGTAAGCATCCGGCTGAATCCGCGTAAGAACGTATATGATACAACTGGTTTAGCGTCCGTTCCCTGGTGTCCTCTTGGATTTTATCTGCCCCAACGCCCCAATTTCACGCTCGATCCGTTGTTTCAGGCCGGGGCTTATTATGTTCAGGAGGCTTCGTCGATGTTACTCCATGAAGCCTTGCAGCAAACGGCCAATCTAAGCCGCCCATTACGAGTACTGGATTTATGTGCTGCACCGGGTGGGAAAAGTACCTTGCTGGCATCGGTCTTACATCCCGACAGTTTGCTGGTTTGTAATGAGGTCATTCGGAGCCGAGTGTCGGTACTGCGTGAAAACCTGGATAAATGGGGGTGCTCAAATGTTGTTGTTAGTAGCCATGACTCAGAGGATATGCCTAATCTGACGGGCTTTTTTGATGTTGTCGTTGTCGATGCCCCTTGTTCAGGCGAAGGTCTTTTTCGAAAAGACCCTGATGCTATGGAGGAGTGGTCGGAAGCGAATGTGCAACTTTGTTCGGCGCGGCAAAAACGGATTCTGGCCGCAGCCGCTCCCTTGCTGGATAAGGATGGGATTCTGATTTATAGTACGTGTACGTATAATGACACAGAAAACGCGGAGAATGTCGGCTACCTGACCGAAAATGGCTTTCGGAATATCCCGCTGATTCTGCCATCGGAGTGGAATGTAGTAGAACGGCAGGCTGGCGACCCAGAAACGGGGGAGGCTGTTGGTTATCAGTGTTACCCGCATCGATTGCGGGGCGAGGGTTTTTTTATCAGTGTTTTTAAGAAGACTTCATTTACGGCTCCGGTAAAATTAGATGCCCGCACCTTTCGAAGTATTCGGGCTTTACGTCCCCGCGATACGGCGTCGGCGGCAAAGTGGCTGCAAAATCCTGCTGATTTCTCGTTCTGGGAAAAGCCCAATGGCGACGTGATGGCCTTGCCAAAAGCGCTGGAAAAGACGTTCCTGTTTCTTGATAGCGCTATTCACAATAAAGGTTTCGGCCTTGAAATGGGGCAATTTAAAGGCCAGGATTTTATTCCCTCACATGCGTTGGCTTTAAGTACCGCTGTTAATCAGAGTTTGCCGGGTATCGAACTAAGTAAAGAAAACGCATTGCGTTACTTTAAGAAAGAAAATCTGGTGTTTGACGAACCCCTGAAAGGCTGGTTATTAGCACAATATAAGGGCTTAAATCTGGGTTGGGTAAAAGGCGTTGGGAATCGGGTAAACAACTATTTACCGAAAGACTGGCGCATTCGGATGGACATAAAAGAATACGTATGAAACGGTTTTTGCTTATTTTAGGCTTACTGCTGGCTGTTATGACGGTTGGTTATTTTCTGGGCCCATCGGCCCATTCCGATCCCATAAAAGACCAGCCCATTACCCTCGACCCTGATCTGGTGAAGCTGGAACAAGGTGTTGCCGAGTCGGAGCGGAAGGAAAACCTGCGTCCTGATAACGAAGCACGCATTGTTTGGGCAGATAGTTTACACAAGATCAAAACCCCTTACAGCATCGTTTATCTTCCCGGATTTTCGGCAACCTGGGCTGAGGGCGACCCAATTCATAAACAAATTGCCCGGCATTTCGGCTGTAATCTGTACCTCGCCCGCACGGCTGAACATGGGGTTAATTCGCCCGATGCACTTAAAGACATAACCCCCTCAAATTATGCTGGATCGGCAGAACGAGCACTGGCCATTGGCGAGGCTTTGGGTGAGAAGGTAATCGTGATGGGTACGTCGGCAGGTGGTATGCTGGCGCTTTATTTAGCCGCTCATCATCCCGAAATTGACGGACTTATTCTGTATTCGCCCTGTATTGCAACGGCTAATCCGGCTCTGAAACTGGCCACTAAACCCTGGGGGAAACAAATTCTTGATCAGGTTTTTCAGGGTGAACACTTCATTAATACTCATTACAGCAACGAACGCGCTAACTACTGGCTACCCCAATACCACACAAATGGGCTGATTACCCTGCAAACCATGCTTGACCAGTTTATGATATCTGAGCAGTTTCAGAAAGTGAAGCAACCCGTTTTCATGGGCTATTACTATAAAGACGAGGAACACCAGGATAAAGTCGTATCGGTACCTGCTATGCTGGAGATGTATGATGAATTAGGAACGCCCGCCAATAAAAAACAGAAACAGGCTTTTCCGGAAGCAGGCGAACACGTCATTGCGTCTCATTTTACCTCAAAAGACTTGACGGGTGTTTATCAGGCTACCGAGAAATTTATGGCTGAGGTGCTAAAGATGCCATCTGCACCAGCACAAACGGCTGTTGTAGCCCTCCACCCGAAAAAATAACCTAACTTTGGAACAATTAATGAATAATGTGTAATGAATAATGAATAATGTTTTATTCGTCTTTCCTTAATCATTGTTCATTATCCATTATACATTAAACACATGGCTTACGGATTACTGAACGGAAAACGCGGCATCATTTCGGGTGCCTTAGACGAAAACTCAATCGCCTGGAAAGTCGCTTTGAAAGCGAAAGAAGAAGGTGCCATTTTTACGCTTACCAATGCGCCCATTGCCATGCGGATGGGCGCTATAAAGGAATTGGCTGAGCAGTGTAATGCTGAAATTATTCCAGCCGACGCCACTTCAGTCGAAGATATCGAAAACCTGTTTACCAAATCAACCGACATACTGGGCGGTAAGCTGGATTTTGTGTTGCATAGTATCGGTATGAGTCCGAACGTGCGGAAGGGCAAAGCCTATACCGATCTCAACTACGACTGGTTTAAGCAGAGTATCGACATCTCGGCGCTCTCGTTCCATAAGATGATGCAAACTGCCTATAAACAGGATGCGATGAACGAATGGGGGTCCATTGTTGCCTTGACGTACATGGCTGCTCAACGGACATTCCCGTTTTACGGTGATATGGCCGATGCCAAATCTGTTCTGGAATCAATTGCCCGGAGCTTTGGCTACCAATATGGCAAATACCGGAATGTACGTGTGAACACGATTTCGCAATCACCTACGCCAACCAAGGCAGGTAGCGGCATTGGTGGGTTTGATAAATTCTTTGATTTTGCCGACAAAACGGCTCCTCTCGGTAACGCCACAGCCGATCAGTGCGCCGATTATGTGATCACGCTCTTCTCTGATCTGACTCGTATGGTGACCATGCAAAACCTCTTCCATGACGGTGGTTTCTCCATGACCGGTATTTCGGAAGACGTAATGGCCTTGATTAATAAGGAGTAAATTAGTGGAGTAAGTAAACTAGGTGGAGTGGGTTTAGTCTACTTACTTCACCTACTCCACTTAGTTTACTTACTCCACCAATTCCACTCAGTTCATGCCAACATACGTATACGTGGCTGTTTGGATACCACCCGCAGATGTTTCGGTATGCGAAACAGGGTAGCCTCCAGCGTTGTATTGATACACATATTGCGAACGGTGCAGCAGCACGTCAGTACCGTCCTGATTTTGGCTATATTGGGTGATCGTGGCTGGGTTATTCAGCTGAAATGTAACGTTTGGCAGGAGCGGATAAATGGTCCACAGGCTAGTGACGTTTTTATGAGAATCATAGTCTGAGAAGCGCGTCATATAGTCAACCTGATACACACCGGTTTGCGCATCTTTGGCGAGGTTAGCTACTTGAGTCAGATTGCCCTTGGTATCGTAGGTAAATGTTCGGGCTGTTTCTATGCTCGTTGGCCCTTCTCCTCTCATTTCCTCCAGGCGTATCAACCGATTTTCGGGCGAATAGATGTACTGCCTTCTTGCGATCAGATCCCCCGTTTTAGCAAACTCCTCCGTATGGCTGACTTTATTCCCGTTGTAGCTATATGTAACATAGGTGCCATCGGAAGCTTCTATACGGGTTAAATGCGTGCTGGAATAGATCAGGTTGTAGACGATCTTAATTACTTCCCCCGTTCCCAGATTGTACAGGCTTTGTCTCGTATACCGGATGGGCTTGTTTGCCGCATCATAGTCGACTTCCTTATAATCGGTATCGGTCCAACTGATCTTTACATGCTTGAAGACGCTAATAGAGTCAGTTGGTGTACCCGGCGTAGTGTCGGGGGGTAGCGTATTCGATTGGCAGGATACAAAGGCTAACATCATAGCCAGCCCCGCTATTGGTAAGTTGGTTTTCATTGTGTTTACTGTGTTACACTATTAATTAGTAATTGGTGGTTTGATTTATACTAAGGACAGCAATAGCTTACTAACCGTTCTGTAAGGTGCGTTGAACTAGCATAAAGGGTGCATGAAGTGCTATATTGCTTAGATGAAGCGTACGTAGTGTGATTCGATCGGACAAACTAAAAAGCGGTGTACGACCTAACGCACACCGCTTTTTAGTTTGTCTGAAATTCTATTAGGAACCCGATCCCCTAGAAATCTCATCTTGTCGGGGTTTTGAACTTGTCTCCGACAGCATCCCTGCTGTCGAGCCGATAGGCTAAAAAAATGATCGGTAGCGTTTTTAGCCTGACGGCTCAACAGCAGGGATGCTGTTGGAGACGTGAGCAACACCAAGTTAGTTAAAACGTAATTTCCTGTGTCAGGTAGGTTGCTTTATCATCGCCATTAATTCGAACCGTGGCCATTAACGGTTTCGCGGCCCAATCAATTGTAATAAGGCCGTAATTGAGTTTGGTGACCATTTCGCCAACCCGATGCCGGTTCGCTTCCACATGTGGGCCGAAACGTGAGTTAAGCCACTGCTAGTAATATCGAACAAATCATAGGGTAAACCCGGCACGCTTACTTTCGAGACTTCGGCCATGTGCCGGTCGCCACTGATGAACAGCGCACCCTTGGGCTTCGTTTTGGCTACTAGATTGAGCAAGCGTTGGCGAGCAGTAGGGAAGTTTGCCCATTTTTCATACACATGTTCCTCAGGAAGCACCTGAACGCCACTGCCAATGATATGAATATCGGCGTCGGAGTTCGTGAGTTGCTGCTCCAGCCACTTCCATTGAGCTTCGCCGAGCATATCGCCCGATGGATCGGGTACGTTTTGTTTGTTCTCTTTCTTCAAGGGGTCACGAAAATAACGAGCGTCTAACAGAATCACTTTTACCCGTTGCCCTTTGGGACCATAGGTGTGAGATGAGTAAGCACCTTCCTG
Organism: Spirosoma telluris; assembly: GCA_003259005.1. Taxonomy (GTDB): domain Bacteria; phylum Bacteroidota; class Bacteroidia; order Cytophagales; family Spirosomataceae; genus Spirosoma; species Spirosoma telluris. The sequence continues at coordinate 6,102,044 of QLII01000001.1, forward strand.
CTTGCGTAGTGGGCTATTCGTTGGTACGTCCAGAAAATCCAGCATCACCTGCTGGCTTTCTTTCCGTCTGGGATATTCCTTACCCCCATCATTGACGCCATAATCATGATCGTCCCATACGCCAATGATTGATGTCGATTGGCGCAATTGCTGATAAACCGGATTCGACTTTTGAAGGGCATATTTAGTCCGGAGGGTGTCCATACTTTCGGAATCGCCATAGATGTTATCGCCCAACCAGATCCAAATGTCGGGCTTTTGCGCGACAATATCATCCCAAAGCGGTTGTGGGCGTTTCTGGTCACTGCACGAACCGAAGGCAATCGTTGTAATAGGTTGCTGAGTTGGTGAAGTGGCTGTTCCCGATTTAGGGGCGCGGCATCCGGTTAGCACGACGCAACTGAGAAGGAAGAGCGTAACAAAGTTTTTCATCGGAACTGAGTTTGATTATTGATTCGGTAAAAGTAAATAAGCTATGTTGTTTCCAAAGTGGGTTAAAGATTTGATAACTTTACCGCACTGCAACTTATCATCACATACCGCCACCCCCTCGCTGAAAACGCCTATTCTCTAAAATAGGGTATTCAGCGCACGTTGCCCGACTTGGCGCAACGTTAGATCCATCCTATTCCTGGGATGGTTTTTGGTCATTTCTCACAGTTGAATTTTTATATCGATGAAATCCTGTCATTTCATCATGGGGCTCTTATGTCTGGGAGCATCCCTGATTTTATCGTGTTCCAAAACGATTTTTACTACCAAGCAGATCATGCAACAAGAAGCAATAAACAAATCCATTATTCGCGATTTCTATCGTCGGTCAGTTAGTCAGGGTGATCTTGACTTTGCTAAACAAATAATAGCGGACAACTACATTCAGCATAGCCCGATGGTGAAGCCCGGAAAGGAGGGACTCCTGGAAGCGCTTACCTATATGAAACAAATGCCCAAACCAGCAACTACGTCCGTACCGTTTCTGCGATTAATTGCCGAGGGGGATTATGTCGTAACAAACATGAGTTTCGGTTGGGGGATAAACAGAAAGTTGTCGTTGATCTGTTCCGATTTCGAGATGGGCAAGTAACAGAACACTGGGACGCCATTGAAGATCAACCCGAAACAACTCGAAATGGTCATGCCATGATGGATGGCCCGTTGCCGAGTGAAGAAAACGGCCAGTCAGCAACGAATAAAGCCTTAGTCGCGAAGTTCTACGAACAGGTTTATATCAATCAGCAACTTGAGGCCCTTCCTGACTTTGTCGATGCCAATCTTAGTCAGCACATTCCTGAAATTGAGAACGGGATAGCTGGATTAGAAGCCTATTTACGTGAACAAACCAACCAACATGTTATTGAGAAAGTAGCTCATATTATTGGAGAAGGCGATTTCGTCGTAGTTCAGGCAGAAGGTAAGTTGGAACAAAAAAAGACCACGTTCTACACTGTTTTTCGCTTGAGTGAAGGAAAGCTAGTTGAAATGTGGGGTGTGAAGCAGATTGCGCCGTAGACGAATAACCCCACCCCAACCCCTCCCCTTGAAATAATGGGAGACGGTCGGCCGCTGCCGGGCTAAAAAGATTCTGGTAGTGTTCCCCTCTCCTGTTTTCAGGGGAGGGGTTAGGGGTGGGGTAAATAGGCAACCTACTCATCCCAGCTCCGCTTAATCCGACTCCCATTTTCCGAAGCTTCTGCCCGAATAAAATTGTCCACCTCCTGCTGTAATTCTTCAACGTGCGAAATAATACCCACCACCCGATTTTCGGAGCGTAAGGCTTTCAGCGTTTTAAAAACCGTTTGTAGAGAATCTTTGTCCAGCGTGCCGAACCCTTCGTCCAGAAAAAAGAGATTCTGTTTCGCTTTGGTCAGGTGCTGAATATTGTCAGACAGGGCCAGTGCCAGCGACAAAGCCGCCTGAAATGTTTGCCCGCCCGATAGGGTTTTCACGCTTCGGGTTTCGCCCCCGTTGAGGTAGTCGCGTACCTGAAAATTGTTCTTTTCGTCTAATTCAAGTTTCAATTGATTGTTCGTCAGCTTGAAAAATCGGTCATTCGCCGATTCGCAGAGGTTTTTCAAATAGACCGATGAGACATAATTGACAAAGCCCTGCGCCCGGAATAACTCGTCCATTTTCTTCAAATCCTGCTTACGAAGATCGAGCGCATCATGTCGTTTCTGGTGTTCCTGTTTCTGGGCCCATTGCTGTTTAAGCGTTGTCAGTACGTTGGTAAGTTGCCCCAGTTCCTTATTTAGGCCATCTTTCTCGGTACGGAGAATTTTTAGCTGGCCTTGTACCATTGTCAGCGCAGTCGGGTCAAAGAGGTGTTTGGTAAGTTCGTTTTCTAAATCAGTAATCTGCTTTTGCAGGCCAGCACACTTTTTATCATAGTCACGGATGCGTTGTTTTTCCTGATCTATGTCCAAATTACTCTGTAATACGTGCTCAACGACCTCGCGGGTTATAGCCTGTTTAGTCAGATTTTGGTTGAGAGTAACCTCAACCGCCTGAATATCGGCGTCCAGATCAGCCAATTGATTGACCAGTTGCTGAGCCTGTTCAGTCAGCGTAGCCTGTAGCTTCTCCGCATCGGATTTTTGCTTATCGGCCTCCTCAAAATTTGTCTTTGTCTGGTCGTAGGTTCGGGTGAGCGAATCGCGTAGGTCTGCAATCTGGCGCAGGTTCCACAGTTCAACCTCAGACAGACGGTAATAGTCCAGCGATTCGACCGCCGTTTTTAATTGGCCATTCAGCCCGGCAATCGCCGTGTCGAACTCGCTCATTTTTTTTTCTTCTTCCCGTAACGTCGTTTCGACCTCCTCAATTTGTTTGCTTAGCTCTCGAATGAGCTTCTGGCCCTCCTGAAGTTGTTTCTGCTGCTGGCTTTCTCGCTGGATTGCCCCAGTCAGATCAGACTCACGATCCTTATCAAATTCATGCCAAACGAACTGATCTTCATGTTCTGTCAGTTGCCGCACAACCTCCGTTCGTTCCTGAATTAGACGCTTACTATTATCCAGGGCACCCGGAGGTCTTTGGTCATGCCCTCAATAAGCAACCTCAGGGCGGTTGTATCGTCAATGCGCTGGTTGACTTTGTTAAGCGCATTTTCGCTTTTAAGCACTTCCTGCTTTATTAAATCAGCATCCGATTTTCCCTGAGTAGCGGCATGTTTAGCCGGATGGTGTTCTGATCCACAAAGAGGGCAGGGTGTGCCGTCGGTCAGGGAATCGGTGAAATGGACTAATTCCTGTTTGACAAAGGCCTGCTGGTATACCTTTTCGCGGTCTTTCCGGATGGCTTTTAGTTGTTCCAGCGCATCGTCAATCTGAGCCGGTAATGTTTTTAAGGTAAAATCAGCCCATTCTTCCGGAAAACCGGCCAACGCCTTGTCTTTTTGCTGTTTGATCTGTTCGACAATGGAATCATGCTCGGTCAACTGTTTCTGTAACTCATCGGCCTGTTTTTTTAGCGGCTTATAAATGGCGAACCATTTCTCTGCCTGATAGAGCCGCTCTAACTGCGACGACTGCCCAGGCAAACTGTCGATAAGTTTCTGGTGCTTTTGCCGTTCCGTTTTGTAGCCATCAACTGCCAGTATCTGTCGGCCGATCCGAATCGCTAGTTGCTGTCGATTTCGGGTTTGAAGCTCAACCGATTCCTGAATGGTTCGTATATATTGTACTGTTTCAAGTTCATCAATCTGTTGCTGTAATTGCCCCCGACCTTCATAGGCTTTTTTCGCGGCCTCATACACCGATTGAAGACCCAGTAATTGACCATCTGCTAAGGCGAGTTGCTTGGCTGTTCTGCTTTTTGCTTCAGCCAGACCCGTCTGCTTATCCGTCAGCTTGCGTAGTGTTACCAGATCAGACTGAAAGACCAGCCGACATGTTTCGTAAAGGGCAATCGTTTGCCGGAGTTGGCTATAAATTTTTTCCTGCGTCTGTAGTCCTGCTAATTCCCGCTGAACAGTTGCCAATGTCTGACTCTGGGTTTGCGCATGCAGCAGTTGACGTTCAGTTGGCTCTAACTGCTCAATTTCCAGCTCTTTCGCCCGAACGGCATCATGGCTGGACGCGATATTGGCTTCGGCATGGGCAATAGCCTCAGGCGTAACCGCTTCCAGAGGACTCAATAAGCCTCGAAGTTCGGCGAGTTGATCGTCGTTGGCTTTGCTTAATTTACTGACTCGTCCGGCCAGGTCGTACTGATCCAGTTTAAACAACTGGTTCATCATCTTCGTCCGTTCTGTAGGACTAAGCTCCAGAAACTCACGAAACTGGTTCTGGGGAATAATAATCGTACGTTTGAAATTTTCGTAGTCCAGACCCAGAATCTGTTTCGATAGGACTGAAATATCCTCTTTTTCATTCCCGATCGGATGCCAGTCATTCTCCTGGCGAATAAACATTCGCCGTTCGCCGGGGCCTATCTCATGGTGTTTTTTTGGATGCCGTTTGGCTTCGTAGATGAACTTATAGATGTGTTGATCTGGCCCGGCCTGAAATTCGAAGTCAATCAAAAGATGCTTCGATTTCAGATTCATCATATTATACTGACGATTATCGCGGCTGTTCAGGCGCTCGGTTTCGCCATACAACGCAAAACTAATCGCTTCCAGAAGGGAAGTTTTACCGCTGCCCACTTTACCGAATATGCCGAACACGCTTGATCCGGTCAGTCGCTGAAAATCAATTTCCTGTAGATCCTGATATGAATAGAGACCTTGAATCGATAATTTAATGGGAATCATTCAGGTTCAGTTGCTAAAATCTCCCGAAACAACTGCTGCAAGCGCCCATTTGGCTCCTGCCCTTTGTTTCGGTTCTTAAAATAATTTGCGAATAGGGTTTCCATACTTTGCGTAAGGTCAATAGCAGGGGCAGCTTCCTGCTCCGGTTCATCCACGGTTCGCACATCAGGAATAATAGTGACCAGCGACTCATGCGCCTGCTGAAGTTGCCGACGTTCCTCACTTGTTAAATAGGTGGTCGTCTGCAACGTAATCTCCGCGAAACAATTGGGATTTTCCCGAAGCCAGTCGATAGCCTCCGTAACGAGTTTGAATCGTGGGCGAAGAAGTCGTTTCCCTGTTTTAAGCGGAATCGGCGAAACGGTTACCGCCTGATTTGGTTTAGCATCAATTAGAACAACATATTTTTGCTGATCGGATTCCGCAAAACTATAGGCCAGCGGACTACTACTATATACGACTGGGCAAGGACCACCTCCCATTTGCTGATAACGGTGTAAATGCCCCAAAGCCGTATATTGTATTTGTGGAGGAATCATATCCGTATAGACCATCGATGCGCCACCAATTTGCAGGATGCTCCGTTCATCGTCCGATTCTTCGGGTTGTTCGCCACCCCGTTTCATCACAAAAAGGTGGGCTACCAGTAAATTAACCCCCTTTGTGTCCATATAGGTATCAGCCAGCGTTGCCCAATGACCTTGCAGATTTTGCCGGAGCTCATCATCAAGGTCAGTCATCCCGAAATACGAGCGCATTCGATTCTCATTGGCATAAGGAGTCAAAATGATTCGAACTGGCGCATCGTGTTGGGGGAGTTTTAATTCGATAAAGCCGGGTGCCGTCTGAAGCACCTTCGCTTCACAGCTTAATGCATGGGATTGAATTTCAGTTTTTGGGAAACCAGCGAAAATTATACCGCACTCCCGACCAAAATGGTCTTGTGCTTCAATTCGCTCAGGGTTGTCATGATTACCTGCTATAGCTATTACTGTCCGCCTTCCACCTGCTGTTAATTTTTTAAGCGTACTATATAATAGGTCTTCTGCTTGCGGATCGGGATTAAACGTGTCAAACAAGTCGCCAGCTACGACTACCAGGTCTACATCTTCCTGATCGGCAACCTGTATAATTTCAGCCAACACATCCTGCTGTTCCTGTAAACGCTGGAAATCCTGTAGCCGCTTGCCTAAATGCCAATCGGCGGTATGTAGTATTTTCATCGTATGGATAATTGCACCCTAAATACAAGGTGTAAAAGTAAGATGCAATATACTTCATAGTACTCGTATGGTAGCCAAAAACATACTTATTGGAAGTCGTTTAGGCCGCATTAAACAGGTTATTTGAAATTGTTTGAAAAAAAGTTAAAAATATTATAGTGTGTAAGTGGCTGAGATTGGGGGTCTTACCAAAGATTGTTTGGTAAGACCTTATTTATTTTCCAGACAGGGCTTGACAAGGGCCCCAAATACCCCTACCTTTGCAGTCCCAAATCAGGGAAATGAGTCGAGAACAACATCGCAAGTTACTGTCAATCAACTCATTAGGTGCAACTCACTGAAAATCAAGATAAAAATTTATTTTCAGATTTACTTGACAAAGCAAACTAAGTCTGGTACCTTTGCACTCCCAAACAACGGGAAAGGTTGATCAAAAGAAACTAAACTTCTGGAAATCAATCGGTTAAGTGAAAAACATCGAAAATTAAATTTAAAAAATAATTTCGATTTTACTTGACAACCGGGAAATAAAGTGTACCTTTGCACTCCCAAACAACGAGACACGATTTAAGGTTTTTAAATCTCCTCTCAACCACGCTTCGGCCAACGGGCCAGGCGCACAGTTCTTTGACAAACGGTCAGCACAACAATAACACAACTTTGTGATTTCGATCACCGGTTGAACAACATCGAGATTAACGTTTGTTGATCTCAAACATATTTACGATGGAGAGTTTGATCCTGGCTCAGGATGAACGCTAGCGGCAGGCCTAATACATGCAAGTCGAACGGTTCGCAAGGACAGTGGCAAACGGGTGCGTAACGCGTAAGCAACCTGCCTCATACTGGGGGATAGCCCGGCGAAAGCTGGGGTAAACCCGCACGGTCCAGTGTCATCACCTGGTGATCTTGGTAAACATTTATGGGTATGAGAGGGGCTTGCGTCTGATTAGCTAGTTGGGGGGTAACGGCCCACCAAGGCGATGATCAGTAGGGGTTCTGAGAGGATTGGCCCCACATGGGTACTGAGATACGGACCCAACTCCTACGGGAGGCAGCAGTAGGGAATATTGGGCAATGGACGGAAGTCTGACCCAGCCATGCCGCGTGCAGGATGAAGGCGCTCAGCGTTGTAAACTGCTTTTATCAGGGAAGAACAGCAGTCCTGCGGGATTGTGTGACGGTACCTGAGGAATAAGCACCGGCTAACTCCGTGCCAGCAGCCGCGGTAATACGGAGGGTGCAAGCGTTGTCCGGATTTATTGGGTTTAAAGGGTGCGTAGGTGGTTTAATAAGTCTGGTTTGAAAGCAAGCGGCTTAACCGTTTGATGTGGCTGGAAACTGTTGAACTTGAATGCGTTGGCGGTAGCCGGAACGGGTCATGTAGCGGTGAAATGCATAGATATGACCCAGAACACCGATTGCGAAGGCAGGCTACTACGACGGGATTGACACTGAGGCACGAGAGCATGGGTAGCGAACAGGATTAGATACCCTGGTAGTCCATGCCGTAAACGATGATTACTGGCTGTGTGTGTTCAAACATGCGTGGCTGAGCGAAAGCGTTAAGTAATCCACCTGGGGAGTACGCTGGCAACAGTGAAACTCAAAGGAATTGACGGGGTCCGCACAAGCGGTGGAGCATGTGGTTTAATTCGATGATACGCGAGGAACCTTACCTGGGCTAGAATGTGCGTGAAGGGCTCAGAAATGGGTCCGTGTAGCAATACACACAAAACAAGGTGCTGCATGGCTGTCGTCAGCTCGTGCCGTGAGGTGTTGGGTTAAGTCCCGCAACGAGCGCAACCCCTGTACTTAGTTGCCAGCGAGTAATGTCGGGAACTCTAAGTAGACTGCCTGCGCAAGCAGAGAGGAAGGGGGGACGACGTCAAGTCATCATGGCCCTTACGTCCAGGGCGACACACGTGCTACAATGGTCGGTACAGCGGGTAGCGATAGGGTAACCTGGAGCCAATCTTGTAAAGCCGGTCACAGTTCGGATTGGGGTCTGCAACCCGACCCCATGAAGCTGGAATCGCTAGTAATCGCGCATCAGCCATGGCGCGGTGAATACGTTCCCGGACCTTGTACACACCGCCCGTCAAGCCATGGAAGTTGGGGGGACCTGAAGTGGGAGGTAAAAGTCTTATCAGGGTAAACTCGGTAACTAGGGCTAAGTCGTAACAAGGTAGCCGTACCGGAAGGTGCGGCTGGAACACCTCCTTTTTGGAGCCGATTAGTGTATCTCTTGGAGTGCATTAAGAAGTTGAGTTAAGTGCTGGCGTTTGTTAAGGACTTTGTCTTTCCTTTTGGGGATAGACAATCTGTTCTTTGACCTACAGGGAGAGACTGAATACATCGAAGCGGTGTATTCTGGATAGAAAAGCGTTCCAAACGGAATTGCTGGTTATTGAGTAGAGCATTTTAAGTGGCGACTAAACACGCAGCAAAGGGTGTCTGGGGGATGCCTAAGGCTTCTGATGGCGAGGAAAGACGTGGCAAGCGACGAAACGGTACGGGGACCCGCTGGCAGGGGCTGATCCGTATGTGTCTGAATGGGGCAACCCGGTGGTTTGAAGAACCATCACTCCTTTTAGGAGAGCAAACGCGGAGAACTGAAACATCTAAGTACCCGCAGGAAGAGAAAACAATTGTGATTCCCTAAGTAGTGGCGAGCGAACGGGGAAGAGCCCAAACCAATCACGTTACGGCGTGGTCGGGGTAGTAGGACCTGACATCAAATTAGTAAACGAACGGAAAGTCTTTGGGAAAAGACACCATAGAGGGTGAGAGTCCCGTACCGGTCAGTGCACTAGTGGGTTGGGACTCCTGAGTAGGGGGGAACCGGAGAAATTCCCTCTGAATCGGCCGGCACCATCCGGTAAGGCTAAATACAATCAGAAGACCGATAGCGCAGAGTACCGTGAGGGAAAGGTGAAAAGTACGGGGAGTACCCGGGTGAAATAGATCCTGAAACCAGGCACTTACAAGCGGTTGGAGCCCCCAGTGTGGGGTGACAGCGTGCCTTTTGCATAATGAGCCTACGAGTAACCGTCACTGGCGAGGTTAAGTACGTGGACGTACGGATCCGAAGCGAAAGCGAGTCTGAACAGGGCGTCTAGTCAGTGGGGGTTGACGCGAAACTTGGTGATCTATCCCTGGCCAGGTTGAAGGGGTGGTAACACACCGTGGAGGACCGAACCGATAAGCGTTGAAAAGCTTCCGGATGAGCTGGGGATAGGGGTGAAAGGCCAATCAAACTGAGAAATAGCTCGTACTCTCCGAAATGTTTTTAGGAACAGCGTTACGTGTTACTGTCTGTGAGGTAGAGCGACCAACAGGATGCGGGGGAGTCACATCCTACCAACTTCTGATGAACTCCGAATGCGCAGAGAGGTGCGTGGCAGTGAGGGCTTGGGTGCTAAGGTCCAAGTCCGAGAGGGGAACAACCCAGACCATCAGCTAAGGTCCCTAAGTGTGTGCTAAGTTGAACAAAGGCGGTCCGGCTGCTGAGACAGCCAGGAGGTTAGCTTGGAAGCAGCTATTCCTTTAAAGAGTGCGTAACAGCTCACTGGTCGAGCGGGGCGGGCGTCGATAATAAACGGGCATCAAGCACATCACCGAAGCTATGGACTCATGCACGAGCATGATGTGGTAGGAGAGCATTCTGTGGGGGGTGAAGTTGGAGCGTGAGCTCTGGTGGACCGCATAGAAAAGCAAATGTAGGCATAAGTAACGAGAATGAGGATGAGAACTCCTCACACCGAAAAGCTAAGGTTTCCTCCGCGATGGCAGTCATCGGAGGGTTAGTCGGGGTCTAAGGAGCAGGCGAATGCCGGGCTTTGAGGGGGATTGGGTTAATATTCCCAAACTATCTATGCAGGAGTGCTCATGACGGAGTGCCAGAGATTCTAGGTCCTGACGGAATAGGGCGTTGAGCGGAGGTTTCGGCTGAAGCGAAGAGTTGACGGGGCTTCCAAGAAAAGTGAGTAGTCGTTAAGCGTATGGATACCCGTACCGTAAACCGACACAGGTAGCTGGGATGAATATTCTAAGGTGCGCGAAAGAATCATGGTTAAGGAACTCGGCAAGATTACCCTGTAACTTCGGGATAAGGGGGCTTCCTCGCAAGAGAAGCTGCAGAGAAGAGGCCCAGGCGACTGTTTACCAAAAACACAGGACTCTGCCAAAATGAAAGTTGACGCATAGGGTCTGACACCTGCCCGGTGCTGGAAGGTTAAGGGGGGAGCTTAGTCGCAAGGCGAAGGTTTGAACTGAAGCCCCAGTAAACGGCGGCCGTAACTATAACGGTCCTAAGGTAGCGAAATTCCTTGTCGGGTAAGTTCCGACCTGCACGAATGGTGTAACGATCTGGGCACTGTCTCAACCATGAGTTCGGTGAAATTGTAGTAGCGGTGAAGATGCCGCTTACCCGCCACGGGACGGAAAGACCCCGTGCACCTTTACTACAGCTTAACGCTGAATGCCGGTCAGGCATGTGTAGGATAGGCGGGAGATTGGGAAGCGGTGTCGCCAGGCATCGTGGAATCAACCTTGAAATACCGCCCTTGGCTGACTGGCGTTCTAACTGGAGACAGGACCGCGTTTGGTGGGTAGTTTGACTGGGGTGGTCACCTCCGAAAGGGTAACGGAGGTTTCCCAAGGTTTGCTCATGCCGGACGGTAATCGGCAGGGGAGTGCAATAGCAGAAGCAAGCTTGACAGTGAGGCCCACAAGCCGATCTGGTGCGAAAGCAGGGTATAGTGATCCGGTGGTTCCGCATGGAAGGGCCATCGCTCAAAGGATAAAAGGTACGCCGGGGATAACAGGCTGATCTCCCCCAAGAGCTCACATCGACGGGGAGGTTTGGCACCTCGATGTCGGCTCGTCACATCCTGGGGCTGGAGAAGGTTCCAAGGGTTCGGCTGTTCGCCGATTAAAGTGGCACGCGAGCTGGGTTCAGAACGTCGTGAGACAGTTCGGTCCCTATCTGTGGTGGGCGTTGGAATATTGACGGGCTCTGTCCTTAGTACGAGAGGACCGGGATGGACTCACCGCTGGCGAATCGGTTGTTTGGCCGCAGGCACGGCCGAGTAGCTACGTGGGGAACAGATAAGCGCTGAAAGCATCTAAGTGCGAAACTGGCCTGAAGATGAGTGTTCCGGTATAAAGGGGTGTTGTAGACGACGACGTTGATAGGCGGCAGGTGTAGGCATAGAGATGTGTTAAGCCGAGCCGTACTAATGGCCCCGGACGCGTGTTTAGGGTTGTTACTTAAGGAGAGTGCTCTAGGAGGAATCGGTAAGGAGTTAGGAATTGCAAGTGAATCAGAGTCTCTCTCTGTGGGGAAAAAGACATAAGACATTGATCGTTATTGATCAGAAGAGTCAATCAGGTTGGTGCTGGTAAGGCGGGTGTTCACCTCTTCCATCTCGAACAGAGCCGTTAAGCCCCGTACTGCCGATGGTACTGCTGTCACAAGCGGGAGAGTAGGAAGGTGCCACCTGAATGAAATGAAGAAAGGCCTGTCCAAACGGACAGGCCTTTTTGCGTTTGCTACCTTTGTGACAGTGCAATGCTTTTTAACGTAATTAGGCTATGCAAATTCGATATCTTGAAGCGCAGGTAGGGTGATTTTAGCTAACAATTGCTCTTCTAATAGCTCTGCCCATGCGTTCATATAGGCCATGACATCTTCACGTACATTATGCCTTAAAAAGCGTTTCTCAATAGGGAAACGGCCTAGAATCTGACGATCATCAAGTCGTTCGAGGTGTTTTAGATCTTCCAGCATTAATCCTGCATTGAGCATTTCATTGATCAGAAGATCAATAGGCATCTGACTGGTTGAACAATAGTCTTCAGCCTGTTCATTCCAATCACCATGTCGTTGCATGGCATACTGATGAATCTGGTCTTTTGTGAGCTTTGTCAGTTCCTGTGCTAAATTGCCACAATTGCAACCTCCCATATGTCCCCATTGGTAAGGTGCTCCATTCTTTAGGCTCTGCACGGTTCGGCGAAGGGCGTTAATTAATTCAGGAGTTGGACTGGCCATGATTGTGAGGATTAACCTGATTTAGTGTCATTCTTATACTGGCGAAACAGACTGTATTACTGTTTTGTTCGGCTGATAAACTAAAAAGCCCGTCTCGCGAGACGGGCTTTAAATTAGCGAACCAATTCCATTAAATCTTTATCATTCACTTCTTTACGAATATCCGCCATATCAAGGAAGCGTGTATAGATGCCATCGAGTGTTGGCTTATCGTAGCGGAAACCCAGTAACTCAAGTCGGTGCTTTAGAGCATGTCGGCCAGAGCGTGCAGTCAGTACGATGGATGATTTCGGTACTCCAACATCATGCGGATTCATGATTTCGTAGTTCTCTGAGTGTTTCAGGAAACCATCCTGGTGAATACCCGACGAGTGAGCAAAAGCGTTTCGTCCAACAATCGCTTTATTGGCCTGAACAGGCATCCGCATCATCTGTGATACCAAGTTACTGACTGGAAACAGGCGTGTCGAATCGATATTGGTGTATAAGCCTAATTCCTTCTTGACTTTTATCGCCATTACGACTTCTTCCAGCGACGTATTCCCGGCGCGTTCCCCAATACCATTCATGGTTACTTCAACCTGCCGTGCGCCGTTCATAACGCCTGCAAGCGTGTTTGCAGTCGCCAGGCCTAAATCGTTGTGGCAATGAATTGAAATAGTGGCTTTGTGAACGTTCGAAACGTGTTCGTATATGTAGGCGATTTTCTTTCCGTATTCATCTGGAAGGCAATAGCCTGTTGTGTCAGGAACATTAACGACTGTTGCTCCTGCATTAATTACAGCTTCCGTTAATTGAGCCAGGAATACTAAATCAGCCCGGCCAGCGTCTTCAGCATAGAACTCTACGTCTTCTACGTAGGTTTTAGCATGTTTGACCGCGGCAATAGCCTGTTCAAGAATCTTTTCTCGTGTACTACCAAATTTATTCCGGATGTGAATGTCCGATGAGCCAATCCCCGTATGAATACGTCCGCGTTTTGCCCATTTGAGTGCTTCGCCAGCCGCATCAATATCGCCTTTTACAGCCCGGCTAAGCGCACAGATCGTTGGTTCCGTAACGGCCTTCGAGATTTCAACGACTGAGCGAAAATCACCAGGACTTGAAATAGGGAAGCCTGCTTCGATAATATCGACACCCATTCGTTCCAGTTCTTTAGCCACCACAATTTTTTCTTCGGTGGTTAACTGGCAGCCTGGCACTTGTTCGCCATCGCGCAAAGTGGTATCGAAAATATAAACTCGTTGGCTCATGGTCCGATAAATATTGAATACGTATGAATTCGTTAATCTATAAAAAAGGCCCTTTCCTGTGGAGAAAGGGCCTTTTTGTATGGCATATCCTTCGCTCCGTTCTTAGAAAACGTTTAGTTTTTGCAGTCGGCAGGGAAGGGAATTAGTCATAAATCGTTTGCGAAATTTCGCTGATCGCGTAAATACGCTACAAAAATAGCCATTTTGAAAAAGTTTACAAGAGAATAGATAAATTTTTTCAACGCTTAATCGTGAATATTACGCTTTTAAACGCTCTAAAATCTGGTCGCCCATTGCACGAGTACCTAAAAGTTTATCGGCTGGTGTGCTGCTATTGCCAATATCGCGTGTACGGAATCCTGCTTTTAAGATAGCATCTACTGCCTCAATAACCGTCTGGGCTTCTGTTTTAAGACCAAATGAAATATCCAATAATAAAGCTACGCAGAGAACGGAGGCTAATGGATTTGCTACGCCTTTGCCCGTAATATCATGTGCCGATCCATGAATAGGTTCATAAACCCCTGTGCTGTCGCCAACGGAAGCCGAAGCCAGCATGCCCATCGACCCTGCAATCTGACTGGCTTCATCGGTTAGGATATCCCCAAAAAGATTCCCCGTCACCACTACATCAAAACGCTTAGGATCTTTGATGAGTAGCATGGCCATGGCATCGACAAACTGATGCTCAACCGCCACATCCGGGTATTCAGGAGCCAGTGCCTGTACAACCTCACGCCATAAACGACTACTTTCTAATACATTGGCTTTATCAACCGAGCACAGTTTCTTACCACGCGTTCGGGCCGCTTCGAAGGCTTTCCTGACAATACGCTCTACTTCATATTTACTATAGATCATCGTGTCGTAGGCCGTGTTTCCATCGTCGAGCCGTTCACGTTTACCGAAGTAAACATCGCCCGTCAATTCACGAAAGAAAAGAATATCAGCCCCACGCAGGATTTCAGGTTTGATACTGGATGCGTCGAGTAGCTCGTCAAAGAGTTTAATAGGGCGCAGATTAGCGTATAGCCCCAATTCTTTGCGCATCTGCAAAAGCCCCTGTTCAGGCCGTACCTTTGCCGACGGATCATTGTCGTATTTGGGATGGCCTACTGCGCCAAATAATATGGCATCCGCAGTCCGCATTTTCGCCAACGTCTCCGCCGGTAGTGGAGAACCGGTGGCTTCAATAGCAACGTGACCAATTAATGCTTCATCGTACGAAAACTCATGCCCGAATTTCTGAGCAATGACTTCTAAAACCTGTTTGCCAACGGCGGTTACTTCGGCGCCAATACCATCGCCAGGTACTACAAGGATGTGTTTTTTCATTTGTAAAACGAATGAGTGAGCACGTTTAGGCTCAATCATTCTTTGGGTATAGCTAATGGACTAAACTGAAATTTGAATCTGTATGAGTAGTATCTATCGTCCAGTTTAAATTCTATAGGTGGTTCTGTTATCAGACTTAATAGAATCAACAGAATCCATAGAATCTATTTTGACAAAGCACTACTAAACTATTTAGGACGGATTGCTTCGGCAATGACGTTTTTTCCAATGATCTGACCAACCGTTAACTTATCAAATACACGGCTTACAGGGAAAATAACCCGATCGTAAAGGATAACAGAATCTTTCGTAATTCGGCCATCTTTACCCAGCCATTTGTAGAGTAATGAGATAAAGTATCCGGCGAAATCATAATACCGACAATCTGTAACCTTCAGGCCGGCATCTTCCAGAATCTGGCGAACCAACTTTTTATCGTAGCGTCGGTAATGACCAACGTGCTCATCCATATTACTGAAAATTTCCTGCCGGGCTGGAACGAAGACTTTAATGCGACCTCCGGGCTTGAGTTTAGTGTATAACTCCTTTACAATTTCGCCGTGATGCTCGATGTGTTCCAGAACGTTGATTGTATAAATCAGGTCATATTTTTTAGGGAGTTGGTTGATATCGGTATAAACGGGTTGTTTAATCAATGGCAATAGGTCTGGGTCAATTTCGGCTGCGTCGACACTTCCTATCGGAAATCGGTTCGCATATTCTCCATTTCCAGCCCCAAAATCCAATATGGCTTCACCGGGGCGAATATCGCGGGCGACCCACTTGTACAGACCACTGTTATAATTAACAGCGTGGCTCATCATAGCCAAGTTGTCGGACCCATTGTATTCAACTTTTTCCGCCGTTTGTTTTGCCTGATTCATAAGGACGAATTGGATGTGATAACTATTGGTGCTTTATAAAGCACGAAGTTATTAAACGAATTGTCATTTTTAATCCAGCGTATTCAGCATTTTTTGGGTTGCCTTAATTGCCGACACCGTTTGGTCAGAATCGAGGCCTCTGGTTTTGAATTCGCGGTTGTTGTGCTTCCAGGTAATGATGGTTTCACAGAGTGCATCTGTGCGGCCTCCAGTGGGAATTCGGACTGCATAATCCGTTAAATCAGGCAGGGTTAGCTTTTTCTTGCCGTAAATCTTTTTGAGTGCGTTCATAAATGCATCGTACTGCCCATCACCCTGTGCGTTTTCTTCAAATAAATCTTCATCAATTCGGACTCGCAGGGTAGCTGAGGGTTTGAGATCTTTCGAATGCGTCAAAACGTAGTTGAGTACCTCAACCCGAGAGGCAATTGCATTGGTATTCAGTACATCGGAGATGATATACGGTAAGTCTTCTCGTGTGACTGCTTCTTTTTGATCACCTAACTCGATAACTCGCTGCGTCACTTTTTTGAGATCGACTTCGGATAATAAAATACCCAATTCACGGAGGTTGTTCTCAATATTCGCTTTCCCCGACATTTTGCCAAGTGCATAGCTGCGTTTGCGACCAAACCGTTCGGGCAGCAGAGTATTGAAATACAGGTTATTTTTCTTGTCGCCATCGGCGTGGATACCGGCTGTTTGGGTAAACACATTGTCGCCAACGACAGGTTTATTATCGGGAATCCGAAGTCCTGAAAATGTCTCGACAATTTTGCTGACCTGATACAGTGATTTCTCAACTACACCTGTCCGTACATCTGGCATAAAATCACGTAGGGCGGCAATGGCGCTGGCCAGGGGTGCGTTCCCTGCGCGTTCGCCCAGGCCATTAACGGTTAAGTGTATACCATGTGCGCCTGCCCGAATCGCTTCCATTACGTTGGCGATGCTGAGGTCGTAGTCATTGTGGGCGTGAAAATCGAAATGCAGATTCGGATACCGACTTGCCAGCGGGCTAATAAATGCATAGGTCTCGTTGGGGGTGAGCACGCCCAGCGTATCCGGTAAGAGTACCCGACGAATGGGTTGAGTTTGAAGGAAATCCAGAAACTGACGTACGTAATCGGGCGAGTTGCGCATGCCGTTGCTCCAGTCTTCCAGATACACATTTACCTGTAAGTTAAGCTGCTGAGCGTCGCGAATGACTTGTTGTATTTCGGCAAAGTGTTCCTCAGGTGTTTTCTTAAGCTGATGAACGAGGTGATTCAGGGAGCCTTTGGTGAGCAGGTTCATCACCTTTGCTCCCGCAGCCTGCATCCAGTCGAGGGAGGCTTGTCCGTCAACGAATGTCAATACTTCAACTTTATCCAGCATACCGGTTTTGGCAGCCCAGGCGGTAATTTGCTGGACGGCTTCCAGCTCCCCTGCCGACACACGTGCAGAGGCCACTTCAACCCGATCTACTTTGACTTCGGTAAGCAGTAATTGCGCCAGGGCTAATTTCTCGGACGCTGAAAACGACACTCCGCTGGTTTGTTCACCATCGCGGAGGGTCGTATCCATGATTTCAATATAACGACGTTTCATAGGTAATGAGTGAATGAGCGAATGAGTGATTGAGTGAATAAAACCTGTCGGCTTATACTCGCTCAATCACTCATTCGCTCATTCACTAATTGAATTAAAAGGGTCTCGTTTCAGCGAAGGCTTCAATTTCGGTCTTCATGGACAACAGGTAGTCGATATCGTCGTAACCGTTAATGAGGTTATGCTTTTTGTACTCATTGATGGCAAAGCTTTCGCTATCGCCCGTGGCCAGCAGCGTGATTGTCTGTGCAGGCAGGTTTATTTCCAATTCGGTTGTTGGATCGGCTTCAATGGCCGCGAAGATTGTTTCCAGAAATTCGGGACTCACCTGTACGGGTAAGATGCCGACATTGATCGAGTTATTGCGGAAAATATCGGCAAAGAAACTCGATACCACGCAACGGAAACCATAATCGTAGATGGCCCATGCTGCGTGTTCGCGGCTCGAACCGCTACCGAAGTTTTTGCCACCAACCAGAATTTTACCTGAATAGGTTGGATTGTTCAGGACAAAATCGGCCTTGGGCGTATTGTCGTTGTTATACCGCCAGTCGCGGAAGAGATTGTCGCCAAATCCTTTTCGCTCAGTCGCTTTCAGGAAACGGGCAGGGATAATTTGGTCCGTGTCTACGTTCTCGTTCGGCATGGGAACGGCACTGCTACGGAGTATGGTAAATTTGTCGTAAGCCATTTTGATAAATGGATAATGTATAATGAATAATGTACAATGGATGAGTAATGAATGGATACGACTTCAAATTGAAAGCCTCATTATCCATTGTACATTATTCATTATCAATTAAAATTCTTGGATCTGTAACGACGCCCGTAACGGCGGCAGCGGCTGCTACCAGCGGGCTTGCCAGCAGTGTTCGGGCACCTGGTCCCTGGCGACCTTCGAAATTGCGATTGGACGTAGAAACAGCATATTTTCCCGCTGGAATCTTATCTTCGTTCATGGCCAGACAAGCTGAACAGCCCGGTTGACGTAGTTCGAAACCGGCCTGGGTCAGGATGTCCAGAATACCCTCCTCCTGAATTTGTTTCTCAACAACGTGTGATCCAGGTACTAACCAGGCCGTAATGTTATCGGCTTTATGGCGCCCTTTCACAATTGACGCAAACGCCCGGAAATCTTCAATCCGGCCATTCGTACAACTGCCGAGGAATACAAAATCAACAGGTTTGCCAATCATGGATTCGTTTTCGGCGAAGCCCATGTATTGCAATGATTTTTTGTAGCTCGCTGAACCGTCTTTTACACTCTCGGCGGTTGGAATCTGGTGGGTTACGCCCGTTCCTAGTCCAGGATTTGTACCGTAGGTAATTTGGGGCTCAATATTGGCCGCATCGAAGGTTAGGTCGAGGTCGAACGTAGCGCCTTCGTCGGTTTTGAGTGTCTGCCAGTAAGGAACCAGTTTATCCCACTGTTCGCCTTTGGGCGACAGTTCGCGACCTTTCAGGTAATCGAGTGTGGTTTGGTCGGGAGCAATCATGCCACCCCGGGCACCCATTTCGATGGTCATATTACAAACCGTCATCCGGCCTTCCATGGTCATGTTCTCAAACACCTCACCGGCGTATTCGACAAAGTAACCCGTAGCACCACTGGCCGACGTTTGCGAAATGATGTATAGAATCACGTCTTTCGGTAATACGCCTTTCCCTGTTTTACCGTTGACAGTAATCCGCATTTTCTTAGGCTTGGGCTGCATAATGCACTGAGTTGCCAGCACCATCTCCACCTCTGATGTACCAATACCAAATGCAATGGCTCCGAAAGCGCCGTGCGTTGAAGTGTGGGAGTCTCCACAAACGATGGTCATGCCCGGTAGCGTGATGCCATTTTCGGGACCTACTACGTGTACGATACCGTTTTTGATGTGGCCAAGTCCCCAGTGAGAGATGCCGTATTTAGCCGCATTGCGCTCCAATGCGTCTAGCTGATTAGCCGATAGGGGATCTGCTACGGGCAAATGCTGGTTGAGGGTTGGGGTGTTGTGATCGGCGGTAGCAAACGTGCGCTCCGAGAATAATACGGGGGCACCCCGACCTTCGAGGCCAAGAAACGCCACCGGACTTGTTACTTCGTGGATAAAATGCCGATCGATGAACAACACATCGGGACCATCTTTAACCTGCCGGATGACGTGTGCATCCCATACTTTATCGAACAGGGTTTTTGGGGTACTCATAGTTGTAGAGGGGGTAACTGTTCTCTGTAATTAAGTCTGTTTTCTCTGGTATCGCTTGAACAGAGAAAGATGGCTACAAAATTGCGGAATCTTCCTGAATGACGTATCCCGCCATTCGTCCAGTAAATAGCGATTTTAGTTCAACTAGCTCATTTGGGTGTAAAACCGTATTTGTGGATAAAAAAGACAGGGTTACCGAGATGAGTGAGGGAGTGACAGCTTCTTAGAGTACGTAGTAAGAGGTGGCTTGTCAAGTTAACGGTTTACGTATTGGCGATGGTGGGGTATTTGAAAAATGTCAGCCGAGCCTTTGCACAAAAGCTCAATAGTAGCACAAATGTTGAATTTGCAACTTTCAGCCCCACTATTGCCAATACGATGTTACCTGCTGGCATTCTTGTCAAGAGTTTGGTGATATGGTCGATACTATTTTGCATTTGTCACATTTAAAGTCGTAAAGGTTATGTAATTGTGTTTTCAAGTCCCATTTTTTACCGCAACTTGGGCAAAGTCTTGTTAATTGGTCGCCCTTAAACTTTTTATAGTTATGTAAATAGTAATAGGTCGGAATTGAAGTTAGTTCTTCAATCTTTCTACAAATTTCAAGTCCTTGTTTGGAAAGCTGTGAAGTTATTTCCTGCATCTGATTTAAAGCCCAACGTTCGCCAACTTCACAATTCATCTGTAAGCTGTCACAAGAAATATAATTTGTTTCCCAACTTAATATTGGCATATAGCCATAGTCGTAGTATTGAGGCAGTCGGTAAAGTGGAACTGATTTATTACAAGTCCCACAAGTCAATGGCGATTGGATTGTGATATAGTTTGTAATTAGGATATAGAAGTCTGATTTTTTACAGTTACAAGGTGCTTTGTAGCTGTCATAAGACTTGCCAACTGTCTTAAATATTAGTCTGGAATTACAAAGCTCTTCAACTTTTTTAGCTTGTCTATTTACATAGTAGTTATTGAATTTTTTGTCCAAAGAGGTCTTTTCAAGAGTAAAAGGCAAACAAACGATTTTGTCGTTTTCGATATACTGAGATTCGATTTTTCCTTGTGTCTGTCCGCTGCCACGATAAAACGACATAAGTAAACCAAACTCGTCAATAAGTTCGTCTTTGTCCACTTTGGTCTTTATGTCAATTGATATTTCTTGAATATACATTGTCGTCTGTTATGCTTGCAACCAACGGTTTGGCGCTTGGCGCAGTGGCGGATTTCGGAGCACAAAACTGTCAATACACCACAAAAATTGATGCGAGGTAGAATGTTCAATTAACCACGTCACCCGCCATTGAGCCAAACGCCTGTTATGCCTTCGCCCTTCTTTTTCTGTCGTCTGTTTTGTTGGCATTTTCTGTCTGTCTTGGTGCGTTGGTTTGGTGGCTCTTTTGCAATTTTGGCTTTAGCATTGGCTTGTGTGAAATTGCAAATGTGCCACCATATGCGTTGGCATTATATTTTTTCAATTTCTGTTACTTTCCATTTGTCGCCTGCATAAATTGCTCGTGCATTTACTCGGCAATCATCTATAATATTGTGTTTTTCTAATAAATATTTTGGAACATAATAATCACCAATAAACGCAAAGTCAGGATTGTCTTCATCATAATTTTTATACTTCATTTCCATTATTCCTGTAATGTCTTTTCGTAAGTTTGGATTTACTTCTTCTGTTGTTTCAATAGACAATATTTTTAATCGCAATTTTTTGTCTTTGTCTGTTTTAGTAGCAAATGACAATTTTACAAAATCACCTTCGTTTGGTCTAAGGTTAGTTTCTGTGTATTTAACGATACCTTGTAACTTGGATGAAATTATAAAGTGAAATAATTGTTTTTGTTCGTTTACTCCATCAACGATAGCTATTTGTGTTTGGAATTTTGATATAACAGAACCTTTGTCAATTTTCTGAATTTGCCGCAATTCCGTTCGGTTATCGTCTTTAAATTTTTTAGTGTAAATCTTTGCTGTTACGAAATCTCCGATTTGTAATTCACTTTTGATTTGGGGGAAAAAGACTTCTTTGTTATCTGTTGTAATTGCGTGAATGATGCTTTTTTCTTTGTTGATGTAATCAACAATAGCAAAAGTATCTTCTAAAATTTCCCAGTGTTTCTTTTCTGATTTTTCAGCAACAAGTGGAATATGCTTGTATTCTGTAACAACAGTTTTGCCAAGCCAAGAAAACTTTGCTTCAACTTCTTTTTTTATTTCTTGCTTGTGAAGTTTGAACTTTAAAATTTGTCCTAATTCTGATTGTTTCAAGACTTCAAAACGATTCTTACCGATTACAAACTCTATTGATTTTCCATCTGTAAAAGTTAAGCGGTCTTTTCCTTTGTCGTCTTTCCATTTATCGACCAAAACGACTTCAGTCCAAAGAAAATCAGCATAAGCGAAATTTTCAGCAAGAGGGATAAATTTTTTGTATAGTTCCCGATTGTCTGTTAAGCTTTGTTTAATTGAACTTGCCTTTTTAGACAAGTCTTCATATTGGGGTGACAATTTCCAACCTTTTAATTCTCTATGTTTCTTGTATGCTTCAAGTTCTACGAGTGCATTTTCTAATAAATTATCATCAATTAGCAACTTTGATAACTCTAAATGAATGTCCCCTAAAAAGTCTTCGTTTTTTTCTAAACGCAATGCTTTTGATAGCATTCCAATTTTTAATGAATTATCGGAAACAATACAATCTGAAAACTCTTGCCATATATAATGCTTGTTTGCAAGTTTTAAAACAAGTTGTTTGTATATTTTGATTGCTAAATCTAATTCGTTGTTCTTAAAATGAAGCAAGGCTTTTTCTCTCAATAACCATTCATCTTCAGGGAACAATTTTATTGCAGTTTCATATAATTTGATAAGCCAAGATAAATCGTTTTCTGATTGTTGTGTTTTCAGAACTTCAAAAGCCTTCTTGATTGCTTTTGTTGCTAATGGTTTATATGTGTGTTCGTCTTTTTTTGTTTCTTTCCAATCATCTTTTCTTAAATTTTCGGGATTCCAATTTTTGAAAAAGTTGAAAAAATGCCATTCGTCATTTTCTTTCATAAATCTTTCAGCGAGATTTAAAATTTCGGAATGCCATTTTGATTGCCCGTGTTTGGAATAGTTGGTATTGTATTGCTCAAACAAACTCCACAATTCAGAAAATTTATTTTCCTTGTGAGTATTAAAAATGTTCCAAAAAATGGTTTCTCTGAAAAAGTCTAAAACTGTTTCTTTGTTAAGATTTATTTTGCTTAAAAATTCTTCAATGTTTATCCCGGTATTTGAGTTTACAAACTCTCTACAAATTCGTGAAATGAGTGAAGGAATATCTTTTCCGTCTTTATAACCATCGTGCAAATCTTCGTGACGAAGATTGTCTGGATTCCACAAAAGAAAGAAACTGTAAAATTTAAAATCACTATGAGTTTTGGAATAATTTAAAGCAAAGTTCAAAATCATAGAATGAAGCATTGACGGTCTTTCATTCTTTAAGTTCATATAATCTCTCAAAAATGTTCGTACTTCAATTGATGAAAGATTGTTTTCTTCGGCTTTGATATATCTATAAATTACCCAACCGTAAGATTCGTGATGTAATTCAGTAAGTTTGCTTTGAGAAATTAGATTTTTAAAAATACTTAATGCTTCTTGGTTTTTCCCGCTCTTACTATAGTCTTCGGCTTTTTGAACTTCCGAATAATTGATGTCTATTTTTGGACGAAGAAAGCTTTTTTGATTTTCAATAATATCATCTTCATAACCCTGAAAATCTATTGTGTTTAGTTCTTTGAAACAAACACTTGCTTGATTTAAGTTTTTATCTGCTATGTAATACTTGCATAAATCTATGAGAATCCAAGCAAATGCTTTTTGAATCCAACCATCTGAACTATCTTCTAAATATAATCTTCGTGAAATATTTAGTGCGTTGTTTAATTTATTCAGTTTTTCAATTCCTGATAAATCCTTTGCTTCATTTCGTAATTCAAAAACCGTTTTAGAGTCCATGAATTATTGGTTTTATTTGTTCTAAAATGGATTCTGATGTTTTTTCTAAAACTTCAATTTTTGAAAAAAATCCTTTTGTGTGATTGTTTTCACTTGTACCGTACCAAACTCTAAAAGTCAAATTGTCCTTTTCAGAAGATGCACGAAAAACATCTTGATTATTATGGCTTTGTACTATTTTAAGGTTAATGTTTTCATTCTTGCAACTTTCGATCCAGATAGAATAAATTTCCTCCCGAAAATCTGTAGGTAATTTTGGGTTGTTATCTGATATTGAAGCGACACTTTGTTTTTGCCCCAAACAAACTTCAATGCACGACTTTACAATTATTTCATCTGCACCATTGAGATTTTCTATACGAATATTGCCAACAGCAAAATTATCCTTTGAACCTTTATTGTCTATATTTAAAATCAATTGTTTATTTTCACTTTGAGGGATAGAGTAAAGAGCTTTTGTCAAGTATTCAGAATACTTTTTTGAACTTTCAAGTAAATATCCATTTTGTTCCAATAATTTTGAAATTTCACAAATAGTACCTAATACATTTTGGTTTTCAATTAATTGAACTTTATCTGCATATTTTGTTTCAATTTCGTAATTTTCAAAAATGAGGAATTGTTTTGATTTTATGAAAACGCCACTTGCAAAATTGTCTTCAAATACACAATCCATAAAAGGATTTATTCTTTTAGGCGAAGTGATATTGACGATTTTTCCAGCTGTAACACCGCTATACAGCCAGCGGAAGTAACTATCGTTGGTGATTCCATCATTTTCTTTACGGTGTCCTTTTATAATTATTTCGTTATAATTTGAGCCTATTGCTTTATGTACAGTGATTGCCCAACCGTATTTAACAAAAACAGCATTTACAAATGGGTCAGAATCTTTGATTTGAAAAAAAAGTTTCTTAGAGTATTTTTTGTAATAGTCTGCAAGTAAGCTTCTTGAATTTCTACTTGTTTCAACCTTTTCTTTCTTTTCCTTTGGTAAATTGTAGTTCTTCACAAGTACTTTTATTGCTTCTTTTTCTTCACTTGAAAGGATACTGAATTGGTTGTCTTGTAACAATTGTTTGTACTCTTGGCTATCTTCAAATTTTTGTTTGCGTTTTTCATCGTTAATTTTTGAATTAACAAATACTCTAAAAGCAATTTGTTCTTCTTTTGTTAAGTCATCTTCGCTATTAAAATAATTACCCAAAAGCCAAATTTCAGTTTCAGGCAACCCTGCCAAACTCAAACATTTTACTTTTATTTTGGAAAAGGATAAGACTATTGGAATTGGTGCTTGTCGAATTTTAATTGGTTCTTGGAGTGTTTCTTTAACGGCTAGCACAGTTAAAAACATTCCATTTACAATTCGTCTTGGAATTTGGAAGCCGCTATCATCGGGGATAGAAACATTGTTGTTTACAATTAGTAAATCACCAAACGCCAAATTTTCTCCATTTTTAATACTGTGTATTTTAATCCATTTGTTAGTTTTCAAGCAATCCTTTTTCGAATAGAATAAAACTGCATTGTCTGGTTCATTAGAAAATGGCTTAGAAAACCACAATTGTAGATTTTGAATTCTTTGGTTATCGTCTTGTAAATTAATTAAAGTAGTTTCATCAAAACTATAATTCAAATTATTAAAAAGTGATTTTTCAATGCTGGTTGCTAAATCAATTCGCAATTTTTCTTTTCCCTCGGTAAAATTGTTATCTATTGGTTTTCTATAGTGTTTAATTCTTTCTTTATCATACAATTCAGACAAGGCTCCCAAATTCAATGCAGAATCTTCTTCTTTTCCAAATGTTAAAGAATATGGGTCGCCAATAAACACAATTTTGCGATTGCTTTCAGGATTGAGAAATTTGATAAGATCTTCCAATAATCTACCCGAACCAAAACGCAATAATTCAGATTGACTTAAACTACGGCTTACTAAATGAGCTTCGGTAACAACAGCCAATGCTTTTTCGTCAATATCTTTGCTTGATTTTAAAGGTATAACCTCCAGCAACTCTTCTTCTAGTTCTTCTTTGTCTGAATCTTCATTTTGTCCTTCAATATCAGAACCACCATAAATAACACTGTAAATTCCTTCTGTTTCTATATTGCTCCTTCTTTGGATTTTCTTACTAATTCTTGCGGAATGTGACCATTTTTCAATTTGAGGGATATTGTGATTCACAGCTTCGTTAGTAATAAATCGCAACCAAGAATCTCTATCTTCAGCATTCATAGATTCCAAAACTAGAATTCCACCATTTTTTTCCTTGAGAAAATCAACAATGTTTTTTTCAACATCATTGTCAATTTCTGTTATCTGCTTTTCAATGATTGGTTCAGGTATAGGAATTTCAATGTTTTTAATCCATTCTTCAGCAGGAAAAATACTTTTAAAAACCTTTACATTTTCCTCTTTGTAAGTGTTTTCACTTGCAAAGTCGTAAAGAAAATTACCTAAGTCCGATTCTTGGATAAGTTTGTAATAGGGTAGATTTCTAGGAACTTCATTATGAATTTCAATTGGCCCAGAAAATATATTGGCAATACAAACTCTTGCCGGGTTTATCCCATCAAAATACTTGTTTTTATCAATTAATTCTCTAAAAGCATTGCGATAAGAAACCAATTGTCTAAATGGATTGATAAAATTCGCACCTGCTTTTATTTCTAATCTACTTCTGTCCTTTGGGCTTTCATTATGCCATTTTGCTGAATGGAATTCATTTTCATTTGGAGGTAATTTGATTATTCCTTTATAATTTTTGAAATCAATCAGAATTAGACCGTTGTTATAGTATAAAATGGCATCAGCACGAAAACGTGAATATGATTCATTAAATGGATTTCCAATCAATAAACCATTATAGCCAAACTTTTCAAATGTAGCTTCAATTATATTTACAACCCTCCTAAACTGTTCGTTTTCGTGGGTATTCCCCGTTCTATTATTTAATATTTCAAGCATAGTCAGGGGCTAGTTATTGTCGTGTGGGTTGGGGCAAAAGCAAATGTGCTGCATTGGGTTGGCTTTGAGCGTGTGGATGCAGCTCTTTTGATTTTGCAGAAGCGTTGGCATTTCGTCTTTCATTTTTCTGTTCGTTTATTGTCGGTCGTGTCGTCTTTTAGGGTGAGGCATAACTCCTAAATATACGAAAGTTTTGTCGTACCTTTTGTATTTATTTGTACTATTTCAATATAATACAGGACTTTTTGTGTCGTGCTTTTTGTATTGTTGGAGAAGCGATTGTCGTTATCTAGGTGTAAAAACGTTTTTTTACATGTTCCAATTTACTGGTCTCAGTCGTTAGTAAAAGCTATGCCCTTTAGGGCAAGGCTTTAGCTTCTACAAATCTGGGTTAATTTTGAGAATGCAAAATCTACGAAAAGGTAGTCATAGCGTTCATCAATTACATGCCCATTTGGTGTGGAGTACTAAATATCGGTATGAGGTTCTTCGGGGTGATATTCAAGTGCGTTGCCGCGATCTGATCCGCCAGACGTGCGATGCGCTGGATGTGCAGATACTGAAAGGTGTTGTTAGTAAAGATCATATCCATCTGCATATCAGCTACCCACCTAAGTTGAGTATCAGTGAGTTGGCCAAGCGCTTGAAAGGCCGTACAGCCAAACTCTTGTTGGGGAGTATTCGGAGCTAAAGCGTCGATATTGGGGTGGTCATTTGTGGGGCATCGGCTATGGGGTTTGGAGTACGGGCAATATAACAGACGAAATGATTCAACAGTACTTAGAGCACCACAAAGAGGGCCCCAACAGTGACCAGAATTTCATTCTAGAATAAGACTACACTTGAGTGTAGGGTTTTAATGGGCTTCAGCCTACCCTTCCAGTGGCTTTAGCCATTTTTCAACCTATGGGTTTTTAACCCATAGTATTTGAGTCTTTTTTAAGGCTCAATGCGTCGAATGGGCTTTTGATGTTTTCTAGCGTACGTTTGCTCACGTGGGTGTAGCGGAGGGTGGTTTTCAGGTCATTGTGACCTAGCAGTTCTTGAATAAGCTTGATGTCGGTGCCAGCTTCGTGCAAATGCGTGGCATAGCTGTGGCGTAGGCTGTGAAACGTTACATCTTGCAATATGTTAGCGGAATTTTTTGCTCGATGAAAAATCTGTTGCAAGCTACGTGTACTATATGGCTCATCTGCATACTGCCCTTCAAAAAGCCAATTCTTGGGTTTGTAAACCACGTAATAGTTCCGCAAAAGGTCTAAAATTCCTTGCGAGAGTGCTACTACTCGGTCTTTTTTACCTTTTGCCCCTTTGATGTTAATAATCATTCGTTCTGAATGGATGTCTTTGACGTTAAGGTTCACCACCTCGCTCACCCGCAAGCCCGCCGAATAAGCCAGATAAATCATGGTTTTGTGTTTGAGATTTTCGAGTTGAGCAAACAGCTTTTCCATCTGGCTAACTGCCAGCACGTTGGGCAAACTGAGTTTCTTTTTTGGGCGTGGTATATCAAAAAAGAACCTTTCACGGTGGAGCACCTGCTCAAAATAAAATTTTACCGCGTTTATACGGCTGTGTAGGGTGTTTTCTGAAAGTTTCAGTGTATTGGTACAATACAGAAAATAGCTGCGTAGCCGGTCAGCACTTAGGTCATCAACAGGGGTAGCTTTGAGCAAATACAACAATTGAGCGAACTCATTCCGGTAGGTTTTGAGCGTGCTTGGGCTATAGGCTTTCAACTGTAAAGTTTCAATTAGGGCTGTAAAGGCGGGCGGATTGGTCGGATGAATATGAGCAATTACGTCTTTGCCAGCTAAGGGTGTGGCCAAGCCAAATAATTGGCGATAGTGTGGATTATCAACTATGTACCACGCTTTTTGAGATTGGCTCCAACGGGCCCCACTTAGTTCCCTGACGCGCTTGTTTAGCTCTTTATTGTACTCAAACCGGATGAAAATCACGTCTTTCCCGTTATGCCTGGTGCATTCGTAGATTATTTTCTGCTTCATATGAACTGGTCTTGTCCAAACAAAGCAACACGATTCCAACAAAAAATAAAACCCAGATAACGACTGGCTTGGTTACTTTCTCAAAGCGATAACGCAACCAATTCTCCGGGATGGCCGATAGCGCCAACGGCCACAACGATATATTGCTTCCCGTTAGTGGAATAGGTCATGGGCAACCCGGCTTGATTGGCGGGTAAGGTAATCTCTGATAGGATTTGACCGGTTTGTTTGTCGTAGGATCGAAACTTGTTTCCGCCACCGCCATCAGAGCCATACAAACCCGCTCCTTCTCCGGCAAATAACAGGGTTTTTGTCAC
The DNA here is from genome assembly GCA_003259005.1 of Spirosoma telluris. Taxonomy (GTDB): domain Bacteria; phylum Bacteroidota; class Bacteroidia; order Cytophagales; family Spirosomataceae; genus Spirosoma; species Spirosoma telluris. The sequence continues at coordinate 6,130,637 of QLII01000001.1, forward strand.
CAGCATGCCCACCCGATCGGGTAAACCGGTTCGGGGAATCTTGAGGCCTTTTAACGCCGGAATATCCTTTACCCAGCCAGGCGTATCGGCATTGGGCACCATCCATTTGTGATCGCCGGTGTTCAGATCAATGGCCGTGATTCGTCCATAAGGCGGTTTTACTAACGGTAACCCATAGGGGCCAATGCGGGCATTTCCCATATAGGCGATGTAATCCATATCCGACAGGTTGGGAGCGGACTCCAAGCTCATTGGCCGGATAACCGTACTTGACGAAACATACAGAACTCCGGTCTCCGGGTCCAGAACACCCCCTTGCCAATTAGCACCACCCACCGCATCGGGCAGCATTAAGGTACCTAAATTGTTGGGTGGATTGTAGGTACTAACTGGCGTATAAAGCGGCCCTTTTTTATAGCGGCTGACAATTTTTAAGGCAGCTTTTTTGATTTCGGGCGTAAAATCCACCAGAATATCATCTGAATACCCTTGTCGGTCGAAGGCCGCTGGCTTGGTTGGAAACGGTTGTGTAGGCGATGTCCACTCACCTTTTACATCACTTTGGGGTACGGGCCGCTCGTCAATGGGCCAAACGGGTTTCCCGGTAACTCGATCAAAGACAAAGGCAAATGCCTGCTTCGTAACCTGAACAACCGCTTTGATGGCCTTGCCCTCCACCATAATGTTTGCCAGAATAGGCGGAGCTGGTAAATCATAGTCCCAGATATCGTGGTGAATCAACTGGTAATGCCAGACGCGCCTGCCCGTTTTAGCATCTAAACAGACCAGGCTCTGCGAAAATAGATTATTCCCTGGCCGATGTCCGCCATAGAAATCGCCCGTAGCGGCTTCTAAAGGCAGATAAACATAGCCTAGCTCAGGATCAGCCGTAAGCGGTGCCCAGGCTCCGGCATTTCCGGTATACGTCCAGCTATCCTTTTCCCAGGTTTCATTTCCTGTTTCGCCTTGCTGGGGTATGGTATGGAAAATCCATAACTGCTTTCCTGTTTTCACATCATAGCCCATGATGTCTCCCCGAACCTGCTTTTTAGAAACAGGGGCCAACCCCACGGGAAAAGAGGCTCCCATGATGATGACATCATTGACAATAATGGGGGAGATGTAGAGCCAATCGTTGCAGTGAGTGGGTCAATAGGCTGATCTAAGCCTTTTTTTAAATCCACAACCCCATTGTCACCAAAATCGGGCACTAAATGACCGGTTTTGGCATCCAGCGCGACTAATTGAAAACTTGGCGTAATGTAAATGATCCGGTCTTTTCCTTTCTCAGGCGATGCCCAGTAAGCCACTCCTCGCCCGGAGTTCTGACGTGGAACATAGGTTTTTCGTTCTTTTTCGTCGAACCGAAACGTCCAGAGGGTTTCCCCGTTTTCGGCATCTATAGCTGCTACGGTTCTGCTTAATCCGGCTGTGGTATATAGGACACCGTTTACCATCAGGGGTGTCGATTTAAAATAAAACTCTGGGCTTGCTCCGAAATTATCAGTTTTCCACCGCCAGGCAATTTTTAGATTTTTTGCATTTTCTTTATTAATCTGGTCTAATGGCGAATAGTTAGAACTTGCGTAGTCACCCCGGTGCTGTCGCCAGTCGGCTTCAATAGTAGTTGGTTTTGTATTGTATGTGGCTGGTTTAAATTGCATACTTACCCGCGATGAGGGCGGTGGATTACCTATTAGCATAACCGCTAGTGCCTCCTTTTTCGAAGATAAGGCAACATCCCCATCTGGAAACCCATTGCTGTTCAGTATAAATGCCAGTAGGGAAGAGTAGGCGACATTATCAAGGGAGTGAGGATTGGTTTTGGGCATAGTCGATTTCGTCAGATCAAACAACTGGCCAACCGATTTATCCTTCCATTTAGCTATAAAGCGATCGCCAATCAATGCATTTCCTCCTTCCGTTCCACGTAAATCTCTTCCATGACAGGCAGCGCAATGCGTTATGAAGAGAGCCGATCCCAGTTCCACCTGTTTTTTTGTGAAAATGCCTGCGTGCGTAGTCAGCCCTGCTTTTTTAGTTGAAAGCTGCTGTGCTTTTAAGTATGAACAAAAAAGTAGATTGATAGCCACCAAACAGACGAGTACAGATAGGTTTTTCATTAAGGTTACCGGGCTTGTTTAGTCCAGCTAAAAGTAGGTACAGTAACGTAATATACCGTAGAAAATAGCCCTAATACAGTTTACCTGGAAGGCTGTCACTGGGATGTCTAAACTCAGTCCGTGGCTAAACAAGCTGGTCCTACACCGCATTGGTGGTCTGAGAAGCCACTATCGTATTTTCATCAAGTTTTGGGTTTATCGGATAATTGTATGCGCATCTTGCGAAGCCCAGCAAATTCACTATTCTGATAAATTAAACTATACTCATTAATTATATGCTTTTTGTACACCAAATATGTGTTTTGTCACCTTTGGCGCTTTCAGAGATAAGCAATTGCCCGATAATTGATAATAGCTTTACTAAGTAGATTCGAATGGAAAATAGCAAAAGCAGCCTTGCTTTAGATAGACTAGGTAATAGAGCCTGATTTAATCAGGACTTACCCTATTGAGTGCTGCTGGTTATTTTTTGACTAAAAGCTTCGGATTTAATCTGTAAAACTACCGTAACATGAAAGTTAGAAAGTACATTATCGTTGATGTCATTGAGCCAGACATCAAGGAGCTAGAAAGCAAGTTGCATAAATTCACGTTGTTAGAATTTGCGGGTGTCTGCTCCACTCTTGAAGAGACTGTCGAGATGCTAGCTACAGAAGCGATTGACCTAATCTTTCTGGAAACCCGTTTAGCGAATGAGTGCGGACTAACCTTACTTAAAAGTGGCATTAACCTACCACCAGTTATTGTAATCAGCTCCCGCCCTGAGGATGCCTTGGCCTGTTACGAGATAGGTATACCCGTAGATTTTCTATTAAAACCATTTAGCTTTGAACGGCTATTGAGGGCGTTAAATCGAGCGTTAAGCATACAATTTAAGTCGAATAGTCTTGTGAGTATAGATTCAATCTTCCTGAAAACAGGCCGTAAACTACAACGGTTTAACTATCAGACTATCGACTATATTGAATCATATGGCATATACTCAAAAGTGTATATGACTGATGGTTCTTCTATTGTTAACGAACGCGTTGTTACGCTTGCGAAATTATTGCCAAGCCAGTTTTTTATGAGGGTACATAAATCATTTATCCTTAACATAAGAAAAATTACCAGCTTTGATCGATCTAATTTGTGTATTGGGTCAACTAAAATACCAATTGGAGTCTCTTATCGGCCGAAGCTGGAAGGATTGTTAAATCTTTTAGATGTTAAAGAAAATTAGGATCTAGCTATACAAATCTACTTACCTGCCTTGTACTACATGCTGAAGTTTTAACGAGGCAGGTGACGTTTGGACTCGAGTGAACATGGTTTTATGTAAAATCGCTGGACATGTTTAGCTAGTTAGTAGTCTCTGTCAGAAGGAGTTGTCGGCGTAACAAAAGAGATTTATTGGCCCACCGTAATTTATTCGAAAGCAGGTAATTATATACTGTTAATTATATTTTGATTATCAACAATATATAATTACCTGCTCCATTTCTGCCTGACTATTTAGTGCGGGAGACTTCCTATGTATATGAATCAGCTTGTAACTGCAACAAAACTAACAGACCTTATAGCTATCAGCTCTTGGATCATTAAGAGTAATTCTGCTCGAATGGCGTTGCGAAGCATGATTATGCGTACGACTGGATTAAAACCTAGAGAAACCGGACTGATGCGCGTATTTTTTCGACAAAACCTTACTGGAGTAACTTTTTAAGATATTTTTAATGAATTGAGTCAGTTAAGCCGTGGTAACGGTAATAATATACTGCATGTAGAAGTCCAGATTGCGCCAAGCATTGAAATTAAAGAAACGAACTGGTATCAGATTATTCGATACTGCCTGTTCATTATTTACAGTATATAGGCAAGGCGTTGCATGATGCCTTAGATCATTATCAGGCTTGTACGAATAAACAACTGAAAGAAATTCTATATACGCACTTTGCTATTGCAATTCATTTTTCTCGGAATATTCGGCGTGGGAACGATATAGTATTAATAAGTCCGCTGGCCGTACAGCTCCCGTCAGTTAATGCCAGCGAAGTGGGTTTGTGTCTGGACGATATTAAGGCGTGGCTGCCATTTAATCATATCCTGAAAGATCATCCTCTGGCAGATCGGGTGAGACAGGGCGTAATGCCGTTGTTTTTATAAGCTTAATTTGATTCAAATACTGTCTAATTTATTACGAACGCCATACTCTACTGGTAAAGTTAATAGCGATTTACTATCAGCAGTTGTTACGTTAAGTATAGTCCAGCCTTCTTTTACTAGTTGATTGAGCGTTTCTACACAGGATTCGAAATCTTTATATACACAATAACAACGTATGTATTGTTTCTGAGGTGTAAGACATTTTACATCTATTAGTATCATATTACAGCAAGGGTAACCGAATTTGATTGGAAAAACTCCTAGTCAAAGGCTAAAGAAACTGCTAATGTCAATAGTATATAAAGCGATATACAAAAAAAATAGTACTAAAGACAGGTTAAGTACACCAAATGCTATTTTCTTATTCACATTAGATATAGTGGATACTCGTACCTTAAACGTATTTATGAAAAATTATTAACCAAAAAGGTATAGTAGACTTAAAGCTACAAACTGTTGACTTTTAGTTTTTTAGCCGTTGTATTTTATGCATCTAGATGATTAAAATTGAATTTTTATTCGCCGTTTCTTGCCTAGTATTTTACTGAACTATTAAGATTGCTATTTGTGATGATTCATAAATAATAATTACAGGGCCTTTTGATCGTGTAGTTTTATGCATTACGTGTACATTAGCTAATTTTCGTCACCTTTAAATACATGTTAAGAGTAATAAATATGCTTATTTGTATCACATTTTTAGTGTAACAATTGTTTGGACAGGTTTTATTGTCATCTATGCCTATAATCCTGAATCAGGTAATCTGTTGCTTTTAAAAATTTACTATTAGTTCTTAACGTATTAACTAAAACAGGTATAGTGTTATTGGAAATTTAATCAAACTTTCAATAACTAGGATTGCCTTTTTATAGTTACATTTTCCAGTATCTTTATGGAGACATTTTTTTTGTATGATGAGGCCGACTCAGCTCTAACATCTAGCACTAATTCCCAAAGTGACCCCTTCGAAAAAATGTATAAACTTTATGCTAAAAAAGTTTACCAACGTTGCCTAACCATGGTCAAAAATCAGCAGCAGGCTGAGGATTTTACGCATGATATTCTTTTGAAAGCCTATACAAAATGGGATCAATTTCAGGGGCAGTCAAACTTTTTTACCTGGCTATATACAATTACTACAAATCATTGCCTTGATCAGCACCGAATTAATAAACGACATAATTTTGTTTCTCTTCCAGGGGTGGAAATAGAAAATATACCGGACTCAACAGAAGAACACCTGTTAGAGGAAAAGTATTCTATTGTTGACGAAGCGCTTAATCAGCTTTCGGCTCAGGACCGAATGCTATTACGAATGAAATATGAAGAGGGAATAGACATGAAACGTATTGCTCAACAACTTAATATCTCCGTAAGTGCCGTAAAAATGCGTTTAAAGCGAAGCCGGGAAAGACTATCTCAGCACTACCAGCGTTGTGGAAAGTAAGCCTTTATGTACGTAGTTAAGTTACTCATGCAGCAATAATCAAGCAGGGTTCATTCTATAAGCATGAACTATTTCTACCTTATAGATACGCATGTTAACACGCCAATTGACGATAAACTAGATCACCTGAAAAATCAGGCAATCCGCTTGTTTTCAGTTCCGTCCCCTTAGGACGTCTAATAAATTTTTTTTATACTTTCGCCCAATTTGTATTGACTGATGATTTATCTGAACCATTGATTCTCCAACACGTTCTACATAGTTACTATTAATTATATACGCTTTTTGTACTTGGACAAAATAGAAGGTCAATTCATCTGCTACTTTTCGTAAAGATCGTTTTAATACATATTTTTGGTCAATTGTATTGATAATAGAATAATTACCTTCTGCCTTAATCCAGTAAATTTCATCAAATGGAATCAGTAAGCGCTGATTATGTTTACCAATAACACTGATACTAGTTGGAGGCTGTGATATAGTTGAAGGTATTCTGGAAAAGAGTAATTCAATAGCAGCATGTAGACTGAATCGTTCAAAAGGTTTTAGCAGAAACTCAACATTTGGCAATAAGATTGCCCTTCTTATAAAATCTTCCTTGGCGTAGCCTGTCTGAAAAACAGTCGGTAGCTGTTTGTGTTTTTTTGTCAATAGTTCAAAAGACAATCCATCTGCCATAACAATATCGGCAATTACTAAATCAGGCAATTGAGTATCCAATAGTTGCTCCGCTTCTTCCAGAGAACTGGCAAATTGTATTGTGCCCATGTTCAATTGTTCTAACATCATTTGGAGTTTAAGCTGCCAAATAAGATCATCCTCGATAATCAGTATACGTAAGTTATTCATTTGTGGTTACAGTGGATTCTTTATATAAGCTTATGTAAAACGGGCCTTCGCCCAGTATGAGCGCTAGTTTCGACTAGCATGCAAGCCACCTGGTGCTATTCGCCAGGTGGCTTGCACGTCAATGACGGATGAGGTCGTTCCGTACGTGATCGGGATACTCCATACCAAGTTCCTTCCCACCGACTGGCCGGTGCCATTATAATTATCGAGAACGTTGAGTGTATGAAATACAGGCATATCTGCTAAACGATCAGATACAAAGCCTGTGACTAACAGCCATTGCAGGCGGAAGTCTTAGGGGGGGGTTATGCTGAAATGGTGGCTAATGCCATGTACGCCAGTGATTTGAGTGATCGTTTGTCCGCTGTCTTACTAGTTGAGACTGGGGTGTCAAATCGTTCGTTATAAGGGCAACGCAACCCACCTGCAACTCGATGAATCATACTGTTTTTAAACGCTGCAAAGTTAGTTTTTTTACGGCTTCGGCAACCCGTTATACTTCTCACAGGCTCATATCAAAGGATTTATTCAGAACAGTCCGACGCATCAAAAAACTTGCCGTTCTTATATGATACAAACGCTTTAGTAAGATTAAAAAAAGATAAAAACGCCGAATAAATAGATTCGAGAGTGCAAGTTAATATAAATAAACTCACTATAAAGCACAGTTTTCTGAGAAATCAAAAATTGAAAAATAATACGCTACTTCTGTATTTCTTCTTTTATGAGAATTGCGTAATAACATATAGTTCAATAGCTAGTAATTGCTATTAAAAAGGCTTTTACCGACAAAAGGTACTAGTTGACAGGTTGGTAAGCTAAATCTGCCTTTGTTTTTGCCAGTATGAACAGGTGAAGGATAAGGCTATGACGACTATTAAGTAAAGTTGGTTAAGCCTATTTACTACCAAAGCATATGACAAAACAGCTTTACCTACTTATCATTCAAGGCTTACCCGATTTATTATTTCCTGGCCAATTTGGCTTTGCGGGTATAGCCACGTCAGAATTAAATTCAGAGAACGACTTTGCCCTTATGGTGAAGTCAGCTATAGAGGGGTCAACTTCTGCCTACCAGAAGATCAATCGGCGGAAAAAGCCTTTGCTCTCGTTGGTAAAGGCTAGCCAGGTTGACTCCTTTTGGGTAGGCCGGTTGCAACATTTTAGGCAACAGTCCGGTTGGCTGTCGAACTCGTATTTTGTGCTAATGGATTTGTCTGGTTAAGCCCAACTATGCATTACGTATATGTAATACCGTAAGATCCCCATTTAGAATCATTCCAGATCCGCTTCTCTTCTGAAAAACAAGAGAGAATGGGGATTTACGACCCATTAGTTTAGGAATAGTACCCCGTAACTGTAGTAATTATGAGACTCTCACTATTTGCCCTCATTCTCTGCCTGGCAGCGGGGAGCCCTTTTGGGGCTCATGGGCAAATTGCCTTCACCAATGCCACCGACAAGCTACCCGGACGGCCCTTTGTGGGCTTTCTCTCGAAGGGTATAGCCGATGTCAATGGCGACGGGCTGGATGATATTGTCCGAACCCATTCCCGCAGTAAGGAGTTGTCAGTCCTCTTCCAGTCACCCCAGGGCGATTTTAGCAGTACCCTGTTGAGCACGCTCAAGATCGAGCCGATTGCGACCGTGGTGGGTGATGTGGACAAGAACCACCAGAACGATATTCTGACCGCTGGGTTTTTCGATGGGGTCACTATCCGCTACAACCAGGGTGCCGGCTTTGTGGCCGATACCATTCGCAGTCCCAAAATCTGGATGCAGGGTGCCAACCTGGCCGACATCGACAACGACGGCTGGCTGGATTTCTTCGGTTGCAACGATGTGGGCCTTAACCAGATCTGGAAAAACGACCGGACGGGTAAATTCCTGCCGGTGACCAGCTGGATCGACATGCGCACCGTACCCACCTCCGACAATTCGGGGAACTACGGCTCGGTCTGGTCCGACATCGACAACGACGGCGACCTGGATCTCTACCTGGCCAAATGCTCGATGTATGCCATGGGCGCGGCCAATGCCGCAGACCCCCGCCGGATCAACCAGCTCTTTGTGAATCATACCTACGACCGGGTGAACGGCCAGCTTATCAAAAATAATGCCAACTTTTCACTCGATCCCACTAACTGGTTCAGCGAAGCGGCTGCCAGTGCGAATGTGAAAATAAGCGGTCAGTCGTGGACGGCCGATTTTGCTGACATTGACAACGATGGCGATCAGGACCTACTGGTAACCAACCACGAAAGCCCGACCATGTTGCTGGAAAATGACGGTACCGGCCATTTCACCGACATCACCACCCAAAGCGGCATTATGGGGTGGTAGAGCCTTTACAGGGCCTTATGCGGGATTTTGATAACGATGGTTTCGTTGATGTGTTGCTGACCGGCGACATGCCGGGTCAGCTCTGGCGCAACAATGGCAACAAGACCTTCACGCTCCAGACGGGGCGTTGGGCACCATCAAGACAACCTCCTTTGCCGTGGGCGATCTGAACCACGATGGCTTTCTGGATGTCTATGCCAGTCATTACCCCAGGGCCGATGCCGAAGATGAACTGTGGCTCAATCGGGGCAATGGCAACCATTTCATTGGCATCACCCTTCAGGGCCTTCAATCGAACACCAATGGGGTAGGGGCGAAGATCATACTCTACCGGGCCGATGGGAGCCGCCAGGTTCGCGAAGTGCGGGCTGGCGAAAGCTATGGCATCACCAATGCCTATACCCAATTGTTTGGCCTGGGCACCAGCGCAGCCATCGCCCGTATTGAGGTTCAATGGCCATCCGGCCAGGTGAGTCGGTTAACCCAACCAACTGCCGACCAGTTTTTGACCATTACCGAATCGCTCTGCTCGATTAGCACTTGTATCCCTCTCCGTGTAACAGCTATTAAATAAATCACCATGATACCAACGCTATACCTATCGTTTCATCGACAACGCACCTGGACATACCTTCTGACAGGTTTGTTGCTTTGTCTGCTCATTGGCAGTCGGCTCTGGGCTGCACCGACCACCGCCCCGGTTCGTTTTTCGGGCTTACCGGTTTGGGCCATCAACCCAACGGGTGTTTCCCAACAACCCCCAATCTGGTAGTCCGGCACAGCCAGCGAGACGCCAACTCGTCATCCCATATTGCCTGGGCAGGGAGCAGGCCTAAACGCCGGTATGGTTCGTGGGCACCAGCGAAAGTGGCTGGCAAAAGCCGGAAGCCTGGGTCTACCCATAGTCATCCCCTTTCTGCCTATCACCACATTTACGTATCCCATTCCTGCCAGCGAGCTACTGCCAGCGAGGCCGAACCACTAAACGAGCTATGATCATGAACAACTTGTACATATCGTTTAATCGACAAAAGACCTGGGGGTATTTCCTGACGGGTTTATTGCTGTGGTTAAGAACAGCCAGTGCCGTATGGGCGCAAGTGCCATCCTGCGGGCCCAATCAAATTCTGACGGGCTATTTTGGAGGGGCCACCGGGGTTATTTCGACTACGGGAACCGTGACGAATTCGAATGATATACTTGGCGCAGCCGATGGGACGACGACGACCCTGAATGCCAATTCAGGTATCACGGTCGACATGGGGCTTGTGTTAACTGCGGGAAATAGTCTGGCTATTTCCTATAAATCGTCGGATTTAACCGCTCCTTTACAGGTGTTGGTGGCCAGCTCTGCGACAGGGCCTTATACCAATATTGCCCAATTGTCGGGAGCACTCCAGACGCCGGGAAGTAATACACTAACCACTTCATCGATAACCTTACCCGTGGATACACGCTATATAAGATTATCGACTACCGGAACGGTTTATGATCTTGATGCGGTAACATATCCTATTTATAAATGCGTCAATAACCCCGCGCCCACCTGTGCAGCCGGGCAAACCCTGCTAACTTATTCGGCAGGTTCACAAAGTGTCAACGCGACTACTGGGACGGTTACCGGTAGTGCCAATGCAACAGGCCCTCCAGATGGAGTCGTAGCCACTCTGAATTATAGTTCCATAACTCTGGATCTTGGGAGTGTAGTGGCTGCAGGCAACATATTATCCTTGGTCTTTAGCTCACAATACACAAAGCCCCTTCCCTTGCAGGTGTCAGTGTCTCAAAGTGCGAATGGGCCGTTTACCAATATAGGTTCGTTTAGCGGTAACGGAACTACGACTACTGGAAATCTTAGGCTACCCTTAGATACGCGCTATGTACGATTAGCAATAGCAGCTCCCTACTCGGCCTATTATATTGATGCGGTAACCTATTCGATCTATTCCTGCGTACCACAATCTGCCATAAGTTGTGCCTCTGGACAGCAGCCGGTATATTCTTCTATTGTAGGAGCAAAGAGTGTGGTCAATACGACTGGTGGAGTTGGCTATACGGCAGAGATTATTGGTTTTCCAAACGGATCCCCAAGCACATTGGACGTTAATTCGTCGCTGACTGTCGATATGGGGAGTGCGATGGCCGCAGGAAATACGCTGACGTTTACCTATAGGGCTCTCAATACAGAATCACCTCTGCAAATTTGGACAGCTACGAGTGTGTGGGGGGCATATACTTTTATTGGCACGTTGCCTAGTAGGGGGACTATGACAACAGGGCAGCTAACCTTACCGTTGGGGCTCAATACATTAAGATGGTTACGGGTGGTGGTTCTTACTGGGTAGATGCTGTGACCTATTCGACCTATAGTTGTGTTACTATCCCCAGCACCAATTGCCCAACAGGTCAGGTGTCGGTCAGTACGCAGAGTGGAGCTCAGGGGCTTGGCACCACCACTGGCACGGTCACCAGCAGTACTAATATTCTGGGTACTTCCGATGGAGGATTAACGGGATTGGGCGGCAATTCGTCGCTAATTGTGGATATGGGTAGCGTGATTGGTGCAGGTAATCAGCTAAATATTAATTACCTGTCGGGAGATACGAATGGGCCTTTGGAAATACTGGTGGCCACGAACGTGGGCGGGCCTTATACTACCATTGCGCTTTTGCCGGGGAGTACGGTTAATACAGTGGGAAGCGTGGTGTTACCACTAGGGATACGCTATGTGCAACTCCATACCTCCAATACCAACTATTCGGTCGATGCGGTCACGCAAACGCTCTACAGTTGCGTGCCCAATCCAGCGATCTGCGCGGCTGGCCAACAGTCGATTAGCTATCCGGCGGGTGGTGCTACCTCCGTTTACAATACGGCGGGTACTGTATCCAGCTCCGCAAATGCCACAGGGTTGGCCGATGGGCCTATGCTACACTGAACGCCGGGGGGACGGTTACACTGGATTTGGGCACCACTGCTGTAGCGGCCAGTACCCTGAACTTTACGTATGATCCGGCTAGTGCCACTACCCCCATGTTTGTGTCAGTAGCTACTTCACCGACTGGCCCTTATACCCCTGTAGGGACTTTGCCAGGGTCTAGTGGCTGGGTTACCAATAGGTTAACTATACCCGTTGGTGCCCGCTATGTGCAAGTAACGAATCCGGGTACTGCCCCAACTACGGCATTCCTCGATGCTATAACTTATACAGCTTATGTCTGTGTTACGCCGGCGAGCACGAGTTGTGCAGTTGGCCAGCAGTCGTTAAGTTATCCTACAGGGGCACAGGGAGTGGGCGCTACCACGGTACAGTAGCCACCCCCATCAATATTGTGGGCGTATCGGATGGTACGGTGGTATCGATGGCCGCAAACTCGTCTTTTAATATCGATATGGGTAGTGCGTTACCCGCTGGTACGGCCCTGACGGTATATTATTCGTCGGCCAATACTACAGCCCCCATGCAGGTATTAGCAGCTACCAGTGCAGGCGGTCCTTATACCTTTATTGGGACAGTAAATGCTTCAACCAGTAGCACGAATCAGTCAATAACCTTGCCCATAACGGCTCAGTATATTCAGCTAAAAACAACAGGAACGGCTTATTCGCCCGATGCCGTTACCTTTCCCGTTTATACCTGCGTAACTCCACCAAACACCCAATGCCCTACGGGGCAAATGCTGGTGGCTTACACCCAGGGTGCAGTGGGGAATAATGGCACCACCGGCACAGTGAGTAATGCGACCAATGCCATAGGTAGTCCAGATGGGGCTGTGGCCGGGTTAAATGCCAACTCGTCAGTCACGCTGGATATGGGCAGTACGGTATCGGCCGGCAATAGCCTGTTATTTACCTACTCGTCGGATAATACAACCGCTCCGTTACAGGTATTGGTTGCCACCAACCTGGGAGGCCCATATACCAATATTGGGCAAATGCCTAGTAATGCGGGTACTACGACCAATTCGATACAGTTACCGTTGGATGCCCGCTATGTACGGTTACTTACAATAGGAACCACCTACTCACTGGATGCGGTGACGTATCCGGTTTATAGTTGTGTTACTCCGCCGTCTACGACGTGTGCGAGTGGTCAGTTTCAAACGAGCTACACCGCTGGAGCGCAGGGTGTGGGAACCACAACCGGTACGGTAACGACAGCTACCAATGCTACGGGAACTCCTGATGGTAATCTGGCAGCCATGAGTGCCAATTCATCGCTGATTCTGAATCTGGGAAGTGTTGTGACGGCTGGGAATTCCCTAAATATTACCTATTTATCCGGAAATACGACAGCACCTTTGCAAGTGTTGATAGCTACCAATGCAGGTGGGTCCTATACTAATATTGCTCAATTGTCAGGCAGTACTAGCAGAAAAACCATTAGCGTAGTTTTACCGCTGAATGCACAATATATACAGTTGCAAACCACAGCCACGAACTATTCGATTGACGCGATTACGCAAACACTGTATAGTTGTGTAGCGAGTCCAATTACTTCGTGTTCGACGGGACAGATATCAAGTAGTTATCAGGCTGGTACACAGGGAATAGGGGCTACTACTGGAACGGTGTCTAACCCATCTAATATCATAGGGGTTATTGATGGAACCGTCGCGGCTATTAGTGCTAACTCCTCGCTGATTACAGATCTGGGCAGTATTATTGCGGCTGGTAATACGTTGTATCTTACTTATTCGTCAGGCAATACAACTGCCCCCATGCAAGTGTTGGTAGCTACCAGTGCAGGCGGTCCTTATACGAATATTGCTCAATTGGCAGGTAGTACTACATCAACTACGGTTCCGGTGACACTGCCTTTAGCAGCTCAGTATATTCAATTACAGACCGCAGCTACGGCTTATAGTCCCGACGCGATCACTTATCCGGTTTATACCTGTGTAACACCTATTTCGAGTACCTGTGGTGCTGGTCAGCAACTTATAAGTTACCAAAGCGGTGCCCAGACACTAGGCAATACGAGCGGTACAGTGACTAACAGCAGTAACCTGATTGGTTCGCCCGATGGTGCTGTAGCTACGGTATCGGCTAACTCGTCAGTGATTCTGGATTTGGGGACCGTTGTTACTGGGGGCAACACTTTACGGGTTACTTACTCCTCTGCCAACACAACGGCACCCATGCAGGTACTGGTCGCCACTAATCTGGGTGGTCCTTATACCAATGTGGCACAGTTGGCAGGAAGTACGACCAATAGGACGGAAACGGTTAATCTACCGGTAGATGCCCGCTATGTAAAATTGTTGACTACGGGTACAGTTTATTCGCCGGATGCCATTACCTATCCGGTTTATACCTGTGTAAGCAATCCCGCTTCCATTTGCTCGGCTGGTCAGCAGGTAGTTACTTATAATACAGGCGCTGTAGGATTGAATAATACTACCAGTGTAACTACCCCAACCTATGGAACCGGTACACCCGATGGTGCCTATGCGGTAATAGCAGCTAATGGGGTATTAACACTCGATTTAGGGTCGGTAGTGGCTGGCGGTAATACGCTAACGGTGAATTATAAATCTAGCGATTTGGTGGCTCCGATGCAAGTGTTGGTTGCTACTAACCTGAGTGGGCCTTATACTAACGTAGGACAGCTGCCGGGTTCGATAGCCAACACTACGGGTAGTCTTACGTTACCGGTGGATGCACGATACGTTCAATTGCAGACAAAAGCGACTACCTATTCGGTTGATGCCATAACGCGCCCCGTATACAACTGTATTAGCTCGACCCTTACCAGTGGGATCGTGTATCTGGATGGGAATGTTAACGGGGTGCAGAACAGTACAGAGCAGGGTGTAGGGGGCATAACGGTTAATGCCTACGATGCCAATGGGAATCTGGTAGCCACTACCACTACCTCAAATGGGAATCCGCTGCTTAATATTCCGGCGGGCTACTATTCCTTTAATAACCTGACAGCAGGTCAGCCCTACAGACTAGAGTTTGTTAATTTGCCACAGCAGTACAGCCCCTCAGCTTATGGCATTGATAATGGAACCACTGTTCAATTTGTGCAGGGTGTTACGCAAAATAATGATTTGGGCTTATATGCGCCAAGTAAAATTTGTAGCTTCCTGCCAAACCCCCGAATGGTTTCGGGGAAAGGCTTAGTATCTGGACCTACTTCAGTTGACTCATATGATTATTATGACCGGTCTACTGCTGGAAGTTACTTAGCGATTACCCAAACGAATGATATTGCTTATTCACAAATAGGTGTTCCGTTAGGTCTTGATTCGCAGCGGCCTAACAACTGGATATACATGTCGCCTATATCGACAAACTTGCCTGCTGCATTTCCGCCGTCTCCTGATGGTTCATCTGCTATTTATATCGCTAATTACAATGGACCCAATGGTACTCAAGCTTATCAGGGCACTAAGTTATTAGTGAAATTGTCTGATTTGGGCATTGATGTGGGTAATACGTCTACGACATTAGGAGGAAACCCCTTTGGCGTACAAGGTTTAGGTGGATTGACCTTCTCGCAATCAGGCGACACGTTGTATTCCGTAAATATGAGCAACGGAAAACTGGTACAAGTCGATGTGTCAGATGTTGACTATAACAACCTGCCTGCTACCAAGCCTACTTCTGCTTTAGAAATAACACCACCAGCCTCACTGGCCAACTGTAGTGGCGGGGTTTACCGACCTACCGCATTAACACAATACGGTGGTAAGATATACATGGGTGGTGTCTGCGATGCTTCAATAAGCAAAAGCAATTCTGATTTGAAAGGAGTGGTGATTGCATTCAATCCTTCAACCCAAACTTGGAGTAACGTATTAAGCTACCCGATCAATTTTACGGCAGGTGATTTACATGTGACGGGTTACACACAGGTGGGTTGGACTGCGGGTGGCAATTTTCAACCTGTATTGATGGATTTGGCATTCGCCGATAATGGCATGATGGTGATTGGAACTACGAACCGGCTGGTTTATGGCATGGGAACCTCCAATCAGCAGCATGGTTATATTTTAGGTGCATGGCCCCAAAGCGATGGAACCTATACATTGGAAAATGGAGGCCAATTAGGGCCATACACCTCAGCTGCTCCTAATGAGACAGGATCAGATGGTCCTGGAGGGGAATGGTTCTTTGAACAGTCTGCATATACTGGTGCGCATATTTATACATTTAATGGGGGGCTATATATAAAAGCTGGTTCAAATGAAGTTGTAATGGGGGTTACAGACCCCCAGACTAGTTACACCTATGGGCAGATTACGTGAGTTTGTCCACTGGTGCTGCACAGTACTATACAGTTCTTGGCAGTGGTCAGAAACTTTCTCGTATTACAGGTACCGATCAGGTCTGTGATGCGGTACCACCGATTGAAATTGGTAACCGGGTATGGAAGGATACCAATAAGAATGGCATTCAGGATGCCGGTGAGCCTTCGCTATCCGGCGTAACGGTAGAATTACGCGATGCCAATGGCACACTCATTGCCACTGCCGCCACTGCCGCCAATGGGAACTATATCTTCTCGAATCAGCCAAATCTAAATGATACGCCCAGCCAAAAATATGGCTTGCCTATCACACAGTTGACGAATTATAATTTACTTATCTCGTCCCTGGGCACCGATCCATCTACGGCTGGATTAACCCTAACTGGCGTAACGATTGCCCCCGGCGAAACAGCAGGAGCTACTGATACCGGAACTACGCTTGCTAACAACGATGCTTTTCTGGTCAATGGTAAACCGACCATTATGCTCAAAACAGGCATTGATGGCACCATCAACCATACCTTTGATTTTGGCTTTGTAGGCTCGACCTTCGATCTGGCCCTGACCAAGAAACTGGCCACCGGCCAGGCATCGGTTATCCGGCCCGGCAGTACGGTCACCTTCTCCCTATCGGTTATTAATCAGGGTACCACGCCGGCCTACAACATCCAACTGGCCGATTATATCCCCGCGGGGATGACCCTGAACGATGCCAACTGGACGGCCAATGGCAGCACGGCCACACTCAATACCCCCATTGCGGGGTCACTGGCGGCCGGTAGCAGCACCACCGTCAACATTACCTTCACTGTCAGCAGCACCGCCACCGGCCCCATCATCAACCGGGCCGAGATCGCCAGTGCCGACGATGATACCAACCCCAACAACACGCCCCCACGGACGTGGATAGCAAACCCGACACCAACCCCGGCAACGACGCAGGCGGAACCCCCAACTCGGGCAGCGACGATAGCGTCAATGGGAATGGAACGGGTACGCCGGGCGATACCAACCCCACAACGGATGAGGATGACTCCGACCCGGCCATCATTTATGTGCAGCCTTGTGTGCTGGGCATGAACCTGGTGACCACCGAAGCCCACTGCGGTCAGGCCGACGGTCGGGCTACGGTGACGGTCAACACAGGCACGGCCCCCTTCAGTTATACCTGGAGCACGGGCGCCAGTACTTCAGCCATCACGGGCTTAACGGGTGGGCAAACGTTTACGGTAACCGTTAGCGATGCCAATGGGTGCCGGGATGTGCTGGTGGGCACCATTCAGAGCACCGGTGGTCCTGTACTGGTGGGTAGTTCAACCGCTGCCAGTTGCTTAGGCGCTACCGGCACTGCGAGTGTGATGGCCAGTGGCGGCACAGGAACCTACACCTATTTGTGGAACACCGGAGCTGCTACCAGCAGTATCAGTGGCGTAGTCTCTGGAACGTACACGGTTCGGGTAACCGATGGCGCAGGCTGTGTCAGTGCCTTAGCCGTCATCATACCCAGCACGAGTCCAATCGCCATTGTGGCCAGCCCAACCGCATCGAGTTGTCTGGGGGCCAATGGCAGTGTGGCCCTGACGGTGAGTGGCGGTACAGGCCCTTATACCTACCAGTGGAGTAACGGAGCCACCACCCAAAGCCTGACGGCCGTAGCGGGGGCACCTATCAGGTGAAAGTAACCGATACCAACGGTTGTATGGCCGTTGCGACGGCGGTCGTTCCCAACACGGGAGCTCCCACCGTGACCGGCACGCCAACCAATGCCGTTTGTTTCGGCACCTCAACGGGCAGCATCAGCCTAACGGCCAGTGGCGGCACGGGCAGCTACAGGTATCAATGGGATAACGGGGCCACGACCCAGAATTTGACGGGTCTGCAGGCGGGTATCTATACTGTAGTGGTCACCGATGGTGGCGGTTGTCGGAGTGGAGCGAGTTTCACCCTGAGCCAACCGAGCCGGATCATCGGGGACATTTTATCGCTGTCGGCGACCTGCGTCAACGGCGTGGTTGTTGGTGGCAGCGTACAGGTGGTGAGTGTGGTAGGCGGCACGCCGGGCTACAGCTACCTGTGGAGTCCTGGCAATTCGACGGCCACGAGCCTGACAGGTCTGGCCGCAGGCACCTATTCGCTGACGATCACCGACAGCAAGGGCTGTATCGGTGTTGGTCAGGCGGTTGTGTTGCCCGCCCCTGTTTGTGCGTTGGCCTCGCTGGGGGACTATGTATGGTATGATACGAATAAAAATGGCCAGCAGGACGCCACGGAGGTAGGTGTTGCTGGGGTGACGGCCGTGCTTCACGATGCGGTGAGCGGTACGGTGGTCTCGACGACGGTGACCGATGGCACAGGCCATTACCTGTTCACCAATCTGGCTCCGGGCAGTTACTATGTGGTCTTCACGGCCCCAACAGGTCAGACCTTCACGACGGCCAACAGTGGCCCGGATGGAACCGACAGTGATGCGGGGGTGGGTGGTCAGACTGGCGTATATAGCCTGACGGCAGGCCAGCAGGACTTGACCGTCGATGCGGGCTTGATCCCACTGCCAGCCTCGCTGGGTGATTATGTGTGGTATGATACCAATCAGAACGGCCAGCAGGACGCCACGGAGGTGGGTGTTGCCGGCGTAACGGCGGTACTTCACGATGCGGTGAGCGGCACGGTGGTCTCGACTACGGTGACTGATGGCACGGGCCACTATTTATTTACGAACTTAAATCCAGGCAGCTATTATGTGGTCTTCACGGCTCCTGCTGGCACGACCTATACCACGGCCAACACGGGCAATGATGCGACCGACAGCGATGTGGCGAGCCTGACAGGGCTGAGCGGGAGCACGGGTGTGTATAGTCTAACGGCCGGTGAACAGAACCTGACGGTAGATGCGGGTCTGATCCCGTTGAAGGCTTGTCTGGGTGATTATGTGTGGTTGGATACCAATCAGAACGGTCAGCAGGACGCCGGGGAAACGGGGGTAGCGAGCGTGACGGTGGTCTTGTACGATGCAACCACCAATGCGGTGGTGAGCACGACCTTAACCGACGGGACGGGCGATTACCAGTTCTGTAATCTGAATCCGGGCAGTTACTATGTGAAGTTCACAGCCCCAGCGGGTACGACCTTCACCACGCCTAATAGTGGCAACGATGCGACCGACAGCGATGTAGCCAGCACGACGGGCACCATGGGCACCACGCCGGTAGTGAGTCTGACGGCAGGTGAAAACAACCCAACGATTGATGCAGGCTTAGTGCCCTTGAAAGCCAGTCTGGGGGACTACGTCTGGTACGACAATAATAAGAACGGCCAGCAGGATGCGAATGAGCCGCCAGCGGTCGGGGTAACGGTGACACTCTACGATGCGACCACTAACCAGCCCTCAGCACGATGGTAACTGATGGCACGGGGCACTACCTGTTTACCAATCTGAACCCGGGAACCTATTATGTAGTGTTCACGGCACCGAGTGGGGCCACATTTACTACACTGAACACGGGATCTGATGCGACTGACAGCGATGCGGGCGTGGGGGGTAAAACAGGCAACTACACGCTAGTAGCGGGTCAGCAGGACCTAACGGTCGATGCGGGTTTAGTGCCTCAGTGTACGAGTCCGAATTGTATGACCATAACGGTGAAATAGCAGACAGGAAGCGTTGGCAAAGGCAATCAGCATAAGGATGAAGTCAATCACGACGGCCTGTGCGACTGGCTTTGCCAACCTCTCCATAGCCAACAAACATTACCCAGCCCCATTCATCGACTAATCGTATTACGTATATAGAATCACGTTCGTGGTAACATAGTCCATACGAAAGGGCTGTAGAGGCCGATGAGAAATCAACTGATGAATATAAACTACTTACAAATATGAGTGCGTTCGCGAGTAAACCCAGGAACTGGCTGTTCGTTTTGACAAGTGTTTTCCTTTGGATCAGTATCAGTAGCGGTCGGGCAAAGCCACTTACCCCTCTGCCTGTTCGTTCAGAAGGTAGCGTGGTGGCTATCGGCCTGCCTACAAGTTGGTTTCCTACTCTACAAGGTCATGTGCGCATCCGCGGCCAATCGGGATGGATTGGCCGACCTGATCCTTTACTTGAGCGTGTGTATCCTTATCGGGATGATGGTTCAGGGCCAGCCCTAAGCTGCCCAACGGATCTCTTCCCGTCAGGGTATCCCTTTCCTGATTCGCATTTAGTTTATTCCCAGATTATTAATTCCCACTGTTACCAGCGCCTGTCGGCTGATGACGCTTGTCCACTAACTGAACAATAACCATGCAGAATCTATACATAAAATATAAAGGCAGAACGACCTGGCAGGTTTTACTGTCGGGTTTATGGCTATGGCTAATGGTGGCTGGTGTAGTTCAGGCACAGGTTTCGCCTGGTTGTGTTCCAGCTAGTTATACGCTTTGTGGGGCTAAAACGTCCTTTACCTTAACGGCGGGCAATACGTACTCCAATGTGCAGTGGTATAAGGATGGCGTGGCCATACCAGGAGCCACCTCAACAGATTATGTCGCCACCGTAGCAGGTCTGTATAGCACTACGGCGCTTGATGCCACCAGCGGATGCAGTGCCACTTTATGCTGTCCAATCAGCATTACGACCTGTGCGAAAGCTTGTCTGGGCGACTATGTCTGGCTGGATACCAATCAAAATGGTGTTCAGGATGCGGGCGAAACGGGTGTAGCGAGTGTAACGGCGGTGCTCTATGATGCGGTGAGCGGCACGGTGGTTTCAACGACCTTAACCGACGGGACAGGCAAATACCAGTTCTGCAACCTCGACCCCGGCAGTTATTATGTGAAATTTACAGCCCCGGTGGGTACGACCTTCACCACGCCTAATAGTGGCAACGATGCCACCGACAGCGACGTGGCCAGCACGACAGGAACCATGGGTACGACGCCCGTGGTGAGCCTGACGGCAGGCGAAAATAACCCCACCATTGATGCGGGTCTGATTCCGTTGAAGGCTTGTCTGGGCGACTATGTCTGGCTGGATACCAACCAGAACGGTCAGCAGGATGCGGGTGAAACGGGGGTAGCGAGCGTGACGGCGGTCTTGTACAATGCGACTACCAATGCGGTGGTGAGCACGACGTTAACCGACGGCACAGGCCATTACCAGTTCTGTAACCTGAATCCGGGCAGTTATTATGTGAAGTTCACAGCCCCTGTGGGCACCACCTTCACCACGCCCAACAGTGGCAACGATGCTACTGACAGCGATGCTGGGGTAGGCGGCCAAACAGGCGTCTACAGCCTGACGGCGGGTCAGTATGAACCCACCGTCGATGCGGGCTTGATTCCAGTCTGTGTGCCGACGAGTTATACAATTTGTGGTACCAAAACGTCCTTTACCTTAACCGTCGGTAGCACGATGTATAGCAATGTACAGTGGTACAAAGATGGGGTAGCTATTCCGGGAGCGACATCCATGGATTATGTGGCAACGGTAGCCGGTCTATATAGTTATAGTGCGCTGGATGCTACCACCGGATGCAGTACGAGTCTGTGCTGCCCCGTGAGCATCACCGTCTGTCCGTTGGTTTGTGAAAAGCCGGTATTGTCACTGGGTAATCCGGTTTGTACCAACGGCAGCAGTTACAGTGTGGCCCTGTACAGTAGTACGGTCAATGTGGTAGCCAGTGCTGGAGTAGTTGACTTGGCTCACTACCGCATCACGGGTATCCCCATGGGCACGCCGGTGAGCGTATCGGCCAGCAATGGAGTTGGTTGTGTGAATGTCTTGCGGGTGGCCTCGCCCACGAGTTGTTCGTCGAGCCCTGGTCCGGGCAACTGTACCCCACCTGACCTGATCGTGGGTCAGCCTATCTGCATGGGTAGTACGTATACGGTGGCTTTGGGCTACAGCCCAGGCGCTCTGGTGAGTGTGAGTGCGGGTCAGTTGAGTGGCAGCAGTGTGATCAACATTCCGCTTGGCACCAATCTGGTGGTTACGGCCAGTCAGAATGGCAATTGTGAGGTCAATATTTCGGTGGCCAGTCCAACAGGTTGTATAAATGTGTGTGAAAACCCGGGCATTAGCCTGGCCGGTCCGCTGTGTAGTGCGTCAGGCAGCAACAGCTATCAGGTGTTATACACATTGGTAAATGGAGCCAGCCTACGGGTGAGTGCGGGTGTGGCCAGCAACGGGGTGATCAGTGGCATTCCTTCGGGGACACCGCTGAGCCTGACGGTGAGTGTAGCGGGCTGTAGTGATAAAGTGGTGGTCGTACCGCCAGCTAATTGTAGTGTGTTTGATCTGGCCTTAACCAAGAAGTTAGGCCCTGGTCAGAGCGCCAATGTGGTAGCGGGTGGCCAGGTAACCTTCACGGTGACGGTGATCAACCAGGGCAATGTGGATGCGACCAATGTTCAGGTGACGGATTACATTCCGGCGGGTCTGACGCTGAACGATGCCAACTGGAGCGCAGTCAACGGCAAAGCCACGCTCAACAGCACGATTGCCAGCTTGCCAGCGGGTCAGAGTGCGAGCCGAAACATCACCTTCACGGTAAGCAATAGTTTTGTGGGTAGCCTGACCAACACGGCCGAGATTAGCAGTGCGGGCAACGCCCAGAATCTGCCGGATAAGGATTCGAATCCGGACAATGATCCGACCAATGATGGCCCCGTGGTCAACGACGATACGAGTGGGGATCATAAGAATAACCCCTCCCAGGATGAAGACGATAGTGATCCTGAAGTGATCACGGTAACGCCCCTGTGTGCGGCTTTGGGTCTGAATACAGGCACGACTTTAGCCTTGTGTGGTCAGGCCAACGGCATCGCCACGGTGGTGGTCAATGCGGGCAGTGGGGTAGCTCCTTATAGCTACGCCTGGACCAATGCCTCGGGTAGTGTGGTCAGTTCAAGTAGCATCGCCCAGGGTCTGGCTCCGGGAGTGTACACCATCACGGTGACCGACAGCAAAGGCTGTGTAGGTCAGAAGATGGTCACCATCGGCTCGACCAATGCGCCCCTGATTGTGGCCCAGGCCAGCTCGACCAGTTGTGGAGTGGCCAACGGCAGTGCGAGTGTGCAGGTGACGAATGGCAGTGGCAACTACAGCTACCAGTGGACCAGCAGTGCTGGTGTAGTGGTGGGCAGCAGTGCCAGTGTGGCGGGTCTGAGTGCAGGCACGTACATGGTGAGTGTTCAGGATGGCAGTGGCTGCAGCAGCACCACGAGTGTGGTGGTGGGCAACAGCAGCCCGCTGAATGTGGTGGCCACGGCTCAAAACGCCGTTTGTGGTCAGGCTAGTGGCAGTATCAGCGCTCAGGTGAGCGGGGGTAGTCCAGCCTACAGCTACCAGTGGCGTAGTGGCAGTGGGGTAGTGGCGACGAGTCAGAATCTGACCAATGCCTTGCCAGGTAGCTACAGCGTGATTGTGACGGATGCCACAGGCTGTACGGCCCTGGCTACGGCCACCATCAGCAATATCGTGGGTCCCCAGTTGAGTGGAGTGGTCACGAATGTGAAGTGTTACGGAACCCAGACGGGTAGTGTCGTGCTGAGCGTGAGTGGGGGCACCCCGCCAATTGGCTATCAGTGGAGCAATGGCTCGACCAGCAAAGATCTGGTGAATGTAGGCGCGGGTGTGTACACCGTAACGGCCCGGGATGCCAACGGCTGTATGGCGGTTCAGAGCTTCACCATCAGTCAGCCTACCGAAATCGCGGCTGTGTTCCAGCCAACCTTGCCGACCTGTTTGAACCCCACGGGGGGCAGCGTGAGTCTGGTAAGCATCACCGGCGGCACGGCTCCCTATAGTTACACCTGGAGCACAGGCAGCACGGCCAGCAGCATCAGCGGCCTGAGTGGGGGCACCTATATGCTGACGATTCGGGATGGCAATGGCTGTGTGGCTTCGCCGGTAGCGGTGCTCACCACACCAACCAACTGTTCGGTCTGTGAGAAACCCGTGTTGACCGTGGGTAACCCGGTTTGCAATCCGGCCAACGGCACCTACAGTGTGAGTGTGTATAGCAGCACCAGTAACCTCGTCAGCAGTGCTGGGGTAGTGAGTGGTCTGAGTATTATTAATATTCCGGTGGGCACACCGGTGAGTGTGACGGCCAGCAATGGACTGGGCTGCGTCAACATCAGCAGTGTGGCCTCACCCACTTCGTGTCCCGTTAATCCAGGCCCCAATGACTGTACGCTTCCCCGCCTGACGGTGGGTCAGCCGATCTGTCAGGGTACTGGTTTCTACACGGTTGATTATACCCTGGAAGGGACGGGTAGTGTGGTGGTCAATGCGGGTGTAGTGAATGCGGCCAATCATACGATTGCCAACATTCCGCTTGGCACCAGCCTGATCGCTTCAGTGACCAGCAGTACCTGTGTAACACGGGTGACGGTGGTGAGTCCGGCTTCGTGTGCGAATGTGTGCGAGAACCCGGCCGTCAGCCTGAGTGGGCCCGTTTGTGGTACAGGTAGTGCGAGCTATGTAGTCAACTATACGCTGGTAAGCGGAGCGACTTTACGGGTGAGCGCGGGTGTGGCCAGCAACGGGGTAATCAGTGGCATTCCTTCGGGGGTTCCCCTGAGCCTGACGGTGAGTGTGGCGGGCTGTAATGATAAAGTAGTGGTCGTGCCGCCAGCCTCCTGTACGGTGTGCACGGCCCTGGGTCTGAATACGGGCACGACTTTAGCCTTGTGTGGTCAGGCCAACGGCATCGCCACGGTAGTGGTCAATGCAGGCAGTGGCGTGGCTCCTTATAGCTACGCCTGGACCAATGCCTCGGGTAGTGTGGTCAGTTCGACCAGCATCGCCCAGGGTCTGGCTCCGGGAGTGTACACCATCACGGTGACCGACAGCAAGGGCTGTGCAGGTCAGAAGATGGTCACCATCGGCTCGACCAATGCGCCCCTGATTGTGGCCCAGGCCAGCTCGACGAGTTGCGGTCAGGCTAACGGCAGTGCGAGTGTGCAGGTGACGAATGGCAGTGGCAACTACAGCTACCAGTGGACCAGCAGTGCGGGTGTAGTGGTAGGCAGCAGTGCCACGATTCAGAATCTACCGGCGGGCACCTACCTGGTGAGTGTTCAGGATGGCAGCGGCTGTAGCAGCACCACGAGTGTGGTGGTGGGCAACAGCAGCCCGCTGAATGTGGTGGCCACGGCTCAAAACGCCGTTTGTGGTCAGGCCACAGGCAGTATCAGCGCTCAGGTGAGCGGGGGCATCCAGCCCTACAGCTACCAGTGGCGCAACGGGTCGGGTGTGGTGGTGGCCACCAGCCAGAACCTGTTGAATGTGGCCCCAGGCAGCTACAGTCTGATCGTGACCGATGGCAGTGGGTGTACGGCCCTGGCCAGTGGGAACATCAGCAACCTGTCGGGTCCGGTAGTGACGGGGGTAGCCACGAATGTGAAGTGTTACGGAACCCAGACGGGCAGTGTCGTGCTGAGCGTGAGTGGAGGCACTCCCCCGATTGGGTATCAGTGGAGCAATGGGGCAACGACGAAGGATCTGGTGAATGTGGGCGCGGGTGTGTACACGGTGACGGTCCGGGATGCCAACGGGTGTCAGTCGGTATCGAGTTACACCATCAGTCAGCCCACGGAGATTGCGGCTGTGTTCCAGCCGACCTTGCCGACCTGTTCGAATCTGACGGGTGGCAGCGTGAGTCTGGTGAGCATCAGCGGTGGCACGGCTCCCTATAGTTACACCTGGAGCACAGGCAGCACGGCCAGCAGCATCAGTGGCCTGAGTGGGGGCACCTATATGCTGACCATCAAGGATGGCAATGGCTGTGTGGCTTCGCCGGTAGCGGTGCTAACTACGCCAACCAACTGCTCTGCCTGTGAGAAGCCGGTGTTGTCGCTGGGGAATCCGGTTTGTACCAACGGCAGCAGTTACAGTGTGGCCCTCTATAGTAGTACGGTTAATGTGGTAGCCAGCGCTGGGGTAGTTGACTTGGCCCGCTACCGCATCACAGGTATCCCCATGGGCACGCCGGTGAGCGTATCGGCCAGCAATGGGGTAGGTTGTGTGAATGTCTTGCGGGTGGCCTCGCCCACGAGTTGTTCGTCGAGCCCTGGTCCGGGCAACTGTACCCCACCTGATCTGATCGTGGGTCAGCCTATCTGCATGGGTAATACATATACGGTGGCACTGGCTTACAGCCCAGGTGCTCTGGTGAGTGTGAGTGCGGGTCAGTTGAGTGGCAGCAGTGTGATTAACATTCCGATTGGTACCAACCTGATGGTTACGGCCAGTCAGAATGGCAATTGTGAGGTCAATATTTCGGTAACCAGTCCAACAGGTTGTATAAATGTGTGTGAAAACCCGGGCATTAGCCTGGCCGGTCCTCTTTGTAGTGCCGGTAATAGCTATGTGGTCAACTACACGCTGGAGCCTGGAGCCAGCCTACGGGTGAGCGCGGGTGTGGCCAGCAACGGGGTAATCAGTGGCATTCCTTCGGGGGTTCCCCTGAGCCTGACGGTGAGTGTGGCGGGCTGTAATGATAAAGTAGTGGTCGTGCCGCCAGCCTCCTGTACGGTGTGCACGGCCCTGGGTCTGAATACGGGCACGACGCTGGCCCTGTGTGGTCAGGCCAACGGCATCGCCACGGTGGTGGTCAATGCAGGCAGTGGGGTAGCTCCTTATAGCTACGCCTGGACCAATGCCTCGGGTAGTGTGGTCAGTTCAAGTAGCATCGCCCAGGGTCTGGCTCCGGGAGTGTACACCATCACGGTGACCGACAGCAAGGGCTGTGTAGGTCAGAAGATGGTCACCATCGGCTCGACCAATGCGCCCCTGATTGTGGCCCAGGCCAGCTCGACGAGTTGTGGTCAGGCTAACGGCAGTGCGAGTGTGCAGGTGACGAATGGCAGTGGCAACTACAGCTACCAGTGGACCAGCAGTGCGGGTGTGGTGGTAGGCAGCAGTGCCACGATTCAGAATCTACCGGCGGGTACCTACCTGGTGAGTGTTCAGGATGGCAGCGGCTGTAGCAGCACCACGAGTGTGGTGGTGGGCAACAGCAGCCCGCTGAATGTGGTGACCACGGCTCAAAACGCCGTTTGTGGTCAGGCCACAGGCAGTATCAGCGCTCAGGTGAGCGGGGGCATCCAGCCCTACAGCTACCAGTGGCGCAACGGGTCGGGTGTGGTGGTGGCCACTAGCCAGAACCTGTTGAATGTGGCCCCAGGCAGCTACAGTCTGATTGTGACCGATGGCAGTGGGTGTACGGCCCTGGCCAGTGGGAACATCAGCAACCTGTCGGGTCCGGTAGTGACGGGGTAGCCACGAATGTGAAGTGTTACGGTACCCAGACGGGCAGTGTGGTGCTAAGCGTGAGTGGAGGCACCCCGCCAATTGGGTATCAGTGGAGCAATGGGGCAACGACGAAGGATCTGGTGAATGTGGGCGCGGGTGTGTACACGGTGACGGTCCGGGATGCCAATGGGTGTCAGTCGGTATCGAGTTACACCATCAGTCAGCCCACGGAGATTGCGGCTGTGTTCCAGCCAACCTTGCCGACCTGTTCGAATCTGACGGGTGGCAGTGTGAGGCTGGTGAGCATCAGCGGTGGTACGGCTCCCTATAGTTACACCTGGAGCACAGGCAGCACGGCCAGCAGCATCAGCGGCCTGAGTGGGGCACCTATATGCTGACCATCAAGGATGGCAATGGCTGTGTGACTTCGCCGGTGGCGATCTTACCGACCCCAACCAACTGTAGTGGCTTCGATCTGGCCTTAACCAAGAAGTTAGGCCCTGGTCAGAGCGCCAATGTGGTAGCGGGAGGCACGGTGACCTTCACGGTGACGGTGATCAACCAGGGGGCGTGGATGCGACCAATGTTCAGGTGACGGATTACATTCCGGCAGGCCTGACGCTGAACGATGCCAACTGGAGCGCAGTCAACGGTAAGGCCACACTCAATAGTGTGATTGCCAGCCTGCCAGCGGGTCAGAGCGTGAGCCGAAACATCACCTTCACGGTGGGCTCGGGTGTGACGGGTAGTCTGACCAACACGGCCGAGATCAGCAGTGCAACGGGCGGAACCGATAAGGATTCGAGTCCGGACAATGATCCGACCAACGATGGCACACCGGTGAACGACGATACGAGTGGGGATCATAAGAACAACCCCTCCCAGGATGAAGACGATAGTGATATTGAGGTCATAACCGTGACACCCGTGGTTTGCGTCAAGCCTGTACTGACGGTGGGTAACCCCATCTGTGCGGGCAATGGCACCTACACCGTCAGCTTCTTTAGCAGTGTAGGTAGCATCAATGCCAGTGTAGGTATGGTGAGTGGCAATACGGTGAGCGGTATCCCGGTGGGTACGCCTGTGGTCATTACGGCTATGCAAAGCGCATCTTGTCTGAGCACCCTGACGGTACAAAGCCCCGTTAGCTGTTCGAGCAATCCTGGCTGCACATCGCCCCAGTTGACGGTGGGTCAGCCCATCTGCAATGGCAATGGCACCTATACGGTAAGCTTTGAGGCTAACAAAGGTATGGTGAGCGTCAATGCGGGTACGATTTCGGGCAACGCCATTACCGGTATCCCGGTAGGGACGAATCTGATCGTCACCGCAACGGATGGCACTTGTGTTACCCGCGTCAATGTGGTTAGCCCCGTGAGCTGCACCAATCCCTGCGACAATCCAGGTATTAGTTTAAGCGGTCCGTTGTGTGATGACAAAGGGACAAACACCTACTATCTGTACTACACGCTCACCGCTGGGGCGAGCGTAAAAGTAAGCCAGGGAGTGGCCAGTAACGGACTCATTACCGGTGTCCCTTCGGGTATGCCGCTAAGCCTGACGGTTAGTATGGCAGGTTGCCCTGACAAGGTAGTGACCATTCCAGGGCTGACCTGTGGATCGACACCGGCACCATCCCTCGACCTGACTAAACAAGTCGATAAGCGGAACGCTGGTTTGGGTGAGGTCGTGACCTACACCTTGACAGTAACCAATAACGGAAATGGGGCGGCTACCAACGTGGTGGTTCAGGAAGCGATGAGCGCGGGCTTAAGCCTGGTGCCGGGTTCGGTGGTTACCTCCATGGGTAGCTACTCGCCCCAGACGCCGGTGAGTTTGTGGACGCTGACCAACCTGCCCGCCGGTGCTACGGCCACGCTGACCTTCTCGGCCAGCATCACCCAGGTGGGTGTTGTCTATAACACGGCGGTCATTCCGGGCGACACGGCTACGGTCTGTACGACGGTTCCGGTGAAAGTCTGCAAAGGCGCTGCTATTCAGGTGGCCTTGTCGGCACCTGCCGGGTATGCCAGTTACCAATGGTTACGCAATGGAGTCGCCATCGCAGGGGCAACCAGCTATACCTATACGGCTACCCAATTGGGCGAGTTCACCGTACAGGTCAATAATGGGCAGTGCCCCAACGGTGCCTGCTGTCCGATTCTGGTTCAGGAGGAAGAAGGCATCAACTATACGCTGGCCTCGACGGCACCTACCTGTAATGGTAGTCAACCGCTGGCCAATGGGTCAATAATGATCAATGGAGTAGGCAATACGTCCTACCGATACGCGATAACTCTGGGTACCAGCTTTAGTACGACCAATCCGGCTACCCAGCCGGTGCCTGCGGGTGGTCTGCTGGCTTCGAACCTGGCTGGCGGACAAACCTACACGATTCGTGTGTTCAATGCCGCTGGCTGCTGGCAGGATCAGACCGTTACCATCGGTGTGGCCAACTGTGGCTGCTCGGTTGAACCACCTGTCGTGGTCTGCGCTATCACGGAGGTTTGCAAAGGGGGGTCAACAACGTTGAGTACACGGGGTTGTGCGTCGGGCACCGTAATCTGGTCCAATGGCCAAACCGGTGCAACGATCTTCGCTACGCCGAGTGTGACAACGACCTATACGGCAAGCTGTGTCATGGGAGGTTGTACCAGTGGCGCTTCGAACGCCATCACGGTAACCATACTGGAGCCCCGGATGCCAACCATCACGGCTAGTGCCAATACGATATGCCCAGGTACGTCCGTTACCCTGACGGCTTCGGGCTGTGAAGGGGGCGTCATCGAGTGGTCGGAGAAAGCCCAGCGCGGTTCATCCATCGTCGTGGTTCCGTATGGTAAAACGACCTACACGGCCCAGTGCCGTCTGGGTAGCTGCCTAAGTAATCCTGCCGGTATTACGATTGATGTCAACACGGATCTGCCAACACCAACCGTTACCTGTAGTACAACGATTGTTTGTCCTGGCGAAACGGTAACCTTAACGGCTGAGAACTGTGTCGGTACGCCGATCTGGAACAGCACCACCGCTACCACCAGCAGTATTGTCGTGACGCCAACGGCGGCCAGCAACAGCTACTGGGTGTATTGTAAGAAGGATGCCTGCACCAGCAAGTCCTCGAATGTGTATACGATTGCGGTGGTGAGCCCGGTTATTCCGACCATTACCGCCAGTGCCGATACGATTTGTACGGGTGGCCAGGTTGTTCTAACGGCCACCAATTGTAACGGAGAAGTTATGTGGTCGACAGGTCAGACGGGAACCAGCATTACGGTTTCTCCGACGGCCAATATCAGCTACTATGCGCAGTGCAAATTCCGTAGCTGTTTAAGTGTGCCCTCGAGCGCGGTGGCTGTGG
Source organism: Spirosoma telluris (assembly GCA_003259005.1). Lineage (GTDB taxonomy): Bacteria > Bacteroidota > Bacteroidia > Cytophagales > Spirosomataceae > Spirosoma > Spirosoma telluris. The sequence goes on from QLII01000001.1 coordinate 6,161,409, forward strand.
CTGTGGTTAATCCACAAACGCCGATCGTGAAAGTAAGTAAAACGCTGATCTGTAGCGGTGAACCGGTTTCGCTGACCGCCAGTGGTTGCCAGGGTACGGTGCAATGGTATGGGGTAGCGAAAGTGGGGGCCATCGTTGAGGTGTACCCAACCTCGACCACCGAGTACTATGCTACCTGTAAGCAGGGCAACTGTGAAAGTAGTGCCTCCAATACGGTTCGGGTAACGGTCAATACCTCCCCTGCCACCGCACCAACGGTAGTCGCTTCTACGACGACGGTTTGCGGTAGTGGCGTGGTGTCGCTGACGGCAACGGGCTGCAATGGCACGGTGAAATGGTCGGATGGTCAGGCTGGTTCGGTGATTACCGTAACGGCTACGCCGACCAACCGCGAATTCTACGCGCTCTGTATACCAGCCAGTGGTACGGCCTGTGGCTCAGCCAAGTCGAATGTGATTACCATTAGCGTGCCATCGACCCCGACGCCGACCATCGTTGCCAGTCAGACATCGGTTTGCGCCGGTGAGAACGTAACGCTGACAGCTAGCGGTTGCGCAGGCGGCATCGTTCAGTGGTATGGCGTGAATCAGACCGGCACCAGCATCCAGGTGAGCCCGGCGGCCACGACCGAGTACTATGCAACCTGTAAGGTGAGCTCTTGCGAAAGTGCTCCATCCAACAAGGTAACGGTGGTGGTCAACAGCCCGGCTACAGCCCCTGTCGTAACGGCATCGAGCCTAACGGTGTGCAGTGGTAGTGTCGTTTCATTGACCGCTACGGGCTGTGCCAATGGCACGGTACGCTGGTCGGATGGTCAGACGGGTTCGGTGATTACGGTAACCGCCACGGCGACTAATCACGATTTCTATGCCCTCTGCCGGGTCGGAAGCCAGTGCAGCAGTCCACGGTCGAATCTGGTTTCGATAAGTCTGGCCCCAACGGCCGCGCCGGTCATTGCGGTTAGCCGCACCTCGGTTTGCAGCGGAGAGAAGGTAAGCCTGACGGCTACCGGCTGCAGTGGTACGGTAACCTGGTATGGTATTACCCGGACGGGAGCGAGCATCGACATCTATCCGACCGCGACGACCGAGTACTACGCCACCTGTAAGGTTGGTACGTGTGAAAGCGCTCCGTCGAACAAGGTCAGTGTCGTTGTCAACACCAGTGGTGGAACAGCCCCGGTTATCACGGCATCGACCCAGTCGGTTTGCGCTAGTGGTGTCGTGTCGATGACTGCCACGGGCTGCAACGGCACGGTGATCTGGTCGGATGGTCAGCAGGGAGCTATCGTTTCGGTGACGGCAACGGCCGCCAACCATGAATTCTATGCGCTCTGTAAAGCCAATGACCAGTGTGGTACGGCCAAGTCGAACGTGATTACGATTACCGTAACGAGCCTGCCAACGCCCAAAGCGGTTTGCAGCACGGATTCGATTTGCCCCGGTGAAGAGGTGACCTTAACGGTTCAGGACTGTCAGGGTACTCCACACTGGAATACGGGTGAAACCACCACCAGTATTATCGTTAAGCCAACGGTAACGATGGGCTACATGGTGTACTGTACGATGAACGGCTGCAGCAGCCCAACCTCCAAATCCTACGTGATTACGGTGGTGCCAACGGTTCCGCCCACTATTACGGCCTCCGCCACGGCGGTCACCGCCGGTGGCAGCGTTACCTTAACGGCAACGGGTTGTGTAGGCACGGTGATCTGGTCGGCTACGGATATCTACGGGAATAACACGGGTACGTCGATCGTGGTACGCCCCAACGGTACGCAGACCTACTACGCCCAGTGTAAATACCGCATCTGCCTGAGTGATCCTTCGATTCCGATTGTGATTAATCCGGGTAACTGTATCGTGAAAGCGGGTGGTCTGACGGCGGTCAACGAAAAAGTTTGCGCCAGCACCAGCACCACCGCGATTGTGGCAGCCACGCCAAATGGCGGCCTGATTCAGCCTGGTGGCTATTCCGTCGCCTACCTGTTGGCTAAAGATGGGGTTGTAACCCAGATTGGCACAAGCCCGCAGTTTACGGTACCGTCGGAAAACGCACACTACGTGATTCATACCCTGGTGTATAATGCCAGTCCGGGGGATGCCAACTATGTGACCCTCTCCTCCATCAATCCGGGGGTTACCCGAACCTCGGATGTGCTGCAACTGATTAGTGCCAAGTGTGCGGCTCTGGATGTAACTGGAGCAGCGATAAAAGTCTGCGTCGTTGGTGCGCCAACGATACCGACCACACCGCTGGTCGTGTGCAACGGAGCTACCGTTTCGTTAACGGCTACCGGTTGCGACGGCGGTACGGTGAAATGGTCGGATGGCAAAGAAGGGGCTGTCTACGAGACATCCGTTTACAGCGAACGTTGGTTGACGGCGATCTGTGAAGTGGATGGTTGCCCAAGCAAGCCATCGGCTAGCCTGCACATCTCCCTGGGTACACCGGCTGTCCCCATCATCGTTAGCACGCCATCGGTTTGCGTGGGTGAAACGGTATCGCTGACGGCCACAGGTTGTGCAACGGGTGGGTATGTCTGGTCCGATGGAACCACAACGGGTCCGATTCTGACCGTCACGCCAAGCCAGGATGTGAGCTACCGGGTGAAGTGTACACTAAGTTCGTGTGAGGGCGAATGGTCGGCTACGACGACCATTCATGTCGGGAAGCCTTCGGCTCCGACGATCTCCGTGCAGGGCAATGGTAGCACCACGGTTTGTTACGGGGCACCGATTACGCTGGTGGCCATGGGCTGCGGGGCGAATAGTAACGTGATCTGGTCCAATAACAGGACCGGTTCGTCGATTACCGTATCGCCAGCCAGCACGGAAACCTTTACGGCCTACTGCTATGGAAACACCAACTGTAAGAGCGATGCGTCTAACGGAGTGACGGTGACGGTACTCTCGAAGGTGATCACGCCAACGGTGGTCGATCGGGTCAATACCTGCCCGATCACAACGGTCGATCTGTCGACAGCGGTAGTTAAACCAGCCAGCACGACAGGTGGGGTGTTTGCCTTCTATACCGATGCTGCGCTAACCACGAAAGTGGCCAACCCAGCTGCGGTAGGCACGGGTGTCTACTACGTGATTGAGCGGACGGTCAACGGCTGTGCCAGTTTGCCTGCTGCGATTAATGTCCAGATCACGACCTGTACAGACCCAACGCCTTGCACCAATCCCGCTACGGCCAATGCCGGTGCCGATGCCAGTATCTGTGCGGCCAACAGCTATCAAGTACGTGGAATCATGGGGGGCGGTGGCCAAACCGCCCACTGGACCACCAGTGGGAAGGGCACCTTCGATAATCCGTACTCGCTGAGCGCGATCTATACGGCCAGTGTCGAAGACATACAGGCTGGGCAGGTTATTCTGACGCTGTCGGTGACTACCAGCAATGCGAATTGTCCCGTCGTTACGGATCAGATGACGCTGACCATCAATGGGGTCAGGTCAACGCCGGTGATCACCGTGGTGGGAGCTACTCAGCTTTGCTATGGCGATTCGGTTATCCTCCGGGCCTCCGAAGCCTTTGGCTACCGCTGGAACACCGGAGCCACGACCCGCAGTATTGTGGTGAAACAAAGTGGCGTGTATAGTGTGCAGGTGATGGATGATAAAGGGTGCAGCTCGGTGAAATCAGCGGAGGTGAGCGTGAAGGTAGCCGATCCGGTTCTGCCCCCGTTGGTGACCAACCTGCGCAACACCTGTCCGTCGAAGATTGTCGACCTGACCAAAGCGTTGTCGTCGACAACCGCGGGCAGCAGCTACATCTATCGAATCTGTGAGTGTGTGACCTCGAACATTGTGATCCGCCCGGATTCGGTTTGTGAAGGCACTTACTGGATCGTGGAGAAAACGGCGCAGGGTTGCGTGAGTCATCCGTCTAAAGTGGTGGTGAAAGTCTTCAACTGTGCAACGGATACCCTCACGGCTGATGTAAGCATCGTCAAGACGGTGAACCGGACCCTGGTTAATGGTTCGCCGGTCACCTACACCCTGACGGTGAGCAACGCAGGGCCTCACACGGCGTATAATGTAGATGTACGGGATGTGTTACCGAATGGCTTGCAATTACTTGCCGGCACATCACCCGCCTTTAGCTTTACCAATGGCGTGATTACCAAACGAATCGATAGTCTGAAAGCGGGGGCGTCTACCCAGCTTGTCTTTACGGCTCGTGTGGTGAAGAAAGGGGAGGATATTGTCAATACCGCCGAGATCACCTATCTCGATAATAAAGACACCAACCTGGCTAATAATAGCTCGAGTGTAAGCGTACGGGATACGTCGAGTAGCCCCGTATCGCAGACCTATACGCCTGGTATTGGTCTGGCCCTGGCGGTGGTTAAGGTAGCTCAGCAACCGGATAATTCGTATAACGTGACCTACAAAGCGACGCTGAAGAATTTCGGTAGCGTCGACCTGAGCGGAGTTAGCCTGCTGGATAGTCTGGGTGAGGTGTTTGTCTCCCCTGCTTCCTACAGTGTGGTCAGCGGTCCTGTCGTTGGAGCAGGTAGCAGCCTGGTGGCCAACACCAGCTTCGATGGAAATACACAGCCGAACCTACTCGGTGCTGCCAGCACCCTGGCTGCTGGTGTGCAGGATACGGTGGTGTTCGTGGTGAATGTGAAGACCAACGGCAACAGCGGTCCTTTCTACTCCTCGGCAACGGCTCAGGGTACTACGCTCGATGGCAACCAGACGGTGAAGGACGTATCCAACAATGGATTCGATCCAACACCAGAAGGATCTGTATCGACCACGGTTCGCTTCGATCTGCCCAGTGGATTATTGGGTGTGGCTAAATCGGCCGGAACGCCAACGAACGTGTCAGCGGGCATCTATGATATCCCCTACACGATTGCGCTGAGTAACATGGGGCGGTACCGCTCAAACAGGTTCAGGTCGTGGATAACCTCTCGGAAACGTTTGGTCACGGGGCCTTGATTGTCAGCAATCAGATCTCGGTCTCAGGCGTTGGTACGATAACGGTTAACCCAACCTACACCGGTCAGGGGCTGGTGACCAACCTGCTGGTCGATTCGTCGAGTACGCTGGCCGTCGGCGCTAAGGCAAGCCTGAGCTTCACGGTTCGCGTGGATGTGCGGAATGTGACGGGTTTTTATGACTCGATTACCTTCTTTAATACTGCTTATGGGAAGGCCCTGACGGATGATAATCAGATGGTTGCCGATACCTCGACGGTGGGGGCTAACACGGACCCGGATAATGATCTGGACCCTCGTAACAACAGCCAGTCGACGCCGGTTACCCTGAATGGTCTCTCGTCAGGTTCCTACATCGGGGTGGCCATGTCGGTTCGGGATACGGTTCGTCAGGCCGATGGTAGTGTCAACGTAACCTATCAGATCGTGGTCAAAGCTTATGGTCCGGATACGCTCAGGAACGTGAGCGTGAGTGATACCCTCTCGAAGGTCTTTGGTAGCCAGACGGGCTCGACCTATCACGTGGTGAGTGCACCCATTATTACCTCCACGGGTAGTGCGCTTAAACTCAACCCTGCCTTCGACGGTAGTACCGACCCCATCCTGGTGTTGGGCGACAGTACCAGCAGGCTGGCTGCGGATAAAGTCGATACGATTCAGGTAGTGGTCAATGTGACCTCGAATGGCAGCACGACCACGTTCCTCAATTCGGCCTATGCCCAGGCTATCGCTAAATCGGGCACGGTCAGCGATGTGTCGACGAGCGGGTTGAATCCAGATCTGAATGGCAACGGTAACCCAACCGACTCGAACGAACGCGAAGCCACGGCATTGAATCTGCCACCGACCGATCAGTCGCTGTTCATTCCGGAAGGCTTCTCGCCCAACGGGGATGGCATCAACGATCTGTTCGTGATTCGGGGCGTTGCGGGGCTGACGGTGAGTCTGAACGTCTACAACCGCTGGGGTCATCTGGTGTACACCAACGCGGATTACCACAATGATTGGGATGGTAAGCCCAATACGGGCCTGGCTGTCAGTTCGGATGGTAATGGCCTGCCCGATGGCACCTACTACTACGTGATTACTTTGAGCGATGGCCGCAAGTTTGTTCGCTACATCACCCTTAACCGCTAATACCGATGGTAAACCAGTTTTTAACTAAACAATGGGCCGCCATGCTGCTACTGATCCTGGGGATCGGTAGCAGCCCGGTCCGGGCCCAGCAGGACAAGATGTTCTCGCAGTACATGTTCAACATGATGGCCCTCAACCCGGCCTACGCCGGTAGCCGGGATGTGCTGAGCATGTCGGCGCTGTACCGCAATCAGTGGACGGGCTTACCGGGAGCCCCCAGACGGGGACGTTCATCATGGACATGCCCCTGAATAATGAGCGGGTGGGGTGGGCTTACAGCTCTATGGGGACAAGATCGGGGTGATTCAGGAAGCGGGGGCCTTTGCCTCGTATGCGTTCCGCATCAAGGTAGGGGCCAAAAGCACGCTGGCCTTAGGTATCCAGGGAGGAGCCTCGAGCTACCAGGCTAATCTGACAGAGGTGAAAACCTCACCCGATAACCAGCTCGATCCGGCCTTTGCCAGCAACATCTCCAAGATACTGCCCAACTTCGGGACGGGGATCTACCTGAGCAACGACCGGTCGTATCTGAGCTTATCGGTGCCCCGACTGATCAAGAATAAGCTCAGCGAGTACAACGTAGGGGATTACCGGTCGGTGCAGGCACGTCAGGCGTATTTAGCGGGTGGTTTTGTGGTGGGTCTGAGTCCGGGGATCAAGATGAAGCCCTCGTTTCTGGTGAAGTATGCGGAAGGGGCCCCGCTGGGCTTTGATGGCAACATCAACTTCTGGTTTGCCGACCGGATTTCGCTGGGGGCCTCGATTCGTCGGAACCAGTTTTCAACCTGGACCAAGTTTACGACTGATGCGGTAGTGGGCTTGCTGGAGATTCAGTTAACGGATCAGTTCCGGTTTGGGTATGCCTATGATTATACGATGAACGGGTTGCAGAGTGTAGCCCCGAGTTCGCATGAGATCATGATTCGCTATGAGTTCGGTTTTGGCAAGAACCGGATTCTGACGCCACGGTATTTTTAACGCTACACTCTACAAGGTTGTCAGGTATAACTATTTTTTAGCGTACTAATTGAAAATCCTGGATTTGTCAAGTTTTGAATTTCATGGACGGCCTCTTACTCCTACAAGTAAGGGGCCGTCCTATTTAAAGGAACGAACGCTAGGCTATCAGGAAATCAATAATTTACTTTATAATGTTGATTTCCTGTGACATTTTTACTGTTTTGTGCAATGTTGATATTATAGCAGAGAGGGCAATAGAAGCATAATCACTTCTGAAAAACGACGCTACTATGCATTGCCCAGATAGATTTATAACATTACCTTGGTCTGATTTATACCCACCTATCAAAGATATAGCTATGACTTGGAAAGTTACTGACCTACCCATTGTGGCGAAATCTGCCTTATGTCTCTATTTAATTACATTCATAGGCAGAGTTAATGCACAATCGTTTCAGTTTGCCGATACACATCCAGTGAATAATCCAGATAGTCTGGAGCAATGGTTAGGCCAACATCAAGCGTTATCCGAGGATCGACTGAAGAACTTAATTAGCTTGGAGCGTACCTATACTTGGAATATGAAAAGTAAAGCTGGTACGTACTTCCCCGAAATAAAACGCTACGCCGTTATACAAAAGAACGCAATGGCTAAGGCGGCTTATGATTACCTGCTTGCCTATAAATATTTTGATGAAGAGAAGGAAAGTAAAACGGCTCTTTATGCCAATCAGGCATTAAATGAGTTTATAAGCCTTACTGATAAATCAGGTCAATTGCATGCGTATAGTTTACTTGTACTAATAAAGTCAAATGAATTTGGTCTTAAAGTATCTTCTACAAATAAACCGAGTCTGTTCTATTTAGACAAGATGGAGGGCCTTCTGGCTGAAACTAAGGATGGGCATGATTTTCTGATGGTACAATTGACATATACTCGATATCATTATGGCCAGAATGGGTATAATGGCAATGCATTACAGAAAACGGTTGAAACCGCTATTCAAAGGATCAATCAGAATCCAGCCTATGGCTATGCGCGTTACCGATTTAATCGTCTAAAAGCACTTAGCTATTATTTATTGGGGCAGCACGAAAAATCGTACAATCTAAACAAACAAATCTTAGCTCAGCTAAGACCAGACCAATTTGCGGAATTAGCCTTAACTAAATATAATCTGGCCATTGAATGTTATCTACTTAAGCGAACAGAGGAGGGCATTCGGCTTTGCCAGGAATCCATAAAATTACAATCTAAATATACACCTGAGGGATACACTAAGTTGGCAGCTACCTATTCGAAGTATCGGGCATTGCTTCAACAAAAAGGTGATTATGTCGCAGCCGAATTATTGTCGGATAGTATTGGAATTATAAATAACTATATCCTGGTGGCTAAAAATGACAAGAAACTGCTTGAATTAGAAGCCTGAGGTGGTCCTATAAATCCGGACACGAAACTTATTTTAACTTCGTGTCAAATGGCCAAAAAATCAATTCCAAACCGAAAGTACACTCCCGAATTCAAAGCTGACGTGCTACGCCTAGTTGCCAACGGGGAGTCCATTCTCGCTGTAGCCAAAAAAATGGGGATTAGTGATAGCATCATCCATGCCTGGCGGGCGGCCGAAAAAAAGAACAAAGGGGGAGAAAAATCAACATCTACTTTGGAAGAAGAGGTTGAATCGCTCCGTCGGCAACTCCGCCAAACGGAGCTAGAACGCGATATTTTAAAAAAAGCTGTCGCCATTTTCAGCCGCATGACCTGAGATTAATTTACCAGTTTATCAAACAGGAAGAGCCCCACTTTGCAGTCAGGTTACTTTGTAATACACTGGAAGTCAGCAAGAGTAGCTACTACCAGTATCGAGCAGGCATAACCTTTCAACCATCTATAGCCCAACAGCAAATGTCGAGTAATGTCCAAGAAGTCTTCTGGGAAAACCGCCGACGCTATGGTAGTCGACGAGTTCAGAAGGCGCTCCAAGAGCAAGGTATTGAAGTGGGTCGACACCAAGTTAGACGACTCATGCAGATGCAAAACTGGCGGGCTATTCAGCCCCGCAGTTTTGTGCCGCGTACCACCGACTCAAGCCACGGACTACGGGCTTGTCCTAATCTATTGCTCGAAATGGGCCAACCAGTCCGGCCCGATCAGGCTTGGGTAAGCGACATCACCTACTTGCCATTAGTAGGAGGTAGTTGGGCTTACTTAGCCAGTTGGCTAGACTTGTTCTCGCGCCGGATCGTCGGCTGGTGTGTCGACTTAAACATGGAAGAGAGTCTGATTATCAGAGCTTTTGATCAGGCAATAATGTTGCGCCGACCGCAGCCAGGTTTGATTGCTCATTCAGATCAAGGCGGTCAGTATTTTGGTAAAACGTTTCGGGCACGACTTGATAAATGGAAGTGTCGGCAAAGTATGGCCGAGAAAGAAAACCCGTACCAAAACGCTCACGCTGAGTCTTTATGGAGCCGATTAAAGGTAGAACTTCTGGAAGAAGGGTGCTTTGAAAACCTACAAGATGCTCACGATGAGCTATTTAATTACATCGAAGGCTACTACAACATTCGGCGCATACACTCCTCTTTAGGGTACCTATCACCGATCAACTTTGAAAAACAGTATTACCGAGCTAATTTCACTCATAACTCTCAATCACAAGTGTCCGGCTAAACCGACCCACCTCAGCCCGCTATGACGCAGAACGCAAACAGAAACAAATTCTTATTTTGGAAATTCAACAGAAGCAGACTACGCAGTGGTTAATTGCGTCTGTTTTGGGATTGCTCATCGTTGGAGGTCTTACTTATAAATTAAATAGTACGAATCAAAAACTCAAAAAGCTTACTGAAGCCAGGGAATATTTCATCAGTATTATTGCTCACGACCTGCGTCGACCCTTGCATATGTTTCAGGGTATGAATGAACTGGTGAGCTACAACTTAAAGAATCAACGGTTTGACGCTATTGAAAAATTGGCCAAAGCTATTGATGACGCTGGTTCGAACATACAGTTTATGCTCGATAATCTGCTGACCTGGGCACTAAGCCAACGAGAGGTTTTACCTTATCATCCTCAAAAACTAGACTTATATCCTAAGTTAGAAGAAGCTACTGCGGTATTTAGAAGCCTTTATACCAAATATCCCGTGAGCTTTTCAATTAATTGTCCAGACACTTTGCAGATATATGCCGACCCCAATGCAATAGAACTTATTCTGCGGAATTTAATAGCTAATGCTCACAAAGCTATAGACACAAAGCCAGGTAACATAAGTCTGGAGGCAGAAGCTTACGAAACTAGACAAGTAATCATTCGGATTAATGATACAGGGTCTGGTATGAGTCCGGCGCAATTACAAACTGTCCGTGAGGTACTAAGTCACCCACTTGATAGTCAAACCCATCCAATCTCTTCAGGCTTGGGTTTGATTTTAATTAGCCAGTTTGTTTCCATAAATAGGGGGCGCATTACAGTTGATAGTTCGCTCGGAACAGGAACTTCGTTTGCCTTAGTACTCCCGGCTGATAAACCTGTTTCTAGCGGTACGGTTCAGCAGAAATTACTACGGTTTCTACGTAAAATTAATGTTTCGAAAGTGATGCCATAAAGCTGGTTCTTACTTGAAGGCTCTCCTTGCTCAACGACATCGACTCATGACTGATAACTACACAAGATACCTTAGCGAGCATCCCCAATCCGGATTGCCCGTTTGGTTCGTTGCGTGATGAACGGAACACAAATGTGCTCCTGACAGCCACAAACACAGGGTAGCAAGAGCACGGTTGTATCTGTATAACAACCTGAGGCATTGTAAACCCGAATTGTATAGGGCTGACCGACAGCCTGGTTGGGTAGGTTATTGGCCAGCACGCCATCCGCGGGAATCAATTTGGGAGAACCCGACAGGGAAGCTGCCTCATTAAAATTGGCACCCAGCGAATACTGATAGGTATAGGCCGCATTAAAACTACTCAGCACGATCTTGCCGTTCGCCTGGGCTACGTTTCCTACGCAGGTGACAGGTATGGCTACAACCTTAAAGGTAGGTAGGGTATCTTCTTCCACAATGAAAGGACAACAACTAAAGTCAGGACATTTTCCACTAACATTATCGACGGCTAAGCTGTAGGTGCCCGGTGCTGTTACATTCAGAACATTCGTGGTCTGCCCAATAATTTCTATATTATCTTTAAACCATTTGTAGCTACTACGACCTGAAGCCGCTGTGAGTTGGAATAGGTAGGTATCTCCTGTACAAACCATAACGGGTACCGACGTACATACGATTGCTGTATCGCCGGGGATCATAGCCTTGTTATAAAGAATTCCTGAACTATCGGCAACTGCCTGAAAAGTCAGGCTCAAACTCTGACCCGCTGTTAAGCCCGTTACGTGCCAGGTACTGATGGGGATACCCTGTGTAAAAGTAGTACCTACCGGGGCAGTAGCTGAGTTAGTCAGATAACGTAGCCCGTTCATTAACGAGTCCATGACAATGACATTGGCTGCAGTGGTGGTTCCAGTGTTAGTTAAGACCAGGGTGTAGGTGAGTACCTCACCTGACTTGGCTTTAGACTTGTCGACAAACCCGTCCAAAACTACCTGACTGCCAATATATTGAAAACAATAGCCTGGCGCGGTATAGGTCTGTGTAACTGTTGAACAGCCCGGTAGACTGGCCGTAACAGTATGCGTGCTACCATCGGAACTTAGACCCACGAATACAGCTGTATACGTAGTGGTGCCTGTAGATGATATAATAAACGTGGCACTTTGTGGGCCATCTGTAATAGTTAGCTTTCCAGTCGCCGTTGCATTCGTAAGCGTAACGCTAACGGTAGTACTATACGTATTGGTTGTGGGTATGCAAGAGCTTGCCGTGACTACTACCGAAGCAGAGCAAGCTGGAGCCACTGAGCAGGCTGCCGGAGCCGTATAGGCAGCACTGGTTGTACTACAGCCCGGTAGACTGGCTGTGACCGTATGGCTGAGCCCATCAGCCGTCAGACCTGTAAAGTTGGCCGTAAAACTAGCCGAACTACCAGCCACCGTGATAAATGTCTGGCTTTGCGTACCCGTAGTAACGGTAAGAATACCGGCAATGGGGTTGGTTAACCTGATTACGGCAGAGGCCGAGTAGGTGTTGGACGTAGTGGTGCAAAGCCCGGAAACAGCGATGGTACTCATACTACAAACGGGTGCCACCGAGCAGGAGCTGGGAGCTGTGTAGGTTGTTGAGCTACTGCCACATCCACTAAGAGTAGCCGAAAGGGTATGGGCTAATCCGTCTGATATTAAGCTCGTTAGTGTAAAGCTGGCTGCAGGCTGGTTGGCCGTCACCGACAAGGTGGTCGAGACACTGCCATCGGTAATAATCAAACTGCCAGCTGTGGCATTACTCAGGCTAACCATACCTGTGAGTGTGTACTGGTTCGTAGCTGGCTGGCAAGAGCCCGGTGTGACCGTCGCTGTCAGAGAGCAAACTGGAGCCACTGAACAGGATGCTGGAGCTGTATAGGTAGCACTGGTCGTGCTACAACCTGGCAGTGAGGCCGTGATTGTATGGCTGAGCCCATCAGCCACTAAGCCCGCAAAACTGGCCGTGAAACTGGCTGAACTCACCGCCGTGGTAACAAATGTCTGACTCTGTCCACTGCTGCTAATGGTAAGGATACCAGCAATAGGGTTGGTCAATCGAATTACAGCAGAAGTCGGGTAAGTGTTGGATGCAGAAGTACAAATTCCAGCCGTGGCCACCGCACTCATACTACAAACCGTGGCCACGGAGCATGAACGAGGGGCTGTATACGTAGTTGAACTACTCCCACAACCACTAAGAGTAGCCGAAAGAGTATGCACCAGCCCATCTGACGGTAATCCCGCCAATGTAAAGCTGGCCGCAGATTGATTGGCCGTCACCGACAAGGTGGTCGAGACGCTGCCATCGGTAATAATCAAACTGCCAGCCGTGGTATTACTCAGACTGACCATTCCCGTCAGGCTATACTGGTTCGTAGCTGACTGGCAAAGGCCGGGGGTAGCCGTCGCTGTCAGGGAACAGATCGGACTGCAATGTAAAACGCCAGATTGATCCACACCCACGTACTGTCCTTGCTGAATCTGAATGATCCCATTGTTAGCAGGAACAGCATTAAAACTAGTAAACGCGGTGCTGAATTGTAAACTAGGGTTCCCGTCTGGATTACGCACCCCGAAGGTAATTGTGCCTATATCCACCCAATTGCTGTTACTAATTAATGGACAACTTATGGAGTTACTGTTCAGCATTAAAGTCAGGTTAAACAGACCGGGACTCGACCCGTCGAAACTGTGGTTTTCCCAGAGTGATTGTCCTCCGCAAAGCGTGGCGGTGTCGAAATTAAGCGATTGATAACCAACAAAGGTTAATGAACTCGGATCATAGGTTAGAAAAACCGAGGAGGTTCCGATTGAAAAGGAGGTAGCATCACTTGCCCGAATCTGAATAGTAGCCAGGTAGTTACCACTTGCGCAGTCGAATTGAGTAGAAAGCTGGAGAGCAGCTGTTTGTGCCTTTGCACTAAACGTAGCGGCACAAATCATCCACACGCTCAGGAGAGCGCAGATTAAGAAATGTCGGTATATATTCATTGGGGGTGCTTTACGAATGAACTTGGCTCTTTGTGTTATAAACCTGGCGTCCCTATTTTAGAACGGTTGACTACCCAGTGATTAAAATCCTGATTGTTTACGACACCGTTGCCATCACTATCAATTGGCAAGTACTGTCCAACCGCAGAAGCGTTCACTTTCCACTTATTATAATCTACACTATTGATGACATCATTCCCGTCATAATCACCAACATACATCGCTAGCTTACTCCCTAGATTTATCAATTGATCCGTCCCCCGAGTGGCGGTTACATCCGTGGTGAAATCTATAAGCTGTCCATCGGTGACCACCTGGTTTGACAAAATGGCCAGGTGACTACGGTGGTGTATGGATACATAAAACGGCTCCAATACGGAAGAAAACAGGACACCTTCACTGCCATCGGAACTAATCAGCATACCATCATTTCGTACAAAAACTGCCTTTCGTGATAGTATCGTACCTGCCGCATTCCGTGCAACTACCAATACCCAATCGGTCACGTTGGCGGGAAACGTGACTACCTGTTCAGTGCCAGAGTAAAGCCAGGGACTCGATGAATAGGGCTGTTGCTTAGGGAGTAAATTGCTGGAAACCAATAAGGTATGCATCTGGCCAGTAAGCACATTGGTAAAGCCTTCGAGTAGTACTTTGGCTCTTAGCAATACCGAATAAGGGCAGATAGTTACCAGTACAGAGGTTCCGGCGGTACTGGTACAACCCGTTGTATTGGTAATCGTGACCGAGTAGGTACCCGATGCGGCAACGACCAGGCTGGGGGTAGTCTGGCCAGTAGTCCACCGATACTGACTACCCTGGCTGGCCGTAAGCGTTATGGATTGCCCACTACAAGCCGACGCTGATGAAGCAGAAATAGAGACCGGACTCGCTTGATTCATTGTTACAATCGCCGAGGCCGATACCAAACTTGCCGAGCAACTTCCAGCGTCGGTCAGAGACTGTAGCTGGTAGGTAGTGGTACGATCAGGATATACCGGAATGGGAGTGCCACTCACATAACCACTTAGTAGGCTTACCGACGTGCCATCACTTAACTGAAGTTGATATGGGCTGTTCCCCCCCGACACCACCACGTTCAATTGAATGGTTTGAGCACCACACACGGCCGTTGTGCCCGTTAAACTGGCCGTCATGATGGCAGGCTGACCAACCGTCACCACCAGACTTTGGCTACAGACCATTGCTGCATCACTTACGATAGCTGTATAACTACCTGCCGATAGGCCCGTAAAAGTCCCGGTTGTATTGGACTGGCCATTCAGCGAATAGGAGAAAGGAGCAGTACCACCTGTGACAGTAAGATTAATGGCTCCATCGTGATTACCCGAACAATGAACGGGTGTTGCCGACGCTGCCAGGTTAAAACAGGTTACGGAAGCTGGGCCGTCGATAAGTAACGTATAATCTTCGGTCTCGCCATATTTGTAAAGGTCGCATGGACTCTCGACCAATCCATCAGATGCGTACTGACTTCGCAACCGGAGCCTGACTGGGCCAGCACTTATTGACGCTGGTATGGTCAGGGTGCTACTTACGGCAGGGTTCAGATACTGGCTAGCCGACGATTGAAAAAGCTTTTCAGTATCACTAAACAACCCATCCCGATTCGTATCGAGCCAGATCGTCAGATGTTGTTTGATAAAACTGCCCACATTCCCGCTAGCAGCACTCACTGTGAATGAATACACCTGGCCGGGTAGTACTTTGTGCTGTATAGCCGTAAAGTCTGAGTAACCAGCGGTTCCAGCACCTGTTGCCGTAGAACGCAAGGTTGATACACTCCCGGTCAGAATAAAATCATCAATTTTTGGTACAAAGTTGGCAACCGGCCATGTATACGCAGGTATACAATAAAACAGGCCCGAGTTGATACTCACCACCGGGCTATACTGGGTGGAACCGTTTGATGCCTTTACCCGGTAATAGTAAGTGGTATTAGGTACCAGTGAACCATCTGTGAATGAAAATGAAGTCGGTGGCAGACTGCCAATAACTGTAAAGTTAGCCGTAGGCTCTACTGACCGTTCGATGAGAAAACCGGCTGCATTCGTAGCCGCGTATGAAAACTGGATCAGTGCTCCACCGGCCTGCATAGTGGCGGTTAGATTTGTTGGCGCTAAAACCGTGTTATCGGCGCATGTGAGTGAGTAACTATTGCCAGGGTCAAGGCGTAAGCTCAGGCCATCGGTTATCCGGGCATATTGTCCGGCGGTGAACGTCTTGACAGACGTACAGGGTGAATAATACCCCATAATATTGGCTATCAATGGGCTGAACAGATCGCCATTCGCATCTGTGCTCGTTCCGGTATACGTGCATCCCGATATAGTAGCACCAGAAAGGCCATATGGATCGGCAGGAGTATCACACACAAAGTCACCTGCAGTAGTACAATTGGGTGAAAAAGGGCGCCCCTGTTGTGCTTCTCCCGGACGGATGACCAGTTCGCGATCGGTCAGGCTAGTGCTCTGATTATTTTGAAACGTATGGTAGAGGTTGAAATAATGACCCAGTTCATGGGCTAGGGTATAGTCTGCCAACTGACTGGCTTTCACAAATATCCGGTTCGAGATGGCCCCCGAACCTGGGAAATAAGCATAACCCGTAACCTGATTCCCGCCGTAGCTGAGGGTGTTGGTCAGGTAAATATTGATGGCATTTTGTACATCGTTCGGATTCGCCAGCAGTGTTTCCTCACTATTATCATAATCGAACAGAGCTGTATTATTTATATAATGAGGTTGGGAGCCACATAAGTAAAAGGCGATACCTACCGATTGGTAGACCTGATTGAGTAGTACTAAGCCCTGATTGAGAATAGCCAGATCCGGTCCACCCGTCCCATCGTCCCGGCGTAGAACATGAAATCTGATTGGTAGGTATTGCACTTGTGTTGCCCTTCGGGCCAAGGATCGCCGTTGTGGCTGAGCAAGTACTTTTTGCTGCCAGATTAGTTGCTCCTGAGTAAGTTGAGGACTTCCACAAATAGACTGCGCCCAACTTTGGCCACGAGTAAAAAACCATTGGAGGATGACTAGGATAGCAGTTGTTACGATGAGTCTGAGCATAAGCCTGAACAAACCTAAAATTGAAGACTAAGGATAAACGATGTGGCATTTTGGCTACATGTCAAACATTGTGCCAGAAAAAATCATAGTGTATAATTATAGCGTAGTCAGACTTCTGATATGAAGTATATATATTGCCTGAATAAAACAATAAGTAGTATACTTATAAAAATAATTGATTAATTATCGACAATTTAATGAACTATAAAGCCCTAGTTTGAAAGAAATTAATTACAGAGCGGAAGGCAAAATATTGGCAAAATTTTATCGGCATAAGGATATCTCTGGGTTTGAGTAGGGGATGACTTTGACGAAACACACCATCAAAGACAAACATTTTGGTTGGCCTAAAGCGCAATTTCCCAATGTGAAGAAGGCTGTTAAGCTAGGCTAATCTCCCTCCGAAATGGCAAGTTTATATGGATCAGTATGGCTTATGTAAATGGTATTGTAAGTCGATAGATAAAGTTGTTAATTGGGGTTGTACGAGCTTATTGACAACGAATACGTGTATGCATTTAGCTTGCTATGCGTTTAGTCAGACTATGCAATTAGTAAAATAAAGTATGAATGAGCTGCCTCTTGGAAAGAGAGGATTAGGCTAAACTATAAATTACATACAGTCAAAACATACATAAACAATATTAAATCATTTATAACCACCTTATACTGATCATTTTTTATACTCAAACAATACTGGGAACGCATTTTGATTATTTAGCTAATTAGCTCAGGCCCCGCTAGGCTATTTATACTTTTTGCTGTGTACACCAAATGTCTTTACTTAAATTTAATATAATCATAGACTATACTGCATCAGTCTAATTTCTAGATCGTCAATATAATTATAAAAAACCACCCGTAAATACGGTTAATCTCTTGATGATTATAGTTAATAAGTCTTTATTATTTTGTCTTGAAGTTGTTGAAATATAGTTAAATTTTAATTGTTCGATTGATTTGTTTAGTCTTTTTGGTGATTCGTTAATAAAGTATATATTTTTTATGTCTCAATTAAGGACTAATCAGGCTTAAAATAACTTACTCAATTATAGCCTAATAATTAAGGTCAGTGCGTAAAAGTTACGTGGTAGTTATTAGGTATGTACTAGTGTGATGTAGAAAATTTCATGTATAAAATGGCTACTACCCAAAAAAATGATGACAAAATAGGGAATTTTTCCTAGAATAAAAGCAGTAGTAAATGCTAATTTAATTCCATATAAGTAGCTGAAAATTAGGTATTTAATTGTTGGATTGGCGAAAATGTTTTTCAGTTAAAACCAAATCTGATTTACAGTTTATATAGGATAGTTATGTCAAACCTGTTAAACATTTTAGTGGAAAATTGAAATAAAAATCTTGTTTTCCATCCTAATATGTGATGGACATATTAGGATGGAAAATCAAAGATTATGACGATAAAGCTAGCTGTAATTATTGATTAATTTGATGACTTAAAATTCTGTTTTCGTTAAATTAATCAGATAATTGACTCTAAATGTTTTAGAGTTATAGAAGTTGGTAACTTGTTGTGTTGAGATCATATAATTAATGATTTTTACATAGAATGATGAAACTAAACACTACTTGGATTTAGGCCTTATCCTATTCTATACTAGCGTTACGTATTGGCCTAAGATTTGAACGAATAAATTGATGAGTTATCATGTCAATTGTCTTACTATAGCTCAGTTAAAATACTTTTTAAATGAATGCACTTTATAAATATATTGCCTTATTGGTAATTATTTTTTGTTACCAAAATTCGCACGCTCAGATCAAAGGGTCTGTATTTCGTGATTTTGATTTGAATGGTACGCAATCGGATACGTTACCAATTGAACCAGGCGTAAGCGGAGTAAGAGTTCGTGTCTTTGTTGATCTGAGTAAAACAGCTATTCAGACAATTACGGACAGTAATGGTAACTACTCGTTTAGCAGCAATGATGTTCCAATTGGAAAGTCAGTTCGGATTGAATTTGATCAGTTACCAACTGGCGATTATAATGGACCTTATGGTGCTGGTAGTGGCACTACTGTGCAATTTGTGAAAGCACCCGCTGAACAGGTGAACCTGGGTATTAATTATCCTGCAGACTATTGCCAGCGGACAGGCATTCGTTTAGTTGTACCCTGTTATATCAATGGGAATACACAGCTCAGTGTGGATTCCGATGGGAATCCGGTGACCGATGAGCTATTGGCCGCTAAAGGGGATGCTTTAGTTAGTCTTGATTACACCGCTAATGGAGTGGCAGGAGCCTCAAATTTTCCACCTGATCACCTGGCCACGGGTGGAGAAGTAGGCGCTGTGTGGGGAGTAGCGTATCAACGACGTTCGAAAACTGTTTTTAGCGCTGCAACTGTAAAACGCCATATGAGTTTCGGGCCATTGGGTACAGGTGGAATCTATCTGACCAACATGACTACAAAGACAACAAGCAGCTTCTTGGATGTCAAATCGCTGGGTATCGATACGGGTGACGATCCGCATAGTGGCCTATTTGCGGATAAAACACAAGCCAGTGCCGATCCAGGATCTATGAAGGCTATGGGGCGCCTTAGTATTGGAGGCATGGATATGGCCGAGGACGACAAAACGCTTTATTTTATCAACCTCAAGGACCGGAAAGTGTATGGTGTGCTGATTAACGCACCGGCAGTTGCGCCCACCTCTTCTAGTGCCGTGAAGTCGTGGTCAATTCCAGATCCTGGCTGCTCAAATGGTGATTTTCGCCCCTGGGCCATCAAAGTTTATCATGGCAAAATCTATGTAGGCGTTGTTTGCTCAGCCGAAACATCGCAGCAACAAAGCGATCTGAAAGCATTTGTGTACCGCTTTGATCCCGCAGAGGCTTCCCCTGTATTCACAGAGGTGCTTTCTTTTCCTCTCGATTTCCGGCGTGGCCCAACTGATCTGACCAGTGATCCAGCCCATCCTGAAACTAGTTGTACTCAATACGATCATTGGCTCCCCTGGAGTGATAGCTGGCCAACGCCCTGCGGTTTAGGAAGTAGTCCCACATTTGTTATGTATCCTCAGCCCATACTGACAGCCTTGGAGTTTGATGATGATGGCTCTATGCTCATTGGCTTTATGGATCGATTTGGAAACCTGTCTGGGGTGGCTAACCACGATCCGCAGGGCAATGGCTCTTATGATGGCTTTACGGGGGGCGATTTGTTACGGGCCTACAATAACAAGGGGACATTTGAACTGGAAAAAAACGGAAAATCAGGTAATCTGTCAGGATCGGGCGTGGGAAATAATGAAGGCCCGGTTGATGCGAATAACGTAGGGGGCGAATTTTTTGGGAAAGACAATTGGTTTTTTATCGATCACATTGCCCACGCCGAGGTGACTGGTGGAGGATTAACGCTTGTGCCGGGTTATAATGAGGTTTTAACAACGGCTTATGATCCCATTGCCAATATCTATCAGTCGGGTGGTTTGAAAGTATTTAATACCAAAAATGGTAGCGATAACCGAGATTATGTTCTTTATACCCGAGCTAATAACCCTGGGTCTTTTGGCAAGGCATCTGGTCTGGGCGATATAAAAGCCCTGTGTGATCCAGCACCAATTGAAATAGGGAACCGTTTATGGTTTGATGATAATCGGGATGGTATTCAGGACCCTTATGAGCCAGGTATTGACGGTATTGTGTTATCCTTATACGATATGGAAAATGGGGGAGGGGCCATTGCTACCCAAACTACCCATGATGGTGGACAATTTTATTTTAATAACAGCACAGTTCCGGGAGGGCTACAGTATAATCATCGGTATGAGATACGGATGGATACTGCACAGCTCCGGCAATTCGATATTACGCTTGCCGGGGCTAAACGCCAGGCAGCACCGGGCGGTCGGCTAGCCGGTGCCCGGCGGGGTGTAAACCTTCTGCAACGCCAGTATTGGCTCTCACCTGCCAATCGGACAGGACTTGACGTTCCTGACTTACGGGACTCCGATGCACAACTGATAGGGAACTCAGCCGTGATTGCTGTGACAACGTTAGACGCTGGACAAAACGATTTTACCAATGATTTCTCCATTTATTCCTGCCCAGCACTCACAAACGAAAAAGATACTATTTCGCTTTGTCAGGGTGTAAAACTCGATTCGATCAGTACGATTGGGACGTACTTCAGTCGTGTGGATTCTGTACGATTTGTGCTCTTTAGCAGTCCACAATCTGGCACAGCCATGTACGAAAATACAGGGACTGTATTAGGTACGATGAAGCCTGATAGCCTTACCAATCGAGCAGTACTGTCTTCTCCTCTCTTAAACACCGCTACAAATCAACCGACGACCGTAAATCAATACATTTACGCCATCATTTACCCGACACCCGACAACCCCTCCTGCCGGCAATGGAGTGAAACTGTAGTTCGGATTGCTCCGGCTTTAGTAGCCGAAGCCACTGGCGGAACACTAACTTGCTCTCTGAAAGCGATTCAGTTAACTGCTAAAGCCCGGTATGGGGATGAGTCAATAGCACCGAAAGCCACCTATACGTGGATTGGGCCTGGTGGCTTTACCAGTTCGGAACAGAATCCAAGCGTGTCGACGCCAGGTACGTATACACTAACCGTAGACGATCTAACCTGTGTGGGTAACTCTATAACAACAACTACCGATGTAAAATCAGATACAGCAACGCCTGCTTTGAAAACCAGTGTAGTCGCTAAACTATGTGCTACCTGCACAGCCACGATCTCGGCCGAATCCTCCAGCACTAACTTAACCTGGACTGGTCCTAATGGGTTTTCGGCCATTGGAGCGGGGGCAGACGTTACAGAAGAGGGCACTTATACCGTAACGTCAATGGGAGTAAATGGGTGTATGATTTCCGCAAATCTGCAAGTAACTGGATTCATATGTCCACCGCCAAAGTGTTCACCTATAACGATCCGACGGACAAAGTAGCCTTGCCCTGAAGGCGATTTAGGGATTTTTAGATCGTCATAAACGTAGGCGACGACCTAGTGGTAAGTCGAATTTGGGTCAATAAGAACGGCGAACATAAGCTCTTCTGTTGTATTCTGTATCGGAAGTGTTATATGCCAACCCTGCATTTCACCCATATGTTTTGCTGTGTTATTCGTATTGAATTCTCTTAACTCGTCCATTGTTTGTTTCAGGTCGTCGAACAAATTATCTGAAATTGCCGATAGTTTTTCAAGTAAATAATCGGCAACGGCTTTTGTCGGAATATCCATCGCCTTTTTAAACGAAAAATAGTCTGGAAGCAAATACATTTGTTCGTGGCGTAAAAGAGAAAGTTTTAAAAGTATAGGCTGAAAGGTCTTGCGATGGCGGAAATGGTCAACTAAAATCTGTTTTTTTGTATCTACTAAATATTTCTTATACTCTGCTCTAAGGAAATCTACTTTTTCTCGCTCTGATTTAAAAATTGTGAAGAGTAGGATTGAATTTTTACAGACTGAAGGGATCAACCTGTTTTTGTAATAAGCCAGTCTTTCTTTTGTAGCATTCAGTTGGGGTAAATACGTTTTTTCATTGTCAATTAAACTTTCTTCGATTCGTTTTAGCCGGTTCGCCCGTTCTGACAGGTAGCTTTCAAATTGCGAGGCTGTTAAAATTTTCTTGAACGTAACTTCCTCATAATCCAATTCTTCCCATGGAGAGAAAACGTACTTGGGCGACCCGGAATCCCGTTCTTGCTCATGCCTAAGCATTTTCTCTGCCTGATCTTTGGTAAGCTCAATCCCATGCATCGCTTTATACTCATTCTGTAAAGCGTCAATTTCCCATTTATTGTCATGAGGTGCTGTCATAAGTATATCTGATTAAATAGATACATGAGTTTGCTTAAACACAATTGAAAAAAAAGATGATTAATGGCCCCAAGCATGCAAGTTAATGACCCCGTTTTGGGGTAAAACCGTATTGAAGTTTATACGCTTTAATGAAATGTGATACACTCTCATAACCGATCTCCATGCTGACCTCCGATACGTTTTTGTTGGTATTTCGTAATAGAAAATGAGCATGTTCAAGCCGCTTCTGCCGAACCCATTGACCGGGAGACGTATGAAAGTGATCCTCAAACTCACGCTTAAAGGCCGATAAACTCCGCCCTGATAACTTAGACAACTCAAACATCGACAAGGGTTTGAGAAAGTAAGTACTCATCAGGTAATCGAGATCGGTTTTCTGACCCTGATAGATGTGCCACAGAATAGCGCGTAAATCGCCTGTTATATCCAATTCGAGCAGATGCAGCAGGAGTTCCTGAAACTTTAGACGGAGCAGTTCGTTCAGAAACGGGGTTTTAGCGCCGAAATAAGGCAGCAATGAGTTAATAAAGGTCGTGAACGTTGGCGACGACGAAAAGGAGAGAATAAGGTCGGCCGGTAGTGAAGTAGCAGCTGACCGAAATAAGGTTAGATGTTGGCTGACAAATTCTTTCAGTAGTTTTTCGTTGACAAAAAATACCAGACTCCGGTAGCTGTTATCAATGGATTCGTTCATGGAATAGCAGCCCCGCTGAAAAAAGAGAATATCCCCTTTACGGACGTGCAACTCTTGGGTAGGTGAGCTGAATTTTTTCTCTCCTTCCAGCACCACAATAACGGCGTGTTCCTCGAAAAATACCTCATTCCGTTCGGGATATACATCGCTGCGGTAAGCAACAAACGTCATCTCTGACGCGTCGGAACCAGCCGGAACAGGACGCTGAATACTCAGCGACTGAAACTGGTTGGGCTGAATGGAAGAAGGAACGCGAAGCATGAAACTGCTAATTCGATAAAAGCGGCTTATCTCAGACTAGTACTTGTCCAATTTAGTTTCTATGGATTCTATCGTCTTGACAATCATATACGATAGAATCAACCGAGCGGGCGTCGGACACGGTCCGCCGTTGCGGGCCGATGCCGCCCCGAGAATCTATAGAAACAATAGAATCTATTTTGATAAAGCACTAGTTACACCACAAACTGAAACAAATCGGGCTGGTCGTTCAGGTACTCGAATACGATGTTCTGCTCCTGCATTCGTTGAATGAGGGGTGCAAAATCCTCGCGGTTTTTCAGTTCGATACCTACCACTGCCGGGCCCGTTTCCCGATTCGTTTTCTTCGTATACTCGAAGCGGCTGATGTCGTCTGTGGGGCCCAATACGTTCAGAAAGTCGCGGAAGGCACCGGCCCGTTGCGGAAACCGGATGATGAAATAGTGTTTTAGCCCTTCGTATAGCAGTGAACGTTCTTTAATTTCCTCCGTGCGCGTGATGTCGTTATTTCCACCACTAACCAGACAGACCACATTCTTACCCTTTATTTCGTCTTTCACCATGTCCAGCGCAGCAATGGTTAAGGCACCCGCTGGCTCGGCCACAATAGCATCTTCGTCGTAAAGCTTGAGAATGGTTGTGCAGACTTTGCCCTCGGGAACCAGGAGCACCCGGTCAAGATTTTGACGACAAATTTCAAAGGTCATATCGCCCGGTCGTTTCACGGCGGCTCCGTCTACGAACTTGTCGATCTTGTCAAGGGCGATAACACGACCCTCGTCAATAGACACTTTCATGGAGGGCGATCCAAGTGGTTCTACCCCAATTAGTTTGGTTTTTGGGCTCAGTTGCTTGAATACGGTTGAAACGCCAGAGGCTAAGCCACCTCCGCCAATAGCCATCAGGAGATAGTCGATTTTGCCCGTAGCATCCCGAAGGATTTCCAATCCAACGGTTCCCTGCCCTTCCATCACCAGCACATCATCGAACGGGTGAACGAAGGTGCTATCGTGGGAATTGACGTAGTCCATAGCGGCTTTGAAGGCATCATCGTAGGTATCGCCAATGAGCTGTACATTAACAAATTCCTTCCCAAACATGCGTACTTGCTTCACCTTCTGGTTTGGTGTGGTAACAGGCATGAAAATGATGCCGTTCACCGCCATCTTTCGGCAGGCATAGGCAAGCCCCTGGGCGTGATTACCAGCACTGGCACATACGACTCCTTTTGCCAAAGCTTCGGCGGGAAGGCTTGCCATTTTGTTGTAAGCTCCCCTGATTTTGTAGGAACGTACCACCTGCAAATCTTCGCGCTTCAGGAAAATGTTCGCTCCATACCGGTCTGACAGGTTAATATTTTCCTGCAAAGGCGTATGAGCCGCAACGCCCTGAAGCCGCTCGGCTGCCAGATAAATATTATCGAGATCGGGAAGGGCTAGTTTAGGGTCGTTGTCAACCACTGTTACTTTGTCATTGCTTGCCATTGTTGTCATTAAATAGTCATTCATTGCCACCCTGCCGAAATTACGACAAATGACAATGAATGACTACCTAATAACAATAAATGACGCTAATTAGCTCCGTTCTGGGCGTAACGAACGCACAGCGGCACCGGCCCGCCACATTTCAGAATCACGCAGTTCGGCAAGCTCTACTTCCAGTTTCTCCCGGTAGTCGGGTTGTGAATTGCGCGTGATACTGATTTCGGCTTGCTCCTGTGATTTTACCGAATTGTATAGTTTTTCGAACACAGGCTTGGTGGCATCGTGGAAAGGTTTCCACCAATCCAGGGCGCCACGCTGAGCGGTGGTTGAGCAGTTCGCATACATCCAGTCCATACCGTTTTCGGCAACCAGCGGCATCAGTGACTGCGTTAATTCTTCAACCGTTTCATTGAATGCCTCTGATGGGCTGTGACCATTGGCACGGAGAACTTCGTACTGAGCGGCAAAAATACCCTGAATAGCACCCATCAATGTACCTCGTTCGCCGGTTAAGTCAGACGTTACTTCTTTGTAGAAGTCGGTTTCGAACAAATAGCCTGAACCAACGCCAATACCCATGGCGATAGCCTTCGTGCGGGCATTACCACTCGCATCCTGATAAACAGCAAATGAAGAGTTCAATCCTTTACCTTCTACGAACAGACGACGCAGCGACGTACCTGAGCCTTTAGGAGCAACCAGGAATACATCGACATCGGCAGGAGGAACAATACCTGTTTTCTCTTTATACGTAACGCCAAATCCGTGTGAGAAATACAGCGACTTGCCTGGTTTCAACGCGGCTTTTACGGTTGGCCAGAGTTCAATCTGGGCAGCATCAGAGAGCAGGAAGCAAATAATGGTACCTTTTTCCAGCGCTTCTTCGATTTCGAACAAGGTTTCGCCCGGAACCCAGCCATCAGCAACCGCTTTGTCGTACGTTTTTCCTTTACGTTGTCCGACGATAACGTTGAAACCGTTATCACGCATGTTCAGCGACTGGCCAGGGCCTTGTACACCATAACCGATAACCGCGATGACTTCATCTGCCAGCACCTCACGGGCTTTTTCTAACGGAAATTCTTCCCGCGTTACCACTTGCTCTTCTACTCCTCCGAAATTAATCGTTGCCATGTTTAATTGGTTTTTGTACTCGTATTTAGGGTTACTAATTGGTTACGCAAATAATAATCGTCCTTTGGGTTTAGGAATTTCACGCTGTAGTAATTGCGCTGTCTCTAGCCACTCCTGAATTACTACTTCTGTGCTGGCTAACGCTGCCTGATAGGTTTCACCGTCAGCCATGCAGCCTGGCAATTCTGGTACTTCAGCGATAAAGGAATTATCTTCATTACTCCAATAAAGGATAATCTCATATTTAGGGCTCGCTTCCATCTTCTTCGACGTCAAGTTTATAGCTTACAATTAAGTTTCTTACTTGCTTCACTTGGTAGGCTTTAGCTTTTCCCTGTTTAGGCTGAAGATTAATAATTTCGTCAATACCATCTTTTGAATAGATGTGATGGCTTGCTTTTATTCGCTCATCAAACCCAAGCTTTAGTAGAAGACTCCTTAATTCCTCAAAGCTAAAATTGTTATCGGCTGTGCCGCGTAACAATTTGATAAGTAGTTTTTCAAATTTCCCCATTAATTACGTCTACATGTAAGACTCCCATTCGGCTTCGGGCAGGTACTCGACCAGGCCTTTTTCTGTCTTGCCGACAGCTACCCGACCAGATCGGACAAACTCCAGAATCTCATACTGCTTGAGGTAAGCGAAAAATTCGAAAATCTCCGTATCGTTGCCGGTTTTCTCAATCACCACGTAGTCTAAACCCCAGTAAACAACCCACGCTTTATAGTGCTTGTTGATGGTTTCGACATCGAGGGACTTAGTGCCCAGCGAGGTCGAAATCTTAAATAATGCGATTTCATTATAGACAATCTCGTCGTTAAGATAGCCGAATACGGCCAGCACTTCCACGATTTTACGGATCTGCCGGACGAGTTTTTCGACTTCTTCCCGCGATTCATGCTTAATGACAATCGTAAAGCGCGATATGCCTTTTCGCTCTGTTTCCGACACGGTCAGGCTTTCAATGTTAATCCGTCGTCGTGTGAAAATAATCGTGATGCGATTCAGCAGCCCGATGGTATTTTCAGTGAATATGCAAATGGTGTAAGTCGTCATGTTGTTGTGGTCATTAGTAGTCATTGTTTGTCATTTTATAGTCATTTGTTGCGGTCATTGGCAATAAATGACCGTGAAATGACAAAGAATGACACATAAGCAAATGACTACTTCAATCTGATTTGTGCTACGCTGGCACCGGCTGGCACCATCGGAAATACGTTCTCTTCTTTCTCCACGATTACTTCGAGCAGGAATGGCCCGTCATAGTTCAGCATCGTATCGAGAGCGTCAGATAGGTTGTCGCGTTCCGTACAGGTCTGTCCGGCCATGCCAAAACCTTTCGCAATCGTAATGAAATCAGGGTTTTGTAATTCCACGAATGAATACCGACGCTCGTGGAAGAGTTGTTGCCACTGACGTACCATGCCCAGGAAGTTGTTATTCAGGATAATAGCCTTAACAGGCTGCTTATTCTGAACAATTGTGCCAAGCTCCTGTAAGGTCATCTGGAAACAGCCATCACCAATAATGGCCACCACCTGACGATCAGGGGCTCCAACCTGTGCACCGAAGGCAGCTGGTAGCGCAAAGCCCATGGTGCCCATGCCTCCTGACGTGACTAAGCTATTTGGACGGCGGAATTGGTAATAGCGCGATGCCATCATCTGGTGCTGACCTACATCGGTTACCAGAATAGACTCGCCCTTGGTTTTGGTCGAGAGCATGTCAATAACCTCAGCCATTCTGATTTTGCCGTTCGTATTGGTCAACTCAGGAACCGTAATGGTTTCATTCTCAATGGCATCATATTTCCGGAACTCGTTGCGCCACACGGTATGATCGTTGGGTTTAACGAGCGGAAGTAGCGCGTTTAACGCAGCCTTCGCATCGCCCACTACAGGCGCATCGGCCCGGATAATTTTGTCAATTTCCGATGGGTCAATCTCAATATGAACGACTTTCGCCTGCTTGATGTATTTGCTGGCATCGCCCGTAACCCGATCATCGAAGCGCATACCAATGGCAATAATCACATCGGCATGATCCGTCATAACGTTCGGACCATAGTTGCCATGCATACCCAGCCAGCCCACGTAAAGAGGGTGATTCGTTGGAATGGTTGATTGCCCCAGCAGCGTTGTAGCTACCGGAATGCCTGTTTTTTCGGCAAAGGTTTTGAGTTCGTCTTCGGCTTTGGCAATTTGAACACCATGGCCAACCAGAATGTATGGACGTTTGGCCGAATTAATCAACTTAGCAGCCGCTTCGACCTGCTCCTGCTTTGGAACCAGACGAGGCCGATAGCTTACCAGGCTTTGGCAGCGCTCGTACACGTAGGGCTTCGTCATTAATTCCAACTGCGCACTTTTGGTCATATCGATCAAGACTGGACCAGGACGACCTGATTGGGCGATGTAGAATGCTTTGGACAGTATTTCGGGCACTTCGTTTGCGTCCGTGATCTGGTAATTCCACTTGGTAATTGGCATTGTAACGCCCATCACATCGGCTTCCTGAAACGCATCCGTACCCAATAATTTTTTAGCGACCTGTCCCACAATACAAACCAGCGGAGTGGAGTCAATCAGGGCATCGGCAATGGCTGTTACCAGATTGGTGGCTCCTGGACCCGATGTAACAAGGCAGACGCCAGCCCGGCCCGTTACGCGGGCATACCCCTGCGCTGCATGACCAGCCCCCTGCTCATGGCGCACCAGAATATGATTCAGTTGCTCCTGATAATCATAAAGGGCGTCGTAAACAGGCATGATGGCTCCGCCGGGATAACCAAAAATGGTATCTACGCCTTCGGCTAACAAGGCTTTCATCAAGGCGTGCGAGCCATTGATGTAAGCAGGGGCTGCTTGTGTTTCCAGAGTCTCTGGCCTAACGCTGGCGATTGCTTCCATGACGTGTGTTCGGTTTAAGGTCGTATTCAGTTTGTTGGTATACCGTACTTTATTCGTATCAATTAAGCTTCATCTGTCACGCAACCTTCACTGGCTGACTTTACATTCCGAATGTATTTGCCCAGTACACCTTTGGTGAAGGGTGGTTGTGGCTGCTTCCATTCACTTTTTCGTTGCGCCATTTCTTCATCCGAAATGTGCAGGATAAGTTCGCGGGTGGTGGCGTCGATTGTGATCCGGTCGCCATCATGGACAAGCGCGATTGGTCCACCATCAAAGGCTTCGGGCGTAACGTGGCCTACCACAAACCCGTGGGTACCGCCCGAAAAACGGCCATCTGTGATGAGCGCTACTTTATCGCCAAGGCCTGCACCCATGATGGCTGAGGTTGGTTTCAGCATTTCGCTCATACCAGGACCACCTTTAGGGCCAGCATTACGAATGACAATTACCTGACCGGGTAGAATTTCTCCTTTCTGAAGGGCGTCAATTACTTCCCCTTCGTGTTCGCATACCTTCGCGACTCCTTCAAATTTCAGGCCTTCTTTCCCGGTAATTTTAGCGACACCACCCGTTGGTGAGAGATTCCCACGCATAATCTGAATGTGGCCGGTTGGTTTAATCGGCTGGCTCAACGGGAATATGATCTTCTGGGTTTCAAAATTTAAGTCAGCAGCTTCTTCCAGATTCTCAGCAACGGTTTTACCGGTTACCGTCATACAGTCGCCGTGAATGAATCCGTTTTGATACAAATATTTCGTTACAGCCGGAACGCCCCCGATTGCGAGCATATCCTCCATGTAGTATTTACCACTTGGTTTTAAATCGGCGAGCAGGGGAGTACGATCACTGATGGCCTGAATTTCATCCAGTGTCAGTTCGATACCAGCCGCCCTGGCAATGGCCAGATAATGCAGTACCGCATTGGTTGAGCCACCAAGGGCCATCACAATAGTCAGGGCATTTTCGAGCGATTTGCGGGTAATAATATCAGCCGGGGTAATATTGCGTTCGAGCAACAGGCGCATGGCCGCACCAATTTTTTTGCATTCTTCCTGCTTGCCTTCGTGCGTAGCTGGGTAGGTACTGCTGAAAGGAAGGCTTAATCCCATAGCTTCAATACTACTGGCCATCGTATTCGCCGTGTACATACCTCCACAAGCACCAGCCCCTGGGATGGAATTTCTGATAACGCCTTCGTAATCTTCGTCGGAGATATTCCCAGCGTATTTTTTCCCAAGCGCTTCAAACGCCGAAACGATGTCTAATTTCTGTCCTTTATAATGGCCTGAACGAATAGTTCCCCCATATACCATAATACCGGGCCGATCCAGACGAGCCATGGCCATAACGGCACCCGGCATATTTTTATCACAACCAACTACGGTTACCACGCCGTCATACCATTGGGCTGCAACAACCGATTCGATGGAATCGGCAATCAGGTCACGGCTGGGCAGCGAGTAACGCATGCCGTCGTTTCCGTTCGTCATGCCATCTGATACGCCGATCGTGTTGAAAATTAAACCTACCAGTCCATTCGCCTGAATGCCCTGCTTTACGTAAACAGAAAGGCCATTCAAGTGCATATTGCAGGTATTGCCTTCATAACCTGTACTGGCAATGCCAATTTGAGGCTTCTGCATGTCCTCTTCAGTAAGGCCCACTCCATAGAGCATGGCTTTAGCCGCTGGGTTACTGATTTCCTGCGTAAGGGTGCGACTAAATCGGTTTAGTTCGGTCGTTGGTTGTTCGGCAATCATACTTAACAATTAGCGAAATTTCGCTGCTGGTGTAATAACGCTGTAAAGAAAAGTTATGTTTTTATGAAAGGCAAGAAAAATCGGATTATTTGTTAGTTAAAATAGGTACTTATTACTTTTGGGTATGACAACGGAAACTGCTTCACATTACGACCATTTAGAGCAAATGTCGGTCCACGACTTGCTGGTGAATATTAACAAGGAAGACAAAACCGTACCACTGGCCGTTGAGCGTGCCATTCCGCAAATTGAAGCCCTGGTGACTGAGATTGTGAAACGGATGAAACAGGGCGGGCGGTTAATTTATATTGGGGCTGGAACAAGTGGGCGGCTTGGTGTCGTCGACGCATCGGAGTGTCCTCCAACCTATGGCGTTCCGCACGATTTGGTCATTGGGCTGATGGCCGGGGGAGATGGTGCGATTCGCAAAGCGGTTGAATTTGCCGAGGACGACGCCGACCAAGCCTGGAAGGACATTGCTCCGTATCGGCCCGATGAGCTGGATACCGTCATTGGTATTGCGGCTTCTGGTCGAACCCCCTATGTTATTGGCGGTTTGAATGAAGCTCGTAAAGCAGGTCTACTAACGGGTTGTATTGTCTGCAATGAGGGTTCGGCGGTAGCGCAGGCTGCTGAATATCCCGTAGAAGTAGTGACAGGGCCGGAGTTCGTTACAGGCAGTACCCGTATGAAAGCTGGAACTGCACAGAAACTGGTTTTGAACATGGTTTCGACCTCAGTAATGATTCAGTTGGGCCGGGTGAAAGGCAATAAAATGGTCGATATGCAACTGACGAATATTAAGTTGCAGGACCGGGCGGCCAAAATGGTTATGAGCGAAATTGGCGTTGGCCGGGAAGAAGCTGAAGCTTTACTAGCGAAATTCGGCAATGTTCGAGGGGCTATTGACGGCTTTGCGGAGATGAAGAAATGAGTTATTGATAAAGTAATGTGCGGGCGTTAGCCGTCTTCTTTTCTGAACACTGGTTGTCACGTTTTTCGGAGAGAGAGTAAGCATGTTTGTCATTTCGACGCCAGGACCGGGCCGCCGGAGCGGAAATCTCAAGCTTGATTAATGAGGAATCTGGAGATTTCCGCTCCGGCGGCCCGGTCCTGGCGTCGAAATGACAAAAGCCTTCATCCGAACGCAATTCTGAGCACGATCAACTAGAGGGCTATGGACAAAAAGGTTTTACTCGTCGGTCGCAATCCAAACGTGCTGACCAGCCTGGCATCGGTCTTAACAGAGGAGGGCTTTGCTGTAAAGACTACTAGTCTTGTTGAACAGGCTAGTCGGGATTTCAAGGCAACGGATTTTGATGTAATCGCCTTTGGAAGGGGTGTTGATGCCCAAACGAATGCAATGCTTAGGGCTGAGTTTGCTGGCCATAATTCTGCCATCCTTTTTGTGGATGGCCTTGCTCCTGTTATCCCACTATTGGTAAAACAGATTAAACTTGAATTGTCAGATAAGGCTGTTAATCGACATGTAGTTACAGGGTTTAGTTGTGAACGGACTGATGATACCTTACGTATTAACGTCTTCACGGCAATCGACTGTCAGCTAATGGTTGACCTTTATCAACTTGATACAATCCATACTACCCAGCGAAAAACACTCGTTTCGGAATACATTGAGGCTGGGAAACATACGTTTTCAATTGAATCTCTACCCGATTTGACATCGACGATCAACTTCCTTGTCGCGGAAGTGGCCGATCTGGATCTGGCTGTTCTTCCTCTTTAATAAAAGCTACGAATGCTGGCCTGCTTTGTTTGAACTTGCTCGGATTTTATCAATAACTGCGCTGTTTCGGCTAAGCAGCGAATGAGCGAAAAACAACCGACCATAGGCAAAGATTTGGCTGATACGAGTGGTTGTTCATGTTGATCCACAGCTAGATGCCAGCCACTATGTTTTGCATCCGGGAAATTATGAAACGTATAGTCATGAATCCGTTTGAACCACTTTAGGCAATCGGGCTGGCGGGTATAAAAATAACTTTTCATCAAAGCCGACAGTGCTTCAACATGCACCCAGGCCCACTTCCGTTGCCAATCCGGGAAAAGAAGTGGCTGTTGCTTGATGTCAAGATACTGATTCAATCCTCCGCCTGCTTCGTCCCACGCTTGTTCACAAAGGCGTAAACACCATTCAGCGACCTGCTTGGCTAATTTACGATTTGGGTTACTAAACGGAGTAGTTCTGGCTGAGCTGCCTTCAGCCGAAAAATCAAGTAGGTAACTAGCTGTCTGGAACGTCAGACCAACATTAATTCGACGGCCTACAGGTGTATTAACAAATGCCCTTCAGGTAAAACAGACTCCCGTAGTACATCTGTCCGGCGGTCGACAAACTCGTTTAGTAGTTCCTGTACAACTCCATCAATAGCTTGTTTCCAGGTTTCTTCGCTCAGATGGGGTTGCATTTCCAGTACTGTTTTAAGCACAGCGACGGGTTCGCTTAGATGCCGAATTTGCCGGAAACCGCCAATGGATTCGGCTTGCTCAGCCCGGATTTCGTTGCGATGCTGGAGCAGACCGGTGAACGTTTGTTTGGCGAGCATGGCCCACTCATCATCGCCAGTTGCGCGGTGAAGCTGGGCGTAGGCCATAACCACCGAACAGTCAGGGATACTATCTGTTGAAGCCGCTACAGGCCGCCCCGCCGGTCGAGTTGGGCGTAGCAGGAAAGCGTATCCGTATGAGCAAACTGACTCAGGAAGTTTGCTCCATGTCGGGCGTGTTCGAGCCAGGTAGGCTGGCCGTCGAGCGTATTATAGAGCCAGGCAAATGCCCAGACTTGTTGGGCTTGTTGTATAACTGACTTGTCGCCCTCAATTACTTCGCCTGTTGCTGATAACAAGTCAAAATAGCCACCGCATTGTTCATCTCGCCCATGTTTGAGCCAGAACGGTACAACCTGCCTAAGCAGTGCCTGTTGATAGGTAGCGGAGAGTTTTTGAAAATCAAGCACAAAACGAATGTATGATATAAGATGTATGGTATATGATATAGGTTGGCTTCTGTTATAAACGGCCTACATCATATATCATATACCATACATTAACTTAGTACACTTTCTCAACTTCCCGGTGTTCCTTTTCTTCGGGCAGGATGAATTTCATTGGTTTACCAACTTTACCGGGTAGCAAGGCGATATTGAGTACCTGATCAACCGTATCGGCATAGTGGAAAGTCAGGTCTTTAATATAGGACTGATTAATTTCCTCGATGTCTTTCCGGTTTTTCGAACAGAGAATAATTTCTTTAATACCTGCCCGGTTAGCCGCCAGAATCTTTTCTTTGATACCACCTACGGGCAATACCTTACCCCGAAGGGTTACCTCGCCAGTCATAGCCAGATAGGGCTTAACTTTACGCTGGGTGTAAATCGAGGTCATTGAGGTTAACATCGTAATCCCCGCCGATGGCCCGTCTTTCGGTACAGCTCCAGCTGGAATGTGGATGTGTAGATCATAATGGCTAAAGACGCGATAGTCAATACCCAGGTCGTCGGCATGGGCTTTTAAATAGGAGAGGGCTGTAACTGCCGATTCCTTCATCACATCGCCTAATTGACCCGACAAAGTAAGCACACCTTTTCCGCGGCTCAGACTTGACTCAATGAGCAGAATTTCACCCCCAACCTGTGTCCAGGCCAGGCCTGTCACAATACCGGCAATATCGTCGTCGGCATAGAGTTCCTTATCGAAAATCTCAGCACCCAGCATTTTAGAAATATCAACGGCCTTAACGGTATGGTTGTATTCCTCCTCCATGGCAATGGATTTGGCGATTTTCCGCACCAGTGCCCCAATTTTCTGCTCCAGATTCCGCACTCCCGACTCACGAGTGTAGCCTTCAATAATGCGCAGAATCGCTTTATCTTCAATCACCAGATCTTTGGGTTTCAGCCCGTGATCTTTACGTTGCTTCGGAATCAGGTACTTTTTGGCAATCTGAACTTTCTCTTCAACGGTATACCCTGCAATGTCGATAATCTCCATCCGATCACGCAGAGCGGGGTGAATCGTATCGAGTGAGTTGGCTGTAGCAATGAACAATACCCGCGAGAGATCGAACTCGGTTTCGAGGTAATTGTCCATAAACGTCGAATTCTGTTCTGGGTCAAGCACTTCAAGAAGGGCCGATGAGGGGTCGCCCCGGAAGTCGGAACTTACCTTGTCAATCTCATCTAAGATAAAGACTGGGTTAGCTGTGCCGCATTTCCGGATGTTCTGGATAATCTTACCGGGCATAGCTCCGATGTACGTTTTGCGGTGTCCCCGAATTTCGGCTTCATCGTGAACGCCACCCAGTGCCATTCGGCTATATTTTCGCCCTAAGGCCTTCGCTACTGATTTACCTAACGAAGTTTTACCCACACCCGGAGGGCCATATAGGCACAGTATAGGCGCCTTCATGTCATTTTTTAGTTTCAGAACGGCGAGGTACTCGATAATCCGTTCTTTCACTTTTTCCAGTCCAAAATGGTCGCTATCCAGGATCTTCTGAGCACGCTTGAGGTCGAAATTGTCTTTGGTATACTCGTTCCAGGGCAAGTCAACCATTAACTCGACGTAGTTCATCGTCACCGGATATTCCGGAGCCATCGGGTTAATACGCTGCAGCTTGTTAAGCTCCTTATCAAAATGGCCCCGAACTTCGGTTGGCCATTTCTTTTTATCCGCTTTCATGCGAAGCTCATCAATCTCACGGTCGGGGTTATCCATTCCCAACTCATCCTGTAGGACTTTCATCTGCTGACGCAGGTAATAATCCCGTTGTTGCTGGTCAAGATCTGATGAAGCTTTGGACTGGATTTCACGCTTTAATTCGAGCAACTGTACCTCGCGAAGCATGTATTCGAGTAACAAACTCGCCTGTTGGCTTCCATCAGTCAATTCCAGAAGGCGCTGTTTATCAGCAACATCAGCATTGATATTTGACGATAAGAAGTGCAGCAAAAAGGTCGAACTTTCGATGTTGTCGAGCGCAATCCGGGCTTCCTGAGGAATTTCGGGATTTAGACGAAGGATTTTATAAGCAGCATCTTTCAGCGATTGCAACATCGCTTTTCCTTCTTTCTTGTTGGTGCTAACGCTCGGAAACGCATCGTCAATCTGACGAACCTGCGCAGTTATGAAGGGTTCCTCCTGGGTAATCTGCTGAATTTCAAATCGTTTCTTACCCTGAATGATAATCGTAATATTACCATCCGGTAGGGTTATCATCTTTATGATATAGGCTACTGTTCCGAAACGATAGAGGTCATCGGCAGTAGGTTCGTCTTTCTGCTGATTGAGTTGAGCCGTTACACCAATAATTCGATTGCCTTTATATGCTTTTTTTACCAGCCGGATTGATTTTGCCCGTCCCACCGTAACGGGAATCACCATGCCTGGAAATAAAACTGTATTGCGAACCGGTAGGATGGGCAGGTTTGCCGGTAACTCATAATCTTCATCCAATCCTTCGGGCGAACCCAGAGGTACAATCTCTAAATTATCCGAATCAAAATCGGCTAGCATTAAACGGGTCGCAAATTCTTTTTCTGAATTCATACATACACTGCCAGCCTGGCAGCATTCAATAATGGTTGGTTCCTAAAATAGCAGGAAAGGCAAGGGAAATGAGGTAGTTGCAAGCGTCGTGCCAATCGTATCGTTATGACGAATTGGCACGCCAACCGTTACTATCACAAAACTAACTAATTAGGAAGCTTTATGGCTTAGAAATTTATTAATCGAACGAAATGTCCTGAACCGGTTGATTTTTACGAAACACGAACGTTTTTTTCTGACCCTGGTACTGAACATTGACCATATTAACCTGATCGTCAAACAGCTCCATCAAGGCGTTTTGCTTTAGCAACCCACCCCGAAAGGGCTCTGTATAAGGCATTTCCAGGTAAAGCCAGTTGGCATCGGCCTCAACTTCGTGCCCAATGTATTTGACCGATTTTGTTTGCTTCTGTGGATTTACATACGAAAAATGGGCATGTATGTATTTTTCGATCAACGGGTCATTTTTATCGCCCGGTGCATCCAGATTAACCCGAGTGTTTGCGGCTGCCGAAAGCGCTTTTTCAAAATCATCCGTAAAAATTCGAATACTAATCTCGAAGGTGTGCTCTTTCGCATTATACTGCATCTGCGTGACACTGGCATGGAAATCATGCGCCGGGCGACTGGCAGTCGAAATGATTAGTAAAACGCAAAGGCGCAAAGAATGCGCAAAGAACGATATGGTTCTCTTAGCATTCTTTGCGCTTACCTTAGTGCCTTTGTGTTGAAGCAAACTATTAAAAAACAGCCTTGAATACATCGTTGAAAATAGCGAAGGCCATTAAGCCAAGCAGAAGGACCATGCCAACCTTCTGGGCACCTTCCAGAAAGCGGTCAGAGGGTTTACGGCCTGAAATAATTTCATAACTCAGAATAGTTGCATGACCACCATCGAGGGCCGGAATGGGCAACGCGTTCATGAAAGCAAGGGCCATGGACAGCAAGCCTGTAACAGTCCAGAAACGATCCCATACCCAGATGCCACCGAACAGATTTTGTGCAATACCAATCGGGCCGCTCAGGGCTTTTGAGGCAGATACCTCACCCCGGAAAATCTTACCGAACCCTTTGATGTTGTCGAACACCACTTGAAACGCTTTCTGGGTACCTACGCTTAGCGCTTCGCCAAATGTGTACTCCTGGGTTGTTAACTTGAGCATGGAGTCACGATAAAAACCAATAGTACCCTCAGGAGTTGACGTTACATGGATGGTTAGGGGGCTCCGTTCCGATTAATGCCCAATGTCATCGGCTTGTTTTTAAGGGTTTTCATCATGTCGACAAACTCATGATAAAACTGAATCGGCTTACCGTTGACACTTGTAATGATATCTCCCTTTTTCAGTCCTGCTTTCACTGCAGGCTGCCCTGGTAATAAATCCCCCACTTTGAAAGGCTCAATAGCTTCAATGAACTGCCCCGCGCTTTTCTTGTCGGCCAGTTTATCCACGAAATTATTCGGGATATAAATGTCCATCTGTTTGCCGTTCCGTTCGATGGTGTATGAACTATTATTACCTAAAAACACATCAGAACTGCGGATTTCGTTGAAATCAGAGATTTCCTTACCGTTAACTTTAATGATTTTATCGCCTGTCTGTAAGCCAATGCTTTTGGCAAGATCATAGGCAACAATACCATATTTCGCATCTTTCGTTGCCAGATAAGTATTACCGTTTTTGTAGGCAAGAATAACAAAAATCATAATGCCGACAATAACGTTGACGATAATGCCACCCAGCATAACAATCAAACGCTGCCAGGCTGGTTTAGCCCGGAATTCATAAGGCTGTGGTTCCGCATTGACATGGGCTGTATCCAGCGATTCATCAATCATTCCCGAAATTTTCACAAACCCCCCAAGCGGAATAGCGCCTATGCCGTATTCGGTTTCGCCCCGTTTAATGCTCCACACTTTCGGCGGAAAGCCGATAAAATACTGCTCTACCCGCATCCCAAAGGCTTTGGCAGCCAGCAGGTGCCCTAACTCGTGTAATCCAACCAAAATAGACAAACCCAAAATGAGCTGCCCTGCCATTACTAAAATTTCCATTTTATCTGTTTTGAGGTCATTATTTACGACTTAAGAGTCGTTCTGTTACTATTTGTTTGTCAAGTCCTAAATGGTCGGCTATGTCACTCAGAATTCCATTCAATGTGCCAACCTTTAAGGGTTTATGGTGTGGTACGCTAATCGAGTGCTCACCATTTTCATGCGTCCTAACGATAATATGGCTTCCGGTTTGATGATGAATCTGATATCCGTATCGTTCTAATCATTTCACTAATTCAATACCATTTAAATCTCTGGGTAGTTTCATTCGGTTTAGGCAAACGCAAAAACTTCATTAACCTGTAACCGAATGGTTTTAGGTAATTCATCGGGCTTATCAAAAAAATAGCCTGAAACGGCGTCTTTGATCATTGCTTTCAATTCATCTAATGTGTCCCCTTGAGTTATGATTGACCCATTTGGCAGCTTCGTACGGGCAACATAACCACCGTCCTCATCCGGTTCAACTTGAAACACCAGTTCGTTCATAAGGCAACTATTTTCTTAATGAATTGCTAACGTTTGAAATGCCTTTTTATAACAGCTAAACCAAACTTTTAATTCGTTCTCTAGCCAGCCTGCGGGTTTCCTCATCTGTACTGACATAATCGTCGTAAGTTGGACTTTGGACAAAGGTTGCTTTGGCTAAACAGCCTTCGATAAGCTCCGAAATTTCCAGGAAACCGATCTGATCATGCAGGAAAGCCTCTACAGCTACCTCATTAGCTGCGTTAATAATACAGGCTGCATTCCCCCTTTGTCAAGGGCGTCGAAAGCGAGTTGCAAATTACGAAATGTTGACCGGTCGGGTTGCTCAAATGTGAGGGACGGATAATCCATGAAGTTGAACCGTGGAAAATCCGATTTTAACCGATTTGGGTAGCCAAGGGCGAACTGAATTGGCAGGCGCATATCGGGTAATCCCATTTGCGCTTTCAGGCTTCCATCCTCAAACTGTACCAGAGAGTGAACGATGCTTTGGGGATGAACAACTACATCGATCTGGTCGGAACGAAGACCAAACAGCCACTTGGCTTCGATGACTTCAAGCCCCTTGTTCATAAGTGTCGCCGAGTCGATGGTGATTTTGGCGCCCATCGTCCAGTTTGGATGTTTGAGAGCCTGCGCCTTTGTCACGGTCGACAAAAACTCCCGCGATTTTCCCCGAAATGGCCCTCCCGATGCGGTTAAAATGATTTTCTCAATCGGGTTATGAAACTCTCCGACCAGACACTGAAAAATAGCCGAGTGTTCAGAATCAACGGGGTAAATATTAACGGCTTTCTGTGCCGCCAGTTGGGTAATGAGTTCACCGGCTACAACCAGCGTTTCTTTGTTCGCCAGCGCAATAGCCTTACCCGCTTCAATGGCTTTGATGGTCGGCAACAAGCCAGCGTAACCAACCATAGCCGTCAGAACCATATCAATCGTATCCATCTGAACGACAGAGGCAATGGATTTTGCCCCGGCATAGACCTTGATGTCGAGTGGATCGAGAGCCGAAAAAACCTGATCGTATCGGTCTTCATTGCAGATAACAACCACATTGGGTTTCAGCTCAATAGCCTGCTGAATAAGTAAATCAGCGTTGTTATTCGTAGTCAGTACCTCAACCTGAAACTGGTCGGGGTGGGCCTTAATCACATCGACGGCCTGGGTTCCAATGGAGCCAGTCGAGCCGAGGATGGCGATATGGCGTTTTTTTTGTTCAGTCATGTAGTTTGTTACGGAGGTATTGGATGTGTCGATAGTAAGGAGAATCTAACGCATCTCTCAATAATGATTGATCATAATCGACTTTACTCACCATTTCAATAAGCACCTCTTTTAAATTAGGCAAGTTGTTATTAATAACTTCATATACTAAATCATAATCTATGCCACGGTAATCATGAGCCAGGAAGTTCCTCATTCCTGCAATATTCCTCCAGGGGATTTGAGGATACTCATTTTTTAATGCAATGTCAAGGCGCTTAGATTCTTCTCCTATGGCTAATAGTAAACCCCAGCTAGCATTATAATTCTGCTGATCATTGGCCCAGATGAAATCTTCTACATTGTCAAAATTACTACTGTATATAAATATCTTTTCTATACATTCTAGCATGGTACATATATATGAAAGATTTTTAGTGTTATACATAAATTACATCTTTAAGCATAGTATACTTGGTAAATGGATTCATATATCGCTGATTAATTAAGTCTGGTTTACGACTCATTTGCTTTTTAAGTATTCGTTGCAAACGATCTCTATCAACTAAAGACAAATGGCGGCCCTCTGCTAAACTATAGACCAAATCAATATCACTTTTCTCTGTTTGCTCATTCCGGGCAAAGCTGCCATAAAGACCAATCCGCTCAATGCCAAATTCTATTTGCAAACGTTCCCGATTGGCTCTAAGTGTTTCCAAAATAAACTTTTGATTAACTACTGTAGCTTCCATAATTTCAAATGATTTGGCCTACCTCGAATAACCCATCTGCAATCTTCCGGTCATTCGCTAATCTAGGCACTTTATTTTGGCCGCCCAGCTTTCCCTGCGATTTCATATAGCGCTGAAAGGCCCCACGGGGCAGGCTTGTTAGTTTGAGGGGTCGCAGGATAGAGCCCGTTATCAGGTCGTCGTAATAGACATTCAGTTTGATCAGACGGTTATCAATGTCCCGTGCAAAGGCGACCGGGTCGTGCGGGGGTGTGGCAAATTCAACCAGCCATTCGTGATAGGGTAACCCTTCTTTCGGACTAACCATCGGCGCAACGGTGAACTCAACGACTTCGGTTTCAGGGTGTTTATCCATCGCGTCTTTAAGAGCCTTTTCCACTTCTTCGCCAATGACGTGTTCGCCGAAGGCCGAAATGAAATGCTTGATCCGACCCGTTACCAGCAACCGATAGGGCTCCCGCGACACAAACTTCACCGTGTCGCCGAGGGAGTAGCCCCACAAGCCCGCATTGTTATTTATAATGACCGCGTAGTTTTTGCCTAGTTCTACTTCATCAATGGTTAGTCGGCGTGGGTTTTCGGTGAAATACTCGTCGGCGGCAATAAACTCAAAAAAGATACCACTGTCCAGCAAGAGGAGTAACCCTTCTTCAGTCTGGCTGTCCTGAAACGCAATAAAGCCTTCAGAGGCTGGGTATGTCTCGATGGAATCGACTCGCTTTCCGATGCTCTCGAATAACTTGGCCCGATAGGGTTCAAAATTTACACCCCCATAGACAAACAGCGAAAAGTCAGGAAATACGTCTTTAATTAACTTACCCGTTCGCTCCTGAATTCGGTCAAAGTACATTTGCACCCAGGGCGGAATGCCCGAAATCAACGACATGGGTTGGGTCAGCGTCTCATCTATAATTCGCTCCAGTTTAGTCTCCCAGTCGTCAATGACGTTGGTTTCGTAGCTGGGCATCTGGTTGGTACGCAGATAAGCGGGTACGTGGTGGTTGACAATGCCCGACAACCGGCCAATATTGATTCCTGCTTTCTGAGTGAGTTCAGGGCTACCAGATAAGAAAATAAGTTTTTTATCCAGAAATGCGCTGTTTCCCGTTTCGTTAATGTAGTTCAGTAACGCGTCGCGAGCGGAGTTGATGTGATTCGGTATAGATTCCTGCGAAATCGGGATGTATTTGGTGCCTGAGGTAGTCCCCGATGTCTTAGCAAAATAGAGGGGTTTGCCTTTCCAGAGTACATCCGTGTCGCCATGCAAAATCTGCTCGATATAGGGTTTCAGGTCTTCGTAATCACGAATGGGCACTGCCTGCCGGAAATCATCCACTGTCTGAATATCCCTGAACCGATGGTCGCGGCCAAAAACCGTATTGCGGCCACCGTCGACCAACTGCCGAAACCAGCGTTGCTGCGTCTCGGCGGGCTGGTACATCCAGGTTTGCTGACGCTCCACAACCCACTTTGCCAAAGGCTTACTGACAATTGAACGAATTCCCATAATGGTGCAAAAGTAATGCTAATTTGAATGATGAATTATGAATGATAAATGAGCCCTGATTCGCTTTTTAAACTATTCTTAAAATCATTCATCATTTATCATTCATCATTGTGGTTAATAATCTATATTTTTGCACACTTTTCATTAAAACAGTATCGTAATAAGGCGTTCAGCGCCAACCTATAATGGGACTTTTCAATTTTTTAACCAGCGACATTGCTATTGACCTGGGCACGGCGAATACCTTGATTATTCACAAGGATCGGATTGTGGTGGATGAGCCTTCGATTATTGCAATGGACAAACTAACCGGTAAAGTGCTGGCGATTGGTCATAAGGCAATGCAAATGCACGAAAAGACCAATGAAAACATCAAGACCATTCGCCCGTTGAAAGACGGGG
The DNA here is from genome assembly GCA_003259005.1 of Spirosoma telluris. Lineage (GTDB taxonomy): Bacteria > Bacteroidota > Bacteroidia > Cytophagales > Spirosomataceae > Spirosoma > Spirosoma telluris. The sequence continues at coordinate 6,204,232 of QLII01000001.1, forward strand.
TAATCGCCGACTTTACGGCCGCCGAACTAATGATTCGGGGTATGATTAAAATGATTGATACGGGCAGTAAGCTGTTTTCGCCTTCGCACCGGATGGTCATTTGCATTCCATCGGGTATTACGGAGGTGGAAAAACGGGCCGTTAAAGATTCTGCCGAACATGCCGGAGCCAAAGAAGTCTACATGGTCCACGAGCCCATTGCAGCTGCTATCGGTATTGGTATTGATATTACCCAACCCAACGGAACCATGATTGTGGACATTGGGGGCGGTACAACTGAAATTGCGGTAATTGCTCTCTCGGGGATTGTCTGCGAACAGTCGATCCGGATTGCAGGTGATGTATTTACCCGCGACATTGTGGATTATATGCGTCGGGAACATAACCTGCTCATTGGTGAGCGCTCAGCTGAGCAGATCAAAATGGAAGTAGGTTCTGCGTTGCCGGAACTCGACAATCCACCGGCTGATTACGAAATTCGGGGGCGCGATTTAATGACCGGTATTCCGAAAGAGATCAAAGTTACGTATAGCGAAATCGCTTACGCGCTCGATAAATCCATCTCGAAAATTGAAGAGGCTACCATGAAGGCGCTCGAAATTTCGCCACCGGAATTGTCGGCCGATATTTATACCAACGGTATTCACCTGACAGGTGGGGGAGCCTTGCTGCATGGTCTTGATAAACGACTGGGCGCTAAAACCAAGTTGCCGATTCACGTTGCCGATGATCCGCTCAAAGCCGTCGTAAAAGGTACGGGTGAGGTAATCAAGAATCTGGAGATGTACCGGTCTGTATTGATTAGTTAATTAATGTAGTGCCGGGCTTCCAACCCGGCTGTATGATTCCTTTTGTACAGCCGGGCTGGAAGCCCGGTACTACTGTCTATGGGAGAGTTAGTTGATTTTTTTATTCGAAGCCGGAACTTCATTTTGTTTGTATTGCTGGAAGTACTTTGTTTCTACTTCATCATCAATACAAGCAATTACTGGAGTGCTACTTTTTTCAACACTTCGAACCGGTACGCGGCTCAGGTGCTGGCCTGGTCGAACGCGGCTAATCAATATGCCAGCTTGCGGCAGGTTAATGCCGATCTGGCTCTGGAAAACCAGCAACTGAATGCCCGGCTTACAAAGTTGCTTCAAAGTAAGCCCGCTGCTCCCAAAGAATACCAGGCCGATTCTGCCTTTGCCGACCGATTTAAATTTGTGGTGGCGAAGGTGGTGAATAATACCACGCAGTTTGCCAATAATTACATCACCATCGATAAGGGCACCGACGACGGAATCCGGCCGGGCATGGGTGTTATTTCACCAACGGGAGTAGTTGGTAAAGTAAAGGTTTGTAATCAGCACTTCTCGGTGATTACGTCTATACTTCATTCTGAGTTTTTAGTTTCGTCGAAACTGGTGAAGGCTGGTGAAATAGGTTCCGCCAAGTGGGATGGTGTAGATCCGCACCTAATAAAATTAGATGCAATTCCTCGATATAAGCCTGTCAGTAAAGGCGATTCGGTGGTAACGTCGGAATTTAATTCGACTTTTCCGCCAGGGATTCTAGTAGGACGTGTTCGGTCTGTGGGTGTCCAGCCTAACCAAACTTTTCATGATCTAACACTAAATCTGGCTACCAATTTCAGCAACTTATCGTTTGTGTACGTCGTCGAAAACCGGTTGCAGGCCGAACAGGATCAATTAGAAAAACAAGTTGAAAACGAGAAATAAGTCGTCAGCCGTATCTACCTGATGACTGTCGACTGATGCCTATTGACTACTAAAAATGACTTTTCGCGAAATCGTATCAACATCCTCGCTTTTTTTGCTATATCTGGTCCTGCAAATCCTGCTGGTTCGGAATCTGGTATTGTTCGATTACGCGTTCTGTTTTATCTACATCGCCTGTATCTTACTATTGCCAAACGAAACCAGTCTGACCTGGTTATTGATCATTGGGTTTGTGACGGGTATTATTGTGGATACGTTTTACAATACGCTTGGTATGCACGCAGCCGCTACGGTATTAATGGCCTATTGCCGGCCATTGATTGTACGGGCACAGATCGATGTACCCGGTCTTGAATCGAGAATTGAGTTTTCGTTAAAAGAACTAGGGCCGGGGGCATTTTTTCGGTATGTATTTGTGCTGGCTTTAATTCATCATACAGCCTTATTTTTCATTGAGGCCAGTAGCCTGGCGCTTATCATTCCGACTCTTATTCGGGTGGTAGCCAGTACACTGTTTACGACCGTAAGTATTGTATTAATTCAGTTTTTCACCCGGAATTGACCTATGGCCGAAACACTCATTCTTCCTCAAACAGAAAGTCGTCAGGTAATTTACGATAGCCTGATTCCGCAGATAGCTGCCCTTGTTGAGGGTGAAACAGACCTGATTGCCAATCTGGCTAATATTGCAGCTGCCTTAAAAGAAGCTTTTGGCTTTTTCTGGGTTGGCTTTTATCTGAAAAAAGACACTCAATTAGTCCTCGGCCCATTTCAGGGGCCAATTGCCTGTACGCGCATTGCCTTTGATAAAGGTGTTTGTGGGGCTGCATATACCCGCCGGGAAACCATCGTGGTCCCCGATGTGGAGCAATTTCCAGGACATATTGCCTGTAGCTCGGCCTCGAAGTCAGAGGTTGTTGTTCCAGTGTTCGATCAGGCTGGACAGGTAACTATGGTGCTGGACGTAGACAGCGATCAATTGAATGACTTTAGTGACGTCGATGCCACTGGACTTGAGCAGATTGCCCGGTTGATAACCAACTTTTGACGCCAGGCCTGTCAATTAAGATAATTAAGATGTAATTAAATTGAGGGAATAACTTAAACTGTTGGGACTTCTAAGCGTCTTATGATCGTATTTAACTAGCACGGTCATGTTTAAGAAATTAATTGCCTTGGGCAGCTTATTGCTCACTTTATCCTCATTACCACTTTTAGCGCAGCAAACCGCCACCCCGATGCCCCGGCTCAAACGGGTCAGCGCATGGGCCGTCACCGGGGGATGCAACCATATCAGGCGGCCGACCCAACTACCCGGGCGCAGCGGATGACCGACCAGATGGCGAAGCAATTAAGTCTGGATGAGGCTACGTCAAAGAAAGTATACGATCTAACCTTGGCGCGGGCGCAGAAAGTAGACGCTATTCAGAAAGGTACGGATGACAACAAGGCGAAAAATCAGGCGCTGAAGGCGAATGCTGACGAATTTAAAAGTAAGTTGAAGGGAATTCTGACACCCGACCAGTTTACTAAGTTCGAGTCAATGCGCGGGCGTATGGGAAGAGGGCGTGGCAACAGTGGCCCTGATGGTGATAAAGACAGTAAAGACCAAAAGTAATCGGAGTGTGTAATAAAAGGCGAACGCCTGACAGCCAAATTTTTATATTCGGCTGTCAGGCGTTCGCCTTTTTATGAGCATAAAATTAGCTATGGGTAGTATCTTTTCACTTGTGTTACGTATATTCAGTTGCAGTAAAGTTTACGCACTTTACCCTTTTTAGGTAAACGCTACAATAGAATATGGCTTCTTTCTTATCGCGCCGGTCGTTCGTGCGGCAAACCTCATTGATCACAGCGGCTGCAATCGCGGTTCCAGCCAGTTTATCCGCAAAGTCATACGCAGGAGCTACTGAACCAGACATACTTGGGCACAATGGATTTCGATACCGTGTTGTGCCTGGATGGGGTGTATTAGATGCGGGTAAAAACCCCGTCAACGACTGTCACGAGATGGTGCAGGATGCCAAAGGACGAATTATTCTGCTCACCAACGAGACCAAAAATAACATTCTGGTATACGACAAATCGGGTAAACTGCTCGAAACCTGGGGACACGATTATCCCGGTGGCCACGGCCTGACACTAGGGGGTGAAGGGAATGACCAATACCTGCTTATCTGCGATACGGACCGTCATCAGGTCATCAAAACCGATCTGAAGGGGCGCGAATTGATGAAAATCGACTACCCAAAAGAAACGGGTAAGTATGATTACCCAACCCAGTTCAAACCAACCGAAACGGCAATCAATCCGGCCAATGGCGATATTTATGTAGTGGATGGCTATGGTCTCAACTATGTAACGCAGTTTGATAAATCCGGTAAACTCATTCGCTACTGGGGTGGAAAAGGGGAAACCAACGAGACTTTCGATTGCTGTCATGGGATCACGGTTGACCGTCGCGTGGCGACTAATCCTACCTTGCTGATTACCGATCGGCGTCATAATGCGCTGAAACGCTTTACGTTAGATGGTAAATACGTATCGACCATTGCGTTGCCCGGTTCGTACATCTGCCGACCGGTTATTCATGGCGAGAACATTTACGGAGCCGTGTTTCGCAGCACCTCCGATTCGTATCCTGATTCAGGCTATATCACGATTCTGGATAAAAATGATCAGGTCATTTCAACACCGGGCGGCACGGCTCCCGTTTATCAGGATGGGAAACTGGGCGAGCAGCGTAAAGACCGAAATCTGAGTACGTTCCTGCATCCGCACGATGTGTTAATTGATCAGGACGATAGCATTTATGTAGCGCAATGGGCTTCTAAAAAAACATATCCTATTAAATTAGAGCGAGTTGCCTAAGAGTATTCCCAGATTATGAATAAACTGATTCTAGTGCAATCTACGTCGCAGCCCGCTGATTGGGTTTTGTTTTGGGGGCATTTTCATCCGCTCATTGTTCACCTACCGATTGGCTTTCTGTTAATTGCCGGTTTACTGGAACTAGACCGATTGACCCGTCGTAATTCGGTTAGTCAGCACACCATTACGTTGATTTTGTTCTGGTCGGCGGTAAGTGCTACCCTGGCCTGTGTGTTTGGGTTTATGCTGTCGCAGGGGGGTGGGTATGAAGAAGACACGCTCAGTTCACACCAGTGGCAAGGGATTGGGGTAGCCGTTTTTGCCTGGCTGGCCTGGGCGGTTAAATCAGAAAATCTGGGCCGTATTCTTCCGTTTTCACAACTGCTGTATCTGCCTGCTTTGGGCATTTCTCTGCTTCTGTTAATGTCGACCGGCCATCTTGGGGGCAACCTGACGCATGGGGCCGATTACCTGACTCAATACATGCCGGGTCCGATCCGAACGCTGGCGGGTGTACCACCTAAATTGCCAGAATTGAAAGTCGAACCGATTACCGATGTAAATCAGGCAATGGTGTATCAGCAGATCGTCAACCCAATTCTGCATAGTCGTTGTGTACAGTGCCATAACGCCAATAAATCGAAAGCGGGACTGCGGTTAGATTCGCCCGAGATGATTAAGAAAGGATCGGAAGACGGCCCGGTATTTGTAGCCGGAAAAGGAACTGCCAGCGACCTGATAAAAGTGTGCCTGTTGCCTGAAGACGATGACCATCATATGCCCCCAAAGGCAAAACCCAATTGCAGGAAGGCCAGATCGCGTTGTTGACCTGGTGGATTGACCAGGGCGCACCCTTCGACAAAAAAGTTTCTGACGTACAAGTCAATGATGCGATCCGCCCGGTGCTGGCTTCTTTAAGCGGTGGAGGGGCAGTTGGTACAGGCGCAAGTGTTGCTACTACGGGTCCTGCTCCTGAATCGCCGGTATTAACGATGAAAGTGGCCGCTGCCGACCCGAAGCTAATTGATGAGTTAAAGAAAACCGGCTTGCTGGTATTGCCGCTCTCAAAAGAGCAAAACCAACTGGAAGTGAGTGCGGTAAATGCCCGTGCTTTCAACGATACGCAGGCGCAACTACTTCCTAAACTCAGTAATCAAATTGTCTGGCTAAAATTAGGGGATACGGAAATTTCAGACGCCACATTGACCCAGGTTGCCAAACTCAAAAACCTTCAGAAACTGCATCTGGAACAAACGAAAGTAACCGATACGGGTTTAAAACAACTCAAGGGGCTGGATAATCTGGAATATTTGAACCTCTATGGTACCGCTGTGACCGATGTCGGTTTGACTGATCTGGCTACACTAAAAAACTTAAAAACTATTTATCTCTGGCAGACCAAAGTCACTGAACAGGGCATAGCGAATCTGAAAAAAGCCATGCCTAAACTTGAGGTTATCGGCGGCATCACCGAGAAAGCCGCTGCCGAATTTGCCAAAGCTGCCTCGTCTGAAACAAAGCCTGGTGAAACCAAGAAGTAATACCACCATTTGGCAAAATAGGCTGACAACACGAAAATATAGTATGATTTTTATGGGCGTTTAGGCGTTATTTTTGTAGAGTTATTTTATTGTCAATCAGTTCTCCCGTTTCGGCGGTTTATTTATGCCCATCTGGTCTGACATACGGTTTCGATACGTTCTGCTTAGCGCAACAGCTGGCCTATTTGGTGCATCTGTCTGGTTAACGGCCTGTCATAGCTCTGTTGAAAAACCGGCTGAGATTGTTGCTGTTGAGGCAACTCTTCCTGACAAAGTTGATTACAATCTGCACGTTAAGCCAATTCTGTCAGATCGCTGTTTTGCGTGCCATGGTCCCGATAAGGCTAAACAACAGGCGGGTTTACGATTAGATACGCCTGAGGGGGCCTATGAAGCGTTAGCTAAAAGTGGCCATACGGCCATCGTACCCGGTAATTTAGCTAAGAGTGAGCTAGTCAATCGTATCATCAGCACCGACCCTGATGTGATGATGCCGACGCCAAAATCTAACCTGAGCTTAACGACGGAAGAAAAAGCGATGCTTATTCGCTGGGTTGAGCAGGGGGCTGAGTATAAAGAACATTGGTCGCTTATTACCCCAACACTGCCTGAGATTCCGAAGGTGAAAGACGAGAAGTGGGTAAAAAATGACATCGACCGATTTATCTTGTCCAAACAGGAAGCCAAAGGCTTATCCCATGCGCCCGAAGCCGATAAAACGACCCTACTCCGTCGTGTTAGCCTGGACCTGACAGGCCTTCCGCCAACACCCGCTGAGGTCGATGCCTTCCTGGCTGATAAATCCCCGAATGCGTATGAAAAAGTAGTTAACCGATTGCTGAAGAGCCCTCACTATGGCGAACGGCAGGCAGTTGAATGGCTCGATGTGGCGCGCTATGCCGATACACATGGGTATCAGGACGATGGATTACGAACCATCTGGCCCTATCGCGATTGGGTGATTCGGGCGTTTAACCGAAATTTATCGTTTGATCGATTCATTACCTGGCAATTGGCGGGCGATTTATTGCCCAACCTGAAAGCGTCTGCCGACTGGAAAGAGAAACTAATAGCGACCGCTTTCAACCGCAATCACCAGCAAAGTCAGGAAGGGGGATAGTGGATGAAGAGTACCGGGTCGAGTACGTAGCTGACCGCACCAATACGTTCGGTAAGGCTATGCTGGGCCTAACCGTAGAATGTGCTCGTTGCCATGACCACAAATACGACCCCATCAGTCAGAAAGATTACTACTCCTTGTTTGCCTTTTTTAATAGCAACAATGAACGGGGCCAGATTCCCTATAATGGCGAAGCTGCTCCGACTATTACGCTCACAAAGCCTGAAACAGAGGCTAAACTGAAATTTATCCGGGAGCAACTTACACCACTTGAGCAGAAACTCAATCCCAATCGTCCCGATTATCAGCAGCGTTTTGGGCAGTGGCTGACAAAAACGCGTTCTATAACCTCTTTAGATTCCGGACTTTTGGCGCATTATACGTTCGATGAAGCGGATCGGGCTGATGTGAGTACCTATGTGAAAGAGCAGAATGAGAAGAGGAAACTGGAGGACGCTCGGAAAAAGAAAGAGGAAGAAGCCAAAGCCAGGTTGAAAAAGCCTGAAGTCAAGATAGCCGAAAAGAAAGAAGCCCCAAAGCCAAAGACGAAAGAAGAACTTTGGAAAGACCCACGCAATGCCTTTGCCAATTTGGTGAATGACACGCTACCCGCTCGTTTAGGTGGCGATCCTGACAAAGTACCTTATTCGGTGCCGGGTCGGTTTGGGAAAGCACGGTATTTGCCGGGCGACAGTTATATTGAGCTGCCCAGCAAATTCGGAGCTTTTGAGCAAAATGAGCCATTTACCATTAGCAGCTGGTTTAATTTGGCGAAGCCGGGTATGGCACTTACGCTGTTGGGTCGAACAACTGGACCTATGGATGGGCAACGGGGGTATCAACTCGATTTACTAGCTGATGGTCGATTAAAACTAGCCTTTAGCCATGTTTGGCCTGCCAATGCCATTGACATTGAAACGATTGACAAAGTCCCCGTTCATCAATGGTTTCAGGTTGCCTTCGCCTACGATGGGACAGGGAAGGCGAAAGGAATCACGCTGTACTTGAATGGTCGTCCTATCCGTACCAAAGTGATTGCCGACCACCTGATTCATAGTATGGTGTACGGAAAAGACAAAACGCATTGGGCGCAGCATAACTTTTATGTGGGCCGGATGCACGACAATTTCTACAAAGATTTTGCTGTAGACGAACTTCGTATCTACAAACGCTGCCTGACTCCGCTCGAAATGCCCGCCCTTGCCGGTCAGCCAGACGCCCTTTCGATAGCGCTTAAAACCCCTGTCGCTAATCGGACGTCAGCCCAGCGGACAGGTTTATACACGTACTACCTGACCAATCAGGACCCAGTTTATCGGGCCGATTTTGCTAAAGCGATGAAGTTGCGGGGTGATCAACTCATGCTATATACCAACTCCGACCAGCTCATGATTATGGAGGAGCGATCGGTGCCGCGCGAAACTCATTTGCTAAAGAGGGGTGCCTATGATGCACCCGCCGAAGTGGTAACCCCCCGTTCTGCATAGTCTGAACCCGATGGATGATGATACGCCGAAGAATCGGCTTGGCCTGGCGAAGTGGCTTTTATCTCCAGAGAATCCTCTATTTAGTCGGGTAATGGTGAACCGGATATGGCAGCAATATTTTGGGCAGGGGTTAGCTAAAAATAGTGATGACTTTGGCAATCAGGGAGCCTTACCCAGCCATCCCGAATTACTGGATTACCTGGCCGTTAAATTTAGGGGAGAGGTAGGAACACCTAATGTCTGGAATGCAAAGGCTATGCATAAACTGATTGTTATGTCGGCAACCTACCGACAGGCGTCAGCAGTACCTGAGAAAGCGCGGGAGGCTGATCCGGAAAATTTATTCCTGACACGCGGATCGAGCTACCGCATGTCAGCGGAGCAGGTTCGCGACAATGCCTTGGCGGCTAGTGGTTTATTGACGCAACGAATCGGCGGGCCAAGTGTTCTACCTTATCAACCATCAGGTATCTGGGAAGCCCTGGCTACGCGAAACGCAGTGAAATACGAACAGGATCATGGGGATAGTTTATATCGCCGGTCGATGTACACGATTTGGAAACGGTCGTCTCCTGCACCTATGATGCTCAATTTCGATGCAGCTGAGCGGCATACTTGTATTGTTAAACGGCAAAAGACCAGCACGCCACTACAGGCGCTTGTTACGTTGAATGACCCACAGTTTGTAGAGGCCGCACGTGTGCTGGCGCAAAAAAAGGGAGGAAAGGGAGAATGGGGTAAAGGAGAAAGAACGATAAATGAACTATTTAAAGCGGTTGTTAGCCGTCCGGCCCGGCCCGAAGAATTGACGTTAATGCAGCAGCTTTATACCGAAGAACTTGCCGATTTTAAACGGAACCCGAAGCGAGCAGCGGAGTTATTGTCGGTAGGCGAGTACCCGATTGACAAAAAGCTCAATCCTGTGGAGTTAGCTGCCTGGACGGTGGTGACTAGCACCATAATGAATTTCGACGAAGCGATCATAAAAAGATAGTCATTAGTGGTTATTGATCGTCATGGGATTGTCATTTATTGTTTTACTATGCATGACAATCCCATGACGATCAATGACCACTAATGACCATAAAGAATTACAATGGATATTCAGGATGAACTTCATGACCAGCTTAGCCGCCGGAATTTTCTGGGCCAGGCCAGCGCGGGCTTAGGCACCATTGCCCTGGCATCACTGCTGAATCCGACTAATCTGTTTGGGGGTAGTACTTCGCCCGGAGAGAATCCGGTAGTAGGGAAACCACACTTTCCTCCAAAAGTGAAACGGGTTATTTATCTGTTCCAGAGTGGCGCTCCCTCACAATTGGAATTATTCGACTATAAGCCAAAACTCGAAGCTATGTGGGGGCAGGATTTACCCGCATCGGTACGAAATGGTCAACGACTGACAGGCATGAGTGCGGGGCAAAGTCGTTTCCCGCTGGCAGCCTCGAAGTATAAATTTGCCCAATATGGCCCCAGTCAGATGTGGATCAGTGAATTGTTGCCCCACACCGCCAGTATTGCCAGCGACTTGACGTTTGTTCGTTCCTTACATACCGAAGCCATCAACCACGACCCGGCGGTAACATTTTTTCAGACCGGAAGTCAGCAAGCTGGTCGACCTTCAATGGGCTCCTGGGTTAGTTATGGCCTGGGCTCCGATAATCAGAACTTGCCTTCGTTTGTAGTGCTTCTTTCCAAAGGGCGCGACGGCGACCAGCCGCTTTATGCTAAGCTTTGGAGTAATGGTTTTCTGCCATCGGTGCATCAGGGCGTCGTATTCCGGTCGGGGCCAGATCCGGTTTATTACCTTAACAACCCGCCAGGTATCGACAAATCCAGTCGTCGGCGGATGCTCGATTATTTGGGAAAACTGCATCAGGAACAGTTCAAGCACGTTTTGGACCCTGAAATTAATAGTCGGATGGCGCAGTACGAAATGGCTTACCGCATGCAAACATCTGTGCCCGAAACGCTCGACATCTCGAAAGAACCCAACTATATTTTCGATATGTACGGCCCTGATAGCCGTAAGCCCGGTACATTTGCAGCTAACTGCCTGCTAGCCAGGAAGCTTGTTGAAAAAGACGTGAAGTTTGTTCAGCTATATCATCAGGGCTGGGATCAGCACGGCAATTTGCCAAACGATATTAAAACCCAGGCGAAGAGTGTTGACCAACCTTCGGCAGCGCTCATCATGGATCTCAAACAGCGTGGACTACTTGATGACACACTCGTGATTTGGGGCGGAGAATTTGGGCGTGGCGCTTACTCACAAGGGAAACTCACTCGAGATAATTATGGTCGCGATCACCATCCACGGGCATTTTCGGTCTGGATGGCCGGGGCTGGAGTCAAAAAAGGAATGGTCTACGGCGAGACAGATGATTTTGGCTACAATGTTATTAAGGAGCCGGTTCATGTTCATGATTTCCAGGCCACCATTTTGCATTTACTGGGCGTAGATCACGAGAAGCTTACCTTCAAAAGCCAGGGCCGACGTTATCGCCTGACGGATGTGCATGGGAAGGTTGTAAAACCTTTGTTGGCTTAATGTTCTTTTGAATGTATCTTGCATGGTATAATTAGCTACTTACTGTGCTTGAGAGCGTTTCTTCTATTTCTGTTTCTGCTTACTAATATTAGCCTGGCTCAGTCGCGCTATGGAAACGAATGGATTATCCCATCCCAACCCTATGCGAAGGTCAGCATTACTGAAAACGGTATTTATCGGATCAGCTATACCGAATTAGCGAGTGCAGGTTTTAACGTCGCTGCGATCAATCCGAAACAACTACAGCTATTCCATCATGGGCGTGAGCTGGCGATTGAGGTAGTTGGCGAAGTGGATGGTCGGTTTGATACTACGGATTTTATTGAGTTTTACGCTGAAAAAAACAAAGGTGAGCAAGACAGCTTAGTCTACTATCACAGCTCACGCGCTAATCCCTACCAAAGTCTGTTTTCTGATGAGACGTTCTATTTTCTCACGGTTGGGCAAAATTCGGGCAAACGGATTCTGACTTATCCAGCCAAACTAACGAACCAGGCCCCTGAGAAATACCATCTGGAGGAGCAGCTTACCGTTTATACCGATCAATATTCGTTCAATAATTCGATTGGGTTAGTGCCTTCTGTTCAGCAAAGTTATTTTGAAGAAGGCGAAGGCTGGACAGGAAAATATATTCTGCCTGATACTGTGGCACAATTTAGCCTCAAATTCAAAAATCGAGTCAAGACAGATGAGCTACAACCCGTTTTGGAATTTCGAGTAAATGGCCGCTCCCTCAATGATCACCAACTTTGGTACGCCCTTAATGAAAGTACGCCCCTAGATACTATTGTATTTGGATTATTCAGCCCTCAAGATATAGCGATAACGCTGAATGAACATGCGATAAACAATGAGTCCGTTTTACTGAAGACGCAGACGTTGAAAGCCAGCAATTACGATTGGTACTCAATGACCTATCTAAAGGTTGTTTATCCACAGAGTTTTCCACTAAATGGGCAGCGAAGTAAGTATTTTAGGTTACGACCCAACTCTCTGAACCAGTCTGTCGTACAGATTAGCGATTTAAGTCCTGATCACATTGCTTACATCATAACTGATCGTTACAATCTGGCCAAAGTAGCCAGTCAAACAACTCAGTTGGTTGTGCCAAATACGGCTATTCAACAGCGGTTGTTTGTTAGTGATGAGATCAAGAAGGCCAATGGTATTTCAGTTGTTAACTTCTCTGTACTCAATCCTACAGCGTATAACTATTTGATTGTTACACATAAATCATTGCTGGAGTCTGCCAATCAATATGCTGCTTATCGTTCATCGGTAGTGGGCGGGGGTATAAACCGCTGGTGATTGAAACGAAGGCCATTTATGAGCAGTTTAATTTTGGCGAACGAAGCCCGATTGCCATTCGCCGTTTTGCCGATTTTATGCTATCGGGTGGAACGGATAAGTATCTATTTCTGCTTGGCCGGGGGATTAGTTTTCCTGATGTGTTGAAAAAATCAGAAGCTGACGATTTGGTGCCTACGTTTGGGTATCCGGGTTCCGACGCACTGTTAACCATGGGGCTGGCTGGTTATCCCGAATTTGTACAGGCACTCCCAACCGGTCGAATCAATGTAACGACCAATCAACAGGCGTTAACTTATTTAAGCAAAGTAAAAGAATTTGAACAGGCTGCGCCAGATGAGTGGCAGAAGCGAATGCTGCATTTAAACGGAGGGCATGACAAAGCCGAAATTCTCTACTTAAAGAGCCTGATGGGGCAACTTCGCCCGGTTGCCGAAAATCAGTATATGGGGCGCAAGTCAAAACACTCTCGAAAAAAACGATTGACGAGGTTGAGGCTGTTGATATTTCTAAAGAAGTAAATGAAGGCGTTTCAATGATTAGCTATGCAGGTCATGGTTCCTCGAACACACTCGACTTTAATTTCGGCTATTGCTCATCGCCAACCAGCAATTTTCATAATAAAGGGAAATATCCCATCCTGTTTTTCAATGGCTGTAGTATCAATAATATATTTTATAAGTATGACCCGCTCAGTACCGATTGGCTAATCACGCCAGACAAAGGCGCGATTGCTGTTTTAGCGGGTTCGTTCTGGAGTTATCCAGCCAGTACGCAACAGTACGTTTATAGCCTATATCAAAAACTGTTTGCTGATAGCACAAGCCTTACAGGCACCTTAGGTAAGATCCAGCAACTTGTTAATCAAGACCTTTCATCGCAAAGTAGTGATCTGACCTTACGCAGCGATATGCAGCAGATTATTCTGCAGGGCGATCCTGCTTTGCACATATTTCCATTGTCGAAACCAGATTATGCGGTCCGAAGTCTGTTTGTTCAGGCTCGGAAAGCAGGAACAGTTATACAAAACGATGACTCGCTGACCGTTAACCTGATTTTGGCTAATGTTGGTAAGTACATTACCGGGCAAGCTGTCTCAATAGAACTGAAAAAAATATATTCAACCAACGAGACAGTTAGCCAGCACGTTGTTATTCACCCCGGTTCTTTTCGTGACACGCTTTCGTTCCCTGTTAAAAAAGAGCTTTCGGTAAAGCGGATAGAACTAACGGTTGATAGTGATTCGAAAATTGATGAACTCAATGAGACGAATAACCAGATAGGTATTGATTTAGCGGATTGGGCGGAAATTCAGAAAAACAGCGTTTATCCCGTAAATGCGTTACCTGATCAATTAAATCCTATACTCTCAGTAACGATTGATAATCGGGTTATCAAAAATGGTGACTACGTTTCTGCCAATCCTGTCATCCACATTGGCTTAACGGATGAAAATCAATTGCCTATCGATAATTTAGCTACTATTCAGGCTTACCTGAAGCAGTGTGATGCCTGCCCATTTATCACTTTGAAGCCACAATCTGGGTCAGTAGTTTCATCGGTATCGCTGTTGGCCACCTATCAGTTAACTCAACTCCCTACCGGTACGTATGAGCTTCTGGCAACGGGCCGAGATGCTTCTGGAAATGCATCAGGAAATGCCTATGCGATCACCTTCAACGTAGCCGATGCTACAACACCAATTGAATGGAAAGTATATCCTAACCCTAGCTCTGAAGTTGCCCAAATAAGCTTTACGGTTGTTGGAAAAGTAGCACCAAAATCGGCCAGGTTGCTGATTTTTAGTAGTATAGGTGAGCTTGTTGATAGTTACTTACTTACTCCCTTTGTTGGTGAAAATATAGTCTATTGGGAGAAACTTCGGGGGCTGCCGGCTGGCTTGTATCAGGCTAGTTTGCAGGCAATCTGGGAAGATGGACGGCAGGAAACCGTCAGCGGTAGGATCGTTAAACGGTAGGTAAGGATTATTCTTTTCCTGATTCAAGTAATTCCCATCGTTGGCGATAACCAGACGCAATTTGCCCTTTTCCAATGCAACTGGGCGAGCTTTGGCAGTACGCCAAAGCCGTTGATTCTTTATAAATCAGGCCTGTCTGATATCCATACACCATAAACTGGCGATTGAGTGAAATGGCTGTTGAATCATTTTGCTTACTAATAACCTGCACCGTGTTGGCGTACTTATCATAGGATTCTCCAATCTGATTGTAGCGGTAAACAGAGGCAGGTAAGGCGTTGTACTCATTTTGATTCCAGGCACTATTGCTGGCAATCGGGAACGTAAGTTTTACAAAAGCCGTGTTGTTCTCTGTACGAATCAATTTATCTGGCCATTGCTGAATTGTCCAGATCGAATCGGCTTTCCAGGCATCCGATAAGCGGTTTCGTTTATAGCGAATCAGTTTATAGGTTTTTCCGCCCTGTGTTGCCGATACCTGTTCAGCAATCGTTTCTTTAAGATAATAAGTACTCATGACCGGCGAATCGCTTAAGGAGTAGCGCTCGTCCTGTATTTCATACACCCAGTAACGTCCCATTTCTATGGGCGCGTAGTCATTATCATTTTGTGTACTAATAGCTTCTCGCTTACAGGCATTCAGAAACAGCAAAAGCGAGAATAGCAGGCATACCGAACCAGTTCTAATACAGCCTGGCCAAAAAGCTAAGTAAGTCGGCATGGTAGCTTTCGATTAGACTAGGACAAAAGGGAACCTACCTGATTTTTTGCAACAATGACTGACGAATCTTATTGGATAAACCTGACCTGGTTTAGGCCTGGAAGTCGTTTGCTGACGACATGGCATCAAAGGCGCTTCCGCCTTTCAGCGTAAGTTTGGAAATATTTCCGTGTTTAATGAGTGTGGGCTTTTTATAGGCTCGTTTACCTTGTTGGACAGCGGTGGTATTAGTATTGCGTTTCATGTGGGAAAATGGAAAAAGGTAGACTATAAAAACAGATTACTGAACAATGACTTTGAATGACTGCTTATACACTCCGTCGCTTGAAAGAAGAGTTAAGAGATACATGCCGGTAGGTATAGGCTCACCAGCAACAATGGATAGTTTAGCCCGGCCTTGATTTCTATCGATTGTTAGAGGAACTTCGATGCCTGAGGGATTATACAGCGTGATGATGGATGCGGCCAGATCGTTCGCTGAGAGTATAAAACTGCCCTGATTAGGATTAGGGTAAACAAAGGCTGTTCGTTCATCTGAGCCCGGCTGAACCCGCACAGCAATAATGTTCGACAATTCTGAGCCGCCCCCAGTATCTCTTTGCCTGAGTTGGTAGTAGTACAATTGACTACTCTCGTCCACGTTGGTGTCAGTAAATGAATAGACTGATAACCCTTGCGTAGTCGCCTGTCCCTTTACAAAACCAATTTTCTCAAAACTGGTGGCCGTTGTGCTCCTTAGAATTTCAAACCCTTCATTTTTCTCTTCCCAGGATGTGGCCCAGTTTAATATAACCGATTTATTGCTTGATTGACCGGTGAACGAAATGAGCTTAACCGGAAGTGGGGCAGCTCCATTAACTGTCAGCGATTGATCCAGTCGTAAGGTTCCGGCGGCACTGCTTGCTCCCCAGGCATAGATCCTGAATCGAATAGGTTGTGCGGTATGTACGCTAAAACTGGTACTAATGGCTGCATCGACCGTGCCAGATAGGGTGCCAGTAGATACCGGAACTTCAGCACCTCCTCCGATACTATAAGCAATTAGGTAATTTGTTGGACCGCTATTCGACCTGCGCTCGGTTAGACTTAATCCGGTTAAATTCAATTGATAACCTGAATTTGGCGTTAATGTAAATTCATAATAATCATTTGCGTCTTGTGTAGTGCTAATCCAGCCACTGGCATTTATACTACTGGTTGCCGAAGCCGGAGTTATTCCCGCCCCTCGTGTAATATCGGAAGATGTGATGTTTGCATCTTTGGATGTGACGGCTTTTGATGCTTGGTTACCAGGATCACTGCTTGAGAAAGTATAGGTTTCTACTTGCGCAAAACTAGTCAATGAGTACAGCTCTAATAATACCAGTAGTAATTTTTTCATAAACACATTAATTTATTACGTATAAAATTATGTAAGTTTATTTCAATAAATAGCTTATTTAAAGGATTTTCATTAAAATAAATACCAGTCTCTTTGTAAAAGCCCATTACTGGGACTGGCTATATGATCGCTTATAAGAAGTCGTTGGCTGTGATAGGACTGAAATCATACGAATACCCTACTGGAACTTTATCCCGAAAAATAGATTGATAGCTAACCGAAAGCTTTGACACTTACGAAGAGGTATAGTAACGTGAATTTGGAATTTAAAATGACCAATGGGCACTAACTTAATGGGTCAAAACAAAGGCAGTCTACGCCAGAACGCAGGCTATATTATTGCATATCCGTATAAAGTTGCCGAGCTAGTTGCCTCCAACATAAATGGGCCGGCCATCTTGAAGACGGTCGGCCCATTTATATTGGAACCCGTATGTTTAATCTCTTACTAACTCAGTTTCATTAGTTGCTTATAGCCACTGAAGATTGAGTACCTAGTAAGTTTGAACACCACTGGAAATTGTGCACCCATTATTAAAGGCCATTAATTATTCGGGCATAAACATTATTTGTCGAGTTACCATCATACGATTGCGACGAATCATTATTGACATTGATGGTAATACTGGATACACTACCCGAAGTCGCGGTTGTACGGGTCACGCTAAAGCCTAAAACAGACTTTCCATTTATGCCAATAGATTGTCCGGCGGCAATAGTCAGTGTTAGTTGGAGGTCAGATACGTTATTAGTAACGGCCCATTTGGTATTATCTACCGCAACAGGATTAGCCGTTCCATCCGTGACATTGATACTGGTGAGCGTATTATCATAACCAATCGTGTAGCCTGTAGGTACCGTGATCGTAATCGTAGTAGTTCCTGTAGAAGAAAACACGCCCCCAACTTCAGCGATAGTCGCCACAAAGTTGTTTGTTGTATTTGTGTTGAAGTTTGCTTGAGGTAGCTCAATAGTAGGCGTTAAGTCCGTAGCTGCAAACAGAAAACGGGCTGTTACAGGATAGTGATCTGAAGTAGTTGTACCGCCCGTAACAGGTCGAACATTATTGACCGAATTCGTTATGTACTGGATGCCGCTTGCTGTAAAGGTTCCGTTTGTACTGATTTCATTCGAGACCGTTAAATGGTCAATGATATCAGGATAAGAAGCTGTACTTGGAACATTACAATTACTAAGCTGCTTGGTAATCACCGTATAGTCAGGAGAGGTAGTAAATGCACTAAATGATGAAACATATGTGGTGGTGCCGTCAACATAGATTGACTGATCTGCATCATCATTATAGTCACCCATAATCAACACGTTATCGTTTGGATAGGTCGCATCAAGGTAGGTTTTCAAGGAGTTAAAATCAGCTATACGACGGTTGTATGACGAAACATCAGAACCCGATTTTGAATGAAGTCCTACAAGTTTCAAATTTTTCTTGATGCCATTTATGGTTGCATCACAATTCATCAGCAAAGGGAATCGGTTGGAGGCCCAATCGCTGCTACCTGCTGTACCCGTCAGGATCTGGCTCGCCGATACATTCGTTACAATCGCTTTATCATAGACAAAGCATACTTTTTGGGCATAGGTTGTTGCATCGCCTGCCACTTCTGGATCGTCGAACCAGTGCGAATAGTAAATAGCGGGTGTACGGGTTGGGTCGGCACCGCACGTATAGGTATATGATTTCCCCGTATTTGTATTTAACGTAGCAACGATAGCATCCAGTTTTGTTAGATCACAGACTTCTTCCAGACAGTAAATATCCTTATTCATCGTTTGGAGTTGCGCAGCAACATTGCTTTGTTGTTGTGCTTCGTTTGTAGGACCAAAACCTGTATTACCCAGCCACTCGACATTCCACCAGACAATATCTAAAGTGCTGCTAACAGCCGTTCCCGAGCCACCTGTACCTACTTCCGGGCAGGATGCTGTAGTTGGGGTTGAGCCAGGAACATCAGCCGTAGAGCGAGGCAATAATTGACAAACATTGTTGAACAAACTTACTACACCCGTGACATCGAATGTGCCGGAAGGCCGAGTAGCACCAACCAGATCAGTCCCATTTTGAATCCGTAAAATAGTCCCGTTACTTAAGGTATAATTTGTATTACCAGCAAAATTAGTCCCTGTGGGGGCTGTAATACTTACCCCCTGAAGCGTGACCAATTCGCCTTTATGATCGCAAAGGGTCGCTGTTGTAACAACAGTTGGTGTTGGGGTAACATTGGGGGATGATGTTTTTACAAAACAGCTGGTGAAGTTTTTCATCTCCCTATCGGTTTGATAAGTTGATATAATACCCGTTACCTGTATTTCATCGCCAATGCTGATTTCAGGAATTTCTACAGTTGTACCCGTACCCGTATAGAGTAAAATTCCTCCTGTTGCATCCTGGATATAAATATTGGTGCCAATGGCAGATATGACGCGCCCAGTAGCCGTAAAGGTTAGGTTGTCGGGAGCGGAACGAATGGCGGCAATGGGTGTAGAGGTACCACAGGGGCCAACTGCGCCTGCGGGATATACGGTACCACTTACAGCAACTGTTTTTGAGTCAGGGACATCAGTTGTCGTTACTGTAACCGTGCCTGAGTAAGGATTAGCCGTAAGCCCAGCAGCCAGACGTATATAAATAGGCTGGCTAAGCGAGCCATCTCCTGCTGGCGTGAGCAGTAGCGGGCTCGTGGAGTAGGTTGAGTTATCGGTTGATGCTTCGAAGTTCGTGGGCGAAGCAACCGTGACCGATACCGCGGGTGTGAGGTTCCTGGCCGTAACGGTAAACGTTGTAGGGGACGATGGTCCTGCGCCTTCCGTGTAGGTCATGCCTGATAAGGCGTTCGGCAAAACCCCAATAGTTGGTGAATTGGTTAAGGTCGAGTAGGTTAAACTAAAATCGTCAATACCCGTAGTGGGTCGGCTACCACTTCCTGATGTTGCGGTTAATGTGACAATTCTTATCCAAATTGGTTGTGTATTATTGTCAAGGGCAGTGCCAAAATCAAAGCTGTAGGTATTATTGGAAAATGATGATCCACCTGTAGCTGTAGTACCCGAAGTAGGAGGAACTGTAACGAAAGAGGTTGGGGACTCCCCAACGCCATATTGCAGCAGCCACGTGGCTGTTCTAGCCGACGCTGCATCAAGTGACTGTAGTTTATAGGTGAGCGAAAAGCTTTGTAAACCAGATGTATTGGCTAGTTTGACTGCAAAAGCTGCACTTGCGTCGCCAAATGCGGCTGTTTGCCGAACAGCTAGCGCTCTATCTGTAGACGTGCCTTGAGCCCCAGTTGAGCTATTACTGGCTAAACCATCGGCCGAAGCAGCGTTCCTGAAGTTTCCTGTAGATGTACTCCACGATACAGTAGTTGATGCAAAGGATGTAGTCGTGCCCAACGATGTTCCGGAAGCTCCGGTAAAGCTGGACCACCCTGTAGGGAGCCCCGAGCCGAGACCATCAAAGGTTTCGGTGTAGGATGTACCCGTTAGCGACACCTGCGCCTGTAGCGCGTGTGTTACCAAAAGAAAAGATAGGACGAAGAGTAGTTGTTTTAACATAATAAAAATGAGTCAGAGAGAAACAAATGGCAAAAGTTTGAAGTGTATTGAGGTACATTTAGTCTATAAATTAAAAGAACAATCACTTATGAAAATGCTTTTTGTATGTTATTTATTTATGTTCATTGGTAAGTTCAACATTTAATTTAAAAAATTATAATAAACTACATCCTGTAGCCTAGGCCGCTATCTTAATAGGACAATTCCCCAAGTTGATAAAGGTAAAAGACTATATCTTCGCCCACGTTTACCTTCAAAATATGGCAAATTGATCTGGTCCACGACCTTGCTTTAGCATTCAAGGATAAGAATTCTAAGAGTTATTTGGTTGTATGTTAGGTAGTTATGTTGTTAGTATGTTGGGCTTAAGATGAATGTGCTCCGGTACTTGTTCATTCGACTGCTTTATTGAAGGAGTCTTGACGCGCTTGAAATGATTAGGCTGGCGTATAGCTTATCGCTGCTTAAACGAAATTGATTGAGCGTATGTTGAGCAAAGGTGTTACGGCACAAATGACCTAATTGATGGGTGACCAACTTAATTTCATGAAAAACTGGAGGAAACGGTTGCGTCTGTTTGTTTACTTACCGCTTGCCGACAAATTATTGGTCCTACAAACAATGGCAGTTGTGGCTGCGGTGCGAATTGGCCTGAAATTGCTTTCGTTTCAACAGTTCAGGAAAGTATATGCCATACTCATAACGACGAAAAAGTCTGTGACCACGCCCGACAAATCAATTGACCGGAAAGTATGGGCTATACAAAAGGTAAGTGGCACACTCTCGGCAGTTTGTTTGCCACAGGCCCTGGCACTAACTTATTTCCTGCGAAAAGACAAAGGGGTTGAGCTAATTGTAGGTGTGCAGAAAAAAGAAGCGTTTGAAGCGCATGCATGGGTCGAAAAAAGCGGAAAAGTATTGATTGGGGAGTTGCCAGATAGCAGTTTTAAGCAAATTTGGGTATGGCAATAGAATTCATATAAATAGGCTATGCAGCAACAACTGGATATTTGGATACGGGCCATAGTCCGCTGGTTTGGTTATATCCCCAACCGGGATTTATCGGGGTGGATACTACTCCTGACTGCCATCTTACTCGGCCTGACGGTCGATTTTGCAGTGACTCAGTTCATTCGCTTTATCGTGCGCCGTCGACCTTTTCGGACATTGGCCTTGCTGAAAGTCTATGCAAGATGGGCATTCTGGATTTTTGTACCCTCTTTGTTTTTTCTATTGGCTACTAATATGCAATCGGCGCGTTTTCTACGTCGGCATCCGGTAGCTGATAAAACGGCCGAAATTCTCTTTTTGATTACGACAACCTGGCTGGTTGTTCAGTTACTGAAAGTTGGCGAATTGCGGCTTATCCACGAGTATGACACCACGAAAGATGTCAATCTCTCGCAACGGAAATTCGTTACGCAGGTGCGTTTCTTTCGCCGAATGACAGCGATTTTTGTCATTATATTAGGTAGCTCATTACTGCTTATTTCGTTTCAGGGAAGCCGAAAAGTGGGCCTGAGTGTATTGACTTCGGCGGGTGTTGTCTCTGTTGTTATTGGGTTTGCTGCCCAGAAAACACTGGCCAATCTGCTTGCCGGCATTCAGATTGCCTTTAATCAGCAGATTCGGTTAGATGATGCTGTCGTTGTGGAAAAGGAATGGGGCCGCATTGAAGAAATTAACCTCACCAGTGTGATCGTCCGGCTCTGGGATCGTCGCCGACTTATTCTGCCCATCACCTACTTTGTTGAGACGCCCTTTGAAAACTGGACTCGTTCTGATGCCTCTATCATTGGGTCAGTTTTTCTCTATCTCGATTATAATGTACCCGTTGATAAGGTTCGTGAACAGGCACGGAAAATAGCGGAAAATGACCCACTCTGGACGGGAGATAGTTTTGCCGTTCAGGTAACCGATACCACGCCTACCTGTATTCAGGTGCGCATACTCGTGTCAGCTCCGGATGCGCCATCGGCCTTTGATTTACGGTGTCACATGCGTGAGCAACTGATTGCCTTCATCCGGGATGAGTACCCACAAAGCTTACCCCAGACGCGTCTGATGCTGGCTGAAGAACTGAAGCCAAAGGAAACGGATGTATGATATAGGATATATGATGTATCTTCCCGAAATACATCATATATCCTATATCATACATCATCAATCAGTTCTCTTCCCAGCCAAACGATCGTTCAATGGCCTTTTGCCAGCCTCGCATGAGTCGTTTACGCTGGACGTCGTCCATAGTTGATTCGTAGGTTTTGGCAATACCCCAGTTCTGACGCAAATCATCCAGATTCTGCCAATAACCAACGGCAAGTCCAGCAGCATAAGCGGCACCAAGAGCCGTTGTTTCGGTCATACGCGGGCAAACGACCGGCCCATTCAGGACATCGGCCTGAAACTGCATCAAGAGCGAGTTGACAACCATGCCACCGTCAACCCGAAGCGATTTTAGCGAAACGTTTGCATCCTGCTCCATTGCCCGAACTACATCAACCGTCTGATAAGCAGTCGCTTCCAGTACAGCCCGTGCCAGGTGGCCTTTGGTTACGAACCGGGTCAATCCGGCAATAACGCCACGGGCATCTGCTTTCCAGTGGGGGGCATACAATCCAGAAAAAGCGGGCACAAAATAAGCTCCCCCATTGTCATCGACCGAACGGGCAAGTGTTTCGATATCCGTACTTTTCTTGATGATGCCCAAATTGTCCCGAAGCCATTGGACCAATGCTCCCGTAATGGCAACGCTACCTTCAAGCGCGTACTGAACAGGCTCGTTTTGGAATTGATAGGCTACCGTTGTGAGCAACCCATAGGTAGACTCACGTAACTCGTTGCCGGTGTTCATGAGGAGGAAACAGCCCGTGCCATAGGTATTTTTGGCCTGACCTGGTTCAAAACAGGTTTGGCCGACCAGTGCCGCCTGCTGATCACCGAGAATGCCCGCAATTGGGACGCCCGGCAATACTTCTGATGTGACGGTTCCATAGACCTCGCTACTAGGCCGGATTTGAGGAAGCATAGCGCGGGGAACCGTGAAATCAGTCAATAAATCATCATCCCAGTTTAGCGTTTTGAGATTCATCAACTGAGTTCGGCTGGCGTTCGTAACGTCGGTCAGATGCAATCCTCCATGTGGTCCACCGGTTAGATTCCAGACGACAAAAGTGTCCATATTGCCGAATAGGGCATCCCCTCGTTCGGCATCCTCCCGAAGCCCTGGTACGTTATCTAACAGCCATTTGAGCTTAAGCCCGCTAAAATAAGTAGCTAAGGGAAGACCTGTTTGAGCCCGAAAGCGATCCTGCCCTTTCGCATGGGCCGAAAATTGAGCGACTAGATCAGCCGTTCGCATGTCCTGCCAGACAATAGCATTGTAATAAGGCTTACCCGTTTTTCGATTCCAGACAACAGTTGTTTCGCGCTGGTTCGTGATCCCAATAGCGGCAATATCCTGAACAGAGAGTTTGCCTTTTATACGGGCTAAGGCAACCACTTCGAGGGTATTTCGCCAGATTTCTTCGGGATCATGCTCGACCCAGCCGGGTTGTGGGTAGATTTGTTTATGTTCTTTCTGGGCCACAGAGACAATTTGCCCCTGTCGGTCGAATACGATGCAGCGGGTACTAGTGGTTCCCTGGTCAATGGCGGCTACGTAGGTAGGCATAAGGTATTTAGGGATATTCGTTTAAGGCTGTAATATTGTCAAATTATCCAATTAGTTTAGCGAAAAACCCTATACCAATGAAAAAAAGAACCTTTCTGAAAATATCCTCCGCATTAATGGCAACTCCTATACTATCACCGCTGGTTAGCTGGGCATCAGACGATAAGCTTAAAAACTGGGCGGGTAATTACCAGTATAGCACCGATAAACTATACAAAGCCAAGTCGATACCGCAGGTTCAGGAACTTGTTAAAAAATACAGTAAACTAAAAGTGCTTGGCACCCGCCATTGCTTCAATGGCATTGCGGATAGTACAAATAACCTCATTTCGCTGGGTGAGATGGATGATGTTATTTCGCTGGATACCAAAGCCCATACGGTAACGGTGGATGCCAGCATGAAATATGGACAATTGGCCCCCTATCTCGATAAAAAAGGTTTTGCCTTACATAACCTGGCTTCGTTACCCCACATTTCTATTGCAGGTGCCTGCGCTACGGCCACCCACGGGTCAGGCGTAAAAAATGGCAATCTGTCGACGGCGGTGGCGGCTATGGAAATTGTTACGGCCAAAGGAGAAGTACGCACGTTATCCCGTGCTAAAGATGGCGAAACCTTCCGGGCTGCTGTCGTTCACCTGGGCGGTTTGGGTGTAGTGACGAAGGTTACGCTTGATATTCAGCCAACGTTTATGATGCGGCAGGATGTTTACGAAAATCTGCCCCTGGCGCAACTTCAGCAACATTTTGAGGCTATTGTATCGAGTGGCTACAGCGTAAGCCTGTTTACTGATTGGCAGAAGAAACGCATCAACGAAGTCTGGATAAAAAGCCGGATCGAAAAAGGAAAGACGTTCGATGCCAAACCAGAGTTTTATGGGGCCAAACGCGCCACTAAAAACCTACACCCCATTGCTGAACTGTCTGCTGTCAACTGTACCGAGCAAATGGGCGTGCCAGGTCCCTGGTATGAACGCTTACCGCACTTCCGTATGGGTTTTACACCCAGTAGTGGAAAAGAGTTGCAGTCCGAATATTTTGTGCCGCGCAAAAATGCGGTCGAAGCGATTTTGGCGGTTGAGAAGCTGAACGCCCACATCAGCCCTCACCTCATGATTACAGAATTACGCACCATCGACGCTGATAATTTCTGGATGAGTCCTTGCTACAAGCAGCCAAGTTTAGCCATTCATTTTACCTGGAAACAGGATTGGGCTTCGGTTAAAAAGGTGCTGCCGATGATCGAAAAAGAGCTGGCTCCCTTCAAAGCCCGCCCGCACTGGGGCAAGTTGTTTACCCTGGCACCTGCCCAATTGCAGTCGCGCTACGAAAAACTGCCGGAGTTCAAACAGTTAATGAAGGAATACGATCCGCAGGGGAAATTCCGGAATGCGTTTCTGGATACGAATCTATTTGGAAGTTAGAACTATGAACAATGGATAATGTACAATGAATAATGGATAATGAATAATGAGAACAGCCTGTCATCATTATTCATTGTACATTATCCATTAGTTTACAATGCGAACCACCGAATCAGCACACCACCAAGTATGGCGCCAACTAATGGCCCTGCAACAGGTATCCAGGCGTAGCCCCAATCGGATGAACCTTTGCCGGGAATGGGGAGCAGAGCATGTGCCAGACGAGGACTGAAATCGCGGGCGGGACTCATGGCGTAACCCGTTGTACCTCCTAGCGATAGCCCAATACTCCAGACTAGAATACCGACTAAGTATGGCCCGACACCAATGGCCAGTTCGCCAAGATTTTTAGAGGAAATACCGGCTAAACCGAGTATGAGTACTAAGGTGGCCAGTGCTTCGCTGAGAAAATTGGCTCCCGTATTCCGAATGGCTGGGCCCGTAGCAAAACAGGCTA
Organism: Spirosoma telluris; assembly: GCA_003259005.1. Lineage (GTDB taxonomy): Bacteria > Bacteroidota > Bacteroidia > Cytophagales > Spirosomataceae > Spirosoma > Spirosoma telluris. The sequence continues at coordinate 6,230,038 of QLII01000001.1, forward strand.
GTTTAGAAGCCGGGTCGGGCGTGGCGGCCCAATGGGGAGGTACTGCAACCAGACCAGCGTAGCGCCCAGAAAAGCACCAATTAGTTGCGCCGTAATGTAAGGAACCAGGTGACTATAATCATTGGTTGCCACCGCAAAAGCCACCGTGACAGCTGGGTTCAAGTGAGCATCAAGGCTTCCAAAGGCTTTGGAGACAAAGACCCCCATAGTAACGGCAAATGCCCATCCAGCCGTAATAACAATCCAGCCCGACGATTCACCTTTTGTTTGTTTCAACACGACGTTGGCTACGACGCCGTCGCCCAGCAGAATGAGCACCATTGTACCGATTAATTCACCAAGAAAAGGAGAGGTTTGCATGAGAAATAAATAGTCGTTAGTCAACAGGCATTCATCAAAATCAGCTATTGAAAACTAGCTACTGACTATCGACTTATGACTGCTAACTAACGACTCGATTCAAGGTTTAGGAATAGTTTGTGCGAATTAAGTCATATTTTTGACCCTATTCTAAACTCCAGTCAAGAATTCTCACTTTTTCTCTCTTTTATCGTTTCCCCCTGTATTACGTCATGAAAAGCATCATTTTTGAAAAAACTGGAAAACCCACCGAGATTCTCAAATCGACCGACGTGCCAATGCCTGAACCTGGCCCCAATGAAGTCAGAGTTAAAGTAATTGCTGCGCCCATAAACCCCTCCGATCTTATGTTCGTACAAAACCTGTACGGTATCCGACCTCAGTTGCCATCTGGGGCGGGTTTCGAGGGAATGGGTATTGTGGATGCGTTGGGCGAAGGGGTTCAGATGCGAATGGGTATGCGGGTGAGTTTTACAAGCATTGGCACCTGGTCAGAGTATGCAATTGCGCATCATCGTAGCCTGATTCCTGTGCCCGACTCTATGCCCGATGATATAGCGGCTCAGTTATTTGTTAACCCGTTTACGGCTTATGCCATGGTACAGGATGCGAAAGTGCCGGAAGGGGGTTGGCTTATGCTGACGGCTGCCGGATCAGCGTTTGGGAAAATGGTGATTCAACTGTGCAAAATGCGGGGCATTAATACCATCGGTACGGTTCGCCGTGATGGCCTTAACGAAGAATTAAAAGCGCTCGGTCTAACCGAAGTGGTCAATGTAGAAACCGAAAATCTAACGGCCCGCGTTAAACAAATTACAGCAGGTGCTGGTGTAAACTGCGTTTTAGATGCTGTTGGCGGGCATACGGCTAGTGAAGCCTTAAAATGCCTTGGCCGAGGGGGGGCAATGCTTATTTATGGCGTATTGAGCATGCAGAACCCTACTATTGATGCGGGCCTGCTCATATTCAGAGAATTGACAGTCAGAGGATTTTGGCTAACAGACTGGATGCGTCGGGTAGATAGTCATACGAGGCAGGATGTTGCCCAGAACGTGATCAGTTTATTGGCGTCCGGTGCTATTCAATTGCCCGTTGAAGCGTCTTATTCGCTCGACCAAATCGCTGAAGCTGTCGATCATGCTGATCGTCATGGTCGGTGGGGTAAGATTCTGATAAAGCCATGAGGATTTCCAAACATTGCTCTTACGGGTGGGTTTCTAATAGAGTTCTGTAGGCATTACCTAACTTTCTCTTTATCATAACTAAGGCTTCCTTATCTTTGAAACAATATCTGGGGAAAGCCATGCGTTTGTTCCAGTAACGACCGCTGGTCTAACCTCACTCACTTACTCGACTCGTTCGTATGCTCTTGCTCCAGGTTCCGGCTGTTGATACTACGGCCGCATCACTGTCGGCCACCACGGCTGCTCAACCCCAATCCCTGCAACTATTTGATCTGGTAGCCAAAGGCGGCTGGGTGATGATACCCATTGCGTTTTTGTTCTTTGCTGCCCTTTACCTGATTTTCGAGCGATATTTTGTGATTCGCTCTCAAACCAAGTCCGACGCCAACTTCATTGATAACATCCGCGATATGATTGCGCAGGGCAACATCAAATCGGCAGAGTCATTCGCCAAGAACCAGCGGACGTCTATGGGCCGCGTGTTCGAAAAGGCCATTGGTCGGATTGGGTCACCTATTCGGGAAATCGAAAGCACCGTCGAAACCGTTGGTCAAATCGAACTGTCGCGTCTGGAACGCAACATGGGGTACTTAGGCATTATCGCCGGTATTGCACCTATGATGGGTTTTATCGGGACTATTTCTGGTATTATCCGTATCTTCTACGACATCTCGCTCTCCGATAATATTAGCGTCGGGATTATTGCCGGGGACTCTATGAGAAAATGATTACGTCGGGCGCAGGTCTTATCGTGGGCGTTATTGCCTATACGGGCTATCACTTACTGAACATGATGATTGAGCGGTTTACGCTCGCTCTCGAAGTGAATGCCTTTGAATTCATCGAAGTTCTCCAGAAACCCACTACCGAACCCGCCCGGATGCGGTAAAAAAGTTATCAGTCGATAGTTGTTAGTCGACAGGGTATAGCCAATCAAGCTACTAATGACTGACAACTATTGACTAACGACTACTATCTATGAAACTCCGTCGAAAACATAAATTTGCTGCCGAAGTCGCGACGTCCTCGCTGAACGACATCATGTTTTTCCTGCTGTTGTTCTTTCTGATTATCTCGACGGTTGCCAATCCGAATGTAATTAAACTGCTCTTGCCTAAAGCCGCAGCTTCGCAGCAATTGAGCAAGAAGCAGGTAACATTATCTGTTGATGCTAACAAACAATATTTTATTGACAAAAAACCGGTCGATCCCGCTAATCTGGAAACCGAACTGAAAACGATTATGGCGGGTATTGCCGAACCGACCGTTGTTGTTCGGTTCGATAAAACCTTAACCGTACAGGATTTAGTAGATGTCCTTCAAACGGGTGCCAAGTTGAATATTAAAATGGTAATGGCTACGTCGAAATAAGTCTGAACCCGGATTTATGTGAATTGAATGATTCTTTTGATTTTGTTAGGCCGATGTAAATAATGCATCGGCTTTTTTATTGCATATTTTTCTGTCATTCCGACGTCAGGAGGAATCTCAAGCTTGACTATTATGAAACTTGAGATTCCTCCTGACGTCGGAATGACAAAAATAACTTAGTGTTTTCTTTGTAACAGGCTTATGCCTAAAACCGGAAGTTCAACTTACCGAACCAATAAGCCCCATTAATACCCATTTGAACAGGGTCCCAGGCACCTCCCGATTCAGTAAGATCGGCCCGATGTTGATCGGGATACACATTAAAGATATTGGACCCGCCAATTGATAGGCCTACCTGGGGCGTAAACCGGTATGAAATTGATAGATCCGTTGTGGCTTTCGGGCGATATATATCCAGGCTGGTAGCATCGTAATTCCAGTTCGCTAGCTTCACTTCACCAAAACGTACTACCCGTAACAGGAAGGCCCATTTGTTAATGCTATAATCGATCGTAAGATTCATTTTGGACGGCGGAGCTGATGCTTTCACAAAGTAATATTCCCGAAGATCGAAATAAAGGTCTTTGTAGGGTTTTAGCTTCGCATTCGTATTCACGCTGATCGTATCTAACGAGTTAAAGTTTATACCCAGCGATGTATTCAGCCGTCCTTTTCCTAGTTGTGCATGATGTGCTAACACGATGTCGATACCGCGTGTTCGGGTTGAAATGGCGTTTGTGAAAAACTGCACACGGCTCACATTCAACTGCTTTAACTCGTCGGCAATAGCCGGTAAGTCATCGCTGAATTGGCCTGTCAGAACAACCCGGTCTTTAATGCGGACATAATAAGCGTCAACGGTTAGTGAGAAACCGCTGCCTAGCTGACTCGTAAAGCCTAAACTGCCGTTAATGGACGTTTCCTGCTTAAGCGGTGGCACACCCAACGCCTGTGTAATGGCACTGCCGTTCTGGGCAATTTGTACCTGCACTGCCTGACCGCCTACGAAGTTTGTAATGGTCGAATTGAAATAGGTTTGTGCCAGCGAAGGAGCCCGGAAACCGGTACTAAATGTGCCGCGTAGCATAAAGGCTGGACTGATTTTCAGACGACTCGATAGTTTGCCATTTAAAGTACCTCCAAAATCACTATAATTCTCATAGCGTACGGCTGCCCCCATCATGAACGCTTTGGTGAAATCAGCTTCTGTATCGATATAAACCCCCAGATTAGTACGGCTTTTATTCAGTTCGTTACTAGGCTGGAACCCAGGAAATCCTTGTGAACCAGCTGCTTTCGTGATATCGTAAGCTTTATAGGACGCTTCTTCGCCCGCAAAAATTTTATAGTTCTCATACCGAAACTCCGACCCAAAGGCTATGTTCAGCCCCTGTAACTTGTCCTTATAAAATCGGGTGAAATGCAGGCCTGTTACGTTTTGCTGCAATTGAAAACCTCCAGCGTTGAATTCGCGGGGCGAAGAGGCACCCATTGATGTATTGAGCGTATTTTTTACTCCGTAATCAAAGCGGTTTGAGCCGAAGACATTGCCCAAATCTACGTTCCAGCCACGCAGGTTAGTTCGTACACCCGCTGCGAGGGTTCCATCAAGAATGTTACTGGTGATAATAGGATCGAAACCGTCTGGATAAATGGAGGGAATATTACGCGGACTATCTGCCGTACGGGTCCAGGCATAGGCATCGCCCTTACGGCTATTTATACCACCAAAGGCGTAAAGAGTTGTGTTCGTCGTGATTGGAAGTTGGGCATTTCCATAAAATGATGCATTCGAAATCTTGGAATCACCATATTGCCGTCGTTGTAGAGTTGAGTCGATTCCAGGCGTGTTCGCTCTATTTGTATGCTGGCGTTGGTTGTAATCGCCGGTGAGGTTGAGGAACCCCTTTTTACCCAGTTGCAAGCCATAATTAGCATTCACATTGAGATTACCACCATCAAATTTCTGGTCATCGAAGCGATATTTTGCCTGATAAGCTCCGTAATTGACGTTAGCTGTCAGTTGATTGGTGCTGGTTTTTAGAACGATGTTGATAACCCCGGCAATGGCATCGGAACCATACTGAGCAGCTGCCCCATCGCGCAGAATTTCAATACGTTCGATAGCCGCAGCAGGTATTGTATTTAAATCTGTTCCTGTATTGCCTCGTCCCCGTGTACCAAACAGAGTCACTAACGACGATTGGTGCTGACGTTTACCGTTAATCAGTACGAGTGTTTGGTCAGGCCCAAGTCCACGCAGAGAAGCTGGATCTACATGGTCTGCGCCATCAGAGCCAGTTTGTCGATTGGAGTTAAACGATGGAGCTACAAACTGGAGCAACTGGTTTACGTCTAACTGCCCTGTTTTGGACGTTACTTGCCGCACATCGATGATATCAATTGGGGCAGGCGAATCGGTAACGGAACGGTTCAAATTACGTGAACCAACTACAACTACCTCACTGAGACTGGTCTGCGAAGGCTTCAGCGCTAGATTCAGTGTCGTATTTTCGGTTGCTTCTACCGTTACAGCTTGCTCGGTTGTTTCAAAGCCTAGGGAACTGAATCGTACTCTGTAACGACCAGGTGCTAGTTTCAGGGAAAAATCTCCCTCGCCGTTTGTAGTCGCGCCAAGTTGCTGACCGACTATCAATACGGTTACGCCTGGTAATGGACTACTATTCGATGCATCGGTGATATGACCGCGCAGATTCTGAGCAAATACTGTTGTCGATACCAGACAACAGATAACAACTATTCTTGTAATCATTCAGCAATAGGCTATAAGTATGAAAATTGGAAAAATACAAATTTACAGCCTATTCTTAGATGGAAGATTAAAACGGGGGAACTTATGTAAAAAAAGTGCCTTTATGTCGACAACTAAGTAGTTTGCTAGTTGACTTATAGCCATTTTGACAAAGCCATTTGGTAATGGGTTTCGGCTGATTCGGTGGAATAAATAAGATGGCTAATTACAGAGCTATGCGCTAGGCAAACAAAATTGGTGGCTATGTCATAAATCAATTTTGCTGGCTGGGGAGTTGTATACACACAACTCAACCACTCATGATAGCTGACTATACCGAAGCCCCTGTTTGCCACGTTGATGATCTCGTGGATGGCGAATTGAAAGAAGTTCGCGTAGGCGATACCGATGTATTGCTGGCCCGTGCCGATGGTCAATATTATGCGCTTTTTCCTAAATGCTCTCATTATCAGGGCCCTTTGGTAAAAGGCTTGCTCAATGGACATCGGCTCGTTTGTCCCTGGCATAATGCCTGTTTCGATATCAGAACTGGGCATCGGCTGGAAGCCCCCGCGCTTAATGGCCTACCTACCCATGAGGTGCGTATTGAGAATGATCAGGTGTTCGTACGCTTGACGACTAATCAGGAAAGTTTGGAAAACCCAATGGTTACCCCCGACGAGGCTATTACCGAAACATACGTTATTATCGGTAGTGGGGGAGCCGGTGCCTTCGCGGCAGAAGGTATGCGTGAAGGCGGCTTTGCGGGTAAAATCGTAATGCTGACCGAAAGTGGGGAAGCCCCTTATGATCGCCCGAACTGTTCTAAAGATTACCTACAAGGCAAGGCTCCCGATGAATGGATGACCCTCCGCTCCGAAGAGTTTTATCAGGATTACGGCATTGACGTCCGTACAGGACAGCATGTAACATCACTTGATCCAGTTACTAAGCGTATCGAACTGGCATCTGGTGAAGCGATTACTTATGATAAAGCGCTCCTTTGTTCGGGCGGGAAGCCGAATGCATTGCCGGGGATAGATGTTGATCTTAAAGGAGTTTATTCGTTACGTAGTTTACACGATAGCCAAACCCTGCGTGAACTGGGGAAACAGGGTAAACGCGTAGTTATTATTGGTAGCTCATTTATTGGTCTGGAAGGAGCTATGAGTTTACGCAAATTAGGAAGCGAAGTCGACGTGGTTGGTCTGGAGAATACACCTTTCGAGAAAATTCTGGGCGAAAAAATTGGGCGCGTCATTCAGGGATGGCATGAGAAAGAAGGTATCCGATTTCACCTCGGCCGAAAGGTCGCTCATATTGAAGGTGAAGGAACGGTTAACGCTGTTGTTCTCGACAATGGAGAACGGATTTCTGCTGATTTTGTCCTGCTGGGTCTGGGTGTTAAACCGCGTACCGATTTTCTGAAAGATATTCCATTTGAGAAAGACGGGGGTGTTAAAACAGATGCCTATCTGAACGTCAAAGATGGATTATATGCAGCTGGCGATATTGCTCATTACCCAACTAACGATGGTTTTCAACGGATCGAACACTGGAAAGTAGCTGGTCAGCAGGGGCATGTGGCTGGTTTAGCTATGGCAGGTAAAGAGGAGTCCTACCAAGCTGTCCCATTTTTCTGGAGCAATCAGCAGGGTAAGCGTATTAATTATGTGGGTCACGCTACCAAAGTTGACGAGATTATTTACGAGGGAGATCCTGAGAAAGACGACTCATTCTTAGCCCTCTACATTCAGGATGGACAAATAAAAGCAGCGGCTGGACTCAAACGGGATCAGGACATCATTGCTATTCGGGAATTGATGCACGAAGGTCGAATGCCAGCAGTCGAAACCGCGAGAGATGGGGTAAAATGGGTTAAGGAGCTGAAAAAAGCCTGATTCCGCCGAAACGTGTTTACATTTGTAGCCTGACCGTGAGAAACCCCGGTTTGGTTATGACGCATCAACTTATACTTAGAAAGCCGCTCGCGTTTTTCGATCTGGAAACAACGGGTATCAACATTGCCAAAGATCGTATCATTGACATCTGTGTCATGAAAGCGCTTCCCGGTGGCGAAGTTGTCAGTAAAACCCAGCGCGTTCATCCGGGTATGCCCATACCCTTGGAGTCGAGCCTGATTCATGGTATCTACGACGACGATGTAAAAGACGCACCTCCCTTTAAATCGGTTGCCCGAACGCTAGCCCAGTTTCTGGATGGTTGCGATCTGGCCGGTTTCAACTGCAATCGCTTCGATGTCCCTCTGTTAGTTGAAGAATTTCTACGTGCTAACGTAGACTTCGATATGAAAAATCGGCGGCTGGTGGATTCGCAGCGCATTTTTCATTTGATGGAGCCCCGAAATCTTTCAGCGGCTTACCGATTCTATTGCAACAAAGAATTAATTGGCGCTCACGGTGCCGAAGCAGATACAATAGCCACCCTCGAAGTACTCAATGCGCAGGTACAACGCTATATGGGCATGGTTGCCAAAGCGGATAATGGGCAGGATGTTATCTTCGAGAATGACGTGGATATGCTCCATAGCCTGACCGCCAACACAAACGTTGACCTTGCCGGACGAATAATTCTTAACGACAAGGGCGAAGAAGTATTCAATTTCGGCAAACACAAGGGCTTTCCAGTGTTGGAGGTACTCAAGAAAGAACCTTCATTCTACGACTGGATATTGAAAGGCGAATTTCCACTGGATACCAAACGCCGATTGACCGAAATCAGGCTACGAATGTTCAGTAATGGAAGCAGATGAAATAAGTGGAGTAGGTGAAAGTGGTGCAGTGAATCAAACTTACTCCACTTATTTCACCTACCTCACTTATACACCAAGCCCGAATAATCTTTACATTTGCGACACTTTCTATTAACCGGCAACTCATGCAACCCACGCAGGACGTCCTCATTCCGGAAGTCATTCAGCAAATACCGCTCACCTATTACCTGATTCTCAGCACTGCGCTGTTTGTTATCGGCATCATTGGTGTATTGACCCGGCGTAATGCTATCATCATCTTCATGTCCATTGAGTTAATGCTTAATGCGGTCAACCTGCTGCTTATCGCATTTTCGTCGTACCGATCAGATTCGTCAGGGCAGGTATTCGTCTTTTTCATTATGGCCGTTGCTGCCGCTGAGGTATCAGTCGGGCTGGCTATTATTGTTATGATTTACCGCAATACCCGCTCTATCGACGTGGGATTGCTTAATAAATTGAAATGGTAAAATAAGTCGTCAGTCGATAGTTAGTAGTCAGGAATGGCTAGCGTATACTATCGACCATCGACTATTGACTAACGACCAATGAAAATAGAATTACTCTGCGCCTTAATTCCGCTCTTTCCGCTGATTGGCTTTTTGATTAATGGCCTTGGTTTTCGTCGGGTACCAACGGGCCTGGCTGGCGCAATTGCCACGGTAGCTGTTCTGGCTTCTTTTGTACTATCCATTTCTCTATTCAGTTCCTTTGCTGGCGACGCTCAACCGATCGTTGCTACACTCTTCGACTGGATTAGCGTTGGTGATTTGCATATCAATTTCTCGTTCCAGATTGACCAGTTATCGTTATTGATGTTACTGGTTGTAACGGGGGTTGGATCGTTGATTCATCTCTACAGTATTGGCTATATGAGCCATGATGAAGGATTCGGCAAGTTCATGGCGTTCCTGAACCTGTTTATTTTCTTCATGCTCCTGCTGGTGATGGGTTCCAACTACGTCATCATGTTCATTGGCTGGGAAGGCGTGGGGCTGTGTTCCTACCTGCTTATTGGCTTCTGGAATAAAAATACAAATTACAACAATGCCGCCCGTAAAGCTTTCGTCATGAACCGTATTGGTGACCTGGGCTTTCTGTTGGGCATATTCATGCTCATCAACACCTTCGGTACGGTTGAGTACATTGACATCTTCAAACAAGCTACGAGCCTGGAAATAGGCGACAAAACGGTTCTGGCGATTACGCTCCTGCTGTTTGTGGGGGCCATGGGTAAATCGGCGCAGATTCCCCTGTATACCTGGCTTCCCGACGCTATGGCTGGTCCAACACCTGTTTCGGCCCTGATTCACGCAGCTACGATGGTGACGGCGGGTATTTACATGGTCGTCCGCTCGAATGTGCTCTATACCTTATCGCCCCTGACGCTCGAAATCATTGGCGGTATTGCTATCGCTACGGCTCTGCTGGCTGCTTCAATCGGTCTACTGCAAAACGACATCAAAAAGGTACTAGCCTATTCGACGGTTTCGCAGTTAGGCTACATGTTCCTTGGGCTGAGCGCAACGGCCTACACAGCAGGCATGTTTCACGTTATTACCCACGCGTTCTTCAAAGCCTTATTGTTCCTTGGAGCGGGTAGTGTTATCCACGCTATGTCCGACGAACAGGATATTCGCAAAATGGGTGGCTTACGGAAAGCACTACCCGTTACGTTTATCACATTTTTAATTGGAACGATTGCTATTTCAGGCTTGCCACCATTTGCTGGTTTCTTCTCCAAAGATGAAATTCTGGCACACGTTTTTGAGCATAACAAACTGCTCTGGGCATTGGGCGTTCTTGGTTCGGGTCTGACTTCGTTCTACATGTTCCGCCTGCTGTTCCTGACTTTCTTTGGTGAATTCCGGGGAACAGATGAGCAAAAACATCATCTGCACGAGTCGCCCGTTACGATGACCGCACCGCTGGTTGTGCTGGCGATACTGTCCGCTGTTGGTGGTGCGCTTAACCTACCGGGCGATGGCTGGTTGAGTCACTTTATGGCTCCCTTGTTTGAAGGATCGCGGCAGATTAATCCTGAAGCGTTTGCTGAATCGACCATTGAGCACAGTACAGAATATGTTTTGATGGCCGTATCGGCAGGTGTTGCTTTGCTGGCTATGGGAATCGCTTATGTCATGTACATCAGCCGGGGTGCCGTTCCCGATCCCGAAACCTCCGAACGGTCACTACCCGAGCAAGTCGTCTACAACAAATATTATGTCGATGAACTGTACGAAGCCATTATCATACGGCCTATACGTGGGTTAGGCGATGCGCTGTATAGTTTCGGCGAAGGCCTGATTGACGGCGTTGTGAATGGCGTGGCCTGGTTAGTGCAGAAAAGTGCAGCGCAGTTGCGGTTGTTACAAAGTGGCTCGATCGGCTTTTACGTCCTGGCTATGGTCATTGGTATAGTAGCCATATTTGAAATTCGCTTTGGAGTTTTTAGAGCAGTTATTCTGAATGCGATAAGTTTTATTACAGGAAGCACAGGTGCTTAGTATTGAGTCGACTATCTTACCTTCATTTCATGCTTACATTATTCCTAATTTTATATCCTGTCGTAGCGGCTACTCTGATCTTAATGCTTCGGGAGACCGGATAAAGCAGGTGGCTTTAGTAGCTGCGCTGGTCGAATTAGCATTCGCAGGTTACGCTTTCGTTGGCTTTAAACCCGACGCCAGCTCACAATTTGGTTTCGACTACGCCTGGATCAGCTCGCTGGGCATTCGCTTCAGCGCTGGTATCGACGGCATTAGTGTGTTATTGGTAGTATTGACCGGATTGCTGGTTCCCTTCATCATACTCTCTACGTTTAATCGGAGTTATGCTCGCCCTTCGTTGTTTTACGCCTTGATGCTATATATGCAGGCAGCTTTGATGGGTGTCTTCACGGCCCGAGATGGTTTTCTTTTCTATTTCTTCTTCGAAGCAGCCCTGATCCCCATTTACTTCCTGGCCGCTATGTGGGGGGGAGCCAATCGGATTTCGGTTACCTTCAAGTTCTTTATCTATACCATCTTTGGTAGTCTATTTATGTTGCTTGCGCTTGTGTACTTATACTACCAAACTCCAGCGACGGCCGTTTCTGCACACTCAGCAGCTATCATTGATTTTTATAAACTTAACCTGACGCCCGAAGCTGAAACCTGGGTTTTCTGGGCATTCTTTATCGCCTTTGCCATTAAGATGCCGGTGTTTCCATTCCATACCTGGCAGCCTGATACCTACGTTGAATCGCCCACACCAGCCACTATGTTGCTGGCTGGAATTATGCTCAAAATGGGCGTTTATGGGCTGATTCGCTTTATTCTTCCAATCGTACCACTAGGCGTTGAGACCTGGGGAAATCAGCTGTAATTCTGTCGGTTATTGGCATTATTTACGGATCAATCATCGCTATTCGTCAGCGGGACATGAAGCGACTTATTGCTTATTCATCGTTTTCGCACGTTGGACTGATGGCTGCCGGTGTATTCTCGCAAACCGAAACGGGTATGCAGGGTGCACTGGTACAGATGCTGGCACACGGTATTAATGTTGTCGGAATGTTCTTCGTTGCCGATATAATTTTCTCGCGTACAAATACCAATCAACTCGATCAACTGGGAGGTATCACGCAAACAACCCCCAGGCTAACGGTCTTTTTCATGATTATGCTGCTGGGTAGTGTGGCATTGCCGCTTACCAATGGCTTTATTGGCGAGTTTTTGTTATTACATGGGGTCTTTACTTACAATCATTATTTGGGATTAGCCGCTGGCTTTACTATTATTTTCGGTGCTGTTTATATGCTTCGCATGTTCCAGAAAAGCATGTTTGGGGCAACCTCATCACGTACGGAGTCATTTGCCGATCTGACCAGTTCCGAAAGCTGGGTATTTATTCCATTAGTTGTACTCGTTTTCTGGATAGGCATCTATCCGCATTCATTTTTGAAAGTAACCGAACCTGCCGTTGCCAATATGATGAAGTATATCGGTACAACGGCTGTATCCTTGAAATAATCGTTAAAGGTTTTTCGGTTTCTGGTTTTCGATATTACCGAAAACCAGAAACCGAAAACCGAAAACTATAAACCTATGCTCCCCATCGTTCTGTTATCGGTTTTTGGCATTGTTCTATTGTTTCTAGGCTTCCTGAAGTCAAAAGCAGTGCTATTACCAGCTACGCTGTTATTCCTGATCATCACCGTAGGCGTTAACTTCCTCGACTGGAATAAAACCTATCTGTATTTTAACGACATGTTGCGGACCAATAACCTGTCAATGGTTTTTACCGCCATTATGTTGGGATCGGCATTTATGGTTGTGGCTTTGTCGAGCAGTTTTATAGACGATGAGTCAGCTCAGCCAGCCGAATACTACGCCCTTATGCTATTCTCATTAGTAGGGGCAGTCATGATGGTTGGTTTCGAAAACCTGATCATGCTGTTTGTTGGGGTTGAGATTTTGTCAGTGGCGATGTACATTCTTACGGGTAGCGACAAACGGAATTTACGTTCGAACGAAGCTGCGTTGAAATACTTCCTGATGGGTGCCTTTGCCACAGGAATCATGTTGTTCGGTATGGCTTTGCTCTACGGGGCAACCGGCTCGTTTACCCTTGCAGGCATTGCCGCCTATACGGCGCATCCACAAACAGGGCTTTCGTTATTGATTTACGTTGGCCTGCTGATGTTGCTGATTGGCCTACTATTTAAAGTATCGGCAGCACCGTTCCACTTCTGGACACCTGATGTATATGATGGCGCGCCTACTATTTTCACGGCGTTTATGTCGACGGTAGTGAAGACGGCAGGTTTTGCGGCATTATTCAGATTGTTATCTGTTTCATTCGGTGGCGTTTATACGTTCTGGTGGACTATTTTGGCCATTATTACAGCACTGACGCTCATTGCCGGAAATATTACTGCCGTTTATCAGACAAGCTTTAAACGGATGATGGCTTACTCCAGCATTTCGCACGCAGGCTATCTTCTTATTGGCTTAGCCTCATTAGGTACACAAACCAAACAGGCTATTGTATTTTATTCGCTGGCTTACTCTGTTGCTACGATTGCCGCTTTTGGCGTGCTGCTGTTGGTATCACAACAACGTAGTTCACAAACCATTACGAGTGAAGGTGTGCTTACTGAAAACTTCGATGCGTTCAATGGACTTGCCGGCAAAACCCATTGTTAGGATTTGCCATGACCGTTTCGATGCTTTCCTTGGCAGGTATTCCCCTTACTGCAGGTTTCTGGGGTAAATTTTACATGTTCTCAACCGCCGTCGAGCGTGGGCAAATCTGGCTGCTGGTTGTAGCCGTGTTAATGTCGGCCGTTGGTATTTATTATTACTTCCGGGTCATCATAGCCATGTACTTCCGGGATGGAGCCACCGAACCAATTCGCGTGGCACCCTTCTTTCAATATATCTTGCTGGGCGCTATCATCATAACCATAGGTCTGGGTATTGCACCAGGCTTATTACAGGGCCTTTTCTAATTAGTAAACTACTCCTCTTCAGACCGTATCCTAAGTAATCACTCCCGATAGCATAGACCTTTGCTATCCAGTTCGTACTTTTGGGGAATTTCTCAATCAAAGACTAAATAAAACTAACGCATTTCGTCCGGTAACACAGTGAACGTGAGTAGCATAGAACAGCCAAAATCAAAAGAATATAAGGACTTCTTCTCGTTCTTTCTAACGGCTGTACTGGGTGCATCCATTAACTTTATTAGCCAGATTTTTTATCGGAAATTCTTTGACTTCGATACGAGTGTCCTTTGTGGCTATCTGACGGCAACTGTACTGACATTTATTCCAACAAAACGCTACGCTTTTTCCGCTAAGGATACGGGTAATACGGGTCGTGAAGCTATCAAGTTTCTGGTAATTGCCGTAGTTGCCCTTGCAGTACAGGTTTATGTTGCCAAGTACACCTTAGAGTGGATTGCTACACCCTTATTTCCTACTATGGGAGAACTTTGGCGGGAGAAGGGTTCGCACGTTGTTGGTATGGGTATGAGTTTCTTAGCCAACTATTTCGGGCATAAACTCCTGACTTTTCGTAGTACGGGCTTTTATGACAAGCTCCTTTCGCGCTCATCAAAAGAGCAGGAAGGTAACGTATAAAGGTAAACCCTGATTAATTCAACTTCAAATAGGACTTTTTGGTGTAATAACCACGCTGACGTAAATTTATTAGAGGGTATTATTGCATTCACAAGGAAAAAACTATATTTGTGGCTGAAAACCTAAAATATCACTGAAAAGGTAATGAAAAAAGTTATCGCTTTATTGTTCGTTGGTAGCATGCTCACATTCGCTGCTTGCCAAAGCAAACCTAAGACAGAAGAAACCACCACGGATTCGACTGCAACCATGTCAACCGACACCACTACGATGGCTACGGATTCTGCTTCGACAATGACTGCAGATTCTGCTGCTGCTGACACGACGAAAAAATAATTTTCTTCGTACAAGAAGTTAAAAAGCCTTATTTTTATAAGGCTTTTTTGTTTTAAAACGTTGACAGACGTATTCACTACGCATATCCCGCCGATGGCTGTCGAGTACTGCCATCAACTCCTGCAATACTACAAATTTCGTTTTCGGGTTGTGAAACCCCGTCGAACACGTTTAGGAGACTTCCGGGTACTACCGCTTAATCAGACTCAGATTACGGTCAATGCAAACCTAAATCCATACTCATTTCTGATTACCTATGTGCATGAAGTAGCGCATGCTGCTGTGCATCAACAGTCTATAATTCAGCGTAGAAGACGGCTAAAGCCACACGGGAAAGCCTGGCAAACCGCTTTTCAGCAACTGATGCAGCCACTTTTGATTGAGGCTATTTTTCCCGCCATCATCTTGCGCCCACTTAAACACTATATGGCTAATCCAGGCGCTACGACCTACTCTCATCCGGAGTTAATGCTGGCCTTACGACAGTTTGATGCTGGAGCCAATGAGGCCGTGCCGACGAATCGGGTGCTGCTTAGTGATGTGTTGGAGGGAGATGTATTTCAATTGGCGCAAAAGACGTATGTGCGAGGTACGTTAAGACGGACTCGCGTCGTTTGTAAGGAAGTAAAGTCTGGGAAGTCATACGCGATTCTAGCTCATGCGTGGGTGAACATTAATGTAGATTAGTTAATGAATAATGACCAATGTATAATGAACAATGGCCAAAGGCTGTTTCGACTTCGGTGGATGAACTGGCTGGCCATATGTATTATTCATTGTTCATTATACATTGGTCATGACAACACATATGCCCAGTCCGTGCTGCGCGAGGGGTTTGGGTAAAAATTGGCATTACTGAATCGGGAGTTTATCGACTTACGCAGGCTCAGTTAGTTCAACTTAATTCTGTCTTTGCTACTGCCGATCCAAGACGGTTGCGACTCTATGGCAATGGAGGAGCGGCATTACCCCAACCCAACGCAACTCCCCGGCCAACGGATTTGACCGAAAATGCAATCCAGGTAGCTGGTGAATCCGACGGCCGATTCGACGCGAGTGACGCGTTGGTATTCTTCGGGCAAGGTCCTCAGGTGGTGCGGTACGATTCAGTATCCCGGCGCTTCACCCATCAAATCAACCCCTATTCGGATACAACCTTTTATTTCCTGACGATTGGCAGTACCAGCGGGCTTCGTATTGCCGATCGCCCTGCTGGCTCGTTAGGGGCAATCCCGACGGTTACTACCTTCGACGACTATCAATTCCATGAACAGGACCTATTGAAATTGCCAGCAGTTCGTTCTGGTAGGGAGTGGCTTGGCGAATACCTGACGACTGATACAACCAAGGTTGTTCCGTTTGATGTTCCGGGGATTGTGGCCAATACACCGGTTCGACTGACAGCCTCGGTTGTGGCAGGCGCTACGGTGCCCACCCAATTTCGACTCCAGTTGAACGATCAGTTAGTGGGCACAATGCCCCTTACATCCATTTCTGGTTACGAATATGATTATCAGGGCATTGCTCGAACCGATACTTTTCTGGCTAAACTCACAACTACCAATAGCCCGCTTCGACTATCGATCACGTTTCGGAAGAATGGTTTGTATTCAGCGCAGGGCTACCTGAATTATTTGTCCGCACAGGTTTGGCGTGAACTCCGCCAATATGACAAACCGACCTGGATTCGTCGGTTATTGGCTGGTCAGTACGCCGTTAAGCAGGCTACAACCAACTTGCGTGTGTGGGACATAACAAATCCACTTGTGCCAATTTCGCAGGGGTATACGCTGTCATCGGCGCAGGAGGCTGGTTGGGTAGCTTCCCGTTCAGGTGATTATTATTTGTTCACGGATTCACAGATTCTGTCTTCAGTAGCATTGGTCACCGTATCGAACCAGGACTTGCACAGCCAAGATACCCCAGATCTGCTAATTGTGAGTCCAGTTGCCTGGTTAGATCAGGCCGAGCGATTGGCTAAATTTCGTCGTGAACATGATCGACTATCGGTGCTGGTTGTGACAACGCAGCAGGTTTATAATGAATTTGGCTCAGGCCAGGCAGATCCAACGGCCATTCGGGACATGGCTCGTTACTTTTATCAGAAGCAGCCTGCTAAACTTCGGTATTTATTGCTTTTTGGCGATGCGACCTACGATTACCGAAATATTGCAGGGCAGATTAGTGCGGCACAATTGGCCAATATGGTGCCGGTTTATGAAAGCCGGGAGTCCTTACATCCGGTTTTGAGCTATTCGTCCGACGATTATTTTGGCTTCATGGATGCTAGCGAGGGAGAGTGGCCAGAGACGTCAACGGGTGATTATTTATTGGATATTGGGTTAGGTCGATTACCTGTAAAGTCGGTAGATGAAGCCCGAACGGTGGTCGATAAACTGATTCGCTATAGTTCTGACGCATCGTTAATTGGCGATTGGCAAACGCGGGTCATGCTCGTTGCTGATGATGGCGATTATAATATCCATCAGCAGGACGCCGACTTAATGGCCAGAAACATTGAGAAAATCTCCCCCGCTTACCGACCCGAACGCATATTTCTGGACGATTACCCACAGGAGAATACATCCGCCGGGCAAAAAGCTCCGGTCGTTAATCAACTCATCAATCAGGCGGTTACCGATGGTCGGCTAATCATCAATTACAGTGGGCATGGGGCGTTATAGGCCTTGCCGATGAGCAGGTAGTAACGCTTCAGGACATTCTTTCGTGGAAAAATGGGCGCTTGCCACTATTTGTAACAGCTACCTGCCAGTTTGGGCGATACGATGATCCCAATGTTAATTCAGGTGCTGAACTGACTCTGTTGAGTCGTACAGGGGGGGGCATTGGATTATTGACAACGACCCGTCCCGTTTATGCAAATACGAATTTGCTCCTGAACGAAGCCTTTTATAATACAGTCTTTACACCCATTAAAGACGAAATGCCTCGTCTGGGTGATGTGATGCGGGGCACAAAAAATAATAGCCTAAGTGGTCCTGTAAACCGAAATTTTGCACTCCTGGGCGATCCATCCATGCGTCTGGCTTATCCGCAGGCCCAGGCCGTACTCACTCAGGTTAACGGGAAAGCTGTAACGCTAACGCGTGTTGACACACTCAAGGCATTACAAACGGTTGAGCTGGCAGGCGAAATTCGCCAGCAAACCCAACGCTTGTCCGATTTTACGGGTACGCTTCGGATGTCACTATACGATAAAGCAATAACTCACACAACGCTCGGGTCGGAAGCTGGAAGCCCTAAAATGACCTATCAGGCATTTAGTAATCCAATTTTTACGGGCCAGGTGCCCGTGCAGCAGGGCCGATTTGTGGTTCGGTTTACTATGCCGAAAGATATTGATTATACGGTCGGGCCTGGGAAGCTCTATTTATACGCCACAAAATCAGATAGTCTGCTGGAGGCAACCGGAAGTTACGACAGCCTGCGTGTTGGCGGCAGTGTTTTTGCAGACAGCATTGATACACAGCCTCCCGTCGTAAAACTCACGGTAATAGGAGGGAGTCTCGAAGGTGACCTTGTTTATTGTACTGGGCCAGATGTGCCCCTGCTTATCAATCTGTCCGATAATCAGGGTATTAATATTGCCCGGTCGGGCCTGGGCCACGAGCTAACGGCTCAACTTGGTGATCAGGCAATCGTTGTATTAAATGAAAATTATGTCGCCAATAGCGCGGACGGGCGCCAGGGAGAAGCGCAATATACCTTTCGAAACGCAGCACCCGGTACCTATACGATTCGGGTCAAAGCCTGGGATATTAACAATAATTCAAGCGAGGGGGCGTTGACCATAGTAGTTTCTGAGCGGCCAGGCTTAGCTTTGCGGACGTTGCGAGCGAATCCCAATCCGGTGGCTGCTCAAACAACGCTAACGGCCGAACTCAACCGTTCGGGCGAACCACTTGACTGGAAATTGGGTATTTATGATCTCAACAGTCGATTGCTTAATCAGCAAACGGGTCAATGCACCAACTGTGATGCTGTCGTAACGGTTGGGGAATGGAGTGGTCTGACAGATTCTGGGCAACCGGTATCGAATGGCCTATATATTATCCGACTCGAAATTCGTTCAGCAAGTGATGGTACAACAGCTTTTGGTACTTGCCGAATTGTACTAACAAAATGATTTAAAAAGGTTTAAAACTGTCTCATTTTTTCTAATCCAACGATTCATTGTAATTTTGACCGCACAGTACTGTCATTCTCACCATAATCAGTTGCTGTCGTTGACCAACTCTCTTTGTATGAAGCGCAATTTTTTCCGTGTTCTTCTCGGCGTTTGCTTTTTCTTTCCTTTCGTCGTATCTGCTCAAACTACTCTTAACGGCACACCGCTAAATGTTCCGACTTCATCAGTTCCTTTTCTGAACTTTACGCCCGACGCTCGATCGGGGGCGTTAGGGGAAGCTGGAGTAGCTCTTGGCGATCCTGATGCCAATGCTGTTTTCTGGAATCCCTCGAAGCTGGTTTTCGCTAAGCAGAGTTCAGGGGGAGCCATCTCCTACACACCCTGGTTGCGAAACCTGATTGGTGATATGTACTATACCTACCTGAGTGGCTATGGAAAGGTAGGTAAAAACTCCGTAGTCTCTGGCTCACTAATGTATTTCGATCTGGGAACGGTTGATTTTACAACAGCACAGGGTGTTGCCGCTGGTACATTTAACTCCCGCGAGTATGCGATCACGGCTTCCTTTGCACAGCGACTTTCGCAAAATTTTTCGCTGGCTGTTGACTTGAAATACCTGAACTCTAACCTTGCTGCGGGCGGAGCCAACGTGGGGCTTAAACCAGGGACAACTGCAGCCGCTGACATCAGTGCCTATTATCATAATGAGGCACGCGACAATGCAACAGGCAAAGGGATTGGCTGGGCATTTGGTGGTATGATTTCTAACCTGGGTGGTCGCATCAACTACGGTGGAACCCAAAGTTATTTTATTCCGACGAACCTCCGCCTGGGAACCAGCCTGACGTTATACGCTGACCAGTACAATAAATTTAACTTTGTATTGGACGCTAATAAACTGATGGTACCAACGCCCAATATTGTTAATGGGGTAAACCTGAATGCTAACAAAGATTATTTTTCTTCCGTATTTGGATCGTTTGCCGATGCCCCTGGTGGCTTCAGCGAGGAGTTGAAGGAGATTACCTTGTCGACGGGTATCGAGTACTGGTACAATGATCAGTTTGCTGCCCGAATTGGCTATTTCAACGAATCAAATGAGAAAGGAGGCCGTAAATACGTGACAACAGGTATTGGCCTTCGGCTCCAGCAGCGATTCGGTATTGACTTCTCGTACCTGGTTCCTATAAAACAGGGTAGCCCATTGTCTGATACGTTCCGGATTTCATTGTTGTTGAACTTCAACAAAGGAAACCGGGTTGGTGACGACGAAGCAGTAACAGACGATTCCAACTAAAATCAAAAGAGTTAAATAAGTGAAGAATGAAGAGTGAAAAGTGAAGAATAACTGTCTAGATAATGTCAGGTTTTATTCTTCATTTTTCACTCTTCATTCTTCACTTATTTTTACACCGTACCGGCGGACCGGCATCCACCTTATATGACACTCGATAGAACTCAGTCGCCTGCGTTTCAGGCAATTCACGAAATACAATTACCTTCCGTTCAATCTCACCGTTTAGATAATGGAATTCCGTTACATCTGATTGCCGTTGACCAACAGCCTGTACTTCGCCTGGAATGTGTGTTTGATGCAGGCACCTGGTATGAGCAAGTTCCCAGTAGTGCATTCTTTGCCATGAAGATGCTCTCAGAAGGGACGACCTCACGTTCGTCGGCGCAGATTAGCGAGTACGTAGACCGCTATGGAGCGTTTATGGAACTCAATAGTGGTCCTGATCGCGCCAGTATTGTTATTCATTGTTTGACAAAGTTTCTGCCCGATATATTGCCACTTTTGGGTGAACTACTCAATGAGCCAACCTTTCCACAGAAAGAGCTAGACGACCTTCGAAATATCACCCTCCAGAATTTGCGGGTAAACTATGAGAAGGGGGCTTACCTGGCAGGTGTGTTGTTTCGTGAAAAGCTCTTTGGAGCTGATCACCCCTATGGACGTAGCCAGCGCCCCGAAGCGGTTGAACAACTCACGCGTGACGGTGTAGTCGCTTTTTATGAACGGGTTATCCGAAATCAACAGTTTCAGATTATTCTGGCTGGACATGCTAGCGAGAACGAAGTCCTGTTAATTAACCGTGCCTTGGGCCAAATGCCTACCCGAACCGATAGCCTGCCCGGCTTTTCGGGTAGTGTGCCCGCAGATAGCGATTTATTCATACTGGCCGAAAAACCAGACAGTGTACAATCGTCTATTCGGTTAGGTCGGCGATTGTTTACCCGGTCTCATCCCGATTTTTTCAGGATGCTGGTAACGAATGAGATTTTAGGGGGGTATTTCGGTTCGCGACTCATGAAGAATATTCGCGAAGAAAAAGGGTTTACCTATGGCATTTCATCGAATATGCCTTCGTTCCGGCGCGATGGTTATTTTCTGATTGGTACCGATGTTAATAAAGAAAACACGCAGGAAACACTAGACGAAATACGGAAGGAAATCAATATTCTTCAAACGGAGCCAGTCTCAGAAGGAGAGCTGGAAACAGTGAAAAATTACATGGCTGGCGAGTTTGTTGGATCGCTCAATACACCATTTGAGATCGCAGATCGGTATAAAGTAATCTTGCTGGACGGGATGTCCCCTGATTTTCTGACGACCTACATTCGGAACCTTCGCGCAGTTACGCCTGCTGATGTGATGGAAATGGCTACCAACTATCTGGCCGTTGAAAGCTTTAGTGAAGTGGTTGTGGGTGGGAAATAGTAGAATTTGGGGATTAAAATTAAGAAGCCAAGCTGTTTTGTAGGCTAAAAGATTGGCTGTTTAGTAACAATCCCTTAATTTTGGGGTTACATTTCCTTTACAGAGCTAATCGTCCAGGCGGTTAGATTCTTTATCCAGCAACCAGTTCTTAACTTTTTTGATGAACGTCCTAATCATTAGTGCCACTACAGTAGTGGCTTATTTGCTGGGGTCAATTCCCTCAGCCGTTTGGTACGGCCAGGCTTTCTTTGGCCTCGACATTCGTGAGTATGGAAGTGGGAATGCGGGTGCTACAAATACATTCCGGGTGTTAGGCAAGCGCGCTGGAACGGTCGTGATGTTGTTGGATGTGTTGAAAGGATACACTGCCGCAATCTTATCAACCTTGCTTTGGTACGCCGACGTTATCACAGTTAATGAAATTCTAACATTCAAAATTGTTTTTGGTTTGGTTGCCGTAATTGGCCACCTGTATCCTGTGTTTGCCAATTTTAAAGGAGGTAAAGGCGTGGCAACGTTACTGGGTATGATGCTGGCAACGCACCCCGAAATGGCGGCCGTGTGCATTGGTATTTTTCTACTAGTCGTTATTGCCTCGCAATACGTATCCCTAGGTTCTATCATGGCGGCACTTGCTTTTCCAGTACTCCTGTTACTACAGATTTTTGGTCAGAAAGAGAATCCGTTATTGATTGTCTTCGGTTTCATTGTTTTTTTGCTGGTGGTATTTACACATCAGAAAAATATTGGCCGATTACTACGTGGCGAAGAAAGTCGTACGGTTCTGATCCGGTTTCGGAAAAAGCACTAGGCTAAGAAACACGATTCTGATACACATCAACGCCCCGTCGTTGCGCGAAAAAGGCGTAACTTCGGGGCGAACTTTTTTTAGTTGATCGTTGACAGCCGTTAGCCAATAGTAAGCCTAATGACTGTCAACGACCAACTATCGACTCTATGACTAACTACCTTGACTCCAATAAGCAGCGATTTTTAGATGAATTGCTTGATTTGCTGCGCATTCCATCGGTTTCAGCCGATTCGAATTTCAAAGGCGACGTTCGCCGGGCTGCCGAATTTGTTAGAGATAAACTAACGGCTGCCGGATTAGATAAAGCCAGTTTGCACGAAACACCGGGTCATCCGATTGTGTATGCTGAAAAAATTGTGGATGCCAACCGGCCAACTGTGCTGGTATATGGTCACTACGATGTTCAGCCTGCCGACCCCTATGAACTTTGGGATTCGCCCCCGTTTGAGCCAACCATTCGCAATGAACGTATTTATGCCCGGGGTGCCTGCGACGATAAAGGGCAGTTTTATATGCACATCAAAGCGATTGAAGCGATGGTGGCTACGGATGGTTTGCCCTGTAATGTGAAAGTGATGATTGAAGGAGAAGAGGAAGTAGGCTCCGACCATCTTGGTACGTTTGTGAAAGAGAATCGCGATATGCTGAAAGCGGATGTGATTCTGATTTCAGATACCAGCATTATTTCGAATGAAACGCCTTCCCTTGAGATGGGACTTCGCGGTTTATCCTATGTTGAAGTACAGATAACAGGTGCCAATCGCGACCTGCATTCAGGCGTTTATGGAGGTGGTGTGGCAAACCCCATTAACGTATTGTGTGAGATGATTGCCTCACTTCACGACGAAGATGGGCGTGTTACCATACCCGGTTTTTATGATAACGTTGATGAGCTGAGCGATGCCGAACGTGCGGAACTAGCGAAAGCCCCCTTCGACCTCGATGAGTACAAACGTGACCTGGGTATTACTGATGTGATGGGTGAAACGGGCTACTCGACCAACGAGCGCACATCGATTCGGCCAACCTTAGATGTCAATGGCATTTGGGGTGGGTACACAGGCGAAGGCGCTAAAACGGTACTTCCCTCGAAAGCATCCGCTAAAATCAGTATGCGGTTAGTGCCCCACCAAACGCCCGATGAAATTACGGAAATGTTTACGGCGCATTTCAAGTCAATCGCTCCGGCAGGCGTAACGGTTACGGTCATGCCCCACCACGGTGGTATGCCTTACGTTACTCCCGTTGATTCGGTTGAATTTGAAGCTGCCAGCAAAGCGTTTGAAGAAGCCTGGGGCAAGAAACCCATTCCAACCAGGGGGGAGGCAGCATCCCAATTACCGCTTTGTTTGAACAGGAACTCGGCATTAAATCCATTCTTATGGGTTTCGGTCTGGATAGCGATGCCTTGCACTCACCCAATGAAAGTTATGGCCTTTTTAACTACTATAAAGGCATAGAAACCATTCCCTATTTCTATAAACACTACGCAGCTCTTAAACAGTAATTTATTTTAATAAGTCGCGGAAATCTGCTCCGGTTTAAACCCATCTTTTCTCTATGAAAAAAACGTTGTCGGTTCTTTTGCTAAGTTTTTTTGCGGTAACATGGGCTTCGGCTCAGCAAACACCAACTGCTCCCCCTGCCCGTGTATTAACACCCGCTGAGCAGAAGCAGAAAGATAAAATTGACCGCGAAATTCAGCGAGAACGGCAAATTCGGGCCGAGTGGTTGCAAAAACAACGTGAGTACGAAGCAAAACAGGCTGAAAAAGAGCGGCAGCGACAAGCTAAAAAAGCAGCTAAAGAACTGCCACCGGCAGAAGCTCCTAAGGCGAAGCCTACGGTAGTAACGCCGACACCATCTGGTACGATGCCAACCACTAGCCAGCCTGCTGAGCCAACACCGACGGTTGTAGGGCCTACGGAAAAAGAGCTGAGAGAAAAGCGTAAGAAAGAAGAGCAGGAAGCCAAAGAAGCGAAAAGGGCACAAGATAAAGCGGATAAGCAAGCTGCCAAAGAAGCTAAAGAGGCAAAAAATAGAGCGGATAGATCCGCCATAACGCCAGAGCCAACTCCACAGGTTAAGGAAGTGCCGACGGTGCCAGTCGTTCCTGTCGAAACGAAAGTAGAACGACCCAAACGAGAGAAGAGGCCCGTTGTGAAGCGTGCGGATTCTGTTGCGGTGACGTCTGTTGGTGGCGTTGAACCAATGGTTGTTCGGCCTGGAAAAGAGTTTTTACCCAAAGGCCATTTGTTCGATCCAATCTTGCTGGACCCCTTGGAAGCCCAGACTTATGGAAGCGTATTGCCCGGCTACTGGACGGAAGGTCAGAAATATAAGGGGAGTATTGTGCCATTTGCCTTTGGTTTTGCCAAGCCTTTCTACCGCCGTACTACCGAGCCGGGCCGAGCTGAAGAGTGGGTACTGGATTTGGCCTCATTTACCCAGTTTGAAGCCTACCATGACGATGTGTTGAACAAAGCTCGTCGGCAAATCGTCAATACTGATTACAAAATCAGCATCATTTATAACATCCGGCGGGGTGAGAATAACTACCGTATCCGGGTGTACCATATATCGTCGCATTTGGGCGATGATTATATCTACCGAAATAAACTAACGGCCCCCTCGCCCAATTCCGTTAATTATGAGCAGCTAGACTTTACCTACAGCCGTACCGTAAATAATTGGCGGTTATATGGTGGGGCCGGGATTGTGCTTCGAAAAACAGAGGAGCGAAAACTGCTCAGTGCGCAGCTGGGTGCCTTCTATAAAAAGCCGTCTACTAAGGCCGCTCGACTGGTAGGTGGGGCGGATATTAAATTCTGGCAGCAAACCGACTTCCGACCTGGTATTCACGGCGGGGTTGGCATTGAGTTGGGACGAACACAAAATAATCTAACGTTCCTACTGGAAGGCTATTCGGGATTTCGACCCTATAGTCAGTATGAACAGCAGCAAACCTCGTGGATAGGCATTGGTCTATATCTGAACCCGTTTTGATATATGCTGTAGGCTATATTCATAGCCCTATATCATATATCCTACATAGTATAGCATACATCATAACATGGCATTATCTGCATTAACGGCTATCTCCCCCGTTGACGGTCGTTACCGGTCTCAAGTGGAGACGCTGGCTCCCTATTTCTCCGAACTAGGTTTAATTCACTACCGGGTTCGTATCGAAATAGAATATTTTATTGCCCTTTGCGAGTGGCCAATCCCACAACTGGCGGGCGTTGATCCAACGCAATTTTCGGTGCTGCGGACGCTTTATGAAACCTTCTCTGAAGCCGACGCTTTACGAATTAAGGAAATAGAGAAGACGACAAACCACGATGTTAAGGCTGTTGAATATTTTGTTAAAGAAAAACTGAAAGATTCGCCGGTTGAGCCATTTCTGGAGTTCGTTCACTTTGGCCTAACCTCGCAGGATATCAATAACACAGCAATCCCGCTGCTATTAAGTGATGCCCTTGACACTGAAATCGTACCGCTCTATCGGCAGATATTCATGCGGTTGCAGGAATTGGCTATACAGTGGGAAGACGTTCCTATGCTGGCCCGTACGCACGGACAGCCCGCTTCGCCGACACGCTTAGGAAAAGAGCTTTCCGTTTTTGTAGAGCGGATTGAGAAGCAGTTACAAATTCTAGCCGCTATTCCGACGGCAGCTAAGTTTGGAGGTGCAACGGGTAATTTCAACGCCCATGTCGTTGCCTACCCAAACGAAGACTGGAAGAAATTCGGTGATAAATTTGTCGAAGGTCTCGGTATGGTTCGCAGTCAGTTTACGACCCAGATTGAGCATTACGACATGCTGGCGGCCACACTGGATGCGTTCAAACGCCTGAACACAATTCTAATCGACCTTGATCGTGATGTTTGGGCCTACGTGTCCATGAATTACTTCAAGCAACGACTAAAAGAAGGCGAAGTGGGTTCGTCGGCAATGCCGCATAAAGTCAATCCAATTGATTTTGAGAATTCAGAGGGAAACCTGGGCATAGCCAATGCGATATTCGAGCATTTATCGGCTAAACTACCCATTTCCCGTCTTCAGCGCGACCTGACCGACTCAACTGTGTTGCGGAGTATTGGCGTTCCTTTTGCCCACTCAGTTCTTGCTCTCAAATCTCTCCTGAAAGGATTGAATAAGCTTGAACTGAATCAGGCTGCTTTAAATGCCGATCTCGAAGATAACTGGGCTGTTGTTGCCGAAGGAATTCAAACGATTCTCCGTCGCGAAGGTTATCCACAACCCTACGAAGCGCTAAAAGCTCTAACGCGTACGAACCAGAAAATTACAGAGCAAGGTATCCGTGAGTTTATTGATGGTTTAGCTGTATCTGAGGCTGTGAAAGGAGAGTTGCGGGCTATTACACCGTTTACCTATACCGGCATATAATAGTCGGAAGCCTGCTAGTTACTGAAATAGAGCCTTACGCAACGAGCCGTGCCACTTAACTAGTGGCACGGCTCGTTGCGTATACAAATGGACTAACAAGCACTCTGCTCATGACCAAAAATAGGCTAGTTAACGCCATCTATAAAGCTATACCAGCCTGCTATCAATACGTAATATTCTGGTTTAAAGGCATAGTTAGGTTTGCGTACGTCAATTAGGTGCCATGCTAACTTTTGCTACTCTTCTGGTTATCCCTTTCCAACTACAACTTGTAGGGCTGGGTGTTTTTATATTTCTGGTGTGGTATTTCATTTTGCGAAAATACCGCAGCCTGGGTATAAGAATGTTCTTCCTGTTTAGTACGGTGGCTGCGTTAGCTATTAGCCAGCGCATTGCGGTATTGTACAATCCAATTAAAGAACAGATGTATCATACAATGAGCTTTAATCGCTATAAAACTCAGCAATGGCTATTGTATGCGTTACCCATTTTCTTCTTCATAATAGGGCTAATTTTAGGAATCACTTGCCGGAAGTATGAGGTTGGTATTCATGAGGATACCGGCGACGAGTATCTGGAAAGAGATGGGGAAATCATTTTGGATGAGAAACTAAGTTCTACGGCACGTATGCTAAAGCGTATGAATATCGTCTCGAAATTAGTACAGGCTTTTAGGGGAATTTCCTATTAACTAGTTAGGGAGAAAAGAGCGGAGATTTGATAATTTATTATCAGCTAAAATTCATGATGAAACCTGTCATAGTTATTCTTATCATTTTAGGTGGACCGAGTTTTTTTGTTCTCTTGTGGAGTGGAATTATTTATATGATAAGCTACGCTTCTGGTTGGCAAAAATTAGCAGAAAGTTATTCAACAACCTACATGCCAACTCAAACAAGAAGCTGTAGTTGTCTTTTTAGAAAATCCATCAGCTATAATGGTGTTGTACAATATGAATCAACTCAAAAAGGCCTTTATTTAAAAACAATAAAATTATTTTCTATTGGCCATAAACCGCTTCTTATTCCATGGGAGGCTATAGCAAACTATGAGTCGGGTAATTTATTTGCGTCCTACAAGAGCAGGCTTGTATTTTATAAGTTTCAAATTAAAGTAAAAGGCATCTCAATTTATATTAATAAGGATATCCGGAAAATACAAACGCACGAGTAATTAAATGAACAGACACACGATATTGATCTATTTTTGCCTTGCCTTTTGATCGTTGGTTTTTACTACATGACGTTCAGAAATAGCCCGAAATATGCCAATATATGGCTTCTTATAGTGGTTATTTGTATTGGTATCAGTTACATTCAACCTCGGGAGGATTTTTCCTTAGTTGCTGTTGGACTAGGCATTGTGGGTTTGTTTGTTGTAGCAATACAATCGCGAAATGTCAGAGAAGATGCTATTCAGAAATGGTTCTCTGCAAATGGCTTCAAACGGGTGACATTCTCCGCTGTAGAGCCTTTATTTAATACCCCTGCTATTGGCACGATCAATTATTACCCTTACATAGGTGAAGTTATCAATCATCGGGAAAAAATTCCCTTCGTTATGGTAATCCGCTATGCTTCATCGAATAGTAATAATACGGTCAGTATTATATTGGATTGCTCCTATTATTTTAACGGAAAGGTAGGAACTGACGTATTGGAACAAAAATTCAAAACCGCAAGAGAAAATACACCCCATACTGATTTGTGGAAAAGTCATATGCGCTTTTTTGATTTAAAAGATTGTGAAATTTTAAAACCTGCCATGGGCGGTATCGTTGTAAGCTGGCGCGTACCTGATACGGTAGAGGGTTATAGTGACCGATACGAATGGATAAAGGATGCCCTTCAACACTAAATTTACGACTATGAATAGTTCATCAAGCCCTTTGCAAAATAGCATAAGCTTCTTGTTTTTTCTTGTTCTCTATATACCATTCAATATATTTTTTATGGTTGTAGCCGCTGTTGTATTTAGCCTGACGAATAGACTGCTACATCTTCATTTTCCGATCTGGGTATTGGCCATAGCTGCTGCTATACTGGTATTTGTTATTATGTCTACTTTTCTAAGTAATAGTTCTAATGATCCGACCCTATACTATATAATGACAGTAGTTATTAATGTGATAGTAGTTCTCTTAATGATTACGTTAACAGGTATTAGCAACTTTATTTTTAGTGCCCATTTTTCAACGCCTTTTGCTTTTGGAAAACCTCAATTGATTACAACAATTATTTATGCAATTATTACGGTTTTTTTTGCTGTGCAGCCCTTGATCAGTGACGCCAAGGGGTATATCGGTGATATTCAAAGTGAAAAAAAACTGCGAACTATTAAAGAAATAATAGACACTGGCAATATAGATGATTTTATAGAGGTTAGTGATAGTAATTTTGAGCTTTGGAAGGTAAGATTGATAAACGAGCAACGCTCACTTTTAGAATACGTAGTTGCGCAAGATAAAGTAGCGATGGCACATGTGTTACTCAATGGCCATAAAGATCTTTTTAAATACACATTTTCTTGGGATATAAAGAGCCAGTCCATGGTAGAAATGCTTATCGAAGATGGAATGAGTCCAGATCAGGCAATTCAGGCGCTAACCGCTTACAATAAAACTGAATTAGTGAAAATTGTTGTTGAGAAATACCACCCGAAATTCAGTAGCTCGGTGAGCTACATTACTAAAAATGTTATGCACTATAAGAATGATGAGCTATTAAATTATCTTGTAGAAAAAGGTCTTGGTAAGGACTTAATACAAAGTAATGAAACGCTTTACGGGCTTGGTGAAAAGAATGATACAACTGCCGTCTATCAATTAATGAAAAAAGGCTTTGCTGTAGACCCTACAGATAACAGGCTAATCTATTGGGCCATCTATAATAATAATTTGCCTTTTCTGAAAGTCCTATTTACTTATCCCTTTAATGTAAATGCATCATCTGATGAATACACAAATCTGGAAAATGCAATTGTTGGAGGTCATAAAGAAATCGTTGATTTTTTATTAACGCTAAAGCCAGATATTGAAACTTTACATACCACAAAACTAAATGGCGAAACTAATGCATTGCTCCTTGCTGAACGCTATAAGCAAACTGAAATGCTGGAAAAACTTAAGCGGTATATTGGACAAAACTAAGCTTATCATGAAAGTTTATTAACCACAGAGGCCCGGAGAATACAGAGTTATTACGAATCTCTGTATTCTCCGGGCCTCTGTAGTTATTTAATGGAAGCCAGGGCCCAACCAATTAGCCTTTCGACAATTCCGTAGCCCTAACCTGAGCGGCTTTAATACCTGCTACCAGTGTATCTGACAATCCACCGTTTTCAAATTCGTGTAGAGCGGCTTCGGTAGTACCGCCTTTGGAGGCCACCGCTTTGATGAGTTCATCTAACGATTTGTCAGCATTGTTAATGAGGTGATACGCCCCTAGCATTGTTTGCTTGACCAGCAGAGCCGAAACGGAATCGTCGAAGCCCATCTGCTTCCCCGCTTCAATCATCGCTTTGACAACGTAGTAGAAATAAGCAGGCCCGCTGCCGCTAAGGGCTGTTACGGCATCAAGCATCGCTTCATCCTCCAGAAAGATCGACCTTCCGGTAGCATTGATTAGATTCTCAATCCGGCGTAGGTTAGTCATATCTACTTCTTTGGCAGCCGTGAATCCGGTAATACCCATACCCAGCATTGCAGGCGTGTTAGGCATGGCTCTAACGACTAGGGGATGACCTAGTTTTTTCTGAATTTGCGCGATTGGAATACCCGCCATAATCGACAAAATCACCTGATTGGGTTGTACAATGTCACGCAAAGCTTCGTGAACGCTGTTAAAATCCTGCGGTTTTACTGACAGGATGATTAAGTCGGTTTCGCCAACGTGCGGACCAATTGTGTCGACTACAACGCCCGCTTTTTCAGCTTTTAAGGCTTCGGAGCGGTCGGTACTTTTTTCGATTAAGAGTAAGTCGTCTTTTTTTACGAGGTCATACTGCAAAAATGATTTGGCAAAGGCCATACCCATGTTGCCGCAGCCTACAATAGCAATTTTCATAAAAGGGAGGAAAGGGAATAAAGAGAGAAGAGGGAGGAAGGAAGAAAGGGAATAAGAATGATAAAGTCCTTTTCTCCCTTTATTCCTTCCTCCCTCTCTTCCTTCTTTTACTTTCTATTTGACTTGTAAAATTTCTTCCAGTTTTTGCTCTAAAGCCGGACCCCGCAAATTCTTTGCGATGATTTTACCCTCCTTATCGAGTAGGAACGTAGCTGGAATAGCCTGAACTCCGTATTGCTGAGCTGCCGCCGATTGCCAGAACTTCAGGTCTGATACGTGGGTCCAGGTAAGGTTATCGTTGCGAATGGCTTTGGTCCAGTTCGCTTTAGCCTGATCGAGCGAAACGCTGTAGATAGCGAACCCCTTGTCTTTGAACTTATTATACATTCTGACAACGTTCGGGTTTTCGGCCCGGCAGGGACCGCACCACGAAGCCCAAAAGTCAATCAATACATATTTTCCACGTAACGATGAGAGCGCAACAGGCGTGCCCGTCGTGTCATTCAGCGCAATTTCCGGGGCAGGTGCGCCAACCGATACACCTTTAATTCGGGCTACCCGGCCAATCAGCGATTTGGCATGTGGACTATTCGGATTCTCTTTTTCGAAGCGTTGTGCTAATTCATCGTAGGTGGCAAAATCAGTATCGATGTTAATGAAATTCAGGGCGAACAACGAAACCAGCGATGTTCCCATCTCGGGTAACATGGCCTTGACTTTGTTCACTACTTCCTGTTCGGCAGTCTGGTAATCCTGCTCGATCTGGGCAATTTTCTTATTGTCTTTTTTCTCCGTGGCAGCCGCTACCTGTTTGTTCCAGTTAGCAACTTTGGCTTCCATATCCGTACGTAGCGTCAATAGCTTGCCATAGTACTCCATGTTTTTAGAACCAGTTACTGTTTCTTTGCCCATCTGGCCAGTCTTGGCATCCATCCGGTAGCCATCAGCCACTACGTTCAGTGTTTCGCCCCCTTCAACCAGCAGCGCCATTTTCTGGCCACCACCCACGTTGAGTACGAATACTTCACCACCGTCGGCTACTTTTCCATTGAGTGTGAAGGTATTACCTACTGCTACTTTGGTTGAATCAATTTTGCGGGTTGGCTGCGAGTTGGTTTCCAGATAGACATAACTGCCTGGCGTTGCTTTGTTGATTTTTCCCGTAACCGTGAACGGTTTCGTGGTTTGGGCATTGGCTATAAGGCTGAGCGCCATGAAACCAGCGATGCTGAATACTGCGTTTTTCATATGTTCTGTAATGTCTTCGCTAACAACTCATTCACCAATTTAGGGTCGGCTGAGCCTTTCGACTTTTTCATGACTTCACCGACAAACATGCCCATTAAGTTTTTCTTGCCTTTTCGGTATTGTTCTACTTTATCGGGCCAGGCAGCCAGTACTTCTTCTACCAACGTTTGCAAGGCATCCGTATTGCGGTTCTGAATGAGCCCATGTGTCTGTGCCAAATCAGCTGGCGACGCATTAGGTAGCTCAGTCATGAGGGTAAAAACCTGTTGAGCAGCCGTCTGGCTCACAGTCCCGTTATCAATAAGCGCAATAAGTGCAGCTAATCGTTCTGGCGAAACCGGAAATTGGCGTTCACGAAGTGCTTTTTCGTTTAGCTGACCCTTCACCGGCCCATAATCCAGTTAGACGCGGCCTTGTAGTTAGTTGTATGCGTACAAACAGCCTCATAATACTCTGCCAATTCTTTGGCATCAGTGAGTAAGGCCGCATCGTAATCAGGCAGACCGTAGATAGTTGTAAATTTCTGATACAATGTAGCTGGGAGTACCGGCATTCGATCCTGAACATCTGCCAGCCAAGCGTCCGAAATGACTACGGGTGTCAGGTCAGGATCAGGAAAATAGCGGTAGTCATTCATGGTTTCTTTCTCACGCATGGCATAGCTAAGTCCAGTGGCGGCATCGAATGTGCGCGTTTCCTGCACAATGCGCCCGCCTGACTCTGTTAGTTCAACCTGCCGAAGGAATTCACTGTCTACTGCTCGCATCACGTTCCGAATCGAGTTCAGGTTTTTAACTTCAACCTTCGTGCCGAGATTCGTTGCGCCTTTAGGTCGGATCGAAACGTTTACATCGCAACGCAGCGAACCTTCTTCCATATTGCCATCACAGATGTCCAAATACCGGACTAAACGCCGAACTTCGGTCAGGTATTGCCCCGCTTCATCGGCAGTACGGATGCAAGGTTCCGTTACCATCTCGATCAGTGGAGTGCCGGCCCGGTTGTAGTCGAGTCGGGTCACGCTTGACTGAGTAGCCCACTCATCGCCATCATGAATGGATTTTCCCGCATCTTCTTCAAGGTGAATATGATGGAGTTGAATAATCGTTTGGTACGATTGACCCGTTATTGGGTCTTTGGCTTTAACCAAAACGCCACCCCCAACACAAATAGGGCCTTTATCCTGCGATAATTGATATCCTTTTGGCAGGTCAGGATAAAAATAATTCTTACGGGCAAATACATTATGGCGCGTAATTTCACTGCCACAGGCCAGCCCTATCCGAATGGCAAATTCAACTGCCTTGCGGTTTAGTTTAGGCAGTGTACCCGGATAGCCAAGTGTAATAACGCTGATATTGGTATTCGGTTCTGCGCCATAGGCATTGGCATCAGCCGCGAAAATTTTGCTTTGCGTAAGCAACTGACAGTGTACTTCCAGCCCAACTACAGCTTCGTATCGGGACAGAACATCTGGCGAAAGGGTCGCTTCGGCTACCATCGGTAAAAATTAGTGATTTTAGGCAAAGATAGGCAGAAATAAAACAGGTCACGGTTGCCAGCGAGTATTAACAAAACCTTGTTAAGGATACCGAACAATAAATAGACCAACTTGTAGATGTCTATTTTGTGATTTTATAGTCTAAAGTATAACTGTATCTTTTTACATAGACTACTTCCTCCTAAAATGGCTACCCAAACTGTTGAATTAGTTCACGAGAAGAATATTGTGGTTGAAAAAAAATACCACATGAGCTATGAAGAGTTCGCCGAGAAGCATCTTTTTGCAAATTATCCGGTCGTTATCGGCGACGCCTGCGAGGCTTGGTCAGCAAAGAAAAAGTTTACTCCCCAATTTTTCAAGAAGCATTATAGCGACCGAGAGGTAAGTATTTCTGGAAAAACATACAATTTCGGCGACTATATTGACTGGATGCTAACCGGAACTGAAGAGAATCCGGCTCCTTATCCTTGTACACTTCAAATCGAGAGCGAGTATCCAGAACTGCTTCGAGATGTAATGCCCCCACTCAAATATGCTCAGCCTAGCCGAATTGGTAGCAAACTCGTGCCAAATCGCTTATTGTCAGGGGCAAATACGCTGGAAATATTTTTTGGTAGCCCGGGTGCGCTGTTTCCTTATGTGCATTACGACTTTATGTGTCTTCATGCGTTCATTACACAATTGTATGGCGAGAAAGAATTTACGGTTATTCCACCAGACCAAACGCCTTATTTATACCCACCCCCGGTAATACCTGGGTTTCGCAGGTAAACGATATTTGGAATCCTGATCTGGAAAAATATCCTCTGTTTGCCAAAGCGACGCCTGTGTCATTTGTAGTTGGCCCCGGCGAAACACTATTTATTCCCTGCGGCTGGTGGCATACTGCCCGTTCGCTCACACCGACTATTTCTGTGGCGCTGGATAGCCTGAATGCATCTAACTGGAAGAACTTTATGAATGAGGTGGATATGAATATGCAGAAGCATAGACCAAAGTTAGCCAAAGTAGTTCAAGGCTATTTGTCAATAGCGGGCTCCCTTCTGGGAGGACTTGAAAAGGCAGGAATGAAGTTGTAAGTCTTATCAGATCACATTCAACCGGTACTTCAGATACGTTTGTGCCAGCAAAGCAAATTTCTGCGGGTTCGGTACGCGAACCCGCTCGTTCTGAATGCGCGAGGCAGGAAGTTGCTTGATTTTATTAAAAAGCGTCTGATAATATATGTAAGCCAGATAAACGCCCATTCTGGCTCCATGAGGCAGATTCATAATGCCAATATAAGCCTCATCGAAGTCGCGTTGAATATCGTCTTCGATGATCTGCTTAACATCACAGCCAAAGTTGCTGAAATCAACGCCTGGGAAATAGGTACGACCTCGTTCAACATAGTCGCTTTTCATATCACGCAGGAAATTTACTTTCTGGAAGGCCGAACCCAATTTTCGGGCGGGTTCACACAGGCGGTCGAACTCTGCAAGGTTGCCTTCACAAAATACCCGCAGACACATCAGGCCAACCACTTCCGCTGACCCATAAATGTATTCGCTATAGCCATCAGCATCATACTCCTGACAGTACAGATCCATTTCCATACTCTTCAAAAAGGCCTCAATTAGTTCAGGTTCAATCCTATATTCGCTAACTACGAGTTGGAATGAATGCAAAATTGGATTTAAACTGATACCCTCTTCGATGGCCTGATACGTATCATGTTTGAAGCGTTCGAGTAGCGTTTTTTTATCATACTCATGAAACGTATCCACAATTTCATCGGCATACCGAACAAACCCGTAGATGGCATAGATAGGGAAATGAAATTTACGATCGAGTGTTTTGATGCCTAAGGTAAACGACGTACTGTAACGCTCCGTAATTAATTTACTGCATTCCAGTGCGGTTTTATTGAACAACGTCATCATAAAGTATAAGAAGGAAGGGTTGTTAACAGGAAAAACGAATAGGAAACAGAGAAAAAGAAAATTAACTATGTATAGCTTTATTTTTTCCTGTTTTTTCTTCGTTTTTCTCTAAAACTAAACAAATTCTTTGGCAACTTCATCGGCTACGACCAATCCAGAAATCAGCGAAGGGGGGACTCCGGGCCCAGGCACAGTGAGTTGACCGGTGTAGAACAAGTTGTTAACCCGTTTGTTCTTAAGGGATGGTTTAAAAAATGCAGTTTGCCGGAGCGTATTGGCTAATCCATACGCATTACCCCGAAAAGCATTGTAATCGCGCTCGAAATCGCGGTGTGCGTAGCTACGTTTGAATACAATATGACTACGAATATCTTCACCTACATAAGCTTCCAGTCGATCCATAATCAACTCAAAGAAACGTTCGCGGGTAGCCTCATCGTCGGTGAGACCAGGAGCCACAGGGATGAGTAAAAACAAATTTTCACAGCCTTCGGGCGCTACACCAGGGTCTGTTTTTGAGGGAGCCGATGCGTAGAATAGCGGCTTGGTAGGCCATCGGGGTGTTTCATAAATCTCCTGCGCATGGAGTTTGAAATCCTCATCGAAGAAGAGATTGTGATGTTGTAAACGAGGAATGCGTTTGTTTACACCGAGGTAAAATAACAGTGACGACGGAGCCATGACCCGTTTCTGCCAGTAATCGTCGCTGTAATTTCTATTAACAGAGTCCATCAAACTGGTTTCAACATGGTTATAATCAGCTCCGGCAATGACAATATCAGCCTCGAAAATGCCTTTGTCTGTACTAACTTGCTGTGCTACCTGGTTCAGTATGTCAATTTTCTGTACCTTTTGATTCAGCAAGATTTTAACACCTTTTTCCTCGGCCAGGCTGACCATTGCTTTTACAATCTCGTACATTCCACCCATAGGATACCAAGTACCCAAGGCCATTTCAGCATAGTTCATTAAGCTATACATAGCGGGCGTATTTTCGGCGGTGGCACCCAGAAATAATATTGGAAACTCGACAATTTCCAGCAAGCGTGGGTGTTTAAAAAACTTGCGTGCGTGCGTTGCAAATGACTGGAAGACATCCAGTCGCGTAACGTCATAGAGCAATTTTAGGCTCAGAAATTCAGTAACCGACCGACTTGGTTTCCATACGAAGCGGTTCATTCCTACGTCGTATTTATAGGCGGCCTGTTTAAGGAACTCCCGTAGCTTAAGTCCACTACCAGGTTCTATTTGCTCAAAAAGGATTTCTAAATTAGCGATACCGGCTGGGAGATCGATGGATTCACTAGCACTAAAAATAACCTTGTAAGAAGGATCAAGCCGGACAAGGTTATAATAATCCGACGGCTTTTTGCCAAAGCGGGCAAAATAGGTTTCAAAAATATCGGGCATCCAATACCAGCTTGGCCCCATGTCGAAGGTGAACCCTTTTGCCTCAAAAACACGCGCCCGTCCACCGGGCATGGAATTCTTTTCGAGAATAGTAACGTCGTAACCTTTATCTGCAAGGCTGGTTGCTGCGGCCAGCCCGGCAAATCCGGCTCCAATAACAAGTACACGTTGGGGCATTAGTCAGAAAAAATGATTGAGTCAAGATGTAATTTCTTGATGAAGCAATTTGTTTTCGTGAAGCTAGCCGAAAATTGTTGAAAATTTACCACACTGAGCCTTATAGGCTGCTGGAGGAAGGGGGAAATGACTCTATTTAAGAGCATTGCTATCTAGTGAAATCGATTGTCAAATAGAGTTGATTTTATCTTAAAGGGTTGATTAACAGCATATAAAATAAAAAAAGTTGGGTGGATACCACCCAACTTTTTTGAACCTTCCTCTTTTTTAACCAAAAACTACTCAATCAATATGTCTTAGACGGAGTTCTATCAATAAAGTATCGCTTATGCGTTAAAATATGCGTAAACTTTTAATTGATCTTTCAATTCTTTCCGTGCAATGTGAATCCGATTCTTTACTGTCCCAATGGGGATGTTCAGTTTTGCTGCAATTTCATGGTATTTAAAACCCCGAAAATGCATCATAAACGGTGTTTTATAGGTGTCATCAAGGCCATTCACCGCCCGGTTAATGTCATCCTGGGCAAATGACGAATAGGCCAGGTTATCGGTGCTACTCTCAATTGAATTAATATAGTGCAGATTATCGGTTGTATCAATGAAGGTGTTTTTCCGCACCATGCGCTGATAGTTCGTGATAAATGTGTTTTTCATAATCGTATACAACCAGGCTTTCAGATTGGTGCCATCCGTGTACTTGTCACGATTGGTAAATGCTTTCAGTAATGTATCCTGTAACAAGTCGTTTGCATCTTCAACATCTTTCGTAAGGCGAAGTGCGAAGGGGCGTAACGATTTAGACACTTTGCCAATATGATTAGTAAATTCGAGAGCTGTCATGGCTGTTTAGTTTTTCTGTTGAATCACATCTGCATATCTATTAGACAAAAAAATAACCAGTATTTCAAAAAATCGAGACCTGGCTGGTTAATTTTCAATAACTTTCTGTAAATCAGAATTTTACTAATAAGAAAAATGTTTTTATAGTTGTAGAGAGAGTGGGGAATCCCCGTTGAAGTGTGGAATATTTCCCCCAGACTGGGGAATATCACGGGTAATTACTGTTTAATGTTTTTTGAGATTTATTCAACAGAACTGGTCTAGTTTACTTTATAATTCCAGTATTATACTAATTTAATTCGGGTATGACTGAACAAGCCAGCCATAGTCGCCAGAAGGAATTCTGCCAGGAACGTAAAGGATTATTAAGTTAAACCAGACCTTCTTTCAATAAATCATGCAGGTGCACAAAGCCATGGACCTGCCCTGCTTGGGCTACAACTAATTGCGTAATATCTTTTTCCTGCATGAGTTGAAGAGCCGCTACAGCATATTCATCAGGTGCTACAGAGACGGGGTCTGACGTCATCGCATCCTGAGCACAGAGCTGCCAAAAGGAATCATGTTTATAAGCCAGTCGCCGAATATCGCCATCCGTAACAATACCCACTAATAAACCAGACTCATTAACCACCGCAGTTGCCCCTAAACGGTTAGCTGAAATAGTGAAAATTACATCTTTGATGGATGTATCTGGCAGAACTTGCGGACACTGATTGTGGGGAAAAATATCCGCAACTTTTAAGTATAACTTTTTGCCGAGTGCCCCGCCCGGATGGTAGCGAGCGAAATCCTGGCGAGTGAATCCGCGCAGCTCTAATAAGCTGACAGCCAGTGCATCGCCCAGGGCAAGTGCCACGGTTGTGCTGGTTGTAGGAGCCAGGTTCAGCGGGTCGGCTTCGCGCTCAGCATAGGCATGAAGCACATAATCTGCGTGATTCGCTAAATACGAATCACGCGCACTGACAAGTGCTATTAGCTGGACATTCGTTCGCTTCAGCAGAGGTAGCAAAACCTTGATTTCTGCCGTATTGCCACTCTTTGAAATAATGAGTACCACATCATTATCCTGAATCATGCCTAAGTCGCCATGAATAGCATCGGCTGCGTGCATAAACAGAGCAGGGGTGCCGGTCGAGTTTAGGGTAGCTACAATTTTCTGGCCGATAAGGGCACTTTTTCCGACGCCTGTTACGACCAAACGTCCTGTTGTATTAAGCAACGTTTCAACGGCGGCATCAAATTGGTCATCAAGTAAATCAACGGCATTTCGGATGGCTTCAGCCTCGGCCAAGAGTACCGAACGGGCGATAGTCTTAGGATTTTTTATTACTTTCAATGTCAGTTTTGATAAACAGGACTACTTTGCTGTGTATATTCGCTAACTTTATAAAGCAAAGATACGGCAAGCAAATAGAGGAAAGTAACTTTTGTACGATTTGTAGAATGATGCAGGTTGATGAGGCAGTCCATGCGACGCTTAGAGAACGACTGAAAGAAATTTTTGGATATAGTCAATTCAGGGGCGAACAGGAGATCATTATTTATAGCATCCTGGCGGGGCGAAACACATTTGTTATCATGCCCACTGGAGCGGGTAAGTCTCTGTGTTACCAGTTGCCCGCTATTGTTAGTAATGGTACAGCGGTTGTTATTTCCCCATTAATTGCCCTGATGAAAAATCAGGTTGACCAACTAAATGCCTTTGGAATTAATGCGCAGTTTCTGAACTCGACGCTGTCCAAAGCTGAAATGAATAAGGTCAAAAAAGACACGTTGAATGGCACACTTAAGTTACTTTACATTGCGCCAGAATCCTTAACAAAAGAAGAGAATTTGGATTTTTTAAAGAAAGCCAATATTTCTTTCGTTGCTATTGATGAAGCACACTGTATTTCTGAATGGGGTCATGACTTCCGGCCGGAATACCGAAAAATACGCGGTATAGTCGATAATATTGGCAATCTACCCGTCATCGCCCTGACTGCTACGGCCACTCCCAAAGTGCAGCAGGATATTCAGAAAAACCTTCAGATGGAGGATGCTAACCTCTATAAAACGTCGTTCAATCGAAAAAATCTTTACTACGAAATAAAGCCAAAGGTCGACGCCAAGAAGCAGCTTATTAAATATGTTAAGCATAACAAAGGCAAATCGGGCATTATCTATTGCTTAAGCCGCAAGACCGTTGAGGAAATTGCCGAATTATTGAGCGTTAATGATGTAAAGGCGCTTCCGTATCATGCCGGTCTGGACCCGCAAACGCGGATGAACAACCAGGATGCATTTCTGAATGAAGATGTTGATGTAATCTGCGCGACCATCGCATTTGGTATGGGGATTGACAAACCCGATGTTCGGTTTGTGATTCACTACGATGCTCCCAAGTCGCTCGAAGGCTATTATCAGGAAACGGGCCGGGCTGGTCGCGATGGAATGGAGGGCAACTGCCTTATGTTCTATAGTTACGACGACATTGTTAAACTAGAGAAGTTTAACAAAGACAAACCGGTTACCGAGCGCGACAATGCCAAGCACCTGCTGGCCGAAATGGTTTCCTATGCCAATCTGGGTGTTTGCCGTCGTCGGCAATTACTGGGCTATTTTGGGGAGTTTCTGGATAAAGATTGTGGTTTCTGTGACAATTGCCTGAAACCAACGGAGAAGCTGAAAGTACAGCACGAAGTGGTATTGGCACTTCAAACGGTGTTACAAACCGATCAGCGGTTTGATGTGGCACACTTAGCCGATGTGCTTACTGCCACCACCAATCAGTATGTTACCAGCTATGAGCATGACCGGCTTGCTGTTTATGGTAAGGGCCTTGAGTTTAGCGAAGATTGTAACTACTGGTGCTCGCTCATTAAACAGATTACTATTTACGGCTACCTCGAAAAAGATGTCGATAACTATGGTATTCTGAAGTTGACCCAGCGGGGCATGAATTATATCGAAGACCCCTACCCAATTACGCTGGCTAAAGATCATGATTACGAACAACAGGCTGTCGATTCGAAAGAGGAGGAAGATAAAGATTCGTCTCCGTCGTCGGGTGGAGTTGCTTACGATGAAGAGCTGCTCGGGTTACTGAAAGCGCTTCGAAAAAAAATTGCCAAGGAAAAGAACCTGCCCCCTATGTTATCTTCCAGGAGACATCCATGGAAGAAATGGCGACAACCTACCCCACCACGCGCGAAGAAATGGCGCAGATAAATGGGGTGGGCATGGGGAAAGTGCAGAAGTTTGGCAGACCCTTTATTGACCTGATTTCTAAATACGTTGAAGAAAATGAAATTGAAACAGCTCAGGACGTAGTTGTCAAGTCGACTGTTAATAAATCTAAAGTCAAGATTTTCATTATCCAGCAGATCGACCGTAAGGTGGATCTCGATGAGATCGCCGAGTCGAAATCATTGTCAATGGAGGACCTGATGGAAGAAATTGAGCATATCTGTTATTCAGGTACGCGGCTAAATCTGGATTATTACATCAATCAAGTTATGGATGAAGACCGGCAGGACGAAATCTACGACTACTTCATGCGAGCCGACAGTGATAACATTGCTGTGGCTATGCGCGAGTTTGGGGGCGACGATTTCACTGAACAAGATTTGCGCCTGATGCGCATTAAATTCCTGTCGGAAGTAGCAAACTAAGTTGTCAGCCAATAGTCGTTAGCCATTAGTTATCAGCATTTAACTAACGACTAACGACTAATGACTAATGACTAATAACTAACTAATGAATATACTAATACTTGGGTCTGGTGGGAGAGAGCACGCCTTTGCATGGAAATTAGCGCAAAGCCCGTTATGTGATACATTGTTTGTGGCCCCTGGCAATGCGGGAACAGCGCAGGTTGCCACCAATTTACCGGTTAGCTACACTGATTTTACTGCTATTGCTAATACAATTCGGGACAAAAACATTGACCTTCTTATTGTAGGGCCAGAGGAGCCTTTGGTAAAAGGAATTGTGGATTTTCTGCGTCAACAATCTGATTTAGCGAGCCTGCGCATTGTTGGGCCTGATGCAAAAGGGGCTCAGTTAGAGGGAAGTAAGGACTTCTCCAAGCAGTTTATGCTTCGATACGGCATTCCAACAGCCGCTTCGCAAACATTTACGGCCGAAACGCTTCAGCAGGGGCTAACCTACCTGGAAACGCACTCGTTCCCGATTGTTTTAAAAGCCGACGGGCTGGCTGCTGGTAAGGGGGTTATTATTGCCGAAACACTTGCTGATGCCAAAACCGCATTAACCGACATGCTCGACGGGCATAAGTTTGGCGATGCGGGTAGCAAGGTCGTTGTGGAGCAGTTCTTGCGGGGGGTCGAGCTATCGGTGTTTGTCTTATGTGATGGGGAGAACTACAAAATCCTGCCTGAAGCGAAAGATTATAAGCGCATTGGCGAAGAAGATACGGGTCCCAACACGGGTGGAATGGGTGCCGTTTCGCCGGTGGTATTTGCCAGTCAGTCGTTCCTGCAAAAGGTTGACGATAAGGTAGTTAAGCCAACCTTAGCAGGGTTGAAGCAGGAAGGTATTCATTATCAGGGGTTTATTTTTGTGGGCCTGATGAAGGTGAACGGAGAGCCTTTCGTGATTGAATACAATGCCCGCATGGGTGACCCTGAAACGGAGGTGGTGTTGCCTCGGCTTCAGAATGATTTTGTTGAATTAATGGTAGCAACTGCCGATGGAGAGCTGGATCAAATTTCACTTCAGGTGTCTCCACAAACGGCGGTAACAACCATGTTGGTATCAGGTGGTTATCCCGGTGATTATGTGACCGGTAAAATCATTTCGGAACTTGGACGTTTAGAAGATGTAACAGCCTTTCATGCTGGAACGCTCGCCCAGGATGGTCACGTGTTGACCAATGGTGGACGAGTTCTAGCGATAACGGCCCAGGCCAACTCGCTCGAAAATGCGGTTCGGAAATCGCAGGAAGCGGCCCGAATGGTGCAATTTGATGGCAAACAGTACCGTAAAGACATCGGGGTCGACCTGATTCGGTATTCAGATTAGTTTAATGTTTGTAGGTTGAGGTTTGTTGCCAGTTGGTACAGAACGTCAAACCACAAACGTCAGACTTCAAACACATATATATTATGTCATGTAAATCCTGTGCAACCGGTGGGTGCGGAACCCAACGTGGAGCATCCGATGGCCTTCAGAAAACGGCTACTACTGGATGCGGAAGCGGTGGATGTAGCACCGGAGGCTGCAATAAATTAAATTCATTTGACTGGCTAAGCGACATCGCCATGCCGGGACTGCGATACGATGTAGTAGAGGTTAAGTTTAAAGGTGGCCGGAAAGAGTATTATCGAAATGTTCACCAGCTTGACCTTACTACGGGCGACTATGTTGTAGTGGAAATGCAATCGGGCTTTCATATTGGAGCCGTGTCATTGCAGGGAGAGTTAGTGCGGTTGCAGGTGAAAAAACGGGTGATTAAGATTAACGACGACACCAAAGTTATTCACCGAATTGCCACTCCGAAGGATATGGAACGTCATGAACAGGCTGTTCTGCGTGACCTGCCCTCGCTTTATCGTTCTCGTGAAATCGTTCGTGAGCTTAAACTCAACATGAAATTGTCTGATGTTGAGTTTCAGTCGGATAACACCAAAGCAACATTTTATTATTCGTCTGAAGAGCGGGTTGATTTTCGGGAGTTAATTAAAATGCTGGCGAGCGAATTTAAGGCTCGGATTGAAATGCGGCAGATTAGTTTGCGGCAGGAAGCCGGACGGCTTGGGGGAATTGGCTCCTGCGGGCGCGAACTCTGTTGCTCCACCTGGTTAACCGATTTTAAGAACATCGCAACGTCGGCAGCTCGCTACCAGAATCTATCCCTTAACCCCGCGAAATTATCAGGTCAGTGTGGGCGCTTGAAGTGCTGCCTGAACTACGAGCTGGATACATACATAGACGCCTTACGTGATATTCCAACGATTGAAAAACCGCTGGAAACGCAGAAAGGCCGCGCTTATCTTCAGAAAACCGATATTTTCCGTAAACTCATGTGGTTTGGGTATGGAGCTGAAAGTACCTGGCACCCACTGCCCATTGCGCGTGTACTGGAAATCGTTGAGTTAAACAAAAATGGCATTGTGCCTGAGTCGTTTGATATGCTAATGCCTATAGCTGAAAAAGAGCCCGTTACGGCAGCGGTTCTTAACAGTGATTTGCAGAAACTAGATGCGAAGTACACCTCGAAAGCGAGTAATAAAAAGAAAAAGAAGAAG
The DNA here is from genome assembly GCA_003259005.1 of Spirosoma telluris. Classification (GTDB taxonomy): domain Bacteria; phylum Bacteroidota; class Bacteroidia; order Cytophagales; family Spirosomataceae; genus Spirosoma; species Spirosoma telluris. Next base: position 6,274,459 of record QLII01000001.1, read on the forward strand.
CCACGCGGCCCTGAGGGAAATTCACCCCGACCTGCCCCAAATGGTAAAGTATCTTAACGAAATAACCCCGGCCAGCTAGGTCGGGGTTATTTCGTTAAAGGTAGTAAACTTAAAAATCGCCGGAATAAAAAGGGCTAAAAACGTAGTAGCTGCTGTCTCGCTTAGCCCGTTTGGGGCTGGTTTGTATATATAACTCAAAGCGAGATACTGGATTATCTGCACGGAACCACTCCAGATAAGGTCTCTCTTTTGTATAAAGCCGGGCTACTTCACGAACATGAACGGTTTTTACGTCTTCAGGCGTGGCCGGTAAGTTGTTAATAAAAATGTCTACAGTCTTAGCGTAATCGTCATATACTTTCAGGTGCTCATTTTTGGTTCGCTCGACCAGCGCATTTCTGTTATGAAAAAACGTGGCTTCGAGTAGCTGGTTCATAGTAAACGAAAAGCTCTCCCCGAGTGGGAACTGTGAGACGGTAGCCGCTTGAAGCAACGTGAAAAACTGTTTTCGCTGCCCGTTAAATGGCAAAGGCTTAGGACTCGTCTGAACAATAATCTGGTAGGGCTTGGCTTTGGTATCAATGCCAGCCAGATTCTCGAATTGGTGCATTACAAACAACTCACTAACAAACTCTGGCGATAGTTTTTGTAGGACTTCTGCTTGAACTTCTTTCCCATCAATGTATATCGCCGACGCATATTTGTAATCGTCAGGAAGTATAAATTCATCTCCTTTCAATTGAATCACAACGGGTCTGCTCTGGACAATCTCAGTACCAAATTTACTTCTGAAGAGGGCCAGATGTCGATACCATGTCCCTTTGTCTTCCAGACCAACAACCAGTGCCCGCGTTGGACTACTAGCGGGCAGCGCGTTTAGAGGGAGAGAAGACTCTTTTTTATCCGTATGCCGACAGGCTAGTGCCATCATACCCATCAGGAGTGCCCAAAGTGTATACCGCCACCAGGCCGATGAGCCCGAATGATGACTGTTCATCATACTGACACGCTGACGTAAGGTCGGGCCGCTAAATTGATTGGTAATAACTGATTGTCCGCCTAACATACTCACTTTGACCAAATTATACTGATAGGCTCTGGCATCAACACCTTCGGCCAGAACGGCATGGTCAGCGCTGAACTCGAGCGTTTGGTGGAGTAATTGCCTGAAGAGATAGGCCGCCGGATTGAACCAGAAAAGGATGCATACCAACTCGGCACCTAGCATATCGTAACTATGCCGATCGCGTACATGCACCCGTTCATGTCTAAGAATCTGCTCTAGTTCGTCAGGGGTATGCTGAGTAGGGTTCATCACCACCCAGTCGAAAAATGAAAAAGGGGATGTAATAGCTTCGTTACGAACCAGCGTAAAGTCGTCATAGGGCTCGTGAGTTGATTGTCGAATGAGCCGTCGTAAGGAAAGCAATTGGATACAAAATCGGACAAGCAAGAGGAAAACCCCGCTGGCATAGAGTAGTAAGAGACCAAGGGGCCATGACCAAACGAATTTTGCTGGCTGATTTCGAAAAAGTCGGTATGTCTTTTTAGTCGGAAATGTAATCGTAACCTCAGGTGGAGAGGGAGTCAGACCTGGCAACATCCGTGGGACGATTACCTGTGCAGTTCGGTGCATCACGGTTCGCACACGTTCGGGCCGCCAATCGGGCAGCTCCAGCAGGGGCAGGAGTAAAGCCCCTGCCAGACCTAGCCACAGCGCCAGCCGATTCGCGCCGAAAAACGTTTCGCGCCGAAGCAATGCGTAAAACGCAATGCTGACAACCGCCAGAAGTGCATTGACCAGCAGAACGTAACGCAGGATTTCCATAGTTTAAACGTCATTTGTTGTCATTAAGTGGTCAGTTGTTGTCATAAAGGTTGGAACACTAAATGGAAATGGCTGACCACTTAATGACTGTAAATGACTATTTCTTTTCAATCATAGCCAGAATTTCACGCAATTCATCCGCCGAAATCTTCTCATTCTTAGCAAAGTAGCTTACCAGATTCTTATATGAATTGTCGAAATACTCATCCACTACTTTTTTCAATACAAACCGATTCTGATAGGCTTCCTTCGTGATGATGGGGTAATACTCATGCGTGTTGCCGTAGGCTTTATGGCCGATATAGCCCTTTTCTTCGAGGTTACGGACAATCGTTGAAACGGTATTATAATGCAGGGGAGGATTTGTAAACTGAGGAACCATATCTTTTACATACCCCTGCTCCATTTTCCAGAGCACCTGCATTACTTCTTCTTCTTTCGCGGTTAACTTTTCCATAAGACAAACCTAAAACTATTTTTATCGTTTGCAAACTAGTTGGGTAGTTTTTTCTCGTTTGAAAAGCCAGATGTACCGTTGTAGCTTTGTACATTATTCTTTGTGAGGTTATGAAACGATTGGGAGTGGTGTTATTCATAGTGTGGCTATTCGCTGGCTGTGATACGAATGCGGTCTATAAAGAGTACACCGATATTGACGACGGTAAATGGTATATCAAAAATGCACCATCGTTCACGTTCGAAATTGCCGATGCATCGGAGCCATACAATATTTACTATAACCTTCGAAACAGCCTGTCATATGGCTACTACAATCTCTATCTGACTCGTTATCTGCGTGATGCAACCGGTAAGGAATTGGAATCCCGATTAGATGAATTAATTCTGATGGACCCCAAAACCGGTAAACCAAACGGCGATGGCCTGGGCGACCTGTTCGACCATAAGGTTCTTATGAAACGCAACTACCGATTCCCTAAGCCAGGCAAATACACTATTCAGATTCGGCAGTATATGCGTCAGGACCCACTGCTCAATATTCTGAGCGTAGGAATTACCGTTGAGAAAGCTGGCTCCACCAATTAATCCAACGAATTGACGCTAATGCTTTTCGATTTAGTACGTAAAAATCGGTTCTTTTTTCTCCCCTACCTGTTCGTCCTGGTGCTCCTTGGTGTATTGCAACTAGTCTACACACAAGAGCAGCTAATGCAATGGGTCAATGTACGGAATAGCTTACTGGCCGATCAGCTCTTTCCTTATATCACCTATATGGGCGACGGGGCATTTTTTGTCGTTGTTTGCGTGATCCTGTTGATTTATAAGTGGCGGATTGGTTTGATGGGGTTTGCCAGTTTTGCGCTCTCTTCACTAACATCTGAGTTTTTGAAGAAGCTTGTCTTCACGGGATCGCCCCGTCCACTGAAATTTTTTGAGCATTCTACCTTTCAGTATCACATCATTAAGGGGCTGGATATTTATAGCTACAACAGTTTTCCGTCAGGCCATACTACCACTGCTTTTGCCACATTTAGTCTATTGGCATTTCTCGACAAGAAGAAGGAGAGAGGAGTTCTCTTCCTGCTTTTAGGCGTTCTAACGGGCTATTCGCGTGTGTATTTGTTCCAGCATTTTGTCGAAGATACCTATGCCGGTTCGCTGGTCGGAACGATTTCATCGATTATTATTTATTTATTAATGTATCGTTGGCGAACGAAGGGAGAAACTATAGCGGGCAAGTAGCGTCTCTTTTGTCTACCTTTGTTTAGGGTTCCGCCGAACCATTGACCAAGCAGAGCCGTTACTTCATTACTGACTACCATCAACGTGCATCGATAAACTCTCTCATGAGCGACGCCATTAAGCATGAGTGCGGTATAGCCTTAATTCGGCTCCGCAAACCGTACCAGTATTATATAGACAAGTACGGAACGGCTCTTTATGGGGCCAACAAACTATACCTGCTCATGGAAAAGCAGGTCAACCGAGGCCAGGATGGCGCCGGGATCGCTAATATAAAACTCGATGTTCCGCCTGGCCGTCGCTATATCAGCCGCTACCGATCAGTCGATCAACGACCCGTCACGGACATCTTCGAAAAAGTCAATAAGAAATTCCGCAAAGCGCTCAAAGGCAATAAAGACAAGGCTAAGGACGCAAAATGGCTCCAGGAAAACATTGCCTTCACAGGCGAGGTCTGGATGGGGCACCTTCGCTACGGCACACATGGAGCCAATGAGATTGAGAATTGCCATCCTATGCTTCGGCAAAGTAACTGGCGAAGCCGTAATCTGGTCGTAGCGGGTAATTTCAATATGACCAACGTTGATGACCTGTTCGACAAACTTGTTTCATTGGGCCAGCATCCGAAGGATAAGGTTGACACCGTAACGGTGATGGAAAAAATAGGACACTTTCTGGATGAAGAAAACCAGCGGGTGTTTGAGCGTTTCAAAGGTATTTACGAAAACCCTGATTTGTCGGATATTATTGAAGACAATCTGGATCTTCAGCGGGTTTTACACCGCTCTTGCCGTGATTTCGATGGTGGCTATGCCATGGTAGGCATGACGGGCTATGGGGCTGCTTTCGTTGCCCGTGATCCCGCAGGTATTCGTCCGGCTTATTACTATGCGGATGATGAAGTTGTAGTGGTAGCCTCGGAGAAACCAGCCATTAAAACTGCCTTTAACGTTGAATATAGTGCCATTCAGGAGGTAAAACCTGGCCATGCCCTTATCGTTGACAAATATGGGGAGTATATGGAGCAGGAGTTTGTAACACCTATCGAAAAGAAATCCTGCAGTTTCGAGCGGATTTATTTTTCTCGAGCTACTGATCCCGACATTTACAACGAGCGTAAATCATTGGGTAAACTGCTGATTCCGCAGATTCTCAAAGAAATTGACTATGATCTCGAAAATACAGTCTTCTCTTACATACCAAATACAGCGGAAACGGCCTTCTTTGGTATGGTTGAGGGATTAGAAGAATACCTCTATAAACAGCGCAAAAAGGCGATTATGGAGGGTATTCTGTTCGAGGAAGAGTTAGACCGAGTGCTTTCGTTCAGGCCACGAATTGAAAAACTGGTTGCTAAAGATGTAAAACTGCGGACATTCATTGCCGACGACTCGCAGCGTGATGATATGGTGTCGCATGTATACGATACTACGTTTGAAGTTATCAAAAAAGGCAAAGACAATGTAGTCGTGGTCGATGATTCGATTGTGCGCGGTACGACACTCGAAAAAAGTATCCTGCGTATGCTGGATCGATTAGGGCCTAAAAAGATTATTATTGTTTCGTCTGCCCCGCAAATTCGCTTTCCTGACTGCTACGGCATTGATATGTCGAAATTTAAGGAGTTTATTGGTTTCCGGGCAGCTCTTGAATTACTCAAGGATCGAGGCATGGACGATCTACTTGATGAAGTCTACGCCCAGTGTGTAGCAGCAATCGAGTCGGGTAATGCCAGCCAGCAGAATTATGTAAAGGCGCTTTTCGATCCCTTTACGCACGAGGAGCTATCCAAAAAAGTGTCCCAGATCGTTACTCCTGACGATTTAAAGGCTGAAGTGGCCGTTGTCTATCAAACGGTGGAAAACCTTCATAAAGCCTGCCCAAATCACTCTGGTGACTGGTATTTCACAGGCAATTATCCTACCCCGGTGGGAACGTCGTCGTGAACAAAGCCTTCGTAAACTTTATGGAAGGCAAGTTGGTACGAGCCTATTAATAAGGAGAAAGGAGGAGAGGACGAAGGGGAGAAAGGATTGCTACATGCCTATCCTTTCTCCCCTTCGTCCTCTCCTCCTTTCTCCTTGTTTTATTTCTCCCAAGCCAGCGCATTTACATTTGCCCCGATTTTCTTGCCTTCCGTCAAACCTGTTTCGTTGTCCTGCTTGGTGTGAATATTGCCGTAGAAACGCGAATCGGCAGACTCCTGAGCCGATGCTTCAAACGAGGTAAACGAGCGAGCCTTGAACGCAATATGCCGAAGGGGATCATCGGGTCGACCAACGTGTGAATCGTCGGTAAAGGCGAAGTTGTCGCCGTATAAAGCCGTAAGTACTGTTGCTGCTGACGATGACTGGGTAGCATGGCCAGATGGATAACCCGGAAAAGGGGGGCTGGCCAGAAAGGAACCCAGGCTGGATCTATCGCCAGTCGAACATACGTATAAGGGCGAAGATTATTATAGGTGAATTTACAGCGCCAGCAGAGAATGAACGCATCCGCTACGGAAATACCTGTGCGGGCAAACGTTTCGGCTGCTTTGGCCAGGTTTGCTTTCGTAGATACTGCGGCAATTCGGGCAAGGCTATAAGAATGGCCCGGTGGCGTAAACGAGTCACCCGGATTATCGGACCACCAAAGCGAAATCTCTTTTTCTGTTTGAGTTAAACTTTTAGACTTATTGTACACATCCATGTACTGACTGAAAATTGCGGATTTAACATCAGTTGAATAGGTTAGTGGTTTGGGCATGGGCAGGTCGTTATTAGCCTTCACAAACGTGCGATTTTTGCCCCAGTAAGGTTGCATTGGAATCTTCTGGCCATTTTCGGTGGGCTGCCACATACCAGCTCCCGTTGGGACAACATAACTCGCCGGGAAATTACGCGAATAGCCCGCATCGCCCCCATCCGTTTTTGACCACTCGAATAAGGCGTCTGCGATTTTCTTTCCGAAATCGACCGACCGTTGATTGACGGTTTCGTCGGTGCTTTTAAAGGCCGTTAGCAGGACTGTTTCGAGGGAGTCGATAATAACTTTATTAGCTGCACTCGTCGTTGGATATAAACTCCGTATAATCTGCGCTTGTGCTGCATTGGCACTAAGTGCCCAGTTATACTCCTTACCTGATTCTGCCTGCGGAAGGGCAGTTAACCCTTGTAGTTGCCCCACCAGCGATTTTCGGTGAGCAATACCGGGTACTACAGATTCATACATAGTTATACCAGCATAGCCAAACGCCCGTGAGGCTACGGGTGGAGAAAATCCAGGTGTCGTTTTGGTGAGTTTAAGCTGTAATGCAGCCCATGTGGTCGCCACATCACCTGTATACTGGTCAGCGGCTTTACCCGTAGTTAATGTTGGTATGACATCATCAGTAGATTGTTTCCGGCAGCCTTGCAGGAAGGCAATTAATAAAAGAGTGGTTAGTAATCCCCGATAGTTGTGTTTGATAATAGTCTTTGAAGTCGGGAGCTTACGGTGGGTAAAATGTATATTCATCGTATTACCATGTAAAAAGAATCGCTATAGCCGCTATGGAGCTGAGCGTCAATAGCGATTTTAGCAAAAATGTTGCCAAAAAAAGTAGGCCACTTATGGCTGTAGCAACTGCAATCACTAATGTGTTAACTTCGCTGTAGATTTGAAACTTGAATAAATCCTGATCCTGTCTAATGCGTATTCCCGAAGAAACTGTTGAACGTATTCGTCAATCTGTCGATATTCTGGAGGTGATCAATGATTTTGTTTCGCTCAAGAAACGAGGTAGTAATTACATTGCCTGTTGCCCGTTTCATAATGAGAAAACACCATCCTTTAATGTAAATCCGACCCGGCAGATTTATAAATGCTTCGGTTGTGGCAAAGCGGGCGATGCCGTTCGGTTTGTGATGGATATTGAGAACATTGGCTACGGTGAATCGCTGCGGTATCTGGCCAAAAAGTACGGCATCGAAATTGAGGAAGAAGAGCAAACACCAGAAGAGTTTCTCCGGCAGAACGAACGAGAGAGCTTGCTAATCGTACTCAATTTTGCCAAAACATTTTTTCAGGAAACGTTACTGAACACGGATGAGGGAAAAAGTATCGGTCTAAGCTATTTTCGGGAACGGGGTTTTACAAATCCAACTATTGATGCCTTTGAGCTAGGCTACACACTCGATCAGTGGGACGCTCTCCTTCAGGAAGGGCAACGTAGAGGGTATAGCCGTGACCTGCTCGAAAAAGCGGGGCTGATTTTGATTAAAGAAGGCAACGCGGGGGCGATAGTAAAGTATTTGACCGGTTTCGGGGCCGGGTCATGTTCCCCATTCATAACGTGTCGGGCCGGGTCATTGCCTTGGGGCCCGGATTTTAAAAACCGATAAGAATCAGCCTAAGTACCTTAATTCGCCTGAAACAACGGTTTACCATAAGAGTCAGGTTCTGTATGGGATTTTTCAGGCAAAGCAAGCTATTCGTCAGGAAGACGTTTGTTACCTAACCGAAGGCTACACCGATGTTATATCCCTGCATCAGGCAGGTATCAAAAACGTAGTAGCTTCTTCTGGCACATCGCTGACAACGGAGCAAATTCGGCTAATTGCCCGCTTCACCCCGAATGTTACCATCCTTTATGATGGTGACGCTGCGGGGATCAAAGCGGCTCTGCGTGGGCTGGATATGGTACTGGAAGAAGGCTTGAACCTTAGGCTGCTCCTGTTGCCAGATGGAGAAGATCCCGATAGCTACGTTCATAAGGTTGGAGCTGATGCGTTCAAAACGTACATCAAAGAGCATTCGCAGGATTTCATTGACTTCAAAGCCAGCCGATGGTTGACTGAAGCAGGTGATAATCCTCTGAAACGGGCTGAAGGAATTTCGGATGTGTGCGCTAGTATCACCAGAATACCTGATCCGCTTAAACGGCAGACGCTCTCGCAACGGGTAGCGCAGGTATTTCATGTAAGTGAACAGTCTGTAATTTCAGAAATCAATCGACTGCTTCGGAAACAGCAGGAGCAAAGCAAAAAGGATTCAGAGCGGCAGCAGCGATCGAGCGGTGCAGGGAGATCACAACCATCTTCAAGTAATACTTTAAGTGCAGGCGAGCCATCCGTTGATGACATAAACTCATTGTTAGATGGCCTAAGCGTTGAATCACCTGATTTAAGCGATTTTGGTATACCTGCACCCACAACGAGCCAACCTGCCCCGGTTGAGCGAATAAAGGCCGTTAGAACGCCTATATCGTATCAGGAAGAAGAATGTGTTCGCTTGTTAATGAACTATGGCGCACGCGAGCTAGAGCCAGGCATTACGCTCTGTCAGTATGTGCTGAGTGAGCTACATGATATAGAGTTTCAAACTACGCCTTATGATCTTATTCTAACACTGTTTCGGGAAGCCTACAGCCGAGGAGATATTTTGACGACGAATGATTTTCTAAATCGGGAATCAGGTCGGTCGGAAGGAAATCGTGATGTCGAACTTCAGCAACAGGCTATTCATTTGACAAACCCCCGTTATGAAATTAGTGATGGATGGGGAAAACACGAGATTTTGGTGCCATCAGAACAGGAGATTGGAATTCTGGCCGATGCGGCCTATCGAAATATCCTGCGAATCAAAAAAATGCTGGCAGAACAACGAATGACCGTCTTGCAGCAATTGCTTCGTGAGTCGAGGAATAAAGCACCTGAGGAAGCCGATCAGCTTCTGACCGAATTTATGCACTTTAAGCGCATAGACATGGAGATATCGGGCTTATTAGGTACAGTTATCTCTGGTTAAATAAAGGCAGCCTGAAACGACAAAAAAAAGCCCCAGCTATATGTATAGATTGGGGCTTACCTTTATCAACAGGGGAGGGTGAACACTACGCTTGAGCTACCGTCGTGAAGCTAATCAGTTCGGCATCTATTTTACGGTTCAGTTCATCCAGCAAGCTGGCATGAGAATGAAGCTGACCCGGTTTTGAGGATTGCATTGAGCGACCCGACTTCTTGCCCGACATATCGAGTAATAAAGTCATTAGCACATCACTCATGTGCTCACGTAAATCAATGAGCTGCCGTAGTCGAGCCCGGTTCGCTTTGGGTTGGCGACTAAGTGCTGTTTGCAATGAGTTGATGACTTGATTCAGTTTCGCATAGCGACCATGGAAGGCTTCTGTCGCTCTTGCCCAGTCCATAATTACTTTTTGTATCTCTTCAGCCGACGCTTCGTAGCTGGACAGTACGGTTGAGTTTTCCTGATTCATCACCCTAGCTTGATATACGTGTTTTGCAATTGACTAGGTCAAAAGTGAGCCTTGTTAAAGCTGAAAGCAAACCGTTTTGAGTGAAATCACCCATTTTAGGTGTGAAATCACCCAAAAAGTATGAAATCACCCTAAGCTAAAAAGGTGATTAGAGGGATTTTTCCAAAACGAAAGTAAGCCCCTTAAATTTTTTTGGTGATCGCATAATCGAAATTGTTGATTTCATTCACAGAGTGTTATAAAAATTCAACTATTGGTAGTACATTCATCCACCCATATATGTAATAGATCATGAATCAATCAATCGGTGTCCAAGAGGTCACTAAAAACTTCGCGATCCGTAGGCGCGATTTCTCCATTCTCGTTGCTCAATCGGAGCTCTTTAACTGCGAAGTCTTAAGCCAATTGTTGAAGGAACAAGGCTATAATGTTGTCGGCCGTGCTGTTGAAATGGAAGACACACTTCAGCAAATCATGGTGAAACGTCCGAAATGTGTCATACTGGAATCAGAGATTTCAGGCGATCGGAGTTTCGAAATCGTCGAGCAGATGCAGCATGCAAACCAGCAGACAAAGTTCATTTTGTATACGCGAAAGCCCGACCTGAGAATGGTGGCTAAGGCTATGCAAAAAGGATTCTTCGGTTTTTTGTATGCTACCGATGGACTCGATGAATTATACCGCTGCTTCCAGACGGTGAGTAACGGAGGCTGTTATTACAGCAGCGGGTTTATGGATTTACTCAAGAACTTTGGCGTTGAGATAATTTCCGAATCTACCCGTGAAGAACTCAGCCGCTTAACCGAACGTGAGCGGGAAGTCCTTCGAATGGTGGCCAATGGGCATCCGGCCAACGAAATCGCCGATCGACTTAATATTAGCTACCGAACGGCAGTAAACCACAAGGCCCATATTGCTAAAAAGCTCAATTTAGATAGCATTCGACAATTGCCGCGCTACAGCATTGCGGTAAAGAACTACCTGTAAAGGCTACTAAATAGTTTCGAGCGAGTGTGAATCCTGATGCTGTAGCCACTCCCTGAGTTCCTGCATCCGGTTGCGAGGCACAACAATCGTTTGTGGCTGGGGCGTTGCGAGCCTGATGCTATATTTCCCATTTTCCCAGTGGGCATAGCTTGCTATTGCCTTTCGGTTAACGATATAATCCCGTTTAATGCGTAGGAATTGAGCGGGATTCAGTTCCTTTTCCAGTTCATTGTTAATTAGTGACCTAAGATAGAGATGTCTTTTGGTTAGCCAAGGCTATGCATCAGGCCAAAAATAGGCTGATTTTGCCACAGTATGTCACGAAATCCCCATCTGACTCAACAGAATTATCCGAAAAAGATAACTATTTAGTTGATTTCGCACATGAAATGTGTGATTTCAGGCAGGAGGCATTTTGTTTATTAAACGGGCAGTTAATATTTGCTCAGGAGTAACTGGCAACGACGTCCTTACAGGAGGTTAGCAGGTTCGGGTTTGCCGGTAGCATCACGCCCTTGTAGCCATTCCCGAAATTCATGCATACGAACACGAGGGACAATAATTTTGTGATGATCAGGCGTGTTTAGGGTAACAATATACTTGCCGTTTTCCCAATAGGAGTAGTGTAACACCGCCTGGCGGTTAACGATATAGTCGCGTTTGATTCGGAAAAACTGGGTTGGGTCTAGCTCCGTATCGAGTTCGTTCAGCGTTTTACTGACCATATACCGTTCTTTCAGGGACTCAGCGTAGTAGAATCGATCTTCGACAGTAAAGTAATAAACCTCGTTGACCGGGAAGTCGATCTCGCCCAATGCGTTTTTACCTTTCAGATAGCTGAGATAGGGAGAAGAAGTGGTAGCTATAGGTTGGGGCGAGAATGTTTCGGATAAGGCTAAGACTTTTTGAGACGCTTCAGCAGCTTCGGCTTCGGCTGTTTCCTGCGCTTCTCGGCGCTGTTTTAAATAGTCGAGAAGAAGGGATGTATTAATAGCGATGTAGCCAATGAGGATTACAGGAACTAAGTATTTGAAATACGTAGACCAGGTGTATGTATATAGAATATAACCGTTCCAGTATCTAGACCAGGAGTATTCAGGAAAATACTCTAAAAAGTAACGAACAGTTTGAGTGAATGGATTAAACCCCCAAAAGGCAAGCGCTAAAACTGGTAAACAACGTAATTCATATCGACTAATTGCTCGCCAGTTGTTTTGTACTACATGTATGTGACTGAATCTATGGTAAACGTTAATAATAGCAATGGTGATAAGTAACGTACATAATTCGGGTATAAACAGATCACGAATAAGTATGCCAAGATAAAATATAGCTCCTCCCGCTTTCCTGACCTTCTCGAGTTTTGCAGGAGAGGCAACAGACCACCCAACAGCTTCAACTAATACTACTATGCTAAGTAGTATAATCGCGCTGCTAAACGGTTTTTTGAGGAAACCTCGAGTGATTTGAATTTCCTTCATGCTGTCTTCTTACACAAAAGTCGGACTAATATACTGGTAATTTTTAACTAATTGCAACGGATAATCGTGACTTTTTTGCGATTGATGAGCCTTTGGGCAGACAGTAGCTTTGTATCATCAAAAACAAGCAACTACAAATCAATCATACTAACTGCAAACTGTCATGAAAAAGCAATTCATTATCAAGTCCGCCCAAGCAATTAAAAATGTAATCATACCAGCTACCAAATTGGAATCGGCCAATATATTAAAGCTCGCTGCTGACGATAAAGTGTGTTGTGGTGGTTTTGATGTAGGTTTTACTGGCCTGGCTAACTCCAAACCCGTTTTCTCGCTTTAAGATCCTAAGCTTCAGAACCTATGCTGACCACACGACAACTTTACAAACAAGAGTTGGCAAACTGTCGCGAGCACTTCGAGCAGATTGACTTGCCCAAAGAACGGGGTTATTTAATGAAGTATACGACATTCTCCGCTAATGTCGAGAATATACTGCCGTCAATACCCCGCCAGGAGCATGAAGCTCTTTTTAGAGAGCTATTATTGCAGCAGGTATTTACAACGTTCGACCAAAAATGCCTAACGGCAGGCGATTTAGTAAAGTTACGTGGGGCGCACGACGTTCTGAATAAAGAGTACAGTCCCAAAATTTATTGTACCTATCACCTCGGTTCCTACCGACTGTTGACGAGTGTACTATTTCGGAAAGGGGTTGATTGTGTGTTGCTGGTTGGCAGCAACATGAACCGCAGTCAGGGTGATCAGATGGCGGAACACATTGAGGGGTTGCGGCAAAAACATGGCCTTACCAACGTATTTCGCGTGGTTGAGGCAGGAAGTCCCTCGGCTGGATTAACGGTACTGCGCGAATTGAAAGCGGGGCGATCATTGATTGTCTTCGTAGATGGTAGCCCCGAAACGGCACCAGAACCCGGTGAAGAGTCGCAGTTTTTATCCGTGCGCTTTGGGCAGCGCCGTGTGCTGACACGAAAAGGAGTTGGTTATTTATCCCATGCGGCTGGTGTGCCCATTGTGCCGGTAGTGAGTTACCGTCAGCCCGATACAACCAATGTCCTGCATTGCCTGAAACAAATTCGTCCAATTGTACGAAGTGACCGGGATATGTATTGCCAGGAGGCTATGCAGCAGCTTTACGACTCATTTTGGCCGTTCGTAAAGCAATACCCAGGCCAGTGGGAAGGCTGGAATTTTATTCACTTATTCCTGGAGCCTGAAGTTGTTAAGAACAAGTTGAGCTACCGGATTAAGCGACTGGCCTTCAATGAAAATCGTTATACATTGTGTGATCTGGAGCAGGCACCAATTCTGTTTGACCGGAAGCTTTATCAAACTTATGAGATTACAGAAGACCTTCGGGATCTGTTACTGAATCTTCATGAGGTAGATTCAGTTGAAGAGGTTGTGGGGCAGGAAATGTTTAGCGAATTAGTGGATATGGAAATACTACATTAAGTACAGTCTTGATATAATCTATAATGCCGGGAGCCCAATTAAACAGTTTAATTGGGCTCCCGGCATTATAGATTATATGTAGTAAAATTTTACTACGTTACTAAGCATTATTACTAACCTCGATTTCATCTCCAGATCGGTTAAAGAACTTAAAGTTAACCATACCTAGTGAACTATCCTTGATTATTTTAACCCATGTTTTATATTTCATATACCATTGCATTTGTTTTGAGTAAATACCCTTAGTATAATAAGCATATAAAAATGGATTCATTGAAATTGAAATACCACGCTCGTTTTGCTTTGTCAGAATATAGTCGAGATTGTTTTCAATTATATCCGTTACCAGAACACTGGCCTGAATAGTACCAGTACCTCCACAGGTGGGGCAGACTTCACGTGTAACAATATTCATTTCTGGCCGGACGCGTTGACGCGTAATCTGCATCAGACCAAATTTCGTTAGGGGTAAAATGGTAAACTTTGAGCGCTCGGGTTTCATCTCGTCACGCATGATGTCCTGCAGAAGTTTTTTGTTCTCTGCTTTCTTCATGTCAATGAAATCCACGACGATGATACCGCCCATATCGCGTAGACGAAGTTGACGAGCTATTTCCTTAGCGGCCTCGCGGTTGACACTAATAGCAGTGGCTTCCTGATCCTCTTCAGAATTCGATTTGTTGCCACTGTTAACATCAATCACGTGTAACGCTTCGGTGTGTTCAATAATCAAGTAGCCACCACCGGGTAAACTTACTGATCGGCCAAACAGCGATTTAAGCTGCTTTTCAAGGCCGAGGGCTTCAAATACCTTTACTTTACCACTGTAGAGTTTAACAATTTTTTCTTTGTCAGGCGCAATGGTGTGAATATAATCTCTGATTTCGTCGTATGATTCACGGGTGTCTACCGTAATACTCTCAAACGACTCATTGAGCATATCGCGCAAAATAGACGAAGCCCGATTCATTTCGCCCAATACGCGGTCACGCGGTTTAGCATCAGCCAGCGATTTAAGCGCCTGATCCCACTTGGCAAGCGAGTTTTGCAGGTCACGGTCTAGCTCTTCCACGTCTTTATCCTGCGCAACTGTTCGTACTATAACACCGAAGTTCTGTGGTTTCAGCGACGACATGAGCCGCATTAACCGCGACCGCTCGGCACGGTCAGTAATTTTTTTAGAAAGGTTTACACCATCTGAAAATGGTACTAAAACTAAATAACGGCCCGCAATAGAAATATCGCAGGAAAGGCGTGGACCTTTGGTTGAGATGGGTTCTTTAACCACCTGAACCAGAATGGGAGCGTTTTTCGTCAACACCTTATCGATTTTCCCGATTTTTTCGATAGGTGGCTCTAACTTCATGCCGCTGAGCCGCCCGGTGGTGACGCGCTTGGCTATTACGTCTTTAACCAGTTTATTAAGCGAATTAATATTCGGGCCTAAATCCTGGTAGTGCAAAAAACCGTCTTTCTCATGGCCAACGTCTACAAAAGCAGCGTTAAGGCCCGAAGATAATTTCTTGACTGTTCCTAAGTAAAGATCGCCAACGGTGAAGCTGCTGTCTAACTCTTCTTCGTGATACTCCAGCAATCTCTTGTTTTGCAAGAGCGCAATCCGATCACCTTTCTGAGTCGAACTGATAACTAATTCATTACTCACAAGATGAATATACGGTTAAGAATGGCTATATAAAAAGAAAGAAGCCACGTTCGGGCTTTTCAGACCGGCCGAGGCTTCAAATAGGTAGGCAGTAGGCAATTGCAGACGGCAGCTATAAGCATAACAGACGAGCTGTTGACTGCCTACCGCTAACTATTTCTTCTTGTGCCGGTTTTTTCTGAGCCGTTTTTTTCGCTTGTGAGTGGCAATTTTGTGCCGTTTCCGTTTCTTACCGCAAGGCATAGTAAACTAATTTAATGGTTAAAATACATGTCGGCCTACCAACCGGTTAAGCCCTTAAAATCAATGAATAATGAATAATGTAAAATGAATAATGGTTCTGGATACAGTATCATTGATTTTACATTTTACCGCATGGGCGGCCCCGATTATTCATTTTGATAATCGCTCTTCATATTCACGAACAGCAGCCAGAATTTGCGGATCTTTCTCCTGCTTCTTTACCTGCGCCAAGACCTGCTTTGCTTCAGCCTTTTGACCAGCTTCAGCTAAGCTAACCCCAAGTAAAACTGAGCTTTCCGGCTCGATGGGTTATTAACCAGAATTTGCCGAAACCGCTCAACGGCCCGTTCGTACTGGTTTGACCGCATGGCCAGCAAGCCAAGATTGAAGAGCGCTAATTCATTTGTTGGGTCCTGCTTAATCACCTCGCGCAGAAGCATAATACCCTGCATAGGTGTATCGGTATTGACATAAGTCATGGCCATATTAGCCTTTGCCGATAGCAGATTTGGATTTTTAGCCAGCGCTTGCCCATATAAATCACGGGTTTTCTGGCCTAATAGCGCTGTTTTCTTTTCATCGACAGCGAAGGTAAAGGCTTCAAAATACTCATCTCCGGCTCGTAATAGATTCCGTTCCGTTGGTTGAGCTTTGGCCAGTTCCTCTGCATAATGAGCCGCACTGTCGTAGCGAGTTACTTCATGCAATAAGGCAATCAGTTTCACCCCGACGGCCTCCTTCTGTGTTGGGTTCGCTTTCGTAAACTCCGTTTGGAGTGTTACCAGGCGTTTCTGTTGTTCAGGCGACAGCGGCTTTTCATGAACAGAAGAGCCATTGTCATTGCTTGCTACGTTGAGTGAATCAGAACCGGGCCGACTTGCTCCAGGCGTTTGCATTGTACGGCCACCTCCAAGCTGCTTACTTTCATTTCGTACAACTACCTTCGGTAAAGTATACAACCCCACCGTTAGGGCCGCAGCCAATAAGATAACAAGCAATACGAATTTATTCATAATTTGGAGATCGTCACAATGCAAACGCCTGAGCCGGTCTAGTTTACCAGTTCATAGTCATTTGGGCAACCTGGCTTACTCAACAGCTACCTTCGCTTTGTCGCTGGTTTTTACCTGCTCAACAAAAACCTTGGCGGGCTTGAAACTCGGAATAAAGTGCTCGTCAATCACCATAGCGGTGTTTTTTGAGATATTCCGGGCTACTTTTTTAGCTCGTTTCTTATTGATGAAGCTGCCGAACCCTCTCACATAAATGTTTTCTCCCTCGGCCAATGAGTCCTTTACTACTGAAAAGAATGTTTCCAGGGTGTTTGTTACTTCTGCCTTATCAATACCGGTCTTATCGGCGATCTCGGCAATTACGTCTGCTTTCGTCACGACTTCTTAAACTTTAACGTTTACTGTATTGTTGAAAATTCGGGTCTCAAAATGGGAGCACAAAGGTAGGGCTTTCCTATAAAATTAAAAACCTTATGCTTCCGTTTTTCCTGGTAACGATGTATTTTTCTGTTTTATTTTGAATTGGCTATCAGACCTTAACAAGATCGAAACCACATTTGCTCCTATTCTTGAGCAGTGGTATTTGATTCATAAACGAGACTTGCCGTGGCGCCACACCCGCGATCCTTATCGCATCTGGCTGTCAGAAGTCATTCTTCAGCAAACCCGCGTAGCACAGGGAAAACCCTATTATGAACGCTTTGTAAATACCTATGCAACCATTGCCGATCTGGCCAATGCCGATGAACGCGAGTTACTACGACTTTGGCAGGGCCTGGGTTATTACTCCCGAGCCCGAAACCTGCACCAGACTGCTCGTTATGTAACTCTTCAATTAGACGGTAAGTTCCCTGATACTTATCAGGACTTGCTGAAAATGAAGGGAATAGGTACTTATACGGCAGCCGCTATCGCTTCGTTTGCCTTTGGCGAGCGTGTTCCTGTTGTCGATGGGAATGTATATCGTGTTTTGGCTCGGGTGTTCGGTATAAACGAGGATATCACGACGACGAATGCCAAGAAAATATTTGCTGCGCTAGCCATGCGGCTGATTCAATCGGCCAACGATCCGGCAACCTATAATCAGGCTATTATGGAGTTCGGTGCGATCCACTGCACGCCGGTCGCACCTGATTGTTTACTATGTCCAATTCAGCAAGCCTGTGTTGCTTATTTGACGGGCCGGCAGCACCAATTGCCCGTTAAATCGAAAAAAGCACCCGTGCGTGAACGCTACTTTTCTTATCTGGTTTTTCGGCAGCATGGAAAGATAGCGCTTCGTGAACGCATTGCCCGTGATGTCTGGCAAAACCTGCACGATTTTTATTTGCTTGAAACCGAAGATCAGAAAGAAGCGTTACAGGGGCTGCCGCTTCCTGAAGAGATCGGAAACGTAGTGCAAAATAGTGTCGTTGCAGATTCTCCAGCGGAATCGGTTCAGTTGTTATCCCACCAGCGGATTCGTGCCAGATTCTACCTGATTGACGTGCCTGAGGGGTTAATTGATAGCTTGCCCACAGACTTACACTGGTACACATCGGAAGAAATTAGTCACCTTCCGAAGCCTGTATTGATTACAAACTATTTGGAGAATCTGTTTGGATAAGTGGGTAGATTTCAGTATCTTTAATCCTCTTAAACGCTATAGATTTTTATAAGTAACCAACAAAACAACGAGTATGGCAAGTCTTAATAAGATGACAATAATCGGTAACCTGGGTGCCGATCCTGAAGTACGTTATCTTGATGGCGGAGCAGTTGTGGCAACCTTCAATGTCGCAACTACCGAAAAATATACGAACCGAAACGGTGAGAAAGTTGAGCAAACAGAGTGGTTTCGGATTGAATTGTGGAATGAACAGGCCAAAGTGGCTGAGAAATATTTGAAAAAAGGCAATTCTGTCTATGTTGAAGGTCGCCTTCGGACAGAATTATGGACGGATAAAGAAGGGAAAGAACGGACATCCTTGCGCGTCCGGGCTAATACCATGCAACTACTGGGTAGCCCCAATAGTGACCGATCAGATGAACCGTCCTACGAAGCTCCCCGTCAGCAGGCTGCTCCTGCACAACCTGCCAGCGCAGCTCGTCAGCAAACAGCACCGCCAGCTGCTCAACCAGCACGTCAGCAGGCAGCGCCCGCACGCAGGGAGCCAGAACCAGTGCCTTTCGAGAGCAATAGTGGTGATGACGATTTGCCATTCTAACCCACTCAGCTTGCTCTATTGTTGAACGAGATTTGATATACATGGATCCTGGTGACCCCTTCCTCGACAGGTGCTCCCAGCCGCTGATGGCTGGGGCACCTATTTTGATTTATATGCCCCTTATACGGCTTTAATTCTCTTGCTGCTGACGCTGGCTGGTTTGGTATCAGCTTCTGAAGCTGCTTTCTTCTCTCTTTCCCCCGATGATCGGGCTCACTGTCGGGAAAGTAGTTCTGCCGATGAAAAGCGGATCGCCCTACTGCTTGAGCGCCCTAAACGCTTGCTGGCGTCATTGGTCATTTTCAATAACTTACTTAATATTGCTATTGTCGTTATTGTATCTTACCTGACCTGGGAGGTGACGAAGGTCTCATCTGGATCAGGATGGATACTCACCGGTATGGCCCTGGCTACTACAATTGCCATTGTGCTCTTTGGCGAGATTGTACCGAAAGTATATGCCAGTCAGAATAACCTGATTGTTGCCCGTCAGACTGCTCCCTTAGCTCAGCTTGGACTGGCTGTATTCCGCCCATTAGCCATGATGCTGGTTAGTTTAAGTAATCAGGTAGATAAGCGAATTCAGCGCCGTGGCTACAAACTGTCGGTAGAAGAACTTAGCCAGGCAGTTGAGTTAACAGGGATAAATGCGACCGTCGAAGAGAAAGAAATTCTTAAGGGTATTGTTAACTTTAGCAACCTGACGGCTCGTCAGGTAATGCGGGCAAGACTAGATATTTCGGCTGTAAATGACGACCTGCCGTTCAGTGAATTACTCGATCAAATTAATGCATCGGGCTATTCGCGCGTGCCCGTTTATGGAGAATCGCTGGATCAGATTGAAGGCGTTTTGTATATAAAGGACCTGCTACCGCATATCCATGCTGACGATTCCTTTCGTTGGCAATCGCTATTACGGCCTGCGTTCTTTATCCCCGAAAATAAAAAAGTTGACGATTTGCTTCAGGACTTCCAGAAACGGCGGGTTCACATGGCGATCGTTGTAGATGAGTACGGTGGAACGCGCGGTCTGGTAACGCTGGAGGATATTATTGAAGAAATATTTGGCGATATAAATGATGAGTTTGACGACGAGACTCCTGTTGGTTATCGACGCGAAGATGCCCAAACGGTCGTATTTGAGGGAAAACTACCGCTGACTGATGTGTGCCGGGTGTTAAATGTTGATGCAACCACATTCGAAGCTGTTCAGGGAGATAGCGAATCGCTTGGTGGGTTATTGCTTGAGCTATTTAACCGACTTCCAAAATCTGGCGACAAAACCACCTATGCTGGGTTTGTATTTGACGTAGTATCGGCTGATGATAAGCGCATCAACGAGGTAAGAGTCCGCAAAGGTGAGGCATAGGATGCTCGGTCTACTCTGCCAACTATACCCAGAGCCCTTTTCCTTGATTGTAATCAGTACCAATCTGACGAATTGCCTTAGTTGAATACGTCAAAAATCCTTTTTTTCGAAGTTCACGTAAACGTCTTTTCTCAAACCAGGATAGTTTACCATCAACCAGAACGCCAAATACAATGAGTCGTTCCAGGCTTCGGCGTACAGCAAGAGGAGCCTGCTGAACCTGCTCCATAAAATGGCCAGTTAATGGTGTATCTGTAGTTAATTCAAAGCGATCCAGGAGCGTTTCTGTTAGCATGAAGTGGGCATAGTTGTACTGCCTTTTCAGAATCGAAACGTATTGAAGGGCTTCCAGGATCAGAGGACGGAATTGATCGTTTTTCCCCCATTCTTCGTGAAGTTCATGCACAAATTCGCGAATCGTAATAGGGGCCATCACCCGAATCTGAGCTTCATGCAGAACCTGCCATGATGCCCAGGTATTCCAAAGGGCATAGACCGGCATGCCCGCCAGGTCTGTTACCGGACGTAATGCATACTGACCAAGAGATCGTTTGAGAAGTAATTTTAGCACGAGTGTACTCAGGGCTGCTTTGACGATAGTCAGCAGAAAGAAGATACTTAGACCCCAGCGTGGCATAGTCAGGTATGGATCAACACCAAAACGCAAAATGGCACGCTGTGATTTCTCGAAGGCCGCTTTGGCAAGCGCCTGTAAATGTCGCTCATACTGAGCATCATGAGCGCGGGGAAACTGGCAAATATCCATAATGGACTTTACGCCCCATAGATTGATTGCCAGCAATAGATTCACTTCCAGATACACTAGTAAGAGACCGTATAAGCTGGCGATAAGCGGTAGCTCGTAGGTATTGCCTAACAGATGAACAGGGGTCGTGCTGAAAAATTCAGGCCAGCTGTATTGTGGCCAATACAGTAGTAAAACCCCGTTATTCCAAGCAGAGTCGCAATTGTTATCGTGATAACTTTTGTTCGGCGGATCACCCGACTTTCAACGGAATTCAGTACATAAGGCTCATCGACGGGGTGCGACATATCGAGTACCTGCCGTAAGTAGCGCATTGACAGATGGTCAAGTGGACCAGAGCTATTGTTCGGAGGCCGGGTGGACATGATCGTAGTTATCGAAGTTTGTGACAGTGGTGTTATGCAGTAAACTACTAAAACAGCAAGGTTGTTGGCAAACCGCCATATATAATGAAATCGCTTTGACTAAACGGTTGGATCTCCGCTGGTGTCAGATAGGTAAATGTGTTGACGAATGCTCTTTACGAAGTATCGTATAAACGCCCTTCACCTATGAAATACCCATTTTTCCTTTTTGGCTGTCTGATTGCCAGTCAGCTACACGTTTTGGGCCAGGTTGCGCCGTCGCCCAAAACGTTGCCTGTTCAACAGCGCGTAAAAGATGAAATGACGGATGCCGGCAACCTGTTTCTGGGCATGCTTACACCAGAGCAGCGTCAGAAAGCCACCTATGCCTTTGACAATGAAGAGCGATTTAACTGGCACTATGTGCCCAGGGAACGGAAAGGATTGCCGCTGAAACAAATGACGCCCGAGCAACGCACCGCGGCAATGGCCATGCTGAAAACGGCCTTGAGTTTACAGGGGTATGAAAAAGCAACATCCATCATTGATATGGAAAATGTGTTGCGTGTGATTGATAATCGCCCTCCCAACGATGTATATCGTGATCCGGAAAATT
This sequence comes from Spirosoma telluris, assembly GCA_003259005.1. GTDB lineage: Bacteria > Bacteroidota > Bacteroidia > Cytophagales > Spirosomataceae > Spirosoma > Spirosoma telluris. Next base: position 6,296,388 of record QLII01000001.1, read on the forward strand.
ACTCCTTTACCTTCTTTGGCGATCCCGCATCGAAAGAACCCTGGAGCTGGCGTATTGAAGGTCACCACTTATCACTTCAATTTATAGCCGTAGCCGGTAAAGTAATTGCGCAGACGCCCACGTTTTTTGGGAGTAACCCTGCGGTACTGAAATTCGACTCCAGTATGGCGGATAAACGTATGTCGGACCCTCGGGTAGCTAGCCTGCCACAAAAAGGGAAAGCGATATTTAAACAGGAAACGGAAAAAGCGTTTGCATTGCTCAAAACGTTGAACCCCGATCAGCGCAAACAGGCCATATTGGATGCTGTCGCCTATCCTGAAATGGTCACCAGCAACAAACGCAAGGCGTCTTTGGAGCGAATGGATGGGGTAAGAATGGCTGATATGAATGCAGAGCAGCGTAAATTGTTTATGGACCTATTGCAGACTTATCTGACTAACTACCGAATTACGCTGGCTAAGCAACAATTAGATAAACTAGAGAAAAATGGATTGGATAATCTGCGCTTTGGTTGGGCAGGTGATCAGACGCCAACATTAGGAGAGGGAAAAGGATGGTATTATCGAATTCATGGCCCAACCATTTTAATTGAGTATGACAATACGCAAACAAATGCCAATCACATTCATACGGTTGTCCGTGATTTAACCAATGACTGGGGAGAAGATTTATTACAGGAGCATTACAAAAACTCCAGTCATGGGAAGGATTGAGACAGATAAGTCGACCGTTTAACAATTTTTAAGCGATTTATAAGGTTGTTTCTTCGTAATTTGTCGAGATTTTTTGTTAACAATTCATGAAGAAACTCCTTATCAGCGCGTCAGTTTGTTTGCTTTCGGTGGCAGCTTTGGCGCAGGAAACGCAGTGGTATCTGCAAGATAAAACCGATAACACGGCGGGCATTAGCGTTGAGCGCACGTACCGTGAGCTGCTGAAAGATCGCAAACCAACGCCCGTTGTGGTCGCGGTAATTGATGGAGGCATTGACACGACTCACGAGGATTTACGTCGTGTACTCTGGGTCAATCCGAAGGAAATTGCCGGAAACGGGAAAGACGACGATAAAAACGGTTATGTAGACGATGTCCACGGTTGGAATTTTATTGGCGGCAAAGACGGCAGGAACGTCGATTATGAAACGGCCGAAGTGACCCGGCTCTATGTTCAGCTAAAACCAAAATACGAAGGAAAAGACCGGAAAAGCCTGAAGCCAGATCAGCAGAAAGAGTATGATCTGTACGTAAAAACGAAGGCTGAAGTAGAGAAAAATCAATCGCAGTACAAAGCCCAGTATCAGGGTATTAGCCAGTTTGCTGCCCAGTTTACTGGCGCAGTTTCTATGTTGAAAAAAGCGTTGAACGTAACAAAACTGGATACCCTTACCTTGCGTAAAGCTGCCGATACGCTTACCAATGTAAGCCTGAAGCGCCCTGTATTAGGAATCCTACAGATCTTGAATCAACAGGGTGTTGCCGATACGGATGTGGTCATGGGTGAGCTCGAAAAGGCGAATGACCAACTCAAAGCACGGGCAGAGTATAATTATAATCCTGAGTTCGATGGTCGTTCGGTGGTGGGCGATAACCCCAGCGATATGAACCAGCGCGATTATGGCAATGCTGATATCGCTGGTTCGCGTCCTGATCATGGCACGCACGTAGCCGGAATCATTGGAGCCGACCGTACGAACAATCTGGGTGTAAAAGGGATAGCCGATGCTGTCCAAATCATGGGTGTTCGGGCAGTACCCGATGGTGATGAACGCGATAAGGATGTTGCCAATGCCATCCGGTATGCCGTTGACAACGGTGCGCAGATTATCAATATGAGTTTCGGGAAGGACTACTCGCCCCAGCGTAATGTGGTTGAAGAGGCTGAACGCTATGCGCTGGCAAAAGGCGTGTTAATGGTTCATGCGGCCGGAAACGATGGGAAAGATATTGATACAGCAGCCAACTATCCAGCGCCCCGCTTTATTGACGGCTCAGCCATTGCAAACGTAATTACGGTAGGAGCCAGTGCTTTACCTAATACCAGTGATTTAGTTGCTAGTTTCTCGAACTATGGGAAGCAGAATGTGGATGTATTTGCCCCCGGTAAAGATATTTATTCGACTGTACCGGGCAGCAAGTACGAGAACAACAGTGGCACGAGCATGGCCTCGCCTGTCGTTGCGGGTGTAGCTGCTGTTCTGAAGTCGTACTTTCCTAAGCTGACCTATGCTGATATCAAACGCATTATCCTGCAATCGGCAACCCCTTATTCAACAAAGGTGACCCGCCCCGAATCAACCGATGTAGTTGCCTTTGCAACCTTGTCGAAGACAGGTGGTATTGTCAATCTATATGATGCGGTAAAAATGGCTTTGGCAGAAGAGGCTTCGTCTGGTAAAGCAAAATAAAGGTTACGGTTCATAAAAAAATAAACTAGGCCTATTCACACATTTTTGTGAATAGGCCTAGTTTATTTTTTTATGAACCGCCTGATTTGGATACCAAACCCATCCGAAAGGCGAAGGATGTAGGTGCCTGTGGGCAAATACTGAACAGATAGATTACCCTCAAACTGCCCGTTTGAGGCTTTAATGGAAAGTGAAGGCTGCTGTAAAATGCCATTTAGATCGAAAACGCTCACCTGAACCTGTTTGGCGAGTGGATTCGCATACCGAATGAAAAGGCTATTTTCGGTAGGATTGGGATAAAAGCTAAACTGCCTGGCTGAGTCCGATAGTATAGCTGTTTGAACCGCCGTCTGGATGAGTCGACTTGTTGACCAACCCACACAGCTGTGCTGGGTAACCTGCACTTTATAACTGCCAGCCGTCGATACCGTTAAGCGATAGTCACTAGCGTTCGGCAGCGAGCTTTCGTTCCGGTACCACTGATAGCGATAGGAGGTATCAACAGGGGCTGTCAGGGTTATGGTGGCACCTTTGGGAAGACTTAGCTCTGTTTCTTCAGGCACTAGATCAAGCCCATTGACGGACGTAAGCTGAATAATTGTTTCAGGAGAGAGCGACACACACCCCCCTGCGTCATTCGCACCTGATACCGGCCTGGTTGCGTGGCATTAACCGTATTCGTATGCGCATTAGGGATAACTGAATTGTCGTGTAACCAGTCAAACGTAGCTCCGTTTAGGGTTGATCCGCTTGGTGAGACTGCTTCCAGACGGATGGGCGTGTCTGAGTTACAAAGCCATTGAGTACTCGCTGGCGTTAGAGTTACCGATGCGTTTTGGAGGTTGACCAGCACAGGTTGCGAAAGAGCCGTACACCCGTTTTCGTCCGTTACCCGTAGGGTATAAGACCCAGCCTTTGTTGCCTGATAGCTGGAGCTACCTCCGCCTGCCAGAACAACTCCATTCAACAACCATTGATAATGCAGATCCGCTGATGGATTACCCGCTCGTAAGGGCAGTGTTGCTCCTGGACAGATCATTGTATCCTTAGCCGGAATTGTAGTCGCTGTTAGTTGGCAGTTAATTCGATGTAAACCGCTCACAATGAGTGAGTAAGGTTGGCTTGTATAGGTCATCTTACCCTTGTGAGAAACCGTGAGTGTATAGGTTTTGCCAGCTACTGGATTCGCGATATACACCTGTTCCACATTATCCCGTACATTATCACCCCGACTGGCAGCCTGTGCGGGATGGTTGGGATCTAATACAAACGGCAAACTTGTCTGATGCCCATCAGTGAGCCGCAAATCAAGGTCATTGACAAGCTTTGGCGTTCGGCTGTTTACAGAACCAGGGACAATGCTTGTAGCTGTTCCTTCGGGATCTGTCCAGGATAAGGTGACAATCAACGGTTCGTTGCCCTGGGCAACAAGGGATCGGGTATAGGTGCCGCCGGATGGTAGACTTTGTTCGAGAACCAGATGTGCCCGTTCCTCATTAAGCAATAGGCGGGCAGCCGCTTCGGTATTTAATAACCCCCATCCAATCCGATAATCGGGTCCTGCTGATGGATTAGGCCGATCGGCGGTGTGCAGCGCGAGCCCTTTAAGCGTAGCGCCCCGCATGAATTGGCCGCTAACGGGCAAACCACTGGCGCGTTGACGGGCATATAATTCCTGCAATAAAAATAACGACCCCGATACGTTGGCGGAAGCCATTGAGGTTCCACTATAGGTACTATACTCGGTGTTTGACGTCGCAATTGAGGATAAGACATCCGATCCGATGCCTAACAAGTCTGGTTTGATACGACCGTCATCTGTAGGCCCCCAGCCGCTAAATGACGTTGATCCGACTAAAGTGGGTACGTTCTGGTTTGTATACGTCACATCGGCAGCACCAATTGTCAGTACATTTTTAGCCGTAGCTTCTGCCGGAATTACATCGTAAGCATCGTTTCGACTGCGGCTAACTGTACTTTGGGTAGTCGTATTACGAAGGAAGTAAGGGGTTCCGGTAGGCGGACCGGTTTCGCTGCGTTTGTTATCTGCCGACCGGACCATCAGAAAATAGGGATTGTTATAGGCTATTCGATCCAGATCCTGGGCTTTGGTTGTGTAGAAGCCAAACAGGTAATCTTCGGTGGTACTGATGGACGTATTGCCCCACCATTCCCATTTTAAATTTGAATCGGTGCCAGGGCGTGAGGCATTATATACCCAGCCGACTACCGGGCCATACGCATGATTCGAGACAAGCAGATTGGGTGCCGCTGTGAGCAATTCAGTTACATCATCGGTATAATCCCAAACAGACAACTGAGCACCAAAAGCCATCCCCTTTGCCAGTGGATTAACCCCTTGCCTACCAGCGTTCCGGCCAGATGCGTCGTGTGGTCATTCGTACTGCTGACATTATCTTTCTGAGTGATCTTTACGCCGTTTGTCGTGGTTCCTCCAAATTCCTGGTGAGAGCTTAGCACCCGTCCTCCGTCCCACAGTCCCAGCCGACCGGCCATAGCGGCTGAATTTCCTGATAACGCAATGGGCAGTGAGCCGCCCCCCTGCAAAGCCAGGGTTCGGGTGCCTCGTGCAGCTTCCACATTATGCAGCGAATAATAAATTGGCTGGCCCAGAGCATCGACTTCCTGAAGTTGAAGGATGCGATGATTGGAATAGTTTTTGCGGAGAGCCCAGTTGTTTCGATTGGCCAGCGTAAGCGTACGCTTTCTGTTCTGAGCGTAGCGTTCAATCAATTCGGTTTGCCAGGCTACGGCTTGCTTTTTTGGGGCAGGCTGCGCCCAGACGGAGCTAACTGCTCCGTTAATGAGCGCCAGAATAAGGAAGAGCGATAGGTGGTAAGATCCCCAAACCCAGTACTTTGCCTTATTTTGAGTGCGTAAACTGTGCCTGTAGCGACGTGCCAGATGCTGTGAGGGTTATTGCTTGTGAATCCGTTTCACCCGAACGCTCTGCGTCCGTTCGTCCTCAATAAGCACAAAAAACGTACCGGCAGGAAGGTTAGCTACATCTAATACCGTCGAATAATTTTTTCCATTGAGTTGCAAGGTAGCAGTCTGTAGGGTACGACCCTGTATATCTGTCAACCGAAGCGCTGGCGGCTTTGACAACGACGAGGAAACCGTCATAGAGACTGTCACCTGCCGCGTGGCTGGGTTTGGGTAAACTGCCAGTTCATCGTCGCCCACAACGGGTTCTGTTGCCAGAATCGTTAGCACAACTTCGCTGGAAGTAGCCTCTCCACAGCCATTCACATTCCCCTTTACGGAATACCGGCCTGATTGGACAACGGTATAGGACGCTCCCGTCGCTCCCGTAATAGGTACACCATTCATTAGCCACTGAATGTTTGAAAGGGCATTCGACGTTAGCGTAAAGCCATTGGTTGTGACCACCGGAGTCTGCACTGTATTGACCGATACCGTAACGGCCGACGAGCGTGCCGATGGGCAACTATTCGCTACCTGTACTGCATATGCGCCTGCCGTTGACACCTGAAGCGTACTGCTCGTGGCAGCGCTTATGGCTGTTCCGTTTTTATACCATTGATAGGATAGGGCAGTACCCGTTGTAACAGCCTGTAGAGCAATACTTGATCCTTGGCAAACGCTTGCTGAGCCATTGGGCGTAATGGTGGCTGTGGGCGATGTGCCAGTCGTAGGGACAACGGGTGTTCGTTGCAGGCTGGGACAGTCCAGCGACCGAACTTTCAGGTTGTAGAAATAATACCAGGCTGTTTTAAGGGTGTCGGTTGTTGAACCACTGGTATATAACGAACCTTTAATGGATACAATCGGTGTACCAGTTGAGGTCTTAAGTTGATAGGGGAACCCACTGACCGATACATTACTCCGGAAAATAGAGGCACCACCGCTATAGTCGATGGTAATTTTATAATCGCCAGCTTCGGGAATGCGCAGATTAAGTGGATACACAGCCCCTGGTCGTTAGGGTCATCGACTAACTGACCATTTGTCGTGGCAGTCAGGCTTTGATTTCGCGTAGGATTTACGTCAAGCGTGACGCTTGAAACCGCCGTATTGTCGTACTTGCGAACGGTAAACGTCAGTTGGCCAGCCGTACCAATATAGAGCCGGGCGCTCTCAATGGTTAACGGTACAGTGGTTGAAATAAGAGGGTAAGGGCCGAAGTTTCCGCTGTACGAACCACCACCAAATGCATTTTTATCGACGGGGCCAATGGTGCCTGAGAACGTATTCAGTGTGGCATAAAACTGTCCACTGGTCGATAGCTTCGGAACGGCTGTCTGATTACCAGCGGCCAATAAGTTACCGCCTATGGGTGAATCGTACCAGAATGCTGTGCCACCTCCCGTATTTCGTAGCGAGATAAGGGTGTCACTTCCGCATTGAGTCGCTGTAAAGATACCGTTGGCAGGAGCTGGGGCTGTCGTACGAGTTTCCGTGACGCTATTGTTTATGGCATTCTGGTCCGTATTCAGGCCTGTTGTAATAATAAAGCGATAGCTCTGACCAGCCACTAACGTACTCGTTGCCGGTAGCTGAAGCGTCAGGACACTCTCTCGAAAAGCAGGTAGTTTGGGGACGACACCACTTAGCGTGATTAGCTCGACGTTGTTGGCATCGGTGATTTTAACGCTTACGGGTACATTGAGCTGGTCGGCAGTTCCATAATTGTGCAACCGTACGGCTACGGCAACATCGGTGTTGGTTTGGCCACAGAAATTAGCCTCTGGAGAGACCAAGGCTATTGCCCCAACATCGTTAACCGTTTGCACCACATTGAGCAGATAATCCTGGGTTTCCCCATTGCCATACAGTCCACAGGCAGCAACCGAAACCGCATTGTCAGTCTCGGTTGCTACCAGACGAAATTTGATGATCTGTCCGTTGGTTACACTAGTCGGAATGGTTATCGTCGTTGAAAACTGCGCTGAATTTGCTAAGACCCCCGACGTGGCAAGGGTTTCACCTGCCTCGTCGAAACTACCATTCTGATTCCAGTCGGCGAAGGCTTTCACGGCTACGTTCTTCGTTGCTCCACAGGTTCCAAGCGATACCGTCAGCTGAAGTTGCTGCCCAGCCTGAATGGGTGTGGATACGGTCGAGAAATCAGTATAAGCGGTACAACTGGTGGAACCTACCTGGTCGATACTGCCTAGTTGTACCCGACTGATTTTAGTGTCGGCGGTTGAGGTTGGCCTCGATTCGCAATAGACTTTACCCCCTGCGCCACTAACCAGCAATGCATAATCCTGTTTATTGCCATTCAGGGTGCCTTTGTGGGCAATAACCAGTGTGTATGTTTTGCCGGGTATCGAGTTCGCGATGACAACCTGCTCAATATTATCACGAATGTTATCGCCGTGGGTAGCCGCATTCGCTGGATTATTCGGATCTAATATCCAGGGCTGGGTTGTGGTTGTGCCATCATTAATACGCAGGTCAAGATCATTGACGAGCTTGGGTGTTCGGTCATTGAGCTTGGTTGTGGAAGTACCCGCCGGATCGTTCCAGCAAATGGTTGCCACGAGTTGCCCGCGCCCCGATGCGGTTACCTGGATAGTATCGCGCTGGCCCTGAGCAAGCGTTCGTTCACTTAACAGATTGCTTTGGTCCGTATTGCCAATGACTCGTGCTGCCCGTTCCATATTCAGTAATCCCCAGCCAAACTGGTAGTCGGGGCCAGGAGTCGTACCGGCTTCATCGGCTGTATGCAAAACAAGCCCGCGTAAGGTAGACGAGCGCATGTATTTACCCGAATTGAGTTGGGCGTAATATTCCTGAAGCAGCAATATCGACCCTGACACGTTCGGAGAAGCCATTGAGGTACCACTTAAGCTGACATAAGCACTGTCGCTGCTGGAGTTAGCAGAGAGTACGTTGACCCCTATACCCACAATATCCGGTTTGATACGACCGTCGTCGGTGGGCCCCCAGCTACTAAAATCGGCCAGTACGACATCACTGGGCTGATTATAGCCGTAAGCTGGATAATTGGCCGCACCCACCGTCAGGATATTTTTGGCGACGCCATTCGTTGAGATTTGGTCGTACCCATTTTGGGTGTCACGAAGTACCGTGCTAACTTTCCGATTGTGGTTAACCAGAATATACGACTGGCCTGCCCCTGGAAACCCATCGGCCCCATGGTCATTCCCCGCTGATTTAACTATGAGATAATAAGGTGCCGAATTGGCAACCTGATCCCAGCTTTGCGTTCGAGAATCGTATAAGCCAAATTTATAATCATAAATCTGACTAACGGTGGTATCGCCATACCACTCCCACTGAGTTGAACCCGTCAGATCCGGATTGTATTGATAACCGGCAAGTATGCCATAAGAGTGATTGGAAATGAGCAGGTTAGGCGAAGCCGTTGTCATTTCCGAAACATCACTTGTATAATCCCAGGCTTGTAGCTTGGCCCCGAAAGCCATTCCCCGTGCCAGTGGGTTAACACCTGCGCCAATCATGGTGGCAGATACATGGGTAGGGTGCTCTTCATCGGCTACAGTTGCGCTGGCCTTGTCATTTTGCGTGACGCGGCCCTTTAATTCAACGTGGGTTGCCAGCACGGCCCCGCCGTCCCAGATACCCAGTTTATTTTGTACCGATGCACTACTCCCAGACAAATTCAGCCCAAGGCTACCCCCTGTGTAGAGCGACGATGTGTGTGTGGCATTAGCGACCTGTGCATTACCAATCGTAGTAGCGTTGTAAACTAAGTTGCCAAAGTCATCGACACCCGCTAATTCAACAATACGACCATTCTGGCGGATTGCCCGAAGGGGAAGGTTTGATTTTTGGGCCAGCGAAAGTGCCCGGCTATAATTGGCGTCGTAGGTTTTCTGGATAGTCTGCCGAAGCTGGTTAAGCTGCTGACGTTGCGTAGCCGAATAAGGTATGGATTGGGCTGATAGAAATGGGTGAGTAACTAACAGGAAAAGAACGGCTTGCAGCCAACTCGTGTAAAACCATAAACGTTGACGCATACGAATAAAAAGGCTGACTATAAATACACTAGGAAGATACTTACTAAGTACGAGAAAAAGAGAACTTCTGTTGCGTATTAGTCTAATATTTGAGTAGATTAATAAATTTTTAATTGTACATAAACGTCAATTAGTATATTTATATTTATTGAAACATATATTTGTAAGTAGATTATAAAGTACCTATTTGTATATTTTTTTATATACAACTATTGGCAAATAGAATATATATTTACTACTTGCCACCTTATTTTACTAGTCATCTTATTTATGAAAAATTACTACTTATGGGGCTGGCGAATTGCCCTGCTCGTACTTTTTCTAACAACTATTATTATGATAAGCTGGGCACAATGTTCGGTTAGTAGCCCAAATGGTTCATTAGATTATGCCAACTGCAATGGTGTGGGTGGTTGGGCCTTCGATGGGGCTAATCTGAACCAGCCTATTACCATCGATATTTATGTAGATGGGGTTAAAACCTATTCAGGCATTACGGCCAATGGCGACCGTCAGGATTTAGTAACTGCCTTTGGAAATTCGGCTGCTCGCTATCATGGCTTCAGCTATAGCTTTCCGGCTACGGCTGCCTGGAAAAATGGACAGAACCACGCTATATCGGTACGTATCTGTGAGGCCGCCAATGCGATTGGCGGTTCGCCCAAGACCGTTAGTGGGTGTACTGGTGGAACACAACCTCCTACAACCGGTAGTTGTCCTTACACAGAGGGCCAGTTCTTGTTCACCACCAGTTGGGGTGAGTCGGTTTATGCCCATTTTTATAACGGGACGCTATTTGCTGCCTATCAGGATGGGAGTAATTTTAGACCGCAACACTGGTTAGTGGCTACAGGCCAGATGTCTACTAGCACGGCCAGTTGTTTTGCCGAGAACGATCCACATACAACTACGACAACACCGCCAACCACAACGACGACGACAACGACTATCCCTCCAGCAGGGAGTAACTTTGCCGGTAATCTGGATGGAGTCGACTGCAACGGGATTGGGGGTTGGGTCATGAATAGAAATGCGACCAACCAGTCTACCAAATTTGATGTATACATCAATGGTCAGTTGGCAGCTTCCAATGTGTTAGCCAGTAATAGTCGGCAGGATGTGTCCAACGCCTTTGGTATTTCGGGCTATAACGCCTTTGGTTTTAGTTGGTCCATACCGGCTCAATATAAGAATGGATCGGCCCTGAATATATCGGTAAAGTATGCAGGCACCAACACAGATATTCCCGGTAGCCCCAAAACGACGGCAGCTTGTCAGGGAACGGGCACTACGCCTACTACGCCCACCACTAACCCGACAACTAGCCAAATACCTCCAGCAGGTAGTAATTTTGCAGGGAATCTCGATGGAGTGGACTGCAACAGTATAGGTGGTTGGGTACTAAATCGAAATATGCCTAATCAATCAACAAAAGTTGATATATATGTAAATGGTTGGTTAGCAGCGCCTAATATACTAGCAAACAATAGTCGTCAGGATGTGGCCAATGCCTATGGCATATCGGGTTACAATGCCTTTGGCTTCCAAATAATACTGCCTACTAGTTATAAAGTTGGCGTGTCTTTAACGATCTCGGTGAAGTATGCGGGCACTAAAACCGATATTCCAGGTAGTCCTAAAACAACAGTGGTTTGTGGAACTGGCGCTAGTGCTGGCACTATAAGCGTAAACAATTTTGATCCAGAATGCAATACAGGCATAGCCCGTGTTTTCCCCGGTAGTGAACAGACAATCTATAATGGCATTGCTCACACAGGTACTGTTAGCCTAAAGTTAAGCGCTAACAGTTTGGGTAGATCATCTTCTCTGACAAGTCGATTAATTCCGGTTAAGCAGGGGGATCGTCTTTCATTTGATGCTTATGCTTTTACATCAGTTCTGACGAAAGGTAATCTTATTCCTCAACTAACAATGGCGGCTGTAGGTGGGGTTATGGCAGGCCTGGCTCTGACCCAGCATCAGACTACATCATCCGATCAGGGACGCACCATCCAGAAGGTGCCAACTATTGGCGTAAGTACGGCTCTGGCAATACCATTAGTCAAATCACTTCTGGCGAATCGCTTGCCCAAGGCCACTCTCGAACTGGCTTTTTACAATAAATCAGGCTACTTTGTTCATCGCCAGCAGGTTAATATCACAAAAGCTGCTCGCGAGGGCTGGGAGTTGATGCATATTAATGGGCAAGCTCCACAGGATGGTTATGCCGTAATTCGGTTGCAGAATCATAGCCAAACTCCCGTTTACTTTGATGATCTGTCTTTGCAAACAAAGCCTAATCTGGACTTGGATTTCTTTAGAGAAGAAAGACCATCCCCAAAATAACTTACCTAAGCAAAGGATTCTTTGCCCAAGTAAACACCAAGGTGGAAAATGTTTATCGAACTAATGGCTTTGGTGACTGTGGTACTACTCGTGGCGGCACCTTAACTAATGGAGCTTATGCACCTAGTTTTTTTTACCTCGATATAAATGTCAAGGTTACAGCTCCGAGCTATGGTATTAGTGACACAGGCAATATAGTAATTGTTAGTACAGGCGGGAGTAACAGTGCGGGCGGTGGTAACGGAGGAACTCCGCAGAAAGGTCCTACACCTCCCGATGATCCGGCAAGACAACAATTGAAATTTTTTGCCCGTACAGTCTCATCACTTTGCGTGGCTCAGACACTACTTTGGCAATATAGTTATCAGAATAATAGTCAGGCAAATACAGTTGAAATGGGCGGATTTATCCTGGATGACGGTTCGTTTTTTATGTTGCCTTGGGGGCAGAATACGGGGGTAAGTATAAAGTACGCTTTCGAGGGGAATGCTATATTGGGTTCTAATGGGCATATATATCATGTCACAACTAATACAACCACCGGGCAGACAATTCTGCAGGATGAAAATCCATTAAGTGGCTCTACAACCAGTACCGACCATGTTATCGTTTCGTATGTTCATACTCATCCATGGGATGATGGTCTTCATGCTACTGATGAAGTTACACGAGGTCCTGATCCACTTAATCCCAATATTGCACCGTATGGTGATTGGGCTTTTGGTAAAGAGTGGGGCCTTCCTGGAATAATTATTACTCCAGATTACTTTCTGTATTTTCATTACGATGGGACAAAGACTACGGAGGAAGAACAGAAAGTGAAAGATGGGAGGGTTAAAAGAGACAGCGTATGTGACCCTGGTGGAAATTAGAATTCAAGTGATGAACTGGATTGAGTTTATTCAAGAATCTTTATTACAGTTCAGGACGTGGAATTACATCTAGTGCCTTACTTACTTTTTGATTATTCACATTTCCCGTTATATCCATGCGTACTTTCTTATTTCTTTTAAGTAGTTGTTTATGCTTTCTATACAGTTTTCAATCGGCTGCAAAGCCCCGAGTTCTGGTGTATGTAGGAAGTGTTGACCATAACCTGTATGCACTCGACGCCCAAACGGGTACTCAACGATGGGTCTTTAAAACACAGGGAGAAATTAGTTCTAGCCCTGTTTTGGCAAACGGAGTTGTCTATGTGGGCAGTTACGACCATAATCTTTATGCCCTAAATGCCCGGACAGGACATCTGCTCTGGAAATTTACGACAGAAGGTGATATTCAGGGCTCTAGCCCATGTGTACAGAATGGAATAGTCTATGTGGGCAGTATTGATCACAACCTGTATGCGCTAAATGCAAGGACAGGGGTTTTGGAGTGGGTCTTTAAAACCAAAGATGCGATTCATGCCCGTCCGGTAGTGGTTAATGGCATTGTGTATATTGGTAGCTATGACGGTAATCTCTATGCACTGGATGCCCTAACAGGTGAAGAACACTGGGCGAATAGCTCACGACACTCAATTAACTCGAGCGCTGCTGTAGCAGATGGAGTCCTGTATGTAGGAAACAGAGGTGCTGACTTTTATGCTATCGACATACATACAGGGGAGGAACTATGGAGTATTGAGACGGAAAATGTGATCACCTCCAGTCCAATTGTAGCCAATGGAATAGTGTATTTTGGGGCAGATGACTTACATGCACTCAATGCTAAAACCGGTGATCAACTTTGGGTATTTAAGAGTAGACGTAGATTCGATTCCAGCCCTGTCCTGGCCAATAGGTTGATCTATCTAGGGTCGTGGGATACTAATTTTTATGCTCTTGATGCCCAGACGGGTACGCAACAGTGGGAATTTAAGGCGGGTGGTCCTATCAGTGGCAGTGCTGTAGTGGCCAATGGTGTCGTTTATGTTGGGTGTAGTGACCATAAATTATATGCTCTTGATGCGCAAACAGGTATTAAACAGTGGGAGTTTAAAACGGGCGGATTTGTCTATACCACTCCTGTAGTTGCCCAAAATGGAGTGGTTATCGGAACCTATCCAACCGTAAGTGGCGCGGGTAAATAAAGTTGCGCACATGGTATGTATTCGGCCCTTCTAGTCATTGATTAGGACTAGAAGGGCCGATTTTAGTAGACCAGTAAATTACATGATTGCCGATACCGGCAAAATTCATAAAAGGCCTGCCTGCATTAAAGCAGCTCCACTTTTCTGTATATTGCCTTTTTAATCAATACAACCGCCAATCATGAAACAAACGATTACACTTCTCTTTACCTTATTCATTGGCTACGCGCAGGCCCAGAATGCGGACTCCGTCACCATCCGAAAGATTTATAATGAAGCCCTTGCGAACGGGAAATCCTATGAGTGGCTGCGCCACCTAACCAAGCAGATTGGCCCGCGCCTGAGTGGTTCGGAAGGAGCGCAGAAAGCCGTTGACTGGACCAAGCAGGTTATGGAAAAAGAGGGCTTCGACCGGGTGTTTTTGCAGGAGGTAATGGTGCCGCACTGGGTTCGGGGAGCAAAAGAGGTGGCTTATATTCAGAATGGTAAGCAGAAAACGACCGTTCCTATTGCGGCTCTGGGCGGGTCGGTAGCCACAGGCCCAAAAGGCGTTGAAGCTGGTGTGATTGAAGTGACAAGCTTTCCCGAATTGCGGGCACTGGGCCAGATAAAGTGAAAGGTAAGATTGTCTTCTACAATCGGCCTATGGACCCACAAAAATCAATACGTTTGAGGCTTATGGTGGAGCGGTTGACCAACGGGCTAACGGCGCTACCGAAGCGGCTAAATTAGGTGCCGTTGGCGCTATTGTCCGCTCCATGAATCCCCGGCATGACGATTATCCGCACGTAGGGGGTATGCGCTACGGCACGGGCGTTCCCCTGATTCCAACAGCAGCCATCAGCACAAATGGCGCGGATTTGCTGAGCAAAACGTTAAAAGAGAGCCCCAATCTGACGTTTTACTTCAAACAAAGCTGCGAGACCCTCCCCGACGCAAAGTCATACAACGTGGTTGGCGAAATTAAGGGAAGCGAAAAGCCCGATGAAATCATCGTCGTTGGTGGGCATATAGACTCCTGGGATCTAGCCGAAGGGGCGCAGGACGATGGAGCGGGATGTATGCAGTCAATTGAAGTGCTTCGATTGTTTAAAGCCCTGGGTGTTAAGCCGAAACGGACGATTCGGGCGGTTATGTTTATGAACGAAGAGAATGGCCTGCGTGGGGGTGTTCAATACGCTGATCTGGCCAAAAAGAACAACGAGAAACACATGGCCGCTGTCGAGTCTGATGCGGGCGGTTTTACTCCACGTGGGTTTGGTATTGTGGGTACGCCAGAGCAACGGGCGAAAGTAATGCCCTGGAAACCACTTCTGGCTCCTTACGGCCTGCTGGAAATTGGCGCGGGTGGGGGTGGGGCCGACATCGGTCCACTGGCTCAATCAGGCACCGTATTGTTTGGCTTTAAACCCGACTCGCAGCGCTATTTCGATTACCATCATACCGCCGTCGATAATTTTGAAGTCGTTAGTCAGCGAGAGCTTGAGCTAGGAGCAGCCTCCATGGCGGCCCTGATTTATTTGCTGGACCAATACGGACTTTAGCTAGTGCTTTGCCAAAATAGACTCTATAGTTTCTATTGCTTCTGATGATCAAAAGAATCAATAGGAGCTATTTTGAACGACTCCCTTAAACTCAGAGATTCTTATCAATTTCTTTCCTAACATCATCGAACGCGCCTGGTAAGGGCGCGTTTCGTTTTACAATCTTCCCACTTCGGTTGATAATCGTTGCCGATAGATCATCGTCCGCCCGAAGCCGTTCAACGGCGCCAAGAAGTTGGCCATTGGTTAAGAGCAAATGGTCGCCAGTAAGGTTATAGCGGGTAGCTACTTCTGGCCAAAGCGATTTGTCGGTGTCCGGCATGGGTAAATACACCAGCGCAAAATCGCGAGAGCTATAGGCATTCCGCAGGCGCTGAGCGTCTAGTGCCGCCTGTCGCCCAGCTTCGTCGGACGCAGAGGTCATAAGCAGGTAAATTACTTTTCCGCGATTGGCATTAATAACCTGATCGAGGAGCGATGAGCCGTTGCCCAGGTCATTGCGGGTGATAAATATACCAGGCGATAATTCAAGACTGTTCGCTGATGGCCCAGCCTTGCGCAACGTTTGAATGGCAGCCCGAATGCGGGTGCTGTCTTTTACTTCGAGTCGATACAGTTCATCGAGCGATTGCGCCAGTGTGGGATTTTTTACCTGGGGCCGGGCGTAGTCGTAAAGTAGTCGGGAGAAATTAAGCGTAAGACCCGGCAATGAACTCGCCAGCCAATAGGCCGCCAGGTAATCGACGGCGGTGCTGTCGAACTGGCGAATACTCCGTTGAATCATCAACTCATAATTGACCAGCCGTTGAAGCGTGTCGGGACTGCGTTTGACCAGACCATCGAAAAACTTCAGATCAGAAGCACGGGCTGAGTTTGTCATCGCATAATCACTGAGCCGGATACGTTCTTCGGCTGTTAGATTTTTACCGTATCGTTCCAGCAAGAGCGCTAAAGCCCGCACCGTTAGCCCGTTGGCACGGGTCACTTCGGTGGTGACCCGCTGGGTTGCGTAAGCAGCAAACCGGTTCATGGCTGATGCACGGGCCGCCGTCAGGAGCATATCATTGGGTGGACGAAGTGAGTCGTTCAGGGCTTTGTTTAACTCATCGTTTTCATAAGCCGCTTTGTCGTATAAAAAAGCGGCTGCATTGTACCGGTCAGCATAACCAACCCAGCGCTTAAGCAGTGGAAAGGGTTTTTCTTTCGCGGAGAAGGCCAGAAATGGAGCCTGATAGGCACTGGAAATCATCCGATAGGCGGCATCATCACTAGCATTAGTAACCTGGGTAGTCAGTTTTTTACCATCAGGTTTATTAGGGTAAGTGGCTTCAAAGGCTTTATAGCGGGCAAATTGCTGATTTACCTGTGCATTAACGCCCCAAATCGAAACGGCACCGATGCCGTAAACAACGAATCGGCGTCTATCTCAATCGTAAGCGTACCTGCCGAAGCCAGAAAGGCGGTTGAGATACGACCATAATTGAAATACATTTCCTCCTGCGGAAAAATCAGCGGCAACGCCACCCGAAAGGAGCCATCTACAGCCAATGGAGCAGGTCGTACTAATTCGCGGCTAGCCTGTAGAATATTATTACGGCTGACGAGCACAGTTGGTGATTCCCGATATAGACGAGCCGACAAATGGTAAATACGCCCCATAACAATGACCGAATCTGTCTGGGCAAAACTCAGCGCCGGACATAGACAAGAGACCGTAAGCAACAGGACTGAAAAGCGCAGGAAAGAATTTTTCATTGGTTTAGGAAAACAGATACAGCAATAACAAACGAAAACCTGAAACAGTCAACAACAGGGAAAAAAAGGTGGCTGTTTACTTCGTTTTTATGCCGTGGTATTGGTCCTGCTCCTGATAATCAGTGCGGAGTGGGTAGCCAACCCAATCAGTGGGAAGTAGTATCCGGCGAAGATCAGGGTGATTGTCAAACTGAATACCCAGCAGGTCAAAGGTTTCCCGTTCGTGCCAGTCGGCGGTTCGCCAGATGTGCGATAAGGTTGGTACTGATGGTAAGCTGGTACTATTCGTATTACGCGGTATAACTACCTTCAGCATCAGGTTATGTTCGTACGGAATAGAGGTAAGGTTATAAATCACCTCCATGGTGTTGGCTTCTATACCGTTGTCGATACCTGTAACGCAGGCGAGTAGGTCGAAAAATAGCCGTTCGTCATCCCGTAGAAACTGGCAAATGGCTACCAGCTGACTGACTGGAACCGCGAGGTAGGGTTGTGGATTTTGGGTATTTGCCTGTAAGTCAGAGCCAAATTGAGCGCTGAGGAGGTCAGTGATTTCTGGAAAGGTCATGCTCAGTAAGGATTCGCATCCGGATTGCTGCGGGTATCGATAACACGAATCACATATAATATATCGCTTACAATCTCATAATAAAGGGCGTTATACTTCGCAACGAGTACTCGCCTTATGCCAATTTGTTTGAGTGACGGAGTACCTATTTCTGGTGCTGATTCGAGTATGTCAAGTTGCTTATAGAATGCACGTACAAAACGAATCGCCACTTCTGGCGACCGGGTCTCCCCTAAGAAATCTGCTATTGCATTTACGTCAGCATCTGCCGATGGAGTTATAATGATTTTAACTGTGGCCACTTACTCTCCATTTTGCGTTTAAAATCTGCTATTGATATCCCTTCTCCCCGCCGAACTTCTTCACGAGCTTTCTCTATGCCTGCTAGTTGTTCATCCGTTAGGTCATCCAGTATATCATGTTCGGGTTGACCTGCTAATATCAGTTTTGCGGAATCTAATAATCGTTCCAGTGATGGTTCATCGCCCGCATTGTCGATTAGTTGGTGCAGCTGGCTTTTCATTTCCTGAATGCTCATTATCGTAGTTGCTTATTTACCGAAAGATACAAAAAGTTGCTCAATCTTACGCCAGCCAGGCCAGCCACTGCATCCAGTTTTCGATCCAGAACAAGAATTTAGCGGCAAATTTAGCGGCCGGAGCCGATGAAGGTTCCAGGGTTAAGCTGTTGTTGTTGAGGTTAGTATCCATGTAAATCTTCTGTTTTGGATCTACGTTTGCCCAAGTGACTTTAGCGTTTTCACTAACCGTAAACTGATGTTGACGACCCTTGCCATCCCAGAATAGCATAAGCTCATGACCATTGTCAAAGTGCACCAATATATCAACCGGCATGGCACCATCACCATTGTTTTGTACGGTTATAAAGGCCTGTTGCTGGCTACCCTGTTTTCTGTTTTTGATTGATAGCAACTCATAGTCCACAACATTGTCGCCATACAGTGCCTGTTTGAAAAACCAGTCCATGTTAGGCCCGTATTTAGTACCAAGCCGTTTCGGAACGATTTCATTCACAATGTCAATAAAGTTTTGGCCATTGGGGTGTTTGAACTTCCAGCGGATAAAGTACGTCTGCATGATTTCATCCATCACCGGTCGGCTAACTAATCCTTCCAGCGTTCGCATCCAGGTTGCCGTTTTGGAATAAGTCAACACACCGTACTGACCATCGGGTAGCTGCCACGTATTGCCAAAGGAAGAACCCAGTGCTGGGTTATCCTGATGTACGTAATTATCCCGAGAGCTTTCCAGATCCCCCACCTAAAGCCAAACAAGTCAATTTGAGACGAGCGAACGCCGTAGGTAGCGTCCATGATCCGACCTTCGTAATATTGGTTGAATCCCTCATCGAGCCAGGCTTCCTCGAACTCATTGGTTGCCAGCAATTGCATAAAATACTGATGACCAAATTCGTGAATCGTTACCTCTTCTGGGAAACGGGCTCCGTCGGGTAAAAACGAGGCCGTTCCGGCCGTAATGAAGGTTGGGTATTCCATCCCAAACGAACCGCTGGCGTGCAAAGGAGGATCGACAATAGTCAAGTTTGGAAAGGGATACTTGCCGAGGTGCTTGTCGAAATAAGCCAGAGCTGCTTTGATGGCGTCCAGATGTCGCTGCGCCTGATGGGCATGTTCGGGCTGCATGACCAGTTCAAGGCTAACGAAGCCACCGTCGGGGCGTTTCCATTTGTCCTCGATGACCTTAAAATGGGGGGAAGCCGTCCAGGCAAAATCGACTACATCTTCGGCATGGTAGAGGATAGTTTTCGTGCCGTTGGTATGTAGTTTCTCTGACTGATAGAGGCCAACAGCACTTACCCAATAATCTTTCGGCGTGGTGATGTTTACGTCATACACACCATAGTCGGCGTAGAACTCGGAGTGGGCATGAAATTGATGGCAGTTCCAGTGGCCGGTTGCGCCAGGGCCGGTTGCCTGATAGCGGGTCCCGGCAGGTTCATAAACCCCAATTTTCGGGAACCACTGCCCAACCAGAAAAAAGTCACGACTGAAACCCGTGCGTGCAAAGATTTTAGGTAGTTTGGCCCGAAAGGCAATGTCGAGAACAATCGTCTCGCCCGGCCCAACGGGCTTACTGAGCGGCACACGAATGACGGTATGGTCATCCGGGTTGCTATCGTCGGGCTGAAAGAACTGATACGCTAGCGACTCGCCACCACGCACTTTCATCGACACAACATCAATAGAACCATAGGGGTTTTCTTTGGCGTTTCGGTCAATTTGGTCACCCCGTAGCTGCCCACCCGACTCGCGCATGAAGGTAGATTGATCGTTCCGAAACGCGTTGAGATAGAGGTGAAACTGTAACTCCCGAATGACATCATTGGACGGATTTTTCCAGGTAAGTGTTTCTCGTCCATCGAGTTTTTTCGTGACGGGGTCAAGTTTAACGTCGATCTGGTAATTCGCCAGTCGTGGACTTAAGGGCGTAGAGAAAATCGGTTTTTGACCATAACTAATCAAGGCAAAGCAAACTCCTGCAATACTGAGCAAGTCGCGAGATCTCATACGTGGCAAAAGCTAAAGGTATTTACACAAAAGTAGCTGGATTGTCGTGATAAAGGCTATCTCCTTAGGCGGGTTTCAGGAAGATACAACTTATGTCAATAGCTAGCAAACCCTACTGACATAGGGCTGTCACGGTGGCCTTCTACCTTTGTTTCAACAATAAACCAACGACAATTCTATGGAACTGATTCCGCTATTTTTGACCGAAATGGAGCAGGAAGCGAAGACAACCCGCAAAATGCTTGAGCGTATTCCCGATGATAAATACGACTGGAAACCTCACGAAAAAAGCATGACAGTCAGACAATTGGCTACCCATATCGCCAACCTGCCAACCTGGGTAACGATGGCCTTAACAACGGATGGACTGGATTTTGCCGCCAACCCGTATCAGGAAGATGTAATTAACAACACGGCAGAGCTAATGAATTACCTTGAAACATGCCTGACAGATGGTCGGTCGCAATTAGTGCCTGAGAATGAAGCTATCCTGACTGAACCCTGGACGTTACGGAATGGTGACCAAGTCTTCTTCGTTTCGCCCCGGCACGAAGTCATCCGAACGACGTTTTGCCAGATCGTTCACCACCGCGCTCAATTAGGGGTCTTTCTTCGCTTACTGGACATACCCATTCCCGGAAGTTACGGCCCCAGTGCCGATGAGCAGTAATCATAACCAGAAGTTTAGCCAAACGGGGACAGTTTTAGGTAACTGTCCCCGTTTTTATTGCACTATTTCACCTGTTTCTTAGGGGATTTGATTTTGGTCGGGAAAACAGCCATATTCATAGCTGACTTGTTCTTATTCCTCTTCAAATCGATGCATCAACGACTCTACGCGCTCCTTATTTGTCTGCTCTTTTCCTGTATTACGTATGCCCAACCCTATGACCTTGTTATTAAAAACGGCCGGGTAGTGGACGGAACGGGCAACCCCTGGACCTATGCCGATGTTGCCGTTCAAAACGGTCGTATTGTTAAGGTTGGAAGCATCCCAGCCACGGATGCCAGGCGGACCATTGACGCAACCGGGTTAATGGTAGCACCGGGTTTCATTGATGTACATGCCCACGTAGAAGGGAGTCTGGAAGCTCAGCCCGGCGCACCAAACTTCATTTACGATGGCGTGACAACCGTCATAACCGGCAACTGTGGCGGGTCAAGCGCCAACCTCAGGACCTACTTCGATACGCTCCGATTAATGAAGACGTCGATTAATGTTGGCTCGTTGATTGGACATAATTCGGTTCGAATGAAAGTCATGAAAATGGCGTTTCGGGAACCCACCGCCCGTGAGCAGGCCGACATGGAGAGCCTTGTCGAACAGGCTATGAAAGACGGTGCAGTAGGCATATCAACAGGCTTGATTTATACTCCCGGCACCTACGCCCGAACTCCCGAAGTGGTCAATCTGGCCAAAGTGGCTTCGCGGTATGGCGGCTTGTATGCGTCGCATATTCGGAATGAAGGGCAGAATGTGAAACAGGCCGTTCAGGAAGCGATTCAGATTAGTCGCGAGGCCCATATTCCGGTCGAGATTTCGCATTTTAAAGTAGCCAGTAAGCCACTCTGGGGCAAAAGCACCGAAACGGTTGAGTTGGTTGAATCTGCCCGACGCGAGGGTTTAGACGTAACCGTCGATCAATATCCCTATACCGCATCCAGTACCTCCTTGGAAAGCATTGTGCCGTCGTGGGCCCTGGCCGATGGCGATTCTGCCGTACTGGTTCGGTTTCGTGATCCGGTCACACGCACCAAAATTCGGACAGAAATGCTGGACGGATTGGCAAAAACCTGCGCAAGAATTATGAATACGCCGTTGTTTCCAGCTACAAACCCGATACTACCTTCAACGGTATGAGTATCAGCGCGATCAATCAGAAGTTAGGTCGTAAGAATACGTCTGATACAGAAGCGGATCTCATTATGGATTTGATGGAAAAGGCTAATCTGAAGCGTATTCAGATGGTGTATCATACCATGTCGGAAACCGATGTCGAGAACATTCTTCGGTATCCAAATACGATGATTGCGTCCGATGCAGGTGTGGCTAAACTTGGCTCAGGGATGCCGCACCCCCGCGCCTATGGTACCAATGCCCGGGTGTTGGGTCGCTACGTACGTGAACGACACGTTATTCCTCTGGAAGAAGCCATCCGTCGAATGACATCTCTACCCGCCCAGCGTTTCCGCCTGACCGACCGAGGGCTACTCCGTCCTTGCTATGCTGCCGACATTGTGTTGTTCGATGAGAAAACCGTTGCCGACCAGGCTACTTACGAACAACCTCATGCCTACACAACCGGAATTTCGTGGGTCATTGTGAATGGAACGCCCGTCGTTGAAAACAGCAAGCATAACGGTCAACGGCCGGGGCAGTTATTGATGGGACCGGGCTATGTGAAATGATGTAGGATATATATCTGTCATGGCAATACATCATACATCCTATATCATACATCTTATATCATCATCCTTCTAATGTCCTCCCATGCCTGCCGTGATCTTCACCTCTTTCCCTGTTTTCTTCTGCATACGGCTGAAAACAGTAATTAGTATCAGCAATAAGCCAATTGGGATAAGCGAGAAGTAAAACGCGGTTTGGCCACCGTAGGCTTCAAAAATATGCCCGGTAATGATGGAACCCGTTGTGCCACCAAGGGCCGAGAAAACCACAATCAAACCGGCCATAGGCCCATGCTGACGTAGAGGTAAACTGCTCAGAATGGCTGAGTTAATAGCCGGATAAATGGGAGCGATGAACAACCCGATCAGTGGGAAAATAAAGGCGGCAATAGGCGCATTACCCCAGCCAGTTACGGTTCTCTCATCAACAGAAGTAGCCAGGGGTAAGACTAGTAGCACTAGCCCGGCCGATACAACTAAACAAATCATCAGGAGCCAGTACCACGAAATTTTACCCAATAATACTCCTGCCAGAAACCGACCAAAAGCAATAGACATTGCTAGGATAGCAGCCATTTGAATACTCAAAGAAGTAGGGAGTTTTAATACTTTACTGTTAAAAGTTGGTAACCAACTCATCACGCCTTGTTCTAACAGCACGTAAGTAAACGCAGTAACAATAAACACAAGTACTAGTGGTTTAATCGCTATTTTGAGCATATCTCCCAGATCATCAGTTAACGATTTGGATAATTCATGTTCTACCTTTGATTCATCAATATTTGTACTCCAGAGTAGTAAAAGTGCGACAAAGGCAATTCCAGCCAGAATATAATAAACCATGAGCCATGCTGTTGATTGCGGGTTTTTATCATCGATAAATGCACTAAACAGAAAGCCTCCACTCATAATACCAACTGAAAAAAAAGACTCCAGAAAATTCATAAAACTGGCGTGTTCGTTGGTATCGTTTGTGATCAGGCCAATTGTAGCAAATATGGACACTTTTATAAGGGCGAAACCAGCTCCCGTAGCGGCAAATAGCAACTTTGTAGTCCAGAAGGCCGGAACCTGCGGCATGAGCAGGCAGGCCAATATAACCAGGCCCAGAGCAAACAGCATGGCGCGCTTGTAGCCAATTCGGATAATGTAAGAAGCCACGATAAAGGATACAATCGCAATGGTCAAATCCTTGAATGCTTCGAGTACACTAGCCGATGAAGCTGATACGCCATAGTTGTTTTGAACCTGTAAAATCACCGTTCCAACACTGTTGAGCAGAATGGCAAACACGAAATAGTTGAGAAGTAACGAGAGCTTAATGCGCCAGTGAGCCATGTCGGTACGGTGGTTATAAGTTTAGGAAGATAAACATACGGGTTTCCGACTATTATTTTTTCCAGTTCTATTGTGGCTTTTTGCATTTTTGTCTCGCCAACCAACATATTCCATGACAAAACGGACTTGTTGAGGTTAACTCATCTGAATCGTCTATTTCTACTTTGACAGCTTTATCTTTCCCAAAATCGCCTGATCAACTCTTCGGCAGTCTGTTTCAGGATGTGCAGTTAGGTCATGTTTTCGCCGACTCAAAAACATTTGTTGACTGCGTGCCCAAACTCGCGCCCGCCGATCTGGTTGCTCTTTACGAAAGCGAGAAAACGAAAGCGGATTTCGACCTGACTGCGTTTGTGCACGCCTACTTTGTTGTGCCGGAGAAAGTTGTCAGCAATTACGTCAGTGATACGTCAATAAGCACCGCCGAGCACATAAATCGGTTGTGGGATCGGCTCACCCGTCAGGCTGATCCACCGGTAGAAGGGAGTTCCCGTGTACCGTTGCCCCATCCATACGTAGTGCCGGGAGGACGATTTCGCGAGATTTTCTATTGGGACAGTTATTTTACTATGCTGGGCCTTCATGAATCGGGCAGGCTCGATCTGATCCGGGGTATGCTCGATAATTTCGCCTACCTAATTGATCAGTTCGGCTTTATCCCGAATGGCAATCGAACCTATTTTCTGAGCCGGTCGCAGCCGCCGTATTTTTCCCTGATGGTGCGTTTGCTGGCTGATATTGATGAGGCATCGCAGGCCGGGAAAGATGCGCTGGTGACCTACCAGCCACAGCTTCTGAAAGAATATGATTTCTGGATGAATGGCCGCTATAAGTTGACGGCCGAACACCCTATCCAGAAACGGGTTGTCAGGCTGGATGATAAGATGATCCTAAACCGATACTGGGATGATACGCCTACCCCTCGCCCTGAAGCATACCGTCAGGAAATTGAGCTTACGGAAGAAGCTGAACCACTTGGTGTTGTACCCGAAGAGTTGTACACCCACATCCGGGCGGCCTGCGAATCGGGTTGGGATTTTAGTAGTCGCTGGTTTAAGGATCAGCAATCAATGGCAACTATTGATTCAGCCAATATTGTGCCCGTAGATTTAAACTGCCTGCTTTATCGGCTGGAGACAACCCTGCATGACTCCGCTCTTCATATGGGTGAGTATAAGATGGCATACGATGAGTATGACTGGTTGATTAAAGATCGCCAAAAAGCCATTCAGCAGATATTCTGGAACGAAGAAACCGGTTTCTTTCACGATTATGACGCTGTTGCCAAACAGCAAACAGCAGCGATCACCCTGGCCGGTGTATTTCCTCTATTCTTTAAACTAGCTACGCCTGAGCAGGCTACACGCGTTCACGACCGGCTCAAAGCCGATTTTTTGCAGGTAGGCGGCTGGGTGACCACGATCAACCAAACGGGCCAGCAATGGGACTGGCCAAATGGCTGGGCACCCCTACAATGGATCGTTTACAAAGCGCTGCTCAACTATGGCTTTACTGAAACGGCTAATGAAGGTCGTGATCGCTGGCTGGCGCTAAATGACAAAGTGTTTCGGGCAACGGGCAAAATGATGGAAAAATACAACGTCGTTGATGCCGCCATCACTACGGGTGGGGGCGAGTACCCAAATCAGGATGGTTTCGGCTGGACGAATGGTGTTTATCTGGCAATGAATGCAAATAGGGGAAAGTAAATTTCTGATAAACAGTTAGTTGTGTGCTTATTGATTTGTGGCATTGTATTTGTTAGGTAACCAGATAACAACTTACCCAACAAATTTAGTAGGCTATGAAAAAGCTCTTCGTAACTGTACTGGCAGCTGGCATGACTACCGTTGCTTTTTGCCAGAAGACGTTTATTCTATCGCATCAGGATAAAAAAGGTTTTTTTGCTGTATCAGCAGGAGCTAGCTTGCCGGTTGGTCGGTTTGCGAGTTGCTCGGCTTCTGATGATCAGGCTTGTATGGCTGGTAACGGACTGGTGTTCAATCTATCTGCGGGTTATCGGGTCGCGGGCCCTGTAGGACTGATGATTCGTGGCGAGCAACATCGGAACTCGGTTAACACGGGCGCGATGCTTGATGCACTGTATCGAAACGATTCGGATGTTTGGACCGCAAAGGCCGATAATTGGTCAATCATGACGGTAATGGCGGGACCTTATATTTCTATCCCACTAAGTGGTCGCTTTTCGGTAGATGGCCATCTGCTTGCTGGTCGGGCACTCGCTGTTCTGCCGAACACTTCCATGTCGGGCACATTCGGTCGCACCGAAATGTCGTTGAAAACAACAGGTTCTCAGAGTAGTGCCATGGCGTTTGGTGGTGGCTTGTCCCTACGTTACCGGCTGGGTCGGAGCACAGCCTTTAATCTGAATGCAGATTACAGCCGCGCTGATTTTACGTTCACGAATCTGACATCGACGGCACAAAGCAACAATAGTGTATCGACAAGCTCAAGCTATAGCAGCGACCGAACGGTTGGCGTCGTCAGTGTATCGGCTGGTATTGCGGTGTTATTCGGGACAAAATATCGTCCGTTCTAACAACCGTTTGCTAAGCTCAGTTAACAGTTCATCCGTATTTGGTTGTAGCCCTGCGTTCAGTAGCGTAGTTTAGTGGCTGATTCTTAACTGACTTAGTCCATGACACCCACTCGCCGACATGCCGTTCTTCGGCGTGTAAAAGATATTACCCTCAGCACGACCCTTAGTTTAGCACTGCTTGGTGGTGCTGTTATGCTTCAGAGTTGTGGCAATAACAATTCCGAAGAAGAACGGACCGAAACCCGTTTCGGAAAAGGGGTTCGAACCTATATCACGGAAACGGCTCCCGGTAACTTTAAAATTACTGATGAAGTGCAGGCTGAACCAGGTCAGGCGGGAGCTATTGTGAGTTATTTTGACGGTCATCGTGATACATTAAGCGTTGAAGCCGCCAAACGACTCGTTGAAACCGACCAGTCGACCAACACCTATCTCCATAATCCGGGAGCATATCAGTCCCACCATCATAATGGCTTGGCTAATGCTCTGCTGTGGGGTAGTCTGGGCTATATGTTGGGCCGTTCTACAGCACCACAATACCGTGATGATGCACGTCGGTATGGCTCCGGAATTTATGCTAATTCTGAGTTATATAACCGATCCACGCGCGTTGGCGAAACCGTTCGTACCTCCCGTGTCACACGTACCGTTCGACCATCGGGCGGACGTAGTGGATTTTTCGGAGGCCGTAGCCGTAGTTTCTCTTCGTAAATTAGTGGAGTAGGTGAAGTGAGTGGCGTGAGTATAGTAAGTGATAGACAACTACTTTACCTACTCCACTCACTTCACCTACTCCACTAATTTGCCTTATCTTTACAGCATGAATCGGGAAAAAAACTGGGCGCGGTTACAGCAGGAAACATTCGATATTTGTATCATTGGTGCCGGTGCCAGCGGTGCTGGTGCCGCGTTAGATGCAGCCCTGAGAGGCTACCGGGTTGCCCTCATTGACCGGGGTGATTTTGCCAGCGAAACCTCGTCCCGTTCCACCAAACTGATTCATGGGGGTGTTCGCTATTTGGAACAGGCGATTAAAAAACTTGACCTGGCTCAACTTCGTCAGGTCCGTCACGGTCTGGCCGAACGCCGGACAGTGATTCGAAATGCACCGCATCTCGCCCATCCACTGGCTATCCTTACCCCGTATTCAGTTGGGTCGAGGGACTTTACATGACCATTGGTCTGACCCTCTACGATTTTATTGCCGGTCATGACTCCTTCCCCAAAGGAAGCTGGCT
This sequence comes from Spirosoma telluris, assembly GCA_003259005.1. Taxonomy (GTDB): domain Bacteria; phylum Bacteroidota; class Bacteroidia; order Cytophagales; family Spirosomataceae; genus Spirosoma; species Spirosoma telluris. Next base: position 6,324,164 of record QLII01000001.1, read on the forward strand.
TAATCAGGCGGAGGCATTAGCCAAAAGCCCGATGTTGACACACCAGATGCACAGTGCCGTTCTGTATTACGATGGTCAGTTTAACGACGCCCGTTATGCGCTTGCCATGGCTCACTCAGCCGATGAAGCCGGAACAGCCGTAGTCAATTATGCTGCCGTGACCGGCTTTACGCATGAAAATGGGCGTATCAAGACGGCTGTTGTGCAGGACCAGCTTACGGCTGAAACCATTGAGGTAAAGGCTGCCGTATTCCTGAACTGTACAGGTCCTTATGCCGATCACGTTCGGTTGTTGGCGAATCCGGCTGTAGACCGACGCATACGCCCCAGCAAGGGCGTTCATATTGTACTACCGCGCGAAACACTGGCCAGTGATTTTGCTATACTGATTCCGAAAACGGCTGACGGGCGGGTCGTATTTGCTATTCCGTTTGGCGATAAAGTATTTGTTGGCACAACCGATAATGACTACTCCGATTTGAAGCAGGAGCCCGTTCTGGAACCCGATGAGGTTGATTACCTGATTGAAACTGTACGGCCTTATCTGGACAAAACCCCAAATCGATCTGATATACAAGCTGGTTTTGGCGGCATTCGCCCATTAATTGTAAGCAGCCGGGCTGATACAAAAGCATTGCTTCGCGATCATGAAGTGGAGCACGACACCGAATCTGGATTGCTTAGCCTGCTTGGCGGCAAATGGACCACCTACCGGGTTATGGCTCAGGATGCCATCGACCGGGTAGGGGAGTTACTAAACAAACCAGTTCGAAGCAGTACCGAAACCCATTATCTGATTGGGGGCGAAAACTACCACTTCGAAGATTGGCAAGCCTTGCAAACACAGTATAGCCTTCCGGCAGATGCCTGCCAACACTTAATGCGAACGTATGGTAACCGTGCTGAACACGTTGCAAAACTAACGCAGGAGCAACCTGCCTGGGCCGAAAAACTAACCGACAGTCAGCCTTTTTTAAAGGCTGAAGTCGTGTATCAGGTGCGTGAAGAAATGGCGGTTACCCTGCGAGACGTATTGGCTAGGAGGTGGCGTTTGGAACTTTCCAATTGGCAGCTAACGGCTCAGCTTGCGCCACAGGTTGCCGAACTTATGGCTACTGAACTAGCATGGAGCGAGGCCTATCGTACCCAGCAGATACAATCGTACCAGAATCTGCTGGGGTCGTTCATAAAGCAGGCTGGGTTGCCGTTTGAACAGGCAGCCATTGCCTAACCGTAAACTCACGGAATTTATTTCTTGGTATGGTGAGCGTGCGTCACTTCCCGAGCCATGTTCATCAGGCGTTTCCAGCACCGGCCAATCGTTTTCTTGTCCTGTACTTTTGCTGGGGATGTAGTTGCGGGAGCTTCTGATTTAGCCGTCGTGTTGCGAACTAAAACAGGATCACCGGTCAACTTAGCTTCTGACTTTGTTGGGGAAGTTGAAGTTGCCGGCGCAATGAATGTCGTTTGCGAAGGCATCGCAGCAGTAACCGACGATACGAACGGACAGGCTACCAATGAAGCAGTGGCTAGATAACCCGCTACTTTTTTCATCAAAAGAGTTCTCATGAGGCAGTTGGTTTAGAATCACTATAGGGTCGTATCAGCAATTCTTGCAAAAGAGGATGCATTAAATGCTAATATAGACATAAATAGTATTATTGCCTCATAGAGTAGAATTAAAAGATAAAGAAATAAATACTCATCTATTCCTTATCAACTATAATGCCAGAAAAATATTGTTTTGCCTGATCGGTGAAAAACACTATTTTTTTGTAGACCTTACCCACATCTCCAGCCCTATTCGCTAATTGGCCATTATTGACTGTGGGAAACTGTTATCTTTGCCGAATCGTTTGTAATACACTATGTTCGAGAATCTTCAGGATAAGCTAAATAAGGCCATTAAAACCCTCAAGGGGCAGGGCCGCATTACCGAAATCAACGTTGCCGCAACCATCAAAGAAGTTCGTCGCGCGTTGACCGATGCCGATGTAAACTATAAAGTTGCCAAAGAAATTACCGACCGCATTCGCGATAAGGCGCTCGACCGGAAGGTGCTGATTTCCGTTGAGCCGGGCCAACTATTCGTTAAAATCGTTCAGGAAGAACTGACCGAGTTAATGGGCGGTGAAGCGCAGGGTATCAACATCAAAGGCGATCCGGCTGTGATTCTGATTGCAGGTTTGCAGGGATCAGGTAAAACAACCTTTTCGGGTAAACTGGCAGCCTTTCTGAAAAAGCAGGGGCGCAATGTTCTTCTTGTGGCAGCAGACATTTACCGTCCGGCAGCTATCGACCAATTAAAAGTGCTTGGCGAGCAGGTCGGCGTGGATGTATATGCCGAGCCGGAAAACAAAGATGCCGTTGCTATTGCGAAGAATGGTATCGACCAGGCTCGCAAAACGGGTAAGAAAATCGTGATCATCGATACGGCTGGTCGTCTGGCGGTCGATGAAGCGATGATGCAGGAAATCGAAGCGGTTAAACGGGCTATCTCTCCCACTGAAACCCTGTTTGTGGTTGATTCCATGACGGGCCAGGATGCAGTCAATACGGCCAAAACGTTTAACGAACGACTCAATTTTGACGGCGTCGTATTAACCAAACTCGACGGTGACGCACGCGGTGGGGCCGCTCTGTCCATCAAAACGGTGGTTAATAAGCCCATCAAGTTCATCAGCACAGGCGAGAAAATGGAAGCGCTCGATGTGTTCTACCCTGATCGGATGGCCAGCCGGATTCTGGGCATGGGCGATGTGATTTCGTTGGTAGAGCGGGCGCAGCAGGCGTTTGACGAAGACGAAGCCAAACGTATCAACGCCAAGATGCGTAAGAATCAGTTCGACTTCGACGACTTCCTGTCGCAGTTGCAACAGATTAAAAAGATGGGTAACGTCAAAGACCTGCTCGGGATGATTCCGGGTATGGGCAAGATGATCAAGGATCTTGACATCGACAATGATTCCTTCAAGCCCATTGAAGCCATTATCAGTTCGATGACGCCGAAAGAACGTAGCCGCCCTGACATCATTGACGGGAGCCGTAAAAAACGGATTGCAGCGGGTAGTGGTACCAATATTACGCAGGTCAACAATCTGCTGAAGCAGTTTGATGAGATGCGCAAGATGATGAAGAAAATGAACACCATGCAGTCATCTGGCAAATTGAACAAGATGATGCGGTAGTCGCTAAGTATTATAAAGAAAATAGCCCTGACGGTGTCAAAACGGTCAGGGCTATTTTTTATGACCTTTTCAGTCTTACGCTACGTCCACCATTCGGCGCATAGGCTGGGCTTTCCAGTAAGTTAAACTCCGCCAGACCCATTCAAACGGGCCGAAGCGGAAGTAGGTCAACCAGATGGGACTGATAATAAGCTGGAAGATCCATACCGCAGCGACTACGTAATACAGTTGGTAATACGACAGCTTGCCGTAATACCCTAGTCCGTACCCGTAGAAAAACAGCGTGCAGATAATGGACTGCGACAGGTAGTTTGTGAAGGCCATTTGCCCTACGGCGGTTAAGGCCCGCATTAGCCAGGGTACCAGCGCCGATCGGTAAACCAGAATGAGCAAACTGGCGTGTCCTAAGGCCAGCAAAATCCTGCGTACATCATACACCTGAAATGGTATCGTACGGTAAGTGTCGACGAATGAGCCTGGATCTTGAACCCAGCCTACCTGCGATTGTACATAAAACCAGCTTATCGGCAGTCCCACGCCATAGCCTATGAGTAGCGTCAGCGCATAGGTGGAGGTGGAGAGTTTATTGGAAAAGAAGCCCCATTGTAACAGGGCCATACCTATAAACATCATCATCAGCCAATCCCAGGTTCCAAAATAGGTGCCGTAGGTCTCGCTCTCACTGTTTCGGGGTATCAAATGGGCGAAGACGGTGCCATAGTCACCTCGCATGGCTTTTAGCTCTTTGGCATCTTTTTTAGGATCTGGCTTTCGATTATTCTCAAATTTTTCCCAGGCGGCTTTGGCTTCTTTCTGTTTCTCGGTTGGCTTTTTATGGGCTTTCTCCAGCTTAGTGGCTTCCAGATAGCCCGCCCGGTTCTCGCGTAACCCACCATACCATATTTCGGTACGGATGGTATTGATACCCAGACACAAAACGGCTAACCCAATCAACCAGGTGGCTTTGGTTTTGCGGAAGGGGTATAACAACATGCCGCAAAGGCCATAAAAGAACAGAATGTCGCCAAACCAGAGAAGTACATACGCATTAAACATCCCGAATAAAACCAGCCAGAGCAATCGCCGGTAGTAGTATTCGGCTACGGTGGGGCCGTTCTCCTGCTCCTGCTTGTTCATCGTGAATAGAACCATGCCTGCCCCAAACAGCATGGAAAACAAGCCGCGCATGGTTCCTTCAAACGCCGTTCCAACGATGGCGAAGGCATAAAAGTCTGGGCCTTCTGGTTTACTTAGTAAGGCGATAAAGCCAGAGCCTAAAAAACCAAAGCCTGGGATATTCATCATCAGAATACCCAATAAGGCCAGCCCCCGAATGAGGTCTATGGTCTGAATACGGTCGGCTTTATCTACAGGTTGTGGAGTCAGGATGTTGACGGCATGGCTGTCGTCAGCGGGTAGCGTATCAATTGAATTGGTTTCCATGGGATCGTTCGGGTAGAGAGGTTAGGACAGGATAGGTGTTTCGAGCGGAGCTGGTGGTGTTAATCGCATGGGTTGCCGCTCGCCGTAGGTCAGCGACCGCCAGAGCCATTCCAAAGGGCCAAACCGGAAATAGTGTAGCCAGGCCACGCTGAACACCAGTTGAATCAACCAGATTTCGGCCACGATGAAATAGAGTTGGTAGAATTTCAGATCGCCGAAATACCCGAATCCGTACCCGAAAAAGAAGAGCGTACACAAGACCGACTGCATCAGGTAATTGGTAAAGGCCATTTGTCCCACGGCCCTCAATGCCTTCCACAGCCACGCTCCGATGCCCGACCGGTAGAGCAACAAAACCAGACTCGCCCAACCAATAGCCGTAAATCCCCGTTCAAACGGCATTAACACCTCGGCAAGTGGCACCACACTAGTACTGATATACTTGCTAATGTTGGTGATTTTTAGCTCGTAGGACGGCAACGACAGCCAGGCTATTGTCTGGCCAATGAGCAATCCACCTAAGGCTAACAGCGCATAGTCTCTGGTGGTGAGCCGGTTAGAGAAGAAGCCCCATTTGAAAAGAGCCATCCCCAGCAACATCATTGAAACAACATCCCATAGGATGATCTGATAGAAAAAAGGTGCTTCCATACTCTGGATTTTAGGAACCATGTGGTTCCAGACCGTAGCGTAATCGGAGCGCATAGCGATGATATCCGCCTTATCTGCTTTTTGATCATATTTGGCTCCTTTCACTATTCCCTCCCAGGCCGACTTATCGTCTTTCTGTTCGTCGGTGAGCTTCACCTTCTTGTTTTTCTTTTCGAGGGCAACAACGGTTTGATACTTCTCGTATTTCTGCTTTTGTTCCGCAAAATTCCAGTAATTCTTTCCGCTATAAATCAGCCCGACAACCACTGCGCACACCAGTAACGTCCGTGCCGGTAGCCGATTGAACGGAAAGAGCAAAATACCTACGATACCATAGTGAAACAGAATATCGCCAAACCACAGCAGAACTAAGGCGTTGACTAAGCCAAAAGCGATGAGCCACATCTGACGCCGAATAAATAACTCCGGTGTCGCCATACCTGCTCCAGTCCGGTTCTTAGCCAAAAACAGAATAATACCCGCGCCAAAGAGCATGGAGAACAATGCCCGCATCTTATGCTCAAACAGCGCATGAATTATGGTCTGAAGCCAGTAATTGCCACCGTGAGGCCCTCGAACTAATTGGTGAAGACTAGCTTCGGTCAGCCCGAATTCCTGAATGTTCATGAGCAGAATGCCCAGTAGGGCCACACCTCGCAGGATGTCGATGGTTTGAATGCGCTCAGTCTGAGCAACGGGCTGGTAGTTAGTCATATGTACAGTAGGTGAGAGGTTCGTAGGAAGAGTTATCGTTTATTCTTTCTTTTCGGCTACAGGCGCAGCTACTTTTTTGGTTGCCTTGAACGTACCGTTGGGCTGCATAGCGGTCAGAGCGGTTGTTTCGCCTTTGTCGTTCAGCTCGAACTGGATGCTGAATCCGACTAGTTTTTTGATGGTAAACTTGTGGTTGCCAACGAAGACCAACTCATATTCGGGTTGGCCCGGCACGAGCAGCATCAGCGTTTTTTCGCCTTTAATAGAGGTACTGGCCGTAACCCCCGCCAGGTCATATTCACCGACGTATTTCTTCAGGTCAGCAGCTGAGATTCCTTTGACGGCTGCACTGCGGGAAAACACAAGGGGTTTGGGGATGGCTGACTCAAAACCGGAAACCGCAATACCGTCAATATCCCCCATTAGGCCCGTCGTGAACTGAAAACGAACGGGGCTTTTATCCGTCGTGTCAATGCCACCTTTGGTATCGAAGGGTTGGAAAATATCGTAATGGAAGTGATCAAGCCAGTATTTTTGGGTGGCTGTCTGCAAAAACAATGAATCACCAGTAGTCGTAACCGCATAGTTACCATACCCTTCGTGTCCGTACGTGCCTGCGTAATCAGCCAGCCGATGCGAGGGTTTAGTGCCTTTCTTGCGTGTGCTTACGACTTTTTTCTCGGTTTCTTTGGCACTCGCTTTGGCTTTATTGACTAGTTTCAATCGGTCTTTGTTCCAGTCGAAAGCGGGTAAGCCCAACACCCGGTCGGTGATTATGTTTCGCACGATGCTGGGTACTGGGGAGCCGTTTTGATTGGTTAGTACGATGATGCCTACACTGTCGGAAGGAAAAAAGCAGGTGCTGGCGCTGAACCCATCGATGTTGCCGCCATGCTCGACCCGGTAATGTCCTTTATAGGAAGCCAGCATCCAGCCGAACCCGTAGTTAGCCATATACACATCGGGAATTTCTTTTTCTGGTAAACCGCCAGAAATGACCATTTGCGAGGTCATAGCTTCTTTCACATAAGCGGCTGGTAAGATTTCCTTGCCCCCAAATTTGCCGCCATTCGTCCAGATGCTGACCCACTTAGCCATATCCACCACGTTACTATTAATGCTTCCGGCTGGCCCCACAGCGTCGATGTTGTAATACGCCATTTTCTGGATCAGGCTGTCTTTCTTAACCTCGTAACCGAAGGAAGCATCGGTGCTTTTGGCCATGTCGTTCACCGAGAATAGGCTACTACTCATGCCCAATGGCTCAAAAATCCGTTCACGCACATTGGACTCCCAGGATTTGCCGGATAACTTTTCGGCGACTACGCCCTGTGCCATAAACATAAAATTGTTGTACTGCCACCGTTGGCGTAGTGGGGCGGATGGCTCCATATATTGCAAACGCCCCACCAAACTGTCCCGCGAGGTAGGGTTGAGATACCACGACAGATCGTGGCGGGGCAGTCCCGTTCGGTGGCACATCATGTCGCGTAGCGTGATGTGGTTGGTCAGATCATCGCTAAAAAATTTCAAGCTGGGCAGGTACTTCGTGACGGGTTCATCATAGTCTACTTTTCCGTCTTTGTGTAGCAATCCAATTAGCGAGGAGGTGAATGCTTTGGTGCAGGAGCCAATAGCAAATAAGGTGTTTGGCGTAACGGGCAGCTTTTTCTCCAGGTCCCGATAGCCGAAACCTTTGCTATAAATGACTTTGCCTTTTTCGACAACGGCAACAGCAAAACCAACCGCTTTCCAGTCGGTCAGGACGCGGGCGAAGGTGGTATCTAATCCCGCAAAGCGGTCAGGTTTCGTAGGTTTTCGTTTTTGGGCTGAAGCCGAAATGGTAATGAAAAGCGCGCAAATGAGTAGTGGGAGTTTCATATAGGAATGGTATCTAATCGTGAATAAATGAACGGGTTAATTTTGTATTTTTATCCCCAACTAATAGTGACTATGACGGCACTGGAGAAAGAAGAATAGAAAGAGGCTATCCGGGAAATTATTCGGGAGGGTAAGCATTTCATTAAAGATATCGATATCCTGCGGGAGCTGATCGAGGAGCCTGCCAGGAACAGCCTCAAACCGGGACGCCATCTGGCCGGGTCGAAAAGTCGATGCAATTATACGTCGCGATTTCGAGCGGTATAAGCATGTTTTCAAAGCATTAGCCTGATAGATTACCTGTAAAATCATATTGTTAGTGGGTAAAGGAATGCCATCCTATCCTGTTGCGGCTCAATACCGAAAAAGGTATCTTTGTTTAAAGCTAACGTGATCGAAAATGCTCAGGAAGACATCGGTTTTTGACGAAATTTCAACCTTCATCGCTGGGATGAATCCCGAAAAAGTGATAAATTTCAGGCCATCACCAGCCCATCAGCAACGCCTTGACTTTCTGTTGGATAAGCAAAAAGAGAGCCCTCTTCCGGATGAGGAAAAAAACGAAATAGAACAATACCTCATGATCAACCGTATTGTTGGTCTTGCCAAAGCGAGGGCTATCCAGATGTTGCAATCAGGAGTAGGGTTATCCCGCTCTCTACCAAAAAGAAAGTAGCGACGCGAGCCGATTTTCGATGCGAATATTGCCTGTTGGCTGAACGAGTCTCTTTTTATTCGTTTCATATTGAGCATATTAGGAGTATGAAGCATGGTGGTACGAACGAATTGAACAATTTAGCTTACTGCTGCCCCGGCTGTAACTACTACAAAGGTTCCGATGTCGGTACATTTCTTCATGAGAGCGAAAATCTTATTCTGTTCTTTAATCCTAGAAAAGATAGTTGGGACGAACACTCCGAACTGGAAGACGGAGCTATACATGGTAAAACTGATATGGGCAAAGCGACCGGGAAAATCTTCAAATTCAATGAAATCGAACGGTTGATTTTCAGACAGCAACTTGCCGAGTTGAATTTGTATCCGTAAATTTTTATTGTCTTCCCTTGTTAGTGTTTCCACTGGCTATTCAGCCGGATAGATTGCATTTGCTAGCCCCTATAAACCTGCCACCTTTCCGGCTTTCAAATCTTTATCGGCCCATTTCCAGGCTTCCCTCAATAAAACCTGCGTTTGCTGCGCTTTTTCTGTAAAGCCCTGATTTACCAGCGATTTATAAAGGCCTGCCAACGCCCAGCCATTTCTTGGAAACACGCTTAAATCATTGGCAAATACCGCTTCGGCCTCATCATAGCGTTTGGCTTTTAAAAGAACAGCACCCAGATTATGGCGTACCGAAAAGAACCAGTCCGGCGGTTCCTGGTAGTTTAACCCATCTTCCAAAATAACGGCTTCCTGCAATAACGTAATGCTGGATGCTAACTGCCCTTCCTGCGCCAGAATTTCGGCTTTCAATACCCGACGGGCGATTTTTAGAATGGAACTCATTGGGTTAATTCCCCCTAATTTTAGCTTACCAATATCCGGGTCAGTCGTCAGTTTGTCGAGTTGTTGCAGTTCCAGCTTTGCCTTCACAAGTTGCTTTTTATGAGCTAAAGCCAGGCCGCTGGCATAATGGCGAATGGCCGTTGGGTATTTCAAGCTGACCGTATCGGCCTGGCACATCCGAAGAAGTTTATCCCATTGGGCAAACTTGATAGCTACATAGTATGGAATGGTGTAGTAATGCTGGAGCGTACACCAGGCAGGATCGGCCATCAACTGCTTCTTCGTGTTTTCGGCTACTTTTCGTGCCGAAGTCATGGCCCATTGGTAGTTGCCTTCCAGCGTAGCGGTGGCCACTAACAAGTGGTAATTGTGGGGGAAGTAGTTCAGCGGAAAAGCGCCCTGTGCATAGATACCCATTAAATAAAGACTATCCACCTTTACGGCTTGCCAGTTGCTGAGTGAGCCTTCGTGATAATTGCCCGTGCGGATATAAATGTGCGAAGGCATGTGTACCAGATGACTGGCCTTGGGTGCTACCTTGCTGAGTATAGTCGCACTTTTTAGCCCTCGCTCTGGTGTTTTGGAGGCTTCTACGGCGTGGATATAATAATGATTGAGCGCAATATGATTGGGGTTACGAATCATCAGTTTTTCCAGGGCCGCGATGATGCCAGGCGTCCAGGGTTTCGGGCGTCCATCATGTTCCCATAAATCCCAGGGATGCATATCCATCAACGATTCGGCGTAAAGCGCGGCAATATCTGCATCGTCGGGAAACCGCTCATGGACTTGCTTTATCGCCTTCGAGTAGGCTTCATCATAGGGTTTGCGGTCATCGACAGGCTTGGCTGGATACCGTTTTGCTAATGCATTGATCAATGCTTTTTCTTTATCCGAACATCGGGCCGACAATTGACTGGCCCGCTGGATGGCGACATAGGCACGCTCATAATTATCGGGTTCCATGCCCGCGTTATAGTTTGGCCCTAGCACATAGCTAAAGCCCCAAAAAGCCATGGCACAGGTTGAATCCAGGCGGGTTGCTTCAAAAAACGAACGAGCCGCTTCGGCATGATTGAACCCAACGGCCAGCATAAGCCCCTGATCGAAATAGCGTTGAACTTCCTTATTCTGGGTGGTAATGGGGAAATGGATGCTGCCTAAACTGTCGAAGAGCGGAGCTTTCTGGCCTGAACTGTACCAGGCCTTGTCAGTTGGAGCAGTCCGGCAGATAACCTGAGCCGTTGTCGGATTTTCAGCGGGTTTCTGCCGGGATTCGCAAGCTATCAACAGGGCTAAAAAGAAGGGTAGAATTTTCATACAGGTAAGTCAAATCAAGAATCCTACATCTTTTTCGAGTCTGCTACCGGTTGAACTTTTCTACCCGGTCCCCATAATGCCCGACCTGGCAGAGCGCCGGTATGCTCCCCATCTTTGAGTACCTGTTTCCCGTTGATAAACACATGCTGCATACCAACGGCGTATTGGAAAGGCTTCTCGAATGTAGCTTTATCACCGATGGTAGCCGGATCGAAAATGACCACGTCGGCGAAGTAGCCGGGTTTGAGCCAGCCGCGATCCTTGAGTTTGTGATTGGTCGCGGGCAAACTGGTTAGTCGACGGATGGCTTCGTCCAGCGAGATCAGCTTTTCGTCCCGAACGTATCGACCCAGCACCCTGGCGAAGTTGCCAAATGTGCGGGGGTGCGTAGTACCGTTTTTATTGTCATCTTCCGTTATCGAAGCGGCATCCGACCCGAAGCTGACCCAGGGTTGTTGCATCTCCTTACGGACGTTCTCTTCCGACATCAGGAAATAGATGGTTCCAACCCGGGCTTTGTCCTGCACAATCAAATCCATCACCGTTTCGAGCGGGTCTTTCCCCCGCATGGCGGCAACCTGACCCATGGTTTTACCCGTGTATTTCTTCAGCGAATCCTGTTCGAAATCCGCCAGCAAAATGTTGTCCATGGACCCCGCCAACGCAAACAAATTCTCCCACTCCTGGGTCTGATGGCGTACTTCCTGGGCAATTTTTCGTCGTTCTTCCGGGTCCTGTAACCGTTTCCAGCCCGCCAAAAAGCCCCCGTTGAAGACATAGGGGGGCAAACAGGACGTTAAGCCCGTGCCACCAGCCGTGTAGGTGTACATATTAGCGGTTATGTCCTGCCCTTGTTGCCTGGCCTGGTTAATCATGGCGATAGCCTTGTCTATTTTAGGCCAGTTGCGAACTCCGCTTGCCTTGAAATGATAGAGTTCGACGGGTAGTTTGGCCTCCTTTCCAATCTTGATAAGCTCCTGGATACCCTCTTCCAGACGGTCGCCTTCACTCCGCATATGGACAATGTATCGGCCGCCGTAGCGGGCAGCCTCCTGGCAGAGGGCAATCAGTTCAGCGGTATCGGCAAAGGTATTTGGTGGGTAAATCAGCATGGTTGTTACACCCAGTGCACCGCCTTCCATCGCTTCACGAACCAATTTCTGCATTTGGGCTAACTGACTGGGGGTAGGTTTTACATCGTCTTCGCCCAGTACGTTCATGCGGACTTCGCCCGCGCCTACATAAGAGGCAATGTTTGGGGTGATGCCTTTGCGCTCCAGTTTAGTCATAAACTCCGCCAGCGTTGTCCAGGTACAAGTATCAGCCCCAGGGCCAAATGTGGTTAGGTTGCGGTTTATTCGTTGGCGCATGGCCTGGGTTTTCACGGGCCCCCATGATAACTCGCCAAAGATTTCGGTCGTAATACCCTGCTTCAAATCGCTCATAGAGCGGTTGTCTTTGAGCAGAAATGCGCCCGTGTGAGAAAGTACATTGATGAATCCCGGTGCTACCGCCATACCGTTAGCATCAATAATGGTGGCCGCTTTGGAACGGTCCGCCGATGCGGTGGTTAGTTTGCCGACTGCTACCACCCGGTCAGCCCGGATGCCAATGTCTCCTTTATACGGCTTTTGGCCGGAACCATCGTAGATCAGGCCATTGCGAATAATAACATCGTAGGGAACAGGCTTTGTCGATTTTACCTGAGCAGAACAAGCAAGCGACAGCGCCATGCATAAGCAAGCAAAGTAGACGGGTTTCATTAGAAAACGAATGAAGAGGTTGGTTTGCAAAATATAAGGATAATATCTTGATTTACCGTTCTTTAACCTAATCAATGAAAACACGTCCACAGGGGGCGAATCGGAATATAATTGGCTATTGTATCTTTTGAGCTTCGGTTTTTGTTCTCTCTGATGCAAAATCAGTTTCGTCACTTTCTGTATTTCATTACGATACTTGACAACACTCCTTAGAACGTTATTTCACTTGAATACAGAAAAAATAGACACCATTGAGTGCGGTTATGCGTTGGTACTCCTACAGTATAGCTTTATTGGAATATGAAGGTTGATGGATGCGAGAATGGGTGTAGTATATCTTTGCATCCATCAACCTAGTCTCGTTTATCTGCTACCTTTATTTCTGATGTTAATAGCTTCTTGTGTTTCGGGCAATAAAAAGGAAAGGCCATCATAAACCGTGGCTTGCAAGGCGTCCACCGTTGGCCGAAAAGTTTCATTGTATTTTTGAAATGCCACCTTGTAATCAGCTACTTCAGCCATAGCATCGGCCAAAACAGTGGCACCTTGTATAGCCAACGTGCTTCCCATGCCAGTCGGAAATGCCGGTGCATACCCTGCGTCACCAATTAAGGCTACTCGACCATTTGTCCATGTAGGCATTTTTATTTGGCAACCCTGGTCAAAATAAAACGCATCGGCATTTTTTAATTCGTCAATCAACTGGGGCACTTTCCAGCCTATGTCCTTAAATGCTTCAATGACGATTCGTTTTTGGGCTTCTATATCGTTCCTGTTGTAATTAATTTTTTCGTTTACTCGAAACGCTAAAAACCCATCCGCACAATCCTCATTGTAAAGGTAGACCATGACCAGATTGGTTGGCGTGGTATACATTTGCCCATAATTTTTTTTGCCCAGTCTGACGTCAACGGGAAACACAGAAAAATAAAAATTTAAAAAATGAGAAAACTGTTCTTCTGGCCCAAAAACGAGCTTTCTTACACCGGAGTGAATGCCATCGGCACCGATGACGAAGTCGTAAAGGTTAATAGATCCGTCTGAAAGGGTAACAGATACCTGATCCTCACTTTGCGTTAAGGCAATGATTCGATTGTTAAAGCGATACGAAATGCCGTCTTTGGCATTCCCATATAAAATGTTCACCAGATCATCCCGGCGAATTTCAGTATCATCGCCTGGTCTGATTGCTCCAATTTCCTCGACCCGCATCATTCCTTCTACTTCGCCGTCTGCATTCATAAATTCAAGGCCCTTTGTTTGCAATTTTGCCGCTTTTATGGCATCCAGTACGCCCATTCTCCTGGCCGTGTCCAAGGAGTCGCCCCGCACATCAATTGGAGAGCCCCCCATTCTGGGAGCCGGACCGATTTCTATTACGGTTACCTTGTAGCCATATTGCCTCATCCAATAGGCCATAGTAAGTCCGGCAATACTGGCACCTGAAATTAAAACTGACTTTGTCATACTCATTCTCTTTCATTTGTTTATTCTGCAAAGGAATGTTAATTTTTAGGGTTAAAATAGCGGTATAACTACTAAAAATAGTCGTAAACATGGTAGTACAGTCAGACAGCCAACAGCGCTTTGAAAAAATGGTGGCCATGGCCGAACGCCTGGGTATACAGCTTTCCAATGATGTTCACGCCGATTTCTTACAGAGCATTGAGTTTAACAGTGTCCAGATATTTGACTATCTACCGGATTTTGCGTTGATGATCCGGAGCATGATATCCAAAAAGGAGTTTACCTTTAACCGGGGTGCCATAACGGCTATTGAACAGGGTATCCTGATTGCTTTCAATAACTATTTTGATGATGGGTTCGAGGAGACCGGTCTCCAAAAAACGGTCTTGATTGAAGAAATACCGAGTATACAAATAGTACCGTTACATTCTGGTTCGAGTATTCAACTACCAAAACATGCGCACCAGAAACAGATCTTTATTATGGTTAGTATTGACTATCTACAGTCGCTTTTAAAAGAAGAGCTATCTCGTTTTGATTTTTTATTTGGTCGTGCAAACCAGTTTTTTATTGAAGAATTTATGTCGGCCGATATACTACGGATCGCCAATGAGATTAGTAAAAGCGGTATCCAACCGGCATTACCTGCGTTCTACTACAAATTAAAAACAGTCGAGTTGTTATACTTTTTATTCCGTGATTTGAGGAAACGAAAGGAGACAGCGCATCAAAATTTAAGCGCTGGCGAGTTGAAGGCAATTTATAAGGTACGTGATGCCCTACTGGTAAGGCTTAACGAACCCATCCCGGTGAAGGATTTAGTACGAATAGCTGGTATGAATGAGTTAAAACTGCGAAAATTATTCATACAAATCTTTGGCCTGGGACTTTACGCCTATTTCCAGCGCATTCGTATGCAGGAAGCCGCCCGGCTGCTACGGGAAGAAAACCTTACGGTATCCGAAACTGGCTATCGACTTGGCTTTACCAATCTGAGCCACTTTACTCGCTTGTTTGAACAGCACATGGGCTCTAAGCCAAAAAAGTGGAGCATGGAAAAAGGATTAGGATAAGTATAAAAAAATTCATGTCATAAATCCAGATAATACCGTCGGCGAGCGGGTTCGAATCGCTCGATAGCGTAACGGAGCGCTGTTCGCGGCATTTGGTGAACATGGTCGTGTAGAAATTCTTCCAATGCATCCACATTTCGTTTGCCTACTTCGCGCAGCATCCAGCCAATTGCCTTATGAATCAGGTCGTGTTTATGGGGCAATAATAGTTCGGCAAGGGCGAACGTATCCCCAAACTGTCCTAACCGAATCAGGGCAAATGTTGAAATGATGGCGATTCGCTGGCTCCAGATATGAGCTTCAGCGGCTAGTTCATACAGAATAGATCGGTCTCCTTTAACGATTGATCGACCAACAATATGTGGGCAGGTGACATCTACCAAATCCCAGTTATTGATAAATAGTCGATTGGCCAGGTACCGTTCCAGAATTTCTGATTGTTGAGCAAAGCCTGCCCTCTTGGTTTGGTTAACCCAAATCAGTAACCCTACCATGCGGCATTCATGATAAGGGTCATGTACCAACAGCTCGGTTTCGGTAATGGGCAGGTTATGATACTGTTTGGCAATTGTATGCTGCTGTGGCATGGAAAGGCCTAGAAACTGATCACCTTCACCATATTGTCCCGGTGCTGTTTTGAAAAAACGGGCAATTAAAATAGCTCGTTCGGGCTGAGCTAAGGCAAGAAGTGTTTTTTTGACGGCGGTATACGTCAGTTCCATGAGCGAAAAAAAAGCAGAGACTCTTATAGGTCTCTGCCAGGAATGGGGTATTGAGTGTAAATTAAATTCTATGGATTCTGTAGATTCTGATTGATTCTAGTTGCACATTTAGAATCCATAGAATCTACACTCCTCAATCATTCAATTTTGAACGGACGAACTCTTGCTCAGCTAATAGGGGTAGCGGGTAGAGCATAGTCTTATTACGCTCAAACGTAGGCCGATCCAAGTCGGCAGCTAAATACTGACCTTTTACAAAAGCTTCTACTGTTCGCTTAATTAGGTCAGCATCATTGGGTCGTTCGTCATCTAATTCCAATACGTCGACGTCGTCATCATCATTTTGGAAAGATCCCGTAAAAACGGGCGGTTCAGGTCGAACAATAGATGAGCCCCCGTTGTACCCACCCGTTGGTGTTTGCTTATCGTCGGGTTTCACACTTACGCCAACTGGTTCTGAATCGGTTTCATTGCCATCAGCATCAACCAGTACCAGGTCATCGGGCGTTTCTTCATCTATCAGACTATCCTGAGGCTGGTCGTCTTCTGCTTCGATAGGATCAGGCTCCACCCAATTAATTTCTGGATCTTTAGGCTGCTCCATGATGGCAGACGTTCCGTCGAAACCAGCCGCAATGATCGTTACTCGCAGATTTTCGCCCAGGTTTTCATCGGTGATGGCACCAAACTTAAACATTCGGGCTTCACTCTGAATCTTCTTTGCAACGTGTTCCGAAATCGCCATTTGTTCTTTCAGCTTCATGGCGTGTTGCTTACTCGAAGAAATGGTTAACAGAATCCGTTTGGCTCCCCGAATGTCGTGGTCGTTAAGCAAAGGCGAATTCAGCGCGGCTTCGATAGCCCGGAGAGCCCGATCTTCGCCCCCAATCTCGGCCGAACCCATCACCGATTGGCCTGCTCCTTCGAGCACTTTCTTCACGTCGGCAAAGTCAGCGTTGATGTCGCCCTGAGTTGTAATAATTTCAGCGATACTCTTCACGGCATTAGCCAGCACATCATCGGCATGGGCATAGGCTTCCGTCCATGTCAGTTCGCTATATAACTCAGCCAGTTTGTCGTTTAAAACGACTAATACGGTATCGCAGCTTTTCTTCAGCTTTTCTATCCCTTCACGAGCCTGTTCTTTCTTATCCGTTCCTTCATACCAGTATGGAGCTGTTACAACGGCTACGGTTAGGAGGCCCATTTCACGAGCTACTTCGGCTACAACCGGAGCTGCACCTGTGCCCGTACCACCCCCATACCCGCCGTGATGAAAACCATTTTCGTTGGTGGAGCCAGCAGATTCCGAATTTCATCGATACTGGCACGGGCGGCATCTTCACCAGCTTTGGCTTCGGTACCCGCTCCTAATCCGTCGCCCAGTTGCAATTTGGTTTGCACCGGATTGCTCATTAGAGCCTGACGGTCAGTGTTACACACGGCAAAGCTGACATCCTGCATTTTCAGTTTGTCCATGTGCTTAACGGCATTACCTCCCATGCCGCCCACGCCGACAACCTTAATTATGATTGGGTTATCGTCTGGAATTTCGAATCTATAGCCCTGACTATTCATCGTGTGGGTTATGGTGTCTGTTCATTTACAAAAACTCTATATCGCGGGTAAACAGACTCATGAGCCAGTTTACAAGTATTGTCTAGTACGGGTCGGTTTCGTTGCCACGCGATGGCTGAAGCGCTTCCAGAAGTTTATCGAACCAGCCTTTTTTAGGTGGCTCTGGTGGCTCTGGTAGCTTGGTTCCCCCGCTAGGTTTAACGCCTGTTCCGCTCACTGGTGGGTAGGCTATCCGACTGCCTGTGCTAACGGGCTGATCCTCAGGAATCCGGTTTGGATCGCTAATGAATGAAATCCGATTGTCAATCGTCTTATAGCCTGCCCATACTAAACCAACTGCGGTTGCATAGGCAGGATCGCCAACTAAATCGGCACGGCCATTGGGTTCGAGATGTTCTGGATACCCAACCCGTACTTCTTCAACTCCGGTTACCCGGCCAAAAATATGTTCCACGCCTGGAATCAGCGCTGATCCACCTGTTAGGACGATGCCACCGAGCAATTTACCGTCGTAGCCTGACCGAATGATTTCGGCCTGAACCAGGGCGGCAATTTCACGTAGGCGATCTTCAATAATGACCGCTACATTTTTCAGCAGTACGTCTTTTGGTTTGCGATTGCTGAGGCCAGGTACAGCCACAACCTCATTCAGATTGTATTCGCCAGGATTAGCGCTGCCAAATTTTTTCTTGAGCAACTCGGCCTGATTTGGCAGGATTTTGCAACCCGCCTGAATATCAGATGTCAGGCTATTACCAGCCCATGGGAAAACAGCTACGTGACGAAGGACATTTCGGTAATAAATGGCCATCTCAGTTGTGCCTCCGCCAATATCGACCAGTGCAACTCCAGCGTATTTCTCTTCATCCGTCAGAACGGCCAGCCCTGATGCCAGAGCTGATAACATCATAGTGTCCTGTGCCAGATTGTTGCGCGTAATACACTTGCGGATGTTGCGAGCTGCGTTTGCCTGGGCTGTAATTAGCTGAAAGTCAGCACCAAGTTTAACGCCATTCCGGCCAACAGGTTGATTGATGTTCGTTTCGGTATCAACGACGAAATCCATCGGCAGGACATGGATAATTTCCTTATCGGCTGGAATCGACGTACGGTACATGTCATTCAGCAGGTGGTCAATATCTTCCGTCTGCACTTCATCACCAGATGAGGAGCGGGTAATACTTCCGCTCGACTTAACCGACGTAACGTGCGAACCGCTGAAACTGACATTTACTAGATGAATGTTCAGGTTAGATTGGTTAGATGCCTCTGCTACAGCCCGCTTTATGGCGTTTACTGTATTATTGACGTTCACGACAGACCCTTTGGCTACTCCATCGGTTAGATTCGTCTCCCCCACGCCGAGTACTTCGAGCGTTTCCTGTTCCTTGTTATTTCGAATCAACCGTCCGGCCACGGCACACACCTTCGTGCTACCAATGTCCAGACCCACTACAATTTTTTCGTCCATGCCCGTTGTTGTCATTCGCAAACTATTTGGTTTCGGTACTGGACGCTTACCCGGCTATAACGATCCCATCCTTTGGCTGGTAAAACGTCCGTATAGACTAATTTTAACTTTCTAAATTTAGCATCCAGTTCGGTGGGTAGCCCAAATTCAATCCGATGATTGCCCATTTCAGGCCACATGGTTACTTCACCTTGTTCATCGACTGATAGCTCGGCGATTTGTGCCCGCCAGAACGGATCATCGTGTATTCGTTTTAACAAATCCAGCAGCGGCTGGTTTCGTTCATTGGTCAGCGAGCGGTTCTGGGAAAAATAATTTCCGGTCAGAATCGGAACGCGGGCCGAGTAATTCATAGAAATTGGGAAAAAATGCCCATCATCGCTTACATACTGTCCTGATACAGTTCTTGCTCCATCGCTGGTGGTCACTAACCGGGCCAACGGCCGAGGTTGTTCAATCACGACGACTAAAGTACCTGTTAAGTCACGCGAAATTTGACAATTTTTTACCAATCCATGTAATTTTAATCTTTTTTCCAGTCGTCTTAAGTCAACATCGGCATAATCTTTGCCTACAATTGGATCAGTACCCTCGTTGGTCAGATAGCTCATAGCGTCTCTACGGGTCAGAAAACGATATCCATCAGTCTGATCGATTCGTATAACCACCGTCTTAACGTGCTTCTGTCCATGCCGAATTTCGGTAAAAGCAATGAGACCAAACAGACTCAAAAGCCCTCCAAGGGTGAACAACCACTTTTTGGATGATTTAAAGGTAGAAAACATCTGTAAATAAGATGAATTGTTTTTCAGTTATTTTATCTATTGGTAGGTCACGATAGATTTTAATGTTGGTAATAGTTGGTCAATATCTCCCGCACCGATGGTTACAAGTAACGAAGGCTTCATTTTTCGCACAACGTCAGATAATTCCTCTTTGGTGCATTTTTGTTTACTTTTCGAGTGTACGTTCCGAAAAATTAAGTCTGAAGTGACACCTTCCATGGGCAATTCACGGGCTGGATAAATATCCAGCAAAATAACGTTGTCGGCCAGTGATAGACTTTCGGCAAACCCATCGGCAAAATCACGGGTACGACTGAATAAATGTGGCTGAAAGATCGCCGTTAATTCCCGATCGGGATACAAGGCTTTTACTGACGATAAAAAAGCCTGTACTTCGGCGGGGTGGTGAGCATAATCATCGATTAATACGGCTTCATCGGTTTTAAGAATGTACTCAAACCGCCGACGAACGCCCCGGTATGTATTCAGGGCCGACCGAATGGCCTCTGGCGATACACCTACTTCCAATGCGACGGCCCCGGCTGCAACAGCATTTTCGACATTATGAAATCCAGGAACCATCAGTTGAATATCAGTAATTACCCCTTGGGGGTAAACCAAGTCGAATATAAACGTAGCCTGTTCAATTCGTAGGTTCTGACTGTAATAGTCACCACCTTTAAGTGAATACTGTCTAACCTCTGCTTTTGTTTTGTCGGACAGCGATAAACCTTGTTTCATAAACAAAACGCCATCGGTTTCGATCTGACTAACGAATTTGCTGAATGACTCAAGTACCGCGTCGTGAGCCCCATAAATGTCCAGATGGTCGGCATCTGTAGAAGTTACGATGGCATAGGTTGGGAATAAGGTCAGAAACGACCGATCGAACTCGTCGGCTTCGACTACGCAGACCACGGAGCGAAGGTTATCAGCGGGTTCGTTAAGCAGAAAATTGGTACCGTAATTATTGGTAATGCCACCCAGAAAAGCTGCGCAGTTTACGCCTGCATCGCGCAGAATATGCGCCACCATTGATGACGTGGTGGTTTTGCCATGTGTCCCGGCCACCCCGATTGTTGTCATTTGGCCTGCTAACAAACCCAGAACCTGGGAGCGCTTTTGCAGGGTAAAGCCGTTTTCTATAAAATAGATGTACTCGGCATGTGTTTTCGGAACGGCAGGGGTATAAATGACTAAGGTTTCGGCGGGATTTTCCCGAAAAACAGCCGGTATCTGATCAATGTCCTCTGTGAAGTGAATCGTCATTCCCTCCGCCTGCAAGGCATCGGTGAGGGTAGTTGGTGTTTTGTCATAACCGACTACCGTGTAGCCATTAACGCCAAACCAGCGGGCCAGCGCGCTCATACCAATGCCCCCGATGCCGAGAAAATAAATGTATTTGAATTGATCTAGTGTCATTTGCTGAGGGAGGAAAGGGAGGAAGGAGGAGAGGGAGAAGGGAAGCTTGTCATTCCTCACTTTCCTCCGTTCTCCTTATTTTGTTAGTTTAATTACTTCGTTTGCAATGTCGCGAGCGGCATTGGGTTTGGCCAATGTTTTTATTTCGGTACTCAACTGCTGACGTTGGGTCGGATTGTTGAGTAAATTCAAGACTGTTGTAACAAGTTCTGTCCTAGCGTTTTGGTCGTTGACGAGCAGGGCTGCGTTATGCTCTACCAGGCTCATCGCGTTTTTTGTTTGATGGTCTTCGGCAGCTGCTGGAAACGGAACCAGAATAGCAGGACGACCTACCAGGCATAATTCAGACACAGATAATGCCCCTGCCCGAGATACAACCGCATCGGCAACCGCATACGCTTTATCCATGTCGTAAATAAAATCGTAGGGTTTAATCAACGGCGAGCGAAGTGTAGCTACGGCTGTTCGTGCCCGCTCAATAAAGGCTGGACCTGTTTGCCAAACGACCTGAACACCTGCCTCTACAAAACGTGCAAGCCCTGCCTCTATACTCTCATTTATGGTTCGGGCTCCCTGGCTACCGCCAATAATTAATAAGGTTGGTCGGTTTGCTTCAAGGCCAAACAATTTCTGACCTGCCTCTACCTGTTGATCCGCAAATTGAATATCGCTCCGAACTGGATTCCCCGTTAGTTTGATCTTATCAGCAGGAAAAAACGCGTCCATGCCAGGGTAAGCTACACAAATGCGCTTTGCCCAGCGAGCGAGCACTTTATTAGTCAGTCCGGCATAGGAATTTTGTTCCTGAATGAGTGTTGGAATACCCTTAAGGGATGCCGCCAGTAAAAGAGGGCCGCTGGCATACCCACCAACCCCACGGCTGCATCGGGCTGGAAATCTCGAACAATCTGCCGTGCCCGAAGCAGGCTACGACCTAATTTAAGCGGAAATCCCAGATTGGCCAGCGTTAACTCGCGTTTTATACCCACAACGGGTAAGCCTACGATGTCATACCCTGCACGGGGTACTTTCTCCATTTCCATTTTACCCTCAGCCCCAACGAATAATAGCTTCGTTGTTGGATCTATTGCTTTTAGTTCGTTGGCAATAGCAATCGCTGGGTAAATATGGCCTCCGGTTCCGCCCCCACTGATGATAACTTTCATTCGATTTGAGGTTTATGGTTCACGGTATTCGGTTTATGGTGGGCCGACGCGTCTAGCTACTTTCGCCTGCCTGTCGGTTCGGTTAGCCTACCATAAACTGAAAATCGTAAACCATGAACATTATATTTTACTTTCGTCGGCTTCGTCTCGACTGACACTCAGAACAATACCAATAGCTAAGCCCGTAAATATGAGCGATGTGCCCCCATACTTAATAACGGTAGGGGCTGTCCTGTTACAGGTGCAAGCCCGATGGCTACACAAATACTGGCAAATGCCTGAAAAACAATGCTAAAGGTTAGACCTGCTGAGAGTAGTCCGCCAAACGGGCGAGTCGCTTTCTGGAGTGTTTTCATCCCGCGCCATAAAAACCAGAGGTAGGCCAGCACGACAGGTATGCCACCCAATAACAGACCATATTCCTCGACAATAATGGCGTAGATGAAGTCAGAAAATGGATTAGGCAATGTATTTCGCTGGTGACTGTTGCCCGGCCCCTGGCCCGTTAGCCCGCCATTGGCCAGTGCAATGTATGACTGCTCGACCTGATAAACGATGGTGTCGGATTTTGAAAAGCTTTTGATCCGATTAACGGCAGTTCCCAGTCGCTGACCTGCCGCTAACGCAATGCCACCGAAAACGACACAAACCGCAATCATATACCCTAGATAGCGAACAGGAACCCGGCCAATGTACATCAGCAGAAAGCAGGTTGCTCCCAATAAAAGAGCTGTAGACGTATTTGAGAGGATAATGAGCGAACAGATAAGCCCTATCCACAAGATAAGGTTAAATAATACCGTTGGGTCATTCATGAAGCGCTGCCGTTTGGCAAGCATGGCCGCCAGATTAGATATGAGCGCCAACTTCGCTAAATCGGATGGCTGGAACGTCTGATTGATGATGGGAATGGTTACCCAACGCGACGCATCATTCAGGGTCGAGCCTTTAAAAAAGGCCCATAATAATAGGGGTACAGATAACCAAAGGCCATATTTCGACAAGCGGGCGTAGTACACATAGTTAATCTTGTGGGCGAAGTAGGTACAGGCTAGCCCAATGAGCAGGAGTGACCCGTGTTTGATTAGAAACACTTCCGTGTTCCCATCAAGCTCTCGAAATGCTTTAGTACCTGTGGCGCTATAAACCACCAGAACGCTCATAATAGACAGATACAGAACGATCCACCAGATCTGGCGGTCGCCTTTAAGATGGGTACGAATCCACTCGCGAAGGGCCATGTTTTCTGAATGATGAATGATGAATGATAAATGATGATTAGCCTGTAAGCATCGCTCCGGCGACCCGGTCATCATTCATCATTCATCATTAGGTTATTAACGGCGGCTTTAAACTGATTACCGCGATCTTCGTAATTTTTAAACAGATCAAAGCTGGCACAAGCGGGTGAAAGCAGAACAATATCGCCTGGTTTTCCTAACTCAAGCCCTTTCTTTACGGCATCGGTAATTGATTGAGTTTCATAAATTATGGGCACTTTCTGCCCGAAATACGCCACTAATTTATGATTATCTACACCAAGGCAAATCAGGGCCTTTACTTTCTGATCGACTAATCCATCCAATTGGCTATAGTCGTTGCCCTTATCCTGACCGCCTGCTATCCAGATTGTTGGCGCATCCATACTCGACAGGGCATAAAAAACAGAATCAACATTGGTCGCCTTTGAGTCGTTGATAAATTGAATCTGATTAATTGTCCTGACGGGCTCAAGTCGGTGGCCTGCATTCTGGAACGTTTTTAGCCCGTTTGTAATATCCTCATTAGCTATACCTATCGACTGGGCTGTCAATACAGCCGCTAGCATATTGATCGCGTTATGTGGCCCCCTCAGGGGAGTTTCGGCCTGAGGAATTGAAAATGAACGTTCTTTATTCGCCGTTATTAATTGCCCCTCATTTAAATAAGCGCCCGGTGAAACGGCTTTTTTCAGAGATATAGGTAACTCGCGGCCTACTGGATTACGTCTGGCCAGTTCGTCCAGAATGGGCTGACTTTCTGCGAAATAAATGAAGTCGTCAGTAGGAGTGGCGTTTTGTAAAATCCGGAATTTAGACGCAACGTAGTTCTGGAAATTGTAGTCATAACGATCAAGATGGTCGGGTGTAATATTCAGCAGCACCATTACATCCAGATGCGTTTTATACATATCGTCTAACTGGAAACTACTTAGCTCCAGCACAAAATAGTCGAATGTATCATGGATAACCTGTTCGGCAAAGCTATCGCCGATATTTCCTGCCAGGCCTACATTCAGGCCAGCCGTTTTAAGGAGGTGGTAGATTAATAAGGTGGTTGTCGTTTTACCGTTGCTGCCGGTAATACCAATCAGTTTGGCGTTGGTGTAACGGGCTGCAAATTCAATTTCCGAAATGATAGGCGTTCCCTGCGCCCGAAGTTTTTGTACCAGGGGTGCTTTTTCAGGAATGCCGGGACTTTTTATTACTTCGGTGGCATCTAAAATACGTTCCTCAGTGTGATATCCTTCTTCAAATGGAATAGCTGCCGCCTGAAGTGTTGCCCGGTAGGTTTCTTTCAACGCTCCTTTATCCGACAAAAAGACATCAAAACCTTTGGCCTGTGCGAGCAAAGCAGCGCCAACACCACTTTCGCCCCCACCAAGAATAACTATTTTCTGGACTGACATAGTAAATCTATACTATTGGCAAAATAACGCATAAATGAAGAAGCCCCGACTATTGGCCGGGGCTTTTCAATCAAATTTTGTAAAAAGATTTATTCTTTCGGTGCCATTGAGTTCGAAAATCGCATACGGTTAGCGGCTTTTACAATGAGGAAAATAACCCAGGCAATGATTAAAAACTGAATAAACGTATTCAGGAAATTACCATATCGAATGGCAACTTCAGGAGTGGTACCTACCGCTTCTTTTAGCACAATTTTTAATTGGCTGAAATCAACTCCACCGAGTACTAAACCGAGAATGGGGTTAATGATGTCTTCAACCAATGACGTGGTAATTTTACCGAAAGCCGCGCCAATGATGACACCAACGGCCAGGTCAAGCACGTTACCCTGGGCAATGAATGTTCTAAATTCACTAAACATAAAGGCTGGTTTTTTGGGTTAGAAACACTAGTAAGACAAACAGTTGAGTTAAAGTAGAAAATGTTTATCCCAAATCAAAACCTACCAGGCAGTGGGTCAGCAGCTTTCAACGGGTCTTTCTTTGTCTTGAATGAACTAATATTGTATGACAGTCCAATAGCTAGCGTTTGCTGAATTTGTAAGCTTGAACTAAAGTCTTTATTGTAAAGCAAAATTAGCCCAAATGTTGTATTTAGATAACGACTTGCTTTCGCCGTCATAATCAGGTCAAGTCGATGATTGATATTATCGAAGTGTGAGTACTCTGTAAACAATTGATATCGGGTATTCAGCGATATATTTTGACTTAGGTTTTTGTTAAGTGCTGCCTGTAACTGAAACGCTAGCCATTCAGTTCGGCTACTCTTTCCTGGATCGACCCCATAGGCTTTTTGAGTGGCGTCGGGAACAAACGTGCCATCTGCTAATTCTCGCACACGCACACTCTGGTCGGCTAAGAATGTAAAACGTGGGGCTATTGGACTCATTCGGAGCGAGAACCAGTCATTAGGTTTATAGGCTAAACCGGCGGCAATCGTAATTTGGGCAGGGGCGAAAAAGTTGGACACACGTAGCCGGGTTTGATCGGCAGGAAGTTTGTCATACCGATAACCAGGGGCAAAAAACGTATTGAATGTTCCTGAAACGAACAGATCCCATTTAGGTGCAATTTTGTGGCCTATGACCGAAATGATCATAATCTGGTCGGCTGCTTTTCGGGTATTACCTAGTTGGGTAACATAGCCTAATTGCAAATCTGCTGTATTATCCCAGGAGGTTTTCCCTTTTTCATAGAGGGCACGAGCTGCCACAACGCCACCAATAGCAATGGAGTTGACACCCCCGCCCGACCAATTACTAAATGAGGCCTGATTGAAGTTGACTCCTCCACTGAATGATCGTTGCCAATAGGAAGTATCGGGCTTTACGGCCACGATATCTTTAAAATTTGTTGTGACCCGAACAGAATCCATGGATACTGGCTTGGGTGCATTCTGCGCGAATGCATGACCCAGACAAACCCCACTCATAAGTACCAGGAGCGTACTTGTTTTCATAGCGTGTATTGAAATTTACCTACTATCAGACGAAGCAAGCGGTCTTTGGTAACAGTTATTTATACAGCATTTGGAGTGTCAAAGATCTCTACTTTTTTCATTTGCAGCGCTTGTAGTGGCACTATAGTCGTTGTTGCTCCCGTACGAAGTGTAAGCGAGAGATTATCCACTTTAATGATTTCGCCTTTTGCGTCGTCAACTTGAATAATCTGTCCTTCTTTATATTTGTTTTTCGTATAAAACGACGATATAATATTGGCCATTAAATCACGTGATGCAATCCCATAACCAATGGCAAATGCAAAGATGACACCACCAATAATAAGGTTGAAACTGGATTCGAGTAGTTCGGTATTTATACCCGCCTGCCCTAGCGCACTAATAACAGTGATAACCAGAAAGAAAACAAATACAATCATGCTCAACAGTCGGCCAGAAGCAATGTTAAACGATTGACATACACTTAGTACTGCGCCCCGTAACGTATCTGCCAGCAACACCCCAACCTGTAGCATAATTGCTGCTGCAATTAATTTAGGAATGAAGTTGATTAAGGAGGCTACCATCTCGGTGATCGCTGCTACCCCCAATTTTTCAGTTGCAGCTTTTATAAAGACAAGAAGGATAAAGTAATAGAGAACTTTCGCAATAATTTCACTTAGCTTAATTTCGGTCTTTAGCTGTTTAATGATATTGATTTCATTCAGGCGATTACCAATTTTATCAAAACCAACTTGACCAAGAACGCGAAGTACAATGTAGGCTATTAGGCGGGCAAAGCCCACTCCAATCAGCATGATTACAAATGCTCCCAGCAATCGAGGAACAAATTCAACGAATTGATTAATCAGGTTTTGAAATGTATTGCGTAAAACCTCGGTGAGTGCAGGGATTTCGTTCATACAGGAGGATGTGTCTTATCAGAAGTTACGTAAGGTTGATTGACGAGAGCAGATGCTATGCCAAATAGATCACCGACATAGAGCTCTATAACAGTAATAGCATTTCGAATCAGGTCTATTTCGGAAACTAATTCTGTTTTCAGGTTTGGTGGACAGGTAGCATCCGACACGAGTTCTTTAAATGGGTTCTGGTTTTCCATAGCGTTCAATTAACGAAAAGGCCAACGAATTGATAAGACCATTTTAATGGCTACTAACAGCCAGAATATAGCTCCTTCGAGGTAGTGTTTGCGAAGTTTATCCCGAGACCGTTTAAGGCGCATCTTAACTGCGCTCTCTGTTAGCCCATTTATGTTGGCAATATCTCGAATACTAATATCATCCTGATACTTCATCAGGAGCATAGACTGTTCTTCGGGCGGAAGCTGGTGTAACGCACGCTCCAGTTGCCGGGCTTCCATTTCTGCCAATTCTGCTAATCCTTCATCTTCACTTACATCTAATCGCTCCCAGCCGTCATCCATATATACCTCCCGGCGCAGGTTATGCGATCGGAGCTGATCGGTGCAGTAATTATACGTGATTGAATATAACCAGGTTGAAAATTTGGCCTGTTCCCGGAATCCACTGAGCTTAACGACTAATTTTAGAAAAATGTCGTGAGTTAAATCTTCTGCCCGAACCGGATCTTTAGTAAATGACAAGCATTTCCTGTAGACTTTATCACAGTAGCGTTCATATAATCGCTCAAAATAGACGTTCCGCTGTGTTTCGACATACTGTCGAACCAACTCTTCGTCTGAATAATGATCCATTTTACACGGTGGTGGCTGTTAAGACCTGAAAGTTTAATAAAAGTAACTGCCCTACGAGACCAATATTAGCAAAAAGTTTGGTTACCTATTCATTAAAGCAAAACCTCGGCCAAACAGACCGCATTTGAGGTCGAAGAATATATTTTTACGCATTCTGATCTGATTATCAGTTACAAACCATAAGGATAGTGAAATGTATACAGCGCACGTTCTGCTAATCGCTAACAATTGAATCTTCCTGAAATTTCTTATAGTTCCTCGGATGCCATAAATAAAAAATACCCAGCTGAGGGCCAGGTATTTTTCATGTATACTAGTATCAAACGATTAGCCGATAGACACCCGTTTGAAGGCCGATACAGTCAGACCTTTGCTGGTTTTTTCTAACAGTTGCGCAATGGTGAGCGAGCTATCTTTCACAAACTCCTGATTGAGCAACGTGTTGTCTTTATAAAACTTATTGAGTTTACCCATTGCAATTCGCTCAAGCATTGCTTCTGGCTTACCTTCCTGACGAGCCTGCTCTTTGCCAATCTCGATTTCGCGCTCAACAATAGTTGCATCAACACCGTCTTTATCTAAAGCAACGGGTTTCATGGCAGCAATCTGCATCGCTATATCTTTACCCACTTCAGTAACGTCAGTACCGTTTGTATTGACAAGGCCAACTAAAACACCAAGTTTGCCATTCGAGTGAATGTAGGAAACAACTTTATCAGCTGATACTATTTCATACGATGCAACATCGATTTTCTCACCGATTTTACCCATCAGGTCAGTGATGTGGTCCTGTAACGAACGACCATCTGCCTGTGGAGTAGCTAACAAGGCTGCTTTGTCGGTAGCATCCGTAGAAACGGCGGTGCTCATAACGGCCATCGCCAGATTCTGGAAGTCCGCTACTTTCGATACTGGTTCTGTTTCGCAAGCTAAAGCGATCACTTTACCTGTTGTACCATCGGGGCTAACATGGGCTAACACAATACCTTCGGCCGTTGCATTATCAGCCCGTTTGTCGGCTATTTTCTGACCCTGTTTACGCAGGATTTCTTTCGCTTTATCAAAATTGCCATCGGCTTCGGTAAGGGCTTTTTTACAGTCCATCATACCCGCTCCGGTCTCTTGCCGAAGCTTA
This sequence comes from Spirosoma telluris, assembly GCA_003259005.1. Lineage (GTDB taxonomy): Bacteria > Bacteroidota > Bacteroidia > Cytophagales > Spirosomataceae > Spirosoma > Spirosoma telluris. The sequence goes on from QLII01000001.1 coordinate 6,353,353, forward strand.
TTTACGTCAGCAGCAGTAATTGCCATAATAAAAGGTGGTTGTTAATTTAAATTGCCAAAACTTATTTGGCAACCAGCAAATTGTATGTTGAAATGGAATAGCCCATAGCGGCTGGCTACGGGCTATTTTTTAGTTTACTGTTTTATGTTGACAGTTTTCAGTTAGCTGGCATAAGAATAGTTAATATGTCAGCCAATCGTAAACTGAAAACTGAAAACCGTAAACTTTTATGCTTCTTGCTCGTCTTCAGCAACAGCAGCGGGAGCAACTTCAGCTTCAGGTTGTGTTGCGCCTTCGGCACGAGCCTGAGCCAGGTCTTCGGTCCGTTTCGCTTCTTCTTCTTCCTGAACACGCTGATCGTCTTTATCCTGTTTCCGCTCCATAAGACCTTCTTCGATGGCCTTACCAATGGCAAGCGTAATCAGAGCAATCGACTTATAAGCGTCATCGTTAGCTGGGATTGCGAAGTCTACGTCTTCTGGGTTCGAGTTCGTATCGCACATAGCAAATACGGGAATACCCAAACGGTGAGCTTCAGCAACAGCAATGTGTTCGCGCTTAACGTCCACTACAAACAGAGCCGCTGGCAAACGGGTCAGGTCGGCAATACCGCCCAATACACGTTCCAGTTTTTCTTTATCGCGGGTACGGGTCAAACGCTCACGCTTGGCAATGCTCTTGACGGTCTCCTCGTCTTTCAGCATCTTATCCAGCGTTTGCATTTTCTTCAGCGACTTACGAATGGTAGCGAAGTTTGTTAACATACCGCCCTGCCAGCGATCTGTTACATAGGGCATTTTCAGACGACGCGCTTCTTCCGAAACGATCTCCTGAGCCTGTTTCTTCGTAGCCACAAACATTACTTTCCGGCCCGAACGTACAATACCTTTAATGGAATTGCAGGCTTCCTCAAGCGCAGCTACTGTTTTATTAAGGTCAATAATATGGATGCCGTTCTTCTCCATGAAGATATACGGAGCCATCCGGGGATCCCACTTGCGCGTTAAGTGGCCAAAATGCACACCTGCGTCTAAGAGGTCTTTATATTCGATTTGTGCCATTTTCGGATTGAAAAATGAGTGTTATAAAATTTACGCAGCACCACCCGTCGGCATCATCTAAGGGCAGTCTGGACTTCAGATGGAATGAATAATGATTAATGTAAAATGTACAATGAAATCACTCTCATTATCCATTTTTCATTGTGCATTATACATTGGCTATTAACGTTTCGAGAACTGGAACCGACGACGGGCTTTTTTCCGACCTGGCTTCTTCCGTTCAACCATACGCGAATCCCGTGTCAGGAACCCTTCTTTTTTGAGGGCAGGACGGAACTCAGCGTTCAATTCAACCAGCGCACGGGCAATGGCCATGCGGGTAGCTTCGGCCTGACCAGCCACACCACCACCACGAACGTTCACTTTTACGTCGTAGCCGCCTACACCGTTAACGGTTGCAAACGGTTGGTTCAAAATGATTTGCAGGACTTCGGTAGGGAAATATTGTTTGTAATCTTTCCCGTTTACCGAGATGGCTCCGCTGCCCGCCGACATGTAGATGCGGGAGATGGCAGTTTTACGGCGGCCAATGGTATTAATACGATCCATTATGACTTAGAATTTAACTGCTGTTGGTTGCTGAGCCTCGTGCGGGTGTTGGCCACCAGCATAAACGTACAGGTTGGTGTACAACCGCCGACCAAGCCGGTTTTTCGGTAACATACCTTTTACAGCATGCTCAATGATGCGCTCTGGATGTTTTTCGAGCAGCAACCGGGGCGTTGCGAACCGTTGGCCGCCGGGATAGCCCGTGTGGCGAACGTAAATTTTGTCGGTCATCTTAGCACCTGTCAGGCGCACCTTATCGGCGTTGATGACGATCACGTTATCCCCGCAGTCAACGTGCGGAGTGAAGTTGGTTTTGTGTTTGCCGCGAATCAGGCGTGCGATTTGGCTGGCCAGCCGACCGAGCACTTCACCCTGAGCGTCAACCACAACCCATTCCTTCTGCACCGTTTCTTTGTTGGCAGAGATGGTTTTGTAACTGAGCGTATTCACTGTTATGGAGACTAATTGTTTGATTTATAATTGCTTACCTACAAGAACTATAGGCCCGTCCTGAAACGGGAGTGCAAATATAGGTGGTATGGGTCTGAAAAACAAGGGTATGCAAAGAATTCCTTAGCGCAGCTTCAGTGTTACCAATGCCAGAACGGCTAACATAATACCAACAATCCAGAAGCGGGTTACGAGTTTGGCCTCGTGATAGCCTTTCTTCTGAAAGTGGTGGTGTAGGGGAGACATCAGAAAAACTCGCCTGCCTTCACCGTATTTGCGCTTTGTATACTTGAAATAGCTGACTTGCATAATTACGGATACAAGTTCAACCAGGAAGATACCGCAGATAATGGGAATCATCAATTCTTTGCGAATAGCCAGAAACAGAACGGCAATCACCCCTCCAAGCATCAGGCTGCCGGTATCACCCATAAACACCTGGGCAGGGTAAGAATTATACCATAGAAATCCAACACAGGCACCAACAAAGGCGGCACAGAAAATTACCAGTTCACCCGCATTCGGGATATACATGATATTTAGGTATTGCGAGAAAACCTTATTTCCCGATAAATAGGCTAATACCCCGATTGTCAGGCCAATAATGACGGAGGTTCCTGCCGCCAGCCCATCAATGCCATCTGTAATATTTGCGCCGTTCGAGACGGCGGTAATGATAAAGATACAGATTAATACATAGACAATCCAGGTATAGCTATCCGGTAGAAAGCCAAATAGGAGGGAGCTATAATCGAACTCGTTATTTTTAACGAAAGGAACCGTCGTCAGGGTCGATTTGATGTCGGTGTAGATGTCCGGCACGTTCGATGTGCTGAGGAGCCGAGGGGCATATTTGCGGATTTTAACGTACTGGTTAAAGGACAGGGTAAGGCCCACAATCAACCCTAAACCCACCTGACCAACCACTTTGAACTTCCCTTGTAAACCTTCTTTGTTCTTCTTGAAGACTTTAATATAGTCATCCAGAAAACCAATCATCCCCGTCCAGACCGTTGATACTAGAGCCAGTACAACATACACGTTGGAAAGCTTGGCAAACAGCAGAGCGGGAATCAATAGAGAAGCTAGAATAATAAAGCCACCCATGGTTGGTGTACCACGCTTCTGCATCTGACCTTCCAGCCCAAGATCACGAATGGATTCGCCAATTTGCAGACCACGAAGTATGTCGATAATACGCCTACCGAAAACAGCGGCAATAAGCAGCGAGGTTATAACCGCGCCTAGTGCACGAAACGAAATATATTGGAAAACTCCCGCACCAGGGAAATTGTAGCGTTCGTCAAGAAACTGGAAGAGGTAATAGAGCATAATGGGCTAATGGGTGAATGAGCGAATGAGCGAATAGTTACCGTACGTTTTATTCACTCAATCACTCATTCGCTCATTCACAATTAAATTACAGATCAAAGTTACTGATTTCCGCGTTCTAAGAAAGCTTCTCGCAGTACAGCCCGGTCATCAAAGTCATGTTTGACTCCCTTAATTTCCTGATACGTTTCGTGGCCTTTGCCCGCCACCAGAATAATATCATAAGGATGAGCGATTGAAACGGCTTTGCGGATAGCCTCGTGCCGATCTTCGATGGTTTGCGTTTTCTTGACGTCGACGGGTGGTACACCGGCCTGCATCTGTTCCAGGATGGCCATCGGGTCTTCGTTACGCGGATTGTCGGAGGTTAGAATAACCTGATTGCTGAACTTACAGGCGATTCCAGCCATAATCGGGCGTTTGGTCGCATCGCGGTTTCCACCACAACCTACCAGGGTAATAATCTGTGGCAGGCGACCTTGCTCATCCGTATGACGCAATCCATTGATCGTTTCCAGTACGTTTTGCAGCGCATCAGGCGTGTGGGCATAATCGACAATGCCCACAATATTGTCGCCTGAAACCACCTGCTCAAAACGGCCTGGTGGCGGGGTAATACCAGACAATAAGGTTAATACGTCCGTGGGCTCTTCACCGAGCAATACGGCTGTTCCATAGACACTTAGCAGATTATAGGCATTAAAGCGACCAATCAGCTTAAACCAGACTTCCCGATCATCGACCAGCATGTGTAAGCCAAACAGACTATCGGCAATAACTTTTCCCTTAAACGTAGCCAACGTTTGCAGCGAGTAACTTTCTTTACGAGCCGCTGTATTCTGGAGCATCACCAAGCCACGCTTGTCGTCAACATTGGTCAGGGCGAAGGCCGACGAAGGGAGTTGGTCAAAAAATCCTTTTTTTGCCCGGATGTAGTTGTCAAAAGTCCCGTGAAAATCGAGGTGGTCATGGGTAATATTGGTGAAAATGCCCCCTGCGAAGGTTAAGCCCGCAATCCGTTCCTGTACAACCGCGTGTGAACTGACTTCCATGAATACGTGTGTACAGCCATGCGCACGCATCTTCACGAGTAGTTGATTCGTCGTGATGGCATCTGGTGTGGTGTGCGTGGCCGGAATGACCTCATTGTCAATCTGATTCTGAACAGTCGATAACAGGCCACATCGATAACCCAGCGCGCGAAAGAGCCGGAAGAGTAACGTGGCTACGGATGTTTTACCGTTAGTACCCGTTACCCCAACGAGTTTGAGTTTCTGGGAAGGGTGCTCATAGAAATTGGCCGCTGCTAATCCCATCGTTCGGGACGAGTCTTTTACGAGCACATAAGCCACCGATGGATCAGGCTCTGAGGGCAACTCTTCACACAAGATAGCGGCTGCTCCCTGGCGAATAGCCATGTCAATAAAGCTGTGGCCATCGGTAATCGTACCACGGACGGCTATAAACAAACTGCCAGATCCGGCTTTTCGCGAATCCATGGTCAGGTTGGTAATCTCGGTGTTCATGCTGCCCGATGTTGCCAGCAGCGGAATTTTATAAAAGAGGTCTTTGAGTTGCATACGAGTATAACGAACGGCGTGTTCGTTGGTGTTTGCAAAAAAACGGCTTGAGCGCGGGACTACCTAATTTGCCCGAAAAGTCGTTTGCCTGGAAAGCCGACAAAACATCAACCCAAGGTCAGAGTTATTGCCTTGCCTGCTGCTTTCTCGATGCCCATTCCCGGCGAAACCGATTGTTCTTTGACCTTACCCCGGCCTTCGACAGAGACCCGGAAACCCCGATTTTCGAGCAGGAACAGCGCATCCCGTAGCGTTAATCCTCGTACATCAGGCACCTGGTCTGTAGATGTTGAGCGTGCTTTCCAGCGGCCACCTGCTGTTGATTCGACCCAGCCTTCGGTAGCGGGTTCGTTGCGTACATTCAGGATTGAACTAATGGTGTGCAGATCGGCTGCATAACCGGCTATCGTGCCTGTTGTTGACTGTGGTTGTGAAGTACTCGCCCGAATTGGGGCGTGTATCCGATAATCATAGGCCACGATTCGGTCGGCGACGGTTTTGAATACGGGTGCAGCTACGGCACCCGCATACAGCAAATCAATATTGTCGCCCTGGGGACTGTCGACAACTGTAATCATGCTGTATTTGGGATTGTTGGCAGGGAAATAGCCAATGAACGAGGTATAATATTTACCAACCTGGTATTTGCCATTGACGATTTTCTGGGCAGTCCCCGTCTTTCCGGCAATGGCATAATACGGGTTGTTGATATGCTTTGCCGTACCATGTTCAACTACCCCGCGAAGTAATTGCTGCGCCTTTTTGATCGTTGCCGGTGAGCATATGGGTTCGGGAGCTACATAAGGCTTATTGTCCTCAATAATTTCGTTCGCCAATTTGATCTGTTTAACGATAACGGGGCGTACCCAGTGGCCATCATTGGCAACTGCATTGTAAAACGCCAGCATTTGCAGGGGCGTAATCTGCATTTCGTAGCCATACGACATCGACGTAAGCGACACCTTGCTCCAGCCTTTCATGTCGGGATTGCGAACAACAGGTATGGCTTCTCCTTTCATATGGATACCCGTTGGCTTCGTCAGGTGAAACTGACGTAGATATTGACAATACAGGTCGGGCCTTTTGTAAAAATAGCTCCGCATCAGCAGGTGAGTGCCAACATTGGACGATTTCTCGAATACCTGACGGGCCGTAATCGTTCCATGCCCAGCCCGGCTGGCGTCGTGAATACCCAGTCCATTATACGTGGCGGAGCCACCACCGGTAGCCACCAACTGATCGAGCGAAATGGCCTTTTCTTCCATCAGGGCCATCATCGTGGCTAATTTGAAGGTTGAACCGGGGTCCGTGCGATCCGCCAGTGCATGATTAAAGTTTTCGACATAGGTATCCCCCTGTTTCGTGAGGTTTGCCATCGCCCGAATTTCGCCGGTAGCTACCTCCATCACAATCACGCAACCTTTGGCAGCATTGTATTTTTCTAATGCCGAGCGTAGGGCCGATTCGGCCATATCCTGATAGTTGACGTCAATCGTTGTGTAGAGGTCCATGCCCGGCTCAGGCGTCATATCAGGGCCGTCCTCTACGGGTTTACGAACTCCACCCGATAAAACTTCGACAAAGCCCACGGCATTTTTACCAGCCAGCGCGGGCTGAAAACTGGCTTCAAGTCCAATTAAACCTCGATTCGTTTTGGCATTAAGGTTTCCAATAGTACGCTCGGCCATTTGGCCAAAGGGATGATATCGTTCGTAATAAGGGCGCAAATGACCTCCTCGGGCAGCCACCTTGGGCGTCGACCGAAAGAATGGCCATTTAATTATTTTTTGTCGCTCCTTTAACGTAACCCGCCTATGATTTAGCAATACATACCGGGAGGTGTCCTTACGGGCCTCGCTAATCTTGTTTTTATAGAAGGAAGCGGGTTTGTCGCGGTAGAGTTGAGCGAGCAATAGCGCTAATGAATCTATTTTTTTATCGAAATAGTCAGCTTTCGCCATCGTTGGGTCGATACTAACCACATAGGTCGGTAGCGATGTCGCTAGCAGGCTTCCATCATTGGCGTAAATATTGCCACGCATCGCCGGAATCGTGTCGCGCCGAATGAGCGTTTCTTCTACCCGTTCGCGCCAGAAACGACCTTTTAAATCTTTCTTAAAATACTGCACGGACATAAGGCGCAGTATAATGCACAAGGCAAGGGCAATCACAACATAGAAAATGTGATTTGCCCGTTGAATAATGTCCTGTTTAATGTTCATCTGACTTGACGACAATTTTATGGGGTGGAGTCTGGCTATCAGCTAAGCCAAGTCCGACAACTCGTTTACTGATTTCAGACTGTTTGCCGCTTTTGTTGAAATCAGCCTGCAAAACCGTGAATTCAGAGCGTAATTCATCGACCTGCGTTTTGGTTCGCTGAATTCGGCGAACCAATCGTTCGGCGTTGTGATTCAGGCCGATATAAAGAATGAGGAGAAACGTGACCCACAGAATGCGGTCAATATGCTGAATGGGCCAGGCGTTGTCTTCGCCGAAAAGCCTGTCCAGGCCAATGGCATCATTGAGCCAGGATGCCAGTTTGAGTTTGCGTCGTTGCTGCTTTTGCTTGGCGACCCGTTCTGGCTGACGGAATGTATTTTTAGCCATGGCTGGGTTAGGACACGATGGTAGTACAAATAAACAAAAACATCGTTGCCTAACCGATACCAAGCTTATCTTTCACTAAAAAATTACTCTTTCCAGCGCCATTCATTGGCAATCTGCAAGGGTGTCCGCAAGCCTTGTGTTACCAGGTAATCACGGGTTTGGGTATCGGTCTGCCGACGCGTTGGAATGGCATCTGCATCAGCCAGGGCGTATAGAAGCATGGTCGAATACCGGACCGTATTTTTCAACTGATCGACATTGACGAGATTGATTCGGTCGCAGTTAGCATGGTAACAATCCAGTACTTCCCTGGCCAGATGACCATTCATACCAACCACAGGAACCCCTTCGAGCATGAATGGCTGATGATCGGAGTGTAGGCCAGCCTGATTTTGCATTTGATTGGCAAAAACGGGTTCGACTTGTTTCATCGTTTCGCCGACTGTATTCAGAAAAGGCAGCATGTCGGTACGGCCAAAGGCGTTCAGACCCGTGGGATCATTGGTCATATCCAGATTCATCATATAACGCACTTTGTCTAGCTGACCGGATTTTTTCAGCTTCTCAACCATTGCTTTTGACCCCAGCAATCCCTGTTCTTCGCCCATGAACAGTACAAATTCAATTGTACGTTTGGGCTTCAGTTTCAGGGCTTTAAAGGTTCGGGCTATGTCCATCACAGCAAATGACCCGATTCCATTGTCGATGGCTCCGGTCGCCAGATCCCACGAATCCAGGTGGCCGCCAACAATGATTTTTTCTTCAGGGTATTTCGATCCTTTCAGCGTGGCCACCACATTCCGAGCCCGAATTTTCCGGCTGGTGTTGGTCATGTTAATCTGGGCATGGAGTGGGGAATGCTCTTCCTGCATCCAGGATCTCAGTGCTTCTCCGCTTTCGAGCGAGATACAGACCGATGGAATGGAAATCAATTTACCGGTCACGGAAGCTGTTCCCGTTAGCAGTACATTGCCGGGTACTAAATTAACCATAATAACCCCAGAGGCCCCATATTGAATGGCAAGCGCTGTTTTTTCGGACCGATGGAGGTTACGCGCTCCTTTGGTTGGTGCAGCTAACCCAATATTAACTAAGGCAACTTTGCCTTTGAGTTTTTCTTTAAAGGCAGCAAAATCACCTTCCAGCCCATTCCCTACATCGACAATCTCGCCTTGGACGTGCGCTTCTATCGGTGAATGCGCCAAGGATACAACCGGTACGTCCCGATAGTTATCACTTTTATTGGGTACGACAGAGAGCGTAACCGTGTCGCGCATCCAGGCTTCTACTTCAAAAGGTTCATAGCGAATCTCTTTAAATCCATAAGACGATAACAAATCGAACGCATAGTCCTCCGCACGGGTGCCGTTAGGACTGCCTGTTAGCCGATGACCAACCTTCTGGGAGGCATTAGCAAGCGTTTCATAGGCACGACTGTGCTCGCTTACCTCCTTATTAATGCGGGTAAATGCCTTCTGGAAGGAAAGTTTGTCAGGGTAAAACGCAGTTAGCGTACCGGCAGTACCGATACAGAACAGCACGAGCCTAAATCGGGGCACGTAAAATGTTCGGGCCATGAGAAGATGGGTGGTAGGATTCTTTGCTAAAGATATAAAAAGGATAACTGATTTTCGATGCCGAATGATTAGACGCACTAACCTGCAAAAGCGTTCGGTCATAGTGGAAAAAAAGTACAGAATTTACGTAACTGACGCCATTTGAGATTTATACCCACTAAACCGTATCTTATAAGTCACTATTAATCACTGTAAATAAGTGGGCGATACATCGCCTAACCACGATAATTTTTATCTAATGGTTTACTCAATCATGATGCTGATGTTTCATAGGCTTTAGTTGAACGCTTAAGCGTCCGGCAAGCCACTCAGGGTCAAGTCCTATTACATCAAAAACGCGATCCCAGCTTCGCTCGAAACAATGAGCTGCATCAGGAAAGGATACGGACACGGCAAGTGCTCGTTCATAGAATGATACGGATTTTTGACGCAAAAGGTTGCGGTGAATAGCAAATTGTGCGCCAAGAACAAACGTGTAGGCGGGTGGGCCGTCATTGTCAAATAAAGCCCGATGGAATCCGCAGAGATCAAGTCCACGCCCATCTTCATTTTTACTCCAGGGCCTAAAAAGCCGGTGTCCCTGGTTATCGTCGGTATCGATCAGATGACCAAGCCAGCGAAAGCCAGCCGGACTAATTGTATCCGGTTCTGCAACGACGTCGCGCAATGTTTTCTTAAAATCGTAGGCATGATCGAAGGGTTTACCCTGGCAGAAAATTGTCCACTCCGCTAACGAGTCATACCGATTGACGATATGGTGCAGGTAGGTATGGGCTTCCCGCCCTATATTGGGTAATGGAATAACAGAATGTTCCGAAACATGATCGGGACTTTTGCTATAGACCGTCTTCTTTACACCAGCGGGTATGTTCCGGAGCCAGTTCAGGTTTTCGGTGTAATGGGCGACAACGAGTTCGATCATGATTTTTTACCGTAAGCGACGGCCCGGCGCAAAGGATAGTGCAAAGATCGCAAAGTAAATATACCCTTTGCGATCTTTGTGCCGGGCCGTCGCTTACGGTTATAGAAAACCCTATTTTTACAGCAATCTTCTGAAACAAACTGAAACGACGTCCTCGTATGAAACGGACTTGTCTTCTAGTAATAAATTTCCTCACGCTATACAGCATGACTCAGGCACAGAATCCCACGGTCGCTCCTCCTAAAGCGGCTATCAAACCGAAAGAGTTGATTACAAACGGTCATAAACGGATCGATAATTATTATTACCTCAACGAGCGCGAAAACCCAGAGGTTATCAAGTACTTAAACGCTGAAAATACCTACCTCGATCAGGTCCTGACTCCGGTAAAGGACTTGCAGGTTAAGCTGTTTGAGGAAATGAAAGGACGTATCAAACAACAGGACGAGTCTGTTCCTTATAAAGAAGGTGCCTATTACTACTATACGCGATTCATAACGGGGGGCGAATATCCTATTTATTGTCGCAGGAAAGGGTCGCTGGAAGGTGCCGAGGAGATTATGTTCGATGGAAACGCGATGGCCAAAGGACATAATTATTATAGCCTTGGTGGATATGAAGTGTCTGATAATGATGAACTGGCCATTTTTGCCGAGGATACCGTTAGTCGGCGACTCTATACCCTACGGATTAAGAATCTGAAAACGGGCAAAATATATCCTGAAACGATTTCCGATACCGAAGCGGGTAGCTTTGCCTGGGCAACGGATAACAAGACGCTCTTTTACATTAAAAAAGACCCACAAACGTTGCTCGGCTATCAAGTCTACCGGCATGTGCTGGGTACTGATCCAAAGGCTGATGTGCTGGTTTATGAAGAGAAAGACAACCAGTTCTATATGGATCTGGGTCGCTCGAAATCAAAAAAGTACATCACCATTGGCTCCGATCACAATGGCGTTTCAACCGAGTATCGTTTGCTTGAAGCCAGCAAACCGACTGGTGAGTTTTCGGTATTTTTACCCCGTGAGAAAGGGCATGAGTACGACATTGTTCACTACAAAGACAAGTTCTACGTTCGTACCAACTGGAAAGCGGAAAACTTCCGGCTAATGGAAGTCCCCGAAGGCAAAACGGCTGACCGAACCGCCTGGAAAGAGGTTATTGCTCACCGCCCTGATGTATATCTGGCTAATATGGATGTATTTGCCAATCACCTCGTTCTGGGTGAACGCAAGGCGGGCCTGACTAATATTCGGGTTATTAACCAGCTAACAAAGTCTGACGAATACCTCAATTTTGGCGAACCCGCTTATGTCGCAGGCATCGGCTACAATCCCGATTTCAATACAAATATCCTACGCTATAGTTACTCATCACTGACAACGCCTAATTCGACCTTCGACTATAATATGGATACGAAGGAGAAAACGCTGAAGAAACAGCAGGAAGTACTGGGCGGTTTTGATAAGAATAATTACGTATCGGAGCGGGTGTATGCTACTGCCCGTGATGGGGTAAAGGTGCCGGTTTCGCTGGTCTATAGAAAAGGGACTAAGAAAGACGGCTCATCGCCTTTGCTGCAATATTCCTATGGTTCCTACGGCTACTCAACCGACCCTGGCTTCAGTTCCACACGCCTGAGTTTGCTTGATCGGGGGTTTATTTTCGCTATTGCGCATATTCGTGGGGGCAGGAAATGGGTCGCCGGTGGTATGAAGATGGCAAGATGTTGAAAAAGAAAAATACGTTTAACGATTTCGTCGACGTATCGGAATACCTCATTAAAAACAAGTACACGAGTGCTAATAAACTCTTTGCCATGGGCGGCAGCGCGGGTGGTTTGTTGATGGGTGCCATTATCAATCAGGCTCCGCAGCTATACCGGGGTGTGGTGGCAGCGGTACCGTTTGTAGATGTGGTAACGACCATGCTCGACGAAAGTATTCCACTCACCACCGGCGAATTTGAGGAATGGGGCAATCCGAAAAATAAAGAATACTACGATTACATGCTGTCCTATTCGCCCTACGACAATGTGGAGAAGAAAGCCTATCCTAACCTGCTGGTAACGACGGGACTGCACGATTCGCAGGTGCAGTATTGGGAGCCTGCTAAATGGGTTGCCAAACTTCGGGCTATGAAAACAGATACGAACCAATTGTTGCTCCATACCAATATGGAAGCCGGACACGGTGGCGCATCAGGTCGATTCCAGGCGTTGAAAGAAATCGCGCTGGAGTATGCGTTTATGCTGAACCTAGTAGGAGAGCGGCAGTAAAGCACGTCCTCGTTTCGAGCCTTAAAAGCCCATTATATACCATTAACTAACTCGTTTAAAGCTGATTCGGCTAAAAATCATATATTAACCTGCATAATGACTAACAAAAATAACAATTCCTTTTCTGAAGGTAGTTGATCGGTACAGCCATGGGCTTTATGAATAGTGGTCAATAACAGAAATGGGTTGATTTCTATAGAATTCTAACAGTAAAAAGTGCTCATGCCCTCCAGACCGCCTGTCATCCTGGCCTATTATGCTCAGAGTAAAGATGGGACTCATCTGAACTACTTACGGAGCGAGTATGACCAGATTTGTGAACAATGGCGAAAGGCAGATACCAATCAGAATAACCCCATCAATATACAATACCTGCCTAATCGTAAGGACGTTGTCGATCCTGAATATATCCGTAAAGACATCGTCGATTATAATGAGCGGGTTCTGATTTTCCACTTCAGTGGTCATACGGGTAGTGATGCCATTTTTCTGACCGGTGCTGTTGGACGGGCTGATGGCTTGGCCGGATTGTTAGCCCAAAATGCCCGTAATCTAAAGTTAGTGTTCCTGAATGGATGTGCCAACGAAAAGCAGGTGGATGTACTGTTCGCGAACAATATCCCTGTCGTAATTGCTACCCAGTGCAAGGTGGGTGATAAGATTGCCACTGAATTTTCCCGCTGCTTTTATGAAGCTCTGAGTACCTATGGCAATACGATTCAGAGTGCCTATACGGCAGCTTTCAATGCTGTACGCTTCAATGGCGAAGTTGCTGGCTCCTTACCGCCAAATGCTCGCCAACTGGCCGAATCATATGATATAAACCAACGGGGAAATCTCGAAACAGAGACGCAAACCGAAAATATTTGGGTGCTATACGTGCGGTCGGGTGACGAAGCGGTGGTGCATAACCCGGATTGGTGGCAATTGCCCGACATGGTAAAACAGGCCAGTGACACTATCAGCCTGGAACGAGCCTATACCTGCAATCGGAAGGCAAATGCACTGGTGTTTCGTCAGTTTTTTGACCCTTATGGCCGTACCGCAGCCGTTCAGCATTACCTCGTTGCCGATCAAAAAAACGTGTCTCCACTCGGGCTCTCCTCGAAACTAGTCTATGAGCGGATTACACGTGATATGCAACGGAACCGGAACTCTTGCTTTTTCCCCGACCCGAATGTGCTCACGTTTACCGACGATTTTGTAGAACTGGATAGTCCCATGGCGTATGAGGAAATTGCCAGTAAAATCTTTGACAAACTCGTTAGTAAGTTTCCAAATGGGCCGAAAGCCACCTGGAGTGATTTTAAGGATTTCTACGACCTGAATGTAGCTCGAAACCGCGAATACCTGATTGTATTTATTAAAATTCAGGAACCGGATTTACCTACCCTCATCACGGGCATTAGTACATTTATTACTAGTTCAATCGGGTATGCTGCTACCAATCCCAACAGTCGCCCACGGTTACTTTTTTTTTGGCATATACTGATCAAGCCACCGGAGCGAAACCCGTTCAGCAGGCTCTTATGGTGGGTGGGAAATACCAACAAACAGCGGGAAAGCTGCCTACAGCGATTTGCCGATCTGTGTAAACCCGGCGACCCGGCGACCAGTCAGGTCTGGATTATTAACCAAAACTCCGAGTCGCTCTCCCGACCTGAGGAAGACGACATTGAAGAGTGGCTACAACTTAGCCTGATTTCGCCCCAGGGACGTCTTAATGAGTTGGTTGACGTAGCCAACGACGATGTGGCCAATCTGGAACTGGAATTTCGAGCCTTAATTGAAGAGAAACGAACGAAAGAGGCCGCTTTACGGCTTTGAACCAACCAACGATATGGCTATCGATTTTAACTTTTCTTCCGCCGAGCTGGAAACCTTTCGACCGGAAGCCCAGCGCACCGAATATGTTGTTGATCCGGCCTTATATAACGCGGTTCGGGTCGCTATTTTGTTGCAACAACCCCTGCTACTAACTGGCGAACCTGGTACAGGGAAAACGCGGTTAGCCGAAAAACTAGCCGATGATCTTAGTCAGCGACCTGATTCGGATTTCCTGAATCGGCCTCTGGTTTTTCATACGAAAACGACTTCTACCTTCACCGATCTATTTTATACCTACGATGCGTTGGGCCATTTTCAGGCCGCTCATTTCGATGAGGGTAATCAACTGCCGCCCACTCCTGGGGGCTCTCTGACCAAGCCTATTGATAATCTATTATCCAAACAAAAAAAAGAGGTTCCACAGGCGTCGGCTTATATCCAGCTTCAGGCCCTTGGGCAGGCTATTCTGCTTAGTAATGCTGAAGCCCTGGCAGACTACAACCGCCGGGAGCAGTCGTATCTACCCATGAGCAGTGTACCAACCGACCGGCCCCGCAGCACGGTGGTACTGATCGATGAAGTGGATAAAGCTCCTCGTGATTTTGCGAATGACCTGCTCAACGAGCTGGATCGATTTGAGTTTTGCGTTCGGGAAGACCGCAATCAGACCTATTGTCGGGGTTTGGGCAAGGTGATTGTTATCCTGACCAGTAATTCCGAAAAAAACCTGCCAGATGCCTTTTTACGCCGATGTATTTTCTACCATATCGAGTTCCCGGAAAAACAATTACTCGACATCGTTGTTGGCCAACTCTTTACGAACTCTCCTGAGTATAAAGCCAAAAAAGCGCAAATCGATGAACGTTTAAAGGAGTATATCGGGGTATTTATGGCTATGCGGAATAGCAATCCCAAAAAGCAACCGGCTACTGCTGAGCTGATTAGCTGGATTTATTTTCTGCGTGAGCAGCTAATCAATAACGTGCCCTATAACTCCATCGACAAAACCATCCGACGAGCGGGTAATAGTATCCTGGCTAAACATAAAGATGACCTGCTGGCCCTGAATAACGCCCTTACCGAGTAAGCTGGTGACAACAACAACCGGAACATATCGGCCCATACCCATCGGCGAGTTACTGGAGATGCTTCGGAACGACGGCTTCCAGATCACGCCCGACAGTTATCGACGGGTCTTTGCGGTTGTCAATACGTTTTTTCCGGATGGCCTGCCCGTAGATGCTGCTGATCAACCTATCGAATCGGCCCGTCAGGAACTCTGCCAACTGTTGGGGCCGGTATTGGTCAGAAATGAAACTGAGCAGGAACGATTTGCCAAACAATTTCATCAGCTCGTGATCGAACGGGCAACTGCTCCACCACAGCCCCCTTACCACCTCCTCCTCCGCCACCCCCAGCCTGGAAAGGGGGCTTTATTCAGGTCATTCTACTGTTGCTGACAGGGGGCTGGCTCCTTTGGCTGGCCAGTACTAAACCTACACCCACGCCTACACAGAAAGCTGATATTCAAATCAAGGTTGTTGACTGGCAAACGCGCAGGTTCCAGCTCGACAGTACCACGGCCAGTCAAATTGATACAATCTGGTGGGATTTTGGAGATAGCACGCGATTTGGCATCGCCGAAGCGGGTTCAGTCGTGCATACCTATCGTCAGGTAGGCGATTACCGGATTAAGGCATCATGGCGAAACAACTCGGTGCTTGATTCCACTACTGTAATGACCAAAATTATAGATGCAGACTCGTGCCGCCTTGATTTTGACGTGGTTAGCAAGGGGGACAGCTATACATTTATTAACCAAAGTCCTGGTTTGAAGGCTGGCTTTGCCTATCAGTTTAGCTTCGGCGATGGCTCGAAGCCAGTTGTCAGTAAACGCAATTTCATAACCCACACGTATGCCAGCGATACTGCTCAGTATTCGGTTATGCTAACTGCGTTGGTTGCAAACTGCCAGAACAGGGCTACGCAATATATTGGGAAAGCCAGTTTTAGTCCAGTGTCGGCTGGTCTTCGTCGAATGGCCGATAAACGGGTCTCTGTACAGGTTATGATGGCATGGTGGTTGCCGTTTTTGTTGATTGGGTCAACGGCAACGGTGGCCGGATTGGTTCTGGTTAACTGGTTTCGGGGCAGCAACGCGCTCAGACACTCAACTCCAAGCCACCTTTTGCGCTTAGTTTTCCCGACCAGAGTGCGGGTATCCGAGTCGGGGCTTCGATGGACGACTGGGCCCGGCAGCTTCAACAACGTGATGAAGGTAGTCGGCGGCTGCTGGATGTACCAAAGACCGTGCTGGCAACGGCCCGCCGGGGCGGCTATCCAGTCGTTCAGTACCAGCGCATGAAAAGTCGGCCCCGGTATGTGGTGTTGATTGATTATCGGTCAGCCCAGCACCAGCAGGCTCAATTGTATTCCTTCCTGACTACGGTTCTGATTGAGAGCGATGTAGAGGTTGAACCATTTTATTTTCATACCGACCCCCGCTACTGCTGGAACGAAACCTATCCCAAAGGACTAAGTATCGAAGCCCTCTACCGATTCCATGCAACCTCTAGTCTGATACTCATTACCGAAGGAACAAGGCTCATTGATTATGAAGAGCGAGCCTTAGCCGAATGGGTGCCTGATTTGCTGGGTGGTTGGACGAACCGGGCTATTCTAACCCCCGTTTATCCCGAAAACTGGAATGTAGTCGAGGCCATTCTGTCTCAGTTTTTTGTCGTATTACCCGCTACACCCGACGGTCAACTTCTGCTTCGGTCCTATTTCCAGAGCCAAACGCTGCCCTCTTTCGCCGATTTGCGGCAGACCTTCGGTATCAGTGGATTGCCGAAGGGCCGTGGTATTTTTGGGAAAACACCTTCGGCACTGACTGTAGCCGATGTACGGACATTTCTGGAAAAATCATTCCCAACCGAAAGTATCGACTCCAGCCAGCAGGAGCTACTCTGGCAGTGGGCTTGTGCAACCGCCGTTTATTCAACACCCAATTATGAGATTACGGTAGCTATTGGTAAAGCCATTGAAGCCTATGCCCATACGAGTGAGTTGGTAACGACTTCTAATCTGTTGAAAATAACGACCTTACCGCACCTTAAGCAAAGCGTTATTCCGGATGACCTCCAGGATGCACTGCTCAGGGAACTGCCGAGGGCTATTGAGCAGGTAGCCCGACAAGCAGTGCTGGACATGCTGGATAAATCGGCTCCACCCTTGGGAAGCCGCGCCGAAACCGACCGAAACCTACAGCGCTGGATACAATGGTTAGAATTGGATGATCCCGAAAAACGGAAGGAAGCGTTGCGTGAACTGCAACCCTACCAGCAAACCGGCAGTCTGGCCAACCGGCGGGCGCGGCAGCAGGTGGAGCAGAAAATAAATCAGAAAAAACAACGCTATAGCCTGGCACTGGCGGGTATAACGATCCTGCTGATGTCCATTGCGGCTCTCTGGTCACCAACTCCCGCTCCCCGCGCCGAAGTAGCAGGCTGGATGGCCTGGGCCTATAAACCCCTGCCGCTAACCATCGACAGTGCGGTTTACTATAACAACCGGGCCGTTGGTCGACTCGATACCGCTCGCACCAGCTATACCCTGGCGGTAGCTACCCAATACCAGGCCGTCATGCAGGAGTTGATCCAGTCCTTACGGTATCGAGTGTCGGCCGAAGCTCTGCAAAACCTTCATGCATTACGCTATGATCGGGCAATGGCCTATTGGCAAACCCCTGCCAATGTTCGGGCGCGGTTGCCGCAGCGAACGCTCAGCCCGATGGGTGAAATACCAGTTTTGATGGCCCCTATCCGGCGGCTCGATCCTGCCTGGATTCCCGCCGACAGTACTCTGATGGCCTATATGCTTCAAATTGTTTCCAGAGCACCTGTTGCTGATGTATACGCAGCGCTCACGACGAAAGCTAAAGCAGAGTTTAATGAGCAGAAAGCCAGCCAATCGGTGCTGATCGGGGCCGTTAAGGATACCACGGGCTTCGCCCAGTTAGTACACAGGGCACAGGAGAGGTATGCGGTTTCGACCATCAATCTGCTTATTCGGCCAACAACAGCCAACGGCCCGAATGTTCGCCGGATTCGACTAAAGCAGGTAACCCTGCGGATAGAGGAGCAAGGGCAGAGATTGCAATTGAGTGTACCTGCTAGTCCGGTTAATTCCACCTCCGTTTACGGATCAACGGTTTTCGACATGGAGCCGCTTGACAGGCTGGTATCTTTAGAAGCTGCCAGGATTCTCTTGTACTATAACGGCCCCCAGTCACCTACCATCTTACGACCTGTTCTATTTGGGTCGACAACAAAAAATAGCTCGATAAGGAAAACAAGAAGAGTACCCGCTAAAACGACCACCTCACGACCGTCAACGTACACGCCCACTAATACCTATGCGAAAGGGAACACGCGTACTTCCGCAACGATCGTTCTGCCACAACCTTCGATGGAGACGAATGCATATACGCCAATCCAGGGAACAACCCAATCGTACCAGGGCCGGATTACGTCGCCAACCTACTCCCTGTCCTCGGTAGCGGTCAGATGGGATACAAAATCGTACACACCCAGCTCCCGGCGCGGACTGCCTGATCCTTATGGTGTGCTGGTTGGGCAACTTATGGATGTACAATTTGGTGAGGACGTCGTTTTCTTATTAGTAAAAACAGACGATGAATTATATCAGGTAGCAGTGAGCCTGGGCAGTCAGGAGTTTTCGTTGATAAATGGATCAATGTCGCCAGAGCTATTGTATCCGGCTAATCTGCTTGCCACAATCACCCCAGCCCTGTTTTCAGCTCCGTCTCCCAAAGCGCAAGTATGGGCTTTGAGTGGCAAACAGGTAGATTCTACACTTACTAATAAGCTTTTTGCCGCCGGGCTTTATAGCAAGGGTAAGCCGGGTTTTTATCCATTAGAGAAAACCCCAGATGGTGGGTCTCTGGATTATATTCGTCAGAACCTTTTATCCGACAAAAATTCATTTATATCCATTAGCCGATTTAAAACGCAGATTGAGAGTGCATCCTTACGAAAGCAGAATATAAAACTCGGTCGATCGGAGTTTTTGAAGGCCTTACTGGACCCATTCGATCTATCTAAATCCGCCTATCAAACATCTCCTAAATCCTTAGTACTACAGGGGTCAACCGTTCTGATTTGGGGAACTCGCCGGCAATTAAGTGCGGGCAATGCCTTTGATTTGCCCGCTATGACTAATTTTCAGTACGAAATTCATAGCGTACATTTAAATCAGGGCTTTTCGAGGGAAAATCTCCGGCAGAATGCACCCTGGCAGGATGGAGGAATTATGTTGCTCAATAATTTCGGAACGGCAGCGCCGTCCAGCCAATCGAACGCTGGAGCGGTCATTTACCTGATTCAGTTAGATGGGCAAACCCTGCGTGTGGATGACAACGGAGATCCACTGTCGGCAGCAACGGGTAAATAAGCGTGCGATTGCGGACTACGCTAATTTGTTGCTCGAAATGAGTAACATGTCCTACTTTTGCGCAATGTTTTTTAAACGTCTATCTCTTGCTCAATTGTACGGCTGCCTTGTGCTATCTGTAGCTATCTACATAGCCGTTAGTAGTTGTCAATCAGGCTCTAAGGCTGCACTCGATAATCCAATCATTGCCGAAGGGAAACAATTAGCGCAGCAGCATTGTGCTTCGTGCCACCAGCTACCCGCGCCTGAGCTACTGGATAAAGAAACGTGGGTGAAGCATGTTCTGCCTGCCATGGCGCCAAACCTGGGTCTGGAGGTGTATCCAGATGGCCTATATTATGCTGGATCAAAAGCAGCTATTTCATACGAAAATTGGCAAAAGTTAATCGCCTATTACCAAACACTGGCTCCTGAAGCCCTAAAACCCGCTGACAAACCAGAAGCGGTAGTGGCTGACTGGGCCTTGTTTTCGTTGGAAAAACCTCAGGCCGATACGTCCCAAACAGCTATGACGACTTTGGTCGCTATGGATACGATTGGGCACAAACTATACTCGAGTGATGCATTCCGGAGTGACCTGACCCGCTGGGATTTGCACCTAAAGCCAACGTTGTTTAAACAACTTAATTCAGCGGTTGTTAGCGCCCGGTTTTTTCGTGATGCCACCGGCAACGAGCGTGCTGCGTTTACCACATTAGGTACCATGCGGGCGGCCGATATTTCAAAAGGTGAGCTTATTATGGTGTCACCGACTGCTCAAAGCACTACTGATTCGGTGACGGTTGCTACCGAATTGCCCCGTCCGCTCCAATCCGTAGCCGCAGACGTCAATAAGGACGGCCTGACCGACTGGGTTGTTTGTGGGTTTGGACATCTGAAGGGTGGACTATATTGGCTAAAACAGCAGAAAAATCATCAGTTTACGCGATTGCCCATTCGGGAAATACCCGGTGCGATTCAGGCCGAAATCGGGGATTTCAATGCCGATGGCTGGCCCGATCTGATGGTTTTATTTGCCCATGCCGATGAGGGAGTCTGGCTGTTTCTGAATGATAGGAAAGGAGGATTTACTGAACGAAATCTGCTTCGGTTTCCATCTGTCTATGGTTCCACGAGTTTTCAATTGGTTGATTTTGACAAAGATGGTCGTCTGGATATGTTGTACACCTGTGGCGATAACAGCGATTATTCGAAAGTGCTGAAACCCTATCATGGTCTGTACATCTACCTCAATCAGGGTGATTTTCGCTATAAACAAACTTATTTTTACCCAATAAACGGCTGTACAAAAGCCGTCGCCACTGACTTCGATCAGGATGGTGATTTAGATATTGCGACGATCGCCTTCTTTGCTGATTTTAAGGATAATCCATCTGAAAGCTGTCTCTTTTTTGAGCAACAAAAGCCACTGCAATTTCGCCCACATGCGTTGCCGGTTAGTTCGTATGGGCGTTGGATTTGCATGGATGTGAACGACGTTGACCAGGACGGCGATGCGGACCTTGTACTGGGTAATTTCTCGAAGACATTTATCATTCAGGAAGGGTTGAAACCAACCTGGGATACGCATTTGCCGTTGATTGTTTTGAGGAATAAAAAGCGGTGAGTGCAGCGAAGGCGAACTTCCCGAAAGTTCTAAACTTTCGGGAAGTTTAGAAGCTTAATTAGTTCAGCCACCCACCCGTAAATCCCGCACGTTTTAAGCCTTTCTTAATGTGCGGATTACGCTTCATCAAGTTCCAAATGAAGTTTGTTCGGGCGTTTTCGGCCATGAGCAGAATCGGCCCCTGGTCGATGCCAAGATAATCAATATCAAACCAGCCGTTTGAGGTAGAACCGTTGGCATAAGCAGACGGATAGCGGTAGGTTGGATTGAAGGCATCGCGGAAACCATAGTTCCCATATAGTTTACTACCATACTTCGTTTTCATCGCTTTTAGGGCAGGCAGGCAAATTTCAGGAGCGAAGGCTATGGAGCCACCCGCAGCCGTTGGGGCAATCGTGCCATCATCCACAATCTGCTGAATAGCAGCCCCCCGAGCTCGATATGAAAAGAAACTTCGATTAGACACGGTTGTATCTTTGGCCCCATCGCAGGCAGTCAGGCCCCAGATGGTTGGGCCGTAGTCTTGCCATTTAGCCGGATTAGCTACGCAGTAAGCACGATTGGCATAGGTAGCCCGACGTGAATTTTCGGCATAGTCGATGCCTTTTGTCTGCATGTACTTATCCTTGATGCCCCTGAAATCAATCCAGACATGGGAGTATTGGTGACCAAACAAAGGATCGAAATTTACATGAGATTGCCCCTGAAAGTTTGCCCAATCATAGCTTTTGGTCCAGGCAGCCCATACGTCCTCGCCAACCGGATGCGTAGGCGAACCTAATGCCAGTATGTATAGCAACATACCTTCATTATACCCTTTCCAATCGGCCTGGATAAACCCTTTTTCGGGATGCCAGCCCATCGACACAAACGGTGGGCGCGCCTGAATCCAAGTCCAGTCTACGCGTTCGTAAATTTGCTCGGCCAATTGACGGATTTCGGTTTCAACGGGTATATTCTTATCGAAATAGGTCTGAGAACTTAAAATGCCACCTAGCAAAAGCGCTGTATCAATGGTAGATAATTCGACCTGCTTGAAGCGCTCGCCGGTTTTCATATCCAGGAAATGGTAGAAGAAGCCTTTATAGCCCGATACGCCCGTTGCTTTATCTGACTGCGGGGCTTTTGCAAAAAAACGCAACGTTTTGAGCGTTCGATCAGCGGCTTGTGTACGACTGATGTAACCGCGCTCAACACCCACCAGATAGGAGGTAAGACCGAAGCCCACGGCGGCTATACTCGCAAATGAGTTAGTGGGTGCACGGTCGGGAATCAGTCCATTTGCTGGGTTGGTCGTGTTCCAGAAATACCGAAATGTATCGTGCTCCAGACTGTCCAAGAATGCATTATCTGCCGCCGTGAACCGGTAAGCCGGCTTCGATTGGGCAAAGGCAATGCTTAGGGTTAGGAAAAAGAAGAGGATTGTTTTCATAGTAGAGTTGGGGTAATTGTAGCGTGGACATCCTGTCCGCGTAGGCGTAGGCTAAGTTGCAGATGAAAATTTTAGCCTTCGGCTACGCGGACAGGATGTCCACGCTACAGCCTTAATTCAGACTTGGACTTTGGAACCCCAGGCCTTTCATGCCCTTTTTGACTTCAGGGCAGCTCATAAATAATTTCCAGAGTAGTTGTGAGCGCTGGTTTTCAATCATCACAATAATTGGCCCCTGATCGATGGCCAGGTAGGAGTCGGCAAACCAGATGTTGGTCAGATTGAACGCATCAACGAATCCATAATCTTTCCAGATTTTATCCCCCAGTTTGTAATAGAAAAACCGGAGCGCCTGCATCGACTCGGTAGGCGTGTAGGGCATTGATGATAAGGCGGCTGTTGGCGAAATAGTGCCATTATCATTGTTAGGTTCATGAGCTGAGTAGCCGTTTTGTTCATCACTGGCGGTTAATCCCCAGCAATCGGCACTATAGCCATTGAATTGTTTAGGGTTGGTTTTGCAGTACGTATAGTTGATCTGTGAATGAGCGGTGTTTTGCTGCCAATAATCGGCGTAGGTATCCGTCAAATCGTGCGGATTGATTCCTAAAAAGGAGTATTGTGAGAAGAACAGGGGGCCGCCATAAGCTGGTCCCAGTGGGAGTTTAATGCCGTAGTAGCTATTGCCATTAGCCATTTTTCCATTCTGCGCCCAGCTATTGTCATAAACGGTTTTAGGAATTGCGCTTGTGTTTGACGAAGCTGCCAGCACATAGGTAATCAGGGCTTCGTTCCAGCCGCGAATGGGCAGATTCATGTCCCAATTGTAGTTGGGTGACCAGTGCCAGTAGAGGTTTGTTTCGGCACCGTTCTTGGTAAACCAATTCCATTCGACGCCATCCCAGAGCGCATTTATGGTTTTCCGTAAGGCAATTTCATCGGCGTTCGTTGAACTGTTAAAATACTGCCGGGCAGTTAGTAGTCCCTGCATCAGATACGACGTTTCGACCAGGTCGGCTCCATCATCTTTGGCGCTAAAAGGAACCGTTGCGCCCGTTGCGCCATTGAGCCAGTGCGGAAACGCCCCGTGATACCGTTTCGCATTGTTAGTCAGGAAATTTGTTATCGTTGTCAGTCGGGTTAGTCCCTGCTGGCGCGTGATAAAATTCCGGTTTATGCCCACAAGGAGCGCCATAATACCGAAACCACTGCCGCCCGACGTGACTATATCGCCCGACGAATTACGCTCGCGAGCCAGGCCTGAAACTGGATGGGCAAAGTCCCAGAAGTACTTGAAGGTTTGTTTCTGAACGAGATCAAGCAGGAGTGAATCGCTGATGCGTGGGAATTTATCGGTGTTGTCGAGAGAGGTTGTCAGGTTGACTGTTACGGTTGAATTCAAAACTGAATTCCGGGCTGATGTTAGTGTTGGCTGTACGGTGAACTCATAGGCAGTCAGTGCGCTGAGTGAACTTTGGGGTGTTGCAGTAACAACCGTATCGCCACTGGAAACAGTATAACTCAGCGGAGTAGATAGGCCGGTTGATTTCTGCGTCAACTGAATGGCTTTAGCAACAGATTCTTTCTGGACGGGTGCCGAAAAAGACACCGTTATCGTTGGAGTTGCCCCAACATTTTGAAAGCTCATGCTAGCCGATGCCTGCCCATTCACCTGAACTGAATGGAAATAAAACGATTCGGGTGGTTCAACATCCTGCGTTTTTTTGCAGGACAAGCTAGTTGCCACCAGAAGCAGCACGATTATTTTTATCGTATTCATGTCAGAGTTTTTCAAAACGTTAGTAATAAGGGCTGTTTTCACGATGAAAACAGCCCTTGATGTTGCACTTTAACCATTTACCGTCCTGCTTTTTCGAGCTGATACAACGAGCTAACGTCTGTATCAGACAGTGCTTTATTGTACACTCGAACTTCATCAATACTTCCGTTGAACAAGCCCTGCCAAACCTGAGTAGCTGAACTGGCAAATCCTGTGCTTGCGTTTGGAAAAGCACCAATAAGTACTTGTGTGGGCGTAGGGAATACTAAAGGGCCAGTTGTGCCTCTTTGCCGATAATCACTATTTGAAACGACACTTCCGTTGGCATAGATATCAATTGTCGAAGACGAGCCATCGTATTTAAATACATAATGCACCCATTGTCCTGCCCTTTTACAACTTTATATTTAGTGCCCGCATCGGCTGCTCCACCATTATTGACATTATCCTGACCACTCCGTTGACCCGTTGAATATTGGCCTATAAATCCATGCAGAATCAAGGTATCTACGGTAGCTTTTTTCTGACCTGTTTCAACGAGTAAATTGATCATTTGACCCCAGTCTGTAGCAGTAGGACTGGTCAGACCAAAAATTTCGGAGGCAGTTGTGCCATTGTTGCTTGTATTTACCCAGGCGCTAACCGTAACACTCGCTAAGGCACTTGCGCTACTTAGGGCACTTATGGTTGGATAGAGAAGATAACCTGAGCTTAATTGCAATGCCTGCCCTTTAACGCCCGTTGTAAACGACGCATTGGTACTCTTAGAAGGCGCTGCACCTGAGACAGCTTCATTGTTCGTCCCGTCGAATGTCCAGTGGGCCACCATGTTTGTAGCCGCTACATCATTAGAGCTATTATATCCACCAATAGGAGGTAAGGTAGCTACGTCATCGTCTTTTTTACAGGAGGTAAATGCTACGCTCATTACCAGCCCTGCCATCACCCACGCTGAGATTTGTTTCGTTTTCATGATAAATTGGTTTTAATTATACTTGGAAATTGGATTTGTATTGTTCTTGGAAAATTCTTGTTGAGATTGTCATTTCTATTTTTTTTGCCATGCTGAGGAAGGAAGCATCTTAATGTGCCCTTATTGTCTATTAAAAGCCTTTAAGATGCTTCCTTCGTCAGCATGACAGAATCAATAGCCTGGATTCTGGTCCAGTTGGCCACCGCTTAATTGGATCTGTAGGCTTGGTACAGGTAGTAATTCATTTTTGCCCGCTACGAAATTCTTTCCAGCGGCCTGCATTACCTGGGCAGCGCGGCCTGTGCGAACCAGGTCGAAAAAGCGGTCGTGTTCCATGGCGAGCTCAATTCGGCGCTCTTGCCAGATGGCCGTGCGTAAGTCAGCTTGTGAAGCTGCTTTGGTAGCGGGTAGCCCGGCGCGGGTGCGTATCTGGTTCAGATAGGTAATGGCCGTTCCAGACTGTCCCAGTTCGTTATTGGCTTCGGCGTTCATGAGCAGTACATCGGCATACCGCAGAAGACGCACGTTTTTCTGCTTTTTGTCGCGGTTACCCAGATAGGGTTCAATACTTGGATTCTCGCTGGCGTAGGCTTTGTAGTTATAGTAGAGATTTTGTACTGAATCGGCACTGGGAATTCGGAACCCATCATATAGTACGGTTCCAACATGTTTCGGACTGGTATCGATTGTAATGACGGTAGATGCTCTGCGCTTGTCACCCGCTTCGTATGCATTTACCAAATTCTGGCTTGGCGTATCGAAACCAAATCCTAAATCGGTCCAGCCGCCTTTTCCACCTACGCGTGGCCCCTGCCAGGTGGCATAACCACCAACAGCTATATCGCCATTGTTGAACGTGCCACTCTGGGTTTCGAAAATCGACTCGCTGCTGTTATTGCCTACGTATCGCCAAATGGTTGTATAGTCGGGTACCAACGCATACTGACCAGAATTAATCACCTCCTGGGTTAGGGCCTGTACTTGCTGCCAGTTCTTACGATACAGATAGGTTTTGGCCAGAAGCGCCTGGGCGGCTCCTTTGTTAGCGTGCCCTACGCCTGCCTGTGCCCGCAAGGGTAAGTTGTTGATGGCGTACTGCAAATCCTGCGTGATAACAGTATAGATTGTATCGACTGGGGCACGGGTCTGAAAAGCGGGATCGGTATTAGCGTCCTGCGCATCTTTAGGCACCCGAACAACTTTGGGCACTTTGCCAAAAAAACGGACCAGATTGAAGTAATAATAGCCACGAATAAACCGGACCTCGCCAATAAGCCGAGTTTTGGTCGCTGCATCTATTGAGGCCGTTTCCAATGCAGCCAGTGCCTGATTGGCTCGGGAAATACCACTATAATAGCCGTTCCATAAAGCCGCTACGAAGTTGTTGGTTGGTGTCGTCGTAAAATTGTCGATGTCTTTCAGACTCGGCTGATCACCATCGAAACTGCCTTTGTCGGCGTCATCGGAAATAATATTCGTGGCGGCAATGAAGCTAATGCCATGCACATCGCCCCCGTCTCCGCCAAAAGCTTCGCTGTTATAGAGACTGTTATATACACCCGTTACTAAGTTGATTGCCAGGTTGGGGTCGGTAGCAGTGGTAGCCTGCCCCTGTACGGGCACATCCAGAAAACTTTTCTGGCAGGAAGCCGTCAGAAATAAGGCTGCGAAGCCCGTGCTTATATAAAGGAATGGATTGCGTTTCATGTCTGTCGAGTCGGTTAAAAGCCAATGTTTAGCCCAGCCACAAGGGTGCTGGGAGTTGGATAGGCGTTTAATTCAATTCCCTGGGTCGTTGGGCTGCCTGTTGTTACGATACCGGCGCTACTGGTGGCATTAAAGCCGGGCAATTCGGCGGTGAAGCCGCTGTATTTTTTGAGCGTAAATAAGTTTTGTCCCGTTACAAAGACCCGTACGCTGCTGAGGCTTACTTTTTTCAAGATCGCGTCGGGTACGCGATAGCCCAGTGTCAGGTTGTTGATCCGAGCGAAATTGCCCGATTCAATGAAGTAGGTGGAAGGGGGAGGTTGCCACTGTTAGCCGCCGGTTCGGTCTGGATACCGCTACCCGCCGACCAGCGCTTATACGCAACCGACTTTTCGACATTATCAAGGGCACTCTGACGGAATGCTCGTTTGCCATTATAGATCTGGTTGCCTACGTTGCCGTAGAAGTCGACACTAAGGTCGAAGCTTTTATAGGTTAAGCCCAGATTTAGACCGAAATAGGCTTTTGGCTGGTACGATCCGGCAAATACCCGGTCGTTGTCGTCGATTTTACCGTCGCCGTTGGTATCCTGATACTTAAAGTCGCCAGCATTGGCCGAAGGTTGAATAAGCTGACCAGTTGTGCTTTTATAATTGGCAATCTCATCGGCGTTTTGGAAAACGCCCAATACCTGCAAGACATAGAAACTACCTACAGGTTGCCCATTATCGGTTCGGGTGGTGTATTGCTGGTTAGCCCCGACACCCCCGTCGAGAATGGGTTGACCACCGTTCAGACCAATCACTTTATTCTGATTCAACGTAGCATTGCCCCCGACTCGGTAGGAGAGATCATTCGTGATTTTTCCACGCCAGTTCAGTGTAAATTCAAATCCCTGATTTTGAATGGAGGCCGCATTGGTCAGCACCACGCCATCAGCATCACCCGATACAGATGGCACTTTGACGTTGATCAATAGATCTCTGGATTTCTTGTTGTAGTAATTGACCTCGCCAGTGAGTTTACCATTCAAGGCTGTGAATTCAACGCCTAAATCGGCTTCTTCGGTGGTTTCCCACTTCACATTCGGGTCTTTGATCTGGGTGATGGCGCTTCCGGGAGTCGCAATGCCGCCCCCAAATGGGTAAGCCAGATTGGGCGCAACCGTTACGGTATAAGCATCGGTTGGAATCCGGTCGTTACCCACTTTCCCCCAACTGGCGCGCACTTTAAGCATATCAAAAACCTGCTGGATAGCCATGAAGCTTTCATTGCTGATCACCCAACCCGCGCCTACAGACGGGAAATAGCCCCAACGATTCTGAGCCGGGAAACGGGATGATCCATCAGCCCGAATGGTTGCCGTGAACAGGTATCTGTCATTGTAATTATAATTAACCCGGCCGATGTACGAATTGCGGTTGTATTGATCGCCCGACCCATCGTTGGTTGATGTATTAGCGTTCCCCGTGTTGATGTACCAAAGGTTTTGGGCGGCTGGAACATCTTTCCGGAAGGCCGTAAAGCTAGTGAGTGTGTACTTTTCAGCCGTCGTACCAACCAGCACGGTCACTGCATGCTTATCAAACTTCTTGTTGAAGGTGATCAGGTTATCCCAGGTCCAGTGAAAGGTTCGGGTATTAATAAACTTCAGGTTGCTGTTAGGATTCCGCTGATTACCTCCGGGGTTGATAAAGGTGGTCGTATCGTTGTTGAATTGGTAATTATATTCCCGCGTATTCAGGTTTACCCAATCGCCCCCGATGTTGGTACGATAGGTAATCCAGTCGACGGGCTTGATTTCGAGATAAGCCGATCCTAACAACCGATTGTCTGTAGCATGGTTGTTATTCTTCTCAATGTCCAGCAATGGATTGCCAACGTTTTGATAAACAGATGTATTGCCATATTTGCCATTTGCCTTTGACTGAATAAGTGGGGCAGCCCGGTAGGCATCATTGTAAGCTGTTCCCAGATTGGCAATCTGATTATCGCCGTTGGCGTAAGAAGCCGATATGCCTACTTTGACGTATTTGTTGAACGTGAAATCGTTGTTTGCCCGAATCGAGAACCGTTTATATTGATTGTCGATCACAAGTCCCTGATCCGTATAGTAACCCGCACTCAGGAAATAGGTCGATTTGTCGGTGCCACCGTTTATGGAAATACCGTGATTCTGCTGGAAACCGTTTCTCAGAATCTGTTTGTACCAGTCGGTAGAGGTCGTGCCAGGACTAACGACATTTCCCGTGGCCGCACTAATGTAGTTGGCATATTCAGTAGAATTGGCCATCGGGACTAAATAAGAAGGCATTCGAAAGCCTGCATTGCCCGAATAATTCACGGTCATTTTGCCAACCGTACCGCGCTTGGTGGTGATAATCACAACCCCATTTGCTCCGCGTGAACCATAAATAGCGGTTGCCGACGCATCTTTTAACACGTCTACATTCACGATGTCAGCGGTATTAATGTTCGAAATGTCGTCAGTTAACACACCATCGACAACGAACAAAGCCGCCGTCCCCCGAGGGCACTCCCTGTACCCCGAATCCGAACCACAGGGGAGCTACCCGGTTGACCACTACTGATAATCTGTACACCAGCGGCTTTACCCTGAAGTGCCTGCGTGGCCGTCAGTACGGGTTGCTTTATTAGCTCTTCGCCTTTAATCGTAACCGTTGCACCCGTAACATCCGATTTGCGTTGGGTACCGTAACCCACGACCACAACTTCGGCCAATGATTTGGTGTCCTCTGCTAAAGGAACATTAATAGTTGTGCGACCGCCAATGGCGATTTCTACTTTCTGATAACCGATACTTGAAAAGACTAGTGTGGCGTTATCCTCGGCTTGAATCGAATACACGCCGTTGCCATCAGTGACCGTACCCGTTGTGGTGCCTTTTACCTGCACAGTAACTCCCGGTATACCTACACTTGATGCGCCATCCGTTACTTTACCTGTAACGCGAATGGGAGGAAGTCCAGCTAAAGCAGACTGGAAAAATAATAGGACGAATAAGCCTGTAAGCAGGGATATACGCTGTTTATGCTGCTGATGAAGTGAAATATTCCTCATAACTATTCGTAGTTAAGCCGTTAATACTACAGCTAGAGTAATTCGTAGGTTGAGTGTTGTGCTTCGTCTATAACAAAAAATAGCACTAACTTTCTAATAATTTTTTGCACAAAAGTAGGGGAGGCTTAACTTGTCACCTAAAATGGGCCTACATCATTACCACATCATATTGGCTCTTTTAGCCTGATTTTGATGTTTTTTAGCACATCATGCCCTTTTGCCTGGTTATTATGCGTGTATTACAACGACAGTTTATGCCGACGGTCTTTCGGCGAATCTTTATCTTCTTTCTACTTGTCTTTGGGAATCGGTTTGCAATGGCTCAGCCATCTTATAGTTTCTGTGGGCCGGAGCTGATTCAGTATACAAAGCAGACGTATGGAGCCTACAATCAGAATTGGGGGGTAGCTCAATCCCGGAAGACCCGCTTTCTCTATTTCGCCAATTCAAAAGGATTACTCGAGTTTGATGGGAGTAGCTGGAAGGTCTACGAATTACCCCGGAAACAGCGCGTTCGGTCAGTAGCGGTAGACGGGCAGGGGCGAATTTATACGGGCGCTCTTGGTGAATTCGGCTACTGGTTCCCCAATGGTCAGGGTAAACTAGTCTATCATTCGCTCGTCTCGCTGATTCGGGAACAAGCCTTTCGGAATGAGGAAATCTGGAATATCCTGATTACGCCAGGTGGTGTCCTCTTTCAATCCTTTGCGTTTATATACAGGTACCAACAGCATAAGGTTGAGTTGCTACAACCGCCAGCTACGGTGTTATTTGTGCATCAGGTTCGCAATCGACTGCTGCTGGAAGTGTTGGGGAAGGGTCTTTACGAATTGAAGGGCGATCAGTACTCGTTAGTACCCGGAAGCGAATTTCTGGGCCGCGAAACGGTTAATGCCATCTTGCCTGTTGGTGATCAGGATATGCTGATTGGTACGGAGCGGGCCATTTATCGCTACGATGGCAGGCAGTTTCGGTCGTTTAATGAACAGATCAATGCCTTTATGCAGCGTAATCGCCTTAACCGGGGATTGTTAATTGGGCCAGGCCTCTATGCGTTTGGAACCCTGTTGAATGGTGTACTTATTACCACGGCCGATGGGCAAATTCGCTATCATTTCAATCAGAAAAATGGCTTGCAGAATAGTACCGTACTATCGATGTGCCAGGATGCTGATCATAACCTATGGGTGGGTCTGGATAAAGGAATTGACCTGATCAATCTTAGTTCACCCGTTCAGTATTTTATTGACCATGCTGATGATCTGGGAACCGTATATGATATGGCCCGTTACGGAAATAATCTGTATTTGGGTACTAATCAGGGGGTTTATTATAAGCCTCTGAGCCGCATGGATGAGCCGTTTCAATTGATTTCGGGGACTCAGGGGCAAGTTTGGGATTTGGCCGTGGTCGACAACCAGCTCCTATGCGGCCATAATAAAGGGACGTTTCGTATTGAAGGGACTCAGGCCGTTTTGTTGTCGGGTATTACCGGAGGTTGGGTATTGAGTCGGCTGAAAAATTACCCGGATAAGCTGATTCAGGGCACGTATACGAGCCTGTGTATTTACCAGAAAGATGCTCGTGGAAAGTGGGTGTTCTCGCATAAAGTCGATGGCTTCTCTGCCCCGGTTCGTCAATTGGACGAAGATGGTGACGGCAATATCTGGGTAAATAAAGCTGCCAATCAGGGCTGGAACGGCTGCGCCTATCTGCCGATTTACGTCGGGTTAGCGTGAGCAAAACTTATGCAGATGTAGAGTTTCATAGTCCTGTGCTAAACCTTTGTCGGATTCAAAATCGGATTGTTGTCACCTCCACGAAAGGCTTACGTGTATATAATGCGCAACATGATCGGTTTGTGCCTGCTCAGACGGCTTATCCCTGGGCCGAATCGAGCATCCGTAAAATTTTCCCTATGCCCGATTCGACGTTATTCCTACTACGGCAGGATGGATCGGTGGGTTGGACACAACCACATGGGCGAGTATCCCGTGATATACCTGTTAAAACCAACCAATGGGTTGAGGACTTTGAGAAAATTGTACCGCTCGACACGGGCTATATTGCGCTTTGTCGTGAAAATGGGTTTGCCTTACTGCCTCGAACTGAGCTGAATCATCTCGGTGATTCAGCCCCCCTATCCATTATTCGAACTGTGGCGTCTATCGACGATCCCGTCATGAGTTACACATTTCAGGGCATATCGACACTGCCTCACCTATCATTTGCCTATACACAATCTAATCTGTTGATTAGTTTTTGTACACCATACTACACGCAACCCGTGAAGTACAGTTACTGGCTTGAAAATAGCATGAAAGCATGGTCGCCTTATATGACTATCCAACAGAAGGAATTTAGCAACCTACCACCGGGGAGTACATCTTTCATTTGACATCAAACCTGAACCCGCAGGAAAGTTTGATCACGTTTGACATTCGACCGCCCTGGTACTGGAATGCCTGGAGTAAGTTGTTCTATCTATTATTCCTTGGCTGTTTATGCTGGTTCTTTTACCACTTGCACCTTCGGCGGGTGGCCATTCAGCAGAATCAGATTCGGGAAAAGCTCGAAGAAAAACTACGGCATCAGGAAGAAGCGAGTCAGCGGGAAATTATTATGCTACAAAAGGAACAGCTGGAGCAGGGCCTTATTCAGAAATCGGAAGAACTTGCCAACTCAACGATGGCCCTCATTCAGAAAAATGAATTGCTTGTACAGTTAAAAGATGAGCTAAACCGAGTGAAAGCCCGTTCTGGAAGTCGATTGCCGGGAGAGGATTTCCAGCGGATAAATACGCTGATTGATACCAATATTTCGAGTGAGCAGGACTGGAAGTTGTTTGAATCGAACTTCAATAAAGTACACGAACAGTTTCTGAAACATCTGCTGGAGAAATACCCTGATCTGGGACAAGGCGATTTGAAACTCGCGGCTTATCTGCGCATGAACCTGTCTACCAAGGAGATAGCTCAGTTACTCAATATCACTCATCGCAGTGTTGAATTGAAGCGGTATCGACTCCGAAAAAAACTTGACCTGGATGCGAATACGAACCTGAGTGAGTTTATGATTAAGTATTAGTTTGATGTTTGTAGTCTAAGGTTCGAAGTTAGTCTGCACAGAAACTTCGAACCTCAGACTACAAACATCAAACTAGATTTATATCAAATCCCATCCTTTGCGGTATTCCCGAGACAGCAGTGCATTGGCTTCGGAATTATGCCTGAATTTTTCTTTTCGGGCGTTCCATTCCAATGGCTGGCCGAGTCGATAGGAGATCAGGCCCAGGTGCATGGGCATGGTCATTTGCCGGGCGTAGGCTAAGTTCGATTCGGGCTGTTTGCGGGATTTGACCGAGTTAATAAAGTTTTGCTGATGCCCTGGTGATCGTTCAATCGTAATGGGAATTTCGGGAACGTCGGTCATCGTAACTCCGTTGATTGTGATTTCGCGGGTGTTGTAGTCGCAGAGGAGTGTGCCTTTGTCACCTTCAAAATAAGCCCCAATGCCTTTTTTATCCGCGCCAGGAACGTTAGGCGGTGTGCTGGTCCAGTGTAGCGATAAATTGTCAAACTCGTAATCAATATCAATCCACTTAGGTGCATCGCCAATGCCTTCGGGTGCGCCACCTTTAGCGCTTACACGTTTTAAGCCAGTCGGATTGATAGCCCACCAGACTACATCGGCGATGTGGCACCAGAAATCCTGAAAAACTCCTCCCGAATAATCCAGAAAATAGCGATAGGTAAAATGGCATCGCTCAGGCGTATAGAGCGAAGCGGGAGCTGGCCCCTGCCACATATCCCAGTTTAATGTAGCCGGGGGCGTTTGATAAGTTGCCGGCCCAAGCACGGGCGGAAAACCTGTTTTCCAGATTCGCACAGTTTTCACGTTGCCAATAGCTCCCGACTTAATAATTTCTACAACCCGGTGGTAGTTGTCGCCCGCATGGATTTGAGTACCCAATTGGAAAATGCGGTCGTAGCGGTTGAGCGCCTTAAGCATCTTTTGCCCTTCCCGAACACTATATGATAGCGGTTTTTCTCCGTATACATCTTTCCCGGCCTGAAACGCCATAATGGCAATCTGGGCATGCCAATGATCGGGTGTCGCGCAGGTGATGGCGTCGATGTCGTTGCGGTCGAGCAGGTAGCGAAAATCAGCGTACGTTTTCGCGGTTGTGTTCGGCTGTAGCGTTTGTAATGTGTTAAGAGCTTTAGTCAAATGGGTTTCATCGACATCACATAACCCAACAACCTCTACTTCGGGCAATTTGGCAAACCAGTTGAGGTGATTGGTTCCCATTCCATTGAGACCAATATGGGCGACCCGAACGCGGTCGCTGGGAGCAACCTTACGGGTTAGGCTGGGGAATAACGCCATGCTCAGGGCGGCCGCGCTACCCTGCTTTAAAAACTCACGGCGATTAGACTGGTGGGTCATAGGAAAACAGTCGATTAAGTTGTTCGGGATCACTTACTACTCCAAATAGTAAAAAGAAGGCTATCTACTGTTCATAATCGGTTAGTCTATATAGGATTATGTGTTAATACATATAATGCAGTTACACAATTTTAGCCGAATAGTATGTTTTTTTTACTCATGGTAACATTGGCCTACTTTTATGAGCCCGATAAGGAGATATTATGACTTACTGTAAAGTTTAAATTGTCTCATTTATTGTCTGGGTAACAATTTTAGTAAACTCATGTATTTTTAATGACTAACGTTTATGGAACAAAAATCTACACCCTTATTCAGGAGGGGTATTTTCAATTGCCTCATCTGGGTTCATCTTTCTCTATTTTTAGGCCTGGGTATTCAGGTTAAAGCCCAGCAAGCTTCATTACCTTGCAATGCTACCGTATCCACTGCGTTTGATAATGGTTCAAACGGCCCTTTTTCAGGCTTGACGCAATCAAACGCTTCTCCAGGTTTAGCTTCCTGGTCTAACCCAGGCAGAGTTGTAGATGGTAGTGCAGCCACTTTCGCTACAGGTAATATTGTTGTTGGTGGATCAGTAACAATAAGTGTTAAAGATCCTGCCAATACCTATAATGCTGGCAATTTTGCTGGTTTTCTGGTTCAGCCTAGTACAATTGTAGCTGCCGCTTCACTAACGATCCGAACGCGCTTAGCTGGTGTTGAGAAAGAAAACAGAGTTATACCCATTTTTCTTTTATCAATATCTACTCCATATGAAGCGGGCTTTATCACGAAAGAAGCATTTGACGAAATTGAACTTACCTATGCTTTAGTTGGCATAACAGGTTCCATAGACGTTTTCAATGCTGTTCAAAGAGGATACTGCGCTACGGGTCCAGTTTTAGCCTGTAATACACCAACGACGCCTACAGCACCAACTTATCCCGTAGCCATCGACCCGGATAATACTGGTTTTAGTGGTGTAAATGTGGCTTCGATCACGAATCAGGACAATGCAATCAGCCCAAGCACTACTGATTTCGCATCAGTTAATCTGCTATTGTCAGCTGGGAGTGCTTCGTTTGCGATTAAAGATCAATTTACCGATTATCCGATAGGTACGTTTGCTGGGTTAGATATAGCTAGCCCCAATCTGGTAAATGTAGGGGCACTAAGTGGTTTAACTATCTCTACTTACTTAAATGGAACGGCTACCGGGCAAAGTGTTACGGGAGCAAATCTGCTGTCTGTAGGGAGTACGCTACTAAATGGTAGTGGTCGGCAAACGATTGGATTTATTGCTACCACAGCTTTTGATGAAATTAAGTTAACTATTACCGGTGTTAATGCGGTAGGAACTACGGATATATATGGGGCTGTTTTTGAAAAATTCTGTGCTGGACCAAGCCTTGATTGTGCCGATAATACAATTCCCAAAAATACGATTACGCCACTCGTTAATCCCGGATCGCCTGTCTATGTTAATGGTGCCAATACCGGCATTGTCGGGGCGGCCTGCGTAGGGTGTAGCATCAATAATTCCGGGAACCTTATTGACGCGGATTTGTCAAATTTCGCGTCCATAAGCTTGACAGCCGGACTGGCTACTACAGCTTCTGTTGGTGTCGCCAATGCGCTGGATACGTATCCGGTTAATAGTTTTGCTGGGTTCGACATTGAAACGAATTCACTGCTATCGGCGAATGTCTTCAGCACCGCTGTCATTACCTTATACAATAATGGAAGTGTTGTTCAAACCAGTTCAAGTAACGGGCTAATCGTTGGAGCAGGTAGTAGTCCTTTATTAAATGGAAGAAGCCGCCAGTATGTAGGGGTTATTGCAAACGTCCCTTACGATGAAGTCAAGATTTCCTTTGTTAATCTGGTTAACGCTGACCTTGGAGCGATTCGCATTTATAATGCCGTATTCGAAAAAACCTGCGCGGCCGTTATTGCCTGTAATACGGCCTATAATTTAAGCAATCCAACTTTCCCGGTTGTTATTGATAATGCGAATACGGGAGTTACAGGACTTGTTTCGGCAGCAACAACCATAGAAGACCCGTGGAATGTCGTTTCGTCAAGTACAACGGATTTTGCTAAAATTAACACAACTGCGTCTGCGGGTACGTTTGCATCAATAGCCGTACTGGACCCGATCAGTACCTATCCTACCGGTACATTTGCTGGTTTCGCAGTTCAAAAGGTTACGGGTATCGCTGCCCTTGATTTATTTGCACAGCTAACCGTTTCTACCTATAACAATGGAACATTGGTGGAGTCAAGGAGTGGGGTTGGCTTATTAGATCTGGCTATTAACCTATTTGGTACGACCAGTCAATTTTTCAATGTAGGTTTCGTAACGACGCAGCCATTTGACGAAATCAAATTAACCGTATCGCCCCTTGTAGGTGTAGCGGCCTTATCTGCATTGGGTGGTAGTCTTAATGTGTTCGGTGCCTTTGTCGATACCCGGACATCATCAGGCGGGGGATTGGTTTGTGCCTTGGTTACCAATCCTGACTTTGCGGTCACGAATAAAAATGTGCCCGCTACCGGAAGTGTCAAAACAAATGACATTGTACCCGTAGGAACTACCTATGGACCTGCTCCTGCGTCAACTACCCAGCCTGCTGGCTCATCACCCAGCCTGACAGTTAACTCAGATGGTACGTATACGTTTGTAAGTTCAACACCGGGGGTATATGTGTATCAGGTTCCCGTATGTGGTTCTGGTCTCTCAGGAACGGGCTGCGCTACGCAGACGCTGACGATTACCGTACTTGATCCAACGGTAAATGCCAACAATCCTGTTGCCAATCCAGATGTAGTGTCTATGCTGGGTGCCCCAAGCAATCCGTTGCCTGTCACAATTAATGTTAAAGCGAATGATGGGCCAGGAAATCCGGGAGGAACACTAGGAACACCTACTATTGGAACTCCTCCAACAAATGGAGTAGCTACAGTAGATGGCAATGGGAACGTAGTTTATACACCAACTGCTGGTTTTTACGGAACAGATAAGTTTACCTATACCGTTTGTGAAACACCTGGTGTGAGTCTGTGTGCCTCAGCTACAGTGACTGTTACCGTAAATGCACCCGGTAGCCCTAACACCACGCTGGCGGCCGATGACTATATTAGTACGTATCAGGGCGCGGCTGTTTCTGGCAATGTGAAGACCAACGATAGCGACCCGGAAGGCAACACCCAGACGATAACCGCTCAGAATACAACTGTTCCGGGAGTAGGTACACTGGCATTGGCTGCTGATGGCACTTATACCTTTACTCCAGTAGTAGGCGCAACGGGTCCTGTGGATTTCTCCTACACCACCACCGACAATGGTTCACCATCTGTTTCGGCGAATGGTACCCTACACATTCTGATCAATCCGTTTAATCCGAACCCGGACTTCAACGTCACGGATATTAATGTGCCCGTATCAGGTAGCGTTAAAACAAATGACGTAATTCCTGTTGGCACGACGTATGGCCCAACAGCAACCCTGACTAATTCGCCTGGAGGCTCTACGCCTACACTGACGCTAACGCCAACGGGAAGCTATACCTTTACCGCTACGACACCAGGGGTATATACCTATAGTGTACCGGTTTGTGTAACAGGAACGCCCCCGTCTGTACGACCCAGACATTGACAATTACGGTAATCGATCCAGCGGTGAACACAAACAACCCAGTAGCCAATCCTGACTTCGCAACTACTATTGGAGCACCTGGCAGTCCAACCGCAATTACGGTCAATATAAAAGGTAACGATGGCCCTGGTAATCCGGGTGGAACGTTAGGGACTCCCACTATTTCTACTCCGCCTGCTCACGGATCGGCCAGTATTGATGGAAATGGTAACCTGGTGTATACGCCAACAGCGGGCTATTATGGAACCGATGTCGTGACCTATCAGATTTGCGAAACGCCTAGTACCCCTTCATGCGCTACGGCTACCGTAACAATTACCGTGAAAGCTCCTGGTAGCCCTGCAGCGGTATCGGCTAACGACGATTATGTATCCACCTTAGGAGGGCTTCCAGTAAGTGGTAATGTACTCACGAACGATCTGGGAACTGGCTTATCGGTATCGAATGCCGGAACAATTGTAACGTCGTCAGGCACGCTCGTGTTGACTTCTTCTGGCAGTTATACCTTTACTCCGGCAGCAGGCGTTACGGGTCCTGTAGACTTCACTTACACCGCTTGCGACAACAATACGCCCTCAACTTGCGGCACTGCCACGCTGCATGTGTTGGTGAATCAGGGACCTGATTTAACGCCAACCATTTATATGCCACAGGCAAACTTCGCCGTCGCGCCTAATAATGTTAGGGATTTTGTTGTGAATGTAGAGGAGCTGGTCGGGCAACCTACCTCTAGAGGGAATGTTGCTATTACTATAACAGTACCTACGGGTTATACGGTTTCCTTTTCAACGGCGATCACCAGTATTAATGTTACGGATGGAACAAGTAACCCAGTCGCCGTGGATAATACTAAATGGACAATTACTGGGGGGAATAATCAGCAAATTTCGCTATTGATAAATGCCGATCAGTTTATTGCTGCTAAGACCACTGCCAGACTAGGCTTTACGGCTACCCGGACCAACGCTAATTCAGGTAGTGTATCCAATATTACAGTAAATGTGACTAACGATGCTACACACACATATGATGGTAACCCGTTAAATAATGTTTATGCCAGAATTATCTCTGGCTTATAAAGTTTTACTTGCCCCAAATATCTTTTTAGAGATATTTGGGGCATATTACTAGACGACTGTTTAATTTTTTAAATTTTATATTCACGATTATGATTAGGAAACTTTTACTTTTAGTCTTACTGGGCATATGTGGCGGTTATTCAGCCTTTGCGCAGGATCCTTCTGTAACGGGGATTACCATTAGCCCCAACCCTGTCCAGGTTGGACAGGCTGCCAGCGTCACCATTACCTTTGGCAACTCAAGTTCCATTGCTATCCCTCAAAGTGCCACAGCTACTTATACGGTTAACTTACCTCCCAATGTTGGGGTGACTGGAACCTCGCTTACAGTGCCTACTGGTTCAACCAACACAACTGCTAACTTTACGGTGACGACAGGTACCTTCAGCAGTACGGTTGGCCAGATTGTCACCGTAAAAAGCAATGACGCCATTCCGGGAAGTGCCACCTATTATCTGATCTTATCTATCGTTGGTGTTAGCCCCACTGGAAGCACGCCCAGTATACTGGGCAATGCACGCGCTGATGGCATTGCTACGAATATTCAGGGCAATGATAATTTTGATGCAGAATTATTCGTTCAAGGCCCTATGCCTGTGTCTCTGGTCTCGTTTACAGCTAAGGCTCAGGAAGACCGTACCGTTGGGCTGACCTGGACAACCTCGCTGGAAACCAATAATAAGGGCTTTTTGATCGAACGTAGTAAGGACCTCACCCGCTTTGAAAAAGTGGGCGAAGTGACCGAGATCGGTGCCAACAGCAACGCCCTTAAAACCTATCATCTGACCGACTTTACACCTTATCAGGGCACCAGCTACTATCGCTTGACCCAGATTGATCTGGATGGCAAGACAACCGTTTTCCAGGACAAGGTGGTCTCGGTTGTGTTGCGGGATGGCGCTTATGGCGTATTTCCTAATCCAGTAATCAATGATCAACAGTTTCGGCTGAGTCTGGATGAGCCAGAGACAGCGGTGATTAATGTCTACGGAGTGGATGGCCGGACAATGCCTTTCCAGAAAGTAGGGGTAGAGTCGGGAAGTCTGTTGATGAAAGTGACGGGTAAACTCTCGAGTGGGGTGTACATTCTGACGGTGGGTGAACGGGGGCAGCTTCGCAAGCATCGTTTAGTGGTCGAGTAGACGGTTTACCCAAATTGTCCGAGTTCACCTTGTGGTGTCTTGGTCATCAAGAAGGTTTCACAACATTTAATTCCCTGGCAAATGAAAACAAAGTCCAATCATATATCGACGAATTCGCCGAAAAAGGCGTATCAAACTCCCCGCGTGAAATCGCTGGGTAATGTAAAGAAGCTCACCCTAAAGACCGGCTCGAATACCGATACGTTTGGGGTTCTTTCGTGTAATTTCTGCGAAGAGAATTTGCTTCCTAGCTTGGTGTGTCTGCAAACAGGCACACCAAGCTTTTTTTTTCAAATGGGTTGCCATTACCTTTTAGGGTGCTTTCTCAAAAGAATAACTGGAGATTGACCACCCACAGAAAAAGACTACCTTAGCTAAAGTAAGCTGTATAAAACGTGTTAACCCCGTTTATTTCGCCCTAATGGTTATTACACCTGATACCCAAATTCAATTAGTACCGAATCAGTCCTCGTCTGTTCTCGGAAAAGAAACTGTTCTGTTAAATTATGAACTAGGTAACTATTATGAATTAAACGAGGTTGGAGGCTTTATCTGGTCACTTTTACAGAATGAACGAACAATGTCTATCGGCGATATTGAGGCAAGGATACTCGATGAGTTTGACGTAGAACCTGCTGTCTGCCATGATGAATTAATGCTGTTTATAGACAACCTGTTGCGTGAAAAACTTATCGAGGTGCTCGCTTAATGTGGTCGTTAAGCCGATTCTAGAATGGAAGTGATACCCTATTATTATTCGGCCTATGGGCTAACCCTTGGCTCCGAGATTCGTCTTCCTCCCCTTAAAGAAATAAATCCCTGCCTGGTTGATGTACTTATTAAACGAGCCCCATTACTGCCAAGCCCATCGTTACAACCAACAAAAATTTTCAGGGCGGGACTACAGGCTACATTTGCTCAAAATGGCCCTCAGCAGTTATGGCTAAGCTGGAATCCCTTGTTATCATTTATGGTTATAAATGGGAAGGAGATCATTCTCGATACGGTTCAACGGGATGAAGATGTACTCTCTCTTTTTACCCTGAGTGAAGCGTTAGGGTTAATTCTGTTTCAACGCGGCTATTTTTTGTTGCATGGTAGTGCTATTGAACTACAGGGAAAAGGGGTTGTATTTCTGGGTGAGCCAGGAGCTGGTAAGTCGACTACTGTAGCCGCTTTTGCCCAGCAAGGCGTTAGGGTAATTAGTGATGATATGGTTTGTATACAGGTCAGTAAGACAGAACCGCCTTTGATCCTGCCAGCTTTTCCACAGATCAAGATTTGGGAAACGACCGTAGCTGGATTACAACTGGCGAAAAATGAACTGACCGCCGTTCGTGAAGGAGTCAATAAATTCTCATGGCATGAATCAATTTCGTTTACTGAAAATGCAGTGCCATTAGAGCAGATTTTTGTGCTAACTGCACCCAATGAAGTGGAGGACGCGCCTGTTGAGGTTCCTAAGCATCAGATACCACTTGAATTGCTCAGCTATTTTCCATTAGCCGATGCGCTCCTTCAAGGTGAGCCGCTAAAAGACTATTTTGAGAAAAGCATTACGCTTGCTCAAGTCGTTCCACTGGTTAAAATAAGCCGACCAGCCGATTTTACGAAGCTACGTGCGTTTGTTAATCATCTAAAAACGAGTGTTTAGATGAAGACAAATCACTCTCCCGAAATTGCTGTATTATTAATGGCCTGTGCACTGGAGTTATCGGAAGCACGGAGGGAGCAGCTTACGCAGTTTTTAAATCAGCATCCGCTAAACTGGAGTCGACTGTATACATTGGCTGGCCGCCATAAAGTACTCCCATTTTTATACCGAACCCTTCAGGGTATTCCGAACGTATCTGAATCTTTTCTGGCAACTTTGCAGAACGGTTGCCGGGCTATAGCCACGGATAATTTACTAAAACTGCATCAGTACAAGCATTTAGCGAAACGATTATCAGATAACGCCATTGCCCATATTGCATTCAAGGGTGTTTACCTGGCTGCAAATTGCTACCCCGACAGCAGTCTTAGGAGCATTGGGGATATGGATGTACTGGTTGCTAAAGAAGACGTATTTAAGAGCATCCGCCTACTGGAATCAGATGGGTACCAACTAGACCAGAAGTCCCAGCTTTACATGCAGTATGATGCACCAGTCATGCTTTCTGATGTGTTTGAACTAAGTCTGATTAAGCCATTTTTTAATAATAGTTATTTTGATCTTGATCTACATTGGGAAGTTATGTGCTTTAATAGACACTATAAGTCTTTTACACTACAGGAACTTCTTGATAAGCCAGCTCTTTTTACTGAAGTACAAATCATTTTATTAGTAACTCATCATGGTATCGTCAATATATGGCAAACGATCAATTACATAAATGATCTCTATTTTTTACTGAAAGGGAAACCAATTAATTGGAGCTGGCTAGTAGAGGAGCTACGGCAAAATGGTCTTGAACAAGTTTTTTTTGTAGGATTATACTGGTGTCAGGAGATTTGGGGGCTGGCCTTACCGCAGTTTATCGAAGAAATACTCGCAGCCGAAAACGTAAAATCGTTGGCCATTGCGTATGAAAGAAACTGGGAGGCTACAGAATCTCTTCCTGAGAGTAAGCTAACACTAGGTCAACTAACGTTTTTCTTAAAAGCTCAAACGCAATTAAGTAAGAAATTAAAAATCGTATTTACGTTTTGGTCGAGTAGGGTATTTATTCCCAGTAGATTTAGAATCGGTAAACGCGTTCTATATATTCCCAGGCAACTAGGTCTGATCACGTTTTTTATTCGTGGTATTCGTTCTTTGCTGCGCTTTATTCCCGCACTTCAGAAGCCTTTGCATTAGCTTTGATGGTGGATCGAATTCAGCCAGAGCGCCAGATAAATAATTCGGCTTAGCAACCAGTTGTACCTGGTTTTTTTCTTAGCCGGGAAGCGGGGATTAAAAACGACGGCGACAATTTTCGTGAAGATTGTTCGATCAATTACCCCCCAGATTGGATGCCCAGGCGACCCAAACTGCTCTTGAGCTAGCTCGTAAAGTTGTTGCGCTGAAATTGTACCATATTCAACAAAATTAGCTTTTGTGAGACGGGATAGAATGGAAGGTGGCAGTATGTCGCGCAGCCCATTTCGAATCAATCCGCGCCCACGCCCTTTGTCAAAATGGACTTCCAAAGGTGTTGCCAGGCCAAGTTCAACGATATTTTTATCGAAAAATGGGAATGAATACTGGTGCCCATAATAAGCCCCAATATGATTCATCTGCTCGTTACAGATGATATTGGTTGTATGCAGAACCTGGTTGATGGGGGCTTTATGTTCAGCTGACAAGGTCTTAACCAACTCCTGCG
Source organism: Spirosoma telluris (assembly GCA_003259005.1). Classification (GTDB taxonomy): domain Bacteria; phylum Bacteroidota; class Bacteroidia; order Cytophagales; family Spirosomataceae; genus Spirosoma; species Spirosoma telluris. Next base: position 6,397,253 of record QLII01000001.1, read on the forward strand.
TTGACTGCTGTGGTCGTTGGGGTGTCTGGGCCTTAAAGTCGGCGCTAAAGGCGTTATTGATTAATGCCCTATGGCTTAGTTTATCCTGAATTCGTTTGGCCATATAAGCAAGAATGGCTGTTGACGAAAGGCCCAATAGTCGCTTCTGATCGCGTAGCATGGAAAAAAAAGCAGCGCCTGACTGTTTACGGAGACGCTTTTTTAAATCGCTGCCAATAATTGACAGAACGTATTTTTCGTATTTATCTTCCTCACTTAATGCTGGCCAGTTGGCACTCAGGGAGGTTATGTTGCGCTCTGGAAAGGAAACCATTTGCTGGCAGGCGACTTGTAACTGTTCCCATTCATTAGCGTCGAGAAGTTCATCCAGAAAGTCAAAACCAGTAGGAATAATGCCATCACCATCATGCCCCGTTAACAGAATATCACAGCCAAGTTGCCGGGCTTCCAGCGAAACGCTGAGGTGGAAACTAGAAGGAATAATAAAATGCTCAGGTCGGTCGAAGATCCGGTTTATTGTCAATACAGAATCGAGGACGTCCGATACCGGGTGAAGCCGATGATGCTGCGAATGCCAGCGGTCAATCATGGCCTGAACGTATTCCTGCTCGTCGGCAGAGGGCTGTTCTGTGTCGATATTGAATGTTTGCAGGGAAGGCCGATGCTGCTGAATGAGCAACGCTTGCGCCATGCCACTTACTGATGACGAATCTAAGCCACCACTCAGGTGAGCCCCAACCAGCTTTTTGTCTTTTATCCGGCTATCAATAGCTGATGTAAAATAGTCGTGAAATAAAGACGCATAGGTTTCTGAGCTTAAGCCATCAAATCGGCTCAACGCTGGTTGCCAATACGCGCATATCTGTACTTGCTGCGACCTTGCCAGGAGGTAGTGTCCTGGTAAAACACTGTAGATGCCTTCGTAAAACGTTTCGGTGCTGTACGGTACATAGTCCGTAACCCAGGTTAGATACTCTCTGAATTTATACCGATTGGGTTTTATCGAAACCTCCTCAAGAGCCAACAAGGCCTTGATTTCGGAAGCAAAAGCAAAAAAACGGCCGGGCTTGTGCACATAATACAACGGCTTTATGCCCAGAGGATCACGTACGCAGCTAAGTAGTTGCTTGTCGTTATCCCAGATGGCAGCGGCAAAATCGGCGTTCAGCTTCGTGAAGGAGGCAGGCCCTTGTTGGGCAAAGTTTGTGATGAAAGCTTGTTCTGGAGATATATCCATAAAGATGTCCGCGTCAACGGTAGCATAGAGAGGCCCTGATGTAGAAGCTTCAACTGTACCTCCGAATGCTATTAATAGCCCCTGGCTGATCGCCTGACTCACAACAGTGCCCCGATGCTTTAATCGTTCCACCATGCTCGCTCGATCGACCGGGGAAACAGCCTGCCCGTCAAATCGAATCATTCCCGCAATTCCACTCATAATTGGTCTACTCCTGAAAATCCAAACAAACTACTCTATTTCGTATCTTCGCTTCCGGTGATCTATAATCGACAGTTGTCTAGATTTTATAGCTTCTCAGGATACGACTCAACACCTTTGCCAACATGCTCAAAAAAAGTAGCTTTTATGTAGGTATTCTACTGATTTTGGTCGGTATAGGGGGTGGGTGTCAAAAAGATACTACTAATCCTACGCCAGATGATTCCACTTATTTTCCACTGCAAACCGGCGATTACTGGATCTATCAGGTAACTCAGGAAACATATTCATTGACCAATGCGCCGGTAAAACGAATGTATCAACTACAGGAAAAAGTTGGCAATTCGTATAGCCAGAATGGGCAGTTGTTTTTCCTTGTTGAAGAATCTATAAAATTATCGACACAGTCTGACTGGCAAATCAACGCTATTCACACCGTATATAAAAATGTGTCGGAAGTGATTAGCCAGGAAAGTAACGTGCCTACGGTAAGACTGGTTTTCCCAATTTCATCGACTACTTCCTGGAACGTCAATACCTACAACGCTAACCCCGATACATTGCTGCGGTATCAGAACAGTGGGCAATCGTTCTCTATCGGCAAACAAACATTCGATCGCACCGTGTCTGTCGTTGGTGATAATGATTCGACTCTGGTGGATCAACAGAAATACCAGCGAGTATATGCTCAGGACATAGGCCTGATTTATCGGGAGAATGCATCCCTGGCGTTTTGTCAGTCGACACCAGATTGTGTGGGCAAAGGTATCATTGCTTCGGGGAGTAGACAGAAGTGGGAATTAGTGTCTAGTAATCGCTTAAAATAGCTTCTTAAGGTTGCCAGCTCACTTTACCTGTGCGCACTTCAGTCCGGCCATCTTTCCAGGTTAGCTGGAGAGAATAGGGATAAATGCCGGGTGTCAGCCCCTGCCAGAGCAGGGAATTTTTGCCAGTAGACACCAAGAAGTTATTGTCGAAAATCCGAACACCCGATTGATTGTAAATGGTCAGCCGGGATTCGGCCGGTAGCTCCAACACATTCAGATTTAATTCAAACTTTACGTACGTACTGGCCGGGTTGGGGTAAGTCCGCAGGGTGATTGGCTCATCGGTAGCCAACGTGACAATGTCAAGCGTATAGGGTGGTTGCGTTCGGTTGCCAGCCGCATCTTTCCCGAACACAATAAGCTGGTAGGTACTACCGGCTTTAAGCGACAGGCTTGTTGTAATCTGGAGTTGATTGGCTGAAACAGCCGAAACGGAAAATGATCGCGACGATAGTTTTTGGGGATCGCAGGTTGCGCAACTCTTCAGGTATACATCAACAGCACTACTATCTTTTGGTGAGAGTGGATTTTCATCCTGAATAAAAATCTCGACTTGTGGGTTCAGACGAACGACCGCTTTGTTCTCCTTAATCGTGCCATCAATAAATACGTTGATCTCAGGACTAATTCGGTCGGGGAGGGCTTGTAAGGGGTAGCTGCTGCTGTTTTGTGCCTGCGTCCAGTCGATCAATAATGTGGCCGAGTTATTGGTTTTACTAAGTTCCGTAATCTGATTGGTAGGATCGATGAGTAGCTCAAGTTTTTGCAGTGTTTCGTCTTTAGGCATGGTATATACCAGCGTGTCACGGTAACGGAACGCATTGATGCGTAGCGGCACTGTCGTTCCTACGGTACTGGTCGTTTTGGTAAGCGATACAGAAACCGACTGGCCCACTACAAATTTGCCTAAGTTCGTCAGGGGTATGACCACCTTTATCGAATCGCTGTTTTTAAGGGAGCTACCCACCACCGACGATTGAATATACATTCCTTTTGGAGCAACTGAAAAGTCGGGGTTGGGTAGTGGATACAGGCTTACGGCAGGATCGCCCTGTAAAATCATTTCCAGCATAACCGACACATTGAATGGGTCAGACGTTTCTTTATCCAGACCTGAATTTACCTGTTGCTGCACTTTTCCAAAGGGCATTCCCAGCGAAGTAGCATCCGTATAGAGGATGGAATAAAGCTTATTTAGATATAGGGTTGTTGGTTGCTCGAAACTCAAATACGAATGGGCCAGCACAATGGAGGCCCCTTTGTTGGGGGCCAGGAGCCAATCGGTGGATAAGGTGTTGAAACGAGAAAAAATCTCACCCACACCACAGCCGTTAAAAAACATGAACGGGTAAAACTTGTTCGCGAAACCGTTTTCGGGAGGAGAAGCAAACCCGAAGTTCATATCGGTAATGGCAGGCCCCGCATGACCAAAAAACGTAATCAGACTAACGCCATTATTAACCAGCGGGCTAATGTTAATCGATTCGACTTCAGTAGTTGCACTTTTGCTGAATGTGCTGATTTCACCGCCTAAAAGGCCGTTTGTAAAGATGTTGCCTATGCCAGCCAGCGCTGTACGCAGGCTTTGCGCTTCCTCTTTTGTTTTACCACCACTGATATGAATGATATGTTTTCGCCACAAGTCATTGGGTGTCGACCCTTCTAATTGCTTTATTTTTTCGAGATAAGTAAGTACCTGCTCATTCGTAGTCACGTTCAGGCGTCCGGTTGGAAGGGCAGGTGTGTTGGCAGAATAGCCGCTCAGGCCAGCTGTCAATAGTATATCCGACCCAGGGTAACCAATCGTCGGCACCAGATCATCGGGAGCCGTTTTGATGTAATAGGGGTAACTACAGGCTTTTCCGATAAGCAATAAGTTTTTGACCCCTGAATTGGCCAGCATGTAATCGGCAAAACGCCGAAGCGCCAGTGGGCTTCGTTCGCCGTAATTAAACTGATCGTATAGCGAATCGGCCTCGACAATAAATGGGGTATGACTACCTCCAGCCGCCGATGCCCGGTAGGCTGCATAGGTACCCGCCGACTGTTTGAGCGATGCATGGGTGATGATCAAGTACGTAGCCGACGACGGAAATACAGTTGGGAAACTGGCAATATGGATGGCGAGTGGTTTAAGCGTTTTACTGGTTATTAAAATATCTCGTTTTCGGTTTGTTTCGCTTACAACGACCAGCGTTTGATCGCCTGTTGGTTTCTCACTTAGGTATCGACAATTGATTTTATCGGTAATATCGTAGGCAGCTGAACCCTGAGGTACATTCTTTATCGCCAACAAAGCTATCAGGCGTGGGTTAGTAGGAATGTGAAACACTTTGCTCGTCTGGCCTGCCATATCGACTGCCTGTGGATAGGATACTTTGACGTAGTTGATCGAGAAACTATTGGTCGAGTTGGTTTTGTCGGGTGTAAACCGGAGCGTAAACTGTTCGTTTTGCAGCGTTGCCGGATTTATCGTTGCCTGAAATGACTGCGATGCGAATCCTGAGAAAGTTAGCGTAGTTAGTGACGTTGTCGGCGAAAGATCTACCTGAATCTGACGAGCGAACGTGTTATCTCGTCCGTTTACCATTCCTTCCAGCGCAATTGGCCAGGCTGATGTGCTTACGCGATTTGTTAAATTGACACGGACCACCCCAATCGAATCCTTGGCCAGTAATGGCCCCGACCAGCCTTCGCCCGGTTCGAAATAGCTTTGCTGGAGCGCGGGTTCAACCCCTTTTAGATTATTAAAGGTGTACTCGCTGGTAAATGCCTGTACATTTTCTTCGATATGAAAGGCTTCGGCTGTAAGTCCCTGTGCTGAGGTCGTTAGCTCCGGCATTCGTTTGCCTGCCATCGTTGAGCTACTGGTCAGGAAATAGGCTGCTTTATCTGAAAACAGCGTTTGGTAGGGGTGTAATCGCTTTTGTGGCCGGTAGAGTAGCGAATCCTGACTACCATCGTTGCCTTCTCCGTAAAATTCTACATAGTCCTGCGCATCGAACACACCATCCTGCTGCCCCACTACCCGAATAGCGACTTCCTGACCTCTAAAAAATAGTTGCCAGTTTACAGGATTTGTCTGGAGAAAAGAAGGGTCTGTGGATTTAATGTCCTCATAACTAACCCGATAAACACCCGATTGATTAACGGAGAATTTCAGGTACTTCTGGCTTGTGTTAATCCATTCATTACCAAATAGATGCTGGGCTTGCAAAACCAGGCAGTTAGCAATGAATCCTAGTAGCAGTAATGCTCTTTTCATCCGAAGCGTTTATTCCCTAACGTTTAGCCTGGTAAGATAGGTATGATAACGTAACCGGTAGCACGGAGTTATCTTACCTTCTTGTTCACTGGTTTATGTGTAGTAGAGCGTAGTCAAAGATAAGGATTCCAGTTGTAGCTTGAAACAGGAAATCTAAATTGACTATAGTCGGGAAGCGGGGTTGTTTCCCGGCAAACTGGGGAGATTTGGTAAGGCAGATTGGTGGATGTAAGTACTAACGTTTATTCGAAATTCAAATACAGGGTTATCGAATGGGTTGTCAGCTTGTTGATCCCGATACCAGCCGAATTGGTGGTGGGGTTATAGAGATTAACGAGCCCGTGCGAAAAGCGTAGCTCGGGGTGAATTTGAAAAACTCAAAAAACTGCTCAAAACCAATGCCGTACTCAACCGCGAAATCCATGGTTCCCGTACTCAGCTTACTCACTCCCTGAAGCTCTTTCCGACGAACGTTACTTTCAATGCTGAATGTGCCTCCCGCCAGCAGGTACATACGGGTATTATTCCGTCGTTCGGATTTGTACTTGAACAGAACAGGAAAGTCGATCCAGGTCGATTCGCGCGTTTCGGTTTTTGATGTACCACCCGGATAATCATAATGCACCTCCCGGCTAAAGAGCGATACGCCAGGGGTGAATCGTAAATCGAAACGGTCATTCAAATAAGCATTAACCGACAAGCCAACCCGAAAAGCGGGTTTGTTAGGCGAATAAATCCGATAAGCTGAATCGGCAGACAGAAACGTTGGACTATAGCCAACGCTGAATCGGGTAACCGGTGCCGCAAAGAAAAAACCATAGTGAATGGTCTTGTCGTCGTAGTGTTCGAGGTGCTTGCGGATGTATTTGTACGATTGCGCGTTTGCCTGACTATGTCCAAGTAGGCCGATAAGCAGAATAACGCCAAATTGTGCCGATAACCGGACGGAGCGGGTTATCATGATTAGGCCAATTTGTGGCCTATGTAAATTGATGCAACGCCGAAGGTGAGCGGTATCCATTTAGTGTTCGTAAAGCCGGCTGTTTCATAAATACGCAGAAAATCGGGACCATCGGGGAAAGCCTGCACCGATTCGGGCAGGTAGGTATAGGCTGATGAGTCCTTGCTTACTACGCGCCCGATGAGCGGCAGAATGGTTCGGGAGTAAAAACTATATAGTTGTTTAAACGGAAACTGACGTGGATTCGAGAATTCCAGTACGACGCACACCCCACCCGGGCGCGTTACGCGGTACATATCGGTCAAGCCTTTTAGCAAATTCTCGAAGTTGCGTACACCAAACGAAACGATGACAGCATCAAATTCATTGTCCGTAAAGGGCAAACGTTCTGAATCGCCCGACCGCATTTCGATAATCGACTCCACGCCACGCTTCTTCATTTTGTCACGCCCGATGGCCAGCATCCCCTCCGAAATGTCGACACCAATAATTTTCCGGGGCTTTAGCGCAAGTGCTTCCAGCGCGAAATCGCCGGTGCCGGTAGCAATATCCAATATCGTTTTTGGCGAATAAGCCGGTGTCTTGCTCGACCTTAGTTCACGAATAGCCCGTTTGCGCCAGAGAATGTCGATCCCGCCACTCAATACGTGGTTTAACAAGTCATATTTGGGCGAAATACTGTCAAACATCTCCGCAACCTGTTCGCGCTTGGAGGTGTCTTTATCTTTATAAGGAACGACGGCCATAGAAAATAAGTGAATGATAGCGTGATCGAATGAGTGAATAACTGACGCAAACTTTATTCACTCATTCAGTCACGCTATCATTCTAAATTAATGGTACAAAGGTAATGCATAACAGAAGGTTTTGGACGAAAGTTTAGCTTTTAAGGGGTAAGGCCAATTGGCTCCTAAGGCAGCATCGTCAGAGAACTGCTTTGGAGACGAATTATCGCTATGTTTTGCTTGCGCTTGATCGTTCTTCTATGCACCAACAAACGCTAAAAAGTAGTATGTTCAGTACTTAATCTGATCCTATGCGCTACCTACTTCTGCTGCTTGTTGCTTTTCTGTCAATAAATTGTAATTCTCAAACAATCCAGATGCCAGGCCTCCAGCAACCTGTTGAAATTATACGGGATCGCTGGGGCGTCAATCATATTTACGCCAAAAACGAGCACGATTTATTTTTTGCACAGGGCTATTCAGCCGCTCAGGATCGGTTGTTTCAGTTAGAAATATGGCGTCGGCAAGCAACGGGCACGGTTGCTGAATTACTGGGGCCACAGGAGATTAAACGAGACATTGGTACACGTCTATTTCAGTTCCGACCGAACGCAGGCCGAGGAGACATTACTAAGGAACTACTACATTATCATCCCCATGGCCCGCAGATCGTTGGTGCGTTTGTCCAGGGAATTAATGCCTATATCACTCAGATACTGAAAACACCTGAAAAGCTGCCTTTCGAGTTTAAGGTACTCAATACAAAACCAGCTTTCTGGACGCCTGAAGTTGTCATCAGCCGCCATCAGGGTTTACTAGGCAACGTCCGCGATGAGTTGAACTATGGCCGACTGGTAAAATTGATTGGCCCCGAAAAACTCCGTGAACTGCAATGGTTTCACCCCGCATCGAGACCTACTGATCCCGACTTGACTTTGCACGTAAACGGTGACGAGCTGTTTCAGCCCATCCTGGAGTTATACGAAGCCTTTCGCCTACCACTGAAGTTTAATGGCAACTTAACCAAAGCCGACGAAGATGAAGCGAGCCGCTCCCATAACTCAGTAGATGACTGGTTCGAGACGGAGAAACAGTTCGTAGGCTCAAATAACTGGATTATTTCGGGCAAAAAATCGGCGAGTGGGTATCCAATGCTGGCTAATGATCCACATCGGTCGCTATCAACGCCGTCGCTGCGGTATTGGGTTCATTTGCATGCGCCCGGCTGGAATGCCATTGGTGCTGGAGAGCCAACCCTGCCGGGTATCTCAATCGGCCATAACGACTACGGAGCCTGGGCCTGACGATTTTTGAGACCGATAATGAAGATTTATATGTGTATGATACCAACCCCGTCAACCCCAACCAATATCGCTACAAAGGCAAGGGAGCAACGGCTCACTGGGAAACCATGAAAACGCTCACCGAATCCATTCCGGTGAAAGGAGGAGAGCCGGTTCGGGCTGAGTTGAAGTACACGCGCCACGGCCCTGTTGTGTTCGAGGATAAGCAGCATCATAAAGCCTATGCCGTTCGGGCGGGCTGGCTCGATACCGGTTGTGCGCCTTACTTGGCCAGTTTACGGATGAATCAGTCTAAAAACTGGGCGGAGTTTCGGAAGGCATGCAGCTATAGCCGGGTTCCGGGGAGAACATGATCTGGTCGGATAAAACTGGAACGATTGGCTGGCAGGCCGTAGGACTGGCTCCCATACGGAAGAACTTCACGGGCCTGGTGCCGGTACCGGGCGATGGGCGATTTGAGTGGAGCGGTTATCTGCCTATTCAGCAACTTCCCAATAAGCTGAACCCGCCCGAAAGTTTCGTAGCGACGGCCAATAACAACATGACGCCAGATGATTTTCCATACCGAGATGCTATCGGCTGGACATGGGCTTCGCCGAGCCGGGCGCACCGTATTGAAGAAGTGTTGAGCGATGGGAAACGAAAGAGCCTGGTAGACTTCATGGCCCTGCAAGCCGACTACCTGTCCATTCCTGCCCGAACGCTGGTGCCGTTACTGAAAAAACTCTCCTCTCCGGCAAATCGAACCGGGCAGGCAATGGATTACCTGCGTCAGTGGGATTATCGATTAGATCCCAACTCCGTGGCAGCTTCTCTTTATGTAGCCTGGGAAGGGCAGTTGAAACTAGCCATCTACCAGCAAAAAGTACCGAAAACTGCCCGACCTTATTTAATAAGCTTACCAACAAAACGGGTGTATGATGCGCTTCTTAGTGCAACCCCTGCTCGTGATAGTCTATTGCTATCGAGCATGGATCGTGCTGTTGCCGAACTTAGTAAGCGGCTAGGTGATGACATGAATAAGTGGGCGTATGGTCAGGCAAAGAACAAGCATATTACCCTAACGCATCCGCTTAGTAATCTGGTTGATAAAACGATGCGGAAGAAAATCAACCTGGGGCCATTGATTCGGGGAGGCTACGCTGAAACCGTAAATGCAACGAGCGCCAATCTGAATCAAACGCACGGCGCATCGTTCCGAATTTTAGTGGACACCAAAGACTGGGATCAAACGCTGGGAATCAACAGCCCCGGCCAGTCAGGTAATCCCGATAGCCCACACTACGGTGACCTGTTCCCAATCTGGGCCGAAAACAAATACTTCCCTGTCTATTTCTCAAAAGAAAAAGTGAAGTCTGTAGCCGAAGAAACCACCGTGTTGACGCCGATGAAGTAGCGCGGCCTTCCAGTCCGCATAGCCGAAGGATAAGTTGCAATTGAACTAGTCTATGCGGACAGGATGTCCGCGCTACTTGTACATTTCGTACTTTTGCAGTAATGAATATTCAGTCAATACTAGAAACCGATATTTTACGGTCAATCGCCGAACTCTATCCCGGCCATCCTGGAGTCGTACAACTTACGCCTACTAAAAAAGAGTTTGAAGGTCAATACACCTTTGTCACATTTCCATATACAAAAATTCTTCGACAATCACCTGTTCAAATTGGCCAGGCTATTGGTAGCTGGCTCGTTGAAAACAGTAAGCTAGTGAGCCATTTCAACGTTGTTCAGGGCTTTCTGAATATTAGTATTGCCGATTCGGCCTGGATCGACGTATTGAACGACATTGCCGCCAATCCGAATTTTGGTACGCTGGCTGCGAAGGAGCAATCGGTGATGGTTGAGTTTTCGTCGCCGAATACCAACAAACCCCTGCACCTTGGGCACCTGCGCAACAATTTCCTGGGCGATTCGGTCAGTCGGATTCTGGATGCAAACGGCTACGATGTGGTGAAAACCTGTATCGTCAACGACCGGGGCGTTCATATCTGCAAGTCCATGCTGGCCTACAAGCTGTTTGGCACCGATGCGTCGGGCCGTGGTGAAACGCCTGAGTCCGCCGGAATGAAGGGTGACCACCTGATTGGGAAATACTATGTGCTTTTCGATAAAGCCTACAAAGCGCAGATCGAAGAGATGGTAAGCCAGGGGACACCGAAAGAAGAAGCTGAGAAGAAGGCTCCCTTATGCTCGACGTGCAGCAGATGCTTCGGCTTTGGGAACAGGGAGACCCTGAAACCGTGGCGCTCTGGAGCCAGCTCAATGCCTGGGTTTATACCGGTTTCGATGCTACGTATAAGAGCATTGGTGTTAGTTTCGACAAAACCTATTACGAATCGAACACCTATCTGTTAGGTAAGGAAATCGTTGAAGAAGGACTTCAGAAGGGCGTTTTCTTCCGGAAAGATGATAGTTCGGTCTGGATTGATCTCACCGAGGAAGGCCTGGATCAAAAACTGGTTATGCGTTCCGATGGGACTTCGGTCTACATGACGCAGGACCTGGGCACGACCGATCTGAAGTTCCAGGATTTCCATAATGATCGCCAGATTTGGGTGGTGGGTAATGAGCAGGATTACCATTTCAATGTACTGTTCGCCATTCTTCGCAAATTAGGCCGGGCATATGCCGATGGCTTATACCACCTTTCCTACGGCATGGTCGACTTGCCAACGGGTAAAATGAAATCTCGTGAAGGCACAGTTGTCGATGCTGACGATCTGATCCAGGAAACTGTCGAAGCCGCTTCCACGGCTGCCGATGAGGCTGCCAAGGGAAAACTGGAGGAGTTCAGTTCAGATGAAAAAGCCGCACTTTTCCAGATGTTGGGCTTAGGGGCATTGAAATACTATCTGCTGAAAGTTGATCCACAAAAACGGATGCAGTTCAACCCTGCCGAATCGGTGGATCTGCATGGGAATACGGGTCCCTATATTCAGTACGTTCATGCCCGGATTCGCTCGATTTTGCGGAAAGCTGTGGAACTGAATGTAGCCTTGGAGGGTCCGGTATCAGCAATACAACTGGATGTGATCGAACAGCAGTTAGTCTTTTTGTTGAGTCAATATCCGCAACGGGTGGCCGAGGCCGGAACAGCCTATGCGCCTTCCTATATTGCCCAGTATGTCTATGAATTGGCGAAGACATTTAATCAGTTTTATGATAAGCTGTCGATCCTGAAAGAAACCGATCCAATTAAATTACATACCCGTCTTGTATTATCAAAAGCAGTCGGTGAAACTATTCAGAAGGCAATGGGTTTATTGGGCATAGAGGTACCTGAAAAAATGTAGTTTAAGTTGTTCAGGTTCAGTCCAAATACGTTCCTTTGCCAAAAATTTCTACAAACACGTCAAACTAACCATGAAAAAGAATCTCATCGTTTCCCTGATCGCGGTTGCGGTCGTTTTTACACTCACTAGTTTTATGTCATTACCCCAGCTAGTAAAAGCTATTTTTGGAGGCAACAAGGCTATTTCGGCACCAGCCAACGTAGCTGCTCCAACAAAAAGCCTGTATGATTTTACGGTAAATTCGCTTGAAGGCAAACCCGTAGCCCTGAAAGCCTACAAAGGCAAAAAAGTTGTTATTCTGAACGTTGCGTCAAAATGCGGCTTCACTCCTCAATATGCTGACTGGGAAAAATTCTACAAAGAGCACGGCGATAAAGTAGTTGTTCTAGGCTTCCCAGCTAACAACTTCAAAAGTCAGGAGCCCGGCAGCAGCGAAGAAATTGCTGAGTTCTGCAAAAAGAATTATGGCGTAACCTTCCCGATGTTTGAGAAAGTATCGGTATTGGGCGACGATCAGGCTCCTCTATACAAATGGCTGACAACCAAGTCGATGAACGGCTGGAATGAGCAAGCTCCCACCTGGAACTTCTGCAAATACGTCATCAACGAAAAAGGTGAACTGACCAACTTCTTCGGCTCGAAAGTGAAGCCGGAAGACGAAGAGTTTAAGAAAGCAATTGGTATTTAGTGTAAAATGAATAATGAATAATGGATAATGATAGGATCGGCTGATTTCCGACCAAATCATTATCCATTATTCATTTTACATTATCCATTATGAAAAGTTGGATTGCGGCTGCCCGGCCACGTACCTTACCGCTGTCGTTAGCCAGCATTATTCTCGGAAGTTTTCTGGCTTCTGCCGATCATCAGTTTAGCTGGCCGATTGCACTGCTGGCTGCGTTAACGACTATTTTTCTTCAAGTCCTGTCCAACTTCGCCAATGACTATGGCGATGCTGTGTCCGGTAAAGACACTGAACTTCGTGTTGGACCACGGCGGGCCGTTGCCACTGGCGACATTACCAAAGAAGCAATGATGCGCGGTATTGTACTGATGTCGGTACTGTCGCTTGTGAGTGGGATTGGCCTGCTCTTTCTGGCTTTTTATAACGCTGGAGCCAAAATTTTCTGGTTTTTCCTGATGTTAGGCCTGCTTAGTATTGCAGCTGCCATTGGCTACACAAACGGCAAACGCCCGTATGGGTACGCTGGCTTTGGCGATATTGCCGTTTTAATTTTCTTTGGTTGGGTGGGCGTACTGGGAACGTATTTTCTGCACACGCTTACGTTCAGTGCTATTCTACTTTTGCCCGCCACCAGCGTTGGTCTGTTTGCCACAGGCGTGCTGAATGTCAATAACATCCGCGACATTGAAACAGATACCATGACCGGTAAACGCTCTATTCCAGCACGGCTGGGATTGCCGCTGGCCATTCGGTATCATTGGGGATTGCTCCTAACCGGAATGTTCTGTGCCGTTGCTTACTCATTTCTGACAGGGGCCAACTGGTTTAGCTACGTGTATATATTGGCGTTCCCACTGTTTATCCTGAATGGTCGGGCTGTTGCCACGCACAAACAACCCGCCGAACTCAACGCCCGACTCGGGCAGCTTGCCCTGACAACCTTATTATTTGTGTTGCTATTTGGGGTAGGTCAGGTATTGTAAATAAGTCAGGAGGGCCATTTAGAGTCAGAGATAGTCAGGCAATTGGTTTGGGGCAATAACTAACCACAAATGACTACTTTTGACTATACCTGACCTCTTCCTTATTGGCGCACCACCTTTCGAGTTACCTTATTTTGTCCGGCCTGGATGGTAAGTAGATAGATCCCAGTTGTATGTGGCATCGAAATCGTTTCGTTCACGGATGAAGTCTGACCGAACTGCTTGTGAAATACCGTACGGCCGTTCACATCCTGAAGGCTCATAGTTACTTCTTTTTTCTGGGTCGTAGTCAGTTCTACATACACGACCTCATGTGTCGGATTTGGATAAACACGGAGGTGCCCGCCCGAAAACTCTTCTTCGGCGGTGGGCAGAAGGACGGTGATCGAAGCCTGACCTGAAGCGCTGCCTTTGCCACAACTATTCTCCACGCTCGCTACCGTGTAAACGATGGACTTGGTTGGCTGAACCGTCAGGACAGTTGGGGTTGAATTGCCAGAAAAAGCCGTACCGTCAGATAGTGTACCTTTCCAGGGAGCATCGCCCGTGAAACTGAGCGAGAGGTCTACAGGTTGCCCCTGCAATACACTGGTTGAGCCGGATAGGGTCGCTGTTGGCAAGGGTTTAACCGCAAAGCCATCGCTGGCAATAAGCTGGGCGTATGGAATACCGCGTGGCCTTACCCGTAGCCGATAGCCCGCACCGGGCGCTAAGCTGGCTGGAATCGTCGCATTCAAGGTAGTTAATGAGCCCGAGCCAACAATCTTTTCTGTATCAAAATTGCCGGATGCATCTGACAAAAGAACGTCATACTGCCAGCTAGCGGCTTTACTGGTATTTTCGGACGTAGCCGTAACGGTGACGGTACTGCCCACACAAACGGATGCAGTCACGGATGCCTTAGCCGTTAGTTTGGGTGGTTGCTGCACGGTAACCGTAAACTGGTCGGACAGGCACTGTTGATTATCGTTGACAACGACCGGAAACGTGCCGGACTTATCCGCCACGTAGCGAATGGAACGACTGGTTTGCCCACCCGACCATTGGTAGTCGCCTACCCATGAGGCAGAAAACGCAAGCGTATCGGCATATTCGGCTGTGAACGAAGTGGCTTTATTCACGTTTTTCATGATCGTGAATCTGTCCTGTACGGAACCGTCGGACATCACCAATTGAGCATCCAGACGATTGTCGTTCACATCCAGTAGCATCGACCCGCCCACCGTTGTGTTGTTGTAAACCGTAGCTGGATGCGGAAAATCGGGCGATTGCCCTCCCAATTGGCCACCCGACCCATTGACAACATACACCGTACCTTCCCCTTTTGTTAAAATAGGGCAGGAGTTCGGCGAGCCATCATAGCGTGCTGTTGTCGCTTCGACCACATGCTGGCCTTTATCATAGGTGTTTGCCAAACCACGTAACCCTTTAATCCGATACGTCCGCTCATAGCCGTGACTATGTCCATTCAGGACTAAATCCACACCGTAGTGCTCCAGAATCGGGGTTAGGTTTTCGCGAATAAGCTTCATTGACAACTCTGTGTCTGAGTTGTGGCCACCCTTGCTATAAGGCGGATGGTGGAAAATGACGATTGTCCAGGGGAGCTTATTAGCCGCCAGGTCACTTTTGAGCCATTTTACCTGTGTAGAAGTCGTATCATAAAGGCGATATTGCCCGTCTGAGCGGCCCTGCGAATCCAGTGAAATTAAATGGACGTTGCCGTAATTGGCTGAATAGTAGGATTTTGAATTTGATGGTACACCTCCTGCTTCGCCCTGCTGTGGGAAGGAAAACAGATTGTAATAGGCCGTATTGAAGTTCGTTTCGCTATCGCCATAATCGTGATTGCCGGGCGTAATAAACAGGGGTGTATTCCGGAGCGTAGCTGCGTAAACAGGAAAGACTAATCGCTGGTATTCTTCTTCGAACCCAAACGAATAAGCGTTATCGCCCAACCATAACCATAAGTCGGCAGGGCGGTTTGCGGTAGCGTTTCTATAGGCTTGATAAACGTTTGTCTGATTGTTGGTGCCACTCCCAAAGTCGCCTAATACCCACATCCGAAATGGATGAGTACCGCCCGCTGGCAGAGCTGTTTTAACGTAATAATCTGGCCCTGATGCGAGCTGGGTATCCTCATAGCCAATGGCATAGGCATAACGGGTTGCCGGTTGCAGGCCGTTGATTGTCAGTATATGTTCAAGAGTAGGCTGCGTTTCGCGAACATCTTTTGTCAATTGGTTGGCAGATAGGCCAAACCAGACCCTGCCTGTTGTGGGCTGATCTGTGCGCCAGCGAACAACTACCGAGTTTGGTGTAAGCACCTGTAAATAAGGGCCTCGTACAATAGTAGGTGCCTGAGCAACCGTTTTCTGTACAACAAAGAAAAGAAAAACGATAGCGAGTAGACGGATAGCCTTCATACGGTGAACTATGGGGGTTCACCGTAAAATTACATCTGCCAGCCGACAATTCCACGAACAGGCATAATTTGGTAACAATCAGACAATTGCCATTAGGCGTTGTACAAGGACTGATGCATCTTCAATAAACTCTTTACAGGCCAGTCACTTTGATTGTAGGACTCCAGCTGAGCGGTCTTTACCATTAATTTACGCTCAGTCCGTCGACGTTCTTCGGCAGGTAGCTTTTTCAGGGTGGCAGGCAATTCATGGAGTACCTGATTTAATTGGACGCAGGCAGTGACGGGCAACGTAAAATGGGCAGCCAATCGCTCAACATCTGATAATTTCCAGAGATCGGGTTTGCTGCGTCGGTTGCGGATGGCGTTTCCACTCAAACCTACCGCTATGCCTAATTGCTCGTCATTGAGCGAACACTCACGTAAACGCCACATGACGGCCTGATAATTATTAACAAATGAGTGTAATGTAGTCCGTAAATAGTCTATCAATGTCGTAAGATTTTTTAGGTGAATGCAGCTAATTAAATCAAGCTAATGTTCATTGAATGGGCTAGGATGTGAGTATGGCTGAGCCCGCTTCAACTAATGGCAGCAAGGGGTATTTAAACAGCATATCAACTACTTACTCAGACTAGGATATGCAACATTCGTGCCGTTGTGTAGTTATTTTTCCGGATTAGGTAAAATTCGCGTGCCAGAAAAAATCAATTTAAACGCCAAAAGGCACCCTCAATCGAAGGTGCCTTTTGGCGTTTAACTAACCTATAAACGATTATACGCGATCCACTGTAAGTCGTAACTGGAACTCGTCCATGTCAATCTCGGCCGCCGACGGTCCGGTTCCCCGGCCATTTAGGTCGCTGACTAAGTCTAGCGAAATGGCTTGAACCTCCTGACGGATGTAGTCGCGGTTAGCTTCGATAGCAGCCGCCAGTGTTGCGTCCGGCTCGGCGTTCCGATTTAGTTCAAGCTCGATTCGAATCTTGTCGGTCACCGAGAAATCCCGGTCTTTCCGCAGATTCTGAATCCGGTTCACAAAATCGCGGGCGATACCTTCGCCACGTAGTTCGTCGGTGACATGCACGTCCAGGGCGACGGTCAAACCACCTTCACTGGCAACAAGCCAGCCAGGAATGTCTTCCGTCAGAATCTCAACATCGGATAAGGAAATGATGAGTGATGAATGATGAATGATGAATGATTTTTCGCCATTGACTTCCAATTCCTTTAGATCTTCATCGGTCATACTGGTTATGACGGCAGCAACGTCTTTCATCTGCTTACCAAACTTAGGGCCGAGGGCTTTAAAGTTCGGTTTTACTTTCTTCTTCAGAATTCCACTGGCGTCGTCTACAAACTCAACCGCCTTTACATTCACCTCCGACATGATGATTGGGCTAACGTGCTCAATTTGCCGACGTGTATCCGCGCTCAACACAGGAACCAGTACCCGGCTTAGCGGTTGCCGAACTTTCAGTTTGTGACCTTTTCGCAA
This sequence comes from Spirosoma telluris, assembly GCA_003259005.1. Lineage (GTDB taxonomy): Bacteria > Bacteroidota > Bacteroidia > Cytophagales > Spirosomataceae > Spirosoma > Spirosoma telluris. Next base: position 6,414,663 of record QLII01000001.1, read on the forward strand.
CGAGTGTACCAGCGACGATACCTGTTGTGCCAGTTCCATCGACCGTTCCAGTTCAGTGTCGATCAGATTTTGATCGGCTACCGGGAAGTTGGTCAGGTGAACTGAGGCATCCCCTGCGTGAGAACCCGTCAGGTTACGATACAGCCAGTCCGCATAGAAGGGGGCGATGGGCGACATCAACTGGGATACCGTTGTCAGACATTCGTGCAGCGTTTCGTAAGCCGCCTGTTTGTCGGTCGTTAACTCACCGTCGGGCGCGACCCCGGTCCAGAAACGCCGGCGTGATAACCGTACATACCAGTTCGATAACTGATCATTCACGAAATCCTGAACAGCCCGCCCGGCTTTCGTCGGGTTATAACTGTCAAATTGCGCTTCAACTTCGAGGATCAATGATTGCAGCTTGGACAAAATCCAGCGGTCCAATTCGGGCCGTTCGGCTACCGGAACGGTGCGTCCGGCAAACGAAAACACATCCAGATTGGCGTAGAGTGCGAAGAAGTTATAGGTATTGGATAAGGTGCCGAACAGCTTCCGTTGTACTTCGCCGATGCCATCCGTATTGAATTTGAGGTTATCCCAGGGCTCTGCGTTGGTGATCATGTACCAGCGCGTGGCATCGGGACCGTACTTCGCCAGTGTTTCGAATGGGTCAACGGCATTGCCTAGTCGCTTCGACATTTTGTTGCCGTTTTTGTCCAGCACCAAGCCTGTCGAAACCACGTTTTTGAACGCCACCGAATCAAATAACATCACCGCAATGGCGTGAAGTGTGAAGAACCAGCCGCGTGTCTGGTCAACGCCTTCGGAGATGAAATCAGCCGGGAACGCTTTTTTGAAAACGTCCTGATTCTCGAACGGATAATGCCATTGGGCATACGGCATCGCCCCCGAATCGAACCAAACGTCGATCAGATCAGATTCCCGTTGCATCACCTGACCACTTTCCGAAAGAAGATAAATTTCATCGACATATGGACGGTGGAGGTCTAATGGAGAGTTTGAAGGATTAAGTTTGCCTGCCATTATTTTCGACAGGAATGAATTATTTTTTTCCTGTTGAACATCTGTCAGTTTTCCTGACTGGACGGCTTCAGATGCCAACTTCCCTAGTTCATCAATTGATCCCACGCAGACTTCTTCGCCGGTTTCACTGCGCCAGATGGGCAGCGGTGTACCCCAGAAACGGCTACGACTCAGGTTCCAGTCTACAAGGTTTTCGAGCCAGTTACCGAAGCGGCCTGTACCGGTACTTTCGGGTTGCCAGTTGATGGTTTTGTTTAACTCAACCAACCGGTCTTTCTTCGCTGTTGTCCGGATAAACCAGCTATCGAGCGGATAATATAGAATTGGCTTATCCGTCCGCCAGCAGTGCGGGTACGGGTGTTCATATTTCTCAACCCGGAACGCTTTGTTTTCTTCCTTCAACTTGATGGCAATCAGCACATCGGTTGGTTTGAAATCAGGATCTTCACGTTCCTCGTCAGAATAATATTCTTCCTTCACATAGCGACCAGCATAGTCTGTGATTTCATCCACAAACTGGCCGTGTTTATCCACAATCGGTACATCTTTTCCCGTCTCATCCTTGACCATGATCGGCGGAATGCCCGCAGCCTGCGCTACCCGAAAGTCATCGGCACCAAAGGTTGGCGAGGTATGAACGATACCCGTACCATCTTCAGTCGTGACGAAATCGCCCAGAATAACCCGGAAAGCTGGGGTATCGGGTTGTACGTAGGGCATCAACTGTTCATATTCGATGCCTTCGAGGTGCTGGCCTTTAAACTCAGAAACAATGGTCCAGGGTGTTACCTTGTCGGTAGGCAGGTAAGCATCGAAGGCGGGGCTGTTACGAGAGTCGACTTTACCTTTTTCATTCAACCAGCGACTCACCAGGTTTTTGGCCATCACCACATGCACCAGGATATGGGTGTACGGGTTGAAGGTTTTCACCATCACGTAGTCGATGTTGGCACCAACGGTCAGCGCAGAGTTGGCGGGTAGCGTCCAGGGCGTAGTCGTCCAGGCCAGGATAAAAATATCCGCGTCGGCAGAATCGAAAAACAAAAAGCCTGACTTGCCGCTTGGTTTCACCTTGAATTGAGCCACAATGGTCGTATCGCGCACATCCTTGTAGGTGCCCGGCATATTCAGTTCATGCGAACTCAGACCCGTTCCTGCCTTTGGCGAATAGGGCTGAATGGTATAGCCTTTATACAGCAAGTTCTTGTCGTACAATTGCTTGAGCAGATACCAGACCGATTCAATGTACTCGTTTTTGTAGGTAACGTACGGATTATCCAGATCGACCCAATAGCCCATTTTCTGGGTCAGGTCATTCCACTGATCCGTAAACCGCATAACCGTTTCGCGGCATTTGCGGTTGTAATCTTCCACACTGATACCCCCTTCCGACTCCGGTTTGCCGATATGATCTTTGGTAATACCGAGCTCTTTTTCGACCTGCAACTCAATGGGTAGGCCATGGGTATCCCAACCGCCTTTGCGCTCAACCTGAAAACCTTTCAGGGTTTTGTATCGGCAGAAAATATCTTTAATCGTCCGGGCCATTACGTGGTGAATCCCCGGTGTTCCATTGGCTGATGGTGGGCCTTCGTAGAACGTAAACGTGGGTTGTCCATCGCGGACCGCCACCGACTGTTCAAATACCTGATTTTGATTCCAGTAAGTTAAGACCTCGGCTGCAATCTGCGCGTAGTCGAGGGACTCATATTGTTGGTACTTCACGCCTGGCATAATCGAAAAGCACAATTTATCTCCCGTTAAAACCGGAGTTTATCGTGCGGTTAAAAAATAATTGGCAAAGATAGGGAAATAGACGGCACGGGGTGTCTAGTATCGTAGTGCTCTGTTAAGAAGCAACAAAAAAGCGAACCGGTGTGGTTCGCTTTGGCATATGCATAAACCATCGCAAACCTTATGGGGCTTGAGTACGATTAATTTCATCTATAATACTATTGACTTCAGCCAGAGGTAGTTCTGCTGCCGAAGCAATAGTAGCGGCATTGAGATTTAACGTCAACATCGCCTTAATGAACTTAATCTTGCTCTGCCGCTCCTGCTGTTGGACTAACTCTTTGGCTGCTGCTATGGCCTGACGACGCTCCTGCTGGATCAATTCTTCGGCTGCCGTCATGGCCTGACGACGCCCTTGTTCGCGCCCTTCCTGCAATAATTCTTCGGCGACTGTCATGGCCTGACGACGTCCTTGTTCACGCTCTTTCTGAATCAATTCTTCGGCTGCCGTCATGGCCTGGCGACGCCCTTGTTCGCGCCCTTCCTGCAATAATTCTTCGGCGACTGTCATGGTAGAAGATTCGGTTTGTGAAGAAATACGGCTAAAGATACCGAATAGTTCAACTTTGGTCAAGTCAGCGGTGTATGATAAATAGAGAAAACCTGTGCTTACGAAACGTTGTCCGTCTGGTGTTTCAACTAATCGCCGGACAACATCGGCGAAGGTATCCAGCAAGCGTGTCAGTTCACGCTTCCGGCGACTATTTTGCAAGAGAATGGCTGTAAGTCGAGCGTAATCTGACCGTAACGTAGGGAGTCGTTCGTCAGAAAGTGTCGAAAGGTCAATCAACAGATAGTCGAACGCGGGCAAATAGGTTAGCAACGTTCCATGTAGGGGCGCGAAATAATCGGGCACACTGCGCTTTTTCCACCGTCGGTTCCCATGATAAACCAGAACCGGTAGCACGGGCGTCAACGGTTGCTTCTGTTTGATCTGGCTCTCCCAGAGGTTGAGTAAGTATCGATTGATCTGAAAATGTGGATATTCCTCAGTATAGCTTTTGTGCTCCAGTAAGAGAACAAGCCGAATAGATTGACCACGATACTGCACCGAAAAAATCAGATCGGCGAAATGTTTGGCTAATTGCTCATCGGTAAACGTATCGACTTCGCGGGTTAATGTGGCATAGTCGATACATTCCCGAACGGATTCAGGCGCGAACGCATTTAAAAAGTCAATCAGAATGTCAGGTTGTGAAAACGTCTCTTTGAAAAATCGGTCGTGAGGGTTGTCGGGTTTTGTCGCCATTAAATTGTCAGAATCACAAACTCAACCCGGCGATTTACTTTGCGTTCCTCATCGGTTCCTTTGGTGAGAATGGGCCTTGTATCGCCGTAGCCGATGGTTTGGATTCGGTCGATGTCGATGCCTTTCTGAACCAGATACCGCTGGCAGGCAATGACCCGGTCGCGGGAGAGTTGCAGGTTTTTGTCGTGGTCACCAATAATGTCGGTGTGTCCTTCGAGCCGGATGCTCATGTTGGGGTTGTCCTGCATCATGGAAACCAACTTGTTTAACTCGGCATAGGAGGCAGAGAGTAGATCTGATTTCGACATCTCGAAATAGATATTTTTAAGCGTAACCTTATCACCTACAGCTAATGGCGTGAGGGCAATATCGCGCGTAAGTTTTTGCCCACCCGCTATTTTGCTTAAATCCAGTACACCACTCGTTGACTGATAGCCCCGTGCCGATGCGATATAGGTATACACCTGTCCTTTTTGCAGGCTCATTCTATATGCTCCCGTTGAGGCAAAACTCTGTACGGAATCAATCGCCTGTTTACTGGACGATAGTTGATAGTCAATCGTGGCCGTAACGGGGCGTTTGTTTTTTGCATCACTTACTATACCGGATACATTCACAATCGTGAGGACAGGCGCGGGTGCTGGCGTAGGCTTGGTCTTGGGAACCTCCGTTCGGGGTGTCTCCATTTCACCACCCGATTCACCTGATGGAGCGGGTGGTAAATTCGTTTTCTTCCTGGGTAAGTTGGGTACGGGTGTTGGCGTTGAGGCTGGCTTCGTTGGCGGATTGTAAACTACGGGATCGGCGGGGTTGTTAACATACAGATTGTAGATGTTCCAGCAAGTGTATGCGTCGGAGTGGCATTCGAACAGGTCAAAATTTTCCAGCCCTTTGTCTAATCGCTGAAAGTACAGCGTGAAGTTAACTTTTTCTCCAGAATAGGTATTTCGGCCTACCAGTATCTGCTTGCCGAGATTTGAATCGAACTTCTCCTGTTTTATTGGAATACCCTCTGCTCTGACAAAGGCAAATGTTCGGGCACCATTAGCGGCTACTAAATAACTATTCGGATCAATGCCGATTGTGTTGCCCGATGGTAAGGGACGTCTATTTTGGTCATATATGGGTTGGCTATTGTCCGTAAACGTCAAATTCAGAATAGTATAATCCTTCGTCAAGCGAATGCTATTCACCGTTACATCTGGGTCGGCAGTGCGGCCTGAGCCCGGTTGACTGCCTGAGTTTGGGTAAGTATCATCAGGCGATTGTTGGCCACCGGATGGGTACTGTTGACCACCACTTGATGGATAACCCGTTGGGTAGGAGCCAAACGTGCAGGCAGAAGTAAGCCCGGCCAGAAAAAGGAAAATCAAATAGCGTTGCCGCATAAGTACAATAAACAAATAGTTAGTAATCAGGCTGTAAAGAACGGAAAATTAAGCTGAAACAAAAGCTGTAGTTACTGATCCATTAGCTAGTTGTATGAGACGTTGGAAGGGAGGGATGGTGACAGCGTAGAGCCAGAATCTTCATGCGAGCCAGCGGTTTACAGTCGGAAAGAATAGTAAAAATCAGTAAGCCGGAGCTTCTGTAGGATATGAATTGTTTTTGACCCTTGCCGATCATGTCAACTGAAAAAAAATCAACTGTCTCCCGGAGAAAATTTCTTGATCTGGCAGCAAAAGGCACACTAGCATCGTCTACACTTATCAGTGGTTTCCCAACTATTGTACCCGCTTCGGTATTTGGCAAAAATGCCCCCAGTAATCGAATCAATGTAGCCGCCATCGGCACCGGACGTATCTCGCGCGGGCACGATATGCCGGGTGTTTGGCAATACGATAACGCGCTCATTATGGCCGTATGCGACCTGGACAGTAAGCGGGCCGAGGAGGCCAAACAGTTGGTCAATGGTGTATATGCCAAGAAAACCGGTAAGGACAACTACGACGGCGTAAAGGTGTACACTGACTATCGTGAATTGCTCCTGAATAAAGATATCGACGCCGTTCTGGTTAGCACCCCCGATCACTGGCACGCCCCAATTGTGATTGATGCCGTTCGGGCGAAGAAAGACGTTTACATGCAGAAACCTGCCTCGCTCACCATTGCCGAAGGACGGATGATGGCCGATGCCGTGAAACAATCAGGTCAGATTGTGCAGGTGGGTAGCCAGCAACGCTCGTCCGAACAGTTTCGGTATGCGGCCGAACTGGTGCGGAATGGTCGGATTGGGGAGTTGAAAACCGTGTATGTTGGTCTTCCGGGCGACCCCTCGGGTGATGAAGAACCCCAGATGCCCGTTCCGAAAAATCTGAATTATGACATGTGGCTGGGCACAACGCCCGAGGTGTATTATACGGAAAAGCGGGTGCATCCACAGGTGGGTTACGACCGTCCAGGCTGGTTACGTTGCGAACAGTTCGGAGCGGGCATGATTACCGGCTGGGGCGCACACCACGTTGATTCTGCGCACTGGGCCATGAACACTGAATACACGGGTCCTGTCGAAATCTGGGGTCACGCCGATTTTCCAAAAAGTGGCTTGTGGGATGTACACGGCATCTTCAAGACCGAAGCCATGTATGCCAATGGCGTACACATGATCGTGACCAACGAAATCGCCAATGGCATTCGGTTTGAAGGAACAAAGGGCTGGATTTTTGTCTCGCGGGGCGATGCGGCTGTTACAGCCAGCGACCCGATTGCCAAACAGAATGCGGCTAAAAAACTCGACGCCAGCGATCCCAAAATCCTGACATCCGTTATTGGACCCAACGAAACCCACCTGACGGTCAGCAAAGAGCATCATGGCAACTGGCTGGAGAGCATTGTCAGTCGTAAAGAGCCCATTGCACCTGCCGAAGTAGGCCACCGTTCTTGCTCAGCCTGTTTGTTGCACCATGCGGCCATGAAACTGAACCGAAGACTCTATTGGGACCCCAAAAAAGAGCAGTTCAAAAATGACCCTGAAGCCAACAAACTCCTGTCGCGGCCACAACGCGCACCCTATGCGATTAAAATGATGGCTTCGGCTAAATAATTTAATAAGAGTTGATAGAATTAAACACAGAGACACGGAGGGCACAAAGTTGTAACCCTATATTTCTAATCTTTGTGACCTTCGTGTCTCTGTGTTTAAAAATAATAGTTCAATGAAGTTATACCCCATCGTTGGTTGCCTGCTTATGGCTGCGTTAATTACCGCCTGCCAGTCGTCGAAGAAAGAAGCCGATACATCGGCTATTCGCCTGATTACGCTAGATCCCGGCCATTTCCATGCTGCATTGGTTCAAAAAACCATGTATGAAGGCGTTGATTCGGTTGTGCATGTTTACGCGCCAGATGGCCCAGATTTACAGCTACATCTCGACAAAATTGAGGGCTATAATACACTCCCTGAAAATCCGACACATTGGAAAGAAGAGATATATAAAGGGACTGACTTCTTCGACAAAATGATTGCCGACAAAGCCGGTAACGTAGTCATAATGGCTGGCAATAACCGCCTGAAAACGGATTATATTCAGAAAACCGTTGGCGCTGGCTTTAATGTGCTGGCCGATAAACCGATGGTCATCAGCGCGTCGAACTTCGACAAACTGAAAGAGTCGTTTGCTACTGCCGAAAAAAACAAAGTGATGCTCTACGACATCATGACGGAGCGCTACGAAATTACAACCATGTTACAACGGGCGTTTTCGCAGCAGGCAGAGGTGTTTGGTACGCTGGAAAAAGGTACGCCCGAGAATCCGGCGGTAACCAAAGAAAGTGTTCACCATTTCTATAAGAATGTATCGGGCAGTATCCTGACCCGTCCTTCCTGGTTTATGGATGTTGCGCAACAGGGCGAAGGAATTGTCGATGTAACCACTCACCTGGTAGATCTGGTGCAATGGGAGTGTTTTCCTGAGCAAATAATTGATTATCAGAAAGACATCAAACTGAACTCGGCCCGTCGGTGGACTACCGACATGAGCCTGAGCCAGTTTAAAGCTATTACGAAACAAGATGCCTTTCCGGATTACCTCAAAAAGGACGTGGTAAAAGACAGTATTTTGCGCGTGTACAGTAATGGTGAAATCAATTATCAGTTGAAAGGGGTACATGCTAAAGTATCTGTCACCTGGGCTTACAAGGCTCCTGAAGGCGCGGGCGATACACACTACTCGATCATGCGCGGTACGAAAGCCAATCTAATTATTCGGCAGGGGGCGGCCCAACAATACAAGCCAACCTTATATGTTGAGGCTGTTGCCGGAAATAAGGAGTTGGACGCTTCGCTGAAGGCTGTGCTGCCTGCCATTCAGAAAGAATTTCCGGGTGTGGAGGTAAAGAAACTAGCGTCTGGCTGGGAAGTCATTATCCCCGAGAAATACAAAGAAGGCCACGAAGCGCACTTTGGCCGGGTGGCCCAGAAGTACCTGGATTACCTGAAAGCTGGTAGCCTACCCGCGTGGGAGGTGCCAAACATGATTGCCAAGTACTACACGACTACCCAGGCGTTGGAACTGGCCAGGAAAAATAATTTTCAATGAGTGAATGATCGAATGAGTGAATTGGTAATGGAAACCATTCACTCATTCGATCATTCACTCAATCACTCATTGAACATGAACTCACCACAATCCGCCAATCGGCGCAACTTTATCAAAGAAACTATCGCTACGGCGGCTGGTTTAGTCGTTCTGCCATCCTTGTCTAACGAGGCAATTGGTGCTCCCGCTATTGTGCGCGCCAAATCGTTGGGAAGTGATTCTGTACCAACCGGTGCGGCTCGAATTCGTTTTGCCGTCATTGGTATGAATCACGGGCACATTAATAGCCAGGTGGGCGCGGTTACTCGTGGTGGTGGCGAGTTCGTTTCCTATTATGCCAAAGAGCCGGATCTGATGGCCGACTTCGCCAAACGGTACCCACAGGCAAAGCAGGCAAAAAGTGAAGCCGAAATTTTGGAGGATAAGACCATCCAACTGGTTCTGAGTGCAGGAATTCCCGTTGATCGTGCGCCCCTTGGTATCCGGGTCATGAAGGCTGGGAAGGATTATATGTCTGATAAACCGGGCATCACCACCCTCGAGCAATTGGCCGAAGTACGCAAGGTTCAGAAAGAAACCAAACGTATTTATTCGATCATGTACAGCGAGCGGTTTGAGAATAGAGCGACTGTCAAAGCGGGCGAATTAGTGCAAGCCGGTGCCATTGGTAATGTCATTCAGACAATCGGATTAGGACCACACCGCATGACCCCTGCGTCGCGCCCGCCCTGGTTTTTCGAAAAGAAGTCATTTGGAGGAATCATCTGCGATATTGGGTCGCACCAGTTCGACCAGTTTCTGTTCTTTACGGGTTCGAAAAAGGCAGATGTTGTTGCTTCACAAGTGGGCAACGTTCACTTTCCACAATACCCAAATTTTGAGGATTTTGGTGATGTAATGTTACGTGGTGACGGCGGTATGGGCTATATTCGGGTGGACTGGTTCACACCCGATGGCCTGAAAAGCTGGGGTGATGGACGACTTACCATTCTCGGCACCGAAGGCTTCATCGAAATTCGCAAGAACATCGATCCTGCCGGGCGTGAGGGCGGTAATCACTTGTTTATTACGGATAAGAAGGAAACCCGCTACGTTGATTGCACGAAAGAATCATTGCCTTACGGTGAGCAACTGGTAAACGACGTTTTGAACCGAACGGAGACGGCCATGACGCAGGAACATTGTTTCCTGGCTACCGAACTGGCTTTAAAAGCGCAGAAACAGGCGCAAATCGTTCACCTTAAGAAATGAGGTAGTAGATTTGGGTCTGGCACGGTTGAATACCCGCGCCAGACCCAAAAACAACTCTTGGTGGCTACCATTCTACTAATTGACGATGAGTCGCGGTTGCGGCAGCTTCTGGCCCGTATTCTGCAACTGGAAGGCTACACTGTGCTGGAAGCCGAAAACGCCCGTGCGGGCTTGAAAATCCTCGAACGGGATGATATTCATCTGGTTATCAGTGATGTGAAGTTGCCGGATAAAAGCGGGATTGACCTGTCGGCCCAGATTAAGCAACTCTATCCGGCCACCGAAATCATTGTGCTGACGGCTTACGGCACGATTGCGGATGGAGTGACGGCTATCAAAAACGGCGCGTTTGATTATATCACCAAAGGCGATGACAACGACCGAATTATCCCTCTGGTGAGTCGGGCGGTTGAGAAAGCTAGCTTACAATTCAGGATTAAGCAACTGGAACAGCGGGTTGGTCAGCGCTATGGGTTCGATAGCATCATTGGGCACTCAAAATCGATTCAGCAGGCTATTGGCCTGGCCCGAAAAGTAGCGGTTACGGATACTACCGTATTGCTAACGGGCGAAACAGGAACGGGTAAGGAAGTCTTTGCGCAGGCTATTCATCAGGCTAGCCCCCGGCGTACAGGACCCTTTGTGGCCATCAACTGCGGGGCATTAGGGAAAGATATTCTTGAAAGTGAACTCTTCGGCCACAGGGCGGGAGCATTCACCGGGGCCAGCCGCGACCAGAAAGGGCTGTTTGCTGAAGCCGATAAGGGCAGCATTTTTTTAGACGAAATTGGCGAAATGCCACTCGACTTGCAAGCCAAATTGTTGCGCGTACTCGAAGCACACGAGTTTTTGCGGGTAGGGGATACAAAGCCAACAAAAACGGATGTACGCGTCATTGCTGCCACTAACCGAAGTTTAGAGGAGGAAGCTAATGCCAATCAGTTTAGGCTGGATTTATACTATCGTCTGTCGGTGTTCAGCATCGAATTACCACCCCTTCGTGACCGGCGCGACGACATTCCGACACTGGCCAACCAATTTGCACAACAGGAAGCGATCAAAGTGGGCAAACGCACGATTCGCCTTGCTCCTGACTTTGTGCAGAAACTTCAGCAGCATGCCTGGAAGGGAAATATTCGTGAATTAAAAAATGTCATCGAACGGGCGGTAATCCTGGCCGACACCCACGATGATGGAACCACCGAACTGACGCCGGATTTACTACCCTATGATATGCAGGATGGTACGTTCTTTAATAACCCAACCGCCATGGATTTAGCAACCGTTGAGCAGCAGCATATTCGGCGGGTATTGCGGTATACCAATGGCAATAAAGCCGAAGCCGCCCGATTACTGGACATTGGCCTGACAACACTCTACCGCAAGTTAGGTGAGTAGTAAGCTCAAATAAATCGCTATGACAACAAATCCGCCTACCTCTATAGACGCCTACATCGCTGGTTTTCCAGAAACCACCCAGGCGCTTTTGCAGCAAATACGCTTAACCATTAAACAAGCGGCCCCCGATGCCGAAGAGGTAATCAGTTATGGTATTCCTACCTTAAAGTTGAAGGGAAACCTGGTTCATTTTGCGGGCTATAAAAATCATATTGGCTTCTACCCGCTCCACGGGCTCTGGAAGCGTTTAAGGAAGAATTGTCGAGTTATAAAGGGGCGAAAGGCTCTGTTCAATTTCCACTCGACCAACCCCTTCCGCTTGATTTGATAACAAGAATTACGACGTATAGAATTAGCCAAAATCTGGCTAAAGCGCAGACGAAAGGCAAGAAGAAGGTCTAGTTTCTAAAGAATGAGTTTTTTACAAACTCATTCCCCATCTACAAAAATGGTTTGCCCCGTACTATATCGGCCTGCATTGAAGCAGAGAAGAACAGCCATGCCCGCAATGTCTTCAAGCTGACCTTCGGAGCCAATGGCAATAGTCATTCGCTGGCTGATTTTTTCGGGAATCGGGGGAGAAGGTGCGTTGGTACGGGGTGTTTCGATTTTGTCGGAAAGATCGAATAAGTTTTTAATCATGTTTGCTAGTTCATTCATTGAAACCTGAAAAACAAAGATTAAAAACTTATCTAACGAGATGCTTATTACCGATTGACTACTTAATCAGGACTCCCTTTTCTAAACCATTCCGATTCTTATTTTTTTGTCATCCCGACCTTAGGAGGGATCTCAAGCTTCCCTGATAATCAAGCTTGAGATCCCTCCTAAGGTCGGGATGACAAAAAATGAAACGGTTAGTACGTTTTCGTCATGTCAGCAGGGATGGCTAGCACGAAGTCGGCCAGATTCCGGTTCTCGCTGCCGGGCTTATCAATATCCGACACTTCAACCGAAGAGAGCGTCAGAATTTTAAGGGGTCGTTCATTCCCGTTAGGTTGTTGCTGACGTAGATACCAGACAATTCCCTCAAAGTTTTTCGAATGATAATCGCCATTGAAATGCAGCAACGTTTGTCCCGGCTTCAGATTCTGCCGAATAAAATAGGCCATCGTAGCATCTTTTATCGCCTGGGCACGGGCAAAGTTAGCCGTCATGTCTGACGTAGCTCCGTGCAGATTTGTTGTCGCAGTCGCTGAACCCGGTGATGTACTGCTACCTCCCGGCGACGGCTGCGACATCATATCCATCATGGCTTTATAGCCCGGCAGCGTTAAATCGACGGTGAGGGGCAGCGGAGCCATCTGTTGTTTTGCTTCGGCTGAAACTGTATCAAGTGCCGATAGCCCCTGGCGTGACACCAATCGGGCATATCGGCGTGGTACGTTCGTGGCAACAAACGAAATGTGTTGCTCACGGGCGAAATCGGCAATAGGCTTGTAGTCGGTGTCGAAGTTAGGCCACAAGCGAGCCTTCGTAGCCAGTTCTTTGGCCGTTGTTTTTCCCTGTACATAATCGCTGAGCGCGACCTGGTTGTCGGCCTCGAACATTTCGGCCCCTAGTACCAGATTACCTTTTTTTGCCGCCTGTAAATCTTTGGTTAGTTGAAGTTCGAGCCAGTGACAGATGGGATCATTGTGCAGTTCTCCAAAAAATACAACATCGGCCTCAGTAGCCTGACGGAGTAATTTGGCATAAGTCGTCGACTTTAGGTTTTGGGTATAAAGTCGATAAGCCGGTTTGTCGGGGCCACGGAATGCAACCGCCAATACGCAAAGCAGGACAAGAGTAAATCGCATGGAAATTATAGGTTCAGCTTCCCGAAAGTATTGAACCGCTCGGGCGGCCCCGTTTTTGAAAGTTATACGCCAATCGGTCAATTCTGTAACCAATCGCCCGAACAATTCGTTACCTTTTTGGTAGTTAGTCCTCTCTTCCTTATGAATTTACTAGAAACTCTGCGCCAGTTTCCGGCTTTAGCTGGTGTGCCTGATGAACAGCTCCAGTGGCTGATTGACCGATCCAGCGAAGTTGATTTCCCTGCCGAAACCATACTTTATAAACCGAACGACCCTGTTGCCTATCTGATTTTGTTGCTGGAGGGGCGTATTCGGATCGAGTCCGGTTCGAATGGCATTGGCGATGAGTTACTTACCTATGATGCACATTCGATTCTGGGTGTTCTGCCCTTCTCGCGGATGAAAAACTTTCCGAATCGACTGGTCGCTGAGAAGGCAACACGCCTGCTTCAGTTTCATCGCGATCAGATGACCGAGCTCATTCATACCTGCTATGAACTGACCGAAGCCCTGGTGCATCAGATGACGACACGCGTTAGGGATTTTACAAAGTTGACTCAACAGAACGAGAAAATGGCGTCGCTTGGGCGTTTATCAGCAGGGCTGGCGCACGAACTGAACAACCCGGTTGCCGCCGTAGTGCGCTCAGCCGATACGTTGAAGACGCATATGCGCGCTACTCCCGAAGCGTTTAAAACCATCATGCACCTGAGTCTGACCGACGAGCAGGTGGACTCCGTCAATACGGTATTTTTCGGCAAATTAGATCAATGTCTGGCTAAAGGTTCGGAAAAACCGCTGACCTTGCTTGAACGCAGTAGCCTCGAAGATGACCTGACCGACTGGCTCGACGATCATGGGGTAGATGACTCGATGGATTTAGCCGGCCCACTGGTCGAGTATTGTTTTACGGTCGCGGATCTGGACTGGATTCTGGAGAAAATTGGCGACAAGAACCTGATTGGGGTTATCAACTGGCTGGTTAATAACCTGGTGACCGAAAGGCTGGTGCTGGACATCAGTGAGGCCTCTAAGCGAATATCAACCCTGGTTGGCTCCATCAAAAACTACACCCATATGGACCGGGGTGTGGGTAAAGAACGCGTTCAACTAGCCGAAGGTATTCGCAATACGCTTATCTTGCTTGATCATAAAGTAAGGAGTAAGCATATTAGTGTAACACTTAACCTGCCCAGCGATTTACCCGATGTTTGCGGCTGGCCGGGTGAACTGAACCAGGTTTGGACTAACCTGATCGATAATGCGGTTGATGCCCTGCCCGACGGTGGAAAGCTCGAAATCAGTAGCCAGGTTGACCGTCGATCAGAAGAACAGATGGCGTTTGTGCTGACCAAAGTAATTGATAATGGTGGGGGCATCCCACAAGACATTCAGGATAAAATATTTGAGCCATTTTTCACGACGAAAGAAATAGGTAAAGGTACCGGTCTTGGCCTCGACATTGTGCAGGGCGTTGTCAAGCACCACAATGGCTCCATCAAAGTCCAGTCGGAGCCGGGCCGAACGGAGTTTAGTGTTTGTTTACCAACCGAATGAAAAAAGGATAATGTAAAATGAATAATGCACAATGTATAATGCCTTGTGCGTATACCATTATCCATTGTACCGGACGGGTAGCCTCGAGAACTCATTATCCATTTTTCATTGTACATTATCTATTAACGTACCATGCGCCTTCCCATCATTTTTGCCATTGACGACGATCCTCAGGTATTGCAGGCTATTCAGCAGGATTTGCGAAAGCAGTATCGAAAGCAATACCGAATTATAGCCACGAGTTCAGCCCGAGAAGCGCTTGATTCGTTACCCGAATTTAAGAAGAAAGGGGAGGAGGTGGCCCTGTTTCTGTCGGATCAGCGGATGCCCGAAATGACAGGGGTTGAATTCCTGATACAAGCCCGTAAGTTCTTTCCGAACGCCAAACGAACGTTGCTCACAGCGTATTCGGACACCGATGCGGCTGTTCGGGCTATTAACGAAGTTCAGTTAGACTACTACATCGCCAAGCCCTGGGACCCACCTGAAGAAAAACTCTACCCCGTTCTCGACGATCTGCTCGGCGACTGGCAATCCGATTATCGGCCTGCTTTTGAGGGCCTAAAACTAATTGGTTACCAGTTTTCGTCGCAGTCGCACGAGCTAAAAGATTTTTTGGCAGGCAACCTGTTTCCCTATCAATGGCTCGATATTGAGAATGATCCTCAGGCGCAGGAATTACTCGATTTACACGAAAAAACTCGAAATGATCTGCCTGCTGTGGTGCTTGAAGATGGAGGTATATTAACCCAGCCAACCATTGCCGAGCTAGGGGGCAAGTTGGGATTACAACCCAAAGCCTCACAGAGTCTATATGATCTCGCCATTATTGGGGCTGGCCCTGCCGGATTAGCCGCTGCAGTATATGGTGGCTCCGAAGGATTGAAAACCATTCTGGTCGATAAGCGTGCACCCGGTGGACAGGCGGGTACGAGTTCTCGAATTGAAAATTACCTCGGCTTTCCCAATGGCTTGAGTGGTGCCGACCTGACCCGGCGGGCTATTACACAGGCCCAACGGTTTGGGGTTGAGTTTCTAGCCCCCCAGGAGGTTGTGTCCATTAAATCGCAGGGGCAATATAAACACATCAAAATGGCCGACGACAGTGAGGTGGTGGCGCGGGCTATTGTGTTGAGTACCGGTGTGTCGTACCATAAATTAGAGAATGAAAGCCTCGATAAGTTTACGGGGGCTGGCGTTTACTACGGGGCTGCTACGACGGAAGCCTATGCCTTTAAAGGGAAGCCGGTTTATATTGTTGGTGGAGGGAATTCGGCTGGGCAAGGGGCTATGTATCTGTCCAGAACAGCTTCCGACGTATTCATCTGTGTGCGTCGCCCCGATTTATCCGAAACGATGTCGCAATACCTGATCGACCAGATTGGGCGAACGCCGAATATTACGGTGTTAGGGTGTACAGAAATTGTTGAAGGATTGGGTAATGAGCAACTGGAATGCCTGGTCTTGGAAAACATGGATTCCCACGAACGCCAGACGGTAAAGGCTGCCGGGCTGTTTATTTTTATCGGTACAAAGCCCTTCACCGACTGGATCGAAATGAATATCATTAAAGATCCTAAAGGCTTCATTGCTACCGGTCGCGATCTGGCCCGTTACGCTGATTTCAAACAGGTCTGGAAACATGACCGGGAGCCCTATCTGCTCGAAACATGCAGCGCAGGCATTTTTGCCGCTGGCGATGTGCGGGCCGGTGCCATGAATCGGGTAGCCTCAGCTGTAGGCGAGGGCGCTATGGCGGTGAGTTTTGTTCATAAATACCTGGCAGAATTTTAATTGATAGCAGAATTTTAATTGATATAGGATGTAGGGTATATGTTATGCCCTGCATCATACATCTATGAGACTTAGTCGCTGTGCACGGTCATTGATTAGTTGCTTATAAGCCTGTTTGGTATCTGTAGCTAGAAAACTGGCCTCGATCCAGCCAAACACAGTTGGCAATCGGCGACGAAATCGTTGGTGTACGTTAGTTCTCTGTTTGTCTGTTAGACCAAGGTAGGTCCCAAATGCTAGCCAGTCGTCAGTACGAAATCGGCTTTTTTTACCGTTGAGTGTTAGCGCTAACTCTTCCAGATCCTCGGGTATCAGTAGCTTCGTGGCTAACAAATCGTAGGCAGGCGTTAAGGTTATTATCTTCTCACTGGTGCGCCATAACGAAAAGTTTTTTAAATGCATGTCGGCATTGCCTGTTAAAAAACAAAACAGAACCAATTCGTATAGAGTAACCATATCCAGCGCTGCCTGCGTGCTATACTGCCGAATAAGTCGAGCTACAAGTTCCATTGAACCTTTGTACTTATCAGCCGTTAAGCGTTCGGCCAACTGGCACATATCTTCCATTGCCCGTTTACGACCCTGATCAGTTCGATCAATACGCTGGGTGAGGTACGCTAATTCGCCGGTTTGCAATCGAATCAGTGTATGTGGTACAGTAGTAATCCCAAATAAACTTGCCAGATGCATGGTCAAATCTTCGTTTTCAGGCATCTCTGGATATCGCTCATAGGGTGGCTTCAGGATATAACGCCCCCAAAGGCCAACCAGCGTCAAGCGGGTCGATCCATCAACTGGTTTCAGATCAAGAGATAGCTTGGGTTGTACACCTGTTACACTACTATGTTGCCGTATAATCTGCTCCGCCAGTTCGTGCATGGTAGCCAGCGAATAGGGCAGTACAGGTGGCTGGGACAGTCCAAACATAGCCCGACTGCACCGTGGGTGAAAATCTATCTGGCTATTGACCAGAGGTTGGTAGCAATACAGGCATCGACTCATTCGGCTTTTTCTATTGGGATAATACTGACCGCGCCAATACAATCCTGACAGCAGGCTAGTAGCAATCCAAATCGGTCGTTGGTATGTAATTTCCAGTTTCGCTCTGCAATGTCTAGTAGCCAACCTTCTGGAATTAAGCCATCGAAAAATGGGAATAGGATTGTACTTTTATAGGGCTTATCAGTTAATGGTAGTGTCAGGCTAATGGACTGAGCATTTGGTTGAGCTAAAAAGTCGGGGCTGTAGCCAAATTCGTAGCCTTCATCCGTTTCAGCAATATAACCAGCTCGATTGTCGTCCAACAAAACCTCTGCTTTACGGTTCATCTGTGTAGTTTACTGTACAGGTTGACGGCTGCATGGGTACAGGACCTACCTGATGGTTGAACATCATGAGTACCTGATTTATCTTGTCAAGTCGAAGCGTTGATTTACCTTGTTCAAGATCTCGAATAAATCGCAAACCAACCCCAGCTTTATAAGCGAGATCTTCTTGTGTAAGGTTGGCGCTTCTCCGCCGTTGCTTTACGAACTGACTTAAGTTTGTTGGCATGGTATACCTTATCGGGTATATTTATGATAAAGTTTCTCAATCTATACCTTTTCGGGTATATTATCAAAATTTGCAATTAATTTTATACCTTATCGGGTATATATTGTATTATATTTTCTACTTCCATGCTCAAACCAACCATTTGCGATCATCTGGCTGCATTGACCGAAATCCGCACCGCCCGCGAGTACGTATGTGAGGAATGTATCAAGACCGGCGACTCATGGGTACATTTGCGTACCTGTCAGACCTGTGGTACAACGCTCTGCTGCGATTCATCACCCAACAAACATGCAACAAAGCATTTTCTGGCTAGTGAGCACCCGGTTGTAGTATCGTCGGAACCTGGCGAACGGTGGCTTTGGTGTTTTATTGATGAGCAAATGGTTGGGTACTAAACAAGGAGGAGGGTATTCAGTTTAAGGTTTGTGGTTTATGGTGCTGGCGCGTCAGAAAACTCAGGCTTTATCGTGACCTTGCACCTTAGACAAAATGCCAAACACCTTAAACCGAATATCATACTTCTGAATGATTGCTGAACAAACGCTTACGGAACAATACCTTCGGGTGAGGGCGCATTCCGAAACAATTTGCCAGGATCTAGAAACCGAGGACTATGTGGTGCAGCCTATAGTGGATGTTAGTCCACCTAAATGGCATCTGGGACACACAACCTGGTTTTGGGAAACCTTTATCCTGTTGCCTAATGCGCCCGGTTATCATGCCTTTCATGAAGACTTTAGCTACGTATTTAATAGCTATTACGAAACCGTTGGGAAGCGTGTGCTACGGGCCGATCGAGGCAACCTCAGCCGACCAACCGTTGCGGGCGTATATGCCTACCGTGCCTATGTCGATGAGCACATGAATCGTTTCCTGACTACAGCTGATTTATCGCCCGATCTATATGCGCTCATTGAATTGGGGCTGAATCATGAGCAGCAGCATCAAGAGTTGCTGATTACCGATATTAAATATATTCTGGGCCATAATCCCTTATTGCCTGCCATTAAGATGCCCATTCTTGAGCATCAACCGCAATTGCCGGGTTCGCCCATCTCAATTCGGGAGGGAATTTATCAAATTGGTTTCTCATCGTCTGCTAAGTCGTTCTGTTTCGATAACGAACTGGGTCGTCATAAGGTGTATCTGAATGACACAACACTCGCAGGAAATCTGGTCACGAACGGCGATTACCTGGCATTCATCAAATCAGGCGGTTATCAGAACTTTCGTCACTGGCTTTCGGATGGCTGGGCGTGGGTCAATGCCAACGGGATTCAGGCTCCTTTGTATTGGTACCAGGTTGATGGGGAATGGTGGAACTACACATTTAACGGCCTTCAGCCTGTAGACATAGCCGCTCCCGTATGCCATGTGAGCCAGTATGAAGCCGATGCCTATGCCCGCTGGCGAGGCACCCGGCTACCCACCGAATTTGAATGGGAAGCTGCCGCAGTGGAAGCTGCCGCAGTGGATGTTGCGGCCGTAGCGGGTCAACTTAACTGGGGTTCTCGCTGGGAATGGACAAACTCGGCCTATCTGCCCTATCCGGGTTTTAATACAGCGGAGGGGGCCGTCGGCGAATACAATGGCAAATTTATGAGTGCTCAAACGGTCTTACGTGGGGCTTCGGTGGCTACACCCGAAGGCCATTCCCGACCTACATATCGCAATTTTTTTCAACCAGACAAACGATGGCAATACACGGGAATACGCTTGGTGGAATGAGTGAGGGGCAGGGAGCAGGGAGCACCGTGCATGGGGCAGAGCATACGGAGTTAATTATGAGTGATGTTGAACCGTTGTTCCCCGCTCCCTGCTCCGAGCCCCCCGCTCCAAGCTCCTCGCCCCTTGCTGATGAAGTGCGAACAGGTTTACAGAAAACGCCCAAGCGATTGTCGTCGCGGTTTTTCTATGATGCCGAAGGAAGCAGATTGTTTCAGGAAATCATGCACGCGCCGGAATATTACCTGACCCGGTCGGAGTACGAAATTCTAGATGCACATAAAGCCGATTATCTAAAGCAATTTACGCCTGATGGTCGCCCGTTCGAACTAGTTGAACTGGGGGCAGGCGATGGTTTGAAAACAAAAATTCTCCTTGGTTTCTTTGCCGATAAAAACGCTGATTTTACCTATGCCCCGGTCGATATTTCGGTCGATGCGCTGGACGAGCTAGTCGTTGATCTGCGGCAGAAATGGCCTGACCTGCGCCTGAATCCTCGTCACGACGACTATTTCAACGCCCTCGAACAACTATCCGAAGAGTCAGACGCCCGGCGGGTTGTTTTATTTCTGGGATCAAATATTGGCAACTTCTCTCCAGACGATGCACTTGATTTTTATCGCCAACTGCACAACCGGCTCCAACCCGGTGATCTTGTGCTAACGGGTTTCGATCTACAGAAGCACCCGGCGGTGATTCATGCCGCTTACAACGATCGGCAGGGATTGACGCGGGCTTTTAACCTGAACTTACTCCGTCGGATCAACCAGGAGCTGGATGCCAATTTTGATCTGGCTGCGTTCGATCATTACGAAGTGTATAACCCTGAAACCGGTGAAGCCCGCTCGTATCTGGTGAGTCAAAAAGCCCAGACCGTTCAGATTGCTGCCCTGGATATGACTGTTCCATTTCAATACGGCGAAATCATTCATACCGAAATCTCTCGAAAATTCACGCGGGCGCAGATTGAGCAACTAGCGCAGCAAACAGGCTTTTCGCTCGTGGGCTGGTTCACGGATTGCAAAGGCTATTTTGCGGATGTGGTATTTGAGCGATAGTACAGCGTTTTTGTCTACCTATCGCTGTAGTCGAGCTAGTTGTATATCCAATGTGTCACTACCGAAAATCCCCTGGAGCTGCATCGTTTCAGCAGTACGATTACTAATGGTGGCCCGTAAGGTATCGTTAGAATAAAAGGCCACGTGGAGTTTGTTTTGCAGACTATCAAACTTATAGCTACCTCCTAAGCATTCGCTGGGGTCAAACCGATATGGATTTGGGCTAAAGACGCATTCTTCATGCCCGGCGAAATAGATACGGCACCAGGCTTTCCTATCCGTTAACCAAGCAGTAGTGGGTTGAACTTGACCGTTGCGTGTCAGTTTTTCCACCTTCCAGCTACCTTTTAGCGTTTGGTCGTTGGAGCGAATGCTGATTTCCACTTTAAGAAGGATAAAGGCCACCGCAATCGGTAGTAGGCGTAGGCTATGCTTAACCCAACTATGCCCTAAGTGAATAGTAGGAAGATGATCGACTACATCCCGAAGGTAAGTTTGATTCTTTTCCAGTGCAGCAGAAGCAGAAATACCAGGGATAGTGAATAAATGATTGAGTTGAAAAAGGCTCCAATAGCAATTTTATAGAATATATTAATCAGAACAATGTTAACCAGCACTGGTAAAAGGATCATCGCTCCCAGTAAGGTTGTCCTGCGATAGAGCAGTAGGATCGAACCTCCAATTTGAAAAAGCCCAATAATCACGGCCAGCGGGTAGGAATAGCCAAAATAGTACCAGGTCAAGCTCGCCCCATCAACTGAACTTAAGGGCATATCGAGAAGAAAGTCAGGGGTTTGAAACTGCGTTTTTAAGATTTTGGCAAAGCCATAGCTAGAGATCGATAAAGCCAGCCAGTATCGAATTATACCTTGTAACCAGGAATGCTGTAGAGCGCTGTGATTGTTGTTAGTCTGTTCGCGTCGATGCCAGATCCAACTGTAAAGTAGGCTGCCGAGTAAGGCCACTCCAATAATGCCAATTAAGACATAGGTAAAAAACTGGCCGTATTTCTCAAAAAATGAGATAGGCATAAGCGATAAGGGGACCAGCAGGAGAAGATTCAGCAGAGCCGTAGCTGCCAGCGCCGATTCACAAAATTTAAAAAACCAGGAGGTATGGTTGTCAGGTAAGGTTTGCGGCATGACTTGGCTGTGGATAAGATTTTTGGAACATCCATAGAACCCCTTCAATAACCTATTTTACAAACAAGCCCGACCAATTACGGTCGGGCTTGCTGCATATAGTTTAGGTTAAGAAAAGATAGATTGGGTTATTGTTTATCCCACCACACGTGGGTATCCAGATTGTCAGGACCTTGTCGGGTAACGGCCTCCTGACGGTTGGCCGTGTTAACCGATTGCTCTGAGTCTGGGTATGACAAGCGGTAGATGAAATTTCCTTTGATTTCCTTGCCCGGATACGGGTTAGGTGTTAAAGCCGGAAACCCGCTCCGCCGGAAATTTGCAAATGCTTCGGGACCGTTTAAGAAAGAAGCAATCCAATATTGTGTATTGATCAGTTCAAGTCCTTTTGTTGCATCATAGGGATTCTTTTGCAAATAAGCCGCGATATTCGCATCCGAAACCAGTGACGTCGCATCATAATCACCCAACTGTTTCATGTGTGCTGTGACGCCCGCATTATAAAAGTCGGCAGCATTGCCCGTTGTCCAGGTACGCTGAGCGGCTTCTGCCAGCAATAACTGGGTTTGTGCATACGTCACTAAGTAGCAGGGGGCAAACTGACTGCCCATCCGGGTTCGATCCAACTGCGAATAATCGTAAAAACTGGCCAACCCATCTGCCGTAGCTTTAGCGGCAATCGTACCATTATCATAGCCCAATGGCATACCAATTTGTACCGCTGGGTCGCGATTAGCCTTAGCGGCTGTCTGTTCTGGGCCACTTTTAGCGCCTACATAGCGTACGGCAATGGATACCAGGCGAGGATCGGAAGTTGCTTTGAGGTAATTCACAAATGCACCCGTGAGGTAATAGTTGGCGGCTTCGGTCGAGTTCACAGTAGCTCCTACGCCATTCGTATAGTTGGCGTTGTTGCGAACCAGCGCATTATCGGCATTGGATGCCATTAGCCCACCTGCAATGGCTTTCTGAACGGTAGATTGTGCCAGAGTAGGGTTCACTTTCGAGAGCCGCATACCCACCCGGAGTAGCAACGAATTGCCGAACTTTTTCCATTTCGTAATGTCTCCTCCGTACGTAATTTCCCCTGCTTCTGTGGGTTTAGTGGCGTCTAAAGCAGTCGTTGCCTCCGTTAGCTCTTTAATCAGGTCGTTATAAATGCTTTCCTGCGTATCGTATTTTGGGACTACATTGCCCGAAATATACCCTATTCCAGCCTGAGAATACGGAATATCGCCATACGTATCCGTCAGTACCGTAAAGACATAGGCTTTCCAGATACGGATCATATTGTAGAGATTAGTCCGATTGGCATCCGTTTTGGTTTGATTGGCAGCATCGACCAAATAGCGAACGACGTTCTGGTAATATTGGCGCCAGATGCCACCATTGTTACCTGAGGGCCCACGATTGTCGATATTGAAATTACCTCCAGCATTTACACCTGAGTTCGGGGTGAATATTTGCTGAACAATAGGTTCTTCAAAAACCAGGATTGATCCGGGAAACGAAGTGCCAACCATGGCATTGTTGAACGTAAAAACAGGATTTAGCGCCGTTGCTGCGGTTGGGTTGACGTTCAGTTCGTCAAACCCTTTGTCGCAACTGCTGGTGACCAGAAGCAGGGCAAGCAGTGGTAGTATAAAAAATATCTTTTTCATATATACGAGTTTTCAGTTTGAGGGTTGACGTTTGAAGGAGGTTGGGTTGCTGAGAACCAGGTAGAAACAACATCAGACTTTAAACGTCAGACATCAAACTCGATTAAAATTTAACATTCAGGTTGAAGCCGACGCTACGGGTTGTTGGTAAGCCCGTGGATTCCAGACCGATCAGGTTATCCGAGCTAAAGCCGAATTGCTCAGGGTCGATGTTGGGTACCCATTTCTTCAGAATTGCCACGTTGTTGGCTACTGCACTCAGGCGCACTCCTTTGATAAATAAGTCTTTTGGCAAAAACTTAGTGAAGTCGTAGCCAAGGCTAATCTGACGTAGTTTCCATAGGCCTGCATCATACACAACCTGTTCGCCCAGGCTCTTGGAGCGACCTACCGAATAGTAGTCCTGCACAAACGCCCGAACAGCATTTACTTCCCCTTTATCATTCACACCAGGCCCTACCATTTTGTTGTCGGCTTCCCCACGTCCTAATAACGTCTCTTTCTGTAGACCATGCCGGAAGGCATTCAGGTTAGTCCCCGAGATCATTTTGCCACCCAGTTTAAAGTCGATCAAGACCGATAAGCTTATCCCCTTGTAATTGAACCCATTGGTAATACCACCCACGAAACGGGGCAGAGCAGAGCCAAATGAAATCGGTGAATCTGTTCGCACAGGCAGACCGTCACTTCCATTAATAAGCTGTCCCTGCGCATTACGCTTATAGCCATAGGTATACAACTGACCTAATTGCTGACCTACAACCTGGCGTAATTCACCCACATAGATACCCGTACCGACAACAATTTGCTCGGCTAGCTTATCATTGTTATAATCTTTTCCTGGAGTTCCATCGTCATCAGTGATGAGCCGGAGCAACTTGGTCTGGTTATACGAACCGTTTAGTGTTACATCCCAGGAGAAGTTTTTCGTCCGGACTGGCGACAGGTTCAACAATACCTCAATACCCTGGTTGCGGCTTTGGCCACTGTTAATGAGCGAGCTGGTATAACCCGAGGCATCAGACGATTGCTTGGCAACAATCTGGTCGCTGGTGATTTTGTTATAAACCGCTACATCTAAGCCTACCCGGTTGTTGAATAACTTCAATTCCAGACCTAATTCAGTTTCGGCTACGCGACTTGGTTTGAGCGTAGCACTGGGAACCGTGTTGGAGGTAATATAGCCCAGCGGTTGTCCATTACCAGCCGGATTGGGGAAGAGGTTGGCATTGACGCCGTAGAAAAGGTTATTCGAGTAGGGACCAACATCCCCATCACTACCTACTTCGGCATAAGCAGCCCGCAACTTACCGAAATTCAACCAGGATGGTAGGTTATTGAAGGCCTGTGAAAAGACGAAACTACCCGTTAGAGAAGGGTAGAGGATGCTCCGATTGGCAGGTGCCAGCGTTGAGAACCAGTCGTTCCGTACCGTTCCATTCAAATACAGGAAGTCTTTGAACGAAAATTCAGCCGCTGCATATAACGAATTTACTTTCCGTTCGGTCAGACTATATTGTGGATCTTTTACCCGACCATTTTGGGGTGTATATAATCCCCGAACAACGAAATCTGTAGCCAGAACGCTGTTCAGATCGCTCCGACGATACAGTTGGTTACCCCCCACCGTCAGATCGACACCAAAAACGCCGAATTTGTGGTTTGCACCAATCAGGAAATCGGTGTTCAACTCACGAAATCGACGAGCTTCCTGTACATAGGCACCATTGACGAACCCGGCAGGAGCAGCGGCCAATGAAGCCTGGCCCGTGGGGAAGTTATAGTCCTGATCGCGAGACCAATAATCCTGACCGACGCGGCCCTGAATATATAACCAATCCGTTACATTATAGCGGGCTGAAATATTGCCAAACAGGCGATCCCGACGGATGTTCTCAAATTTATTGTTGAGCACAAAATAGGGATTCGTCCGGTTCATAAACCGTGAATAAATAAACTCGTTACCCGTGGCTGGATTGATCTGGTTGGCTTCCAGCACATCAAGGGGCATGGAGTTGGACAAGGTATAAATCACGGTAGGGGTACTGTTGTCCTGTTGGGCAATCTGGGGTGGATTTTTATTATACTCGTTAGAGTAGTTCAGCGTACCCGTAACCGTTAGTCTAGCCGACAGATTGTAGGTAAAACCCAGGTTAATGGTTTTTCGGCTAAAGGTGTTATTTCGGGTAATACCTTTGTTATCCAGATTCGATATAGACAGATTGAGCCCGCCTTTTTCATTCCCTGTCGAAACGGCAATGGAGTTGGTCATCGTAGAGCCATCGCGGTAAAAAGTATTGATCCGGTTACGAACAGGAGAATAGGGTACCGTTACACCCCCAAACAGAACCTGAGTTTGACCGGCAAACTTCTCCCCAAAACTCCATACACCCGAGGTTGGGTTTGGTGCCGTAGGACGAACGCCATATTCACCCTGACCGTACTCATACTGATAGTCGGTGTAGTCCAATGGATGATCGGACGTGTAGTTCATGTTGTAGGTAACCCCAATTCCCTGACCCGTTCCTTTCGTTTTTGTCGTTATCAGAATAGCACCATCTTTTGCTCGTGAGCCATAGAGAGCAGCCGCAGTACCTCCTTTTAGAACGGTCATCCCTTCGATATCATCCGGGTTGATGGAAGAAAGGCCATCACCACCATCAGAGTAGTTACGATCACGACTAGCAATGGAGTTGTCACTGCCTGTATTCCCGTTATTTTGGCCAAAGTTGGTGTTATCGATAGGTACACCATTGATAACGATCAGCGGGCTATTCTGTCCCGAAAATGACGATTGCCCCCGGATACGAATCTTACTGGTACCCGCAGCCCCGGTGCCGAGGCTGGAAATGTTTACCCCGGCGATTTTGCCCTGAAGCGCGTTAATAAAATTAACCGAACGGTTCGTCGTGACCTGTTCTGGGTTAACGATAGCCGTGGCATAGCCCAGGCGTTTCGCTTCTTTTTTAATACCGAGGGCCGTAACAACAACTTCACCCAGGCTTTGTTCTGCCTCCTTAAGCGTAACGGTCAACTGCGTCTGGTTACCAATGGCCAGGGTTTGCCCGGCAAAACCAATGGAACTGAAAACGAGGGTTACATTCGGCGCGACGTTCAGGCTAAAATTGCCATTCCCATCCGTGGTGGTACCTAGCTGCGTGTCTCTAACCAGGATATTTACGCCTGGAATGGGTTGCTGATCTTTGGCAGATAGCACACGGCCCGTAACTCGCCGATCCTGCGCCTGGGCTACATGAGTAATCAGGAGGGCTGCCCAAAGGAATAAGCAATAGGCACCGACCTTCATTTGTACAGTTTGTTTCATTATAGGATAATGGTTGGTTTTAGAATTAAGTATCCAAAAAAGACAAAAAAATCTTTTTTAGTTCGTATGAAATAAAGTGTAAAGTTGACACTATCTACTATCTATGTCAAGATCAGTCTAAAAAAAATTTGGAATACTGAAAAGTGATATTCACCTTTGCCTATAATCATAGCAGAGTAAACGATTTTTGTCTTGGATAGATCTAAAAATTTATTTACAAATGCTTGATTGTCAGCAATAAAGATTGCTTGAGGATATTTGGTTCTAGGTATGTACTGTGTTAATGCAGTACTGGTTTTTGAACTGATATTCTCTTTCTTTTATAATGAATCGGGATTGATTCGCAAGTAGAAACACAATAATTACCCAGATTTTTAAGCAGGCGATAGTTTGCTTTTCATTAACAAGTTTACTATACTTAATCTATATAGTAAATAGTATTTAATCATTTTATTAGTTTTATACATCAATGGTACTAAATGAACCTCGAATTGATTCCCATGTGGCGTTAACACTCACCACTGACCAAACCGCTTTTTTTCAGAAGAATGGTTTTCTACACATCAAAAACTTCGTAGACCGTGATGTCGTACAGCTTTTTCTGCGCGAGTTACAACGTATTGAGGCAGACTGGTTAGCTGAGAAAGTAGATAAAATCAATGGAACACCCCTTAAATTCGGTCGTGACGAAAACGGGCAGACTATTGTGCAACGGTTTGCCTTTTCCTCCCTGTTTAGTCCTGTGTTGCGCGAGTTTTTGCAGGATGAGCGCTTGCAGGCATTAACTGCCCTCCTGCAACCCTACGACGGGCGTATTAGTGAACTGGAAAAAGATGGTTTAGTTGTCAACCATTACGTGCGTACACCCGAGAGCAACTTTTCGCGCATGGGCTGGCATACTGATAGCCCCCGCGATTTGTTTCTGGGACATCGTATCCGTCCGATGCTTAACGTGGGTCTGCATTTAGACGATTGCCCGATGAGTAACGGCGGGCTCCGTGTATTGCCCGGCACCCACAAACAAAACACACTCATGACGTTGTTTCGTAAGCGGCAGTTCATTGATCACCGCCCCGATCCGCGCGAAGTGGGATTTGATATTGAAGCGGGGGACCTCACTATCCATAATGGTAGCCTGTGGCATCGCGTCGAGCAGTCGCCTAAGCTGGGTGCCGAAAGTCGTCGTCGGGTGATGTATATTCCAATCATTACGGGGGAGTACCAGCCCAAAAGCGCATCCAGTAAAACGCCGTTTTATCACCGATTTGCCGCTAGAATCCAGAATTAAGCGCCGACTACTAACCACTATTGACTAGCTACTTACGACTTTACCCATGCATTTCAATTGGCTGGCTTTTGCTGTTCCACTGTTCCTGTTCTTTATTGGCCTGGAGTACCTTGTCGCAAAAAGACAGAAGAAGAACTATTTTCAGTTCAATAACTCGATAGCGAACCTCAATGTGGGTATTGCCGAGCGGCTGCTGGACAGCTTCACGGTGGGAGTGTTTTATTTCGTGTATGACTACCTGCACCAGCACTACGCGTTGCTTGACATTAGGGCCAATGTCTGGGGTTGGATTGGGCTACTAATCGCTACGGATTTTGTCTGGTATTGGTATCACCGCTTGGCGCACGAAATCAACCTATTCTGGGCAGTACACATCGTACATCATCAGAGTGATGATTTCAATTATACCGTTTCTGCCCGAATCACCGTTTTTCAGGCTATTCTTCGCACGGGTTTCTGGTCAATCTTGCCTATTATGGGTTTTCCGGCAGAGATGATTACAACAATTCTGCTGTTGCATGGTCTATACCCATTTTTTATCCATACGCGCACGATTGGCAAACTGGGCTGGCTCGAATATGTGCTGGTAACTCCTTCGCACCACCGGGTTCACCACGCCAGCAATCCGGAATACCTGGACAAAAACTACGGCGATGTGCTTATTATCTGGGACAAACTGTTTGGCACATTTGTCGAAGAGCAGGCAGAGCCTATATATGGATTGACCAAGCCATTGGATAGTCATAGCTTTTTATGGCAGCATTTTCATGGCCTGCTCGAAGTGTTGGTCGCGACTCGGCGAGCAAGTGGCTGGTTGGCGAAATGGCGGGTCTTATTTGGTCGCCCGGATTCGGTTGACCCCGGTATTCGGGAGGAACTGGAAGGACGGTTTTTATCTGCCAATACTGCCGGACGTTTACATGTTCATCAGAAAAGTCGCCGGTTTAAGGGTTATGTGATTGGACAGATGGCTGGTATCCTGCTCATTCTATTCACCTTTTTGCTCGTTGAATCCTATGTGCCTGCCTATCTTCAGTTGCTGACCGCCTTATTCATTTTGTTGACCTTAATCAACTGTGGTGCCTTACTCGAACAGCGCCAGTGGGTACTTTACCTCGAAATTGGTCGATTGACAGTGCTTTGGCTCGCTTTTTATAGCGTATTAGGTTACCCCATGCTTATTGTGCTGGGCTACATTGCGGCTTTATCCTTTTGGGCGTATTTCGCCAGTATTCAAAAACGATATTTTCACTTGCTATACGGTTCCTCCCTATGAAACGTACGGATTCATCTATTGAGCCCCTGAACATCTATTCGGGCAGTTTTTTTGGTTTGTGGTTGCTGGCTATGCTGGCGTCGGTTGGCTGGCGGGTTGCCGACGAGCCCTCTTACAAAGCACAGATTGATGAGTGGCATCTAAATCGGGTGAAGTCGCTCAAAAGCGAATCTGGCTGGTTAAATGTAGCGGGTCTGTTTTGGTTGAAGGAGGGTGAAAATAAAGTTGGTGGCGATACGGGGAATGATATCGCGTTTCCTTCTGGAAAAGTACCTGTTCAGTTAGGGACATTTCAGCTTGCAAACGGCACAGTTACCTTTACACCCGCGCCCGAAGCTGCCGTACTCGTTGACCGATCAGCTACGGGTACGGAAAAGCCACAGCCAGTGCTGACGACAGAAACGATTTTTTCACCGGAAAGTAGAAAGCCAGTGGTTCTGCAACATGGATCGCTCCGCTGGTTCATTATCAAGCGAGGAAACAAATACGGGGTTCGGTTACGGGATCTGGAAAGTCCGCTGTTGAATGCGTTCCAGGGAATCGACCGGTATCCCGTCGATGAAAGCTGGCGCGTGAAGGCTCGTCTGGAGGTTCCGTCAGAACCCAAAACCATTCCAATTATGGATGTACTCGGGCAAATTTCTCAATACCCATTGGCAGGTACACTTGTCTTTGAGCGAGCGGGTAAAACGTATCGACTGGATGCGGCAGGTGAAGGGGAGAAGCTGTTTATTTTATTCGGTGATCCGACCAATACCCACGATACGTACGGGGCCGGGCGTTTTCTATACGCAGCTAAAGCTGGTTCCGACGGCACAACAACGCTCGATTTCAACCAGGCCATTAATCCCCCCTGTGCCTTCACTGCGTTTGCCACTTGTCCATTGCCGCCTAAGCAGAATAAACTGGCTCTGGCCGTTACGGCCGGTGAAAAACGGTACGGTGATCACTGAGGATTGTTGAAATTTGATTCTATGGATTTTATTGAATGTAATAGGTTAATTATCAGTGGAGCAACAACATCCAAAGAATCAACAGAAACCGCATCCAAATCTGCCTCTATGCCGTCTAATCTCAATGCCAACGGAGCCGACTTCTTCCATAGCCTGGCTTATCAGGATCAGTTAAATCTGATTTGGCAGCGGGGTATTCTACTTGAAGCCCGACGAATTCCTGGTTTCTGGCTGCATTTATATGCCGTCAATGCCTTTTTTGTAGAGATGTGGATTTGCCAGCGGCAGTATAGTGTTAATTTGGTGCGCGTTCTGACGGATACAAACGAACTTGAGCCGTATATTGACAAGCTATCGCTTAGCGAACTGCTTTAACTACGTTGTCATTAATGACGAACCATACACCTATACTGACGAGCCTCAAATCTAAACTGCCTAATGTGGGCACGACGATTTTTACGGTTATGTCGAAGCTGGCGACCGAAACGGGAGCTATTAATCTATCGCAGGGGTTTCCCGGTTTCGATTGTTCGCCCGAATTGGTATCGCTGGTTGAGCAGTACTTGCGGAAAGGATTTAATCAGTATGCACCCATGACGGGTGTTCCGGCCTTGCGGGAAGCGATTGCCCAGAAAACAGCTGATCAATACGGCGTGAACTACGATCCTGAAACGGAAATCACGATTACATCAGGAGCCACCGAAGCCATCTTTGCCGCTGTGACAGCGGTAGTTCGTCCGGGCGACGAAGTGCTGGTGTTTGAACCTGCTTATGACAGCTACGTACCCGCTATCGACCTGAATGGCGGCATACCTGTTTATGTTACGCTGACTCCGCCCGATTACGGAATCGACTGGCAGGTGGTGCGTGAGAAAATTACCGACAAAACCCGGCTGATTATGGTGAACACGCCCCATAATCCTACCGGGCATGTATGGACGACGGACGACCTGACACAATTGGCGACCCTTGTTCGTGACCGGGATATCTGGATCGTGAGCGACGAAGTGTATGAACACATTCTATTCGACCGAAGCGCTGGACCGGGACACGTTCACCATTCGCTCATGACACATCCCGAACTACGGGAACGCACGTTTATCATTGGGTCATTTGGGAAGACGTTTCATATTACGGGCTGGAAAATTGGCTATTGTCTGGCGCCGAAGGAGTTGAGTGTCGAGTTTCGGAAGATTCACCAGTACCTGACATTTAGCACCGTAACACCAATTCAATACGCCCTGGCCGATTACCTAAAAGAGCCTGACAATTACCGCCAATTATCAGCCTTCTACCAGCGCAAGCGCGATTTGTTTCTAGCGGGCTTACAAGGCTCCCGATTCACCTGGAAACCAGCAGAAGGCAGTTTTTTTCAAACGGTTTCGTATGACGCCATCACCGATGAGCCAGATTATGATCTGGCCATCAGGCTGACCAAAGAAATTGGCGTTGCATCGATTCCAGTTTCGGTATTTTACCATCAGAAAAACGATTATAAAATTCTGCGGTTCTGCTTCGCCAAAGACGATGCCGTTCTGGAGGAAGCCGCCCAGCGATTGCGTAAATTATAAACGTATGCCTCGCATTACACCCCTTCCGTATAACGAAGCGACGCCCGATGTTCAGGCCGCTTTTGATGCGCACGTTGCCGATCATGCTGGTAGCCGCATCACCAATATGAAAGCCACCCTGGGCCGCTCGCTGCTGTCGTTTCAGGTGTATATGCAATGGTATCCATTGTATGAGCAGGTGAAGGGCATTGTTGGTGATCGGCTGGCGTATTTATATGCCCATGCCATTTCGGAAGGGTCGAACTGCCCGGTCTGCACTACATTCTTTCGTCGGATAATTATTGACAAAGGTGAGCGACCAGAAGACCTTCAATTGACCGAACACGAGCAGGCTGTCATTGATTTTGGTAGTGCCATTGCCCAAAACAAAGGTGAGATTTCCGACGAACTTTATGTGCCCATCAGTGAACGCTATACGGATGCACAGATTGTTATACTCGTCGCTTTTGCGGGCCAGATGATTGCCACCAATGTGTTCAATAATGTACTGGAGGTGAACGTCGATGAATACCTTTATCCGTATCTTCCGTTAACCCAACCACAAACCCAGCCCTGCAAATGACTGATTTACAAGGCAAAGTGGCTTTTATTACCGGCGCTGCCCACGGACAGGGTAGGGCTGTCGCCTTGGCCTTAGCCAAAGAGGGAGCGCATATTGTAGCGTTCGATCTGGCAAAACCATTGACGTATCCGGGCTATGCCTTAGGTTCTGAAAGTGAACTGGAGTCATTAAAACGAGAGGTTGAAGCCTTAGGCGTTTCATGCCTGACCGTACAGGGGGATGTTCGGCGCGACGCTGATATAAAACCAGCTGTCGACACCGCTGTGGCTGAATTTGGACGGATCGATATTCTGTTTAATAATGCGGGTATTTGCGCCTATGGGCTGGTTCATGAGTTACCTGAGGGGGAATGGGATGCCATGATCGACATCAACCTGAAGGGTGCCTGGCTGGTTGCCAAGCGGGTGATCCCGGTGATGATGGAGCAAAAGTCTGGCGTTATTATCAACAACTCGTCCATTGCTGGTTTGCGGGGAATGAATCGGCTGAGCCACTATGCAGCTTCGAAATGGGGGCTCGTCGGCCTGACTAAATCGTGGGCTATTGAACTGGCTCCCTATAACATCCGGGTCAATTCCATCCACCCAACGGGCGTCAACACACCCATGAACGACGGTCTGGCCGAACTGGAAGGGACTACAACGCAGGAAATTGCCGAACGTTCGGCGGGTAACCTGCTGCCCGTTCCCTGGGTCGAACCCGAAGATGTGTCGGCTATGGTTTTGTTCCTGGTATCCGATAAGTCGCGTTACGTGACAGGCTCGCAGTTTGTGCTGGATGCCGGTTTGCTGACCAGGTGATTTGTAGCGTAGCGCAGACAGTATGTCCGCACTACGCTACACCATCGGCAACAACGGAAATTGCCCCATCAAGACAGTCTGAATATCGCTGGCTGGCAGATTGAGCCATTGTTGAAGAACCGTTGCATAAACAGACCGGAAGTCGTGCTGCATGGCTATGTTATCATTCGCTGTGGCCGTTGTTGGCAACTGAGGATTCGTTCCGATAACACCTGCTTTGACTGAATTGCCAAAATAGAAAACCGGGGCCGCTGCGCCATGGTCGGTGCCTCCACTGGCATTGGATTTTATCCGTCGGCCAAACTCCGAGAACGTCATACCCATGACCCGCTCGCTGGCATTCAATCCTTTCAGGTCATCCATAAAGGCACCAATAGCTTCGGAGACTCGTCGAAGTAACTGAGCTTGTACACCAGTGGTGGTATCATCTGCTTCAGCCTGTTTCGCATGGGTGTCGAAACCACCCAGGCTTACCAGATACACTTTGGTTCGTAGGCCACCTGCTACTAATCGAGCTACGATTTTTAATTGGTCGGCAAGGGGATTTTTGCCCGGTGCAGGGTACTTATCCGACTGCTTGGTAATACTTTGAGCTGCTTTCTTAATTACTCCCGCGTACTGGTCCGTTTTCTGGGCAACTTTTTCCAAGTAGGCCAATTGGTCACCCCAGCGGGTGTTCGGCGTTGTTTCGGTTTTGTCTTCGACAAGATCGTAAAAAGAGGCAGGGTTACTGATCGCTAACCCCATAGGGAACGCTGGTCCCTGAAAGGCCGAGGCAATGACGGAACCAATCTGGATGGCCAGCGGGTCCGGCATGGTTTCCGTAGGGTACTTCTCTGGGAATCCCGGAAAGGAATCGTTCAGGTAGCGGCCTGCCCAGCCGGTGCTCAGAATTTTGTCGGAGTCAGAGCCGGTCATCCAAATATCAGTTGCCCGAAAGTGCGAGAAGTTCGGTTTTGGGTAACTGACTGACTGGACAATGCCCGCTTTCCCTTCATTAAAAAGCTGCTGAATTTCAGACAGGGCAGGGTGCAAGGCCGTCGCATCAAAGCCATTCAGTTTCAGGATTTTGTTCTCCGGCAGGGCAATGTTTGGTCGGGCTGCCTGATAGGCACCATATTGATCGACCGGAATAACTGTATTCAATCCATCGTTGCCACCCACCAACTGAATAAGTACCAGCACCCGGTCGTTCGGGAGGTCATGCCCAATCGCGGGCATCAGCGACGTTTGCGCCATGGCCCGAACCGAATAGCCATTCAGAAATTGGGGCAACATGACCCCCACCAGTGCGCTATGTTTTATGAAGTCTCGGCGTTGCATGATTTAATGAGTGATTGAGTGAATGAGCGATTGATTGAATAATGCATGCGATAGCTATTCACTCAATCACAATTAAGTGAGTTGATAATGAGGTAGATTCATCAGGTACTTGTACAGGCTCTTTAGCTTTTTTGTTACGTTGGTTTTGTTGGCTACATCGTCAGGCGTGGCGGTTAGATTTTGCCAGGCCTGTGTCCAGTAATGATCCGACATACTTCCCTGCATACCCGATAGCAAGATGCTCGTCTTGATGTATTGCTTGTCTTTGTCGGGGAGTTCTATCGCATATAATCGCCGGACTGTGTCATCAATCAGCGCGACCGGATCACCAGGATTAGGTAGCGATTGCGTGAAGGCAATGACATCAATCATTAGCTTTTTGCCATTTCGGCTGAGGTTCCCATTAGTCATCCCATCCGAAAACACATTGCGTTTGGGCAGCGTATCCGAGTTTACCCAAAGCCTATCGAACATGGGTTCCTGGTAATAAGCAGGCCAGCCCGCTACGTTCGGTGGGTCACCGATATTTTGCTGCATGGTAGCGGTCTGATTCTGAATGGCTAACCAAAGTCCATACTGATCGGCATAAGCAGTGGCATCGGGAAACGTAATACCATATTCCCGACAGAGTCCTATCGTAAAATCGAGCGGGCTTTTAATAAGCGCTCCACGGTTGGTCGCATCAAAAAAATGCTGGCTAGCAAACAACTGGCGCAATACGGGTTTTATCTCGTAGTTATTCGCCCGAAATACAGCGGCTAACGGGGTAATAACGTTGGCTTCAGTATCGGCATCGATCTGGTGATAAACGAAATACCGATAGAGTTTCCGGCAGATAAAGCGTGCCACCTCATCCTGGGCGAAAATCATCGTAAGCAGGTCGTCCAGTTCCTGCTCACCCTCTGGCCCACGACGGCCTTTGATGGTTGTATTCTGATAAAAGTCTGAAAACACTTTATCACTGCTATCATGCCGACCAGGATCAAACAGGCTAACGAACGTAGTGGTATCGTTCCGAAAACCGGTTAAGATTTTGGCGGCTGCTTTCACGTCCGCTTCAGTATAGTGGGAGCCAGGGCCTTTTCCTACGGTGAACAACTCCTGCAATTCGCGGCCGTAGTTCTCGTCGGGGGCTTTTTTGTTATTGGACGTTCCGTTGAGGTACTTCAGCATGGCTGGATCTTTCGTCACGGCTTTTACGAGGTCTTTGAAGTTGCCCAGCGCATGCGCTCGCATCAGTGCGTTATTGCGATAACACATCAGCGCATTGTCGACCATGTTGGTCTCCGTAACAAAGTGATTGTGCCAGAAGACGACCATCTTTTCGCGTAAGGTTCGGTTCTGGTTCAGCATCAACCCCAGCCACCACGCTTTAAAGGAGTTTTTCCGCCGACCATTGTTCATGCCATCATAATTGATGGAGGTTGTCCAGGTTTCGCCGGGCGCGATTTCGTCGTCGGTGAATTTATCATCGTTGTAGTTATTAATGGGTGGCGCTGGCGCTGGTTCATCGGCCAGCAATTCGTTGAGCGCCTTTTTGAGCGATAGCGCTTGCAGATGCGCTACATCGTCGGGCTTTGCGCCAAACATCGTGCGCCGGAGCAGATGCTTTACGTCGTCAGCTGTCCATTTTGCGCGGAATGGCTCAAGTTGAGCCTGGGTTTCTGTGTTTTCCATACCGTTGATTCGTGTGGTTAACCATCCCTCAGGTAGCTAGTTAACACGAAACAGAGCGTTCTGGATTACTTTTAATAGAAGTTTAACCAGCTTGGGGTGGTGCCGTTCGCTCAGCCATCCTGATTTTCCCGCCATTCATCCAGTTGGCTAACCGTTCCAGTAGTTTGCAATGCATAGTACCATCTATAGCCCATACATTTGACTCAACAATCGGGAACAACCCCGCTAAACAGTAGACAACAACATAAAGCATAACCATCATGAAAACGCTCATCAAATCACTCGCATTAGCCCTTTCACTGGGTTTCGTTACGTCTGCCGCTTCGTTCGCTGAACTTAATCCTGGTACGACAGCAGCCTCTTACAAATCGGCGGTATATACCACCATCACTGGACAACTCAGCATTGCCCTCGACAAACAAACAGGTGGTGCCGTTGACGTTAGCCTGAAAGATGCTGAAGGGAAAGTGGTTTACTCACGCCACCTGGGAAAAAACGAAAGTAAGTACCGGACACGATTGAATTTGAGTGAGTTATCTGATGGTGTTTATCAGGTAGAGATCACAAATGGTGTTGAAACAACCACGCATAAAGTGACGATCGCAACGCACCAACCCGTAACACCAAGCCGCGTTATCGCGCTGAACTAATAATCACATCTGATAATTCAATAAAGCCGCTCCTGATTATCGGGGGCGGCTTTTTAGTAGAAAATAGGGTAAATGTATTAACCACAGAGGCACAGAGTACGCAAAGGTATAACTGTCATTTTTACTCTGTGTACTCTGTGCCTCTGTGGTTAATGGTTTGTCGTCAGAACACGCCCGGTCTGCCTACTAGTAGTCGGCTGATGGGTCGGTAGTCAGTGAATTCAATATCGGGGGCCACGTAGCCGGGTTTTATAGGCTCTTCCTTGACTAAATCGGTGCTGAGGTACTTTTTATTGCTGTCGCAGAGGATGGTCACGACGCGGGCATCAGCGCCCATTTCACGTTGGAGGTTAATGGCTCCAATGAGATTGGCACCCGATGAAATGCCTACGGCGACGCCTAACTGAATTGCTAGTTTCTGCGCGACCAGAATCGAATCGCCATCGTTGGCCTGCACTACTTTATCCAACTCATCTAGCTTTAGAATATCCGGGATAAACTCATCGAAAAAGCCCTGAATCCGGTGCGTTCCGGTTTTGTAGCCTACCGACAGCGTTGGCGATTCGGCGGGTTCAAGTGGGTGAATCCGAATATCGGGTTTGCGGGATTTGAGATAGCGTCCGACGCCCATCACCGTACCGCCCGTTCCGACGCCGGCGACAAAGGCATCGGGTGTAATGTCCACACTTTGCAGTTGCAGCCAGATTTCCTTGCCTGTTGTCAGACGGTGTGCTTCGGCATTGTATTGGTTGGCAAACTGACGCGGTAAAAACACATTGGGATCGCTGGCCGCCAACTCCTCCGACCGGCGAATGGCACCCATAAAACCACCTTCTTCCTTCGTAAACAGCACAATGTCAGCTCCCAGGCTTCGGATAATGTCAATCCGTTCCTGGCTAATACCGGCGGGCATAATGATTGTAACAGGATGCCCCAATGCCCGACCCACCGCTGAAAACGCAATGCCTGAGCTACCGCTGGTGGCTTCCACAATACGATCACCGGGTTTAATATGTCCTTGCCGATACGCCTGGTGCAGCACATGAAGCGCCATCCGGTCTTTCATACTGCCCGTCAGGTTGTAGTGTTCGCACTTGACGTAAAGCGAACGCGGTTGGCCCTGGTCGGTATAGAACAGTTCCAGCATGGGTGTATTACCTACTAAATGCCAGAGGTGTTCGAATTTTTCCTGAATAGCTGGTTTAATGCCGCTTTCGGTAGGTGAAGTCATGTCGGTTAATAAGAAGAAAGTCGCTGTTACAGAGAAAATTTGTAGAGGAATCTAGTGGTCATGATCGAGTAAAAGTAAAGATCGGTTTTCGTTTCTGACATAATAAAGCCATTTTATTCACTGTAGACTAGTGCCTGACCAAAATAGATTCTTTTGATTCTACTAGAATCTATTTTGTCAAAACACTAGTTTGTTTTACAACGATTTGCCATCAGTTTGTATCTATTCACTGAAACTGATTCTCAATTATGAAACGTCTACTCGTCCTTGCCTGCTTATTGATCATGGGCGGCTGTGATCTATTTGACCGGAGTTATAGCGCAGGACTATTTCCTGAGACACCCGCTAATCTTGGTGATATCAATTCCCCATATGACGATTATAATTCAACCAGCCATGTTGTAGGAAACGTAATCGCATTCATTTTTTCCTCAAAGCGGGGTGGCCGATCTGATTTTAATCTGATTCACGAATCACTTAATACCTCGTTCGATCTTAAAACCGGGAAATTTACGCTTGACAATCATCCGTATGGAGGTCTGGATGTTGTGGCAGAGCAAAACCCCTTAACCTGGGCTACAGGGGTAGTTAATTCATCCGCTAATGAACTTGGGCCTTACATACGGTCATACGATCACGATCTACTGCCAGCCTCAGCCAATTACTCGCACTACGGTGAATATTTAATGTTTTTTGCATCGGACCGAGGTGGTACGTTGGATATCTACCTGTCGCATAATTATCAGGACTCAGCGAAATCTGTAGCTGGTTTATCCAGCCCGGTGAGTAATAAGCAATTTGTGGAGCCCGTATTGGTTCCGTTTTTAAACTCATCAGCCGATGATGCCTATCCAAGCTTTGACCAGGCGTATCGGTTCATCTACTTCACATCAAACAGAGAAGGCTCATTTGATATTTATAGGGCCGGGCTCCCAACTATATCGCCCTTAGAGCTACATACCAGATTACCTGCTTTAACGAACGTGCCCATTGAGCGTGTACCCGAGTTATCAACGGAGGCTGATGATAAATGCCCATTTATTAGTGGAAATACATTAGTATTCACATCAAACCGACCGGGAGGGTATGGTGGATACGATTTGTATTACAGTAAATGGGATAGTGATCACTGGTCGGCGCCCGTTAATTTTGGTAAAGCTATTAATACGGCTTCCGACGAGTATCGCCCGATTTTATGTCGTGTTGATGGATTCAGCAATCAGTTGATGGTTTTCTCATCCAATCGGCCAGGAGGGAAAGGTGGCTTTGATTTATACAGCGTAGGTGTGCCGAAATAACCAGCAAAAATTAGGGCAAGAAATCAGGAATTCACCTGATTTCTTGCCCAACTCCTCTCCCCGACTATTTTTAGTGACAATCTTGCCATCGGGCCCAATCAGAACAACAACGACGAAAACAGTAACAAGTGAGTATGCTAGTTAGCGAGTTAATGAGTCTTATAAACTCATTAAAAGCGATAGGCTCCCGTGACGCCAGCACTCGAGGAGTTGAAGCCTGCCTGAAAACTATACAGGCTTGTACCATTGCCAAAGGAGCCACTGGCTGTAATCGAAGGAATCAACTCAGCACTGATATACCATTTTGGATTAAAATTGTATTGTGCACCCAGTACGAAGCCTACACCAATAGAAGGCGTAACAATCAATAGATTGCTGCCCGTATAAGTAGTTGTCCCGCCATTTCCATCACTGATAGTCAAATTTCCGGTGCTGGATGAATTCAGATTGATACTGGCAATTAACTCGGTGCCATACACAAACTGAAGCTTATCATTAATGGCTCTACGCTTCTCTTTTCCCATGGCCCCACCTGCCGAAAAACCAATCAGTGAATTGCTGCGAACGAAACTTGCATTCACATTCCCAAAAGCTAGTCGATAACGTCGGTATGTATTTTCGCTGAGCTGCTTTTTATAGATGAGACCTATATTGTCGAAGCTGCTGATTCGTACACCAATTTCGCGATTAGTAATGTCTTGGGCCCGTAGCGAAGACGTCGCCAGCAGAAGTGCTGCTAGAAGATAAATAAGTTTCATAGTTTGAAAAGAATAGGTATAACGTTGGCCAAATGTATTAAAAAGAGATTAATGGAAATACATTATTTTATAAAATACTATGCTGTTTTCTTTGGCCTTCATGGGTATTAATTCGCGCCAGAAAGGTCTAAAACAGAAATAAGAGCCTGATAGGCTCTTATTTCTGTTTTAGATAAACCAAGCCTTACGGCTTGGGCTCGCCTTTTGAGTCGCTTCCGCTGGCGGGAGCCAGTGAGTTGATCCAGGCAGCAATCTTCAGCGCGTCGGCTTTAGGAACTTGCGGCATAGGAGGCATCTCGGTGGCGTAGTCGGGCCAGTTGTGGGGCTTGGGGCTATAGATCAAGTCCACAATCTGATCGTTGGTATACTTGCGTTTGGCTACGTCCGCGAAGGCTGGACCCACCTGTCGTTTATTGGCCTGATGGCAAGCGGAACAGGTGTGACGAGTCAGTAAACCCTTCACTTCTTCATACGTTGGGGCTTTCGCCATTGTCACGGCTTGCCCTTCTACCAGTTTAGGTTTACCACCCGTAACAGGCTTAGCACCTGATTTGGCTGGCGTTGATTTTTTGCCGGTTTCTGTAGGCGTTGGAGCTGGGGCGGGTGTTGCCGGAGCGGCTGCCGAATTCTTTGTGCTTACCTCGCTCATGGCTAACTTCGCGCCATCCGGGATATTGTTGAGCGTATAATAAGCAATCGGATGAACGAGCGAATACGACCCTGTAGCGCCCCGAACGCCCTCTAATGTCAATTGATGAATGTAGTATTTGCGTAGGTCGCCTACAATCAGTCGGGCTTTCAGACCATCGGCAGACACTTTTACACCTTTGAGCGGCAGGGCTTCTTTATTGATCGTTGGACTGCCATATACGGCGTGGTATTTATACAGAAAACTCTCAACTCGGTACGAGGCCAAATCCTCCGCCGACTTGCGATCAACGGGGCTTGTAAATTCGACTTCGAAACCGTCGGGCATTGCTTTTACGGAACGCATTTCAAAAGGGACCGCGTTGTTCCAGACCAGCCGTTGCAAACCTTCATTTGCATCTCCGGCCGAGCCCCAGCCCCGGTTAGTTTCACCAACGAAGAGTGAACCATCTTTGGCAAACGCCATCCGCAACACTCCCGATTTGAACCCATTGCGGAACTCGATGGCGCCACCCTGATACTCGCCATTCACTTTCTCCATGAACACCCGCGAGATTTTACTCATGCCCTGATCGCCAACCAGCAACTGGCCTGCAAAGGGTCCAAATGCGCCTTGTGGAATCTCCAGAATTTCGGAGTTGGAAATGCCCAGAATACCGTGTGGCAACCAAACTGCAGGGGTCTGAATCTCCGCATTCGGAAACTGCTCTTTCATGGCGTAGAGCAGGTTCGGGGTTTCGTTGACTACGTTTTCGGGTTTGATGGCACGACCATTTTCATCCCGGCGACGGCGTTCATCAATTTTTGCCGTAAACTGTTCAGTGGTTAGTTTAACGGGTGAGTTAGCCATACCCGTCCAGCGCAGACCAGCCGGGTGACCCACAAATGCCCCTTTCTTTACATGAACAACACCCCCTGAACCCATCCAGTCGCCCTGGTTGTCGGCGTAGAAGAGTTCACCATCGAAAATACCCAGTCCACAAGGTGAGCGCATACCCGTTGCCCAGGGCTGCATGGTGCCGTTCTCACTGATTTTCATGGTCCAGCCACGCCAGGGAACACGACTTTCACCCCGCCACCATTCTTCATCCCCGAAGGCCACATTACCCGTTACAAAGAACTGACCGTCGGGTGCAATTTTGGGCCCGAAGCTGTATTCATGGTAATGCCCCGACAGTGGCCAGGCGTAAACCGTTTCGAATACATCGGCTTTCCCATCCTGATTGGAGTCAATCATTTTGGTCAACTCGCCACGCTGGGCGCAGTAGAGGGCACCGTCTTTGTAAGTCAGTCCCAGAATCTCGTGCAAACCCGACGCGAACTTGCGGAAGAAAGGCTTCCGGCTGGTTGGATTCTCGACAATCCAGACATCGCCCCGACGCGTAGCTACACCCAAATCGCCATTGGGCAATACAGTCATACCGCCCACTTCGAGCAATGTGCCTTCGGGTGCGGTTACTTTCAGAATCTTGAAAAAATCTTCCTCCTTCGGCGATTCCTGCGCCATAACCCCTGTGAGGCTGGCTATCGTAAAGAGAGTTGTTAGTATCTTTTTCATGGACAGTTTCAATGTATAGTGTATAATGGATAATGTGTAATGATGGATAGCCGGAAGGCATTTTCCATTATTCATTGACCATTATCCATTTAAAACAGAATTGAGTAAATCAATTTCCCCTTCACCGGCACGATCAGCTCCTGCCGTCCGTTGGCATCCCGAATGATAGGTTTCGCCCCGGCAACATCGTCGATTCGAACGTATTCCTGTCCATCAACGAGGTACATACCGTTCTCCATGGCGCTAATAGTGGCACCACTAATCAATCGGGCGTAGAGATCACTGGCTGGATTGGTTATGGTTACTTCGCGTTGTACACCTTTGCCTTCGCTCAGGACCCGAATTTTATCCTCAACTGATGCACCATAGCTCTGATAACGGAACGTCGGGCGATCGTTATCATCCAGTACATAGCCCTTTGGGTGGTAGTTTGATCCGGTTGTATCAGCGATCCAGCTTGCCTGTGGTGACGCTAATTTGCTCAGGAACAGCACGGGAGCGCCCAGTCGTTGCACCATCCCCATTGGTCTTGAAGAGCCATCGCCCCGCTCGTGCCACATAGGCGTAGCATCCAGAAATCCACCCCGCCAGAGCTGCACCAACGCCCCTTTGTCTAAGTCATAGGTATAATGAATCTGCTCAGGACTACCCACTGAAATAGCATGCGTTACCCGCAAGGTTCTGCCCTGCGTATTCTTTTCGCCCGGCATGTCCATAAAACTGCGTAGGATCGTATTCGTCGATGCATCCACAATAATGGGGTCTACTTCTTCGCCCGTACCACCCACACCATCACTAATAGCGTATTCGCGAATGCCGGGGCCAGCCACCGTGAGCCCCAGGGCAGGCTGCGCCCAATCGACAAATTTGGCGTAGAGCAGCTCAAAAGGCAGATCACCTTTGGGTAGGGTCGCTTTACCCTTGGCATTCCATTCGCCGGGAGCAATCACCGACTGGTTGTTGATTTTCATCAGACCACCTCCTCCTGGAACCCCAAGATTGAAATTGTATTCACCAGGTTCCGAAACGCGCAGCGTACCTGTGTAGCGAATGAGGAATTCATTGGGAATACGGCTGACCGAAGCTGACAATACGGTTGTGGCCCCTTCCGATTCGGGAGCTGTTTTGTCGTATTCAGGCTCCTTCTGAAACTTGCCTTTATAAACGGCGTATTTCAGATTCATCAATTCGGGCCGGGGTTTGTCGTAGGTGATGTAACGGATATTTCGAAGCGCTACGGCACCATGATCGCCCTGAATACGGAGCGGACCGAGCGCTTTTTCATCGGCAAAGGCAGAACCGCGCGTTGGGCCGGTTAGCTCGACATCTTCCTGAATAATAACCCCATTTAATTCAACCCGAATCACGCGGCCATTCTCGGTCTTCTGTCCATTGGTATTAAATCGAGGTGCCTGAAATGATATTTTCATGTGTTGCCATAAACCGGGCGCACGGCTGGCATTCTGGCGGGCAGCGTGACCCTCATAGCCTTTATGGCCTTCGGGCCGTTTTTCATCCCAGCGTTCGTAAACACCTCCGTTGTCGTGAACATTTGGCGTACGTATTTCCCAGCTATCCCGGAGCTGGATTTCATAACGCCCTTGCAGATACACCCCCGAATTCGACTTGGAGGCCATCATGTAATCTAATTCCAGATCAACATCCCCATGCTGTAACGTCGTGAACAGATCGTACTTGTAGGGGTTTTTAGGATCGGCTGTAGGATGGGCCAGAGGAATATTGGCCAGCACACCCGTGCCTTTATCAGTGATTAGGGTGTTTTCTTTGTTAAGATCCGCCCGAACGCTGCCAACAATACGCCAGTTGGGCGTTGGATTTGAAAAGGCACTTAAATCGTTGAGAGGGAGCGCAACACCAGGCATGGGAGCGGGTTGGGCCATTGCCAGTCCGATACCAATTGCCAAGCTTACGCCTAGCAGCCCGCTAAGACGGGCTGACATGGGTAGAGTTACCATATAAGCTATCATGAGTTTGAAGGGCGAAAGTTACATTTTTTCCCTTTAAAAGACTGCTGATTGACAGTTAGACTTATCTTTGGGCGTTTTAGCTGAAAATGCATTAACCCGCATAAATTTCTACATAATTTTTATGAAAAACGTACGCCTATCGCTTGCTCTCTATGTTAGTTTAG
The DNA here is from genome assembly GCA_003259005.1 of Spirosoma telluris. Taxonomy (GTDB): domain Bacteria; phylum Bacteroidota; class Bacteroidia; order Cytophagales; family Spirosomataceae; genus Spirosoma; species Spirosoma telluris. The sequence continues at coordinate 6,459,282 of QLII01000001.1, forward strand.
CAAGTCTTGCCATCACCAGTCAGGCTGTGGCCCAAACTGAGCCAAGTAAACAAACTCCCCAGTCGACCGAAATTTGGGAGCCCGTACCACCAGTCATTACGCCTGGTACCGTTACGGCCAATACATCCGGTACAACCCCCCGTCTGATGCTATTGTGCTTTTCGACGGTAAAAACACCGATGAGTGGGTAGCGATCAAAGGATATTCGCCCGCTAACTGGGAAAAAACCAACGAAGGACCGCTAAAATGGCCCGTAACGGATGGCGTAATGTATTCGACCAAAGGATTTTCGGCCCGCTCGAAAAAGGAATTCAACGATTTTCAATTGCACCTGGAGTTTAAAACCCCTGAGAAAGTAGAAGGTAACAGCCAGGGCCGGGGTAACAGTGGGGTCTTTTTACAGGGTCGGTACGAGTTGCAGGTATTGGATAACTACAACAACCCGACTTACGTAGACGGCATGGTTGGGTCGATTTACAAGCAGGCAATCCCGCTGGCTAACCCTAGTCGCAAACCCGGCGAATGGCAAACTTACGACGTCATTTATCAGGCTCCCAAATTCAACAAAGCGGGCATGATGACCGACTATGCGTATGTAACGGTATTGCTAAACGGAATACTGGTTCAAAACCACGCGGCTATTCGAGGTACGACCGAATATATTGGTTATCCGAAAGTGCAGCCTCACGGAGCAGGTCCAATTCTGCTTCAGGATCATGGCAACCCAGTTGGTTTCCGGAATATCTGGATTCGGGACCTGTAGACGTTGACCGCTTACGAACAACACTTAGGCCTCCGGCGAATAGCCGGGGGCTTTTTTGTATCATTGTCAGCCAGATTTGATTCTGGGATACTTATTGATTCTGTGGATTCTATTGATTCTGGAGATTCTTGCATTAAATCATAGAGTCACAATAGAATCTCAGAATCAAAAGAATCAATAGAATCCGCAGAATCTAAAATTCCCCAACTGCCTATGCATCTGCTTTATAGTTTTCTTCTGATTACCTGTTCGTTACTGACCGCGTGTTCGACAACCACCGTTTATATTGTCCGTCATGCCGAGAAAGTAAACGAAACCGATACGACGAATCTCACACCAGCAGGTTTTGCACGGGCAACCGCTCTGGCTGAAAAGCTGGGTAACCAGCACGTTGATTCCATTTTCACAACCCCTTACCGACGCACCCGGCAAACGGCTCAGCCATTAGCCCAGCGATTGGGTCTTCAGTTGGTTGACTATCCCGCGAAACCTACAGAAGCAATTGTTAATCGGGTCAATGCAATGAAGAACAAAACGGTGCTGGTTGTAGGGCATAGCAACACAATTTTGGAAATCGCCAAAGGGTTAGGAGCCCAGCCTACCCTGACTAAAATTGAGGCTGGTGATTTTGATAACCTATTACAGGTGAAGATTCGACGTGGCCTGTTCAAGAAGTCGTCAATTACGGTTGGGCAGACAACCTATGGTCAACTGACACCGCCATAAGTGACTCATCCACGTTATGTGCCGTCTCAAACCCTGTTTTCTTCAAATCATACACATACAATATTGACGGGGCTGGTGGAGGGCAATACCTTTGTTTATGTTTAGTCGCTAAGCCAATCTCTGATTGACCCTATGAAACAACTATTCCTGACTCTATTTTCTAGTTTGATTGTATCGAATCTGCTTTCTGTACAGGCGCAGGATATCCGTGCCGCTGGTGATAAGATGCCTGAAGTACGTAAAACGTCTACGGCTGGTACCCCCGCTACCTATAAACTGCGCCAGATTATAGTGGGAAATGGGGGTGGTATCACGGGCGCTTCCACGACTTATTACTTACTGGAGAACGGGAAACTCTTTGGCCGTCGTAACCGGGACGTCGCCTTTACCTACATTGGTCAGCAAACGGCTGCCAATACGAAGCGGGTATTCAGGTCAGTTGAGGTGAACTGTAAAATCAAAATGACCAGGTTCGACAATCCCGGAAATATCTATAAGTTCGTTCAGTGGCGAAAAGGTAAACTGGATTATAAGGTTACCTGGGGCGCTGCCGATAAAACCGTTCCTGCCAATTATCCGAAAGTCTACGACTCGTTCATGGCCATGATCCCGGCTTCGTTAAGGCTAAAATAGACTATTCTTTCTAAAGCTTATCCATCATGAAAACACTTTTCCTTTTCCTGACATTTCTAACGGCTACATCCGCCTGGGCACAGCAGCCTGGCAGTGGATTTGGCCGTAAGCTGAAAACCACCGCCCCAACGACTGGTCTGGCCCAACGGTTGAATGCACAAACAATTCCACTTCCTAAAGACAGAAGCGGGCGTCAGACCTTGACGGCAACGGGAGGCCCCCAACTCACGGTGGAGCCATTGCGCTTGCGGGTTGTGCGGGATACGGCAACCGGTTTGCCCATCTTCATCGAGCGAAAACTTAACCTGAATGCTAGTCAGGCTGCCAATAAGGGAGCACGGCTATCGGCGACGGCGGCTGCCTCGGCGACTTTTCAGTTTATGGGCCAGGTGCGTGGATTGCTTAAACTTGATGACCCAGCAGCGAATTTTACCGTTGCCCGTACTGAAACCGATGACCTTGGCCAGATGCACATTCGCCTGACGCAAATGCATCGGGGAATACCTGTGCTCGGTTCCGAACTCGTCGCCCACCTGACCGATAATCAGGTGACGTTGCTAAATGGTCATTACCAACCCATACTGGCTGATCTGGCTACGACGCCCAAACTGGCGCTGGCCGATGCCTCAGAACAGGCGCTGCGGGATGTCCGCAAAACCTCAACGGTTCGCTCGTTTGGTGATAATTTACTGAAGATGAAGTCGTCGGAAGGCGAGCTATGTATTTTCCCAACGCCGGATGGGGGAGCAAAACTGGCCTATGCGTTAACCGTGCGGCCTAATATGCTTGAACGCTGGGAGTATGTGATTGATGCGCAAACGGGCGACGTACTGGATAAATATAATCACACCTGCTCATTTGTAGGACCCATTAAAGCAACGGGAAAAGACCTGAATGGCGTAACCCGCTCCTTTCAGACCTATCAGCAGACCAGCAGCGGATACTACCTGATCGACGCATCGCGCCCAATGTTCAACAGCACGGCGTCTAAAATGCCTGATAACCCAGTTGGTGCTCTGTGGACTGTCGATGCCCGGAATACCTTTGGGGATAATCAGAAAATCTATCAGATTACTTCAACCAACAATACAGACTGGAGTCCAACGGCTATCTCTGCTCATTATAATGCGGGTATTGCCTACGACTATTATAAGAATACCCATAATCGGAATGGACTTAGTGGAACCGGAGAAACCATGGTCTCCATTGTTAACATGCCAGACGATGATGGGAAAGCGATGGATAATGCATACTGGAACGGTAAAGTAATGGCCTACGGTAACGGAAAACTTCTGAAACCACTGGCAGGTGGATTAGATGTGGCCGGGCACGAAATGACGCATGGCGTTATCCAGAATACGGCAAATCTGCAATACAAAAGTCAATCTGGAGCTATCAACGAATCCTTTGCTGATGTATTCGGAGCGATGATCGACCGCGATAACTGGACCATTGGTGAGACTATTGCCACCCCTGCGGTGCTACCATCTGGTGCGTTGCGCAACCTGTCGAATCCCAATCAGGGCGGAAAGAGTAAAGATCCCAATGGCTACCAGCCCGCTACCATGTCGCAGTATGAAACCACCAGCGATGATAACGGAGGAGTACATACTAATAGTGGAATCCCAAACTTTGCATTCTATAAATTCGCCACTGTGGTTGGGAAGGAGAAAGCCGAAAAAGTCTATTACCGGGCTCTAACGACCTATTTGGTACGAACATCGCAGTTTCTGGATTTACGCTTAGCCATTATAAAAGCTGCTGGTGACTTATACGGTGCAACGGGAGCCGAGGTCACAGCTGCCAAAAGTGCGTTCGATGCGGTAGGCATCCTGGATGGAACAACAACAACACCTAAGCAGCCTGATGTGCCGGTAGCTTCAGGCCAGGATCTACTCTTGTTGGCTGACGCCAGTACGTCGAAACTTTACTCAACAACCGTGGGTGTTTCTCCGGCAAAGTTTGATCAGAAATCGACATTGGGTTTGGTCCATCGCCCCAGCATTACGGACGACGGAAAGTTTGCCTATTACGTAACGACAGATAAGCGGATTCGTGCGGTGAACCTGACGGGTATTGCCAGTGAGACCACTATTTCCAATGAAACGATCTGGGATAACGTAGCCATTTCTAAAGATGGCACTAAACTAGCTGCGCTCACTGCCGATAAGGATGGGTCAATCTATGTCTATAGCTATGCAAAAAAGAAATGGGCAGAGTTTAAACTCTATAATCCAACCTATACACAGGGCGTTCAAACGGGCGATGTGCAATATGCTGATTCGTTTGAGTGGGATTTCGCAGGCGAAAATATTGTTTATGATGCATATAACGCCCTTAAAAACAATTCTGGCGACGCTATTGATTATTGGGATGTAGGCTTCATTAATGTCTGGAGTAATACAACTGGCGATTTTGCCAATGGCGATATCGAGAAGTTATTTTCTAACCTGGATGAGGGCGAAAGCATTGGAAATCCATCCTTTTCCAAAAACTCCCCCGATGTAATCGCCTTCGATTACCTGAACGAAACGAGTGATATCTATGAGGTAGTCGCTGTTGATCTGAGTGCGGGGAAAGTAAATGTTGTGTACGAGAATAACACCTTAGGATTCCCAAGCTATTCGCGACTGGATAATAAGCTAGTGTTTAGTACAGAGACGAGCTCCCGTGAAGATATTGCAGGCATCAATATGGGGGCTGATAAAATTACCCCGTCGGGTACAGCTACGGTATTGTACACAGGCGCAAAATGGCCCGTCTGGTATACCCAGGGTACCCGCGTAGCTAAGACGGCTCAAACAATTACGTTCGACGCTATTGCCGACCGCTATGTTAATCAGGGTGATTTGGCGCTGAAGGCAACCTGTTCGTCAAACCTGACGGTTGGTTTTCTAGTAAAAAACGGGCCAGCTACCTTAACGGGCACAAGTCTGAAATTTACAGGCGTAGGGGCAGTAACGGTGCAGGCTTTTCAGAACGGCAACGACCAGTTTGCAGCAGCGACAGTTGTCGAACGCACGTTTAATGTACTGACTGTTACAGGTACCGAACCTGCCTGGGCCGATGTGTTGTCAATTTATCCAAACCCGGTTAGCCATACATTAGTCGTTGAACTGCCTGGTACAGAGGTTATTGAGCAGTTGTCTCTTCGGACACTCACGGGGGGTGCCGTTCTCCAGCCTGCTATTCGCGCCCGCCAGCACACGGCTGCGTTAGAGGTTGGGAGTTTGCCGAAAGGATTGTATCTACTGCAAATCCAAACGCCCAATGGAACTGCTACCAAGAAAGTAATGAAGGAGTGATGAATGACATTTTCTATTTTTTCGCGTCCTAGTACCTGAATCAAATAAAACTGTATATTTGAGTATGTATCTGGAAGAGCGCGTAGAGCAATTAGAAAACCTGTCTGTTGACCAGGGGCGACAGATTGAAACCATAGCCAGAGGCCTGGCTGATTTAACCGTAACCGTCAATCAGCGATTTGATCAGGTTGACCAGAAATTTGAACAGATTGACCAGCGATTCGAACAGATTGACCAGCGGTTTGAGCAGGTTGACCAACGATTCGATCAGATTGATAAGCGGTTTGAGCAGATTGACCAACGATTCGATCAGATTGACCAGAAATTTGAGCAGATTGACCAGCGATTTGAGCAGGTTGATAAACGATTCGATCAGATTGATCAACGATTTGAGCGAGTAGAGGCAGACATTGCTGACCTGAAAAGCGGGCAGGCCCGCCTGGAAACGACAGTCGCTGATATTCAGCAGACGCAGCAATTGATTTTGACTCTTTTACAAGATCGATTGAAATAAGGTACTTTGCGTCTCTTCAGACTGTTCCTTTCCTGTTAACGATAGCCTTTTGGGCATTTTATATAGTTTAAACGCCGAAGGACCTTGATAATCAAGGTCCTTCGGCGTTTAAATGATAATTCGTAAGGCCTACTACTAGTCAACGTGGTTGAAAGAAACGGTACTTGCCTTGTCGTTTATGGTGAATGCAATATGAACGCCATCTTCCTTTGCCTTTTTGATGGTAGATAACAAGAGTTGTCTGTCAATGGGTTTACCATCGAGTGTAAAGTTTTTGTAGCTCAATAGACTGCTTGAAAATTCATTCTCAGCCTCGTCTTTTCCACTACTTTCTAAGGCCAATTTTTTTTGAATTACCTCATCCGATTGAAATCTGATCGGTAGGTTATACTTCACATTTACGGCCTGACCGTTTTGCGTACCTGGTTTCCAATTCGGCATGTTTTGTACTACCCGAATAGCTTCTTCATCAGCACCGTAGCCAATCCCTTTTAAGAGATTAACGTCAGTAATCTCGCCAGTCTTTGTAACAACGAAGTTTACGAATACTTTTCCCTCAATATTGGCTTTAAGAGCTGTTTGTGGGTATTTTATGTTCTGGCTCAGGTATTCGCCTAATTGCTTCATGCCACCTGGAAATGCTGGCTGATTTTCAACCACAGTAAAAACTTCACCCTCTACCTTCACGGCTTTTCTGGGGGCTGCTTGTTGCGTCGCAGGTAGAATTGCGCTCTGTGCTTGATCCTGGCCAGATTGCGTACACATGACCAGACAGGCCGCCATAGGTAAAATCAAGGCATAACCGAGTAATGCATGGCGATTGGATGCGGGTTTTTGTAACATAATGATTCGTTGTTTAAGAGTTGATTTAGAGACAAAAGGAGTAGTCAGGGCCGTAACCGGCATATTGAGCGCATAAGCAACTAGCTGATGAGGGTAATCGGGTTGGGGCGTTTTCAGCACAGTCCGGTCGGCCAGAAATTCATGGACTTCCTGTAAGGCGTGTTTGTAGAGTAACAGCACTGGATTGAACCAGAAAGCCGCCTGTACAATTTCCATAAACAGGACATCGACTGTATGACGTTGACGAATATGCGCTTCTTCATGACGTATCAGCACATCGGGCTCAATAAGTGAATCGGTGTGGTTCAGAACCATGTACCCACCAAATGAAAACGATGGAGTCGAATCGTCAGGGAACCGGATGAGCGTATACGCCGGTTTGTGTTCCGCCTGCCCTCGGCTAATGAGCTTAAATACCGACCTCAGGTTCAGCCCTAACCTTGTTAGCATCGTCACTACACCAAGACCATATACAAGCCAAATCCACTGGATTAAGGTTAGCCCATCTGATTGACTTGGTACTGTATTGCCAACGACAAAGGTGGGCAACGTTATCGTTCCAATGGGCAAGGGGTAGTTGTTCCCGTTGGCAACTCCACTAGCGGTAGGAGTAGGGATAGCGGTATTGCTAGCAACAAATACGCCCTATTTAGTCCAAAAAACGTATTTCGACGTAGGAGCAGCGCATAACAGCCGTAGAATAACACCAAATACAGGCTGGCGACCAGGAGATAGGGGAGTGTGCTCATTTCTTTTTTGTAGTTATCAGAATGACACCATTTAATCCTTTTGCTCCATACCGGAATCTTGCTGCCGCATCTTTTAGTACGGTTATATTCTCAATGTTTTCGGGCTTTAGGTTGAAAATGGTTGGTACTTCAATACCGTCAAGAATATAAAGAGGCTCTCCTCCGTTTAATGCCTGGCTGCGAATGGTGATCAATGCTCTTGATTCTTGCAGCGAATCAGGCAGACGCATTGAGTATCGCTCTTTACTGCCATTTGTGAGATCATCATAGAGCGCGTAACGCCCATTCTTGCTATTATCAAGTATAACGCCCTTTTTTTGTATGGACTCAGGCTGAGTTGTACTTTCAACTTGCCCCGATCGTTTGTCTTCTCTTTTTTCCAGTGAGAACTGAATGGGTAAATTGTATTGTACTGATACTACTCTACCATTCTGTTTGCCAGGATTCCATCTAGGCATTTGGCTTACGACGCGTACTGCTTCTTCATCGCATCCGCTGCCAATACCTTTCAGTATGCGTAAGCTCTGGATCTCACCCGTTTGCGAGACAATGAACTGAACAAAAACACGACCCTGAACTTTGTTCTGTTGCGCTTCTGCCGGATAGCGCAAGTTGCGGGTAAGGTATTGGCCTAATGCCTGCATACCACCAGGAAATTCAGGAACCTGTTCGACTACCGTAAAGATTTCCCCATTTTGGCTTGTTTGGCTATCCGGTTTGGTTATCGTTGATTGAGCGGCCGGCAAGGGTTCCTGGGTTGGTTCGTAAGCTACAACGACGACTTCATTCAGCTTGCTGGATTGAAGGGATAGACTCGCATTAATCGTGTTATGTCCATTTACCTTCACCTCCTGGCTGGTGAAACCAACGAAACTAAACACTAACGATCCGCTCTTAGGAACATTGGCTAGTTGGTATTTCCCTTCTGAATCTGTTGATGTTCCCTGAGACGTATTTTTAAGGATAACATTAACCCCTGGTAATGGCTTTCTATCCACCGCACTCGTTACCTGACCCGAAACGGTGATCGTCTCATCTGTTGCCTGGCTCATGACAGACGCAATTTCTTCCCGTGCCGTGGTCATGGCCAGTAGACCGAACACCAGCGGAAGTACCAGAATATATTTGCCTAATGCCCAGCGGGTTGTCGCTTTCTGATGTAGCATCACGATACGTTGTTTCAGGAGCGAAGGATTAAAGAAGCTATTTGTGAGCGCGTCTGGGCCGCTCAAACCAGGTTGAGTGCCGAACGAATAAGCTACTAAGAACCGGGCGTATTCTATGGGTTGGCTGGCTGGTTGATCGGCTAGAAATTCGTGTACCTGACGTAGCAGTCTGTCCATGAGCCAGAGCGTTGGACACGCCCAGAAAAGCGCCTGTAGTACCCCCATACCCAGGACATCGGCACTGTGGCATTGCCGGACGTGCACCAATTCGTGCTGAAAAATCAGTTCATTTTGCGTGTCGGCTGGGTTGAGAATAACGTACTGAAAAAACGAAAATGTGGGTATTGCCGGATCATTCGGCTGTACCAGCATGTACCCTTCGTGTTGTTGCCGGGGTGATCGACGGATTAACCAGGCCAATCGCCCAACCCGAATAGCCAATCGTATCAATAACACCAGCGAAACCAGGCCATATCCCCATATTCCTAGTTGTTCCCAATCGGGGCCGGTTTCACCAGTGTCAACTGTGATTGTTGACATAGGCAAGGTAATGACTCCTATCGGAACTGGCAAAGTTTCAACCGTTTGCGTAGGCAGAATCACTAACGGCAGAATCAACGATAGAATGACTGATGCCAGCAGATAAGCCCGGTTAAGGGTGAAAAACGTATGTCGACGCAACAGTAACCAGTAACAACTCGCAAACAGTAAGCCGTACAGGTTAGCTTTCAGGAGATAGTCAAGGGCATTCATTGGTCTTTCTGTTTGTTTAGGAGTTTGATGATCTCATCGGCTTCTGTCAGGCTAATGTTCTTGTCTTTTACGAAAAACGACACCAGCTTTTTGAGCGAATTATCGAAGTAGTTCGCCATGAGTTGTTCGGTCTGGAAACGCCGGTACTCCTCCTCCGAAATCAGTGGAAAGTATTCATGCGTTTTCCCATAGGCGGTATAGCCGACCAGTTCCTTCTTTTCCAGAATACGGATAATCGTCGAAACAGTGTTGTAGGCGGGTTTAGGCTCGGGGAGTTCGGCCAGTACATCTTTAACGAACGCTTTTTTTAGTTGCCAAAGCACCCGCATAATCTCTTCTTCGGCTTTGGTGAGTTCACGTATTGGCATGATTAACAGAAGACTAATTGATTATGATCGAAAGGTATGACTAATGTTTTAGTTTCGCAACTAATCATTTAGTTGTTTGTTTGAAAAAAAATAAAAATCCCCTTTTCTGCTTAAGAAAAGGGGATTTCAGTATGAGTACTCACGTATAGTTTATTTAAACAACGGCGCGTGAATTTTCTGGAGCGTCTCAATGGGAATCTTGATGACTTCCCGGTCGTAGGTCAATAACCCATTTACTTCACCTTCTACGTCAGTGGTTTGCGTATAAACGGCTGCCGACAAAGCCTGTTTTTGATAATATTCCACGATTTTAGCGTATTTCTTCTCGTATGCTTTCTGCACGACATCTGCCGATTGATAGGTCTGATACCCCCAGTTACGCATCTCAGGATTCCAGAGATGACCCTGAACCGGCCAGCCAATGCCACCGAACTCACCAATCACGACGACCCGGTCTGTTTTGGGAGCCGGAGCGTTTGGTTCTTCCTGATACGTATGAATATCGTAGAAATCGCCCGCACCGAGGTCATTCCAGCCACTGGACGCGTTGACCGTGCGGCTTGGGTCCATCGCTTTTACCCAATCAGCCAGCCGTTTGTTGTCATACTGGCCCCAGCCTTCGTTATGCACAACCCAGGTTACAATACTGGGTGATTATGCAGACGGTTCATCATTCGGCGCAGTTCCAGTTCAAATTGTTCCTTTCCTTTCGACCGGCGGATAGGCTCCGACTGATCACCGGGATATTCGTTCTGCCCTTCCAGAAAGCCAGAGGGCATATCCTGCCAAACCAATATGCCTAACTTGTCGCAGAGGTAATAATAGCGGTCGGGTTCAACTTTTATGTGTTTGCGGAGCATGTTGAAACCCGATTTTTTCAGGAAATCAATTTCAAATGTCATGCCTTCATCGGATGGGGGCGTTAGTAAGCCACCGGGCCACCAACCCTGATCGAGTGGGCCGTTCTGAAACACAAATTTGTTGTTCAGCAGTAACACTGGCTGGTTGGCAACTGGCCCTGCTCCAATGGAAATCTTTCGCATAGCAAAATAGCCAGTTACCACATCGAGCGGATTACCTGTAACCGTTGCGTTGGCAAAAGCCGTGTTTAATAGGGCATCCTGACGTGGGCGTTTGTTGCGGGGTGTATCACCGAAAGGGTCATTCACCGTAACTAGCTCAGCTTTGAAATTGTAGAGAAACGGACGATCCGGCGACCACAACTTTGGATTTTTGATGTTCAGCCAGGCTACTCGCCCCGCCCGGACGAGCGTTGTCGCTACGGTTTGGTTGCCGTCTAAAGCTGTTAGACGAATAGCCGTCGTATAATTATTGGCGGGTTTATCGAGCAATACTTCTACCCGAAGGCGGCTGGAGTCAAGCTCTGGCGTCACTTTTACTTCCTCAATGTAGGTTTGCTTAGGAACGGGTTCCATCCAGACAGTTTGCCAGATACCCGAAACCGGTGTGTACCAGATGCCATTCGGATTCATTAATTGCTTACCGCGTGGCTGTTCGCCATTCGATGTAGGGTCAAGAACACCCAGCATCAACTGATTTTGTCCATCTTTCAGGTAATCCGTAACATCGAAACTAAAGGCATCTGACCCACCTGTATGCGAGCCTACCAACCCGCCATTGACCCACAGACTACACTCATAATCGACCGCACCGAAATGCAGCAGCACTCGTTGCCCAGCCCAGTCTTTAGGCACGCTAACGTCCCGGCGATACCACAGTCGCTGATCGGCGGTGAGCGATTTGTTGACCTTCGAAACGGTCGATTCTACACAGAACGGCACCAGAATCTGGCCATCATAGCGCGTAGGTTGGGGTGCTGTTTTGGGGGTGATGGCATAATCCCACATGCCGTTCAGGTTCTGCCATTGCTGTCGCACCAGTTGCGGACGCGGGTATTCGCGCCAGGCATTTTCGGGGTGATTTGTTTCTCCCAACGGCTCATGATGGGTGCGGCACGCGGTTGATTGGGAACAGGCGTTTGGGCAAACGTCATTCCTACGCCTAGCAAAGCGAGGTTTAGGTAAATCGAAAGGAGTCGGGGTGATGGCATGAATGTATGAGTTGGTTTAGGTAATCGTTAGGAATTCCCTGAATGGTTTTTTGTCATTTCGACGCCAGGAGAAATCTCAAGTTTCGCATTAGTCAAGCTTGAGATTTCTCCTGGCGTCGAAATGACAAAAAACGAAAGTTTACTTGCTCAACTTGCCCTCAAGCATCTTAATGAAATAACCCCCTACTACCGAACGAGCCTGAAAACCAACCTGTTTAGCATTGGTTGTCTCGTGCCAGTCGGAAAGAGGAACCCGTGAAGGGGTTTCGTTAACGTATTTCCAAACCGGTTTAATGAATGCCTCAAAATCCCGGTCTGATTTGGCAAGGGTCGCTGTCCAGATAATCCAGTCCGATTTCGTGTAGGTTTTGCGGCTGTCTAAAGGAAGTCCGTATGGCTTTTGCTTCGTCAGGTAGTAGGCAATTTCGGTTTGCGGAACCTCCTTTGGAAATACATTCATATCCAGTAGCTTATCCCAAACCAGATTGTATTTCTGGCTCCAGGTATCGGACTGATTCTCGAAGGTTAGATCGTAGTGAGGCAGTTGAGATGCCGTTTTGTCGAGAGCGATCTGTTGCCATTTGGTTGCCATTTCCCGTGCCGTTTTCAGGTAACTTTCAGAGGTTGCTTTGTCACCCAATTGAGCGGCCATCTGACCATAGGCCGCAATGCCCAGAATAGCTTTTACCGACAGGTTGGCGTTTCGGGCAATGTGCCCGGCGAAGTCATCGGTGCAGAGCTGGTTAGCAGGATCGAAGCCGTCTTTTTTGAGGTATTCGACCCAGATGGTCAGCGTTTTCCAGTGTTGTTTCGCATAGTTGGCGTTCCCTTCTGCACCCGCAATGGCACCCGCCAGGAGCAACATATTACCGCACTCTTCAACAGGCATATCTTCGCCATAGGTTTGACCGTTGGCTAGCGGATACGTACCTACATCGTGAGCGGCAAAAGGCTTTTTCCACTGGCCACTTTCCGAGTATTGGAAAATAGGTTCCATCATGCCTTTCAACAGCGTCGGGTTATAAAGCAAAAACAAGGGAGCCGAGGGATAGGTCACATCAACTGTACCGATGGAGCCATTAGAAAAATTTTCCTTCGACAGGAATAGAGTTTCACCTTTCGGACCCGCTACAATTTTATGGGCAGCAATTGCCTGCCGATAGGCTAGTACGCACAGATCAGCATACTCTTTGCCGCCCGCTTTTCGGGCATCGGAACGAAGCTTATCATCAAATTTCGCGCAGGCCGACCGGAGCCGATCATAGTCTTTCTCGGCTGTTTGTAACAGAGAAGGCATCGTTATTTTTCCATCCCGATTCCACCAGGGGCGAAGGTTCTGCTTGAAATATTGAACCGAATACAGGTCGTCGTAGGCCAGCATCAGGTGTTTTTCAGTGGATTTCGTTACGTTGCCGAAGTCGAGAACGCTGGCAACCGCCACGTCAACAGCTGCCCGGGCTTTGTTGCCAGGCACAGCTGCTTTAGTATCGGTAGGGAGTTGACCCATTGTCAGGAAGGCCTGTTTCAAACCGGGTGCCATACCATTCCCCGTCTGATTGCCTTTTTCCTGAGGGGCTGCCAGGTAAGCGTAACCCCAGTCGATGCGTACGTTGTCACCTTTTCGGGCCAGAACAGACTGATCTTCGGTACCAACGGTTTGGTAAATCAAGCCAGGAGCCTGACCTGATTTCATGACCACTTCCTGGCCAATGGTATTGGTTGCCAGCGTGCCTGACTCACTGAAATAAACCTGCACGGCATGCGACTTCCGATCCTGCGACTTAACCTCGAATGTAACGTAGGTGATAGGTCTTGCTGCCACTTCGATCTCTTCCAAAAGCAGGGGAGACAGGAACGTGACGGCCAAATTCACAGGGCCAGCCGTAAACTCGTAGTTGGTTTGCGTTGCCGACACAGTTACACCCGTTTGCATTGCTGTTGTAATGGCCGAGGCCTTGACCGGATTGACAATACCCACATCGACAAACGAACCACCACGCGGACTCACGCAATGTACGGCTAAAACGTTTTTGCCTTGCTTCAACGCTTTCTGACCAGCCGCGGGGAAGGGCAGATACATGTATTCGTTGACGTAATCGGGCTTATCTAAAATCTTGGTCCCGTTCAGGTAAACAACCACGTCATCATCGTGATTGATCGACAGCAACAGTTTCGATGGATCTGCTTTGCCATCATAAGTAAACTCCCGACGGTAATAGATCCCGTCTTTCATTGACGCATTATCACTGTTTACCCATTTCGTTTTGGCATCGGGCGTATCGCCAAAAGGCCCCGACCCTGATTTCCAGCCACTGGCGTTGAAATCAGATTTCTCCCAACCCGCACTGGGTTTAGTCATTGTATATTGAGCGGTGTAGGCTTTTACCTCGCCAGTTGGCAGAATGGCTTCGTAGGTGGTAGGTACAGCTCCCAGAAATTGATATGCCTTCCCATCCACCCGAATAATGCCTTCCAGCGATTGGGGCTTGCCTGTCCAGTGGCGGGTGGGCGAGTCCGTTAACTTATCTGTTGTGCTCCAGACACTGAAATAGGGGTCATGCGTAATAAGCGGATAGGCAGGTGGTCGTAACGTCTGGGCGTGAATAAAGAGAAACGACAGCGAAAAAAGCAGCGTAAGCGAAAGAGAGGAGATGGTATTTTTTAGCATTTGAAACGTTGGTTTCAGATAGACATAATGGTTGCTCGAAACATAAACCGGATGCAAGCTAACCTTTACTTATCGAACCCCAGAATTCTGATCGTTCGTATAAACTGATTATGTCGTTTCAGACTATGATAAGACTTGCTCTGTTTATGAAATGAGTTTATATCATAAGACGGTGCCAGGTTACTTCTAAAAAACTGAGCACCTCGTAAAGGGTAGAAGCATCCTTTATAGTCCTTATCTACCCCAAATCCTAAACACTTAAATTCCTTGGCATTTTCAATGAAACAGGTAATCATACTAGCGGTTGCGCTGCTTACTGGCCTGGCGTCGGTGTCGGTTGCACAGCAGATTTCTAAGGAAGAACTCATCTTCTTAACCCCGATTGGAAAGGCGAACGCTTCCCGGATGGACGCCCAAAAGTGCCCGATGCCATTTTAAAGCGGATGAAACTGGTGACCCATGAAGAAGCCTGGGCTGTCATGAAAGGCGAAAAGTATCGATATCAATATGCGGGTGACTGGCAAATGATTAACCCGGACAGCGTACTGGTAGGACGTGCCCTGACTGCTACGTTTATGCCTGGCCGACCAGATGTACACCGGGTGACAGATGAGAAAGGGCACACGAAAGATGGTCGGGTGAAATCACAGAACGCCTGGCCAATTGATATGCTGGTCAGGGGTGATGTCTATGTGGTTGATCAATTTGGGATGCACGAAGATGGTCCAACCATTGGCGATAATCTGGGTAATTCGATTTACGCCAAAACGGGCAACGGAATTGTCTACGAAGGCGCTGTTCGGGATGTGGCCGGGTTGAAGGAAATTGGCGGCTTTACGTCCTATTTCAGAAGCTACCACCCATCGCACCACAATCCTGAGGGCGACCTGAATACAACTCTGGTTGGTATCAATCGACCAACGCGTATTGGTAAAGTGATGGTGATGCCGGGAGATGTGGTGTTGGGGCGTGATGGAGGGGTTGCGTTTATTCCGCCCCATCTGGCCGAAAAAGTGGTGAAAACATCGGAGATTATTCGGTTGCGCGACATGTTCGGGCACTTGCGGTTACGGGAACAGAAATACACACCGGGCCAGATTGACTCGCGTTGGTCGGATGAAATTGAAAAGGATTTCTCGAAATGGCTCAACGACCACGTCAGTGAACTCCCCGTCCCCAAAGAGCAAATTCAGGATTACCTCAAAACCCGTACCTGGTAATTTTATTAAACACAGAGTCACAGAGAGCACAGAGTTGTAACGCTTGGCTTTTTACTATTATATGCTCTGTGGCTCTGTGTTTAATAAATAAATCTTTTCTCCTCTCACAGATTATGACAACATCACGACGTTCCTTTTTGACCAAAAGTGTCTTAGCCAGTGTTTTTAGTGCCAGTGCCTTGGCCAGTTTTGGCGAGGGCCTGGAAACGGCTGTTCATCATGCTCCACAATCCTCTGCACCCTCCGATCTTAAAATTACTGACATCAAATGTGGCTACATCCGTAATGGGCATAGCCTGTTTGTTAAGATTCACACGAATCAGGGAATCTGGGGTTGTGGTGAGGCCGTCGATGCCTCCGTTGGGACGTATCATCTGGTGAAATTGATGGGCGAACGGATCAAAGGCAAGAGTCCGCTCAATGTTAACCGGCTGTTTGAAGATGTTCGCAAGTCTGGTTTCTTTGAGGGGCCCAGGCTGGGATGTACATATCAGTGCTCTCGGCGGTGGAAACGGCACTCTGGGATCTGACCGGGAAAGCGCTCGGGATGCCTGTTTACCAATTGCTGGGTGGGAAATTTCGGGATAAAATCCGGGTTTACTGCGATACGGGAGCTTACCGCGAAACGGATACCAGTGCGGAGGCTTTCGGGAAAAGCGCTAAAAAAGCGGTCGATATGGGCTTCAATGCCGTGAAATACGACATCGACGAACGCAACGATCCCAATAAATACGACGCTTACAACTGGACTGCCAGCCAGGGCGAACTGGAGCGGATGTATAACCAGATTGCCGGTGTTCGCAAAGCCGTTGGACCGAAAGTTGACATCTGTGTAGACATGCACGGACGCTACGACATGACCACGGGTCGGCGGGTGGCCAAGATGATGGAGCCACTAAATCTGCTGTTTCTGGAAGAACCCATTCCTGCCGAGAATCCCGAAGCGTACAAGCAAATTCGGGAAGCCTCCAACACCCCGATCTGCGCGGGCGAGAACCACTATCTGGCACATGGATTCCGTAAACTTCTCGAAATCGGAGCCGTCGATATTATCATGCCCGATTTGCAGAAAGCGGGCGGCCTGGGCGAAGGCCAACGGATTGCCAATCTGGCAAATTTGTATTACGTACCCTTTGCTCCACACATGGTAGCGTCGTATCTGGGGGCTATGGCGTCGAGCCATGTCTGTGCATCGGTACCGAACTTCCTGATTCTGGAATGGCAGATTTATTTCCACGAGGAGCCGATGTTCAAAGAAATAGTCACCTTCGATGGGCCAATGGTGGACAAAGGCTTCATCCCGCTATCCAATAAGCCAGGTATTGGTGTGGAAATCAATGAAGAAGGCATGAAAAAGTATGCTCCAAAAGACGTTCCGTTTTTTGTGTAGATGTTGTGTTTTTGACAGGGAGGAGGCTTAAACTTTCTCAAATAAAACGGGAATCAGTATTTTTTGTCATTCCGACGAAAGGAGGAATCTCAAAGTCTCTTATTAATCAAGCTTGAGATTCCTCCTTTCGTCGGAATGACAAAAAAATCTCACTTGTCAATTGAAATATAAAAGTTTAAACAACTTTTACTGAAACTCATTGATCAAATTTTCCATTGACAACCAAACCTACTCCTGTATCTGCTGTGCTCCCGAGTTCAATGGGTGGCGCGCCAAGTTCAAGCAATTATCGCTGGATAATTGTCGGTCTTCTCTTTTTTGCAACAACCATCAACTACCTCGACCGGCAGGTGATCAGCCTGTTGAAGCCAATTTTAGAAAAAGAGTTTAGCTGGACTGAATCGGACTATGGAAATATCGTAACCGTTTTTACTTTTTTCTACGGGGCCAGTACGCTGTTGGCCGGGTACATTATCGACCGGATTGGGACTAAAATTGGCTACATCGGGGCTATTCTGGTATGGAGCTTTGCGGCAATGGGGCATGCCTTGGCAGGAGGTACGTTTGGGTTTATGATTGCTCGTGGACTCTTGGGCATTGGTGAGGCTGGTAACTTTCCGGCTTCCATCAAAACCGTGGCCGAATGGTTTCCTCAGAAAGAGCGGGCACTGGCAGTCGGGATTTTTAATTCAGGCGCTAATATTGGGGCCGTAGTGGCACCTGCCATTGTGCCCTGGATTGCCCTGGTAGCGGGTTGGCAAATGGCCTTCATTGCCACTGGTGCGCTGGGGTTTGTCTGGATTATTGCCTGGTGGTATTACTATGAAGTGCCAGCCCGTCATAAACGCGTTAGCCCGGCAGAACTGGCCCACATTACCGGCGAACCCACTGTTGAACCATCCGTAGCGGGTGATGCCGCAGCCACGGATCTGCTGGCCGATACCACGCCAATGCGCTACCCGATCTTCGCCAATCGAGCCATCTGGGGCTTCATGAGTGGTAAACTGCTGACTGATCCCATCTGGTGGTTTTTTCTATTCTGGTTGCCATCCTATTTATCGAATATCTATCACCTTGATTTAAAAAAATTAGGGGCTCCGCTGATCGTCATTTACCTGGCGGCTACGATTGGTAGTGTTGGTGGCGGCTGGCTATCCTCTACGTTAATTCAAAAAGGCTGGCATCCAACACGGGCACGTCAGTGGGCGATGGCTCTATTTGCGGTCTGTATTACGCCCGTTATGGCCATTAGTCAGATGGGCAGTATGTGGCCCGTTATTGCGATTTTGTCCTTAGCCGTAGCAGCTCACCAGGCCTGGTCGGCCAATATTTTTACCGTAGCTGCCGATCAGTTTCCGAAGCAGGTTCTGAGTCGGGTGGTGGGTTTAGGAACGATGGCGGGTACATTGGGTGGAGCCGTTTTTCCCTTGCTCGTAGGGCGGATTCTGGATCATTACAAAGCGCTGGGAAGCCTCTCGGAAGGCTATTATATTATTTTCTACATCGCCGGTCTGGCCTATTTGGTTGCCTGGGCAATGCTTTATATTTTCGTTTTTAGCCGGGTAAAGGCCCGGTCATAAAATGAGAGTTAATAATCTCCTTTTTAGTCGCGTAGCGACGTGATGTTTGTAGTAAAAGTTGGCTGGTATGATGTTCGCGTGCCGTCAGGTACGCAACCACTGTCAATAATTGCGTACCTGACGGCACGCGAGATAAACGAGATTTGCCGGATTTTCTACAAACATTTCGTCCCTAACGGGACTCCCAATTAATCAAGGTAAATGGGAAATAGCCTATCATCTATTCGAGTCTACCGGGCAATGTTCTGGGTATGTGTGGTTAGTACGCTGACCATGTGCAACGCCAATGCCCAGGCCCCAACTTTCAAAAAATGACCCCAGAGGAGCGGACGGCGTATATGAATAAAATGCGGGTGGCCAGCCAGGAGGATTGGCAGAAGATGATGGATAAACTCAACCTGAAATTACCAACCTTGCCTGCACCAGCCGACGATCCCAGACGCCCAGCGCATCTCAAGCCTAAAGAAGGCTCGACCAACTGGTATGATGACGCGGGAAACACGCACGTTCGGTCGGGTTGGGGTAATTGGACGAATTATGATGAGGCTAAAGCGAATGACTACAAATTGCCTGATCCGCTCGTACTGAAAAATGGTAAACCGGTGAAAGATGCCAATACGTGGTGGAAGCAGCGTCGTCCCGAAATTCTAAACGATTACCTGACAGAAATTTACGGAAAAACACCGACCAATACGCCTAACGTAACGTTTGCGCCTGTCGGAATCGATAGCACGGTACTTACTGGGAAAGCCATCCGAAAAAACATACTGGGCAGCATGGATAATTCCCGCTATCCATCGGTAACCCCCAGCATTCCTGTCATCTATTATCGTCCGGTTAATGCATCAGGCAAAATCCCGATGATGGTTATCGTATGGGGTTCATTCCCGCAGCCGTTGGCAAACATTGAAAAACTGATTGATGCCGGTTGGGCGGTTGCGTTAGTGAATACCGGGGCTATTCAGGCAGACAACGGTGGCGGGTTGCACGAAGGAATTATCGGCCTGATGAATGGAGGCAAAGACCGCAAACCCGATGAATGGGGTGTATTGGCCGCCTGGAGCTGGGGTTAAGCCGCGTCCTCGATTATTTTGAGAAAGAGAACACGATCAACGCCAAACAGATTGGTATTCAGGGCCATTCGCGCTGGGGAAAGACGGCTTTGCTAGCCGGTGCCCTGGACCCACGCTGGGCCATTGTTTTTGCAAGTTGCTCGGGCTCCTTGGGGCGTCGCTGGAGAAACGTAGCTTTGGCGAAACAATCGACAACGTAGCCGGTTCGGGCGAATACCACTGGATGGCAGGTAATTTTCTGAAATACGGCGGAAATTGGGCCGCCATGCCAGTCGATGCCCACGAGTTGATGACACTCATTGCACCCCGGCCGTTGTTCATTACAGGTGGCACAAAAGACAGTTGGGCCGATCCCAAAGGCGAGTTTCTGGCTTGTGTCGGCGCTAGTCCGGTCTATGAATTATTGGGGCGAAAGGGTGTTGGAACCACCACGATGCCCGCGCCCGATGTCTCGCTAATTGACGGCGAACTGGCGTTCCGAAACCACGAAGGTGGTCACGTCGATTCGCTCGATTGGCCGGTATTTCTGGAGTTTGCGAATAGACAATTTAAGTTGAAAAAATAGTCATTGATGGTCATGTATTGTCATTAGTAGCCATTTATTGCGACTATTAATGACAATACATGACCGCTAATGACTGCTTAATAACAATAAACAAAATGGGAATGCTACAAACGATGCGCTGGTTCGGGCCGAATGATCCGGTTTCGTTGATGGATATTCGGCAGGCTGGTTGCACGGGCGTTGTGACGGCACTTCACCAGATTCCGGTGGGGGACCTGTGGACGGTCGAGGCCATTAATGAGCGCAAACAGCTTGTGGAAGCAGGAAATCAGCAGTACTCGCCCTTGGATTGGGCCGTAGTCGAAAGCCTGCCTGTACATGAAGACATTAAAAAAGGGCGCCCGACCCGAGCAGGCTATATTGAGAATTACAAACAGTCGATTCGGAATCTGGCGGCTTGCGGCATCAACACGGTTTGCTACAATTTCATGCCGGTGCTGGACTGGTCGCGCACGAATCTCAACTACGAAATGCCCGATGGGTCACGGGCACTCCGGTTCGTTTGGGAAGATTTCGCCATATTTGATTTGTGCATCCTCAAACGACCTGGTGCCGAAATCGATTATGAACCCGAAATCATCAAATCGGCTCACCAGAAATTCAGCCGGATGACGACTGATCAGGTAACTGAATTGTCGAACATTGTTCTGCTAGGTTTGCCTGGTTCCGAAGAAGCCTTTACGCTCGATACATTTCAGGGTTTATTAAACGAATATGCCTCCATTGGCGATGCTGAGCTTCGACAAAACCTGTATTACTTTATCCAGCAGGTAGCCCCGGTTGCGCAGGAAGCGGGTGTTAATCTGTGCATTCACCCTGATGATCCGCCCTATCCCTTGTTAGGTTTGCCTCGTGTGGTTAGTACGGAAGCCGACTTAGCGCAATTAATGGCGGCCAGCGATGTAACGGCTAATGGGATTACATTTTGTACCGGGTCGTTGGGTATTCGACCCGATAACGATCTGCCTGCTATGATTCGGCGCTTTGGCGAACGCATTCATTTCATCCATTTGCGGACAACCAAACGCGAAGAAGCCGAAACGTCGGCCCGGCTCAGTAACTTCCACGAAGCCGACCATCTGGCGGGTGACGTTGATATGTATGCCGTTGTGAAGGAAATTGTGCTGGAACAGAAGCGACGCGCAAAAGCGGGCGTTGGTGAAACCACTATCCCCATGCGCCCCGACCACGGCCACCAGATGCTCGACGATCTGCACAAAAAGACCTATCCCGGTTATTCGGCCATCGGCCGGTTGCGTGGATTAGCTGAGTTACGGGGCCTGGAAATGGGAATAGAACGGAGTTTGTAATAGTAGCCCACTGCTTATTGATTTGAAATAATTAATCGGAGAAATACATTGCTTTATTTTTCATTCTCGCCGGGTTAAAACCCGGTGCAATTGATGTGTGCTGTGTTTTTGCGCCGGGTTTTAACCCGGCGAGAATGAAGAAATAACGGCGCTTATTTACTACAAGTCAATTAGCTGTGGGTAAAAGGAACACACAATCAGTCATTCATAACCGTTTTAACGGTTTGCCAGATATATAAACCGTTGAAACGGTTATGAATATTTTTCGATATGCCTTTTGAAACCCACGGTTCAAACCGTGGGCTAATACCAAATACGTTCAGTATGATTCGATTTCAACGCATGAATAAAACGATTGGCTGGTTGGTCGTTTTACTCCTTCTCGTCAACAGAACCTACGGCGACGATGGCTATCGCCTTTGGCTGAAATATGACCTGATTAAGGAGGTAGCCAAGCGGGAAGCCTACGCACGTTCAGCACAGTTTATCGCTGTAAATGGTAGCAATCCGATTCTGAAATCAGCGGCTAGTGAGTTGCAGGTGGGTTTACAGGGGTTATTGGGAAAATCTGTTCCGATTGTCGCTAGTGCCGGAAGCCGGTCAGGAGGGATCGTATTAACCGTTAGTAAAGGCACGGATACGCAGCCATTGACAGAGGAAGGTTATCGAATTGCTACTCGAACCAATATCACAATTACCAGCAAATCGGATGCGGGTATTCTCTATGGTGTTTTTGCCTTGCTCCAACAACTGCAAACAAGCCAACCCCTTACGAATCTTTCGCTAACGAGTAGCCCCAAAATCCAGTATCGGCTACTCAATCACTGGGACAATACCAACGGAACCATCGAACGCGGGTATGCGGGTGAGTCGCTCTGGAAGTGGTACGAACTACCCGCTACAGTTGACCCGCGCTATCGCGATTACGCCCGCGCCAATGCCTCATTGGGCATCAACGGGACCGTAGTCAACAACGTCAATGCCAGCGCCCGTTTCCTGACCGCTGAATATTTGGAAAAGGTTGCTGCTCTGGCCAATGTCTTTCGTTCGTATGGTATTCGGGTGTATTTGTCGGTTTATTTTCCGGCTCCCAAAGTTATTGGTGGACTAAAAACCGCTGACCCGCTCGACCCCGGGGTGCGGAAATGGTGGGCCGACAAAACCAAAGAGATATACAAACTCATTCCGGATTTCGGTGGATTTCTGGTGAAGGCCAACTCCGAAGGCGAACCTGGTCCGCAGGATTACGGCCGTACCCATGCCGAGGGGCCAATATGCTGGCCGAGGCACTACGACCGTATGATGGTATCGTGATGTGGCGGGCCTTCGTCTATAAGGCCGATCCTAAAGCCGACCGGTTCAAAGCGGCATACGAAGAATTTACGCCCCTGGACGGCAAATTCGACAAGAAGGTGATCGTTCAGGTGAAAAACGGTCCCATTGATTTCCAGCCGCGTGAGCCCTTCTCTCCACTGTTTGGAAATATGCCCAAAACACCCCTGTCGATGGAGTTTCAGATTACGCAGGAGTATACGGGCTTTGCAACGCATTGGGTCTACGAAGCGCCAATTTTTAAAGAATGTCTGGAAACCGATACCTATGTTAATGGCAAAGGCTCACCATCCGGTGGGGCAACGGTTGCCAGCGTAATCGATGGGAGTCTGCACAAGTACACGATGACCGCTATTGCGGGCGTAGCGAACACAGGCTCTGACCGAAACTGGACGGGCAACCCGATGGCACAAGCCAACTGGTACGCCTACGGACGACTGGCGTGGGATCATACGCTATCGTCGGAAGCTATTGCGAATGAGTGGGTGAAGATGACCCTCACAAGCGAACCAAAAGCCGTGAAAACCATTACGGACTTGATGTTGAAGTCGCGGGAGATTTACGTCGATTACAATACCCCTTTGGGGCTTTCGCGGCCCTGGTCGGGTGTTCACTTTGCCCCCGAACCCTGGCAGGAAAAAAGCGTTCGGCCCGACTGGACAGCTATTTATTATCACCGAGCCGATTCTATTGGGCTAGGCTTCGACCGGACAGCAACGGGTAGTAATGCCTTAGCCCAATATCGGCCGGAAGTGCAGCAAACATGGAATAATCCCGAAACCTGCCCCCTGCCGTATCTGCTCTGGTTTCATCATGTACCCTGGACCAAAAAGCTAAGCTCGGGTCGAACGCTCTGGGATGAACTCTGCACCCGTTTCTATACTGGTGCCGATTCGGTTGGCTGGATGCAGCAGCAATGGGCACAAGTCAAAACCGCCATTGATCCAGCTATTTTTGCCGATATAACGGGTCGCCTGGCTACACAGCATAAGGAGGCTATCTGGTGGCGCGATTCCTGGGTTCTTTATCTCCAGACCTATTCAAAACAACCTATTCCGGCTCCTTTTCAAAAACCAGACCGGACGCTGGAGGATGTTAAACGCTTATCCGAAATTTATAAATTACGCTAGTGGAACACATACAAACTACCCAGACCGACGGTCAGTCGTCACCCAATTATTCCGTTTTCTCGCTCGAAGGTAAACTGGCCCTGATTACAGGAGGGGGCAGCGGTATCGGATTTGATATTGCCCGTTGTATGGTGCAGGCTGGAGGCCGGGTAGTAATCACCGGTCGACGGGAGCAACCCCTTCAGGAAGCCATCGAAAAGCTGGGTGAACGGGCGTACTATATGGTTAATGACGTAACCGAACGAGCGTTATTAAATGATTTGGTCGAACGAATCGAAGCTACCTATGGGCCGATTGATACGCTGGTGAACAATGCCGGCATTAACATGAAAAAGCCCGCGCTGGAAGTTACGGATGAGGATTTCGACCGAATCGTACATACAAACCTGAACTCGGTTTTTAGTCTGACGCGAGAATGTGCTAAGCGGATGATGGCCCGTCAACATGGTTCTATCATCATGATCTCATCGATGGCAGCCTACTATGGAATTGATCGGGTGGCTGCTTATGCTGCCTCTAAATCGGGCGTTGAAGGCATGGTGAAAGTGCTGGCGTCGGAGTTTTCCGGCAATGGCGTTCGGGTCAATGCTATTGCACCCGGTTTCATTGAAACGGCCATGAGCAAAACCGCGATGGGTGGCGACCCCGACCGCTTCGCCCGCGCCATGCGCCGGACACCGATGGGTAAATTTGGTCAACCCGACGATATTGGCTGGGCTGCTGTCTTTCTGGCTTCTGAGGCTGCGAAATACATCACCGGGGCTTCATTGCCCGTCGACGGTGGAAATTCGATTGGGTTTTAGAGACGTCAACTCCTCGAACCGCTGCTAGCTGATCTAAAGCCGAAAAAGGCATATTATGAAGTTGTGAAATTTTGAGATGTTGTTCGCGGGTGTTTACAACAAGTTTTACTTTTGACAGGATTAACCGGATGAAACAGGATTGTTTCGGTTTTTAAATCCTGTTTCATCCGGTTAATCCTGTCAAAAACTTTCACTGGACGTATGCAACAAACATCAATAGTGCGGATTTTATTTGGCTGTTTAGTGCTCTTCGCTCACTACGGTTGGGGACAGACGAAGCCTAAAAAAGCGCTATTCGTGATTGTCGATGGTATTCCGTCCGATGTAATTGAGAAACAAGCCACGCCCAATCTCAAAGCAATTGCCAAAGAAGGAGGCTATGCCCGCGCTTATGTTGGCGGGCAAAAAAGTACCTATTCGCAAACCCCAACCATTTCGGCAGTAGGTTACAATAGCCTGCTCACGGGTACCTGGGTGAACAAGCATAATGTCTGGGACAACAGCATAAAAGCCCCCAACTATCAATACTGGACCATTTTTCGTTTTTTCGAAACCCAATATCCGCAAAAGAAAACCGCCGTTTTTTCCACCTGGCTCGATAACCGGACTAAGCTGGTTGGTGAAGATCTACCGCAAACGGGACATCTTCGGATCGATTATTCGTTCGATGGACTTGAGCATGATACGTTACTTTATCGTCATGACAAAGAATCCGAGTATATTCATCAAATTGACGAAAAAGTGGTGGATGAAGCCACGCGCTATATCCGCGACGAAAGCCCGGATTTATCGTGGATCTATTTGGAGTATACCGACGATATGGGGCATAAATACGGCGACAGTGAGCAGTTTTACAAAGCCGTGAAGATCATGGATGAGCAGATGGGAAGGGTATGGGAAGCCATTCAGTATCGCCAGAAAACATTTAGTGAAGATTGGCAACTGTTCATCACCACCGACCACGGCCGAAGCGCCGACACGGGTAAAAATCACGGTGGCCAATCAGATCGTGAGCGGGCAACCTGGATCGTGACTAATGCCAAAGACTTGAACCAGCAGTTTCAGAAAAATACCCCCGCCATTGTCGATATTATGCCGACAATGGCCCGCCATTTACAGGTAACGATCCCTAAAGAACAGGTTTTTGAAATCGACGGCGTTCCACTGACGGGTCAGCTGTCGATTACAGAGCCAGTCGTTAAAAAGGAAGGTTCTAAAATTTCGTTAAGCTGGAAAGCCGTGGAGCCGGAGGGAACCGTGAAAGTCTGGGTCGCTACAACCAATCACTTTGAAGAAGGCAAGCGCGATGAGTATAGGCTATTCGCTGAGGTTCCTGTAAAAGCACAAACTGCTACTATCGACGTATCAACTCTTCCAACTGGTTTCTTTAAGATTGTATTGGAAGGACGGCACAATCACCTCTCACGATGGATTGTTGAATAACTGTAGCACCGACCGTCCTGGTCTGCTGTGGCAACCGATTCATTGTACCCGTGTCCAGGTCTTGGATTTTCCCAGAAAACTCAGGCCCATAACATAGCCTCGCAAATCAATAGCGTTTGGACCTTTTAGCGATACTTCGCAACTATAGGTCTTGCCATCTTCGGGATTATAAATTTCTCCATCACCCCACATATTGTTGCCTTTGTAGGTCAGATTGGTCAGTAAAACCAAGTGCATAAGCGGGCGATTACGCAACTTGTCATCCGGGTTTTCTTTATCGACTTTAGGCTTATTAGTCACCGGGTCGTTAGGCTCCAGCATCCAGACCAGCTTGCCAAAATATTTGTTACCCTGTTTAAAAATCTGTACCTGATTTCTCTTTTTAGAACTAAGCCACTTGCCTAGAAGTGCATCAGGATCGTCGGCTTTAGAAGAGAAGGAAGTCAACGAAATGCAGATGATCAGGAGCAGTGTAGTTAAGCGTAGCAGGTTCATACGTGAGTGGTTTTAGTATATTAACGTATGAAAAGAGGTTTTGTCGATTTCCTTGATAAATAATTTGTCATCAACTGCAAGAAGGCTCCCGTGAGGCTGGCAGTGGAATTAGCTTCTCTATTTCTTTTACATGGATCAGCAGTCGAATTTGCTTCCCATTCCTGATCTGTTACTTGGAACTTTTGACCTGATTAAAATACATCTGCCAGTTAGCTAGTTGTACGTTTTTCAGAGGGGTTTTATGGGTAGGAGTATGTTATAGATTATTCTATTTAATGAGATTTAAATGAATGATGCCTCCTGTAGTGTCACTCGAAATGGATTGAAGGGGGTGGCCATTATAGGTCGCTGACGTTAAAAAACTTTTCTGATCACATTTGCCATAAACTCTAGTTGTCAAGTTTGAGATTATAAGTGTATCCGTATCGGATTGATTAAGATAGATATATAATGTATAATCGACAGTGCCATATAAATCTACATCGCCAAGAATGTAACCGTATCTGTCATCATAATTTTTAATATAAGGAACCTGCCTTCCCGAAGGACTACCAATAAATACACGTACGCTATCAGGACTATCTTTACTGACCTTATAATAAGGTTTACCCGTTTTTTTATCTGTTAAGTAAAACACGCCTAAATAACCTTGATCACCACATTCATTATAACATCCATTTAGGCTAAGTACGATCAGAATTGATAGTAAAATGACTTTTGAGAGTAGCTTGCTCATACAAGGGTAGTTGTAGACAATGACTCTCATTATGTATCGAAGGTTGGAAGGTCGCTATTTTTTTATATTCAGTGGCAAGATTAATAGATCCCTTTTAGTTAGTCAATCCTTTTATTGAGCCTGGCCTTTTGATCAGCTAAAATGCGCCAGCTACCCATATGTATGTGTGAAGCTAACTTTCCAAATTTTATCAAAACTGAGCGGATTTTTGGGCTGTAGTGCCGACCGGGACGGTCGGGCGAGAACTAAGTAGCTTGACGACCGACCGGGACGGTCGGCACTACAGCCCCATGACCTTTTACAACGTCTTTTTGAAAACTTTAAACAGCCTTTAGCTTAAGAAGCCCCGAGCCAGCTAGCCATTCGGCAAAAATCAACGCATCTCCTTGAGCGAAACCCAATATAACCCGCAAAGATCATACTGAAAAATACGCCGAAGGAGGTATTCAACGCGCCCAGGCCAGCGAGCGAAACAGGCAAGATGAGACCTACTACAACGCCCGCGACGTAAATCCAGAATCCTATGCGCCGGAGTTGAAACATCAGTACAGCGCCAGTGAGGGTTAAGAGCGAGTATATAAATTGCGCAACAGCCAGTGATTTCACCTGAACCGGATCGCTGGGCATGGGTGCATCACTTGTCGAGCGGTCTTCAAAATAAGCCTCATCCTTCTTCTCCTGCCTGGGTGCTTTTTGGGTACCAGCGCTTTCGGCATAGGTCGTTTCGGAAACTGCGTTGGTTTGAAAAAAAGACACCGCCGAGTCGAATAAACCCCAGGCACAACTAAGAAAGGTAAGAATACAGAGTAGCGTTAAAAATTGAGAGCGCATAAGTAGCGCGGACATCTTGTCCGCAAGAGAGAATTTAAGCGGACAGGATGTCCGCGTTACGTAGAAACCTTATTTTCGCGGCTGAGTTTGTTAATCAACAACGAAATCCAAATCTGATGACTCTGCAAGAACTAACCGAGCAAACTCGGAACAAAGTTACACACGCCGACAACATCAACGCTACCGTCAAGCTAGTAACTGACAAGGGTGTTGTGTATATCGACGCCACGCAATCGCCCGCTATTGTATCAAACGACGATAAACCCGCCGACTGCGAATTGCAGATAAGCCTCGATAATCTCGTTAAACTAAGTACTGGCGACCTGAATCCGATGATGGCCGTTATGATGGGCAAACTTAAAATCAAAGGCGATATGGGTATCGCCATGAAAATGGGGCAGATAATGGGGTAAGATTTAATGAAGAATTATGAATGATGAATGAAGAGTAGATGTGATGAATAAGTAGTAGCACTACTGTTTAGACTTACTACATTCTCGGAATAAGCAAATATTCTTCACTTATCATTCATAATTCATCATTAACTATGCCCTCTCGTCGTAAATTTCTGGAAAGTAGTACACTGGCTGCGGCTAGTTTTTTTATTGTACCGCGTCATGTGCTGGGTGGGACCGCAGCAGATGGTTCGCGAATTATTGCGCCCTCTGATAAACTCAATATTGCCGCCGTGGGCTGTGGTGGCAAGGCCGATGTGAATATTCGGCTGGCCTACAACAACGGTTCCGACAACTTTGTGGCCCTGTGCGATGTCGACGACCGGCAGGCTAAAAAATTTCGCGCTAAGTTTCCCAACGCCCCTTACTTTCAGGATTATCGGGAAATGTTCGACAAGGCGGGCAAAACCTTCGACGCGGTCATCGTTAGCACCCCCGACCATATGCACGCGCCTATAGCTATGGCAGCGATGGCCATGGGTAAGCACGTATATGTCGAGAAGCCATTGACGCACGACATCTATGAGGCTCGGATGCTAACCCAGGCCGCCCAGAAGTATAAAGTCGTGACCCAGATGGGCAATCAGGGCAGCTCGGGCGATGCGACGCGCATTATCGAAACGGCTATTCAGAACAAGGTAATCGGTCATGTGCATACCGTTTATTGTTGGACCAATCGCCCGGTGTGGCCACAGGGGGTTAAGTCCCCAAAGGAAAAGGGGGAGTCGCAGCCCGTTCCGCCTGAAGTGAACTGGCCGCTCTGGCTAGGTACAGCTCCCACGCGAGATTATCACGAAGCCTATATGCCAACCCGCTGGCGGGGGTACTGGGATTTCGGTACTGGGGCGCTCGGCGATATGGGTTGTCACTTTATGGATGTGCCTTTCCGCGCCCTGAAACTCAAATACCCAACTTCGGTCGAGTGCAGCGTTGGTTCCGTGTATTCTGACTTCTTTAAAGAAGCCTTCTACGATGACAGTTGTCCACCTTCGTCGGCCATTCATCTGACATTTCCATCGGACGATAAAAAAGTCAAAGAGATTAAATTCTCGTGGTTTGATGGGGGTATCCGGCCTCAACTTCCCGAAGGCATCGACTATAACGACGTATTCCGCGAAATTGACGGGGGTATGCTGTTCATCGGCACCAAAGGAATGCTGACGGGTGGCCTGTTCGGCAATGATCCTAAACTGTTGCCCGTCGATAAGTTTAGTGGAAAGGAACTCCCCGCTCCGGAAAAACCATTGGTAGAAGGCAAAACAGAAGGCCATCAGCAGCAGTGGGTCAAAGCCTGCAAGCAGGGATTTGGTGCCTATACGTCTTCTTCATTCGACCAGTCGGGGCCGCTCACTGAAACCGTGCTGATGGGCAATCTGGCTACGCGCTCCTATCTGGCCCGCGAAGGTGGAAAGTTCACCGGACGCAAAAAACTGCTCTGGGATGGCGATAACATGAAAATTACCAACTTCGACTACGCCAACCAGTTTGTTCGGCGGCAGTATAATGGTGGGTATACCCTTTAGTAGGTAGTGGAGTAGGTGGAGTTAGTCCAGTAAGTGAAATAGGTTAAGTAAGGCACCAACTTACTGCACCACTCACTCACTGCACTAACTCCACCTACTCCACTTACTTCGCCACTCCACCATTTTCCTTAAATAAATCCCTACATTAGTGGTACCTCAGATCACTGATGAGACGATTTCGCCAACTTGTAGTACCCTTTCTGAGCTGTTGTTTACTGGCTTTTCGCCTGACGGCACAACCATTGAGCAAACAGCCAGTTGTTGTATTGCCTGAACATGGTGACCTGGCCTCGTTGCACGGAGGGTTGGCCTATTTTCGTGATTCGTTACGTACCCGAACCATTACTGATGTTGCGAATTTGGCAACCAGTTCAGCTTTTCGGCCAATAACCACGCCTGTCCCTAATTTTGGGTATATAACTGGAGTGCAGGCGGCAAGACCTGTCTGGCTGCGGTTTCGGCTGGACAACCGAACAACTATACCGCAGACATGGCTTGCCGAAATTGACTTCTGGTCGTTTGATGAACTACAACTGTTTGTTGTCGATGCGCATAATCAGGTACTATCTACCTCGCCTATAATCGGCTGGAAAACCCCGGCATCTAAACGACTGAGGCACCATCGACATTACTGGTTTCCGTTTACCGTGCCTGCTAATCGGCCCGTAACCGCCTATTTACGGATGTTCAAACAGCGGGGTACCCAGATTTTACCGATCAGCCTTGTTCGGGAGTCGGCCTATGAGCCAGCGGTGCAATCAGGTTATCTGTTCTGGGGGGGCGTTTTGTTTACCCTCACGTTTGTGGCCGTCATGAGCCTGATTTTTTTTCTCACGACGCTTGATCGGATCTATTCAAAATATATTTTCTGCTTGCTTGGACTGGTTGGCTTCTTTGTCATAAACGACGGATTTATGAACCAATTTGCCTTTGAGGAGCAATTCTGGCTGCCCCGGCAAAACGTTTATTTCCTGTTTCCGCTCATACTGTTTTACTCGCAGCTAACGTTTGTTCGTACGTTTCTGTCGTTACGCCATACACCATCCAGCCGGTGGCATACTATCGGAACCGTTGTGTTGTGGTGCGGTCTTTTTTGCCTGATGGGACTGACGTTTGAGAAAATAAGGCCGTTTACCCCCACCATCGAACTGATTATGGTGCGGCTCTTTTCCATTTTTTACTGGTTTCCAATGCCAGTCATCGGGGCCTATATTGTGGTTAGCATTGTCCGTAAATACCATGTTCGCGAAGCCTGGTTGTATCTTATTGCGGTTGCTCCGTTTTATACGCTGAACCTGGGGCAGGTTTTTGCAAATTTCGGATTTATACCCACCTACGAGCCCGTCGCTAATTTTGCTTATTATGCCATCGCTGCCTTGTTTGAAGTACTTGTTCTGACGGTTGGGCTGGCGTATCGCTACAAGATGGATCGTGACCAGACCGAGCGGCTGATTAAAGAAAGTACCGTTCAGCAACAGCGAACTTATCAGGCCGAGGTGCAGACCCTGGCCTTGAAAAATAACCTGCTAATTGAAAAAGAACGGATTGCCCGCGACCTGCACGACAATGTAGGCGCTCACTTAGCGTTCATCGTGACCAACCTGACGCAGATTAGCGACCAGGCCGAAAAACAGTCTGTCAAAGATGGCAAGCAGTGGGCCAGTCGGTTGCGAAATATCGTGATGCACACGCGGGAGGCCGTCAAACTCCTGCGCGAAACCATCTGGGCCATTCATCAGGAAAGTTTTACCGTAGAGGAGTTTGGCGAGCGGCTCGACCAGTATATCAATCGCTATTTTCATGAGACCGATGGGTTGCATGTCGATGTATTGGTAACAGGTTCACAAACGCAACGGCTTTCATCAACACAGGTGCTGAATTTATTTAGAATTGTGCAGGAAGCGCTGACCAACGTAGTCAAACACGCGCAGGCTACTACAGCTATTGTTCAGTTAGAGGTTAGCCCAAGCGGTCATATTACGCTACGTATTCACGACAATGGATTAGGGTTTACGTGGGCCAACGGCACAGTTTCGACACAACACTATGGCATGCAAAACATGCAGACGCGGGCTCAGGAACTGGGGGTACCTTCCGGGTCTTCGCTGATAATGGTACAACCGTAGAAGTAGAAGTTTGATTGACTTTTTCTTAATGAATAGTTACGTTGAATGCACCTTCTGTTAGCGTTCGTTTTATCGTGCCAGTGGCATCGTAAGCTGTGAAGCTAAAGGTACCAGTCATATAGGTTGCTGTTTTCTTCGTAATGGTGATACTTCCGGTTCCCCCATTGACCGTTGAAAAGTCTTCTTTATTGATGGTCAAAATGCCGATGTTAACCGTATTCATTGGATAGGTTCCTTCAACAGCCGTAGTGGGTAAGGCAAGAGCTACAACATCGCTGGTTTTACTATCGAGGCCATAAATGGCGAAATAGCCATTAGCACCCGGAAACGTAGCCAGGGCATATGCATAATCTGGGGCATAGGCCTTCCCATCAACCTTTACCTGAAGCCCAACGGTGGCTTCTGTAGGGGTTGGGGCAGGTACAATGTCATCCGATTTTTTGCTGCATGAGCTTACACTAAGGATGCAAAAAATAGTCAGGAGCGTTACTACGTGAGCGATTTTCATGATTGAGAGCGGGTGCCTTGGCTTGATCTACTTTATGGATGAACCAAAGCTACTACAACGGGCAGGGCCTTGGAGTCAAGACTGTGTAGTAGGCAGGTTTGACTTTAAACCCGGTGGAAACCGCACTACAGTTGGCGTAAAGGCAAAACCTGCTGTCTTGGTCATGGGTAAAATTTGGTTTTGCTCCGTAACCTTTGCGCCAGCCGGGAGTTTCCAGCGAAATACTCAATCATGACTATCTTTCGATTCATTGCTGCTCTTTTGCTTGCTTTTGTTCATCATGTCTTTTCTTATGGTCAGACCACCCAAATCGACAATGTAGAAACCCTGATACGACGTGAAATGCAGGAGCGTCGTATTCCGGGCCTTCAGGTGGCGGTTGTTCAGCACGGGAACGTTGTTCTGCTTAAATCCTTTGGTGTTGCCAATATCCAAAACGCGGTTCCGGTTTCGAATCAAAGCGTTTTCATGATTAACTCCTGCACCAAAGCCTTTACGGGTGTTGCCATTATGCAATTAGTTGAAGAAGGAAAAGTGGAGCTGGCTGCACCCGTATCGCGTTATCTTGATAACCTCCCGGCACCCTGGCAACCTGTTACGATACGGCAATTATTGACCCACGTTTCGGGGCTTCCCGATATTAACCGAATTGCTAACCCAATACCGGTGGCTTGATGGCGCAGGAAACGGAAGAAGCCGCCTGGGCGAAAATACAGACGTTTCCAATGGATTTTCCAACCGGCGAGCAGTTCAGCTATAACCAGACGAACTATGTTTTGCTGGGAAAGATCATTGATAAATACCGCGAAAAACCGTTTACGCAGGTGTTTAGCGAGCGACAATTTCAGGTGGTGGGTATGCCGGGTACACAGTTTGGTGATTCCCGCGATGTGATTCCCAATATGGTCCAGCAATATAAGTACGTGACAAAGCTGGATGGGAAAGCACTGGGCGAGAAAAGGCTCATCAACAATTACGCAGAAATGTCGCCCTTTCACCGAACCGCATCTGGTTTAAACAGCACAGCCGAAGACATTGCCCATTGGATCATTGCCTTACAACAAGGTAAACTTTTCAAGACAAAGGACGCACTCAAAACCCTCTGGACCGCAGGGACGTACAAAAATGGCTCACCAACTCAGTGGGCATTGGGTTGGGTTACCAAGCCTCGTCCCAAACACAGCGCGATCATCATAACGGGAGGGGGGCGTTCGGCCTTTTCGGTGTATCCTGAAGATGATCTGGCCATTGTTGTGCTCACTAATTTGTCTGGCGCTTATCCAGAAGAATTTATTGATGAACTGGCTGGGTACTACAACCCGGAAATCCCAGCAGCCGATCCGGTTACGGCCCTTCATATGCAGTTGCGGAAACGAGGGTTCGAACAGGCCATTGACGTTGCCAATGAGCTGAAAAAGAAAGATGCAAACTTTCAGCCGTCTGAAAATGACCTGAATGATTGGGCCTATCGGATGCTAAACGGCGGAGGAAACCCGAAGGAGGCTCTCGAAATTTTCAAACTCAATGTGAGCTTATACCCCCAAAGCTGGAATGTATATGATAGTTACGGGGAAGCCCTGTTAAAAAACGGTCGGAGAGAAGAAGCCATTGCCATGTACAGGAAGTCGGTTGAACTGAATCCTGATAATCAGAATGGGAAAGCGATGTTAGCTAGAATCGAGGGAAAGTGAAATAGCATGCTAATTGGCCGATTCACTTTGCCGATTGGGCAAGCGAGCCAAAGGCAACTCCGATTTTAATGCCACCCCAGCGGTGTGGTTTGCCCGTTTCAAATTCGCGGGTGAGCAGCGACTGATAATATTCCAGATACAGTTTTTTGTAGCGAAGTACAGCTCCATAATTTGCCTGAAACGTAGTGCGCGCCAGTTGGTCGGCGGAAATCACGTAGGGGCTGGTTCGATTAAAAAGGCCACCTTGCAGGGTAGCGTCGTAGGCAATGACACTCACCAAGGGCTGAGCATACACATACAATTGCAACCGCCGATTGAGGGAGGCAGTGCCAAACGGTGAATCAAACCGACCTGCCATTACCACAAACCCCGTTTGCAACCGATCAACGAACGTGCCAACCTGGGCTTGTGCATTAGCACTTACCGACAGCGCATGGCGATAGGCGT
This sequence comes from Spirosoma telluris, assembly GCA_003259005.1. GTDB lineage: Bacteria > Bacteroidota > Bacteroidia > Cytophagales > Spirosomataceae > Spirosoma > Spirosoma telluris. The sequence goes on from QLII01000001.1 coordinate 6,494,499, forward strand.
AGAGCTGTTTTTCGTAGTTGAGGCTATAATTTAAAATCACGTCGTTACGAATCTGATTCGCCCAGCCGTGGGGTTCAACCCCGTTTATAAGTCGATGAATGGCGGCCTGCATTTCGAAGCCGATCGCAACTGGCCCCACCATACCCGTGCTTAGCAACGACGATACCCGAACCCGGCGCAGCGTATCGGTTGATATACTAAATGTTTTGAGTAGAATGCAAGCGGCAAACGGGCGGTCACCTACCAAAATAGCATCGCTTTGGATGGTCGTGGGTGTAAATCCGAAATGCTCCAATGCCAGACCGTACTGCACCTGGTTGCCTCTGGCTTTGATGAGTAGCCTGGTGAGTGGATTTTTTCGGAGTGCCGGATTGACGACTTCAAAATTGTAGCCCTGGGTATAATAATAATCCGTAGTGGTGAAGTAGTCGTTGTCGTAGTGAAGACGGATGTACTTATCGGAGCCCATTTGCCGAAACGACGCCGTATTGTCGATGCGTTGAGCCAAACTCAACACAGGAATCAACCACCCTAAAACGGCCAGATAGATTTTACTTTTCTGCATGATAAGCTATCTACGCCTATCCTATGGACACGGATTGATTTGGACACAAACTCCTTTCCAGTGCTAATCTTGTAGTGGAGTCAGATTGGCCGTAATTCACATTTAGGATAGCGTAAGCGAAATTTTTATCTGATCTGCTCCAATTAGGCAATAGCTAACTGGAAATAAAAAGCGGCTCCGGGAACTACATTAGGGTGCAGCCCGATTTGCCCTCCCATAGACTGAATAAATTCTTTGGAAATGGACAATCCCAGCCCTGTTCCACTAAAGGGTCCATTGAGGCCGGGTGCTTTAAAATAGCGTTCAAAGACGCGTTCCCGGTGCTCTTCCCGTAAGCCGGGACCATAATCGCGTACAGTAAATTCAACCTGATCATTCAGTTTCTGAGCCGTAATGTCAATTGACGATTGCTCGGGGCTATGCCGGATTGCGTTTGACAGAAAATTGATCAGTACCCAGGAGGCCTTGTCAGGGTCGGCTTTCACAGCGGGTAGGTCAGCCGGAATCGCTAGCTTAAACTGAATCTGTTTCTGCTCTGCCTGCGTTCTGAGGGCGCTGGTGGCTACGCGGACCAGCTCGGTGGGGTTGGTGGCTTGAATCTGAAGCTGTATTTGCCCCGATTCCACCTGGGCCATGTTCAGTAATTCACCTGTTAATCGTAACAACCGGTCGGTGTTTTCCTCCACATGGTTCACCATCTCCTGCTGCTCGCTATTCAGGACGCCCAGCCGTTTGTCGGCCAGGAGTTTCAGGCTCATTTTGATGGCCGAAATGGGTGTTTTTAATTCATGGGAAACCGTGGCGATGAAATTGGTTTTGGCCAGATCCAGTTCTTTATAGGAGGTGATGTTGAGCAGCATAATCACGTACCCTGCCTGCACTGTTTGAGTTTCGCCAGTAGGGGTTACTTCAACTGCGTGAATCTCCTTGGTAAAGTAGCTTTCCTTTCCTTTGCCATTAAGACCCGGATCATAGATTTTCAGCAGATCGCTCCCCGTTTCAGGTCGAAGTGGTTCGATTGTAGAGCGGGTCTGGAGTTCAGCTGAGTCGGGCATAATATCCTGAATGAGTACCCGTAACAAATCGTTAGAGGTGGCTACGTCGGGCGCGTATTTGCCAATGAGTAGCTTTCGCTCTACCCCCAGTAAGCGTTCGGCCACCGGATTGATAAACAGAATTCGACGTTTCTCATCCAGCCCAATGATGCCTTCACTCATAATCTCCACCAGCGTATCGATGCGTTTTTTCTCGAACAGCACCCTGGCCAGGTTCGAATGCTCATATTCATCCAGTTTCTGGGCCATGGAGTTAAACGAGCGGGCTAGTTCCCCAAATTCATCACTGGATTTGAAGTGTAGTCGTTCCTCAAAATTGCGGCTGGTGATCTGTTTAATACCCCTGGTTAGCTCCCGAAGCGGCCCCGCAATATAATTGGGAATGTTAATGACGAAGGAGAAAACAATCAGAAAACAGAACGTACCGATAGACCCCAGCCAGAGTAACGCATCCTTCGCGGTCTGTTCGGCTGTTCTGCTCTTTCTGACAATGGCCTGACGGTTCAAATCATCGATGGCGAATAAATGGAGCCGGATGCGATTGATGGTTCCGATATCGGTAGCACCAGCCCGTAAGCGAGTGAACTCCCGGCGCACAGCACTGGTGGCCTGAGCTTCGCCCACTTCCGTGAGATTCGCTTCCTGTTTTTTTAAGTTTGCCGCAAAATCAGCCAGCGCATCCGGGTCATCGAGTGTAGTCAAGGCTTTCTGCATGTTGCTGACAAACTCCAGCGAGATATAATTATCTTTCAGAATTGCCCTGGAGTCCTGCGCCAGTTGGTTCAGGTAAAAAGCTCCTAACCCACCCAACACCAGGATAATGCTAAAGAGGAAGACCAGCGAGAGCGATACTTTGGTTTTGAGTGTCATAGGTAGTGGCGGTATTTAGGTTCTTGTTGGTTCTTTAGATTCTTATTGATTCTATGGATTCTTATTGATTCTGTGGATGCTGTTGATTGTTACTAACTGTGAGACAATAAAATCAACAGCATCCATAGAATCATTAGAATCTAAAGAATCAATAGCATCCATAGAATCAATCAGGATAGAATAATTAGATCCGTATCCGACTCGGAGAGCCGGTTTAGAAGCTGATTAAAGGCAAATGTGCGCAGAATAATCTGAATCAGATTGAAGTGAGGTTTACCAATGCAGACCGTTGTTACCTTCCGCTTTTCAACCTCCTCCATGATGCAGTTTACGACATTATCACCCTTGGCCTGAATCACTTCCGCTCCTAATTCAGTCGCTAATTTCAGGTTGTTAATCAAATGTCGTTGAATATCCAGTCGAATCCGATCAGGCGATTCGGCGGGTGTTTGCACGTATAACACATACCAGCGGGAGTTAAAATACGCGGCCAGTCGGGCTGTTTTACGAATGACTCGCCGGGCAATGTCAGGGTTTGAGCTGATACTGGCCAGAAATCGTTCCGACCTGATTTGCCCATTTGGAGGGAGCGAGGTTTCTATTTTTCGCTCGACGGCGGTGGCTACCTCCCGCAGGGCCAGCTCGCGCAGTTGCAGGATTTTATCGGCCTGGAAAAAATTGGTCAGCGCCGTGGCCACCTTCGCCTGATCGTAGATTTTGCCTTCTTTAAGTCGGTTGATTAACTCATCGGCGGTCAGATCAATGTTCACCACTTCGTCAGCCATGTGCAGCACCCGGTCGGGGACCCGCTCGGTTACGTCGATACCCGTTATCTGGCGAACGTCATCATACAGGCTCTCAATGTGCTGAATATTGACCGCCGAAATTACATTGATACCCGCATCCAGAATTTCCAGTACATCCTGCCAGCGTTTTTCATTTTTAGAGCCGGGAATATTGGTATGCGCCAGCTCATCCACAATGGCCAGTTCTGGGTGTATATTAATGACTGCCTGCACGTCCATCTCCGCTAACTCGCGACCTTTGTAGAATAATGTTCGCCGGGGAATGATGGGTAGTCCATCAATCAGTGCGTGCGTTTCAGCTCGGTTATGGGTTTCAATGAAGCCAATTTTTACATCAATCCCGCTTTTTAACAGCGCATGGGCTTCCTGCAACATGCGGTAGGATTTGCCTACGCCCGCGCTCATGCCAATATAAATTTTGAACTTACCTCGCCGGGATTCTTTAATGAGCCGGAGAAAGTGATCAGCAGATTGGTCGCGGTCGTCGGGTTGCATAGGGTTAAGGAGTAAAAGAGTGATTCGGTTGTACTCATGGGTACAACCGAATCACTTAAAAACTAATGGCCAAACTCGTTGTCAGCGATGTATTGGTTTTGCTCAGGCCATTGGCCTTTTCAAAAATGGCGTCTTTGCTGGAATACACCTTGCCTTCAATCCGGAATAATGCGTTGGGTAAAATGACATAATCATAGTTGATCGAGTAGCCGAACGTTTGAAACCCATTGGCTGTACCTGTAGGAATGATAACCCCATTTTTATCAGTATACTGTTCAATCCGACCAGCGAGATAACTTTTATCGCTGGTCGCAAGCCGGGCAATGAGTACGGGCGAATACCAGATGTAGCTGCCATCGCCTACTCGTTGATCACCACTAACGACAGGTTTCCGGTCGGCCCCTATATCGAAGCCAAGAATTACACCAAACTTGCCAGTTGGGTTGATAATCGCATAGAAGTTGTTGAAGAACCGCCCCTGTTTCAGTGAGTCCGGCCGGTCAGAACCGATAAACGTGCTCCAGTTCAGCGTTACCTTCGAGGAAGGACGGTATTGAACCTGAGTGCTAACCGAAGGGCCGCTGTAGCCAGGTAATTTCGCTATCCGTTGCCACCCATTCAAAACCGACCCCAGCAGCGTCCATTTGCCATTTGATGTATTATACGTCAGTTTGGCACCAGACAGGTAATAGGGTGAATTTTCGGCTAAGATGCTCCGGGTCAGCGTCCAGCAATCTTTCGAGATGGCGCTTTCAAAGCCGATGTGCGAGGAGAAAATGCCGGCGTCGAGCCACAGATCTTTTTTGCTACTTAGTTTAACGCCCGCATTAGCTTCATAAATGTTTTTCAGCAGCCCCTGCTCGGCTGCATAATTGTATTGAGCATAGGTGCCCACCTGAATGGCCAGATTTGCACGGACGCGCTCGCTGGTATAGGCCCTTTCAGGAACGCCAGATTGACGTTTACTTCGCGGTTTCGCTTATGGTTGTACAAAAAGCCAGGGCGCTCCTGACTGGTTTTGGGAGCTGTAAAGTCATGGCTGTAGTACGCTTCGATATAGCCCGATACGGTTAGCCCCGAACCAGGTGCAGCGGTTTTGGTCGTGTCGGTAATCTGTGCCACAGATGCGGTGATAACACCAGCCATAAAGGCCGATGTGGTAACTACTATTTTCATGGTTGTGGTTTTGTTGTATTCCATTTTACCTTCCAGGCTAACAGATAATATTGTTCTGGAACAACTACTCAAGGACTGACTCTGTCTGGGCCAAGCTGGTGCTTGGCCCAGACAGTAGCATTACTTCAATTGATCGAGCGCTACGTTCAGGGCTAAGACATTCACGTTGGCAGGACCGAAAATCCCCAAAAGCGGCCCTTCGGTATGCTGGTCAACCAACTGAGTAAGTCGTTCGGCGGGTATTCCACGAACTTTGGCAATCCGCGCCACCTGAATTTTAGCTCCAATGGGCGATAGGTCTGGGTCTAGTCCTGAGCCGGATGCCGTGACCAACTCGGCCGGAATATCGGCTTTGTTAACGCCCGGATTGTGCACCAGAAACGTATCGATACGGGCCTGAACCGTTTTCAGATAATCTGGGTTTGATGGTCCTTTGTTAGAACCCGCCGATCCGGCCGCATTGTAATCAACGGCCGACGGGCGGCTGTTGAAGTAGCGGTCTTCCGTGAATTTCTGGCCAATCAACTTGTAGCCAACTATTTTCCGGGATGCCGTACCACCGTTCACGGTAACGGTTTCGCCTTTGCCACCACCGGGTGCTAACCGGGCAATGCCAGCTACAACCAGGGGATAAATGACTACTAACAATACCAGCATGACTAAGGTAAGTCGTATGGCTGGTCCAATGTGTGTTTTCATATTTGTAGTGCCGGGTTTCCAGCCCGGTCGTTTAACTAAAAGTTTAAAATCGGTAAGTGCATACCGGGCTTCATCAATTTTGAGTATTAAATCGAGCTTCTTTGCCCGGTTAGGGGCTTAACCGCGCAGCATCGGTGGTGAAAATTAGATCGTTTTCAACCAGCGTGCCGTAGGTACGCGACGGATTGGCAATGGTTGCATACCTACGGCACGCGAAATAGGCTTTCGAATCACGTTATCTACCGCTCCGGCGGCCCGGCGACGCTACGCTGTTTGATCCCTACGGGATAATTGCTCGATTAATTAGTAAAAACCAATCCAGTCCAGCGCTACACAAATAGTCCGACGACTAAATCAATCAATTTTATGCCAATGAAGGGCGCAATAATCCCGCCCAGACCATAGATAAACAGGTTCCGACGAAGCAGAGCCGAAGCACCAATTGGTTTGTATTCCACACCACGCAGGGCCAGCGGAATCAGCATCGGAATAATGATCGCATTGAAAACTACTGCCGACAGAATTGCGGATTCGGGCGAGTGTAAGCCCATAATGTTCAAGGCTTGCAGGGCCGGAATCGACAAGGTGAACAGGGCTGGTACAATGGCGAAGTATTTAGCAACGTCGTTGGCGATACTGAAGGTCGTTAGCGTACCTCGTGTGATTAGTAACTGCTTGCCAATTTCAACGACCTCGATCAGTTTCGTGGGGTCATTGTCCAGGTCCACCATATTGCCCGCTTCTTTAGCAGCCTGCGTTCCCGAGTTCATCGCGACGCCTACGTCGGCCTGGGCCAGCGCAGGGGCATCGTTCGTACCATCGCCCATCATGGCCACCAGCTTGCCACCGGTTTGTTCATGACGGATGTAGTTCATTTTGTCTTCGGGTTTGGCTTCGGCAATGTAATCATCGACGCCCGCTTTCTCGGCGATAAACTTGGCGGTCAGTGGGTTATCACCTGTGACCATCACGGTTTTAACGCCCATTTTTCGCAGTCGGTCGAAACGTTCGGCAATGCCGGGCTTGATAATGTCCTGCAATTCAATAACGCCTTTGACCACCTCGTTTTCTGATACCACCAGCGGTGTCCCGCCGTTGGCCGCAATCTTCTTCGCCTGTTCTTCGGTTTCGGATGGGAACAAATTACCCGCCCGCGTTACAATGTTGCGTATGGAGTCCGTGGCCCCTTTACGAATTCGGAGCATCGAACCATTCTTGCCCGTTGGCATGTCAATGCCCGATGAACGTGTTTCGGCAGTGAACTTGATCAGCGTTGAGCCTTCCGTCGAGAGCCGGGTGGTTACCTTCGGTCCTGCCAGTTCGACAATGGATTTGCCTTCCGGGGTTTCGTCGGCCAGTGAACTCAGCGCTGAGGCCCGAATCATGTCGTCGATGGATATGCCCGGTGCTGGGTAAAAACTCGTTGCTTTCCGGTTGCCAATGGTAATGGTCCCCGTTTTGTCCAGCAGCAACGTGTCAATATCACCCGCCGTTTCCACCGCCCGACCTGATTTGGCAATGACGTTTGCTCGCAGAGCCCGGTCCATACCAGCAATCCCGATGGCGGATAACAGCCCGCCAATGGTAGTTGGAATCAGACAGACGAAGAGTGAGATCAGGGCGGCAATTGTAATCGGCGTATTGGCATAGTCGGCAAAGGGTTTAAGAACAACGCAGACGATAATGAAAATCAGCGTAAAGCCAGCCAGTAAAATGGTCAGCGCGATTTCATTGGGCGTTTTCTGACGGGTAGCGCCTTCAACCAGCGCAATCATTTTGTCGAGGAATGATTCGCCGGGTTGGGTGGTCACCTGCACCTTAATCCGATCGGATAGCACTTTCGTACCGCCCGTTACGGACGACTTATCGCCACCTGCTTCCCGAATGACGGGCGCTGATTCGCCCGTGATAGCCGATTCGTCGATGGTCGCTAAACCTTCGATGATTTCTCCATCGGAGGGGATAATATCGCCTGGTTCACAAAGAAATACGTCACCTTTAACCAGTTGAGCCGATGAAATCAGTTCCACTTCGTTAGTGTACATGTTGCCAACGGGACGAATGACTTTGGCTGGTGTTTCCTGGCGGGTTTTACGAAGCGATTCAGCCTGCGCTTTGCCCCGAGCTTCGGCAATGGCCTCCGCGAAGTTGGCAAATAGCACCGTGATGAGCAGAACAAGGGTAATGATGCTATTATACACCAGCGATCCCTGCGTGGTATCGCCCGATAAGGCGATGTAGATCGTTACAAACACCATAATCAGGGTGCCAATTTCGACCGTGAACATCACCGGATTCTTGATCAGAATGGCCGGATTTAATTTGATGAATGACTCCCGAATAGCCGTTCCAACAAGCTCACGCTGGAACAAACTAGGGGAGGATGATTGCTTTGCCATTTTTGTTAACTTTGAAAAAATGTGATTCGTTATGACAGTTGAACAGGTAGCCTTAGAGCGTACTTTTCAGGAAATGGGCTACACGTCGATGGCAGATTATGCCGTGAAGAAAGCCCGTGAAGAACTGCTACAAGAACTTAAAATCAGCTTAGAGGCAGTAGACTCCTTCGAGAAAAAGTACGGTATGGCCTATATTGAATTTGCCAAGAAGTTTAACGAACTGTCGCAGTTTGGGCTATTTGAACGTGAGAATGATAGTATGGATTGGCGAGCCGAACTGGAGGTGATCCGTGTTGTTGAAAAACGCCTTGTTCGGTTAACAATATGATTTTTGATCTTAGTCCATTTCAATCAATCATTGCCTTTTCCAGTCCTTTCGAGCCGGTTTTTCGACCGGGGTTACCCAAATTCGGAGCCGCATTACGCTGATAGACCAGTCCGTTTTGCATGTTCGTGAGAATTATATTTTATCATCGGGCTGGATTGATTATGCCTATCAGTGGCAAACTTCTAATCACCAGTTACGAATCCGTTGGGATAATGCTCATGAGGTAGATCTGCCAACTTCGCCCCATCACTGTCATGTTAACTCCGAACAAAACGTACTTCCTTCTGAGGTTATGACGTTAGATAAGGTGCTTGCTTTCATTGCCAGTCAACTTATTTCAGGCTAAAATACTCGGCCAGTGGTCCCAGCGCGAGGGCCGGAAAGAACGACAAGGCGGTGATAATGAAAATGACGGCGAAAATCATTAGGCCAAAGGTCGGCGTATCGACCGCAGGGTTCCCGCCGATTCTGGAACGTACTTCTTCCGGGCCAGCAGACCCGCAATGGCCACCGGGCCGATGATGGGAATGAACCGCCCCAAAATCAGCACGATACCGGTTGAGAAATTCCAGAAGAAGTTGTTGTCTCCCAGTCCTTCAAAGCCCGATCCGTTGTTGGCGTTGGCCGAGGTGAACTCGTAGAGCATCTCCGAAAATCCGTGAAAACCGGGGTTGTTAAGCCAGGCTGAAGGCTGCACTGCCCAGGCCGCATCGCCATGATTGATAAACAACCAGGCTGCCAGAGCCGTCCCCCCTTTGACCAGCAAGGTGCTTAGTAGAGCCGCAATCGACGCAATCTTGATCTCCCGGGCTTCTACTTTCCGTCCAAACAGTTCGGGCGTTCGGCCTACCATCAGTCCCGAAATAAATACGGCGATGATCAGAAAATAGTAGAAGTTCAACAGACCGGCACCAACACCCCCATAAAAGGCATTGACCATCATCCCCAGCAGTTCCATCATTCCCGACATCGCCATCGACGAATCGTGCATGGAGTTGACCGACCCCGTTGAGATAATCGTTGTCGCAATGCTCCAGTAGGCCGAGGCCAGAGGGCCAAACCGCACTTCTTTCCCTTCCATCGCCCCCGTTGGCTGCGCAATGCCCATGTGGGCAATGGCTGGATTTCCAGCTAGTTCGCTAAAAATCGTTGGGATTACCAGGATGAGAAAGCCTATAGTCATGACTCCATAAATCACCCAGGCAAAGCGTTTTCGGTTGATGAAGAAGCCCAGCGCAAAGATCATGGCAATGGGAATCAGCATCTGTGCCACCATTTCGACCATGTTTGTCAGGTAGTTAGGACTTTCGAACGGGTGGGCGGAATTGGCTCCGAACCAGCCCCCACCATTGGTGCCCAGGTGCTTAATGGCGATCATCGCAGCGGCTGGCCCGCGCGAAACCCCGACCGTATCACCCTGCATACTCACGATCGTATCTTTCCCGTCGAAGCTGGCGGGTATGCCGTTGAAAGCCAGAATGATGGCAATCACGAGTGAACCGGGTAACAACAAACGCGTGATCGAGCGGGTAAACAGTACGTAGAAGTTCCCGACCGTTTCGGTCATTTTCGGCATAAACGACCTGAACAACAGCACCGCTGCGGCAATGCCAGTAGCGGCCGAGGTGAACATCAGAAACATGATCACCGCCAATTGCGTCAGATAGGTCAAGCCTGACTCACCCGAGTAGTGTTGCAGGTCGCAGTTGACCATGAAACTGATGGCCGTATTGAAGGCCAGGTCAGCGGTCTGCGAGGGGTTGCCATCGGGGTTGAGGGGTAAGCTTCCCTGAGTCATCAGCAGCACGAACGCCAGCACCAGCCACACCAGATTAATGGTCAGCAGGGCGACTAAGTTCTGTTTCCAGGTCAGGTCAGCAGTTTCGTCAATACCCCCGATGCGGTAAATCAGCCGCTCCAGCGGCTTCATAAAGTCGAACGCATTGGGTTCGCCCTTAAATACGTTAGCAAGATACTTGCCCAGCGGAATCGCCAGCAGGACCGTCAGGCCATACATGACGAGAACGCCTATCCATTCGGTTGTCATTGTGTAGTAGATAATTAGTTAAAACTTTTCCGGTTTAATCAGCACGTACAGCATGTAGGCGAAAACCAGCAGCGCAACAATAAAAACGAGCGTAATCATGGTGATTGAAGGTTAAGTTAAATGTGCTCGAACCACTCGATGGCTTTGTAGAAAATGACAAAGCAGAGCAGAGCCGAACCGATTAGAAGCAGGAGCGTACCCATAGTTTGTAAGTGATACTGTTTAGTTCGAGTACCCTATGCCAAAAAGTTGTCCAGTCTTTTGGTTATATAATTTTCTGTATCACAATCTACTGAAAATCAGAAGATTAATTATTTTTATAGGGGGTGGAGATAACGGGCTTGGAAAATAACCATACCAAAATGGTAGGGTTAATTTTCATTTTGGCAGGCTGAGCAACGGGATAGGCCAGAGTTGCTCTTGTTATCTGCTAAATCCTATAGGACCCAATAGCCTGGTGAACTATCCATATGTACCTAATGGTAGATAATATGCTGACTTCTTATAATTGACACTAAATCAGCCGCTTCGGGTTATACAATTGGTTATCGTGTCCTAAAAATTTGTAGCTTCGCGTAGTAGTATGTGCCAAAAATTTTACTTTTTTGCATAATAACGTTACCCCCAGGCAGACTCCACGCTTAACCTTTATATTATGTTGCCTAAAGTCGAATATTATCCGGTAAACTGGGTTGATGGGATGCGAATTGCCCGCAAACATTTTACTGATTTTGAGCACTTTGTCAGTGACCATGTGCGGGATAGCACGGCATCCCGGTTAATGACCTATAATTATGGCTTACTACCGTCCGATCAGCCTGATTTTAAGTTACATGTCAACATCGATCAAAGCCAGAATGTACGCTTGCACCTCACCAATTGCCGGGCTATAACCGGGGCAGGATGCCGTATCGAGCTGATTAACACGCAGATAGATCTGGTTACGAACCTGAACGAGATTTTAATAAAAAATAACATACCGATGGCCGAGGAGCTTAATTTTCTCGTTGTGCTGTCGGTCAATCTTTTTTCGCGGAAAGCATTTGGTATGCCAGCGGCCAATGAGCCAATGCCGCGCCCGCCTTTTACCGTACCAACCTATGAATTCAACATTGTACCACGGTATCAATATAATGCTCATCTGAGTCCAAAATCTTCGTACAAATCGGATCAGTTTGAATCGTTTCATTTAGTGGTTGGTCAACTAACCTGTAAGTATGGGCAGTTGATGGAAGATGTTCAATACATTCCGGCTTGTGCAGCCATAACGAGTCATCCCGATTTACGGAACTGGGCAGATACGACCAATAAAATACTGACCGACGTGCAGCGGGATGCGTTTTTGGTTGTCGACAAAGTATGCGAGAAGCGCGGTACCGAGCAGGCGCGTAAAGCAGGTGCATTGGCTGAGATGATTTGTGATCTGGCTGAGCAACTGGCGAGCAGTTTGGATGAACCCCTGAATCAGTTCCAGTTTATGGGGCCTGAACAGCCGCCTATTTATTGGATACAAACGATAGCGCTTGCCACCCGACGCCTGAAAACAACCATTAACTGCCTGAATGATCCCGCATTAAGCGGAAGTGTACGGGGAAAAGGGCGCGATATAACCCTGAAGTACTTTCAGGACTGGACCGGTATTACCGCCGACCAGTTGATGGCTAATGATATTGAGAAACTGGTTAATTACTCCTACGACCACAGCAATATTCGGCCCCACCTTGACCGGATCACACAATGCTGGGAAGATGTTTATAAAATTTTCCGGCAACTGGCACAACTGGAATATATTGGTCAACAACCCCAGGATAAGCATATCCGCTACGACTCGGTGGTGACCGACAAAAAAGATATACCGACCAATCCGCTGGATGTTCCCATTGCAGCAGGCTACCGCCCCCGCATGACAGGTCGCTAAACTTTACTCATTCACTAACTTTACTCCATTTTTAACCATACCATGGACCCGCTAAACAAAGTCGAACGCAACACCTCATTAATCAATTTTATTGCTGTTTACGCCATTATCATTGCTTTACCACTCTTTCTGGCTTTCTGGATGGGAACCAAAAAATCATCGAAAGGTGGTAATCAGAAAGCCATTAGCGAACAGGAGGCTTTAGTAAAAGATATGGATATTCTCCAGCAGTATATAGTGGAGATTAATAAGCAGAATGATGGGATTCCTAAAGACTCTGATACCGATGAAGCCTGGAATAGCTGGCTTGCCACCGCAGCCCAGTTTAATGATAATTTTGCCAGAAAGGCAAACGATTTCTTAGCCAAGAAGGGCTATACGGGTGCTCGTGACCGTATTCGCAAGAATGCCTACAATTATTTGATCCAGCTAACAAAAGAGCGGAGCAATTACCTACAGAAGCGAAAAGCCTTAGTAGGCGTTCATAACGAAAGTGCTGCGGTTAAGCAACTTCAGGGGGAAAAAGAACAGCTTAAAATGCAAAACCAGGGCTTGCAAAATAGCCTCGATGCCATGAAATTGATGGCAGCCGCCCAGAGCAAACAGGCCGCAGGAGGGGCTGCTGGTGGCGGTGCCCAGCAGCCTAATCCTGAGATCGAAAATCTTAAATGGCAGTTAAAATTCAGTGATGCGAACTGCAAGAAAACACAGGCCGATATTCTGGAAGCCTATAACGACAACCTTAAACGGAAGCAGTTGTATGCCGTGGCCCGGCAGAACTTTCAACTCATTTCGCAGAATGCCCGCAACAGCTATACTATTCAGCAATTAGCTACAGATAAAATTCAGGAAATTGACCGCCAGATGAGTCGGTTGTAGGACGCATCTACTTTACCCTCAACCAGAAAGGCACCTCGATCACTGAGCCGTCGAACAAGGTCACCTGAATCGTGCTGCTTATTATTTGGCCTACCGCCCATTTGCCACTTGACCGGGAAACGGACCAGGTTGTCCGATAAATTTCGCCTTGCCCCCGAAGCAGGTTACCAAGCGTGCCAAAGGACGAAATCAATTGCCCGGCATCTTTAGCGTAGAAAAATGCGCCACCCGTTTCGCTTGCCATCTGAGCCAGCACACTACTATTGATACTGGTACTCAACCCGACCGTAAACAACGGAATTTTCTGCTGAATGGCGGCTGCCGTAGCGTCTAATAAACTGCCGGACTCTGTATTTTCGCCATCGGTGAATACAATAACTGCCTTATTACTGGTTATGCCTTTTTGAGCCGTATAGTTAACAGCCTGAACCGTTGTAGAATACAGAGGGGTTCCCCCACCAACTGAGTTTGACAGCGTATCCAGTGATCGTTTCATTCGGTCGGTTTGGTTGGTAAAACCGCTATGCAGCCGGAAATAATTAGAATAATTAGTTGTAAAGCTTGATAAAGCCGCATAATCTTCAGCGCCAAGATTACTTAAAAAGATTTTACTGGCATCAATACGAAGGTTTTCCGGGTCAGATGAACTTATACTACCCGATTGGTCAAGGAGGAGCATCGCCGAATAGCCCCCTGCTTTCGCCGTTAAGCCTGCCTTGGATACATCGATAAGCTGGTAGGTGTATGAGGTGTATGCGTTATCGGAGATGTTGAAATTATCCTGGTTAAGCCCTTGTACAAACCGCCCATTTTTATCAGCCACAAATAAATCAACGACAAAGGTGATTTTATCCCCACCAACGGGGCTGGTGGTTGCACTGGCAGTGGCGGCTGCCGACGGTTTTGCATTCAGACTGGATACGGGAATGTCAATTTCGCGTCGGCAACTAACGATGAAAATACTGGTCAGACTGATCAGCAATCCTAAAAAAAATAGGGACTGATGCGGTAAAGCGCCTAATACGGCTTTGCCGAAATGGGAGATATTTTTCATAAAAGATGGTGTGTTAAACGTGTTTATTTAGGTTGTGAACGATAGCCAATTCCCAGCCGCAGGCCAACAAAGTGCAGCGGTTGTATAACAGTTGTAAACGACTTGTTAGGAATTAGATAGTACTCCGCAGCTATATCAACCAATAGCTTATTCTGCGTCACCTCGTAGCCAATAGCTCCGCCAACCGTAGGCAAAAATTTACTGGTTTTCTGCTCATTTATGCCATCAGGATGTAGGCTGGAATTTCTACTGGTCAAGGTTAATAACTGCCCACCAGCCATCGGTTGGATATAGACCGATTTCGTCGCATACAAGCGTACACCAACTTGAGCCGAAAGGCGCCCTAGTAGTTGATCATTGGTAAAGGCAACCGATCCGTCATCATTTATATACCGACGACGGACGGCCCAGGATGAGTAGCCGATCTGGGCCGTTAGCCCAATCCGTGGTTTGATATAATACGTAAACAGAGCACCTCCGCCAAATCCCTGTAAGATACCTGGCCCTGTATCAGGGTCTACCCAGTCTCCTGACAAGGGCTTGAGTGTATACAGTCCTTCAAAGTAAGCCAGAATACTAAATACCTTGTCTGATTTAGGTTTAACGGATTGGATACGAGTGTATTCCTGCGTAGATGTGACTGGGGTAGAGCTTTTTACAGGCTCTGAGCGCTTGGGCGGAATATAGGCCTCAGCATATAGAACAGACACCCCTTTAACCGCTGTGCATTGAAATTCAATTCGTTGGTTGAGCGCTTGTTCGCTATCAATGGGTTCCGACTCTCCCCGGCCCACGCTCGTCAGATTAGTGGGTGATATACCGCTGGCAAGGAAAAAAGTTCGTAACGCAGCCGCCCGCCGTTCGGTAACCAGTTGATTCGGGACTGTTTTACCGACGGTATCGGTATGAACGGTAATGGAGAATGACAGGTTAGGGTGTGATTTAAACAGCGATACCCAGGGAGCTAATTTAGCGCGGGAGTCAGGGGTTACGACCAGAACGGTTCGGTTAGAGGGCACAGGTGAAAATGTCAGATCATAGCGGGCGGTTTTGGCAGAGAGCAGAAAGGCATAGTCATTGTTGATGATCGCGTCCTGAAATCCTACCTGCGAGGTAGTCGTTCGCTGACCACGTTGCGAAGCTGGTAGTACCACTACACGAAGCGAATCGCTATAATGAAGTTCACGTACAGTTTCGGTGGCAATGGAATCGAGCTGGTCGTTGAGCTTACTGGTATAAAAAACCAATTGGCCGGATACGGATTTGATTTTGCACGGGATTTTAACGTTTTCTTTACTAATGATCTCGTCCTGAGCGAAGGCTGCCGTACTAATAAGCCAGAAACATAGGTATAGGTATAGACGCATAGGTGTGGGTGTATAGATAAAAGTGGATTAGTTTAGTTGCACTGCCGAATCAGGTGCCGAAATGCATCGGCAATAGCGCGGGCTTTCTCAATATCATCGACCTGAATCCGAACATTGTTGACATAGTCGGAAGGTTTGCCATCTTTCTGGGTTTTCACCATTTTCTCTTTCCCATTTGTCGGGAGATTGACAAAAACATTCCGACCGTTTATTGCCATCTCAACCCGCCAACATTGAGGAATTTCAGGGACATGTCGTATTGGGTCTCAACGGTTTTTTTGCCAATGATGCGTTCCGTGAGACGGAGATGGCAAGTACTGTTCGGCTCAAAGGTTTCGAGCGTAGTTTTGAGTTCTTCGGTTTCACTGCGCAGAGAAGGCATCTGTGTTGTTAACCAACTTAGTGTAGCCGCAGCTGTGTTCGTTGGTACAGGACTTTTGCGTGCCTGACGGCAAAGCTGAGCCGCTTTTGTAAAGGCTTGTGGTAAAAAACGAACTGCTTCCAGATCTTCAGAAAAGATTTCCAAATCGGCACTGTAATTCTGACGTACCAGATTTTTAGAGACTGAAATAAGTCGTTGTTTTCCCGTATTGACTTTTAGGACAAACAAGCCATTCGAAATGTCAATTTTTGTACTATTCTCCGGAATATCATCCAGGCTAAAGCGACTGATTTCTTCGATGGGTGTTTGTCGTCCAGCTTGTATGCGTGTGTACATACAGGAGCACTCAGGTACGATTTGCTGGTTGAAACTCTCCCGATCACTCACAACGGAGCGAGTACCCGCAATGACCACTTTTTGAATATCGGCCATTGATTTCAGGGAGGGTGTTTGAGCCTCAAGCCGTTTTTGGGCCAATGGGATCAATTTCCGGAAAGCCGCTTCAATATCCCGTATACGATCAACATCCGTACTAATCAGGGCAAACTCACTGGTCAGATCGGCAGGTTTACCGGCTCGTATATAGCGTATAAATTTATCACGATTCAAGGTTGTCAACGATAGCTCAAGATGATCTCCTTTGGCAGTCAATTTCACATCATTAAGGCTTATGTCTGCTACATTAAACCCAAACTGATCGTCACTTTTTCCAGCTTTGTTCTGTTTGAAGGTAGCCAGCAATGGGTTCCGGCCATTATAAGAAATAGACTGTTCGTAACTGTTAAGCCCGATTACTTCATTGACTACGGCATTCTTGAGCCATACCGCAATGTCTTCATAACCATCGGGTAGTGAGGCTGGATGGTAGCTTTTTTCAGCGGCTAACGCCAGCTTGCGCAAGGCATCGACCATCGCCGTTGCAGCGTCAGGGCTTTCGGCGTACAGGGTTAGCTTCTCAATAAAATTTCCGGGTTGCCCATTCTCGGCGTACCGAATAAATTTCCGATTCAGGCGTATGCCAGCCGTTACGACTATAACATCTTTCGAAGGCTTGAACGAGATTTGTGCTGGGTCCAGATCCGCTACATTAAGGTGGTAGCTTTCATCGTGTGCTTTGCCTTTTGCATCAGTCTGAGTGACCAAGAACGTTAGGCGATGCGGGGCCCTGGTAGCTTCGAGTTTCTGAGTATATTGCCCAGCCCCAATTTTAACAATACTGAGTTGATTGGCTACTGCCTGGGTAGCGGCAGCTAGATTGCCCTGTGCATAAGATGGCAGGAACGCCAGTATTGATAAACTTAAAAAAAGTAAAGTACGGAGAAACATACATGAATGGACGTTCTACTATCGTGATCGACGATAATGGAACTACTTTAGAGTGTGGATATTACTATTATACGAATTGGTCAATCTATATGCATAAATAAGTAAATTTTCCTAAAACTTCTTATTTAAAAACATTATATTTTTTAAATGGTAGATGTATACTAATTTCCTACATCTTTTGGACATTTTCAACTATGCTAAGTTGACGGTTTGCTTACTTATTAAATATACGAGGCCCAGCCCAGTACACTAGTTGGTTGATCATCAGACAAGAGCAGAAACTGATTCTCTTCGGTAGCGATCAGGTATTCTACTACATCTGACTCTGTAGGCAAAAAATAGCCAATGAGTAAATCCAGAATATTTCGACTGCGCCCACCGACTAAAAAGTCGGTAAGCTGATCCGTAGCTAGTGGACCGATCCGTAACTCAATCGCAGGCATCGTATCCTGATAGATGCCACCCAGGGAAAAATTCCCTAGCTCAGTTCGGCAGAGTTCGTTAGGCGCTGGGGCATCTCCTTCTGCCAGCGTAATCTCAAACGATAAAGGAGGAATCGTTCGCATGGTTATAGGGACACCCAATATCAACTCCAGGCTGCTAACGATCAGTTGGTCATCGTTGCTGATTCGATGAGCAATCGGCAACATATGAAGCAGATTGACGAGCTGCCGGGTGTTAAGAAGATCGGATGGAATGCCCCAAAACTCTCGTAAGCTCTCCCCGCCACCATAGGTGCGTATATTCTCTTCCGTAAGCTGATATTTTCGAGCCTCCAGCTCGATGAGTAGGCGCTGGAAATAAAATTCCTGCTCAAAGGGCTGAAAAAACCGGCGGGCAGCCCGTACACGACGCGCCTGCTCATCAAAATCGGCAAAAACCTCCTGCTGGTCACGTCCAGGCGTCGTTGGCTGATGGAATAACCCTTCTGGCAGGTAATCATATAGCCCGTCACGGTGAACTTCAATATTCAGAAAGTCACGCTGATCTTCGGGAGGCAGACTGATGTCCTTTGGTTCAATGGTATCTTCATCAGGCTTCTCCAAACAATCGGATGCACCCATTTTTACGCGACCAACATCTCGTCGATACGAACGGGAGAACAGGCCTGCCGGATGAATCAGGACATCATTCAGGGGATCAAGCCCCTGGCCATATAGTTCCGCCAGGATGATTTCTAGGCGAACGTCGACCTGTTTGACAAGGTTGTCTATTTCGTTGGTGTAGCCTTCCAGCGTCATATAAATTGAGCATTTACGCGCACGCGATAAGGTAAATTCATGGCTGATCGGTTTGCCAGATGTTGTCGGCACCGCTCACATTCGGCATTCCACTCCGTTTCGTTCAGACTGGTACGGGCCAGTGGGCTAATGAGCACGTCGAGACAGCGTACATACCCGGCCCCTTCAATTAATCCTTCGGCAAATTGCTTTTCAACACTAACATTGACGGGTACTTCGCCCAGTCGTCCAAAAAAATACGCTTTGCACTCGGCACGAATGTCTTCCAGGGTTACCAGCCGCTGGCGTGTCAGCAAGGCCTGTCGTAACTGTTGTTCTTTATCCGTTATGCTGGCTTTATCGCGTCCGCCCGCTGTGGTTGTTACCAAAAAAAGATCGTCTTTTTCATTACGCATGAAATAGCGTTTGTCATAAATACCCAGACGGGTACCCGCCAGCACACCATTTCCCTGCTTGCCGTTCGTGCTCCAGAATTCAACATGAATGTTGGTATCCTGCCGACGAGGCCGGATGAAAATATAGGGGTGTCCCACCTGAAAACCGCCTTCTTTGTTGTTCTCAAGGCGTTGTTCAAGCTCGTTAATATTCTTGGTCAGGCTTTCAATCGTCTGCGCAAACATGCCAGAACCTAATGCCGAAAAGGCCTGGCTTTCCTCCAGAAGCATCTGGTGTACATAATAGAGCAGTTCGCGGGCATTTCGTTTATCAAATCGCCCTACACCATGAGGACGCCACATAAACGAATTTTCAGCTAACTCTTCCGCATTTCGAAGGGGGGAGGCTCGAAATAACTCATTCGTTTCCGCATCGTATACGCGCCGGATAAAGAGAAACTCCTCGTTCGAGATCAGTGGGTATACGTTTAACGTTTGCTGAAGCCGCTGAATGGTTTCGTTGAGGTGGCGGTTCATAACTGGGAAACAATTGAGCCGAATTTCCATGCGGGCGACTGCTGTTGCCGGAAAGTCGCGCCCCAGTCTCAGCTCAATCCAGACGAGCTCCTTCTGGAAATATTTCTGCTGCTGTGGCGAAAACACATAATTGGGGGGTACGGGCGCGTACCATAGTCGATTTCCGTCCGAGGGGCACCTGCCCGAAGGTAACAAACCGATGGGTATAATTAGACAGGACTTCTTCCTCTAACTGATTAAGGACATCTAGCTGATTGGCCAATCGTTGCTGACCAACAGGCATGTCGTCAGGGTCGCTTAACTTTAAGCTTTCTGAAGTTGGCAGTTTATACCCATTTAGGTGCCAGCTTGTTTGAATTGAATCCTGAATTTTTCGGTAATAAGTAGCCTTAACCCGTTCTGTTTCATTTTCCCAGTCAAAATAAACGGACACGTTTGCCAGCGATGGAACGTCATTGTCCAACTCTACGCCCAGCCATACGGACTGATAATCTTCCGTAAAGGTTTTGAATTGAACCTGCTTCTCAAGCGTAATGCGATCACGCCCCCGAAATTGGACTAACCCCTGCTCAGTCAGCATGTACTGGATATCGCCATTCACTAGCTGCGTATTGACGACGGGCGAGAAAAATAAGTCAGTCGGTTGATCATCCAGGGTTTGACCAGGCTGACGATAGAAAAACTGCGCTGTTTGTGGCAACAACAGCAACGGGTCTTCGGGGCGGCTATGAAAAACCGCATGGGAGGGGCGCGGTAAGTCAATGACCTCGGGGCACATGACACTGGCCAGGCGGTCGATAATTTGCTGCCGGGTCGATTCAATGGCCTTGGCTGTATTCTCAAACTCGTAGGAGCAGGCGTCTAGCAGATAACCCACCAGTGGATCGGCAGCATCGACATCTTTCACGCGCATTTGCCAGGACGTAGCGGCTGTTTGTGTCATCCGCCGACGAACCTCTTCACGCGAAAAACTCTGTATATCTAAAGGCTCCATAGGCTTACGATTTTTTAGAGATAAACGGGGCAATCAACAGTTCGTGCCGGAACTCGAACGGTTGGTGGTTCGACTTACGAATTTCGGCTGTAACCACAACGTATAGACGCTTATGAGCGTCGGTCGCACCGGCCCGATCTAGATCTACCTCTACGTTAATACGTTCAAGTCGCTTCTCGTAACGCCGAACGGCATCACGAACGGAAGTTTTTACCCGATCGGTCCAGAAACCATTGTTGGCCGAGTCGTTTCCCATCTGAAAATCGTCGTCCCAGATGGTGCAGCCGAAGAGCGGATCGAAGCGAACCTCTTTAAACTTCGTGGTAATAATCAGGTACACATTATTTTGAATCGACTCCTCGACTGAGCAGCCAGCTTGCTGGGCTAGTTGAGGTTGTTGAATAAGGTCGGCGCCACGTACGAGCAGGTCCAGGCGTAAGGGCAGGCGGTAATAGTCAGGCATAGTGTGGGGCTAAACTAGTTGTAGCTGAATGAATGGCTAATTTATAGTCAATTCATCCAGCTACAACCAGTTAGGGTTTAAAAAATAATTGAATTGGTATACGAAATCTGGACCTTACTTCACAATATCACCTTTGGCGTTATTCGTATAAGTATTTGAGTCGGGGCTATCGAGTATTAAAATGCCTCCGTACTGGGCATACTGGCCTATACCAACATCCGAACTATTGCTGATAATGGAGTTCGTGATTTTTACACGTCCATGTCCACCAAAGCCCGACCACAGAATTACATTTCCTCTTGCAGCATAGAGGTATGCTGGCTCCCCACCGCCGTATGAAACTTCAGCGTAGCTTAGTTCATTACGTACGTCTAAGCTTCTATCAAAGAGAATGCCTCCCCACGACCCGGCGTTTTTACAACGCCCGTGAAAACAATACGTTTATCAGCGGTACCCTTCGCAATTAGATAGCCGTTTGTACCAACACCCAATGCTTTCTGGGAAGTTACTTCAAATGCGGCTCCCGGTAAAATTACCAAACCGGAGTTAGCGTAAAAGGTATCCATGAAACGGTATTTAGTGCCATCTTTAAAGGGCTCCCAGGTAGTTTCCTTCGTACTGGTCAAACTCCCATCAATAGCGACTACATTAATTCCATTGTTCGATGCAAATGTAGTGGCATCGTCTAAAATCTGTACTTGAGAAGCGGGTAGTTCAATTGGATAGAGTGTATTATTACTAAACTTGTTGTTGCTGAATTCAGATAGTACTCCTCCATCACTGACGTAGATGCCACGACCCTGGCTATTTGTAAATGAACAGTTATTTATTTTGGCCGAACTAAAATATGCCTTAAGAAAAGTATCACCCGCGATATTTAAGTTAGCAGGTTTACCATAATAGCCGGAACTAATACTCCCTCCTCCGTATGAGATTTCAACGTAATTCAACTCATTACGTATATCATTCGATGTTAGCAACAATATTCCATCCCAAAAACCTGCTACTTTTTGTTCGCCAGTGAAGACAATTGGCTTATCGGCAGTTCCTTTTGCCGTTAGTACTCCTTTACCACCAGTTCCTGTACTTAATCCAGCATTCTGTTTAAAAGCGACCACTACACCCGGCTCAACGGTTAATACCGCATTTAGCTCAATATCCTTACATACTATGTAATCGGGTTTAGTGGGGTCTTGCACCAGATTCTTCCAGGTGGTATTCACATCAATCCGACCGTTTGAAGGGCAGAAATCTACCGTAGGCGATTCGTTTACTGTCACGGTTACATCTGCTGGTACCGGTGCCCAGATACCGTCCGATACGGTTAGCGTCAGTACATACTGGCCCGTTGCATCCGGTTCGAATTCCGCTTTGGCCTGACTATCATTGGTGATGGGTAGCGTGGCTGCACTGCCCGCCGGACGGGTTTTGAAACTCCATTTGTAGGTCAGCTTGTCGCCATCAGGATCTGCTGAGGCTGATCCATCGAGTACCACTTTGTTGCCATAGGTGGTGGTTAAGGAGGCTCCTGCGCTGGCTGTAGGAGCACGACCCGGTAGGTTGACCATCACGTTGACCGTTGCCGAAGCGGACTGCTGGTGGTCATCGGTAACCAGCAAGGTAATGCTATACGTGCCTGGTAGGTCGGGGGTGAAGTCGGCCGTGACCGAGCTCATATTCTGGATAGTGGCCTGACTGTTGGCGGGCTTGGTCTTAAAGGACCAGGTGTAGACTAGGGCAGTGCCTTCTGGATCTTTGGAGAGGGCACCACTGAGGGTTACTTTCTGACCTAACGTAGCGGTGATGTCGGTACCCGCGTTGGCGGTGGGGGGAGGTTGACTTCTTCTTTCTTTTTACAACCGAGAACTAAACAAAGCAGAAGGAATGACAGGTAGAACTGATGTTTCATCGAGCGGATCTGTGATTAAAGGAATTTAGAGGCAATAAAAAAGAATCTCAGCTGTCCAGGGAGTATACCTGGCCAGCTGGTAAAAAGCACAATTAATAAAGTGGTCGTAATTAAAGCCCCTGGGCTAGCTTTCTTAGCTCAGCCTGAGCTGAAAGGTTGAGCATACTGCAGGATACGGTTCCGTAGATCATACCGGCTAGCGCACCCATCACAGGGCCGGTTATCGTTCCAAAGCCTGGTATAGCAATGGAGCCTATCTGTGTTCCTAAAAGGGCCAAAGGAGCTGCTGCGGTTATGCCCGTGGTGGCAGCGCATCGTTTGGCAATTTGCCAGAGCGTTTGCTGTTCGCGGTAGGAGAGTACGCCAGCAGCCATCACTTCCCGAATAAATTGTGGTGTGGGTTCCATACAGTTTAAGGTTAGATGTAGAAAGTATATGTTAAGATTTTAAAAGTCCTGATTACATATAAGGCATAGCACCTACTTCGCCAAAGCCATTTGCCTGGTTTTTAATCAAATAACGTCCCGTAGATAAATCGTTTCACCCAGATTAGATTCCCGCTGCCATGGCCTGGAATGTTCGTTGGGTTAACATAGAATTCGATCAAAATTTCATCCGGGTGAATGTCCTTGATCACACCCGTTGTTCCTTTTGGAATGACCGAGTTGATGGCAAATGTTTTTGCATCTGGACGGATATTTATATTGCCTGACAGCAGGTCAATTTTTAACACAACAGGTTTACCTTTATCTATAGCCATGACAGTACTGGTTTTTAATCTGGTTTAGGAGAAATAAAATTCAACGTTCTTTTCTTAGAATATAACTATCGCCAAAAGTACTTTTTGCCTTTGATATTGGCCGCCTGACAACTTCCTTTAATGAGCCGCTCGAATGCACGAATTCGGTAGCACTAATGAAAACGCCGACATGAGGGATACCATCTCGATTTGTTATAACGACACCTTCAGCTGGCTCAGAGGCAGGAATACCCAAGTTCGGTAAGAACTTGCAAACAAGCCCATATCTTTAGCACCATAAAATACTTCGTTAACAACCTGATTACATTTGTATCCACTAATGCCTTCACGTGGAAGACCGACTAAACGTTTTGCTCTTTCTGCTACAGCGCCCATGTTAATTAAGAATTTGGTGTAGATTAAAATTTGCGGTTTATGATACTAAAAAGTGAGCTCCATTACTCAATTATCCATAGCGGCCAGGCCAGACTTTTTACATTCTTCCAGAGCCTGACAGCGACTGCTTGCCATGTTATAAATAGTTATATGTGGTAGATCGCTTATTAAACTATTAACTACACTTTTGATTTTGATATAAATATTTTGTCTAGCTCCGTTTTTGGGGATTTCTGGGTCTTGAGTTCGCCGTTTTCTAGCCAGAAATAAAGTCCATACTCAGGGTCTTCGTCTTCCATGAAAAAATGCCGGACCGGCCCAAAAAACTCGATTAATTGTTCTTGATCGCAAGTGGGCAGAAATATGCGTAGAACGCGAGGATCGTAAAAGCGGAAATATAGCTCTTCTCCATCTTCTGTTTTTACCAAAAGGAATTTTCGAAAGTGCCTGTATACATCTTTACCTGGAGCTGGCGACTGCAAAAATATACCCCATGAATTGCCCCAACCCTTCTCGATAAACCAAGGGCCAAATGGGGTATTTTTTTGAACTGCAAAAATATAAGGCGCAACCTCTGCTAACTCTTCTTCACTTCGCCCTTTGTAGAGTGAGGAGTGTTCTTTATTCAATTCCTGCGCTACTTTCATAATACTGCCCATTCGCGCAGCATCGAGTAAAAGGTGGGTAGTGGTCTGTCTTATCATTGCTTTCGCAGAATGGCTTTCATCGGACAGTAATATTCTTCCCTTGGCTCCTGTAAAATTTCCCAAACCAAACTGTCTGCACCAAGTGTAATTCTGGCTTTACCTTTAGAGTGGCTAAATTGAGAATAGAAATCTGTTGTGAAACTTGTAGCGTTTGTATTCTTTATCTTAAAGGAGTAATCATTTTTTATGGCGCAATCTGTTTTCTCTCCATTCAGTAATGTGTAGCAATACTGGCCAATTAAGAACTCTCCTTTTTTGGTAATGCTTAGCGAAAAATCCTTTTTTTCATTGTTCTTTTCCCAAGACCAATTACCAGTAAAAGTATTTTTATTCTGGTAATTGTATTCGCGTGATAACGCTCTCGCTATGGGCTTGTTTACTTCTTCATTATAAAATATGTCTGATAGACAAAAATGACTGAAAGCAAGAGCTAAGAATATTGTCCTAAACATAAATAGTTAATTTGAAGTAGTCACTGTAATTAGTCTTGTTAGCCTCTTATGGAAGTATAGGCGGAAAATTATTGGGGAGCTGAGGTTGCTCTTCAACCGGGTCGTCAAACTCCATAGAGTCTACTCGCTTCATCCAGCCCTTTTCGAATTTTTGCAGCTTCGGGTTCTTGGCAATAATGTCTTTGTAATATTGCTTCCGATTAGCCTGATATTTTTCAAACAATACTTCCGGGTCAGCTTTGTTTATTGCTTCAACTGTTTTATCGCCCATCCCGCCATCTACAGTTAGATTCGCGCCCATTTCATTAAGCGTTTTCTGCATTACTTTGACAGAATTTTTTCCTGCATTAACATTGAAGTCATACAAGGCATAACCTAAGCTACTACTTTTAATCTGATCACCTTTTACAGTATCCCAATAGTTCTTTTTATAAATGATGCCCGCCTGTTCATCTGTAAGGGCTTTAAGATTTTCAAGAGTTGGCTCAATACCTAGATCTTTCTTGGCATGTGCCTTAAAAGTAGCGAATGTAATTCCTTTGTTAGTTGCTCCTCCCGGATCGTCTGGATCATCAACAAAGCCACCTTCATGTTTTAAAATTTCAGGCTGATATTTGTCAAAATTACTTTTTGACTTAGCCGGTGGAGTTGCAGGAGGATTATTTATTAAATTTTGCTTACCCGGTGCTCTTATTGGACACGCATTTTTAGTGCTGTTTAGGTTCTTATTTTGTGGAAATATATCTTGAAGCAATGCATCAATATCTGTAGATTTATTTTGGCTGGGAGCCACCGATCCAGGCTGTTTTTGGCTTAAAATTTGCTCTAATACATCAGGATTTTGAAAATTTTGACCATTATTAGGTTTAGCTTGATGTTGATTAAGATCTTGTAATGCTTTTTGTTTAGCTTCACTAGTATTTTTTGCATCCTTTAACTTATTTTTCAAATCCTCGCGTTGTGCTTTTTCATCATCCTTTAACATCCCTTTCCATGTGTTATTATACATGTTTTTTATTGCGGGATTTGGATTACCTTCAATGCTTTTCAGTACACCATCATGATCTCTACCTTTTACTTTAGATAGTAATTCTTTGTCTTTGTTTTTTAATGCTTCTTCTGCTTTAGTTACCTCATCAGTAGCTTTTTTAGCTTCAGTAGCAGCCTCCTCTAGTTTCTGCTCTGCTTCCTTCTCTAATGCTTGTCTAAGATTTTCCTGTAAATTTTTGTTACTTTCTTTGGTTGCCTCTATTTGTAATTCTAATTCTTGATTTTGATATGCTAAGTCTAAATTTTCTTGGTCTAGTTGATTATATTGAGGCCCTGGCTCAAGAGGCCTTTCTCCTGGCTTAAGATTTTTATTCGCTTCAGATAAGTTATATTCAATACTTTTACGCTTTGCTTCATTCTTGGCAATTGCTTCTTTCTTAATAGCAACCGCCTTTCTATTAGCTTCAATTAAATCATTATTAGCTTTAATCGAGGCATTTAATTGCTCAACCGTCATAATCTTATAAATTATATATTATCTGAGCTGCATTAGTTAAGCGTATCTTCGCTGACATGGTATTATCCTTGAGAAACAATACTACAGCCCTGTTATCAGGATTTTCGTCAAAATTATCTCCCAATTCAAAACAGAAAAAGACAAACTTCGCTACATCATGTTCGTAACTAAAACCATATTTTCGGGCTTTTTGCACGCAATATCGTAGCTGCTTCATCACGTCTTCATCAGAGCGGCCGGCTACTTTTTCCGGGTACTGCTGTTGAACCAATGGTTTTAGCTTCTTCGTGAATTGCTCGTAGCCATACTCTACAAACTGAGCGTTTTGCTTTCGGGTAATTACCATAGATTCTATTACTACACTTGACAGTCTTTAGGGAAAAATGCGAGTCCTGCCTGCGCGGCCTGTACTGGCCCTACTGCTTTGGCAAATGCCTTGGCTCGTTCAGTGGGCACACTGTTCATAAACTTAGCTATAGTCAGATCCGTCATGTTAAGAATCATTTCGACCATGCCTGCCATCCCCATCCCAAAATCCCCAATCAGCACCGTAGGGCATCCTATCGAGATAACTCCGCCGTGAGCGGTGTTATCGCCCATACGAGCGGCTGGCCGTCCACCGATCAACACCGTGAAGGAGCCACGTATAATTACATCGGGTGGGCCAACGCAGGTACACATACAACCCATGGTGGCAGCTGGCATACCACCAATCAATACAGTCGGAACACCGGGGGTAAAACCGGGCCACCCACGTGCGGTACGGGGGTAAGCCAGGCGTCACCATCGGGCACATGTGCATGTCGCCAACGCGGGCTGCGGGTTGTCCCATTTTCGTTTAGATTATTTTTAACAACTAATTGACTTATAGGGTAAGTAGCTTATTTTTGATGTACGATCACCTCTAACTATTCACATTCCATGTTACGACCAAATCTGGAGTCCGAAGCCAGTTCGCTCACTAACCGCGCGGTTAGTGATGTTCGTAGTAGTATATTACGGAACAAGACTATTACACACACCCTGCTGTACGTTTTAGTCACTTTTTTCATCTTTGCCGGCGTGGGCTACTTAGGCCACCTGCTGGCGAATAAAGTGCTGTCACCCGAAAGCGACGTGAGTTTCTGGACCTATAGTATAACCCTTGGCATCGTGTTCCTGCTGGGCATGGTTCACGTAAGCAGTATGCGTGCGTTTATGCCCTGGATTAGACCCGACGACTATTTGCAGGGAGGGCTTATGACGCTGTTGATGGGTATCATTGGCGTAGCAGCCATTTACATCCTGTCGTTTTCGCCCGGCCTTTTTCAGATACTGGCCGATCAGGAGTTCAAAGCCAATGTCCGACCGTTAGTCAGTACCCTGCTCATTTTCCCGTTACCCTTTCTGATTCAGTGGGCTTACGAAAACTACGATGCCATTCCACCGAAGATCTTTAAGAAGTGGCGATACAATCCGCTCCTCCAGATGCCTCCCTTGACCGAAGCCGAATTTAAGCGTACAACCAGCGTAATCTTCGTTCTGGACATCAAATACGGCGAACGCAATTCGTATGATATTCGCTCGTTTATTCCGGATGCGATGAACGTTGGTGATGGCTTTCAATTCTCGCTCGACGAGCACAACGAAGATGAGCCTAATCGCAAAATCGATATTCGATCATCGCCCAAAAGCTATTTCGAATGGCATTTCTTCGTGCAACGTCCCTGGTACCGGAAAAACCTCTACATCGATCCAGATCGTACCTGCCGGGAGAACCACCTGCTTAACGGGATTCGTATTCTGGCCCGTCGGTTACCCCTGGCAGCGAAATAAATTACGAGCAAAAAGAGCGAAAATGTATTCATCTTCATTGCTGAAGGCCTGAATACATTTTCGCTTTTTTGGTTTTGGTTGATTACGCCTTATCGTCCCACTTGTTATCGTGTTCGGCGCCACTGAAGTTAATTTTCTCCGCAGAGATCGTCAGCGTCAGGGTCATGGATGGGCGCTCAGGGTACGATGGATCGGGCGTTTTGTCGAAACGTTCGGAGAAGCTAACACAACGAGCTTTCTGGAACTTAATTTCTTTCAGCGTTGACTTCTTTTCGTCAAGAAACTTAATTTCACCATCGGCCTCTTTGTATGAATTCGCCATCCAATCAGCAAGGGTAGAATCCGTGTCACTCGACACAATTTCGACGGTGATCGTGCCGCCCTGCGTAATCGAAGAAGGGCGGCCTTTTTGGTCAATCGACCGGCGAAGTTCGTAAAAGCACTTCTGGACTTCTGTGTCGGCAATACCTGCGACGTTAAAATAAGCGGCAATAGCTGATGCTGGCATACGAAATTATTGTTTTAGGGTGGAACTATAGTTGTAAAAAAATCTGCGTTAGATTATGAGTTGATTTTGACCATTGGGGCTTTAATATCGACCATGCCATTCCCACTTACCTCAACCGTCGTGCCTTTTACTTCTGTTTTCAATCCTGAGGATAACGATGCCTCTGTTTGAGCGCTGGCCTGTATTTTCATCGCACTCATTTTAATTTCATTAGTAGCCGACACCTCCGTTTTGGTGGACTTCATTTTTGTGTCCTGCTGCACGT
Organism: Spirosoma telluris; assembly: GCA_003259005.1. Lineage (GTDB taxonomy): Bacteria > Bacteroidota > Bacteroidia > Cytophagales > Spirosomataceae > Spirosoma > Spirosoma telluris. The sequence continues at coordinate 6,523,772 of QLII01000001.1, forward strand.
TGACGGTCATATTCTTCGCATTCATCTCAATGCTTTCTTTGGCCGTCATCTTAATGTTTTTGGCCTCCAACTGAATTAGTCCCTCAGTATGGAGCGTAATGGTTCCATCGCCTTTAAACGAAATGTGCAGGTTGGTGCCTTTCTTATTGGCATTTGTAATAAAAATTTCCTGCTCGCCCTTCTTGTCTTTAAAGACGATCTTATTGCCGCCTTTTGTGCGGATAATCTTCTGAAGGTTCTCGTCAAACCAGTATTTCGTACTGGGCGTTTTATGGTAGATACTACCAACGACCAGCGGGAAGTCAACGTGGTTAGCCTCGTAACTGATGATGACCTGATCGTCCTTTTCCGGAATAAACAACATACCCCGGTCGCTGCCTGTGTAGGGGAAAGCGACCCGTATCCACGATGATTTACCCTGGCCCTGGTTTGGCCAGTGAAACTGTACGCGTACCCGGCCCAATTGCAGAGGGTCTTCATTCGAAATGACGGTTGCAATTTCGGGTAAGGCCACTGGCATTCGGGCGTGTGGGTTGCGGGGTGGAAACGTGGCCGCATCGGGAATAGCCTCGAAGAAATTCTCGTAGTTCCCAATGTTGTCGACCGTATGGGTAATGTGCGTTATACGGTATTTCCCTGCCGATACCTGCTCAAACTTCTTCTGACTATTGAGTTTCTGCCCTGTTACATTTACGATCACCCCTATACTCAGGTTCGGGTTTTCGCCTGAACCCTGAAACCGGACCAAATCGGCCGCATTCGAGGCATTCAGTGCCTGAATGGCTGAATCAAGTTGCCCCTGTGCCTGTATATCTTTCAGCGGCCACAATTGGGCGGCCTGACCAAACAAACTCTGCGACTGGCCGAAGGCAAAGGAACCATAGGGCCCCAAACCAACGGATGGACTACTGCTGCTATAAAACTCATGCTTAACGTAGTTGTAGTGCAGCATACCAAATCGGTTTGGCTTAAGGCCTATGGCCATATCGAAATGCTGTACACCGTCAACAACGAAGGGCTGCGTTTTGGAATCAGGCTTACCAATGACCAGCTGAGTACCGTCATAATAGAACCACTCGCCATACTCAGCCGCCAGGCGACTCATAAAATCAAAGTTGCTTTCATCGTATTGGGCCTTATAATTCAGTATATCCGAATTTTTGGGGCTAACACTGCGCGGCAGAATATTGGCAGGATAGGCGAATAAGATTCCATTAAAAATATCCCCCAATGTTTGCGCCATAAATGAACGACGCTGGGTGCCGTCTTCCAGCAAAATCGTAGGACTATGCCCCTTGATAATGTAGGAGTTGACCATTTCACTGTCATTATGCAGCACTAATTCGGTAACAATGCCTTTAAATTCAAAGTCATGGGGACATTCTTATAAAAGGGCTGGAAGCTAATCGAAATTTGTTTGCCGCATAATCGCTGGTGGGCCGACTGAAAGAAAAACGCTCCTTTCCCCTCCAGGTCCTCGATAGGCACAACGATTTCAAACGTATGGTGGGTAAACATCGACTGGTCGATGCGAAGGTGGGTGAAATGTTTAAGGACTTCACCACCAACCGAGACGTTTACTGTAACCTGTTGAGCCATTGCTGTGGATTTTTTTCAGTGGAGTTACTGCGCATCACGTCGCCAATCCAGCCACTGATTGTCGTGGAGCATACCATTCAGTTCCATTTTGGCGGCCGTTAGGCCCAAATCGAACGTGTAAGCCGAGTCGATTCCTTCGTGGGGCGTAAAAATTTCCCGATAAGACACGCAGTAGCACTGCTCAAACGTCAGTGTCTTGAGTGTTTTGTTTGACAGATCTTTGAAAACAATTTTACCATTATAGGCTAAATCGGGTCGAATAGCCCAGTCTGTTAGGATAGCATAATCGTTTCCAACCAGTGAAATACGAATCAAACCACTTCGTACCCCAGCAGACGGTCTTCCCTTGGGGTCGGTCGGCTGGGTAAGGTGGTACTCGCAGGTTAGCACCCGAAAGGGGGGTGTTTTTCCGGCAACATAAAAGTCGGCGGCAAACGAAGCTGCCATAGCGTGAATAGTTTGAAACCTACTTAGATCGGTATCCGCTCTTAACTGACGGACTCTGGCCAGCGATTATCGAGGATGATTCCGCCCACGGTTATTTTCTCCGGTGAAATCGTGATAATCGTGACCATATGTGTAGATGATGTAGTTGCGTCGAATCGCTCCAGCAAATCGACGCAATAGGCATTCTTGAATTCCAGTTTCTTCAACGAAATCTGCTGGTGCAGATCGTAGAAGACGATATTTCCATCCAGTTTTTTATCCGGATTGGCCATCCATTCGGCTACTTCATTATTGTCGGTCGAGTTGAACTCGACCGTAATTTTTCCACCCCTTGTCAGCGATGCCGGGCGACCCAGCGAATCAACGGCCTGGTTAATGTCAAAATAGACATAATTGACAAGCGTGGAAAAACTACCGACGTTAAATCGAGCACTAAATGCAGGCATAGCCGTTTATAGATTAACGTTGGGCTACATCACCCTTGAAGTCACCACGACGACCTGTGTTTTCGTCACGACCCCGTTCGCCATGTAGACCAATTACAAAGGTTTTGGCAGGGAAGAACGGCGTAATGTTGATATCGACAAAAATCCGATCTTTCTGGATAGGGTCCTGACGGAACTGGGGAGCTTCAAAGCGCTCAATGATCTTGCCGGGGCCTTTAATCTGATCCAGGAACTGGATAATTTCTTCGGTAATCTCCCGTTCGATTTTACCACTCCAGTTCTCCATCGCCCGCTTGTTCAGGAAGCACATGAGCACTTTCATGATCCAGTCGAAAACCCGCACGACCGAGTAGGTTTTCAGGCCAATGTTAGACCCACTGTACAAGGTTTTACCTGAGAAGGCAATGACTTTTCCGAATTCTTTTGTCAGTGGAATCAAGCCCTGGTTTTCCAGTTCACCAACTTCAGTTTTCAACAGATCGAAACGCGCTCCGTCTACATCTTCGAGTGAACCGTACTGGTAACCAGCCGAAACCTGCGAGATGAGATTCATGTACATTTTCCCGGCAATGGCCGACGAAGGATTGACGTATAGATCTTCCGTTTCGTCGAGGTCTTCGTATTTCCCGCGCCCAACGATCGGGTTGCAGGCCATCAACACATTTGACAGGCGACCTTCATCGGCAGCCAGTTTCTCACGCTGAAACTCTTTGAGAGTTTCTTTAAGCGAATCCAGGTTCTGGTAATCCGTAACAAGCATCACTTTATGGTCATAGGCAATCTTCGCCCAGCCATCAACGGCCCGCTTACTACCCAGGTAGCCAGGAATGACCATCAGTGAGTAGCTCTCGCGCAAATCGAACCGGTTATAAACTTTATGGATTTCGTTTTTAATGTGCTCAATTGTCTCCGCGTTGGTCGGATCGGCCGGGTTGAGTTGGTCTAAGCCCGCATTGGTGAACACAATATTTCGGATTTTGAGCCCGCTTGTTTCGGCGTTCTTGAAGAAAAGATCGACCCCTTTATACGTACTTTCCAGATCACGGATTTCACTGACAACCGTGGCCAGATTATCTTTATACAGCTTGTCGGTGGCTTTGTATTTATCATCGACTTCTTTGGCCAGATCCATCACCGAGACACCCTCTTTACTCAGCACTTCTTTCCAGAGTTTGAGCCGGTCCTTCAGCACTTTCCGATCCTCTTTTCGAGATTCATCGGTCATGAAAATGCTCTTACGGGCTTTGCGCTCGGGGCTGAAAATCTCGCTTCCGTCAATGCTGGTTTCCAAGAGTTTAAACCCACCCAGCCGCATCTGCTGAAGTTGGGTAATTTGCTGTTCAATGGGTACAGCAACAGGGGTAGTCGCTTCTTTTTCGCGCACAGGTTTCCCCGCCGACGCGCTTTTTTCAGCCTCAGCCATTTTATTGAAAGAGTAAAGGAGTTGTCAGATAGAACTAAGAGTTAGGTTTTTCGATGATTTACGAAGCTGCTTCGAGCTCGTCGATCATTTGCTGAACCATATCAAGCACAATTTGCTTTGCCTGGGGGTTTTGTAGGGCAGTTTGCAGTAATTTGTTGGAGCGCAGGTGACGATCCAGTTTTTGCAGGTTACGCATTTGCGCCGATAACTCACGGAGAAGTGGGCTTTGTTCAACTAAACCTTCCTGCGTGAAATCTCCCATTTTACGAAATTCAAAAACTTCTGTAGCAGGAGCGCCTTCCTGATCAAACAACATGACCGAGGCCTCAGGCTTATAGTAGTTCAGAACGTCATTAACCGATTCCAGTCCTTCGACTGCCTCAGGTTCCTGCGCCATTTCGTCGTTAAACTTACCGACATAAAGAGTCTTGTTCTGACTGATCGGAGAAAGACTGGGAGGAATGTCTTTGTACGCTGCCCATGCACCGGGCATATTCATCGTTGGCTGCATAACCTAAATTGTTGTGGATAATCGATTAAGTATCAATAATAAAAGGACTTTCTGGGTTTTGCAAACATTACCTGAAAAAAGTAATGATGATATGTGTAAGCGGTAAATATGGTGTTTTACACAAGAGGCAAATCACATGAATTAGTTGGAATAATTAGACCATTTTAGCGATTTGCCCTATTCAACTTACTATTAGTGGAAAGGCGATTGCATCTTCTTAAAGTAAATTTGTTCCCAGTAAGCAAACTTATCCTGTTTATCTACACCGTTTATGATTCGGCGGGCTTCCCGTGAATTGAAGGAGCCATTCTTTCGATCATATTTGCTGAGGCTCTTTCCAGTGAATAGCCCATTTTTCATTCCTATTACGAGTATTTTAGCCGCGTTTTTTGGGTCCAGAGCTAAATCTGGATTAGCAACCAGATCACCCTCAATGAAGGGGCCCATTTTCTTATAATTGTCGTGATAGGTTAGTTGCACATACCCTCGTCCATCATATTTATGAAAATAGCAGGTTTCTACGCCTTGTTTAAATGCTGCTGGCCGTTTATCGTAATCTGCTTTTGGCCAAACCGTGCTGTTGTATAGAGCTCTGATTTGGGGTTTATTAGGTGGAATATGACCTTGAGTAACCAATGAGTCCCCACAGGGAATGTTACCCATTATTGGTCTATTATAGCTTTGTTTTTTTTTAGCTTCAAACTCGTATTTTAAGCCACCTTTTTCTCGTTGTGGAGTAAATTGACTTTCACCTTTGGCAGTTGCCAAAATATAGGCTATATGATGCTTGTTAGTTACTGCATATAAATTACAGGTTAATAATATATCAGCAATAGCACGTTGCTTGGCAATATCAATTTTATGGGCTAAAAAAAGCGCAGCATCATCATAATCCCTTACCCGAATTGGGGCAGGAGACATGGGAGGAAGCTGGTAGTTTATCAGTACATACTGAATGAAACCCTTTTTTCCATCGGTCTCCCTCAGATGACTTAAACTCTCCTGAATATCCGTTGCGGTGAATTTATGCGTCCGAAAAAATTGGTCGCCTTGTGTCAATGCCTCGTTTGTTGGTAAAGCAAACAAAACTGACAACGTTGCAAGGTCTTCCTGAGAAAGAATTTTCATGATGCAGATTAGCTTAAGATGAGAAATAAAAAGAGCTAGCTACTCTACTTTAATCGTTTTCACCTCCCATTTCAATTCCTTGGTTTCCGGGTCCAGATCAATTTTTAGCGTTTGATCTTTACTTAGTTCGCCCGAAATGATCATTTGTGAAATGGGGCGACGGAGCTGGCTTCGGATAACGCCTTTCAGTGGGCGTGCACCATAGCGGGGTGAGAAACCCGTTAGAGCGAGGTGTTCTCGGGCGGCATCTGTCAAGTCGAGGGTAATGCCTTGCTTGGTCAATAAACCGACCAGACCGCGGAGGTGAATGTCGAAAATGCGTACAACGTTCTGTTCGCTGATGGGAGCAAAGGGCACGATTTCTGTCAGACGGGCCAAAAATTCGGGCCGAAAATGCCGCGCCATAATGTCCATCAGATCATTGGCTGCCGGGATTTTATTCTCGCCAAATTCTTTGACGATAAACTCGCTGCCAATGTTCGATGTGAATAAGATGACGGCATTCGAGAAATCGCCTTCTTTACCCAGACGGTCGTGGAGTTTACCCTCATCTAAAATTTGAAGGAAAATATCGAATACAGATGGGTGCGCTTTCTCGATCTCATCGAACAAAACGACTGAATAGGGTTTCTGACGGATCTTATTGACCAGTAAACCACCCTGTTCATAGCCCACGTAACCTGGAGGAGCTCCATAGAGCAGGGCTGCGGAATGTTCTTCCTTAAACTCCGACATATCGAAGCGAATCAGAAATGACTCATCGTTGAACAGGAAATCGGCCAGGGCTTTAGCTAACTCTGTTTTACCCGTACCGGTTGGTCCCAATAGAAAAAAGGCACCAATAGGTTGTTTTCCGCCAGTCAGACCCGCTCGAGATTCCAGGATAGCAGAGGCCAGCGATTTTACGGCATGATCCTGACCCACAACCCGTTTCCGCAGAATGTCGCCCATGGTCATGAGCCGTTCACGTTCAGTTGATTGGAGCTTACCTAACGGAATGCCCGTTTTGGCTGCAATCATAGCGGCAATGTCCTGTTTACTGACGGTTTCGGGTTTAATCTCAGCCAGTGGTAGTAATTGGGCAATACGAGCTGTCAGATAGTCCCGTAAGGCATCCGCCACTTCAATCGTATCGGGCTGCGTATCGTCTTCGATTTTCTGTTGTAAAATAGGGTTTACCTTGTTTTGCACCTGACGAAGCAACCACCGGTATTCGTCGAGCTTCTCAGCCTCGCTCTGGTCGGCTATTTTCTCACTCAACTTGATCAAATCCTGCTGAAGCGTAGTTAAGTCCGTATGGGCTCGTTCGCCGATTGTTCGTATGGCCGCCATCGTACGGTCGAGCAAATCAACGGCGGCATCGGGAAGGCGTCGGTCTTTGATATATCGGCTGGCCAGTCGAACCGCTTCCCCCGCTACATCAGGGTCCGCTTTTAATTTGTGATGTTCTTCAAAATAAGGGAGCAGATTGGCCACCATACGACTGGCGGTGGTTAGGTCAGGTTCGGGGACGGACAGTAACTCAAACCGGCGGCTAAAGGCTTCATCTTTCTCGACATACTGTCGGAATTCATCGAGGGTAGTGGCGCCAATAACGGTCAATTCGCCACGGGCCAGTTCTGGCTTCAGTAATTGAGCGACACCCGTACCCAGCGTACCATTTGGGTTGAGCAGGATATGAATTTCGTCGATGAATAAAATTGCCTTATCGAAAGCTTTAATTTCTTTAAGCACCTTTTTCAGGCGATCCTCCACTTCTCCTTTATAAGAAGCACCGGCAGCCAGCGCACCTAAATCCAGTTCAAATAAGTGCGAGTTTTGTAACGCAGCGGGTACTTCCCCTGCTACCAGCGCCTGCGCAAACCCTTCAATCAGCGCTGTTTTCCCAACACCTGGTTCACCAACCAGCATGACATTGGGCTTTAGCCGACGAACCAGAATTTCGATCATTAACCGAAGTTCCTTGTCCCGGCCAATTATACTATCAAATTTACCCTCTCGAGCCAGATCTGTTTTGTTGGTACAGAATTTATAAAGTGCCGAATCTCCGCCTGATGAGGAGGCTGCTGGGTCTTGCCCATTTTGAGAGGCCTCCCCGTTGGCTGGTTGAATAGCTGCCATAACCGCCCGATCGTCTACGGCGGCATCGAGCAGTTCTTTCTGGTTTAAGGGTAACGACTTGAGTTGATCAGCGGTAAAGGCAACCCCAGCTTTTAATAAGGCAGCCATGACATGAAGCGGCTCAACACTCATGGCAGACACCTGGAGTGCCACGAGTTCCGCCAGCTTCATCGCTTGCTGAACGCTACCATCGCCCGAAGGATCGGCAGACGGTTTACCTGACTTTGGCAACAGTTCAAGTCGATAATCGGCCCAGTCGCGCAGAAAGTAGATGTCTTTTCCCAGATTGGCTAGCCACGAGGCAAACCCTACATCATTGTGCAGGAGTCCCAACATCAGGTGGGGAGGAGCAATCGTTTCGTGCTGATGCTCTTTTGCTATGGCTTGTGCAATCTGGACAGCCTCTTTAGTAGGTTCGGCGAGATTCATAACTTAGTAGAAACGTGTGGAGTAACCCAAATTTAGCCCTTAATGTATAGAAAAGTCAGTGAGAAAACGAAGCTTTTCGTTGTTGTTTATTTACCGTACTGAATTTTGCTGATTTTTAGGAAAAAATGTACAATTTAAGGAAAATGAAAACCGTAAGTATGCCCCATAACCAGATAAACTGATTGGAGCAGACTTCATAGGTTCTACTACTAATTCACTTACTGTTTGAGTAACTTCCTAACGGCCAGGCTCCCCTTCTCATCAGCCATCTGCACATAGTACTGACCCGACGACCAGCTACTGACGGGCAGACTCTCCACCTCCACCACACCCGAACCCACCCGATCCGCTTGCCAGAGCACACTCCCACTCGAAGACAACACCCGCAACCGAACCCCTGATGCGCCTTCGCCTGCCATTCTACCCGCAAGCTGCTAGACGCTGGGTTGGGCAATACGTGTAGCGACAGACCTACCGCCAATGGCTCCACGTCAGTCACCAGCCGACGAAGCGTCAGTGAATAGGTCGCCCCCGTCAGACTCCCCTGCCCACACTGACCCGATAAGGCCTGCAACGGAAAACTGACCACCGTCTGACTATTGATCGGTGTCGTACCCGCAATGTCTTTCAGCTTCACCCACTTCACAAACGGATTCTGACTGGCATTGACCAGAGCTGTCTTGCCATCCCAGAAGGTCACGTTCCAGGGGCCATCCCCATCGAAGGCGATCCGGATAGCCGTGCTGTCCTGACTGTGCAGGTTGTCATCATACACCACCCGATCGTCTCCCGTCAGCTTAGCGGTGGCCTGCTGACTGACAGTGACTGTCTGGAGTACCGTTTTGCTCTGACACCCGTGAGGATCAGTCTGGGTCACATACCAGCTCAGGGTCTGCTTCTTGTCGGTGGGGATGGCCACCTGCAACAGGGCATTGGCCCGATTGGTGGCATCCAGTTGGGAGGTGTACCACTTGAGGGTGTTGGTGGCGGGGCTGGCCGTGGCCGACAGCGACCAACTCTGGCCCACACACACCTGATAGCTGGCCTGAGCCGAGGGGGCATCAGGTTCCTTGATGATTTGGTAGGTGAAACTGCTGGCGGGGCTGATGCAGGAGCCCAGCTTCTGGGTCAGTGTGTAGGAGAAGACCCGCTCGGCGGTGGGGGGGAGTGGGGGCCTTGGTGGTATCGGTTATATCGGTGCCCTTCCAGATCAGGCTGGCGGAGGCTCCTGCCGTCAGGCTGATGGGATTGGTATTCTGGCAGGCGGTGGTAACGCTGGGGATGGTGGGGGCAGGGGCACCTCGGCCACGGTGAGCTTGATGGCCAGTCGGGGCAGCAGGCTCTCACAGCCATTGGCATCGACCTGGCTGACATAGTAGATTTCGGTCTTGACCCCATCGGGGGTCACGGTGGGGGGCGTGGAGGAAGAGGTGCCGCCCTTCTCACTCTTGCCATACCAGCGCAGGGTGTTACCCGCATCAGGGGTAGCCGTTAGGGGACGGGGTGCATCTTTTAAACACAGCAGCAGGTCGGCCCCTTTGGGACTATTGGGGGCTTTGTTGATGGTTTGGGTGATGGTGGTGGAGAGGCTGATACAGCCATTGATGGTCTGGGCAACGGCGACAGTGAAGGACCCAGGCTGGGCGGTGGCGCTGGAGGGGGGGCTGAGGGGCTCCGGCCAACTGATCCGACCAATACCAGGTCAGGGTGCCACCCGCATCGGGGGTAGACGCGAAAGCGCCAATGGGCTGGGGTTGACCGGAAGTCTGGCAGACGGGGCCACTGACGGTTCCTTTGGGAGCTGCCGGGATGGGATAAATGGTGACGATGAGGGGTGATCTGGGGCTTTCGCAGTTTCCCTCATTGGTCTGGGTGACGTAGTAGGTTTTGGGTCCAACCACACTGACATCGGGTTTGGGTGTGGTCTGAGAGCCGGTTCCTCCGGTGGGGGTTTCATACCAGGTGAGCTTTTGTCCACTGACGCGGGAGTCGAGGGTGACGGTGGCAGGTCGGTTGTTGCACAGACCCAGGTTGTTGACGGAGGGGGCCAGTGGAGTGGCCAGGATGGAGATGACCACATTGACGGGTTGGCTGGGGCATCCCTGTTTGTCGGCCTGGGTCTGGGTGAGTTGGTAGGTGAAGGTAGCGACCTGGTCGGTTTTGGGCACGGTAGTGGGGGCTATCTCGGAGCCACCTTGATACCATTTGGGGCCCTGGGTGGAGGCTGGGGTGCGGGCGCTGATGGGCTCAGCGGGGTAGCCCACGCAATAGAATCCAGGGGTGACGGTAGGTTTGTCGGAGGCCGGGTTAATTTTCTGGGTGAGAGTGGCTTTATCGCTGGCGCATCCGTTGACGGTCTGGACGACTTTGAAGACTAGGGAGGCTATCCCGTCCGTATTAGGTTTAACCGGACTGGTCAGAGGGGTATCATCACTGGCGAACCACTGTAGATTTTGACCTCCGGCTGTCAGCTCGGCGGTGGGGCCAAACTGGCACAGTACTTTGGGGTCGCTGACGGTTGGCGGGGATGGCTTGGGTTTGATATTGACAGTGATAGTGGACTGATCACTGAGACAGCCGTTGGTGTTCTGGGCTACCTTGTAGGTTTGTGGGCTGGCATTATCTGTGTTAATGATGGGTGCCGACGCTCCTGTAGCGGTTCCGTTGCTGGTGTACCAGGTAGGGTTCTGGGCGTTAATAGTTAGGGTCTGGTTGCCAGTCAACTGGCAAAAGTCGACGGTGGCATCGCCAGGAGCCGGGGATTTGGATTTGATGAGCACTTCGATCTTGACGCGTTCACTTTCGCAGCCTCCCGCTGACTGGGAGACGAAGTAGGTGTAGGTGCCGGGGTAACAGAGGTAGGCTGAGCAGGGGTGTTAGCCAGGAGTTTAGACTGGAAGTCGTACCAGTTGAGCGTGCCTGTAGCGGAGGCTGCCAGTTGGACGGGCGGCTCGTTCTGACAGGCCTGTGGATTGGGATTGGCCACGGTGGGTTTGGCGGGAGCGGCAATGAATTTCTGAACGATGGTGGCTTTATCGCTGGTGCATCCGTTGACGGTTTGGGTGACAAAGAAGGTCTGGGGAGCGGTGCCCCCGCCAGTAGGGGTGGGGGCATCACCTCTTGGGCTTCCGTCCGTGTTATACCACTGGAGGCTTTGTCCGTTGGCCGACAGGGTAACCGAAGTGGCAAACTGGCAAACATCGGCAGGGGTATTGACCGTTGGTGGAGCGGGTTTGGCTCTGATATTGACCGTAATAGTGGATTGATCGCTGACGCAGCCGTTGGTGTTCTGGGTGACTTTGTAGGTAAGCGGGGTGGCATTATCAGTTGAAATAGTAGGCGCGGTGGTGCCTAGGCTGGCACCTGCACTGTTGTACCAGATAGGATTCTGGGCGTTGACCGTCAGGGTTTTGGTACCTGATCCCTGGCAGTACTCCACCGTCTGGTTGCCCGGTGGAGAGGATTTTGGCTTGACGGTAACTTTCAATTCGGCTATATCACTCTCGCAGCCACCCGAAGATTGGGTCACCTGATAAGTGTATACGCCTGGTGTGGTGGGAGAGGGTGGAGTGGCTGCCTGGTTTTCCCCGACTTTATAACTGCCATAATCCCCTCCATTGTACTTAATGCCATACCAGAACAAATTTGACCCTACCACGCCTGTCTGAAGGGATATGGGAGCATTTTCGCAATAGGAAACTTCGGTCACGGCAGGGGAGGTGGTTCGGGAAAGGGTTACTGCTACCGAGGAGCCATCGGCCTGTATATTGTTATTATTGGAAATGACGCGGACTTTATAAGCTCCTGCTTTATAAGCCGATATGGGTCTACCCGCACTACAGGTGATGGGTGACGAGCTACCTGTTCCAATGATATTTCCCAGGATACCTGCTGTAGGGGGCTGGAAATTGCCACTGGCATCTGAAATCAGGACAGTGTAGGTGGTACCCGATGGGGGAGTGCCGTTTGTGCTAAAGGAAACGACGATGGGATCTCGATTGGGACAAACTACCGCAGGAGTTGCACTCGTGGTTTTAACCGTTAAGGCATTCACCCTTATTATTGCCTGACCAGAACGTGTTCCATTATCACAGGCCCCCTAAAATTTATTAGTTTGGACGCATCGAAAGTATAGGTGGTTGTTGGATAGACGTTAATAGTTGTTGAACCTTCAGTTAGAACGGATACTATTTGTGAAAAACCAGGATTAAGTAGGTTATCATAGTAAAAGGTAAAAGGCACACCCCCTCCAAAGGTTAATTTAACGGGAGCAGCTTGTCCAGGATTAATGGTTACTCCTCCTGCAACTGCGTCAGAAATAACGACAGTGGCTGGCGCATTGACCCTGAACGTAGGGCTGTTGCCTGCGTTATTGGGATTTAGTCGGCTGTTTTGTTCGCCGACGAAAATTTTTACGAAATAAGAACCGGGCGGAAGGCTAGGGGGAATGGTAATTGGCCCGCTAATTTTATTACTAGCTGTGTATACCCCCGATGATCGTTTCGTAACCGTACCCGTATACACTTCATTGTAAGTCTGAAAATCTAAGGCTAATTGGCCCGTACTTGAGTTATAATAGCTTACCCAATACTTACCGCCCCCATCGGGAGTCTCACGAACACCAAGAAGCCCATCATCGGTTACATCCGCAGAAAGTATAATCTGCTCGCCTGGGCATATTGACGTTACATTAATTGAGGTTGGAGTTGTTCTCGGAACACTTTGGGCAACTGCTGCCATTGTGGTTAGGAGTAGCAATCCTGCCAAAATAAGTTGGTGTAAAATTGGTTTCATGGTCTGTAGGCAGATAGTTAAAAATCATGAGTAACTTTTACTCTTCACTGGCCATCGTCATCAGCACATAGTACTGACCCCGCCTATTTCTTATTGCTAATGATGGTAGGAGGTGGGCTGGGGATGGTATTGGGAAGAGAAGGATTTGATTTGCTTTTTATCTTTCCGGCTTTCCCAAGAAACCGAATTCCGTTAATAACGGCTCCCAAGCTAATTGCACCCCCTGCGTAGACTCCATAGGTAGCTGGTTTCCCGTAACTGGTCATCGACAATGGCGTTACGGCTGTTCCCAATGGTTGGCGTGATACAGCCTGCCAGTTCGAATATTCGGTGTTGAGTTTCTCCATTTTGGCAGAATAGGCATCATAGTCGGTTTTGATGGCTGAATAGGCCAAATAACTACCTGCCAATCCGGCTACACCCGCTGCAATCTGAAGCCAGCCCTGCATCCGGTAACGAGCTTTTAGTTTTTTATCTTCTGAATTCAGCGATTTTGCAAGTTCTGGCCCAATTGGTGGCGCCTTTGGTGCTTTTACAAGCGATTCAACTTTCTTAGTTTCTGGCTGCGGTTTAATGTAGAGTTCAGTAGTAGCCATGTCAACGGAGTCTTTTCTGAGGACAGACATAAGACTAGGCATTTTTGACGGTAGAGCGGACGGTTTTGATGATTGCAGACCCGCTATCTGATCAGTGACCCGCTGAGCAGAATCAGATTGGAGCACTGAACCTGCTTTGGCTTTCCGCTGTTTCATGGTGATGCTTGCCAGCGGTTCTTTAGGCTCCTGTTCAGGGTTAGCAGGTGTTGGTGTCTTATTTAAAGCCAGAGAGCGAGCTGTATCTGGTTTTATTAGTGGTGATTTGGCAGGCGTAATCGTTGGTGGTGCTGCCACCGTTGCAGTCGTTGGCTTTGTTTTTGCTGCTGGGTTAGTAACGGCCACGGCTTTAGTCGAATCCGTTTTTATGGGAGGAGTAGGCGCAACAACGGGCGGTTTTACCTTTGGTCTTTGACTTGCAATTTGCCGGGTCGTATCGGGCTGTGGAATAACCGGCTTTTGGGGGCTGTTGGTTTGTTAATAATTGGATTTACGCGATCAAACCAAGTAGTGGTTATGTCATTGCGAAACGAAAATCGGTTGCTATTTTCCTTTAATTCAATAGCACGCGTATTGTCAAAGTCATAAACCTGGGCTTCGGAAATCTGGCCTGTTTCTTTTATTTTACGTTTATAGATTCCCGTTGGCAGGTCAGTTTCCTGAGAATTAACTACTTCGAGCCATTGGGTAGTGAATTTTAGTACGACCAGTTGCTCCGTACCCGTCTTCCGATAAGGAATTTCGGCACCACCCACTTTTATACCTGGCGGAATCGTTGGCCTACCTGTCCCGACTACCTGTTGCATACCCTCGCCAGGCTGTTTAAAGCTAAAGCGGGTAATATAGACCCTCCAGTATTGACCCGGCTTTTCGGCTCGCAGCTCTATTACCCGACTCGCAGGTTGATAGGAAGAAGACTTAGGGATATATTTTCCTTTAAAAACAGATTCGAAAAATACTTTAATATAAGTCGAACTACCATTTTGTTGAGCTGCTGTTGCCTCCTGTTTAGGAAAAATAATGGTTACTTTATCATCATTTGGGCTTCGTTTAGAGTAGTATAGCGAGAGACGGTTCAAGTATTCATCCACCTTTAAATCCTCCGTTTTAGTGGCAGAGGTATGTTCTGGATTGATGTCGTCCTCGATAGATACGTTAACATTATCGAAGATTCGGGCTGGTCCTGAATAGCTTTTTTTAATTATTGTATCTACTTCAGCGTCTTCTAATCCCTCAACTGCTAACGCATTTAATAAGACATTAAGTCGATTAAGTGACTTTAAGGCTGCTGCATTGATGTTTTGTTTATCTCGTTCGGTTAGCTGTGTGGGTGGCTGCTGCGATTGCGCCAATGCAGGGCTTACCACTCCCACCAGGGAGATGAACAACCAGGCCAGTAAAATTCTTGTAGATGTTTTGGTCATAGTTGTTAGTTGGTTTCGATATGCATGACTGTTTTTATATTGCCTCTATTGTGTATGTGGATCTACTAGGTAGTAAAGGCCCTTTTGGGTATGAAAAACGCTTTTAGAAATAGCCTGAATGCTTTTTAGGGTTTAGGCTTTTTAGGCAATTCAGTGGGCATGCTACTGGTAACAACTTTAGCAGGAGGAGGACTGTATGTCTTTGCCTGTAGAGCAGGAGGGTGAGCCGTTGAGGTTAAATTAGTTGGTACTTTGGGTTTGCTTACTTGTTCTGGTCTGGCAGTGGCCGTTTCTTGTATACTTACTCCAGCTGGTATAAAACCAAGGCGGGTAATATAAACTTTCCAATATTGGCCTGACTTTTCAGCCCGTATGTCTACTACCCGTTTAGTAGGTTGGTAGGTAGACGAATTAAGCAGATATTTTCCTTTGAAATCAGATGTAAAAAATACCTTTCCGAAAATTGAGTTGCCAGTTTGCTGTGGGGCTATTGTTTCTAAATTAGAAAAAATAATAGTTAATTGAGCATCATTGACACTTCGTTTAGTGTAGTAAAGGACTATTCGATTTAAGTATTCATCTACTTTTAAGTCCTCCGTTTTAGTGGCAGAGGTATGAGTTGGTTTGATGTCATCTTCAACTAATACATTGCTATTATCAAAGAGTCGGGATGAACCTGTATAGCTTTCTTTAATGATTGTCTCTATTTCTTCCTCGGCTAAATCGTCAACTGTTAATGTATTTAATAAAATATTGAGCCGTTTAACTGATTTTAATGCTGCTGCATCGATGTTTTGTTTATCCCGCTCAGTTAGTGCTAGTTGCGGTTGGGCCAATACAGCGCTTACAGACCCTATGAGGCAGGTGAACAGCCAGGCCAATAAAAGTCTTGTCGTTGTTTTGGTCATAATTGATAATCGTTTTCAGTCGTCTTTGATGGATCGGACTACCCCCTATTTTATGCCTCGCGACTAAGTAATGAAGGGCTTTACGGTTTTAAAAGATTGCTTAAAGAGCCAGAGCACTTTTATGGTTTAGGCTTTTTTAAACTATCGGGTAACGAATGGCTGGACTTTACCTTCTTCGAATTTGGTAGTTCAGTGGGCATGCTACTGGTAACAACTTTAGCCGGAGGGCTATCTGGCTTTACCTGTACCGCAGGTGGGTGGACCGTTGGTCGTGCTAATGAACGCTCCGGTTTACTAACACTTGGGTGGGTTGAAGTAATCGGTTTATCAGGTTCCTCCGGTCTGCTAGTATCCAGCACATCCATGCCTTCGCCAGATTGCACAAAACCAAGTCGGGTAATATAAACCGCCCAATTGTCACTCTGTTTTTCGGCTCTCATTTCAACTACCCGTGCATGAGGCAGGTAGGAAAGAGCATTCGGTTTGTATTCCCCTTTAAAATAAGATTTGAAAAATACCCTAATGAAAATCGAGTCGCCTGCCTGTTGGACAGGGGTTGACTTCATATCAGAGAAAACAATCGTCGATTGGTTAATCTGACTCCTTCGTTTCGTATAATACAGGATCAGATTAGTCAGGTATTCGTTAACCTGTAAATCTTCCGTTTTATCGATTGAGGTATGAGCGGGATCGATATCATCTTCCAGTACAGTTTCAGCCGTATCAAATAGGCGTGATTGTCCTGAGCAACTAGCTTGAATAAGGGCATCTACCTCAGATTCAGATAAGGGATCATCGACTAACGTATTTAGTAGCTGATTAAGTTGTTTAAGTCTTCGTAAGGCAAACGCGTTGATAGTTTGTTTATCGTGTTCGGTTAACGAAGATTCCGGCTGCTGCGATTGGGCCAATACAGGGCTTACTACTCCTGAGAAGGAGAGGTATAACCAGACAAGCAGGAGTCTTGACATCGTTTTGCCCATGGTGGTTAGTCGTTAGGACAGTTGGCATACGTGTAACGAACTCTAATCCCATCGCTACGACCATAGCCGAGCGAAAATCCCTGACCATTATACTGATGTTGGTAGGTGAGAACCTGAGGGTCGCCATCGGGCGTTTCTACACCTCCGCTCTTCTTGTATGATTGTGTGGTGACTTTGATCAAATTGTTGGTTTGAACAGATTCACCAAACGTATCAAGACCAGGTCCTGGCTGGCCACTTGCTGCCGAACCTGGAAATCCCCGCGCCAATAACCACCCAAGACCATAGTATTTATTCCCGTCGTAAGCATACTTGACTACTTTACGCCCACCGGCAGCATAGATGTATTCCGCCTGCGTTAACTGCCCTCCTGTATAAGTGTAGTTTGTTGTATTTCCTTGTGAATCAGTAATTTTTGCTATTTTCTCGTTGCTTATATCATAGGTAGTTGATCCGGGGTAACGGTTAATCCCGTTAGTTTGCCGTTTGTAAACGAATAGGTTCGAGTCCCTGCTGGCTCCGTACTTACATACGTTTTTATATTGTCACCTTCATAGGTATAGACATACGAAAATGCCCCGCCACTTATACGGCTAATTCGTTTGGTAGTACCCAGTGATTCATACTGATAGGCTAATGTAACGCCATCCATCTGCTGACTAGTGATATACAGGCCATTTGAGTCGAACTTGAAAACACGTTTTATGGCGTTATTAAACCGTTCGATTGTCCGATTCCCTAATCGGTCATATTGGTAATCAAGGGAATCCTGCTTATTAAAATTGATGGTGGAAATTTGAGAAATACGGCAATAGGCGGGGAGTAGGCTATTGGGAATAACAGCCTCTTTGTAGCATGAATTCAGCCCAATCGCCACGAATAGGATGTAGAGGTTTCTATATAGTGTCATCGTGTCTCTTTAGCTATGAATTTTATAGTCACCCGTCGGTTTTTTGCCTTATTCTCTTCCGTATCGCTTGGTGCAATCATAAATTGACTACCCAAACCGATAATTTCCATCCGCTCGTCGGCAACGCCATGATTCCACAGAAATGTAGACACGACTTTAGCCCTTTGCTCTGATAATCTCAGATTCAATCGTTCATCACCTTCTTTGTCGGTATGGCCCATAATGCGGATACTCAATTCGGGGTGCTGAACTAAATAAGCGGCCATCTGGGTAAGTAATGCCTGTGAATCCTGTAGTAATTTCCAATTACTCTGTTCGAAGCGTAGAGCCGAGTCAGGCCGACTTACCGGGGCAACGGCCGAAGCAGATAGCGGTTGGGGCGCTAAGGCCGCAGTCGTATTCAGGCCTGGCTGAATAAGAATAGACCTCAGCTCAAGTACGGCCTGCTGTTGGTCGGTGATGACTAATTGGTACTGTTGAGGGATCAGATCATAGGCTACCAGCGTATTGGCTAAGCCTGGAATAGCCTGAAGGCTTATCGTTTTCCCTACCTTCCCTTCCGGCCGCAGTTCGAAGTTCTTTACCGATGGATCGACTTGAACGGATAGTATAGTTAACTCGCGTACTAATCGAATGCCCTGGCGTAGGTTTCGGGTGTCTCCCTGTTCTACGATCTGATTTCCGTTATAGGTTTGATAGCCAGCCGAGGTTACGTCAATGGCGATTATGTCCTTTTCGGTAAAATCAATACTGACCTGCCCTGCTTTATTCGTCTCAAAACACTGCTTCTTTTCGGTTTTTGTGAACGTAAAACACATTTGAGCCGGTAGCAACTGACCCGTTAAAGCATCGCTGATAACGAACGTATTATGTTGCGGCCGAATACTGGCCTGTTTATTGTTTTTCTGGACGAAAAAAGTCTGTTGTGACTGAGAATAAGGCTGATTTAAGCCTTGTTGGCCAAGCGAAATCAAGGGAATAATAACCCCTATTGGTTTGTTGGATAAAGCTGATGATGTATTCAGTACAAGCGATTGCTGGCGGTACCCTTCTTTGTCGATAATGAGTTCAGTAGCAGGGCAAGTGATGTCAATGGTAAATCGCCCGGTTTGGGCGGCACTAACGCCAATGTTATAGCTGCCTTGTTGGGTCCTCACAGAAAGCCTGGCTACCAGCGGAAGGTGGCTGGCATAGTCCTGTACAACGCCAGTCAGGCGCAGGCATGGATTCACCGTCGCTGTAGCAGGGCTATGAATCCATGCTAACAGGCAGATTACTATCCAGAAAGACCATTTTGACCAACAATTCATCACCTGTTTACTCTTCTGATTTTACACTGATATTCCCTAGTAAAATGTGCCATTTCATAGACGTTTTACCATTAACAATCTTAGGCCGTTGATCTAGTTTTACCCGTACATCCTTCTTGGTTGCATCCGAATAAACGATCTTACCACCTGTCCCCTCAGCGGTGAAGAGTTGTTCTCCCGTAATGACACCTTCATAGGACCCGTCTCCAGTTTGGGTCAGATTTTCAATAAAGTGCACTTTAACCCAGTCGACGGTTGTTCGCTTGTAAGGGAGCAATCTGAGTTGAGTGAGGTAATTCTTTATACTGAGGGTACGCGGATTTTTATTTTTGACGGAGTTAACCTGAATGGTCGCTTCTTTTGTGAATAGCCGAAGGGCATCATTAATGGCTCGGTCTTTCTCGTCTTCGCTTCGGTTTTTATCGGTTATCGTATTGATGGCCACAATAAAGTCGTCTAAGCGATGGAGTGAGCTTTCCTGATATTTCTCTTTTTCTTCGTTTGTGAGAACCATCTGCCCCTCCTTGTTTTCCAGCACTTTTTCTGCCACGACACTGGTTGTATCGACGGGTGGAGGAAGCGGTGTCGCTTTAGCAATCGGCTTACCCCCATTTTTTATATCAGGTCGAATTTCTGCTAAATACGGGGCAACCTCGATAGGGGACTTAAGTAGTTTATGACGCCCATCTCTATATAAAATAGCCAACAATTCGTTCTTATTGATTGAGGCAGAGTTACCTTCTATCGTTTTGTAGTTGAGCACGTTGGCATTGTCTACTACAATTCGAGCTGCACTGACAGACAAAGGTTTCGCAACAATCAGGTAATCATTTCCATCGGAACGGAGGGGGGCATCCGTAAATGCTTTTAGCTGCCTTTTTGCCGAATCGAGGTCTGTTGTTGATAGCTCGCTAATAACTAAAAAATTTCCCTGTCGGCTGAAAGCCATTAATACGCTTGTCCAGCTTAAACTTTTTACGTTCCCTTTGCCACTCCTTAACATGATCTTGTCAGCCGTTAGACCTTCAATACGAGTGTCTAAAGCTTCCTGAACCTGATCGCCAAGAAATAAATAAACAACATCCTGCGGGACTTCTTTAGGCTGGGTTTGAGCAGAAGCGGGATTGGCTAGTAACCAATAGGCTATAGTGAATACGGATTGAATACAGAGAATAGGTAGTGTTTTTTTCATTGAGCCGGGTGGTTTAACGAATAGCTTCAACTAATTGCCTGGTGGCGTCCGTCATGAATTTTTCAAGTTCAGCCTGGCTGGCAATTTCATAGCGGCCAAGCTGCGTATGTTTGACGATAGGAATCAGCCGACCTCCTTTATACAAATACTCGCAGCCTGGGCCTGTGGCACAAGGCGTATAATTGAATATATAGGAGCCCACCATTTGATTGGTTTTAACCTGCACCAGTCTGAATTCGATGGAAGCGCCCAGACGTCGAAACCGGCTTTCCAGCTCAATGGGCTGTTCTTTCCCTTTCTTACTTAGTTGATAACATTCCTTAGTTACATAGGGTACCTGCCGATTCATGTTAACCCACTCTAAAATCAGATCTGTGTTGGTCAGATCATTTAATTTGGAGTAATCGACATTACTTGCCT
The DNA here is from genome assembly GCA_003259005.1 of Spirosoma telluris. Classification (GTDB taxonomy): domain Bacteria; phylum Bacteroidota; class Bacteroidia; order Cytophagales; family Spirosomataceae; genus Spirosoma; species Spirosoma telluris. Next base: position 6,544,410 of record QLII01000001.1, read on the forward strand.
TGCTAAGTACTTCGTTGAATAGCTTCCGATCAACAACATTTAAGTTCTCAAACAACTGCTTTTCAATGGCATTGTACAGCATGCGATCGTCGTATACGACTTCCTTGTTCTGATCGATCGATTTTCGGGCGTCTTTCTGATTCTTTGTGTCACTTTCGGGATCTCGAATGACAACTCTCTGTGTATCAGGAACTCGAAGGACAATTTTTGGCGATTTATTAACCAGCATAAGAAGCGCCAGTGCCTCTTTAGAGTTTATTTCAGCATCCTTTTGCTTAAACCGAACCATTACTTTTTTGCTGCAACTGGCCAGGGCCAGCATAAGAAAGAGGTAGAAATAAGTACGCATACGGGAGAAGTATTTAACTAGAATGTTCGGATTAAATGGTCTTGCCTGCTTTCGTTGATTTGGGCTTCCCTGAATTGTTTTGTAAGGATATTACCGACTTGATTGGGCGAGCCTCCTGATTTACTTTAGGAAATGCACCCGGAGAATTAATGGGCATACTGCTGGTAACGGTCTTTGGTGGAGGAGCCATGGGTTTACTGGAAGCGCGGTGGTGGCGGGGAGCTGACGTACGAGTGATTTCTACATTCCGCAGCACACTCAATTCTACTTGCCGGATAATGTCTACCCGACGCGACAAGTTTTGATAATCGGTCTGTGTTGCATTTGGATTTTGCCGAAGCCGATCCAGATCAATCTGTAAACGTTTGCGGTTTTGTAAGCTGGAAAGCCCTGAAATTTTACCCTGTACGGAAATGGCCCTGGTCTGATTGACAAGGAGTTGCCGCATTGGCCGATCATTGACGACAAACGGAGTGGTTGTAACACGCTTTAAATTGTCTACAGACTTCGTTGCCGTTTGTACTGTCGAAACTTTCTGACTGCAGCCCGCTACTAGAAAAGAAAGGAAAATGTAGAGTTTAGTTCGCATAAGGATACGAGGATCGACGTGAAAACTCTATTGTTTCGGTTTCCCTGAATTGTTGAGCAACGAACCGGCTGATTTAGTTGTCTTGAAATCAGAAGCTGCTTTTGGGGTATAAATGGGCATGCTACTGGTGACCTTCTTTGGCGGAGGGTCAGTTGATTTCGCAGAAGCATGGTGGGCTTGAGTCGAGCGTTGTGGTGTAGGTGTTACGGATGATTCTACTACCCCTTCGCTGTTGTTTCCTTCTAGTTCAACCTGGCGCATCAATTGCTGATAGTTCGCCGAGGTAGCGTCATCTCGTTGCTGAAGTTTTTCCAGCTCCTTTAGAAACTGTTTCCGATTGGAAAGGCTGGTTAATTGATTAATTTTCTTTTCAATTTCACTGGCCAGCCCTTCGTTGATTAATTGCTGCGCCAGCAGTAAATCGTCGAGTTTTCCAATCTTTTTGTCAATATTTTTGCTAGCTTCCGGTGTGGCGTTGGATTGGGCCTGGCGATAGGCAGCAATCGCTTTTCGGTAATCTTTAAGGTTCTCGTAGAACTGCCCCTGTCTATATTGACTCTCAAAACTTCGTTCGTCTTTACCCTGTGCCAGAGCAAGCGAATAGGTGAGTAATACCCCCCCAAAAGTAGAGCTATAAATCGCGTTGGCAATTTCATATTTATAGTATAAAGTGTGGAAGTAGTTACAAAAAGATCATTTTCTCGAGTTGGAAAATGATACTATTTTGATCAAAGTGTCTATACTTTGCAGACAGACTAATTCAAGCTTATGCGCAATGATATGCCAGGAATTTTATTGCAAGATACTGAATAATAAATAATTACTGAAAAATGCTCGCGCAAAAATGTTTTTTTTAATGTATTCTATATTATAAAATTTAGATAGTATTATCTGTAACTTTCTATTTAAAGGTCAAAAAATAATTGATACGGTAAAGTTAATGACTTCAACTATTGAAATGAGTAACTTTACCGTATTGGTTATTTACCTATTTTTTTTACTAATTCCTTAAAGTCTTTATTACTCTTACGGAATCCTTTGCGCGAAATCTCTATTAGTTTATCCTTATTAATATCATCGGGAGTGAGTATTTTTTCCTGAAAAGCCTTGTCAAACCAGACAAGGGCTTCGGCATCGTTATTCTTTTGCAAATTGGCGCAGCCTGTAGCATAAGCCGCCCAGGCAGAAAATGGAGCTTTCTTGAGGCATTTCGCTAAATAGGGTATACCTTCATCGGGTTGCCCGGCATAGAGGTGCGCCAGACCGATATTTAACCAGCAATCATAGCTACACACATCGCTATCCTTCTCCAACGCGGGTTGTTTCAAATCGGCCAGCGCTTCGGTATACTGCTCGTTTAACCGATAGGTTATTCCCCGGCGAAGCAATACGCGCTTGTAGTAGAGCTGTTGGGTTGAATCCAGGCGAATCACATCGGTATAAGTGGCAATGGCGGGTGCGAAATCCTTTTTCTTTTCCTGAGCCATAGCTTTGGCAAAATAGCGGTCTGGACTAGTTGGATTCAGATCGATCGCCTTCTGATAATCCTCAATAGCATTCCCAAACTGTTTGAGTTCTTCATAGGCCAGTCCTCTGGCTATATAAACTTCTCCATAGGTTTTATCGAATTTCAGCGCTGATGAGTAGTCGTCGATTGCTTTATCAAATTGTTCGGTAGCATACTCTGTAATCCCTAGCCGATAAAAAGCATCCCTGAAAAAAATAGGGGTGTAATTCTTTTCGATTTTTTTCTGCACCGTTTTTATCGTCATCAAGGGCGGAATTGCTTCTTTGTATTTTTTTAGTTCGAGTAAAGCAGTGGCTTCACCAAGGTAGGCAGCATAGTTCGTTGGGCTCAGGGTGTAGGCACGTCGGTAATCAGCTGCTGCTTTATCGAACTGATTTAAACCCATATAAGCCATCGCCCGGCGGTCATAGGTTGCTCCTTCGTTTGGCGCATATTTAATAGAAGCTGTCAGGTCTTCGATCGCTTTGTCATAAGCACCTAAATTCTGATAGGCAAGCCCTCGTTCATACAAGGCATTCGGTAGTTCAGCCCGTACTGCCAACGCGTTTTTGAGATGTTCTATAGCTTGTTCATAGTTTTTAGCTTCATTGGCCTGCTGCCCTAGTGTATAGAGACTGACGACAACCGAATCAATTCGAGGTATATACGGCGCAGGTATCATCCGTTTGATGGCATCCTGGAAATCTTTCCCGGTCTTGTCATACTGCTTGCCCTGTGCATTGACTAATCCACGCCAGAAATAAGCCTCGGGTTTGGCCGGAGCGAATTTGATCGCATCTGTAAAATCAAGAATGGCTAACGAATCCTGATGAGTCCGATAACGAAGCATGCCCCGGTCATAATAATAGGTAGCCTGTTTGGCAGCGGCAGCCTGTTTTCCAGGGCCTAACTGCTTCTCATTAATCTTTATTGCCTGCGTGAAATCTTCATCGGCATTGGCTAAGTTGTTGGTACCAACGCGTAGCTGGGCCCGCTGAGCAAACACAATGTCGTTTTTAGGGTCAATGATCAAATAAGCCGACTGGTCTGTAATTGCCTTTGGTAAATTTCCCTGTTTACGGTGGAGGTCAGCCCGGACCAGTAGGGCATCCAGGTTCGCATAATCGAATTTCAAGGATAAATCTAAATTAGTCAGTGCCCGTTTGTCGTCGTTTAATTTCAGATAGCATTTGGCAAGCCCCAGATACCAGTCGGAGTTTGTTTCATCCGTTTTAATGGCCTTTTTGTAGGCGTCAACGAGCTTCTCATATTGCCCGGCTGCAAACTGTTCGTCGTATTCAGTTTTTTGATTCGACTTCAGCGTAAGTTCTTTAATGATTGTCTGGAGCGCGGTTGAATCAGGTCGTTTGTCAAGTATCTGATGGAAATAGCTAAGGGCCTCCGCATAATTACGTCTCTTTCGGGCTATTTCGCCCTTCTCCCTGGCGTCGCGTATGAGTTCTGCTTCGGCAATCCGGGCTGCATACATAGCGCGGTTGACCTGGGCTATTTTGCGAGCTGCTGTAAGATCACCCGGCTCATTATTATTATTGGCTTCATTATATTTTCGGAGGGCGTCTGGGTAGTTTTTTGCACTTAAAAACAGATCGCCTTCATGGATTAACTTGTCATATACTTCTTTTGCTTTTCTTTCTTTTTCAACTTCCTGGTCACGTTGAGCTTTTACTAATTCTTCCTGCTCCTGTCTGGTTCGTATAGAAAGACTATCCGTTGGTGCTTCGGGTGCTACCAGCGTCACGTCGTTTAAGGTAGAGGTAGTTGAATCACCCGGTGCCAGAAAGCCGACATGGGCGATATAACCAGCCCACTTCTTGCCAACTCGTTCGACCCGCACCTCCGCTACACGCGTAATGGGTCGGTAGGCTACGGCGGATTGAGAATGTTTACCTTTAAATAACTGTGTATAATAAACTTTCAGGTAGGTATAATTCCGCTCTTTGGCGTTCGATACAATGATATCCGAGAATTTAATCGTTTGCTCGGGCGCTTTTGTATAAAATAGATCCAGGTTCGCGAAATACTTTTCGGCTTTCAAATCAATAGCCTGATCAATCGGTCGATCTGGCTGAATATCATCTTCTATGATGACATCAGGATTATAAAATAAGCGAACCTGTTTTTTGGTGTCGTAGCTATTGGCAATAATATCTTTCCGTTCTGTTTCCGTTAGATCCTCAAACGTTAGTGTATTTAGTAAATCACTAAAATTGGTGATTTTTCGTTTCGCCAGTAGCTTGAGGTCTTCATTGTCGCGAGGGTAATACCCTGCGCCAATGACACCCCTATTGGTATCCAACTTAATACTGCCAGTCCAAGTACGTATAAAATTCGTTTCATAATTAGATTTTATTAATTCTCAAGAGGTAAGCAAGCAGGCAGAATTAAGAGAAGCTAAATTTGCCCAGGTACTAAAGCAAAATTAGTCTCAAGGTTTAGTTTTTCGCCGTAACCATCTATCTTTCAGTACTATAAAGTTAATTCAGAAAGAGGATTTATGAGGCATGCAAAGCCAATTTTGCCAGATTATTTATTTGACAACGATCCCTATATTTCCTAGTAGTACAGCCCACTTAAGTTGTGTATTGCCGTCTTTTAAACTACGATAGGCTTCCAGTTTGACCTGAACGCTCTTCTCCGTTACATCCGTGTAAAGTACATCCTGACCATTCTCGGCATAGCCCGTAAACGTTTGCTGGCCAGTAATCAGGCCGTAATAGTTGCCGTCGGCTGCCTGTTTTAGTTCGCTAACGTACTGGATTTCAGTCCAGTCAATCGTAGATGAGGCATAGGGAACCATTTTCAACCGAGTCAGATAATCTTTGATTTTATACTTGCGTACCCCTGGCCGATTGGCTGATGATACGTCGATCGTTGCCTCTGGCAAAAACAATTTGACAACCTGCTCGATCGCTTTATCTTTTTCGTCATCAGTCAATTCTTTATTCGCAATGATGTTCAGATAAGCGACAAACTCATCGACCCGGCTCAGGGCACTGGACCGGTATTGCTGATATTGCGCATCGCTAAGCTTAGGTTTCGCAATCGCACTCGGTTCACTAGCAGCTGACGGTACAGGAGTGACAGGAACAGACGGTGCAGTAGTGGGATTGGCTGGTTGGGTATTTTTAGGAGCGGCCTCACTTTTTGCCGGTAATTTTTTAGCCACCTTAGCACTTGACGGAGGCAGTTTTGGCATTTTTTTAGCCGTTGCTGTAGGCGGTACTACGGGTGCAGGAGTAGCTAAGCGGATCAATTCGGACCGGGTGCTGTTAAGAAGCGATACAACTTCGGCGGGGGGCATAAGTAGTTGATGCCGACCATCCCGGTAGAAAATAATAGCCAGTTCCCGCTTATTAATAGAACCTGATGCACCTCCTGCCGATTGATAATTAACAACATCGCCACTTTCGTAACGAATAGTACCTTGAAGGACGGTGGGGGGCGATGCTTTCACGAGAAGATCAAAATCAGGGTGAGCCGCAGCCCCTTTCTGAAAGGCATCAATTTCCTGCTGCGCTTTTGCGGGGTCTGTGTCCAGCGAATTGACGATTAGATAACGACCATCGTCCGAGAAAGCCAGTAGTACGTTTTCCCGACGCAGGCTATAATAGGCAGGCTTCCCATTTCTAATGACGGTGATTTTTACTTTTTCGCCTTCTGCCCCCGTCAGTTTACCCGCTGATCGATTACCATTTGCTAAATAGATAGCCTCCTGAGCATATAACGTGCTGATAGATAGTCCAGTTAGTAATCCCCAAAGTAAACATTTTTTCATCCTATAGACTCATTAAGTGATGTGGCTAGCTTGAGTAGCGTGCTTTGTCCAAATAGATTCTATAGATTCTGATTATCAGTATGACCGCGCAGGCGTGAGAATCAATAGAATCCAAAGAATCTAAATTGGACGAGTACTAGTTTATTGCATTTTTTTTAAGGCCAGCTTAGCCTCTTTACTACCATGCAGGCTTGCTTGCTTGTACCATTGAATGGCTTTATTATAGCTTTGCTCTGTGCCCGTGCCATATTGAAAACCCAGGCCAACATAATATTCGGCAAGCGGCAAGTTTTGATTCGCAGCCCTCATATACCAGGTAAAAGCTGCTTTTGGATCTTTCGCAACAACTTGGCCTTGCTCATACATGACGCCTAAATTAACTTCCCCTTCGGCATTGCCTTGGGCTGCCGATGCCTGGAATAATTTCAGAGCCCGTGCATAATCCTGAGGAACGCCCAAACCGTTATAATAAATGACGCCAAGGTTTTTCTGACCTTCAGGATTCCCCTGGTCGGCCGATGCCTGGAACAATTTTATGGCCTTCTCATAGCTTTGTTCAACCCCTAAACCCATCTGATACAGAAATCCTAGCGCACTCTGGCCATTCGAATTCCCCAGATCCGCAGCCTTCTGGTACGACTCAGCGGCTAGTTTGTAATCCTGGGGTTTACCGTTCCTGCCAAAAAAATAGTGTGTGCCTGTTTCGTAGTAGGAATCGGCTTTTGTGATTGACTCAAACGTTGACTCGCTTTCGGGCGCTACTTCCGATGTCTTGGTCTCCAGTACGTTGTCAGTTGGCTTGTCCTGTAGCCACCAGATCGTACCTCCAACGAGCAATGCGAGAACGATAACTGCATAAAGTAACCAGGCGGATTTCTTGCCGGAATTGTCTGTAGAAGCCGGATGTACGACGGGTCGAAATGAACCATCTGGCGTTATACTATTCATTTGTTCGTTTACCCGCGAACTATCGGCCCCAACAAAACTGGATACCGGCTCTGGTTCCTGTATACGGGTCACAGATTCTGATACCGGTGACACTTCGGGTACTATTTCTTCATAGACAATGGGTTTGGGGGCTTCTACCGCTATGGGGGCGTATAAACAGGAACGCTTTCGACTACGTGTTTGCTGAAAACTTCGGGATCGGGAGTGGGCTCTGAGCCAGAAGTCTGTATTGGAACTAAAGTCGCCAATAGGGCATCGCGCATGTCGCGGCATCGCTGGTAACGCTGAAGGGGATCTTTGGCTGTGGCCCGACCAACCACTTCGTCAACCCGGTGTAGAAACGCCAGCTCATCGGCCTCACTATCGCCATGCAAGTCCGTTAGCAGGGGCAGGGGCTCAAAACGAATGCTGTTCTGAACCTGAATCACCGCTTCGAAATTGGTCACCTGGGGGTAGGGCGGACGACCCGCAAACAACTCCCACAAGTTGACCCCCAGGGCATAAATGTCACTCCGCCAGTCCACCCCCGCCGGGTTGACAATCTGCTCAGGACTCATGTAAGCCACCGAGCCCATCTGGAGTTTGGGATCGGTCAGCGTACTCTCGAAGGTGGAGATGCGGGAGATGCCAAAGTCGAGGATCTTGGGTCGTCCATCGGGTTCGATGATGATGTTGCTGGGCTTGATGTCTCGGTGGATGACGCCCTGTTCCTGGCGGGCACCAATCTCGATGACTACATGGTGGGCATAGTCGAAGGCATCCAGGAGTTGGGCAAACATATCGACGGCGACCTGGGGTTGTCGAATGGTTTGGGGGCTGGTTCTGAGGAGTTCGGCCAGGGTTTTTCCTTCAACGAACTCCATGACGAAGGCATCCCGGTCGGGGTCGAGTCCCAGGATGCGCACGATTCTGGGTGGGTTAGCATTTCCAGGATTTCGGCTTCACGGATGAATCGTCGTCGGATGTTGTCATCATCGCGGAGTTGTTCGAGGAGGAATTTGACAGCTACCCGCTCGCGTTTTCCCCAAACGCGTCTGGCTTCATAGACCACGCCCATGCCCCCGCCTTGATTTTGCGGGTTATTTCGTAGTCAAAAAGTTTATTACCGATCATAGTAGTAGGTTAAAGAGTCAGTTTGTGGATAATGGCTGGTTTATGGAGTAAAGGGTAGGTCCTCATTGAAATTTCCAACTACCTCAGTTCCCTGAAGCGCTTTGCCCTTTGTTTCCTTCAGTACTTTGCGTTTTATATACTCATTAAGCTCTTCGACGGTAGCCCTACCGTCGTGATTAACATCAGCGGCTCCGCGGGCTCCCGCAATTAAATAGTAGGCAAAATTGCCTCCTTTTAGTTTAGAGTCTTCCTGCAATTGCCTGACTGTGGCCACTCGCACTTTAAGCGAAATATAATAGTGAAGCTCAATGATCGTTACAATGCCATCATGGTTGGTGTCGGCAGCTCCCTTAACACCAGCAATTAAATAGTGCGTAAAATCTCCCCCTTCCAGCCGACTGTCTTCCTGAGAATCCAGATAATCATAAGACGATAGCATAATGACTACTGTACTACTTGTACTGGTAGGCGTATGAACAGCGGTTGAATACGCTGTATTCGTAGAATCTTTTGGATGTAGGGCACGAGTCTCTACTCGTTTAACCATACTACCCGACTTGCAGGCATCGGCCAGTAAAAATTTTGTACCAGCCTGCGACTTATGGAATGCGGCTTTAACGTCGGCATGTTGTAAAACAACATCTGGTCCTTCAACATAAGCGTCATAAGGCAAAAATATCCCTTTATCGCCGTGACCTGAAAAGAAAAAGACAATCCGGTCGTTGGGAGTTGCATTCTGGAAAATAGTCATCGCCTGCAAAATATTTGCGAGGCTGGCATCCCCGTCAATCAGCAGTCGAATATTTTCGGAGGGAACACTACCACCAGCCCGACTCGTTAACAACTGGTAAAAACTACGGGCATCATCGTCAGAATATTTCAAATCCCCTTTGCCTGGTAAACCTAGCTTATAATCTGACACACCAATCACAACTGCGAATGTTCGTTGCGACAAAGCAGTGGTGGGCGGAGAAATCAGAGTGTGTAAATAGAGGAGTAGGGAAAGAAGCATAGTTGCTCGTTGTTGAGTTTAGTGGATAGTTCGCCGGTTTTCCTCTTTATCAATTTGATAGGTTCTGCCCTTTAGATCGGTTACGGTGGCCGTGCAGGTTGCTTCATCGAATGCGCTGGCTTTTTTGTAAGCATGCGTATTGATTTCGTGCCCATTCAAATCTAGATAGAGCCAAACCTTCCCTTTCTGTACCGGCACGCGATTGCAGGTCTGACTAACCATGCCTTTGGCAGAGTAAATCGCTCCCTGGCGGCTAATAAACTTTTGCTGCCCCTGCATAATGACTGGAATTAACCCCCATTCATATCCATTTAAATTGATCTCCTGAAATTGTGGCAAAAAAATTTCCTTACCCCTATTTTACGAAGGCCCCGCCGAGTGCTTTCATCACAGATTACTTCAAGGTCCAGATCTTGGTTTGAGGCTATCACGGTAATCGGATTTTTTGCTGTGTTGGGATAAAGGGTCAAATCCGTTTCAGTCGATTCCGATTTTGTATTAGTCGATAGTTGTCCTGAGGACTTTTTAGTTTTGGTAGTATCCGTAACAGGGGCTTGCAGCCTACCAGAGGCTGGGTTAGGTGAACGCTTGGTAACTTTTGGGGAAAGTGGCTTAATCGAATCCGAAGCTGGTTGTAGAAGGTCACGGTAACAATACCAGAGGGCAAAGCACCCCCACCAAAGAATAAAATGACCAGCATCCAGAGAAGCCACCGATTAGTCGGAGGAACAACGGACTCAGATCTGGTCGTGAACTTCGGTTTGTCGGCAGGGAGCAAATCGGCGGGTGGTTCAGATGCGATTTCTTCCGTGACTTTACCTGTATTAATTGGACGGGATGCTGGCTGATGAGCGGTAGATCGCTCCTTTAGCGGTTCTGTTTGGCGGGCTGGGCTGCTTATGATCCGAGCAGGGCGACCCGGTTGCTCTAAGGAAACAACAGAACCTGAGGCAACGTCATCAACCTGCATGGCAGACGTAGATTCCGATTTGGCTACACTATGGGCTGGGGCAAGGAGTAGAGTCGCCAGTAAGGCATCGCGCATGTCGCGGCATCGCTGGTAACGCTGAAGGGGATCTTTGGCTGTGGCCCGCGCCACCACCTCATCAACCCGGTGCAGAAACGCCAGCTCATCGGCCTCACTGTCGCCATGCAAGTCCGTTAGCAGGGGCAGGGGCTCAAAACGAATGCTGTTCTGAACCTGAATCACCGCTTCGAAATTGGTCACCTGGGGGTAGGGCGGACGACCCGCAAACAACTCCCACAAGTTAACCCCCAGGGCATAAATGTCACTCCGCCAGTCCACCCCCGCCGGGTTGACAATCTGCTCAGGGCTCATGTAAGCCACCGAGCCCATCTGGAGTTTGGGATCGGTCAGCGTACTCTCGAAGGTGGAGATGCGGGAGATGCCAAAGTCGAGGATCTTGGGTCGTCCATCGGGTTCGATGATGATGTTGCTGGGCTTGATGTCTCGGTGGATGACGCCCTGTTCCTGGCGGGCACCAATCTCGATGACTACATGGTGGGCATAGTCGAAGGCATCCAGGAGTTGGGCAAACATATCGACGGCGACCTGGGGTTGTCGAATGGTTTGGGGGCTGGTTCTGAGGAGTTCGGCCAGGGTTTTTCCTTCAACGAACTCCATGACGAAGGCATCCCGGTCGGGGTCGAGTCCCAGGATGCGCACGATTCTGGGGTGGGTTAGCATTTCCAGGATTTCGGCTTCACGGATGAATCGTCGTCGGATGTTGTCATCATCGCGGAGTTGTTCGAGGAGGAATTTGACAGCCGCCCGCTCGCGTTTTCCCCAAACGCGTCTGGCTTCATAGACCACGCCCATGCCCCCGCCTTGATTTTGCGGGTTATTTCATAGTCGAGTAGTTTGCTGCCGATCATTACGCGTTGTACTAAAAGCAGAAGTGCTCTCTTACGGTTAAGTCGTGAGCATGACTGCAAAAAATAGTCAAGGAAAAACCTACCTGATTTTCCTGGATTCTGAGCGATGCTGAAGTTTACTTTTGCTCGCCCTCTTTTGTCTCTACCTCTTTTCCCTGTGAATCGATAAGAAATGTTCTTCCGTTCAGATCGGTTACCTTAGCCGTACAGGTTTTTTCATCAAATGCACTTGCTTTTTTATATTGTGTTTTTAGTTTTTTGTAACCATCAAAATTCAGATAAAGCCAAACATCATCTTTTTGCACAGGAACAAGTTTACAATCAGGATTCTTACTGAAATTGCCTATCTTCTCATAAATCTCCCCTCGTACACTAATGTATACCAGTTTCTTATGCCCTTTTATATCAATATCAGCAGGCATTAGACCCTTGTTATATTGTTCGATGTGAATTTTCGAAAATTGTGGTCGAAAAATCTCTTTACCATTTTCTCTACTAGCTATCCACTTAAGCCCACGTTGTTCATTTTTATCTTTGGTAACTTCAAGTCCTATTCCCGGTTTGCTAACCAATATCACAGTCTTATTTTTTTCTGTTTCCATCGGTTCCTCCGAATGAGCCGTCTCTTCCTGCACGGGAGTTGATGGTTGAGCCTCGGTAGAATTGGTTTTAACCGTATCGATAGTCTGGGCGGTTGGCATAGCGCTGGCCATGCTACTGGTAATTTTTTTGGAAGGTGCCTGTCCTTCTTCCTGAGTTGATTCCTTTTGCAAAAGGTCACCATATTTATACCACAGGGCAAAGCATCCTCCGCCAAGTAATACAATGACCAGCGCCCAGGGAAGCCATCGACTACCCCCGACGAAGGGCTTGCCACTGGTTTTTGAGCAAGGGGTGGCTTGGCCTCAACAGGTGGGCGCATGTCAACAGGCGGACGAACAGGCTCCCGGCGGGGAGGAACTGCGTTTTGCTCCGTCAGGCCAGCATAACTGGGTAAGGCATCGGGACGAGGTACGCCAATTAGGGTAACGGCATCATCATCGTCATCTGAATAAGGGCGGGAATAGGTAGGTAATTTCACCCGTGCCGATGGGTTACTTTCCCGGTAACAGTAGCAATCTGAAGTAAGCAGGCTGTAAAGTTATCGCGGGTTTGGCCTTTGCAACAGGCCAGTAACGTTTCCATTTTTTCCTCATTCGAGTCGGAGCCGCCCAGTGTTTTCTCCAGCAATTCGTCACTAATCCGTTCCAGAATGCCATCCGTACACATGAACAGATAATCGCCCGGTTCCAGATCATTCAGTAATTGCACTTCGGCCTTTGCTCTCTTTTCGCCACTCTGAATGGCGCGCGTAATGATATTCCGCTGAGGATGTCGCCGAGCTTCGTCTGGATTCAGGACGCCTGCCTTTACCAGTTCGTTGACATAAGAATGATCGTCGGTACGCCATTCAATAACGCCCTTTCTTATCAAATAAACTCGACTGTCGCCAAGGTGAGCTACGGTTATTCCGCCATCGTGCCGATACACCAATGTCAGCGTAGTTCCCATATTTTCGGCCTGTGGATTTTCGGCTACGTACTCATCGAATCGATCCTGTACAAAAGACAGTGCTTCCTGAATATAGGCGTCGGTAACGGTAGTTACAGGGTTTTCACGAAAATACTGGTCAAACTCAATGGCTGCCAGTTGACTTGCTACTTCGCCCCGTTCGGCACCACCGACTCCATCGCACACCATGAACCACCGTTGTTGGGGGGTAGTGACCTTTGGGTCAGGAAACAGAGTATCCTCGTTGTTTGTGCGGCTTCCGAGCTGCGTAAATCCTAAGGGTTGGGCAATGCTAACTTCCATCCGGATAGTGTAGATAACGAATGATAAAATGATTAAGCAGTAGAGATGATTTGCCTAAGGCGTTTTAAAGCCAATGACCGTTCGGCCATAGTCCATATCTTCAACTTGCCGATATGCTTTCTGGACTGATTGAGCAAGCGCAGGGGTTTTTAATACCAATTTGGTAACACCAATCTGAATGATATCGCCATCACTTAAATAAAGGCAGTCAAACTCCGACAAGCGTTGTTCTTCTCCGTTTAGATAGGTACCATTTCTGCTTAATTTCCAAGTCCCATCGTGCTGAGCAGCACCATCCTGTAGCAGATACTCTATGTTACCTTGTATGCCGATCCGTACTGTAAGTGTACAATGTGGCCGACTCATGAATTCATCATTTGTAACAATCATGTGGGTAGAAGGAGATAAGTTCGACTGTCGACCTATCACATTGACACCCATTGTTAGCACAAATGTTTGCGTAGCGGTTTGTTCGTCTTTAACTATTAGCCAGCCCAATTCAGTTGGTTGCCTGGTCTGAAGCTGGGTTGGCGCTTCTTCCTCCGGAATGGGATTTAGAAAGCCGCAAGCCGGACATTTGGCTTCTTTCAGCTTCTGCGGATTTTGAATCAGAAGCGGGGAACGGCATTTGGGTTGCCGCACACAATCCGCAGTTTTGGCACATTCACATTCATAGGTGTAGACAGTGGTAATCAGGAGACTAAGAGACAGAAATCAGATAAGCAGACCCAACTAAAGTTGGGTCTGCTTATCTGATTTAGCCTACGTAAAATCACTCACATCGGCATGGTTATCGAAGTCATGCGCTGGATCATGCAGATCATGCGTGGTATCATAATGATCATCAAGCGTAGCCACGGGGTCGGTCGTATGATCTTGCATGTGGATGTGGTGCAGATCCTGGTCGTGGTCTGTATCGAGCGACACACTAGCATCATCATCTAATGATACCGAAGCCTCATTGCTGGCAAACCGGGAATGGTGATCTCCAGGGGCGTCAGGGTCCAGAGTTACGTCTGGGAGATGATCATGATCGGCAGAGGCTACCGATACACTTGGGTCATGATGATGTCCATGACCACTGGGGCCAAGATTGTTGGAGGCCAGGAAGGCATCGCGTTCTTCGGGTGACAGACCTGCTTCCTCTTCTTTTGTATAGGTATTGTAGGTCCCACCTTCATACTGAAAGGTGTGACCAGGTCCCATTGCCAGACGCGCTTCGTGAAACGCTTTGTCAAAACCAGTTAAACCCGCAAATGGATCAACGGGTGGTTGTGGTGTTGGGGAGTAACTGGCGGGGGCGTGATGTGTGATGCATCCGCCAAACTATTTTTCAGATCGTTAGACCCATCTCCTTCATCATCAGCCAGATCATGATTCTCACTGTCTTCGAGCATGCTCAATCCATAGGCAGCTCCCCAAGTGCTGCTGTACCAACGCCAGCCGCAATGATAGCTTTTCGCTGATCGTTGCTTAACGATTTGTCAGGCGTTTCCGCTTCTACAGGTTGTTGAGTAGGTTGATTTTGTTGATTCGATTGAAATTGTGTGGCCCCTTCATAAGGGTCATATGCATCGTAACTGGCCATGCTATTTGATTGGTTTAAGGATGAGAAGACGGATAAAAACTTTATTAATCAGCCCACTTTGCCTTACATTCACGGCATTGTCGGCGTCGTATTAAATCAGAGTAGGGGGTATTGCCCAGGAATGTCCCACAAGATGGACAGACATAATCTCGCTTAAATTCTTTATCAAGCGCCAGTAATTTTTTGGTCGGATTGAACAGTTCCACCGCTACAATCTGCCCAACTACGGCCCCCACAACCCCAATAACAGCCCCTCTCTTCCAAAAGCTAGTCCAGCAAGAGGTACTAAGCCCAGAATGGCTCGTAACCACCCCTGTTTCTTTGGTCCATTAATCTGAATGGATTCGCGGGTTTCGCTATAGGTCTCCTGTATATTAGCCAGTCGCCGGAATTTATCCCGATAATCCAGTGGATCGGCCTGAGGAGAAGATTGAGAATAAGCGCCAATGGGCTCGGCTACGGGCTGCTGCACCGCCGGGCGTGCTGGTTGCTGGTTATACGTCTTTGGGCGGGATGCAATGGCGGCCGTGTTAAATCTAAGACTAAATATGCTCTGTGTATCTATTGGCTCACTCTGGCCGAGTACAATCTGGCTGTTGGGGTTGATGATCGTACTGGATATTCGCCGACCATTTACGAAGGTGCCATAGGTCGATTTACTGTCTTCAAGCATCACCTCGTTATCCGTAATAAAGGTCACACGAGCGTGTAGACGGCTTACCCCCGGCTGGTTAACAACAAGATCGTTATCCGCTGAACGGCCTATTGTGAAGCTTACTGCATTATTCATGTTGGTATGTATAGAACTTTCGTTAAATCAAGTAGATACGGTTTCTATTAGATTTAATTAGGGCTACGCAAAATGCGGATTTTTTTTTGTAAAATAAAATAATACAGGCCTTCTAACATGGGATACTTGTTATTCTTTCTTTAGCGGTCGTCCTGCTCAAATGTGAAAAATAAGTTACTGAAATCGCTTTGCTGACTTCCAGGTGGTTTCTGGCACAGCCGTCGAGCCGGTAAAAATTGACAGCTGTGCCAAGGTCGTATCTTATGAAAAAGTGATTTACTGGATTGAAGCAGCGATAAGGGGGGCAGGTTGCCCAAAACAACCCTAATCCCATCCGCTCAAGGCGCTGGTGAGTCGTTGTCCTGTCCACAAGCCGTTAAAACTGTTGACCACCATATTTCCGCTATACTGTCCAAGCTGAGAGTGAACTCACGCGCAAAGGCCGTAATGGAGGCCTTGCGGCTGGGTATTCTAAAATAGGGAATTGGAAACGGTGAAATAGGGCTGGCTGATAGAGCTTTGTAGCCATCCATCCAGTTAAAAAAACAGCCTTATAACGTCCTGTGGTGCTATTGGAGCCTTAGGAAACGCCTATCAGTGGGTGCAATCCTATGTGACCGAAGATAAGATCTATTGCATTCATAGTACCGAGAGTGAAGTGGCCATTCGCGAGGATGCCCGGCTTGGTGGATTTCCGGTAAATTCAATCAGTAAGGTCGTCACGGTCATTGATCCAGTAACCGCCAAGTTGTAGCTGCACGACCGGACAAAAAAGGCTTACGTGCGGGTGACCGCGAAAGGTCAACTTCATGGCCAATAGATGACAGGTATCTGGTAACGTCAGACGGTTAAATGAATCTGGATAGGGGGGCGCAAAGAGAATAGTTTAGTTTCTCATTTTGACTACAGATCCCCCGATTCGACTACAGCTAACGAATTGGAGAGCCTGACCTTTGAGGTATCATTAAATGCAAGTTATATATGGTACCTCAGAATGAAAAGGCAACTGGTCAACCTGCCCCAACTCCTGTAACATCGCCTAAAGTATGGTTCATCACAGGCACTTCCCGCGGGTTTGGACGCGTTTGGGCCGAAGCCGCCCTGAAGCGGGGTGATAAAGTAGCGGCTACCGCACGCAAATTGGAAAGCATTGCTGACCTGATCGAAAAATATGGCCCAAACGTGCTAACACTGGAACTGGACGTGACCCGACCCGAGCAGGTCAAAACAGCCGTAGAACAAGCTTATGCACACTTCGGTAGGCTTGATATTGTGTTTAATAATGCGGGTTATTCACTGGTTGGCACCATTGAGGAAGTCAGCCCAGAGGATATTCATGCCCTTTACGAAACCAATATCATTGGCCCGGTTTCGGTTATTCAGGCGGCCTTGCCCTTATTGAGAAAGCAGGGACACGGACATATCCTGGGCACATCAAGTAATCTTGGTCATGTAACCTTACCCGTGATCGGCTACTACTGTTCGTCTAAATGGGCATTTGAAGCTATCCACGAAAGCCTGGCTGCGGAGGTTAAAGCGTTTGGTATCCACGTAACCATTATTGAGCCGGGCGCTTATGCCACTGAGTTCGGAAGCCAGGAGTCCTTGAAGTTTGCCCAAGGTCTTGACATCTACACCGATTTTAAAGCGCAGTTTTTTGGTCAGTTAAAAACGATGGAACGAGGTGATCCCGCGGCAACTTCGGAGGCACTCTTTAAGGTAGTGGATGAAGAAAATCCTCCGCTGCGGTTCTTCTTAGGCAGTCATAATTTGCCTTGGGTACGCACAGCCTATACGGAGCGTCTGGCGACCTGGGAAGCGTGGGAGGATGTTTCCAATTCAGCTCAAGGTCAATCCCGCTAAGGAACCCGAAGGCAGAAAAATCGTTTAACCAAGCATCCATGATAACCGATAATCGTTTATCTATCGGTTATCATTTTTCATCTAGAGCGATGAACAAAGAAGAAAACAGCCCTTATAAAATCGAATCGCTAACCGATGCGCACCGGGCTTTTGGTTTACCTACCCCTCGGCATCCATTGGTCAGTCTGATCAACGGTCCCCATTCTCAGGTTGACGGGGGCAGGATTCCCCTTACCATGTACTGGGCTTTTATAAAATAGCGTATAAACCAAAACTGAGCGGTAAATTAAAATACGGCCAGCATTATTATGATTTTGACGAAGGGGGCTTGTTATTCGCTTCGCCTGGTCAACTTATTGGCAACCATGACAACGATGATAGCGTATGTTCGGCCTATACATTGCTCATTCATCCGGATTTCTTTTTAGGATACCCCCTGACCAGAACCATTAAGCAGTATGGCTTCTTCTCGTATTCCACCAATGAAACGTTACATCTTTCAGAAGAGGAAAAGATAACCATCATTGAAATTTTTAAAATGATCGACCATGAATTGTATAGCCGAATCGATGACTCCAGTCAGACTGTAATTATATCCCAAATAGAGTTGTTGCTCAACTATGCCAATCGGTATTACAAACGTCAGTTCATTACCCGCAAAGCGGTCAACAATGATCTATTACAAAAGCTGGAAGAGGTAATAGAGCATTATTTTACAGCTGAACTATCTTTAAACCAGGGCCTGCCTACGGTTCATTACCTGGCCGGACAGGTCAATCTATCCCCGAGTTACTTAAGTGACATGTTGCGGTCGCTAATCGGTAAAAATGCGCAGCAATATGTTCATGGTAAGCTCATTGAAAAAGCGAAAGAGATCCTATCCACCACCAACTTGTCGATCAGTGAAGTAGCGTATACATTAGGCTTCGAGCACTCCCAATCGTTTAGTAAACTCTTTAAAACAAAAACGCAGCTGTCGCCACAGGCCTTCAGACGGTCGTTTAATTAAGTAGACTCCATTCAGTAAGCTCATTTTATTGTGTGATCATAAATCGCTGATGCAGCGGTTAAATGTGCCGGTATCATCTAGAATAAGTATGATTATGACGGTGATTTTCATTCAGTTTATTCGTATGTAACAGAGGCCATATTGAATAGCCTGCTGGTGGCTAACAAAACATAAAAAGCAACTGACGGATTACGAAAAAAAACCTATTTTCGCCCGGTTTACTACGTAGAAAACCGCGTATTCCAATCCTGGCATGATTCGTCTACTCACACTCATCGGCTTATCCCTTTTACTTTTCGCCAGGGCCAATGCTCAATCGCCCATTGAAGTATTTTATGAAAAAGATAACTTGGGGGCCTATGCCTTTTCCTGTCGTAACACCGGCTTCTGCCCCTACACGATTACCATTACATTCACTCAATTGAATGGTCTGCGGGCATCAACAACGTTACCCTATCAGACAGATGTCAGGCCGGGGCAACAGTCGCTTTTCAAGCTACAACCTCAACCCAATCAATCAACTTCGTTTCAGTATAATGTCAGTTACATAAAAGGCTGTAAACGACCAAAAGTCGATACGGCAGTAGTGTATCTTCTCCCTGCGAGTCCGGGCAAACGGGTTAGTGTCAGTGAATTATCTTATTTAGGCAAACTCTACTCTGGCCAGGCAGACCCCAAGGACTGGTATTCGCTGGCTATTAAAATGAATAGCGGAGATACGGTGTTTGCGGCCCGCCGGGGAACGGTATCCGTGGTTCGGAGTGATGCCACGCCCATCGGGACTCATCTGGGATTTAACCGCGACGACAACATGGTCGAGATCAATCATGCTGACTGTAGCTTTGCCACCTACACCGTTTTCTGTCCGAAAAGCATTTTCGTTCTGCCGGGTCAGTTTGTCGAAGCAGGAACTCCGCTGGGTATCGTTGGGGGTGAAAACTACGATTTTGGACCGCACGTTCGGTTTACCGTGCATTATAATTACGAAGCTCCAGTGATCAAAAATGGTCAGCCAACCGATGAGAAGCATTATTGGGCCTACGTACCCGTTCGATTCTGGCTCAAGGAGGAGCAGCGAGCTGGCCGGTTAGAGCCACGAAAGCCATACCTGTCCGACCATCCTGAAGCAGTTATTGAACAGGAAATGAGCAAACGGGAGCTGAAGAAGTGGCAGAAGAGCCATCTAAAATGAAGACGTTCCCTCTACTTCGCTAACTGGTAACTCACTGCTGAACGGACCCCGCAACTTGAACCATAGGGCGTTATTTTGTTCACCGAATGCGACGGATTAAGTTAGACAGTTTTTAGGGTTTGTTTTATTCGTTTATTGGGCGAGCCTGTTGATAAGGATGGCAATCCGTAACATGGACTCCAAACTTTCTACGGTTTTCTCCACATACCGAAATCGCCTATGCCGTCTTCACAGGCTCAACAAAACAGACTTTATAGCCATGATCAGTCGCAGTCACGTCTAGAGGGGGCACTTTGCCTTTTAGACGATCAACCACCATCCTGTTACAGCGGATGGTTTTCTACCTAATAACTCGCAACTTAGGTTAGTATATAATTCTGCTTACTTCCGACTCACAAACCGATTCCCTTTTATGTAGTAACGATAGGGCAAATCGGCTCCGTGGGTCAGGCCAATGCGGGTAGTCGTAACCATATCGAAGTCATGTAATACGGGGCCGCGAATGTATATCGACCCAGTTACCAGCGATGAGGCATTGTCGTGCTCACGGCTAATGCCCATGGCAATTGTGAGTTTCCCGGGGCCGTTGGCGAGGTTACGCTGACCGTCGGCGGTTGTGGCATCTATGGTATTATTGCGGTATCGTTCGAAACCAGTTTTGAACGCATCATTGCGTCGAAGCTCCATAAGGTCAATGCCCTCTGTAGGTTCGAGGGCACGGATTAACACGGCCTCGCCCACTCCCTCTGGCCCTGTCACAACATTAATACAGTTATAGTGATTATAAATCTGGTAGACGTAGAGTGTTCCAGCAGGGCCAAACATGGCAGCATTGCGAGCCGTCTGCCGCCGGTAGGCATGACAGGCGGGGTCATCGGTTAAATAGCCCTCCGTTTCTACAATAATACCGGCCGTTGTGCCTTCTACATTCTCGTGTACAAGTTCACAGCCAAGCAGAAGTTGAGCAAGGGTGAGTGTATCGTGTTGTTGGTAGAAGTTAAGAGGAAGTTTTGGCATAGGCATCAAATCACATTCATGGTCTGCTCTTTGATTTTTTCCAGTTCGTCTTTCATCTGTACTACCAGGCGCTGAATGGCTGCGTCGTTGGCCTTGGAACCGATCGTATTAATTTCCCGGCCAATTTCCTGTGAGATAAAATTCAATTTTTTGCCGTTGGCTTCCTCCGTCGAAAGTACTTCGAGGAAGTAACTAAGGTGGCTTTTGAGCCGGACTTTCTCCTCCGAAATGTCGAATTTCTCAACGTAATAGACCAGCTCCTGCTCAAAGCGATTCTGATCAAAGGATTCGCTATCTAACAGCTCTTTTACCGAATTACGCATCCGATCACGAACGGCTGGAATCCGCCGAATATCCTGTTCTTCGATAGCTGCCAGTCGATCAGTAATGATCTGAATATACTCCTGAAATTTGCTCTCCAGAACAGCGCCATCCTGTTTGCGAAACCCATCGCACCGGCGCAGGGCTTCATGTACCGCAGCTTGTACCGTTGCCCAGTCCGATGCATCGTCGGTAGGGTCGGCAGATTCGGTCAGGTAAGCGTTGGGTTGTTGAAGGGCCAATTGCAGGACATCACTGTCTGGTATGCTCATGAGCATGGTGTTGGCCGTTTCCTTTAAATCGCTCACGTAAGCCTGCACCAGTGGTCGATTGATGGTAACGCCTGGCCGTACAGCACTCGTTCGGGCCAGATTAAGTGAAAGTTCTACTTTACCCCGTTCCAACTGCTGAGTCAGCAAGGCACGCAACTCAATTTCTTTGTCTGAAAATTGCCGGGGCATCCGGCAATAAATATCTAAAAACTTTGAGTTCAGAGTCTTTATTTCCGCCGTTACGGCTAAGCCACCAGCTTCTACTGTTGCATTGCCGAAGCCAGTCATTGATTTAAGCATAAGTATGGGTTTACTTTTTATGGTTTGTGGTTAGAGGTTTACGGTTGGCTAACACGTCAGCGACACGTGCGTCAGCCAACCGTAAACCTCTAACCATAAACTGTAAACTATTTAAGGGCTCCTGCTTCCAGTTCCAAAAACTCTTTTCGGTTGCGGGCAACGTCAATGGCAGTATAAATAGCCTGAAGCATAGAGGTTTCGTCGGCTAGGTCTTTACCCGCAATATCGTAGGCCGTTCCGTGATCTGGTGATGTCCGGACGGCGGGCATACCTGCCGTAAAATTGACGCCTTCCTCAAAGGCAATCGCTTTAAACGGAATCAAGCCCTGGTCGTGGTACATGGCCAGTACAGCATCAAATTTCTTATAGGCTCTGGTTCCGAAGAAGCCATCGGCAGGGTAGGGGCCAAATACCAGCTCGCCTTTGTTGATTAACTCAGTCAGGAGGGGTTTAATAATATCCTGCTCTTCGTTGCCGAGCAGCCCTTCTTCGCCGGCGTGGGGATTCAACCCAAGTACCGCAATTTTTGGTTTGTCGATACCGAAATCCTGCTTCAGCGATTGCATCATCAGATGCAGTTTTTGGGCAATACGCTCGCGGGTAACGTTCTGCCGAACGCGTCCCAGCGGGACATGGCCCGTTACAACACCAATGCGTAAGGTCTCACTGACCATAAACATCAAATTGTCTTCAACGCCAAACTCCTGCGCCAGATATTCCGTATGGCCCGGAAATTTGAATTCCTCTGACTGAATGTTGTATTTATTAATCGGTGCCGTAACAAGGGCATCTAATTTGCCGTTTTTCAGGTCATCAACAGCGCGTTGCAAACAAGCGAGGGCGGCCTGTCCGGCCTCAGGGGTTACCTGGCCCGGCTGAATATCCTGATTCTGATCGGGCCAGCAGGTAATTACATTGGTCAGTTTATGGCTGATCTGACCAATCGTTTGTGCACCATTCAGGTTCCAGTCTTTCAGATTTAACAGGTTACGATACCGGTTCAGAATCCGCATGGAGCCATAGATAACTGGCGTACAGATTTTTTGCAACCGATTGTACTGCAAGGCTTTCAGGATTACTTCGGGGCCAATGCCATTGTAATCGCCGAGCGAAATGCCGATTACCAACCGATCTTCACGACCCATATTCTCCGCGGGTTGCGTCGTCTGATTGCCTAAGTCGCGGGAGCCAGCGTCGCCTGATATGGGTTCGCGCTCGCGTGACTGATTTCGGTTGTTGTTCGCATTGCGGTCACCACGCTCTGGACGGGAATCGTCTCGCTGGCGAGCTTCATTCGGGCGTTGACCATTATTGGGTTGCCGATTATCTCGTTGATTTTTTTGGCGTTGTTCCTCATTTCGGCCCGTTTGCGGTCGATTTTCCCGTTGATTTTGTACGGGTTTAAAGGATCGTTCCGGCCGATTTGGTGAATCATTACCTGCCTTATGACCATCGTTTCGAGTGTCCTGATAAGGGACATTCTGACGGTTATTACGGGGCTGATTGCCAGATCGTTGCTCAGGCGCAGGTTGCGGTTGAGCATTGGCTGGTCGTGCATCGGGCTTAGCCCCTGACGAGTTGGTGCGGGATTGGTTCGGTTCGTTCGGTTGGCGTTGTTCCATGTACTTTTCGTAGTTTCGCCAAGAATTTTAACTAGTGAAGAATGTAGAATGAAGAGTGAAGAATAGATGGAGAAGACACCTGAGAAGCTTTTTATTCTTCACTCTTCACTCTTCATTCTTAACTAATGTAGCCGCAAGTTACGAAAACCCCCGGATGTCCCAGAATCAACCATCTATTCTCATTGCCGACGAAATGCACCCGTCGCTCTTCGCCATGCTTGATGAAGCTGGCTTTTTGTATGATTATCAACCAAAAATTAGTCGGGCCGAGTTACTAACAGGGCTTACGCCCTTCACCGGACTTATTATCCGCAGCAAAACCAGGGTTGATGATGAACTGCTGAGTCAGGCTCCCAATTTACGCTTTATTGGTCGGGCGGGAGCTGGGTTGGATTTAATTGATCTCGACGCTGTCGAACGGCGAGGTATTGCAGTTTTTCACGCTGGCGAAGGGAATCGTGATGCCGTTGCTGAACACACGGTAGGTATGTTGCTGGCATTGCTGGCTAATATACTGAAAGCAGACCGGGAAGTGCGGCAGGGAATATGGGATCGGGAAGGTAATCGAGGCTATGAACTCGGGAGCCTGACCGTTGGCCTGGTTGGCTACGGAAATAATGGTCGCGCTACAGCCCAGCGACTGAGTGGTTTCGGTTGCCGGGTGCTGGCTTATGATAAATTCCTGACGAACTACGGCGATGCGTTTGCGGAAGAAGCTACGATGGCCCAACTCATGGCAGAAGCGGATATACTAAGCCTTCATGTTCCGCTGACAGATGAGACGCGCATGATGATCAATGATTCGTTTATCGAACTAGTTGCCAAGCCATTCTACCTGAATAACATTGCTCGTGGTGAAATTGTATCACTGACCGCCGTTGTGCGTGGGCTGGAGAGTGGCAAAATTCGGGGAGCCACGTTAGATGTGCTGGAAAACGAAAAACTGGCCAAACTTACTCCCGATCAGCAAGCGGCCTTCGATTACCTGCGCCAATCAGATCGGGTAGTTCTGACTCCGCATATAGCCGGTTGGACGCATGAAAGCTACGTCCGGATAAATGAAGTACTGATAAGGCAGTTACTTGCTTCGCAACTATAAAATTAAGGGTAATTGAGTAGTTCTCTACTTCTGTAATATTCCCGGAAAAATCTGTTTTTTCCAATGATTATACGGTACAGGAGGGCTTTTTCAAAATTTTCAACCATCTTGCCCTGTTGTTTAACGATCTTATAGCCAGAAGTCGTTTTGTTGAAATCTATGAAAGAATACATCCGACCCATCAAACGTCTGCTTGTCGCCAACCGGGGCGAAATTGCCATCCGCATCATGCGGGCAGCTACTGAATTGGGCATCACCACCATTGCCGTATACACCTATGAAGATCGTTACTCGCTCCACCGTTATAAGGCCGATGAAGCCTATCAAATTGGTCGGGACGAAGATCCGCTGAAACCCTATCTGGATGTGGAGGGTATTATTTTGCTGGCTAAACGCCATAAGGTTGATGCCATTCATCCAGGCTATGGTTTTCTTTCAGAGAACGTAAAGCTGGCTCGACGGTGCCGCGAAGAGGGAATCATCTTCGTTGGCCCATCTCCCGAAGCAATGGATGCACTGGGCGATAAGGTGCGGGCTAAGAACCTGGCTACCAGCGCTGGCGTTCCACTCATTCCCGACTCGCGGGAAGAGAATATGAGTCCCGAATTTGCCCTGACTGAAGCTGAACGGATTGGTTTTCCGATTATGGTGAAAGCGGCTGCCGGGGCGGAGGGCGCGGGATGCGCGTAGTTCGGGAAGCCGAAGCTTTTGAGAAAGCATTTGCCGAAGCTAAAAACGAAGCCCGTAATGCGTTTGGCGATGACACGATCTTCCTGGAAAAATTCATTGAGGAGCCCAAGCATATCGAGGTGCAGTTGCTTGGTGACCAACATGGAAACATCGTTCACCTTTACGAGCGTGACTGCTCGGTGCAACGGCGATTCCAGAAGGTTGTCGAAGTGGCACCCTCGTTTGGTCTGAAACAGGAAACGAAAGATAAACTGTACGCCTATGCGCTCCAACTGGGCCGGGCGGTGGAGTATTCCAATGCGGGAACGGTTGAGTTTCTGGTTGATAAAGAGGAGAATATTTATTTCATTGAGGTTAACCCCCGGATTCAGGTTGAACATACGATTACGGAAGAAATAACCGGTATCGACATTGTCAGAACGCAGATTCTGATCGCCATGGGTTACCAGCTTTCCGATAATGGCATTTATATCAATCGACAGGAGGATATTCCGCTGAATGGCTATGCGATTCAGTGTCGGATCACGACCGAAGACCCGTCGAACGGATTTAAACCCGATTTTGGTACCATTACGGCCTACCGAAATGCGGCTGGCTTTGGTATTCGTCTGGATGAGGGAAGTAGCTACGCGGGCATGAAAATCTCGCCCTACTTCGACTCGATGATTGTGAAAGTCTCGGCGCGGGGGCGTACCCTCAAAGGGGCTACTCAGCGCCTGACTCGGGCGTTGCTGGAGTTCCGGATTCGGGGCGTAAAAACCAACATCAGCTTTTTGCTGAACGTCATTAGCCACCCCATTTTTCAGCGGGGTGAAGCACGGGTTTCGTTTATCGAAACGCACCCCGAACTGTTCGACCTGCGCAAGCCACAGGACCGGTCAACACGCGTACTTAACTATCTGGCTGATGTCATTGTAAATGGCAATCCGGAAGTTAAAAAGAAAGACGACAGCAAGATATTCCGAACGCCTATTGTCCCTGCATTCGATACCTATGGTGCCTACCCAACCGGCAACCGGGATCGGCTGAAGGAGTTAGGGCGTGAGCAGTTTTCGCAATGGGTGAAAGATCAGAAGTGTGTTCTTTATACAGACACTACCTTCCGGGATGGTCACCAGTCATTGCTGGCAACGCGGGTTCGAACGCAGGATTTGCAAAAAGTAGCAGAAGGCTTCGCTAAAAATCACCCGGAGCTTTTCTCGATGGAGGTTTGGGGCGGGGCCACCTTCGACGTAGCCATGCGTTTCCTCTACGAAAGCCCCTGGAAACGGCTGGAAGCCCTGCGCGAAGCCATGCCAAATATGCTTTTGCAGATGCTGTTTCGGGGTTCCAACGCTGTTGGCTATTCAGCTTACCCCGATAACCTGATTGAGAAGTTCGTTGAGAAATCCTGGGAAACAGGTATTGACGTATTCCGCATTTTCGACTCGCTTAACTGGGTCGAAGCCATGAAAGTGAGCATTCGGGCGGTTCGCGAACGTACTGATGCGCTTTGCGAAGCCGCTATTTGCTATACGGGCGATGTCCTGTCGCCCAAACAACATAAATACACGCTTCAGTATTACCTCGATATGGCTCGCCAGCTCGAAGACGAAGGTGCTCATTTACTGGCTATTAAAGACATGGCCGGTTTGCTGAAACCCTTGTCGGCCGAGGTATTGGTGAGCGAGTTGAAGAAAGCTGTGAGCATCCCGATTCACCTGCATACGCATGATACGGCGGGTATTCAGGCGGCTACCTACCTGAAAGCCATTGACTCAGGTGTCGATATTGTCGATTGTGCACTCGGCGCTTTATCAGGTCTGACGTCGCAACCGAATTTTAACTCGGTCGTGGCGATGATGGAAGGTCACGAGCGCGAATGCAAGATGAATTTACCCTCGCTGAATGCCTACTCCAACTATTGGGAAGACGTTCGGGAATATTACTACCCATTTGAGTCGGGTATGAAGGCGAGTAGCGCGGAAGTCTATGAAAACGAAATTCCGGGTGGTCAATATTCTAACCTGAAACCGCAGGCTTTTGCAACGGGTCTGGGCGATAAGTTTGAGACGCTGAAAAAGAATTACTCGGTAGCGAACCAGTTATTCGGGGATATCGTGAAGGTAACGCCTTCGTCGAAAGTGGTGGGTGATATGGCCATTTTCATGACGGCCAATAACCTTACTGCCGACGATGTGCTGACGCGGGGCGAGTCACTGTCATTCCCGGAATCGGTAAAAGAATTGATGAAAGGTATTCTGGGTCAGCCGGTTGGTGGTTTTCCCGAAGCGGTGCAAAAGGTTATCCTGAAAGGTGAACAGCCCATTACGGATCGCCCGAATAGTCATCTGAAACCAATCGACTTCGATGCAGACTTCAACGAATTTAAAGCCAAATACCCTCTCTGCGACGGTTTCTTAGATTATCTGTCGTACCAGATGTACCCGAAGGTCTATGACGAATATTACAAGGCGAATGAGCAGTATGGGAACGTCAGTATTATTCCAACCCCTGCTTTCTTCTATGGACTTAAAGAGAACGAGGAAATCCTCATTAACATCGAGGAGGGGAAAAATATCCTGGTGCGTCTACTATTCAGATCGGAGCCAGACGAGTTCGGTATGCGGACAATCACCTTTGAACTGAACGGTCAGAGCCGACAGGTTAAAGTGCGTGACAAGTCTTCGAAAGTCGAAAAATTCCAGCATGCTAAAGTAAGCAAAGATGGCGATATCGGTTCTCCGTTGCAGGGTCGGCTAACGCGTATTCTGGTGAAGGAAGGCGATACTGTTAAGAAAAATCAGCCCTTATTCGTTATTGAAGCCATGAAAATGGAAAGCATTGTAGCGGCACAGAAGGAAGGGAAAGTTAGCAAAGTCGTATTGAAAGAAAGTACAACGGTAGAGCAGGACGATTGCGTCCTGGAACTGGCATAACGAGTCAATATGGGCTTAGAATTTTCGGGCATAAGGCTGTATAAATAGCTTGAAGCGAAAATTCTAAGCCCAGTTAGTTGTAATAAATCGGTCGATATGAGCCTTAGAAACGCACTCGTCTTAAGTGGATTACTACTGTCAGGATTTACTAGTCAGGCTCAGACAAAGCCCAAAGATGGCTTCTGGCGGGGCGTTTTTACACTGGCAGGCGGTCAGCAGGCACCTTTCAATTTTGAGTTGAGAGGCAAAACGGCTTACCTGATCAATGGCACTGAGCGGTTTGAACTTCCCGGCGTTCACCAACGGGCCGATTCACTGTTTATTCCAGTCGATGTCTATAACCGACTATTAGCCGCTAAGATCGAAAACGATGGAACACTGGTAGGTGCATTCCACTATCTGGATACCTCGACACCCGTTAAGCCAATACCCTTTCGGGCCGAATACGGTAAAAAATATCGGTTTGTTGAAAAACCGGCTCCCGCTGCGGTGAGTTTGCAAGGTAAATGGGACGTGGTCATCAACGGTCAAACCAAGTTGATCGGCGTCTTCGAGCAACACGCAAACCGCCTGACGGGTACGTTTCTGAGTACCGGGGGGATCTACGCTTTTATGAAGGCGTCGTACAAGCCGATAGTTTTGCCCTATCGGCCTTTGACGGATCTAGCCCACAATTGTTTAAAGGGAAAGTTAGTGGCAATGAACTGAAAGGGGAACAGGTGAGCGCCCGAAGTGTGAATCCCATTGCCGGTACCCGAAATGCCCAGGCCGTCCTGCCCGATGCCTACAGCCTGACCACGATGAAGAAAGGCGTTCCTTTTGCCTTTACATTTCCGGATGCATTTACGGGTAAACCTGTATCGCTAAATGATCCAAAATATCGGGACAAGGTGGTTATCGTGACGATTATGGGAAGCTGGTGCCACAATTGCATGGACGAAGCGGCTCTTCTTTCGCCCTGGTACGAGGCTAATAAGAAGCGGGGTGTTGAGATTATTGGCCTGGCATTCGAGTATAAAAACGATCCTGCTTTTGCCAAAGCTCGACTCGAAACCGTGAAAAAACGATACCAGATTGGGTACGATATTCTCTTTGCTGGTATTGTGGATGCGAAACATCCATCAGAAGCATTACCCGCCTTAAGCGAAGTGTCTGTTTATCCAACCACAATTTTTGTTCGGAGGAATGGTGAAGTAGCCAAAGTGCACACTGGTTATTCAGGCCCGGCTACCGGCCAGTATTATGAGGAATTCGTTAAAGAGTTTACTACGGAAATGGATCAATTGATCAATGAGTCAGTTTCCGGCGAGACAAAACAGCGGCTCAATAAGTAATTGCTAGCCAACCCCTTTATGCAGCAGCACGGCATTATGATGCCGTGCTGCTGTTTTTTACTCGCGATGAACATCTTTAAATCGCAGCATATCCCCTAGCCGTAGTTCTTTCTCTTCATCAAAACCGCAGGTTGAGGTAAATTCCTTCGGGTTTTGATAGGTTCCAAACAGCATATCCCACCACACGATATCGCCGTAATTATGGGTATGCTTCTCATATTCATGGTGGATGCGATGCATCTCCGGTCGCTGAAAAATATAGCCGATCCACTGGGGCGTTTTTACATTGGTGTGGTAAAAAAACTCGCCCAGCGCTGTACAGAGTGTATAAATCGCACCGGCTTCAGGGTTTAACCCTAATAGTGTGTACACTAACAGGCTGCCAATAATAGAATTGACCGTCATTTCGAGTGGGTGCTTATAGAAGGAAGTAATTACTTCCAGACGTTGTGGGCTATGGTGAATCTGATGAAAATGCGTCCACAAAAAATCAATGGTATGTCGCCAGCGATGCCACCAATAAAAGATAAAGGTAGCTATGACGTAAGCAATGGCCCCTCCGGCTACATCACCTACAGCGGCAGAAAGGTGAAAAATAGAATAGGCAGATAGCCATTTCTCCTAGGTATAACCGGCCAGTACTACAATGATCAACTGCACAAAATTGATGGCCAGCACACGAATTGTCCAGGTAGGTACGCTTGGAAGTTTCCAGCCTGGATTAAGCCGTTCCAGAAGAAAGCAAAAAATAAAAACGCCAAATATGACCGCTAACATAGCTTTGGGGTTATGTGAATGAATAGGCCAAAGCAACAGTAACCGATTTACTAAACCATTGACGAATATCAATTTCGATGCCCTCTCAAACGAATAAGTGTTTCGGGTGAAATGCCCAGGTGCGAGGCTATGTATTTTAGGGGGACGCGCTGAAAAATAGCCGGAAAATCAGCCAATTGTTGTTGGTAGCGTTCGGGAGCCGTTTGCATCCGTAGGTTTTGGGTGCGCAGCTCGCTTAGAACGTAATATTTTTCAGTTAGTAACCGACCAATGGCATTGAATTCAGGGAATTTGTGATAGAGCTCCTGAAGCTGACTATACGTTATTGACCATACTATACTGTCTTCCAATAGCTCGATATATTCCTGTGCGGGTTGGCGACTATAAAAGCTGATAATAGAAATGATAAAATCATTTTCCCGCATAAACCAGGAGGTAACCTCCCGCCCATCTCCCTGGCCACCCGCTTTCAGGTAATAGCCTCTCACTACGCCCTGCTCAATAAAATAAATTCGATCGGAAACTTGCCCTGGTTGTAAAAGCCAATGTTTGCGAGGTAAGGCGTCCTGATGGAGCATCTTTCGTAAGTTAACTTTCAGATCGTTGGAAATTGGCCAAAGTGCGTCGATAAGCGTTAGTATTTGTTCCATTTATTTTAAGATAACGTTGTATCAATCAATGTTATATCGCAACTTACTTGCTCAACTAAATCGACAGTCTGCTATGGAAAACCAGCCACCACGACCGCCTATGTCGCCAACGCCCGCACCATTGAGCGAATCCGATTCTCGTATGTGGGCGATGCTGGCTCATCTGAGCGCACTTCCCGGCTCATTCTTCCTGATCGGTAGCGTTGTGGCTCCGCTCGTTGTCTGGCAAATTCAGAAAGACAAGTCAGAATTTGTCGATTACCATGGAAAAGAAGCTGTTAATTTTCAAATCACGGTAGCGCTGGCGACGGCGGTATCGCTACTACTCATGTTTGTGCTAATTGGATTTGTGTTAATTACCGTAGTAGGTATCTTTTGGGTCGTTTTCACTATCATTGCTGGTATTAAAGCCAATAATGGAGAGTATTACCGTTATCCGATAACGATTCGGTTTATCAAATAACGCGCTATGTTACTCCATGTATAGCAACTGATCGAGTTATTGACAACAATTTTAAGAATATGAATGCTCCGCAACAAAACCCAGAAGGTGCTATTGACGTCGAATTAAGTGAAGAAATTGCCGAAGGTGTTTACGCCAATCTGGCCATGATTGCTCACTCAAACAGTGAATTTATTCTGGATTTTATTCGCCTGATGCCGGGCGTCCCCAAGGCAAAAGTAAAAGCACGCATTATCCTTACCCCGAACACGCCAAACGGCTCCTGGAAGCCCTACGTGAGAACATCAGCCGTTTTGAAGAAGCCTATGGCGGTATCAACGAACCGAACAATGCCTTCCGATTCCCAACGGGTGGCTTCGGTGGGCCAGTAGGGCAAGCGTAAAGTAGCCGAGAGTCAACAGTCGTTAGTCGATAGTTCGGTAAGTATATCTTATAACTATTAACTAACGACTGTTGACTTTCAGTCAGTTTTCCGTATCTTTGCACCTCAAATTTCGGGAAGACTGTTTTTTCGTAAACAAAATCAAGAATGCCTACTATACAACAATTAGTGCGTAAAGGCCGCGAAAAGCTGATCGACAAGTCAAAGTCGCCAGCTTTAGATGCCTGCCCACAACGTCGGGGTGTGTGTACACGGGTGTACACGACCACGCCGAAGAAGCCAAACTCGGCTCTTCGTAAAGTTGCCCGTGTTCGTTTGACAAACGGTCGGGAAGTTAACGCTTACATTCCAGGAGAAGGCCACAACCTACAGGAACACTCAATCGTATTGATTCGTGGTGGTCGTGTAAAAGATCTTCCAGGTGTACGTTATCACATTGTTCGGGGTGCTTTAGATACGGCTGGCGTAAGCGGTCGTCTGCAAAGCCGTTCGAAATATGGTGCCAAACGTCCGAAACCAGGTCAGGCTCCAGTAAAAGGTGGTAAAGGTGCACCACCAGCAAAAAAGAAAAAGTAAGATAGTGTAGTAAGTTGATTCGTGGAGTATGTGAAGTGAGTAGTAAAACTTACTCGACCATTCCACTCAATTAACGAATTACTAAAAAATGACTGGACGCTGGAAAGACTACGTTCAGAGTAAGATCAAAAATCTGAAGCAATCATGAGAAAGGCGAAACCGCCCAAGCGTTACGTATTACCTGATCCTAAATACAAGGAGGTCCTCGTAACTAAATTTGTAAACAATCTGATGTACGAAGGCAAAAAGAGCCTGGCGTACTCCATCTTCTATGATGCCCTTGACGTAGTTGCAAAACGCACGAGCGAAAGTGGTCTGGATACATGGAAAAAGGCATTGAACAATGTAATGCCATCAGTTGAAGTTAAAAGTCGTCGCGTCGGTGGAGCTACCTTCCAGGTGCCAACCGAAGTACGGGCAGACCGAAAAGTCGCGGTAGGCATGAAATGGCTTATTAAGTATGCTCGTTCGCGAGGTGAAAAAACCATGGTAGACCGGTTAGCAGCCGAAATCGTCGCAGCCGCAAAAGGTGAAGGCGCAGCTGTTAAAAAGAAGGACGATACGCACCGTATGGCAGAAGCCAACAAGGCGTTCTCGCACTTCCGGTTCTAAACCAAACACACGCGCCAAAGTCCCGATGGCCGTTGAATTTGCAAAAGCTCCCCAACATTGGGGAGCTTTTGTTATTTTTGGCCCTATGACCATCTTAGAAAACGACTACCTCCGAGTCTCCATTCGCCCGAAAGGGGCCGAACTGACCTCTATTTTTCATAAGCCAAGCGGCATTGAACACCTCTGGCAGGCTGACCCAATGGTATGGGGCTGGCATGCGCCCAATCTTTTCCCGGTGGTAGGAGGTTGCCTGAATAATCAATTGTTAATTGACGGCAAAGCCTACCCCATCGAGCGCCATGGTTTTACCCGTCAATCGAAGTTTGAAACGACAGAATCGACGACGGCCCATGCCATCTTCTCCTTGCCGTCCAGCGTTGTAACGCGCGTACATTTTCCCTATGAATTTGAGTTTCAGATAATCTATGAACTTGATGGCCCTCGCCTGACTATTACCTACCGAGTTGTCAATCAGGATAAGAAGACCATTTTCTTCTCCGTGGGTGCTCATCCGGCCTTTGCCGTTCCGTTCTTCGTAAATGAAAACTACGAAGATTATTTTATTGAATTTGAAGAGGCCGAGCCGTTAGAAACACACATGCTTTCGGCAGCAGGCTATTTTACTGGAGAAACGAAACCGATATCCACAGAAGGCAGTCGCTTGCCCTTGACCAGGCATTTGTTTGATGATGACGCGCTGGTGTTTAAAAAGCTGGCATCCCGGCGCGTGTCGCTTCGAAGCGATAAGCATGACCATGCGGTGACGGTGAGTTTCCCCGCATTCCCTTATCTGGGTTTGTGGGCTAAGCCTGGCGCTTCATTCGTATGCATTGAGCCCTGGCTGGGTTGCGCGGATAGCGAAGGTCAACCTAGGCCAATTCAGGAGAAAGAAGCCATTCAACAGGTAGCAGAAGGAAAGGTATTTGAAGCCGCCTTTACGATTGAGGTGAGTTAGATTTTGTTGGTAGCGACAAGGCATGCCTTGTTGCTACTGCGTTTCCTCCAGAGGGGCGAAATCCTTGAAGGTTCGTTTAATCGCTTTGTCGGTAGCCTCTTTTTGTTCTGCCAATTGGCATCCAGTTCAAGAGCGACTAAGCCACTTAGACTCATTGAATTTCGGAAATCATCTAATTTTTTGATAAAGTCGCCATTTCGTCGGGCCGATTTTAAGGCAAACTCACGAGCGAAGACGTCTCCTTTATTTTGCAGCTCGCTTCGCTTTCCCAGCACATAATTGTATCGGTCGAGCAAATCTTTCATTGACTTACCAATCACCTCCGTTGCTTCCAGCGTTCCCATTGTAAGAACGGCAGTACCGCCAATAGCAGAAATAAGACGTCCGTTACTTTGCGCAGTGGGGCTGGTACTTGCTCCCGTAACCGCAGGTGTTACGCCTGTGACAGCGCCCAGAGATGCATTGGCTACAGAGCGATTTCGCTTCCCGCCTTTAGCTTTTTTGTAGTCGTGCTTGAGCTGCTCCTCTTTATCCCCCAATTGCTCCACCAATCCCCAGGCTTGCACTAATACCTGCCGATATTGCGTGTAGTAGTAGCGATCTTTTTCTGCCTCGTTCACGGTGTTTAAAATAGTGAACGTAATTCGCTGTTCGGACCGATTCTGGGCTTTATCCAGTACATAAAACGTAATCTGTACATTCAGCGAATCGTAGGGGTCTTTCACGAAATCATAGCCCGGCTGCCAGATAAACTCATATTGATTGTCTGTGTTTTTAACTAAGGCCGTTTTGGGAATCAACTGGTTATCAGATAAAAAACCAAACATCGATATGTCATCCTCACCGTTTGGATCGGATAGGTAAAATTTCAGGTTTACCGTCGCATTTTCACGGAGTTTATAGTGCGTTTCTTTAGGGATAACGGCAATATCGGGTGGGAGATCCATGGCCGTGACTTCTACTTTCAGTCTACCTTTGGTTCGTGTTTTAGCAGGCTGATCTTCTACCCAGAACTCAATATACTGCGGTGATTGCTTTAGTCGATTGAATTGATTGAGCGAGAGTGTCCAGGTCAGTTCGCCCTGTGATGATAGCTTACTACCCTCTGGCATTTGGTCGGCAATGGGAATAAATACGATTGGATCGCCATCATCATCCCGAACTACTTGCGGGTCAATTTTATAGGTATTCTGTGTTCGGTATCTAACATAGAACGGTTGCAAGTCCCCTACAACGGGTGGGCGATTTACATGCAATACTTTAAAGTCGATGGTTTGCGAAGCGGTTTGGCCGCGCTTATTCCGAACTTCAAACGTTACTGGTATGGTCTTTACTGTTTGAATCCGGTCGGCCAGGTCAAAACTAGGTATCCAGTTAAAATGCCCTAGTGAGTCGAAGTGCATGCCTTCTGGTACATCACTGGCAAATGCGAACGTAACCGAATCGGCTTGTGAACCCACCGCTTTTAGCTCAAATCGAACGGGATTTCCTTCAGGTACAAGGGTCCAGTTAGTTTGCGAAGGAAAGACGAGTTGTAAGGGTTTGGAGTCCTGCGCATAGGTACTAACGATCGCAGTGATCACTAACAGCCATGCAATTATACCGGCAGTTCGGTTCATATGGAGAGTCGAAGGTGGTCCGTGTTAAAAAACGTAAAAATACGCCGAAGATTTGGTCTCACTGAATCAATAACCCAGTTTTGAGATTTTTCTTATCTGTTTTGGCTGTTTTGTGTAGTATAATTATGTTTTTCCGGGAAAAAGTCCAGATGGATAAAATGGAAATGATTTACCTGCAAAGCAAAACAGTCGCTACCCGATGTCAGATAGCGACTGTTTCACAAAGGCCGCAGCCCAGTAAAGACGGTTAGTTTTTCTTCGGAGCGGTTGCCGTACCCGATGCAGGCGTTGTTGGCTTGGCTGTAGTTGGGGTGCTTCCACCCGTTGTTGCTGGTTTCGCAGCAGCAGCGGCTTTGGCAGGGTCAATGCCCATCTTTTTCAGTACCAACTCGGTAATGTTATTTTCTTCGGGTGCAACCAACAGAATAGGAATGGTATTAGCACCAGCGTCAAGATTAAATATGTACTGAAAACCATTCTCTTTAGCAACGGCATCAATTGCTTTCTGGATTTTCTGTACGACCGGGTTTACCAACTGTTGGTATTTAGCCTGTAACGATTGCTGAGATGTCTGGCTGAATTCCTGAATCCGGGCTTGCAGGCTCTGTAGTTCGGTTTCACGATCTTTCTTGATCACATCCGACATTTGAGCTGCCCCTTTTTCATAGGCTGTGTATTTGTCCTCCAACTCCTTCTGCATCCGCTTCAGTTCGTTTTCCGACTGTGTCCGCTGAATGGTCAATTGGTTTTGGATATCTTTTGCTTCGGGCGTTTGCGACAGAACAAAATCAATGTTCGTATAGCCTAACTTCAGCGGCCCGGCTGCGGTAGTCGTAGCAGGCGTTGCGGTTGGGGCTTGTGCCTGAGCGTTTAAACCGCCCATTAGAAGGGCTGCTGCAAACGCCATGACGAGGTTTTTCTTCATCTGAAATTGATTGTTTGTATTACTTAGGTTTTGTGGTTGTTTTATTTGTTGGATTGCTATTGGTGGCCGTTGGTTTAGTATCTAATCCCAATTCTTCCATCACATAATCTGAATAGTCATGCCGGGGATTTGTATAAAGCATAACAAAATCAGATGCTTTATCGAATATAAAATCCAGCTTTTTCTGTGCACACACTTTATCAAGAGCCCGATATATCAACTCCATAGGAGTCTTCATTAATTCCTTTTTTTTCTCGAAAAGCAACCCCTGATAGCCGAACACTTTGTTATTATAATCTCGGGCTTCCCGTTCCCTATCGCTAATGGTTCGTTGCCGATCACGCTTCATGTCTTCTGTCAACAGAATTTCTTCTGCCTGATAGGCCTTCTGAAGCTTCTCGATTTCAACATATTTATCCTGAATATCTTTTGACCATTTATCAGCAAATTTGTCAATTTCGCTGAGGGCTTTCTGGTATTCAGGCATTTTGCCTAAGATATATTCTGTGTCTACGTACCCAAACTTTTGAGCTTGTGCCGGAATAGTTACCCAAATAGAACACAAAAATACAAAAAATAGGGCTGTTTTCATTAGTCTCGCGTCAATATTTGCAGGAAGTGATTGATTTTCAAGGATAGTGTCAACGAAACCTGTAGTCCTTAAGAGCCTACAGGTTTCGTTAAAAACGTATTTCCTTCTTTAATCTTATCTGATCTGCTGCCCAATTGTGAAGTGGAATTGACCGGATGCTTTGTCTTTCACACCCGGAATCTTGTCGAAACCATACCCATAATCAATCCCGATCAAACCAAAGGCAGGCATGAAGATACGGGCACCGAAACCCATTGATCGCTTCAGATCGAACGGATTATATTGCTTATAGCTCGCCCAGTTATTACCCGCTTCCAGGAAGGTTAGCACAAAGATGGTTGCCGATGGGTTCAGGGATACAGGATAACGAAGTTCTGCCACGAATTTGTTGTAAACAACACCACCCTGACTACGAGCTGTCTGATCCACAGCCCGATCATAATCGGCCGTATAAACACTGCGGTCGTCGTAACCACGCAAACCAATAATGTCCTGCGCCAGAGCGAACTGACCTTGACCAGCTAAGCCTGAACCACCCAATATAAACCGTTCAAATGGTCCAATTGTCGTGCGTTTGTTATAGCTACCCAGGAAGCCTAAGTGAGCCCGTGTATTCAATACTAATTTACCAAATACAGTCTGGAACCAGCTAGCGTCGAACATCCATTTGTGGTATTCGACAAACTTATATTTATCCTTTGGCGCTTCTGTTGCCGTTGTAGTACGCCAGGCCGAATACGGAGGAGTAAATGAGCCACTCAACGTAAACGACGAACCATTACGTGGGAACTGCGGGTTATCGATACTGTTCCGCGAAATCGTTGTATTGAAGGTAATGTTGTTTGAAATACCGTCTTTATAGCCGATGTAGAACAAATCGAGGTTGTTCAGATCATAGCGCTGGTACGAAATCGAGTTGGTCAGCGAGAAGTAATCATCTGGTATTTTCAACTGACGACCTAAACCAATGGTAATCGCGGTGTTCGTGTAAGAGCCTGTTGGTGTACGACCCTGTAAACTCTGGTAAATACTGTATGGGTTAGCTGGGTCGTAGAATGTCCGGTACACCGTGTGGCTGGCACTAACCGACAGTGCATTTGGCTTACGACCCCCTAACCAGGGTTCCGTAAACGATAATGAATACACCTGGTACTGACTGCCGTTGGCCTGGAAGCGTAGCTGTACCCGTTGCCCATCGCCCGCCGGTAGCGGTTTCCAGGCGCTGAAGTTCGGGATGTTGCGGGCCGAGAAATTGTTGAACGTTAGACCAAGCGTTCCTACAAAGCCCACGTAACCACCCCAGCCACCCGACAACTCAATCTGATCAGACGGTTTTTCTTCCACTGTGTATTCAATATCCACGGTCCCATCACTCTGTGGTACGGGGTTGATGCCAATTTTCTCGGGGTCAAAATAACCGAGCGTAGACAGTTCCCGCTGGGTACGAATCAGGTTTGTTTTGGAGAATTTCTGGCCGGGCAGTGTCCGAATGGTACGCATGACAACGTGATCGCTGGTTTTGGTATTACCGTTCAGAATCACTTTGTTGATCGTGGCCTGCTTTCCTTCGAAAATACGGATTTCAAGGTCGATAGAGTCTCCTTCGATGGATTTCTCGATAGGCTGTGCATTGTAATACAGATAGCCAAGATCCATATATTGCGAACTTAAATCCTGACCTGGATTGCCGTTCATCCGCTTATCTAAATCTTCAGGGTTATACACATCACCCTTGTTTACGCCCAGAACCTGACGAAGCTGAGCGGCTGTATAGAGGTAGTTACCTGAAAAATCAATATTGCGGTAGTAATACTGGTGACCTTCATTCAGCTTCAGGTTGATGCTGATCGTATTACCTCCTTTGTGGATTACCGTATCACTCTCAATCGTCGCGTCACGGTAGCCAAGTTTATTGTAATACTCAAGGAGTTTCTTTTTGTCTTCTTCATACTTCTTCGGGACAAATTTCGATGGGGTAAACACACGTCCGAACCGTTGTTCTTTCGTGCTCTTCATCTTCATCCGCACAGCAGCCTCATCCAGTTCGTTAAGTCCTTCAAAATTGATTTTCGATATCTTTACTTTCTGGCCTTTGTCGACCAGTACCCGCATGGTTGCGTTGTTACGGGTGCTGTCGGGGACGGTTGTAATTTTAACCTTCGTATTCAGATACCCTTTATCGACAAAGTATTTACGCACGGCCATCTGCGTATTTTTGGTGATCGTGTTGGTCACGATTTTACCCAGATTGAGTTTTATCTTGTCTTTCAGGTTGTCTTGCTCGCCTTTTTTAACCCCCAGAAAACTAACCCGGTAAAGGCGGGGCCGCTCTTGTACCCGAAACATCAGCGAAACCTTAGTATCATTAACATTCGTGGCAAATAGCTCGACATTATCCAGCAGGCCTGATTCCATCAATTTACGAACGGATGAGCCGATGACTTCGCCGGGAATACGAATTTTATCGCCTACTTTCAGGCCAGCCAGCGATACAAGTGAATTAGGGTCGAGGTAGCGAGTACCTGTTACGGTTAATCCCGAAATTTCATATTCCTTCGGGTTGGCGTAGTTAAGCAAGTCGTTTGTTTCTGTAGGAGCAGCACTGGGTACGCCTACACCCACGCGCACTTGCGCCCATCCCTGAGCGGGCAATAGGCCGATAAGCAAGTAAACGGCTCCCAATAGGACTTTTATACGGTGTTCCAAGTTGTATGCGTGTTAATTGATTGATTGTCTGGACTCAATTTGAACGCCTGGGGTTGGAATACTTACCATTTATTTCTCACCTGCCAGAGCCCGCGCCCGAATCCACTTTATTTTACTAATTGTTCACTGATTTTGCCAAATCGGCGTTCCCGTTGTTGATAACTCAAAATAGCTTCGTATAAATGCGCTTTACGGAAGTCGGGCCAAAGTACATCGGGCATATATAATTCCGCATAAGCCAATTGCCAGAGCATAAAATTGCTGATTCGCATTTCACCACTGGTGCGGATCATTAGTTCGGGATCTGGAATGCCGCCCGTAGCAAGGTGTTGATCAAAAACAGTTTCGTCGATCTGCTCGGGGGTAAGTTTTCCATCGCGCACGTCGGCTGCCAGTTTGCGGGTTGCTTCCAGAATATCCCAGCGACCGCTATAGCTAAGGGCTAATAGCAGCGTTAGGCCCGTATTCTGGTTAGTCTCCCGAATGGCCTCGGTCAGTTCACGCCGACAGTCGGCGGGTAAACTGTTAATGTTACCGATGGTTCCCAACCGCACGTTGTTATCCATTAAAGTTTTTATTTCCCCCCGAATCGTATGAACCAGCAGCGTCATGAGCGCGTCTACTTCAAACTTTGGTCGATTCCAGTTTTCAGTTGAAAAGGCGTAGAGCGTCAGGTATTTTACGCCTAACTCAGCGCAACCTTCCGTTACTTCGCGCACCGCCTTGATGGCATTACGGTGGCCAAACACCCGGGCAGCTCCCTGACGCTTAGCCCAGCGCCCGTTTCCGTCCATGATAACGGCTATGTGCTGAGGCAGATTGCTCGAGTCAATGTGTTCCTTCATCCCAAGGGGGAGTTTTAACAAGAATTAAGTATTTAGCCTACAAAACTACCTAATTCCTAACAAACTGCCTGCATTGTCGGTAAATCTGATTACCGTTTCCGGGCTTAATAATTGTTAATCGGGGATATGTGTCGACCTATGCCCTGTATTAGAGCCAGAAGAAGCACGCTGGATTTGAAATTAGTTGACTGTGGAGCAAGACGTGGGCTTTGGTTAGGCAAGGGTTGGGCTGGAAGCCTGCCAGCAGATTTTGCCTGAGGTAAGGCCTCTACTACGTTTTTCTGCGATAGGCAGCATGCGCAATAGACCTTCCTTTACTTGTTTGTGGATAACTCTGTGGGTAAGTGGGGGCAGAAGGGGAACAGTCCAAACGCAGAAAAGACGGTATTTGGAGAATTGTTTATGACTGACTGATGGAATTAGCCTTTTTTGCTCGTTTTACACCTTGATTTAGGGTGGGACTTAGTGATTCCCGATGGCTAATTGCGTAGTGACCTGCACCCTTTTGAAACACTTTTTGTGGGTTTAACTCCTGCCTCAACGCTTGTTCCTGTTCTTGCCGAGCTTTCATCATAACTTTTGCTAGCTGGTCGAGTTTATAGGCTTTTCGGTCTTTAATAGACTGATAGACAATAAGGATCAGCAAAAGTGTGAAGTAAATAAGCATGCTCATGGATGTACTAGTTTATATGGATTGTTGTAACAGGATCATAGTAGAAGGGTGAAGTGCGCTAAAGAATAGGAAAGCTAGTGCTGATGGTATGGCTTATGTTATTTTGACCGAGAGTTAAGAATTGGGTCACTATTAATAAGGTAAGTAATTCGATTTCATGACGAATAACATTCAATAGGTTTACGGGCGATTGACTAATGCGAAACGGCAAAAGGTATAAAACCGTCCAGTGTGTGTAACGCCCAGCCTGTTTCCCTGATTAACTCTCTGTATCTTTGCCGGAAGAAAACATAAATAGGATCGGTACGTTTTTTTATACGAACCTATTATTTTACTAATCATAGTCAATGACTAAGTCGTTTTCATTGTTCCTGAGCCGACTATCGGTATTTGTATTGCTGTCGGTATCGTTAGGTTGCCAGAAACGGGATGAGGCCGTTGCAACTCCCCAAACCATTACTGACCGTATTCTGGAGGATAGCCAGTTTAGTTTATTACGGGTGGCTATGGCCTATGCAGAGGCTGGTGATGCACTTAAAGCCAGTAATTTGACCTTGTTTGCACCGACGGATGCCGCCTTTCAGGCAGCAGGCTTGGCAACCGAAGAGGCCATCAGAACGATGCCGAAAGAACAGGTACGAAGCCTCGTTATGTATCATGTTCTGTATGGTCGAGTAGCAGCCGCTGCTATTCCTGCCGGGCAAAACTCGGTTGTTACCGCCAATAAAGGCATCGCCTTTGTCAATAAAACAACGGATGGTTCGATTTATGTGAACAGTGCGAAACTGATGCAAACCGATATCACAGTAGCCAATGGGTATATTCATGCGATTGATCGGGTCCTGACTCCCGCGACCGGGAATTTGCTGACGGCCATTCAGGCGAATCCGAATCTAACATTTTTATCGGCTGCCATCAAACGTGTTGCTGCCAGTAATCCAACCTTGCTGGCTACGCTGGATAATGCATCATCCACTAACACAGTAACTGTCTTTGCACCGACCGATGCGGCTTTTAAGGCGGATAAGGTTTACAATTCATTGGCCGCTATCGAATCAGCTAATCTACAGACACTCACGAATACGTTATTGTATCATGTGCTTTCGGGCGTGATGTTTTCCAATCAGTTTCAGTCGGGCAGCTTTACTACACTGCTTAGTGGGAATAAAGTGACTGTAATTGTAACGGGTAGCCAGCTTTCGGTGAAAGGGGCTAAAAATTCAACGGCGGCTTTTGTAAAACAGGCCGATTTGACGGCAAGCAATGGCGTCATCCATACCATTGACCAGGTCTTACAACCGTAGAAGGTATTCAATAATCAGTAGAAATTTTAATCGACTTGCCAACGCATTGCCACAATCAGGGGTCATTTAGCGTACTAAGTATGTTTGTTCAGTTATTTTTCATGGGTAAACTTCAGGTATTACTAGTCAGTGTCCTGCTGCTCGGTGGGTTAGCGTCCTGCAAAACGCAGGAGGTAGACCCCAGTGTAGCAACAACTTATGCCGCTAACATAAAAGATATTAGTGATTATGCCACCAGCAAGGGGCTGTCTGGCACATCGACCAGTTCGGGATTGTTTTACGCAGTCACGAAGGCGAGTTCATCGACCATAGCTGCAAATTATGGGCAGGAACTTGAGTTCACCTATACCTTGTCTGTATTGAGCCGAAGTACCAGTAATACGGCCGTTGTAACGGCTAAAAAGGTGGACTCAACCTATGCAGTAAACCCTACGTTTGTTCCATTTATTAAAGGTGCGCTGAAAGAAGGGTTACAGGAAGGGCTTTTGCTCATGCACGAAGGCAATCAGTTTGTCTTGTTAATGCCTTCGATTCTGGCGTATGGTGATGTTAAGAGTTCTGATGGCCTGGTGGAAGCTAACTCATCGGTTCGGTTCGATGTAACCCTGAACCGAAGCCGAACCGAAGACCAGCAAATGGATGAATACATTGCCGCCAGCGGTTTAAGCCTTACCCAGCAAACCAATACCGGGCTACGCTTTTTTTTGACAACACCCAATGCCGCCGGCGATTCGGTAAAAACGGCCACAAGTGCAGGCAAGGTATTAACGCTAAAGTATGTAGCCAAACAGCTTCATGCGAAAACCGTAGTAGGATTTGATAGTACCAGTACTGGTTTAAACTTGTATAAGGATGCCGCTGGTTTTACCGAAGGACTAGCCAAAATGAGAGTAGGAGAGAAAGCAACATTCATATTCCCCTCATCACTTGGGTACAGTACCAAAGGTCTTGTCGATAAGAGTACGGGCTTTTACAAGGTGTCGCCTTATGCGCCCCTGCGTTATGATGTTGAAGTGGTTTCGGCCAAATAAATCAGTAAGTTCTAATTAGTTGTTTTTCTATGTTCATGCGTAAGCTACCTGTATTCATGTTCGGTCTCCTGTTAATGGGTGGGCTGTCCTCTTGCCAAAAAGAAGATGTCGGTCTTTCCGATGATCAAATTCTGGAATCGAATAAAGCCGATATTCTCGACTATGCCGCCCGCAAAAGCCTGGGAGGGTCAATGACCTCTACCGGCGTTTATTATGCGCTGAATAAAGCCAGTGGTTCTACAGTAGCTCCGGGGGTTGGCCAGGAAGTAGAGTTTAATTACAAATTGTATTTGTTATCACGTAATAGTGCGAATGCTGTCATCGAAACGTTTGTCGATTCAACCTACGCTACTAAGTCCAGCTATGTCTACATCGTTGCAAACACACCAGGTTTGACAGAAGGACTTCTAAAAATGAATGAGGGTGATCAATCCTACATTCTGCTGCCATCTACCTATGCCTTTGGCAGAACAGGTGCTGGCAACGGCGTAATTCCTCCAAACTCACCCGTTCGTATTGATGTTAAAATGAAACGGGCTCGCACCGAAGATCAGCAAATAGATGAATACCTCACTGCCAATAAACTAACGCCAACTGAAGTTACCCAGAGTGGACTACGATTTGTAAGAACCCTCACCAACTCGGCAGGTGCTACGACTACGCCTACCCAAACGCTCACTATTAAGTATAGAGGGCAGTTATTAAGAGCTACATCAGCTTTTGATAGCACTGGTACCGGTACTTATTCTTCAGTAGCCAGTCAATTTGTTCCAGGGTTTGCCGAAGGTCTCGCTAAACTTAGAGTTGGTGAAAAAGCAACGATTGTCTTCCCCTCAAAAATCGGTTACGGATCAACAGGCTATCAGGTCATTCCGGCTTATGCCCCTCTCCGGTTCGACATCGAGCTGGTTTCGGCGCAGTAAGAATTGGGATGATAACCACCAAAAAGGGTCGCTCTTGTAAGAGCGACCCTTTTTGGTAGAGTAGTGAGGGTTTCTACCCACGCTACTCTACTATTTCGGTGCCATTCGTATGGCACCATCGAGCCGGATAACCTCGCCGTTCAGCATTGGATTTTCCAGAATGCTTTTAGCTAGCATAGCGTATTCGGCAGGTCGTCCGAGCCGTGACGGAAAAGGCACCTGCTGACCTAGTGAAAGCCGGGCTTCTTCAGGTAGGCTGGCTAGTAAAGGTGTTTCAAAGAGGCCCGGTGCAATGGTCATAACCCGAATACCCGTTCGGGCCAGGTCGCGGGCAAT
Organism: Spirosoma telluris; assembly: GCA_003259005.1. Lineage (GTDB taxonomy): Bacteria > Bacteroidota > Bacteroidia > Cytophagales > Spirosomataceae > Spirosoma > Spirosoma telluris. Next base: position 6,588,858 of record QLII01000001.1, read on the forward strand.
GGGAAGGGTCATGGCTACAATCCCCCCTTTCGAAGCCGCGTAAGCAGCCTGCCCGATTTGCCCATCATAGGCCGCTACAGATGCCGTGTTGATAATAACACCTCGTTCTCCCTCGTCGTTAGGCTGGTTATGTTCCATAGCCAGCGCAGCCAGTCGAATGACATTGAAGGTGCCGATGAGGTTAATTGAAATGACCTTCTGGAAGGCGGCTAGTGAGTGAGCACCATAAACGCCATCGACTTTGCCAATTGTTTTTCGGGCTTCGGCCACACCGGCACAGTTTATCGTCATTTGCAAACTACCAAAGGTGCCAATGGCCATATTAATGGCCGTTTGCACATCCGTTTCGTCGGTTACGTTGGTTCTGACGAAGCGGACAGTGGCCCCTAACTCCTCGGCAAGGGCATTTCCTCGCTCGTCGTTCAGGTCTAGAATAATAACATTAGCTCCGTTCGCTACCAGCATTCGGGTGGCTGCTTCTCCCAGACCAGAAGCACCCCCGGAAACGATGGCGGTTGATGAGTTTAGTTGCATGTTGTTTACTTGGTTAATTGCTGGCTTTGTGCCTGAATGAGTCGTTGAAGTTTAGGGACATCGATGTCCTGCAGGGCTTTCTTGTCGTCGATGGCCAGGCAAGCAGCCAGCGCAGCCGACTGGGCCAGTACCATAAAGACGGGTTCCATTCGAATGGAGCCATAGGCAATATGGCTGGCCGATAAACAAACCGGCACTAACAGGTTTTGAACACTCCCTTTCCGGGGAATAATAGCCCGGTAACTAACTGGGTAAGGGGGAAAACCACCTACCTGCACATCGCCCTCGTTCCGAACCATCGGCATACCGTTACGGTCATGAACGATGAGTCGCTGGCAATTGTGTGAATCCATTGTGTAAGCGGCCATGCCAACCGCATCCGGCACAATGAGTTTACCTTCGCAATTCGCCTGGGTCATTACATAGTCGCCAACGAGCCGACGGCCTTCGCGAATGTAAAGCTGGGGCGAAAAATGATTATTGTCCAGATATTCGTCTTTGGGGTAGCCCCACTGAAGCATTTCATTCCGCAGGTGCTTTGGCATGCGTGGATCGTGCCCAATGAAATAAAAGAGGCCCTTTGTATACTGTTCGTGTTCGCGAATGATCTGATCGCGTCGGGCGTAGTTCGCATCGGGATAATCGTAATTGGCCCCGATCATGTCGGTTGAGAACCCACCGCAGTTGTTGATGTCGGTTTTATGATTGGGCATCATCACAAAGTGCATCAGGTTCCAGGTTAGTTCCTTCGGCATCTTTTGGGCAATTTGCCTTAGCAGTAATTCGTATTTGGTGGAATCGTATCCATCCGGACGGGTAATCGCAATGCGATTGGCTGGCTCATCCGTCAGGCACAGGCGGAAGTTATAGGCTTGTACAGTTCGGTCGGCAGTGCCGTTCGGAGCTAGTGATGCCGGGCCGATGCCCCAAACCAAACCACTTTCGGGCTTGCCGGGTTGGTTGTATGGGTCTACCCCATCGGGGAATTGATGTTTATCCCGAAATTGCACGCCATTGAGGGGTTCATTATACTGGCTGGCGGCTTCCCGCCCAACCGTATAGGCTACACCTGCTTTGGCCATCAGGTCGCCTTCGTAGGAGCAATCAATAAACTGTTTAGCCTCAATCGTTTGGGTTAATAGCCTGGTTGAACGGTTCGTTTGTGGATCTTTCGTATACCACTGTGCCTGAACCCGTTCAAGCTTAATCCACTTAATTTTGTTGGATGCGACTTCGGCAGATGTGATCCTGTGTGCATACAAAGGTAATATGCCCGCTTCCTTCAGGTACTGCTTAAAAATTGTTTCGGCAACGTGTGGTTCAAAGGTCCACTGTTCTTGTTTGCCATAATGCTTACCCACCCGCCGATAAAAATCTCTGGACAGACCCGTGATAGCCTGCTTGTTTCCAATGTCGGTTGCACCTAAGCCGCCTGATGACATACCTCCGAGGTGAAGCCCCGGTTCAATCAATACAACCGATTTGCCGGCTTTTTTTGCCGAATAGGCCGCAATGACACCTGCGGATGTGCCGCCATACACACACACATCTACAACGCGTACCGGTTGCCCGTACAAGCGGGAAGATAATTGTGATAACAGGAAGACCCCCGCAAAAATGTACCGACTGATCGACGAAGAGAAAATAAATCCGTTCATAGGGAGTTCAGTGACAGTCTACAAAATCGCCATTAACTCTTTCCAGTGTCTGATATCGTAAGTAGGCTTGTCATCAACGACCTTGCCTTGCGGATTGTAAAATACGGTGTCTAAACCAACGCTTTTTGCCCCTAAAATATCGGCCTCGTAATTATCGCCGATCATCAGACTGTCTTTTGCCGTTGTGCCGCTGATCTCCATCGCGTACTGAAATACAAGTGAGTCTGGCTTTTTGGCATTGGCATTCTCGCTGGTAACGACGTTTGTAAAATAATGGGCAATTGCGGAGCTGTTCATCTTGGTGGCCTGAATGTCAGCAAAGCCATTTGTAATGATATGCATGGTATAACGTCCTGCCAGATAATCCAGAATCTCACGCGCCGATTCCAGCAAATGAGACTTGTATGGGAGTAACTTCAGGTATTCGGCATTAAGATCAGCCTGAACCGCCGACTCATCGATACCTAGTGCCCGGAAAACCATCGGAAACCGATGCTGCCGGATGTAGCTATGCTCAATTAGGTTCTTATCGTAGTCGGCCCACAATTGGTGGTTTATAGCAATGAAGTGCCGACTAAATTCCTCCGCCGATGCAATACCTGCCTCCGTCAGCCGGAATGTGTCGAATAACTCAGCAATACACTCCGCTGAGTTTCGATCAAAATCCCATAAGGTGTGGTCGAGGTCAAAAAAGAGGTGTTTGTACATAAAATTGAGTCGCTAGTCGTTAGCCAATAGTAGTATGGGTAGATAGCTCCAGGACTCATACTACTATTAACTGACGACTAGCGACTATTGACTAAAAGTCCAACGTAAGCCGTTCTACTGGCTGATTATTCACGAGATGGCTATCTACGATTTCGTTGACGTCGGAAAGCTGAACGTTGCCATAATAGGTTCCTTCCGGATAAACGACCAGCGTAGGGCCAAATGCACAGGCATCGAGGCAACCCGTTCGCTGTGCCCGCATTTCTTTTAACAAACCACGCTCAGCGAGAGCAGCCTTGAAGGCATCGACCAATTCGTTGCCATGTGCTTCGCCACAGGATTTTTTTGGGGCGGCTTTCTGATTAGTACAAATGAAAACGTGCTTTTTATATTTCATATAGCTAGTTGAATTCGATCTCAAAGGTACGAATGAACCTGATGCCAGCCTCATATTCTTCATCACAACCAACGCCAGAAGAAGTGTATGCTGTGCCAGAGAAAAATTAATTAAACTTCGAGGCTAACATTTTGTTATTGGGTAGATACATTGGCTGCTTGGTTATTAGTAAACTGCTGACTATGTGAAAAGTAGGGGTGGCGCTGGCGTCAACTCAGCGTAAAGGAAATCGTTATACTCATTGTACCATACTATGAATCGCCCTCCTGTTTCATTTCTGGAGCCAGAATTAGTAAGCAGCCTGAAGGCCAATAATCAGCTTGCGTTTGCGAAACTGTATGATCAATATGCCGCCTTGTTGCTGGGTGTTATCACGAAAATTGTTCCGGACAAAACAGAAGCAATCGAGTTACTGGAAAAAACCTTTACAACAATCCGGTTGCAACTGGATCAGTTTCGGTTCGCTAAACAGCCTCTGTTCCTTTGGTTGTTAAAAATTGCCCGATCTACAGCTTTTGAGGCACTTAAAGAGCGTCAACGAATAAAGACACTTCCTTTTCAACTAACAGAAACCGGGAAAGTAATTAGTCCAATATGGCAAAAGGACGTTTCTACTTCCTCAGCAGAGAGCCGTACCGATTCGATTAATTCCCAGCAGAAAGCATTTCTCGATTCTATTCTCTTTAAAAATTGCACACCTGAGGAGGCTGCTGCTTCAGCAGGCATTCCGGCTGAACTGGCCCGCCAGCAATTGCGGATCGTTGTTCAGCAATTACGTGCAACTACCAGGGTGTAATTGCCTATGCTAGGGGACTCATTGATGGTCTACTTGAACTACGCTATGTAAAGCACGCCAAGCCTCGAGTAGTTTCTCATTAATTTGCTGCCAATCTGCTTCAGTAGCTCCACCGGGATGGTGGCGTACATCGTCACACAAGTGCATTGCATCAGCACGGAAGCGCCCATAGGTAGTAAATGATGTGGCGGGTTGATTATAGAGAGCGGCCGACGTTTGTACCAACGCATTTGCCAGATCGGTATAAGAATATCTTTCCCGCTGGCGGTGAACAATCCACCATTCCAACTCTAAATCAGCTACTTTCGATACATCGAATGATTCAGTGCTGAGTTCCTTAATTGATTCATAGTATGATCTTAGATCGGGAATAGTATGCTGGTAATCGGCTCGCGAACGACCTTTTTTAAAATCGAAAGCAGCTTTAGACGCCTGAAAACCTAGTTTAAATGATCGCCAGAACGGCGCGTGGAATTGCTGGCGTAGACCCTTAGCCAGTTGCCAAAACAGGAGAACCGGCTTTTTTTCATAATATGACCTCCACATAGCTGTTTCCAACTGCGCTACTTCCTTCGGGTCGAATTGACGGAGGCTGTTCTTGCGAGGTACATACAAATCCACGATAATCCAGATTAGTAAAACCAGTAAGGCAGCCCACCCGAACCAACTGCTCAGTTTAGACCGGCGAATAGACGAGGGTTTTGGCGTAAAGGTTTCCATTGAATGAACTAATCCGTTTGGGAATATATACCCGATTGAGCAGCCATTTGGTTTTAACGTAAAAGAAATTCCCATCAGACTGGCTCACAGTCAGCCCGATGGGAATACCGTAATCAATTGGATCAGTAGGCTTTAATTATTTGCCCTATTAAGAATTAGGCAACTTTAGATTCTGTGATTTTATCGTGCTGAAAAGCAGTAGCTTGACGCAATAGAACCCAGAGGATCAAGAGAATCTAATTTGCTTGATCACTTATTGCTTAGCCACTGTCTTTGTCGAAGCCACTGATGCTTTCTTCTTCGAGGCAGATGAGGTCGATGGATTCTTCTGCGTCATCGTGACAGGGTCCCAATACACGACCTTCTGCTCGAAGTAACTCTCGTTAGAGGCCAGTACCGGAGCGGCCGCCCGGAACCCAAAGACGGGGTCTTCGACGGTTCCCTGGCTGCCTTTGCGCACATTCTCGAAAAAGTTGCCGAAATGCTTGGCGTGCGCATCGTCGTCTTTCGGGGCTTCAAATTTTACTTCTTTTACCGGCTCTGCCTTACGAGTTTCGGGCGGGTATTTGGCGTCGTACTGCTTCACGAATTCCTGCTGAACCGGCTCAGTGAACGTAAAGAAACTGTCGTAATTGCCATAGCCTGGTGCTAGGGGTAGTTTCTTTTTGGTCATGATCAGGTTATCTTCCGAAAACTCGATCTGACCTTCGTTACCAATGATGCGCGTTACGTTACTGATTTTGCCCGCGTTGGCAAAATTTACGCGCAATACCATCTGAAACGCTTCGTGCTTGTCGGTTTTTGGATAGTCCATCAGGCTCGTCATCACATCGGGCACATCGCGACCTTCTTTCCAGTAAGCGAGGTTTCCGGAAGAGAAAATTCGCGTTGGCCCCAGGGTGTTCGTTACAAAGTGAACGCCCGTAATGAGGTGAATGAATAAGTCGCCCGCAACCCCCGTACCATAGTCGCGGTAATTGCGCCAGCGGAAAAACCGGTTCGCGTCGAAGGGGCGCTTGGGGGCGTCGCCCAGGAATCGATCCCAGTCTACCGTTTGAGGAGAGGCATCGGGTGGAACCGAATAATTCCACGCACCAATGGCATTGAAGCGGTCGTTGTTGGATTCGATGTAGTTGATGGCACCAATGTCACCCGCTTCGACCAGCCGTTTGGCTTCCTGAAACGCAGCACTGCTGATACGCTGGCTACCCACCTGCATGGTTTTGCCAGATTTTTTCCAGGCGTCAATGACTGCTTTGCCTTCGTTCAGGTGTTGCACCATGGGCTTCTCACAGTAGACGTGTTTACCGGCTTTGAGGGCTGCAATGGTTATATGATCGTGCCAGTGGTCGGGGGTAACAACGAGTACGGCATCGATATCCGGGCGGGCCAGGATTTCGCGGTAATCGCGGGTGGTGAAGAGATCTTTGTCTTTCCCGAAAGCAGTTTTCGCGTGCTCAAGGCGACCCGTATACAGATCGGCTACCGCCACCAGTTCTACATCTGGATTGCGCAGGGCTGCCATCGTATCGTAGTTTCCCTGAATACCCATGCCAATGGTAGCAAAGCGGATTTTATCGTTTGGGCTTACCTTCATCAAATTTGGAATGTAGGCCGGAAAACCGAATGGTTTGGCAAGGCCCTCGGTAGCAACGAGCGCCGAAGCTGCCGAGAGGCTTTTTATGAACGTGCGTCTGTTGGCTTGCATAGAGATGCGGGTTTTCGAGTATGCCGAATAAAGCGAGTTTTCGGTATGATTTACCCTTATCTCGGTTAGCTTTGATTCTATTGATCCTGTAGATTCTATTGCGTGACAGGTCAATAGAATCTACAGGATCAATAGAATCCAAAGAATCAGGTCAGCCCTATTTTCTGTCAAGCCGCACAGACACCCATTGGCGGTCGGTAGGAATTTGATGGGTGGCGTTCCAGACAAATAGAGCTTGTTCCAGCGCCACGTTTAATTGCTCTTTGGTTTGTCGGCGGGCAATGTTCAGACTGCGATCCACGGTTTCTTCATAGATCATCTTTTGCTCGTTCGTATAAAAACGCACGGTGCTTTTCTTGCTTTTGGGAGCTGTTTCAACGACCCAGAAACCATCTTTAGCAACGGGTTGCTCTTTTTTGGTTTGCGCCTGCGTGGCGAATGAAACGGTAGTGAACAGGAGGGCTGCAAAGGCAAGACGGAGTTGTGAACTAGTGTTCATTGGTTTACGTGTTTACTGGTAGTCGATAACTGAGTCAAAAGTAGAAACATGCTCAATAGCCCGCTTCGATTTTCGCCCGATGCCCGACGTTCGACACTATACGTCATTCTCCTGTCGACCAATGTCATTTTGGGCAAAACAAGGTTATTCGGCGACCGTAGCCAGTCGTCTGTCGACAATTGGATTAACCCATAGGCGAAACCACTCCGTTTGTCTATCTTCGACTGTATAATCGGTTGACTTATGCAACGTCTGAATCAGGAATTTGTCTTCTCAAACCAACCACGCCAGCGGCTGGCACGGCATGGATTATTCTGGTTGGCATGGGGCCTGTTCTTTACGCTCACCTATGGGTTTTTGCCTGCTAATTATCTGATTCATGAAGGAGTAGCCTGGCCGCTGGCTTTTCTGAAAGGATTCCTGATATCGGGCATTGACTCGGTACTGTTTATGCCTGCTCACATGTTTCTGACCTATTGCCTGCTCTATTGGGTCATACCTCAGTATTTGATGAAAGGTCGGTATGGATGGGCATTCATTAACACCATTTTTCTGATCATTGCCACCTCGTTTCTGTCGGCAGTGCTAGCCGAATTTATTGTTTATCCCGTTCGGATGGCGGTACATGGGCGGTACTCGGGAATACCTTCTTTTTTGCCATGATGGCGGGTATGCGCGGGGCTACGACCATTGGCGGTTTTGCTGCAGCGATTAAACTGGTGAAAATCTGGTATCTGAAACAGCAGGCATACGAACAAATCGACAAGGAAAAGCTACAGGCCGAATTGCAACTGCTTAAGTCGCAGGTGCATCCGCATTTTCTGTTCAATACGTTGAATAACCTATACGCACTTACGCTCCATAAATCCGATCATTCGCCAGCTGTGGTTCTGAAACTGTCGGAGTTGCTGAGTTACATGCTCTACGAATGCAATGCGTCGGAGGTGCCGCTTCAGAAAGAGATTGCGTTTATGCGTAACTACATTGGGTTGGAACAACTTCGTTACGGCGATCGGCTGGATATGTCAGTTACTATTTCGGGCGATTACCCAACTAAACTAATTGCCCCCTTGTTACTGGTGCCTTTTCTGGAAAATGCGTTTAAACATGGAACCAGCGAACAACTCGAACAGGCCTGGATGCACATCGACCTATCTGTTCAGGGAAATCAACTGAAATTTAAAGTTATAAACAGCCGGGAACCGAGTGCTCACAAGGATACGTACATTGGGGGATCGGTTTGCAGAATGTGCAGAAACGATTGAAACTATTATACCCTGACCGTCATGAGTTACGAATTGTGGCCGAAGAGGAAACATTTAGGATTGCCCTGACACTCGAATTAGTAACCACCCTGGCTACCGATTTTCAGCCCGTTAAACAACTCGCCGAAACTGCCTGATCCGTTATAAGTAATTCGGCAACTTTAGATTCTATTGATTCTCTGGATTCTATCGTACTGAAAATCAGTAGTTTGACGCAATAGGACTCAGAGAATCAATAGAATCTAAGGAATCTAAAGTTACCTAGTTACCGCTATGTCTTCAATTCGTTGCCTGCTTGTTGATGATGAACCCCCTGCGCTGGCCGTTATTGAGTCGCACATCAACATGATTGATGGGCTGGAAATTGTAGGTAGATGCCACAACGCCATCCAGGCATTTGGTGTGTTGCAGACCACACCCGTTGATCTGATGTTTTTAGACATTAAAATGCCGAAACTTCTGGGCACCGATTTCGTGCGTAGTCTTCGTCAGCCGCCAAAAATCATTTTTACAACCGCCTATCGCGATTATGCACTGGATGGTTTCGAACTGGACGTAGTCGATTACCTGCTCAAACCGATTTCATTCGAGCGATTTCTCAGGGCCGTCTCCAAAGTGATGCGTTCCGAAAACACACTCGCCAACGTCGGGCAACCCGAAGCCTTGCCTAGCCAATCTGTTGAGAAACAATCGGTCACGCTATCTGAGAATACGTTTCTATATTTTAGGGCCGACCGCAAGATGGTAAAGGTGTTTATCCACGACATTCTGTACGTAGAAAGCCTGAAAGATTACGTCAAGATCATTACAACCTCAGCTAAGCCTCTGGTTGTTAAGCAGAGTATTAGCTCGCTGGAAGAGATGCTGCCTGAGGCCGGTTTTCTGCGAATTCACCGCTCGTTTGTTGTCGCTGTCGATAAAATTACGGCTTACACACCCAACCATGTCGATGTGGCCGGTCAGGAATTGCCCATTGGTCGATTGTATCACAAAGAAGTGGGAAAGGTTCTGAAGATGGAGTAGGGTAGACAAACGAGTTCCTGACAAGCTTGACCAGGAACTCGTTACTATGCATAAAGAGCCTTACTTCGCCAGCTTATAGAAATGCGTAATCAAGCCACCGGCAGTTACTAAATTGAGTTGGGCCGCCTTGTTGGTTGTTGGATCATAACTATATAGCCCATTCAGTTTCAGGCCAGAATTGTAAACGGGCATGTAAATTTTGCCGTCGTATTTGTAGGTTATTGGATAGGCGTAACCGGCCGTTAGCGGTATATCTGGAATAAACGTAGCCGTTTTGGCATTGAGATCCAGTTTTGCCCAACGCTGGTTGGCATCATAAAAGGCCAGGTTAGAAAGTTCCTGATATTCAGTGGCTGTAATCGTATTCGTGGCCAGCTTAGAAATCAGTTCGAGTAATCGGGCCGAATCCTGCTGACCAGATATACAGGCATAGGCTATGCCGTTTGCCTCGTAAACTCCCCCAGCAACAGTTGAAACATGAGATTGGGTAAACCGGCGGCAGTGACTGGGTTGAAGCTGTAGGTTTGATCGAAATCGGTGCTTCCTGCAGGTATTTTCAGAATCTGTGGTTTCGATCGTTTGGCGGCATTAGGACCAAGCTGGCCATCGAGCCCGTATTGACCCTGTGTGATGATATAGACATTCCCGGCTTCGTCGACAATTCCGTTTTCAGAGCCACGTGTGAATGGATAGGTGGCCTGTTCATAAATCGCCGTTTTTTCCCATTTTTTGGTGGTCAGGTTAATGACTTCTACATATACGTTCTGCGCATCATAAAATTGACCAGTTTTGGAACTGTTGGTATATAGCGCGGCAAACAGCCGATTGTCGCTAGCCCGGTAGGTGAGGTTAGCATATATATTCGTTTCATTATCGGGGAAGTTTTGAGCCGATAACATGTCTATCTGCCCAAGATTCTCCATCGTGCTTGGGTCAAACATAAACAGAGCCCGATTGCCCCCCGTGGAGTATATACCCAGTTGGTCGTTGATAATAATAACTCTGGATACATAGTCGACTAACGGAATACTGGCAACCTCTTCAATAGCCCCTGTTGCTTTCACAATAGCCAGTTTAGACAATTTCTTGTCGCTAACCAGTGGTTGGCCAAACATATAGTTTTTCCAGATGGCGCTCGGGTAAAAACTAGAATAACTCGATTTCGCAGTTAGATCGATATTGCCCGAGGGGAGGGTCGGGAAATAGCCTGCGTAATACGTATTACTGGCTGATGTTTGCGAGATAGATGCCATTACATAGCCTTCTTCCTGGTATTTGGAGTCGGCAACGGGTGTTGTGTCTTCACTTTTTTTACACGAAAGGAGGGCACCCGCAAGGAGTACAGAGAGTAGTAAATTGGTTTTCATCGTTAGTTAAAAATTGGCGATTTCATAAATGACTTTAACATTGAAACTAGTCCCGGCTCTGGGTACCAGGAAATTGTCGAACAGCTCGGCATTGAGGATATTCAAGACGTTGAGCGAGGTGGTCAAGCCGCGCTTGTTCAGCTTATAAGACACGCCCACATCTACCCGATTCTGTACGGGTACATAGGCCGTAGGTGTTTTGCTGGGACTATTGTCCTTCCCCACCTGGATATAGTTGAACGTGGCGATATAATTGTAAAATAGATAGGCTCTGAACTGGTCGTTCTCGTTGACGAGGGTGCTTTTTTGCCACGAGAACTCTGTATTGGCGAAGAAATTAGGGTTGTTTGGAAAGGCGGCTCCGACTAGAAACTGGTTTTCAATGCCTTGCACTTTGGAGAACGTCTTCCGCATGAACGTAACGTTTGTCTTGAGTGAGAAGGCCTTTTTATACGTCAGTACGAGGTCACCTTCTACGCCAATTGTCCGTACCTCATCGGCATTTTCATAGCGTCTGAAAATGGTATTGCCCAGGAAAATAATATCGCGTTGTTTTCGGTAAAAGCCATTGATAGCACTGGCTATTCGGAAGGTTTGGGAAACCGGGCGATCTATTGTTACGCCCAGATTGAGGTTGTCACTGCTTTCGGGAATCAGATCGGTATTGCGCAGGATATCCCCTCCATTGCCCACAAACTGGTTGAATTGGGGAATCAAATACCCTTTTTCGAAGGATGTACGAACAAAGAAACCAGGATCAATAGCGTACTTCAGTCCCGCATTCCAGCCCCAGAATCCATCTTTTTTAGTAATGAGTTTGAGCGTGAGGTTTTCCGCTCCATCCAGGTTATAATCAAACCGCTTTAGAGCTGTTGTGAAGGTGATTTTGTTAAAAGAACCCTCATATTGTAAGCCAGCAATGTTTTTAGTCAGATATTGGGGGATACGCAGATAATCATTCTCGGGCTGTTCCAGGTAGTTTTGGCCGACAATCTTCTGCCTGGCATACAGATTTGACACCAATAGTTTGTGGCGGGCCGATAGGGCAAACGTCAATGTGCTTCGGTTCACCCAACTATCGGTATACGTGTCGGAATGAGCGTAGCTGTATTCGCCCGGCATACTTTTCCGACCGATAATGGTGCCACTCCAGCTGTATACGTTTCGGGTTGTATCGACATAGTTGATATGCTCGCGACTGTAGTTGGCTACGGTGCTGAACTGTACTTTTTCGTTCAGGAATGACTTCTCGTATTTTAACGTCGAGGAAAGATTGTTGGCATGATAGACTGCCTCGCCAATCGCTGTGTTGGTGACGCGGGCTCCGTTCATGAGCTGTTTGTACCCACCCGATAGGTTGAGTGCCAGCGATACTTCATCGGCCCAGGATTTGCTATGTGCACCAACCGTAATGCCGCCAAAAAGCATCTGGTATTTGTCGTGAAAGCGCCGAACTTGTTCTACTTTGTTTTTCTCGAAAACCAGCGCATTCATTTTGTAATTATTATCAGCGTGGTTGTACGCACCAGAAATGGTGACAAAGTAGTTTTTGGAATTCGCCAACCCCAGCGAAAAATCGGCCAGGTGCGTGTTGAACGAACCAACGTTATAGGAAGCACGGAGTGAGTTATACGTTTTTTGTTCTGTAACCAGGTTGATGCCCCCGCCCATAGCATCGGTGCCCACGTCAACCGGCAGTACGCCTTTATAGACATCAATGCGTTTGACATTTCCGATGGGAAGAGTTGAAATATCGAACCGTGGATAGACAAATTCCATGGGTAACCCGTTGATATACACTCTCACGGCAGTTCCCCGAATACCGTTGATCGAGATGTCCGATGCATCTCCTAACGAACTCGACCGACGAATACGAACCCCTGACAGGCGATCTACCACGTCGGTCAGCAGAACATTCTGGGCAACAACGTCTTTGATCTGAATACTGCTAATGGTAATGGGTTTGGTTTCCTGAACCTTCGTTTGCTTTTCGGCTCTAACCGCCACCTCTTCCAATTCTTTCGAAGTGCTTGTCAGAACAATTGGTTCGAGGGTGATATGCTTCCTGATATTGACCTCTTTTTCAACCTGACTAAAGCCTAGATGGCTGATGATCAGCGCGTATTTGCCTGGGGCAACATTGGTAATCCAGAACTGTCCCGAGCTATCGCTCAGTGTTGTGAATTTTGTATTTTTCAAATAAACCGTTGCCGTTCGTAATGGCTTTCCAAGTTCATCACGAACTGTTCCCTGAATCGAAAAGTACTGAGCTAATGCCTGAGTTTCTAGTGAAACAAGACAGGTTATGAGTATAAGTCGGAGCAAATTCATTGATTAGAAGCAGGAGAGATATTGTGCACAAAATTATTTGTAATTAATCTAAATAAATACAACTTTGCGAAAATATATTTTTATGATCTCGTTCTACCTCTTCTTAACTGGGACTTATTTGTACTATTGCCAGTCAAAATATTTCCCTTCCGAGCTTTATAAATTCAGGACATCCTGGTCATCGTGGCTGGCATCCGCTTTTTTCGGTATTGGCACCATGCTCTTTGTTCGGGCAGAAGGTTGGATAAGCGGACTACTGGTAGCTGTTTGTGCGCTCAGTCTGTCACTCATGCTGATTCAATTCACGGCTGTTTTGGGCAAGGCCTATTTTTATTGCCTAGTTGCGCTGGCTCATGGTCTGGTACTTATTGATCTCTTTTTCTGATGCCAGCTAAAAAAGAATACCTCGCTACACCAGGACAAAGAGCCCTGAAAATTTCCGCTGGACTTTTAGGTGGTTATGTACTGTCGACCTGCCTTCATTTGCTATTGGCTGTTGTTACTCCCTTTCGCGAACAAATCCTTTTGTCGTCTACATTCTCGTTTTTTCTATGCTGGGCAGGGCTAATGATTCTGGCCTTTCTGGCCCGAAACGGCTGGAAAATCTGGGGCATTTATTTGTTAAGCAGCGTCGTATTTTCAGGAATAATCTATTTCGTCAGATAAACAGACATGAAACTAAACGGATTAGGTAACCGGGCTTACAATATTCTATTTCACACCCACACCGTATCGGGTATCGTAATTAGTGTGGTGTTATATATCATTTTCTTTGCCGGTGCATTTACCCTGTTCAAAGATGAATTCTATCAATGGGAAAACCCATCAGCGCGCATTCTGGTGGTGAAAACGATTGATTACCAGGCGGTAATTGAGAAAATTAAGGGATTCTATCCAAACTTCGAAGACGGAAAAGAAGTACGATTTAGCCCGCCTACTGACGAAAATCCATTGCTGTCTATTTTCGGAACTCTGGCCAGGCCAAACGGAAAATCTGAATTTGTTGGGTTTCTGTATAACCCCGTTTCTAAAAAAATACAGCGTAATTACCCCTACATCACGACCACTGGCGAAACCCTGTATCGACTGCATTTTCTGGATCAATTGCCTTATGCCGGACGCTGGATTGCGGGTTTTGTCGCCTTATTTTTTCTGTTTGCCAGTGTGACAGGGGTTCTGATTCACTGGCGGAATATCGTGACCAAATTCTACGGCTTTTCCTTGAAAGGTGCCAGAAAGCAATTCTGGACAAATGCCCACACGGTTTTCGGTCTAATCGGGTTGCCGTTCCAGCTAATGTATGCGGTTACGGGGGCCTTTTATTTATTGACCTTACTGATTCTAATCCCGGCCGTACTGGTGTTATATGGGGGCGATCAGCAGAAACTATATGCGCTTATTCGTCCCAATGAAGCCATTAAACTGCATGAAAAATTACCCGTTACGAGTGGAAATAAATCAATAAATGCTGTTTTATCGAGCATTGAAACTGGCTATCCTGGTTATGCTATTACATTTCTGGAGATTGGCAATTTGAATCGGGAGGATGCCTTATTGTCGGCTCGGATCAGCGATAAAAAATCCTTTACCGGTGATGGAATGGTTTCCATTTACATGAAAACCGGTAAAAAAGCGGTTGAGGTGATTCCAGGCCATAAAAAGTATGTTGAGTCGGTTGTGGATGGTATTGCTCGTGTGCATTTTGCCCAATTTGGTGGCTTACTGCTTAAAGGAATCTATTTCGTACTTGCCCTATTCACGTGTTTTGTGATCATCAGTGGTGTTTTACTCTGGAAAGAAGCCCGGAATAAAAAGGGCTATACAGACCAGCAAAAACGATTTCATCATCGGGTTACGATGGTGTATCTGGCCATTTGCCTGGGCCTGTTTCCGGCAGTTCCTCTGCTGTTTGTTTCTGAACTGGCGATTCCCGGCCAAAGTGCAGGGCATGCCTCGCAAGTAAACGCCGTTTTCTTTTTATCATGGTTACTCTTTGCCATTGTAGGCCTGTTTATGAAAACAGAAGCAAAGCAAACGCACTTTTTCTTACTGGTAGGTGGGCTACTTTCGGTGCTGGTGCCTATAACAAATGGTATCCAAACCAACGATTGGCTGTGGCATCCGCTGAGCGAGGGAAAACAATATGTGCTGGCTACGGATTTATACTGGCTTTGTACGGGTATAGCAGCGCTGGTGGTTTATATCGTTATACGAAGAAACGGCAAAACCAGATCACTGGAACAAACGATTCATGAGACCACTCAGGTGCCAATCGGGTAATGAGGCAAATTAAGCAACGACTGTAGTATGTCTTATCGCTTTATCACTTTAGTAAACGAGCCCAGAACTCAAAAGCTGAGCTTTCATTTCTTCTGTCAGCGTTAAACAGGCGAATTTTGCCCCTATACAATCCCATGTTTAAAAGGATATTTTCGCTACTTATCGTTTGTCTCGTCTGTATTGTAGCCAGTGTGCGCGCGCAGGGCAAGAAACCCAAATTCAGGGTAATTGCCTTTTATACGGCGCAAAACGATAAAGCTCATATCAGCTACGTGCATGAGGCTAACCGGTGGTTCCCGAAGGCGGCTGCGAAGTATAATTTCAGTTACGATTCCACCGATAACTGGAATAACCTGAATTCGGAGTTCCTGGCTAAGTATCAGGTCGTCCTGTTTTTTGATACCCGTCCCGAGGAACCTGCCCAACGGGAAGCTTTTAAAAAATACATGGAGAATGGGGGAGGGTGGATGGGGTTTCATTTCGCCGGATTTGCGCTGACGCCCTCAAAATACCCACAGAACTGGGATTGGTATCATAATGAATTTCTGGGCTCAGGCTCTTACAAAAGCAATACTTGGCGACCTACATCCGCCATTCTACAGGTTGAAGATCGGAAACACCCATCGACAAAGCATTTGCCCAAAACCTTCAAAACGGCCCCGAATGAATGGTATCGGTGGACAAATGATTTGACAAAGAACCCGGATATTGATATTCTGATGTCCATCGACTCCACCAGCTTTCCACTAGGCACCGGCCCCAAACCACATGAAATCTGGCATAGTGGCTATTATCCGGTTGTCTGGACCAACAAAAAGTACAAAATGATCTATTCGAACATAGGTCATAATGACATTGACTACGAGAATAAAACGAACAAGGAGCTGTCGTTTACCTTCTCAAATGAAACGCAGAATAAATTCCTGATCGACGCCCTTATGTGGTTGGGAAGCGGTAAAAAATAGCCTATCAGCCTGTAAATCCAACCTCATGAAGCACATTTCCCGCCGTGATTTTCTGCAATCGTCGGCTGTTCTGGCCGGTAGTTCTGTTGTGAATCCTGTTCTTTCAGCTTTAGAAACAGCCCAAAAACCGTTGCGATTGGGAGGGCCCATTTTTCTGAAAAGTCAGGACCCTGAGGAGTTGGCGCGGGAGCATAGACGGTTGCAGTATAGCTCAGCCTATGTTCCGGCGGTTGAGTTGAAAGACACTACTAGAATTGCAGCTATCCAGAAAGCGTTTGCGGGGCAGAATGTGATCCTTGCCGAAGTAGGGGCCTGGGTCAATATGCTGGATCAGGATGCTGAAAAGCGCCGGAAAAATCTGGATTACGTTATTGAAAGGCTGGCTTTAGCCGAAGCGGTTGGTGCCCGAGCCTGTGTCAATATTGCGGGTTCTTACAGTTCCACCCGATGGGATGGCCCCGATCCCGCGATTTGACCCAAGCTTATTTTGAGGCTACCGTTGAAAATTGCCGAAAGGTTATTGACGCCGTAAAGCCGAAACGGGCCAAATTCGCGCTGGAAATGATGGGCTGGAGCTTACCCGACGGACCAGATTCGTATCTGAAATTTATGAAGGCCATCGACCGCCCCGCCTTTGGGGCCCACGTCGATATGGCCAACATCATTAACAACCCGACCCGATATTACAACAATAAAGCCTTGATCGACGAAACGTTTCGGAAGTTAGGGCGCTGGATTGTATCGGCCCATGCCAAAGATATTGCCCCGAAAGATGGTCATTTTATGGAGACAATGCCGGGGCGGGGGAGCCTTGACTACGTAGCATACATCCGTAATGTGACATCCTTGCCCCAGGAAGTACCCTTATTGTTGGAGCATCTGCGCACAGCAGAGGAATATGACGAAGCCCGACAATTTGTGATTAGTCAGGCTACTAAGGCCCAGATTCCTCTGGCTTAAGATAAAAGGTTAAAGCAGAGGTATGGAGAACACAGAGTGAAAACAAGCTCCTTGTTTTCACTTTACAGATTTCGATAAAATGAATAGGTTTTTTGTCATTTCGACGTAAGGAGAAATCTCAAGCTAGACTAATATGGAAGCTTGAGATTTCTCCTGCGTCGAAATGACAAAAAGTAGACGATGAGTGGCTAAAAAAAGTAAAGCTTAAACAGGTTCAGTTTCAAGATAAAACTTTATACTCTTTATATATCTGCGTTTAAACCTTTTTATAAATCAGGAATGTCTTTGATGCGAACCTTCATGATCGGCCGTTCACCGTCTGGAACGATCGCAATGAATGAGTTGCTCACCGTTTCGCCATTCCGAAGCATAAAACCCGCCTGAATATTCGTGGTGGTGGTTACTTCTTTGCCTTCTGAATTCTTTATTTTCTGTTGGTAAGGCACTGTGAAGGGCCGGGCTACTACAGTCTCACTTTTGGACGTTAGCCGTTTACCCGTAGCGTTCAGGCAATCGAACGTTGCCAGTTGATTTGGCGCGTCACCGCTCAGGAAAGTTGGCTTTGGGAAAATGATCTTCGTACAGTTGCTCCTGTTGGTCGCGTAAATCGAGACTTCGTAGCGCATAAAATTTTCCTTGCCAATTTCAATCTGGCGCTCATTACTGATCTCAAATCCATAGTCGACCCCATTTAATTGAGCGGGCTTTCCAGGTTGAACATCATAGGCTTGCTGAGCAAAAAGAGAATAGGAGGAAGCGCTTAAAAATAGACAGGAGAGTAAAATTTTTTCATCAGGATAAGAGAAAGGTTAACGTTTAGGATTCAAAAATAACGACCATCTGGCAAATTTTTCAACCTTAATCGAACGATTCTACGCTTAGCGGATACGATCAGAAAAAACGGTACATGAACTGCTTTTTACACGTAACAGTGCTAAATAATCATCCAGAGTAAGCTTGGATTTTATTGATTCTATAGTATCAAGCCTCTGTTCTTCAGTACGATAGAATCAATAGAATCCACAGAATCTAAACTTGCTTACCTATTTAGACTTCTTTACCCAGTAAATGGGGACGTTCAGCCGCTATTTTCAGAATGAGTTCGCCAAATAGCGTATTCGCCCAGGCAAACCATTTGCGGGTAAATTGGGCTGGCTCATCCTTGTCGAAGGACTCATGCATGAATCCCGTTCCAGCATGGGTTCTCTTTAGCTGGCTAAGTTGAGCAAGAATTTCCTGATCGTCGGTTGAGGTTAAGGCTCTCATGGTCAGGCTCATCGTCCAGATGTTGTTGATCAATGTATGCGGGCTACCAACTCCTTCTGCGGCTTTGCCTTTGAAAAAATAGGGGTTATCCGGGCTTAGCACAAACCGCCGGGTATTTCGGTAAATCGGATCGGTAACAGGCATGGCTCCCAAATACGGAAGAGCAAGTAGGTTGGGTACGTTTGCATCGTCCTGAAGCAGGTAATTCCCGTATCCATCCACTTCCAGCGCGTAGATTTTGCCATAGGTAGGGTGTGTGTAGATGGCATACTTTTTCAAGGCGGCTTCTACTTCATTGGCAAACGCCCGGCACTCGCTTGAAAACGTAGGTAACTCGGCCTTTGGGCTCGGAAAAAGCTGATCGAGCATTGACGCCAACTGCCGGAAGGAGACGACCGCAAACCAGTTTGAGGGCACATAGAACGGATACACCGTTGCATCGTCAGATGGCCGGAAAATACTATGGATTAAGCCAATCGGCCGCGTTGGATTCCCATACCCATTGCCGGGCACCGTATCGGTAGACCAGGCCGTTTCGCGACTGAAGTGATAGGGCCCCCGGCTGGCTTTGCGTTGCTGCTCCCGGCAGGTTTTTACCACTAACTGCATGGCCTGCAGCCAATCGGCATCAAACGGACTGGTATCACCCGTCGTTTTTAAATAGTGATAGGCCAGCCGGATGGGATAGCAGAGCGAATCTAATTCCCATTTACGCTCATGAAGACCCGGCTTCATGGTCGTTTGGTCATTTTTCCATTCGCCCTGTTTAGTCTGATCCGCATAAAATGCATTCGCATACGGGTCCCAGCGAATGCACTGCGCCTGCCGTCGAATGACCCCCGCAATGAGTTGCCGTAAGGCCGTATCTTCCTTAATCAACGGTAGGTAGGGCCAAACCTGCGCCGTGCTGTCGCGCAGCCACATGGCATCAATATCGCCCGTAATGACGAAGGTATCGGGTTGATCGTTCGTGGTCCTAAATTGAACCGTTGTATCGAGCGTGTTGGGGAAGCAGTTTTCAAAGAGCCAGGCCAATTCTGGATTGCGAATGGTTTTGTGCATTCGCTCGATGGTCTGTTCAACAAAGGCGCTGGTAAATTTACGCTGTCCGGCCGCTGGGCGAACAACAGGAAAAGCGGTTGAGGGAGTTGCCCATAACGGGTGGCTACCCAACATCAAACCAGCTCCTATTCCGGCAGATTGCTGGATAAAATGACGACGGGACACTGACACAGGAATGACTAGTTTAGGGTAAGAAGTACGCGAAAAAACGGAGTTTTCGCCATAAATCAAACCTATTGGCCGTGGGTAGCGCCTTTCGAAACCACCAATTAATACTTTTCCATGATTTGACAGTGTATTAGGTAGTTTAGCTCGCCTATTGACTTATTAGACCGATGCATGCTCCTGAAAAATAGCTACTCAATTTGTCATTTTCCTATGGTACCAACCTCGAATACCTACTGGCTCCGCTTGCTTGGCACAGCAGGGATTATCCTTAGCCTGGCTGTCTGCTTCGGTTCTCAACACGTAATTGCTCAATCAGCATCCACTCCCAAACGAATTCTGGTTTTTTCGAAAACCAAGGGCTGGAAACATACGTCTATTCCGTTTGGGATTGCCGCTTTTCAGAAGCTCGGAAGGGAAAATAATTTCCGGGTTGACACCACTAAAAATGCGGCTTATTTCAATGATGACAGCTTGAAAAATTATCAGGCTGTTGTGTTCCTGAGTACAACCGGTAATGTGCTCAATCAACGTCAGCAGGCTGCTTTTGAGCGGTATATTCAGGCAGGAGGTGGGTATCTGGGTATTCATGCGGCCGCCGACACGGAATATGACTGGCCATGGTATAACAAATTGATGGGCGCTTATTTCGCCAGCCACCCCAGCCAATCCAATGTTCGTAAAGCAACTGTTGATGTAACAGACAAAACCCATTCTTCGACCAGTATGCTGCCCGACCACTGGGAGCGCACCGACGAGTGGTATAACTACCGCTCGTTTTACTCTGACCTGCATGTATTGGCTAATCTGGACGAGAATACCTACGAGGGTGGTATCAACGGAAGCAATCACCCAATTGCCTGGTACCATGAATTTGATGGGGGACGAGCGTTTTATACCGGCGGAGGTCACGAAGATTCCAGTTTTAGCGAACCCCTGTTTTTGCAACACTTACTGGGGGGCTTAACTGGGTAGTTGGCAGTGGTAAGCCGCTGGATTACAGTAAGTCATATGCCGTCGTGATGCCAGAAGAAAACCGGTTTGTGAAGACTGTACTGGTCAATGACTTAAACGAACCGATGGAAGTCGCTGTAGCAAACGATGGCCGGGTATTCTTTACGGAACGGAGTGGTAATTTGTCAGTGTATAATACCCGTACAAAAGCGCATCAGCTGGTTCACCGGTTTGATGTGCCTACCAAACAAGGTCATGGGGTACAGGGTATAACGCTCGACCCAAACTTTGCAACGAATCACTGGCTGTACGTCTATTACTCCCCTCAGTTCGAAAAAGATCCGTTCTACAACCTCTCGCGATTTGTGGTTAAGGATGATAACACCCTTGATCTGGCCTCTGAAAAAGTGCTGTTTACTGTGCCGAGTCTTGCTGAACCTGGCTCTCACCATGGCGGGTCGCTTGCTTTCGATAAAGAAGGTAACCTATATCTCTCGACAGGCGATCACACCAATCCTTTCCCATCCAACGGCTATGCGCCGATTGATGCCCGCCCTGACCATTTAGGCGCTGATGCCCGCGCAACAGCCGCGAATACGAACGATTTGCGGGGAAAAATTCTCCGTGTTCGCCCGCAACCCGATGGCACCTATACAATTCCAGAAGGAAATCTTTTTCCGAAAGGTACGGCCCAGACCCGGCCAGAGATTTATACGATGGGTTTACGAAATCCGTACCGGATTGCCCTGAATCCTAAATCGTCGGTTTTGTATTGGGGTGAAATTGGGCCGGATGCTGGCAAGGACAGTACGTTGGGGCCACGCGGTTACGATGAATTTAATCAGGCCAAAAAAGCGGGTAATTTTGGCTGGCCCCTGTTTATTGGTAACAGTCAGCCGTATGCGGCCAATGACTTTGCAACCAACGTTATTGGCCCCCGTTTCGATCCGAATGATCCGATCAATAACTCACCGAAAAGTAATGGCCTTCAACATCTGCCACCGGTTAATCCGGCCATGATCTGGTATCCATATGGTGTTTCTAAGGAATTTCCAGAATTAGGGCAGGGAGGCCGCAGTGCTATGGCGGGTGAGTTTTACACATATGACAAAAATTCAGCCTCTAAAACAAAGTTCCCGGAATACTATGACGGGGCATTGTTCATCTTCGACTGGATGCGTAACTGGGTCATGGCTGTTCGTATCGACAAGAACGATAATTACGTTCGTACTGAGCCGTTTATGGCCGGAAATGGCGATTTTCGCCGACCTATCGACCAGGCTTTCGGCAAAGATGGGGTCATGTATATGCTTGAATATGGTTCGGTTTATGGCGCCGATAATGACGATGCCCGTTTGGTGAAAATCGAATATAATACGGGCAATCGGGCACCAACGGTTAAAGCCAATGTCGTTGATTCTGTGGCCCTGGCGATTCATAACTCCCGTTCCTACCTCACGTCTGATGGACAAAATGCGCCGATGGCCCACGAGGCTGTTGGTCAGGCTCCGTTGCGCGTGAAGTTCAGTGGACGCGGCACCGACCTGGATGATGATGATCGAATCGTGTCTTATGAATGGCTCTTTGATGGCAAAACCGTTGGCGCTAAACAACCCAACGCGACCTACACGTACACAAAACCCGGCGTGTATAAGGCTATTCTGAGAGCAACTGATCAGGCAGGCTTAGTGGGTGCCGATACGATTATGGTGAAGGTAGGAAATGCCAAACCGGAAGTCGCCATTACCACGCCCGATAACAAATCATTCTATTGGGAAAATAAGCCGTTTACCTATGCCGTCAACGTGACGGACAAAGAAGATGGGAAGATTGACCCCAAGCGGATTAAGGTCTATTCGGAATACAGTGCCCAACCAAGGAGTATACCAACCGGGGCTGCGCAACAGGGTCACCAGGATCTGGCGTCTATCGGAAACGGGTCAATTGGCAAAACCCTGATGGCGAGCAGCGACTGCAAAGCCTGTCATACCATTGACAAGCCATCCGTAGGGCCAACCTTTCTGGCGGTTGCTGATCGTTACAAAGGTCAGGCCGGAAGTGTTGAGCGACTGGCGAAGAAAATCATTGAAGGCGGGGGCGGTAGCTGGAGCAAAGACCATCTCATGAGTGCTCACCCGCAAATTCCCGCTCAGGATGCGCAGGAAATGGTGAAATACATTTTCTCCCTGACCGATGCCCGTAAGCAGAAAGTCATGCCTTTACAGGGCAGTCTGACACTAAACGAGCATAAGCCAGAAGACGCTCGTGGGCAATATACACTGGTAGCCTCCTACACCGACAAAGGCGACAAGGTTGTTGGGCCTGTTACCAGCACGGAGGTGGTTGCCCTACGGAATGCAAAAGTAAAGACGATCAATGCCGATAGCTACGTCGGTTTTTCGAGATTTGGTAATCGGCTGGGTGCTGGGAATCATAAATCGTACTTCCTGCTAAAAGGGATCGATATGACGACGATCAAGTCGCTAACCTATGACTACTCGTCGCTCAATAAAGATGGCGACATTGAAGTCCGGCTGGACTCCTACGCCGGTCCGGTCGTTAGTCGGGCTCCTTACAAAGCTACGGGTTCCTGGCAAACCAATAATCAGGTAACAGGCACACTCGACAAGGCCTTCACCGGCAGGCATGATGTGTATGTGGTCGTTATGAAACGCGACAAACCCAATGAGGGCATCATTCAGTTGAATAGTATTCAGTTTAACCAGAATTGATTTTGTTTTGTCATAGTTCTGGGTCACCCGGTTCCTGAGAGGGAGTATCTTAACGTTGAGTAATTCTACTGAAACGAACGGCAGCCGCCCGTTAGCCAACTGGAGCTAACGGGCGGTTGCCGTTCCAATAATTCGTCGTTTGAAGATCGAATTAGTGCCTGATCAAAATAGATTCTTTTGATGCTATAATTCTGATTATCAGAGTCTATAGAATCAAAAGAATCTACCGCGCGGGCGTCGGACACGGTCCGCCGTTGCGGGCCGATGCCGCCCCGAGAAACTAAATTGGCAAAGCACTAGTTGTGTCTCCCAAACTCAAATAAGGTTTAGCCGCTGAAATGTTGGTTTGTGAGATGGCGAGTTGAAACAGTGTTTGACTCAAGTTGGTAGTAGTGGAGTCTTATCAGATATCGTCGCTTAAAACGGACGTTTCAAGAATCAGGGGTTCTACTAGACATTGTACTTTTTTCATGCGCGATTGATTACTCACGTTATTATCATTACGTAGATCGGTCCGAAAGGAAAAACGTTTTTTTATGAAGTACAGAAGTGAGCTCACACCTGTCTCAGGAGATACTAATCAATGCGTTATTGTACTCGAACCAACTGAACGTTCAGCACCGGGCGACCATCGGCCGTAACGCCTTGTATCACCACGCGTAACGTTCGCACGACATCTGACAGGGGAAAACGTAGCTGACTGCGCCCCTGGCTATCGGTTTGCATGAGTGGTTTCCAGTACAATACGTCCCGATGATCGACGGCGCCAGAAAGGGTGCTGGGGGTTGACTCAGCGTCGTAGCGGGGCACATAAAATTCGCGTTGCACCGACGGATAACCAATGAATTGAATCGGTGTCATACCCTCCTGGGGTTTTGCCAGGCCCTGCCTATACCGGGCGCCTTTGGAATAAAAAGCAATGACACCGTTCCCGCCCCGGGACCCATATATACCAGCCGCGCCAGCACTTTTCAACACTTCGATCCGTTCAATATCTCTTGGATTAAAGAACATCAAAACGTTTCCATCGGGGTCCTGAATAGGCACGCCATCCATCAAATATAAGGGCTGTGTGCCCCCCAAAAACTATTTATTCCTCGCATTGATACCTGATAATCACCTTTTTTCACCCTCCTGGCGCTGCAATGCTTCGTGAAACCGTCACGCCCGCCAATCGGCCCTGCATCATTTCGTACAGATTCGAGTAGCTTGGTGATTTTTCATCGAACTTGACAACGGCATCAGCCGCATTGTGCAAACTACGCAGTTGAATATCTTCGGGTCTATCCTCATATTTCTGCGCGCGAACCGTCACTTCGTTTAGCTCTTTCGCCGTTTTATCGCGGTAAAGATCGGTGTTGGCTGCCTGCCGAATTCGAGCCGCTTCCAGTTGGGTCTGCAACACTGACCAGTTTAGCGCAACCGTTCGTTGACTAGATTCCCATCCGTTGCCGGTCCCTTCCTGAACCCAAAAGGCTTCTTTGGTAGACATAGTTCTTGACTGACGATCCGTGATTCGCGTCATTAACTGTATCGTATCGGCAATGGCCATTCCCGCCAGCCGAAAGCGTCCCTGTTCGTCAGTAGCTGCCGACTTTACGAACGATTTCCCGAGCCCTGTCGACGCCACAATTAGCTGCACGCCGGGTAGGGGAGCATTTTTCGCCGTCAAAATACGGCCCCGGAGCGACACCCCCCGAGTGAATCCGTTTCAGGCGTGCCACTGACCCGTCGCCAGCCCTGCGTCAGCAGCAGGTCGTCCAGCGCTCGACGGGTTTCGGCAGAATGATTCGCCAGGTAATGGTTGGGGTTTTCGATACGTCCCCGAAGCTCTCCCGTTAGCAGCAAGTGTACGGGCAATGTGGCTTCGGCGGTATCCGCAAGAACTTGGTCGGCATCCGTAATCGACGCCGATAAAGCGGCCAACGCTGGTAATCCGTTATCGCTCAAATTGAGACTAAGGCTAACTTGTTCGCGTGGCTGATACCGTTTTTTGTTGACGCCCATCAGCACACGTACCGGTGCCCTGAATTCGCGTACAAAAACTAATCGCTCGGCTTGCGGCTTGTCACTGGTATCGTACAGGGTAATTTGCGCTAGACCCGGTAACCAGGTCATCATAGGCAAGTTTACCTTCGCAACCCCATTTTGTAGGAGAATTTTTCGACCATCGGTCACCCGGCCCCGTTGCTGAATCAGCACATACGCGGAGTCAACAGCAGCCCGGTTAGTGCTCAGGACGGTCAACGACAAACGGGTGGTATCGCTGATCGCATCAGCTGAAAGGGTCAGCCCTTCGGTTTCTGGTTTGGGCAGCGGTACGGGTTGAGATTGGGCTTTATACGGTACGTCGGCGTAGTACGTCCGCTGCGACTTTGGCTCCATCGCTACACTCGTCATTCCCTGGGCATTAGTCTTAAAATGAGCGACTTCAGCACCCGAATCGTCGATAATACGGCCCGCGATGGGCAAGCCCTGACCATTGGACTGTACTATTTTTACGCCCAGACGCGCCGGCAATCCCGACATCCAGCGACCCCCTTCCGGCAAAACCTGAACGTCTATTGACTGATAAACTGAATCTTTCCGTAGGGATACATCATTCTGTAGCAGATTATAGATCGCCACTGACCGCTCAAAAGCGGGGCGTCGCTGGGCATCATCTTCATCGGTGTAGGCGCGTAGGCGATAGGTTCCCGTTGTGAGGGTATCCGACAGGCGGATATTGCCTTCGCCCCGCCCGTCAACGATCCGTATCCACTGATGCTGCACCAGTTTCCCGGTCGAACTAAGCAGATCGACGTGGATAACCGTTTGGCCATCGGCCCGCTGGTGACTGGCCGCATCGAGCAGATATGTACTCATCCAGAGCCGGTCGCCAGTGGCGTAGAATGGTTTGTCGATGTGAACAAACAGCGTAGGAGCCAGTACCTTGAATCGCCCGTTGAATGCCGCCGTGATCCGTTCCAGGCGAGCGTCGGGGGCGCGAGCTTTCCCTGAGTTGCCAACTGGCTGTTTGAAAGGGCTTCCTTGTCAACCCCTTCGGGTTTCCAGTCGGCGGGTAATAGCGTCGATAGCCGATCATTCCCCATCGAGCCTTTCGCTTCCATTCCTTCCGGCATCGTAATCACCCCATCAACGGTCATTTGCAGCTGACCACGAGGCAGTCTCATTTCCGTATAGGCGTAGCGAGCATCGGGATAAGGCGAGAAACTCGACGTCGCATTCGTATAGAATACGATCAGTTTCATAGGCGAAACCAATCGACGTTCGGTTGCTAATCGACCAGGTTGAATGGCCGTAGACGTCTTAAGCGGAATCAGCCGTTTGTGATCGTTAATGGCAGCGGTCAACGTAATTGTTCGACTTTCCAGGGATATCATTTTGGTAACATCTTCCTGATAGACCATAAAACCAGCCTGCTCGAACGTATTATTGATCAGGCTGGTCATCAAGTGCCTGATTGACCCCTTGTAAGCCATCAGCCGGTTACGCTTAAACTGATTGGCCTGCCGTTCGTTTTCAGGCTTTAGTTCTTCGAAACGGGCCGTTCCTGCCGAGTACACATCGCCTGACGCAGCCGCATCGAAATGATGCAGCGCATAGATTATTCGGTATCCTAGGGCTTGATTATCAATAATTAACGGCTCACTAGCTGTCGCATATAGATGCTCTTTATCTGCTTTAAAATTGAGAATTTCGCTATTGACCAGCAGACACTGCCCGCCAAATGGCTCGCCAAAGAATTGCTTTTTAAACTGACGAAGGTGCCGTTCCCATTGCTTGGGATTACCCCGAACGGTCACGGCATCCAACGTTTGTTCGCTCGGTTTGAGGCTAAAATTCGCCTTCTGTAGTGTCGTATTATCAAATCGGATGGTTTGAGTAGTCGGTTGATACCCCACAAATGAAGCGGCTATTTCGACTGTGCCCAATGGTAACCCTGCCAACGTATAAAAGCCTTTTTCGTCGGTGACTGTGCCTCGCGTTGATCCATTGAGGTAAACGTTGGCAAAGGGCATGGGTTTTCCCGACATGGCATCCGTTACGGAGCCGGTCAGCACGGCGGTCATTTGTCCATGAGCCAGCCGTGTCGATTCTACCAGTAGAACGATAGTTATCCAACTGAAAAAGAGCAAGCAACGCATAATTAGCCGATTGAATTACTGCTCAGAAAAAGAACTTCGCTTTGTAATTATACCCAAGACTTGAAATGGCGGCTTACTTATTGACGAACCATTGATTCTCAAAATACCCGAATTATTTGAGATGGTAGCATCTAGTCTTATTCGAGTGACCCCTTATTTCTTATAGACAGGGGATGCCCTCATCGAGTAGCCGGGTGTTATGCATCACTTTAATCAACCACTGCCCATCGGATTCTTTGGTGGCCGTCCAGTTTAATAGAAATTTTACCACCGCAACCTCTTTGGCGTCAAAGGTTTTTCCCCCTGTTACCTCCGTCTGAACATCTACCGATGCCACATCGGGACGGATGAAGCGAACTTTTGTCGCCTTTAGGATCTGCACGCCATTTTTATAGACGATGGTAAATATTGGTAGGTGAAACGATTCAATTTCAGCCCGTCCATGGGCCGACTGACCTACCCAATTAGTGAAGTCAGCATCCTGGGTAAAGGTCGCGGCAAAGGCCTTGGTATCGTGCGCATTGAAGGCGGCATTGAAGCGGTCTATCAATGACTTCACCGCCGTTTCATCACTGGTTTGGGCCTGAGCCAGTGATGCTAAGCTTAAGCTTAGCATCAGCAATAAGCTGGAGCGTTTTATAAGCATATAAATAGGATGTTAGTCCAAGTCTTTTTGAAGGTGGCCCAATTAACGGTATGGGCCGTGGTCATGTCCCCAACTGATTATTTGGCCATGGTTTTGGTATAAATCAATTCTCTAGTCTTTTTTAAGCTACCATTTTGATCCTCGTAGTACTCCTCACTATACTGATTAGGGTCAATAAGATGCAGCACTTTTCGGTTTTTTTGCTTTAAACCAGGCAGTAACTCGCGTTCCCATTCGTACATAAAAGCGTTGGTTTGGGCATCATACTGACCGATTTGCCGGGCCTCATCGCTACCGATGTGGTTATTAATGGCAGTGGTCACGTAGCTTTTGCTGACATTATCATAGCCCTCCATTTCTAAGCCCTGGTAGTTTGCCAGCTTCGTTTTGCCATCCGCAATGGGTATTTGCAATTGCCCACCGGTAATCTCTACCTGAAAGAAGCAGCCCTCAAAGATGGCTGTTCGGACGAGGGTTCCTTTCACAAACGGTAAAGTCTTGTCCTGAAAAGCCCAAGTGCCTACCAGGCTAGCCTGGTAGGCATGATGCGGGCCTGGAGTAGTCAAGCAACTGGGCCATCGTTTCCTGCTCTTTGCTGGGCGCTTTTGAGGGTGATTGTCCCTGAGCCCGATAACCCAAACCAAGCAGGGTAAACAAGAGTACACTACACGTAATTTTCATTGGTTTGTTGGCGGTCTGGCTATCGATAAAGAAACGCTGCGCTGCTCAAGATAGCTACATTGACCAATATGGCTGACAGGATTTGAGGGAATGGCCCTTTTGACGTATTTAGTCCATACGCCATTCCGGGCTAGCTCCAGGATGCTAAGAGGATATTTACCTCGATTGGACAGCAACTTCGGGCGTTTGATAGGCCAGCAAATTTGAGCCGTAAGCGATAGATAGTGTTGGATAGATATAAAAAATCATTTTCCCGCAAAAACGCTCCCGCATAAGACACATAAAATTCGACGTGTTTACTTCTTAAATAGGGAGTATTTCTAAACGATCTACTTTACTATCTGTTAACGGCTATCCATAGCCTAGCCTATCACTAATACCGGTTAATTCATTTAGTCGACTATGAAACTACTCGTGCTACTAACTATAATGACAAACGCTGTTTTTGCTCCGCTCTATGGCCAGCATATGGCAGAAGAAGCGAAGGTAAAACAGGTTGTAAATGGCTTTTTTCAGGCTTTGTCAGATGAGGATATACCATCCTTGAGAAGTTATTGCCGAACAAATTTCACGTTATTGGAGAGTGGAGAAATTTGGTCATTAGATACCCTGGAGGCTAAAATAAAGCCTTATTTTGGTAAAGGCGCTAGGCGCATCAACACGATTGACTTTAAAAAAATAGTAATACAGGGGCCAACTGCTTGGGTTGTTTATTTCAATCAAGCAGCAATGGACCTGAATGGGCAGAAAGGTACCATCAACTGGTTAGAAAGCGCCGTTTTAAGCAAAGAGAAGAACCAGTGGAGAATAGCATTGCTTCATTCAACAACGTTACCTAAAAAACAAAAATGAGTACCTTTGTGAAGAGCGTATGTTACGGATAGCTTCGGACAGATAGTAAACTCGTTTTCCCACAAAACGCTCGTGGCTGTTGCACAACTCATTTGTGATCTGAATCGGTACCAAATCGACCCATATAACTGCTCTGAGAAAACGTTTTTAACATTCAGATTTGACTAGCAAGGAAGCCTAACTAGCGAACTTCTAGTTTGAGTTAGAGTTGTGCAACAGCCACGCTCCTATTTACAGTACGTTCCGCTACTTATTAGTCAAGTGAGGAATTGCCTACTCGGCGTCGCCGTGGCGCTCCACCCCGTCCCGTGGCGCTCAACTACTTTGCCTTCAGCGATCGGTTCAGGTTGGTACGGGCCTGGTTTACCGTGAAAACTAAAAGCAGGCCCAATACAGCCCCCGTCAGGAGAAAGGTTATCGACATGTTCTTCATCCGTTTCCATTGATTAGTTATAAAAAGGTAAGTAGTCTGTAAGAAATAGTTTGCATTATTTTTTAACTTGCCCTCATGGGACGAGTAAACACGCCGATCCTGAGCGAGGAACAACGAATCGCTTTGGAATATGAACTAAAAACCAATGATAACCATAGCTTTCGAGCGCGCTGCCAGGCCATTCTGCTCAAAGCGGCCGGCCGCTCTTCAACAGATGTAGGCCAGATTGTGGGCATGTGCCATGTCAGTATCAATAGCTGGCTGAAACGATTCAAAACCAGTGGGTTAGACGGACTCAAGACTAAGCCCGGACGAGGTCGAAAGCCCATATTGACCAAGCAAACCGATACAGATGCTGTACTAGCAGCCGTCAAAGCCAATCGCCAACGAATCCAACTAGCCAAAGCTGACTGGGAAACAAGTCGTTCGGCTGGTAGCCAGCCCGTCAGTGAGAGTACGTTCAGGACTTTTTTAAAAAGCTTGATGGCCGATACAAACGCATTCGTCGACGAGTAAAAGGCCAACCAGACCCAGCCGTGTATGCTTACAAAAAAGAGCAACTCGCGGAACTGGAAGGCCTTGCCCAGCAGGGGCTCATTGAGTTGTTCTATGGCGACGAATCGCAGGTGTGTAGTGCGGGCTATGTGCCCTATGGTTGGCAATTTCCCGGCGAAGAGGTCTGTATTCGGGTTGAGAAGGGCTTTAAACTGAACTGTTGGGGCTTGATTAGCCGGCAAAACAAGTTGCATTGGGCCACCACCAATCAACGAATTACAGCCGCCTTTGTGGGTCAACAACTGGATAGCTTGTCGTTGTCGATTCATAGACTGACGGTGGTAGTGTTAGACAATGCCAGGGTTCATCGAGCCGCATCCATTCAGCAGATGCGTCCCCTATGGGAGGCCCGTGGGCTATACTTGTTTTTTTTGCCGACTTACTCTCCTCACTTAAACATCGCTGAAACCTTGTGGCGACACTTAAAAGGAGGCTGGTTGAAGCCGGAAGATTATGCAACCGCAGATGATTTAGGGTATGCTCTCAATCGCTGTCTGGCAAACGTGGGCAAAAGACTGATCATCAACTTTAACCAATTTAATGCAAACTAATTCTCAAGGACTACTTAACTCAAAACAGGGTTACTTGTTAGTGGTGCATCTCAATAAACCCTCATTTTAATAAACAACTAGAAAATTGCTGACGAATCTCTATTGTGCAATTCTTTGCGGTACGCCGATACAGTTTGTTGACTAGAGGTTACCCTTAAATCCTGGCTTTTTTAACAATCAAGGGTCGCCAGACCTTATCCTACATTTTCCATGTTCTGAGCCCTAGCCATCCATTGGTTAGTAGGAGAAAGGTAATGACCGTTAGAGAAGTTGCTGTTGCTAATAAATACCAGGAGAGAAGCCGGTTTCGTGCTCCGTTAAACGAGGCTAGGTTATAGGCTAGGTTTACAACTGATAGCAGACCAAAAGTTAGCGTTCCGGCAAATATCAATAGTGATGTGGTTGTCACACTGGTGAGCTTGTATAGCAGATGCGAACTGTTATATACAGTCCCGAAAGCCATAATGGCCATAGCCAGGCAACTGGTAGCCACGACAGGCAAACCACTCATCAGTCGCTTCTGGCGGCTATGTTTTTGTTTGCCTACACGGGTCAGTATGGGGGCATGAAGGAAAGGACAGCCAGTAAACAGGAAACCAGCAAGATAGACCGACTAGTCAGCGCCCAGATTCCTGACACCTGCTCACAGTAGCGACCATTCATGACTAAAATCCGCTTGTTGCCGTTTTTAAGAAAAACAATAGTTGATGTGTTGAAGGCGCTGTTGGTGAATATCAACGGTCCAGTGGGTAGGACTTTGAATTTCTTCACAAGCATATTAAATTGAACCGTGTCATCCTCCTGTTCGACCTTCAGTAACAGCAGCCGGTCGACAAAGCCCAGGATTTTGAAGCGTGGATTTTCTACCTGATAGTAGCCTAAATAAGGCGTGATGGCCTTTTTGTCAAGCGCAGTCGTCTTCCCTTTTGGGAGCGATCTGCCCTGTAACAAAAACGTAGTGATCAAACTCTCGATAGTCGCCAGTCCGTTTCCATTGGAACAGACCACAAAACCCAGGCCCAGGTCTCGGTTATATCGGTAACAAGATCGGAATGTCCCTAAAATCCCGCTGTGGCCTCTAAAGCCATCAAAATCTTCAGTTCCAGCGCCATAACCAGATCGAATTCCTGCTCTGGCCGATAACGAGCTTTGCGGTTGTTCCATTCGTTCCAGGGATGATTGCCTAATGACGCCATGCGTATTGCCCAGAAAACATTGGATTAACCGGACCATATCTTCGGCATCAGACCACAATGCGCCAGCCGGTCCGATTAGAAAGGTGGCTGAAGGGACCAGTTGGAGCTTCCCCTCCTGCATCGTATATTCTTTCGCATCCAGTAAGGGGTGTTGGCTATACAAATTAAAATTGGAGTGGACCATACCCAGCGGGCGCATTATAGTCTCTGTCAAATACCGATCGTAGCTAATCCCACTAAGTTTGGCAATGAGATAGCCCAGAATGGCATAATTCACATTGTTGTAGCTAAATCGTTCCGAGGGTCTCCATCGACAGATCATCGAGGAGGTTTGCAGGCGCATCATTTGCCTGGCATCAAGCTCAGTAGGCGCAAGTGAGTACATACGATTTAGCTTGAAATCATCAAAACCAGTCGTATGCTCCAACAGATTGACTACCTGAACGGGATTCGTGCTTTCCCAGGGATTATGAACGGGAATTTCAGGGGCCAGGTCTCGAAGCTTGTCCGTTAATCTGATTTTCCCGTTTTCGGCCAGCTTCATGATCGCTAAAGCGACGATGCTTTTGGTGATCGAACCCATTCGGAACAGGGTCTGCTTGTTGACCCGACGGTGAGCGTTAAGGTCGGCATAACCAATGCCGCCCGCATACAAGACAGAATCTCGGTTAGTAATCCCTAGCATAAGACCGGGAATCTTCTTTTGCTGGACAATCGTAGTAATTGAATCGACCAGTTCCTTAATGGAGTTGATCGGTTTTGCTTTCTGGGCCCATACCTGCCCGCAGAATAAGGCTAGATACAAAATGAGGAGCTTTTTCATACCGCAAATGTTGAGCGGAAGGTCCTGTACCTCAAAATTTTAGGCACAGACGCCTGCTGATCGGGTGTAGAAACGGGTTTTCAGGACCTAAACAAGTAGCCTGCTGAGTAGACAATGGGAGCCGCTTTCATTTGCGGAGAGATATAGCCAATTTTGAGGGTGAACCTGACAGAAACCTGGATTGTACAGCAGTTAGCGAAGCGGACCAACATACACGTCTTCTTAGCCCTCACATTGCTGGTTATTCTAAGCCTAATCGTTTTGTCAAGCCGATACTCGATCGACCTACTCCCGAGAGGGTCGTTTATCTATTTTTTCATTCTGACCAGTGTTTATGTGGGCCGGTGGCTAGGGGGGATTTGGCTAGTTAAGCGGGCGCTACTCACCGTAGCGGTTGCCAGTGCCCTACTTTTTGGTACGCTCTCGGCAATGGGCATTTCAGGCTGGATCTATCTTTCACAGTACCAGTCGGAGAATTTCTTCGTGACCATACCGTTGTTTACTGCTCTATTTATGGCCTTGGGAGCTGGGGCCAAAATAGCCAGAGCCGTCATCAGGCAGCAACTAACCGAAGCCAATTTGCTGCGGCTGCATAAAGAGAGCGAGCTGAACCTGTTAGTTTCGCAGTTAAGCCCCACTTTTTATTTAATACGCTCAATAATATATACGGCCTGGCTATCCAGGGTAATCAGCAAGTGCCGGACTACCTGGTGAAGCTCTCCATGCTGTTGAGATATTCGGTCTATCTGTCGAATGAGCGAATCGTCTCGTTAGGACGTGAAGTTGACTATCTACAGAATTATATTGACTTTGAATCCATTCGGATTGGCGAAAAGCTACAGTTGACGGTTTCGGTCGACGCGATCAATACCGAATTGCCGGTAGCCCCCATGCTTCTGGTGCCTTTTATCGAAAATGCGTTTAAGCATTCCAAAAATGCGGCCAAACAACCGATCAAGATCGACATTCAATTAACGACCAGCGGCAGCGTTATCGACCTGGTTGTCAGAAACTCTTATAAACATGCATCCAAAGACAATGACCCAGGTCCATCGGGCGGAATGGGGCTTCAAAATGTCCGAAAACGATTGGCGCTCCTCTACCCAGGGAAACATGACTTGACGATCGAAAACGAGGATGCTTATTTTATGGCCCATCTAAGAATACTAACTAGCTGACATGGACACCTTTACTTGCCTGATTGTCGATGATGAACCCATAGCGAGGGGAATTATCGCTTCCTTCTGCGCCCATATACCAGTACTTCGTATCGTTGGCCAGTGCGAAAACGCCTTCGAAGCAAAGGCAATACTGGCAGAAATGCCAGTTGACCTGCTGTTTCTGGATATCGACATGCCCGAACTCGATGGTTTATCGTTTCTGAGAACACTGGACAAAAAACCTCAAGTCATTTTTACGACGGCTTACCGGGAGTTTGCGGTGGATGCTTTTGATTTAGCGGCTTGCGACTATCTGTTAAAGCCAATTCCACTGTCACGATTTATGGTCGCCGTTGACAAAGCTATTACTACGCTAGGTAAAGCTGCGGGAAATCGTAACAACAAGCCTCCAACGAGCTACGTTACCAATTCGGACGAGTATCTATTTGTAAAGTCCGACGGCAAACTATTCCGGATCGTAAAGTCTGAATTTCTCTTTGCAGAAGCAATTAGTAAGCAGGTAAAGATTACCTCCGAGACTGGGGTCTTGCTGGTAACGATCCCCCTGAACGGTTTAGAACAGAAGCTCACTGGTGCTGGGTTAGTGCGCATCCATCGATCTTTTCTGATTAATGCCTCGAAGATCGATTTCATTGAAGGCAACCGGGTCTATATCAGGGGAAATCCCATTCCCATTGGGGAGTATTACAAAGAGGCTTTCATGAAGCAAATCGGGGCATAAACTATGTTAACCAGATAATCTATTCCAATTCCGTATCAAAAAAAACCATTTATCGAATCCGGGGACCGAAGAAAAACAAAGGCTCTTAGAAATTCAGGCAACTAAATCATAAACCCGCTTACCTGAGACCAAGGAGTCTCTATAATTCGGGCGTATACTGAAACTGCATTTAGCATGAAGTTTTGTACTTTGGCAATATATAAATGATTGACATTTTCTGTTAAACAGTAATTGAAAGTAGTTGAACGTCTTAACGAGTTCCATCAATCCAATACCATGCGAATAAACGTCAACGCCCTTAAACCAATTACCCTGCTTCTGCTGATTAGTCTACTCTCGTGTAATCATGAGGCTCCCTTGCCTAAGGTAGCCCCAATTGATGTGTTGATCACTAAACAAACTTCCGTTTATTATACTGAGGGAAAAAGACCCGTTTCTTTTGCCTTCCCAACACCTGATTCCGTTTTTTTTCAAAATACCACGCTTTATCGAGAGAGAATTGCGCAGGTTACCTATGAGTATGATGATCAGAAGCGGATTGTCAACTATCAAGGTACTGATCATACGTACAGTGGAGACTTTGCCGGAACGTACACATACACGGCTCAAACGGTGACCCTTTATTCAAATAGAGTTCCTATGACTCCTTATGGGTTAAACGCTCAGGGGTATATTGATGCAGGTAATACCTATGACCAGAATGGTCACCTGATTGCCGCTAAAAGCAGTGAGAGCATTATTGTGAATGATAATATTATACAAACCACCATCACTAGTCCACCAGCGCAAACGATGTATGAGTACGATTTGACGAAACCAAACCTACCTGACCCCTTTGAAAACCTATACGGTAAGCCAAGTTACAATCTTCCTACCCAGGAGACTAAGCTATCGACTTACAGTGATGGAAAGACAGACAAAGCTGTGACGAGCTATAGCTACGAGTATGACGAACGGGGCTTACCCAAACGGCGTACTACGTATTTTGAAGTGGGTAGCCCAACCGAGTGGACTACAAAACGTACGTGGAAATATATAGTAATAACTGATTTTGACTTTTCTCAGTAGTTGATATGATGCCGCTTTCAGGTTGAGCTGCAACAACTGGGGATAACAGATCGGTTTAATGGGTTTGTTGGGGAGAATAGTTCAATTTCTTGCGGGGAGGGTCAGCGCAGTTCCTGCTTTGATTCCCTTTCTAATTACGTCTAACAAATTCCTCCATTGAAATGACAAGTCAGCCCTGGCTACTTTTTAAATGTGACATACATCACAAAATTGAAGCCCTTCTCGCAATGTGATCTACGTCACACAACCGCTTCCGTTTCCTAATACACTTTTGTGTCGTAATCAAAACGATGGCTACGCTTTAGAACAAAAGGGTGCCATTGTTCGAACCATCTTTTTACAACAAAAGTCAGCAGACAATGGCAAAGACACTATTCATTACGGGTGCCTCGAAGGGATTTGGTAAAATCTGGGCGTGAAGCGAGTAAGGGCGGGTACCGGTGTAGCCCAGGTTATCTGGCAAACTGTAGCCCGGGTAGCTCAGGCATTTTTAACCGATGGTGATTCCGCAGTCTTTGCGGAGGATGCTATGCCTTTTGGCAAACTTCAAGGCTTATTTTCAGTGAGTCGATGATCCATTTTGTTCGTAAAAAAGCGGTAAACTCGTTAGGGGTTTATCGCTTTTTAATGCCCAAAATGAATTCGATTATTCACGAACCCTTCCGTTTATATGTAAGCCGACTCAATGTTTCCCTTGAAACGCCCAAATAAGCGGCTATGAGCTGCTTGGGTACGAGATTATATAATTCGGGAGACAGTTTCAGTAGTTCCTCGTAGCGACCATTGGCATCGTTATTCATAAAGGAAAGTAACCGCTTTTGGGCGGCCATATAGCCTTTGTTTGTCCTCAAGCGTAAGAACCGTTCGAATGGATGCAATTCCGTACACAGCTTTTCCCGATCATTACTGCTCAGACAAAGTACCTGTGCGTCCGTCACGCAGTCCACGGTGATAGTCGCTTTCACCTGATAAATCAAGGCATTATAATCGGAGGCCCACCAGTTGGGCATAGCAAACTGAAGAATAAACATTTTCAGTTCATCATTCATATAGAACGTTTTTAAGCACCCGCTCAGGACGAAATACTCCGCATCAACCTCGTCACCAGGGGAAATGATGGCTTGTCCTTTTTTAAACGAAAGGGCTTTAAAATGGGAGAAAATGTACGCAAACTGATCGTCTGTAAGTCGGATACAGAGGAAAGGTCGGAATCGTTGAAGGGTTAATCTCGCTTTTCAGAAAGCCAGTTAGTCGCGAGCATCAAAAGGTATTTTCGAGACCAGTCACAATTGATTTAGTCTCAAAATACCCTCCTTTCATACGATTTGTATAAATCGTATTGGTAAGAAAGTCCGTCTGGGTTCCTTGCAAACCAATAATCAGGTAACGGGCACGCTCGACAAGGTCTTCACGGGCAGGCATGATGTATATGTGGTCGTTATGAAGCGCGACAAACCCAATGAGGGCATCATTCAGTTAAGCAGTATTCAGTTTAATCAGAATTGATTTTCTCTACTGCTATTATTTTTTTGTCCTTCCGACGTCAGGAGGAATTTCACGCTTGACAAATAGGCAAGTCGAGATTCCTCCTGACGTCGGAAGGACAAATAGTTTAACCGAGTTTTGCTACTCGAAAACAGGTAACTTAATACGCAATAATCTCCTTTTTAGTGGACTCTATTTTCCGATACGGGTTATCTAAAAACAATTGCATGAAGCGACTCATGTCTTGCCCGCCAACGCCATGCGCCTTGTTAATGAACAATAAGCGCTGGCTATTGGGCATGTAGTGATGAATTTGATCAATATAGAGCGGGCGACAGGCGTTGTCCAGTTCGCCATCGGCTAGCAGGGCTGGTTTATTGGAATAAAAAGGCTGTTTCGTCTCGGGTTTTATGGGCGGTACCTGCCAGCAATCGCATAGCTCTTTATAGACATCATTAATGTGATAGCCCTTCAGATAGGGGTAAGCCTCGTAGAATTGCTGGAGCACTTTTTCACTATGGTAGGCGGTCTGGTCGGCACAATACACCGAAATGCGCATGCCTGATGGAGCTGTACTGTGTTCAAAAATGTCATCCAGGACTCGTTTGATATAAGGGTAGTGATTTCCCTTTATCATCTCAGTAATGGTATAGGGAATATGTTTCATTGGGGTATTGACAAGGATGGCCAGTAAATCGCGCCGGGTATACTGAATATGCAGAGTGTCGGTAGTGCCTTTTTCCACATAAGGAATGGAAAAGGTCTTCTCGCCGATGGAGGAAAAATAGTGTTGGAATCGCTCTTTCAGATTGCCGTATAAGGCTTTGTTCGTCGAATCTTTCTCAACATGACCAAACAGGATCGTCAACGATTCATTGAAATTGGCAGGTTCATCTTCGTCAATAGGAACGAACGTGGGCAGAGGAGAATCCAGAACTAATGATCGAATCCTGGATGGGTCTTTTTGAAGCACGGCCAGCATAAGCCCTCCGCTGTATGAGATGCCCGCTAAGTTAACCGAGTCGACCCGCAACGTGGCTAAGAGGTCATGGATGTCGGATACGGTTTCATCCGTATTATAGCCAGCAAGGTCGATCCCCTTCGCTTCCAGGGCTTTTTTGTAGCGTTTAGTACCTACCACCATCATGCTATCTTTATTCAGGTTTTTTCGGTAGGACTCTCTGATGGCGTCATCTAATTCAGTACCTGATAGCCTTGGAAGGGCAAAATAGGTGCCTCGTTGTTCAAAGGCGATGCAATCCCGGTCATTGATAATCGAACTGTGCGTAACTCCTCTTGCCCAGCCCAATGAACTGCCGCCCGGCCCTCCACCCGTGAACAAAAGTGGGTCTTTCTTTTTATTGGGATTTTTGCTTTCTACTAGAATGAAGGGAAGTTTGATGGTTTTTCCGTTCTTCTTTTTCCGGTTCTCGGGTACAATCAAATAGGCGCAGCGAGTATGAAAACTGCTGTCTATGGGCACAGGGCAGGCGCAGGGTTCAAGGGTTCGGACAACGCCCGGCTGGCCCTGAGCATGCATCACGGATAGTAGGAAAACCAAAAACAGGGATGCCCGCATCGAATATCGATTCATACATTTTATGAACTAATTTTCGACAAAACTAAAGCGGGCGGAACCTGGATTTTAGTAAAAAATGGACATCTTCAACTGGCGTTTTCAATTAATTTCCTGCCGGTAAATCGGATGACGTCTTTATAAAAATGGCTCATATCGTAATAGCCATGTTCGTAGGGCGAGAACAGGTTTTTATTAGCGACGTAGGCCGCTAGGGCCGCTCTGGCTCGTACCGTAGCGAAGTATTGTTTAGGCGTGGTGCCAATCACTCGGGTAAAGTAGCGGTATATCGTTTTGTTTGTTATAAACAGTTCGCCCGCTAGTTGGCCACTTGTTAATTCCATGTTGCCAGCACCGTAGATGTCGATCGCTTTCTGTACTACGCTGACATAATAAGAGTTGGGACTTTTCTTTTTGTATTGGCTTAAAAAGAAATGCTGAAGCAGCTCGACCCGCTCCTCAAATTCAGTCAATTGCTTTATCCGGTGAAGTAGGGTCGCCGGTAAAATGACCTCTAGCTTTACCACCTGATCGGAAAATTGAGCCTGGTTTATACCTAGTATCGCTTCCAGACCACCCGGAAAAAACTTGATGGTGAAAATATGATCCGTTGGTAAATTATGTCGTTCAACGATGTTGTTTCTCAAAATGAGCACATCTGTATGTTGTTGAATCTGGTACTGCGCTGAGCCAACAACTAACTGATAAGGCTGACCTAAATTAATATAACAGGTAGGTGTCCAGCTCGGAAACATCCTGACGGTGAATCGATTGTTGCCTGCATATTGATACGTTTCCTCCGCCGATGACTCCGAGAAAAACTCGATATAATCAGCCAGTTCAGGGCAGGGTCGAGCGAATCGGTAGAGTTTTCGAATATTATCGAAAATCTCCGCCATCTTATGTTCACTTATCTCCATTGGCTCTTTATTTATCCACCACATCATAATCTGTAACCAGCCCATCGGATGTCAGATAGACGATCACGTAGTGTGTGGCGTTGGCAGAACCGAATTTGTAGTTCAATACCTGATCCACTTTGCCTTCGTGCCGCTCAATGCCACGTCCTTTAACATCCTCTGCACCAATGAACGTAATAGAGGTAAGGTCGGCGAGTACACCGGCACCCTGTGCGAAATCTTTCCGTACGCCCGGTGTAACCCCAGGCACTTCTTCCACCGCTTTGCCACCCTTGGCCATTGCTTTCAACGCCGTTTCAATTTGGCGTGTGCGGTTTGGGTCAGGGTCTGGTGCCGACTTAGCTGCATTGAAGAGGGGCCAATGCGTGGTATTTTTCGCTCTTCCTTTCCGTTCTTCCAGACCAATTCAGTGACTTCACCCTTCGCGTTGGGGCTGAACGTCAAATAAATATCGCGATCTGCCGAAGCAAAGCGGGTTGGTGTTTCAGGTACGAATTCTTCGTCTTCAAAGCCATCGACTAGTGAAAACAACCGATCTTTAGTGGCTTCGAAGGCGATCATTCGGTTGTTATATAGCTCATAACGTCCTTCGTAGGCAGTGAGGGTTTTGCTAGTGACGGGGATGGCTACGCGTTTGGTGGGTACCGCTGATTTATAGCCAGCCCAATGGTATGCCTTGGCAACTTCCTCTACAATCTGACCCATCATCCGGGAGTTATCGTTGGCATTGATCATGATCGCTACGCCCTGACCGGTTTCGGCACCAGCCGTGAGTAGGGCATCGAACCCTTCATCGCGGCCGTTGTGTCCAAAACGCATCGTATTTCCTTCCCCTTCCAGAAAGACGCCCAGCCCATCCTTATCCTTTTGATCGGTAAGCATTTGCTGGGTCATTTGCTTCGACAAAACAGATCCGGGTTTGCCTGCGAAGGCGTTTTGAATACCCATCGCAAAACGGGCGAGATCAGATGGAGTTGTCCATAAGCCAGCAGCGGCCATTTCAGGGTAAATATGCCAGCGTCCTTTCACCATCGTGCGGTCGCCATAATGCCCGGTGGCGGTTACTTTGGCTTTGTCGGCAGGAAGCGGCTGTTGGTAGGTGCTTTCAAGCATGTTTAATGGCCCCAGCACGGTCGTCTGCATAAATTCCGGAAAGGGCGTGCCCGTTACGTCGAGCATAAGTTGCTGCATAACGGTGTAGCCTCCTCCTGAGTACCGCCAGCGGGTTCCCGGCACAAAATCTACCCGAACAGAGGGCGTATTGGCCGGGGGCGAACCATCAAGTATCTGCACCACTGTTGGAATCGGCGTGCCTACCTCATAACCGGGGAAGCCGTGTACTGTTAGCCCTGTTGTGTGGCTGAGCAATCCGCGCAGCGTGACTTTCTTGTCCTTCGTGAATTCATTTTCCGGCACTTTCCAGGCCTTTAGTTTGATATTCACATCCTCATCGAGCGATAATTTACCTTCTTCGGTCAAATGCAACGCCCCAACAGCTGCTACCGACTTACTAATGGAACCTGCCTGGAATAGCGTAGACGGCGTGACGGGTGTAGAACCAGTCTTGTCGATAAAACCGTACCCTTTGGCCTTCACAATTTTACCGTCCTGAATGATGGCGATAGACAGTCCCGGTACGTGTCGTTTCTGCATTTGCTTCCGAATAAAGTCATCGAGGTCGTCGGCACGACTTTCGGCAACGAGGAACAACAGGGAAAGAACAGCGATAGACCGAAAAAATTGACGCATAGGAATGACAGTGAGGGAAATAGTCAGCCTAAAGATGCGTAAAAATCGGTTTTCGTTGCTTGCGTAATAAAAGGTAATTTTTCTGACAGGATTCACAGGATAGAACAGGATTTTCTCTACTCTGTGAATCCTGTCAGAAAAGTTATTCCTGCCGAATAGAGTTTAGGGGATTGGTGAGGGCGGCTCGTACGGTTTCATAGCTAACCACAACCGTCGTCAGGACGAAAACCAGTAAGATGCCGATCAGGAAAACGACTGCATCGATAGGTACGCGATATATAAAATCTTCGAGCCATCGGTACATCATAAACCAACCCAATGGAAGGGCTATTACGCAGGCTACGGCCAGCAAATTGAGGAAGGGCGTAAACAGCAACCGGAGAATCTGGGGCAGGGAAGCCCCCATCACTTTACGGATACCAATCTCCTTGGTG
The DNA here is from genome assembly GCA_003259005.1 of Spirosoma telluris. Classification (GTDB taxonomy): domain Bacteria; phylum Bacteroidota; class Bacteroidia; order Cytophagales; family Spirosomataceae; genus Spirosoma; species Spirosoma telluris. Next base: position 6,631,267 of record QLII01000001.1, read on the forward strand.
CGTCGCTCAGCCAGATACGATGATAGACCGAATAACCCCAGGCAGGCAATCAGAATAGACAAGAGTGAAAACGCTTTGAACAGACCCGACATTCGGTTTTCACCTTCATACATCCGGCCAAACTCCTCGCTCATAAACCAGTGGTCGAAGCCAACACCGGGCAGCACCTGCTTCCACTTTTTCTCTACCTCTGCTATCTTTTCCTGAAATTTACCCACCGGCAGTTTCACGTACATAATCCGATCTTCGGGTCAGGGCGGGGGCTGATCACTAAGGGAGAAATGGTGTGATGGATGGATCTGTAAGGGAAATCACGCACAATGCCAATCACTGTTCCTTCCTTCTTCTGATTCGGTTCTTCATAGGGGCGTTTGATTGTCAGGCGCATGCCCAGCACCTTATCCAGCGGGAGCCCTAAGGATTTCATGGCGCTTTCGTTGAGCAAATAGGTGCTGGAATCTGCCGGATTATCCTTCCTGAATGTTCGCCCGGCGAGTAATTCCAGATTAAATGCCTGTGGAAGGTCGAAATCACCGCGCATGCCTCCCCAGGAGTGCGACTGATTGCCTAACTGCGGAAACGTAACATCGTGGTCCAGTGAGCCAAAATAATCCTGATTGGGCAAGTGATTCGCCATCGTGACAACCTCTATCTCGGGATCTTCCAGAATGCGCTGTTTCAGGGATCGGTATTTATCCAGCGAAGCCATGCCCGACCACCGGATCGACAGCAACTGATCGCCACTTTGGCTTAAGGTTGAGTGTTGAATAAAATTCATCTGCTTCATCATGATGCCAGTCGAGATAATCAGCAGAATCGTGATGGTATATTGCAGCACAACCAGCCCTTTCCGAAGCCAGTCGGAACTGCGACTCGTGAATCGATTATTTTTTAGTACGCTGATGGGCAACAGACCTGACAAATACAGTGCCGGGTAACTACCCGAAAGCAGGCCAACCAGCAGTGTAGTTCCTAGCGTAACACCCATTAGTTTTCCTTGCACCAGATGAGCCAGGGTGAACTGTTTACCAGCAATACCATTAAACAAGGGTAATAACACGACGACGAGCACCAGCGCAACCAGCAACGCCATGAACGTAGTCATCAGCGATTCGCCCAGAAATTGGCTCACTAACTGAATACGATTGCTACCCAGCACTTTGCGTAAGCCAATCTCCTTCGCTCGTTGAACGGCACGGGCTGTTGCCAGATTCATGTAGTTGATACTGGCAATGATGATCACGAGTAGGGCCGTCGACGCAAAAATGTAGAGGTACTTTCTATCACCAATTCGACTGTTGTTATAACTGGATCGAAGCTCCTGATTAAAATGCACACCACTCAAAGGAAGAATGGCTGGCTCAATCAGACGCGTAGGGTCTTTGGGAAGATTAGCCTGTACGACCTGATTAAATAATCGTCTGATTTTCTCGACATCCGCATTGGGCGTTGTATGCAGATAAGTTAGAAACCAGCCAGCCCCAGCCCCCAGTTCTCCAGCCAGTTTGTATTATTGGCTGTCATCATCGAATGCAACATACCGGTGCTGATCAGGTAATCGGGCTGGATGTGCGAATTCGCCGGATAGTCGTCAAGTACACCAGTTATGGTTAGCGGAACATATTTATTGTCTGTAGCATAGATGTGGCTTATTTCCAGGGTTTTGCCAACGGGGTTCTGATCGCCGAAAAACTGCCGGGCAATGGTTGCGCTGAGTACAATTCCATTGGGTTTCTCGAACACCGTTTTCGGATCACCGTGCCGTAATGGAAAATGAAAAACATCTTTAAAGTCTGGGTTTACCCAGAACGTATTCTCCGACAATAGAATTTTATCCGTTTTTCGATCCCAAAACGAAGCTGGATAACCCATCGAAACCACCTGCGTTCCGCTAATAACTTCTGGAAAGCGATTTTTAATGGCTTTTAGCCAGGCACCCGCTGCATAAGCCGATGTTCCTTCGTTACCGTTTACCTTCCTGTGCGTTCCCAGTATGTAGAGATTGTCAGAATCGGGGTGAAAACGGTCAAAATCCTGTTCATCAATAATGAACAGGTAGATAAGTGTTACACTGGCCAGCCCAATGGCTAGACCCATAATATTGAGCAGGGCAAACCCTTTCTGACGCCGGAAATTGCGAAAGGCAATGGTGAGGTAGTTTCGAAACATGACAGGAGGGGGATGAATAATGGATAATGTAGAATGGATAATGCAGGAGCTTGATAATCAGGCTAGTTCTCATTATCCATTCTACATTATTCATTCATTAGGGCTTGGGTGTTTTAAAGATGCCAGCCTTCAGATCATAGCCATCAGATTGGGGCAGCAGATTCAGATAGTCGATTGGCAACCCGTTGGTCTTTACTTCGCTAAGCAGAATGGTCCCCGATTTCTTCACACCTTTTGTGATCTGGTTCGTTTCGTTGGCCTCAATAGCGCCCTTAGGCCCGAAAAAACCCATGTAATGCGCATTGCCTGCGATAATTGACGTAGAGAAGGTATAGTTGGGGGTTGTGTTCTCGGCTCTCAGCCAGAAGTACTCACAATTAGTAACGACGTTGTTGCGAAACAGAAAATCGGACTCGTAAGGGCCAAACCATACGGCGGCTTCATACGAACCGGAAATGATTGAGTTGGTCAGGGAAAAATTGGTAATCGACTTGAAGAGAAGCAGCGCGTTCTTGCACCCATAAAAGATCGAGTGATCAACATGGGTGCCGCCCCCGTGGGCCCAAATGGCTCCCTGAATAGGGGCGGAGTTCTTCTCGCCAATGAAATAACACTGGCTTACATCAAGTCCCTGTAAGGCTTCATCTTCCCGCGTGATGGGGTAATAATAGCGTACAGTAGGGTTGGCATTGCCTACCAGCTTGAGCCCCTTAAAACTCACGTTGTTCCTGGCGACCAGAAAGCCTATGGCATGCACGAACTGCTTCGTGGAGTTGTCGGTAGAAATGGATTGAATGACAGGCATTTTCGTCGGTTGCCAATCAGGATCATCGGGCATGGTCACTGCTTCCAGACTATAGGGGCTGTATCGGCTGATGAGCTGCGCGTTTTGATTTCCAGCGATTGCCGAAGCACATATAAGCCCGGATAGATTTTAATCGTTACCGGTTCAGTTCCGGTAAAGTCATGGGCTAGCGCAACGGCTTTTTCTAAACTGGCCAGCGGATCGGTAAGCGTTCCTTTGGCTTCATCTTTCCCGCGTGCGGCATCGACATACAAGGTCTGGGCGCTGAGCGGAAAAAGCAGGCATAACCACAGAGAAATGGTTAAAAATGGTATCTTGTTCATGCTGTTTACAAGGATTTATTGACGGAAAGAAGCAAACCTAATCCCATCACTGACTACCTTGCAATTCATTTGCCGGTCAAGTTTTTTCAAGTTGTATCACGCTGATTAATAATGGTTTCTGATTCGACCGATTTGCTTCGATGCAAACAGCTTATTGAACGAAAACTCGACTGGGGAGCAAGCGAATCCTGGACAAGTGTCGATTTTGAAAATCTCCAGCAACGGATTCTGGACGAGACAGGCGTTTCGTTGAGTGCGAGTACACTACGGCGGATCTGGGGCCGGGTCGATTACCAGCATTTGCCCAGCAATACGACCCTGAATACATTGGCCCAATTTGCGGGCTACCCGGATTGGCGAACATTTATCAAGTCGCAGGTACTTTCCGACTTGCCGCCTACACCTGTTGAGCGATTAACTCGGGAGCCAGTTAAACACGCCATAAATTGGGTGAGACTTAGCTGGATTGCGGGTCTTTTTATAACGATTGTCCTGATCGGCATCGTTGCGTTTGACCAGAAGCAGCCTCATCTAAACACAAATCAGTACAGCTTTAGCAGTAAGCCACTAACCCATAGCATTCCAAACTCGGTTATTTTTACCTATAATGCCTCTGCCTCACCTACCGATTCGGTTTATATTCAACAATCCTGGAATCCGCGGTTACGAGCCTTAGTGGACAAAGACAGTCAAACGTATACGTCCATTTATTATGAACCGGGTTATTATCGGGCTAAACTACTCGTTGGTAAGCAGATCGTTAAAGAGCATCCGCTACTGATTCCGACCAATGGCTGGCTTGGTACTATTGCTACTAAACCGGTGCCCGTTTACATGAAGCCAGATGAGTTTATCGGGCCAACTATGATGCGGCTGCCCGTGGCCGGAATCCAACAAAAAAATGTGCCTTTACAGCCTGAGGTTCCGCTGGTTAAGTATTTCAATGTCGGCAATTTCGACCCTGTACCCTTAGCCGATTTTTCGTTTAGCAGCGACGTAAAAAATGAATATGGTGAGGGAGCGGCTGCCTGCCAACAGACCTGGATTGAACTGATAACCGACGACATGCCGATTACGATACCGCTTTGTACGAAGGGCTGTGTATCGGAGCTTACGCTACTGGATGGGTCGCACATGATTTCTGGGAAAAAGACGGATTTATCCCGCTTTGGGGTTGACTACGCCAACTGGATAAACGTGTCTTGTAAGAGTGATGGACACAAACTCTATTACCACATTAATGGTGAATTAGCCTACGAAGCAGCCCTACCCAAAAAGAAGGTAACTATTGTGGGGATTGCCTATGGTTTTAGAGGCACGGGAGCGGTGAGGAATATTAATTTACAGGCAAATGACAAACAGGTGTTTCATGCCTTTTGATGGGAGTGTGTCGTACCGACCGGGACGGTCGGGTGAGAAACTATTGAGTACACACATCCGATCGGGACGGTCGGCATTACAATTCCAAACAGGAAAAACCAAAGAAATATCTCCTGTCTGCCTTTTAGTTCTGTTCCCTAAATCCTGACTCTTTACGGTCTCTCCAGATGAATCCATCACGTCGACAATTTCTCCAGAATTCTACCCAGCTAGCGGCCAGTGCGAGCTTGACGACGTTGCTTCCTGACGAAGTAATAGCCTCGCCCAGATTGTTCTCCGCTGCCGATACGGTATCCGTTGGCTTAATTGGCTGCAACAGCATGGGCTGGGCCGACCTGACATCGATGCTCAAGAATCCGGGCGTTCGGTGCATAGCCCTGTGCGACGTTGATCAGAATGTTCTCAATAAACGCGCAGCTGATCTGGCTAAATTGCCTTCAGTACAAGCATCCGGTCAGAAAGCGACACTTTATTCGGATTTTCGGAAGTTGCTGGAAAACAAAGACATCGATGCGGTAATTGTTGGCACGCCCGATCATTGGCATTGTCTGCCTACGGTCTATGCCTGTCAGGCGGGGAAAGATGTGTATGTCGAGAAACCGTTGGCCAATAGCATCGAAGAGTGCGATTTGATGGTAGCGGCTGCCCGTAAACACAAGCGGATAACCCAGGTTGGGCAATGGCAACGGAGTGGTCCACATTGGAAAAATGCCATCGACTATGTGCGTTCGGGGCAGATCGGTACAATTCGGACGGTGAAAACCTGGGCCTACATGCCCTACGGCAAAACGTTTCCGGTGGTGGCGAATGAACCTGTTCCCGCTGGGGTGGACTACGAAATGTGGCTCGGTCCCGCACCAAAACGTCCGTTCAACCGCAACCGATTTCACGGAACATTCCGCTATTTCTGGGATTATGCTGGAGGACTCATGACCGATTGGGCGCACACATGGTCGATATTGCCTTATGGGGTATGCAGGTAAGTACGCCCAAGTCAGTGGTATCTATGGGTGGTCGTTTTGCTTTCCCGAATCAGGATGGCGAAACACCCGATACGATGCAGGTTCTCTACGATTACGGGAATTTCACGCTATCGTGGGATCAGTCGATCGGGATTGGTCGTGGCCCCTACGACCGCGATCATGGTGTAGCCTTCATTGGTAACCTGGGTACCGTGGTCATTGATCGGGGAAAATGGGAAGTCCTGCCCGAAGTCGATGGTGGAAAATACCTGACTCCTGCCATGCCAACGCAGTATGGGGATGGCAAAGATTTAGACCGACATACACTCAATTTCGTAGAGTGCATCCGAAGCCGTCAGCAAACGAATTGTCCGGTTAATGTAGGACGTAACGTAGCGGTACATGCGCAACTGGGCAATATGGCTCACCGGCTTGGGCAAAAGCTGTTCTGGGACGATGCCAAAAGTGCTGTCACCAGTGATCAGAAAGCAAATGACTTAGTAAAAGCGCATTACAACAGTCCGTGGAGTTTACCCGTAGTTTGAGAAATTGTACCCGCGAGCTTTAGCCCGTGTTGGGTATATCCCCCCAATAAACACAAAACATGAAGAACGGAAGACGAGAATTTGTTTCTACCCTGACTAAAGCGGTCGGCACATCCATGCTCATGAATACCCGCGGTTTGAGTCAGGCCGAACAAGTGTGGCTTAGTCAGGACTCAATTACGGTTGGTCAGGTGATGGACCTGATTCTTAAAACGATTCCCAATGCGCCGTTTCCTAAAACGGTCGATACATTAAAATCGGGCAATGCCTCCCAGAAAGTGACGGGCATTGTGTCGACTATGTTTGCCACAGTGGAGGTGATCGAAAAAACCATTGCCGCCGGAGCGAACTTCATCATCGCCCACGAACCGACGTTTTACAACCATTTGGACGATACCGATTGGTTGCAAAACGATCCTGTTTTTCGCCATAAGCATGACTTGCTAACCAAGAATGGCATTGCCCTCTGGCGATTCCATGACTATTGGCATTCGCACCGGCCCGACGGAATTCAGACAGGAATGCTGACCACCTTAGGCTGGGAGAAATATGCCGATGCGCAGGATGCCCATATCGTTACGCTACCGGCCACACCGTTAAGTCAGCTTATTACCCATGTAAAAGGGAAGCTGGGCATCAAACAAGTACGGGTCGTTGGCGATACGTCACAGACTTGTCAGCGGGTTTTGCTTATGCCGGGCGCTGCGGGTGGCCGAAGTCAGATAACGGCTATTGAGAAAGTGAAACCCGATGTTATTTTCTGCGGAGAGTCCAGCGAGTGGGAAACGCCCGAATACGTTCGGGATGCGCGTCGGCAGGGGCAGAAATTGTCGCTGGTCATCATGGGCCACATCATGAGTGAAGCCGCGGGTATGGAATGGCTGGTCCCCTGGCTAAAACCGAAACTGCCTGGAATGAAAATAACTTACATCCCATCCGGCAATCCATTTACTTACGAGTGAGAATAGAACGCTGATTTTTATGATTGATAAGATAGGTTATGATTTTGCGGAGGTGCTTCTGACTTGTTGAATCATACCTAAATCATACGGATCATAAAATCAGCGTTCTATTGTTGAATTACCCTGCCCAATTTTCCCGGTCCAGGCTTCGGTACTGGATGGCTTCGGCGAGGTGTTCGATTTTGATCTCTTCGGAACCTGCCAGATCGGCAATGGTGCGTGACACTTTCAGAATGCGGTCGTAAGCACGGGCGGATAAACCCAGGCGTTCCATCGCCGTTCGGAGTAAGGCACGTCCTGCGTCGCTAATGATGCACACTTCTTTCACCATCTGCGAGGGCATCATGGCGTTGCTGTAAATACCCGGTTGGTCGGCGAAGCGTATCGTTTGTCGTTCGCGTGCTTTGATGACTCGTTCACGGATCACCTCGCTGGGTTCGGCGGGTCGGTTGGCGGTCATCTGATCGAAGGAAACGGGCGTAACCTCAACATGCAAATCAATTCGGTCGAGCAATGGACCGCTAATTTTGGCCAGATATTTCTGAACGACACCCGGTCCGCAGACACACTCTTTCTCGGGGTGATTGTAATACCCGCAGGGGCAGGGATTCATGCTGGCGATGAGCATAAAACTGGCGGGGAACTCAACGGCCCACTTTGCCCGTGAAATACTTACCTTTCGGTCTTCGAGCGGCTGACGCATCACTTCCAGTGCCGAACGTTTGAACTCAGGTAGTTCATCTAAAAACAAGACGCCATTGTGGGCTAATGAAATCTCGCCTGGTTGTGGGAAACTGCCACCGCCAACCAAAGCTGCGTCTGAAATCGTGTGATGGGGAGCTCTGTAGGGCCGGGTAGCAATCAGGTTGGCACGAGCGCCAAGCTTGCCCGCTACTGAATGAATCTTGGTTGTCTCTAGCGCTTCCTGTAAGGTAAGCGGGGGTAAAATACTGGGCAACCGTTTGGCCAGCATGGTTTTACCGGCACCCGGCGGGCCAATCATAATGACGTTATGACCACCAGCAGCCGCTATTTCCATCGCCCGTTTAATATTCTCCTGTCCCTGCACATGTGAGAAATCGACTTCATACGCATTAATCTGGCTCATGAACAGATCGCGGGTGTCGCTCGTTAACGGCTCAATGTCTTTTTTGCCCTCGAAAAACTCGACGGCGTCCTGCATGGTTTTTACGCCAATGACATCTAAATTATTGACGATAGCGGCTTCCTGTGCATTTTCGGTAGGCAGAACAAAGCCCTTATAGCCCTGTTTCCGCGCTTCGATGGCAATCGGCAGTACGCCTTTGATGGGTCGCAATGTACCATCGAGGGCCAGCTCGCCCATGATTACATAATCTTCCAGACTACGGGTGGTTGTGATCTGTTCCGACGCCTGCAAAACACAAAGTCCGATTGGCAGGTCGTAGGCTGAGCCTTCTTTTCGGATGTCGGCAGGAGCGAGGTTGACCACAACTTTCTGGCGGGGCATCCGGTAGCCAAAGAATTTCAGCGAAGCTTCAACGCGCTGTTCACTTTCTTTAACCGCGCTATCGGGCAACCCAACCAAATGAAAATGCAAGCCCTGAGCAACGACAACTTCAATGGTAATAATACTGGCATTGACGCCGTATACGGCCGCACCGAATGTTTTGGCTAACATAAACTAGTAAACAAATTAATGGAAAACGTGTCAAAACTAAAGAGACGTTCCTCAATAAAAAAACACCTTCTCAAATCTTCTCCGCAATTCTGAGCTTGGCGCTTCGGGCGCGGGGGTTGCGGGCAATCTCATCGGGAGTTGCTTCGATGGGTTTGCGGGTTACAGCTTGTAAGGGTTTGATGTCATTGCCGAATAAATCCTTCTCTACCTCTCCCTGAAATTTACCTTTGTTAATGAAATTTTTCACCAACCGATCTTCGAGCGAGTGGTAGGACATAACCACCAATCGTCCACCCGGTTTCAGAATATCAGGCACCTGTTCCAGAAACTCCTCCAGTGCCTGTAATTCTTCGTTTACTTCAATCCGTAACGCCTGGAAAACCTGCGCAAAATACTTGTTTTCCTTACCGCGTGGCGCATAGCGCTGGAGAGCTGCTTTTAGGTCGTTAACGGTTTTTAAAGGGCGATTCGAGCGGGCCGATACCAGTGCGGCAGCGGCCGTGCGAGCGTTGGTAATCTCACCATACATGCCCAGAATCCGGTGCAGCTCAGGTTCTGAATACTCATTGACAACCTGCCGGGCAGTGCGGTCGGCATTCTGGTTCATCCGCATGTCGAGGTCGGCGTCGAAGCGGGTCGAGAAACCGCGTTCGGGTGTGTCGATCTGGTGAGACGAAATGCCTAAATCCGCCAGAATACCATCCACCTTCTCGGCTTTGTAGAGTCGAAGGTAGCGTTTGATATTGCGAAAGTTCGAGGCCACGAATGTCAGGCGTGGATCAGCAAGAGCCTGGGCATTGGCGCGCGCATCGACATCCTGATCGAAGCCGAAGAGTTTGCCTCCGTCGAGTTGATTCAGGATTTCGCGGCTATGCCCTCCGCCACCAAACGTAATGTCAACGTAGGTGCCACCGGGTTGCAAATTAAGCCCATCAATGCAGGCTTGTAATAAAACAGGTTCGTGATATTGAGTCATTTATAGGCCAGATATAGCCAAGGCTTTTGTTAGTATATATTGTTATTTAAATGTGTTGTGATCTCAACGACTTAAGGGAATAATTGCTCTCAAATTGGCCAAAGGAAGAACCTTAATGGAACTATCATAAATTGTGTTGGCCAAAGGTGAATAGTGTATTTCTGCCGAAATAATTTTTTTATAGCTTACTCCAACACCCGTATCAAGTGCTGTAAACATTGAGGATAGCCCTGTATAGACTTTTCCCTGAATAGAGCCACGGCCAAAATATCGACCTCCATAAATGCCAAATTGTAGGCCCGTTTTAACCAAAGATGATGGGGCTGTATTGGTAGTACCAACATCCATCATGATAAAAAGATTATGGAACTGTCTTGGCAATAACACTTGCATCGTAATGCCATAAACTTGTGACTTGCCTTCTGTATTCTGCCAATGTGATACAAAAGCGCCGATGCCCAGAATTGGTTTATCTGTTTTTTTCTGTTCCAGATAGATTTTAGAATCAATTCGGCAAAAGGAGAGATATTGCTTTAATGTCGTGATAAGACTGTGTTCGGAATAATTAGTACCATTGGTATTTAATGTGGGACATTCATATAAAATAGTTTTTAATGTTCTTCGAAAAACCGGATCTGTAAAATTGTAGTTCAGCTCTCTACGGTTTATTACCACATGGATATCTTCCAGCAGCACTAACGAATCGTACTTAGCGATAAGAAAACGGGTCTTGGCCTCCTTGTCAAAAAGCTTATAGAGTTTTACTGGATTACTATCCAGCATGAGTTCGGCCAGGAAATAGGTTGAATCAATATGGTCAACCACGTTACCTCCTATTTCTATTGGATTTTTAGTGTAGTAAGGCATCCCTATATACAAACCCTCATACACAGGCCCATCTTTAATGACAAGTTTTTGTATGCTTTTGAGAGGGATTGGACGAGTTGAGCCTAGCGAGTCTCTGCTGAATTCTATGTAATCGGGATTGATACTCCAATCGTAATAGCGAACAGTACCTGATACGGTTTTCTCGCTGCGGTCAGTTAAAAAAGCTGGCCGGTTATGATATTGGCCAAATAAATATACTGGTAAAAAACAGAATAAAATTGCGAAAAATAGACGCATTGAAGAAATTAAATGGAGGTGGGGGCAGAAAACAACTAATTTGAGAAATAACACGTTTTGAGGAAGGAAATTATACAAAGCTATTAAATAGGGTCTATCTCACAAATTCAATGAATTATAAAATTGGTATAGTTGCAGGTATAGTTTGCATGTCCATTTCGGCCTGCTTTGGCCAAACGTCAACTATCAAGCCAGGTCAATATCGGGCCGTTCTGAAAACCCGTGGGGGCGACCTGCCGTTTGGGTTAGATATTAAGCCCGCTACAAATAATCCTAAAACCTACACAGTGTTCGCCTTAAATGGCAGCGAACGACTTCCAATGGATGCTGCCACTGTTGAAGGTGATTCCTTACGGATACCAATGGCCTTGTTTGAGTCAGAATTAGTTGCAAAGATAGACGGGAATACGCTCCGGGGTGTATATCGCCGACGGCGAGTTGCTTTACCACCGCAAACGCTACCGTTTGAAGCCCAGTATGGCGTGACCTATCGTTTTACACCTAAAGAAGAAACCACTACTTCAGCAACGACCAACCTAACCGGCAAATGGGCAACTGATTTCGGTAGTAAAACAGGAAAGGTCGATACGGTGAACGCAGTGGGGGTATTCGATCAAAAAGGCAGTCGTCTGAGTGGTACATTTTTGACGCCAACCGGCGATTATCGTTATCTGTCGGGGAGCGTTGTTGGCGACAGCCTGTTTTTGTCCTGTTTCGATGGTTCGCATGTGTACTTATTTAAGGCCAGACATGATCCAGCCACCAAAACACTCAAGGGAGGTTTATGGGCAGGTATTGCGGGCTACGAGGACTGGGCTGCGCGTTTTGACCCCAAGGCTGAACTGCCTGATCCAGCCAAACTCACCTACCTGAAACCAGGCTCAAAAACTCTCAAGGCTTCCTTTCCAGAACCCAATGGGAACGTCGTTTCACTGGCCGATGCGCGGTTTAAAAATAAAGTAACTATTGTGCAGATCATGGGTTCATGGTGCCCGAATTGCATGGATGAGACGAATTTCATGAGCCCCTGGTACAAAAAGAATAAACAGCGGGGTATTGAAGTGGTTGGCTTGTCGTTTGAGCGCTCACCAGAAATGGCTGTATCGGGCCCTAAGATCGAACGGATGAAGCAACGCTTCAAGATTGATTACCCGATTGTGCTGGCTGGAACAAACGACAAAGCGCAGGCATCTAAAGCATTGCCCGATCTGAATGCCGTCGTCGCCTTTCCAACTACCATCTTCATCGACAAAAAAGGCCAGGTACGACACATCCATACGGGCTTCTCCGGCCCCGGTACCGGCAAATACTACGACCAGTACATCGAGGAGTTTAACCGACTTGTAGATAAGTTGGTAAGCGAGTAGTGGAGTGAGTGGAGTAGGTCAAGCGGCACGAATCCACCTACTTCACTCACTCCACCAATTACACAAAACCGTATGCACGCATACTATTTTTCCGAAAAAGTGGTAGATTTACATCCAGATGAACAGGATGACACCTATCATGAAAAAGGAGAAAACGGTTGATTTTCATATAAAATGGGGTTGGCATGCCATTTCGCGCATGTACAACGCCTATGCAGCCCGCTTCGACATTACCATGGCGATTGGCTACGTGCTGCTTAATATCGATTTGGAAGAAGGAACCCCAGCCACCAAAATTGGCCCCCTGCTGGGTATGGAGCCTCGTTCATTAGTCAGAATGCTCAAAAATCTGGAAGAACGTGGTCTGATTCGGCGCGAAGTTGATGGCAATGATAAACGCTTCGTTCGAATTTATCTGACTGAGGAAGGGAAAGCCAAACGCGAGATGGCCCGCGATGGCGTTATTCAATTCAATAACATGATTCGGGAGCGAATCCCGCTCGATAAGCTGGTTGTCTTTCTGGATGTAATGAAAGAGATCAACCGGATGGTTGAAGATGAAAACGCCCGCATCAAAGCCGGCGAACCGGAAGAATTACCACTTGATTAACTGAAATAAAACGGGACATAAGTGCAGTGAATGTAGGCGCATGAGAAAATCCGCAATACTGCTTCACTCCACGATCCAATTACCGAGTCAAACTAAACCATGGAAGCTACCTTAGAAAAACCTAAATCGGAGGGGCGCTCCCCTCAAACAAAAAATCGGACGATCCGACGCGTAGCTGTGCTAGGATCAGGTATTATGGGTTCGCGGATTGCGGCTCACTTTGCGAATATCGGTGTCGATGTGCTGTTGTTAGACATTGTGCCGAAAGAACCCAATGAACTGGAACAGGCTAAAGGCTTAACAACGGCTAGCCCGCTGGTTCGGAATCGCATTGTAACGGATGCTTTCCAGTCCATGCTGAAAGCCAGTCCGGCCTCTTTGTACAGCCCTAAATTTGCCGACCGTATTAAATTAGGCAATTTCGACGATAACCTGAAGGAGATTGCCAGCTTCGATTGGGTTATTGAGGTAGTGGTGGAACGTCTTGATATTAAACGCTCTGTTTATGAGCGTGTTGAACAGTTTCGGAAGCCGGGTACGCTAATTACATCGAACACGTCGGGTATACCGATGCATCTGCTTACGGAAGGGCGTAGTGAGGATTTTCGACGGAATTTCTGCGGTACTCACTTTTTTAACCCTCCACGCTATCTGCGTTTACTCGAAATTATTCCTGGCCCCGATACTGATCCTGCCGTTGTCGATTTCCTAATGAATTACGGCGATTTGTACCTTGGCAAAACGACCGTTTTGTGCAAAGATACGCCCGGTTTCATTGCCAATCGGCTCGGAATTCAGTCGCTGATTCAAACCATTCGCGTAGCCGAAGAATTGGGTCTGACCGTTGAAGAAGTAGATAAACTTACGGGTCCGGTAGTAGGTCGCCCCAAGTCAGGTACCTTCCGATTGTCGGATGTAGTAGGCCTGGATACGACAGCTAATGTGGCCAGCAATCTCGTTAAAATGCAGCATGACGAGTCGCGGGCGAGCTTTGAATTGCCTGCTTCAGTGCAGAAATTAATGGAGAATAAATGGCTTGGCGATAAAACTGGCCAGGGTTATTATAAGAAAACAAAAGATGAGAAAGGGCAAACCCAGATTCTGGCCCTTGATCTGAAAACGTTTGAGTACAAGCCTTCTGAAAAAGTCAAATTTGCAACACTGGAAAGCACGAAGGCGATTGATAATCTCAAAAAACGCTTCCCGGTACTTATTGCTGGTAAAGACAAGGCGGGTGAGTTTTATCGCCAAACCTTTGCTGATGGGTTCCGCTACGCAACCTATCGTATCCCCGAAATTTCGGACGAACTCTACCGGATTGATGCCGCCATTACGGCGGGTTTCGGCTGGCAGTTAGGACTGTTTGAAACCTGGGATGCCATCGGGGTTAAGAAAGGGGTTGAGCTAATTGAGTCATTCGGACAGAAACCCGCGCAATGGGTATACGACATGCTCGATGTAGGTTTCGATGCGTTCTATAAAGTCGAAAACGGTAAGCGGAAATATTACGACATCTCAACGAAAAGTTACAAGACTATTCCGGGTGCCGAAGCGTTTACCATTCTGGAAAACCTGAGTAACAATATCGTTTGGAAAAACGCGGGGGCGAACATCGTTGACCTTGGCGATGGTATTCTGAATGTGGAATTTCGTAGTAAGATGAACACCTTTGGGCAGGAGGTTTCCGAAGCTCTACAGAAAGGGGTTGCGCTTGCAGAGAAAGATTTCAGGGGGCTGGTTGTTGGCAACGACTCAACCGAAGCGTTCTCGGCGGGGGCTAACCTGGCCATGTTGTTCATGTATGCCGTTGAACAGGAGTTCGATGAAGTGAACCTGATGATTGCGCAATTCCAGAAACTCATCGCCCGGTTGCGTTACTCATCAGTTCCTGTCATTGTGGCTCCCCACACGCTGACACTGGGGGGCGGTTGCGAAGCGGTACTCCACGCCGATCGCGTTGTGGCCCATGCCGAAAGCTACATTGGTCTGGTGGAGGTGGGCGTTGGCCTTATTCCTGCCGGTGGCGGTACGAAAGAAATGGCCGCTCGGGCATCGGATCTGTACCAAACCGGCGATCCTGAATTGAATATCCTGCAAAACGTATTCATGAACATCGCCACGGCGAAGGTATCGACTTCGGCCCAGGAGGCTCGCGAAATGAACTACCTACGCGCCACCGACCAGATTGTTCTGAACCGTAGTCGCCTGCTGGCTGAAGCTAAACAAGCGGCAATCGAACTGGCTGACAATGGTTATACTCAGCCCAAGCCACGCACGGATATTAAGGTACAGGGTAAAACAGGTATCGCGTTGTTCCGGGCGGGTGTTACGGCCATGCACATGGGGCGTTACATATCAGACCACGACCGGAAAATTGCTGATAAACTGGCTTACGTTATTTGTGGAGGGGATTTGAGCAGTCCGCAAAACGTATCAGAGCAGTACCTGCTCGATCTTGAACGGGAAGCGTTCCTTTCATTATCGGGCGAAAAGAAAACACTGGAGCGCATTCAAAGCCTGTTGACAGGCGGCAAGCCGTTGCGGAATTAATCTTAGATGGCTATAAATTAACTTCCCGAAAGCTCTAAGCTTTCGGGAAGTTTTGTGTTCACCTACATCAAATCGAAAAACGAAAACTCATCGGGTTTTGGAATGCGGTAGGTTTTTAACCACTGCTTTAAGATGGCTGGCTCGGCAAAGGCTTTCACATCGGCTTTAATTTGCTTAATGTCCCGTTTCAATTGGGCAATATCGCTGTTGAGACTAAACTCCAGGGCAATGGGTGAGCTAACCGCAAAGGCAGGTTTTCCAGTCATGGCGGCCAGGTCATTTTGAAGTGTGAAGAACGCATCATCTAACTCCTGCGCCTGCTGCCGTAAAATCTTGTTATAGTACTTAAGCTGCTCTTCGGCAAGGCTTTCCAGATGCGACTGGTCGATGTGTTCAAATTCGAGCTGGAGCCGGAGAAGTGCTAACAGATCGCTTTTTTCGTAGGCTTCCGTTACACGGTGCATGATCTCCGTTTTTCGTTCTTTCTCCGCATCGTCGGGCTCCCGGTCGGGGTGGAATGCTTTGACTAAATCGAGGTATAGTGTTCTGACGGCTTTCGTAATGTTCCGTTCTTCGGCCAGTTTTTTAGCTTCGCGTTCCTGTTGTTTTTCCGTTTTGGGCTTTTGTGCCTTTCGTTCAGCTGTTTGTTGCCGACGTTCAGTTTCGGCGGCCTCCCGCTGAGCTAGTTGTTCCTGAACGTAGGCCGTCATTTTTTGCGGATCGCTTACATCGACACCCTCTTCAAACTGGATGCCAAACATACTTTCCATCATTTCTCGCATCAAATCGGCCGTTTGCTGATCCGATTCGGCGTTTGTTTGGTCGAACCCATCCGGGTCATACTTGTCATAGATCGGCTTGAGATCGTCCATGCCCTGGGTATCAATCAGTTCAAAGGCTATCTTTTGGATCAGATCAACCAGTTTTTTCTTTTCCGTTTTTGTGTACTCTTTCTGCTCATAAGCACGGTCGAATATACGCACCATGTCGGCCCGAAAACGGCTGTATTGCTCTAGTAAGGGACGGTAGTCGGTTTGTACGCGCTGTTGAATATGTTGAGCCGCTTCGCGCAAATCGTGCAGACTCTGGCCCAGGGTTTCAATTTTTCGAATAAGTCGATTGAACTCCTTCTGCGGTTTCGATAAAACCGCCTGCTGTTTTTTTGTGCCAATCTGGATAATATGCTGTTGCGGTTGTGTAGCCATCGATTTCGAACTAAGACGAACAATTTCCTGTAAAATTACGCCCCATGCTTTGTTTCGTCAAGCTGACAAAGCCCTTAGCCAAAGAAGGGAAAAGCCCACCCAGATTTATACTTTCACTTTTCTGAGGCCTTTGTGTCTCTGTGGTTAAGCAAAAAATCTCCTGGTTCGCCTTAACTTTTATGGTGTGATCCTATTCGTAAAGCTATCTAGTAAGATTGTAACTATTTGAGGATGATTCACTAATATGAATAGGCTTTAGGGTATATGGAATATAAATATTTTAATTTGTCGCTAAGGTTCTATACCTTTTAATATATTTTCGGTATCTTAAGCCGCTGATTGAAGAGCAATCTCTGTAAATTTCAGTTAGAATACCTAACCCAGGGAATTAATCTAAACAACTAACATATGACTGATTCAATGAGTGACGAAGAGATGATTCGTCAGTACCTAACCAGTCAACCTAATCACTGTTTTGAGACGCTTTACAATCGCTATGTAAACAAGGTCTATCGTCGATGTTTGTCGATGACCAAAGATCCGTTAAAAGCAGAAGATTTTACCCACGATATTTTTCTAAAAGTATTTAACCGATTAGAGGCTTTTCAGGAACGATCAAGTTTCTCGACCTGGCTATATGCCATTTCCTATAACTACTGTTCCGACCAGATCCGGATAGGTAAGCGATCTAATTTTATCACCACTGAGGAGGAGCTTAATCAGAATATCCCCGAGCCCGAAGAGACACAGTTGCATGAAGAAACTATGCACTTAATCAATCGGGTTTTAGCGAAACTCTCGGTTAAAGAGCGATCTCTGCTGCGGCTTAAGTATGAAGACGAGTTGAGTATTAACGAAATAGCCGAAATCTACAATCTAAATCCAAGTACGGTTAAAATGCGACTCAAGCGGAGTCGTGATAAAATCCAGAAGTTATACGCCCAATTGTATACTGGTGCTTAACCAAAATAGATTCTTGGGAGCCGCCCGCGCGGTGGCTTCTAATCGATTCTTTTAGTGCTATTGGTCTGATTGCCAGGCTTGATAGAATCTACTGCGCGTTCACTTCTGGAACCCTACTGCCCCTCATTTCTTAAATTCCGTAAATTGAGTTAACGAGGCTGGATTACGGAGGGTATCCTTACTGGTGGCCAACGATATGTCCATGCCCGCCAGAATTTTCCTCACAGAGGTTTCGAGTTTCTTTCCACTACTAGTGTAGGGTACTTCCAGGATAGAATAAATGGCATCGGGCACGTGATACGGGCTAAGTTGGGTCAAAAGCGCCTGTTTGATGCGGATGGTTAGATCGTTGGTAAGTGTAAAACCAGCTCGCATAACAACGAACAAGGGCATAAAATAGCCTCTGCCTGGTTGTTCGAGTCCTACCACTAAACTGTCCGCAATTTCAGCAAAACGTTCAACCACACTGTAAATCTCGGTGGTGCCAATTCGTACACCGTCTCGGTCGAGGGTTGCCCCTGATCGGCCATGAATGATCACCCCGTTTCGTTCCGTAAGTTGAATGTAATCGCCAGGCCACCAGACACCGGGATACTCCTCAAAATAACTCTTGCGGTACTCCGTATTTGATGGATCGTTCCAGAAATAAATGGGCATGGATGGAGTTGGTTCCAGAACAACCATTTCTCCTAACTTGCCCCGCACAGGTTTAGCCTGCTCATCGAATGCTTCGACTTTGCAACCCAGCCATCGGCACTGGATTTCGCCTTCATACACCGGCAGAAGCGAATTGCTACCCACAAAACTACTGCAAATGTCTGTAGCAGCATTCAATGCGGTTAGCCAGACTGTTGGCTTTACCGATTCGTAAATCCACCGATAACCTTCTGGTGATAAAGCCGACTCCGTTGTACTAATGGTTCGCAGATGGGTTAGTTTGGTCGTGTCAAGTGGTTTTAATCCAGCTTGCATACAAGCTATGTAGTAAGCCGCTCCGTTGCCAAAATGATTGATTCGGGCGTCTTCGGCGAATCTCCAGAGTACATTCTGGTCAGGATAACCAGCCGCTCCATCATAGAGTACGAGGGTAGCGCCCACCAGCATGGAGCCAAGGGCAAAATTCCACATCATCCAGCTTGTGTTGGCGTGCCAGAAATAACGATCCCCCATGTGTACATCCTGGTGCAACGCGTGGGCTTTCAGGTGCTCGAGCAGGCATCCACCTACACTATGCGTAATGGCTTTGGGTTTAGCTGTAGTGCCTGACGAATAGAGTATCCAGATTGGGTGATGAAAAGGTACAGGTTCAAACTGCAACTCATCGGGTGTATCTGTTGCTAAAACCTCGTCCCAGCGAATAACCTTCGCGGATGTTCTATACACAAACTCACTATCCTTATTCAGATACGGCACCCAGATTAGGTGTTTGAGCGTTGGCAGGCGACGGCAGATTTCGTGAATTGTATCGCTTTTGTCAATCCCCTGACCGTTATGGCTATAGCCATCAGCCGCCAGCAGAACGTTAGGCGACAGCTCACGGAAGCGGTCCAGGACACTGGCTGCACTAAAATCGGGAGAGCAACTTGACCAGACAGCGCCAAGGCTATTGGTCGCTAGAAAAGCGACAATGGCTTCGGGAATGTTGGGTAATATCGCCACAACCCGGTCGCCGACACCCACCCCCTGTTTTCGAAGATAGGTTGCTACGGCCGATACCTGTTGCTCCAGACTCTCCCAGGATACCGTCATTAATGGCTGTCGTTCCGATGCGAACACTAAGGCAGGAGTCCGCTCACCACGAGCCTGAGTTGACTTATGCCGGAAAATGTGTTCGGCATAATTGAGTGTGGCACCCGCAAACCATTCGGTACCGATCATGTCTTCCCGATTGGGTCTGAAGACAACCTCGCGATAGGGCGTGTGGCTCTGCACATCAAAAAATTGCCAGATACTTTCCCAGAAATCTTCCAGATCGGTTACCGACCAATCCCATAGGTCGTCATAATCGCGGAAATACAATCCTTTTTTTATGAAAAGCCAGTCCATGTACCGTTTCATTAGCGACTGACCTGTAGTACGACGGTCGGGTGTATAGAGGGGCGATAGCGTTGGGTGGGGCATATGGGAAATTAGTCGTTAGTCAATAGTCGTCAGCCAATAGGTAAATTCCAGGCAACTACCTGTTAATTGACGACAATTGACTAACGACTGATGGCTATCATGGATTGTTTTTTTGATAAAAAGCGTTTGAGGAAAACGAGGTATAGTCGGGTTGTCTTGAAAAGCCCTACCTTTGTAGCCCATTTTGCACTTGCCTCAATAAGGATGCTGATTGTCAGCATTATTTACACATACAAATAGGAGATTTACTGTATTTTTCCATGAATCAGGATTCAGATCAGAACGAACCGCGCCGTGATGGTGAGCCACGTTCTTTTGGCCGTCGGGATGACGGTCGTACCCGTAACGGCGAAGGTGCCGGACAACCACGTTTTAACCGTAGTCGTACCGAGGATTCGGCTCGACCACAGGCTACTAAATTCGATCCAAAAGGAGGTCGCAATGATCGCCCAACCGGATCACCCCGCTTCAACAAAGAGTCAAATGATCGCCGGAGCCGTGATGAACGCCCGGCAGGCTCACCCCCATTTAGCCGGGATGGTGATTCCCGGAGTAGCGACTCCCGCAGTGGATACTCCCGTCCTAATGACCGCCCTACTGGCGACCGTCGCCGGGAGACGGGTGGAGAAAACCCAAAACCAGCGCGTTTCGACCGCGATGCAAACGAACGCCCCCGCTTCAACAAAGACAGTAATTTCCGCGATACCAACCGTTCTGACGGACCTCCCCGCTTTGATCGGGAACGAAATGATAACCGGTTCAGCCGCGATGAACGCCCAGCCAGAACACCCCGTTTCGACAATGACCGAAGCCGACCTACGGATCGCTCTGGTGGTGAGTCGCCACGACGCTTTGAGCGGGACGACAAAGGACGTCCCTCGCGAAACAATGATAATGACTCGCGCCCAAGCCGGGATGAGCGCCCAGCCCCAGCCCGTTTTAACCAGGATCGTCCCAATCGGGACAATAACCGCCCTGCCGGACCTCCGCGCTTTAACCGGGAAGGTGGCCCACGCGACAATGACCGGAACGAACGTTCTTCGGACGGTGATTCGCGCCGGACTCGTATCGACCGATCCAATAAACCATCTCGCTTCTCGCGTGACGGACAGGCATCTAAACCAACTTTCAAACGGGTAGGCGGCTTCAACCGGGAAGCTGATGCACGTAACCGATTTGGTAGCGATGACCAACGGGGTGGCGATCGGCGCGACCGTGGTTCCCGTGATGATGATCGCTCTGAGAGAGATTCTCGTTTTTCGGGACAGCAACGCAAAGATTCCAGTGATCGGCGGACGGGTAACTATACCAAAGCACCAAACTATAATCTGGAGCTGGCGCGTGAGAATGCATCGCAACGCCATGACCGTGGAAATACGGAAGAGCGTCGTATTGACCGCAAAAGCGCAGGAGGTAAGTCGAAACGTACGGAAGGAACACCTGGCGAGGGGCCACGCCCTGACCGTAGCGAACGTAACGATGGACTGACTCGGCTAAACCGCTACATTGCTAATTCGGGCGTTTGTTCGCGTCGGGAGGCCGATGAGCTTATTGCCAAAGGCGAAATTTCGGTGAATAGTAAAGTCGTGACCGAAATGGGCTACAAAGTGAAAGAAGGCGACACGGTTAAGTATGGCTCCAAAGTATTGAATCCTGAGCGGTTTGTGTATGTGTTGCTGAATAAGCCCAAGGATTACATTACCACAACCGAGGACCCAGAAGAGCGCAAAACGGTTATGGAACTGGTTGCGGATGCGGGTAACTTCCGTATGTACCCTGTGGGCCGGTTAGACCGCAATACAACAGGTTTATTGTTGTTGACGAACGATGGTGAACTGGCTGATAAGTTGACACATCCATCCTTCAATGTGCGTAAGATTTATCAGGTTGAACTGGACAAACCCATCACCGACGAGCATTTTGAAGCTATCAAAAAAGGCTTCGATCTGGAAGATGGACCTATCAAACCAGACGCTTTGAGTATTGTAACCCGGATGCGTATGTCGTAGGTATTGAGATTCACTCAGGGCGTAACCGTATTGTGCGCCGGATCTTTGAAAATTTCGGCTATCAGGTAACAAAACTTGATCGCACTACCTACGCCGGTCTGACCAAGAAAGAACTTCCACGAGGCAAGTGGCGCTTCCTCGATCCCAAAGAGGTGGTAAAGCTGAAGTATTTTAATTAATTGTGAATGAGCGAATGATAGAATGAGTGAATAGAGTCTTTTACTATTCACTCATTCTATCATTCGCTCATTCTCTAATTAAACCATTGTGAACCACCTCTTCCCTTATATCGAACGGACGTTGCTGCATCCTGGCGTGACGATCAACGAGCAATATGACGCACTTGATGAGGTAACTCAACTAGGGATGGCCGGACTGACAGTTGCGCCCTTTTGGGTGAAGAAGTTTCGACGGGAATTAGGTGATACCCATCCGGCAGTTCTTTCGACAGTTATTGGGTATCCCTTTGGTTATCAGCGTACGGAAGCCAAGCAGATTGAAATTGAGTGGGCGTTGAAAGACGGAGCCAGTGAAATTGAAGTCGTTCTGAATACGTCAGCCTTGTTCTCTCCATCTTCGGTATGGCTCAAAATTGAACTCGCTAAACTGGTTGCACTGGTTCATGCACAGGAGAAATTCTTCACCGTCATTCTGGAATCCTCGTTGCTCGGCCCAGAGCAGCTTCAGAAGATGGTAAAACTGGCTGCCGATGCTGGAGTTGATTTTATCAAAAATGCAACTGGAGCTTTACCCGTTACTTTTTCGCTAGAGGCTGCTCTCCAATTTCGCCAATTAGTACCCCGTTCGGTAGGGGTTAAATTAGTCGCTGATGGCGCTACTGAGCAACAGATGGAAGAGTTGGTTGCGAGAGGGGTGGAACGGATCTCGTTAAGTACCATTTTTGTGTAAAATGGTACTGGATTTTTGGGCTCATAAGACATTTTTATAATTTGCGGCTGATGTTTAACCCCGCACTTTATGAAACTTATTCTTTTTCTTCTTTGCTTTTCATCGGCCATTGCCCAACAAACAGTCTATCAATCCTTTGAAGTCGATAGTACTGCCGAGCCTCGTGGCGGCACTCCCTTTCTGAATACGTTTCTACAAACGAATCTACGGAAACCGACAGCTGCCGCAGCAAAGGGCATTGGTGGACGCGTCATTGTTAGCGCTATTGTGGAGCCAGACGGAAGTGTATCGGACGTAAAGGTTGTGAATAGTCTTCGCCCCGATTGCGACCGGGAGGCCATACGGGCCTTTAGCCTATTTAAGGCATGGAAACCTGGGTTTAAAGGAGGGAAGCCGGTGCGGCAGCAGATTACCACCGCCGTTCTGTTCAAACCAAATGCGCCGTTTATCTACAACAATGGGGCACGAATTAATTATTTTGACGCTGACAGGAAAGTGCTACCCGATAGCAGTGATAAGGCTCGGTATAAGCAGGCATTCCCCTTAGATAGCAACGGCTTTGCCAATGGCGACATTATTGTGTATAAAGGCAAAGGAGCGAACTGGAAAGAGGAGTATCGCACCCCTTTTGTTCGTCAGGTAAATGAGCCGATTGGGTTGTCGAGCCAATCAACTATTACGATCGGCTACCAGAACGCTAGCAAATTGTGGGATGGAGAGGTGCTAATGCTGAGTGAATCTGGGTCGATAATTAGCCAATTGCTTTATAAAAATGGTATGCCTACGGGCGCTGCTGTGAACTACAGTCCAAACGGGATTGTGTCTGATAAAAGAGAAGAATTCGAGGAAGGATTTACGGCCACATACTGGTATGATAATGGTCAGATCAGAGAAATGCGACTCACTAAAAAAGTAAAGCCAACCGAAAAGCCGACTCCAAGCACGGTTATGGCCTTTTGGACTTCCACAGGACAACAACTTGTCAAAGACGGTAATGGGCGAGCCGTTAATAAGGAGCAAATGCCATCCCGCGCTTACAGCATGGAGAAGACAACGCTCATTGAGGAAGGACTTTATGAAAACGGCCTTAAACAAGGACTCTGGACGGGCCGCTATACGGATGGCTCCTATTTTTATGAAGAAAATTATGACAAAGGCATCTGTTCAGGGGGAAAGCCCAAAGAGTGGGGAGAGATACGGTACATTATACTTCGCCGGAGCAACAGGCCGAGTTTAAGGGTGGAATGCAGGCATTGGGTCAATTTTTAAGTCAGACGTTACGATACCCCCCTGATGCACAGCGATCCAGAGTACAGGGGCGAGTATTTGTGAGTTTCACCATCGATAAAGATGGAAGCGTTATGGATGTTCAAACGATGAACAAACTTGGTTACGGCACCGATGAAGAGGCCGTATGGGTAGTGCAAAAAACGAGTGGACGATGGAAACCGGGTATGCAACGGGGAGAAGCGATTCGGATCAAGTACAATCTGCCCATTAATTTTACCCTTGATTAAGGTTATTCAATAGGTATACGGATTGAAACCCCATTTTTCGGTAAATTTGCGGTATAACTCCTGCGTACATGTCGCTTAAGCAAGTCCCTCTCCATCACATTCATCAGAAACTAGGCGCTAAAATTGTGCCGTTTGCGGGCTTCGAGATGCCCGTTCGCTATTCTTCCGACCTCGACGAACATAATACGGTTCGCAATGCGGTTGGTATTTTCGACGTCTCGCACATGGGCGAATTCATCCTCAAGGGCGAAGGCGCACTGGGCCTCATTCAGCGTGTGTCGGCCAACGATGCCAGTATTTTGTTTGATGGTAAAGTGCAATACAGCTACCTGCCCAATGGCCGGGGAGGTATTGTCGATGATCTGCTGGTATATCGAATCAGTGAGCTGGAATATATGCTTGTGGTCAATGCCTCGAACATCGAAAAAGACTGGAACTGGATTAGTCAGTACGCATCGGACTACGATCGTGACGACGCACCGTTAACTATGGTCAATGTCTCCGACGATATGTGCCTGTTTGCGGTGCAGGGCCCCTGGCTGCCAAAGCCCTACAGTCGCTCACCAAGGCCGACCTCGATTCGATGGAGTATTACACCTTCGAGAAAACCGATTTTGCCGGATGTGCCAATGTAATCGTGTCGGCAACCGGCTATACGGGTGCGGGAGGCTTCGAAATCTATGTGTCGAATGATCAGGCTGAGGATGTCTGGGCGGCTATTGTCAAAGCGGGCGAGCCTTACGGGCTTAAACCCATTGGTCTTGGCGCACGCGATACGCTCCGGCTCGAAATGGGCTATAATCTCTACGGCAACGACATTACCGACGAAACCTCACCCATTGAAGCAGGACTCGGCTGGGTTACCAAATTCACCCATGACTTCATTGATGCCGACCTGCTGAAAGCGCAGAAAACGCAGGGGGTACCCCGCAAATTAATTGGTTTCGAACTAGTTGATCGAGGGGTTCCCCGTGGTCATTACGAACTAACCGATGCCGACGGAAACCAGATTGGGGAAGTAACATCAGGAACACAATCACCCACGCTGGGTAAAGGCGTTGGGTTAGGCTACGTTCAAACGGCCTATAGCAAGCCCGGTTCCGAGATCTTCGTCAAAGTCCGCGACCGGCTGCTCAAAGCCCAGGTCGTTAAACCTCCCTTCGTTTAAAAATAATATCTGAACCAGGATTTTTATGATTTAACTGACCGACTATGGTTTTAGCCTTCGGCTTTTGTTAAAGGCAAAACCATAAAAAATCATAGTCAGTCAGTTAAATCATAAAAATCCCGGTTCAGAAACAGTTCTATGAAACAAATTGACGTTTGCTTTACCCCCGATTTATTACACCTCCACACATTCGAGAACACCATTGTCGTTGTGGCTGATGTATTCCGGGCAACTTCGTGCATGGTCACGGCGTTTGCTTACGGTGTCAATAGTATCACACCCGTTGCCACGATTGAAGAATGCCAGCAGTTGCAGGAGCGGGGCTATTTGGCTGCTGCCGAGCGAAACGCCCGTAAGGTTGATGGATTTGAGTTAGACAATTCACCGTTCACGTATATGGACGAGCGCATCCGGGGTGCAAACGTTGCCATGACCACTACGAATGGCACGCTGGCGATAACCAAATCAAGATCGGCCGTGAAAGTATTGGTGGGGGCATTCCTGAATTTAGATGCCATTGTGCGTTTCCTAAAGACAGAACGCTACGACGTTATGGTGCTTTGTGCAGGCTGGAAAGGACGTGTTAATCTGGAAGATACACTCTTTGCCGGGGCCCTGGTCGATCGGCTGAAAGACAGTTATGCGATGGCCGAAGACAGTGCTATTATGGCATGGCGGCTTTATGCCCAGGGGAAAGACAACCTGATTGGCTATATGTCGAACGCATCGCACATCCGCCGTCTCCAGCGGCTGGGTATTCAGAAAGACATTGCTTACTGTCTGCAACACGATCTGTATGATGTGATTCCGGTATTACGGGGAAGCTCGTTAGTGAGTATGGAAGTGAAATAGAGAGGGCGGCTTTCTGAGCTATTTCAAGAGTAGTACCCTGAAATTTCAGTATAAAAAAGGAGCCTTGTAAGGCTCCTTTTTTATACTGAAATTTCAGGAAGAAAAGAGGTAATCGACATCACTGAAAATAAAATCAGGCCACTGCCTGCTCTCCTTGCAAATAGGTCAATACGCCTTTCAGGGTGGTTAGTTTATCATAATCTTCATCAGGAATACGAATGCCGAATTCCTGCTCAAGTTGCATAATCAGGTCAACCGAATCCAGACTGTCCAAACCCAAATCGCGGGCAAAATGAGTTTGTTCGGTGATGGCGGTTTCGGGTACACCAAAACCACTCAGGATCTCAATAACTCGCTCTTTCATCATACGATTTGTGTTTTGCAGCCCATTGATTTTATATAGAGAAGTCATTTTTGTGGCGGTTTAGTATGTAGATGATCGAAATTTTAACTCTTTTTAATTGACCGGTCATTTGTTGTCATGAATAGTTTATGATTTAATAACGAATGACTATTCATGACAACAAATGACTAGGAATAGTGACTAAAACAACGGTTCACCCAGGAGTCGTTTTAATTCCAACTGATTTAGCATGAGTTGATATTGGAAATTCAGGCGACCCAACTCGGCTTCTTCTACACCTGTTTCTGCACTTTGCAACTCAACATTCGTGATCACGCCATTGCGCAACCGGGCGTTGGCTATTTGCAGGGCTTTCTGGGATTGTTCTACCTGTGTTTCGAGGTTAGCCAACCGGGTCTGGTTACTCCGAATATCGGCGTTGAGTTGAGCAATACTTTGCCGAACCTGTGCATTAGCATTCTCAACCGCATATTGACTGGCGCTCAAATTGAGTTGAGCCGCCTGATTCTGTAACTGATACCGCTTACCTGAATAGATGGGTACCGTGAGCGATACGCCAGCCGCAATGTTAAATCGGGGCGTGTTAATTTCGGGCAGATACCCATTCCGAAAACCGGCTGAACCAGAAAAACTAAGATTAGGCCGATTGCCTAAATTGTTGACCAGAACATCGGTTTCAGCCTGCCGAACGCGATCCTGAGCCAGTTGCACATCTTTATTGCCGGTTAATGCGGTTTGAGCATCATTGGCTAATGCAAAGGTTTGGGTAGGGGTGCGACCGGCCATGGCTTCCAGTGTAAACTGTTCAACGGCTCGACTAATGTCTGGAGTGGGATTTCCTGTTAAATAGGTCAATACCGCTAATTGACGCTCTAGTTGATTTTGAATTTCAATCTTCCGGTTCTGTGCCGATTTCACCCGAACTTGTTGCGTGAGTACGTCATATTGGAGCGCATCGCCATTTTGTAGACGCGTAGCTAACAAACGCACATTGGCACTGGCCGTGCGGATCACCGAATCCTGTACGGCTAAACTCCGTTGCAGGAAACCTACCCCATAATAAGCTGCTGCCACCTGATAAGCCAGGCTTTGCTGCGTAATTTCCAGACTCCGGCGCAGTACCTGCACATTATCGGTAGCCTGCCGCACCGCAGCATTGGTTCGGCCCCAGTCGTAAATCGTTTGCCCAACGCCAACACTGGCATTCACGTTATGGTTCGGCTGAAACTGAATTGTCCGATTGACACCATCGACCGGAAGCGTAGCCTTGGCAACCGGGGTTAGGTATTGATACGAAGCAGTACCCGATACCGTAGGTTTCATGGCCGTGCGGGTAATATCGACCCGTAATTCGTTGGCCTGAATTTGCTGTTGTTGTTGTTTCAGCACCGGATAATTTGCATTAGCCTGTTGAACCAGAGCCCGCAAATCGTCGGGAAGTTGTGCAGGCTGATTCTGCGCCTGCGTGGCAACCGACAGAATTAGGAAAATAGGTATGAAGTAGAGTTTCATAATTTCTGAGTCAAGCTTATTACCTGGCCGTGTAAGTGGTTGATGGGCCAAGCCGGAGCTTGGCCCAGATAGTTAGTGAGATGAATCGGCAATGGCTTTGGCGGTAGCCGCATCCATCTTCTTGCTTTTTAATAAGAATAATAGCGGGAACGAGACAACGAAAAACAGGCCTGCCAATTTGAATGTATCCAGGTAGGAAAGCATCAAGGCCTGTCGTGAAATAATCAGATCAAGGTTTTTGTAGGCTCCGGTTGCGGCATCAAAGACATTGACTCCCTTTGCGATCAAAGCCTGCGTCATAGCAGTTATGCGCTCAGTTGTCAGCATGTCGCCCGGTTGCAGATGCGTAACTAGATCGCCCCGGTGAACGGCCGTTCGTTGCGTAACGTAGGTATTCGTAATCGCAACTCCGAAGGCACCACCCACCTGCCGCATCATGTTAACAATCGCAATGCCAGTAGGTAACTCCCGGGGTGTCAGTGTCGCAACCGACTGGTTAATGAGCGGTACATTCACAAATGCCAATCCGATGCCTCTGATAATGAGTGCCGTAATAAAGTCGCCGTCCGAAGCATTCATGTTGTAGGTAGACATGATGAAGCAGAAGCTGGAAAAGGCAACATAGCCCACGGCAACAAGCAATCTGGGCGATTTTCCAGTAGCCAGTAATCGCCCAACAAGCGCAAACATCGGTAACGTAACAAGTCCACCCGGAATCAGGAGTTTGCCGGTCTGTGTGGCCGTTAAGCCAACAATGCGTTGGGCAAATAGTGGATATAACAGAACCGATGTAAACAGACCATAGCCTATAACAACCATAAGAATGGAGCCGATAGCCAGGTTTCTGTTTTTCAGCGCACGGAGATCTACGACAGGGTCTTTGGTGGCCCTGAGCTCCCACCAGATGAAGAGTGGAATGGCAACGACAGCGGCAACTGTCAGCCAAAGAATTGCTTTGCTATCAAACCAGTCATCGGCTTCGCCCCGCTCCAGTACATATTGCAAACTCCCGATGCCAACTGCCAGTAGCAGAATGCCCATCTGGTCAATATTGATGGCTTTGCGGTCAATATTCTTTTCGTCTTCTTTCTTGTCGATAAAGGCTATACTCAGAAATACGGCTGCGATGCCAATGGGAACGTTGATATAAAACATCCAGCTCCAATGGTAATTATCGATGATAAAACCACCCAGCGTAGGACCCAGCGTAGGACCAAGTACAATACCCATCCCGAACAAGGCCGAAGCAAGAGGACGCTGTGAGGGCGGGAATGAATCATACATTAAGCCCTGCGAAGTCGAGAGTAGAGCACCACCACCGATACCTTGTAAAAACCGAAAGAAAACCAGTACCCAAAGGTTATCCGCGAAACCACATCCATAAGACGCAATCGTGAACAGGATAATGGACCCGACATAATAATTCTTACGACCAAAATACCGTTGCAGGAAGCCCGTCATCGGTATCACAATGACGTTGGCAATAGCATAGGCAGTTACTACCCACGCTACATCTTCAATCGTAACGCCGAGATTACCGGCAATGTCAGTCAGGCCGACATTCACGATTGAGGTATCAATTAATTCAAGAATGGCTGCTGAAATAGCTGTCACAACGATAATCCACCGTTTCAATCCGGTAGGTACGTTTGCCTGGACTGGGGAGCCAACGTCTGAGTTGCCATGTTCTTAATGAATAATGGATAACGAACCGCGCGGGCGGTCCCGAATTGATAATGAATGGGGTATATGAAGTATGACTGAAGTCTAAGATTCTGACATCCAGTCATTATTCATTTTACATTATCCATTACTTTGCTACTCGAACCTCAGCATCTACACTCAGACCTGCCCGCAGTTGATTTTTGTATTTCTCTGGATTCAGGATCTCGATTTTCACGGGTACACGCTGCGTAATTTTTACGAAGTTTCCTGAAGCGTTATCAGCAGGCAGAAGCGCAAACTTTGCTCCGGTCGCATCTGACAAAGACGATACACGACCCTTGATGTCCAGATCAGGATAAGCGTCTAACTTGATGTCCACCTCCTGGCCCAGTTGCATTTTCTCCAACTGGGTTTCTTTGAAGTTCGCAACAACCCAGAATGTCGAATCGGCAACGATCGTAAACAGATTCTGGCCGGGTTGTACATACTGACCAACTACTACGTTCTTGCGGCCAATTTTACCCGCAATTGGAGCCGCCAGCCGGGCATATCCTACTTTCAGTTTGGCGTTGTCGATAGCTGCCTGCTTCACTTTCAGCACCGCCTGTATTTTCTGAATATTGGCCTGGGCTTTGGCAATACCGGCCTGCGCTACGCTTTCTGATGTTTTAGCGAGGCTAATCTGCTCGACATTTGCATTGTACTGTCCTGCCTGGATCTCCACATTGTTCTGCGAGTCTTCCAGTTGCTTTTTAGTCAGCGATTGCTCTTTGTAAAGATTCTGGTCGCGTTGCAAATCCTGCTGGGCTTTATTTCGCCGAATAGCCTGCACTTGTGCATTCGACTGGGCAACGCGGGCGTTCTGGACTACATTGCGGGCAGTAGCCTGCGCATTTTGTAGATCAGCCCGGGCAGTTTCGAGGTCGGCCAGTGATTGCTGATAATCAGCTTCGGCTTGGGCCAACGCTACATCGTATTCCTGGGGGTCGATTGTTACGAGTTGTTGGCCCTGTTTTACGTTGGCATAATCATCTACATTAACTGACGTTACGTAGCCCGCTACCCGGGCGAGTACTGGAGCCGAATTGCCTTCAATCTGTGCATTATCGGTTGTTTCGTATTGTTGGCTGTGCCGAAATGCCTGATAGCCAAAATAGCCTCCTACGAGTAAGACGAGGCCAATGATGATACGGGGCAGGTAGGTTTGCAGCGCACTCTTTTCTTCTGTAATTGTTTCCATCGGGGTTGCCGTTGTCGTTGCCATGGCGTTAAATCCGCTAGCGGTTATGTATGCTGGGTGAACAAATTGAATAGTCAACTTGTTTGACTAATGGGTACAAAAGTAAACTAGGTTGACTATGAAGTCAAGTAGGTTGACTATATTTGTACAATATTTTGCAGTAAATTGTTTCAGAGTTTTCTATTTTGTGTTCATGAACGTGGAAACAGATAAAAGTACCTTTGATTTTAACCAATTCCGGACAATACGTGAGCGGTCGGTTGGTCGTTTATTCTGGCGGCTTAAACGATTTACGAGTGCCTTTGTCGAACCGCGCCTGCATGCACTTGGGTACACTGATTTTAAAATGAGTTACCTCATGTTTCTAGCAAACATAGAAGAAGGGGGACTACTAATAATGAATTAGCCAAACGTGCCTGTGTTACCAAGCAGATGATGAGTAAAATTGTCGGCCTTCTTGAAGAGGAGGGCTATATCTATATCCGAAAAAACCCCAATGACTCCCGCTCGAGCATCATATTCCTGAATGATCGGGGAAAAGAGTTATTCGTAGCCTTAAAAGACTGTATGCAGGAAGTGCGGGAAAAATTTGATACGATTGTTGGCTATGACCGAATGGAACAGGTTCTTGAGACAATGTTCGAATTAGCCAATAAGTTAGAAAACGAAGAATAATAGGGGGTAAGAAATTGCGATGCTCACTCCCCCACTTTCTCAGGCTGCTTCTCTTTACGGGCGTTCAAATAGCCTTTAATAACCGTGAAGGTAGTAATGGCCAGGAAGAACAGGATGATGTATTGGACATAATCAACAATCCAGGGAAATTTCTCCCCGAAATAGAACCCCCCCCCACTAGTGTCAATACCCAGATGGCTCCCCCAATGACATTATAAAGCATGAAGAAAGGGATGGGCATGTGAATAAGGCCCGCCAGCAAAGGCGCGAATGTGCGCACAACGGGCAAAAAGCGCGAAATAATTAATGCACTGTTGCCGTATCGAATAAAAGCATCTCGGGTGTTATCAATGTATTTCTGCTTGAAAAACAAGGAATCCGGTCGATTTTTGATTCGGGCCCCGAAATAATAACCCGTCAGATAACCGGTCGTCGACCCCAACACAGCCGCCCCAAAAATGCAGGTCAGCAATAACCACAGAGGAACATTCAGCAACTTGGTTCCGGCAAAAACACCCGAGAGAAACAACAGATAATCGCCCGGCAGGAAGAAGCCAAAAAAGATGCCATTTTCAACGAAAATAATCAGTGTAATCAGCACCAGCCCACCCGTCCGAATGATTTCTTCGGAGTTAAGGAGATACTGAAAGAAGTCGATAATCTGGTTCATAATTAATGAGTGATTGAGTGAATAGGTGATTGAGTAAATGCTGACACAGACAATATTCACTCAATCACCCAATCACTCATTCACAATTACATAAACTCCGCCAGTTCAAGCCAGCGGTCTGATTTTTCAGCAATGCTTTGTTCAATTTGCTCAATTTCACGCGACCAGGCTATTAACTGCTCATGCGGGCCACCTGTGTTAAGTAGATCCACAACGTCAACTTTCCGTTGTTCCAGCGATTCGATTTCTTTTTCCAGGGTTTCATACTCGCGAATCTCCTTAAACGAAAGCTTTTTCTTCGTAGCATTTACCGTATTCGCTGCCGAAGAAACTACAGGGGTAGGCGTTTGGTTCTTGGCAACGGCTGGGGCCGGTTTATCTGGTTGTGCAGCTGATTTTTTTGGTTGTGCATCGCGCCACTCGCGGTAGTCCGTATAGTTACCCGGAAAATCCCGGACTTTACCTTCGCCTTCCATCACAAAAACGTGCTCAACCAGTCGATCCATGAAGTACCGATCGTGAGTAACGATCAGCACGCAGCCCGAAAAATTGAGAAGAAAATCTTCCAGTACGTTCAGCGTCGTGATATCGAGGTCGTTCGTTGGCTCATCTAGAATCAGGAAGTTTGGATTTTGCACCAGAACCAGCAAAAGTTGCAGCCGTCGTTTTTCGCCCCCACTTAATTTCGCAACAAAGTCATACTGTTTTGAGCGATCAAATAGAAACCGGCTTAGGAGTTGCGTTGCCGTGATAGTATCGCCATTGGCTAATTTCATAACTTCGGCCACGTCCTGCACAACATCGATTACCCGCTGATTTTCGGGCAAATCCAGTTCTGTTTGTGTATAGTAGCCAAACTTTACCGTACCGCCGGTTGTGATCTTGCCTGAATCGGGGCGGAGTTGACCCGTGAGCATATTCATCAGCGTGGTTTTACCCATGCCATTCTTTCCAATCAGCCCTACCCGGTCGGGCCGCTTGAAGGTATAATTGAAATGGTCGAGCAGAATTTTATCACCAAATCGTTTGCTCAGGTTTTCAACTTCCAGGATTTTACTGCCTAAACGAGCCATGCGCAGGTTCAGGTCCAGTTCGCCATCAGAACGTTTACCACTGGTTTTCTCTTTCAGGTCTTCAAAAGCATCGATCCGGTACTGGGCTTTGGTTCCCCGTGCTTTGGGTTGCCGACGCATCCACTCCAGCTCACGCCGGAATGTGTTACGGTCTTTCGATAATTCGGATGCCGCTGCCAGCTCACGTTCCTCTTTTTTCTCCAGGAAATAGGCGTAGTTACCCTTGTAGGTATAAAGCTGGCCATTATCCATTTCGGCAATATGATTGCAGACCCGATCCAGAAAATACCGATCGTGCGATACCATCAGCAAGGTGCCGTTATTCGTATTTAGGAAACTTTCGAGGTATTCGATGGCTTCGAGATCCAGGTGGTTAGTTGGTTCGTCCAGAATCAGCAAGTCAGGATTTTGGATTAATACCCGCGCCAGAGACACCCGCTTGCGTTGCCCTCCCGACAACGATCCAACCAACTGCTCTACATCCTGAATGCCCAGCTCCCCCAGAATTTGCCGAATTTGGGCTTCGTAGTCCCAGGCTTCCAGCTTCTCCATGTCGATCATAGCCTTTTCAAGGGCAGCATGATCGTCGTGGGCCAGCGCATGTTCGTAGGCCCGAACGGCGTCAAGTTGGGCACTTTCGCCAGCCAGCACCACATCCATTACGGTCAGCGCATCGTTCAAATCGGGTTGCTGATCGAGGTAGCCGATGGTGATATCTTTTCGATGACTAACAATGCCCGCGTCGGGTGGCATGGCTCCGGCCAGAATAGACAATAGCGTGGTTTTACCCGACCCATTGGCACCAACGATAGCGACTTTATCGCCCCGGTTTACGCCAAAGGTTAAGTTTTTAAACAGAGTACGGTCGCCGTAGGACTTCGTTAAATTTTCGGCTGATAAATAGTTCATGGGATAATAAATGCTCCTGTCAAGATAGATTAACGAGGAGGTAAAAGAATCAGGTCTAAATGAGCAACTCGCTCGAATGCATTGTCACCCGTAACAATTGGTAAACCATGAAAACGGGCCGAGGCTGCTACTATTGAATCCATTAATTTCATTCGAGTTGTTCGCCGTATTTTAATCGCTTCAAGTTTAACCTGAGGGGTTAATTCGATAATGATGCAATCGTTTAACAGACTTTTGATCAGCTTACGTTCTTCTGTTGGCTGATTAGCTTTGCATTGCATCTCCATTTCAGTAATAACGGAGGCATAAACTAACCGATCAGATAGTAATGTAATGACTAGTTCATCCCCTTCCAGTAAACGAATCAACGCATTGGTGTCAACGAAAAGGCCAGATGGATTAGTCATTTCTTAACTCACGCTGATAGGTAAGGGCATCCTGACCCCATTTTAATTTGCCTGCATACTTCTGTACGTCTAATGTTTTAGCGGGCTTTACTTTCTGAAGTAAACTGGCTATTTCATCTTTAGTGGCTTTTTTACTGAGCTTTATGGTCATAGCAGCTGAAACAGTTTTTGGAATGTACATTACTTAAAACAACAAACCCAATTATTCATCAAAGGTACAACAAAGAAAATCGTTCGTACTTTTACACGTAAATGTGAGTCTTGCTAAACAGGTGGCTGAATATGGAATCGACGCATAGCACCAAACTTAATGAAATGCAACTGTTTATGATCAAGCAGTTTGATCGTCCGCTTGCTCCTGAACAACAAATTGAAATCAAAAAAATGCTCTCTGATTATTTTGCCCGATTAGTTGATGAAGAAATTGACCGGATATGGGATGAGCGAGGTCTAACTAGTTGCCCTTCCCAGGCGGGCAGATGATCGGTGGTTGTTTGATGTATTATTGACTAATACGTTTCAATTTGGTATATCGACCGAAATTTTGGAAGAGTATAAAGAAATAGTCGGTAATTTCTTTTCTCCTGAGGTGGGTGCCAACATTGTAAAAACACTGATCGATCGGCCGAACGCTATTCATACGATTCCTTATTATAAATGGCACTTAATCAAGTCAGACATCGACGATAACAAATTTATTGATTGTGCCATTGCTTGTGGTGCAGACTACATTATTACAGAAGATCGTCATTTTAGAGATTTGGACAATATTCCTTTCCCTAAACTAGTACGAGTCAGTCTACTTGAGTTTAGGGAAATCCTAAATGAATAGCTGAAGGGCTTCGGTCCAGGTTCCATTGTTACTTACTTTTCTCGTTATTATGATTTCTATTAAAGAAGCGCTTGCCATTACGTTTACTGTGGTAGTGAGTAGTATCCGAATACATGCGCAGACCTCAACACCTATTAAATCCTACACCCAAACTATCCCAGGCAGCAATCAGACGTATGCCATGGTAGCCATTCCCGGTGGAACATACCTGATGGGAAGCCCGGCTACCGAAAAAGGTCGGCAGGCTGATGAAGGGCCACAGCACAAGGTTCAGATTGAGCCCTTTTACATGGGGAAATACGAAGTGACGTGGGATCTTTATGACCTATTTGCTTTCACGAATATGGAGAAGGAAATGGCCGCAAAGTATACCCAAACAGACGCCAATCTTGCCAAAACAGATGCCACAACGCGCCCTAGTCCGCCCTATGTGGATATGTCGTTTGGTATGGGCAGGGCGGGGTATCCAGCCATCAACATGACTCAATACGCAGCCATCAAGTTCTGTGCCTGGCTTTACGCCAAAACAGGCGTGTTTTATCGCCTGCCTACCGAAGCGGAGTGGGAATACGCTTGCCGTGCCAACACAACAACCCCCTATTCGTTTGGATCGGATGTGAAGCAGCTAGGCGAATACGCCGTCTTTACTGGAAATAGTGATGGCGGCTACAAGAAAGTAGGTACCAAGAAACCAAATCCATTTGGCTTGTATGATATGCACGGCAATGTGATGGAATGGACAAAGGATCAGTATATTGAAGACTATTACAAGCAAGTGGCCGCCGGAAAAAAAGAACCGTATGCACCAACCACTACACTATATCCGAACTCGGTACGAGGTGGATCGTGGGATGATGCTGCGGAAGTATTACGATCAGCAGCCCGGACTCCTTCGGCACCAGCCTGGAAAGTACTCGATCCTCAAAGCCCTAAATCAGATTGGTGGTTAACCTCGGCCTCTTTCGTTGGTTTCCGAATCGTCCGGCCTGCTAAAACACCTGGCGAAGAAGAGATTAAGGCGTATTATGGAATTAAGGCGCTTAAGGACTATTGAAAGGATGTATGATATATGGTATAGGATGTAGACTTGTAGTCAGCCACTTATATCATACATCATACTTCCTACATCCTATATGATCATTCTCCTCCTTGGTGCCAACCTCGGCGACCGCACTCAAACGCTTCAACGAGCAATTGACTTAATTGCCGAACGCGTTGGTCCGGTGATCCGGCAGTCAGGGTTGTACGAGACGGCCCCCTGGGGCGTAACCGATCAACCGACTTATCTGAATCAGGTGTTGAGTGTTGAGACGAGGTTGGAACCCGAAACGGTACTGATTCAGACACAGGCGATTGAGCAGGAGCTAGGGCGTGTTCGACTCGAAAAATGGGGGGCTCGGGTCATCGACATTGATATACTGTATTACGATCAACTCATCTGGCAAGCCGACACGCTGACGATTCCGCATCCTTATTTGCATCAACGACGGTTTACACTCATACCACTAGCCGAGATTGCGCCAGACTTTATACATCCCATCTTTCAGGAGACAACGCTTGAGTTGTTGGCAGACTGTGAAGATAAAAGTGAGGTCGTAATTTTTAATTCCCCAAAAACTTCGCCCCTCCACTGAAAACGTACTACCTTTGCGGTCAGTTTGTTATCATTTTCTCAAAAACATTACCGATTATGTCTGCCACGCTTGACACCGTGAGTTTGTTAGCCGATCGCATTAACGCGCTGGAGGAATCGTCCACGCTGGCGATGACCAAGAAAGCCCGCGAATTGGCCGCACAGGGCCACAAAGTAATTAGCCTGAGCGTTGGAGAGCCGGATTTTAAAACGCCCCAACATATCTGCGAAGCTGCCAAAAAAGCCATCGACGACGGTTTTCACGGCTATTCGCCTGTTGCTGGCTACCCCGATCTCCGAAAAGCTATTGCTGATAAATTCAAGCGCGACAATAATATTGACTGGAAACCCGAAAATATCGTTGTTTCGACGGGTGCCAAGCACTCGCTTGCCAACGTTATTCAGGTGCTCATAAACCCAGGCGACGAAGTAATCATCTTCTCCCCTTATTGGGTTAGCTACTCTGAAATGGTGAAGCTGGCCGAAGGTAAAGCGGTTGTGGTAGATGGCTCGTTTGAAAATAACTTCAAAGTAACCCCCGAACAGTTTGAAGCCGCCATCACTGATCGAACCAAGATTGTGATGTACGCGTCACCCAATAACCCAACGGGCTCGATTTACTCCGAAGCTGAACTCCGGGCTATTGCCGATGTCGTAGCCCGCCATGAAAACATTCATGTTCTGGCCGACGAAATCTATGAATACATCAATTTCACCCCGGAAGGTCACTTCAGCATGGGCTCAATTCCTGAAGTTGCCGAACGCGTGATTACGGTCAATGGCGTTGCTAAAGGGTATGCTATGACTGGCTGGCGCATCGGCTACATTGGTGCGGCTAAGTGGATTGCCGAAGGGGTTGAGAAATTGCAGGGACAGGTTACGTCTGGTACAAACTCAATTGCCCAGAAAGCTACCGTTGCTGCGTTAAACGGCCCCATGGAACCTTCTCTGGAAATGGCTAAGGCTTACCATCGTCGTCGCGATTTGGTTGTAAAACTATTGAAAGAAGTGCCTCACTTCCGGACTAACGTACCAGAGGGAGCCTTTTACGCCTTTCCTGATATTAGTTACTATTATGGCAAATCGGATGGCACGACCCGTATCGAAAATTCCGACGACTTTGCGGCCTGGTTGCTAAATACAGCTTACGTGGCAACAGTGGCTGGTTCGGGTTTTGGAGCACCCAACTGCCTGCGTATCTCAACGGCTGCCTCTGATGAGTCGCTGGTTGAAGCTGTGCAACGCATTAAAGACGCTGTAGCGACTTTAAAATAAAAGACTAATTAAAACGACAAACGTGGCTAATGAACTTAACTAAGTTTATTAGCCACGTTTGTCGTTTGTGTTCCATCATAATCAGCAACGAGTCAGTTATACAACACAACTACTGACCAGATTCTTGATAAAAAAAAGATAAACTATTGATATATGATGGCAATTATCAGACTACCATTATAAAACCAGGCTCTTTATCAAGAGCTTAGTCTATTATCATAATTAGATATATGAACTAAAATGTATAATAATGAGTAATTATCGTAACATTTTATTAAAATATTATATAGGATGGTGTTCGTAATTCTATATTAGTTAACTTAGCTGAACCTAACTATTTTCTGGCATTATATTTGATCCCAAATGAGAAGGTTAGGCAAGTGACAATAAATTAACCAGCTTTGGTATGGAAAACCAGCCATTTATGGCAAATTTTTAACTATTACCCTTGTTTTTGTATTAAGTCAAGGTTAATTTTGAATAATAATAGAATGATGTACTGAGCTCCGATTTTTAAGTTGTTGAATTTGCTAAACCGTAACCTTAATCTTAAAAACTTCCCCTTAAACCGATGAGAAATTTCCGCCTGTACATGATTTTTCAGTGGGTTTTTTTCTTACCCATTATTCTGCCACTATGCATTATCTTCGGAGCTTTGCGTGGTATTGTGCAGATGGTTGAGCGCGTTATGGAGCAAATCATTTCGGATATAGCGCCTTCAGAACAAGCATCGGCAACGACATTGACTGAACCCTGAGGTATCCCACATACATTTAGTTGGAACGACTGTTCAGTTAGCTTCCACATATATAAAGGCCGCATTTTCTGATACTCAGAAAATGCGGCCTTTACCGTTGACACAGCCTATGAATTACCTCCTTTTATTCAAAGGTGAAGTCCATATTTTTGTCCTTGTAATTCTCGTCGTCCAAATCCAGAAACTCCTCCCAAAAAGGGTCGTTTGGTAAACCTGCCTTGCAAATGATTGGTCGGTCAGGTGCTCCCGCCTGTTTTACCGGATGAATGAAGTAAAGACGACGAGCGTGCAGATAAATCTTCTTATCGGCTACAGCCCGGTCATAGCCATATTTGACATCGCCCCGAATTGGGCTACCCATGTGTGCTAATTGCGAGCGAATCTGGTGCGGACGGCCTGTAATCGGATTAACCTCTAACAGGTAGTGCTCATTGATTTTACCTAGAATTCTATATGACAATTCAGCTTTCTGGGAATTCGGCACCTCATAATCGTAAACCGTCACCTGATTTTTCTGCTCGTCCTTAATCAGCCAGTTAATTAGCTTATCGGCATCCTTAGGCGGTTTATGCCGCACAACAGCCCAATAGGTTTTCTGCACCTGACGCTTCCGAAAAATTTCGTTCATCCGCTCCAATGCCTTTGATGTTCGGGCAAATACGACTAAGCCACTTACGGGTCGGTCGAGCCGATGAACCAGACCCAGAAATACCTCACCTGGTTTGTTGTACTTTTCCTTGACGTAATCTTTCAGCACATCTAACAGTGTCGTATCGCCTGTCCGATCACCCTGCACCAAAATACCCGGATCTTTATTGACAATTAACAGGTGATTATCTTCGTAAACGACCTGATATGGTTTCTTCTTCATGATAAATAATGTGTAATGAACAATGTGTAATGAATAATGAGTAACGAAATGCTTTGTGCATTACACATTACTCATTATACATTATTCATTTACCTTCTAACTCAATATGCTTCTTTCTCGTTCGGAAAGTCGTTGGTTTTCACGTCATCTACATAATGAGCAATAGCCTCAGTCATAACGGCATGAAGTTCGGCATACCGGCGCAGGAAGCGTGGTTTAAACTCATTGTTTATGCCTAGTAAATCGTGAAAAACCAGAATTTGCCCGTCAGCGTCTGGCCCGGCACCAATGCCAATGGTAGGAATGGTGAGGCTTGCCGATACTTTTTTGGTGAGCGAGGCCGGGATTTTTTCAAGTACGACGCCAAAGCAGCCAATATCCTCGAGCATGTGGGCGTCGGCCATTAATTTTTCGGCTTCGGCTTCTTCTTTAGCCCGAACGGCATACGTACCAAATTTATAAATAGACTGGGGAGTTAGGCCAAGGTGTCCCATAACGGGAACGCCAGCGCTCAAAATCCGGACGATGGATTCTTTAATTTCCAGGCCTCCTTCCATCTTTACGGCATGTGCTCCCGACTCTTTCATGATCCGAATAGCCGATTGCAGCGCTACAGACGAGTTGCCCTGATAAGAGCCAAATGGTAAGTCGACAACGACCAGTGCCCGCTTAACACCCCGCACGACCGAACTGGCATGATAAATCATTTGGTCGAGGGTGATGGGCAATGTCGTTTCGTGACCAGCCATAACGTTCGAGGCTGAGTCCCCAACCAGA
The DNA here is from genome assembly GCA_003259005.1 of Spirosoma telluris. Lineage (GTDB taxonomy): Bacteria > Bacteroidota > Bacteroidia > Cytophagales > Spirosomataceae > Spirosoma > Spirosoma telluris. The sequence continues at coordinate 6,672,105 of QLII01000001.1, forward strand.
ATTAGCTCAACACCGGCAGCATCAACAACCCGCGCCATCGAATAATCATAGGCGGTCAAGGCAGAAATTTTCTCGCCTTTATTTTTTAGTTCCTGGATGGTATGCGTGGTAACGCGCTTGATGTCGGGATTATGAATAGACATACGTTTAATCGTTAGTAAGTAGTCGCCAGTCGTTAGTGGTCGGTGGTTAGCGTTTGCTGGGCGAAGCTACTAACGACTGACCACTATTTACGACAACTATCTTGGCGTCAGCCAAGATTCGGGGTTGAGTTTGGTAAACTCCTTCCAGATTTGGAACTGAATTTCAGACACCCCATTTTTATCTGTTGCAACGGTTCCAATTGGCTCGCGGGCTTTCACGCGTTGACCTACCCGAACCGATACACTTTTTAGTTTGGCATAGAGGGTAAAATAGTCACCATGTTGGATAGCAACCACATTATTCATACCCGGAATGTTGGTAACGTCCTGAACGACACCATCATACACCGATCGAACCCCTTCGCCTGCATTAGTCTGAATATCGACCCCCTGATTTTCAACAAAAATTCCTTTGAGAACAGGGTGAGGCTTTCGACCAAAGTGATCAGAAATAAATCCTTTCGTAACGGGCCAGGGTAGATGCGCTCGCGAGGCTGTAAAAGACGATGCCAGCGCCGTTTCCTCGTCATTAAGGTTATTATTTCGGCGTTCATCGGGCTTTTTGGCTGCGGGTTCGGGTTCCGCAGGGCGCTCTACTTTTGCAACGTCAGCCGGAGCAGGTTTTTCACCTGCTTTTTCGGCCGCAGCAATGGCATCTTCAGCCCGTTTGCGTTCGGCGGCTTTACGGGCGGCTTCAAGGCGGGCAAGCCGGTCGCGTTCGGCGCGTTCGCGGGCCTCACGCTCAGCTCGCTCTCTGGCTTCCCGGGCAATGATGCGCGTAATCATGGATTCAAGTCGGTCGATGGCCCGGCGACTTTCGGCTAGTTCAGTCTGGAGTTCAAATTCCTTCTTACTCAACTCTTTAACCACGTCATTCTTAACAACCTTCAGGGTTTCGAGCTTTTTGGTCTCATCTACTTTCGCCCCAATTGTACTTTTTTGTTCCAGACGCTTGTGCAGTGTTGCTTTTTGTTTGCCCTGAAGCATGACCTGTACGTTGTTCATTTGCCGTACCTGGCTTTGGCGGGCATCGGAATACTGACGTAGGTATCGGTACCGGGCAACGAGTTGATTGAAGTTATCGGATGCAAATAAAAAGCCTAGTGGATTGACCTGCTGGCGTCGTTTATCGGCAGCATAGATCATAGACCCATATTCATCTTTAAGCTTGTTCAGATCTCGTGTAAGTGCTGTGCTGGCCTGGCGTAATTCGGCAATTTCGGCCTCCGTTAATCGAAGATCTTTGTTGAGTAATCCAATCTGTTTGGACTGGGTTTGAATCTGTTGATCGAGTGCTTTGAGTTGGCCCAGGCTAGCTTGCTTTTCTGTTGCCGTTTGTTTTAGAATTGTCCGTATCTGGTTCATTTTCTCCAGATTCTGCTTCTTCTCTTTCTCTAAAGCCTGTCGATTCCGCTGAGTTTGCTGAGCCTGGTTTGGCGGCTGTACCTGCGCCTGTACCGATTCGGAGAACCCTACAAAGCTGAGTACGATCAGGCTAATGGCTGACCAGTAAACGATTCGGAAAGAAGACAAACTAGTGGGGCGCATGGATTTTAGAACCAACGAATATATTTAAGGTCGACGCTGGTAATTAGCCGGAATCGTAAAAGGGAATCCTGGACTTTTCTCAACCAGTTCAACTTTGTTATGTTTGATACGAAGCAAGGTTTGGTAAAACTGCCCATCGGTTTTCGATTGATAATCGAGTGTGACGAGGCTGGTGTAAGGAAACAGGAAATTATTCAGCGAGGTAAAGTCCTCATAATCCAGTCGCAACGTATTTTTCGTGGGCTGCTCCGTCACCATCAATTTTTTCAATTTTCTATCCTGTTCACCAATATAATTTTCGACAAGTACCTTGCCTTCGCTTTGGCGTAATAAGAGATAATCCCGCTCATTTTTAATTTTTTGTGCCGGACGTTTGGGCAAAGGAAGATTGCCAACGATCAAGGCCTGGAGCAACTGGAAGTTCATCTGAAAATTGAACTGTTTGCTCAGCGTTGGGAAATCATAAACGGTATATTCCCGATGGATCTTGTCAATAATGGTGATTGAATCGTGGGTAATCAGGCCACGAACAGCCTCGATTCCCAGTTTGGAGACGGATAGCCAGATCAGGCTGTCTTTTCGAACCCGAATGTTAACACTAGCATTATCAATATCCTGATTAGGGCTTTTGAATGAAATTTTTGACTTGGCTGTGAGGTAACGAAAATCTATTTCGGCGACATTGGCCCTAGCTTCTTCAATACCCGGTCGGGCAGGACGAACAATCGTTACGGTATCGGTAGGTACACTGGGTACGGGGCGAGTGGCAAGTGTAGAATCGGGGTAGGGGATGGAAGTGCAACTGGGTTAGTGGAATGCGACAAACGATGACGTCGGCAACCTTCTGAACCCAATAAGGTAACTAAGGATACTATAATGCACAGATATTTATTCATTTGGGAGATTTTCGATTTTCGGTTTTCAGTATCTTGTTTACGGTAGGCTGACGCAAAAATGATGACGCATCAGCCTACCGTAAACAAGATATTGAAAACCGAAACCTATTTTCACAACTTTCCAGTCGTTATTTTTTTATCTAAATCAGGGCTTCCTCCGCCTTTGGCTTTCGCTTGTTTCCACTGTTCAGCCGCTTTATCAGGTTGCCCTAGCTGGTACAGGACATCGCCATAGTGTTCAATGATAGTACCACTCACGTTAGCTGGGTCGGCCAGGGCTTTCTCCAGATATTGTTTCGCCTTGGTATAGTCTTTCGAAACGTACAGCACCCAGGCATAGGTGTCAAGATAGGTTGCATTAGTGGGGTTGCGCTCAACCAGTTTCTGCGCCAGTTGTAGGGCACGCGGCAGGTTTTCTTTGCGTAAGGACAGGAAGTAGCTGTAATTATTCAGAACATGATCGTTAATTGGGTCTACTTTCAGGACCGCTTCGTAGGCTTCGTCAGATTTCGGGTGATCGCCGATCCCATTGTAGGCATCGCCTAACTGAGCGTCGATTGCTTTTTTGAGATCGCTGTTTGAGGTCGCTGCCAGGAGCTTGCGGCTCTCTTCGAGCGCGTCAACGGCTTGTTGATACTTCCGTTTAAATAAATTGGCGGTACCGTTGGAATACCAGAATAGCCCTTGCGTGGGAAATACCTCCAGCGCTTTTTCGGAATGTGCCAGTAAACTATCGACCTGATTCAATTCCGTATCTAGTTGCAGCAAGGCACCCCATACTTCATAAACAGAGCCGTCGAGTCGGGCTGCTTTGGCATAGGCATCGCGGGCCTCTGCTTTTTTGCCCTGTTGCATCAGCAAATCGGCGAGCATAATCTGCGTTTTTGGGTCGTTGGGGAGGTCTTGGCCAGATTTTGCGCCATGCCCAGGGCATCCTGACGGGCGGTTGAATTTTCGCCTGTCATGCCTACATAACTTGATAAAATCCGCGCTTTCAGACCTGCTTCAAGATTTGGATTGGCCAAAACCTGATTCAATTCTTTCGTTACGCGATCCATATCGCCTTTTTTACGATAGATATCGGCCAGTAGTACGTGCGCCTGGGGGAGGTCAGAACTTAGTTTGAGCGCCCGATCAATCCAGCCGATGGCCTGATCGCCACGGTCGTTGGCAATGAGCAGTTCGGCACCTTCTAAGAGGTAGTCTGGCTCAGATGGCTCCGAAGCGACTAATTTTTCGGCTTCTTCAACGGCTTTGTCAATTTTATTCTGCTTTAGATAAATCCGCTGTTTCTGCCGGATAATCTCCTCATTCAATCCTAATTCGCGCTCTACTTTGTTGTAGGCGTCAAGGGCTTTATCGGGTTTATCGTTGAAGAGGTAAATAGCCGCCAACTCAACGCCGTACTCTGCGTTTTCGGGACCTTTTTTAAGCAGTTTTTCGTAGAGATCTTCTGCTTCCGTATAGCGTTTTTGCTTAACGAACAATTCTGCCAGTAGAAGGGAGTAAAACTTATTCTGGTTATCTAACGAATAGGCCTTGGTGGCATAGGGGATGGCCTCGGCAATTTTTCCCGTTTTAAGTAATGCATTTGCTGCCGAGTATTGAGCGGCTGCATTGTTGGGATCTTTCTGAATGACTTTTGTAAACTGGGCAATGGCCTTTGTGGGTTCGTCGGTCATCAGGTAACGGATACCTTCTGTAAACTGCGTTTCGGCTTCGATACGGGTGGTAGTAGTCGACGCAGACTTGGCCAGCGTAGTGTCAGAACCTGCTTTTTCGCGTCGGCGCTGCGCTGATGCTGGTGTTTGGGAGAACCAAATAACCAGCCCGAGACTACCCATCCAGAGAATTGGGAGCCGGTTAGAGAAAAATTTGTATAACGTTTTCATGCTGGTCTGCGAATAGACGAACTTACTTACCAAAACGCGGTCTGCCTTGTTCTATTGCGACTTTAGTTTAAGTAAGGTCCTTAGACAAAGGTAGTTCAAAATGACGGAATGATTAGCAAGGCGCCCGGCGCTTAGAGCATGGCGTAAAGGAAGCCTTTTCGAATGCCCTGCTCCGGGCGTCTTTCTCCTTGCTTCCTGCAAATACTTTGCCTGATTGATATTATCCGTCAAATACAATAAAAGCACGATTTGAGGGATATATAACTTTTAGCGTGAGCCGGAGTTATCCATTGGCTAGCAGTACTGCTAAAAACTCAAAAAATGTTAACATGGAAACCCTGTATACTGCCACCGTCAGTAATGTCGGCGGGCGCGAAGGTGATGTAAAGTCACTCGATGGAATTTTGGAACTGGATATTAGGCGGCCAGTCGAGATGCATGGCGAAGGAGGGAAGCCGAATCCTGAAATGCTGTTTGCCGCTGCCTATAGCTCGTGCTATAATGGGGCGCTAATGGCGGTAGCCGAACGGCGGAAAATTATCCTGCCCACACATGCCGTGGAGGTCAGTATTTCGCTCAATAAAGACGGCAACAATATGTTCCTATCGGGGAAAATTACGGTGAAAGCACCGGGCATGGATCATGACCAACTCCAGCAGTTAGCCGAATCGGCTCATATCGTTTGTCCTTACTCGAAAGCCGTGAAGGGGAATATGGAGATGAAAATTGAGGTACTGGTGTAAAAGCGTGGGGCAGGGAGCATGGGGCAGGGCAAAACCGCGCGCCGTGCTCCCTGCTCCACGCTAACCTACCGCGTCATAGATTTTCACACGTTCCCAAAGGTGTGCGCATTTGTCTACGAATGCCAGATGAATAGGATGTGTCTGATAAACGTCGTGAGCGGCTTTGTCAGCGAACACCAGGGTTAGCGCAAAATCATAGGTATGGTCAATAACCGGGCGACGCGTCTCGGCAGGGGTGCCAATGTAAGCGGTTGAAATTTCGGTTACTGCTTTCAGCGATTCCAAACCAGCGCGGAGTGCTGTATGATCGTCCTGGCTTTCGGGATGGTGAAGCCAGAAAAAAACGGAATGAACAAACATAATATTGATTGATAGGGCTTTTAAAACTGAGCTGTAAAAGTAAGCATAGTTTTTAATCCTCAATGAGTCGATAGAACGCATCCCGATATGTTTCGCCAATGGGAATAATAGCGTGAGAATGACCTGGCTGATTCATGTATATGCGGTTCCGTTCAATAGATTCAATTCGGTTGAGCGCAACAATATAGGATTTGTGAACCCTGGCGAACTGATTGGCAGGTAGCTTTTCTTCCAGACTCTTCATGGTTTGAAGGGTCAGGATACGTTCGGTTGTTGTGTAGATGGACACATAATCTTTCAGTCCTTCGCAGTATAGAATGTCGTTCAGGCCAACGCGCTGTAAGCGGTATTCTGTCTTGACGAAAATAAAATCTTTAGGTGGGGCTTCTGCTGGACTAGAAAGTTCAGTATCGATAATTGGCTTACTGATCGGTGCTATAGACTGGATCGGTGGAAACAATTTCTGGACAGCTTTGTAGAACCGCTCGAAAGAAACCGGCTTAAGCAGATAATCAACCACATTGTGTTCGTAACCTTCCAGTGCATAGGTTGAATAGGCTGTGGTCAGAATAACACGGCATTGGTTGTCAATGACAGCTCGCTCTACTAATTTCAGGAACTGCATACCTGTCAGCTCTGGCATCTGAATATCCAGAAATACAAGGTCTACTTCGCCCCGTTGCACCCGGGTTAAGGCGTCGATTGGGCTGGTTGTTGCGCCAATCAGCTCCAGAAAAGGCACTTTTCGGATGTAGTCGCTTAAAATAGCGTGAGCGAGGGGTTCGTCGTCAACAATCAGGCAGCGCATAACAGTCTTGGGAAGGGATTATAAACTCAACTCCAGCGAACAGGCATAACTATCCCGGTCATTTGTAATATGAAGCGTATGCCGGTTTGGATAGAGTAACGCTAGCCGACGCTGTACATTCGCCAAACCGATCCCACCAGCCGCATCGGTTTGGCGGTTCGTTTTTTTGTTGAGCGTATCAAAACGCAATCTACCGTTTCGCACACTCAAATCAAGGACTAAGGGTTGGCTCGGGTCCGTAAGGTCGCCATGTTTAAAGGCATTTTCAACGAAGGAAACTAGTAGCAACGGTTCGATCCGAAATAAATCGGTGTTACCTTCCACACTGAACAACACATTGGCATTAGCTACCCGAAGCTTTTCAAGTTCAACGTAGTTTTGCAGATACGTCACTTCTTTCGATAAGGGCACGCGCCCTGTTCCTCCCGCCTGACCATTGCTGTCATAAAGCATATACCGCATCAATTCCGACAATTTCAGAATGGCACCCGGCGCGTCATCCGACTTGGTGTAGGCAAGCGAATAAATATTATTCAACGTATTGAACAAAAAATGCGGATTCACCTGTGACTTCAGAAAGGCCAGCTCGGCTGTGTTTCGTTCGCTGACGAGCGCGGTACGTTCCTGATGATGGACCAGCCAGTCTTCCATAATTTTGAACGCCAGCCCCAGGCCGATGGCCCACAAAGCATAATACCGATTATCCCAGGCATAGGCGAGTTTAGAAACATCCGGGTCATAGTTGGTAAAGCCAAACAGATGCCAGTAAAGGACTTGTTCCAGTACATACCGAATGGCGATAAATCCCCCAATCGCAAGGGCTGAACCCAGAACAGCCCAGCCTACTTTTTGGCGGCTAAGATAACGGGTGAGCACAATGGCGTGTTCGAACCAGGCCGTTAGCCAGAATGTCAGACTAAAGGAAATTTCGAGCGGGTCGAAAAATAGCGAATGCTTTTTTGGATCATCGGCATTCAGTACAACCATCGTAGACCAGAGTAACAGGTAAACCAGGTTGCGCACGTGGGTACGATTGTTGAGAAAAGTAGGGATACTCAGGACCATCATAGATCGAATTAACGGATACACGAAATACAACAGGCCAACCTGAAGTCGCAAGTCCAATCGACCAACGCCTTATTTTGGCCGACCAACCCAGTTCGATAGGCAAATGGCTGTTGGTCGATTTAGAAAACCGTTAGCCGACGAAAGGCTGGCGTTGGTCGAATAGGGTTGGTTGAGGTAGGGAAGAGGCTGCACTTTTGATGCATCAATTCACCAACGCCTTTACAATAACCATGAAATTCTTTGTTTCACTTCTCCTGATAACTGTCTCATTTCTGGCTTCTGCCCAATCGGTCAAAAAAGGCCAGCCTCTCGAAATCCTCTTTATTGCTGCTGCGCATGATTACGGTGCTAAGCCCGTTGAAGATTTCACGTACGCAATCAATAAAGCGCTGGCCTTTAAACCAGATGCCGTATTTGGTGAAAACCTTTCGCCCGAAGATTATGATGCTCTGGACCGCCACTGGAATAAAGAAGCCATTGATAAACGGCTGGCCTATCTGACCAAACTGGGTTATCCCGTACCGAAACATCCGCAGGCTTTCATCGCCCGTCAATATAAGCTACTTCGTAAATACCCTAATTACCATCAGGAGCGAATGAAACTGGCCCACGCCTTATTCATGACGCATGATTTCGGGAATGCTTCCTATCAGTTTTACCTGCTCGACAAGATGCGACCAGCGTTTGGGGCCGAAGAAGTAGCTGCGTTTACCCGCATACTCGGTCCGGTTGATTCCCTGAAAAATGTTGGCTTTCGGCGCACAAATGAATATTATAACATTTTCCACCCGATTGCTCAGACGCTGAAACTGGAAAAAATTATGCCGATGGACTGTCAGAAGTACAACACGCCCTGGAGTGCCGCCTGGGAAAAAACAGACTCGCTTTACAAAATTTTTGAAAAGTCGATTGAAGCCGATACCAACTCCGCCGATTATCGGACGTACCAGAAACTGGTGAATGAAAACAATGCGCTCCAACGATTACTAAATAAGGCTAATCAGGCCGGGAAATCGACGGAATTCCTGAACACGGTCGAATGGGACAAATACACCGATTTTGGTAATTTCTATGGTAATCGGTATTTGTTTGGGCTGAAGGGATTTCCTGAAAATGGCGTGCGTGACATGCTAAAATACTGGACACTTCGGAATGAGGGTATGTGCCAGAATATTGTCAATCGTGCCCGGCAACTAGGAGCAAAGCGCGTTGTTGTTGGGGTAGGTGCTTCGCATAGAGAGTTGATGGTGAGTATATTAAAAGCCATGCCTGGCGTAACCGTGTATACACTGAACGAGTATCATCCCTAGTAATGGTCTTGGTGGCTCGGCCAATTGGATTCTTTGGATTCTGTAGCTTCTTTGGAGCCTCCAAAGAAGCTACAGAATCCAAAGAATCTTTTAGACTATAGGTTGTATTAATCGGTTTTATGATTTTTTAAGACCATATCCCATTTCTGGCAAACATTTCGCTATCTTCAAAACGTTATGTGAGTATACACGACACCCGTTAAGAGATCAACGAATGGAGGACACCACAAATACTGCGAATGAACTGCCGGGTCGTGAAGGTAACGATCCTAAAAATGGGATTCAAAACGATAAAGCAACGGTTCGGTTACCGATGATTTTGGGTATCACACTGGCCGGAGGCATGCTGATTGGCGCTACCTTTTTTGGGGGTTCTAAAAGCATGAACAGCATCGGGCATGGGTACACGAAATACCGGGAAATCCTGCAACTGATTGAGAATAACTACGTCGATACGGTCAATACAGACGAGCTGGTGGATTATTCGATCACGAAAATGCTCGAAAAGCTCGACCCGCATACGGCTTATATGAATCCGCAGGACGCTGTGGCTGCCCGGTCGCAACTAGAGGGCGGTTTCGATGGTATCGGTGTTGAGTTCAATATCTACAAAGACACCGTATATGTCGTTACGCCTTTGGCGGGCGGTCCTTCTGAGTCTGCTGGTATTTTGAGTGGCGATAAGATCATCAAGGTCGATGACAAGCCTCTGGCAGGTACCAAAATAGAAAACAGTGCTGTTTTTAAAGCCCTGCGTGGCAAACGCGGCACCGATGTTAAGCTAACCATCTTACGAAAAGGCGATAAGCAGCCGAAAGAGTTTACCATCACCCGTGACCGGATTGCCACGTACTCGGTCGATGCAGCTTATATGATCGACGCTAAAACGGGCTATATCAAAATCAACCGCTTCTCCGAAACAACCTACGACGAGTTCAAAACCGCGTTGGCTTCGCTTAAATCGAAAGGGATGACGCAGTTGATGATGGACCTGCGCAACAACCCCGGCGGCTATATGGATCGGGCCACTAATATTGCCGACGAATTCATTTCGGGAAATAAACTGCTGGTCTATACCGACGGGAAAGACAATCGCTATGATCGGAAAACCTATGCGCATATTGCCGGACAGTTTGAAGAAGGTGCGCTGGTTGTCCTCGTTGATGAAGGGAGTGCGTCGGCTTCTGAAATCGTGTCGGGTGCGTTGCAGGATCACGACCGTGCGCTGATTGCCGGTCGGCGGTCGTTTGGCAAGGGATTGGTTCAAATGCCGGTTACGCTCTCCGACGGTTCTGAACTTCGGTTGACGATTTCGCGGTATTATACGCCCAGTGGGCGGAGTATTCAGAAACCCTACGTACCTGGTCACGAGGGAGACTATGAAAAAGACCTCGAATTACGCTCGAAACGGGGTGAATACTACATCGCCGATTCCATCAAAAACGACCCTAAACTAAAATTCAAGACCGATGGTGGTCGGGTTGTATATGGCGGAGGAGGTATTACGCCTGACTATTTCATTCCACGCGATTCGACCTGGCAGACGTCCTATTTAGTACAGCTCTATGGTAAAAATATTATTCGTGAGTACGCCATGGAGTATGCCAATGACAATCGGAAGAAACTGGAAAAAATGCCGTTCGATGAGTTCAATCGCACGGTTAACCTTACCGATGAGCAGATGAATCAGTTGGTGAAAATTGCAACCAACGAAGGCATTAAGTTCAACGAGAAGGAGTTTAACCGCTCGAAAAACTACATCCGAAACCAGATAAAAGCCCTGGTAGCGCGGTCAGTTTTCCAGAAAAATAACAAAGCTGGCCAGAATAATGAGTTCTTCCGCGTCATCAGCCAGAGCGACGACACCTTCCAGAAGGCGCTAAAATTGTTTGATCGGGCCGACAAACTCGAACACGGCACGATGTCGTATAATCAGAAGTAGAGGAGAAAGGAGGAGAGGGAGAGAAGGGACGAAAGGAAACTAGTTATCCCCTTCTTTCTCTCCCTCTCCTCCTTTCTCCCTTTACTCCTTCCTCCTTTTCGAGAACTGATACACCAGTCCCAGGAACGATTGCAAATTCCCGGTTTTGAAATCCTTACGTGAATAAGGTGCTATTTCGAAGGCAATGCGCAGGTTGGGCATAAATGTCAGCGGTTTAATCCGGGCACCAACATGCAGCGAATACCCCTCCAGAATATCGCGATCATCGATTCCATTGAGTGCATTAAAGCGGACCCCCAGGCCCGTATAGATATTTACCTGAGATTTTCGGGACACATTGACCATTGGGCATAACGTGGTACTGAGTGAGCCAAAAACAGTATTAGTTTGCAGGCGACCGTCGAACCAGAAGACGCGGTCGGCGTTGGAGCTAACCGTAACGACGTTATTGAATGGATAATAAGCCACCGATGCCTGGCCGAAGGTAGATAGCGTGACGCCTAGCAGAAAAATAGTCAATGCGTGTTTCATAGGGCAAATCAACAACTTTATCAGGCATAAAAAAACCATACAAGCGGTAAAACGACTGTCCGGTTTTTAGGCAAAGTAGTGCCTGTCAATAAAAGAATCCGTTGGTGAATGATTGGCCGCAGGATTAACTTGTACTCGTTGGTCTTGTTTTCTTCGTACCTTTACAACCCTTTCTTGCTAACTATTTACTGAAAATGTCCTGGTTCGTCCGAAAAGATAAAGGTATTCAGACCCCAACCGAAATGAAACGGGAAGCTCCCGATGGGTTGTGGTATCAATGTCCGAACTGTAAAAAAGCCATGCAGACGCGGGAGCATAAACTCAACGCGTATACCTGCATCCATTGCAACTATCACGAGAAAATTGGGTCCGAAGCGTATTTTTCGATCCTGTTCGATGACAATGAGTTTACAGAACTCGATGCGAACATGCAGTCGGCTGACCCCCTAAATTTTGTTGATACAAAACCTTATCCGGCTCGGGTAAAGGCTACCATCGAGAAAACAGGATTGAAAGATGCGGTTCGGACGGCTTATGGCCCGATGAATGGACTGACCGTAACCATGGCTGTCATGGACTTCAACTTCATTGGGGGCTCTATGGGCTCGGTGGTGGGCGAAAAGATTGCTCGTGCCATTGAGCACGCTATCAAGAATAAGACACCCTTTCTGATGATTTCCAAGTCGGGCGGTGCGCGGATGATGGAGGCTGGTTTCTCGCTGATGCAAATGGCCAAAACGTCGGCCAAACTAGCGCTGCTGGACCGGGCTAAACTACCCTATGTGTCGCTGCTGACCGATCCAACAACAGGGGGCGTTACGGCATCCTACGCCATGTTAGGCGATTTTAATATTGCCGAGCCAGAATCATTGATTGGTTTTGCCGGGCCGCGCGTCATTCGGGAAACCATTGGTAAAGACCTGCCTAAAGGCTTTCAGAGTGCCGAGTTCGTACTCGATCACGGCTTTTTAGACTTCATCGTCGATCGGAAAGATTTGAAAGATAAACTAGTGACGTTGTTTAAGATGCTGCTGTAATTAATGAATAATGGGTAATGAATAATGCATAATGCTTGTCCATTGTCCATTATTCATTACCCATTATTCATTAGCTCATGCGCCTTGTCTCCCATCCTGTTCTTTGCAATTACTATCTGACTTACCGCTGCAATGCGAGCTGTAGTTTTTGCGACATCTGGGAGCGGCCTTCCCCTTATGTGACGCTTGAGAATGCGCGTCAGAACCTGCGCGACCTCAAGAAATTAGGCGTCCGGGTTATTGATTTTACTGGGGGCGAGCCCTTGTTGCATCGCCAACTCCCCGAACTACTACGCGAAGCCAAACAACTCGGCCTCATCACCACTGTTACGACAAACGCGTTGCTATATCCTAAACAGGCCGAAAAACTGCGCGGGTTGGTGGACATGCTGCATTTCTCGCTCGATTCGCCGGTGGCTGAGGAGCATGACCAGTCGCGGGGTGTAACGTGCTTCGATAAGGTCATGGAGTCTATCACCATTGCCCGGCAACTGGGCGAACGACCCGATATTCTGTTTACCGTATTTGAACACAACGTTCAGAATATCAGGCAAATGCATGAGGAAATTTGCCTGCCAAACGACCTGGTGCTTATTCTGAACCCGGTGTTCGAGTACAACACCGTAGAAACCGGCGACCGATTTTCGGAGGTTACTCTTCAGCAACTGTCGGGCTGGGGTAAGCAGAAAAACGTTTACCTGAACGATGGATTTATTCAGCTTCGGCGTGACGGCGGTAATCATGTCGACGATCCAATTTGCCGGGCGGCCAGTACCACAATCGTTATCTCTCCCGAAAATAAACTGGTACTGCCCTGTTACCATCTGGGCCTGAAAGAGTTTGGAATTGACAACAATCTGTACGAACTCTACCACTCCAACGAAGTTCAGAAATTAGTCGCCTTAGAGGGCCGTTTGCCCGCTTGCGAAGGATGTGCTATAAACTGCTATATGCAGCCTTCCTTTGCGGTCGACATCACTAAATATTTCTGGCGATCGCTGCCCAGTACGCTCAAATACAATTGGATGAAAGGTACCTGGAAGCAGTTGTTTTAGTTGTTAAGAGGTAATTTAGTTACTTAGACATGCCATATCTTAAAGATATGGCATGTCTAAGTAACTAAATTACCTCTTAACGTTTCACAATCTTCCGCGATAATGACCGATTATCAATAATCGCTCGGATCAGATAAATACCAGGCTTCAGCGAGTCCATATTGATAAGTTGTTCGTGTTGTCGTGCGGCCTGGTTAAATGTTAGTTCATGTAGTTTTCGACCATTTACATCCAATAGCTCTACAGCAGCCCTGGTTGGATTACTGGTTTGAATGATCACCTGCAAGCGATCATCTACCGGACTGGGGAAGGTTGTAAGTGTCAGGTCGGAGTCGGCATACGGAGCTGTGCCGGTAACAATGTAATCAAACTCAACTCTGGCAGGTTCATAGGGCGGAATGGGCGTAGGAGAGCTGGGCAAATCGTCAACTGTCAGGGTGATTTCCTGTGTTGTCTGGCTGATTAGAAGACCGTTGCGGTACTCCTGTATCGTTACGGCAATACTATAATTACCAACTTCAGTAGGTGTATCCCATACCAGTTTGCCGGAACGGTTATTGAGCTTGAATGTTCCTTTACGCGCTACATCATTGGGAAACTGATAGGAGGTAACTGACTGATTGCTGCATGAACTCGTGCTAGTAGAGGATTTTGCTAAATTGTATAGTAGACTGTCTCCCTCTGCATCTGTGGCTTTAAAGTCAAGCGTTAGCCGCTGATTAACCCCAGCCCGAAACGTGGATGAAGGAAAGCCAGGTGTTGGCGTTTGATTTGCACGGGCTATATTCGTTGTGAACGTAGTGGTCAGAGTAAAGGGCTGGCTATCGGCATTCACTATGTTTTTAACAATCGTTCGGTTAGGCACCGTAACTAGTACAGTGTAGGTATTCGGTGCGGGATAGGTGTGTATAACCGTATAACTATTGACACTCGTAGCTCTGTCTGCCATGTATACCCGGCTTTGCCGATACGCAATACTACTCGTGCCATCGCCAAAACAGATTGTAAAGGAGTCTGCCTGATCGGAAGCCTGTTTGCCCGATCCTTCGTTCATGTAGAGTGTTGCTGTTACTTCATACGTGAGTGTTGCCCCTGCCACTGGTTTCACCTGAACATAACCGCCGATTAAATGGGAGGCCTGGGCTAGTTGACTAGTCAGGAATGTTATCAATAGAAGCAGAAACGTTTTCATAAGCAGGAAAGGAAAAAAGGATAGCTGGTTTTTCTAGCTAACTGTAAATGGTCAAATAGCCATATACTTATTTCTAAAGATTTCGTTAACGGTATTTCCGTACCTTGCTGCTATGCTGTACACCGCTGATCAAACAACTCAACTACCTCCCGATGGCTTCCGGTATTTGCGTATTGAGCTTACCGACCACGTTCTGACCATTACCCTGAACCGCCCCGAAAAAAAGAACGCTCTCAACCCATCCATGCTGGCCGAACTAGCCTTTTCGCTGGCATATGCTCAGTATACAACCGACGTTTGGCTGGTTGTACTAGCGGCTTCGGGCGATACATTCTGCGCCGGTATGGATTTAAAAAGCTTATCGTCTGGTGATTCAGAAGGTACTGTTGTTCCAGAACCTTCGGGGCCAGTTCGGTTGGGCGAGTTAATGGCGGAGCTTCATAAGCCGTGTATTGCACGGGTTCAGGGACCCGTGTATGCAGGTGGGTTTCTGCTAGTAGGAGGAAGCACCTATGTTGTCGCGGCTGAGTCGGCAACATTCAGTTTGCCTGAAGTAAAGCGCGGTTTATTCCCGTTTCAGGTGCTGGCCGTTCTGCTAGATATTATGCCCGCCCGAACGGCCCTTGACCTCTGCCTTCGTGCCCGCACACTCTCGGCTGCGGAGGCATTCTCAATTGGGTTAGTAACGCAGGTTGTGCCCTCCCATGAGTTGGATCATGCCATTGCGCAACTCACGGATGAACTGAAACAGTTCTCTCCAATGGCTATGCAAGCTGGATTAGAAGCTTATCAGCAATTAAAACACCTGCCATCCGAGGAACAGCAGGCGTTTTTATACGAGCAATTTGTGAAACTTCAACAAACATCCGACGCCAAAGAAGGCATGGCCGCTTTTCTGGAAAAACGAAAACCGAAGTGGGGTGGGGAATAATGAATAATGAAACGTCTTACTCATCATCCATTTTACATTATCCATTATTCATTTTACATTATCATTTACTAGGCTACGGTTTTGGTAAATCCGGGCAGTTTTCTTTCCGGCGCGTGTCGATAATGTTTTGAATCTTCCAGTTACCATTCACCTTCACAAGCGTAAAGGCATTGACACCACAGTGGCTTTTTACGTCTTTCAGGTAAAAAACATAGGGCGTCCAGGCAGTAGCCAGTTCGGCATCAATCTTGATCTCCATACCCGACAACCGCTCATCGAGCGTGAAGGCTGGGTATTTAGTAACTGAAGCCGCAAACTTGCTCATGTCTTCGTTCCGGACAGACACCTGACCTTCTTTGTTCTTAGCAATTGATTGCAGCGTTGCGCCGGGTAAAACAGAGTTCTTGATCTGCGTAGAATCGCCCTTGCGCATGCCATCGAACATAAGCTTGATAGTGGTGCGGACGGCAGCTTCGTCCTCGCTACTTTGGGCGAAGGCGGAGACAGTTAAAAACAGACAGACTAGTAGAAGTACGAGTTTCATTTGATGTGTTGATTTCGGCTGAAAAAAGACCTTATAGCCGGGCCTGACTATAAGGTCTCATAAATCAGTTAAATATACTGATTTACAATCATTTCATATAATTCCTGCTTGCCACTAATTTGTTTGGCTTCTCCATTTTTCAGGGCATACTCACGAAGATCTTCGAGGGTGATTTCGCCTTTTTCGAAGCGGGCACCTTCGCCTGAGTCGAAGCTGGCGTAACGGTCGGCGCGGAGTTTCCTGTATTGCGATTTGTCCAGAATGGCTTCGGCGGCAATGGCTGCCCGTGCAAAGGTGTCCATTCCACCAATGTGTGCGATGAAAATGTCCTCCAGATCGGTTGAGTTTCGGCGCGTTTTGGCATCGAAGTTAACGCCCCCTGATTTCAGCCCCCCGCTTCCAGAATAACCAGCATGGCTTCGGTCAGCTCATACACATCGACCGGGAACTGATCGGTATCCCAGCCGTTCTGGTAATCACCCCGGTTCGCATCAAGGCTACCCAGCATGTTGTTATCAGCGGCCACCTGCAATTCGTGTGCGAAGGTGTGGTTCGCCAATGTCGCGTGGTTGGTTTCGATGTTCAATTCGAAATCGTCCTGCAAACCATATCTGTGCAGGAATCCAACTACCGTTGCGGCATCGAAATCGTACTGGTGTTTGCTGGGCTCCATCGGCTTGGGTTCAATGTAGAACGATCCTTTGAACCCCTGCTTACGCGCATAATCCCGACTGATTTGCAGAAATTTACCTAGATGCTCTGTTTCTCGCTTCATGTTCGTGTTCAGCAGCGACATGTAGCCTTCGCGACCTCCCCAGAACGTATAACCTGAACCACCTAACTCAATGGTAGCGTCGATGGCGTTTTTTACCTGCCAGCCGCCGTGGGCCAGTACGTGAAAGTCGGGGTTGGTCGATGCCCCGTTCATGTAGCGTTCGTGCGAGAACAGGTTGGCCGTTCCCCATAGCAGTTTTACACCGCTGGCCGCTTGTTTCTGTTTGGCATAGTCGACAATAGCGCGGAAATTTTTTTCAAACTCAGCGTTTGAATTGCCTTCCGGAGCCACATCTACATCATGGAAACAATAAAACTCCATGCCGATTTTGGTGATAAACTCGAAAGCCGCGTCCATTTTGTCGTGGGCAGCAGCCAGCCGGTCGGTGTTGGCATCCCAGGGGAAGTGTTTAACGCCTGGGCCGAAGGGATCTGCGCCGGTTCCGCAGAAGGTATGCCAGTAAGCAGTTGCAAACCGGAATAAATCCTTCATGGGTTTGCCCAGAATAAGCCGGTTGGCATCGTAGAACTTAAACGCCAGTGGATTATCGGACTCACGACCTTCGTATTGAATCGGCTTCTCGATAAACGGAAAATATGTTTTTTCCCCGAGGGTTAACGTGACATCAGACATAGGAATAGGAATTGAGGTATTGTTAGACAAGAAACGTAAAGAAAAGGTGACTTCTCTTCCGTTTTACTGACAAAGCTATTCTGTGGCTTACCGTCGAACCTTTTCTTTACCCTTTTCAGTTAAGGCACCACTTTCACGGCGGGTCATTTTTTTGATGTACTCGACCCGGCGAAACCGTAGGGCACTCCAGTCGTCGTCGATAGCGACCATCCTGACCGGTTCAAAGCCTAATTTACCCAAAGCCGCCCAACCCGTATCCCGGTTGAAATCGCATTTGTGCTTCTTCGAACTGCCTTTAGGGTAGGTCATCCAGAGAATACAATCGCCTTTCAGTTTATCAGCCAGAATGGGGCTTAGCGTATCGACTTCCTGCTGGGTTTTTACAAACGCAATGGCAAAGTCGCCCATCTGAATCTGCTGCGCATCAGTCACTAGTGTAGCCAATGGCCGCATCTCATCGACTACGGGAGCAAACTCAACAGGCGCGTTGATAACGGCGATTTCAGGCTGGGCTTTATAATTGAGTTTTGCAAAAATTGGGTTCATAGGAGAAGGGGCTGAACGAATCATACTATGGCTATTGAACAGGTTAATTCATTATTGCTTGCTGGGCAGAATGACAAAGAACCCATCATTCTGCAAAAATGACTTTGTGTTCACATAAGAGCCGTCAGATTGCTTTTTAAGGACGTCTATCACCTGTGCTTCGGGTTCAAGACGAACATCGGATGCCCAAAACTGAGTGTCAATGTAAAACTCAGTTTTAAAATTCCTGTCTGTTGATAGGGTGAGGTAGTTGCGAAATCTTAATGGCGACTGCTCTGCCAGATAGGTATATGTACGAACTGTTACCGTCTTTCTGGAATTAGCTGCCCATCGAGCCTGTTCCTGACTCACGACAGGTGTACCTGATGTGGGTATTGTTCCATTCGGCCACACAATGAATTGTCGTTTAGTTAATCTGGTATGTGGTGGAATGAAAGAAATAGGATTTTCTTTTAAAATAGTACCACTTGTGGAAGAACGGGTTGAGTAGAAGTTTGAACGTCCGTATCGATAAGCTGAGCCTGAGGTTAATAAGTTTACATTGGCTACATCATACCAATAATCAAGCTTTTTGTGCCCAATAATAAACGATGATTGTTTCCAGTCAATATAGAGTGGTTGATTGAGCTTATTAACTACAGAAACCTGCATTTCTCCCCGCTCACTTGCAAAACTGTATTGAAGTGTCAATGTATCATTGTCTAATAGCAGGCCATCCTGAACCGGACGAACGTTTGTGCCTCGTAACGTGACCACCTGTACAGTAGGCATACAGCCTGCGAACGCTGCCGAAAAAGCCAGAAGCAGAACCAGATGTTTCATATCCTTTTTCGGATAAAGTAAACTACTACGACAACAGCCTATATTAAAGATGGCTTAATTTTGATAACCAACGCTCATAAGCATCCCGATAGGCTTCCTGGGCCCGCATGTCAGGCTCGATGGTCTTGGTTACATGAAGGCCCGTAAAGGCTTCCTGAGCCGTTTTGTAATAACCCAAACCCAGCCCTGCCCCGCGCGCGGCTCCCTGGGCACCATCGGTGTTATAGAGTTCGATGGTAGCGCCGGTTAGGTTAGCCATCGTATCGCGGAAGAGTGGACTCAGAAACATATTAGCTTCGCCCGCCCGGATAGTTTGTAAACCTACCCCCACGCTTTCCATAATCTGGATTCCATAGTAAAGCGCGAACACGATGCCTTCCTGAGCCGCCCGAATCATGTGCGGCAGGCCATGACGTGTTAGTTGCAGGCCATGAAATGAGGCTCCCAAATCCGCATTTTCGAGCATCCGTTCGGCACCGTTCCCAAAGGGTAGGCAGATCAGCCCATCGGCACCGATAGGTGATTCGTGCGCCAGCTTATTCATGTTGTCGTAACCAATTGATCGATTCAGCATCTGATTTCGAAGCCAGCTATTCAGAATGCCTGTGCCGTTTACGCACAATAGAACCCCATAACGTGGAGCCTCAATGGTGTTACTAACGTGCAGGAACGTATTAACCCTCGATTTCGGGTCGTACTTAGCCTGATCGCTCACACCATATACCACGCCCGATGTACCCGCCGTAGCCGCAATCTGGCCCGGTTCCAGTACGTTCAGCGAGAAGGCATTATTCGGTTGATCTCCAGCTCGATAGGTAACGGGGGTTCCAGCGGCAAGACCCAGTTCGGCGGCTGCCGATGCCGTTAGCTCGCCCTGGGGAGCAAAGGTTGGCTTGATGGTTGGAATTAACGATGCGTCGAATCCGAAATAATCGAGTAGGAACTGGGCAGGTTGATTCGCCTGGAAATCCCAGAAAGCGCCTTCTGACAGGCCCGAGGCTGTTGTCACAACGTCGCCCGTCATGCGGGCGGCCAGATAATCGCCGGGGAGCATAAATTTGTCTACCTGTGCATATACATCGGGTTCATTGGCCTTCACCCAGGCCAGTTTTGCTGCCGTGAAATTGCCGGGTGAGTTAAGCAGATGGTGTAAGGTACGATCATGCCCGAGCGCGTCGAATGCCTGATTGCCATAGCGAACGGCCCGGCTATCGCACCAGATAATGGAGGGACGGAGTACGTTAAATTCCTTGTCGACTACCACCAGTCCGTGCATCTGATACGAAATACCAATGGCTTTAACATCCTCGGGTTGAATGTTGGTCTGTTGCATCACTGCCTTGCTGGCAAGACAGGCATTTTGCCACCAGATTTCGGGCTGTTGTTCAGCGAACCCCGCTTGCGGAGATTCAATGACCATTTCGGGCTGAGGGAAAAATGCTGAGGCAACGACTTTGCCATTGTCGGCTTCAATTAAACAAGCTTTGACAGACGAACTGCCGAGGTCGAATCCAAGAAAATACATGTGCGCACCAGAATTAGGAAATCTGTTGCTAAAGTACAACGAGAAGAGGATAATCAGTAAGTACAGTAAAAATGTCTCTTATCTTGCAAATTATTTGGCTGCTATGAAACAGGTTATATTCGTTGCCATTCTCTTTTTATCCCTGAAATCGGTTGGTTTTGCCCAAACCCCCCCCCGATTGGACCAACCAATACTGGCCTGCCCGCTGGATTGTTCATCCAACCACCCCCGCCCGGCAGTATGGCATTTATCACTTCCGAAAAGCCATTGATCTCGCTCAAAAACCAGCTCGGTTTGTTGTTCATGTTTCGGCCGACAACCGCTACCGATTGTTCGTCAATGGGAAGTCGGTCGCATTGGGGCCAGCCCGCAGCGATACGCAAAACTGGAACTACGAAACGGTGGATATCGCACCTTTTCTGCAAGTGGGTCGTAATGTATTGGCTGCGCAGGTGTGGTACATGGGCGAGAGTGCGCCGTTTGCACAGATGAGCTACCAGCTTGGCTTTTTATTGCAGGGCGATAGTGAAACCGAAAAAGTGGTTAATACCGATGCCAGTTGGAAGGTTTACCAGAATCTGGCCTATTCACCCATCAAAAACGATATTCCTAAGCTGAGGACGTACATTGTTATGGGCGATGGCGATCGTGTCGATGCGGCTAAATATCCCTGGGGATGGGAGTTGCCTGCGTTTGATGATAAAGCCTGGATAGCGGCCAAACCGTTTGGCTTTCCGACTAAACCGCGGGGCTGGGTACTGACGGTAACTGGGGGTTGGTGCCACGTACCATCCCGATGATGGAGGAACGTGTTGTTCGGCTGACAACGGTTCGACGGAGTGAAAACGGCAAAATGGAGAATACATTTCTACAGGGCAAAGCACCCGTAACCGTTTCTGCCAATACAAAAGCCGTGTTCCTGCTCGACCAGAGCTACCTCACGAATGCCTATCCTGAACTGACGGTTAGCAAAGGGAAGGGTGCTCTGGTAACGCTCTCCTATGCCGAAGCGCTGGTTGATGCAAAGGGACAGAAAGGAAATCGAAATGACATCGAAGGACGAACCCTGCGCGGTTTCGACGATCAGTTCGTGGCCGATGGTACCGAAAAGCGAATGTTTCGTCCCTTATGGTTTCGTACCTATCGCTACCTCCAGTTAACGGTTGAGACGAAAGAGGAACCACTGGTTCTGGACGATCTGGCTGGCAAATTCACAGGCTATCCCTTTGAGGAAAAAGCCCAGTTTGCCACTAGCGATAGCACGCTGAAAGCTCTCTGGAACGTGGGTTGGCGAACGGCCCGACTCTGTGCGGGCGAAACCTACTACGACTGTCCGTATTACGAGCAGTTGCAATACACGGGTGATACCCGGATTCAGTCGATGATTTCGCTCTACGTAACGGGCGACGACCGCCTGATGCGGAAAGCGATTACGGATTACGAGCATAGCCGGTTCAACGATGGCCTGACCCAAAGTCGCTACCCATCGGCTGATTTTCAGGTAATTCCGACTTTTTCGCTGTTCTGGGTGTGTATGATACACGACTACTGGATGCATCGACAGGACGATGCTTTTGTGAAGTCGATGCTGCCCGGTATTCTGGGCGTGTTGAACTGGCATGAGCAACGAATTGCTAAAACCGGATTGAATGGGCCACAGGAGTGGTGGAATTTCGTAGACTGGTCGACCTGGAAAAACGCGAAGGACGAAATTGCAGGAGGGGTTCCTAATGGTGCACGCAAAGGTGGATCGAGCATCTTATCGCTTCAACAGGCCTATACCTATTTCCGGGCTGCTGATCTACTGGCGCACTACGGGAAAAACGAACTGGCCGAACATTATCGGGAACAGGCCCGTCGGTTAAACAAAGCTGTCTACGCACAGTGCTGGGATGCCAGTCGTAGTTTAGTTGCCGACACACCCGATAAGAATTCATTCAGTCAACACGCCAATATTCTGGCGGTATTGACCAATGCGGTGCCCGTTGAACAACAGGGGCCACTGTTGCAGAAAACGATGGCCGATACATCCCTCACGCAGGCAACGTTCTACTTCAAATTCTATTTATTTGAAGCTCTTAAAAAAACAGGCCTAGGCGATCAGTTTATTGCCCAGCTAAAACCCTGGCGTGACATGCTGGCGATTGGCCTGACAACCTTTGCCGAAAACCCTGAACCAACCCGTTCTGATTGCCACGCCTGGAGTGCCTCTCCGCTGTATGAGTTTCTGTCAATAACCTGTGGGATTCGAACCGCCGAACCCGGCTTCAAATCTGTGCGTATCGAACCGTTTATGGGCGACTTGACCAGCGTCGAAGGAAAGATGCCGCATCCAGCGGGCGAGATTGCGGTGCAGTTTCAGAAAACCTCCGCCGGTGCCTTGACTGGAAGTGTAACGCTTCCAGCCAACCTGACCGGAACACTGCGCTGGAAGGGAAAAACGCTTCCCTTGAAAGCGGGGAAACAAGCAGTGAGCTTGTAATGTAGCGTGGACATATTGCTTCCTGTATAACAGAAAGAGGGCTGCTTGAGCAGCCCTCTTTCTGTTATACAGGAAGCAAATACAGACTAATTGTAATTTGGATTTTTGGTAACGACACTAGTAGTCGTAGGATTTAATACCGACTCATCGGCGGGAACATCCCAATAATCCATAAAGTTATAGTTGATGGTCACGTTCTTATTGATTACACCAGCGGCAGTTATTACGGTGTTACCATAGCTACCACCCCCATTGGCTATATCATACGTCCAGCCCCACCGTCGATTATTGTAGTACGAAACTCCTCTACCAAAAAGAGCTACCCGGCTTTCTTTGGTTAGCTCGGTGAGGGCATTGGCAAGCGTTAGGCCGGTTCCAGCAACAGCCGTAACACCAGCTCCCTGATAGGCTCTCACCGCATCGACAAGCGTCAGCCCAGCTTCGATATTACCCAGACGCATATTGGCCTCTGCCTGCATCAGTGCATTTTCTTCATAACTACCCGCAATAAACAGTTCATAGGCACCAACATCTGTGCTACCCAATACGGCCACACCAGCAGTGCCTAACCCACCGTTTATTACGTTGTAGCGCGTCGTGTAGATGTAGTTGTTTTTATAAGTATTTGCCGTGTTGAAATTATTAGTAAACCGTTTGTCGCCAGCATTATAGCTCTGGATAAAACGCTCACTAATTTTGAAGGTTGTACTGTTATTTACTCCTGTCGTTAAGGCTGCCACTGTTCCGCCATTCGCCGAGATAAATGAATTTTTATCCGTACTGCGACCCGTAAATACGATATCATCTTTCTTGATACCATTCGTAGTCAGAGTCAGTACGCTATTCCAGTCGGCGGCCGTCATCGCTGTTGTCGATGATTTGGCAATCGTGGCATTCGGGTTGCCATTGATGAAAGGAGCCAGTTTATTAGCGACAATATTCCGGGCCAACATGGTGTTAATATTCCGTTTCCACATATCAACTGTTGGAATACCGCCTTTCCCGACCTGGTTAAACACGGGAATTAGCTGTTTCAGGGCTGTCTGATAATCCGTAACACTCGTTATGCCTGTTAGAGTAGTAGCCGCCTGATTAAAGTATGTATTTGACTGATTGATGATAGCATCATGTAAGACATAATTACCATTTGTTGTACCAGCTACATCATTAATAAGCCCTGCATAATACATGGACCCAATAGAGGCATAGGCATAGCCTTTCCACCAGTAACACCAGGCTTTAACCGTATTAGCCCGGGAAGCCGCATCGCCCGAAAACTTAATACCATCAACCAGGCTTAGTACCGTATTGCAGGCATTATTGAGCGA
This sequence comes from Spirosoma telluris, assembly GCA_003259005.1. Taxonomy (GTDB): domain Bacteria; phylum Bacteroidota; class Bacteroidia; order Cytophagales; family Spirosomataceae; genus Spirosoma; species Spirosoma telluris. Next base: position 6,696,216 of record QLII01000001.1, read on the forward strand.
GTACATGTTTAGCCACTGGTAATAAATGGCATTGTTACCATTGCCTGTAGCCGCACGAGAGTTATATGACCGTATGATACCCACCTGTGGCGATGAGTTGGTAACCTTGGTTCCATCATCGAGAATAATATAATCAGGTTGAGCAATGGTGGTAACCTGGTTGTTGGAGGCATCTGCCCCAACGTGGTCGGCCATCAGTTCCTGATAGCCGACGGGCAGTGAAAAATAACTGTCGCCCAGCCAGCCATCCTGGCCATTACCAGCAAAACCATTGATATAAACACCGCCTTGTGCCAATTGATAAAGGCCAGTTTCGTTACTTACGTTGGCCGAAATAGTCGGAGCATTGGGGTTACCAACGTCTAATTGGTCTTTGCAGGAAACACCCCCCAGCATGATAGCTGCGAAACAAACTGCCGAAAAGAAGTTATATTTTGTCATGAATTTCATTGTCAGAAGAATGTTTAAGATTAGAAGCCGATGTTCAATCCAACCTGATAAGACTTCGTATTGGGCAGGGTGCTATGATCGACACCCCGGTCGAATGAAGAGTTTGGTGAACCCGAGCTAATTTCAGGATCGTAGCCAGAGTACTTTGTGAACGTTAAAATATTCCGGCCTGTCAAGACTAACTGACATTTATTCAGGTAGGGTAGTTTAACAATCTTAGCCACATCGAACGCTAATGAAATGTTCCGCAGACGAACAAAGGACGCATCTTCTACGAAGAAATCTTTAGTCGCGTTATTACCCGCTCCACGGAGGCTACCCCATAGGTTATAATAGGCACTAGACCAATAAGCGGTAAAGGCTCCTGTTTTTCCATCAATGGTTACTGGTTTCGCGAAGTCTCCGCTAATACCATCCCGATACATCCATTCTTTGGTCTGGTTATATAGTTTGCTGCCATTTACCCAGTCGAACTGGAAGTTCAGGGTCAGGAAATCTTTGAAGCTGATTCCATTGATGAACGACATATTAAACTTGGGGTTTGGGTTCATCAGGGGATATACTTCATCCGTAAACTGCATCTGATAGGTTGTTTTATCCACAACCCGTCCATCTACGATCTGATACTTACCCTCATCACCTGGCTTAATATAGCGCGTAACGCCATCCTGGCGGGTATAGTCCAGGCTAGTTAAGGCTTTATACCCGTAAACCTGCCCAATAGGCTGGCCTGGCGTTAAGGCCAGTGATGTACTACCCGCGTTTGAGGTCAGGATAATATCAGCTCCGCCCGAAATAGCGTCGATTTTAGAAATCTGATGACCAAAGTTGGTCGTTAGATCCCATTTCAACCCATTAGACTTGTAAATAGGCAAGGTTAACGAGAACTGTACACCATTCGACGACATATTGATCGCATTCGTCCGCTGGCCGGTTGAGCCTAAGGAAGGTGGCACGCTAATCGTATAGATCACGTTTTCGCTTTTACGTTTCCAGTACGTAAATGAACCCGAAATCGAGTTAAACCAGGTACGCCCGGAATTTCCACCAACCGTAAAATCAGTACCGATTTCCAGTTCTTTCGATACCTCTACCTGTAGGTTTGGGTTGTTGCTTGTTGGCTGAATCGCATAGGTTAGCCCCGTTCCTAAGTTTTGTTGATCCAGAACAGGATAACGGTCGAACGCCCCTGGCTGAATACCTGCTTCGCCATAAGCCGCACGCAGTTTGAAATACGGTAAAGCATTCGCCAGCGTACTGTTTTTAAAGAATGCTAACGGCGCAATATGACCATCGAAGTGAGGGAAGGTAAAGGGAGTTGATCCGCCACCAAATGCCGATGACCAGTCACTACGGAAACCTGCTGTTACACCACCATAATCGCCAAAATCAACTTTCTGATTGACCAGATACCCATAGGTAACAAAGGGACGGACATAATCAAAATAGACGGCCTGTGATGAAGTAGCCTGAATATTATAGGGAGGGGCTAATCCTAAGCCTACCCCATAGGTATCATATTCACTGTATTTATTTTTCCGATAGTCGAACGAAACCTGCGTGCTAGTCTGAATAGGCAGATTAATATGGAAGTCATTCTGAAAATCGGTTCGTAAATAGGCTGTAGCCAGAAAGTTCTGGAAGGTAGTACTATACTGCCAGTTGTCGATTTCCCCCGTATTGTCAGGTGCAAACTGGCTTGCATAGTTACCACCCCCAAAGAAAGCAGCGCTCGCATTCGTAGACTGGTTGTAATAGGTCCAGCGAGCATTTTCATTACGGTAGTTGATGCCATATTTGGCATCCAGTTCGACAAACTTATTGACCTTATAATTGACATCGAAATTCTGGACAACGTCGATTTTATTATCCAGTCCATCCGTATACTGCTGATTGTAATAAGGATCGTTAGCGTTAACGCTGACGAAATCAGACAATTGTTTATACGGGTAGTTGCCATCTTTATCACGGGCGGTCAGATCAAAAAACGGCGAGGTATTTAGAAATCCGTATACACGGCCGATATTGCCAAGCGAATTCCCTAATCCATAATACTGTCCGCCAGCAGCCCCAAGCCCTGGTTTCAAGGTATTTTTGGTATAGACCAACTGAGTTGTTGACCGAATCGTAAATCCTTTAAACAGCTCTGTTCCTACGTTGGCCGATAAATTCGTCCGGTCGATATACCCATTTTTCAGAATAGGTGTAACGTTGTGGTTATTAGCGATCGATATGTTGAAATCACTTTTCTCCGATGCTCCCGAAATATTAATGGCATTGTTGGAGGTACTACCTGTCTGAAAAACCTGCTTAAAGTGATCATAGTATTTCAGATTAGCATTATAGGCCTTGTCAGCCACGTTACGAATATCCTGAATTGCGTAGCGCGTGGCTCCTCCGTACTGGTAGGAAAGGCCTTTTAGTGAACCATAATCAGTAAAGGACAAAATATTCCCTTTGCTATCAACAACATTATTGCTGGCATCGGTCAGATAAGGGTGCAGCTCAGCCTTATGTACATTTCCAGTATTCAGAAACTCATTGGTCGAGTAACTGCTCGAAACGTTTACGGCTATTCGGCCCTTCTTACCCTTTTTCGTAAATATCTGGATAACACCATTAGCTCCCTGGGCTCCATAAATAGAAGCTGAAGCGGCTCCTTGTGCTACTTCAATCCGATCTACGTTGCTCAGATCAAGTGAGTTGATGTCAGTAGCAGCAACCTGTACGCCATCGACCATAATTAGTGGCTTCGTTCCCCCCTGTACGCTGTTGATCCCGCGAAGCAGAATATTGACTGGGTCGCCTGGGTTACCACTGACTGAGGAAATCTGGGCACCAGGAATTTTACCAATCAACGCCTGGTCAATAGAAGCAGTTGGTGTCTGGGGCAAGTTTTTCCCCGAAACACTTTCAACAGCAATCCCTAATTTGGCTTTGCTTGTCTCGATACCACTACCCGTTACGACGACTTCGGTCAGTAATCGAGAATCGGATACCAAGCTCACATTGACTTCTGATTGATTGCCAATAGATATCTCCTGCGTAGCAACCCCTACGAAACTGAAGACTAAAATGGTGCCCTTGGCTAAGGGCAGCGAGATGTCATAAATGCCCCTGCATCAGTTGTTGTACCCTTTGTTGTGCCCTTCACAACCACTGAAACGCCCGGTAAAGGCGAACCATCTTCGGCTGATGTTACTTTGCCGATCACCCTCCGTTCCTGAGCCCACGCAGTGGTCCAGAGCGAGCATACTACTAGCATACTCACAAATAGAGATTTCATCATAAGTTGTTAGAATTAAGTTAAGAAAAATGCTACTTTTTGATAAAGCTACAGAATAAAAAAAAAGTCCAATTAGTTTTAATTTAATTTTAATTAGTTAGGTTTTAATTCTATAAAGTTAGTAGTTTTCAAAATATTGTTTTGTCAATATTAATTTATACACTTTTTTTACGGTTACTTACAGGTTGTTGGTAATACTTAGCTGCTTGATTATTAATGTTTTATTCTAAGTATTTTAGTATAAGTATTTATACTCAGATGAAAATGTATAAGTATTTGCTGTAGTATATTCGCTGTAATAGGGCATTATTTCGCCTGAGGAACCATGTTTTCAACATGAATTGAGTAGTATACCTCATAGCGAAAACATAATTCGTTCTGGATCGGACAAAAAATGTTAGACAGGCCCGAATCTCATTATGATCAGGCAACAGAGACAAAAAAAGAGCGCGGCTAGCCGCGCTCTTTTTTTGTCTCTAAGTTTTTTCATTTTGGCTTTTCCTCAGTCTTTGGCTTGAGTGTACCGCGTGCAATGGGCTCCGGCTTCGATTTAGGCGTATCGAAACGGAGGAGCGTTGCCGTTGGGAGTACTTCTCTGGGTAGTTTCGTAATGATCAGCTGATAGGAGCGCGTACCAATAACCAGATTGGAGTAAGTCATGGCTGGGCCTGATTCCTGTAGCAGGCTCCAGTTTGCAATCGGTTCTTTACTGAGCAAAGTTTCATCTTCTTCCGACAAGGCTACAAATGCCGTATCAGGCAGAAAACGTTTCCCACTAACTCCCTCAATGACCGATATTATAGTCGGCGGAGTAGGAGAGGCAGTGGATGAAGCGGGTTTAGTTTGGGCTGTTGCTAACCCTACTGATAGCAGTAAGGATAGCATGGCAAGTGATTTTTTCATAACGCGATCATGGAGTGGTTTAACAGGTAGTAAACCACTCCATGATCAGAACTGTTTAGCCCCAACGATCTGACCGGTATCTGTTCGCTGAACATACACCAGTACTGCGGTTTGATCAGCGGTCAGGCCAGTGGGTAAAGAAAGCACTGCATTCCCGGATGTTCCTGTTTCATCGATGGTTTTAAATTGCCGAACCACGTTTGTATTGAATAAGGTACGTCCCCCATTTTCGCCGTTTTGAACGGCAGTTCGTGCTTCTTTCTGCACAAGGGCCACGTTTACACGATAGGGACCGGCAGCAGATAAGCTGTAAGAGACCGTTACCTGCTTCATGTCTCGGGCAATGTTTCCATCAACCCCAATAAAAGCCGATGCCGGTTGTTTCTGGATGGTTTGGATTGCTTGTTCAATTCGCCCGCGTTGTCCGCCAATTACATCCTGACTTCCATTAATGACCAATTGAGGAGTATATGTCTGACTCTTCAATGCTCTGTCGTATTGGCGTTGGCGGTCAGTGAATTGTTTCGCACTGAACGGGTCTTGCCAGCCGAGCCGGTTCCAGTAATCGACATGAAACGAAAGCCCATAGACTGCCTGACCTGAACGGGTAGCCTGTTGGATTATGTCCTGCAAGGTCTTGTCGGCGGGTGGGCAACTGGAGCATCCCTGCGAGGTGAATAACTCCAGCACAATAACAGGCTGGACTGGTGGTTTTGCCGGTTTGTCGGCAGGCAATGCTATGGCCATTCCCAAAGCGGCCAGGAGAACGAGTAAATTAGTCATACTGTATGTGTTGACGTTACAAGCCTACATAATAATCATACCCTCGCTCGGCCCAGAAATCGCGGGGACGCTCGTCGGCGAAGAATATCCGGCCAATTCGCTTCAGGTTTTTTACACCGTATTTAACCGGAATAATCAGCCGGAGTGGAGCGCCATGGGGAGCCGTAATGGGCTGGCCGTTTAATTCATAGGCGAGGAGCGTTTGTGGATGCAATGCACTCTCCATGTCGATGCCTACGTAATAACCTTCGTCGGGCGTTTCCAGGCCAACGTATTTATATAAATCGTTCGTATTAGCTGGGTTCGGGCCGTTACCGCTTTTTGTGCCTAGTTTGTAGTTGGCCAGAAAATCGGACAAACGTGCCCCACCCCAATGCTGTACCTGGCTCCATCCTTCAATGCACTTGAACTCATATACAATTTCGTGTTTGGGCAGGGCCTTAATGTCCTCTATCGTCAGCATCAATGGCTGATCTGTTTCTGATGGATGATCGACCTGCAATTTCCAGTCTTCCGGAATTGGTGTTTTAATGCCATCGTAGCCATTAACGCGTGCTTTTTTAGCCGCATCTTCAACTGCAAATGTGCGTACAAGGTGTGTATTACTAAAGTAGGTTTTGGCAACCTGCTCATTGGCATTCAAAATTGTTCGGAGGGGGCGTTTAATACCCTGTGCACCGGGGCTTTTCGTAATCCACTCGTATACCCAACCGGCACGGCACTTGCCAGCGCAAACCAGCCAAACGATTTAATCATTTGCCGACGAGCGACTGATTCTGGAATATCGTTCTCGGGGAGTTTGGGTTCAGTTTGTTGACTCATGATAGGGCAGAGCTTGGTGATGGTTCGAACGGTTCTACAGGCTGTGGTTGAATGGGCTGGCTATCCGTAGGCCCAGGCATGCGGGGGCTCTGGGTCATGGGATTTGATTACTTCAAAACCGGTTACCATCGACTGGAAATTTTGCCAGCCCGCCCGAATTACCTGCCCAATGTGGACAAAGAAAAACAGAACGTAGCCAACTGTCAGGACGAAGTGCTCCAGGCGGGCCGCTTTGTAGCCCCCCAGCAAACTGGTCAGCCACGCAAATTGGGTGGGTTTATAGATGGCAAAACCCGTCAGAACTGAACCAACGCCCATGAGCATAATCGAAAAATAGGCTATCTTCTGGGCACCATTGTATTTGATGAAGGGTGGTTGTGTTTTACGAAGACCAAGATCATAAAGTGTTACCTGAATCGCTTCCCGGAATGAGTTTCGGTTAGGAACCAGATGCCGCCATTCGCCTGAAATAAACGTGTAGCCAACATAGAGCAGACCATTCAGCATGAACAACCACATGAACACCCAGTGCCAGGCCATGCCTTCAGCCAGCCGACGGGGTACATGGAGAAATTTGTAGAAGCCGTCGGGAAAGAACGACAGGAGCGTGTAATCACCAATCTGGATTTTATAGGGATCGTAGGCCCAGTAAATCAGTAATCCGCTCCAGATCATGACGAACAGAACCGGAAAGTTGATCCAGTGAAACCAGCGGATCGCTAAGGGATGTTTGTGAACAATGCGTTTCATGGAACTTGTGAGGGTATCGCAAGAAATATACGCCCAATATCACAGAAAAGTTTGAACGTGATAAATTTGTTATAATTTCACAATCAGGCGATTGTCCGTTCACTGATGCGATATGATTTATAGTCGGGTCCTCTTTTTATTGATTGTGAGCGCGCTGTCGGCACTGGCTCAGCCAGTTGCGAATCCGCTCGCTGACCAGCTTGTTGAACTAGGACCGAAGGCATTTATTTTGGAGGACCCTACGCTGGAGTTGACCTTTGCCCAGGTGGCCGCTAAGCCGGATTCGGCCTACCGGCTGAGTTGGCAACAAAAACTCAATTTCGGACATACCAACGCGCGTATCTGGCTGAAATTTCACATCGACAATACTTTAGCTGAGTCTCTTTTTTTGTTGTTTATGACCCAGGATGTCGATTATGTGGATCTGTACGTGATTAGCGAAACCGGTGCCCTGACCGAACAACATTCGGGCGTATTGCGACCCTTTGCCAACCGTTATTTCCTGACAAACACGGTTGTGTTACCAATTGGCCAGCGTCCCCGAACAGTGTTTCTTGCTCTTCGCGACGATAATATTCTTCATTTTTCGGTTCTGCTGGCTCCTGTTCGACCTATCGTAAGCCATCTTCAACAGGAAATGCTCTTCAATGGGGCTGTAATGGGCCTCATGCTCGTAATGGTAATTATTAATCTGTTTGTGTATGGACTTGTCCGCGACCAGGTTTATTTACTCTATGCCGCCTATATAACCCTCTCTTGCCTCACGTTTTTATCGTTTGAAGGCCTTCTGTACGATCTGCTCTGGCGGTCTACCCCGTCTATCAATAATGGCCGACTGTACTTGCTCATTTCTGCCATGACCTTCGGGGCAGCTATTTGGTTTTCAATGAATTTTCTGCGTACCCGTGAGTTTCTACCCCGTTTTTATCGCTACTTTATTGGCTTACTAAGCCTGGTAGCACTAACCACAATACTTCGTTTACTCGACGTACCTGGTCTGGAAAGAACCTTTTATGGGCTGACCTTATTAGGCTTTATATCATTGCTGGTTCTGGGACTTCGTACCTACCAGCAAGGCTATCGTCCCGCCCGATATTACTTGCTTGCCTGGAGTTTTTATATCGCCGGTACTATGACCAGCGTATTAGCCTTGCTTGATGTAATCGCGTTTACGCATGTCTGGATTGTATATGGATACCAGATTGGCGCTGCCTGCGAGGCCACGTTGCTTACACTGGCGCTTGCTGATCGGTTGCAAACTGTTCAGGGAGAATACCAAACGGCTCAGCAATTAGCCCTCCAGCGAGCTAGCGAAAACGAAGAACTTCTGGCTCGAAATAATAAATTGCTGGCCGAGAAGCTTCACTATGAACACCGGCAGGAACCCTTACCCGATGACATGCGCAGTTTGTTGCGGAACATGAAAGAAGACCGGGAACGAATCCGAAAAATCGCGATTCCGACTCTTGATGGTATGCTGCTTTTTCCAGTTGGCGATATTACCTGGTTCGAAGCAGCTGGTAGCTATACCACGATTCATTTTTCGAACCAGAAAACCGTTCTGGCATCGCGTGGACTGGCTGAGTTTGACCATTTATGTGCCGAAGGCGAGCCCTTTTTTCGCACACATAAGTCACACATTGTCAATCTCAATCACGTTGTCAAATACTTGCGTGGTGAAGGAGGCCAGGTTATTCTTGACGATGGCTGCACAGTTGATGTTTCCCGGCGTTCAAAATCCGACTTAATGAAGCGACTTGTCGGTGAGGAATAAAATGGTGTGTTCCTCTTATCTGGCAAATTCCTCCGTTACACAACTCGATCCCTCCGTTCCTCAACTCACGTTGGTTTTTTGAAAGGCCGATAGGCAATTTTGATTCGCTTCTACGCCACAGCATACCCGGTGTTCATGCACCAGATATTGCTTCTGTCCACACTTATTTTTAGCGTGCCTTTCGCTTGCCATTACTACGAATCAACGCGTGAGGATGAAACAACTTTTTGGTGTTCTAAGTCAGTTGGTAATGTCGAGTTGAATAAACTCGACATTACCCCGTTTCCTCGCTCCAATCGGAGCAGGTGAAACTTATCGGCAAGGACGTTGTCTTTGAAAATGAACACCTGAACTTGTTTATGACCTGTGGGAAAATGGATGGGCTTATCGGCAATAGGTATAAAATCTTAACTTGCCGAAAAACTCATGTATGTCTCTCCAAACCCTCGATACTGGCCTTTTTAAACTTGATGGTGGGCCATGTTTGGCGTTGTTCCCAAGCCTCTCTGGCAAAAACTCAATCCGGCGGATGAACAAAACCGCTGCACCTGGGCCATGCGTTGTTTACTTTACGAACAGGGTAATCGACTATTGCTCGTCGATACGGGCATTGGCAACAAGCAGGATGCGAAATTCTTTGGGCATTATGATCTCCACGGCGACGCCACGTTGCGAGGTTCTATCCAAAAAGCAGGTTATTCGGAAGCCGATGTAACGGATGTATTGCTCACACACCTGCATTTCGATCATGTGGGCGGGGCAGTTCGGCGCGATGATGAACGACTGATCCCCGTTTTTCAGAATGCAATTTACTGGACGCATCCTGCCCATTGGAATTGGGCTATTCATCCCAATCCGCGTGAAAAAGCGTCGTTTCTGCATGAAAATATTATGCCTTTGCAGGAAAGTGGCCAACTGACATTCTTGACGGAAAAGCCGTTCCCTTTTGCCGATATTGATTTCCTATATGTAGACGGGCATACCGAAAAAATGGCTTTGCCTTTAGTTCATATTAACGGCCGAACGATAGCCTACATGGCTGATCTGATTCCATCCTCAGCACATATTCCGCTGCCCTATGTCATGAGTTACGATGTGCGGCCTCTGTTAACAATGGATGAGAAAACGAAGCTACTTCAACAGGCTGCCCAGGAAAACTGGATTCTGGTTTTTGAGCACGACCCCACCACCGAAGCCGCTACTGTTGAACTGACCGAACGGGGAGTTCGGATTAAGGATAAGGGCAAATTGGTGGAATTTCTGTAGGGCGGGTTTCCACCCGCCCTACAGGTTAGCAAAAACCAAAAAACTATACATACCGTTATCAAGCCAACTAATTGAAGTCTATGAAAATTGGTCTGGTATTATCGGGTGGCGGAGCGCGTGGCATTGCGCATCTGGGTGTTATAAAAGCCTTGCAGGAAATGGGCATCGGTTTCGATCAGATTGCCGGAACCAGTGCGGGGGCTATTGTTGGCGCGTTGATTTCTCAGGGCTATACACCTGACGAGAGCCTGAAAATTATTGAGTCTTCATCGTTTATGCGGCACCTGCGCCCAGCCTGGAATCGCATGGGCCTGTTACGGATCGATACCGCTACTGAACTCTATAAAAAATACATTCCACACGATTCCTTTGAGGGATTGCAGATTCCACTTCATGTTGTTGCCGTTGATCTGAACGCGGGTGAGCAGGTGGTATTCGATAAGGGTGAGCTTATCCGTCCGGTTCTGGCTTCCTGTTGTCTGCCAGGTATTTTTGAGCCACTCCTAATTAATAAGCGTCAGTTTGTTGATGGCGGTGTGCTCAATAATTTACCCGTCGATGTGATTGAAGATAAAGTAGACTTTCTGATTGGATCGCATTGCAATCCGTTTGGAACGACCAAACCCATCCGCTCGATGCGGGGCGTCATCGAACGAAGTATCATTTTGGCCGTTCAGAGTAAAACCAAAGCAAAATTTACTCGTTGCGACATACTACTGGAACCGGCTGAGTTAGCAGGTTACAGTCCAGCCGATGTTAAAAAAGCACGGGAATTATTTCGAATAGGGTATCAATACACGCGGTCGATGGCTACGGATATTGAAAAAAACCTTAATCGATCAACTGCTGGACAGCACTGATTACTCCTTATATATTATAAGCCTATCTATAAACAGAACGCCGGGAGCTAGCTCCCGGCGTTCTGTTTATAGATAAGACGTTAAGACGAATAGAGTCAATAGTAGACTACAACTAGTGCTTTACCAAAATAGATTCTTTTGTTTCTCGGGGCGTCGGACGGCCGATGCCGCCCGAGAATCTAAATCGGAAGAGTACTAGGTATGCAAATAAGTCTATAGAATTATAGATAAGTTGAACTTGATTCTTACATAAAGGTAAATAATGCAGTGGCACTCAACATAGGCGACATTATGTAATGCGTAATCTTCAATAATTCACATCTACCTAAAATTACATTTTCAATTTTAGAGAATAAGTAGATAGCGTATTTATAACTAAGTAAGGAAAAAATTGTATTCAGAATAATATTTTGCTTAGATGGGTAAATTCAAATTTATGTTGGTCAAATCATTTGTATGAAAAAAATTTGTATTGCTTATTTTTGATACTACTTTTGCAGATGATTACATTTTACTTGGCCTAACTAAAAACCTAAATGAGTAGAATTCTATTAATGAGTTTCCTGTTGGTAAGCTCAATCTGGTCCACAGCATGGGCGCAGGAACGCAGAATCGTTGGCAAGGTGACGTCAGCGGAAGATGGATCGCCCTTGCCGGGTGTTTCGGTCGTTGTGAAAGGAACGACCAAAGGGGCAAACACCGATGCCGGTGGGGTTTATTCCATATCAGTACCTAGTGCGAAAGGCACTATTCTGGTATTCAGCTTCGTAGGAGTTGTAACCCAGGAAGTTAAAGTTGGTAATGAGTCGGAAGTGAATGCGAGCCTGGTATCAGACTCGCGTCAACTGTCAGAAGTTGTCGTAACAGGGGTTGGCGTAGCTACATCAAAAGCTAAACTGGGTATTGCCGTTGAATCCGTTTCGGCAAAAGATTTACCTGCCGCGCCAACGGCTTCGATTGATCAGGCTCTGGTTGGTAAGATTGCGGGTGCGCAGATCGTAAGCGCCAATGGTACACCCGGTTCGAAAGCAAACATCCTGCTTCGGGGTATTAACACGATTAACCGGGTACAGCTCCTATTATCTTGATGGATGGTGTTCAGGTAGGCTCTACCGACCTGAACAGCCTTGATTTAAATACGATTGATCGGGTTGAGGTTATCCAGGGTGCTGCTGCCGGTACGTTATATGGTGCGCAGGGTGCCAATGGCGTAATCCAGTTGTTCAGCAAGCGTGGTAAAGACGGCCCGGCACGGATTAGTTTTTCAAACTCATATGCTACCAACTCGTATATTAATGCGGGTGGTGTGGCTCAGGCCGATAAACATGCGTTTGTTACTGATGCCAGTAACAATGTTATTGGTGTATCCGGCAAGCCACTTACCTTCGATCAGGCTACCAGCACTTGGAGCGAAAACGTTCAATATAATGCGTTGGATGTAAATAGCCAGGCAAATAAGGCCTATGATCAGAACCTGAAATTCTATGATTACTACAAAATGTTCTTCCGGTCTTCCGAAACGATCAACAACTCGATCAATATATCGGGCGGAAGTACAAAAGCCGATTATAGCATTACAGCCTCCAACAGCTATCAGACCACGATTCTGAAAAATAACGGTGCTTATAACCGTAGCAATCTGGTTAGTAATATCGGGATGACGCTGGCTAAGAACCTGACTTTGCGTAGTGTATCTCAGTTAGTTTATACCAAAAATACGATCAACACCTATGACCGGGCTGTATGGTATGACATCAACAATACGCGTCCGTTCAACAACTACGATTATGTAGATCCAGACGGAAACTATGCGGCTTATTATGGTAGTGCTTCGGGCGTGAACGGGTATAATCCAAATTATCGGAACCAATACCGGAACCACGTCGATAATAAGGTAGACGTTATTCAGAGCATAGAACTGGACTATAAACCGATTAAATACCTGGATCTGAATGCTCGGTATGGCCTGAACTACACGCAGGAAGGTGAGCGATACACCTATGGTAATCAGACGTTGAATCGAAACATCATTGCCAATGGAGCTGGTTATGCTACAAGCACAAATGCCAGTGATGCCAAAGGAGAAGTCTCCACCTATGATTACAAGACCGTGTTCCAGAATTTCCTGGCCAGTGCGTTCATTAAAACCGATTTTCAGGGAGATTTCAAGCTGAATATTCCAATCCGAACATCGACACAAATCTCCTTCGATTATCGGAAGAACAATTATAAGGAGTTTGATGCCTATGGCTTAGGGGTGCCTACCTATACCCCTTATACGGGTGCTCAGGCTAGTACTTACCGGATTTCACTTGACAACAGCACGCCATTTGTAACTTACGGATATCTGATCAACCAACACATTGAATACGGTGAATTATTGGGTGTTACAGCCGGTTTCCGTTCTGATTATTCGTCGGCCTTTGGCGGTGGATCAACGCCATTTACATTCCCGCATGCGGATGGTTATGTGCGTCCTTCGTCTATTAAGTTCTGGCAAAATAGCGCATTAGGTACCTATGTGCCTGAGTTCAAACTGCGGGCTGCTTATGGTCAGGCCGGTATTCAGCCTAAGCCGTTCGACCGTTATGTAACGTTAGGTACTCGTACGTTTGGAGCTAACAACGTATTCTATAACACGGTTACCCAAAGTAACCCGGATTTGGGTGTAGAAGTATCGAAAGAACTTGAAATTGGTACTGACTTCACCGTTAAAGGGGGTAACGGTGACTGGCTCAAGAAACTTAACTTCTCATTCAGCTACTGGAAGCGTTCGACTGATAACGCTATCTTCAACGTAAACTCAGCCCCAACGAGCGGCATCGGTACGGTTAAAGATAATGCCTTCTCGCTATCATCGAATGGCACACAGTTTTCGTTGAACGCTACGGTATATCGGGGAAAGAGCTTCACCTGGAATTTGACAACGAACTTCGGCCATCAGAGCTCTCAGATCGACGCGGTAAAAGGTAATCAGCAGATTGTTGTAACCTCAAGTGCTGGTAGCACTAACTACGTGCTGAAAGCAGGCCAGAAAATTGGCCAGTTATTTGGTTTCGTAGCTATCCATAGCCTCGACCAGGTTCTGCCTGATGGCACTGCGGCTATTGCAGAAAGTGCTAAAGCTAACTACGAAGTGGCCAGCAATGGATTTGTTGTTAATAAAACGACTAAACAGCCTCTCTTTAGCTCGAACCAGTATAGCTTTGGTGATCCAAACCCTAAGTTTGTATCCTCGTTTATCAACGATATTTCGTTCCGTGATATCGTAACCCTGAACTTCCAGTTCGACTGGACATCGGGAAGCCACCTCTATAACCAGACTAAAGAGTGGATGTACCGGGATGGTATCCACAAAGACTACGTCAATCCAATTACCATCAATGGATCAACGGGTGCGTGGACGGCTTTCTATCGAGGTGTCTACCAGGCTGGTGCCAACAACGGTACAAAAGATTACTTCTACGAAGATGCTTCCTTTGTCCGTCTGCGAAACGTAGCCCTGGGCATCGAATTAACGAAGCTGATCAAGTTGCCAATGAATCGCCTGCAAGTCGTATTTAGTGGTCGTAACCTGCTGACATTCACTAAGTATACCGGTTTCGATCCTGAAATAAACTCGGACAGACAACAGGTAGCAACTTGTCGAGTGGCGGTGGTGAAAACTCAGCATGGGATCGGGGAACGGATCATAATACGACACCCAACAACCGTTCCTATCAGGTATCTCTCAACTTTGGTTTCTAATTTTTTTACCAGCAAGAATAACTTCATGAAACGATATATAATAAGAACAACAGTTCTATCCTTCGCTCTGGTTAGTTTACTGGGAGCCTGTAAGGAACAACTGGATGTCAAAAATCCGAACCAACCTACACCGGCCAGTGCGTCTACGGAATCAGGGGTAATTGGTCTGGCTCAGGGTAGCGTTTACATCAACGGATTCCGGGATGGAATTAAATACAGTGACGGTATCCCCGGTTATTTCTGGACTGGTGCGGTTGGATTCCATGAACTAATGGCTGATGTCGTTGGTGAAGAAGCCGCCAACGTATATGGTAATCAGATTGGTATGCCCGACGTAGTGACGCTGGATGATGGCTCGAAAGTGCTTAACCCCAGCGCAATCAATACGCAGATCGCCCTGATTCGCACGATTAACACCAATGCCAATGCAGGTGCGAACCCGTTGTTCTATGAGTGGGGATACATGTACAACCTGAACAATTCGATGAATAACGTAATCGATATTGCGAATTCAACGACGTTCTCGAATGATGCTTCTGGCGTCAAAAAGAATACGGTTTTGGCCTGGGCTTATTGGTGGAAAGGCTTTGCCTATTCACGGATCGGCTCTATGTATTATGCGGGTATAATCAATGACAAAACGGCTGCTACCAATGCAAACTACGTAGCTAAAGAGAAGATCATTGACGAAGCAACGAAAAACCTCGATAAGGCAGCCGCCTTGTTAACTACTATCGGTACTGATGCGAATTATACGGCGACACTTACCGCTTTAATTCCAACGTTTAATCAGGTTGGTAAAGGTCTTCCGCCAACAACCGATATGTGGAAACGGAGCATTAACACGCTCAAAGCCCGCAATATTCTGGTAAATACCACGACGGCGGCTATGACGGCTGCTCAGTGGGGGCAAATCCTGACATTGACGAACGATGGTGTAAAATCGACTGACAATATATTCACAGGTCGCTCGACCGAAAATGCCGATTTTATTTCTGCTGTAAATGGTAGCATGGCCGCTAAATCGACAGGCACACCTGGTACAGTTACGTATAAAATTAGCGAGCGCCTGATTCAGGATTTCCCTGCGGGTGACAAACGGTTGGCGAATAACTTTACTCAATTGGCAGCTCCTTCGCTGTTCAACTCCGACCGTGGTAACTCCTTTAATACGCGTTGGCAGTTAGTGAGTGGCGGCAAAGGGATAGCAGGTACAGTAGTGTTGAGTAACCTGACCGTAGGCGCTTATGAACTGACACTGGCTAGCACCTACGAAGAAAACGAATTGATGAAGGCCGAAGCTAAAATTTATACCGGTGATATTGCCGGTGGATTGGCCTCAATCGACGCCGTTCGTACATTCCAGGGCGCAGGGTTAGCTCCGTTGAGTGGGCTTGATCTGGCTGCGGCCAAAGAAGAGTTGCGTAAAGAGCGTCGGGTTGGTCTGGTTTTCCGGGGGCTGTCGTTCTACGATGCCCGGCGTTGGGAAGTGATCACCAAAGGTCGGACGGGTGCCGTTGTCGTTGATAAAGCCGGTAAGGTGAACACCAACGCAACAATCACCTATAACTTCCTGGATTATTGGGATGTTCCCGACAACGAGTTGGCCTACAATCCTGCTGCTTCGGGCAGTGCCCCAGTGAAAAATCCGAAGTAATTTATAGCAAATAAATGCTAGTTTTCAAGGCTCTCTGTCCAAGCAGAGAGCCTTGTTTTTTTATTAGATCTAACTGATAGTCAGATAGCTTACCAAAACATATAATGAGATTTGCATCAAAAGAAGCGAAACTGGCGTATTATGAATGGGAAATAGTTTACTGATTAAGCCAATAGCCCAGTATAATTTTAATTGTACCATCGTGGTGATCTATCAGAAATTAAACAACTAGAGTAGCTTCGCTGATCATTGGATTTATACGATGGGGGCGAATTTTTCGTTTGAAAAAATAGTAGTTTGCAGTAGCTTATAGTATCTTGTTTTCCATTAACATTGTCGCAACCCTAAAAGCTTTTACTTGGAGTATAACCTATACATGAGAAAATTTTATAGTGTTATTATCTGGTCAGTCCTGCTGACTATACTGCCTGGCTATCTTCTGGCTCAGGGTGTGCGTATAACGGGTCGAGTCATATCTGTTCAGGATGGACAACCTTTACCTGGTGTGAATATTCAGGTTAAGGGCACTACAAATGGTGTTAGTTCCGATGCCAATGGTAATTATAGCATTACAGTACCTGGAAGCACTGCCGTTCTTCTTATGACATCTATTGGTTTAGTGTCGCAGGAAATAACGGTTGGAAACCGAACTGTCATCAACATACAGATGCAGGAATCAATCAATGAGCTTACTCAGGTAGTTGTGACAGGCTATAGTACGCTGCAACGAAAAGATATTTCCAGTTCTATTGCGTCAATATCTCCCGAAAAATTCAAAGATATTCCCGTTGCCAGCTTTGATCAGGCATTACAAGGTCAGGCGGCTGGTGTACAGGTCTCGCAATCATCGGGTACACCAGGTGGAGGGCTTATGGTTCGGATACGGGGAAATACATCGATTTCGGCTAGTAACCGACCCCTGTTTATTGTTGATGGCGTACCCGTTGAAAACGGTGCTCTAACAGGACGGGATTTTGGTGGACAGACCGATAATGCACTTGCGCTCTTCAACCCCAACGATATTGAATCAATCGATGTGCTGAAAGATGCGTCCGCAAAGGCCATCTATGGATCGCGGGCGGCTAATGGTGTGGTGCTCATAACAACCAAACGAGGGAAAGCCAATCAGAAAACAAAATTTACGGCCGACGTGCAGCAGGGCTTGATTGATATTGTCCGTCGACCTGATTTGCTCAATGCGTCTGAATTGCTGGACTTACAGCGGGAAGCTGTTACGAATGCCGGCCAGGACCCTGATAAGCTGGGCTTAATTAAAGGGGTTACCGACAAGCAAAACACCGACTGGATTGATGCTATTCTGCGAAAAGGCGTTTATAAACAGTATCAGCTATCAACGCAGGGAGGTAATGACCGAACCCAGTTTTACTTGAGTGGCAGCTATCGGAATGAAGAGGGGGTACAATTGAATAGTCAGTTTATTCGCTATACGGGCCAGTTTAAATTCGACCATAAAGTAAACTCTAAGCTTTCGTTTGGTATGAATCTGACCCTGTCGCGGGTGAAGAACAAGCGAGTAAAAGGGGATAATTTTTTAGATGGCGTTTATTCGGGCGCGCTTAAGAGCCTGCCTTATTATTCGCCATATAATGAACAGGGAAAGCTATATGGGCCGAGTGATACGGAGTATCCAGGTTTCCCAAATTTCAACCCAGTGGGGCAGGCCGTTTTACCCCGCTTTGAAACCTATACCTTTAAGATGCTGGCGGGTCTGTATGTTGACTATGAAATTCTGCAAAACCTGCGCTTTCGCTCAAAAATTAGTATTGACTACAATAATATAACCGAAGACCAGTTTGAGCCCTCTACCACGGCAATTGGCGGCTTTCTACCCAGTGTTGGTTATCATGGATACGGGGTTTATAGTAACACAAATGTATCCAAGCTGATCAATACCAATACACTGAATTATAATTTCCAATTCGCCGAAAAACATCATTTCAATACTACAGCAGGATTTGAAGTACTACAGCAATATGAACGGGATGGGAGTGTGCAGGGACGTCTATTCCCCAGCGATGACTTTACCTATATCAGGTCGGCAGGGGTTGTTGATCAGGGCGATTCTTACCGAAACAACAGTGGTTTAGTATCTACCTTTGGTGAGGTACGATACGACTATGACCAGAAATACCTGGCTACTTTAACGACGCGCTATGATGGTTCGTCAAGGTTTGGACAGAATCGGCGGTTTGGTGTGTTTCCATCGGCATCGGTTGCCTGGCGTATA
The DNA here is from genome assembly GCA_003259005.1 of Spirosoma telluris. Classification (GTDB taxonomy): domain Bacteria; phylum Bacteroidota; class Bacteroidia; order Cytophagales; family Spirosomataceae; genus Spirosoma; species Spirosoma telluris. The sequence continues at coordinate 6,714,762 of QLII01000001.1, forward strand.
TCGGCTGAGCCCTTTATGGAGCAGTTCCGTTTTTTAAACGATTTAAAACTCAGAACAAGTTATGGGTTTACGGGGAATGAGCAAATTGGAGATTATCAATTCCTGGGTACCTGGTCATCCGCAACCTATAGTGGCTCTACAGGCGTTAGCCCTTCTGCGCTGGCTAACCCAAACTTACAATGGGAGCGCACCCGCGAAGCGAACATTGGGCTAGATGCCTCGTTTTATAATGGTCGGTTGAATGTAACTGTCGATGCCTACGATAACCTCACGAACAAACTATTATTTGCCCAGCCAATCCCACAAACAACAGGCTTTAGTACAGTTCAGGGTAACATCGGATCAGTTTCCAACCGAGGGTTGGAACTGACGATTTCAACGGTTAATATTAATAAGGCCGTTCGCTGGAGTACTGATTTGAACCTGTCGCATAATGAAAATAAGGTTGTGTCATTAGCTACCGATCAGCCTGTTTTTCGAGGATACACAGGCAATGGAGTTACCCGAACCAATGTTATATTGCCTGGTCAGCCATTGGGAACATTCTGGGGGCTGAAATTCCTTGGTGTTGATCCTGCCACCGGCGATGCCATCTACGACGATAAAAACGGCGATGGACGCATTACGTCCGACGATGGGCAGGTGATTGGTAATGCTCAGCCAAAGTTGTATGGTGGACTAACCAATAAGGTTTCCTGGAAAGGGTTCGACGTTAGTGTGTTTTTTCAGTTTTCCTATGGCAATAGCATCCTGAATTTTTCGAATGCCAGCGATCTACTTAATACGGGTGCAGACTTGCAGAGTAACCAGTCACGATTGGCTCTTAAACGCTGGCGAAAAGAAGGTGACATCACTAATGTTCCGCGCTATGTGTATCAAAATACCTACAACAATTACCTTAGCAGCCGGTTCCTGGAAGATGGCTCATTTCTACGATTGAAGAACGTTTCGATTGGTTATAATCTTCCTAAGAAATGGATTGAACGGTTCAAGATAACCAATACCCGTATTTACGCATCGGCAACTAATCTGCTAACCTGGACGCGCTACTCTGGTCCTGATCCTGAAGTAAGTACGCTTGATGGATCAACAGCGGCCCAGGGGATTGATTTCTTTACCCTTCCACAAGTCAAAACGGTGTTCGTGGGTTTGAGCATTGGTTTTTAACGCATTCTTCTCAGGAAAAGACAGCCATTAAAATATGATTCGCTTACTACGATATAGTCTGGTTTTGGTGCTTATTAGCCTGGCCTCCTGCCAGGAAGTACTGGAACCCAAACCAGTAGACTTGCTGGTCGATGATTTGGTACTGAACGAACCGAATGATGTACAACCCGTTCGCATTGGTCTTTATAGTGCCTTTCGGGGTATGGCCTCTGCCAATATAATTGCAGGTGACTTTACTGCTGATTATATCCAGGCAAACGGGACTTTCAACGATTATATTCAGCTTGGTACTAAACAGATTACGGCATCCAACGGAGCGGTTGATGCCTTGTGGGCTGGTATTTATAATACGATTTATGTAGCTAACTTTATCATCGAACGTCTGCCGCTGGTCAGTGGCGTACCTGAGGCCACAAAAAAGTCAGTACTAGCCGAAGCCCGATTTTTGCGCGGATGGGCCAATTTTATTGGGGCTTACACCTTCGGCGATATTCCAAAAGTAACGTCAACTGACCAGGGGCCAACACCACAATTGCCCGAACTGCCAAAGCGGATATTCTGGCTTCAGTGCTGGCCGATTACCAGGCGGCTCTGACCGATTTACCAAATGTGGCCTCATCCGGCACTGCCACGACCAATGCAGCTTATCTGAATAAAATAAATTGCCAGGCCGCCCTGGCCCGCTATTACCTCTATCAGAAAAACTGGGTGCAGGCTGAAGCACTGGCTACGGTGGTGATTAACTCAGGGATTTATACCATGCAGACCAATTTTGCCGATGTTGTCACCAAAGATTTTACGGCCGAATCGATTCTTGAAGTTGGCTATAACCTGACTGATGATCCTGGAACGAGCAGCACAGGCCTAAATAACCTGCTCGTGGGTCGCCGGGAAGTCATTCCATCGAATCAGCTAATTACAGCACTGATTTCGACCGAATCAGGGACACGCAGTGCAACGATTACCTTTAACCCATCACAACAACGGGCTAATGATAATGGCTGGACCGTGCGTAAGTATGGTACGGCTTCGGAAGACAACAACAATATTGTGTTGATGCGACTAGCCGAAATGTATTTGATTCGGGCCGAAGCGAGGGCTCAACAGGGTAAACTGACGGGTACGACGGGTGCCGTTGCCGATCTGAACGTGTTGCGTACACGAGCGAAAGCACCTGCTATAACGCTCACGGCGCAGGCGGATATTCTGCTGGCTGTTGAGCGGGAGCGTGTGTACGAACTCGCGTTTGAAGGCCAGCGCTGGTACGATCTGGTCAGAACGGGCCGGGCGCAGGCCGTTATGTCGGCGTTTTCACCTAATTGGGATAAACACTACGAACTTTGGCCGATACCCCAGCGGGAGATCCAGCAGAATTCGGCGCTGACACAAAATCCTGGCTATTAACAGAATGGGTTTCCCGACTATCTGATTATGAAAAACCAAACGAAACCAAACTATCTACATACAATAGGCAACTGGGGGCTGATGGTATTATCGGTTGCTCTTGTTGGCTGGAGTACGGTGGCCTGTGATAAACAGGATATAGATCGCACCTTTGAAGGCCCCTATTTTGTGCGCTTTACGGATACAACGCAGACCTATAAGGAGAGTTATAGCAAGCCCATTTCCATTCAGGTTCACAACGTTGGGCCTCAGCTAGATCAGCCGATTACAATTACCTACACGGTTACCGGAACGGCGCGGTCGGGAAAAGACTATACCATTCAGGGAAAAGAAGGTACCGTTACCATTCCAGCCAAGGCGAGTACAGGCAACATTGTTGTGCAACTGATTAACAACGCCAACAATATTCTGGAATCATCGTCGCTTATGTTTACGCTGACCAGTGTTCAACCCAGTACATTGCAGGTTGGGTTTGGTAAGGATAATATTGTGGGTAAGCAATTTAGACTTACGATTCAGGACGATTGTTTGTTTGGTGGCTTTTATACAGGTACCCAGAAATATGTTACAACGACAGGTACACAAACAGCATCAGTGCGGGATATTGAGATTACCAGTACCGATTGTAAAACCTATAGCCTCAGTAACTGGAATATTGGTATTCCATTTTTTAGCTTCGATGCGGTTCACCCTCAGCTAACGTTTGTTGATAATGGCGATAATTCGCTGACAGTGCCGTCTCAAACCAATTCTGAGTTAGGTACGACTGACCGGATTGAGGGTAGTGGTGCCTGGAATCCCCGCGATCGTAAGATCACACTAAACCTTACATTCAAACTGGCGCTCAGCAGTGGAAAAGACACAACATTAAATTATACTCAAACATACACTCCTCAATGAGTTATTGTGGCTAGTAGTTATTGGTTCATGCTAAGACGGACGAATAACTAATGAATCCGCAATCCATCAACTAGTTAACAGACATCGATGATGCGACATCTTATACGTTTATTGCTGATTCCGGGCATAATTGGGGTCTTTTTGGGGGCTGCTCAGAAAAGCTTGAGCCAAAACCTGCTACTTATTCGCAGTTATTAACCGGCACGGAAAAGAAAACCTGGAAGATGGTATCCTTACAGGTGATCGATGATGGTACGGCAAGTCAGGTTATTCCTGTTGCGCAAAGCGGTATTAATCCTTGTGTTACCGATGATTTATATACGTTCTATGCAAATGCTGACCACAAATTTGAAGTGAGTGAAGGCGCAACCAAGTGTACTGCTTCAGACCCAGATGTCTACCTAACCGATACCTGGACGCTGGTCAATGCCAATGCTACCTTAGAATTTGCCGTTCCACTCGTTACTGAAACCGTGCTTCCTTACACGATCAAGAACTTAACGGAAAGCACAATGACAGTAGAGCTTTACCTGAGTAAAATAACCTCAGATAACCTAAATGCCAGCTACCGGTTTACCTTCAACTCTGTTACAACAAAATAGGCGTATGTTTCGATTACTACTTAGCTTGTTTTTCTGCGCGCTTCTGCTGCCAGCATTATACGCTCAGACAACGCCTTTTGAACCAAAGAGGTGTGGAACCATGGAGATGGATAGCCTGCGACGGGCACGTAATCCGCAGTTGGGCTCCCTCAATGACTTTGAGCGGGAGTTGCAGCTAAAAATGATTGACATCAAAAAGAAGATGGCATCAGGCAGGCTGGCCGCTACTGTGATTTCTATTCCCATTATTGTGCACATTGTCCACAACGGTGAAACCGTAGGGAATGCGCACAATATGACCCAGGCCCAGGTACAATCGCAGATCGAAACGCTGAATGAAGATTACCGCCGGAAGCCAGGTACCCGTGGCTTTAATTCGAACCCGGTTGGGGCCGATATTGAAATTGAATTTTGCCTGGCCGCACTTGACCGACAGGGCAAACCGATGGCCGAACCCGGTATCGAACGAATCAATGGTAGCCGCGTCAGTTGGACGCAGAGTGACGTTGAAGGTGTGCTGAAGCCCAGCACCATTTGGGATCCCGACAAATATTACAATATCTGGGTACTTGATCTGAGAGAATCGGCGGGTGGTAGTGGGAGCGTAGTGGCTTATGCACAGTTTCCCAGCCAGTCTAATTTACCCGGTATTCCATCGGCAAGTCCGGCCAGTACAGATGGTGTTGTTTGTAACTACTATGCATTCGGTAATTCGGCAAAAGGTAACTTTGCGGGTCTGGTAGCTCCTTATAATCTGGGGCGTACCCTTTCGCATGAAACAGGTCACTGGCTAGGATTGCGGCACATCTGGGGTGATGCCAACTGTGGTGACGATTTCTGCGCTGACACACCTCCTCAGGCATCTGAAAGCCGAGGCTGCCAGGTCGGTCGGGTTAGTTGTGGCGCTACGAACATGGTGCAAAATTATATGGACTACTCCGACGATGCATGCATGAACATCTTCACCCTCGATCAGAAAGCCCGTATCCGGGCTGTTATGGAGATAAGTCCCCGTCGAAATAGTCTGCTTACCTCAAACGTATGCGGTACTACAGTCGCAACACGCCCCCTCCCGAACTTCCGGGCCGAAGCGCAACAGGTATTGCTAGGCGGGTCAGTAAAGTTTAATGACCTTTCGGGCGGATTCCCAACCACTTGGCAATGGACATTTGAAGGGGGTACGCCTGAGACATCGACCGAGCAGAATCCTACGGTTACCTACAGCCAGCCGGGTAAGTTTAAGGTAACATTAGTAACCGCGAATGCAGTAGGGCAGTCAGACCCATTAGTTCGTACAGAATATATTGAAGTGCTTAATCAGGGACTTTGTACCGACGTAACGAATTTTAGCGGTACACCTACTATCCTGCGGGAGTCGAACGGAACAGGCTATGTAGCTGGTCAGAACAGTCATAAGAGTCAGGCCGTGTCCGAGTTTTTTGCCAATAAGCTAGGCTATCTCAATTTAGCGGGTGCATCCCTGAAATTTGGCGTTGCTAAAGCGGCCAAAGGAGCAGCTACCGAGTCGATTGTAACCGTAACGGTCTGGAACGGGCGTGGTTTCCAGAACGGACCTGGCGCTATTCTGGGGCAAAAAGATGTACCCCTCCGTGATATTCTGGCCGATGTTGCCAACAATCGAGCCACTACAGTTACGTTCGATAAGAATGTACCGGTAAGTGGTCTGTCATTCCACGTCGGCATCACATTGCCTTATGCATCGGGTGACACCGTGGCACTGGTTACGACCAAAAACGGAGAATCGCTCTTTGCTACGTCCTGGCGCCAAAATCAGCAGGGCAACTGGCTTCGCTATGCCGATAGCCTGGGTCTGAATGTAGCGCATAACATCACGGCCAAAGTTGGTCAGAAAGCGTCGGTACAGGTTGCGGCCTCAGCCATCTTTATCAACCCCGGCGAAACGGTAACCCTGAATGCTCGTGGGGCTGGTGTGTACACCTGGACTGGAACGGGACTGAATAATACATTAGGGCCACAGGTAGTTGCCAGTCCAACCCAAACTACTTCCTACACCGTAGCCGGTTCGGGAACGGATTTGTGCAGCACATCCGCCGTTGTGACCATCAACGTGCGAGCGGGGACTGTAACGGCTACTACCCCTCTGGCCGAACAAGCCTTACAGGTGAACCCGAACCCCAGCGACGGACAGATGAACGTATCGTTTAGTAGCCCGCTACGAGGGGCGCTAACGCTAGGCATCCGTACTGTGACTGGTGGAGAACTACTTCGGCAGAATCATCAGAAAACGACCGACACCTTCGAGCAATCGCTTGATCTCAAAACGGCACCGACTGGGGTGTATTTTGTGGAGGTCACAATAGGGGAGCAGACGTTTAGAAAACGGGTGGTGAAGCAGTAACACAATTGCAACAAACTGGAATATAAGCGAAGCGTTAGGTAAAAAGAGCAGTGAATGCTAGTTTGCCTAACGCTTAGTTTTTGCCTCTATGATTACTAATTCAGTTGCGGGTTTGATGGTACTAGCTGGTCTGATTTCCTTAACCCGTGCCTTATCGCTTCATACACCAATTCATTCAACGATTTTCCAACCCGCCTATACTTCCTGGATTGCAGGTGATACGACCGATGCGCAAAGCCAACCTTTAGGTGGAGTCGTGCTAGCGGGAGGAAGTACGGATGTGGATGCGGCTATGCGGTGGTTTGTGCGCCGGTCGGGTGGGGGGATGTGCTAATTCTTCGGGCTTCGGGTAAGGACGGCTACAACGAGTATCTCTATAAAACGCTGGGTGAATCCGTTAATTCGGTCGAAACCATATTGCTCGATAAGCGGGAGCTAGCCAACAATACGGATATTCTTCGGAAAATTCGGCAGGCCGAAGCCATCTTCTTGGCCGGGGGCGATCAGGGCAATTATGTCAATTTCTGGCAGGGAACACCTGTGGCCGATGCCTTGAACGAGCGTATACGGGAGGGAGCCGTGATGGGCGGTACCAGCGCGGGCTGTGGTATTCTGGGGCAAACCTATTTTTCGGCGCTTGAAGGTAGTGTAACTTCTGAAGAAGCATTAGCCAATCCCTACAACAAACGGGTGGCTATGCGCCGAAATGACTTCCTGAAGCAACCGCTGCTGGTCAATACCATCACCGATATGCACTATAGTACCCGGAATCGTCAAGGTCGCCATCTGGCATTTATGGCCCGTGCCGCAACAGATTGGGCTATCCAGCCACGTGGTATTGGCGTTGACGAAAAAACGGCGGTTTGTGTTACACCCGATGGGAACGTTAGCGTTTTTGGTCAGGGGAACGCTTATTTTCTACAAGCAACGAAGAAGAAACCTGAGCTATGCAAACAAAATCAGCCCCTAACCTGGCATCGAAAAGGTAAAGCTGTCCACGTAACCATCATCGCGGGTTCGGTTGAGGGGATAACTGGTTTTAATTTGACGTCATTTCAGTCGATCACACAGGCTAAATCGGAGTATTGGTCAGTTGATTCTGGTGTTCTGGCACGGGTTGATCTTCGCTAGAATGCAAAAAAGCGAGCGAACCATACCATTGGATTCGCCCGCTTTTACATCAAGAATCAAGTCACCTTTTAATATCCTGGATTCTGAACCAGCTTTTTGTTGGTATCAATTTCCCGTTGTGGAATGGGCAGAACCAGATTGTTCGCGTTGTAGGCCACCGTGCCTACCGTACCTGCTGTACGTTTGATGTCAGCAAGTTGCTGACCTTCAAACGCTAACTCAAGCCGACGCTCTAGCAGAATAGCCGCTAGATCGACCGTTGTTAGGGGAGTAGCCTTTGCCCGGCTGCGAATCAGGTTGACATCGGCGAGTGGTGTCGCACCTACGGTGGTACCCAAACGCAGGTTAGCTTCGGCGCGAACCAGATACATTTCGGCCAGACGAACCACCGGCACATCACCATATTGATCGTTGAACTTACTGGTGAAGGTATTCTGACCGGCGGTATTAAAGAATGTGCCCCGAGTATCCCCTGTCGCATAGAGTTGCCGGAATTTCGTTTGTACCCGTACATCCCCACGACCCTGATTCAACGACGATGCGTAGAACGTGTTCATGTCGTTAGCGCCATCCTGGTCGGTCACGATAATCTTGAAAATAATCTCCGAGTCGTTGGTCGCATCGTTAAACACATCTGCAAAATTGGCCTCCAATGAATACGTCCCTGACGTAATAACCCGGTTGGCGGCATCACGAGCGGCTGCATAGTTCTGTTGCTGTAGGTAAACACGGGCCAGTATGGCTGCCGCAGCGCCTTTTGTCGCAAATCCACTACCCCCGATTGTGTTTCTGGCAACAGGCTTTCTGCTTTTGTCAGATCATCCAGCACCTGTGCATATACTTCTGCAACTGTATTTCGGGCACGGTAGTCGGCGTCCGAGATGGAGGTTGTTGGTGTCAGCACAAGCGGCACACCCGGATTGGCCGATGGCGTACCATCATTCCAGCTTTTGCCAAAGGCTTTCACCAGTTCAAAATACAGGGCACCTCTGATAAAACGGGCCTGCCCTTCGGTATTTCCCCGGTTCGTTTCTCCAACTTTAGTCAATGCCGATAAGACGTTGTTGGTACGGTTAATCGCGTTGTAGCCATCCAGCCAGAAATCGCGGGTGACGGTGTTGGACGTGGTAACGGTTTTACGCCAGATTTCGTCGATCGTAGCATAAGTACCTCCGAAAAGCACATCACGATTATCACCCATTAAATCGCCAATGTACTGAATGCCACCACCATATAGGTTGACATCACTAAGGCCGTCATAGGCACCAATTAAAGTAATTTGTACGTCTTGTTCAGTATTTAACGCCTGACCCTGCTCAATATCCTGAGTCGGTACAACGTTTAGACGGTTGTCGCAGGCCGTAATCAGCAGGCTGACGGCTCCAGCGTATAACCAATGTTTTATGGATGAATTCATAGCAAAAAATGCGTTGAAAAGTCGTTGTTAATTCAATTTGAACTACTGAATAATTAGGCAGATTTTAGTTGAAACTGATTCTGTAGATTCTAGGATTCTATTGCTTTTGAGTCCGTGGTTAATTTTGATAGTGGACTGTAACAGTGCCTAAATGGCATCCACAGAATCAACAGAATCAACAGAATCCAGCTTTATCTAAAACCCGATATTGATACCGCCCGTGATCGTACGTGCCTGAGGAGCCGTATAGAAATCATAGCCCTGCGCAATGTTCGACACAATATAATCGGCGTTTACTTCGGGGTCCCAACCGGCGTATTTCGTGAATGTGAGCAGGTTCTGGCCCGTCACAAACAAACGAACGTTGGTCAGTTTAGCTTTATTGATGAGCGTTTTAGGCAGACTGTACGAAAGCGTAACAGTACGTAGTCGAACAAACGAACCATCGAGAATGAAGCGGCTGGACGATTGAGCACCATTGTTGTAGAACAAACGAGCCTCCGGCACGTTCGTCACCGTATTCGTGGATGTCCAGGCTGCCAGTTGGTCAACTGTCTGGTTATCTTCAAAGCGTCCGTTGGCTGATGAGTAGCGACCAACACCGTAGAAGTTGATCTTGTTACCAAACACACCATTGAACAGAACGCTCAGGCTAATGCCTTTGTAACTGAAGGTGTTTGTGATACCCCCGTCCATTTAGGCAGCGGACTACCTACAACTACCCGTTGGGCCTGGCTGTAGGTGCTGGTTGTGGTGCGGTCAAGCGTACCATCCGTATTCGTCGTGTTTTTGTACCAGAGTGCATTGCCATTCGCCGGATCAACACCCGCATACTCCTGTGTGAAGAACACGCCCAATGGCTGCCCTTCAACGGCACGACTCATGGCGTTAATACCACCTTCAATAATCTGCGACTGCAGGTTGGTGATTTTGTTCTGGTTAGTTGCTGCGTTGAAGCTCGTTGTCCAACGGAACGCACCCGTCAGGTTTTCCGAGTTAATGACGATCTCAAATCCTTTGTTTTCCAGGCTACCCACGTTGCGGAACTGAGTGGCAAAACCCGTTGTGCCCGGTACGTTTACGCTTAGTAAAAGGCCCGACGTTTGCTTGTTGTAATAGTCGATCTCCCCGTTGATCCGGTTGTTAAGAATACCGAAATCAAGGCCAATGTCGAACTGGTTGGTTGTTTCCCATTTCAAATCGGGGTTGGCTAACTGCGATGGGCGCTGGCCAGGTAGCGTACCGTAGCTGGCATCGCCCGTGAACAAGCCTAGCTGAGGGAAGTTCTGGATTTCGGCGTTGCCCGTTTGGCCATAGCTGGATCGAAGTTTCAGGAAGCTGATGGTGCTGTTATTCTTTAGGAAATCTTCTTCCGAAAGTACCCAGCCTGCCGAAACCGCCGGGAAGAAACCATACCGACTGTTTTTGCCAAAACGCGACGAACCGTCTACCCGTGCGCTCGCGCCCAGTAAATAGCGGTCAGCAAATTTGTAGTTCGCCCGGGCGAAGTATGACAGGAAGCGGTAATTGGTCTGGGTGGAACTACCATCAGTTTTACGAGCGGCACTGACAATCTGACGATAGGCATCCGATGGAAAGTCCCGACCTTCGGTGAAGTTAGTTTTCTGCTGCGATTGCTGATACGACATCCCGACCGTCAAATCGAGTTGGCTGCGACCAAACAGGCTATTGTAGGTAAAGAAGTTGTTTGTCGTGTAATTCTCTACCCGAACGTAACGGTTTTGGCCGATTCCTTGTGGCGCACTGAAGTTACGCTGCGTTTTGCTGTTATAATAGAGTTCTTCCTGCTGGTTGAGTACATCCAGGCCAAATTCGGTACGGAACGATAACCCCTTGATAATCTGTAACTGACCGAATACGTTGCTGATATTGCGGTAAACCGTTGTGTTGAAATAGGCATTCCCAATATTGATCAGCGGGTTATAATAAACCGGAATGCTGAGGTCGCCGGGAGGTGTTCCTACGGGTAGACCTGTGGTGGGGTCTGTAGCTGGCGTCATTGGCGGCAACGCAACCATTTGCATCGGATTATCGAACTGGTTATCAGCCGAAATTCGCTGGTTGAACGTTCGGGTAATACCTGTATTGAAACCCACCCGAAACTGGTCAGACACTTTATGGTCGAGGTTAAGCCGACCCGAGTAGCGTTGTAGCGCATTACCAACCAGAATCCCCTTTTGGTCAAGCAATTGACCCGATAGATAGAAGGTCGTTTTCTCATTGCCGCCATTCAGGTTGATGTCATACTGCTGATAAGGAGCATCCTGATAGGCCAGATCGCCCCAGTTGGTGCTTGCCTGATTAGCAGTTCCATACGTTCCTAGCCCCTGTGTATTGTAGAAGCCCTTCATATACGATGTATACGAATCTGGATCGCTCTGGTCAAGCCCTTCAATCCGGTCGGAGTTGGCCGCTGCCTGATTGTAAAACTTAACGTACTGCTCTGTATTCAGAAATTGCAGTTTGTTGGTGGGTTTGCTCGACCCGTATTGTGCGCCGAACGTGATGTTGGTGCGACCGGCTTTACCCCGTTTGGTGGTAATAAGCACCACACCGTTGGCAGCACGAGCCCCATAAATAGCACCCGCCGATGCATCTTTCAGAATATCGACCGACTCAATGTCCTGTGGGTTAATGTCGGCCAATGGGTTTGTTGCGGCACTGTTATAGCTCAGATTGTCGGTGGTAACGGGAGTCCCATCAACAACGTAGAGCGGTTGATTTGACGCCGATACCGACGATTGACCCCGAACCCGCACCTGAATACCCTGGCCCAGTTTACCCGATCCCGAATTGATCTGAACACCAGCCGCTTTTCCCTGTAGCGCCTGATCAAACGTCGTTACCGGCTGATCCTGAATATCGGAAGCCCGAACCTTGGCGATATTGCCGGTCAGGTCCCGCTTAATCTGCTGACCATATCCAGTAACCACCACTTCATTCAAATTGCGGACATCAGTCTTCAATTGCACATCAATAACCGACCGATTGTTTACGGGTTCTTCGACGGTTGTAAAACCAATGAAGCTAAAAACAAGCGTAGGATTACCACTCACCGTAAGCCGATAGTTACCTGTTGCATCGGTGAGCGTACCCTGTGTGCTGCCTTTTATCGTAACGGATACACCAGGCAAACCCGTGTTATCGTCCGACGATGTTACCCGGCCCGAAATGCTTTGGCCCTGGGCATAGACTCCCCATGCTGTGAGTAGAAACAGGAAGCTAATTTGTAGGAGTTTTCTCATAATGTTGTTAATGAAAAAAATGAAGATAATTGCAAAAGTACAATCTGTAGTTGGAAATTAAAAAGTCGTTAAATGGGATAATAATAGAAGGCAAAGGTAGAATATTAGAATAATTCATAATTAAATAAGGAGACTAGGAAATAAAATAACCAAATAATGGCAATAAGGCCTAGATATATTGGTGGTTATACAAGGGGGCGATTATGGGAAAAATTATATTGATTTCTGGTGTATATGCAGTTAATTAATTCGAAAAAGTTATAAAAAGTAGATTGATTAGGTAGAATTAGCTACTAATTAGTAAGTAGAAACTATAAGTATAAGGACTATAGGCCATTATCCATCTACACGACGAAGACTAGCTGAATCGGGCGGTTTAGTAAGACGTTCATCCTCTTGAGTTGTAGACAAACGGGTAAAGTCGTACTTTTTAAAATAGGTATTAAACGGTGAAACAGGAGTTGTTGTCTAATCGTTAGTGGTACATCAGTAAACTCAAACAACGATGAAATTTAGACTGTTCACTCTACTCCTTCTGCTACTCGTAACGGGCTTGCGTGCACAGGTACAATACACAACCGAAAGCCCACGCATAGATGATATTAATGACCGGGATGTTAGTATCAAGCGTATTGAACTGACAGAGCAGTATACCATTGTTTACATGAAATTTGAGTCCCGTCAGCGACCAGGGTCAAATCAAAGGTCCTGGCCATTTTCAATTCCACAGCCTGATGGGGGATCAATGCAAATAGAATCAACCAGTAATATTGGTTTTCAGCCATCATCCCGTTTATACGTAAATCAGGGCGAACGCTCGTATAAATTCATTCGGGTTGAAAATATTCCTGAAGAAACTCGTCGGCCTGTTCGGCCTGGTGAACGCGTTGATTTCGTTGCTTATTTTGAGCGGATAGATCCGGGCTACACGACATTCGATCTGTTTGAATGCCGGGATAGTAAAGGCTATGTCTGTTTTAATTTCTGGGGTGTACATATCATTAACCCTCCTCGTAAAGACAAATATTCGCAGCGAAAAACGCCAGTGCCTGTTCCGCCTAAACCACAGCAACCTCGCTATAAGCCCCGAGCCACGCCCGGCGTAGGTACACCCGATGAGGCACCTAAACCAGCAGAATCTGTGCAGCCTCAGGAAACTTCGGCACCAGCCGCTGTAGCGATCAACGGTGTTACGCGCGACGCTAAAACAAAACAGCCAATCGGCGCTACTGTTACCTATCGACTGTTAGCGGGTGCTGAAGCGTCGGGCGATGAACCGGCTGATTCCGTACGGAGTGATAGTCCATCGGGAAACTACAAGATTACCATAGACCGGCGGGGCGTTTATGTTGTAACGGCTTCGGCTAAAGGCTACTTTAGTCAAAGTGATACACTGGCTACGAATCGGGTTGATGTTGCCCGTGATTTTAATCTGACACCCATTGAAGCAGGGTCAAAAATCACCCTGAAAAGTATTTATTTCAATACCTCCCGCTATGACCTTAAGCCTGAATCGTTTCCGGAACTGGATCGGCTGGCAACGATGATGCAGTCAAACCCGACCATGCAAATTCGCTTGGAAGGACATACCGATACGGTGGGTGAATTTGATGCAAACGTTGAACTCTCCCGCAACCGGGTCAATGAGGTGAAGCGGTATCTGGTGAGTAAAGGCATTAGTGCCAGTCGGATTGAAACTGTTGGCTATGGCCCTTCAAGACCTATTAACACCAACAAAACCCTGAAAGAGCGAGCCGAAAACCGGCGGGTAGAGATGGTTGTGGTGAAGGTGTAAACGCAAAGGACGCAAAGGTGAGCGCAAAGACCGCAGAGAAAGAATCTTTGCGAACCTCGCGCCATCTTTGCATCCTTTGCGTTTAAGCATACATGAAACAACCCTTCGACCTCAATGTTGTGCTGGCCCAGATTGACGAGGCCATCAAACCTTATCCCAAGGCGGCTATGTTCGATCTGTTCGAGCGGGGCTACAACAGCCTGTTCGAGCAATTGATTTCATGTATTGTATCCATCCGAACGCTCGATGAAACGACAATTCCTGTATCATTGAGGCTGTTTGAACGAGCACGAACACCCGAACAACTTCTGCAACTCGATGTCCCGACGCTGACGGAATTGCTATACGGGACGACCTATCCCGATCAGAAGGCGTATACAATGCTAGGTATTGCTGAGCGGATCGTGAATGAATTCAACGGTGAGTTGCCTGCTACCTACGATACATTGACATCGCTGAAAGGTGTTGGCCCCAAATGCGCCAATCTGGCTCTTGGTGTGGCAACAGGACAGGCGGCTATCAGTGTCGATGTCCACGTTCATCGCGTCGTAAATCGCTGGGGCTATGTGCAAACCAAACAGCCTGAACAAACGCTGAAAGTGTTGGAAGCATTGGTGCCCCGCGACCAGTGGATAAACATCAATCGACTGCTGATGCCGTTTGGCAAGCATATCTGCACCGGTACACTGCCACACTGTTCAACTTGCCCCGTACTGCCCTGGTGCGAGCAGGTTGGAGTGGAGCGTCACCGGTAGTGTTCTTATTTCTGCAAGGTGGTTAAAAACTGTTTCAGGCTGGCTAGCGTGTCCCGGCACGATTTGTCGATTTGACGATACAAATCGGCCTGTTGTTGAGCGGCTTGCTCAATTAATTTTCGGTTTGTGATTTTACCATCGGCTGCCCGTTCCAGCTCACTGGCCGTACTGCTCGTTGTTCTGACTGGTACACTGATTCCTTTGCTTTCGGCAATCAGGTCGGTGATCGTAGCCCGGTATCGGCCAAACTTGGCTTCAACCGTAAGGGTATAGCGTACGATTTGATCGTCAATAGCATAGGAAGCCTTAATAAACTGGATATTATGTTCAGGATCGTATTGCTGCTCGGCCGTGGGCTCTGATTCATAATAGAATTCGGCCCAGTCATGGAGTTGGCCCATCAGTTGCCGGGCGGGTAATTTAGCATTGGGTACACGAACGATTTCCTGATACTGAACCTGACCTGTTTCATTCGTTGGCAAGCGAAGTTGCGCTAATGCATGGACGGATACCAATAAGGAGAGGATAAGCAAATACTTCATCATAACTAAACTTCAGGTTTTACCAACAGGCAATACCACGGTGCCTGCCAAAAGCGAATGCGAAGATAAGGCCGTAAGGGATTTGTTCGTAGCGAGATGATAAACTATATAGAGCCTATTGTTCTTGAACGGGTAAGGGGCGCTGTTGGCTCAATTTCAGATAGTTAGCCTGGTATTTTTTGTTTCCCTTTACACCAATGCTGGTTAGGATGCCACTCGTCATCGTTTTGATCCAGTATCCGAAAATAAATATCTGCGGGTCGCGGTCGTAAAAAATGCGCGAGTCTGCTTCATTCTTTTTCCGGATAACTTTACCGATTACGAAGTTTTTTAACTTGATCAAAAACGTTTTTTTTGTTGTGTCGGCGGGACTGAGTAGGCTGATTTTCAAGTCTTTGTAATAAAAGTGCATATTGCCTACCGAAGCATATTGATTGCCCACAACGCGGGCCGTGATGGGCTGCACGTAGCCACCGTCCAGGTTCGCGGCTATAATTGGATTTGTAATCGAGCTTAGTTCGGGCAGGTGTACATCCGACGTCTGGAGCAGCATATGAAAACCCGCCAGCGAATCGCCGTACGACTCCCGGTAGTGTAGGCGATCGACCTGTAATCCCAGCAGTTTCGTACTGGCTCTCAACACTAGGCTATCTGTTAATTTCCTTGGTCGATTGGTGATGTTTTTCAGAACGCCATTGATGTTCATCAGCGGAACGTTACCCACCCGATTCGTCAGTTTGGAAGTTTCGTGGTAAAGAACATTGCTGTTGACTACCGAAATTGAATCGATATGGAACGGTAGGTTAACGCGACTCATTAGTCGGGTAGGCATCAATTTATCGGGCGTAAAGGACGGCTCGGGTAGCCGTTTGTCGCGCGAGACATCGGTTGTAACGTTTTTGACCACCACATGATGGATAGCTATGGTTGAATCACGACGCCATTGGGCCGTGTTTAGCCCGTTCAACTGGACTTCATCGCCCTTTATTGTAATATAGTCGGCCTGAAAGTGTGGTGGAGTCATAAACTCCTCCTGGGTTAATGTTGGATTTACCTGAAAGTTATTGAGTTGAAGACGAGCGTTTTGGGGCATCCAGGTTATAGTTTCCGCCTGAAAAGCCGTGGCTGGCCTTTTTAATAGTACATTTTTAGCAGTCAGATTGGTATGGTCTAACCAGGTTGACAAGGCAATCTTTTTACCGGCCGTCCAGCTAAAATCGGGGAAAGTAATGGCTGCTGTAAAATGACCTACACTTAGTTGACTCGGTAGCTTATTTTTCTTCGATTTTAGCAGTGGCTGCAACTCGTTGGCGGTTAAACTAGCCTCAAGATCCCCGAGTAAGAATAGTTTTCCTGCTTTCGTGGCCGATAATCGCCCGTTGGTTAGCTGAACAGTAGCTTCTGGTACGATTGTCTTGAGTCGCGGACTGGCAAGGGTTATATGGGTTGGATTTATTTGTAAGGAGGCAAACGTCAACGCTTCCTGTTTCGCTCCAAAGAGGCTTCTGGCCTGTACATCGACCACTGTATGCACACTCACCGAATCGTCATCTTTTTTTGTTACATAATGTACGTTAGCTCCGTTTATCGCTAACTCGTGGAGCGTAAACGTAACCGGGATGGCAAACGCGCTAGCTGGCCCTTCTGCTTTGGCTTTCTCGTTCGAAACCATAGTTAATTCGGGCTGGTCTGCTTGCACGGATTGGAGACGAATGGTCGAAAAATTGGTTGTCTTGAAGGGCGCTGTTACCAGAAGCCGAGGAAGCGTAAGTTGAACGGTTTTGCCAGGCCCATTATCTGTGTACTGTAGGTTAGTAAATGTAGTCGTCTGCTGATTATTTAGATCAGCCCGTGCAATCGAAACCTGCTTGCCACCCGACTGATTGAGATAGAGATCTGTCAGTTTCCCGATAAACTGATGCCAGCTAAAATAGCCCGTTTCGGTGGTCAGGCTATCAATACGAATGGCTGATCCCTGAAAACCAGCCCGCAGTTGTCTCGATAACGCTGCTTTCAGATCGACATGATCGGCCATTAACTGAGCAATATGGAGAAGCGGTAGATCTTCGTTAGGGTGATTTGTCGCATGAGTATGTGCTAAACCTGTGCTTTTTTTTGTGGACGGTTTCATGTCGACCACTAAATCATGTACCCGAAGCAACTCAATCTGAATATCTTTCGATTGCTGGAGAGCGTCCCAGCCAAACGCTTCCCAATACACTTTGTTGGCCGTCAGAACGGTTCCATTAGGGAAGTTCATCTGAACCTTGTCAACTCCATTGTATCGCTGTTTGCCGTAAAGGGTGTAATTGGTAAGGGCTACGTTAATTTTTCGGGTTGTCAGTTGGGCACTTGCCAGGGTCAGGTTCGGAATGGCGTGCTTCATGTCAATTAGTGAGTCGCTCACTAAAAAATCGTTCAGCAAAACAGTAGCGTTCATGTTCTTCATGACGACATCCATTGGTTTTTCGCCCGTTAATGTGTAGCGTGCACTGGCGTTTATAATCTGGAAATTATCAACCTGAAGGAGTTCGCCCAACCCGTGTAATGTCTTGAACAAATCAACTTTTTTAGGGGGGACAGTGGCTACCACAAGCGGCTTGGGCCGTTCTGCTACTTTTTTGGTAGCTAGTATCACAATGCTGGGCTGTACTAGCTCGGCAGCAGAGGCCACCAGCCGTTTCTGCATCAAATCTTCAAAGTTGATGTTGTGCAGGTGCAGCAGGGGGGCTCTAAAAGTCAGGCCCTTTCCTTTTAGTTTAGGGGATGTGGTTCCGTACAGTACGTTCCTGAAAATAAGATCTTTCTTACGCACCTGAAACGATTCAACACTGATTTTGAACAGGCTGTCGGGCGAAAAAAAAGCAATATTCCGCAAACTCAGATTCACACTGTCGGTGGTGAGCGAGTGATCACTCTGCTGATTGAGCGATAGGTTATAAATTGTCAGGTTAGCTTTTTGCGTGCCTCCCCGGGAAGCGGGGTTTGTCTTATTGCCTAAAATTATTTCACCATCTTTTACCTCGGTATACCCAATCGTTACGGTTTTGAACAGGGTTTTGATATTAGCGTTTATGGTGCCACTCGTATCCGTAATCTGTTCTTTCCGGCTTTCGATTGGTATAGTGAGTAGGGGTCTGACGCAGATGAGCGTGTCGAGCCATAAGTCACCTTTCTGATAAACAGCGGGCAAATGCCTTGAATTGAAGAAAAATTTCTCAGCCCGTAAACTCATTTCTCCCTTTTTGTCGGTAGCGGGTTTATGGAAATGAACTGAATCGATTTCAAATAATTGTGTAGCGCTTGTAAAACGTAATCCCGGAAGCTTAAGGTGTTTCGGCCGTCAGATAGCACCCACTTTTGCCTACCCAGCGCTACTTCAATGTGATCGGTACCCAGCAATCGCCGGTTGTCATTATCAAGTTTCGAAAAATTGTGAACGACCAGGTTAATGTCTTTGATGATAAAAGGAGTTGACGAATTTCGTTTGACAAGTGCGAATGATCCCTCCTGAATGTTGAAGGATCTGGCATGTAAATGATCTAATGTTTTTTGCAGATTTTCGAGAATACTCGATGTATGAAACCGGGTCTGGTTATGGCTTCTCGAATGGGTTCTATAATCATGAACGATAATTTCGGGTCTCGAAACAGAAAAGCTATCGACCAGTAATCGCTTGTGTAGGAGGAGTTCCCGCCATGATTCGATGGATAGATACGCATCAGGGATTTTTACTGAATAGTAGGAGGGAGCGTTGGTGGTATCTTTTCGAGCGAAGATGAGTCCATTGATTGTAACGGTTTTATCCCAGATTGATAAGCTTAGATCGTTACTTCGAAAGGTATAACCGCCCTGGGTCTCTTTATCAATGGCAAAGGTTATAACCTCTTTCAGGTTATTCACCAGAATGTAATAGGCTACGCCTGTCGCTAAAAAGGGGATTGCCGCTACGAGAAGAAGTAGTTTTACCCAGCTTTTTGACAGCAACTTCATAGGCCTATTCGCGAGTAGAATGGTAAACCGTGAGTCAGATAGTTGTTACTATTCGCTACTGTTAACTAACTATCTGTGGAATGAGTTTAGAATAGAAGGTTAATTTAATGGCAAGGCACTACAGGTCACCTATTATTGACAAACACTTAAACAACTTCCCGCTTCCAGACGATATAGTCCGTCACCGGTGCTTCGGTCAGCATGGGGCGAATTAATTGCACAACCTGCCCCCGGTGATAAGCCGCATGGTGACTCGTATGTGTTAGAATATCCGTCAGTGTATTCTGATAACCAACCCCTTGCGAATTAGCGTAGGCAATTGATTGTACAAAATCCGTTTCTGCTAACCCCTCTAAATAGCTTGTCAGCTGGCGATGCTGGCGCTCAGCGGTTTCTGCCATCCAGCTAACGGGAATATCCTCCCAAATCGACACAAAGACCGGCTCCCTGGTGATGCGTCCTAACCAGACATGCTGCGCCGACAGAATATGACCCATAACGGCAAGGGCGCGCGCCGGTGGATTGTTGATTTTTTCGAGGGAGCTTATTACCCGCAGATTTGCCCAGAGTTCATAGTTCAGTAACTGAATCAGATGGTCTTTCATTGCAGTCCACGTTTTGTTGCCTGATACAATGCTTCTACAATGTTGGTGCGGGTATTCAGATTCCCCAGTTTTGGGTTATTGCGAGTTGGGTAAACCCGGTTGCACAAAAAGACGTAGGTCAGATTGTAGGCCGGATCAGGTTCAACCCACACAAAGGTGCCCGTAAAACCCGAGTGTCCAAAACTGGCTTTCGTGCCGGATTTAGGCGCATTACCTGTGAATGTAAACGACGGCTTGTCGAAACCCAATCCGCGCCGGTTGCCTAGCTCCGGAAACTGATAACGCGTAAACTCAGCAATGGTTTTCTGCGAAATAAACTGCTGCCCGCCATAGCTGCCTTTCTGCCGATACATTTCATAAACTTTCATCAGATCATTGGCCGAGCCGAACAAACCCGCGTGTCCCGACAAGCCGTTGAGCATGGCAGCCCCTTCATCATGCACGCGTCCCCAGATGAGTGTTTTGCGGAACAACGAGTCATATTCTGTCGGAACGATGCGGTTCAACGAATAAAACCGGCGGGGTTGAAATGTAAGTGTTGTAGCGCCAAGCGGTTTGTAGAAGGTCGTTTTTAGGTAATCCTCAAAATCGATTCCTGTGATCCGCTTCACAATTTGAGGGTACAGAATGAACGAAAGGTCAGAATACACATACTCTTTCTTTGCGTTCAGTGGAGAATCCCGGATTTGCTGGAAAATCGTTTTAGGGTACTTTCTGAACTCGTATAAGCTGTCGGTCACCTCAATAGGATAACGGCCCGAGTGTTTTGATGTGAAGGTTTTGTGTTTCCAGGTACCATCTGGATTCTTCGTATCCATCCAGAACGGAATCCAGGCTTTCAACCGGGCCTGGTGGGTCAGTACATCACGCCAGACTAGGTCTGCTTTGTTCGATTTTTTGAAGCCAGGCAGGTAATCGGCCATTTTGCCATCGAGGTTAAACTTGCCTTCGTCGACCAGGCGCATCAGCGCGGGCGTCGATGTGCTCACTTTCGTGACCGATGCCATGTCGTAGAGGTCGTCCAGTTGAACAGGGAGCGGTTCAGCGCCGAGGGAGGCATCGTAGGTGTGTTTGCCGTAGGCTTTTCGGAAAATAACCTTACCATTTCGTGCCATTTGTACCACGCACCCTGGAAATGCCTTCTCCGTTAAACCTACATTCACGAGTGAATCGACCTGCTGGGTCAGATACCGACTGTCGATACCCACTTCTTCTGGAATAGTGTATTTGAGCCGCCCAATGGGTTGGATATTTATGCCATCGCCCAGCCGGAAGCGTTGATTGACCGTAACCGGTAATTTCCCCGACGCACCAATAGCCCCGAAAATCAACTGCGCCGACAGCTCCTCGGTATAATTGGTCAATTGGTAGGGCATGACAATAGCCCGTGCGTGTTCGATGTTGCGGCTAGGTTGGGCCGTATCCATCGGGAAGGTTAGTTTGTCCAGCGCGTAGACATTCCCAAACACCGTTACCACTGCTTTTCCAGTAGCCACCAACTCACCAACTAAACCCGCTGTTTTAGCTTGCAGACCGTATTTAACAGCGGGGCGGATGTTGTTCAGGTGAACATCGACCAAAATCAGATTATAGTTTTTGAGCGAATCGCGTACCTGCGCCAGCGTCGAGTCCGGTGTTTTTGAGGTGATGTTGAAATGGTCAACCAGGGTGTAGTTGCCCGCCATCTGCTGGAAAGCCGTGATTTTATCGCTTTCGATAGCAACCGATGCGATGCGAAGTGTATCCAGCCGTTGCAGCGGCAACAAATTCTGATCGTTTTTCAGGACCGTCAGGCTGGCTTCGGTGAGCTTACGATTCAGCAGTTCATCCTGTACCGGGTTGAGGTCGTTCACCAGATTGTCCAGCACAATGGGCGTATACTGATCCAGACCGGCCCAGGCTTTAGCTTTCAGTACTTTCAGGCAGCGGGCATCCAGCGAAGCCTGAGACATGCGACCATCAGCAACCGCCTGTTTAATTAGCGCAAGCGCTGCCGGAACATCTTCCGTGAATTCCAGAACGTCCATACCTGCCTCAAGACCTAATTCATCAGCTTTACCCGATGGAAAATATTTCGTTACGCCCTTCATATTCATGGCGTCAGAAAAAACCAGTCCCTGGAAGCCTAACTCATTCTTAAGCAGATTCGTAACAATGGCGGGTGAGAGTGTAGACGGACGATTTCGGGTTGTATCGAGCGCCGGAATACTCAAATGGGCGATCATAACCCCCGCAGCCCCGCATTGATCAATTGCTTAAACGGGTACAGTTCGAGTGAGTCGAGTTGGGCGCGACTTTTCGAAATGAGCGGTAGGTCGTAGTGCGAATCGGTTCCCGTATCGCCATGACCTGGAAAGTGTTTGAGGCTGGTTAATAATTGGTTATCCTGCATACCCCGCATATAGGCGAGTGCTTTGCGGGCAACCTCGTACTTATTCTCGCCAAATGAGCGAAAGTTAATGACCGGATTATTGGGGTTATTGTTAACATCGACGGAGGGAGCGAAGTTAACATGCATCCCTAACCGACGTGCCTGTTTAGCTAAATGAGCCCCCATCTGGTAAATGAGCGAATCGGAACCTGCGCCCTGCATGGCACCCAGCGTCATCTGATACGGGTAACGAACGGTGCTGTCCAGGCGCATAGCGATGCCCCATTCGGCATCCATAGCAATGAGTAGAGGGACTTTTGAACTGGCTTGCAGCCGATTCGTTAATTGAGCTTGCCGCATAGGTCCACCCTGAAACATGACGACACCACCCAGTTTATTAGTCTGCACCAAGCGTACTAATGAATCTTCATAAGACGGTTTTCGATTCGAATAGCCCGCTACCATGATCAACTGAGCAATGCGATCATCGGTCGACATATTGGTAAATACCGAATCGACCCAGCAACTCTGACGTGCATTGAGCTTGAGAAACGAAGGAGAGGTCGTTTGCGCCAAAGTCGGTAGGGACAATAAAACGCTCAATAAACCAACTAAAAAAGACCGACAGGATGGCATGAGTAAAAAAATTGGGGTCGTGAAGTGTAAATAGAACACGGATTTTTATGATGGTTATGATTTTTTGAGATAGAAAGGTGCTGGTAGAAATTATTTTCTAACCTTATATTGCCTTTTTCCTCGGTAAATCTTCACTAAATCATAGGCTGATCATATTGATCATAAAAATCAGCGGACTATTAATGTGTCAAAAATACAAAAAAAGGTCCTCGCCACTCCCGTGAAAGGTGAAATGGCGAGGACTTATATGAATTATGATTTATGAATGGCTACCAGATCGCCTTATCGCTTGTAGCGGCTGGGGTGTTCCCGACCAACGCCGAAGCTATAGCCCAGGGCTAAGGTAAATACCGAATTTTGCAGCGAGTTACGTCTGCTCCAATAGTTTGGCAAAGTGGATTGTACATCGCTTAGGCCGAGTGTATACCGAGCGTCGATCAGGAAGTGCTGCCGGTTACCCGTGCCCCAGTTAAGTTGGAACCCGCCCGTTGCGCCCAGGTCTAAACTATTAAAAGCTTCACTATTCTCTCCGTTTAGAACAGGGCCCGTTCCCTGGAGATAATCACCTTTAATACGCTTTGCATTCATTTTGATGCCTAACGAGGGGCCAATAAACAGGTTTGGTCTGAAATTGCCTGAAAGTGTCAGGAAATAGCGGGCAACAACCGGGATTTCCAGGTAATTGACGCGCTGGATGAACTTCTTTGTGTTGTCGTTGTAGCTCGTGCCGCGTTGTGAGTACAGGAAATCGGCTGAAATACCGAAGTGATTGAGTGAACTGTACATGACAAAGGCACCGGCTGAGAGACCAGGGGTAAATTTCATGTAGTCAGCATCGCCCCAGTAATTAGATAAATTTAAGCCAACACGCGGGCCTACACTGAAGCGTTGCTGAGCGGAAAGGCTTGATAGACAGCCACAAATAAGGATAAATGAAAGAATGGGGGAGCGTAATGAATTTGCGCGAAACATGGTAAAATCAATAAGTTGATATGCCCGGTTAACGTTCGAGCTTCGGCAAATGTTTTACATTTTTTTGATAGTTTACGTAAGAGGGCAATAAAAAACAGGCTACCCGTTGGCTCTGAAAGGTGCGAAAATACAGATTTTCGGGTCTATTGGGTTGCCTTGCTTAGGATAAGTCGTGGCTGTTTTTGAGGGAGTTATCGGCTTTGGTTTTGCTGGGTGTTTCGCTACGAAGTAGATAAAATAAAGGGCTACCGCCAGCATAAACAGAATGGCTGCTGTGGTTGTCGCAATCCAGAGAGGCCAGAGTCGTTTTTTATTGGCCGACTCATGAATACGCTGGTGTAGTGCATCCCGCAGGTCGGCCATTTGTTCGGTCATGGACCCACTGGCAACACCTGCTGCGGTTTGCTGCATGGCTTCCAGACCCGCCAGTGCATCGGCATAAAATGGATTTTCAAGCAACAGCCGCTCGACGCGGTGCCGTGCTGGCCCACTCAGCCGACCGGACTGATAAGCCCGTAACTCCTCGAAAGTTAGTTGGTCGTTCATAAGCCCTGTTTACTCATACAAATTTTCAAATTTCGCCGACCATTTTGCAAATAACTTTTCACCTGTTTTAAGTCGTAACCTGTTAGGTCTGCTACATCCGTGTAGCTTTTTCGTTCCAGATAAAATAAGGTTAGGCAAGTTTGCTGCTCGGGTGGGAGTGTTTGCAGGCAGGCTTCCATGCGCGTAAGATCTTCCTCCAGTTCCAGCGTATCCGTTTCATCACTTAGTCTACTCAGTAGCGGTTCGTCGTCAGATTCGCCAATGACATTTGTCACTAATTCTGTTTTAGGGTGAGTCTGACTTTTTCGCAGTTGCATCAGGCAGTAATTGCGCGCCACACTGTGTAGCCAGGGCCCAAACTGCTGTACGTCGTGTCGACGCAGGTCGGTTACTAACTGCTCAAACAGATTCATAACAGCATCTTTGGCCTCATCTTCATCGCGCAGGTAATTATAACACACGGCATAAATCAGTTCCATATGCTGTTCATAGAGTTCCCCAGAATAGCCAAATCGCCTGTAGCGCGGTAAGCTGCTACATAGTCAGCCGTATCGCTACGGGAGCGGTCGGACGTAGGTTTAGGCTTGCGAAACAGTTTCAGAAACATGGATTGGTAGCTGCTTACTCACTAGATGCACGATCAGGCTAAATTCCACACAGTTTGATTTAATTCCATTGCCTGCTAAAAAACGAACTTGTCTTTGCTCAATAATCATAACCGAATCCGTCCCAGGAACGTTACACAAGGATATAAACTCAACGATGGTATGAAACGCATTCTTTTGTTCACCAGCCTACTGGGTAGCCTTGCTTGCATGAGCGCAATGGGCCAAAGTGGCCAATCTCCAGCTGTTCAGCAATCAACGTCAACGACAGATACGCGTCAGGCGAATCCACCACAGCCTAAACTAAGGAAAACGGGCAGGAGCGGGAGCCAGAAGATGCAATCCGCTACAGACACGACTTTGCCTAAAAAGCGTAAGCAACGGCGATTAGCGCCCGATTCACTACGTCGGGGTGGGGCAACACGTGTTGATACGGTTCGCTGATCGGCTGTTCTGGATTTGAGGGTTTCGATTAGGCTGATTTTTCCTGTTTTTTCTTCTGACGTTCGGCTTTGCGTTGGTTGCGTTTCTCCTGACGTTCCGCTTTCCGCTCGGCCCGTTTTTCTTTTCGTTCGGCTTTTCGTTTTTCCCGATTGGCTTTATAGTCGTCCTTTAGGCTCTTAAATGCATCCTTCAGGGTAATATTATTGTCGAATTCGCCCCGAAATGCTTCGATATAGGCATTGCGCAGGATACCAAAGATCGTTGGCCAGACGGCGGTTTCAATGTTGTCGATAGTTCCGTTTAAGGGAATGCGCGTAGCTACCTGGTCATGCTTTTGATTCTTAAGAATATCTGTACCCCCCTGAGCGATGAGTTCGGTAAAGAAGCGGCCTACGGATCGATCCTTATGCTCATTCAGCTTGAAAATCTGCATATCCTTGGTGAGCGGTTTGATATAGCCATTCAGCTTTTTGTTGAGCATGGCCATTTCACTATAGACACTCACCGTGCCCCGGTTGAAGTCGAGATTGGCATATTCTCGGGCAAGCGTATTAAGCTTTACGAGTTGAAGGTTACTAAAGCGTAGGTTGTAATCAAAATCCGGAACGACCTTCAGCAGGTTCATATTGGCCGAAAAATTCATAGTGCCCCCGTATCCAAGCACATCGCCCGAGGCTACAACCGGTGAAGGCAGTGCTTTATTCTTGTCGTCAACGTTTCGGATATTTCGAATTTCTCCCTGAAATCGTTGCATCGACAAATCAGCGCGGGGTTGAGTAATCAAACTGGTCAGGTTTACTTTGCCATTGACAACCGCAAACCGGTTGATATTGATAGGCAACAATTTTTTCAGAAAAGCTGTCCAGTCAACATCGGCTCCGGTTTGATTGCTGGCTTCATTCGTACTGAATGCGAAGTTGATTTCTGGCTCGTAGCATTCTACTTCGCTCACTAACCGGCCTTTGAGCAAGGACTTCCACTCAACCGACAGGTCGGTTTTGGGTATGTACAAAAAAGGCTCTTTAATCTTACCGTTTATTTTGCGAATGCGGAGGTTATCAAGCTGATAAGCACCCCGAATGAGTTGAATGTCAATGTCTTCGACATGACCTGTGTAGCCATCCATATCGGCCAGGGTCTTATTCACATACCGAAGTACGAAATAGGGCAATAGCAAACGGGCAATAACCAATAAGACGATTACTGCCAGTAGAATCTTGGTCGTGCGTTTCAAAACGTTGAGGGCTTGGTGTTAACGTTCTGATAAACACGCAGATTGGTAAATGGTTATTAGTTGAAGTAGGTGGAGTAAGTGAAAGTGGGTGAAGTAGGTGAAGTTAGTGGATTGGGTGCTGCCGTTTCACAAACTTCACCTACTTCACCCACTCCACTAACTTCACCTACTTTCACTAATATCGGCTTGGCGAAAATTTCCGGCCGTCGAGGGTTGTGTATTTGAAGTCGGTGGAACCTTCGAAACGGACATCATCGAAGTTAGTGCCCCTTGGAAGGTGTGTGTATTTGAAATCGGCGTTGCCTGAGAAGCGCGCTTTCTGAAAGTTAGTTCTTTCGTCAAATTTGGTGTATTTGAAGTCAGCCGAGCGCTCGAACGTTACTTTCTCAAAGGAAGACGACTCATCGAACTTGGTGTATTTGAAGTCGGCGTAGTCACGGAATGTGGAGCCGCTGAAATCAGCAGCGTTACGGAATTTCGTATACTTGAAGAGAGCCTCTTCTCCGAATTTGTTGTTGGTGAAAATAGCCCGCTGGCTGAATAGCGAATATTTAAACGTGGCATCGTCTTTAAATGTACAGCCATCAATCGTTACTGCCTCCGGAAAATCGGCGTTGTAAACGATGTTGTTCGTATTGAAAATCCGTCGTCCATCCTGCTCGTCGGTATGATAAGCCAGAAATTTGCCTGTGAAGGTGCAGTTTTTGAAGGTCAGGGGAACTTCTACGACACTCAAGTATTCCCGTGAATCACCTTTCCAGCTCCCCTCCCGCACTTCTTTTCGATTGGCTAAGTTGGTTAGGTCGAGATCGCCGGTGATGGTCACATTCTGATACGAAATAGGTTCTTTGCGGTTGATTTTAGCAATAATATCTTTCGCATCAATAGTGGATTGCGCTAATGTTGGCGACAAGGCAACGAGAGCGAGCAGGAGGGAAGTAACGAAGATTTTCATGTGTGTTTCCTGAGTTGTGTTTGACTTTTGCCTAAAGATGTAAAGCAAGCCCAAAAGGTTGCGTAGGTACTAAAAACACGGCCAGACTCTTTTGAGAATCTGGCCGTGTTTTATGTTTATGTAGCTGGCGTTCCACCGGGCTGGCGTTCCAGCCGCGCTACAATTACTCCATCCACATCACTTTATCATAAGCCTGTTCATAGTCCATTTCTTCGAGTGGCGTGAGCCCTGCAAAGTGCCCTGTTTCATCCGTTCGGATAGCATTCCAGCGGCCCGATGCGTCGCGTAACAGGAGTCGGTAACCATAAAGCGGGTGTAGCGTATTGCCATCCGTACGATGATCCCAGCCCGTTTGCAATTCAATGGCGAAGGCAATTCGATCCATCACTTCACTGATCTGTCCCGAAAGGCTATCGAGCCCGTCGAGTTCCTCAATCCAGAGCACAAGCCCATCGGTGCCCCAATTGAAATTGAGTTGCGTGGGCGTGAGGGTTATTATGGAAGCGTTCATACGTTGATTAACAAGTTTGATGTTTGTGGTTTGTCGTTCGAGGTATGTAGTTGCATATAAACGTCAAACTACGAACCTCAAACGACAAACTAACTAGGCACTCATACTCCAGGCTGGCACCATCAATTCTGGCTGGGCCTGCTCTTCCTGCCACTTACGGAGCCAGAAGCGGTATTTCTTTCGGCCATAGTCCAGAAAACCCGGAATGGAGGTGGCATCGACCGCAAACAGTCGGTAAGGACGCTGTTTCATAACCCCGATAAAGACAAACCGAAACTGGCGGGTTGTATCCCATTCGCCATTATCGGCATGGCGTAGGTTGTCTACATAAAAAGCCGCCTGCCGATCGTAGTCATAGGTGTAACAGGATTCCAGAAACTGCGCCTGTGTTCGGGCCGAAGTCGTTTTTAAATCAATGATTAGGGCGTTCCGGCGTTTGGGGCTGGTGTACACCATATCTAATCGAGCCTTACAGGCTATACCCGTGGTGGGCTCGGTCGAGAGCACAATCCGTTCCCGTTCCGACAATCGCAGATATCGACGACAAAAAGCATCCTGCCGGATGGTCTGCATCAGTGCCTGTAACTGTTTGGCTTGCGAAGGTGCCAGCTTATTCGGATCGACCTGATTTGAGGAGTCGATCATATCCGGAAGAAATTGCGATAAAACGGTACCGACCGTTTCGGGTTCAAGTAAATGCTGGTGAAAGGCCCGACCAAACACTTTGGTCTTTTCAGGAATAAAACGGGCTGATGGGGTAGACCAATAGCCCAGATGCTCTTCCTTCAGGCGGGTTAAATCAGAATTCGACACCCGTGGCAACGCCCGGTACATATCGCCGGGCATAAGCAGGGACGGAGTCGTTTGTATCGAAATGGGGGACGTCATCATAAAATGAGTAGCTAAATACATGTAGTGCAGTATGTGAAATAGGTGAAGTGAGTGTTTTTATCGAATCCACTCACTTCACCTATTTCACAACTTACTTCCTTTTTAACCCGCCGATAGTAACTCCGGCTCGTCGGCTAGGTTGACGAATGGGTTGTAGTAATTCATCGCCGTTTTAATGTTGGCGATATCGGTTAGCGTCTCCTGCCGGAAAATTTTGACTTCCTGAGCAAACTGCTTCAGTTCTGCCGTTTTATGGACATCGCCAATCTTGTACGAGAATGTGGCAATGTAGTACACGCCTTTGGGCTGGACTTTTGTGTATTCTTTCTTTTCGGCAACGGCCGTGATGACCACATCAGCCAGGGTCAGGTCATCATAATAGAGCGGTTCAATGAGCCGAAAAATATTGTCGACCGAATAGCCGTGAAAGAGCAATGCCGACACGCAGTTTTTGTCGTCGATAAAGAAAATTTCAGCCCAGTTTTTGGTGCCCATATTCAGGATATTGTCCGTGAAAATTCGCCAGGCGATGGGCTGAAATGTCAGGGTTCGGCCCAATTTCTCGGTGCCATTAATGTTGAACACACCTTCTTTAGCGTCGAATCGGTATTGGCGCGGGTGTCCTTCGAGGTATTTATATCGCCTGGCGACGCTAGGATTGACGACCTCGCCAGTCAATTCTTGAATTTTTTGATCCAGTTTCGGAGCACTATCGCTTTGAATTGTCTCGATTTGGCTTTTGTTTTGTGTGTTCATTAGTATTTGTTGTTTACTGTTCAAGCAGGGGACCCATTTTGCGGTCCCTTTTGCCTTTTTAAGGGCTGCGTTTACAGGTTTAAAAATACACACTTTTGTGTAATAAACAAAGCCATTCTTGGAAAATTTGCCCCTTAGGTTTACGTAGTTTTGTGTAATTTAGCTTGGAGCCGGGCGCGTGGAGCTGGGTTACGCCAACTGCCCCGCTCCCGGCTCCGAGCCCCTCGCTTTAACATCCTGCCTATGACCATTCACCTGCGCCTTCAACAATTAATTGATTCGCTCAATATCAGCGTGCTCGAATTTGCCCGGCAGTTGGGCGAGCACCGGGCGAAAAAGTATATCACATTTTGCACGGGCGGTTGAAGCCCCGGTATGATACCCTCGAAAAAATATTGGTGGCCTATCCGCAGGTCAATGGCGACTGGTTATTGCGGGGGGAGGGACTGATGTTTAAGACCCTTAATTCACCCTCGTCAGCCAT
Organism: Spirosoma telluris; assembly: GCA_003259005.1. Lineage (GTDB taxonomy): Bacteria > Bacteroidota > Bacteroidia > Cytophagales > Spirosomataceae > Spirosoma > Spirosoma telluris. Next base: position 6,745,124 of record QLII01000001.1, read on the forward strand.
CACAACCGAGGAACGATTACGTAATGTAGAGTTCTTACTGTTTCAACTCAATGAGCGTGTCGCTTTGCTGCAACAAACGAATGACCAGTTGCTGGAGGAGCTTAGGGAGCGTGGCGCTTGGCGCTCGGGGCAGGGGCATAGAAAAGGACAGAATACCCTCCTCCAGGCACCACGCTCCACGCAAAAAAACAACCCGCGGTCATTTCTGGTTATAGTAAAAAAACATGTAACGTTATGGCAACTACATCACCATTCGACCCTGATAAAATTGACCCTGAGTATTACTCAAAAGATCCCAACCAGCATGGTACGTCTGATTATGGCCACGAATCGGAAGGGGTTGGTACCAATGCCTATAAAGACTCGACGTCGGGCATGGATATGGACAGTGAAAATATGGTTATAACGCATGATAGCCGCGAAGGCAACCTTAGCGGAAGTCGGCCAATTGATGCACAGCCTGAAAGTCTGGGCGGCTTTCAGGAGTGGGACGTTGACGCCGACGCAATCTCTGAACTACCTAAGGGGCGGATGATGAGTGATGAAGCGGCTAAGACCTTGAGTGAAGTGGCCGAAAACCCATCTGATGATGCACTACTGCATCGGGCCGATGCGACCTATCTGGAGGAAGGAGACAACCCAAATGAGGGCTACGATCCGCACCACGTAGGCTACAGCGGTAAAGACAAGACCGATGTGGAGAAAAATGAAGTAGACTAAGCCGAAAGAATAATTCTTTAGAAAAGCGATCAGGCCATCCCCGATCGCTTTTCTGGTTTATTAGGTAGCCCTTCATTCGTTGTCAGGCATTGTCATGAAGTCGTCCTTCATTCTAAAGATCAATTTATAAAGCGACTCAGTGCGTTCCCTGTTTCTGCCTATTTTTACAGTATGATTTACCTCGACAACAACGCCACTACGAAACTAGATCCGCGCGTTCTGGACACCATGATGCCGTTCCTGACCGACAATTTTGCCAATGCGGCTAGTACTCATCCGTTTGGTGTTGGCGCGAGTGAAGCCGTAAAGCAGGCCCGGCAGCAGATCGCCGATTTACTGTCTTGCGAAACACACGAGCTGATCTTCACGTCGGGCGCAACGGAGGCCATTAATCTGGCCATAAAAGGTGTTGCCGAGACTTATCAGAGCAAGGGATCGGACCGGAGCCCGGACATATCATTACAGTTCAGACTGAACATAAAGCCGTACTGGACGTATGTGCCTATCTGGAAACACGTGGCTTCGAGATCACGTATTTACCCGTTCAACCAGATGGATTACTGAATTTGGATGTCTTTAAGGCCACCCTCCGGCCCGACACTATGTTGGTCTCGGTGATGCTGGTGAATAACGAAACGGGCGTCATTCAACCCATTGAGGAAATTGGCCAGTTAGCGCATGAAGCCGGTGCTTTATTTATGACCGATGCCACACAGGCTGTGGGTAAACTGCCTATCAATGTGGATAAGTCCAATATAGACCTTTTAACTTTTTCGGGCCACAAGTTTTATGGCCCGAAAGGCGTAGGCGGCTTATTTGTGCGGCAGCGACGACCCCATAAAGTGAAGCTGGAAGCACTATTGCACGGGGGTGGTCATGAGCGCGGCCTACGCAGCGGAACGCTCAACGTGCCGGGTATTGTAGGTATCGGCAAAGCCGCTGAACTGGCCCGGCTGGAAATGGTGAAAGAGACGCGAAGGGTCGCGTCTCTACGCGATCAACTAGAAACTGCTCTATTAACCATTCCCGGCACCCATGTAAACGGTAATCGGGAACACCGGCTTTACAGCACCACCAATATCTATTTCGAAAACTGCGACTCCGACGCGCTCATTATGGGTCTGGAAGGCATGGCTGTTTCTAATGGCTCAGCCTGTACAGCCGCTTCCATTGACCCCTCGCATGTATTGTTGGCAATGGGACTAAACGAAACCGAGGCTTTTTCCTGTCTGCGATTCAGCCTGGGACGATTCAATACAGAAGCTGATGTAGTAGCGACGGTAGAAGCGATTAAGGGCGTAGTAGAGGAGCTGCGAGCGTTGGTGTGATAATTAGAGAATGGTAATTTTCAGCTTAGTATGGTGCTGAATTAGCTGAAAATCTGATCGATTGAATGTGTAGAGTTCATTGCAGTATTGTTCAGCAATCGCCGTATGCAGGCAGTCACTACCATGAAAAAAACTGACTTTGTAGGCAATTTCGGTAGCCCTTTTGAAATGGGCTACAGTAACGTCAACCGGTTCTGAAACATACAGACCCGATACGTTTTCGATAATCTCATCGCGAGTCATCCGACACTTGGCTAATGCAAACACTAGTTCGTTGAGCGAGTGAGTAGAAATAAAAAACAGGCCCTGGTCGGTGGCCTGTTTGATAAGTTGTCCAGCAAGTTGGTGCTTAGTAGCCTCTTGTTCAACAAAGAAGTTCACCAGCACATCGGTATCAAAATAGATCACAATAGATTACAAATCATCAGTGGTTACCCTCCCAATACATTTCATCAATCACTCTATTGATGTCAATGTCAGCAGGAACTTTCCTGGGTGGGTACTTTTTTTGCGTATTCTGCATACGATTGAACATCTCACGTTGCATAATAACGCGTTGTTCTTCAACAGATAACTGCTTTTCTGGGCCAATCGCCGTAATTGAAATCAGGCCCTCTTCGGCAAACTGACTCTTAAACTGCTCTAACCAACCAGGAGTTAGTTCTTCTTTTTTCACTACAAACGTCGCTTCCATAGTCGTATGTGGTTGACTGCTGGCAAGATAACGAAATTTCAGCTTGCTTTGTGCGAATCAAACTTTAGGGAGTGTATGAGAACTGTAGCCGTGACTGAAGCTGAATACGCTGGTGAGCATCGCTTACAAATACGTTTTTCTGATGGTACGTCGCAAGTGGTTGACTTTGGGCCATTTCTCCAAAACCACCCTCATCCTCAACATGACAAATACCGTCGATTAGTCAATTTCAAACGGTTTCGCATCGAACGCGGCAACGTTGTTTGGGGAAAAGACTGGGATTTGATTTTCCCCATTGCGCAACTGCATCAGGGGTATTTGGCTCCAGTGATATATTGATTCACTATAATCTGTATTCTGACTAACCTAGATATGAATAGGGGCTAAAAAGTTTAAAGAAGGAACTGAGCAGCAGGTAATTCAGCAGCTTCGTCATTAGCGTATTTCTGATAGTTCTTCTTCAACTTTGCTAATTTTTTGGGATCATTTAAACAGCCAAATTGGTAAAATAGATAGTCTCTAATATGACTCTTTGCCTGAATTACATTGGCTCCATCCCACATAATAAACAACCAGAAAGGGTCAGTAATTGAAGTTGGAATATTACTTACTTGAGCAAAAATATTCGGTTCATCCTGTAGCTGTACATAAAGCATAGCCATTACCTCTTGGCCCACGGGGCGGAGATAAAAAGGACCGCCATGCGCTCGCTCTAAACCAAAGTTTCTCTCACCTTCTATAAAACGAACCGCATCGGGAAATAAATCGAAAAAAATATTCCAGTATGTATATACGTCTAACGTTGCAGAATCAATCACTTGACTATCAGGGCGAACCCTTATTTTTATACTATTGTAATCCTCACCGAGTTCTCCGTAAACGCTATTATAAATGGATTGATTATCAAGCAATAATTCGTTTATATGGTACAGGGCAATAACGGAAGTGAATTTATCCTCATATTGGTTTGTGTAAAGATTAGCCGATTTATTCAAGGCAATTGCTTCACGGTTCCTAAACAAAGGATACTCTTCTATCAATCGACGTGTAATAATTGCTGACACATCATCCTCATCAAGCAAGATGTTTTCACCTAATGAAACCGGTTTTGCGTGACGATTCACCGTCGAAAAAAGCCGTCTCGTACGTTCTCGACCCTCGTCAGAATCTTCGTGTACGATTAAGGTAACGCTGATAGTTTCTTCGCCAATACTACTATCTTCTTCATAGGCAGCCCTGAGACCCTTCAACCGATGCTGGCCGTCAAGTACAAATAAGGTTTCAACCCCGGTTAGCTTGATAACCCCAAAGGTATCCCCTAAAAATTCCAAGTCCTGTCCACTAACTGATAACCCTGCTGCGCTGTAGCTTATATCCAAGTTCAGCCAGTCAGGGCTTCCACCAAATACTGCTACTGTTAAATTATTGATGTATTTATCTGGTTGCATCAGCAGGTATTTCTTAATAGGGATTAGCCTCTTAATGTCGTATGCCCGCTGCAATAAATTGCTTACCCCTCGTTCAGAGTAAATTTCAGAGACTTCTTCAACCGTTTTTATACGAAAGTTGGGAGAGTTTCGGGTTCCAAAATTCCTAACGACATCGGCCACAGTAATGGCAACTTGGTAATATCGCCATTGCCCAAACTGACCTGTTAAGGCTGGTAGATATAGCTCAACGTGGGCATATGCTTTTATGTTTTGATTGATAACATCGCCCCTGAATTGGTTATTCATTGGGGGAACCGTCATGTTAATAAGATCGAATTCAATATCAGTCAATTCTTTCTTAGTGAAATTAGGCGTCTCAAAGTAGTGAAATTGAAGTCGCTCCTGCCAGATCAAAATCATTATACGCTTTAACTGATCACTTGGCTTTTTCGACTTAACATACCCAAAATAGCCATTGAATCGTTCTTGAAGATTACTTGCTTGACCAACATACATGATGTAACTATGCTGGCCATTTGTCATCGGAGCATTTGATGACCTCAATACAAACATATATACTCCCATAGATTGGGGAAGCATCGTGGCATTTGAGCGTTCAAATTTAACTTCCTGCCAGTTAAGTGTATGGCTGTGTAATATTTTTGTCGGAGCCTCCCATAGCCGACAATCCGCGCAAAAAGTTCGCCAACGATGAAGGTCGTTCTGCAAGATTTTTTCGTTAGTTAGCTCTGGCGTGTATAATGTACCCATAATTAAAAGTTGCGCTCATAAATCACTTATTAAACCGCTCCAATTTTATCAACTCTCCTTTCTTAAATTCCTTCAAACTCGTTACGGCTTGGCCGGATTCGATTTTTTCCATGTTTCGGGCGAGAAGTAAGCCCTCTTTTTCGCTGTAGCCTAGGAAACGGGTCATCGTTTTTAGGTTGCGGTTTTTGATATTCAGCAGGAATACATTGGCACAGTTGGCCGAGAAGTCGATGTCGGGTTGGATGAACTCTTCGATTTGCTGCGATACCAGCACCACCATCACACCTTTCGAGCGGATTTCACGAAGCATGGTATCCAGAATGGCGCGGGACTTTGGCTCTTTGAAAATATTATGGGCTTCGTCAATCAGGAAGACGTACCGGATGGCCTGTAATGCGTTGCCGAAATCATCTGCCTCCACGGGCGCGTCGTCCATGTTCATGAACGTGTTGTGGATGTAGTTAATCATCAGGAACGTGGCCGTAAACCGTACTGCATCATCTAAGTTGGAACCCAAGCTGATATAATAGTTCTGGTTCAGAAAGCTGTTTTTGACATCGGTAGCGGGCGCAAACATATCCAGTTCGCTGAGGCTGTCCATAATCTGCGTCAACGTTCCGGGTCGACCACCCGTAACGGTACGTAATTCGTCGTTTATGTCAGACAGCGATGGGTATTCGCCATTCTTTTTGGCGTCGAAAGCGGCTTTGGTAGCTTCCTTTAATTGCTGTTGCTGCACCGGCCCCATTCGCGATGCGTATTTCATGACAATGTCGACAAACTTGCTGATTCCCTGAATCTTGTTTTTGCTGTTCACATTGTCGATGAACGACAGCGGGTTGAACGGAAACGGCGTTTGCGGTACGTCGACATACGTGGCCCGCGTCGCATCGAAAAACGGTTGCCGACGCGGCCGGTCGCCGGGTTGCATCCCTTTGAAGTCGAAATAGATGAAGTTAACTGCTCCGTTCGATGCGGCCACTAGTTGTTGCAGCAGGCTAAGGGCAAACTGCGTTTTACCACTCCCCGACTCACCCGCTACCGCTACGTGTGCGTTTGCATGCAACTGCACGTCGTTCATGATCGCGGTTAGCTGCTCGCCCGTCTCGATGTCATAACCGACTGTAACGCCCAGCCGCCCGGCAAAGTACCCTTTTTTGATGGTCTGATTATTGTTCGTAACTGATGTAAGGGGGACGTCGGCATCTTCAAGAGCCTCGATTCCCCGTTCGACTTCATCGAACAGAAAGTCAAGCCCGGTATAGGTCTTGTTTTGCTGGAATAGCTTGTCCATCATATCAAGACCATCATCGAGGTGCATCTTGATATACTTTGCCAGATTGCCGTCGGTGCTGGGAATCAGGTAGTGCTGGCAAACGAGGGCGATGTAGAGCGACCGGTATTTGCCCAGCAAAATCTGGTCGGTGTATTCCTTGCCCTTGCTATCCTGTAGGTCGGTTTCAATGTTGAGCCGGTTGCCTTTGGAAAGCGAGTAATTCAGGGCAATACGAGCCACCACGTTTTCGCTCAGGCGCGTGGAGCCGCCAATTCGGTTGGTTAAATCGGTAACACGCTGCCGGTTAGCCTCCGACGTTTTGATATTAATCTGCATTACTGGCGTAGAGTTGCGAATAAGTGTCTATGAGCGCCTTTGGTTCGCAGGCACGAAACTCCGAACGGTCGGGCGTAAGGTTGTGAATCAGGTAAGCCTTTGCCACGCGGGGCAGCAACATTTTGTATTCCCGTTTGGTCATCTCTTTGTTGATGAGCGGGAATAAGATCACCTGACCGGCAATATTGGGATAGAAAAACCGGATGATGTTTTCGGCGTGTTCTTCATCGAATTTCTGCATCGGCGAGTCGATGAATACCGGAAATTCGATCTGTAATTCTTCCACTAAGCCACGTAGAAGGGCTGTGGCACATGACGACATTAATGTCTACATTGCATAAATATTAAATCCCGTACATGATGGCTACATACGATTACTATGATATTGTAGGAGAACTTATTAGTAATAAAGTGATTCCGAAAGGAGATGAATTTGATTTTGAAATGAGTCCAACATCACTAAACTATAGTAGGTATTTTCAATTTTGTCAAGAAAATCTCTCGGAGCGTTGCAATGATTATAACATTCAGCCTGCTAAATTCTATTTCAGAGAAAGTTTCGAGGTAAACGCAAGGGCGGGTTTCAAAAATAAATATTATGTAATAGCAGTTAACAAAGGTACGATTCACACCCTATATGATTTTTTCTATAATCAGAATAATATTTTTGAAGAAAGCGAACTTGCTGATTTTAACCAATTGAATGCAATTTTAGATGTCCCTGTCGGCTACTTTATGTATCAGTCTGCAACCTTATTCACTTACTATCACGAGTTAGGTCATCTAATTCAATTCAGTAATATTATCCACAATGAAGTTATACCAGAACTCTGGCTAAATGAACAATATGACAATAGTGTAGACAATTTTGATTTCACTAAACACATTTATGAATTTGACGCAGATGTGCACGCAGCCAACTCCGTATGCTTTCATCCAATTGATTTATGGTCAAATTTGGACGATGAATACAAAACTCTAGGTAATTTAGAAAAAATACTTAGTCTGACATTAGCAAGTGTCTTTTCATACTTCATGTTCTTAATGAAAAACAAAAACGAAGAAATTTATTATAATAAGTATACACACCCTCATCCATTGATTCGAATTACATATATACTAACAGCCTTTATAGATGTAGCAAAAATATACTATCCCACTATAAGTCAACAAAACGTTATTAATGATGTTTTTAAAGTTACTACTATCCTCTTTAAAAAGTCCAAGGTGGAGAATATTATTATTGAGTATCAAGATAAATTATTCAAAGAATACCAAAATATTACAGATTATATTAGTTTAATCCTTGAAAAAATAAAGGATGATCCAACATTAGTTGTCAACACCGTCCATAAAAAACAATGAGCCTTTATCATTTTGTAATAAATATTACTTACTTAAATACATACTTTCGGTGCCACTCAAGTGCTCCAATATCAGGCAAGAACTTTCCGTCTCTTGGCAATTCAATTTGCTTTCCAGCTAACGCTTTCAATGAATAAATACTAGATTCATTTTCCACGAACGTTGGAGAAACTATAACACGGTAGTCTTCAATCGAAATAACTCCTTTGTCAAACGCTCGGTGCAGATTCGGACAGAGCGCAATTCCGTTTGTTGGATGATTATTGAACGTTTTGTAAAAGGGCACGATATGGCAGGCATCAACCATTGAAAATGTATACGGAGCTGACACCCGAATACCAGTTATGCAACACGTATCATCGTAAAGCTTAACTATCTCGCGCCGAAATAGCGTATCACGAGCAAACACTTCAATTTGATAGGTTTCAGGATCAAGTCTGGTTTTTAAATCTCTCAGCTTGGCACGGTACTCAACGGGGCTTTCTTCCAGCATTTCACGAGCCAGATCATCAAGGTGCGCGTCTGGGCTAACAGGAACAATAATTGTCTGATTAGGAAAGTAAGTCGTTAGTAACGTTTGGCGAAGAATAGCCCGTGTTTGTTCAGCCTTAAGCAGTTCAGCCAAATTAGGGTCAATTTGAGCATAGGCCACGGCAGCACTTAAATTACCAAAGCTTGTTAATTTACCATATTGCACCCACGTCTCACAGCCCGGATTTGCTACTAATTCCCACCAGTCCCCTTTCTCATTTTTAAGATGAAAAAAGGGAAGTGCAAACCCCAACGTATGATCTGTCGTTACAAATAGATTCCAATTCGTTTTAAAGATTCCGGTAAGCTCAGGGGATATAGGTATTTGATTGGTAGTAAGTAACTTACTTTCGTAAGCCTGAATAATAGATAGTAGTAAAACGGGTTTATGAGGGGCTTTTTCTTTGATTTTTCCTCCACCCATATTTAGGTTGGAGAATGCATAAATATAGTAATCAAGTATTTTATCAGCCACGAACGGTATCCTTTATACGTCTAACAAGAAAACTATCCAATCGCTTTTCCAAGTCCTGTTGAAGGCCACGTTTTTTGCGCAGGAAAGTCTTATTTCTTTGTAGAAGTAGCATTTCCTGAATTAGTTCGACGTGTTCAGGTTGGTCGATGCAAACTTCACGAAGCAACTCCTCTTCCCGATAAAGCTTCTCAATATGCCTAGGCATATCAATTTCGGTGTCATAGATGCGGTTATAAATATCGGCTACTTTGGGCTAAATACACCATCTCGGAACCAGGTTAATTGAATGGCTACCAGTTCCTGATGGGTAATCAGTTCCATTAGGTCGCCCTGCGAATCCTGAATTTCCTTTTGGGCCTGTAGTAACATAGTCAGAAACTCAGCCCGGATTTTGGGCGTATACGGCCCCCAGGTATTTTCGTCTTCTTCTTTATAGGCGCTTTCGGTACGTCGGCGTTTTTCGCGGGAGTCACGGTTCGAGCGCTCCACTAAAATCTTGTTACGGAGTTCCATGAGTGGTTCCATCCAATCGTCGCCGTTACCAATTAGCCCTTCCATGCTTTTATCCCGGCTCACCACCGTACAAACCCAGCAGCCAAACCGGCTATTACCGCAGGAAGGCGTTGTTTCGTCAATTACGAGCGGGCAGTCGCCGGAGTTGGCATTCCGATACAACGTCACCAATTCCTTGTGTGTACCGCCCCAGGGTGGCGATACCTGCATCATGTATTGCCAGAGTTCACCGGTTTCAATATCCCGAATGGGCGCATACACAAATGCATTGGGGAGTATGTGTTTACGCAAGCGCTGCCCTTTCAGTTCGTGCCGTTTCATGGACCGGGCGCGGCTTTGGCTTTCATCAGAACGCGTACCGAGTAGGATAATAGCCTCACCCGATTCGCTGATTTTTTCCTGAATAAAGCGCGTCGTGGGATTTATTTTGAGTCGTTCGGTACACCACGGAACGAGTTTGTGGGAGCCGGGTAGCCTTTACCAATTAGATTCACCCAGAACGTATCTTCAAGCCGGGGTGTCGTGCGGTGTACGCTGATCGGTAAGCCCTGCTGCGTTGCCGATTTCTGTAGCAGCTTTAATGTGCGATTGATAAAGGCAACAATTTTAGGATTTTCGACAAGTGTGTCATTGCACACAACATAAATACGTCGATTCCTTAATTCGGCTGGAATTTTCATCAAGGCCCGCCAAACCACCTGCAACAGCATGGTTGAATCTTTGCCACCACTAAAGCCAATAATCCATGGGCGTGGGTTCTCGTCGTAGAGATACTGGTCGGTGATTTCGGCTTCTATGAAAGGGAGCTTGAGAGACATAACGGTAGTGGTATTAGCGAAAGTAGAACTATTACCTGAAAAAATAAACTTTTGTCGGAGATCAATTTTACAAAGATGCCGAAATTTAGGATTCAAGAAGGCAGGAGTTGAAAATACAGCCCGCATGCTTTACGCTATTGGGGCTATAGACAAGGTTAAGTAGTCAGTCGGTGAGCGCTCAGATAGCCTTAGTAGCTTCATCTATTTTGCACCCCTACTCTTTTTGCCGTATTTTTATCGGCTTATACCCCAATTACCCGAATACAATCTCATGAAAAAACAATTCCTCGCAATTATCTTACTGGCTCCTATGCTCGCGGTTGCCCAACCCAAAGCGAAGAAAGCCGTTGCTTCTACAGTCGATGCAGATAAGAAAACCATTATTACTAATCTGGATAGTCGGTTTCAGGAATACGCCGGAATCTCAAAGCAGATCTGGAATTTCGCTGAGCTGGGTTATCAGGAAGAGAAGAGTTCGGCCCTGCTGGAAGAGCAGCTAAAAAAAGAAGGCTTCGAGGTGCAAACGGGCGTAGCGGGCATTCCAACCGCTTTTGTCGCCACCTACGGCTCGGGAAAACCCGTTATCGGGATTCTGGGCGAATATGATGCGCTACCTGGCCTGGCTACGGAGGCTAAGCCTGAATTTACGCCCATTGCGGGCCAGAAAGGCGGCCATGGTTGCGGACACAATCTGTTCGGCACGGCGTCTATGGCGGCTGCGGTACAGGTGAAAGACTGGCTCAAAAAATCGGGCCATGCCGGAACGATCAAAATTTATGGTTGCCCCGCCGAAGAAGGTGGCTCGGCCAAAGTGTATATGGTGCGCGAAGGGCTATTCAAGGATGTGGATGTGGTATTGCATTGGCACCCCGGCGCTCAGAATGCCGCCGATGCGGGTACATCGCTGGCTAACAAAAACGCCAAGTTCCGCTTTAAGGGAATTGCCGCCCACGCAGCAGCTTCACCCGAGCGCGGCCGGTCGGCGCTGGACGGTGTGGAAGCCATGGATTACATGGTCAATATGATGCGCGAGCACATCCCGTCGGATACCCGTATTCACTATGTCATCACCAAGGGTGGCGAAGCGCCAAACGTGGTTCCGGCCAATGCTGAAGTGTATTATTACGTTCGGAACAAAGACCGGGCGGTGGTACAAAGTGTCTGGAAACGGATTGAAAATGCGGCTGAAGGCGCTGCCAAAGGAACCGGAACGCAGGTAACCTGGGAAGTTCTGGGCGGTGTATATGATATTTTACCCAACGTAACCCTGGCCGAGGTCATGCACCAGAACCTGCAAACCGTTGGCGGGGTGAACTATACACCCGAAGAAACCGAATTCGCTAAAAAAATCAGCGAGACCTTCGGCGAGCAGAAAGTGCCCATCGAAAATGCGGCTAAAGTGAAAGATTTCCGCGATGCGTCCGAAAGTGCAACCAGCGGTGGCTCCACCGACGTAGGCGATGTAAGCTGGGCGGTTCCCACCGTAGGCCTGTCGACGGCAACCTGGGTACCCGGCTCATCGGCGCACAGCTGGCAGTCGACTGCCGCCAGTGGCATGAGCATTGGGCAGAAAGGGATGATTGTGGCGGCTAAAACGCTCGCCATGACGGCGCTGGATTTGTATAAAACGCCTATCCTCATCGAGAAAGCGCGCGAAGAATGGGTGAAGAAGATTGGCCCCGACTTCAAATACGAGGCACTGCTCGGCGATCGGAAACCAGCGTTGGATTACCGGAAATAACCTTGTCCTTTGCGGTCGGAGTCCGTACCTTTGCGGCAGAATTTCAATGAGCGAATGAGCGAATGAGTGAATGAGTGAATACCACCTGGTTGATCATTCACTCATTCACTCATTCGCTAATTCACTCATTAAAAATGCTCCGAACGCACACTTGCGGGGAACTCCGCCTTTCTAACGATAATCAAACTGCCACACTGGCTGGCTGGGTTCAAACCATCCGCGATAAAGGCGGTGTTCTGTGGATCGACCTCCGCGACCGCTACGGGATTACGCAGCTTCTGCTCGAAGACGGCCAGACTGCCCCTGAATTGTTCACGATTGCCCGCTCACTGGGTCGTGAATTTGTCCTGAAAGCCACTGGGACGGTTATTGAACGGAAGTCAAAAAACCCGAATATCCCAACCGGCGAGGTTGAACTGAAAGTGACGTCGCTGGAGGTATTGAACCCGGCTAAATTGCCGCCCTTCCTGATCGAAGATACCACCGATGGGGGCGACGATCTCCGCATGAAATACCGCTACCTCGACCTTCGCCGGAATCCGGTTCGGAAGAGTCTGGAACTGCGCCACCGCATGGCCCAGCAAACGCGGGTGTACATGGATGGCCAGAATTTCATTGAGGTCGAAACACCAGTTTTGATCAAATCGACGCCCGAAGGTGCACGCGATTTTGTGGTGCCCAGCCGCATGAATCCGGGTGAGTTTTACGCCCTGCCCCAATCACCCCAGACGTTCAAGCAACTATTGATGGTATCGGGATTCGATCGTTACTATCAGATTGTCAAGTGTTTCCGCGACGAAGACCTTCGTGCCGACCGTCAGCCTGAGTTCACACAGATCGACTGCGAGATGTCGTTTGTGGAGCAGGAAGACATCCTGAACATGTTCGAGGGTCTGGTGCGGCATTTGTTTAAAGCCGTAAAAGGTATCGACATGGCCGAAGTGCCGCGCATGACCTATGCCGATGCCATGAAGTTCTACGGTTCCGACAAGCCTGACACGCGTTTTGGCATGCAGTTCGTTGAACTCAAAGCCCCATTCGACACCGTCGACATGACCTCGGGCAAAGGGTTCGGCGTATTCGATTCGGCAGAATTGGTCGTGGGTATCAACGCACCCGGTTGCGCACATTATACCCGCAAGCAACTCGATGAACTGACGGATTGGATCAAACGCCCACAGGTGGGGGCCAAAGGTTTGATCTATGTTCGGTATAACGAAGATGGCACCCTGAAATCATCGGTCGATAAGTTCTATTCAGAAGCCGATCTGAAAGGCTGGGCGGCCCATTTTGGTGCTAAACCGGCGATTTGATGCTGATCCTTTCGGGCGAATGCGCCAAAGCGCGTAAACAACTCAATGAGCTGCGTCTGGAAATGGGCACCCGGCTTGGCCTGCGCGATCCCAACGTGTTCAGTACGCTGTGGGTTCTTGACTTCCCCCTGCTTGAGTATGGCGAAGAAGAGCAACGCTGGTTTGCGATGCACCACCCGTTCACATCACCCAAACCAGAAGACATTCCCCTGCTCGACACGGACTTAGGGTCGGTACGGGCTAATGCCTACGATTTAGTTATCAACGGTACGGAAGTTGGTGGTGGTTCGATCCGGATCTTCAACCGCGACCTACAGGCCCGTATGTTCAGCATTTTGGGGTTCTCGGACGAAGAAGCCAAAGCGCAGTTTGGCTTCCTGATGGATGCCTTCGAGTTTGGGGCTCCTCCGCACGGTGGCATCGCCTTCGGTTTCGACCGGCTGTGCTCCCTCTTCGGTGGTGCCGATTCCATCCGCGATTTCATCGCCTTCCCGAAAAACAACTCGGGTCGCGATGTCATGATCGACTCGCCTTCTGTAATCAGTCAGGCGCAGTTGAACGAACTGAAAATCGCGACAGTCGCGAAGTGATTTTTTAGTAGCGCGGACAGGATGTCCGCGCTACGCTTATTCAAACTCCCACTTACTCACCCACGGGTCATGGGTTTGTTGCTGGAATCGCTTTAGTTTTGTTTGCATTCGTGTCAACACGTCCCGATAGCGTGGGTGGTTGGCCAGATTATGCACTTCATCGGGGTCCGCTTGCAGGTCGTATAGCTCAAAGCGCGGGCGGTGCAGATAGGCGTCTACCGTTCGTTTGCCGTAGACTTTTTGCTTCGTGCGTAGAATATCCTGCCAGGTAAACGAATTGTATAAATCAAGTGCCATCGGGTAGGGTAGCGCGTGAGCAACGTTGAAAATCAACTTATACCGCCGTTCACGCAGCACCCGCATCGGGTAATACATAGTCACCTCGTGTAGTGAGTGCGAGGCATAGACTTCGTCCCAGCCTGTAACGCCCTCCTGCTCAATAATAGCCTTAAATGAACGGCCTTGCTTCTGGCTTTTCCCTGCTTCAATGCCGGCAAAGTCCAGGAGTGTCGGGCTTATATCGGCCCACGAAATCATCGCATCCTGCACAAATCCAGGCTTTTGGGGCTTCGGTAGTTTAACAATCAAGGGTAGCCGCATACCCGGTTCATAGAGATTCGTTTTCGAGCCGGGAAATGGAGCCCCATTGTCGGAGAGGTAAATAATCAGCGTATTCTCATACTGGCCAGTGTCTTTCAGATACTCGATCAAACGACCAACGCCCTGATCAAGCCGACTGACGGCCTCGTAATACTGCGCCAGTTCGGCCCGACTGGCTTTGGTATCCGGCATATAGGGCGGCACCCGGACATCGCGAGGCTGGTAAAAATGATCGCCTACCTGCGGATAGCCCCCCGGTTTATTCCCAAACAGATTGGGCTTAGTACCATCGAAAATGGGAGACCCGTCGGGCGCTACCGTGTTACTCCGGTGCGGGTCATCGGTAGCGAAATACAGGAAGAATGGGCTAGCTGATTTCTGCTCCAGAAACGAATAGCATTTCCGGGCCATTTCTACTGGACTTCGCCCAATGGAAGCTGGATCATTGACACTACCGGCACCAAGCACCTGCTGAAAATGATAGACGCTCTCTGGGGCTACGTGCAACTTCCCAATTCGGGCGGTTCGATACCCGGCCTGTTCGAGCAAAACCGGCAGCGATCGCACCGTATCGAACGAACTGAAATGATGGACCTGATGCTCCAGCCCATACATCCCATTCGCATGATTATGAAGACCCGTCAACAGTACCGACCGGCTGGGGCTGCAACTAGCGGTAGTACAGAACGCATGGGAGAACCGAGTCCCGTCGGCTGCCAACTGGTCGATATGGGGTGTTCGTATGGTTGGTGGTGGAGCACCCTTTTCTCTATAGCAGCCAAGGGCTTCGCGGCCATGATCGTCGGAAACGATCAGCACAATATTTGGGCGTTTTTCGACCAGATCGTGTGCCCGATACGGATCATCCACGCCTGTAGGCTCTAGTTGAACCAGTATATAAAATCCAGCCAGAAAGCTAGTTAGAATCCCACAAAATGTATACGTCATGTCCATAGACAGCTAGCTACAATAATGCCTTTTCAACCTACTACATCTTGGTGCCAGCACTCTTCTTAAGCGCAGTCCTATAATTTAATATAGATAAAAAAGTACGACAGTAAGATATTTACTATTTTTGTAGAAAATATCTCTTTATAAAACTACTTATAAATCATATAAATATTAATATGAGAATACTTAATGTCTTACTTTATTTAATTACCCCACCTTTTAATGAATTTATTGTCACTTCTAGGTCGAGGCATTGGCCTCTTTAGTATCAGCATCTTGCTCTTTGCCATAAGCAGTCCAGCACAAACGCTCACTACAACGAATCTACCCATTGTCATTATCAACACGGAGGGACAGACGATCACCAATGAACCCGGCATTGTATGTAGCATGAGTATCATTAACAATACCAGCGGTGTGAACAATAGTACCGATTTGCCGAATGAATACAATGGGAAAATAAAAGTTGAATATAGAGGATGCAGCAGCCAAAACTATCCTAAGAAACCCTTGGGCATTGAGCTACGATCCACAACTGCCGTCACAACCTCCATCGACGTTCCGCTATTTGGTTTTCCACAGGAAAGTGACTGGATACTAAACCCCTCCTACATTGATAAAACGTTCATGCGGGATGTATTGGCCTATTACATGGCAAATGCTTCGGGTCGTTATGCGTCACGCACAAAATATGTCGAAGTTATTATCGACGGGAGTTACCAGGGCGTCTTCGTATTCGAAGAGAAAGTTAAACGCGACGCTGGACGAATAAACGTTAACAAACTAGATCCTACTGATTTGGGAAGTAATTCCATAACAGGCGGTTATGTGGTTAAGATTGATAAAGCCTGCGGTAATTATGATCCAAACCACCAATGGCAATCCGCTTATTCCAGTCCGGGTGGAACGCAAAACCACTACTGGATGACCGACTACCCGAACGATGCCAATATTGTTCCACAACAGTTTACCTATATCAAAAACTACATCAATGCGTTTGAAACGACTATGGCCAGCAGTACCTATTGCAGTGGCTACAGTAGTCTTATCGCCGATGATACGTTTGTCGACTATTTCCTGATGGAAGAATTGTCGAGCAATGCCGATGCTTATCGGTTTAGTACGTATTTGTCTAAAGAACGAAATAGTAAGGGCGGCAAAATTGCAGCAGGGCCTGTATGGGATTTTAATCTGGCCTTCGGATTTCTGACGAGCGCCTTTAGCGGCAATAGCCAAAGTTATCAGGGTTGGCGATATACCGCTCCGGGTGATCCATCCTTCCCGGTACCGTTCTGGTGGGGGAAATTAGTGAACTGCTGCAACTATAATCACAAACTGGTCGCTCGGTATCAGCAGCTTCGCCAAACAGCCTGGAGCACACCCACACTGATGGCATTTATTGATGCGCAGTACGCTCTTTTAAACCAGGGTGCTTTTGACCGTAACTTCCAGAAGTGGCCCATTATTGGCACATCGACCTGGAACGACTCGCCTTCTTACAATGGAGCTACGCTACAGGACGAAATTAATTACCTGAAAACCTGGCTGACCAACCGGTTAAACTGGATGGACAGCAACATCAGCTCGTTTATTCAGGAGCCGATAGCCACCCTTAGTGGTACAAATCCACCCCTTGCTATTGGGCAACCGGCCCAACTAACCCTGACCTGCACGGGTACAGCTCCCTGGGCATACACCTTTTCGTCGGGCCAAAGCGGAATCGCAACGAGCAGCCCTACCGTCCTGGTTGTGCAACCCACCCAGACTACTACCTATACCCTTCAAACGGTAAGTAATAGCTGCGGCACAGGTCTCTTATCTGGCTCCGCTATCGTAACCGTGCTACCGTCCTCCGCCGATCTGTCAATCGGGTTGGTCAGCAATCGGCGGGTGGCTGTGGTTGGCGATACGGTTATGATGAGTTTGCTGCTTACGAATGATGGGCCACAAACGGCTTATGGCATTCAGCTACAAAACAGACTACCCAACGGGATGCTATTTGCGGGTAGTTCGTCAACCGCCATCACTCAAAGTGATGGTATTGTAACGGCCACCATCGACAGCCTTTTGGCTGGTCAAAGCATAGCCTATCCCTATCATCTTCAGCTAACAGCCAATGGGACTTTCTGGAATGCGGCTCAGGTGTTGGCAACAACAACTGCCGACCCGGATAGCCAGCCTGGCAGCGGCACCGGCGATGGGCAGGACGATATGGCTGAAAGTGACCTGCGTGTTGGCGATTATGGAAGCGGACTGTTTGTTTCTCCTAACCCTGACCAAGTCCCTTTGCCATCTGTGCAATCCAATCAGCCTCCTACTGATCCTGCCAAGGCTGATTTAAGTTTAGCCATTACCACCAGCAGTCTGGTCATTTCGCCAAACCAGGTCATTAGTGTAACGCTAACCGTGAACAATCGTGGAGGAGCGTCGGCGAGTAATGTGTCCCTACAAACGCTATTACCTATAGGCTGGCAGTTGACTAATACCGCGGGTCTAACCGTAGTAGGGCAAACCGTTACCGGTACAATTAGCTCTGTCCCAGCCAACAGTTCAGCAATGCTGGTACTTTCGGTTCAACCGGCGGGTAGTGGCACACTTCAGGCCCAACTATCCAGTGCTACCCCTGCTGATTCAGACTCCACACCGGGCAATGGCTACACTAATGGTGAGGATGATACGGCGGCTGTAATGTTGCGGCTAGAGTAACCTTACGTAGCTAGGTGGCACTAAAATTGCACAGTGCATCTAACAATAGATATACTTTGCAATTTAGTTTCTTAACCGTAACCTGTCTTCCATGCCTATTTCTACTTGCTATCGACTGATAGCTGGGGTGTTATTGCTTATTCAATCTTCATTTGTTTATTCCCAAAATCAACCTAAAGCTCCTGGACTCGACACGCTCAGGCTCATCGCCGAAGAGGAACAGCGACGCTTAATTGACCCCGCCACCGGCACAGTCCCCTACGAACGGCTCGACGAAGCTCGAAGCCAGTTAAAGAACCAACCCTTGACGTCTACGGGTGGTCCGAGTGCGCAAAGTGGAATTCCTGGCATTACCTGGCAGGAACGTGGTCCCAGCAACATCGGTGGCCGAACGCGTGCTCTCCTGTTCGATCCCAATGACCCAACCCACAAAAAAGTGTGGGCAGGAAGCCCGGCGGGTGGATTATGGTACACCAATGATATTACGGATGCCTCCGCAACCTGGACGCCCGTCAGTGATACCTGGGAGAATACCGTTGTAACTGCCCTTGCTGCCGATCCATCGAATCCACAGGTGATGTATGCTGGAACGGGCGATGCGTATAACTATGTAACAGGTGGTGGTATCTGGAAAACCACGAATGGCGGCACTACCTGGACCCGATTAACCAGTACAATTCCGGGTGGAAATCCACCCATAATTAATTATAGCTTTGGCTACATACAACAAATTGTTGTCAATACTAGCGGGCAGGTATTTGCCGCTACGCGTTTGGGACTCGTACGTTCTGTCGATGGTGGCACTAGCTGGACTTATGCGTTGGCCCCTAACCAGGCTATCGGTATAAGTGGCTCGACGGGAAGCTATTATAACGATTTGGTCACTGATCTCGAACTGGCTACCGACGGTATTTTATACGCAAGTTTTAGTCCCAGCCGCGTTTTCAAGGCAACGAATTCAACAGGTACAACCTGGACCGAGATTACTCCTCAAGGTGCTCCTACGGGAGATCGAACCGAATTAGCCTTAGCTCCCTCAACAAGCGGAACCGGGCAAGTGGTTTACTGCGTATCAAGAGCCTATAATAGCGCAAACTACTATCAGGATATCAAATGGTTTAAGAAAAGTACTAACGGTGGCAGCACCTGGACAGATATAGCAATCCCAATATTTAGTG
This sequence comes from Spirosoma telluris, assembly GCA_003259005.1. Lineage (GTDB taxonomy): Bacteria > Bacteroidota > Bacteroidia > Cytophagales > Spirosomataceae > Spirosoma > Spirosoma telluris. The sequence goes on from QLII01000001.1 coordinate 6,764,460, forward strand.
GGGGCGATCATTTTAGTGAAGGGAGTGGAAATTATGCCCTGAATCTGACGGTAAATCCAACCGATGCGAATACCATTTACGCAGGGGGTATGACTGGTTTCGGTCGACCGATGGTGGTAGCACCTGGAGTAATCAACTCGCTAACAGATACATAAGCCAACAAGGAATCTGGTTTCAGCCAGGTAGTAGTAGTAACGTAGCCTTTGCCGACGATAAAGGCATTCGTTGGTCGAGTAACTGGGGAATAATGCTGTATCAGCTCCAACATTTACGGATCGGAATGCAGGTTATCGGATAGCCGAAGTTAGTTCCGTGTCGATGAAAGGAAGTCCGGGTAGTTCGTATCTGCTGGCGGGGGTTCGAGCATCAGGATACGTTCAACAACTAACTGCTGGTCTTTCGGCAGGCACAATCATCTGGAATACCAATTATTCGACAGGAGTAACGTTCATTGATGAAAACGAACCTAACATTCAAATTTTTCAATATTTTGGTCAATTTTATAAATATGATGGGTCTAATTTCACCCAATTGGTTAGTTTGAGCAATTATTCCTATCCTAATCCAACCGATTATGATAGTCAATCGAACACACTTTATACTAGCGACTACACGAATAATCAATATGCAATTCGTAAAGTAGCTGGCATTGGAGAGAACACCTCGACTACCACGCTAACTCTATCGGGCATTACCAATTCGCTCACCTATCTTAAGCTAAATATAGACCGAACAGCCCTGTTTGCAGGCTCTAATTCCGGTAAGCTTTACAAAATCACCAACCTCGACCAATCTACGCCCACTGTTACCGCTATCGACAATGGGGTATTTTCTCAATACGCGACCGTATCTTGTATTGATGTAGGAGCTACCGACAATGAACTACTGGTAACGCTCTCAAACTTTGGGGTACAATCGGTCTGGTATACCAGCAATGGGGGTGACACCTGGACGGGGAAAGATCAAACGAACTATGGCCTGCCCGATGTACCCGTTCGAACGGCCCTGTTCAATCCGCAAAACCGTAAGCAGGTACTTTTGGGGACCGATGTGGGTATCTGGTCGACAACGGATATAACAGCCGCCAATCCTGGCTGGGCGTTTTCCAGTACGGGGCTAGGAACATTTCAAGTAAATCAATTACGTTACCGGGCATCCGATGGGCGTATGTCGGCGGCTACCAACGGACGGGGTATTTTTACTTCTGATGCATTCGCTATCCCTTATATAGTCCCTAGCATTGCCATTACCAGCCTTTCAAATGTGTCTCTATGCGCTGGCAACACCTTTACGGTGTCGTTCAGTACAGCAGGCCCAGCGTTTAATACCGGCAATTCGTTTGAGGTCTGGCTATCCGATGCCAATGGAAGCTTTACTAATTCCACGAAAATTGGCAGTGGCACGACAAGTCCTATTTCAGCAAAGCTGTTAAGTGGCTATAATGCAGTTCCTTATGGCACCAACTACAAGGTAAAGATTATTGCCACGAATCCAGACGTAGAAAGTAGCCCAAGTAGTGCCTTAGCAATTGGCAATTTGGGAAGTGCCAGCGTTTATGATCGACGTGCTGAATTTCAGGCGTATTATAGTGATGGAACAATCTGCGCAGGGAGCAAGACTACGCTCAAAGCCTATCCATACACTACCAACTATGCTGCCGCTACCCCAGAGAGTTTTCAATGGTTGTTTAATAACTCGCCGATCAGTGGTGCTACCTCGGCAACTGTTTCTGTACAGCAAGCAGGCACATACACCGTTACGGTGAAGCAAGGAGGTTGCACTGTTGTTAGTAGTGTCTATACGCTGTCGACTTCGACCAGTCCGTATACTGGCATTTTAACAACCTCAAATGGAGAGCCTCAATGTGACGACCATCCTTTAAAACTATCTTCCTACTATATCGGTGAGACCGCCAATTACCAATGGACTCGTGATGGAATTGATATTGCCGGAGCAACCAGTTATACGTATATCACCACCCAAACAGGTTCTTATTCATATAGAATGACCGATGGCAGTTGTTCTAATACTGCTTCATCTTCTTATTTTCAGTTTGGACGGTCATTATCGGCTAAGGTGTTTCTAAGTTCAAGTGGAGACTCTCTCGTTTGTGCGGCCTATCCGTATTATAGCATTGCAGTTTATGCTTCTAGTCCATCATCAAACGATTTTACAGTTCAGTGGTATCGAAATGGGACTATACTTACCGGTGCTACTTCTATGTACTATAATACAACTCAACCCGGTGCTTATTCTGTATTACTCAAGCAAGGTACTTGTCAAGCGTTCAGCAATGCCGTTAGAATTCAACTGACAGATCAGCTTCAGGCTGGCATCAGTTATTCATACGCCAGCAAAGCTGCTTGCCCTGGCGAAACACGGTATTTATACTCGACTGTCGACAATAGTGGTGGTTTACAATGGCAAAAAGACGGTGTAGACATAGCAGGTGCAACAAGCTCAAGTTATGGAGCCACTTCGTCTGGGAACTATACCTTAAAATTGACACGAGGCTCATGTAGCGCAATATCCTCTCCTGTATCCCTTACATTTAGTAATTCACTACAGCCCAAAGTGATTTATTATTCTTCTACGGTAGAGGCCTGTTCTGGGAAAGATATATATGTATGGGATTCCTATAATTTAAGTGGCTATCAATATCAATGGTACAAAAATGGAATTAGTATTAATGGTTCTACAAGTAGCGGCTATTACGCTACGCAATCAGGAGCTTATTCTGCTCGTGTAACTAATGGTAGCTGCACAGGCTTATCAAAGGAAGTGTATGTTACTGTTGGTGCTGGTACAACGGCAAAGCCTGTCATAAGTAGCAGTCCATCGAGCCGACAACTATGTCAGAATAATAGCTTGCAACTAACTGTAAATTCTTATAATGGCGCTCTGCAATGGAAACGCAATGGTGTTCCTATTCCTGGCGAAACGCGCAGTAAATTCTACGCCACCCAATCCGGCCTCTACACAGTCGTTAATCAGGACGGCTCCTGCACCGCCGAATCCGACCCTATTGAGGTAAAAATAGGCGAAGCCACCACGGCTACCCTAAACGGTAATGCACTCATCAGCGCGGGTCAATCGGCTATGCTACCCGTTTCGTTTACAGGGCCAGCGCCCTGGTCGTTTACATTGACTAATGGACAGTCGATGACGGCTACGTACCAGAATCCGGCGTTTATTGCTGTCTCGCCAACGAGTACGACCACTTACCAATTAGCGTCGGTTGTAAATGCCTGTGGCACAGGAGCCGTGTCGGGGCAGGCCAGCGTATCGGTAGGAACGGGTAGTGCTGATGTGTCGTTGAATATGGCGGTTAGTAACCGTGCACCTAATGTGGGTGATGTAGTGAGCTACACATTGAGCGCTGCCAATGCTGGACCGCAGGATGCTGTGGGGGTGCAACTCAGTAGTCTATTGCCCGCTGGGCTATCGTTTGTCAATACTACCTCCCCAGGTGTTAGCATTGCTAATGGGTTGGTAAGTGCCAATCTGGGTACTATTCCGGCCAACGGGACAAACACGATTAGCTTCCAGGCGATGCCAACGCAGCCGGGTGTTTTTGCAACGGCTGCGCAAATCATAGCCAGCCAAACCCCCGACCCAGATAGCCAGCCTAATTCCGGTACGGGCGATGGTCAGGACGATGAAGCCATTGCGGATGTACGCACACCGGCTGGTGGTATGCTTATCACATCGGCCAATCCAAATCAGGTGCCGCTACCTAAGTTGTCTAGCAATCAACCTATTGCTGACCCAGCTACGGTTGATCTCAGTCTGGCAATGCAGGTAGATAAGCTCACACCGATAGTTTCTCAAAATGAGGTCGTTACGACAACACTCGCCGTTAACAATCGGGGCGGTTCGTCGGCATCATCGGTTATCGTGCAGGTGGTGCTGCCCAATGGGAGCTTCAGTGCACAAAGCCCAGTGGGCTGGATACAGGTCGATAGCCAGACCTACAAACGCTACATTAACTCCCTCGCGGCCGGGCAGTCAGCAACTCTATCCTTTAAATGGCAACCATCAGGTAGTGGCACCCTAAAAGCGCAGATTCTGGATGTAGCAGAACCCGATTCTGATTCGACACCAGGCAATGGCTATACGAAGGGCGAAGATGATGAAGCAGTTATCACCCTGCGAACTCAATAATAAGGCTGAAACTGAAGAAGGCCCCATAGAAACGGGGCCTTCTTCGGTTTAGTCGTTTATTCTTTTCGGAGAATCTCTTCCAGAAAGGCCCGAAATTTATCGGCAAATTCGGGCCGCTTGAGGGCGAACTCAACGGTAGTTTTCAGGAAATCGAGTTTGTTGCCAATGTCGTGGCGCTTCCCTTCAATGCGGTGGGCATAGAGATTTTCCCGTTTCAGCAGCAACAGCATCGCGTCGGTTAGCTGAATTTCGTTGTTTTTACCTGCCGGGGTTTGTTCCAGCATCGCAAAAATTTCGGGGGTTAAGATATACCGACCCGCAATAGCTAGGTTCGACGGAGCGTCTTGAATATTAGGTTTTTCTACCAGTGTATTAATTTCCAGAATCCGGTCGCTTAATGATTTCCCCCCCACAATACCATACCGGTTTACTTTGTCGTGGGGAACTTCTTCAACGGCGATCACGGAGCCGCCATACTGGGCGTAGGTGTCAATCAATTGCTGGGTTACGGGAATTACCGAATCCATAATGGTGTCGCCCAGTAAAACAGCAAATGGTTCGTTACCAACATGATGGCGTGCATACCGAATGGCATCACCCAGCCCGTTCAGTTCGCGCTGACGAACATAGTGCAGGTTAGCCATATCGGAGAGCCGTCGCATCTCGTCAAGCAGTAACTGATCTTCTTTTTCTTCGAGCCGGGTTTCAAGTTCGTGGTTACGGTCAAAGTGGTCTTCGATAGCCCGTTTGCCTTTACCCGTAATAATCAGAATATCTTCGATCCCCGAATCGACGGCTTCCTGCACCACATACTGAATGGTAGGGCGGTCAATGATGGGCAGCATTTCTTTGGGCTGAGCCTTGGTGGCAGGCAAAAACCGGGTTCCAAATCCGGCAGCAGGGATAACGGCTTTTTTGATCATGGTTTTGTAAGGGCAGGGAGCACGGGCAGGGAGCAGGGAAATTCCGCGCACCATGCCCCGCGCTCCGCGCTAGACTACATAAGGCTTAATAACGCGGGCATTGATTTTCTTTAGTTCTACAAATAGGCGGTTCAGCATGGCATCGTCGCGGTAAACACCGATGATGGAGCCGCCTGAACCGGTAAATGAAGCCGACGCGCCACAGGAGCGAGCGGTTTCAATCATTTTCCGATTTCGGTCACTGATATTATAAATCTGGGAACGCAGATCGAAATTACGATTGACGAGTTCATTCAACTCTTTAGTGTCCTGTTTTAGCAGGGCTTCGCGTCCCTGGCGGGCTACGTCAGCAATCGAATTCATCGTCTCGATTACGGTAACGTCGCCTTTGAGCCACCGCGCCCGCACATCGTTATGCACCTGCCCCGATTGTTTTCCTAAATCGGTGTTATAGGCAATGTATAGTTTGGGTAGCAGCCGTGGGTCTATTGGTTCATATTGACCATACCCCTGGCGCTCCATGGTGGTCCGGTCGAAATCCATATATACGCAGCCTTCATAGCATTGAATGACGCGATCCTGCAAACCCGCCGTAATACCCAGTTCCTCGGCTTCAGTGGCCAGCACCAGGTTCGGTAGGATTGGTTGTGGAATCTCGACCCCGTAGAACTGCATAAGCGCCCTAAACGTAGCAACAATAATGGCGCTTGAGCCCGATAAACCGACCTGGCGAGGAATGGACGTATTGTAGCGAATCGAGAAATTCTGATTACGAAGTCGTATCTGTTCGGCTTCGCAGTATTCCGCAAATTTCTTGATAGCGGCTTTTAGTAAGGGAACACCCCCATGATAACCGAGCGTGCTCACCGAGTCGCGAAGATGATATAAACTTCTGAAAACGTTCGTATCCTGCGGCTGCGGTTCAATGTGCAGTTCGGGCGATGGATAAAGCGTTACAGACGCTCCAAAATTACGGACGGTAATGGCGATCGTCTTGCCAAAAAAGCCGTCGGATGGGTTGCCGAGCATCCCCGCTCGGGCATAGGCACGCGTTTCGATGAGCAAAATAAATGGCGGAGTCAGTACCCGCGGGCTTAGCTAAACAATAAGACGACAAGTTTACGAAAGAATCTTCAGCATAAACCAGAAAACGTAGATTCTATTGATTGTATGGATATTGTAGATAATGAGCAGGCGGTGTTCGTCAAACACGCAACCTCAATAATCATACACATGCTCGATCTTCACCGATTGCTCGTTTATATACTGGATGATTTTATCTAACGAGACAACTGGCGTTACCAGCGCAACCCGTTTCAGACCGGGTTTAGTTACGATGGGTTGAGTAAATATGAGCTGCATAGTTGGCGAAGCTGGTTGCCAGGTTTCGGGCGCCAGCACAGTTAACAGAATGGCCGAGTTATTTCCCGCAATTTCGCGGAACGTTACTCCCTGCCTGGCCAATGCCGATACGGCTGGATGAAAGGCTTCGTAACGAGGGAGGAGCAATAAGGCTGACCCATCTGCATACGTTTTAACCGGGGGCGTGGCACCAGGGGCAGAGGGGAGTCGATCTATGATGACAGCCGTGGTGGGCAGTGCTTCGTCGTAAGAGGCTTTGGTGCCGAGTTTGATGAGATAGCCATAGCCCGCTTTCACCAGTAATTCTGTCAATAGCACGTACTTACGCTCGCACTTGCGGATGAAGTGAGGCCCCCAAAAGGACGTACCCTTGAGCAAGGCAGGAATCCGGGATTTGAAGTCGAATTCGTACCAGGGCAATACACGAATAAAATCCACGTAGTCCTGCGAAAACTGAGCGTTAAACCGATCTTCGTCCGTCACCACAGCTCCGTTGGCGGGATTGGTTAACCGCCCGATAACCGTTTCGTATAAGGCTTTCAGCGCATACTCGACCGTTGTGCTTACGCCAATCACCCAGATCATAATATGGTAGCCTGTATTGAACGCAAAGCTGCCCTTAATCTGATTATACACAACGTGGTAACTCTGCCAGAGCTGCCTTACGTGACTCATGTATGGAAAGGTCGTGGTCGTATGTAGGTGGGCATAATCAGCGATTTCGGCAGGACTATGAACCAGAAACCATTCCGGATAGGTCAGAAAGGTCTGATCGGCGGGGCGGATGTGTTCGGCTGGCGTGATTGGATGCGGGTTGCTAACGAGCCATTCTTTGGGCACTACGCAGCCTTTCCCGGCTGGCATCGTCAGGGCTTGCCGTCCTTTTCGGAAGAATAGAATGATGGCCAGTACCACCATGATGACCGTTAGGATTGGGAGTCTTAGCATAAGTTAGTAGTGGTCATTTGTTGTCATTGATTGTCATTAGGTAGTCAGTCAATGGTCATTTTTTGTATCGCAATCAATGACCATCAATGACCACTTAATGACTCCAAACCAGGCCAGCAGTTTTAAACTCAATGAGTCGCTTTCCCTGTCCCTCAAAGTCGACATCGACCGTCATTTTTCGGGCGGCTTCTATTTTGTCGATCAGTGCCTGCTCTGCGTCAAAAAAAATAACATTAGCGCTTCCGTTTTCGGCGGCTGAAAAGGAGTAGGTTAGGGGAGGGGTCTCATCGAACCGAACGTAGGCCTTGCCTCCCTGAAAGCTTCGATTGAACTGCCCTTTCGATACATGTATGTAGACGTGCGTCCCGCTTTCCCGCTTCCGAATGGTTAGCGTTGCGGTGGACCCCCGGCATACGGAAAGCCAAACTTGATTAAGTTAGGCGACGTAATGGATGCTTTGTAAACGGGTTTCCCTTCTCGATCGGTCGTCTTCTCATAGTGCCATGTATCGGCACCCGTTACAGCGCCTTTAGTAGGCGAAGGTTTATCGGATAAGGCTACAGGTGGCTGAAGCGTGTCGATGTCAGCGGTCGATTTTGACGATCCACTGCGGGTTTCCTGCGTTGATTTTTCCTTGCCTGAACAGCTAAAAAGGGCGAGCAGACTAAGGGCGTAAAGGGAAATTTTCATGGAGAGATTGTATGGCTACGCGGGTTTCCACCCGCGCTACATAAGTTCATCAGCTTTTTGTGAACAGGACCATCGTGTTGTCGGAAGGATCATTGGCTTGCAGGAGCCGTTTGCCAGCATCCGTAAAGCCAGCCTTGCTGATCAGTTTACTCCACTCGTCAATGGGCTTAAAATCCTTGTAATCCGCCTTATCAACTTCCCAGCTTATATTCAACCCCAGATTAAAGACCGTATGCACCAGCGATACAAAGGTGGCCATATCGGGAGTTTTTACGTCGTGATCGCGCAGAATGAACCAGCCACCCGGACGTAATATGCGTCGGATGGACGCGATAAAGTCAGCTAGTTTTTCAGGTCGGGTATGGTGAAGGCCAATTAAGCAGGTTACCAGATCGAGGCTTTCATCGGGGATGGCACCTGGGCTGATGGGATCAAAATTATGCGATTCGACGAAGGTGCCCAACTTGGTCAACTGCCCGCGTTCCATAATATCGGCTGGACTGAATGTGGGGGCTACATCATTGATCAGATAAATAGGGCCACTGATAGGCAGGTGTTTACGTAAATGACTAATGTACCGACCCGGTGAGCCAATTTCGGCGTAACCGTTCACCTGCGCCCCCTTTGGGAGCAACTCCAGCATTTGTCGGGTCATTTCCTTTTTCTGGACGTTGAGGGCAGGCAGTGCGTAGGTCAACTCCGATAGAAACGGTTTGATACTGGGTAGCCGATTCTGGATGGTTTTATAGATGCTTTCGTCCGACGTTTCGGTCTTTGTCACTTCCCGAATCAGGTGATGAAACTTGTCCTCAGGATAAAGGTGAAAAACGACTTGCAGAAAGCGATAAAAGGCATCGCGTGGCTTCGTTTGGTCAAATACGGTATGAAATTCAGAAGTTGCCATACGTTGTTGATTAGGAAAATATTGATTTTTGAGATGTTACCCCACCCCAGCCCCTCCCCTTGAACTAAGGGGAGGGGGGCACTTGAGAACAAACCTCTCTTTGGTTTAAGGAGAAGAGTGTAGCTTTAAGCCCCTCCCTTAGTTCAAGGGGAGGGGTTGGGGTGGGGTAGCATTGTAGTCAGGCTGTTGATAATACGTATCCCAGAATACATTATGAAACCGGAAAGTTGGGTCCAGGTTTTTCTTTAGCGCAAAGAGCTTTCCCGCATTTGGATATGCCTTGTGAAATTGTTCTGGAGTAGCATGCGCCTGATAGGGTAAATAATACGCTCCTCCTACCGACAGGGCTGCGTCGATCAGTTCACGCGTCCAAATGGCCACCTCATTTTTCGCTACCTCATTAGTACGTTGTTTGTAGTAGACCACAAACGCAAAGACTTCTTCGCGCGCCCAGGCCAGATACGAACCCGAATCAGGCAGGGCGTGCCGAACCGAAACATTAATGACATTGACCCGGTAGCGATTGAAAATCTCACTCATTTTGGCCGAAAAATCATCGAAATGCCGGATGGGTACGAAATACTCCTGTAACACATAAGTTCGTTTGGTACGGGAGCGTGGTTCGAGTTCGGCCACGTCGTACCCGGCTTCGTAATTGCGCCAGTGAATGGGCTTGGTCATGTAAAGAAGCGGGTCAACGATGTGCTCCCGACGCCATTTGCCAGCCGCTGTTTCGGTAAAGGCCCACATAAAATAGCGTTCCAGCGGATACGACTCGCGAAGTGGCATCAGGCGGCTTTTAACTGTAGGGGGCTCCGTTGTTTTCACCCAGGTAACAGCCCGCATGTTTGTGTAGGCGGGTGGATACATATCACCGTTATGGAAAACCGCCTGGGGATTATCGCGAATGGTTTCGGCGAAGTAGTTCCTATAATTCGACCGTGTGAGTTTGTGGTGTTCCCGCCGAACTGCCAGGTTGTCTTCCAGATCCAGTTCGGCTGAAACAATGATGCCTAGTCCGTTATAGCCGCCGATGGTCCCGAAAAAGAGATCCGGGTTTTCGGTGCGGCTGGCGTGAACCAGCGAGCCATCGGCCAGAACAAGCTCAATAGAACGAACCGATAGAATTATTGGGCCGTGCCCCATGTAGCGACCATGGCAGTTTACGCTTAACGCTCCACCAACGGTGAAGTTCGCGTAGGTCTGCATAATCTTGATACTTAGGTCGTGAGGATCAATAAACCGCTGAATGTCGCACCACCGAATGCCAGCCTGTACACTAATTCGGCGCTCTTCTTTCGCGAACTGTATAACCTGATTCAGGCCCCGCATGTCGATGTGCAGACTATGGGGGCTGGCAGTTTGTCCACCCATACTGAATCGCCCGCCCCCCACCGATACAGGACCTGTCGTGGTGCGAAGTCGCTCCTGTAAGTCGGAAACTGATGTTGGGCGGAATACATCGGCTACCACGACCGGGTTCAATTGCGTTACGTCGTTGATAATCCGTTCTGGGGCACTGGGTGAAACGGGTTGCCCGTTGTCGTTTTTAAAATAGTCGGCGGCCTGGTCAGGCACTGTGCCGAAGGTATTTGGCTGTTTATCACCCCGCCGGAACCCCAGTTGGTAGATCAACCAGAGCGGTCCCAGTACCGGAATCAGGACTGTTAATAACCAATAACCCGATCGGTTCGTGTCATGCAATCGTTTGTTGGCCGTGGCTACTAATGACCCTAGCAGCAATGGATAGAGCACATACGTGGCTCCTTCATTCACGAACTCGTGTAATACCGTATGGAGCACATAAAAGGTACTCCAGATAAATGTTGAGACGAGCCAATACGTTGAGCGAGGAATACGACCCCGGTTTGTAAACAGAAGGTAGCTAAGAGGAAGTTTATCTTTCAGACGCATAGGTCAGGCAAAGATAGCGGAGGGATACGTATCGGGTTGATTAGCAAGGTAACCACTTATTTTAAGGTATGAAATTTGCAGGGAAAGGAATTAAAGTTTGGGTCTGTTCGCTAACTTTTATTCTATAGGCCAAATTCTTTTCCCTATGTTTGGGATATATTCATTTTCTATGTTTACTCGTAAAACCGTATCCTTCTCAGCAGCGCTTTGTCTGTCTGTTTTACTTACCAACGGCCTGATGGGCTGCCAGTCGAAAAGCGCTACTACCAGCGAAGCCACAACCACCGACTCTGCAAAGACGGCTACGTCTGATAAACCGGCGGCACCTGCTGAAACCGCCACATCGGCTCCCGATCGGAGCGCCGAACCATCTAGTTCAATTCCGGCCGATAAAATAGCCGATGCCGCTACAATTCTGGCACGCCCCCAGGTGCCGGTACTTTGCTATCATCAAATTCGGGACTGGCGTGGTAGCGATTCCAAAAGCGCAAAAGATTACATCATTCCTGTTCAGGCATTCAAAGAGCAGATGCAGATTCTGGCCGATAGTGGGTATCATACTATTCTGCCCGATCAACTTTACGCATATCTGGCCACCGGCGCGCCTTTGCCATCAAAGCCCGTCATGCTCACCTTCGATGATGGTGACCTCGATCAGTATGAAACCGCACTGCCAATTCTGGATAAACATGGGTTCAAAGGGGCGTTTTTCATTATGACGGTTGCAATTGGCCGCCGGGGAAAACAGCCGTACATGGACAAAGCGCAGATTAAAGATTTGTCGGATAAAGGCCATACCATTGGCGCTCATACCTGGGATCACCACAACGTGAAAAAATACCAGGGCGACGACTGGAAAATTCAGATTGAAGAACCCAAGGCAAAGCTGGAAGGTATCATTGGCAAACCCGTGAAATACTTCGCCTATCCGTTCGGCTTGTGGAATCACCAGGCTTTGCCTGAAATCCAGAAGCGGGGTTATGCCGCTGCGTTCACCCTGGCCGACAAGCGCGATGACCAAATGCCACTTTATACCATCCGGCGCATTATTGCGGGTGGCCAGTGGAGCGCGAAAACCTTTTATCGCAACATGACTCAGAGCTTTGACGGTAAATAAGCCTGGTCGGTTAATCAACCGAAAAAAGCGGCTCAGGTCGCTTTTTTCATTATTTGTGAAACTAATTTTTAGGAATACTGACCTTTTGCTATGTCTCTGTAACGCCAAATAGGCGCTCAGGTGATTTGGTGTCGGCTACTAAAAAGGCATTGGGCGTCAGTTGTGTGAATTCTTTAAAATCCCGGACCAGGTGCTGATAGTCATAATATCCCAGGCCGATGGCCACGCTCAGCCAGTCGAGGAGGGTTGGGAATTTTTGAGCTTCATGGCGTTTTCAAATCGGGCAATACGGGCGTACAATTTAGGACTGACACCCTCCCGTTCCATAAACTGCCGATAAAACTGCCGCTGGGACAAACAGGCCTGATTAGCCATCCAGTCCAGCGAAACCGTCATAGGGTTTTGCAGGATAAATCGGCTCACTTTGTCAATGGGACGAAGGTATCTGTTTTTGGACCGACTGATCAGATAAAACAGGAAGTTCTCCACAATTGGAATCATTTCCAGATAGTGCTTTGCATAACTCAATCGCTCATTTACCCGACGGATTTCGGCAGAGAATACGGATTCTGCATCCAAAAACGTATTGGTCAGTTCGTGCGAAGGTATGCCCATTAGGCGGAACAAGGCTCCCGGTTGAAACTGAACCTGAAAAACCATGAAATCGCGCCCAACGTGTCGGTTGGTTACAATCGAATATTGTCCGTTAAGCGTTGAGCATGGTTTTTTAAGCAAATTACCATCAAATCCGTAGGCTATTTTTTCGGGATCTTTCGGATAAAATGCCAGCGAATTCTCGGCCCGTGGCCAGTAGGATTTAACGGGTAAAACGGGCATCGACGCAGAAATGAACAGCCTACAATCTGTAACGTTCTCACGTAGTCGCGCAAGGCAGGACTGGGAAGTCGGTAGTCGAATATGGCGTCCATTCCATTCTGTTAGTTCAACGTCAGCGGTGGACCAAGTACGGTCATACCGTGGGCTTTGTGCATTTTCTGAATCAACTCGTCGGTTGGTGGGCCTTTTAGCTCGGTTAGTTTCAGGAAGAAATCTTCCAACTGTCCCGCAGGCTGCACCATATACACCTGTTTGCCTCGTTCCGATAATTGAATCCAGGTGTGCGGTATACCACGGGGGCAAAAACAGTATCACCTGCCTTTACTATGAACTTTTCGTCACCTACCTGAAAGAGGTATTCTCCGTCAACGATGGAAAATATTTCGTCCTGATCGTGGTGAACGTGCAATACCGGCCCAACCTTTTCAGTGCCAACATACTCAAAAACAGCCAATTGTCCATTTGTATCTTTGCCAGAAATTTTTACATCGTTTGCATTTACACCCCGATAGGGCGTATGAACCCCAAAACGGGCATCGCCTGCTTTAACAGTGAAGGGCTTTTGGGGAGCAAGCCGGTTGTGAGGTGTGGCTTGGGTAGCAAAGGTCGATACGGCCAGTGTCGAAACCAGAAATTTTCTGCGTTGCATAACTAGTTCTATTTAAGAATGTTATGCAAAGGTTTCTCAATGGCGAGGTTGTTTGGTGGTAAAAATCAGCCATTTTTTATACGTTAACCCTATCATACGCGCATTTGAGTACCGGGCTATCCTGCTGCAAAAATTCGTTGGGTGTTACCGTCGTAAACTCGCTGAAATAGGGAACCAACTGCGGATAGTCATAGTAGCCCGCGTCAACAGCAAGACGCAACCAGTCTTCTATTGGGTGCGCTCTTTGAGTTTAGCCGCCTTATTAAAGCGAATAATCTGATCAAAGAGCTTGGGGCCAACGCCAAACCGTTCGACGCTTTTTTGATAAAATTGCTTAGGGCTCAGGCATACTTCTTTCGCCAGCCAGTCCACGGATCGGGTCAACGTTGTTGGCGATTTTGTTCCCTGTGACATTAGGTGGTCAATCGGTATCCTGTATGTAACAGAAGGTACGGTGTCCGTACTGGAAGGTGATAGGGTGGTAGAGGTAGCAGCAGGAGGCTGGCATTTCCGGTCTCGCGGCTTAGTTCACACGTTCTGGAATGGGCACGATTCCCCTGCTAAGTTCGTGGATTTATACCCCAGTACGCAGAATTTTGCGCATTATCTGGAGGAACTCTCGCAGCTTGATGAAGACCTCCACAACGAAAGAGCTAACCCGTTTGCCCCCGAAAATATAGTCATGTTCAACGCACTGGATGCTCGCTATAAGCATGAGATTTTTTACGAGCAGATCCTGAGTTTATGGCTAACTATGGGCCAAAAATATGAAATGTTGATAACTGATTGATTTATAATTTATTATGAATTGATACGTCTAGGCCAGTGTGCAGAATACGGGCCTAGACGTATGTATGGGCGGCTCAATTTATCATTTGAGACGTCTCAAATCTATTTTGGGTCGAAAGGAACCTGCTTAATGGGCGATGTTTGCTGTCAGTAATCACAAATGACTGTTAATCAGATGAAACACAACCGCTCGTTTTTCGCCCTCTTTATCATGATGGTTAACCTGTCGATAACAGGTTTTACCCAGCAGCCGCAGAAGGTCAGCATACGGCTAAAAAACAATAGCCTTCTTCCTCGCGAGTTTAAGTTTCTGGAGCGTCATCCTGCCGATAAATACCCTAACGTATTCACAACGTATCTGCTACCAGGGCAATCGTACGCGGTTTCACTAAAAGTCGGCACATCGCTCGCTCTGGTAACCCAACCGGAAATCAATGCCACGATGCGGGGCAGGACGTACCTGGCAAACCACTTTTGGTTGTTAAAGCGGATGATAATACAAAGACGTTCAAACTCAACTAATATTCACCCCTTTTTTTCATTGCCATGAAAACGCTACAAGCTATTATCAACCCGATTGTTATGCCTCATTGGTTGCAGGATTTCCTTTTATTAATGCCCAGAGTAATAGCCTGTTATTTCCTATGCGTTAATTTCGGAGGAAGTAAATTCCCAACACCCGATTGGTTCATTCAGGATGTAGCCAAGCTAGGCTTTCCGTTTCCGGTATTTTTCGCCTGGTGTGCTGTACTGACAGAAGTATTCGGCTCATTTTTACTGATAATTGGCTTGTTTACCCGCGTAGCTGCCTTCAATTTGATGATCACCATGCTGGTTGCCATTTTTCTTCAAAAGTGGGATACGGAGGTATGGGAAAAGTTACCAGCTATGGGATTCCTCTGGATTGCCATTTTCTCGCTGGTTCTCGGTTCAGGAAGATTCGGAGTTGATTATTTAATCAGCAAAAGAATTAGTCTGGTAAAGACTAAAATTCTTTTTCCTGCCCTTGTCGGATTGTTCATTATAACGTCTGCTCCCGGCTTCGCCCAATCTAGCCAAACGGCTACCGAGCGCATATCGTTTGTATTAAAAAATACGCTCGGCTACCATCGGATGTTTCGGGCGGAGGGGCCAGGTATAGCGTACGGATTCTCGATGAACCGTAATGAAAAAACGCCTAAAAGCTGGCCCATTGGCACAACACTGTACTTTAGTAAAACGGGCGATACCGCCGATCAGCCTATTCTGACCGTTACGGCTAACGACGCAGGTAAAACCCTCAATACCGACGAACGCCAGCCGGAAAGAACGGGTAACGGGACTATCATTACGGTTCGTTTTCGAAACAATAGCTTCCTGCCCCGGAAAGTAATGCTTATCTCCTATCGCCCCGACGAGCCGGGCAACGGTACACAGGGCTTTTTGTTACTGCCCGGTGGCCTGTCTCGGCAATCGTTTCCAGTTGGTACAAAGGTCTATTTTGCCAATAACGACCAGGTTGATGTAGTTATGAGCGGCAAACGTATCGATACCGAAAAGCCCTTTCTAATCATCAAAAAAGAGGATGCGGAAAAAACGATCAACATCTTTAAGTAATAAATCTGTTGTTATTTTGCCCGGATCAAACGGTATTATCTATGACCTTTTATTTCAGCGTCTATTCATCACCCCTTCTGTTTGGATTTGTCCAAGGCTGGATTTACGCGGTGTTGCTATGGGTACGGGGTCGGCGGGAAGAGCGTTTGTCTGATTTGTTGCTGGGCTGGGTACTGGTAGGACTGAGTTTTAACATCTGGGAGTATATGCTGGGCTTTGGGGGCATTGAAATACTCTGGCGTGAACTGGAGTTCTTTCCCCGTACCTTGGGCTTTCTGTTTCCTGCCTTGTGCTATTTCTACCTCAAAAGCCAGATTAATGCCGATTTTCGGTTTACCTGGCAGGATGCGTGGCATGTGGTTCCGTTTCTGATTCAGGTAATGTACCACATTAGTGTTTTTTCGATGGGCCACACTTTCGTTGAGTACTGGAAAGCAGCGGTTCATTACCCCTACCACCTCGAAGATGTTGAGTTTGTCGTGGGCGTTGGTCTCAATGTCTACTACCTGATTTTGTCAATGCGCCTATATCGGCACTACCGGGTCTGGATTAAAACGCAGTTTTCCCAAACTGAAACCATTAGTTTTCGATGGTTTCGTAATTTCCTGATTGCCCTAACGACCACTATGCTGTTTAGTTTGTTAATGACGCTTCTGAGCTTGGGTCTGGGATTAAATTATTGGCAAAACTGGTGGGATGAGCTGGCTGGAGTAGTCCTGATTTATTACGTCAGCATCAATGGCTATGCACAGGTTCAACCCGGCCGACGACTCACCTTCGGGCAGTTGCCAGTGTTGGAACCAGTAGGAGTCACCATTCCGCTGGTAGTTGACGAACATAAAGGAGAAACGGCGCTGGCAGGTATAGAGAACCGACAGGAAGTTACACTCACCCAACCTATTCTTACGGATGATCTGATAATCTGGCGTGATACGTTGCTGGTCTACATGGATAATGAACGCCCTTATTTAGACCCTGATCTGTCGCTAATTGACCTCGCCCGACGGCTTAGGACAAATGCTTCTGTATTATCGCCAGTCATCAACGTTGGAACGGGAAAGAACTTCAACGATTTTGTGAATCAGTATCGAGTAGAAGCTTTCAAACGACAGGCTCTCGACCCCGCCAGCCAGCATTTAAGCCTATTGGGCATTGCACTCGATTGTGGTTTCAACTCAAAAGCTACCTTTAATCGGGCCTTCCGGAAACTTACGGGGCAGGCGCCGAGAGAATTTGTCGAGTCAATGTCCGGTTAATGCACTTACAACCAGCCAAAACGCTGTACCAGATTCTCCTTCTGATTCCGCGCTACCGGAATGTTGACATCATTGCTCATAACCAGATAGGTGCCTTCACCTTTCATGAATAGTTTGATATGGTCGAGGTTAATGACATACTGACGATGGACGCGCAGGAAATTCCGCTCTTCGAGTACTTCCTGAACCTCACGCAGGGTACGGGTGAGCAGATAATGCCGCTTCTGGGTGGCAATCACTTTGGTGTAATTACTGTCTGATTCGCAGTAAATGATCTCGTTAACAGGCAGAAAAATAACGCCCTGCTGATATGGAACGGCAATTTTGTCGGATAGCTGATGCGTATGCAATTGGCTCCTGAGGGAGGCTATCTGACGGTCGTCAATGCGTTGCCGACGTTCGGCTTTTCGAACAGCTTCCTGTAAATCCTGCGAGTCGATGGGCTTCAGTAAATAATCCAGCGCGCTGAATCGGAACGCCTTCACCGCGAACTCATTATAGGCCGTTACAAAAATGAGACTGAACGGAATCTCTCCCAGTTTTTCGAGTAACTGGAAACCATTCATGCGGGGCATCTCAATGTCGAGAAACACCACATCGGGTTGCACAACCTGAATAAGTCGCAGACCATCTTCGCTACGAGTAGCCTGCCCAACTACCTGCACCTGTGGACAATGCGTTGCCAGCTCGCGGGCCAGCAACTGCACGCAATCCGGTTCGTCGTCAATGAGAATAGCCTTGAGCATAAAGAGCAAAAGAGTGAATGGTGAAAGAGCGAATGGCGAAAGAGTGGCTGGCGCGTTGATTTTTACTCTTTCATTCTTTCGCTCTTTATATCCGTATCTCCAGGACAACTTCGGTTCCGGCGGGCTGACCTTCGCTGTCGACTAGGTCTCGGATCAGGACCTGCGTACTTGTTTTATACAACTGATTGATTAGCGCAATTCGCTCGCCCGTTACCTTCATCCCATAGGACTTTTTAGGCATGGCCGACTTGCTTTTTAAGCTGGCAGCTTCGATCCGGCCAATGCCATCGTCGGTAATGGTGACCCGTAGGCAATTATCCTGCGGTTGCTCCACCCGCACCAAAACCATTCCCCCGATTCCTTGTGCATCAACCCGTGCCAGATCGCGTTTTCGACGTAGGGTTGAAGCAACAACGGAGGAATTTCGATAAACTCCGCGTCGATAGCGGGGGCCATGTCAATCCGGAAGTTCAGTTTGGCTTTGAAGCGCATGGCTTCCATCGTGAGGTATAATTGCAAGGCATCCAGCTCGTTTTGCAGCGTGACCCGCTCTGAACGGGAGTTCTCCAGCACCAGCCGGATCAGCCGACTGAACTTGGTGAGGTAGTCCGACGCTTTGGCTGCGTCATTTTCGGTCGCATAGAGTTTTATGGAATTCAGGCAGTTGAAAATAAAGTGCGGGTTCATCTGCGCGCGTAGGGCCGTCATTTCGGTTTCGGCCAGTTTCTGCTCAAAACCCAACTCGAGCTGGCGGATGTGCTGCTCTTCTAACAGACGGCTTTGTTCCTGAATTTCCTGTGTTCGCTGAGCCAGTTGTGCTTCAAGCTGTTGCGTATAGGTCATGTGCAAGGAAGCGTTTTCCAGTTCGACCAACCGCCCCCGGTAGGCCAGAGCCAGGGCAAAACACAACGATTCGATGGATATGCCCAGCAATCCCCAAAAAGCAGGATAATTGACAAATATCTCGATTCGGGTGGTACGTTCTGAAGAAAACCGTTCAGCAGCATGGGCAGAAATGTGATACAGAGCAGGCTGGCAATACCCGCCACGAGGTATGTTTTAATTGGGACCTTCGTTCGGAGAAGCGCCCCAAAAAGTAGTAGGGTGATTAGTCCGGCCGGAATGAGGCTATACCGGTAAATGGTGTTATCGCTGAAGACTAGTTTGCCCTGAACAAATTCGATCAGGGTCATGAGCTGTTGGATGGCGAGAATAAAAAGAAGCACGCGCAGGTATGACCATAGGCTGGGGAAACGTTGCCGGATGCTTAGTAGTTGATCCAGAAATAGCGCATAAAATAGCGTGAACATAGATAGAGAGACCGGCGATAGGGCAACGGATGATAAATACAGCATGTCCAGCCCAAACCGAGTGTCGATAGCTGACAAGGCAAAATAGAAACCGGTAAACGTATAGAGGCCATAGTAGCGATACGATTTGTCGCCGGTAAGCCGATAATAGTAAAACGCAAACAGGCTCATAAACAGCAGGCATCCGGTCAGTATAGCCATACCAACCAGCAGCGGGGCTTCGAGGTACGCATTCTCCAGCGTGTTTTTGTAGGCTTCTTCCGGCGTATGAATGAGGGATACCGTTGGCAAAACGCCCATTATATAGCTGACCGTTTGTACGTAGTACGTATAGGTCTGCCCTGCCGGAATTCGAAGTAAAACGCTCGACGTATTGGGCGAACCGTTACGACGGGGAACGGCATGGCCACCTACGGCCAGCAAGTGGTTGTTTTCGTAGTACTTAATGACTGCTCCCTGCCAGCAGTCGTAAAAAAGCCGGAGGGTATCCGTGGAGTTTGCATTCCGAATCCGAAACCGTAGCCAGGTTACCAACAGCGACTGATCGGCGTTGGTGGTGCGCTCATTCCGTTTCTGGGCAAAAGGCAAAAAATGCTGTTTCTGAATGGTTGCCAGCGGCAGCGTGTCGCCCGATTTGTCTTCGTAGAATTCCGTAAACCGGCCAATGTCATGGGTGGGCATATGACGGCCACTAATAACGACAGGAGGGGTCGTTTGTGCCACTGCCTGTTGAGCTGTCAATAATCTCAGTAGAAGTAGAGCAAACGATCTCATCGACAAATGGTTAGGTACCCGCCCAGGCCTTTATCTGCCGAATATCGCTATTGATTTATACTTATCCATACGCCTTTCTTGCGAACGGTATTGATTTGCCTGTGAGTAGCGGAATTTCTGCGTGAAACGCTTCACGCAGAAATTCCGCTACTCGTCTGTTCGTTTGCGCTACTCGGATAGAAAAGGTGGCAAACGACTTAGGTAGCCATGTAGCTTTATTTCCTAACTAGTTCCCTACCACGATGGAAAATGCCTACAGAAACATTATCTACTTTTTCGGGGCTGTGCTGCTCCTGGTGTTTGTTGCTTTTTTTAAAACCTATTTCGGATTATTTCCTGGATTTGCAGGTACAGCCACGCTCATTCATGTTCATGTCGTAACGATCCTTCTATGGTTTGCCCTGCTCATTATTCAACCCATTCTGATTGTTCAGAAGAAGGTTGGGCTGCACCGCTTACTAGGCAAGTTCTCGTATGGCTTAATGCCGTTTCTGGTTATTCTGCTCGTAATCGTCTTGAAATCAGGACAATTGCATGAGAAGCACCTAGGCATTTTCGCAGGTAATATCCTCGACATTAGTCTATTAGTTTTGTTTTATGGGCTGGCTATTACCTATCGGCACAAGGTTGCTTATCACGCTCGGTTCATGATCCTGACAGTCTTGCCGTTTCTAGGGCCGGCATTAGGCCGTTTGCCGCAGATTCCATTACCCCCTGGTGTTGCCCATTTATTAATTATTGGTGGGCTATTGCTCTACGAGCGATTTCATCGAAAAATATACAAACCGTATGTCATTTCGCTGCTCGTCTTTCTGGGCCTGTTCATTCCACTGCTCTGTTTGTATCTGTTCGGTCAATCTACCCTGAACTCGTTGTGGGAAGCGTGTTTTGGATGATAATCAGGCAAATAATACTTCCTTTTTTACGAGACCGTCTAACTTTTTTTTATCATCTCGACGTCAGGAGAGATCACAAAAGCCAGCTGCAGAAAGAAGCCAGAACGGAATTATAACCAAGCTCCAAATTCTCCAACACCATGAGAAAGGTATTTAAAATCCTGATTTATACGATTAGTGCCTATCTATTGATTGCCCTAATATGCCAAATATGGCCAACCAACCGTCCCGATTTTTCAAAAGTATTTGCACCCAATAGCCATTTCGGAAACAACACGCAGGGGAATGAGCAAATCGTTCTTGGCTATCATGATGGAGTCGTTCGAATGTTAGGTAAGGTAAAGCCACACGCAGAAGGCCCGCCCGAACATGTGCACACCAACTTCGATGAACCCTTTTCAGTGGATAAGGGTACACTCTCGTTATTGGTCAATGGTGAAAAGAAAGTTCTCCATTCGGGCGAGACGTTTACGGTGTCCAAAGGAACGTACCACAAGTTTTTTAATGAAACCGATTCGACTGCCACGGCGATTGGGGATGCCCCCGCTGAATTCAGGTTTATACTTACTCAATTATACGGACTTACCAACGAAGATCCGGCTATTTTTCAATCGCCCCGATTTCTGCTTCAATTATCGGTTTGGGGAAGCGATTTTGATTCCTATCTGAAAGAAGGGCCACCGCCGTTTGTTGTGAAAATAATCAAATTTCTGTTGCTTCCTATTGCTAAACTGGCTGGTTATCAATATGCAAACGAAGCGTATTTTCCTAAACCTCAGTAGAGCAGTCTGTTACACCAGCCAGCGATTCTGCGTGTAGGCATCGTTCCAGAAATGCCATTCCAGTCGGCTCGACATTCGAAAGGCTTCCTGCATCTGGATCTGCTCTGATGGGCTGGCTAATTCGGCAAATTGGTCGGTTAGTCTGAGCATCTGATTCACCGACTGGTCGAAGGCATCGCCTGCGTAGGTGTCGATCCAGGCGCGATAGGGATTGTCGGGAATGGCTCGTTCATAAATGTGCTTACCCACTTGCCGGTAAATCCAGAAACAGGGCAAAACGGCGGCTGCCCCTATGGCTACCGACTGGAGCGATGTTGTGGCCAGTAAATAGTTCGTATAGGCAAAGCAGGTCGGCATTTTAACGGTCTCTGGCTGAATAGCATAGAGCGAGAAGTAGGTTTCGTGTAAAGCTCGTTCCACCAGAATTGCGTTCTGCGCAAACTGTGTAAATTGCAGCATATCGTCGGGGCTTGTTGCCCGTGCTGCCAACTGATTCAGGGCGCGGCTAAAATCGGCCAGATACAATGCATCCTGCTGAATATAAGACTGGAACATAGCCGTGGGCAGGCTACCTGCCATCAATTCATCAACAAAACCATGCGTCAGAACGGAGGAATAGATTGGGCTGATATCTTGCCAGAGTTGCTCGGTGAATGTCATAAAGAACTAGCGCCAGACATTGAAAAAGTGATGAACTGGGCCATGACCATGCCCTATTTTGTAGGTTGCTCCGGCCTCAAGTGCCCCGGTCAAATAGGTTTTGGCTGCGGATATGGCATCAAAAACCGGTAATCCTTTGGCCAGACCAGCTGCAATTGCTGACGAAAGCGTACAACCCGTTCCATGCGAATTGCCCGTTTGAATCCGAACTGTTGGAAATAAATGGGACTCACGCGCAGAAACATAGAGTAAGTCGGTGCTTTCATCCGTAGTTAAATGCCCCCTTTTACCAGAATGGCTCCTGGACATAGTTGGGCCAGATCAGTGGCCGCCTGCTTCATGTCGATAAGGGTTTCCACGGGTCGGCCCAACAATACGCTGGCTTCGGGCAAATTGGGTGTGATGACGGAGGCTATAGGCAACAGATAAGTTTTGAGTGCGTCGATGGCTTCGTCCTGCAAGAGTTTATCCCCGCTTTTGGCTACCATGACCGGGTCAAGTACAATGGCCGTGACGCTAAACTCCTTAACGTTTTCGCCACTTCTACAATGACTTCCGGCGAGTGGAGCATCCCGATCTTAACGGCATCAGTACCCATATCGCTAAGTACGGCCTTTATCTGTTCGGCGATAAAAGCAGACGGTACCGGCATAATGCCTGTTACAGAGGTAGTATTCTGAGCAGTTAGGGCGGTTATCACCGACATACCATAGCAGCCAAGGGCGGCAAAGGTTTTGAGATCGGCCTGAATGCCGGCTCCCCCGCCACTATCCGACCCAGCAATTGTTAGAACGCGTGTGTAGTTTTTCATAAGTCCAAAGAGCGAAAGCGTGAATGAGCGGTCATGCATCATCCATCAGTTTAATAAGTTCACGGGTGGCTTCGTAGGGAGATGGGTGCCCACAAATGGCCGAAACCACGGCCGATCCTGTTGCTCTGGTTCGTGCAATTTCCTGAATAGTACGGGTATTAATGCCGCCAATCGCAAAAGTAGGCAGGGTAGTTCGTTGACAAATAAGCTGTAAGCCTTCCAGCCCCAACAGGCTTGACGTATCCTGTTTCGTGCTGGTTGGAAAGATGGTGGCGATGCCCAAATAATTAACATCAACGTCACGGGCAGCTTCCAATTCCGCCAGATTGTTGATCGACAGACCAATAATCTTGTTGGGGCCAATTAGGGAGCGAACCAATGAGCAAGGCATATCATCCTGCCCAACATGAACCCCGTCGGCATCAATCGCCAGTGCAATATCGACTCGGTCGTTGATAATCAGGTTAGCTCCGTAAGTTTGGGTAATGCGTTTCAGCACTGTGCCCAGTTCCAGAAAGGCGCGGGTCGAGAGCGATTTCTCCCGTAGTTGCACCCATCGGATACCGGCCCGACAGGCTTCGTCAACAACATATGCCAGTGTGTGCCCCGCCTGTTGGGCAATGGCGCTATCGGTGACCAGATACAACGAGCTCACGATAAGCTTAGCTTAAGCCGTTCGTCAATCTCCGATTCGGTCAGGGCATATAAGGCGTCCAGGAAGTTGACCTGAAGACTGCGGGCGCCAGTTTCTTCTCCGCAGCCAGTTCGCCCGCAATCCCCATGACGGCCATGGCGTGCGTGGCAGCCTGAAAGTAGTTTGTATTTACGGCGACAAAGGCACCTGTGAGGGCGGTAGCTGTGCAGCCCATACCCGTTACTTTCGTCATGAGTGGATGCCCATTGGCTACGGCGGCTAGCTGTTCTTTCCAAACAATGTAGTCGACGGCTCCACTGATAACAACGACGCAACTCCATACCGAACTTAGCCGCCGGGCTGCATCGAGGGCTGCATCCGACCCGAATAAACTATCGACACCTTTAGTTTGGGCATTTAAACCCGCCAGCGCCATAATTTCAGAGGCATTTCCTCGAATCACCGTGGGTGTAGCCAGGGTCAATAAATCCTGACTAACCTGATTACGATAAGCTGTGGCCCCAACTCCAACCGGGTCGAAAACAATTGGCTTTCCTAATTCGCTGGCCCGGCGCATGGCCAGTGTCATACCCGTTACGAAATTGTCATCGAGTGTCCCTATGTTTACGACGAGTGAACTGGAAATGGAGACGAAATCTTCGACTTCGGCGGGGGAGTGAACCATCGCAGGCGACGCACCTACAGCCAGCAGGGCATTGGCCGTGTTGTTCATGACCACGAAGTTGGTAATATTGTGAACAAGCGGAGCCTGCGCACGAATCTGTGTCAGGTCGTTCCAGATAGATTGAGTAGTTGGAGACATATTGCTGTCAATGGATTTATTAAAACAGCAACTTTAGGAGTGCGGAGTGCGTCTCGTTAACTTTTCCCTACGGCAGTACAAACTGCATCAGGTAGTGAGGGTATTCTCTCAGTCAGTCCAGATTTGATACTGACACCCCTAAAGTTGTTGGGTAAAGGTAGGGAATTCTGCCTTATAGAATGATAAAAAAATAGGCCTATCTCTTGACTTTAGAAAGTTTAAGATAGCTTTGCCACCAACATTACTACTCCCTAAAATCTGTGAGGTCGATCGCTGTTCGTTACCTGCTTCTCCTGCTCTTTACCCTGGGAGCGGCCGGGCAGACCACCGCCCAAACCCCTGATAATACCTTCGTTAATGGCGATTTGCTCCCCAACGCCCCCGAACTCGCAGCTCGTGGACCCTACGCAGTTGGCGTGCGGACGATGAAACTTATTCATAAAGATCAGGTCGATTTGCTGCATACAAAAGAGGGTAAATCTCCTCGGTATGACCGCCCATTAACACTTGAAATCTGGTATCCGGCTCGTAATGCAGCGAACAAACCAGCCCAGGTAATGTATGAATCCGTTCTGGGTCGCTCCAATGACCCTAAGCGCCCCCTTATTCCGTTCAGCTTTGCAGGTCGGGCCAGCCGCGATGCTGAGCCAGACCCCAGCGGAGGAGCGTATCCGTTAGTAATTGTCTCGCACGGCTATCCCGGCTCCCGCCTATTGCTTACATACCTGACTGAAAACCTGGCCTCGAAAGGCTACGTTGTGGTTGCGATTGACCATACCGAATCTACGTACAGTGATTTAGCCGCATTTCCGAGTACGCTGTTAAATCGGCCTCTCGATGATTTGTTTGTACTGAACGAAATGGCCCGACTGAGCGGCAAAGCCAGTAACACCTTCCTGAGTGGATTGCTCAATGCCGACAATACCGCCCTGATTGGCTATTCGATGGGTGGCTATGGAGTGCTCAACGTTACAGGGGCAGGTTTTAGCGCTGAGGCCATGAAGTTTTTTGGACAGGCTACCGGGGCAGCACGGCTCTTGAAAGTCGCACAATAGACTCGCCAGCCTACAAAGCCTCATTAGATCCCCGAATTAAAGCCGTAGTTGCATTTGCACCCTGGGGCATGGAGCGTGGCGTGTGGGATGCCAAAGGATTAGCGGGACTGACCTTGCCGACGCTGTTTGTTGCGGGTAGTAAAGATGATGTGTCTGGCTATGAAAAGGGAATAAAAGCTATTTATGACGGGGCCGTTAACGCCGACCGCTACTTACTCACTTACGTAAATGCACGGCACAACGTAGCACCCAATCCGCCACCAGCAGCCACCTTACAACCCGGTGTATCGGCTGAAGAGTATGGTCACTATGCCGAACCCGTCTGGAACGAGCACCGGATCAATAACATTAATCAGCACTTCGTAACGGCGTTTCTAGGCATACATCTGAAGAAAGCCGATTCCGCCAAGTATCTGGATCTCCCTGAAACAGATGCCAATGGTCCGTGGCCTGGCTTCAAACCCGCACATCTGTTGGGCTGGAGATGCGCCATATGAAGCCCCAGACCCGTTAAATGATGTCTGGTTTAGCCCGGCCCTATTCGTAATTGGCCATGAACAGGTTTCATTCCATACAAACACCACGGCTGTTACTGCGTGCCTGGCGATCCGATGATGCCAGACCTTTTGCCGACATGAATACCGATCAGGAGGTTATGCATCACTTCCCGGCTCATCTGACTCGCGCCGAAAGCGATGCTATGATCGACCGGATTATGCAACATTTTGTAACGAAAGGGTGGGGGCTATGGGCCATAGAGATTCCAGAGTTATTCTTTAGTACCCTTAAACTGGACGAAATCGTATTTTTCAGGGGTTATAAGGACTTCGTTACCGGGATTTCGTTACTAATTTCCTGCACCCGTTGCCAGGCCGCCCAAGCGAGTAATAACCAGGGAAATCCCCAGAGACCGATTAACTGAGCTGGTCTTGCACCTGAAATAATGAGTATTGGGAACATGAAAATAAATGGGAAACCACCCACAACAAGGGGTATATAACGTTTCCAGTCTGTCCAGATGTTGGCTTTTAAGCTGGCAAAGCCAACGACCAGCATACCAATTCCGCTCAGGAAAGCACCCATCGGGGCAAAAGGCAGGGGCATCCATTGGCCTAATACATAAGCAATGGCTCCGGCCATAGGAATAAATAATAAAGTTCGTTTTTTGCCGAATCCCGTAGGCTCACCCGCTTTCCAGAGAGAAAAGGCACCCACAAACATGCCCACTTTGGAAATAAGCCCAATCCATCCTCCCTGTTCAGTTGAAACGAAGGCATCATCGGACAGAAAAATGAATGGTGCCAGTAAACGGCCTTTCGCTTCTGCTTCGACGGCACCCAAAAACCAAAACTGGAAGCCAAAGGCCAAAAGACCTATTCCAGCCAATGAATAAGCCAATGCTGCCCGGCGGAGGTATGTGCTCGAATGTTCCATAGTTGTGTGATTTAGGGCAAAATTGACCAAAGCACATACGGAGAACATAGTAAAAAAACGACAACCTTATGTACGCGAGCCTCTGTGAGGTGAATATCGCCTGAAGAAATCCTGATGAGCCAACTCTTCGTCAAACAACTGGCTGGGGTGGTACCCGCAAACTGCTGAAAATCTTTGACCAGGTGATTCGGGTCGAAATAGTGACAGCCATAGGCAATGTCGAGCCAGGAGCGATTTGGATCGACTTCGCGGAGTTTGTAGGCTTGTCTGAATCGGGCAATGCGGGTGAATAGCTTGGGACTGACACCAACCCGCTCGCGAAACTTACGCTCAAATTGGCGTACACTCAAACAGGCTTCGTGCGCTAGCTGATCCAGCTGGTGGTACCCCACTGGCCGGAGCATCTGTCGGGCAACGATGTCAATCGGTAATACGGCCTGGCGACACTGAGTCGCTTTCCGTAGCAGGAACTCTTCAACGAGCCGGATCATGGCTGCATAGCTGGTTGCTTCTGGTAATTGTTGATGTACTTCCCGAACTGCTTTGCCCGTAATCGCTTCCAGATCTGCGTGACCATCGGTCAACAGGTTCATGGGAACACCCAGCAACCGAAACAGACTTCCTGGCTGAAAACTGACTTTCAGCATCAGGTAATTTGGATTGATGGTGATATTCATTCGCGTAAGCGGCTGACCCACTATAATGCCTGGTGTAGCGCCTTCGGGGGCCTGATTACCTACTTTTACGCTGTGGGGAAGGTCATAGGGGTAAAAATACAGGCACTGCTCCGTAGTGGGCGGATAGGGTTTTGTAGGTAATTGTTCAGGGGAGATTTTGGGGTCAAGCTGGATGTGAATGATGTGGTAGTATCGCACAAACTCCTGCAAAGCCGGGTGTGGTGTATACTCCTGAGCGAAAACCATGGCGCTGACGGGCTAGTTTCTGGAAGTTACAGCTATTTAGGGCAATAGCTTCCGAACTTGAGCGGTATTTTTCCTCCAGCTTAGTGAACGGTATTTTTCTGGCCAGTATAGCTAAACACAGAGAGCGGGCCTACATAGCAGGTCCGCTCTCTGTCTGTTGCAACTAACTGTCTAGTATGTGACTTTCAGTAAAGTACCGTCGCCAAGGCTGGTTACATAAGCCGTGTGGGCGTCGAGTGGTTTTATATCCGTCGGGAGGTTTAACTTATCGACTAAGGTCGAATTCCCAGCGCTGGTTACCTGAATTATTTTTCCGGTATTCGCCCCAAATCCCTGAGCACCAAATACGCCATGTTGTAAGAGAAGTCCGCCCAGATTATTATCCAGATTAATATCGACTAAGCTGGTAAAGCCCGGCTTATACACCGAAACAACGCCCGCCAGACTTACCTGATAGATACTTGATGCACCTACAGGGAATGGGAATCCAATCAACGTACTGACCAGAAATTTCTGCCCGTCGAAAACAACGCCCGTAGGTACCGAATCAATAAATGGAGGGCCAACGGGCGTTGGATTTGGGATTCTTGGTATGTTAGCAAAAATGCTCCATACACCCGCTTTCGTTCGGCGAACAATGGCATTGGCAGCAGCATCAGCGAAATAAAGGTCGCCATTTGGGCCAACGCTCATGTTGTAGAGGTGTGTATCCTCGGTGTCCTGACCCGCTGGGAATACGTAGTCGAGAATAAACTTTTTCTTGTCTTCGAGTGTAAGGTTTTTGGCCAGAAGCGGTGTATCGCCCGGTTTGAACGAAGCTACATTGGCAATATACAAACGGCTTTGTGAACCAAGTATATATAGTACGCCATCTGCAAAAAGCAGGTGATTCAGACCATCCAGTTCGCCTGGCTGAAACACCTGAGAATCAAAGCCTGTAATCACTGGATACACCTTGCCGTCGGCGGTAATCATCGATACTTTTCCATCGTTATTGCCAGTGCCAGCTTCCGTCACAAAAATACGCCCGCTAGCATCCGTATCAACACCAATTGGGCTGGCTAACCCCGTAGCCAGTGTTGTTACCTTAACTGTTTCGGGTAGTGGAATTCGGTGATCCTGGCAACTCGTAATAAGCAATCCACTCAGTAAGCAGCTTAAAAGAGGTAGTTTGTATTTCATAATTGTAAGTTAATTAGATAAAAAGGGAAATTATAAATGGGTGATCGCTTGGTTAGGGTGTTGGCCTAAACGGAAAAATGGTGTGGATAGGCACGTAGTCGGAGTTGACAAGCGGCCTGGAAACACCCAATCCGTCTATTGCGTAAAAGGAAGCTTGCCGGTTGGTCTGGAAATAGTAAGGAAACATCATTCTTACAACCGGTTGCTCAGTTTATTTGCGCCGTTAAACCTATTAAATCACCTAAAAACGTGCCACTTATATTTAGCGAACGGTTTGACTTTATGATTAACTGGGCTCTTTTTTAATGATTGAATAAATGGTCAGTTTTGCTTATTTCTATACAAGTCAGGAAAAACGGATACAGAAGTTCCAGAGTGTGTGTATTTGCTCCAGATATTGATGCGGTTAAGGTAGCCCGGCAACCTGTTACCACCTAAGAAAGTATCTATCAGGGTGAGATAGTCGACAAAGTAGAAACCCTGCTGTTTATTCCTTAGGGGTGTACCAGGTTGCGCGTTGTGGCGTTTCCGGTGGTAAAATGATTGTATTTTTAACGCAGATTTGCATCGTTATCCAAAACGTACACGCCCTGTCTACTCTCATTAATTCAGTTTCAATATGATACGTACAACTTTAGTAGGACTCGCCCTTCTGGCCGGCATGTCGGCCATACAGGCGCAGCCATTTGGTAAACTCCTTCCGAAAACACCGGGCATTGTTTCGTATACCATGCGCGACAGTTTCAGCAAAGATGTTCCCGGTACGCTCGATAAAATCAAAGCCTGGGGCATTACGGATATTGAGTTTTCTGGCCTGTTCGGAAAAACGGCCCCTGAATTACGGGCTCTACTCGATCAGCGTGGGCTGAAGTGTAGTAGCTATGGTGTGAGCTATGATGCCATTGATCAGAAACCGGATTCAATTCTGCAAAATGCCCAGGCGCTGGGTGTTAAGTACATTCGTATCGGTTCTATCCCGCACAAGAGCGCGGCAACGCTGGAGATGATGCAGAAAGCGGCCGACGTGTTCAATCGCTTTGGGAAACTAGCGCATGAAAAAGGCATGATGTTTTGTTACCATAATCACGGGTTTGAGTTTCAGCCTTACGAGAACGGAACCCTGTTCGACTATCTGGTGAAGCAAACCAATCCAGAATACGTAGGCTATGAAATGGACGTAACCTGGACCTATTTGCCAGGGCAGGACCCGGCCGCGCTACTATTGAAATACCCAAACGGTTCCGGCTTATTCATCTGAAAGATGTGGAAAAGGGCGTTCCTCACAGCGACAAAGGCGGTATGGCGAACGAGCAATCGGTGGTTTTAGGGACGGGTCAAATCGACTGGCCAGCCGTTCTCAAAGCTGCTCGTAAATCCTCTATCGATCACTACTATATTGAGGATGAAAGCAAGGCAGTTGAACAACAGGTACCAAAAAGTATCGCCTATTTGAAGAGTTTGTAGAGTAAGGAAATGGATAATGTAAAATGAATAATGGAGGTATGCTGATTGCCAATTAATCATTATTCATTTTACATTATCCATTCGCTTAATAAATTCCAAAGAATCCCAATTTGCCGCCTTTCCTAACACAGATTTAATTCAGAGCCTAGATGATTTTAGGCTCTTTTTTCGTTACCAAAGTGTGCAATTCTTCTGTTGTAGTAATAATGCATACGCTATGAAAACGACTGCTACTGTTGGGTTATTGGCCGTACTGACCATTGGACTATTTGTTCTTGCCTGTGACACAAACGACACCAACCCGGTTACGACGACGACGGGAAAGATGCGTATTGCGTTTGATAATGTAGTGAATGCATCAGATCTGAAACTGGGTACCGGCTCTTATCAGAATTCATCCGGTGAATCCTTTGTCATTACGAAGTTCAATTATTTTGTGAGCAATATACGGCTTCGCAAACAGGACGGTAGCGACTACGTAGTACCCCAGGACAGTAGTTATTTTCTGATTCAGGAAGATAAGCCTGCTTCCCAAACCATTACGCTAAACAACTTGCCATCAGGGAACTACACAGGCTTAACGTTTACAGTGGGTGTCGATAGTGTGCGTAGTTTGGCCGACATCAGCAAGCGAACGGGCGTACTTGATCCTGCCCTGAACGATGGCATGTACTGGGAATGGAACTCCGGTTATATTTTCATGAAACTGGAGGGTACATCTCCGGTAGCACCGGCTCTTCAGAATAATACCTTCTTCTATCATGTTGGTGGCTTTGGGGGAGGCTACAACGGCAAGAAAACCATTAATAATCTGCGTACGGTAACGCTTCCTTTTGCCAATAGTGTAGCTAGTGTACAGGCCACGGCGACGCCGTCGATTCGCATTACAACCGATGTCATGAAGATATTCAATGGACCAACGAAATTGAGTATCGCCCAGTATTCGTCGGTCATGTTTGATCCTTATTCGACCAATATTGCCGACAATTACGCACAGATGTTCAGTTTTGATAGGATTCTGGCTAACCAATAATGATCCCAACGAAAACGATATCGCCAAAGCATATTGGTCTGTTTATCAGTGCACTTCTGTTCGCTTTGGTCATAGCGTGTCAATCCCAAAAAGATCCTGATCCCGGCCCTGGAACAACAGAGCCGGGGGGGGGATTGCGTACCAAACAACGCCCGTAACCCTTCGGCAACCTGCTAATTTTCCCACGAAGAGCTACGATTTAACCAAAAATCCACTGACGGTGGAGGGGGTTGCCTTAGGAAAGGCTTTGTTTTATGAACCTATGCTGTCACGCGATACCAGTATTAGTTGCGGATTCTGTCATCAGCAGTTTGCCGGTTTTGGGCACTCCGATCATCCGTTAAGTCATGGAATCGGGGTAAATTTGGAACCCGTAATGTGCCGGGTTTACAAAATTTAGGATGGGATCGTGAGTTTTTCTGGGACGGGGGGTAACAAGTCTGGACGAATTGCCTATTTCGCCCATTCAGAATGCGGTTGAAATGGATCTTAAGTTTTCGGAAGCCCTTAATCGTATTCAGAAAAGCCCTAAATACACCCCATGTTCAAGGCTGCTTTTGGTTCGGATACCGTAACGACAGCCCGTTTTCTAAAAGCCATTTCCCAGTTTTTACTAACCCTCGTATCGGCCGATTCGCGTTATGATAAATACGTTAGAAAAGAGAGCGGGGGCGATTTGGCGATTGATGAGTTGGCGGGATTGGCACTGTTTCAGCAGAAGTGTGCAAGCTGTCACGCTACCGATTTATTTACCGATAAGAGTTATCGTAATAATGGCTTGCCGGTTGGAGCGATCAACGACCAGGGCCGTTATACCATAACGCTTAGCGAAGCCGACCGGCTGAAATTCAGGGTGCCGAGCCTGCGAAATGTGGAGAAGACGTTCCCCTATATGCACGACGGGCGTTTTTCCACGTTAGAGCAGGTGATCGACCACTACCGGACGGGCGTTAAAGACAGCCCTACGCTCGACCCAGCCCTGAAAGCCAATGGGCAACTCGGTATTCCTCTAACTGATACTGAAAAGAAACAGGTAATCGCTTTCCTTCTGACTCTGACCGACAATACGTTTATGAACAACCGGGCGTTTAGCGCGAATTAATGTGTGTGACTTACCCGATGTTGCCGAATGTTGAGCAAGTGGGTAATCACTAAACCAGCCGATGATGCGTAGGCCAGGTAGTCAAAAATGGGATCAGTGTCTTCCAGAAGTAACGCAATGCTAAACAGACTTAGAAATCCCCAAAGTGCTATCTTAATAGCTACCGGGGCATAATGCCGGGTAGCAAAATAGACAGCCACCATGTTAACGCCAATAAACACGTAGTCGAGGCTTAGGTAGCCAACGCGAAGGGTTGAATCCTGCAAAAGAGAGGTCGTTAGCAACAATACGGGTGTAACAAGGCAGTGGATAATACACAACACTGAGCCAGTAATACCGATATAATCCGCTTTCCGGGAGAAACTATCTGTTTTCATGAGCAAGCACAAAAGTACAATGCCTTAGGCAATGATTCTTTAGTGAAACCCACTTTTTTGCAACAAAGTTGCGTAAAGAGGTAAAGATATATGATGAATGTAATCAGTCATACATCATATATCTTTAGTTTGCTTTTGTTAGCAGCGAGTAGCCCATTAGCTTGCCATTCTTGTTGTAAGACTCCGACTTTATGTCAAAAAGTTGATTTTCAGTTCGGTACGTGACAACGCGCATGGTGTTGCGAATCGGAATACCCATAACTTTATTCTCAAAATTGACATCAGACGAGATTTTGAACGTATCGAATGTCCCTGCCGTGGTTGTAATTGACTCTTTGCCTTCTACCTGCCGATTGGCCATTGTCATGCTCATGGTTGCCATGGGGCCGCCACCTCCGCTACTCATTTCGGCCTCCATCTGTCCGTCACTGAGTTTCTGGCCTACAGTGAGCTTGCCGGGATAAACGAGCTTATTGGCTTTCATTTTCATCTCCATGTCTTTCATACCACCACTCTGCATAGCCTGCATCATTCCCGACATATCGGCGATCAGTTCATCACCTGTGCAGGTGTAATGAATTGTATAAGGTGGGCGTTGTTTGCCTTTCTCATCTTCAAACTGCGCCGAAATATCCATTACCGTCGAGCCACCTTCTTTGTGAACATCTTTGACCTGATAAAGGACCTTGCCAATTGGTTTTTCTTTGGCATTGAACTGACTGAGTTCGAAGTTCATACCGGTCTTTAACGCCATACCCAGACAGTCCTGAGCCTGACTAACTATCGGGAAAACTACCAGTGCAAACAGCGAAATAAGAAGCGTTTTCATGTGGATAAACAAAATTGGTTTATAGGATACTAAAGATAAGCCAACTAACAAACAAACATTGAAATCCTTGAGGGAACGGGAGATTATGTATGATATATCATTTAAGTCCACATCATGCTCAGGATACCCACAAGCATAATGAGTTTGCAGAGGCTGCTGAGGTAGCCAAACTCGCGTCGGGTATCGGCCAGAATGAGCCGGTAAACCAGCCACGCAATGGGGAGGAGGAGTAACACGAAAATTAGAATAAGGCGGCTGTTATGGAGTGAACCTGCAATGAGAAAAAGCGCACAAACAAACACGCCGATTAAAACGTAGAGCAGATATTTGGTTCGACGCAACCCCCAGATGATCGGTATGGTGCGACAACCAAAACGGGCATCGCCCCGGATGTCCTGCATATCTTTGATGATCTCGCGAATAAGCGAAATCCCAAATGAAAACAGCGCATAGATAAGAACCATATGGGTATTATGGCGGTAATAAACGGCTAACACAAGCAGGGAAAGAGCGGCCAGCAGCGAAATAACAATGTTACCAATAAGGGGTTGCCGTTTGAAATTTGCCGAATAAAACCATAATAACGACACCGCTACTACGTCGGCCAGGAAGACCCATTTGCTCAGGTAAAGGCCAACCAGACAGCCAATTACGTTTAGGCCCTGATGTATGCCTATCGCTACCCTGCGCTTCAGATAACGACCAATGATAACCCGCTCAGGCTTGTTGATCAGGTCAATTTTTACATCAAAGTAATCGTTGATAATGTACCCGGCTGCGGCAATGCAAACTGTCGAAAATGAAAGAAGCCAGAAACCCGTATCAGCCAGGATGTTCAGACTGTCTTCGCGTGGCCCTACTAAAAACAGGCGGGCAAGCAACTGCGTCAGCACAACGATCAGCAGGTTCTGCACCCGAATGAGCCGCAGAAAGCCAGATGTGAAGGCTGAGAAAGGAACCGACTGACGCACAACCATTGGGATGGATTTTTCTGTAAAAATAGTGTAATAAGTGTATTAAGTGAAGTGGGCGTAGTACGTGAAATAAATTAAACGATTCCACTTATTTCACATACTACACCCACTTCACTTAATACACTTGCTTCGGGATTCTTTTTGCTATCATTTGTTGTTGAAGAACAAACTCGTTCTCTCACGCATGAAAATTGGCATTGTGTGCTACCCGACTTTTGGGGCAGTGGTGTAGTGGCTACCGAACTCGGTAAGGGTTTGGCGAAAAATGGTCACCAGATTCATTTTATTACCTATCAGCAACCACCCCGGCTCGATTTTTTTAACGAAAATGTCTTTTATCATGAAGTAAATATACCCTCGTATCCGCTCTTTCAATACGCTCCCTACGAGTCGGCGCTGGCCAGTGCCATGGTTAATGTAGTGATTAACGAAAACGTTGATTTACTGCACGTTCACTACGCCATTCCGCACGCATCAGCGGCCTACATGGCCAAGATGATTCTGCGTTCGCAGGGGAGAAATGTACCGGTTGTGACTACCCTGCATGGTACAGATATAACCCTGGTGGGCAAGGATGCCTCTTATGAACCGGTGGTTACGTTTAGCATCAACGAATCGGACGGGGTTACGGCTGTATCGGAGAATTTGCGGGAGGATACCTATAAGCACTTCAACGTTCATCGCGAAATTGAAGTGATTCCTAACTTCATTGACCTGAGCCGTTTTAAACGCCAGCAGAAGGAGCATTTCAAAAAGGCTATTTGTCCTAACGGCGAAAAGTTGATTGTACATACATCAAACTTCCGGCGGGTGAAACGTATTGACGATGCCGTAATGGCCTTTTACCACATTCAGCAGCAAACACCAGCCAAACTGCTTCTGGTAGGCGATGGTCCCGAACGTGCCCGTATCGAGCGACTCGTGCGCGACCTTAACATTTATGATCAGGTACGTTTCCTGGGTAAGTTAGATGCGGTTGAAGAAGTTCTGTCGGTTGCCGACCTGTTTATCATGCCATCCGAAAACGAAAGTTTTGGTCTGGCTGCGCTCGAGGCCCTGGCTTGTGAGGTGCCGCTCATTACATCGAATGCCGGTGGATTGCCCGAACTGAACATACAGGGAGTAACCGGTTTCCTGAGTCCGGTTGGCGATGTCGATGATATGGTCAAAAATGCGCTCTATGTGCTGGATGATGCCAACTTACCCACATTCAAAGAAAATGCACTGGCAAGGGCCAAAGAGTTTGAGTTATCGCGTATCTTGCCCCTCTACGAAGCCCATTATGAGCGGGTATTGCAGGCAGCACAGCCGTTAGTATCCTAATTGATCCTAACAAATAGGGGCCTTTGGGGTTACAGTTGTCATTGGATTATACTCAATTTTTGACTACTGTTGCCTGCCGTTGGCCCAGTACCAAAATGCATACCACACGTCAATGGCCGATCATCAACAGCCTCGTGTAAATCGTAAAGTTGAATGAACCCAAACATACCTCAAACCGACCGTAAGCGCGTAGTCATTGTTGGCGCTGGTTTTGGAGGCCTGAAACTGGCCCGTAACCTATCGAGTCGAAAGGAGTTTCAGGTAGTTCTGATTAATAAACAGAATTATCACGAGTTTCAACCGCTTTATTATCAGGTGGCTACCGCCGGTTTAGAGGCAAACTCCATTCTATTTCCCCTGCGTGCGGTGTTTGGTAACTGCAAAAACGTACACATTCGCGTTACCAACGTTACGGGTGTTCGAACGGCTGACAAGGCTATTGATACAGAACTGGGGCCCATTACGTATGATTATTTAGTGATGGCCACTGGAGCTGATACTAATTTTTTCAATCAGCAGAACATTATCGAAAAAGCACTGCCCATGAAGTCGGTGTCTGAAGCTATTGCCTTACGCAACCGAATGCTTCAGAATTTCGAGGATGCCCTGAGTGTTGAAACATTGGATGAGCGGGAGGGCCTGATGGATGTTGTCGTTGTGGGCGGTGGACCAACAGGCGTAGAACTGTGTGGTACACTGGCCGAGATGCGTAAGACCGTTCTGCCAAAAGATTATCCCGAACTGGATTTCAAGATGATGGATATTTACCTCATCGAGTCGGGGGCTGAGTTATTGGGCCCCATGTCGGTACAGTCGCAGGAGCATTCGTTGAAATACTTGCAGGGTCTAGGGGTTAATGTACGGCTGAATACGCGGGTGAAAGATTTCGACGGACGCATTGTGACCATGAATGATGGCTCAACGCTCCGTACCAATAACCTGATCTGGGCGGCTGGTGTAAAGGCCAACCCGTTAGCCGGTTTACCCGCCGAAGTGATCGGACGCGGGGGGCGCGTGTCGGTTAATCGGTACAGTCAGGTTCTGGGATTCACGGATGTGTTTGCGATTGGTGATGTGGCCATGATGGCTGAAGAAAAATGGCCAAATGGACACCCTCAAATAGCGCAGCCCGCTATTCAGCAAGGGAAACATCTGGCCAAAAATTTCATTCATTGGATTCATAACGAACAGCCCAAAGAATTTACCTATCGGGATTTAGGGACAATGGCCACGATTGGCCGGGGGCTGGCCGTCGTTGATCTCCCATTTTTGAAATTTCAGGGATTTTTTGCGTGGCTAACGTGGTTATTTGTGCACCTCATGTCGATTGTTGGCGTAAAAAATCGGCTATCTATTTTTCTTAACTGGATGGCCAACTACGTAACATACAGTAACTCTCTTCGGCTTATTATTCGCCCTAAGCTGCCTAAAGGAGATGTAACTGCTATGAAGGAAAAACTTTCCGACCAGCTAGAGGTTAGTAAGACGTAATTAAAATATAGTAAACTGTATTTACTATATTCACTTGAAGAATTGATTTTCATTGTAATTTTGCACGGCTAATTGAGTACAACTTATGGAATCTACTACTGAAAAGCTGCAAACCCTGGCCGGACATGGCAAAACCCGGCCTAAAAATAGCGGCACTAAAAAATTATTTGATAACCCGATTTTAGAGGCTCTGTCGCGCACGCACATCATGG
This sequence comes from Spirosoma telluris, assembly GCA_003259005.1. Taxonomy (GTDB): domain Bacteria; phylum Bacteroidota; class Bacteroidia; order Cytophagales; family Spirosomataceae; genus Spirosoma; species Spirosoma telluris. The sequence continues at coordinate 6,802,444 of QLII01000001.1, forward strand.
TTCCTATTTCGATGTGGCTTATTTTATCGGCGTTTCTGGGTTGGTATGCGTTTACCTACACCGATATGAGCAATGGCACTATCGGGTTGCTGTTCGTATCAGGCTTACTGGCATTTACCCTGTTTGAGTACGTTTTGCACCGGTATCTATATCATTTGACACCATCAACACCTCAGCGGGCCAAAATTCAGTACACTTTTCATGGCATTCACCACGAATACCCGAAAGACAAAACCCGGCTGGCCATGCCACCGGCACTAGCGATTTTTGTAGCTGCTTTCTTCTTTGGCTTGTTTTTCCTGCTAATGGGCGAAGCTGCCTATGCGTTCTTCCCTGGTTTCCTGGTGGGCTATTCGGGTTATCTGGCTACGCACTTTATTGTGCATGCCTATGCGCCACCAAAGAATTTTTTCAAGCAATTGTGGATTAATCATAGTGTGCACCACTATAAGAACCCCGAAAGCAATTACGGCGTATCGTCGCCTTTCTGGGATTATATTTTTGGATCGTTTCAGAAGTAACTGACCTGTATTCTTACGAAAAATCCCCGCTGAGATTAGTTCCAGCGGGGATTTTTCGTTTGTAACGCGGCTGGAAAGCCGTGTAGCCAAAGGCTAACAATTTTTAGCTACCCATTAGCCTTCGGCTACATGGCTTTCCAGCCGCGTTACTTTAACTTATCATTCGTCAAATGCCGGGTAGCATCCCGGATATTTTTCTTATCCAGGTTTTTCTGAAATGCTTCAGTCAGATCGACGCCAGTTTGGTTAGCCAGGCAGATAAGCACCCAAAGTACATCGGCCAGTTCATCGCCAAGGTCTTTGTTTTTGTCTGATTCTTTTTCGGATTGTTCGCCGAAACGCCGGGCAATGATACGGGCTACTTCTCCAACTTCTTCAGTAAGTTGGGCCATATTCGTTAACTCATTGAAGTACCGAACCCCAACAGTTTTTATCCAGTCGTCGACAGTGGTTTGGGCGTCTTTTATCGTCATTAGTTGCTAGTCAATAGTCGTTAGTCAACAGCCGCTAACGACTATTGACTAGCAACTTATTTTTCTGGTACAAACGTCAATGTACTGAACTGGTTTTCGTCGAAAATTTCCTGGGCCAGACCCTGGAGTTGTTCAGAGGTTACGGCTTTGATGTCGCTGAAAATGTCGTTTAGTGCTTCAACGCGGTTAATGTCAAGGAGACTTTTAGCCATCATCAGCATAAAACTATTATTACTTTCTTCGGCCATAGCTAGCTGGCCAATCAATTGTTCCTTCGTCTGGTGCAATTGCAACGTCGTTAGTGGCTGGTCACGCAGGCGTTTCAACTCCTTCATAATCAAGGAATGAGCCTTATCTACTTTTTTTGGATCGGTGCCAAAGTAGATGCCCAAGAAACCCGTGTCTAAATAAGGCGTATAGCTGGCGTCGATGGAATAGACTAGGCCATACTTTTCGCGTAGATTCAGATTCAGTCGTGAGTTCATACCGGGTCCACCCAGTAAGTTGACGAGCATGAAAAAGGGAAGTCGTCGCGGATCGGTCAGACCGTAGGCAGGTCGGCCAAGAGCACACTGCGCTTGCGTAATGGGTCGTTCAACACGGGTTTGGCGTGGAACGTAGTCTGTTGGTGTTTTACGATGTCGGATGGAATGCTGCGCGGGTACGTCATGGAAATACTTTTCAGCCACTTTCACCACCTGCTTAAACGGCAATTTGCTAACGGAGGCAAACACAATCCGACTGGTATCATAATTTTCGGCGATGAATCGCTGAAGATCTTCCCGATTAAAGGAAGCAACGGTCTCCGTAGTTCCGAGTATATTACCGCCCAGAGCATGATTTGGGAACACCAGTTCATCGAAATCATCCTGAATCGCATCTTCGGGCGAGTCATAATACATCGCCATTTCCTCCAGAATGACTCCCCGTTCACGCTCGATCTGCTTTTCAGGAAAGACCGAGTGGAACGTTATATCGGCCAGTAATTCAGCCGCTTTCTCAAAATGAGCATCTAAAACCGACGCATGAAAACAAACTTTTTCTTTTGTTGTATAGGCATTTAATTCACCACCGATATTTTCCAGACGAGTGATAATGTGGTAGGACTTTCGTTTCTCCGTACCTTTGAATGCCATATGTTCCCAGAAATGGGCTAGTCCCTGCTGGTGCGGTTGTTCGTCTCGGCTGCCAATGTCGAGCATAATACCACAGTGGGCAATCTGCGTATGTGGCATTTGTTTGTGCGCAATTCGAATTCCATTAGGCAGAGTATAAACTTGGTAATCTTCCATTCTTAGTTATTGACGCAGTCGTAACGACGTATTGAGCGTACTCATGATAACCGCAACCAAACCGCCCCGGTTCCTGATTATTCAAACCGCTTTCATCGGCGACGTGATTCTGGCTACGGCTCTGCTCGAACAACTTCACCAGGCCCTGCCCGATGCTGTACTGGATATACTGGTTCGTCAGGGAAACGAGAGCCTGCTTGCCAATCATCCGTTTCTGAATGATGTGTTGGTTTGGCATAAAAAGGGTACCAAATATCGGGATTTGTGGCGGTTATTGCGAATTGTTCGTGCCCGCAAATATGATGCTGTTCTGAATCTTCAACGCTATGGCACCATGGGCCTCCTAACGGCTTTCTCGGATGCAGACGTTACGGTTGGTTTTACCAAGAACCCATTTGCGCGATTATTCACCCATCAGGTCGAGCACCGCTTTGAGCCGGGTGTACACGAAATTAATCGCAATGCGGGTTTACTAACGGCATTAGGATTGACAGAACACCTTCAGCCTAATGCCCTGACAAAACCTAAATTATACCCGTCGGCTGCTGATTATGCATTTGTAAAGCCTTACCAAAGTCAGCCCTATGTGTGCATGGCCCCCATGTCGGTCTGGTTTACAAAGCAGTATCCTGCCGAGCGATGGGTTGACTTAATAAAAACCTTACCCGAATCGCTGACGATCTATTTGTTAGGCGCTCCTACTGATATGGTCGCTTGTGACGCCATAAAAACATTGGCAGAGCGAGGGGAGAAGATGGTCAATCTGGCGGGAAAATTGAGTTTGTTGCAATCGGCTGCTTTGCAGCAGGGGGCAGTTATGAACTACGTGAATGATTCGGCCCCCTTACATCTTTGCTCGGCTATGAACGCACCGACAACGGCTATTTTCTGTTCGACGGTTCCCGAGTTTGGCTTTGGTCCCCTGGCTGATGTATCGCGGGTCGTGCAAGCACCGGAACCGCTTGAGTGTAAGCCCTGTAATCTACACGGTCGGAATGCTTGTCCGCTGGGGCATTTTCGATGCGCACTTACTATTCGGGTGGAGGAATTGGCGCAACTGGATTTATAGAATTCCTTTGGCTGCTAAAGCCCGGTTGTGGTACATGACTAATTCGGTTATGGCCTGATACGCTTTCTGCTGCTCAAGCGCACTTTGATGAATGGCTTCCGTGCGCTCGCGTAAGGAACCGAATGCCTCCCCGTGTCTGTCCAGACGTTCCTGATGCTTCTGAATTTGGCCTATTATGGCTCCTATTTCTTCTTGCTGACGTTCAAGCCGCTCGCTATACAATTCCAATAGTTCGTTATGCTGGTCAAACTGCTCAGCATGCCGGTCAAATTTTTTGTTAAGGCGAGCAATTTCTTCATTATGGCGGTCTATTCGCTGAAGCGTTTCCGCTAGTAGTTCTATAATCCGGTCTTCATTTTTCATATGCCAAATCTATTGGTTATTTCACGGAAAATGAAAATTTGGTTACTATTTCTTGTGAGAAATTAGATTTCTGCGTTCTGTCTCTCTATAAGGTCATTTTCGATATCCTTGGGACATCCAGATAAGGGAATTGGCGCAAATAGATAAGTAGCAATAAATTGACTTTGAATAGTTTAGTTTTATTTGGCAAATTTTATATTTATTGAAATTTTATATAGCAATTAGTAATTTATATTAAAATATAATTTGAAGCCGTTGTTTTGGGCTCTATATTTGGTCTAGTCGATAGAGTACAACAAAATAATCAATTTGCGGCTTCCTGCCAGTGCTTCTGGGAGCCGGTCCTTCCTTGAAAGTTTAGTCGTCAGTTCATTTGTTCATGCGATAAAAATAACCTTTACTTATGTCTCTCAATCGTCGTGACTGGCTCCGGGCCAGTATGTTATCAGGCTTAAGTCTGGCCGCTGCGCCTGCTGCATTCTGTGAACCAGAACCCGAGATGCTCCCAGGCTATAAACTGCCTAAGGATGGTGTGCTAAAAGCACGCTTATCGGCTAATGAGAATCCGTATGGCCCTTCGCCAAAGGCGATTAAAACCATTACGGAAGCCGCACCCGATGGCTATCTGTATGCTATGGAATATGCCCGGAAATTCCGCAAATTAGTAGCCGATACGGAAGGTGTTCCTGAAGACTACGTATTGTTGGGCGCTGGCTCAGGAGAGCTATTGACGGCAGCTTCCTTGTGGGCGGCCTACCGTCCAAACGCTGGCCGGACCATCGTTGCGCCCGATCCGACGTTTGATCAACTTCCCCGCGCGGCTATCAAGCATGGTATCACGATGGATCGTGTACCACTCGTAGCGGCTGATGGATATGACATAAACCTGAACAAACTCAACGAGCGCGTAGGTAGCCAGACGGGCATGGTTTACATGTGTAACCCAAACAACCCCACAGCCATCACGGTTGATCCAACTAAACTTCGTGCTTTCTGTGAAGCCGTTGGTGCCAAGACACCCATTCTGGTTGACGAAGCCTACATCGACTATACGCCCGATCCGAAAGCCTATACGATGGTGGATATGGTGAAGAAAGGCTACAACGTCATCATCACCAAAACCTTCTCGAAAGTACACGGCTTTGCCGGTTTGCGAACGGGTTATATGATTGCGAAGCCTGAGTTGCTGGAGCAGATTGCCAAATTCTCAACCGGTGGTGGCTGCCTCAGCATGACTACCCTGCGCGCTGCCAGCGTTAGTTTGCAGGATAAAGACTTTATCAAATTCTCGCTTGGCAAAGCCCAGGAGTCGAAAGATTTCCTGTTGGGTGTGCTGAAACAGCATAATTACGAACCGCTGCCATCGGGTGCTAACTTCGTGATGTTCCCGATTCGGATGAAGGGGGAAGATTTCGTTGCCCGGATGATGGAACAGGGCGTTAGTATCCGTCAGTGGAAATTCGATGGTCAATACTGGTGCCGCGTTTCGCTGGGCACCATGCCTCAGATGCAGGCATTTGCCGACGGGCTGAAATTGGTTTCGTAGGCCATTGTAGCATGATTTCTATTCACGAAGTCAGGTTAACTGGCAAAAAAAGAAGTGGTAACATGCTATGTTACCACTTCTTTTTTTGCCAGTGGTTCTACGCCCTAATCGAGGTCGCTAAGCCGGTGTATATGATGCCGGTTAAACAGTCGGTAAATAATCGGAAAGATCAGCAGGGTTAATACCGTTGCAGTGATTAATCCGCCAATAACGACAATGGCCAAAGGCTTTTGTGTTTCGGAGCCAATACCCGTTGAGACGGCTGCTGGCAGGAGACCGATGGCTGCCATGAGCGCTGTCATGACCACGGGGCGTATCCGGGAACGAACGCCTTCCCGGATGGCCTCATCAAGCGGCATTCGCTCTTTTCGATTGTGGTTAAAGACCGAAATCAGGATAACGCCATTCTGGACGCAGATGCCGAACAGGGCAATGAAACCTACACCCGCCGAGATACCGAAGTTCATACCCGTCACGTGCAGGGCAAGAATTCCACCAATGAGCGCAAATGGTACATTGAACAAGACCAGACCCGCATCTTTGGCATTACCGAAGGTGATAAACAGGATAACGAAAATAGCGGCAATACTGATTGGTACAACCTGGCCCAGTCGCTCGGTGGCTCGCACCTGATTTTCAAATTCGCCAACCCACTCTACAGAATACCCTTTGGCGGTTTGAAGCTTTTGCAGGACTTGTTGCTGCGCTTCGGCAATGGTGCCGCCCAAATCACGGCCACGTACCGAAAACTTCACACCAATAAATCGTTTGTTCAGGTCGCGGTAAATAAAGGCTGGCCCCGTAATCTGCCGGATGGTGGCGATCTCTTTCAGAGGGATTTTTCCACCACTCATCGTCGGTACCATCAACCGCATAATATCGTCTTCACTTTTGCGATACTCGGGCAGAAACCGAACCCGGATGTCGAACTTTCGTTCGCCTTCATATAGGATCGATGCTGTTTTGCCCCCGATGGCCATTTCAATCACCGCCTGAGCATCGGCTGTCGAAACGCCATAAAGGGCCATTTTATGATCATGGAACAATACACTTATTTCAGGCTGGCCCACGTTTCGAATAATGCCTAGGTCTTTGATCCCGTCAACGTCCCGAACGGCGTCCATCGCCTGGTTGGCATACTTCTCCAGTTCGTAGACATCCGGGCCGAAAATCTTGATGCCATTACTGGCCTTGTAACCCGCTACCGCTTCGGCTACGTTGTCGATGATGGGTTGTGAGTAGTTGTACAGAACACCCGCGTAGTTCTTGAGCTTGGCATCCATTTCATCGGTTAGCTGCTCGGTACTCATTTCACGTTCGGGCCATTCTTCTTTAGGCTTCAGATCAACCTGAAACTGGCAGAAATAGAAACCATTCGGGTCTGTGCCATCGTTGGAGCGCCCCACCTGCGAAAGCACCTGCTTGACCTCAGGAAAGGTGTTCAGGTCTCTACGAATGGTTTTGGCCATATCAACGCTTTCGGGTAGCGACATGCTCATGGGCAATTCGGCGGTTACCCACAGCGCTCCTTCGTTTAGCTGAGGCAGAAATTCAGTTCCCAGCATGCTAGAAGAGAAAAACGTAGCAATCATGAAGGCAATGGCCCCAACCAGACTAATCCGACGGTGGCGATAGCACCAGCCAAAACCAGCCATGACGATCCAGTTAAAGAAATTAACGATGGGATTATTTCTCTCTCGAACGTTTTTCCGAAGAAGTATTGAACAAAGTACTGGTACCAGTGTGAGGGTGAATAAGAGTGCTCCTAGCAGGGCAAAACCCAGTGTCCAGGCCAGGGGCGAGAACATTTTTCCTTCTACTTTTTCGAACGAGAAAATGGGTAGTAAAGCCGTGATAATGATCAATTTAGAGAAAAATACGGCTTTCCCTAGCTCGCCACCTGTTTTTCGAATCAGTCCGAGTTTGGCCATGCGGTTGTAGCGGTCCATCCCGACTCGATGCGCCAGATGATCCAGCGAGACGAAGATGCCTTCGACCATGACTACCGCTCCGTCGATGATAATGCCAAAATCGACTGCACCCATGGATAGCAAATTGGCCGACATGCCCCGTAGTTTCAAGCACATGAACGCAAACAATAGCGCCAATGGAATAATGATTGACACGATCAGTGTGGTTCGCCAGTCGGCCATGAACAGAAATACGATGACGGTTACCAGCACAATACCCTCGGTAAGATTGTGCAGGACAGTTTGCGTACAAAATTCGATGAGATTATCCCGGTCGTAGAAAGTGACCATCTTGACATCAGATGGGAGAACCTGGGTGTTCAATTCCTCAATTTTAGCCTTCACCCGGCCCAGAATTTCGCTGGGATTTTCGCCCTTCCGCATAACAACGATGCCTTCTACCACATCGTCATTTGTGTCCAGACCTACCTGGCCAACACGCGGCAGATTCGATTCGGCGACCTCCGCTACGTTTTTAACCAGCACCGGATTGCCGCCTACTTCTTCGATCAGAATGTTCTCAATATCCTGAATGGATGTCAAAAGCCCAATCCCGCGAACAACGTAGGCCTGTGCATTACGCTCGATCACATCCCCCCCTACATTAATGTTGCTGCGGGTAACGGCCTGATATACTTCCAGGGGGTAATGTCGTATTTGGTTAGTTGCGTTGGGTTAACGCGTAACTCGTAAATCTTATCGCGCCCGCCAAAGGCAACAACATCGGCCACACCTGGCACGCTCCGTAACTGCCGGTCAACAACCCAGTTTTGCAGCGTAAGCAGTTCGCGACTGTCGCGTTTTTTACTTTCGAGTGTGTAGCGGAAAATTTCCCCCGTCGGGCCGTAAGGAGGCTGTATTTCAGGATCGACACCTTCGGGTAAGGACACATTTCGCAACAGGTTATTCACCTGCTGACGGGCAAAAAAATCCTCGACACCGTCTTCGAAGATAATTTTCATGACCGATAGCCCGAACATGGTGGTTGAGCGGACGTTACTTTTCCGCTGGACGGAGTTCATCGCCACTTCGATCGGGACCGTTACGAAGCGTTCAACTTCCTCTGCCGAACGGCCACTCCATTCCGTCACGACAATAATCTGGGTATTCGTTACGTCAGGAAATGCTTCTAACGGAGTACGTAAATAGCTGAAAATACCTGCAATGATCAGCCCGGCCGTCATGAAGAAAATGAAGAAGCGGTTCTTCAGTGAAAAGCCGACCAGATTACGGATGAATTTGTTCATGAGAAGAGGCACGGAGCAGGGAGTACGGAGCACGGTTTTTAGCCCTGCTCCGTGCTCCCGCCCCCACGCTTTTTAGTTATTAAGTGCGTTATAGACCAGCAACTGGTTTTTGGAAATGACTTTTTCGCCCGCTTTAATACCCTGCTTGATATACGCCCGGTCGCCCAGCGATTTGAGGATATCCACTTCCCGAGTTTCAATATCGGAGGGGCTTCTGAAGACCATGACGTACTGCTTGGAGCGATCGAAGATGACCGCATCGGATGGCACAGTTGCCAGTTGCCCACCGTCTTCATAGCGCAGGGTTACGGTAGAGTGCATCTCTGGCCGGAGTTTCAAGCCTTGGTTGTTGAGCCGAATCCGGATGGTCATCGCTTTTGTGTTAGGGTCCAGTACCGTATAAATTTTATCGACCTTTCCGCTGAAATACTCGTCGGGGTAGCTTAACGTTTGTACGCTGGCTTCCATACCCGTACGTACCTGGCCAATATCGCTTTCGTTGACATTGGCCAGTACCCACACTTGGCTGATCTGGCCAATTGTGAAGAGATTATCCGCATTGTCGGAGCGGAGCTGCATATCACGGTTGATGTTTTTTTCAATAACATAGCCGTCAATGGGCGCTTTTACGGTGTACATCGACGACTTGCCAATACCATAAATCTGCGATACCTCTTTCACCCGGTTGGCTTCGGCCTGGGCTTTTTCCACCTCTTTCTGAGCGGCTACTACTTCGCGCTGGGAGGTGAGTTTGGTCTCAAACAAATCCTGGGCAACCCGCATATTCTTTTCCGCCAGTAACAAATCCGATTGCGCCTGAATCGCCTGACGTTCCAGATCCGCCACCTCTCCCGACCGGATAGAAGCCAGCGTTTGCCCTTTGCGGACATAATCGCCCAACTCCACCTTTACATCTTCCACGTTGCCACCCACCAGCGGGAATACCTTGATGACCCGATTTTCGTCGGCTACTACCTTGCCAACCAGTGTTAGTTCGCTTCGTACGGGCTGGATGATGGCACTATCCAGCCGGATGCGGTGCATCATCGTATCGGAGAGCATGAAGGCCCCGGCTATTTCGGGGGTCGGTTTAGGGCCGCAGGCGGTAACAGCCGTTACGATGCTGAGTAATACTAAAATGTTGATTTTCATTATAGTACCGGACGGGAAGCCCGGCTTTGTTAGTAAGGGTGAGTTGATGGAAGTTTATCTCAGTGGGACGAGATGTCCGGCACTACACGGGGCTACCTGAACAGATCTTCTCCAACCAGGTAATTGAGTTCTTCATAGGCGCTTACCCGGTCGGCTTTCAGGCGATTGAGTTGACTGATGCTGTCATTATAGGCTTCGATGAGATCGACAAACTCCAGGAGGGTGATATTGCCCTTTTGAAAACTAGTGACGACACCCCGGTTCAACTGGTCGAACTGGTCGGTAAATGGTTGTTCGACAGATTGTACACGGCGCTCCACTTCCTGTACTTTTTGCAGGGCGGTGGCCACTTCATTGCCTATCTGAATCGCCTTCTGCCGCTGTAGCTGAGTCTGATACTGAATTTGGCTGCGAGCCGCCCGAATGCCCCCTGGTTCCGGTTGAAGACGGGGATATCAGCCGAGACTGACAGGCCCACGTAATTCTGAATATAGCTTCCGGCCTGGTCGTAAGTGCCGCCTACGCGCATATCCGGCACCGCTAACGCTTTTTGTAAAGTATAATTCAATTCGGCCTGGCGTGTGAGGGATTCTATAACCTTAAGGTCGGGACGGTTGCGAACGGCCAGTTGTTGGAGCGTATCTTCAGGCTGAGTGGGTAAGTGATAACGAGCCAGCGTTTCATCCGCAAGCACGGGTTTAACCGGTTGATCAATTGACAATAACGTTCGCAAGGCACGTTGATCGTCGGCCAACTGGAATAGAATAGCCGCACGGTCATTACTTAGTTGAAAAAGCAGGGCTTTTAGCCGAAGCAACTCGCGAAGCGATACGTTATTGCGGTTATACTGCACTTCGTAAGCCGCTACAGTAATCTGGAGGGTAGCCAGTTGCTGATCGAAGCGAGCCAGCGTTTTTTGCTGGAAGTAAATGGAGTAGAACCGGCTACGCAAGTCAAAGCGAAGGCCTCTCAATAAGTCTACTAGTTCGAATTGAGTCAGCTGGGCGGCTTCGGAGGCCAATGCAATCCGTTTGTTGCGCTTGCCAGCGGTGTAAAGTAATTGCTGGATGGCAACGGTTTTCTGGCCTTGCCTGCCCACATCCAGTATCCGTCGGGTTTCGTTATTATAGGTGCTGACCTCCAGCGTTACGGTTGGGTTGTCGTATAAACTGGCTTGTAGAATCTGCGCCTGACTGGCATCAACTCGAAATCGTTCGGCCAGCAGGAGCAGGTTGTTTTTTACGAACAGACTGTCGGCCTGTTGAAGGGTAAGCAGGAGAGAATCCTGTCCGGCAACTGATTGCGCCAGTACAGAATGGAAACTTACTACGAGAAAAAATAGTGAACTAAGCAGCCGCATGCCTTAAATGATGTACGGCCACAAAGGTCTGTTAGGCAGGTTACAGGCGGCTTAATAAAAACTTATAATACCTATAGAAAATGATTAGAAAGCGATTAGAGATGAATTTGGATTCTGTTGATTCTTTGGATGCTGTTGATTCTGGGGATGAGAGGTAGTATCAACATACAGCATCAACAGCATCCAAAGAATCAACAGAATCTATCCCGTAGACTCATCTCCAGGGTAAACCTGGACTTTCCATCATAGACGCACATTATTCCTCCTTCAGTACGTATCCCAATCCAAGTCGGGTATGAATTAATTTGGGCGTAAAATCACGGTCTATTTTTTTGCGGAGGTAGTTGATGTAGACTTCAACAACAGTAGAATTTGAATCATAGTGGCTGGACCACACTTGCTCTGCAATAGCTAGTTTATTCAGCACTCTTCCCTGATTTCGTATCAGGTATTCCAATAGCATAAATTCACGAGCCGTGAGATTGATAACGGTTTCGCCCCGACGGACTACTTTAGTGGCTACGTTTACCGTTAGATTCGCCACATGCCACACCTTATCTGTCTCCGTGATGGTTGCTCCCATAAGGGCAGATCGTCGTAGGCAGACCTTTATGCGGGCTATTAATTCCCGAAAGTCAAATGGTTTGACTAGATAATCATCTGCCCCTAGCGCCAGTCCCTCTTCCTTATCCTCTATTTCACCCCATGCCGACAATATGATAATGGGAAGCCTGGGTTTTGCCGCTCGTACGCTACGGCAAATTTCAAAGCCATTGATGCCTGGTAGATTGAGATCTAAAATCAGTAAATCAACGCCAGCTTTCATCGCTGCCTGCCGACCACTATTGCCTTCATAAACGACTTCAGTAGAATAGCCTTCTTCCTGAAGGCCTCGACTAATCGTCTGCGCAATGCGTCGGTCATCTTCAACGATTACTATGTTCTCCATGCAGGCTATAGAACAGAATCCACAAGTGGGAATACGGATTAGCTAATGATACACTCTTTCATCGATTGCTCGCTTAACTCAATGCTAGTTAATTAATCATTTAGGCAGGCACAATCAGATTAAAGATTTCTAATGGTTTTTTAAGGGTTTTCTAATAGTGAAGGAGGGGTATACAGGCGACCAACGGTTTATAGGCCTTATTGGTAGGCTTCTTAGAGCAAGCTTCCCTACTACGCCAATCCGCTTGTTTATACCAAGCCTCATTCTAGGAAATAAACAAAAATGTCAGCTTAATAAACTAATCAGTAACCACCTGGATCAACAAGCTTTGTGAAGATTGTCCAGGGCTTCTGGTTTGACCTACGCCTTTAGCAAGATCCTTACTAGCAGCAGAGAGAGATTCTGTTAAAATAGCTTAAACGCCCCAATTTGAGCTTTTCTAGTGCAACGTTGGTCCGAACAACCTCGTATCGGAAGTTATCAATCAGGAATCAACTTAATTGAATCAGGATAAGAAACCTCGTTTTGACTAGTGCTTTCCTTCTTTTACTTAATACGCGGAATGCTCAATCAGGGTAATCAGGTATTGGCGTCTACTTGGTTTAATCCTATCGTTGTCGGCCTGTTTGGGTGATGAAGAAGAGGGCATAGATCAACCGAAGAGATGGCTTCCTCCGTTTTTTGCAGTTAACCAATTCAACTTTTACGCATATGAATGTTCGTATAGCTCGTTTTTTTACTCAACTATCAATTGTATCCACTCATCGACTAATCAACCGAATTCTGCTGTTTATCTGTCTCGGTTGGACAGCGCTGCTGGTGGGTTGCTCCGACACAGACGTTACGACACTGGGCGACTGGCAAACCCGATCTGATCTGGATGGTGTGGGGCGTAGTGCCGCCACTGGCTTTGTTATTGGGAACATAGCCTATATTGGTACGGGTACAACGTCAGTCAATGACTTACTAAAAGACTTCTGGGCCTATAATCAATCGACTAATGCCTGGACCCAGGTGGCGAATTTCGGGGGATTGCCCGTAACTCGGCTGTTAGTTTCGCTGTGGGTACCAAAGGCTATGTTGGTACGGGTGTAGACGCCAATAGTACGCTATTAAAAGACTTTTGGGAGTTTGACCCAACCGCGAACACATGGAATCGAATTGCCGACTTCGGAGGAACGGCCCGGCGTAATGCCGTATCTTTTTCAATTAACAACAAAGGTTTCGTTGGTACAGGCTACGATGGGAATTACTTAAAAGATTTCTGGACCTATAATCCCGCAGAAGGTACCTGGGAGAAAGCAGTGAGCTTTGGTGGCGGTAAGCGGCTAGGGGCAGTGAGTTTCATTATTGACAACATTGCCTATGTCGGTACGGGCACGAATGGGTCGTCTTTAACTGATTGGTGGGCCTATGATCCGGCGCAGGATTTATGGATTGAGAAAGATGAATTCGATACCGATAATGGGGAAAATGTGGCTCGTAGTTATGGGGTAGGCTTTGCCATTGGATCACGGGGCTACATAACGTCTGGAGATGGGGGGACAACCGTCTGGCAATATAATCCTGATACCGACAGTTGGGCTGACTATGGTGTTTTTGAAGGTGGTGCCCGATCCTATGCGTTAGGCTTTGCTATAAATGGCAAGGGCTATATCACGACGGGTAGTAGCGGTACAACCAGCTTTGATGACCTCTGGGAATTTGACCCCGCCGTCGAACAGGATACAGATGCTAACTAGGCGGGTAATAAAGAAGGAATAGTAAATCCATGTTTTCGCTTCAGGTCGTTCTATAGGTTTGACAGGCCTCGCAGAACCATAGTCTAACTTTGGGCAAAAACTTTATGATTAGTAGTCATCCAATTTAGTTCCTCGGGGCCGCCCGCGCGGTAGATTCTTTTGATTATTTAGTGGTTGATTATCAGTACGATAGAATCAAGAGAATCTACCGCGCGGGCGTCGGACACGGTCCGCCGTTGCGGGCCGATGCCGCCCCGAGAAACTAAATTGGACAAGTACTAGTGCTTTACCAAAATAGATTCTTTGGATTCTAAGTAATTGTTAATAAGCAGATAAGGTTGGAAGAATTTGTGAAATCTGCTCGAACGAAGCACCAGTCAATAATCAACTAAACGCAATGGTCATTAGCCGAGAAGTACACTTTGATGGTACATGTCCTTCGATCAACGAAGTGGTTAAGCAGGTTCGTCGACGAACCGGTATTCCCGCCAGCTATGTCGCGGATAAATGGTTGCTGACAAACCCACTTAATAAAGTCGACATGTTCAGCCTTTATCAGGAAGGAGACCATACAATTGTCGTAACCAATGATGAACCCGCGACGGATTTACTAGGGGCTACGCTCCATACTCTGGTAGAAATGGGTGGATTTTATAGGGATGGAACAGCCTGACCAGCCGCGATGCATGAATTATAACATAGTCTGGTCTCTGCTACTTGATCGTCACTGGTTTAGTTGGGTCAATGCGTAGCCACAGTAGGGCACTTACGAGCAAACAGCCCGCAATCATAAACAGGGGGTAGTTGAAGTTCTTCGTCTGTTCGACGATGATGCCGAACAGAATCGTAATGAAAAAGCCACCCAACTGTCCGGCGAAATTCATGGAACCCGTTACGGTACCCGCGTTCCGCTGTCCGATGTCTACACACACGGCAAACGCTACGGGTAAGGCCAGATCTTTCGTGAGTACGCATATGGCCAGTAAATAACCGGCCAGCTCGTTATCGGTAGTTAGTCCGGCTAGCAGAAAAAACAGACTCGACAACCCTAAGCCGCCGACACCTACCGCCCGACGCCCAATTTTCAGCCCATAGCGTTTTGTGAGCGCATCGCTTAGTACACCACCAACCAGGCAACCTACCGCACCGAGGAAGTAGGAGAGGGAGATGAAGTTTTTGGTTTGGTCTTCGCTAAGGCCCCGCCCTTCCTGAAAATAAACCGACGACCAGTTCGTGAAGAAATACGATCCGTAGAAAAACAAATGGCACATCAGCATTAGGGCCCACAAATCGGGATTGCGGATAATGGTTGTCCAGGGAATGCGATGGTCACTCTGTTTGATCCGTCGGCCCTGTTCAATTTCCTGCACTTCGGCTTGAGCAATACCTGATTTTTCGGCGGGCTCATCGCGGAACCAGATGTACCAGACAATAGCCCATAACACACCCAATAGGCCCAGTAGCCCAAACGCCCATCGCCAGCCTGCCCAGTGAACCAACGGAATCACCAGCAAAGGTGTTAAGGCTCCCCCAATCGACCAGCGGCCCAGATCACCGATTGTGCCCGACCTACCTCGACGGCCGGAAACCACCGGGCAATGACGATTGATGCGTTCGGGTAAGCACCAGCTTCACCAATCCCAAACAGGAACCGCACAATCAGCAGGTACAAAAAATTAAAGGCGGTGCCGGTAAGCGCTGTAAACCCCGACCACCAGAGTACCACCCGCGTGAGTACCCGCCGGGGGCCAATGCTATCGCCCAGCGACCCCGTTGGTATTTCGAAAAGCGCATACGAAAGGGAGAACGCACCCAGAATCCAGCCAAATTGTTGATTGTCGAGGTGCAAGTCTGCTTTGACGTATTTGCTCACTACGTTCATGCAAACGCGGTCGAGATAGGTAATGGTTGAGAGCAGGAACAAACCCGATAGAACCCGGTAGCGAACTTTCATGGATGTATAAAGGAGGAAGTACAAGAATACAATAAAAAATACTTGCCTTCCTATTTTTTTGCCAGCCGACAACCGCCGTACTTTTACGGTATGTCAACTGTAACCATCGCTCCCATTGCCGAAAGCCTGCCTGCTTTTCTGGATTCTTACGATTTTTCGGCCATCGCTGTCATCGCCGATAACCACACGTTCCGGTATTGTTATCCGGAGTTGAAAACGATCTTGCCGAAGCATACGCTGGTTCGGATTAAAGCGGGCGAGGAGCAGAAGCATATTGCTACCTGTGAGTTGATCTGGGATGCGCTGACACGGGCTAATTTCGATCGTCATGCGCTGGTGCTGAACCTCGGTGGTGGCGTTATTGGGGACATGGGCGGGTTTTGTGCGGCTACGTACAAGCGCGGTATTGCCTTTGCCCAAATACCAACTACCTTGCTTGCTCAGGTAGATGCCAGCGTAGGTGGTAAACTCGGTATTGATTTTCGGGGCTACAAAAACCATATTGGTGTATTTCAATTGCCCAACACCGTTTTAATCGATCCCGTTTTTCTGACAACCCTGCCTGAACGGGAACTTCGGTCGGGATTTGCGGAGATTATCAAGCACTGCCTGATTGCAGATGCAACGATGTGGGACGAAATTCGCCGGCGCGACCTCGATGAACAGGATTGGTCAACACTCGTAGCCCATTCGGTTGCCGTTAAACAGCGGGTTGTGGCCGAAGACCCAACCGAAAAAGGCCTGCGTAAGATTCTGAACTTTGGTCATACCCTGGGCCATGCCGTTGAAACCTACTTTCTGACGCAACCCCGCAAGCGTTTATTGCATGGCGAGGCTATCGCCGTTGGGATGGTTGCCGAAGCATTTATGGCCTTTCAGAAAAAAATGATTGATCAGGACTTACTGACACAAATCGAAGAATATATATTTGCCGTATATGGAAACGTGCGCCTGACGGACGAGGATGTTGAACCTGTGCTGGCATTGACCTTACAGGATAAAAAGAATCGGGGAAAGGAAGTACGCATGTCTCTACTCGATGGGCCGGGCAGTTGTGCCTTTGATGTACACGTAACAGCGGCCGAAATGCGTCGGGGGCTGGAGTTTTACCGGGGGCTAAATAAGAATTAAAATTTGGCCATACGCCATTGTTTGCCAAACAATTACGGTTATATTTGGGTTCGACCCCAAAGAATGATCTCACTACTAACTCATCCTAGTATATCATTAAAAACCTTTACAAACTGGAGTATGAAAAAGTGCATTGGTATTTTGTTTGTGCTGTCCGCAATCGTTCTGGCAGGCTGTTCGTCGAGCAGGCTATTTGTTGAGCATGATTATAGCTACGAAGGCCATTTTAAAAACTACGAATCCTTTAATTTCCTAGAGTGCGAATTTGTCGATTCGACACTTCTTTGCTCCGATATTCAGGATGCTATCCGCCATCAGATGGAAGCACGGGGCTATCGGGTCAGTAACCGCAGTCCGAATCTATTGATTTCCTATAATATCTTCCGGTCTGACCTGCGCTTCCGTGGTTATCAGCAACCCGTTATTAAAGACTGGGTCGTTCGCGAAGACGATGATGCAACTTACAAACGCATCGATTATAACCTCGACGAAGGCACCCTAATGATTTCGCTCATCGACGCCGAGTCGTATCAGGTCATCTGGAAAGGTTATGCCTCAAAGATGATGCGTAATCAGAACTTCAAGAATAACTACTTCAAGGGAATCGTCCGGTCTATTTTCGACCAATACCCGCTGATGGCCACAGCGAAATAGCTGGTTAATGTAAAATGAATAATGGACAATGTATAATGACGGTCTACGCCGTTGTACATTGTCCATTATTCATTTTACATCACTTCGTCAGCTCCTTAAAAATACTCTCCAGTGAATTTTCCTGCTGACGTAGCCCTACCAGCGTTAGATTCTGATCGGCGGCAAGGCGGAAAATGGACGCGCGCAGATCGGTGTTTGGGGTAGCCGTAATTCGATAGTGACCCCGTTCCAGCGGCTCTACACGTTCGACGCCCGGCAGCGAAGCCAGTAGAGCTGGATTCGAGAGTTTGCCTTCAAATTCGGCTACAACCACTACCCCTTCGTCGGTAGAGGTACGTCTAAGCTGACTCAGCGGCCCGTCGGCGACAATCTGCCCCCGATTGATAATGACAACGCGGTCGCAAATCGCTTCGACTTCCTGCATGATGTGGGTTGAGAATAGGACCGTTTTATTCTGCCCAGCATCGCGAATAACCTGCCTGATTTCGGCTAATTGATTAGGATCAAGGCCGGTTGTTGGTTCATCGAGAATTAAAACGGGTGGATTATGCAGCAGCGCCTGGGCTAATCCAACGCGTTGGCGATACCCTTTCGACAACTGCCCAATTCGTTTGTGTTGCTCACGCCCTAAGCCAACTAACTCAATCATATCCGCAATCCGTCGACTGAGTTCAGCACCGCGCAAGCCGTGCAGCGAACCCGCAAAGCGCAAATATTCCTTCACATAAAGATCCAGATAGAGTGGGTTGTGTTCCGGCAAGTACCCAACACTCCGGCGAACATCCATTGAGTGCGTTCGAACATCGAAACCATTCACTTCTACGGTTCCTTCGGTAGGAGCGAGGTACCCGGTGGCGATTTTCATGGTTGTCGATTTTCCAGCACCATTGGGCCCAAGAAACCCGACAATTTCGCCTGGCTCTACGCTCAGCGAAATCTGATTGACAGCTCGTTGCTGCTTGTATTCTTTTGTAAGATTCTGAACCCGGATGGACATAGTTTCTGGTAATACTGAACAATCAACGATCACCAATGGCTAATTGGCATAAAGCGAATGTAAATGTAATACAAGTGATGCCCTTGCCCAATCAGTCTACGGTTGCTGTAGCCCTTAAAGGAAAGGTTATCCAGGTCGTTTTATTCCTCTGTTATTCGTTCGGATGGATTAGCCGTTACTTCATGGCTTTAGCTAAGTTAGCAAGATTTTCTATGCTCTCTCCTGCTTTTTAGGTGTACACTAAAAATACTTACACTTTAAGGTTAGTATTATTCTTATTGTTACTCGTATCAGATATATAGTTAGGCCATTAAATGTATCAAATGGAAAATTGACCGTTACCATAAATATGCTTTTTTTTGTCTTAAGAGTATCCTTTATCATAATAATAGAGTCAAAAGGGTAATCAATATTAATTCGAATCATCCCTAAAAAAGCATACAATAAGTTTATTGTAGTGGGATAATGGTAAATAATATTGAGTATTTGTACTTATTTTATTTCTTATTTATAATCACTTCCTTCTTTTAGACTAGGCTGCCATGCAACGAGAGACACTACTACTTAAGCGTTCTAATAACCCATTTACTATTCGTATTCCTGGGTATGGTCATGTTTTTGATACTCGATTGATTATTCAGTTTGAAGGTAATGGGAACTATACGATTGTGCATTTGAAGAACAATTTAAAGCCGTTGTTAGTAAGCCAAACCTTGAAACGATTTGAGGGGCAGTTACCAAGTTTTATCCGTATTAGTAAATCAAATCTAGTCAACCCTGATTATGTTGAGCAGGTAATTGAAGAGAGCCGCAAACTCGTTTGTCTAAAATTAGTGACTGGTAAATGTGTAATGATTGCCCGTCGTAGGCTAGCTTATACGCTTGCTCGGTTAGAGAGTATACTTAGCGAGTTACCTTAACTATAGCATCTATTGCAATGGTCAGAAGTAAATGAGGAACTAGTGCGAATGACTAAACCGGTACTTTAGTTTTCAGTCGCTTAATGAGCAGGTATTCTGCGCCAGTTTCATTGCTTCGCTGGTAATCTTTCCCCGTCTATGTAGTGCAAGCCTGTATAACGTAGAAACAGGAAACAGTCAACTGCCTTTTGTTGTGAACACTTGAACACATGCATTTGGCTTGGCTATTAGGTTGGGAGCCCATTAGCAGCTTTTTGGGGAACCGGAAAGAATTTCTATTTTAGCTGTTTAACATCAATAAACACTGTTTTCTTCCGCTAGCTTATGTCCCTTTTACGAAAAAAGACCGTAACCCAAATCCTGAGTGATGCCGCCGAAGGTGAATCCAGTAAGCTGGTGAAAACGTTGGGAGTCCGCGACCTGACTTCGTTTGGCATTGCGGCTATTATTGGGGCTGGTATTTTTAGCACAATTGGACTGGCAAGTTATAACGGTGGCCCTGCGGTATCGCTGTTGTTTGTTTTCACGGCTATTGCCTGCGTATTCACCGCACTCAGCTATGCGCAGTTTGCGAGTACGGTGCCCGTGAGTGGTAGCGCCTATACCTATGCCTACGTAGCGTTCGGAGAGATTTTTGCGTGGATCATTGGCTGGGCACTCATTCTGGAATATGCCGTTAGTAACATGGTCGTTGCTATTTCGTGGTCAGAGTATTTTACGTCTATGCTGAGCGGGTTTGGGATCACGTTCCCCAAGTACTTTGCTACCGACTATGGGTCGGCCTCCCGTGCTTTCGATCTGGTTCAACAAACGAAACAAGCTGGAGCAAGCCTTGCTACCTTGCCCGAAAATACACGCGTACTAGCCGATGCGTTTGCCAACGCCCCATGCTAGGCGACCTGAAAGTAATTGCCAACTTGCCTGCTGGTGCGATCACCGTATTGATTACGGCCTTGGTGTATATTGGTATTAAGGAGTCGCGCACGGCGAGTAATATTTTAGTTGTACTCAAATTAGCAGTTATCGGCCTGGTGATTGGCGTAGGGGCTTTCTACGTGAAACCCGCCAACTGGTCGCCCTTTGCACCGAATGGTGTATCGGGCGTATTGAGTGGGGTAGCCTCCGTGTTTTTTGCTTTCATTGGATTCGACTCTATCTCAACGACTGCCGAGGAGTGCAAAAACCCCCAGCGTGATCTGCCCCGCGCTATGCTCTATTGCCTGGGTATCTGCACCATCCTGTACGTATTGATCACCCTCGTGTTAACCGGTATGGTCAATTACAAAGAGCTAGGTGTCAGCGATCCATTGGCGTATGTATTTCAGAAGGTAAACCTTGATTTTGTGGCGGGTGTAATTTCGGTCAGCGCGGTGGTAGCCATTACGAGTGCGCTGCTGGTATACCAACTCGGACAGCCCCGTATCTGGATGACCATGAGCCGCGACGGCTTACTCTGGAAACGTTTTTCGACGATTCATCCCAAATTCAAAACGCCTTCATTTGCCACGATCGTTACAGGCTTTTTAGTAGCCGTTCCCTCCCTGTTCATGGATTTGAAATTCTTTGTGGACTTAACGAGCGTTGGGACATTTTTTGCCTTCATTCTTGTCTGTGCGGGTATTTTGTTCTTAGATGCCAGAGGATTGACGGCGCAATCGAAGTTCAAAGTACCATACATAAATGGCAAATACATTATTGGAGTCGTGCTGCTAGGTGTACTGGCTTATGCACTTACTGGGTCCGATTTACTGCAAACGGTAGAAAGTAAGCCTTTGCTGATAGTTTTCTGGGGCGTATGGGCGTTTCTTGCCGTACAGGGTTTTCGGTACAATTTCTCGTTACTACCTGTCATCGGCGTATTGACCAACCTCTACCTAATGACTGAATTAGGAGCTAGTAACTGGAAGATTTTTGGTATCTGGCTAGTGATTGGCCTGGTCATTTATTTTTCGTACGGGTTTCGGAAGAGTAAATTGGCTGGTAAATAGAACCCTATAGACGCATTTCAAGTAGCTGGTTCGAAAATCAATAATACGTTAACTCCGTTACCAGATTGTTTTGCTGAATACGGACGGGGTATCCGTTCGGTGCGTATTCGTAGGTGGCACCGGCGGTATGTAGCATATGTCGGCTTGAGAAAAAAGGAGAGATATAGTGAACTGTACCCGCATATGGGTTTAGCCCCTGGTCGTAGTCGTACTGGAATGTACGGTCAGCCAGATCGGGTGTTCCTGCCGTATTGCGCTCCCGTAGCGAAATGATGTTGCCTTTAGTATCATAAGTGAATTCCTGAGTTGAGCCTAATTTACGCGAACTATCATAACGCAACACCTTCAGTGGCTGGTTTTGGTTGTCGTACTCATAGGCTGTTATACTTTGTAATTCCCATTGCCCCGACTGTTTCAAAAATGTATGACTTTCCTGAATACGGCCAAGATTGTCTGTATTGATTTCATCATAACTTATCCACGTGACAGGCCCGCTGCATGTGTAAAGGCTTGATAAGGCACAGCCATTCGTAAAGTGTTGCACATAACGTAACTGTCCAGCGGCATCGTACCGGTATTGATCGGCTGATGTAATTTGTCCCGATTGATAGCGTCTCCCTTCGACTAATTTACCTTGTTGATTGTAACGCCACTCACCACTTAACTGCCCAGCGTGAATTTCACTTTTGAGTCGTCCAGCCGCCGAGCTGCCATTCAGAATGGGTTGGTACACAGTTGGTAAATCAGCGAACGACTGTATGGGTGTATCGGCTGGTTGAGCCTCATGGCTATCCTGACAAGCGGATAAAAAGAGTATGAATCCGATAAGAAGGTAAAGGGTGCGCATATGAACCGAGCTATAAGTACCAATTGTCTAAAAGACTCTAATCCAGACCGAACGGTTGTAATGGAGTCAAGAAAATAGCTGTAGTGCCGACCGTCCCGGTCGGCACTACACTCGAAAAATAAAATTTAAGCAGCCTCCTTGGTAAGTACTGATCACTTCCCAAAAAACATAATATGCTGCTGTGGTAGCCGGTCGTCGTTTTTTAGGAGTTTCAACCCAGCCGCTTTCATCTCCTTTGTGGCCTGGGCTACGCTTAGTTTATGGAGTTCTTTGATCGGTACGTTAGGATCTTCGGCGCGGTATTCGACCAAGGCCACTCGTCCACCCGGTTTTAAGGCCGACGCAATATGCTGCATCATTTCGCGGGGATATGAAAACTCGTGGTAGGCATCGATCAGGATGGCCAGATCAATACTGCCTGCGGTTAATTTTGGATCTGATTCAGTACCTAAAACAGGTTCAACATTAGCGGCTTTGTATTTTGCTTTTCCTTGGTTCAGGTAAGCAATCATTTCGGGCTGAATATCAACAGCTAGTACTTTACCTTTGGGTAATTCGGGGGCCATCAGGAACGTGAAAAATCCCGTACCGGCCCCAATATCAGCAACTACATCAGTGGGTTTCAGCGTAAGGGCTTTTAGTAATAAGTCGGTGCGTTCTTCGCGCTCCCGTTCCGGGCGTTCGAGCCACGACGCGCCGAGGTGGCCCATAACCTGGGCAATTTCGCGACCCTGATAAATTTTGCCGATACCATCGCGGCTGGGTTTCCTGACTTGGTATATCTTTGCCGGAGAGGCAGGAGATAAGGTCGTGGGTTGTTGCTGGGACCAAGCCAGTCCACAGCTTAACCATACTACGAAATATAAAATCCAGAGCTTTTGCATCGCTACTTTAATCGGGGTATAGAGTCTAAACCATCTTCAACCCAAACGGTTGTTCAATTTAACCAATTAGACCAGTTTATGAATTTAATCTTACACGTACTTCTCGATGCTGCCGTCATTTTCGGCTTAGCCTACTTTATGCCGCAAGTTGATGTCAAAAACTTTGGAACAGCTGTGCTGATTGCCCTATTGCTGGGTTTGCTAAACTTCTTTGTCGGTTGGCTGATTCGTTTTCCGCTGAATCTGGTCACCTTTTTTCTGCTAACTGGCCTTGTCCGGATTGTAGTTACGGCGCTTTTATTGAAATTGATTGACAACTTCATGGACAGTTTTACTATTGTAGGGTTCTGGCCTGCTCTTGTTATTGCACTGGCTGTTGCCGTAGCTGGGATGCTGATTGATCGCTCGGCTCCAACCCCGAAATGGTTGACTCAGGCTATGTCGTGACGCTCTTCTCTTATTTGCGATTAGCTTGACCTGTCGTGCTGACCGTCTCGATCGGTAGAAAATTATTCGCTACTCTACCAACCGCCCCGGTCGGCCCTACAAAAAAAGCCGGATCAGTTACGATCCGGCTTTTGGGTTATAAAAAATTGCCTGCTGATTAGTCGCTCCGGCGTCCACCCAGCAGCAAGCTGGCGTAATAGAGCAACGTGGCTAATGAACCTAAAGCGGCTACTACATAAGTCATTGCGGCCCACCAAAGTGCATCTTTCGCGAAACCATATTCACGTTGATTCACGATACCCCTTGTCTGAATCCAGGCCAGCGCTCTTCGACTGGCGTCGAACTCTACAGGCAGTGTTACAAAGCTAAACAGGGTTGTCAGGGCAAACAGGGCAACCCCAATGGCCAGTGGAATCGGCGTTGTCCGAAGGAGCAGAACACCTGCCAGCAGAATCCATTGCATATACTGCGACGAAACCGTTAGAACGGGCACCATCGCCGACCGGAACTTCAACGGGGCGTAGGCTAGTTTATGCTGCACGGCGTGCCCACACTCGTGCGATGCTACGGCGGCAGCTGCTACACTACGGCCATAATAGACATCGGCGCTTAGGTTTACCGTTTTTTCTTCTGGGTTATAGTGGTCGGTGAGCATGCCTTCAACCGATACAACGCGGACATCATAGATACCGTTTTCGTTCAGCATCTTTTGGGCCACTTCTGCACCGCTTAAGCCATTGCTTAGGCCAATTTGGGAGTATTCATTGAACTTGCTTCGTAGTCGCCAGCTCACGAATGCGCTAGCGCCGAAGATAAGAATCATAATTAACCAGATCATCTCAATTAGTCAGGTTTGTGGTTTCAATTAAACGGCCAATGTATTCGGTCGTTAGTAGTAAAACAACAGTTCGCCTAAAAAAGTATCCCGGCAGGTTGACCATTTATCAAGTCTGGGGGCCATTTAACAACCCAATAGACTAATAACTTTGTTTAATCTTCTCGATGAGTTTGGTTGTGGAATAGCCCGGTACAAGTTCGACCGTTTCGACGGAGCCACCTCTTCCCAGTACAAAATCAGCGCCCACTATATTGGCGACTGTATAATCATTTCCTTTAACGAGAATATCAGGCTGCACGGCTTCGATTAGTTCGAGGGGCGTGGGTTCCCCAAATAAGACAACAGCATCAATGAATTGGAGGGCTGCCATGAGCCGTGCACGGGCATATTCGTTTACGACAGGGCGCAGTGGGCCTTTGATGCAACTAACAGACGCATCGGTATTGAGACCCAAAATCATCCGGTTGCCCAGAGCGCTGGCTTTTTCAAGATAATCAATATGACCAAGGTGAACGATATCAAAGCAACCATTGGTGAAAACGATTTTCTGCCCTTCGGCACGCCATTGATCAGCCTGGCGAATGGCCTGTTCACGGGTGAGAATTTTAGATTCAGTCATGGAGTGCAATCAAAACTCAATATTGAGCCGCTCAAGAATGATGGTTGGATCTTGTCTCTGATGAAGCACTGCCGTTATTAAAATGATGGCATTAATTTCATCTATAACATAGTAAATTGTGTAAGGAAATTTTCGCAAGTGTGCCCTTCGGGCAAACAGAAAATGCTCCTGATACATATAGGGGTTATTAGCAAGCAGAGACTCCGTATACTCGTAAGCATCCAGCCATTGAAGCCCCAGGGTAGGTTTACGAGCGATTAATTCATCAATAATTCTGTCACGATCAAAGTCGGCCTGTTCAGTTAATACAACTGAGAATTTATTTGGACCATCCATACTTTAGGCGGATACGTTGCGAGGAATCCTCAGCTGAAATACCCGTTTCAGGATGGGCTTTGTATTGTTCATACCGCTTTGTTAATAACTCTTTGAGCAATGCCTGATAAGTAGGATCATTCTCCTCAACCGTTGATTTCGCCAGCAACTGATTAGCTACCTCCAGTAATTCCTGTTGCTGTTCTTCGGATAGTTCGTCTATCGTTTTATGTAATTCTTCAGCGACGCTCATAGCTGTTCTGTTTTTACAAATATACGTAATTACGGCTCCAGTTTTACCGCTTTGGGGTCATCCAGAACATCAGGTAGGGTGGTTGTTTTATTGCGTCGCAATAGCACAACTAAGAGGGCCAGAACCCCTAAAATGATAATCATAATTGTGGAAACACCGTGGATAAACGTGGCCAGAATCTGGCCATCCTGACTCGTAAGGCCATAGAGCAACGCGACCTGCCCAACCAACAAGTGAAATGAACCAATGCCACCCGGGGTAGGGGCTGCCATGCCCAGAGAACCAACTACCAAAATAGTTAGCCCAGCCAGCGCACCAAGTTTCGCAGTAGCAGGCATGGCGAAAAATAGGGTGTAGGACATCAGGTAGTACATGAGCCAGATCAGGCAGGTGTGAAACACAAACGCACCGGGTCGGCGCAGTTTACGAACGCTTAACAAGCCCGATAACAACCCTTTCAGAAAGCCGCTAACTTTTTGATAAAGCGGGTGTCGACCCAGGGCTTCCCGATACCGGTTAAACAGAAACCACCCCAGCAAGCCCAGGCCCAATAGAACAGCACCCGCTAACATAAGTAATCCTGACCCACTTGACCCCTTAGGGAGTTTACCCCCAGAAATTCCATAAAGAACTGACTAAGCCGGTCAAACTCAAGGATAAACGTAGCGCCAAGTAACAACACCAGCATGAGCAGATCGAATAGTCGCTCAGCCACAACGGTACCAAAACTAACATTAACCGGTACCCCGATAGCCGGTATAGGGTGCCACAACGGGCAACTTCGCCAGCGCGGGGAAGGGCCAGATTGGCCAGATAGCCGGTCAACACGCTTACGGTTGTATCGAGAGAAGAAGGCCGTTGAGGAACGACAGGTTCCAGTAGAATTCGCCAGCGTTCGGCCCGGCTCCAGTGAGCAACAAAAGTTAAAACGGCTGAGAGTAATACCCACCGGTAATCAGCAGCCTTGATTTTTTGCCATAAACCGGCAGCATCCAGGTGGCTTTGTTGAAACGTAAACCAAAGTAATCCTCCCGCAATGGATAGAGAGATTAAGTATTTGAGAATATTCTTGAGATTCATATAGCGTGTAATGCGGTCGATTCGGCGTTCCGATGGAAAGTCGCGCTGAGAGTACTAAAATTGCCACCTTTAGGCAGCGTTAACTAAAAAACTCCGCTACAAAGTAACGGAGTTTCGTTGATATGGATGTAACGGTCACTAAAAGGCTTTTAATAGATTGCCATTTCGGGTTCTATATCTCTTGCCCAGGCGTTAATGCCACCGTCGAGGTTGTACAGATTTGTCAGGCCACCCTGTGCATATAAGTACTGCGCTACGTTGGCTGAGCGGATACCGTGGTGGCAATAAATAACTACAGGCCGATCGGTTGGAATGCGTTTCCGATTGTTAGGAATCATACCGACAGGAATCAGGATAGCCCCTTCTAAATGACAAAGATCATATTCAGGTCGTTCACGAACATCCAGCAGAAAAAGGTCCTGACCCTGTGCCATTCGTTCGGCCAGTTCCTGAACGGACATTTTTTGCGGACCTGATTCGCCGGGAGTAGGGCGTAAACCGGCCTTGGCCAAGCCTTGCTGAGCAAGCTCCATCGCATCGACCCGGCGTTTATTTTTGATTTTCTGTTGACTCATCGATAATAAGTCAACTATCAGCAGATGTTCATTCAGCGATTGACCAATGCCTGTAATCAGCTTAATGACTTCGTTGGCCTGATAGGTGCCAATAACACCTGGTAGTACGCCCAATACGCCGGTATCGTTACAATTTGGAATTTCGATTTCATTTGGATATTCCGGGAACAGGCACCGGTAGGTTGGTCCCCATCGGCCATCGCCAAGATCGGCATTCAGAACCGCTACCTGTCCTTCGAAACGATGAATGGCGCCATACACGAAGGGTTTGCCCAGCGTAACACATACGTCATTCACTAAATAGCGTACTTTAAAATTGTCAGTACAGTCAACGACAATATCGTAGGCTTCGATAATAGCTCGTGCGTTGCTGATATCCAGCGACATTGTGTATGTATCGAAGGTAATATCGGAGTTAAGTCGGTTCAGGTGATTAACAGCGATTTTTGCCTTAGGCTTGCCAATCTCATCGGTCGTATAGAGTACCTGACGTTGCAGGTTACTCAGGTCCACAACATCAGGATCAATAACGCCAATCGTACCAACGCCAGCGGCTGTCAGATAAAGCAATACCGGGCACCCCAGCCCACCGGCACCAACAACGAGTACACGGGCGTTTTTAAGCCTTAATTGACCTGCTGAGCCAATTTCGGGAAGGTTTAGATGCTTCTGATAGCGTTGCTGTTCGGAAGGTACCAGCGTTGTTGCTTCCATTGATTTGTTAGATTGAGTTAGGCGAGGTTATAGCGTTATAATCAAACAGATTTTCCATCACTAAAATTGCGCTAAAATAAGATCAAACGTAAATATTTCGTAAACGCTCTATATGTACTTTTTTTTAGTACTATTGCCCCGGCAAAATCCAAACGTTTCTCAACTATGAACTATGCGCATGTTACGGTCAGCAAACCCCTGACTGCTGGTCTATTGGCTCTGGCTATGGCCTGTACTTACAATTTTACGCTGGCAACTGACAATCCTGGTAGCACTCAGGCTACACAATTGCACGAGCTTATGCCTAAAAAAGGGAAATGGGAGACCTTATTCGATGGCAAGACGTTAACGGGTTGGCATATCTATTTAAAAGCAGGACAACCCATTTCAGAAAAATGGACGGTTGATGATGGGGCCATTCATCTGGCTGCCGGTGGTGCAGGCGATCTGGTAACCGACAAAGAATACGGTGATTTTGAACTGGAACTGGAATGGAAAATTGCGGAAGCTGGCAATAGCGGTATTATCTACCACGTGCATGAAGATCCCAAATTTAAGGCAACTTACCAGACTGGGCCAGAGATGCAGGTTCTTGACAATGAGCGCCACCCGGATGCAAAACAAGGTCGTGATGGAAATCGGACGGCTGGCGCACTGTATGATTTGCAAAAACCTGTTACACCTGGAGCCGCTAAGCCAGCTGGTGAATGGAATAAGGCTAAGTTGGTGATTAAGGGCGGTAAAGCGGAACAATACCTAAACGGCAAGAAGACAGCCGAGTACCCAACCAGTGGGCCTGAATGGGATAAAATGGTATCCGAGAGTAAATTCAAGGGCTGGGAAGGCTTTGGTAAATATTCAACCGGCCACATTGCTCTACAAGACCACGGCAACAAAGTCTGGTATCGTAATATTCGGATTCGTGAACTGTAATTTTTATTGATAGCGTGACAGAATGGCTTCGCCAATTCGCTATTCAGTCATTCTATCACTCTATCATTCAAAATTGTATGAAATCATCCTCCCGCCGAACGGCTCTTAAAACGTTAACTGGCACAGCCTTAGCGCTGCCTGCCCTAACTAATTCCTTCGCTCGTTCTATGACGCAACCTGAACAGCCTGCCCTTGTGTTGAAAGGGAATATCAATCACTCCGTTTGTCGGTGGTGCTACAGTAAAATCTCGCTGGATGACCTCTGCAAAGCAGCCAAAGAAATGGGTATCAAATCCATTGATCTGACGGGGCCGGAAGAGTGGCCTACCCTGAAAAAATATGGCCTTACCTGCGCCATGGCCCAGGGGCAGGCAAAGGCATTAACGATGGGTTTAATGACCCCAAGTTTCACGATGAGCTGGTAGCGAGTTATGAAGCTATTTTCCCGAAACTAAAAGCAGCAGGTCTGAACACCGTTATTTGTTTTTCGGGGAATCGCCGGGAATGAGCGACGAGGTGGGTTTAGCTAATTGTGCCGTTGGGTTAAAACGCCTGATGCCAAGTGCCGAAAAGCATGGTATCACCATGATCATGGAGTTGCTCAATAGCAAAGTGAACCATAAGGATTACATGTGTGATCACTCCGCCTGGGGTGTTGAGCTTTGTAAGAAAGTAGGTTCGGAGAACTTTAAACTGCTGTATGATATCTATCACATGCAGATCATGGAGGGCGACATCATTCGAACCATTCAGGAGAACCATAAATACTTTGGTCACTACCATACCGGTGGTAATCCTGGTCGGAACGAGATCGACGAGACGCAGGAACTCTATTACCCGGCCATTATGAAAGCTATCGTCGCTACTGGGTTTAAAGGCTATGTTGCGCAGGAGTTTATTCCTAAACGCGATCCGCTCACAAGCCTGAAAGAAGCAGTGTTGGTGTGTGATGTTTAAAAAAAGGGAATAGGGGGAAGAAAGGGAGGAGAGGGAGTAAAGGGATTACTAGTGCATTTTATTACTCCCTTTCTTCCCCCTATTCCTTTCCTCCTTCTACAACTTATAATTCTTATACTCCCCAATCCGCCAGCCGGTTAGCTTCTCGATGAACGTTAAAAACCGTACTCTTGGCGAGTAGTGTTTCTGGCTGGTGTCGAATGTGAACGGCCAGTTTAGCCGATCGACGCGGGCTTGCATAACGGCAGGGTGCGTACCCGTGAAGTGGGCCAGTGAGTCGATATGGCTATAGTCGAATGTGTCGACACCGGCATCAGCTTTGGCAATGGTTTCGCTGGTGTTCCAGAAATGGTTCGCGTTGCGAAGCCGTTTTTTTTGCGTTTCGGGGGCTTTACCCAACCGTAATGGTAGATGTACGCATCAATCAATTTGACCTTCAGCTTCCGGTTATCCCGCGTCCGAAACCCCTGCGCGTCTTTGTAAGACACCACATTTCCGGTATTCCGAATCACCCGAATTTCGCGCCGATACCACCGCCGGGAGTCGCCGATGTAGCTGTATGACCCGTAGAAATGCAGGTATTTAAACAGTAAGCCGTCAACGCTTTTGTCGGTTAGATACTGCTGCATGGCCTCCTTTACAACCGGCAGATATTGTTCGTGCAACACTTCATCTCCCTGAATATAAAATGCCCAGTCGGCATCTGATAAAATGGCGGCTAAGGCTTTGTCGGTTTCTAAGGCTAATACCCGCCCTCCAGCTTTCGCGTTTTCATCCCAGGTTGTCCGAATAATTCGGATCTTTTCAGACGGAATGGCCTTAATTAAACCAAGTGTATCGTCGTCCGAATCGCCAACGGCAATCACAAACTCATCACAGATGGGTAAGACCGATGTGATGGCCTCTACAATAGGATAATCGAACTGAATGGCATTTCGGATAAAGCTGAATCCGGCTACTTTCATGGAAAACGGGTCGAGTTGACTATGAGCCGGTAAAGATAAGGTAGATTTCGTGCTCAAAATCGCATGATCTTTCGGCTAACGGGTTTGCCATTCGCATCCAACTGTAGGTAATAGATGCCCAACGTGCTGGGTAAGGACCGAGCTGGTAGTAGTTCCTGATGCTCCCCTGCTGATTGGTTGGGCCAGGCAAGCGAATATACAGCTCGTCCAGTGGCGTCAGTAATGGTTAGGCTAACGTTAGCACGCTGCTGTAATTGGTATTGCACGATAACGTCCCCTCCCGATGGGTTTGGGCTAACGGTTAGTTTAAACGGATCGGTTGGTTCGGTAGCCAGGATTTCGGCACCAAAAGGTATAATGGCGTTGTCCATCCACTCCAGGCGATTCTTGACCCAGGTTTTCAGATAATCAATTTCCTGCTGGTAGGTTTGCCCCACATAGCCATTGGGCCACACATAGACACCGATAACCGGCCAACGCTGGAAGTTCCGGGTGCGGGCTTCAGTGAGTACGGTGGCAACCGAATCGACGTAGGCTTGAATGCGCTCCGTTTTCAGGACAGTCTTACGCAGTGCCTGATATTTGATGCGCACGTTATTGGCAAATCGACGGTCGGTGAGGAGACGATCCCACCAGAACGGTATTTGATACCCATCGTCGGGGCAGACGCGGTTAAAATTATAAGACCAGTCCTGATACGAATTACCGTTACAGTAGTTCGCATTGCCATAGGTCAGATTATAATCCCAGATGGGTCCCATAACTAACTTGCCACCTTTCGAATCCTTGTCTTTGTAGAAAAAAGAGCTAAGGCGGTAGCCATCCACGTTTTTACAAACTTCTGTGAGCAGCAGGTAGTCCACAAAAGAATCGTCATTAATGTATTTTCGGTAACCAGCCGTAGAGTCCTGGTACTTAGGCCCTGCAAGCGTATTCTCAAAGTCTGTTACGAAATTTTTGGCATACTGAAATTGCTCCTCGGCAAGGTCTTCAATCTTCGGGCGGTCGATCTGAATCGGAATTATTTTTCCACTGCTTTTGTAAGGCGAATTCCAGGTTCGGGAAACCGAGCCTTCGGTTTTATCAATCTTGAAAATATAGCCGCCTGTCAGCGCATCGCCTGACAGATCAGTTTTTTTGATATTGGCAACATCAATCCGGTTTTTGTCGCGCTTTATCTTTTCGAACAGAATGTAAATGCCGTTGTAGCTACCATTCAGGATTACTTCGCAGTAGCGATAGCGGGGCGTATAATACTTGCTAAGTTGCCGGTTCAGATCATAGGTAAGCGTTTCCCGGATCAGTGTTTTGTCGTTGTAGGTGGCATTGAGTACCCAATCGGATTCCGAAGGCATTCCAAGAATAGATGCATTTATAGAATTCAGTCCTGTTGTATCCCGCAATTCAAAGCCGTATGGTTTTTTAGGGAAAAACTGCTGAGACGTAGCTCCTCTCATTTCGATGCCAATTTTGCTGCTGAAGGCCGGTTTGTCGGTCACAGTATTGCGCTTACCAATACCATTGTCAATAATCTGCAAACTGGCCACGATTTTGGGTTCGTCTGGTATGGTTTGCCCATTCGTATTAATAAGCAGAATAGGTAGGTTGGATGACGTGAGCGTTTGGGCAGAAACTGGACAATTAAGTAAACCAACGCTGAGAAGTAAAACCAGAGTAACGAATTTCATAGGGGTGGAGTCGCTTTTAGTGTATAAAAATACGGCTATTTTTTTGGACAAATAGAGATCCGGCTCTTTTAAATAGGTGGTCATTTGTCATAAACTATTAACAAGCGGAGATTTAACAATGAATGACCACTAATGACAATTACTGACCAGGTAATGAATAAAAACACCCCAGCCAAAACTGACTGGGGTGTTTTTAGCATAAATTAATGCTGGATGATTTACATGCCTTGCGTACTGAACTGTACTTTATCCACTGCAAACAAGGCTTTGGGCCCGGCACTAGGGTTGACAAACACAAGGTACAGTTTATGTATCCCTTGAACAGGCTGGCGGAACGGTAGTTTAACCTGGCCCGCTGTACCTTGTTTAACCTCTGCTTCGCCTAGCAACGTGCCGGTGGGTGAGTCGAGCCGGGCTTCGAGTTTACCACCGGCAACCTGATCATTTGAAGCAAATACGGATGGAGTAAGGGCCTGAATACCGGTTAAATCAATGTCATTGAACTCCAGAAAACTACCTGATTTTGTTCCAATAGCAGCCGGTCCTAAGGTCGGAATATCATATTGGAAAATATCCTGTTTGCCATCTGCCGAAACTGCTTTTACCATTGGTGACCGTAAGGCCAGCGACGTTGAGCCCGTCAGGGGACCAATGATACCGTTACCCCGATCGGTGTAGCTGGCAGTCAGGATATAGGAGCCGTCTTTTTTCTGCTGTACGGGTACGTAATCGCCTGCAATGGGTTGGCGATTAGCCTTTTTCTCATCGGCTAGAGAAAGAATATACCGGACCATATCCGTAGCTTCGCTTTCTTTCAGTTGTGGGTGAGCGCTCATGGCTTGCTCGCCCCAAACACCACCGCCACCTGAAATAATCTTCCGGGCTAGTTTTCCTTCAACCTGAGCACCTTTATATTTCTTCGCTACATCAATGTAAGCAGGTCCAATCGACTTCTGGTCAATAGCATGACACGCTTTGCAATCGCTTAACTCCATTAACCGCTTACCCGTAGACGTGCCCAGGTTTGCCTGGTGACCCTGTGCCAGCATCGTTTTGTCAAAGCCTTCCAGGTAGTCAATCGTCATGGTTACGTCATCGGGACTAATTCCTTTCTGAAGCGATCCATCTTCTTTATCAACGACTTTAACGGCATACTTAACCGGTTTATCAGGGAAATAGAACGTTTTATTGCCAGCAACTGCTACTTCTACTTTGGGTTCGTCGTTGCCAACTTTAATCTCCATTGTTTTGGTCGCTACGTTTCCAGCAGCATCGGTCACTTTCAGAACGGCCGGATACGTACCGGGTTTAGTGAAGGTAACGGTTGGGTTAGCTGTCGTTTGTTTGGGCGCTCCGTTTCCGAACGACCACTCGTATTTCAGCGCATCGCCGTCATAATCCATTGACCCTTTTGAGTCGAACTTCACGACCAATGGGGCAGCGCCAACGGTCTTGTTCGAGCTGGCCACGGCAACTGGCTTGCGATTACCAGCGTTATAGGTAATGCGCGACAGGCGGGCATCAGCGTTGGCACCAAACCACTTCTGGCCGTATTCAATCGTATACAGCGACCCGTCATTGGCAAACTGCATGTCGATGATGTGGGAGAACTTCGTGCTGGGCATGAAATTCTCCATCTTTACAAAATCACCGTTCTCTTTCATGGTAACCGGATGTATCCAGTCGCGAATCCAGTCGTAGGCAAAGAACTTGCCATCGAAATGGCGGGGAAATTTTACCGAAGTTTCTGGATAATCGTCGTAGTAATATACCGGGCCACCCATCGCGTTACGACCGCCTTTCCCAACAATTTCGCCAAACTCCGGCGATTCAGCATAGGGGTAATAAATGAATGCTTTCTGTGCAGGCGGCAACTCCGTTAGACCCGTATTATGGGTGAGTTGTTGATCGGTTTCATTGGATCGAACGCGGGGCCGGTCGTGCTATCGGCAAAGGTACGTTGGTGATACGGACGGTTATCGGCTACGAATAACGGCCAGCCAAAATAACCGGCTTTCCGGGCCTGGTTCATTTCATCGTGACCACGTGGACCGTATTTGTCGCTGTTATTACCGGCATCTGGACCAACTTCGCCCCAGTACAGGAAGCCCGTACGCTGGTCGACCGAAATACGGTAGGGATTGCGGTTACCCATTACGTAAATTTCAGGCCGGGTTTTTGGCGTTCCTTTGGGAAATAAGTTTCCCTCGGGAATAGTGTAGGTGCCGTCAGCTTCGGGGTGAATCCGCATAATTTTACCGCGCAGATCATTCGTGTTGCTCGATGTTAGCCGGGCATCCCAACCACTGCGACCAGCTCGCTCGTCGATAGGTGCGTAGCCATCGGAGTTAAACGGGTTGGTATCGTCACCTGCCGAGAGATACAGATTCCCTTTCCGATCCCAGGCAATAGACCCCCCTGTATGGCAGCAACCATCCCGTTTAACCGGAATCGTCAACAGTACTTTTTCGGTATTGAGCAGAACGGTATCCTTTACATCGTCATACACAAAGCGCGATAAGTGTTGCGCTGTATCGGCAACGGTTTTCCCACTTAGAGGAGAGTAATAGACGTAGATCCACTTATTCTGCTTGAAATTCGGGTCGATGTTCAGCCCCATCAAACCGTATTCGAACTTGCTGAAAACCGGGAAGTTAGCAACAACTTTCTTTGATTTCTTCTTAGGGTCATACACGGTCAGCTCACCTTTGCGCTGCGTATATAGTACCTTGCCATTGTCCAGTACCACCAGTTCGGTTGGTTCATCCATACCCTGGATCAATACCTGCTGTTCGAAGCGGTTTTCTTCCGGAAAGGGTTGTGTTTTAGCTTGTCCGAATTTCAGGCTGGTTGCCATCACCGATTTGATGCCGCCCAGAATATGCTGCAAAAAGAGCGGATCGCTGTACGACTCATCAGTATGACCACCACCAGTATAAAACGCCTTACCCCCATCAAAATCGTGATGCCAGATAAAGGGGTGATTATCGCCGTTTTTGCCACCTTCGTAGGTTTTCTCATCCAGTTTACCCAGGACTTTAAGGTCGGGCTGGATGCTTTTGTAGCTATACCATTCGTCCCAGCGTTTCCAGCGGTCGGGCAGCATTTTGGTAGCCGGGTGATTTTTGTCTACGATTTCAATTTCAGCATTTTGCTGCTTCGGGTGATTTAGAAACCAGGCACCTACCAACTGGTTATACCACGGCCAGTCATATTCGGTATCGGCTGCTGCGTGGATGCCCACAAAACCACCACCTGCCTGAATGTAGCGTTCGAAAGCGGCTTGCTGAACATCGTCGAAGATATTGCCGGTCGTGCTCAGGAAAATGACTGCACTGTAGCGTTTAAGATTTGCCTCATTAATTTTTGTCGCATCTTCGGTGGTGTCGACAGCGAATCCGTTTTCCTGGCCGAGTTTCATAATGGCCAGTTTTCCAACAGGGATGGAGGCATGACGATACCCCTTTGTTCTCGAAAATACCAATACCCGGTTCAGGGCCACAGGGTTTTCTGCCGAAGCCATAGCCGGTTTACTGGCTGTTCGTTTGGCCGTTGTTTGCGCCCAGACCGTATTCGTCGGTGTAGACACGGCAGTTGCCAGCACGCCCATTAGCAGCAGTGCCTGGGAGTGAAGCCGTAAGTTTTTCATAGGTTTTGGATTTATTGCCCCTTAACTTATTTGATGATTCGATTGACTTTTAGTAAGAAACAAAAGTAACGAAAAAGCGAACGACTACGCAGTAGCGTTCGCTTAAAATAAAGGTTAAAATGACACTAATCTACTTTTCTGAATACCATGATGGGCTTACCTGCGCGTAATAGAGTCAACTTGCCTTCACTAACCTGATAGGCTAGTGGGTCGGTGAATTCCTGGAGAAACTTACTTTCAAACTGACCGACGTCACCCGCACAAGCCATTCGGGTCGTAATGAGTGGACCGAACAATATGGTTTGGGTATCGGCCTTAATGGTTCCACTGAGCCGATTGCAGCCCGTTGTGCCCGTAACGCGACCTTCTGAAAGGGATATTTCCAGACGAGGCAGTTCGTTACGAGGACCGCCAGCGGCAATTGGGTTCCCGTGGAAACTGGAGAGGACCCATATATCGTTTAGTAAGGCAAGTTGCCGCAATGAGGCACCACAGCCTGCATAACTTTTTCCCCTAAACGTAACCTCTACCCGGTAATCGAACCGCTGCCCCGATAGTTTATCCACGCAACTTTCTGGCCGGAACAAGGCGTTGATTTTCTCTGACTCTTCTCCGGCAGTGTAGCGAAAGGTGCCATTGGAGTCTGTTTGTCGTTCGGGAACGGCGGTTACCAGGCTATCTCCAGCCAATGTTTTGAAGCGCAAAACTCCTTTGGATGGATTGATGGTTAGTGACCATGAGGGGTCATTGCCCATCGCAATGAGTTCATCCCCTGCTTTCAGATACTGACTGAAGTCGGAGGGTTGATTGACAGGGGTCATCATGGCGGCAAGCTGCGTTGATGGACGCCGACAGGCTGCTGTCAGAAGTAATAGGCCAACCAGAAGCGTTCGCATGGTTATTTATATAAGTGCTTTTCAATAAGACACCCGCTGCCCGAAAAAGTTTAGTCTCGCCCAGCCCGACTTTGTCAGGAATATGACCAGGTTCGCTAGTGGTTTTCCAATTTAGATTCTCGGGGCGGCCCCGAGAATCTATAGAAACAATAGAATCTATTTTGGAAGAGCACTAGTTAGTTACCGTATGTCGAGGTGTTCAGGAAATAGCGCCTGATTCTCAGTTAAGAATGGGTTTATGAACACTCTTATCTAACCACAAGTTAGGATGTCTTACCAATAGAACGTTATGAAAAAGGGATGGATTGTTGCGTTGGCACTGCTGTTACTTGGCGCACTAGGGGCTTATGTATGGTATAGTCGTTTAAAACACGAGGCTGCGGCCGAAGGTGGTGCGTATGATAATACGCTTAAACCCCGATTGGAAATGACCCGCTTTGCTATTACAGACATTAGTGAGGATACCATTCGGATGAACCTGTACATGCTGATTGATAATCCATTACCGGTTGGGTTTAAATCGCCCAGCATGGATTACACTTTCTATATCGCCAACATACCCGTGATGGTTGATGCCTATAAAAAGCCCATTGAGGTGAAAGCCGGTGATAGCACGACCGTGATGTTACCAGCTAAATTGCTGGCGAAAAAATTAACAAAAGTGCTTGAAACGCTGGATCGAAAGGATATTGACAGCACCAACTATAAAATGAAGGCCACCTTTGCCCTTGATTTGCCGATTCTTGGTCAGAAGACTTTTGTGACGACGGTTGATCGCCGATTGCCAACGTTTTACCTGCCAACGATTAAAATTGAGGATATTGACTTTGGTCGGCTTGGGTTAAAACGGACGGATGTTGCTGCAAAAGTAGCCGTGACAAACAAGAATAAATTCCCATTCAACATTACGGATGCACATTATACCGTCACGATTGCAGGTAAGACGATTGCGGATGGCCATCAACCGGAGCCGATCCTGATTAAAGCCCAGGCCACTACGCCCGTCATTTTTCCCGTGACAGCCCGGCCCGGTAAAACATTAAGTGTGCTCCCAAAGATGTTGTTCGATAAAAAAGACACGCCTTATAAAGTGAATTTCCAAAGTAAACTCATCGATCCAAAAAATAATCCGATGATCCAGCATAGCAAATTTGTGTCGACGATTACCGGTACGCTTGACGATTTTAAGAAGCTTAAGAAGTAAGCGAGTACGCACATCTCACCGCGCCACGACCATCCGTTTGGTAAGGAAACCCCGCGTCGTTTCAACTTGAAGTACATAATCGCCAGTGGGTAAATTACCTACGTTTAGCAACACCGACGTTGATGTTGGCCGGGAGCTATCCACCGAGATAAACCGCCCCTGCATGTTCGCGACCTGGACCGATTTTACACCCTGTACGAGCCAGTCTGATTCCAGTACCACCGTTGCAGATGCTGGGTTTGGGTAGAGCCTTGCTTCAGTTGCGCCGGGGTCAATGGCTGTAACCACCGCTGGCGCTCGGAACACAGTAGCGACTGGAAAGTCTTTGAAAAGAGTAGCCGTTTCCGTACTGGCGTCGGTGCCGAACCAATCCGTTAGGATGGCGGCATACACCTGTCGGAAATCGGTCTGCATTTTCAGGTTGTTGTTGTCCAGGTCGCTTAGGTTCGGGTTCTTGCCCACCATCGGCGATTTAATGGCGGTGCCAAACACAAACATGGGTGCCGACGTGCCGTGGTCGGTGCCGTAGCTGCCATTCGAGATTGCCCGCCGACCGAATTCCGAGAACGTCATGCCTACAACCCGATCGTCGACTTTCAATTGCGTCAGGTCGTTCTGGAAAGCTAAAACAGCGTCAGAAAGCGTTCTGAGCAGATTAGCATGGGTGCCAGTCGTTGTGTCGGTAGCCACCACCTGAGCAGCATGGTTATCGAAACCGCCCAGCGTCACATAATAAACTTTGGTTTGCAGTCCACCCGAAATAAGTCGGGCAATGATTTTGAGCTGATCGCCAAGGGCGTTGGCTGTGGGGTAGGTAGCCAGATTTTTCCCTTTGCCTGCCGCCGTTTTAATCTGCCCGGCGTAGCTCACCGAACTGGCCTGCTGTTGTCGAATATACTCAATTTGCTGACCAGCATAACCCGTTAAATTGGTAGCGGGGCATTGGGCTTATCTCCCACCAGGCGGGCGAAGGTTTCAGGGTCCTGTAGGACAATTGCCATGGAATCCGTTGGGCCAAGAAGGGTGGTAGTCGTTACATAACCGATCTGAATGGCTGGCGGATCAGGCATTTGGGTCGTTGGATACTTATCCGGGAAACCAGGAAAACGTTGATCCAGATACCGACCTGCCCAGCCTGAGGTGGCTGTTTGGTTGGAGTCAACGGCGGTCATCCAGATGTCGCTGGCGCGGAAGTGGGAAAAGTTGGGCGTTGGATAAGACACCCCCTGCACAATACTGAGTTTACCATCGTTGAACAGTTGCTGCATACCCGTCATGGCGGGGTGCAGGCCCGTTCCAGCGTAGTTTTTTAACTTGAGGGCTTTAGCTTCCGGTATGGCAATGTTGCCCCGAAAACTAGGTGAGGTGTACACGCTCATCTGGTCGAGAGGAATCACCATATTCAGGCCATCATTGCCGCCCTGCAACTGAATAATTACCAGCACCCGGTCGCTTTGATCGGCCAGGCTAATCAATGATTGAATGAACGAGGATGGTCGCGCAAACGCTTTGGCCCCGTAGCCGTCAATCAGAACCGGCAGCACCAGCGACGAAGCTGCATAGTGGAGAAAATTACGACGCTTCATAATTAATGAGTGATTGAGCGAATGAGTGAATGATAGAATAGCTGCCGCAAAAGCATTCGCTCATTCCTTCATTCACAATTAAACAATCTGGTACTCGGCCATGCGGAAAATATATTGCAGGAACGTGGTTAGTTTTAGTTGTACGGCCTGTTTCTTGGCTGTATCGTTCGGAACTTTTATATAGTCGTTCCACTCGCTGGTCCATTCATAACGGGGAATGGAGCCGAGCAGAACCGTATCGGTCAGGAAATCTTTCTGGGCCTGATCCAGCGGTATGGAGAGCAGTTGACCAGTCATATCCGAAACCAGTTTTGCCGGATCAGTTGGGTCCGACATTGTTTTGGCATAGGTCAGTCCATCAACAACCACTTTGCCATTCAGCTTCTGAGCGCCGTTGGTGAGTACATCGCCAAAATTCCCCCGTAGCCCCAGCGTCGTGGAGTTAATCCATTGCTGGTAATAGCCCGTTTGGTAGTAGGCCGTCCAACCGAAAACCGTGGGTGGGTTCAGTAAGTCCTGCTGCTCTTCTTTAATTCGGGCATTTATGTAATTCCCAATTTGGTAATAGGCCGTTATATTCTGAGTCGGGTCAGGGGCCTGTAACCCCCAGAACCGCAATGTACCTATCACTAAATCGGTGGGCGATTTAATTACCGCTCCACGCAGGGCTTCATCGAAGAAATGCTGGCTCTGGAAAAGAGCCGCCAATACGGGCTTGATCTCAAAATTCGCTTTGCGAAATAAATCAGCTAGTGGCTGGATAAAATTTGTTTCAACCGTGTCTGGAATATCGGAGTTGATGAACCAACGGTACAGTTTCCGGCAGATATACTGGGGCGTTTCTACGTTCTTCAGGATCATATCCACAAGATCGGTCAGTTCATCCAAACCCGCACTAGCTCCTGTCCGGCCTTTGATGACGGTATTCTGATAGGTTGCGGAGAACGTTTTGTCGGTCGTGTCATGCCGATTTGCTCGAAAGGTGCTGCCAATCGTTGCCGTAGTTACGTCACGATAGCCCGTGTCGGCCCATCCTGTTAGCACTTTAGCGGCAGTCCGAACATCCGCTTCGGTATAGCCGCCATTGCGCCCAATGGTAAACAACTCCTGAAGTTCGCGGGCATAGTTTTCATTAGCTGTGCCAACCACATTCTGGTTTCCGTTCAGAAACCGGAGCATGGCCGGGTCTTGTGTAATGGCTATAGTGAAAGCTTTGAAGTTTCCTAATGCATATTGCCGAAGCAATGCGTTGTACCGATACATATACCGGTAATCATTCACTGTCGAATCATTGGTGACGAAATGATTCGACCAGAACAAGGTCATTTTTTCGATCAGCGATACCGGCTGGTTGAGCATCAAATTGGCCCACCACATTTTTATATACGCTTCAAACGTACCCTGATTCGTTGTGTCGAAAGGCTGATCCGTAAATGTCTTGCTCGTTTTTAGATCAAGTGGGAGGGCAGGAGCTGGCTGATCGGCCAGGAGTTTGGTTATGATCTGGCCCGCCGTTTGGCCCGTTAGCGTCTTAATCTGGCCAGGCGTGGGGCCGAAGGTTGCTCGTCGGAGCAGGTAAGCTACCTGGTCTGCCGTCAGAGGTTTTGTATACGCATCGAGTAGAGCCACGGTATCAGTGATTTTATGTGTTCAGGAGGTTTGTAGCAGACTGACAATCATGTACGCTCCAAGGTTTAATCAATATAGTCTAATTAATTGATATTTAATTTAGTTACCTATAAAAAAGCCCCATAGCTGGAAGACTACGGGGCTTTTTTATAGGTTAAAAACTTCCCGAAACTTCTAAAGTTTCGGGAAGCTGATTGAGCTTATAACTGAGGTTGCTCCAGCACAACACTTTCGTCAACGTGGCCTGCCTTGCGGTTACGCATCCAGAACCATAGCAGCGTGAACGCAACAATCAGGATAATGGGAAAGGTTGTCATTCGAAGCAGGGTTGCCTGCCCGGCGGCTAATTCCAGCGCATCGCCAGAAAGTCCCGCTGAAGCTTTTTCAACACGAGCACTGTCAATCCATCCACCAATAATAGGTTGCCAGATAGAGGTTGAAAACATACCTACACCGCCAACAATCGACATGCCCAACGCGCCACTTAATGGAATGCGCTCGGCCACAAAACCGATCATGGTTGGCCAGAAGTAGCACACCCCAATGGCAAAGAATATAGCAGCCACATAGGCCATTGCGCCTGTTTGTGTGCTAAAGAGATAGATACCGATGGTCGCAAAAACAGCCCCGCCCAGCAGTACACCCGTCTGGTCGAGCCGGTGAATGATGGGGCCACCAAAATACCGGCCAACGGCCATCAGGCCGGTTACCAGAGCCAAAATCAATAATGGCTCGGCTCCGCTTTTGCTCAGGATAAGGGCCGTCCATTGCTGGGGACCGAATTCCGAAATGGCCGTTATGGCCATACAGCAGAAAATAAAAATGTAAAGTGGGTTAAGCATGGCGCTAAAGTTTTCAGAGAGCGACATGGCCCCTTCCACTTTAGCTTTAGGAAACGCCTGGCCAAAAAACAGGAATGCGTACGCTACGGCGGGTATCATAATGATCCAGATTTGCGCCTGCCAGCTCATGCCCATTTTGCTCATGGCCAGCGAAATCAGGCTACCAACTACAATGCCGCCCGGAAACCACATATGGAAACGGTTTAGCATCTTGTTCATGGTTATACCCGTATACATGTCGGCAATCATAGGATTACAGGCAGCTTCGGTACAGCCATTGCCAATACCAATGAATAGTGTTGAAATAAGCAGGGTTGAATAGCCACCTGCATAAATGGTTAGCAGGATACCCAGCGTATGACACACAAACGCTACATTCATAATAATTTTTGGGCCAACCGTATTGTAGACTAAGCCACCCACGATCATTGAAATAGGAAAACCTAAAAACCACATGGAGTTAATAAAGCCTAACTGCTCGGCAGTCAGACCAAACTCAGTACCCAACTGAGGCAAAATACCCGCCCGAATACTGAACGAGAAAGCAGTAGTAATAAGAGCAAGACAGCTAGCCAGGAATAGCCGCGAAGGATTAACGGTTTGATTCATTTTCTGAAAGAGAGGGGATTTAGTGAGTTTACTAGTTAAGCTAAAAAAGCAAAAGGCGGGAAAGGGTATAAACTCCCCGCTTAACCATCGTTTTTGTGCAAAATTTCCGAAAAATAAGAGAAAACAACTAATTTCCAGCCGTAAAATAAGCAAGTAGGTTTGGTAACGAACCGTCTTGATAAAATAACCTTCGGATTATACAGAGTTGAGCCTTCCTTGGGTTGGTCTAGCTTTATTGGTTCGAAGGGTACTGCCTATTAATAAAACGTTCATAATCAATTGTAAAGTATCCGTTACGGAACTCAACTGAAACACCGATGCACAGAAAATTGCGAATGGGTATGGTTGGCGGAGGCCTTGATGCCTTCATTGGAGCCGTTCACCGTCGGGCCGCTGGTTTCGATGGCGAAATCGAATTAGTGTGTGGCTGCTTTAGCTCATCGCCCGATAAATCGAAAGCTGCCGGTCATGCGCTCTACCTGCCCGAAAACCGGGTTTATACCTCGTTTGAGGAAATGATTTTAACCGAAAAGGACTTGCCGGAAGGCGAACGAATGGATTTTTTATCTATCGTCACGCCTAATCACATGCACTTTCCACCCGCCAAAATGGCGCTCGAAAATGGCTTCCATGTGATGTGCGATAAGCCAATGACGCTGACGCTGGAAGAGGCTAAAGAACTGGCTGGAATTGTTGAGAAATCGGGCCTGGTGTTTGGTCTGACTCACAACTACACCGGTTATCCAATGGTGAAAGAAGCCCGCGACATGGTTCGTAGTGGCAAGTTGGGTAAAATCCGGAAAGTAGTGGTTGAGTATCCGCAGGGATGGTTGTCGAAAAAAGAAGAAGACAACGATTATAAACAGGCGATCTGGCGTACTGATCCGGCCAAATCAGGTGCCGCTGGTTGCATGGGCGATATTGGTACCCATGCCGAAAACCTGGCCGAGTATGTAACGGGTCTTCAAATCAGTGAACTCTGTGCCGATTTAACGGCATTCGTTCCAGGGCGTCAACTAGATGATGATGGCAATGTGCTGTTGCGCTTCGAGGGTGGTGCTAAAGGAGTGTTACATGCCAGCCAGATTGCCAATGGCGAAGAGAATGCGCTGAAAATCTATGTTTATGGTGAACTAGGGGCCTGGAATGGCATCAAATGGAGCCCAACACCCTCAAGTATAAAACCCAGGAAGGGCAGCGCATTATCCGGCCGAATGTGGGCACCTTGTCGGCATCCGCATCCGCTCATTGGCGTATGCCGTCGGGCCACCCCGAAGGCTTCTTTGAAGCGTTCGCGAACCTGTACCGCAACTTCGCCTACGCGGTGAAAGCCCATATGGAAGGCCGTGATCCTGATCCCATTTACGATTTCCCCAAAGCCGCCGATGGCGTTCGTGGGCTGGCGTTTATCGATACCGTCATCGCGTCGAACAAGAGCGAGGAGAAGTGGACGAAGTTTGTGGCTTAAGATTTAAACGCAAAGGGCGCAGAGATAAACGCAAAGAACGCTAAGAACCTTTGCTTTTACCTTTGCGCTCTCTGCGTATACCTTTGCGCTCTTTGCGTTTGAAAATTTATACTACAAAACCCAAACCAATGCAAAAAATTAATGTTGGTGTCGTTGGCACCGGATTCATCGGCCCCGCGCATATCGAAGCGTTGCGTCGCCTGCCGAATACAAATGTTCTCGCCCTTTGCGAAGTAACGACCGAACTGGCTCGTCAGAAAGCCGATCAGCTGGGTATCGAACGCGCCTGCACGTTTGATGAACTGCTGAAGATGGATGACATCAAAGTGGTACACATTTGTACGCCTAACTTCCTGCACTATTCGCAATCAAAAGCGGCTTTAGAGGCTGGAAAGCACGTTGTCTGTGAAAAACCGCTGGCGAAAGATCTGCACGAAGCTGAAGAGTTGGTGAAACTGGCCAAAGAAACCGGATTGGTCAACGCCGTCCATTTTAATCTACGCTATTATCCGCTGGTTCGTCAGATGAAAGTGATGCGCGAGCAGGATGATCTGGGTGAAGTCTATTCCATTATCGGATCGTACTTACAGGATTGGCTCTTCTA
Organism: Spirosoma telluris; assembly: GCA_003259005.1. Classification (GTDB taxonomy): domain Bacteria; phylum Bacteroidota; class Bacteroidia; order Cytophagales; family Spirosomataceae; genus Spirosoma; species Spirosoma telluris. Next base: position 6,847,374 of record QLII01000001.1, read on the forward strand.
CGACACCGACTACAACTGGCGTCTGGAACCCGATAAATCAGGTGATTCCCGCGCCATTGCCGACATTGGTTCGCACTTAATGGATAGCCTGGAATACATCACTGGCCTGAAAACAGTAGCCGTAATGGCTGATTTCAATACGGTGCATAAACTCCGTAAGAAGCCCCTGAAACCCGTTGAAACGTATTCGGGCAAAATGCTTCAGCCCGAAGATTATGCCGATGTCCCCATCAATACCGAAGATCACGCCAATGTATTGCTTCGGTTCGATAATGGTAACCGGGGTGTTATCACGGTATCTCAGGTATCGGCAGGGCGTAAAAACCAGATGAAACTGGAGATTGCCGGATCGAAGAAAACCTATGCCTGGAACTCCGAAGCGCCCAACGAAATGTGGATCGGTAACCGCGATGGGGCCAACCAGTCGTTCATGCGTGATCCATCCTTAGCGCACCCCGAAGCTCGCTCAGTGATTTCATTCCCCGGTGGCCATAACGAGGGCTTCCCCGATACATCGAAGCAGTTGTTTAAGGAAGTCTACGCAGCCATTGAAGCGGGAAAGCAGCCCGAAAACCCCACTTACCCAACCTTCGCTGATGGCTACCGCGAATTATTGATTTGCGAGAAGATTCTGGAATCGAACCGCAAGCAGGCGTGGGTTACCATTGAGTGATTGAGCGAATGAGCGATTGACCGGGACGCCGGAGCGGTGAAATGTATGGAAACTCCTCGATTGGATAAAGGTGAATTTGCAGATGGTATTGAAAAGCGTCTGAAAACGTTCACTCTTCGCTGCGTTCAAGTTTTTAGAGCATTACCTAAATCATACGAATCTCAACATTTTGGGAAGCAATTGGTACGCAATTCATCGTCATCAGCAGCCAATTATCGTGCTGTTAGACGTGCTCGTAGTCAAAATGAATTCTTTGCCAAACTCAGTATTGTTGTCGAAGAATTAGATGAGTCATTATTTTGGCTTGAGATGCTAATTTTTACTGAAATTTTACCAGAAAATCGATTGAATAATTTGATTGATGAGCGCTATCAGCTGTTAAAAGTATTGGCCAAATCACGTAACAATACCGGAAACAGCTAGAGCATAGTTCACTCAATCACTCAATCACTAATTCACTCAATAATCCATGAAAACAATGAAAGGCCCGGGCATATTCCTTGCCCAATTCCTAGGGGATACAGAACCATTTAACAGTCTTGAGTCCATCGCGAAGTATATGGCCGATCTAGGCTATAAAGGTGTTCAAATTCCAACCTGGGACCCGCGTTTGATCGACCTCAAAAAAGCCTCCGAGAGCCTAACCTATTGCGATGAGTTAAAAGGTAAACTCAAAGACATCGGCGTCGAAATCACCGAACTGGCTACTCACTTGCAGGGCCAACTAGTGGCCGTTCACCCGGCTTACGGTCCCATGTTCGATGGCTTCGGGCCAGCCGAATTGGCAGGTAAACCGAAAGACCAACAAGCGTGGGCGGTCGATCAGTTGCTGATGACCGCTAAAGCTAGCAAAAACCTTGGTCTAGCAGCTAGTCCAACGTTTTCGGGGGCTTTGCTGTGGCCGTTTATCTATCCCTGGCCGCAGCGTCCGGCGGGTCTGGTCGAGACAGGCTTCAAAGAACTTGCCGACCGCTGGTTGCCTATTTTGAACGCCTATGATGAAGCGGGTGTCGATTTGGCCTACGAACTGCACCCCGGCGAAGACTTACACGATGGGATTACCTTCGAGATGTTCCTGGAAAAAGTAGGTAATCACCCACGTGCGGGTATTAACTATGACCCAAGCCACTTTGTGCTCCAGCAACTGGATTACCTGCAATTCATCGACTTCTACCACGACCGTATCTATGCGTATCACGTAAAAGATGCCGAGTTTAATCCAACGGGTAAACAGGGTGTATATGGTGGTTATCAGGGCTGGGTTGAGCGGGCAGGCCGCTTCCGGTCACTAGGTGACGGACAAGTTGACTTCTCAGGCATTTTCTCCAAACTGGCGCAATATGACTATGATCGCTGGGCGGTATTGGAGTGGGAGTGCGCCCTGAAGCACCCCGAACAAGGTGCTGCCGAAGGTGCCCCCTTCATCGAAAGCCACATCATCCGCGTTACCGAACGAGCCTTCGACGACTTCGCCGGAACTGGTGCCGATGATGCCTTTAATAAGAAGGTGTTGGGCTTGTAAGGTTGAATATGCAAATTGTAATACATTACCATCACGTGCCGGGGGCGTCGCCTTCGGCACTTTTTGTACACCGTAACAAAATGGATTCATTATATTCTGATGAGCAAATTTTTATACCGCTTATATCTGATTATGGATTTAAAGTAACATTTGGGAATGAGTCAAATACGCTGTTTTTGCGTAAATCATTGCAGGCTCTGATTAAGTCGGATATACCAATCCGTGAAGTCCGGTTTGATAAGAATACATTTGAAGGCACTACCCAGGATGGTAGAAGTGGGATTTTTGATTTGGCCTGTATTGACGAAAATGGCAATCACTTTATTGTTGAGATGCAGTATGGCGACGCTCCGCATTTTGTTCAACGTATGAAGTTTTATGCATTTCACAAGCTGAATGTATTAGTAGAGAAAGGAGATTTTGACTATGGCCGTTTGCCCAAAATTTATTGTATTGGTGTTTTAGCCAAGCCTATTTTGCCTTATCTGGATTATCATACAGTAGTCAATCTGCGTAGTGAGCAAGGCGAACTCATTGATGATCAGATGACGTTTGCAGTAATAGAATTGACTAAATTTACACTACAGGTTGAGGATATAAAAACAGATTTGGAAAAATTGCTTTACACGATGAAAACACTTCATAAAGCCAAAGAACCTATTCAGTTCCCTCAATTTTGGAACGAGGAATGGTTAAAAATAGCCATTGACGAATTAGATAGGCGTAAAATGACACCAGACGAACGAGCTGCCTTTGCTATGATGATTGCTCGTAATGCAGAAGCCGTATATGCTGAGAAACGAAAAATTGAAGCGGTTAAAACTGATGCTGTCGAGCGGGCTTTGCAGGCTGGTTTAGCTGTTGACCTTATCGCTCAGATTAATAACGTATCCACTCAGTTTGTAGAGGAAATTCGTGCCCAACTTAATAAGATTTAACTACTGTGCCGGAATGGGTGCTACCTTAAATAATAAGGTGCAAGGTTGTAACCGAATATATATTTATGATTTCTGTGATGTCGGGTTCTCAAACTCGACACTTCTTTTTGTAAGAGGATTCTAATCGTTTAAAAAACAAACAACCCCTATGGCAGGTCAAGGTTCGGGTGGCAACGTGCTGGCTGCTCTTTGTAGTTTTTTCATCCCGGTTTAGGGCAACTCTTACAGGGCCGGTTGCTGATGGCCATTTTGCAATTTGTACTGGCTGGGGCGCTCTGGTTTATCCTGATGGGTTGGGTCATTCACCTGTGGTCCATTATTGATGCCGCTCGCTACGATCCTGGCAACTAATCGAGACATTTTATCAAGGATTTCTCTTCTTGTTGGATATAGAGCACGTCTATACCCTCTAAACATGCGTTTATGCAACCCTTCCCCGTTTCGTCGTCAATTTTATCTGTTCCCCACCTCGCCCAATTTTTACAGCGTCAGTACAATTTAAGCCCAAACGTTTCCTGTAAGCTGTTAAAAGCGGGGGTTAATCATTCGTATCTAGTCACCGATGGTCCAACAAAATCTGTTTTTCGGGTGTATAGTCTGGATTGGCGCACTGAAGTTGAGATTGGTGAAGAAATCCGATTATTAAATCTATTGCAGGAAAATGAACTGCCTGTTTCCACTCCAATTGTCGATGCCAGCGGGAACTACATTCAGGAATTGAATGCCCCTGAAGGCAAGCGCTTTGGTGTATTGTTCTCATTTGCTGAAGGCGAAAAGCTGCTTACGTTTTCGGAGGATCTGCATTGTAAAATAGGGCAGATCATGGCTCGTTTTCACCAGCTTACACACAATCTGATGCTGGAACGAGAAACCTATTCACCAGACGTCTTACTGATTGATCCCATCGAGAAACTAAAGTCATTTCTTCCAGAAGAAACGCCAGAGTTTCAGTTTATGCTGTCGGCGCAGCGGTATATGCTAAACGAATTTGCGCGTATCGATCAGTCCAAAACCCGTCGAGGCATCGTGCATCTGGATATCTGGTTCGACAACCTGAACATTGCCAACGATGGTACGGTCACCCTCTTCGATTTTGATTTCTGCGGCAATGGCTTGCTGTGTCTTGACATCGCCTACTACATTTTGCAAATTCACAGCACCGAAACCGACGAGGCTGAGTTTCACAAAAAGAAAGATAGTTTTCTGCGGGGCTACGAGTCGATTACGAAAATCGGTGATGAAGAAAAACAGTTGTTGCCGATGCTGGCCGAAAGTATTTACTTCTTTTATGTCGGTGTTCAGTGTCAGCGATTTGACAACTGGTCGAATACATTCCTGAATGAGTTATACCTAAAGCGATTCATCAACCTGCGCATAAAGCGCTGGTTCGATTTCAATAAATTGGGAGAAATGGATTAAATACAGAGCCAATTCTATATTTAAGGAATGACTCAACTATAGAATTGGACTGATAAATTTGGGCCGTACTGACGCCCAAAAATCTGTTGGCCAAGAATTAAGGCATGTCATTCACAGGCTTAAAATCCCGTTAGCTGAAACAACTGTACATAACGACCCGCAGGGGTTGGCACGTAACGATTGTAAGCAATTCGATCCCCTTTGTTAGACCAAACAACGCCATTGACCGGTCGCTGCTCATCGGCCGAACGGGGCGTGAGACGCTGAAATTTGCCACTAGCTAAATCGCTCACGAAAATGCTGTTATCGGCCGCATAAGCAATCTGCTGCCCATCCGGGCTAAAGTTGAATGTTGTTTGTATGGAGAACGGCTGGTGAGTCAGTTGTCGGATCGGACCACCGTTGGGCGACACCCCAAAGACCTGAATCAGACCAGTAGCGTCTTTCGCTAAGAAACTAATGAGCGAGCCGTCTGGTAAGCTTCGCAACCAGTGCCGGGGGCCTTCAATCCCGTGCTGAGTGAATGTAATCCGACGCTGGGTAACGCCTGCGGGTGGATTTGGGCGGGTCGTTGCTGTGCCTTCCAACGGTTGACCGGGGCTAGCCTGAGTCAGGTTGTCCGGCAAATCAACCACAAATACTTCTGTAACGAGTTGATTTTCCCCATTCCGAACATTACCCTGAAAGGCAATGGCCCGTTTTTGCCAGCTACCATCGGCCTTTCGGTATCCGTCCTGACCAATCCAGGTTTCGTCAAAGGCTTTCTCAACCTCATCACTACCCAACTTAGGATGCTCGGTCACCTGCGCAATAACGGTAGCAAACCACTCGCCATCAAAACAGTCGGCCTCATTCGAATCGTGCACCTTTACGGAATGAGCTGGGGTTAAAACGCCCACGGTTCGAAGATCTTTTATGGTTGGGTTCGTTTGGGAAAGCCGCTCCATGACCTCATCATTATAGGTAAAACTGATTCGCTGCCCATCGGCACTCCACTGATGCGCATGCGTACCCCCGCGTAAAGCACCCGGTACGAACGGAGCTGTAAGGCATCGACCATCTAAAAAATGGGGCTTCTGGGGCTGATCGATGGCGACCAGCACACCGGTTCGCCGACTCATGGAATACGGATATTGAGCATCTGCATTCCTGAGTCCATGCAGGAACAGGACTTTCGACTCTTTGGGCGAAAATGTAACAGCACCTGCCCCTGGTCCGTATTGGGTCTGGTTGGTAGTTTGATAAATCGGTCGGATTTCTTTCGTGTGCACATCAACCAGCTCAATGGAACTGTTTTGTCCTAAGCCTGTATCGACGTTGCGTGTATCATAGGCAATCCAGCGGTCGTCGGGCGAAAAAGCCTGGTTATTATTAAGCGTATGACCTTTGGCGTCGAAAGTCAGTTGTGTTTCAATCGGCATTGTTGGTTGTTCGCCTGTCAGCAAAAGTCCTAAAAAGGCCAGCCAACCGGGTAGTAAGGGTTGTAGTAGGGACATGCAATTCATGGATTTTAATGCATCAGCTCATATCCGCATAATGAACATCAGCGTCGAAACTTAGTCCAAACTGATCTAATACGTCTTTTGGAGGGCCCGCCCATTGATGGGGAGTATTCCCCATATAGCCCAGGGCGGCAATTCCTGCTTTGCTGGTGAAGTACCCGGCTGCCGTTAAGTTACGCATCCGCGAAAAGAAGGCTACCCCAGGCATATATTCAGGTTTGGCTTTGCCCGGGTATGCAATATCATCTACTACGGCGATGCGTTGAGATACCAGACATTCCGTAAAGGGTTTCCCAAAGCGGTTGCGGCATTCGTGATCCAGCCAGCTCAGTCCTCCGCGTACGGGTGTCTGTAGATCGGGCTGATCTTTCAGCATAAACTCAATAAATGAAGGCACACCCACCTGCGAAGCACTCGGTGAGCGGGTATCGGCTGGCAGAATAATATCGCATAGCAATGTAACGGTCGCCAGTTCATGAGCCGTCAGGAACTTTGCCGTTTGCAAGGCATTGTCTCTACGTTGCTCTTCGGGCGACTTCCCATTCTTAAATTCAGTTATTGCTGGTTTAGGCAACGGAGCTGTTGAGGCAACTTCTGGAGTAGCCGTGGCTGGTAAGCTTAGGGTAGTAAGAGGAATAGCTTTTAGAAGGTCCCGGCGGTTCATATAGCTTTCTTTTTAAGTTGATCGATGATATAGTCCGAGGTACGCATAGAAGTGGCCAGAATGGTCCAGGTCAGGTTTTTATCGCCTTGCGATGGGAACGCAGCGGCATCGACGACAAACAGATTTTTTACCTCATGCGCCTGTTGAAATGGGTTGAGAGCCGAGGTCTTGGGATCTTTCCCCATCCGAATTGTCCCGGCTTCGTGAATAATCCTACCGGGAGCTTCCAGTCCATAATTACGGTCAGCACCGGGAGCCGGACTAACTCGTTCCCCCCCATCGCATGAATAATTTCATCGAAGGTTTGCTGCATGTGTTTGGCCTGTTTTATCTCATAATCCGACCACTTGTAATGAAACCGCAAGGTTGGAATACCATATTGATCGACACGATTCGGGTCAATTTCGCAATAGTTGCTTTCCAATGGGACAGGTTCTCCCCGGCCTGCCATCGAGACAAATGCGCCATAATAACGGAGGTAATCATCCTTTAAACCGGCCCCGTAGCCACCTGCTTCTTTCTTTTTACCACGGCTGTCGGAAATACGACCATTATACGCTTCAATACCACTCATGAAGTTATAATCGGGCATGCGCATACCTCCCCCATATTCGATATGGTATCCACGCGGGAAATCCAGCTTTTTGTTATCGAGCCACCAGGGGGTATAAATATGGCAGCTCTGGGCACCGTCTTCATTGTACCGTTTGCGGTTCATCAGAGCAGGTACGAAGCCAGACATGGATGCCCCGGTTGAATCGTTTAGGTACTTTCCAACCACGCCCGAACCATTGGCCAAACCCTGCTGATATTGGGAGGATTTCGAGTTCAGCAGGAGTCGTGCCGACTGACAGGTGCTGGCCGCCAGTATGACCAGTTTACCTTTTACGGTTCGCTCCTGTAAACTGGTCTTATCGACATACGAGACGCCTGTACACAGGCCGCTTTGTGGATCGGTTAACACCTCGCGGGCCATCGCGTTATTGATCAGCGTAAGCTTGCCAGTTTTCATAGCCGGAATCACCAGTGCCGACGACGACGAAAAATCGGCATAAGCCGAACAGGCCCGTCCACACTGGGCGCAGTAAAAACAGGTTCCTCGTTCCTGATTGATGGGCTTCGTCAATACGGCCAATCGGGAAGGAAAGACAGGTACCCCGACACTACGAGCGGCTTTAGTAATAAGCATTTCGTGTAGGCGGGGTTTGGGAGGGGTAGAAAAAAGCCATCGGGTTCGTTCGGCAATCCAACGTTGGTACCAAACACGCCAATGAGTTTATCGACCCGGTCGTAGTAGGGCTTCATCTCATCGTAGCCAATGGGCCAGTCGACACCGATTCCGGAAAGGCTATAGCGACGGAAATCATCCGGCCCAAATCGCAACGAAATCCGCCCCCAGTGATTGGTTCGCCCGCCAAGCATTTGTGAGCGAAACCAGTGGAATTCGGTGCCTGATTGAGCAGAATAGGGCTCTCCATCGATTTGCCAACCTCCCCAGGCCGCATCGAAATCACCGAATGGTCGATTCGTATTGGCCCCTCGTCGAGGTGATTCATAAGGCCATTTAAGCTGCGTGATATACTTGGGGTCGGCGGGGTCAAAATAGCCTCCTGCTTCCAGGAGACAGACATTGGCACCAGCTTTGGTGAGCTGGTAGGCAGCCATGCCTCCGCCAGCACCGGAGCCAATGATAATTACATCATAGGTGGCTAGTTCTTTACCATTCAGATTACAAGACATAAGTGTAGTGGACTGGCGCTAAGAGGCCAGATTTAACTTAAAGGCTTAGGATTTAGGACTAATTCAGCATCACACTGTTTTATTACTGATGTAAGACGCAATCGTACCCTTCTACTGTCCCAAAAATTACGAAACCCGATGCTCTTCAATGTTAGCCTGGTTAGCATTTATCGTTTCGATGCTCCTGCCGTTTGTAAAACCCCACTATTCAGATCAGCCTGATAGCCACTCAGACCGTTAAGCGATTACCGGACCAACACCTGGTACGGAGACCATTAAGTCGAACGACCGTACGGGCGGCCCGTGCGGTCATTATTACGGAGTTGGCTTCGTCCTGACCGGGGTCTTAGTCAAGAGAAATTACCGTTTTACGTGGATTATTTTGAATGGCTTCATAATTTGCGAAAGGGGGGAAAACGTGAGGTTTGAGCCAAGTTTTTCAGCTATGTCTCTGTGGTTAATTTAAAACAAACGTCATGGGAAAATTTCACGATTCTATTAAGCCTGCTCACAAGCAATTTATTGAGGAGCAGCACATTTTTTTTGTAAGCACAGCCCCGCTGAGTGCCGATGGGCATATCAATCTGTCACCAAAAGGGCTTGATTGTTTCCGGGTTTTGTCGGAAACCAAAGTGGGGTATATGGACCTGATCAGTAGTGGCAATGAAACTTCGGCCCATACGCTCGAGAACGGACGTATTACGCTCATGTTCTGCTCGTTCGACGGGTCGCCGAACATCCTCCGGTTGTATGGAAAAGGCTTTACGGTATTACCCGGTACCGACTTGTGGAACGAGTACGCACCCAATTTTACCATTTACCCCAGTACGCGTCAGCTCATTGTGGCTGAGATCGACTTAGTCCAAACGTCCTGTGGGTTTGGCGTTCCTTTATTCGAGTACGTTGGCGAGCGGGATATTCATTTCAACTGGGCTGAGAAAAAAGGGGACGAAGGGCTTCAGGCCTATATTCAGGAAAACAATTTGGTGAGTCTCGACGGTTTGCCAACAAGCATAGGACTTAATCAATGATACCAACCTTCTTCCCAACGCAGGCTGACTTTCGTACGTGGTTGTCTGAAAACCATGATAAAAAGACAGAGCTGATCGTCGGCTTTTACAAAGTTGGATCGGGAAAACCGAGCATGACCTGGTCGCAATCGGTAGATGAAGCGCTTTGTTTTGGCTGGATTGATGGCGTTCGCCGATCTATTGATGCCGATAGTTATTGTATTCGCTTCACGCCCAGGAAATCAGGTAGTATTTGGAGTGCAGTCAATATAGCAAAAATAGACGAACTCACTCGGCAGGGATTGATTCATCCTGCTGGCATGGCCGCGTTTACCAAACGGAAAGAACACAAATCGAAAATTTACGCCTACGAGCGGCAACAAGTAAGCTTGTCTGATGAATTTGAAGCCATGTTTAAGGCGAATGAAGCAGCCTGGGCATTTTTTCAGAAACAGGCACCTTCGTATCGTAAGATAGCCATAAACTGGGTTATGAGTGCCAAACAAGCCCAAACTGTCAGTAAGCGTCTGAATGAACTAATCAGTGATAGTGCACAGGGGCTGAAAATTAAGTCACAGCGTTATTAGTGAAAAGGAGCTTTTCCTTTATGTAGTGAATTGACTACTGGTAAACTGGCGGAGCAACCTTGTGGCGGAACTAATCGTATTGCCTGAAAAATACGTATATTCGGTACCCTTTTTTACTAGTCAATTCCTGAACCTATAGAGCGTATCCCGAAGCTATGCAAAGCGGATTCATTCGGAACGTATTCTGGCTTGTGCTCATTCTGCCTGGGATTGCTATGAGCCAGAATCTGGTTCCGAATGGGAGCTTTGAACAGTACCGGAATTGCCCTCATCAGGATAACCTCCTCATCGAAGCCACGCCCTGGTATAATCCTAATAGAGCCACACCCGATTTTTATAATCACTGTTTTGATTTTGGCCAGCTCATTCTGACACCTCATTCGGGACAGGGAGTAGCGCGATTATATTTCGATCAGGGCTGGGAAGAATATTTGGGCGTTCGTTTAAAAAAGCCTCTGAATGCCGGTGAGTGCTATTACTTCGAAATGTACATCGCTACCGATACACCAGCTAAGTACATTACGGAGACAGTCGGCGCTTATTTTTCAAAGCAACCCCTCACCGGCACCACCACAGACATGCTTAATGTCAGTCCACAAATTCTGGACAGAACACCGAAAGCAAGTGTATCTAACCTGAAGTGGCAGCAAGTATCGGGTTTTCTGGATGCGAAGGGCGGAGAAGAATACCTGACGATTGGCAGTTTCTATAAGACACCGCCGTTTCTGGGCTATTACTACCTGTTTGTTGACGACGTGCTGCTAACACCTATCAATCTTGAGTTAGGTAAAGATACAACCCTGTGCAGCCGCAGGAACACACTGCTACTGGATGCAACAACTCCGGGAGCATCTGATTACAAATGGAATGATGGTAGTATAAAACCCACCTTGCAGGTCACTAAACCTGGCAAATATTCGGTCACGGTAATTACGAGCTGTAAAACGTTGCAGGATTCAATCAAGGTTGATTACGCCCTCGATTTTGATTTGGGGCCGATACCACACTCTGCAATGGGCAGGAAGTTATCTTAAAGGTGCCATCTGCGCCTGCAGCTACCTATCGCTGGCAGGATGGCTCGGTACAAACTACCTATACCGCCAAGCAGTCTGGTACGTATACCATAAAAGTTACGCAGGCGAGTTGTGTGGCTACGGATACGATTCAAGTGCGTTATATTCCTCCTCCCCAATTGGAGTTAGGACCCGATAAAGAACTTTGTGGTGCACAAACGTTTACGATAAAACCCATCGTTGCCGAAGGGAAATTTACCTGGCAGGATCAGTATGCCAATACAGAGCGGACTGTCAGCACATCTGGGGTATTCTGGGGGAGCGTTCGGAATGAATGTGCAACCGTGACGGATTCTATCGAGATTGACTATGGAGCCTGTGACTGTATCCTCTATGCACCCAATAGTTTTACCCCCAATGATGATGGAAAGAACGATGTATTCCTGGCCTACGGTTGGGGTGATATTAAGATTACCTCCCTTTCCATTTTCAATCGCTGGGGCGAGGTGATTTTTAAGACGACAGCCCCGCCATTTCAATGGGATGGCTACTACCGGGGTAATATTTGCGAAATAGGCGTTTATGCCTGGAGTATTCAATATGAGCTACATCGTGGGAAGAAAGTTAAATTCGATCAGAAAGAGGGACCTCTGAGCCTGATTCGCTAAGCCTAAATAATGATATCAACCCAATCCGGAACCTGAATGAGAACCTGCCTGGTAATCTATATTTCTACTTTCTTTTTTGTTAGTTATCTCCTGATTGGTGTCAATTGGCCGGCATCGGGGCAAACAACCAAACCTACATTTCGAGTGGTGGCGATTGCAGAAAAGGATGGAGGTGTTCATGCGCCTTTTGTTGCGGAGGCAAAAAAGTGGCTCGCTCAGGTCGCTCTGGAAAATAATTTTACGATTGATTATATCGAAAATACGGAGCCAATCAATGATGCCTTTCTGGCCAACTATCAGTTATTTATTCAATTGAATTATCCGCCTTATATGTGGACGGATACCGCTAAAGCCGCTTTTCAGAAATACATCACCGAGGGGAAAGGGGGCGGCTGGCTAGGCTTTCATCACGCATCTTTACTGGGCGAATTTGATGGTTACCCGATGTGGCCCTGGTTTTCGGAGTTTATGGGCGGCATTCGCTACAAGAATTACATTGCCAGTTTTGCGAAGGCAACCGTACACGTGGAAGCAACAAGCCATCCGTGCATGAAAGGACTGCCAGCTACATTTGAGGTGGAGAAAGAAGAATGGTATACCTACAACAAGAGTCCGCGCCCACATGTGAAGGTATTGGCTACGGTTGATGAATCGACCTATGAGCCTGATTCAAAACTAAAAATGGGTGGCGACCATCCGGTGATCTGGTCAAATGAGCAAATGAAAGCCCGAAATGTCTACATCTTCATGGGGCACCATCCCGATCTGTTCAGGAATGACGCCTTTGTAAGAATCTTTCGAAATGCTATTTTCTGGGGAGCTTCGCGTTAAAACTCAATTCCTTCTTCGGTCAGCAAGGCGGCTAAATTCAGGACAACATCATCCATAACCGGTACAGTAGCATCCCAGTTTTGCGTGAGCCAGGGGGCGGTACGAGTAGCTACGAATATCTTTTTAGGCTGGGTGGTAATCCAGATCACGGTTTCGACGCCAAACTCAAGCAGCCGTTCCGTTTTCGCGTACACATAGCCTGATTCCTTTCCAGAGAACTCTTCAGGTTCAATCCGAACGTCCACTTCGATAGCGATGCGTGGCGGGACATTGAAGTATTTATCGGTTAATGTTAAGCCAGGTGATTTATCGAAAATAGCGATGTCATTCGATAAGTTGTTGCCTTTATCAAGATGAATACCAGACTCATTGGTGGCTAGTAAATACCGCTTTCTGTCGATGTGCGTGAACAAAAAGCCATGTATTAATGACACAAGCATAGCTTGTAATGAACTGCTTCCCATAATTTCGGCAGGGGTCTTTTTCCCGGTTGTTACGTCTCTGTAACCACGGTAATACAGAGCACGTCCGTTCAGCGTTTCGTAAATCAGGTAGGTGGGTACCCCTGATTTTCTCCGCTTATTCGGTGCTGTTGCAACAGCTACTGACATGGCTTTCGTTGATTACGTTTGAATGACAATACTACGCATTTTGCCCGGTAAAAGACAATCAGAACAGCTTTACTATCCGCGACAATCCTGTCGAAATGAGCAGAATAAAGGCTACAAAGCCAAGGCCGTAGTAAAGTCCAAAGGCTTCGGACACAAACCCAATGACGGGCGGGCCTGCCAGGAAACCAATGAAACTGAAGGTGGCAAACGTAGCCAAACCCGCAGCTGGAGGGATTCCGGGAACCCGCATCGACGCGCTATAGAGAATAGGTGCGCCAAGTGAGCAACCTGCACCCAATAACGCAAAGCCAATCAAGGCCGTTGGTGGGTAGGGCAGTACGATCGCGAAAACCAGTCCTGATGCAGCCAGCAGACTGCCTAGCTGAAGCCAGCGTTTAGCACCAATTCTCGGGATAATCGCATCTCCGAAAAAGCGTAAGCTGGTCATTGTCAATGAAAAAGCGCCAAAGCCCAGGGCCGCAATTTGGCTGCTGGCACCAATGGTTTCGTGCAGGTATACGGCGCTCCAGTCGAGGGCTACGCCTTCGCCCATCGCCACGGCCAGACCGATCAGGATCATCAGCAACAAATCCAGATTAGGCATCACAAACGAAGATCCGGCTTTCTCGCCCGACTCGGTGCGGCTACTGGATGGAATGGTTTGTAACGTAGGCTGTAGGAGAAACGTAGTGAGTAAAACCAGACCCGCTATCACCGCCATGTGAATCTGCGGAGATACATGTAGCGCTATCACCGCACCGGCAATACCTGAGCCCAGCAAGCCACCTAGGCTCCACATACCATGACAGGAGGACATAATGGCAATACCTTCTGTACGCTCTACATTCGTGGCGCAGGTATTCATGGCTACATTGATGAGCGCACTCGACAGCCCCAATAAAAATAAACCAAGCGCCATAACGACCATATTGGGTGCATTAATAGGAAGGCAAACAGCTAGCGATACGCCCACCGCCGACCAGAAACAGGCGCGTGCTTCACCAAGTTTGGCAACGATCCAGCCTGTCATCGGATTCATGATGAGCAATCCAACGGGCATGGCAAAAAGCGTTAAGCCCAATTCGGCATCGGAAAGGTGTAGTTTTTCTTTAACGTGAGGAATATGCGCCACCCAACTCCCAAACAGGATGCTGTCACAGGCGAACACTAATCCAACAGCCAGTGCCTGCCGGTTTAAAAAAAATGTTAGCAGATTCTGTACGAAAGGGTTACGAGCAGATCTATTCAAGGGTGCCGTTGTATTCATAATGCAAAAATAGCCGACCCGCGTCGGCTATTTTTGCAATCTATTATCCGGTACTGATGCTGTATTGACTTTTTACGGCTAATACCTAATCAAGCATTGTTAACGCTGTACTATTTTTAAGGTGCCCAACCATTGCCTTACGCAACTTCTCCACCTTTGGAAGCGATACGCTTTGAATATAAGGCTGATTTGGGTGTAGCGCGAAGTAGTTCTGATGATAGGTTTCCGCTGGATAGAAAACCGTAATTGGTGTTACCTCCGTCACGACTCGATTCGCATAATGTTTTGATTCATTCGTACGTTTAATCGCTTCCATAATTTCCGCTTTTTCTTCGGGTGTCCGATAAAACGCTACCGACCGATAATCACGACCAACGTCGGGTCCCTGACGATTTAGTGTCGTAGGATCATGACCCGCGAAAAAGGCATCGAGCAGTTGGGAATAACTGATTACTTTCGGATCATAATACACCTGTACTGATTCGGCATGGCCAGTTTCATCGGTTCCAACCTGTTCGTAGGTTGGGTTCTTAACGTTACCACCGGCATAGCCTGAAATAACTTCCCGAACGCCTTTCAGTTGGTTCATACCTTCTTCCATAGCCCAGAAGCATCCACCAGCGAAGGTTGCGACGGCTTCGCCCGGTTTGAGTGCTGGAAGTTTAGCGGGCGTATGATCATTGGGCTGTCCTTGTGCGCAACCTGCCAGTAGGAGCAGGCTAAGCGCGTATAAATGAATTCGTTTCATACTGTTTCGTGATTGGATTCTGTTACTGTATAAACGATTAAAATCCATTAGCGGTTTCCTGATTGTGTAATGTGATACATTCGTGATAATCTCCGTGAAAAAGTTATGCCACAGAGATTCACGGAGCCAAAAGAGATACACAAAGGAATAATAAAAAAATCTTAGTCTATCTCTTTTAGTCTCGGTGGCAAAACCCTTCCTTCTATGAAACTTCAATTCGAAAAAATAGAACCTGAAGCCGGTAGTTCATTTCGGGTGATTCATAACACAGAAGCGGAAACCTGTCGGGTATACTGGCATTACCACCCGGAGTATGAGATCGTATACATTCCGTTTGGAACTGGTCAGCGACGGGTTGGCACGAATGTATCCTGCTATGAGTCAGGTGAGCTGGTGTTTATCGGGCCGAATTTGCCGCACCTGAATTTCAGCTATGGAAAAGAAGGGCAATATGAGGAAATTGTTGTACAGATGCGCGATGATTTTATGGGGGAGTCGTTTCTGCAAAAGCCTGAGTTAGCCGCGGTAAAACACTTGTTTGATCTGGGACACAAAGGGCTAACATTTGGTGCTGTTACCAAGCAGCAGGTAGGTCCCTGGTTAGAAGAACTGCCTGACCAATCTCCATTCGATCGTTTCCTGACATTACTTCGGGTATTACAACATCTGGCCGACGCTCCTGATGCGGAGCCACTACATGCCAACGGGGTACGTTTCGATTTGAACCCAAAAGAACAGGAACGCATCAATCGGGTTTGTCAGTACGTAGAACAGCATTACGCCGAACCCGTAGTTATTCAGGACGTGGCCGATCTGGCTAGTCTAACGGTCCCTGCCTTCTGCCGTTATTTCAAACGCATGACCCACCTGACGTTTACTGATTTTGTGAATGAATATCGTGTTAATCAGGCCCGGCGGTTGTTGCACTCAGCCCGTACCGTGGCCGATGTTGGTTTTGCTGTTGGTTTCAATAATCTATCGCACTTCAACAAGACATTTCGTGCCGTAACCGGGCAAACGCCGAGTGCTTACCGAAAAGCATTGTTAGGCTAATTGACCATAAAAAAACTCCCCAACTAGAATTAGCTGGGGAGTTTGTCTTATTTAACTCATTTAAACACCTGGGTAACCTGGATTCTGAGTTTTCAGGTTGGGATTGTTCAACAGCTCCTGCTTGGGAATTGGCAGCAGCAGATGTTTTTCCTGCAAAGCCTGATTAGAGCTTAGGTTCACATGCCCAACGAAAGCATCGAAGCCATTGGTTTTTTCGTTGTACACTTTCTGTAGGCGTACCATATCGAACCAGGTGATTTGCTCATAGCACAGTTCGTGCCAGCGCTCCCGCCAAACGGCTTCCCGGAACGTAGCCTGTGTATAGGTTCCCAAAGCTGGAGTCGTGAGTGTAGCCCGGTCCCGAATACGCTTCATGGCATCGTAGGCGGCCTGGGTAGGTCCACCTACTTCGTTCTGTGCTTCGGCAAAAATCAGTAACGTCTCGGCGAAGCGAATCTGGGGTACGTTCAGGTTATTCTGACGAGAACCGGCAACGCCCGATGTACCATTAGCAGTTCGGTTGAAGTGCTTAAACACATAAGGTGCTCCCAAATCAAAAGGTGCTCCGTTCCCATTCGTAAAGTAGGTGGTGTAAAAATAGCCCGCCTGATCTTTTGTCCGAAGATCCCCTTTTTCGTAGGAATTATAGAAGGCTGCAGTAGGTACCGAGCTTCCCGTTCCACCAGGACCGTTGTAGGTTACTGGTTTAAAGTTCGGGTAGAAATTGTCCATTGGGTTACCAGCTACCAGCGTATTATACTGGAGCTGGAACAGATGTTCTACGCGGTTCTCGGTGCTTTCCTTGTGTACATCCTCATAGGTTGTAAACAGGTTGATCGTCGATGGATTAGCATTTGCATACGTAACCACTTCCAGGGCTTTGTCGGCGGCTAACTTATAGTAGGATGCTCCCTTGCTAAGCGGGAAGCCTGCCATCGTCAGATACACTTTAGCCAACTGCGTTTTTACGGCAGCCAAATTTACACGTCCGCTTACGTCCATCCAGGCCAGGCCTGCCGCTTCGGCAGCAATCAGGTCTTCGACAATTAGCTTATAGACCTCCTCTTTGGAAGTACGGGTTGGCAGAAAGTCGGCTGAAGCGGCCGTTTGTGGTTTGGTAATCAATGGAATATCGCCCCATAACCGAACCGCCGTGAAGTAAGCCGAAGCCCGCAGAAACCGAGCTTCGCCCAGAATTTTAGTTTTCTGAGCTGCATCCATCGGCGTTATACCCGGTACTTTATCGAGTACCAGATTGGCGTTGGCAATTACTCGATACAGGCCATTCCAGTACTGAACCACGTGCGCTGTGTTCCCGTCGTGTACTAACCCATAGAGGTTATTAAGGTCGGAGTTTTGCGCGGTTTCTGTAGTGGACGTTCCCGTCAAGGCTTCCAGCAACTGCCAGTTGCTGGAGAAGATACCAGCCCCATCGCCCATAAACCGCAGGCTGGCGTATACGGATGCCAGAGCCGATTCGGCATGGTCAGGAATGGTATAGAAGCTTTCGGGGGTCAGGTTCGATGGAGCTTTTTCTTCCAGAAACTCCTTACAGCCAACGGTACTGGTTAAGGCAAATCCGCACAGCAAGGCCCGGCTTATATGTTTTACGAGTGTATGTCTCATTACGATGAAATAATCAGTAGATTAAATGGGTTTGTAGATTACAGGCCAATCTGAAGACCTACCAGATATGTAGTTGGTTTTGGATAATTGTGCCAGATTTGACCCTGCGAGAAAGCGCTGCTACCCGTACCCTGGTTCGTAGGCGTTACTTCCGGATCGCCAACGATGGGGTCTTCTACCAACAGGAAGAAATTTTGCGCCGAAGCATACACGCGGAGCCGGTTTATCTTCAACTTGTTGATCACCGCTGGTGGTAAAGTATAGCCAATCAGCAGGTTTTTACCCCGCAGGAAGGAGCCATTCTTGATCCAGTGGCTATCTACGTTGGTTACATAACCTGCCCGTGTATCCCGAACTTGAGCAATCTGACTTCCCTGATTTGTTGGAGTCCAGGCGTTCAGTACAGACGAGTAGCTGTTTGCCAGCGCCTGCCGGTCTTCACTTGGGTGCAGGTTCATCAGCATCACATCGTTGCCGTACATATACTGCAATTCAAGCGTAGCGTCGAATTGTCCCAATTTGAAGTTGTTGGTCAACGCGCCCCAGCCTTTTGGACTGCCGTTACCAATAATGCTACGGTCGGCATCGGTAATCGCTTTGTCGCCATTCACATCTAAGTACTTGATGTCGCCGGGCAGTATGGTCAGACCATTCCGGTAGCTGGTAAACTTGGCAGCTTCTTCACGTTCAGCTTCACTCCACACACCGGCGCGGGTCAATCCCCAGAAAGCGCCCACTGGCTCACCAATCCGAATTATGTTGGTTTGGTTCGTAAAGTTTGGCCCACCTACACCGAATATATCGGATGGAGTAGCCAGCGACAGCACTTTATTGCGGTTCAGCGAGATGTTAAACGTTGTATTCCAACTAAATGAACCCTTGTTAACATTGATCGTATTCAGTGCAAATTCGAAGCCCTGGTTTTGCATTGATCCTACGTTGCGCCGAATCGTAGCGTAACCACTCGATTGGGGTACGGGGGCATCAAGCAGCATATCGGTGGTTAGGCGATAGTAGTAATCCAATTCCACATTAACCCGTCCTTTGAACAGGCCAATTTCTAAGCCTACATCGGTCTGAGCCGTTTTTTCCCATTTCAGATCGGGATTGGATAAACGGTTAACCCCGGTTCCACCGTTCCGCGTATCGTTGTATATAGTGGCATAGTTAGAGCTAAGTAATGATAGCGATTGGTAGGGGGGAATTTCCGAGTTACCCGTCAGACCATAGCTAGACCGTAATTTCATGTTGGAGATAATCGGGTTGCCTTTCAGGAAATCTTCTTCCGAAATACGCCACGCTAAAGCTGCCGAGGGGAAAAAGGCAAACTTGTTGTTCTCCCCGAACTTAGACGAACCATCGGCCCGGCCCGTTGCCGTAAACAGGTATTTGTTTTTGTAGCCGTAGTTAATCCGACCGAAGTAGGAGTTAAAGGCAAAACGCGTTGCGTCTGAGCCAACAGATGGGTTAGTAGCACCAGCCCCTAAGTTGTTATAACCAAAGTAGTCGGTAGCAAAACCACTGACACTGCCATTCATTCTGAACGTGTTCGTTTCCTGCCACGAGATACCCAACAAGCCTGTAAATGAGTGATCCTGACCAAACTGCTTGTTGTAGGTCAGGTAGTTCTCCAACGACCAGAACGAAGTCCGGGTATTTTGAGTCGACGCGTTACCGTTGCCACCAATGTTCAGCGTGCGTGTTTGCGACTGGTTGACTTCCTGGGTCTGAATATTGGTACCCAGAACCGTTCGCATTTCGAGTCCTTTAGCCAGGCTAATGTTCGTATACAGACTTCCCAGCATCGTCTGAGTATTCTGGATGTATCGACGATCTGTCAGGCGGTGAACCGAGCTCATCGTTCCCTCTGCGTACGGATAATCGCGGTTTTCAGCGAATACACCCGTATCAGGATAGCGTACGGGCAGGAACGGGAAGTCTTCCACAATTTGCCGGGCTACCGCGTCATTTATATCCACCAGGTTTTCCGTCTGGTAGTTGTAACTCAGCGTGCCACCAATTTTGAGCCAGCTTTTTACCTGATCATCAATAGAGAAGCGGCCAGAATACCGTTTCATGTACGATGTTTTGATAAGCCCCTGATCGTCGCGATAGTTAAGTGAAAGTGAATACTGGGTACGCTCATTACCCCGCTGAAGCCTAACTGATGGTTTTGCGAGAGGACACTCTGCGACGATTCTTTGAACCAGTCGGTATCATACAAGGGGTTCAGATTAGCATCAAAAACACCTGGATGAGCAGCGCTGAATGCTTTCCGCCGGACTACAGGGTCTAGGTACGTCCACTTGCCTGCTGCCCAGCCAGCTGGGTCAAATTTAGCCATGTTTGCATACGCCAGATCTTCGGTAGCTAAATACTCTTTTGCATTGAGTACTTTAGGTTTGTTAGGGCCAATGGTATTCACACTAAACTGCGTATCATAGGTAACCCGGCTTTCGCCTGCTTTCCCTTTTCTGGTCGAGATCAGAATAACACCGTTCGCTCCTCGTGCTCCATAGATAGCCGTTGAGGAGGCATCTTTCAGGACTTCAACATTGACAATATCATTCGGGTTAATGTAGTCAATCGGGTTACTGAACTGATCGCCAGTACCTTGTGGAAGCATAACACCGTCAACTACATAAAGCGGGTTGTTTGAGGAGTTAATCGAACTAAATCCCCGAATTCGGACGGTAGTACGACCGCCAGGACGACCCGAGTTTGTGTTTACCTGCACACCCGGCATACGGCCTGAAAGTTGCTGGTTGAGGGAAGGGGCTGGCCGCTCCATCAGTTCAGCTTCTTTAACACCAGAAACGGCACCCGTCAAGTCCGATTTTTTCGACGTACCATAGCCAATGACGACGATCTCATCCAGCACCTTGCTGTCGGCCTTCAGGCTAATATTGACTGATGATTGGTTGCCAATACTCACTTCCTGTGAAATATAGCCAACAAATGAGAATACGAGTATAGATGTACCATTGGGTACGTCTAGTTTGTATCGACCGTCAGCATCTGTGACAGTACCACGCTGCGTTCCTTTCAAAATGACACTTACACCCGGTAAGCCTTCACTTTTTTCGTCGGTGACTCGTCCGGTAAGGGTTCGATCCGCGACCGATACTGTGGTGTTAGTAAGGGGATTGTGATCATACGGCTTCGCATAAGTAAAGCTCACACAGCATAAAGCCAGCAGGAGCGGAGTGGCTGATAGGTAGAACTGCCTGCCAAGCAAAACTTGGGGAGGTAAGAGTTGTTTCATAGAATCGCTGATTTAACTAGATGTTTAGGTTTTTTGAAATGAGATAAATAGGACATCTGTGGGATTTTCTGGTAAAACTTCATACTACTAGAAAACTACTTATATAGATTATAAAAAAATTAAAAAAGAGTTAAACAGCTATTAAAATATAGTCCTGAACTGGGACGACAAATAGAGGAAAATAAGCATAGCAAAAAATAAGTATTTCATACTAGTATGGCTTGGTTTAGAGCACTAATTGGTAAATCCCCATAGTAATACTACTCAGTTGTTTGCAAACAGCCTATATTATTACAAGACCAGTTGATATTAGTGGCAAGTAATGCTAAAAAAGGGTACTTAATCAGCCTGTTGTGGTGGGTCTGCCGGAGTTAAATAGCCAATAAAAAAGATGATTGCCGAAGGGAGGTATAGCTTCTATGGTGAGGGCACCCTACAGTGGCAATCTCTAAGCCTGGGCGATTGAAACGATAGGTTTGGGTAATTAATCTCATGCTCGGTTGAATGTAGGAGATCGGGGATCGGGAGGAGTTTAGTCTATTATCTACACCAATATGGCAATACCGATTTAGAGTATATTTTTTATATATTGAATACTATTTTTTATTATTTCACCGTATTATTGGTGACAATACACACAACCTTCACTTATGCTTCAAAAATTAACCAATCGCTTCGTGTATTTGGATTCGCTCATTCGTAAGCGTGCTACAGGTTCTCCAAAAGAATTAGCCACTCGACTTGGTATCACCGAGCGGGCCTGGTACAATCTCCGCGATGAGTTAGTAAACGATCTCGGCTTACCCTTGCTTATGATCCGCATGGCAAGACCTACTACTATACCGAAGAAGGCCAGCTTGTTTTTAGGTTCATGCGAAAACTGGATACGGATAAGATGGAGAAGCTGGAAGGCGGGTGTAAGCTGGAGCCTATAGGAGCATTGGCCGGGACTGGCTTACTAGTGAATTTTCTGCCTTTTCGGTTCACTGAAGTTTTAGTTCAGTGAGGTAGACTACGTTTACGGGCTAACATTTCTATGACCAATGACTGCTTTGTTCTTGATGGTTCCGGCCTATGGGCACTTGAATGCAACATTTCGACTGGCCCGCCAATTACAAAAGGACGGCTATATAATTGTGTATGCATACGCTGGGTTACCTGAATTAGCAGAACACATCCGTAAGCAGGGGTTTGGGATACATTGGCTACAAAGCCAGCCGTTCGGATTAGGCGTAGATGAGGTGTTAAACAGGGGCGTAGCGAGTCGTATTTGGAAACACTCATTGATCGACTTACGGGACGAGATTTCCGTAATCGTACTGATGACCTACAGCGGACAGTATTGACTCTAAAACCAACTTTGATCTTACTTGACGCTTTTTTTAGCACGGATTTCATAGTTCTTTATCCGTTGCTCAAAGGTTCACAGACAGAGGTGGTGGTGATTCAAACGATGCTATCTACTTACAATGAAGGTGTTCTGCCTCCTTTAAACACAGGACTAATACCTGGCCAGGACAGCCCACAGACAATTCAAGGAGCATGGAAACGGTACTATCGAAACCGGGCTTTATGGCGAGCATGGCAAACTATCAAGTACATAGGTCAAAACCCAGATCGATTAGTCCGCCGAAAGTTCCGACAGAACAACTTACTCAGTACGTATCGACTACGTGACGACAAAGTATTTCATGTGGGCTTCGATAATCTGCCGGAATGGATTATGGCTCCTCGTGAATTTGACTTTCCTGAACGGCAAGTATTGTCGTATCAAAAGTATCTCGGCGTGATGGTTGATCTTACTCGGACCGAAGACTTGCCACCTACCTATTTGACCCTAATGGAACGAATTGCACAGGAACGCCAAGCCAATCTGAACTTGAAACTTCTGTATGTTTCACTGGGAACGGTGAAAGGTGCTCACGCCAAGACTAGAGATCTACAACGGTTTTTCAAGCGGTTATTTGAGGCTGTAGGGACGCAACCTCATTGGCAAGTCATAATAGCGGTTGGCCCGGACTTGAAAGATAGTCTTACAAAGTGCCCCTCTAATATATACATGCTTGCTTGGGTGCCACAACTCCATTTGCTCCAGCACTGCGATTTGTTTATTACTCATGGTGGATTGAATTCAGTGCTGGAAGGCTGGACATTGGAGGTGCCAATGTTAGTGTATCCATTAAACTACGCTTGGGACCAGATGGGTAATGCTGCCCGTGTAGTAAGTCAGGGGAAAGGACTTTTAGGTGATTTTCGGAATGATAGTGCAGGTCGTATAAATCAGGCCATTAGGCAACTACTTATAAAATGTCCTATATGCTCTAAAATTCAGTAAATTATTTTTTATCACTGCATTTTTAGTTCAGTGGCGGGTTCGATATTTGAAACGCCAAGGTAAAATTATGAGGGCACTAATCAACCTAATTCGTTTTTCTTTACTGCTACTTATAGCAATAATAGTATATACTAAGCCCTTATTGGCTCAAGGTATGTCAGTAACTGATACTGCTCAGTTTAATAATTTGTTTTCTAACCAACATAAATATTTAGTTAACGATTCCTTGGATAAATTACCAATCAAATTTCTAAAGCTTGATTGGCTAAAAAAAAATGATAATAAAGCTAACAATAGCCAGAAAGTAGGAAAAATTTTAGGCTATACAGGACTGGGATTACTTTTATCATCAATTTTCATTAGTAAAGTTGATAAACAATTTGGTAAAGGGGTCTTTATAGCAGGATGTGCAGTAGCTCCTATTGCTCTATTCTTTAGCATACGAGGTAAAAAAATAAAAGATCGTGTTCCAAGTACAAACAAGGCGTATGTCGAAAAGCCTTTAACAGAGTAGACTCTTAAAATTCCCATAAACTTTTTACACAATGGAAAAGCAAGAACTAACACCCCTTTCGGTTGACTCTATGGTATTACTGATAGGCGGAGATGGCCAAGACAACACAACAAAGTGCCTATTAAGTATTTTTGGTAGCGGAGCAGCTGGCTATTTGACTGGAATCGGTATGGGCGGAGGATTTTATCAGGTTTTATCAACTTTTAGTGGCATGGCATTGGGGGCCGCATCGGGATGTTTCTAACTTAGAATAAGGTAAGGGCTCAGTTTTATCATAGGCAATTTGGAACATGAATTATGTGCTTTATGATAAAACTGAACCCATGCTAGTGTGGATGCTATGACTAATACTCACTTGTAAAGTAATGAAACTCTACTTTTCAACAATTATAGCTATCCTGTTGATACTTATAATTCCTTTTGAGTTATTTTCACAATCTATTCTAATAGGAACAGTAGAAGATGGAGAAACACATAAACCTATTCCTTTTGCTAATGTATTTTTATCAAATACAACAAAAGGGGCAATTTCTGATGAACAAGGAAAGTTTACCATAAAAAATGTACCAATTGGTAGGTTTGACCTCATTGCTTCAGCTATTGGTTTTGAAACTCTAAAAATTACACTGCAAACTTCTGACAAGCGTTCGTATCGAATTATTTTAAAACCATCTAATAATCAGCTTAATGATATTACTGTAAAAGCAAGAAAAGATAAGAGCTGGATAGATAAAGTCACTTTTTTTAAAAATAACTTTATTGGGATTAGTGAAAATGCTAAATATTGTAATTTAGTAAATCCAGAAGTGCTTTATTTCAATGATACACTAAATAGCTTCAGAGCTTACGCCAGAGATCTTCTTATAGTTGAAAATAGGGGGCTAGGCTATCGACTAAAATATGCCTTAATAAAATTTGATTACGATTATAAAAAGAAGAAAATTTCTTATGAAGGATATCCAGTTTTTGAATCAATAACACCTGAAAGTGAAAAAGAATCAAACCGCTGGATTGAAAACCGAAAAAAAGCTTACTTAGGATCTATAAGGCACTTTATGAAATCTTTATATAAGCGACAGTTATTTAAAAATGGATTTATTGTTCAGCGAGTAATTGAGAAGATTGATAAAAGTGGTAAGGTCAGGCAGATTACGCTTCATGGGAAAAAGGTTAATTTCTATCCCACGCCTGCCGACACTATTGTTAGAGTGCTTTTACCAGATACATTAAGTGCCGATAAACTTATTGATACTGATCAATCGACAAATGGCCAAACAGTAGTTTCATTTCAGGGGACAATGCAAGTGGTTTACTTTTATGAATTAGAAAGTTTTGATTATCAACAAACACACTCTCCTCCTAAAGAGGGTTACTTGAAATCGCCACAACTATCAATTATGCGCATGACAAGCCCTTCTGTTGTTATAGAACCAGATGGTCATTTTTATGACCCGTTAGGCATTCTTTTTGAATGGTATTGGAGCTGGGAGTTAGTATCAGAAATGCTTCCGTTTGATTATGAAATTATATGATGAATTACTTGTTAAATAAATACATTTTATGGCCTCAATTTTTGCTAATTTACAGTATTCAATTCTACTGAGGTTTGTCTTGTTATGTATAGTAGCTGCTTTGTTGAGCTGGTCTTTTCAATATTTGCTAATCTCAGATACCCTATACTATAATGCTTTTGCCAATCAATTAAGTTATGAACGAATCAAGAATATGATTGATGAAGGACATCATTGGATATGGTTAGGAAATATATTCATTCCAATTATTTACGGCATCAAACTAACTTTTATTACTATCTGCCTTGGTTTAGGCTATTTCTTTGCGAAGAGTCGCTTCAACTTTAGCATATTTTTTAATTTGGCTATTTTCTCTGAATTAATTTTTCTACTTCCAATCCTAATCAAACTCCTCTGGTTCCTCTTTATTAAAACCGATTACGATCTCAACGACCTCACTCTTTTTTATCCGCTCTCACTCCTGAATTTGGTAGATGCCCAAACTATCCCGCGTTACTGGCTGGCTCCCTTACAAATGCTCAATCTATTTGAAATCGCGTATTGGTTTTTGCTGGCTTACGGCGTAGCTGATGCCACAGGTTTGTCCTTTAAACGCTCGTTTGGCTTGGTTATGTCGTCGTATGGCGTTGGATTGGTATTGTGGGTGGTGCTGGTCATGTTTCTTACCATAACCTATTCCTGATGCAGATGCGTCGAGTACTTAAAATCGGGTTGTTTCTGCTCGTAGCTGGGCTAATTGGCGGAGCCATTGTTAAGATGAACCAAACCTTGTCCGTTAAACAGGAACAGGCTGCCAAACGCCAGAAACGACCAGATCTCTCTCCAATTCAGTTTACAAAACCCACCAACCCTGCCCAGGATATGATTGATGGTAAACCAACGCTGATTATCCTGTTCGATCCTGATTGTGAGCATTGCCAATATGAAGCGGAGCAACTTCAGACACATCATCAGGCGTTTGCGAAGGCAAGTGTGTACCTGCTCACAACCCAGACGCCCGCTCGTGCTCAGGCATTTTCCCTGCATTATGGCCTGGATACATTGGCGATGATGCATGTGGGTACGCTCACGCGGGAGGAGTCGTATCGGGCGTTTGGGGCTACGTCAGTACCGCATATTTTTATTTATGGCTCTGACGGGCAATTGCGTAAAGAATATAAAGGTGAAACCATGATTGAGGCTTTGCTAAACGCCTTGTAAAAAACCGGCTGGTAGTTTGCTCATCTAGGGCTTGCATTCTCACCTTATAAGCCGCTCGTGGCGGCTGAACGGACTAGAAGTCTATTCTAAAGACTATGAAACGAATCGATAAAACATTTACCCGCCAACTCGACCAAACTGATTGCGGGGTAGCCTGCCTGTTGTCTGTGCTACGCTATTATGGTGGCGATGCGACTCGTGAGCGGTTGCGCGAGCTGAGTGGCACCAGCATTCAGGGAACATCTTTGTTGGGGTTGTTCCAAACGGCGCAATCGCTGGGATTTGAGGCCGAGGGGATGGAGGCTGAGGGGGTCCATAATTTGCGAGAGGTTGAAAGCCCCGTTATTCTGCATGTTGTGATGGAGGAACGGCTACAACATTATGTGGTCTATTATGGTCAGGAAAGTGGCCAATATATCATTGGTGATCCGGGTAAAGGAATCGTAACGATGACTGCCGGAGAACTGGCTACCATCTGGAAGTCGAAAGCTGTGCTAACCCTGAAACCAACTGAGCAATTTGTTAGCAAGGCACAAAACCGGAAAAGCCAGTGGCAATGGTTCCGAAACCTGATTCAGGAGGATTTACCGTTACTGGGGATAGCTGCTGGTTTAGGCATGGCAATGGCATTGCTGGGCCTATCAATGGCGCTGTTCTCGCAAAAGCTTTTAGACGATATTCTGCCTAAACAAAATACCGAAAAACTGACGCTGGGCCTATTTTTATTAATGGTGTTGTTGCTAGCCCGAACGGGTATTGGCTACTTGCGCGGGTTCCTGTTACTACGCCAGAGCCGGGAATTCAATGTTCGAATTGCCGATAGTTTCTTTCAGGATTTGCTTCACCTACCCAAAGCCTTTTTCGATACACGCAAAACGGGTGATTTAGTTGCTCGACTCAATGACACACGCCGGATTCAGGCAGTTATTAGTTTTCTTACGGGGAGCGTGATTATCGACATGCTGGTTGTACTCATTACGGCTGGCGTACTGTTCAACTATGCCTGGCAAATTGGTCTGCTGGCCTTACTTAGTTTTCCTTTATTTGGCTGGCTGGTCTGGCGGTTCAATGACCGGATCATTGTTGGGCAGCGTGATGTTATGGCTTCTTATGCGCGTACAGAAGGCCAGTTTATTGACAGCATTAGCGGTATCGGTGCCATAAAAGCCACTCGGAAGGAAGCCTTCTTTGCCCGTATTACCCAGGTTGTTTATCAGGCATTCCAGCAAAAACTGTATGACCTGGGTTTGCTGGGGAATCGATATAACCTGTTGAGCGAACTCATCGCTGTCGGGTTATTGGTGAGTATTATTGGGCTAACTGCGTTTATGGTCTTGCAAAAGCAATTAAAAATAGGGGAGATGATGGCCGTTGTAAGTTTGGGTAGTACACTGATCGGTTCGGTTTCGAAACTCTCCACAACAAATATTCAGTTGCAGGAAGCCCGCGTTGCCTTCGACCGTATGCGTGAGTTTACAGAACTGCCAAAGGAATCGACTACTGATTTGGCTAATATGACGCAACTCCATTCCTTAACGGTAAATCAACTTAGCTATCGTTTCCCTGGACGGCCTCCGTTGTTGCGGGATGTGTCGTTTTCTGTTCAAAGGGGTGAGGTTATTGGTATAGTTGGGGAAACTGGTTCTGGCAAAAGTATGCTGTTACAAATCCTGCAAAAGTTTTATGAGCCGGAAGGAAACGATCAAATCTGCGTCCAGGCGGAGGTACCTAATAATCCGGTCATAACTAACAACTGGTCGGCTATATCGGCAGATAGTTGGCGCAGTTGTGTCGCCAGTGTACCGCAGCCTGTCAAGATTTTTAATGGAACGCTACTAGATAATATTTGCCTGGGCAATGCAATGGAGGAAGGAGAAGCCGTCGTGCAATTCTGTCAGGAGTTTGGCTTTCATGACTATTTCATGAGCCTTCCCCAAAATTATCTGACATTGGTTGGCGAAGAAGGTGTTAACCTGTCAGGTGGTCAGCAACAATTAGTTGGACTGGCACGGGCCATCTATCGGAAACCGCAACTGCTCTTGCTGGATGAGGCAACTTCGGCACTTGATCGACAAACGGAGCAGTTTGTCCTGAATTTGTGTAACCGTATTAAAGATCAAATGGCCATCATTATGGTCACGCACCGTAGCCAGTCCGTACAACTTGCCGACCGGGTTTATACCATGGAAAAGGGTATACTAAAATTGACGGGCGATGTGTCGACTATAGCGTAGGTTTTATTCGCTTCGAAACAGTAGAAAACAGAAAGGATTTAACTTACAGGAAGAAAAACGTCCTGTATGCTACGCATTATTGGTGGTATTTCTCTGCTTCTACTCGTTGGTAGCGCAACCGCTCCCGAACCTACACTCCGCTTCAATCGCTACTTTGTGGCCGCTGAAAGCTATGAGTCGGTGGGAGTCTTTGATGTTGATAAGAACGACACCCTCGATATTGTATCCGGTGATTTCTGGTACGAAGGACCACGCTTCAGGAATCGGCACCTGATTGGGAATGAACCCCGAAAAGATCAGTATTACGACGATTTTTCGACTATTCCGCTCGATGTCAATGGCGATGGACGTATGGATTTTGTAACCGGTGGCTGGTTTGATCAAACGCTGCGGTGGGTCGAAAATCCAGCAAAAAAAGATAGTCAGTGGCCATTACACGAGATTGGCAAAGTCGGTAATGTTGAAACAACCCGCGCCTGGGACGTAGACGGCGACGGTACGATTGACATTGTACCCAACAACCCAAACCACCCACTTAAATATATTAAGCTGGTCAGTCCAGGCGTATTCAAGACGGTTACGGTTGCACCAACGCAGGGACATGGCCTTGGCTTTGGTGATATTAATGGCGATGGTCGGGGTGATCTTATTGTGAGCGATGGCTGGCTCGAAGCTCCTGAAAATCGGGAGTCTGGCCCCTGGACATTGCATAAAGAGTTTGCATTTGGTACCGCTAGTGTCCCCATCATTGTGACCGATGTGAATGGTGACCGCTTAAATGACCTGATCGTAGGGCAGGGCATAGTTATGGACTGCACTGGTACGAACAAACTCGCGACGCCAGCGGACAACGCGGCTGGACAAAGCACCT
Organism: Spirosoma telluris; assembly: GCA_003259005.1. GTDB lineage: Bacteria > Bacteroidota > Bacteroidia > Cytophagales > Spirosomataceae > Spirosoma > Spirosoma telluris. The sequence goes on from QLII01000001.1 coordinate 6,877,197, forward strand.
GATTGATGACAAAAATTCCCAATACCATTGTCTGGAGTGGATTGACATAACGGGTGATGGTCGTCCTGAACTGCTAACGGGTAAACGGTTCAGGGCGCATAACGGCAGAGATCCCGGTGAAGAAGATCCCGTTGGACTGTACTATTTCACTTGGGATGCGGCCAAAAAACAGTTTATGAAGCATGACATTGCTTACGGACAAGCAGGTGTTGGCAAAGGAACAGGCATCTATTTTGCCGTTGCTGATTTGCACAAAACAGGCCGGAAAGACATCGTTGTGGCCGGTAAAGATGGGTTAGTTGTATTTTTTAATGAAGGCACTCCTAAAAAATAATGAGAGTTAACCTATATGAGTAGTAGTTTTTAGCGTATTTTTATCTGTTGTACAGATCACTTATCGTAACTACTATCAAATATGCAGCGTGCTCAATTGAAAGAGTTTTATGGCTATGGATTAATCGTGTTTGTCCTGATTGCCGTTCAGGGTTATTCACTTTACGTTGCCGCCACCACTGATTTAGCCTTAACCTGGAAGCATTATGCTGGATTTGGAGCTACGGTTCTGGCGGGCATTCTGTGGGCGGTTCGTAAACCTCAGTACCTATTCTATGTTCTGGGTCTGACGCTTATATTAGGCTACGAGAATCTCATTGGTTTTACACCAACCCTCGATTTTACAGCAACGCGCTACTACATCAACAACATGGTCCTGCCGGTGTCGTACCAGGATTTTTCCATGTACATGCTATTAATCTGGGCCTATGTAGCACACGCACGACTACGGACGATAGTGCAATCATTATTCCTGAAAACGAGGGGTTAATTGATCGAACCTGAAAATAGGCTGTTTACTTACTTTTCCAGAAAAATACGTTGGATGCGCTTTCTTTTCCTGGTATTCTGTCTACTGCCGTTGTCAATAATCGCTCAGCTTAAGGGTTGGCAGGAAATTACGATCTCTGAAGGCTTATCGCAAGGAATGATTTATGATCTTAAACAAGATCATAAGGGCTTCATATGGGCAGCGACGAAAGATGGGCTGAATCGTTACGATGGCTATAACTTCACCGTTTTCACCCACGATGCGTACAATAAATTTAGTCTATCATCCAATGGCTGTTCGACTTTACTGGTTGATCGTCATGGGCGCTTATGGATAGGAACGTTAAACCGAGGGCTTAATCTATATGATGAGCGAACCCAACGGTTCTACCATATCGATATGAGTGATCCGGCTTCACCCGATGCGGGTAATTTCGAGATTAGTATGTTGGCCGAAGACCCAGAAGGCAACATCTGGGTAGGCACCAGCCAGAATAAACTCGTTAAAATTACCTTGACTGACGCGCTGAAAAACGGGTTCCCTCAACAGGATGATGCTACATCCCTGGTCCAATTCAGCCGGTTTTCATTTCCAAGTAGTGGCAGTGCTCCAGCCCGAATCAGATTTCATGACAATGGACAGGCGGTGGTTAGTGCCGCCCGAGAATTATACACGCTGAACTGGCGACAACCGACTGGCTATTCGCAAAGTAAGCGGTTCGGTCCACTAGCCACCCTGTTTCAGGCAACACCCGATGGGCAACAACCTGACTACTGGTTTGGATTTAGTGCCGATACGCTCATTGGCTGGCAGCAGACCAACCGAAAGGTAATCAAATTGCCGCCTACCAAAAATTTCAATGTATACCTGGATGCACTTGATAGCCGTACGGTAGCGGTGGCCACGCCCGACTTTTTGTGGCTGATGTCGCCCGCTCAACTCTATGCGCAGGATAATCTGTCGGAACGCAATGCGTTTGCCGTTATGCCACCGAATCTATTTGGCGTTACCAAACTCCTCATTGATAAGACCGGCAACATCTGGGTGGGTACAGCAGGCTATGGCCTGCGAAAATTCAGTCCGCGTATTAAGCAGTTTCAAGCTTATTTGCCGAATACCTCGCTCTCTTACTTAGTTCAGGATCAACAGGGGCAGACCTATGTGCGGAGTCAGTTCGACTATGGCCGTTTAGACCGTTCCAACAATCGCCGGATATCGTTTCTGGATAACAGCAGTCCGGCTCAGGCTAATCGCTCAAGTTATCTAATACAGGATCATCAGGGTTTTTTCTGGGCCTCAATAGCAAACGTCCAAGCCGATCCACATATCCATCAATTCGTTAAGTTTTCGCCGAACTGGCAACAGCTCAAAGCGTATCCGCTGCCGCCCGGTACGGCGTTTGGTCTGTATGGTAATCAAACTCGTGAAGACAAATTCGGACATCTCTGGATTGGAGCTATGAATGGTAAACTCCTCAAATTCGACCCCGCTACCGAAACCTTTACTGTATTTTCGTACCAGAACCTGCTACCCCGACAAGCCGCCGAAGTCGAAACCTATTCTCTGTACTTCGATGGAGCTGATACGGGCTGGATTGGTACCCAGAGTGGCCTCATCCGGGTCGATCATTTACAGACAACTCCTACGTTTTCAATCTATAAAAACGATATTGCTAAGCGTGAAAGTCTGAGCAACGATTTTGTGTCGAGCACCATCAACGACCCTGATCAGCCGGAAAAATACCTCTGGGTCAGCACGAAAGGAGGTGGGCTAGAGCGGCTGGATAAGCAAACCGGGCAGTTTCGGCATTTCACCGAAGCCCAGGGATTGCCCAATAAGGTTGTTTATGGTATCCTGACGGATGAGTCTAAAAATCTGTGGATGAGTACCAATCGGGGGCTGGCCCAGTTTAATCCCCGGACATTCAGGTTTCGGAATTATACCAAGGCCGATGGGCTTCAGGACGATGAATTTAATACGGGTTCATTTCTTAAAACCGCATCGGGTGAGTTACTCTTTGGGGGCGTAAACGGGCTAACCGCGTTTCGCCCTAAAGACGTGGCGGCTACACCTACCGGATCAGCTCCCCCGGTTCAGATCATTGGGCTAAAAATCAATAACGAAGCTGTTACGGTGGGTGCCTCAGACGGCATCTTACCAGAAAGTATAGAGCAAACGCAGCGGCTTGATTTGTCGTATAAGCAGAATCTGGTAACTCTGGAATTTGCCGTAATGGATTATGCCAATTCGGCCAAAAATCAATATCGATATCGGCTGGAGGGCATTGACCAGAACTGGGTGGAAGCCGGTACGAATCGATTTGCGAACTATGCGCAATTGCCCGATGGTAACTACACCCTTCATGTGATGGGCTCGACTGATGGTCAGATATGGAGTAAGCCCGTCGACTTGCAGATTCGGGTGCATCCGCCATTTTACCGCAGTTGGTGGGCCTATTTGCTGTATATACTTGGGGCGATTGTTATTGTCTGGCAGCTATATCGGTTCCAGAAACAACGGTGGTTGTTGCAGCAGCAGGTGATTTTTGAGCAGAAAGAGGCCAGCCGACTGGCGGAACTCGATGCACTGAAAACGCAATTCTTTACCAACATTTCCCACGAATTTCGCACCCCCTCACCTTGATTCTGGGTCCGCTGACTGCGCTAAAAGAACAGCTTCGGACGAAAAATGTGGTCACGTTAACGGCATCGGTTGTGAATTTAATGGAACAGAACAGTAATCGGTTACTCCGCCTGATCAACCAACTCCTCGATCTGAGTAAACTGTCAGCGGGTCAACTTCAGCCGACACTGGAAACTGGCGACATGGCTACGTTCTTTCGAACCCTGGCCAGTTCGTTTAGCTCACTAGCCGAAAGTCGACAAATCCGGTTCTCGTTCTCACAGCAATATGCCCATTTTCAAACTAGTTTCGATCACGATAAAATCGAAAAAATAGTAACCAACCTACTCTCAAACGCCTTCAAATTCACTCCAGAGGGGAAGCAGGTCCATCTGCATGTCGACTATCCTCCCCCATCCTCAACCGGTGAATTAGTCATTTCGGTTGAGGATACGGGTATTGGTATTGCCCCGGCGAATCTGGCGACCATTTTCGAGCGGTTTTATCAGGTTAAAGCGAACCGCATCGGCAGATCGCAGACCTATGAAGGCACCGGTATTGGCTTATCGCTGGTTAGCGAGCTGGTAAAGATACTTGGGGGCACGATCGCCGTGTCAAGCACAGAGGGTGTAGGCACTAACTTCATGGTTCGCCTACCGTTGGCAGGTATCGACCAACAATCGGTAGCAGATGGCTTCGAGATGATGGAAACGGCAGAACATAGCGATGACCTCCCGGTAATTTTGACCGATACGACTCTGCCAACTCCGGTAACCGATAACATTCTGCTCATTATTGATGACAATGCCGATATTCGAGCTTATGTGCGCACTGTGTTTGAGTTGGACTACCACATCATCGAAGCCGAAGATGGACTGGACGGACTGGAAAAAGCAACGGCTAATTTACCGAACGTAATCATCTGCGATCTGATGATGCCCCAACTCGATGGGTTTGGCTTTTGTAAAGCGCTGAAAACCCAGGAAGTCACCAGTCACATTCCAGTGATCATGTTGACGGCCAAGGCAACGGTAGAAGATCGTATTGTGGGTTTCGAAGTAGGGGCTGATGATTACCTGACCAAACCCTTTAACCCGGCCGAACTGCGGGCGCGGGTGAACAACCTGATTCAGCAGCGTGAACGACTGTATCACTGGTTTAGCCACCAGACTCCTGCCAGCGAAGAGCCATCAGCAACCTTGACGACCACCGGGGCACCACCAGTCCTGCCCCCAGCCGACCAGAAATTCCTCGACCGGCTGTCGGCTATCGTTAACCAAAACCTGAGTGAGCCCACATTTAATGTGGAATCGTTGGCCGAGGCTGCCAACCTGAGCCGTACGCAGCTCAACCGGAAGCTGAAAGCTATAGCTGACACCAGCCCAACTAACTTTATTCGGGAAATACGGCTGACTAAAGCGACCGAATTACTACTTGAGGGTGAGGAGAGCGTAACGCAAATAGCCTACGCCGTCGGGTTTGATAACCCATCTTACTTTACCAAAGTATTTCAGGAACGCTACCAGACGTTGCCCTCGCAATATGGCAAGACAACAAACGGGCGGACTATAAAAGACGAATCATCACTTACGTAGTATAATTTACAAAAAACCAAAATCCGTATCTTAACTAGGAGATTTAGTCATCAAGAAGCCCAGAATCGGGCTTCTTTTTTGTTTGATGCACCCAAATTGACAAACAATGCAACATATGTGGTAGCGGTTGAGATGCCTGGTGTGGTACTTGCCGGGGCAATTTATCGCTAAATCTCAAGCCGACTCAACCGCCAACGTATGAACCATTTCTACCTCAATCTATGGACAGCCTCTCCTATTTTGGGCTATGCCAAACGTACTAATATCCCCATCCAATCCGACGCTGTGCACGTAACCGGCTCAATACGAAACACCGGGTTTGTATCTCACTCGTTGCCGTACTTATACCACTACCGAGAGAGTTCAGGATATTGCTCCTGACGGTTTCGCCAACTGATAAACGCTTTCCGCTTCACACATCTTTCTGCTTTTCTTCCCGTCAATCGATCGGATACAGGAATCGACTGTCTCCGAAAATCTTAAATCCTTAGTCAATAGTCGTTATGATCTCTCTTTTACAGTTCAGTCATTGTACCATTTGGCGGGTGAAAAGCCTGCTGATTACGCTGCTTTGCATCGGCTTGCTTGCTCAGGGAAAACCCATCGATTCTGGTATATCCATGATTGATGCCAGTACCGATTCAACCACTGTCGATAGCACATTGGCTAAACAAACGGACAGTAGCGGAGGGGTTGACCGGCTTTTACACTATGACTGGCTGACCAGCGATGGGCCGAAAATTGAGCACCCAGACGGAAGAACCTCGTTTGAGATAGTTCAAAACGGGGGAAAGAAAACCAGCGATACCAAGGCCAGCTTACGAGCCGCCCCGCTCTCAACGCTTGATTACCAGCCATTGATGGATCTGTACAATGGCACAAATGGGCCAAACTGGACCAACCATACAGGCTGGGGTAACGGTACTGACCCCTGCACGGGTAATGGTGGGCAACCGTGGTTTGGCCTAACCTGCAATAATGGACGGGTCAGTGAGGTTCTTTTGACCAATAACAACCTGGTAGGCAGCCTTCCAGGTAGTCTGAGCATGCTCACAGGTTTAACTGTACTTCAGATTAACCAGAATTCACAGTTGAGTGGCAGCATTCCTACTGGCTTGGGCAATTTAACCGCCCTGATTGGACTAGAACTGGATAACAATGACTTGACGGGTTCGATCCCGACCGATCTATCTACGCTGACCAACCTGAAAGCCCTTTCTTTACAGTATAATCGGTTGGCGGGTACTATTCCTGCTAATTTGTCTACGAACCTGGAAAAGCTTGATCTACAGCATAATCAGCTAACGGGTAACCTTCCCGCTAACCTGATTGCCATGACCAAAATTCAGTATATTATTTTAAGTGTTAATCAGTTAACAGGTACTATCCCAACTGATCTGAGCCCACTGACCAGCCTGTTAAATTTTAATTTAAGCGAGAATCAGCTAACCGGGAACATTCCCACAAGTCTGCCTGCGAGCCTGCAAGGATATGAGTTACAGAGCAATCAGTTAACGGGGAGCCTTCCCACTAATCTGCCTTTGAATATAGAAAGGCTTAATTTGAATGATAATCAGTTAACAGGTAGTCTCCCAGTCAACCTGAACACGCTAACCAAGCTGACGATTCTTAATTTATATAACAATCAGTTAACGGGGAGCCTTCCCGCTAACCTGCCTTCGAATATAGAAACGCTTGATTTAAATAATAATCAGTTGACAGGTAGTCTCCCAACCAACCTGAACACGCTGACCAATCTGAAGGTCCTTAATTTGAATGATAATCAGTTAACGGGGAGCCTTCCCGCTAATCTGCCTACGAATATAGAAACGCTTAATTTAAATGATAATCTATTAACGGGTAATCTCCCAACCAACCTGAACACGCTGACCAATTTGAAGGTCCTTAATTTGAATGATAATCAGTTAACGGGAAGCATTCCCGCTAATCTGGGTGCACTAACCAAGCTGACGATTCTTAATTTATATAACAATCAGTTAACGGGGAGCCTTCCCGCTAATCTGCCTTCAAATATAGAAACGCTTGATTTAAATAATAATCAGTTGACAGGTAGTCTCCCAACCAACCTGAACACGCTGACCAATCTGAAGGTCCTTAATTTGAATGATAATCAGTTAACGGGAAGCATTCCCGCTAATCTGGGTACGCTGACCAAGCTGACGATCCTTAATTTAAGTACGAATCAGCTAAGTGGTTGCTTTCCTTCCACATTAACAGCACTTTGTGGAGGTGGACGTAGTATTGGTTTTCAAAATAATCCAGATCTGCCGGGAGCAGGAGACTTTGCTGCTTTCTGTAGTAGAGGCTTTGGCAGTGCTGGATTTGTGGCTCAGGCTTCAGCCAGCCCAACCTCGGTCTGTATTCAGAGCGTGGTCAGTTTAAGTGCGAACGGTGGGAGTGGCTATAGCTACAATTGGTTAAGCCCGACCGGCACCACGCTGAGCAGTAATTCAGACCAGAGTGTGTCGGCCACACTGAGTACGTCGGGGGTGAAAACGTTCACGGTGGTGATTAGTAGCGGTAGCAGTTGCAGCAGCACGGCCACCGTCAATGTAACGGTTAATAACTTATCGGCGATTAAGCTTAGTGCATCTACTGCATGTGCAGGCTCGCCGGTCACCCTGTCTGCTACCAGTGGCTTAAGTTCGTATACCTTCACGGGTCCATCGGGTACATTAAGCGGTGCTGGCAACACCCGATTGGTATTATCCCTGACAGCAGGAACCTACAGTTTCAGTGTGGCTGCGGTCAACGCCAGTGGCTGCTTGGCTACTGATCAACTATCGCTGGTAGTCAGTGAATTGCCAACTGCAACATTGACGAGCAGCGGTACGTTGACCTGTGATCAACGTACCGTCACGCTGACGGCTTCGGGTGGTGATTCCTATACGTTTACCAGGGGTGGCGTTATAGTTGGTACACCAGGTTCGACTAATACAATAGATGTGACTACGGCAGGTACCTATACAGTTCGCGTGGCTAATGCTACTGGCTGTGTCAGTACGACCACCACGAACGTCGTCAGTACCATAGCAACCATCAACGTCGACAATCCAGCTACGACATTTGGCATAAAGAATGTTGCATTTAGTCAGACCTTTAGCGCATCGGGGGGACATCTCCCCGTAGTTTCAGTGTGGCCAGCGGTAGTTTACCCGACGGATTGAGCTTATCGGCTACCGGCGTTTTATCGGGTATACCTACTGAGCGTGGTAGTTTTACTATCACCGTTCGGGCTACGGATGCCAATGGCTGTTCGGGTGTAGGAGCTAATTACATCCTGACGATTACAGACAACACACCCACCATTACCGATTTTGGGGCGGTGAACACGAGTGTGTGCGTGGGTAGTCTGCTGACCTTCACCGCTACAGTAGGTAATGTATCGGGATTGTACAACTATACGCTGACCAATGGTATTGGCACTCCGATCTCTGGGGTAAAAAACAGTGCTGCTTTTAGCCAGAATCTGACTCTTGCTGGATCAGGCACCCAGAGCTTCACACTTACTATCAATGCGAATAGTCAATCAACATCAGCAACGACTGACGTGACCGTGAGTTCATTACCAGTACCCAACCTGACCAATAATGGTCCTATCAGTTGCACGCTGCCTGCAGTGACCTTAACGGCTTCGGGGGGTAACTCCTATACGTTTACCAAAAGCGGTGAAGTTATAGGCACACCGGGCCCGACGAATACGGTAGATGTGTCTACGGCGGGTACATATACAGTACGCGTGGCTAACGTTACAGGTTGTGTCAGTACCACCACTACGACCGTCACCAACATTGCAGCAACCGTCACCGTTACAAATCCGGCAACAAGAAATGGAGTTGTAAATGTTTCGTTTAGTCAGACCTTCAGCGCATCGGGGGTACATTGCCCCGTAGTTTCAGTGTGGCCAGCGGTAATTTGCCCGACGGATTAAGTTTATCGACCACCGGCGTTTTATCGGGTACACCTACTGAGAGCGGTAGTTTTACCATCACTGTACGAGCAACCGATGCCAACGGCTGTTCCGGTGTCGGGGCCAGTTACGTCCTGACGATTACAGACAACACACCCATCATTTCCGATTTTGGAGCGGTAAACATGAGCGTATGTGTAGGCAGTATTGCCACTTTTACGGCCACAATAGGAAATGTGTCGGGATTGTACAACTATACGCTGACCAATGGTATTGGCACTCCGACCTCTGGGGTAAAAAACAGTGCTGCTTTTAGCCAGAATCTGACTCTTGCTGGATCAGGCACCCAGAGCTTCACACTTACTATCAATGCGAATAGTCAATCAACATCAGCAACGACTGATGTGACCGTGAGTCCCTTCCCCGTGGCCAGTCTGACCAACAACGGTCCTTTAAGCTGCACCATGACTACCGTGACCTTAACCGCTTCGGGCGGCACGTCCTACACCTTTATCAAAAGCGGTGAAGTAATCGGTACACCGGGTTCGACCAATACAATAGATGTGGCCATATTAGGTAACTATACGGTGCGCGTGGCCAATGCCACGGGCTGCGTGAGTACAACCACGACAACGGTGGGCAACATCGTAGCAACTGTCAACGTCAATAACCCAAGCACAACAAACGGTGTACAGAATGTAGCGTTCAGCCAGAACTTTACGGCTTCGGGCGGGACGGCCCCTCGTAGTTTCAGTGTGGTGAGCGGCAGTTTACCTACAGGACTAAATTTATCGACCACTGGTGTCTTGTCGGGTACGCCTACGCAAAGTGGTAGTTTCCCCATCACTGTACGAGCCACTGATATCAATGGCTGTTCAGGCGTGGGAGCTTCTTACGTGCTGACGATTGTGAACAACACACCCATTATTGACAATTTTGCAGCCGTGAGTAATGTAGTCTGTTCGGGCAGTCCCTTCACCTTCACGGCCACTGTAAGTAATGTAACAGGAACTTACAGTTACACACTTACGAACGGAATCAACACCCCGACAACTGGTACCAAAACTAGTGCTACCTTCAACCAAAACCTAACTTCTGTAGGATCAGGAAGTCAGAGCTTCACGCTTATTATCAGCGATAATAGTCAATCAGCATTTGTAACTACCGATGTAACCGTAAACTCATTACCAACGCCTAGTCTGACCAACAGTGGGCCTATCAGTTGTACCCTGCCTGCGGTGACCTTAATTGCATTAGGCGGTAACTCGTACACGTTCACCACGAGTGGTGGCATAGTAGTCGGTACACCGGGAACAGCTAACACCGTGGATGTAACCACATCAGGTACCTATACGGTCAGAGTTGCTAATGCTACAGGCTGTGTAAGTACAACCACTACGATTGTTACTGGAACGATACCCACGATTACCGTTACGAATCCAGCAACCAAAAGTGGCATTGCGAATGTTGCGTTTAGCCAAAACTTTACGGCATCGGGTGGAACGGCTCCCCGCAGTTTCAGCGTGGTTAGCGGTCGATTACCGGATGGATTGAGTTTAGCGTCAACGGGTAACCTGTCGGGTATACCCACCGAGGGAGGTAGTTTTACGATTACTGTGGGCGCTACCGATGCGAACGGCTGTTCGGGGTAGGAGCGGCTTATATACTGGCGATTACAGACAACACGCCTACTATTGCCGATTTTGCCGCCGTCAACAGCAGTGTTTGTGTAGGGAGTACAGTTACCTTCACTGCCACAGTAGGCAATGTGTCAGGGAGCTATACCTACACGCTTACAAACGGCAATGGAACTCCCTCAACAGGTACAAAATCCGGCGCAGCCTTTAGCCTGAACGTAACGACCGCTGGCGCTGGCATCCAGAGTTTTACGCTAACTGTTCGAGACAATAATCAGTCATCAACCGCTGCGGCCGATGTACTGGTGAGTTCGTTCCCGGTTCCAAGTCTGACCAATAATGGCCCAATCAGTTGCACGATGACTACCGTGACGTTGACAGCTTCAGGCGGAAACTCCTATACATTTACCCTTGGCGGAACAGTGGTAGGCTCATCCGGTTCAGCAAATACACTGGATGTGGCCGTAGCAGGTATCTATACTGTTAGAGTTGCCAATGAATCCGGTTGTGCGAGCACGACCACAACAACGGTCACCAGCAATACGGCTATACCTGCTCTCACCGTCAGTCCCACCAGCGCTACGCTGACCAACGCCAATCCGAGTACCACCCTCACGGCCAGCGGTACGGGTAGCCTCCTTTGGTCGACGGGACAAACCACGCCCATGATCTCGGTAACCACCAGCGGCAATTACTCGGTCACCCTGACCAATGCCACTGGATGTACAGCTACTGCCAGTGTGCCAGTGGTGGGTTCGGATTTGACCATTACGCTGGATTTACCCCAGGCTAACTTTGCCGCATCGGGTACCGCGGCAGTAGGCAACTTTGTGGTCAATGTCTTTGAGGTAGCGGGATTACCCACTTCCTCCGGCAATGTGACCATTACCATCACTGCACCAGTAGGCTACACCCTCTCGTTTGCACCGACCCTAGCCACTATCGATGTGTCGGGGGGCGGCACCGTGGCGGTCAATAATGGGCAGTGGACGGTCACCAATAGAGTGGCGGCTCGGCAACTGACCCTGACTATGAACTCTGGTACCTTTATTACTGGGGGTGGCGAATCGAGCTTAGGATTTAGTATCACCCGAACCACGGCTAACTCGGGCAGTACAGCCAGCATTACGGTAAATGTGGCCGATGATCTGACCATGACCTACGATGGGAATTTGGCCAATAACGTCTACGCCAGAATTATTAGTGGGCTGTAAGCGCAACGGTTGAGGGGACCGCATTGCCAGGGTTTAAAAACATATAGGGATGATTTTTGCCGAGCGGTAGTTTGTCGTAGAAGGCAGAACGGATCTTTGTATCCTCTGATTTCAGCCACTTTTTAGTAAAATGGAACGAGAGTGATAAAGAATGTAACGAGAATGCTAGCGGTTAAGCGGGCATTGTCGGTACTTGCCACCGTATTTAACGAGCATTTCGTTGCCTATATCGACTGGAGTAGATAGTCAGTTGATTAGTAGGGCTATCGTTACGTGCGCTTTAGTACCATTATCTAACCCATAATTATTTCCTTCATGAACTCAATGTTTACCTTTATTTCGAAGGTGTATGCCGCTGGCTATAGCCTTTGCGTTGGCTTCCTCTGTTTGTTAGCGTGTCAGGCCACCGTTCTTGGTGTGCCGCTGTCAACTGGTCTTAACGACATTAGCGGGACGACAGAAATTAGATCCGGTGTTCGCCAACCATCTGTAGTAGTTCCCTCGGCTACGATGACATCAGCTATTTTCTCGTCTCCGGGTTCGGTTTCGGCGGTTGACCCCACCAAGTGCTATCGACTTGTGTCCCGGCTCAGTGGGAAGGTGCTCGCCATTAGCGGCACCGCCCAGAGTGACGGCGACAAGCTTACTCAGCAAACCGATGCCAACAAACTGACCCAGGGCTGGAAGTTTACATCCGCTGGCGGGACTATTACAGCATCCAGGTGTTGTCAACTCAGAAAGGCATTCAGGTGGCTGGTTCCTCGACGGCCGATGATGCGCTGCTGGAGCAATGGACCTACTGGGGGGCGCTCATCAGCAGTGGCGGTTGGTGCGCAATGCTGAGGGGTATTTCACTATAATTAATCGTAATTCGAGCAAGGCTATCACCGTCCGCAGTGCCAGCCTGGCTGAAGGGGCACCGATCAGTCAGATGACTTTGGGAGCGGGGCAGGATCAGCAGTGGAGCATCGAGGAACGCAGTTGTACCGCCACTGCCACCAGTCAGGCGCCCGTAGCCGTGGCCACAGCTACCTCCTTAACGGGCAGTTCGCCCCTGAGCGTGACCTTCACGGGCAACAAATCCTACGACCCCGATGGTGATCCGATTACCTACGAATGGAACTTTGGTGATGGAAGTAGTTATTCTGCCGAAGCTAACCCTGTGAAGGTATTCACGGCAAAGGCCGGTAGCCAGGGCGTAGGACTGATCCTTAACTACACGGTTCAGCTAACGGTCATTGATAGTAAAGGGCTGCGAAGTCCGGTCCAGACATTTTCGGTCAAGCTCAACAATAGTAATCCAACGGTTCAGATCACCAACCCGGTCAATAATGTTAAATACCCCCTGGACAAGTCCACCAGCTATACCCTGGGTGCTACGGTCACCGGCAATAGTATCAGTTCCCAAATCTGGCAGGTAAAGCTACGCCACAACAACCGCGAACAGCTCGTAAAAACCACATCAGGCGCCAATCCGGTTGTCGACATATCGCCAGTAGGCTGCGACGGGGATGACTACTATTACGTGATTACAGTGAAAGTGACGGATTTCAATAATCTTTCGGGCCAGGATTCGGTCAGGATTTACCCTGATTGCAACTCGCCCAAGCTCAATAGTACGGGTTTGACGGCTACTACACTCAGTAGCAGCAGTGTGCGGCTCAACTGGACCAACCCAACCTTAACCTTCGACAAGGTGCTGGTGGTGGGCAGGGCAGGTTCGGGTCTTACGGACATTCCGCTCGAACCTAATTATACGGCCAATCCCAGCTTCACGGGCAACGGCTCAGATTTGCCAGGGGGCGGTAAGGTGCTCTATCAAGGTACGTCTACTTCGTTGGTGGTGACTGACCTGACGGCGGGGCAACTCTATTATTTCCGGGTATATGCCCACGCTGGCAACGGCTGGTCGGGTGGGGTAGAGGTGACGGCTACCCGGCAGTGGTTACCGCCAATCGCCCGCCCGTGGTCGTGGCTACAACAACTTCGTTGACGGGTACATCGCCCCTGAGTGTGACCTTTACTGGCGACAAATCCTATGACCCCGATGGCGACCAGCTTTTCTATGAGTGGGCGTTTAGTGATGGCACCTACTTGAACGTGGCCAATCCGGTGAAGACCTTTACGACACAAATAGGGCAGCATGGGTCAGGCTCCACCACGAGATTTACCGCTCAACTCACGGTAATCGATAGCAAAGGGCAACGAAGCACCGGCCAGGTATTCAACATTCAGCTCACTGACACTACCCCAACGGCTAAAATTACCAATCCTATCAATAATGCTAAATATGCACTCGACAAGAGTACCAGTTATACGCTGGCAGCTACCATTACAAATGCAGGGGCAAACAACTCTATACTGTGGAAAGTAAAACTGCGTCGTGGCAGCAGTGAACAACTGGTGACTACGCGGTCGGATAACAATCCTGTCATTGATCTCTCGCCGGTAGGCTGCGATGGTGTGGATACCTATTACGTGATTACACTGAATGTGACAGGGATTGGCGGTACTACGTCGGCGCAGGATTCGGTCAAGATTTATCCCGACTGCAACTCATCTAAATTGACAATCACTGGCCTGACGGCAACTACACTCAGCAGTAATAGTGTGCGACTTAGTTGGACCAATCCAACGCTTCCCTTCGACAAGGTATTAGTAACAGGCGGAACCAGCTCAGGCCTTACGGAAATTCCCCTTGAGTCTAGCTACACAGCAAACCCCAGTTTCATCGGTAATGGCTCGGATATACCCGTGGTAGGCAAGGTGCTTTTTCAGGGTACGTCTACGTCGCTGGTCGTGACCGATCTGACAGCAGGGCAGCGTTACTATTTTCGGGTGTATGCACGGGCAGGCAACGGCTGGTCGGGTGGTGTAGAGGTGAGTGCTACCCCAACATCAGCCACTTCCTCGTCTCCGGGATCGGTTTCGGCGGTTGACCCCACCAAGTGCTATCGACTTGTGTCCCGGCTTAGTGGGAAGGTGCTAGGCATAAGTGGCACCGCCCAGAGTGACGGCGACAAGCTTACCCAGCAAACCGATGCCACCAAACTAACCCAGGGCTGGCGCTTTACGGCGGCTGGCGGGGACTACTACAGCATCCAGGTATTGTCCACCCAGAAAGGCATTCAGGTGGCCGGTTCCTCGACGGCCGATGATGCCTTGCTGGAGCAATGGACCTATTGGGGTGGCGCTCATCAGCAGTGGCGGTTGGTGCGCAATGCTGAGGGTATTTCAGTATTTTCAACCGCAACTCCAGCAAGGCCATCACCGTTCGTGGGGCGAGCACAGCTGAAGGGGCACCGATCAGTCAGATGACGCTGGGAACGGGCCAGCAACAGCAATGGAGCATAGTAGAGAGGACATGCACGGTAGGTGCCAGAGTGGGTGCTGTAGAAGCGGGAATGGCGTTCAAATTATGGCCTAACCCAGCCCGAGACCATGTGCTAATTGATCTAAGCCCAGCCATTGGACAGCCTATGGGTCTGCAACTAAATGATCTCATGGGTCGTGCACTTGAGCAGACGCAGTTGGAGGCCGCTCCTGCGGAGCCCTACCGCATCAACACCAGTCAACTACCTGACGGCCTGTACCTGATAAAGCTTACACCTGCCGGGCAAGCGCCAACTACGTTGCGATTAATGATCCAGCACTAGTAATAACGCAGGCTCCAGGCCGAGCCTGGAGCCTGCGTTATTACTAGTGCTCGTCCAATTTAGTTTCTATAGATTCTATTGATTCTGATAATCAGGTATCTAGTACCAAAAGAATCTAGTAGAATCAAAAGAATCTATTTTGGAAGAGTACTAGTGCTTTGGCAAACTAGATTCTAATGGATTCTCGGGGCCGACCGCACAGTAGTTTCTTTTGATAAGTAAAATGCTGGCTATCAGCACCAATAGAATCCAAAGAATCAATAGAATCTAAAGAATCAATAGGGTCTATAGAATCTAAATTGGACGAGCACTAGTACAGCAGCCTGGTCACATGCTACGGCAGAGTTAGCAGACTGAATCCGCACGACAATTGAATTGATTAACAACTAACTTAACAGAGCCAATATTGATTTGATCGGACGCGATATACTCGTTTGGATAAGGTAACTGATACTGGACTAAAATAGATCTTTATCTGGCCATGGCGTTGCCGAATCATTAATGGCATTCCAAAGGAGTTGATCTAAATCTGCATGAGTTTGTTCATTTTGATAGCCGGTGTTGGTGAGTATCGCCCAGGAATAACCTAAATGCGTGTGGGCTAGCAGGCTGGCAGTTCCCATTAGCTCTCCGAAATGATACCAATTGCGAAGGTTGCCAGAGGTTGCCAAACCCCAGCCGCAGGCGTATTCTTTGTTGGCTGTTGAGGGGGTAAGCATTTTTTGAATTATTAAACTAGTCAGTATATCCTTTTTCCGGTTCAGTCCATCAACGACAATAATCAGTTTTACTAAGTCCGTTGCAGAAGCGATCCAGCCAGCTCCAGCGTCCATTCTTGACAGATTAATTGTGTAGGGTTCATTGCCTTCTTCATAATAGACCACTTCATTCGGTTTTTTTTCAGCTTTTGAATTGCCGCCAATTTGCATGTCTGTAATGCCAATGGGATGTAATAGGGTTGAATTAACATAATCTGCATATCGTTGACCAGTTACTTTCTCAATCACTCTTCCCAAAAGAAAAAAATTAAAATTAGTATACGCAAAGGTGGTACCGGTGGTGTTGTCAAGGTTTGATGGCTAAATACCCATGCTATAAGTTGTGATGAATTCAACGATGGTTGTATAAACGTAGGATCATCTCTGGTGGGATCCTCTGTATTTCTTGACCAGCCGCTGGTATGATGTAACAGGTGATTAATGGTTATTTTTTTTATGTTCGGGTCATCGGGCAAGGGTCCGTAATCGTTTCCTAAGATGCCGTCCTCTCCAAATACGTTTGAATCCAGGGATAATTTGCCATCCTGAATTAATTTCATGATAGCTATTGCCGTAATGGGTTTTGACACACTAGCGAGCCGGAAGAGGCTTCTCGTAGTCACCTTTTCCTGTGTTATCACATCCGCAAACCCATACGCCTTCGTATAAATTAACTTATCGTCTTTCGCGATAGCAATCGACAACCCCGGTACATTATGCTTCTTCATGTAAGCAATCACCGAATTATCCACCTGAGTAATTGAGCCGGGTTGCGATCGTTCCTGCGCAATTAGGTTTTCCCAGGCCGCATTTATCTTCCAATGCGTATTTTCTTGGGTACATGCAGCAAGGAAAAACAGTGAAATTGCTTTCAAAATGGCCCCCTTACGAAGCCAGTAGGTTTTAGTCAGACCAGTAAGCAATGTCTGGGAACGTGATAGACGATGTAAATGAATGCTTGTCATACAGCCGCCGAACAATATCCATAAATGATGTTAATCGGGATAAATGACTTTTGCTTGTAGAGGGTGCCCATTTATCCTGCCCATTTTGATTGCTCAACTTTTGTACCACAGCCATAAAATCAGCCTGATACCCTTTAAACGCCATATAACAGTCCAGTTACTGTCCGATTTTGGACGGTCTCATCTGGAAGTGTCCGCTACATGGACAAAACCGAATTGACCGGTTGAAATCCCAGGTCAGCGCAATTACATATCGTTAGCGGTCGGTAATTGGATCAAAAACATGGCGCCTGCGCTCCCCTCGCTTTCCACTGTTAGGCTGCCCCCGTGACCTTTGGTGACAATATCATAACTCAAGCTCAAGCCCAGCCCCGTTCCTTCCCCAGTAGGCTTGGTGGTGAAAAAGGGCTGGAAGATCTTGGCTTTGACCGATTCAGGCATGCCCGTCCCGTTGTCGCTCACCCGGATTTCTACTCCCCAGCCCCTAAGGGGGGAGTAGCCCCTCCTGAGTCAAGCGCTCCCCCTTTAGGGGGCTGGGGGTAGTTTTCGTGCTAACCGTGACCCTAGGCTGGTAATCTGGCGAAGCCGTTGTCTGCTTTTCTTTGACAGCATAGAAGGCGTTGTTATACAGGTTCAACAACACCCGCCCGATCTCCTGCGGTACTACATCAATCAAACCTAGATCACGCTTAAAATCAGTGATCAACTCCGCGTTAAATTCTTTGTCCTTAGCTTTTAGGCCGTGATAAGCCAGCTTGAGGTACTCATCCGCCAGCGCATTGAGGTCAGTGGGTCGTTTCTCGCCCGTGGAGCTGCGGGCGTGTTCCAACATGCCGCTGACAATGGCCGAAGCCCGTCCCCCGTGGTGGGCGATTTTCTGAAGGTTTTGCTGGAGGTCTTCCAGTAATTCATCTTCTAATCCTCCGTCTCTTACCCCTGTAACGCCAGTCCGGCCCTTCTCGCGTTCCTCCTTCAGCTCGGTGACCAGCTCAGCACTCACTTCCGAGAAATTATTGACGAAATTCAAGGGGTTCTGAATCTCGTGGGCAATACCCGCCGTGAGCTCCCCAGGCTGGCCATTTTCTCTTTCTGGATGAGTTGGGTTTGGGTGGCTTTTAGTTCGGCCAAGGATTGTTCTAATTGGTTACTCTTCTGGTTGATCTCCTCTTTCTGCCGTTGCAAGACGGTATTGGCTTTCTGTTTCTGCAAATAGCCAAAGACAATTAGGCCCAGCAAGGCCAGCAACAAACTAACACTGCCCAGCAGATAGGTTCGTTGTTGTTTTTGCTGTTGAAGTTGGACAACTGAGAGCTGTTGTTCGAATTTGAACGCCGTTTCTTTTTTGTCGAAATCATATTGAAGGGTGGCGACGGCAATTTGGCTGCTGTTTCGCTGGTTGATGACCAGGTCTTTGGTTTTGATGAAGTCTTGATAACTGGCTAAAGCGGCCTGTGGCTCACCCAGCGCTTCCTGAATCTGGCTCCGGGTTTGATAGGCTCGATATAAGTAGGGTATATCGCCCAGTTCTTTGGCCAGCACGACGGCACTGTCGATATAAGCATTGGCTTTTTGTAACGTATGGGCTTTATCACTTCTCAACAGGGTAATTAAGAAAGTGGCGTTGCTGTCCGTGGCAATTTTTAAATACAGCTTACCAAGGTTGTTATAACCTCTTACTACTATTTGTTTGTTTCTATTGGCTTTACTCAGCTTCAGCCCGTTTTGCAGATAGGTGAGCGCTTGCGGATAATCGGCCAGATTGAGATAGCTCTGCCCCACGTTGTCAAAGTTCAATTCTTTTTCTGCACCTCGAAACCCCATGGCTTCATTTAGTTTCAGCGATTTTAGCCGATAGTCCAGCGCTTTGGCATACTCACCCTGTTGATTGTATACGCCACCTATGTTATTCAGCAAAAGCGCCACTCGTGCTTTATTTCCTAATTCCTCATAACCTTTCAGGGCTTTTTCATAGTTGGCTAAGGCCTGGGGATAATTGGCCAGGTTAACGTAAACTATACCTATACCGCCTGTTATGCCAGCGATCATGTATTTGTCTTTTAATTCTTCGGCTATTTTCAAGCCACTTAAGTAAGCCGTCAAAGCCTGGGGATAATCGGACTTATTTATGTAATTATTTCCTAAACTACCATAGGCGCCTGCCATGCCTTTTTTCCAGGTTAATTGCCTGGCCAGTGTTAATGACTGGTTGGCATAGTTGATGCCTTCACTGGGGTTAATGCGGGAATAGCTACCACTTATCCAATACAGCAGCTTGACGCGGTTGGTGTCGGGTTTGGCTCTAGGCAATTCGGCCAGTAGCGAATCCAGCAGAGCTTGGCCTGCTTTGGGTTGGGCAAAGGCGGTGCTGTACGCCAGGCAGAGGAGGCAGGTGAGTAGAATTGGCTTCATGAAGTGTGGAGTTAACTAAGTAACTGAATAACAAATGTGGTGCCTTCGCCTTCCTGACTTTCTACGGTCAAGCTTCCGCCGTGTCCTTTGGTGATAATGTCGTAGGAGAGCGACAAGCCTAGCCCCGTTCCTTCGCCGGTGGGCTTGGTGGTAAAGAATGGTTGAAAAATCTTGGCTTTGACCGACTCGGGAATGCCTGTACCGTTGTCGCTCACCCGAATTTGAATAGTACGATTGAACTGAGTGGTGCTAATCGTTACCCTTGGTTGATAGCCAGTCTGGCCTTGCTGCTGCTTTTGCTGGACGGCGTAGAAGGCGTTGTTATAGAGGTTTAACAGCACCCGGCCAATCTCCTGAGGCACCACCTCGATGGGGCTTAATTCAGCCCCAAAGTTTGTTTTCAATTCAGTATTGAAATCTTTGTCTTTGACTCGCAGCCCATGAAAAGCAATCTTGAGATATTCATCGGCCAGGGCATTGAGGTTGATCGGTTGTTTCTCGCCTGTATTGGTGCGGGAGTGTTCCAACATGCCTCGCACGATGGCCGATGCCCGCCCGCCGTGGTGGGTGATCTTAATCAAGTTCTGAGTAAGGTCATCTAATAATTCCTCAATGAGTTCAGCGTCTCGTTGGGGCCTGGTTTCTTCTTCACGGAGTTCGCCAACTAATTCTGCGCTCACTTCCGAGAAGTTAGTAACGAAATTTAGGGGGTTTTGAATCTCGTGGGCGATGCCCGCCGTTAGCTCGCCCAGACTGGCCATTTTCTCTTTCTGGATCAGTTGGGTTTGGGTGGCTCGTAATTCGGTCAGGGCATTTTCGGCTTTAGTGCGCTGCTGGTGGATTTCGTCGCGCTGACGGTGGAGCAGTGCATTGGCCCGTTGTTTCTGCCGGTTGTTGCGGTACAGCGCCAACGCGATTACTCCCAGGACGGCTAATAGCCCGATGAAGATGTAAGTGCGGACGGTGCTTTGGTATTCGGCTTGGGCGGCTTCGATTTCCTGAGCTTGTTGTTTTTCTTCAAACGTAAGGGACAGTAACTGCTTCATTTTGTCCTGACTGTACAGACTATCCTTGGCGGCCACTGCGGTTTCATAATACCGCAGGGCTTCTGTATCGTTTTTG
Organism: Spirosoma telluris; assembly: GCA_003259005.1. Taxonomy (GTDB): domain Bacteria; phylum Bacteroidota; class Bacteroidia; order Cytophagales; family Spirosomataceae; genus Spirosoma; species Spirosoma telluris. The sequence continues at coordinate 6,897,929 of QLII01000001.1, forward strand.
CCTTTATAAAGTTGGGTCAGTAGTTGGCTGCTTTGCAAAACAGCTTGAGGAGAAGCACTTTTTTGGCCATACGATAAGGACAGTTTGGCATAGTGAAGGGCAGAATCTTTCCGAGTGGTTTTCTGGTAAAATGTTGCCAGCCGATAACAGACTTCATCCAAACCGAGGTAGGCATTTTGTTTATTCAGTACCGCAATGCTTTGTTTATAGAAGGAATAAGCCCGGTCCGGGTTGTTTTTGGACAAGGCTACATCCCCCGATAAATAGAGAATAGTGCCAATCGATACGGGTCTATATTGTTTAGCCAATGGCAATGCCTGATTCAGATACGCACTCGCCGAGTCTAACTGATGTAGATTGTAATAGCAGCGGCCAATACCCAAAAAAAGGATGGGCTTTAAACCGAAATCTGGTTGAGCCATCGTTTTATACAAGGCATAAGCCTCCTGTAGTATCACCAGCCCTTGTCTCCATTCTCCCTGTTTTGTATGTACCCCGGCAATGTTGTTCAGGACACCAGTTACATAGGTGGTATCGTTTAATTTGACAAAGAGTTCTTTAGCCTGATTATATGCTTTTAATGCTTTGGCATAATTGCCTAGGTCGCCAAATGCGAGAGCCATTCGATTGAGTGCCTTTGCTTCACCTGCCCGATAGTTAAGCCTGCGGGAAAGCTCATAGGCTTGTTGGGCAAACAGATAGGTTGAGTCGGGTCTGGTGAGATAATATTGAGAGGCTAAAGCGTTGAATGTGTTCACCCGCGCGGTGTCATAGGCCGTAACCGGCAAGGCGTTGAGTTTTTTTAGGAGCCTGTCCCGTACTACAATAGCTTGCGCCAGAGCAGCACTAATCGTCAAACAGAAAAGAAGGCAAATCAGTACAAGTCGTGGCATGGATTGGGTGGCAAGCGGATGCAGACAGCCAAGGTAGTCAATTATAGTGCGGTAAGCTGAAGTAACAATTGGTATGTTAGGTAAGTCCGGCACCTTCGGCCTAATTGTTCACTCTTTCCGACCCCAGGGACTAGCCAGATCTTACCCGCACGAGGGTTTTTCTTACCAGACCTTGATCCGCTGGTCGGGAGTCTTATACATTCTCTCACCCGGTTGCACTGCTGAATCTCAGAAAAGGCTCCCAGTTGAGACGAAGGACCATTCATGTGTCTGCTTCAAATTATGGGTGTTTTAGGAGACGAGGTTACGTATAGAAATCTGAATTTTACCGTTGGGGTAACTCCATGAAAAACGCGGTTCCTTCGCCCACTTGACTGTCAACTCGAAGCGTTCCCCCATGGCCTTTAGTGACTATATCGTAACTTAGCGATAGACCTAAGCCCGTGCCTTCGCCGGTGGGCTTGGTGGTAAAAAAAGGCTGGAAAATCTTGGCCTTCACTACGTCGGCAATGCCCGTCCCGTTGTCGCTCACTCGAATTTCAACATGCCCGTTGAACTGATAGGTGCTGACCGTTACCGTGGGCTGATAGGTAGCAGGGGCTGATTTCTGTTTTTCCCGCACGGCATAAAAGGCGTTGTTGTAGAGGTTCAACAGTACTCGCCCGATCTCCTGGGGTGCCACCTCGATGAGACCAACCTTAGGCCCGAAATCCGTATGTAGCTCAGCATTAAAGTCCTTGTCTTTGGCGCGCTGACCCTGAAACGAAATCTTGAGATATTCATCCGCCAGCGCATTGAGGTCGGTCGGTCGTTTCTCACCGGTTTCGGTGCGGGCGTGTTCGAGCATACCCTTGACAATGGCTGACGCCCTGCCGCCGTGGTGGTGAATCTTTTGCAGGTTCTGCTTTAAATCGCCTAGCAGTTCTGCTTCCAGGTCGGTATCGCGATCGGGTTTGAGCTGTTCCTCTTCGAGTTCAGTGACCAACTCGGCACTCACTTCGGAGAAGTTGTTGACGAAGTTTAAGGGGTTTTGAATCTCGTGGGCGATGCCCGCCGTTAGTTCGCCCAAACTGGCCATTTTCTCTTTCTGGATCAGTTGGGTTTGGGTGGCTTTCAGTTCCGTCAGGGCCTGATTGAGCTGATCCCGCTGAGCTTGTAAAAGGGCATTGGCTTGTTGTTTATTGCGGTTGTTGCGATACAATACGGCCGCCAGACCAACCAGCAAGGCCAATACCGCCAAACTCGACAGCAGTAGTAACCGTTGCCGACGCGTCTCGGCTTGTTGTTCGGCCATCTGGTTCTGTAGGCGGGCGGCTTCCGCCTGTCGGAGCAGTTCCCGCCGACGGGTTGTCTCGATCTGAAGTTGTTTGTCTTTATTTAAGAGCGTGATCTGACTTTGGTTCCGATCCAGTTCATACCGCAGCTGAGTCGCTTTGGCCTGTTGGCTGAGGGCCATTCGACGGACCATTTCAGTTTGGAGTTGTTTGTCTTTGGTCAGCAGGGCAATCTGGTCTTGCTGGCGGCTCATCTGGTCACTGTATTGTATAACGGCCGCTTTTTGGGCGACGGCCTCGTTGTTGAGAGTATCCCGGTAGGCCATAAACCGGGTTTGGTACTGGTAAGCCTTTTCATACGCCTTCTGCTGGGCATAGGCCTGGGCTAAAAGCTCATTGGCGTCGCGCAAAGCAAGCAAATCTGGTTTCTCCAAAATAGCAAGTGACTGCCGACCGTAATAAACGGCACTATCGGCCTGGCCTACCCCCAGAAAATACCACCCTAACCCCATAACGGAATAGTTAACAGCCCGGTTATTCCCAGCCTTTTTGGCCAGGGCTAGTACCCGATGGCCTTCGGCAAAGGTCTTGGGGTTACCCTGCCGCCCATAGGTATCAACCTGTAAGCTTTCAATCACGAGCTTGAGGAAGTCCTGCTTTGGAACTTGAGATGCATAACCCAGCGCTTGCTGAAGCACATCGCTCGCCTGGTCATACTGACCTATTCTTCGGTAGATTGCTCCCAAAAGGTACAAATTATAGGCTTGCGTACCTTCCATCGCAAACGAAGAACGCTTGGTTCTGAGTTTTTCACTGGCTATAAGGCTACCTTGTTTTTTGCTCGCTTGCTGGAGATACTTTAAGGCTTGCTCGTAATCGGCCAGTCGATAATAACTGCTACCAAGGGCAAACAAAGCAGATACTTCATCCCTAATGGATTTGGCTTCCTGGGCGATCCTGAGCGATTGTAAACTAAAGTGTAATGCCAGGGGTAGTTGCTAGCCCCATAAAATGAAGCCATATCCCTTGTCGCTTTCGCCACCAGCAAAGGCTGACCGGATGATTGGGCTACCTGGAGTGCTCGTTCATAATACGGAAATCTGTTCTTTAGCTCCTCCTCTATGCCAATAGATGATAAAATATCAACGAGGAGTCTCTTTTTTTTACTCTTTTCGGCAAGCGGTAGCGCCTGTTGCAACAGGGCCAGCCTCATCTTATTTTCGTTAAAGGGTTTTAGTCTAACCAGGTTAAGTAATGCAGATGCCTGGCCTTCCGGGTAATTCAAACGCCTGGCTATGGCCAGAACCTGATTGGCGAGCGAATCCGTTAGACTTTCACTTGATTGTAGCTCTAAATTGAGTTCATTCAACCGATTCACCCGGAAGGTATCTATCTGGGGATGCTTTCGTAACACGGTACGTAGGCTATCGATCTTTTGGGTCTGCGCCAGGGTAGCACCAATCGGGAGCCAGATTAAGAGGCAAATCAGTATAAGTCGGGGCATGGTATGGAAGTCAATTGAAAAATTGAATAAACTGATGAGTCACTAGTGCTTTGGCAAACTAGATTCTAATGGATTCTCGGGGCCGCCCGCGTGGTAGATTCTTTTGATTATGTAGTAATTGATTATCAGTACGATAGAATCAAGAGAATCTATAAAAACTAAATTGGACGAGTACTAGAAGGAATAGACGGGCTATCTTAAAAGGGGCCTGTTTGTCCCCGGCAAGTGAATCACGAAATCGGTACCTTCGCCCTCTACACTTTCCACCGTCAGGCTGCCTCCATGGCCTTTGGTGATAATGTCATAACTCAAACTCAGCCCTAAGCCGGTTCCTTCACCCGTGGGTTTGGTGGTGAAGAAGGGCTGAAAAATCTTGGCTTTGACCGATTCAGGCATGCCCGTCCCGTTGTCGCTCACCCGGATTTCTACCCCCCAGCCCCCTAAAGGGGGAGTAGCCCCTCCTGAGTCAAGCGCTCCCCCTTTAGGGGGCTGGGGGTAGTTTTCGTGCTGACCGTGACCGTCGGTTGGTAGCCTGACGGGGCGTTTGTTTGCTTTTGCTGGACGGCGTAGAAGGCGTTGTTATAGAGGTTCAGCAACACCCGCCCGATTTCCTGGGGAACTACCTCAACTACCTCCATCAAGCCCAAGTCACGCCCTAATTTCGTGATCAACTCCGCGTTAAATTCTTTGTCCTTAGCTTTTAGGCCGTGATAAGCCAGCTTGAGGTACTCATCCGCCAGCGCATTGAGGTCAGTGGGTCGTTTCTCGCCCGTGGAGCTGCGGGAGTGTTCCAACATGCCGCTGACAATGGCCGAAGCCCGGCCGCCATGGTGAGTGATTTTTTGAAGGTTTTGGGTCAAGTCGTCTAACAACTCACTAATCAGTTCAGGGTCTCGGTCCGCTTTCCTGTCTTCGTCACGAATCTCGCTGACTAACTCAGTACTCACCTCGGAGAAGTTGTTGACGAAGTTCAGGGGGTTCTGAATTTCGTGGGCTATACCGGCCGTGAGTTCGCCCAGACTGGCCATTTTCTCTTTCTGGATGAGTTGGGTTTGGGTGGCTTTCAGCTCAGCGAGGGATTGCTCTAATTGAAGGCTTTTCTGATGAATGACCGTATTCGCCTTTTGCTTTTGAGTATAGCCAAAGACCAGTAAGCCCAACAACACGCCTAGCAATCCCATACCTCCCAGCAGATAGGTTCGTTGTTGTTTTTGCTGTTGAAGTTGGACGGCTGAGAGCTGTTGTTCGAATTTGAACGCCGTTTCTTTTTTGTCGAACTCGTATTGAAGCGTGGCTGCCGCAATATTGCTGGTGTTTTGCTGATTAATGATTAGCTCTTTGGTTTTGATAAAGTCCTTGAAACTGGCAAAAGCAGCCTGCGGATCGCCCAGCGCTTCCAGGATCTGACTCCGGGTTTGATAGGCTCGGTATAGGTAGTCTAGATCGCCCTGTTCTTTGGACAGCGCGACGGTACTGTCGATATAGGCGTTGGCTTTTTGTAACGTATTCGCTTTATCACTTCTTAATAGGGTCTTCAAGAAAGTGGCGTTGCTGTCCGTGGCGATTTTCAAATACAGCTTACCGAGGTTACTGTAAACTCTTGTCAATAGGGCCTCATCTCTGTTTGTCTTACTCAGGTTCAGTCCTTTTTGTAGATAGGTGAGCGCTTTAGGATAGTCAGCCATATTAAGGTAGTCCAGCCCCAGGTTATTGAAACTGTTTTCATCTAGACTTTGAGATCCTATGTCTTTAAATAGTTTCACCGATTTTAGCTCATAGTCCAACGCTTTGGCATAGTCACCTTGATTGCTGTATACGTAACCTACAATACTCAGAGCCGAAGCCAGCTTTTCTTTATCACCTAATTCCTCATATCCTTTCAGGGCTTTTTTAGAATAGATTAAGGCTTGGGAATAGTTAGTCAGAAGCATATAAATGAAACCCACATTGCCAGTTAAGGCGCTAATCATGTTTTTGTCTTTTAGTTCTTCCGCTATTTTCAAACCACTCAAATAAGCCGTCAGGGCCTGGGGATAATCGGATTTCATGAGATATTGGTTTCCTAAAATAGTATAGGCGGATGCCATGCCTTTTTTCCAGGTCAATCGCCGGGCCAGTGCCAAAGCCTGACGGGCATAGTTGATCCCTTCACGGGATTTACTGTAATAATATTCATTGGTTATCCAATACAGCAGCCTAAATCGGTTGGTATCGGTTTTCGCACGGGGCAGTTCGGTCAATAGCGAATCCAGCCGGGCTTGCCCTGCTTTGGGCTGGGCGAAGGCGGGCACTACGGTCACGCCGTATAACAGGCAAATCAGGATAAGTCGAAGCATATGGCGGTGTGGTAGCAAGAGGCAGAGAGTTGTCAAGGTAACGCTAATAAAGTTGGAAACTTGACAGCGGTAAGAAATCAATGAGTAGATAGACTTGATTCCTTACGTTCACCATTACTTTGTTACCCATGGACTTGACTGGCGGAGGATCCGCTTTGGTCGAGTCAAAGGTCTATCTCTTTGCGCAGGAGACCTGCCAGATTTGGGTCAATATATGTCTCAATTGGGTCATCCCAACGCCAGCGATCAGTTCAGACAGTACCTGTGCATCTAAGGGCATCTTACATGAACCAGTGGTAACCCCTTTAAAGACCAGGTGACGGCAGTTGCGATAGCTGTACGTTTCAATGTGGGCGTTCAGAAAAGGTTACCATTTCATGAGCGTTTTCAGCCTTATAAATTAATAGAGGTGATTGGTCAGTTAGCGCGAACAGCCGTTCACTTATTGAGGGATTAATTAAACTGATTTATACGTAAAAAGGCACGAAGGCCACAAAGATAGTTTAATACCCCTGTGGCCTTCGTGCCTTTTTAGTTAATCAACTCTACGCGTTTAGCGACCAGCCTTCGCGGTATTCGCGTTTAACGAATTGGTTAGCTTCGTCAAAATTCGTGATTTTCATGTTTTTGCCATCCCATGTCAGTTGTTTCCGACCTGGATAGGAAAATCCTTTTCCGTCGGCTTTCGGTGTGCGAACGGTGTAACTACGAATAGCCAGGTTACCCATCAGAACCGATTCGGTGAGTGGGCCAGCAAAGTCGAACGAGGACGTTAACTCCTTATGTTCCTTACTGTTAAAGCCCGCCTTACAGGCTTCTGTCCACAGAATCTGGTGACCATTTTCCGGCATTTTTAGTACACTCTCTGGTTGGGGGCAGCTTCTATTTTCTTGCCGTCTTTCGTGTATAGTTTGGGGTCATTACCATACATGCCACAAACCAGCAGGCCTTTATCGCCATGAATGAGTACACCATTTTCGCCGTTTTCGGGCATGGGTTCACCGGCAGGCAGCATCTCCGGACGGAAGGGGCGAATACCACCATCTTCCCAAATCATTTTGATCGCCGATTTATTTTTGGCCGTTGCCGGGAATTTCAATTCCACGTGCGATGAGGGTGGGCAACCTTCCGGAATGTACTCGGGTGTCCAGTCTTTCAGGAATACCTGACCAATGCTGGTTTCCACTTCGGTTGGGTAACCAAGGCCGAGTACCCGGAATGGCGTATCCATGATGTGACAACCAATATCGCCAAGAGCACCTGCACCAAAATTCCACCAGCCGCGCCATTTAAATGGGTGATAAGCAGGCGTATAGCCTACTTTTTGAGCTGGCCCGAGCCAGAGATCCCAGTCCAGATCGACAGGTGTTTCGCTGGCGGGCTGCGGTACCGGAATGCCTTGTGGCCAAACTGGACGATTGGTCCAGAGATTAACGGTATGAACAGTGCCTAGTAGGCCTTTGTCAAACCATTCTACCATTTGTTTCTGCTGCGGGTTCGATGAACCCTGGTTACCCATCTGCGTGACAACCTTGTATTTACGAGCCGCTTCGGTGAGCATCCGGGCTTCGTAAATGTTGTGCGTCAGTGGCTTCTGCACATACACGTGCTTACCGCGTTGCATAGCGGCCATGGCCACAACAGCGTGCGTATGGTCGGCGGTTGACACCGTTACGGCGTCAATAGCTTTGCCTTCCTTGTCCAGCATCTCCCGGAAATCCTTGTACCGTTTTGCGTTCGGGTGATTGGTGAAGTTCTTTTTGACATTGGGCAGGCCCCAATCTACATCGCAAAGCGCCACGATATTGTTTGCCCCGTTGTTGTAGGCGTTGTTGGTATCGCTATACCCTTTACCACCAAAGCCAACACCCGCAATGTTTAGTTTATCGCTGGGTGCAATGAAGCCTTTACCACCCAATACATGGCGGGGTACAATAAAGAAACCGGCAGCAGCCAGGGCACCCGACTGCATAAACTGCCGTCGTGAAGTACCCGAATTCGTCTGGCCGGTCGTTGAGTTATCTGACTGGTTCATGAGAAAATGTATAGGAGTTATGACTTATAAGAGAATATACGGCAAAATTTACCCAATAGGCTACGATGATTTTTCGGCTACGCACTAAACCTAATGGTGGCTACGCATTTCTTAAAGCGACTTTCGAACGATGAGCCGGAATGGATTTTCTACATGTTCGACACTGGCATTCAGGACTAAACGAGCGGCTGTCCGGCCCATTTGGGCGAAATCAGTAGAGATGACAGTAATACCATCGAGCAAAAATTCTTTCAGGGGCGTGTCATTGTACGAAAGAATACCCACCTCCTGACCAACGATGTAGGGCGTTTCTTTTATGCGTTTGATTAGCTCAACCAGGTCCTCTTCCATCAAATTGATATACGCATGTCCGGGCTGAATGACCTCATTCTGGACCGTATTGATCACCTTCGTTTTAAACCCATGCTCATAGCAGAACTTGTAAAATCCATTCAGGATGGCCTTGGGATGATAGCTATACGAAGGGAATAAAATACCCAGTGTCGAATACTTTTCCAGCAGTGGAAGCGCATCGGTAAGTGACTGATACAGGTCGCGTTCGAAATTTTGAAATACGGCCCCGTAGCTGCCCGTTATGCCCTCTACCAGTTTATCGAGAATGATTAATTTGTGCTTTGGTAAACTGTTGATCAGCTCATCGGCTTTTTCGCCACCCTCAAAAAAATGACCGATGATAACGTAATGCGTATGATTGCGGGCCTGTCGTTGGATCAAATCCCGAAACAGCCGAAAATCGTTGTTGTAAATAAAAAAATCAATGGCAACGCCTGGCCCTAATAGCTCAACAAAGGAATCGTAAATGATTTTTTTGTGAGCACTTAGTTTGTTGAATAACAGGAATATTTTCAGGTTATTCCCGGTTGGCGTATAGTTGATGTAAAACCCTTTTCCCTTAACGGCTCCAATAATTTCTTTCTCTTTCAGGAGTTCATAAGCCCGTTCTATCGTCCCCTTCGAAATGTCAAATTCTGCACAAAGCTCATGGATAGAAGGTAGTTTGTCGCCTGGTAAAATATCCCGGTTTTCAATGCCTTCTACTATCGAATTATAAATCTGCTGGTATTTAGGCGTATTCGAGTAGTCGTTAATTTTTATGTGATAAAGCATCGTCTATTAGTTTCGTACAAAAAAATAATCTTAATGGTCAAGAAATAGGACAGTATAGGAAAGTGCCCGTAATGTGATCACCTACTTTCATTCTTAATTATGACAAAAGCGATTTAGCCCTAATACTAATCATAGAACCTACTAATTGGTCAGTTATGCTATCAACTATCAAAGACTATCGACACGTCAGTTACTTATGGGATGAAGAAAAAGCAGCTTCTTTGGCTAACCCTAACCCACAGGAGCAAGAGGTTGCCCTATTGCTTTACCGCTCCAATTTGCTGGGGCCGATTTGAGGCTTACTAATTATGGCGGAGGCAATACTTCCTGCAAAACCACGGCCAGGGACCCACTCACTGGAAAACCTACCGAAGTCATGTGGATCAAAGGGTCCGGGGGAGATATTGGTACCCTTACGCGCGGTGGGCTGGCGGCTCTGTATATGAACCGGTTGCATAGTCTTAAAGAGGTGTATCGAGGGTTAGAGTTTGAGGATGAGATGGTTGAGTTGTTCAATTATAGTATTTTCGATCTAGCCTCAAAAGCCCCGTCTATCGACACGCCTTTACACGGTTTTTTGCCCTATAAGCACATCGACCACCTACATCCGGATGCAGCCATTGCCATTGCGGCTGCCAAAGATGGTAAACGGATTACAGCCGAATTATTCAGCGGGGCTATTGGCTGGGTCGACTGGCAGCGGCCGGGTTTTGATCTGGGTCTTAAACTGGAGCAATGCATTACAGAAAACCCGGATCTGCGTGGTATTATGCTCGGCTCGCACGGCCTGTTTACCTGGGGCGATACGTCCTATGAAAGTTATGTGAACACCCTGGATGTAATTGAAACCTGCGCCCAGTTTCTGGAAGATAGCTATACAAAGAAAGGGGTTCAGTTTGGTGGGTCAGTTCGCCAGTCGTTGCCGGAAGAAGACCGACAAACACAGGCAGCGCAACTGGCTCCCGTTCTGAGAGGCTTGTGTTCAAGTCAGACCCGTATGATCGGCCATTTTACCGACGATGACCGGGTGCTGGAATTTATCAATTCCGCCGATCTCGACCGGCTCGCACCAATGGGCACCAGTTGTCCGGACCACTTCCTGCGCACTAAGATTAGCCCGCTTGTGCTGGAACTGGCAGCTGATCAGGACGTAACGGAGGCTACTGCCATTCGGGAGAAGCTGACCCCCGCTTTCGAGGCTTACCGCGACATGTATCAGGCCTATTATGATACCTGCAAACATCCGAATTCGCCTGCCATTCGCGATAAAAATCCGGTCGTCATTCTCTGGCCGGGCGTGGGTATGTTCACCTTCGCGAAGGATAAACAGACTGCGCGGGTAGCGGCTGAGTTTTATATCAATGCCATCAATGTGATGAAAGGGGCCGAAGCGATTTCGGGCTATACCTCTCTTCCACGGCAAGAGGCTTTCGATATTGAGTACTGGTTACTGGAAGAAGCTAAACTCCAGCGAATGCCCAAACCTAAACCCTTAACGGGTAAGATTGCCCTCATTACGGGTAGCGCAGGCGGCATTGGAAAGGCTATTGCCAAAAAATTTGCAGATGAAGGAGCCTGCGTTGTAATCAATGATAATGATGCCGACCGGCTTGCATCCGCTAATACCGAATTCCGAAAACAGTACGGTAGAGATACGCATACGATTGCCCCACTCGATGTGACCAGTGCCACGGCCATTGCAGGTGCCTATAAAACGTCCTGTTTAGCTTTTGGTGGCGTGGATATTGTGGTCAACTGTGCGGGCTTATCAATTTCTAAACCCATTGAGGAGCATACCGAGGCCGATTGGGATCTGCTCTATGATGTATTGGTAAAGGGGCAGTTTTTAGTCACCCAGCAAGGAGTTGCCATTATGCGCAAGCAGAATCTTGGGGGCGATGTACTGAATATTGTGAGTAAGAATGCCTTGGTCTCCGGGCCGAATAACGCAGGGTATGGCTCGGCAAAAGCGGCTCAATTACACCTCAGCCGACTGAACGCTGCCGAACTGGGTAAAGATCATATTCGGGTCAACGTGGTCAATCCGGATGCTGTTATTTCGGATTCTAAAATCTGGGCGGGTGCCTGGGCCGAAGGGCGTGCCAAAGCGTATGGCGTAACCGTGGCCGAACTGCCTGCTTATTACGCGAAACGAACCTTACTGAATGAAATTATCCTGCCTGAGGACATTGCCAATGCCTGTTTGGCTTTTGTGAATGGCCTATTATACAAATCTACAGGTAATGTACTTAATGTAGATGGGGGTGTTGCCATGGCCTTTGTCAGGTAATGGCAGTAAATCAGAGACTTCGAGTACTTATTTTAACGTGATAGCAATCTTAACTGAATCGTTTTGGCTCTGGCAATTTCTGGGCCGTTTACATCCGCTAATCGTTCATTTTCCGGTTGGCCTGTTATGCATCGCCTTGCTGCTCGAAGCAGTCGGTTGGTTCCGTAAATCGACCGATATGCAGGCGGGTATCCGGGCAATGGTTTGGGTTGGAGCCATTAGTTCTGTACTGGCCGCAGCCCTGGGGTTGCTGTTAGTCAATCAGGATGAGTACGGTGGAAGTACCGTAACGATTCACCAATGGTCGGGGTTGGCGACAATGGCGCTGGCTTTGTTAACCGTATTGGCCCTGCGTTTGGGTCGTACTGAGTTATATCGAGGTTTATTGATTGTCACTGTTCTTGGGGTGAGTCTGGCGGGTCACTATGGGGCTATGCTTACTCACGGAGACGATTACCTGAGTAGCGTATTGCCCTCGATAAATGGGTCGGGTAAGCCGGTTTTAAGTGATTCGAAATTTGCTTTCGCCAGTGCAACAACGGGTAAGCCGCTAGACGAAAAACAGATTGGTGAACTGAATCTGGAAGTACGGTCCATTCTGGCGCACAATTGCTACAGTTGTCACAGTGCGACCAAAACCAAAGGTGGTTTGCGGCTGGATAAGAAAGAGTTTGTAATGAAAGGCGGAGAGGATGGTGAGATTCTGATAGCTGGTCATCCCGAAAAAAGCGATATAATCCGGCGCATCAAACTCCCGGCGGGTCACGACGACGCCATGCCTACCAAAGGTAAGCGCCTGACGGATCATGACATCGCTCTGCTTGAATTCTGGATTCAACAGGGTGCGCCCTGGCCAAGTGGTGCCGAAAAAAGCATTTATCGAATCGCTGAGCTAGAGCCCCGCTTACCCGCCCTGCCGGTTGCCCCGGCTGGTATGACGAATCCAGTAGACAAGTTCGTGAATGTGTATTTTCAGCAGCATAAGCTGACCTGGAAGAATGTTGTGGACGATCGCACCTACATGCGTCGGGTTTATCTGGATGTGGTGGGCTTATTACCACCACCTGACAAACTGAAAGCCTTTGAAGCTGACCCCCGGCCTAACAAACGGGAGCTTCTGGTCAATGAGTTGCTTGGTCGGAATGTCGATTATGCGCAGCACTGGTTAACCTTCTGGAACGATGCGTTGCGAAACGACTACACCGGTACAGGCTATATCACGGTGGTCGGTTCGACATTACCAACTGGCTTTATACCTCCCTGAAAACGAACAAACCCTATAACCAGTTTGTCCGGGAACTTATCAGCCCAACCAAAGAGTCGGCGGGTTTTATTAAAGGTATAAAATGGCGAGGCACGATCAATTCAAGCCAGCGAACGGAGATGCAGGCAGCTCAAAACGTGTCGCAGGTGTTACTGGGACTGAATCTGAAATGCGCTTCCTGCCACGATAGCTTTATCAGCGACTGGAAACTGGCCGATGCCTACGCCTTCGCCAATATCTTTGCTGATACCACGCTGGAAATTAACCGCTGCGACAAACCTACGGGTAAACTGGCGGGTACGAAGATTATTTTCGAAAAGCTGGGAACGATCAATGGCAAAGCAACCACCAACGAACGACTCAACGAACTGGCGAACTTTCTGGTACAGCCTAAAGACGGTCGACTGTATCGTACGGTTGTCAACCGGATTTGGGCGCAGGTGATGGGCCGGGGCATTATCGAACCGGTCGATGTGATGGACAACCAGCCCTGGAGCCAGGACTTGCTCGACTGGCTGGCAGCTGACTTTGCCACCAATGGCTATGACATCAAGAAGCTGATGTTCACGATTCTGACGTCTAAAACATATCAGTTGCCCTCTGTCGGTCTTAAAGAGGCCGAGTTGATTACAGCCCCTACTTTTGTTTTTCAGGGCATGGTACGGCGTCGGCTTACAGCTGAGCAGTTTGCTGACGCGGTGAGCTTGGCCTTTAGCCCGATTTATGTGGATACCTGCATTGTGGAGAAGCAGTTTCCCAAGCAGCTTAAAAAAGAAATGCCATTTCCAAGGGCGTCTTTAGTTAAAAACGATCCCTTCCTAACGGCTTTAGGGCGTCCGAATCGCGAAACGGTGAGCACCAGTCGGTCATCGCAGGCCAATCTCCTGCAGGCGCTGGAACTGACTAATGGCGAAAAATTCAACGACGCGCTTAAACGAGGAGCTCAGGCATGGAAAGCAACCTATCCGACCTCCGACGTATTGGTGAAAAATCTGTACTGGAAAGCCCTGGGCCGGGAACCAAAGCCCAGCGAACTGGCCATTGCTCAGAAAATTATCGGTAAAAATCCGACTACAGAAGGCATTCAGGATTTGGTTTGGGCCATTAGCCTGCATCCTGAGTTTCAGTTGATTTATTAGTAATTCTGGCTGTGAAACACGGTAGCGGTCGCGTCAGCGACCAGATGTTTGTAGAAAGAATAGGTGGCAGATGAGTTTTGGTCGCGTAGCGATCAGATCAAAAAACAGTTAGATCGCTACGCGACCAAAGCCGATTCGAAAACTACCTTTTTCTACAAACATTACGTCCTTATGGGACTATCTCGCAACTGGAATGGGTAGTAGTAAAAAATAGGTTTAAGTAGCTTATAATTAGCTGAGCGCTAAGACGTAGCCATAGAATTAGAGAGGAGTGCTTTTGATGTCGATACAAAATGAAAAATAGCTGGAATAGGCGGGAGTTTCTGCAAAAAACAAGTGCGGCTACGATGGCAGCTTTGGCAGCTGGTGCTCCTGTGTCAAGCTTGTTGTCAGGCTGTAGTCCGTCCAGAAAACCGGGTCAGACAAGCGGCACGGCTGATACCGTCATTCTGCTTTGGATGGCGGGCGGCATGGCCCATACCGAAACCTTTGATCCCAAACGCTATACACCTTTCGAGAAGGGAATGGAGGGTAATCGGGTGTTGAGTACGTTCAAGCCAATACCTACGGTGCTGGATGGAATCAATTTCTCGGAAGGTCTCCAGTCCATTGGCAAGGTGATGGATAAAGGAACGCTCATTCGGTCGTATGTCGCTGCCGATATGGGGCATATTCTGCATTCGCGTCATCAGTACCATTGGCACACCTGCTACGAACCACCCCAAACCGTAGCCGCTCCTCATCTGGGCTCCTGGATTGCGAAGGAATTAGGCCCTAAGAATCCAGTGATTCCGGCCTTTGTGGACATTGGGCAACGATTTACGGTGGGCGAAGCCGAGGAACTTAAGGCATTTCACACCGCTGGTTTTCTAGGCAATGAGTTCGGGCCGTTCTTTATTCCCGACCCAAGCCAGGGATTGGAAAGCGTTCGTCCTCCGGTAGGTATGGATGCCAAACGGTTCGAACGACGCAATCAACTATACAACGACCTGATTAGCAACGGGCCGATGGGTGAGTTTGGCAGCGATTATCAGAAAGAGTCACTTAAGCGGTCGATGGAGCAGGCGTATAGGCTTCTTAATTCCCCCGAAGCCAAGGCGTTTGATTTGAGTCAGGAGCCCAAAACGAGTTATGACATTTATAATACCGGCAAGTTTGGACTGGGCTGTCTGCTCGCTCGCCGACTCACCGAACAGGGTGCCCGATTCATCAGCGTTACGACTGAATATGAGCCATTTAAGGGATGGGATACGCACGAGAACGGCCATACACGTCTGGAAGACATGAAAAAGCAGATCGACGGTCCTATTGCCCAACTGATTAAAGACCTGGATAAAACCGGTCACCTGGACCGGACGATGGTTATTCTAGCCAGTGAGTTTAGTCGGGATATGATGGTAGAAGGTCGGCCGGGAGCAAAAGTACTGGAGCAGGTGAATCAGCCGGAAATTCTGTCTGACCTGAAATTCTACGGTATGCACCGCCACTTTACGGATGGCTGCTCTATCCTGATGTTTGGTGGGGGCATAAAAAAGGGGTTCGTCTACGGTAAAACCGCCGATGAACGTCCGTGCAAAACCATCGAGAACCCGGTGCGTATCGACGGTATTCACCAAACGATTTACCACGCGCTGGGTATTGCCCCCGACACGCACTACGAGGTTGAAAAACGCCCGTTTTATTCTACGCCCGATGGGTTAGGTAAACCTGTTCTGGATTTGCTGGTATGATGGTTAAGATAGCACGAACGTAGACGTTCGCGCTATCATACATTAAAAAATCTTCAGTATGCGCATGAGTCCATACTATTTGCTGGCTGTGATTGCGGGGTTTTTGTGGTATATGCAATCCTGTATGACCAGCTCATCTACCCATAGCAGTAGCTCGGAGGCTATTCCGGATAGGATTAGCTATAACTTCGATATTCGGCCCATTCTTTCTGATAAATGCCTGGCTTGTCATGGGCCAGATGCCAATAAGCGCGAAGCTGGCTTACGGCTCGATATGGCCGAAAGTGCCTATAAAGCCCTGAAAGAGCATCCATCAGCGCACGCATTGGTGCCCGGCAAACCGGAATTGTCGGAAGTGTTTTTGCGGATTAGCTCGCCCGATACCTCCGTTATGATGCCTCCGCCCTCGTCCAATCTGAAGTTGTCGGCCCGCGAAATAAAACTGATTGAGAAGTGGATTAAACAGGGGGCCACCTACGAGAAACACTGGTCGTTTGTAGCGCCGAAGAAACCAGCTATTCCACAGGTCAAACAAACCGACTGGCCTAAAAACGAAATCGACTATTTTATTCTGCAAAAGCAGGAGGAAAAGGGGCTAAAACCCAACGACGAAGCGGATAAAGAGCGTTTACTGAAACGGTTGAGTCTGGATTTAAATGGCTTGCCGCCCAGCCTTCAGTTAATGGACAGCTTTCTGGCCGATAAGAGCGCAAATGCCTACGAAAAAGTTGTCGATCAGTTACTGAAAAGCCCGGCTTATGGCGAAAAAATGGCGTTGCACTGGCTCGATCTGGCCCGCTATGCCGATTCGCACGGGTATCAGGACGATGGCTACCGGACACAGTGGCCGTGGCGGGATTGGGTCATTCATGCATTCAATAAAAATATGCATTACAACGACTTTGTCACTTGGCAACTAGCGGGTGATTTAATGCCCAACTCAACAAAGGAACAACTCCTGGCAACGGGCTTCAATCGAAATCATAAAATAACCGAAGAGGGTGGCACGATTCCCGAGGAATATCGGACCATGTACGTGACGGATCGGAACGATCTGTTCGGCAAAGGTCTGTTGGGCGTAACCATCGAATGTGCACATTGCCACGACCATAAATACGACCCGTTCTCTCACAAAGAATATTACCAGCTCTTCGCGTTTTTTAACAATGTGAAGGAAGTCGGTATTGAATCGGTGATTGGTGGCCCCGATACCTACGCCAAGAAACCACTAATGGAAATCTGTGATGAGGACATTCAGAGCATTTTGTCGTTTGTCAATAAGCGGGATACTAATCGCCTGATTGTGTCGGTGATGGGGGATCTGGATACGACTCGCAAAACGTTTGTGCTAAAACGGGGGGCCTATGATGCGCCGGGCGAAGAAGTACAGCCCGGAACGCCCAAAGCTATTCTGCCGTTCGATCCAGCCTATCCCAAAAACCGACTAGGCCTGTCGAAGTGGTTGTTCGATAAAAAAAATCCGCTTACAGCCCGCGTGTATGTCAATCATTTGTGGCAAGAGTTTTTTGGGAAAGGCATCGTGAAAACCTCCGGCGATTTCGGCATGCAGGGTGATTTGCCAACGCACCCCGCTTTACTCGACTGGCTGGCGGTTGATTTCATGGAACATGGCTGGGATATTAAACGGCTGGTCAAACAGATGGTCACCTCGGCCACCTACCGGCAATCGGCAGTGATTACACCCGAAAAACTAGCCACTGATCCTGACAATGTGCTGCTGGCCCGTGGCCCTCGGTACCGAATTCCGGCTGAGTTTATCAAAGATTTAGTCTTGAGTAGTAGCGGATTATTGAACCCGACTATCGGTGGTCCGAGCGTGAAGCCCTATCAGCCGGCGGGTTTGTGGGAAGGGGCTACGTCGGGGCGGGGATTGCTGTCGGCTTATAATCAGGATCATGGGTCAAGCCTGTATCGGCGAGGCATGTACACATTGATTAAACGAACGGTTCCGCCACCCTCCATGGCGATTTTCGACGCGAGTAATCGCGATCTCTGCGAGGTCAGGCGACTGAAAACCAATACGCCTTTGCAGGCACTAGTTATGATGAACGACCCTACGGTGCTGGAAGCGTCGCGAGTGTTAGCCGCTCGGTTACTACAGGAAAATAGCGCTGTACATGATAAAATCAGCAAGGCATTTCGGCTGATTGTGAGTCGGAAACCAAACGAAAAAGAAACCGATCTGTTGACCGCCTATTATGAAAAGGAACTGAAAAAACTGACACCAGCCAGCGCGGAGAAATCACTGGCGATTGGCGAATACCCAATTCCCGCCCGAATCGACAGGACCAAACTTGCCGCCCTGATGCGGGTTGTGTCGACCATCTATAATCTGGAAGAAACCATTACAAAATCCTGACCTAATAGAACGCTGATTTTTATGGTCATTATGATTTTTGAGATAAAAAGATACTTATATGAGCTGTTTTTCTAGCATTGTGGCATCTTCGTTCAGTAAAATCTGGTAAATCATAACGATCTAAAGATCAGTATTCTATCAAATGGAAAAAGAAATTCTCGAACACGGTCTGAATTTTAACCGCCGTCGTTTCCTCTCCCGGCTGAGCTTGGGCTGGGCAGCGCTGCGCTGGGTTCGTTGCTGATTCCCGATCTGTTCAGCGGGAGTGGGGCAGACGAGGATGGGTTTACTCCCGGCATTCCACATTTTGCGCCTAAGGCAAAACGAGTGATTTACCTATTCCAGAACGGAGCGCCTTCGCAACAGGAGCTGTTTGATTACAAGCCCAAATTGCGCGAGATGATGGGGCAGGAGATACCCCCTTCGGTGCGGGGAACGCAGCGTCTTACGGGTATGACAGCCAATCAGAAACAATTCCCCTTGGTCGGTTCGTTCGTTGATTTTAAGCAATATGGCCAGTCGCGGGCGTGGGTTAGCGATCTGTTTCCGTACACGGCCAAAATAGTAGACGACCTTTGCATTGTGAAATCGATGTTCACCGAGGCCATTAACCATGACCCGGCGCTTACGTTTTTGCAAACGGGCTCGCAGCAGGGAAACCGGCCAAGTATGGGTTCGTGGCTGAGTTACGGACTGGGTAACGAAAACAAAAACCTACCCAATTTCACCGTCTTGTTGTCGCGCGGGATTGGCAATGGGCAGGGCGTTTACTCCAAACTCTGGTCGAATGGTTTTCTGGATTCCATTCACCAGGGCGTTCAGTTTAGCAAGGGCGAAGACCCCGTTCTTTACCTGCGTGACCCCGATGGCATGGATCGTCAGGACCGCCGGGATATGCTCGATAATCTGGCGCAACTCAACGATTTGTCGTATCAGGAGTTCGGCGATCCAGAGATAACAGCCAAGGTGAAACAGTACGAAATGGCTTACCGGATGCAAACGGCCGTGCCGGAGGTTATGGATTTATCGAAAGAGCCAGACGATATTATCAAACTCTATGGGCCCGATTGCCTGGTACCCGGCACGTTTGCAGCTAACTGTCTGCTGGCCAGAAAACTATCCGAAAATGGCGTGCGATTTGTTCAGTTGTATCATCAGGGGTGGGATCAGCACGGAAATCTTCCATTTGAGATCGCCAAGCAGGCTAAAGATGTTGATCAGGCATCGGCAGCTTTAGTTACTGACCTGAAGCAACGGGTTTACTGGACGAAACGCTGGTAATCTGGGGCGGTGAGTTT
The DNA here is from genome assembly GCA_003259005.1 of Spirosoma telluris. GTDB lineage: Bacteria > Bacteroidota > Bacteroidia > Cytophagales > Spirosomataceae > Spirosoma > Spirosoma telluris. The sequence continues at coordinate 6,917,200 of QLII01000001.1, forward strand.
GGTCGCACGAGCTACACGCAGGGCAAACTGACGAAGGATAATTATGGTCGCGATCACCACCCTCGTTGCTTCACGATCTGGATGGCGGGTGGTGGTATCAAGCCCGGTATCGTGCATGGCGAGACGGACGAAATGGGCTATAATATCATCAAAGACCCCGTGCATGTGCATGATTTTCAGGCGACTGTGCTGAATCAAATGGGACTCAATCACGAAAAGTTAATCTTTAAACACCTGGGCCGCCGGTATCGGTTAACGGATGTATCTGGGAAAGTGGTGAACGGTATTATTGCGTAACCTATTGTTGTCTTAGCATTACCCCCAACCCCCTAAAGGGGCTTAGTTTGTGAGTGAGCAGAGCTCCCTTTAGGGGTTGAGGGTAATTGCCGACTACCTCTAAAATTTGTCTTCAGGTAATTTTATTATGAATAAAAAGCTCATCGGTTTAGCAGAGCAGGGGTTATTTGCGTCGAGTATTTTCATCCTGTTTTTGCTGATTTTCAACGACAAATTCGTCGTGCCTCTCTGGCTACAACCGCTGGGGCGAATGCATCCGCTGTTGCTTCATTTTCCGATTGTTATTTTGTTGCTGGCTATGCTTATGGAGGCTTTTCGCTTTCGAATAGCTAGTGCTTCGAACCCTGCCGTTTTGGAATTTTATAGGGACTTGCTGAGCAATCTGTTGCTTATTGGGGCATTATCGGCCGGAGTTACGGTTATTATGGGCTTGTTTTTATCCAAAGAAGATGGCTATAGTGGACAGGCGCTTTTGTGGCATAAATGGTCGGGTGTTGGTATCTTTTTTATTGCTTCCCTCATTTATTGGGTACGGAGTAAAACCTGGTACAGTACCCGAATTGCCCAGTTGGGAGCGTTGACAACAATTCTCTTTTTGATTGGGGCAGGGCACTATGGAGCCACCCTGACTCACGGGGATAATTTCCTGTTCGAACCGATAAGTAGCCATACGCAATCAACTCCTGTTGCGCTCGATAAAGCACTTGTATATGCCGATGTAATTCAGCCCATTTTTAATCAGAAGTGCATCAGTTGCCATAATCCCGATAAACTGAAAGGACAACTGAGTCTGGCGTCGATAGAGGCTGTATTGAAGGGTGGAAAAGCGGGGAAAGTAGTCATAGCCGGGAAACCTGATGTTAGCTTACTCTTGCAACGGATTCACCTGCCGCTGGACGAAAAGAAGCATATGCCACCGTCTGGCAAAACCCAGCTTACCACCCAGGAAATGACCTTACTGGCTTTGTGGGTCAAAGAAAATGCCGACGTTAAAAAACGAGTGATCGACTTGCCTGCTAATGATTCATTGCGCGTTATTGCGGCTGGCTTATTTAAACCCAGTGATCAGGTCGAGGAATTTGATTTTGATGCCGCCGATGAGGAGACGATCAAGGGATTGAATACCGATTATCGCACGGTTGCTCCGTTAGCGAAAGAGTCGCCTGCACTGGCTGTCAATCTGTATAATAAAGCCGCTTTCACATCCGAAAAACTGGCCGAGTTGAGCCCTGTTAAAGAGCAGATTGTCTATCTGAATTTGAATAAAATGCCAGTCAAAGACGCTGATATAAAGCGTATCAGTGAGTTTGAGAATCTTCAGAAACTAGACCTCAATTTCACGGATATAACGGGAGCCGGTTTATCGGAACTGTCGGCATTAAAACAACTGCATACACTTTCATTATCGGGTACAAACGTGACCTATGATGCCTTGCAAAAGCAACTGGGTAGCTTGAAGCAACTAAAAACAATTTCGCTCTGGGAAACAAAACTAACCCCTTCCCAGATTGAACAACTGCAAAAAGCCAACAAAGGCATTCAATTCATTGCCGGATTTGATGGGGCTAAAAGCGAACCGATTAAGCTTAATCCACCCCAGATCAAAAATAGCTCGACCATATTTAGTCAGCCGCTTGCTCTGCAGCTAAAGCACCCCATTAAAGGCGTTGAAATTCGCTATACAACCGATGGGACGGAGCCGGATAGTCTCCACTCGCCCGTATTTGCCAATCAAACCACACTTACCCAACCGACATTAATTAAGGCGAAAGCCTACAAATCGGGTTGGTATGGCAGCAATGTGGCTACGTTCGATTTTTATAAGAGTACGTATAAGCCCGATAGCGTGAATTTGCTCCTGCCGCTCAATCCGGTTCATCAGGCCGATGGTGCCCATACATTTTTTGATGGCAAGCTGGGTACGTTCAACGCTAATAGTCCCGCCTGGGCCAATAACTGGGCAGGATTCCGGAAAAATGACATGGCGCTGGTGGCAGAATTTAAAAAGCCCATCAACGTATCGTCTGTTACGTTGCGTATAATGGTTGAGGAAGAAACGGGAATTTTCCCACCAGGCACGGTTGAAGTTTGGGAGGGGATAGGAGAGATCAGATGAAATTAATAGCGACGGTCAAACCCGATCAACCCGTTAAGAAAAGCCTTCCTATATTGAAAGCAGTAGGATGCTCGTTTAAACCCCAGCTAATTTCCTTCTTAAAAATCGTAGCAAAGCCAGTCAATCCGCTTCCCGACTGGCACCCCAATAAAGGTAAGCAAGCCTTACTACTTGTAGATGAGGTGTTTATCAATTAGAGTTGTCTACTGTATCGGCTGTATTTATCCACAATGTTACTACTATCGTGCCCAAGGTCTGGTTACGAGTGGGTTCTTGTTGGTTAGAGAAAAAATTAAACCATTTAATGGTAATAGATAATTTTTATAAATAATTGTACCAAAGGTGGGTAGGTATGGGAAAGTTGGTGGGATGAGATTGGTAATATTTGGCCATTAAAATGACTTTTCCTGAGAGCGATTTGTCAAATTAATCTTGTCATCCTATCTAATACTTTTATGAAAAGACTTTATCAGTTAGTAGCACTAAGCCTGGTAGCGGGCTCATTTACCAGCTTCGCGCAGCAGCCCAGAGGAATACTTCAAAAAGAGAATTCACTTCTCCCGCAGTTACTAGCACGAAATACGCCAGGTGAGCACCGCGAAGTAATCGCAGATATTACTATAACGGGAAAAGTGCTTGATGAAAAGGGAACCGGTTTGCCAGGGGTAAGTGTCATTGTAAAAGGAACTAACCAGGGAACCAATACTGATGCTAGCGGGAGCTTCAAAATTGTAGCTCCCAATGCCAACGCGACGCTTGTCTTTAGTTTTGTGGGCTATGCTCGCAAAGAAGTACTTATCGGCAATCAAACATCGGTTAACGTTACGCTGACACCTGACGACCAAACACTGAACGAAGTGGTTGTGGTTGGTTATGGTAGTCAGTTGAAAAAAGAAATTACCGGTGCCGTTCAGACCGTGAGTGCGGCCGAAATTAAAGATTTACCTGTTTCACAGATTGGCCAGAAATTACAGGGGCGCCTGGCGGGTGTCCAAATCAACCAGGCGACTGGTAAGCCTGGTCAGGGGATTAGTATTCGGATTCGAGGTCAGGTATCCGTCTCGGCAGGTAGTGACCCACTTTACGTAATTGACGGCTTTCCGATAACGGGGAACATTGCCCAGCTTAACCCCGATGAGATTGAAGATCTTTCGATTTTGAAAGATGCTGCTTCGACTTCACTCTATGGTTCGCGGGCGGCCAACGGAGTTGTGCTGATTACCACTAAAAAAGGAAAACCGGGTCAGACAAACATTAGCTTCAGCGCCTATGCAGGCGTACAGAAGGTTCCTATGCGGGGTCGTGTGAAAATGCTGGACGCTGTTCAGTTTGCTCAGTTCAAGAAAGAATATTATGAAGACCAGGGCCAGGTAGTACCGGATATATTTAAAAATCCTTCCGACTACGAAGGAAAAAACAATGACTGGTATGATGCTTTGCTGCGGCAGGCACCCATTCAGAGCTATAACCTGAGTATTTCTAATAATACAACTAAGTCTAATACATCGTTGGTAGCCGGTATCTTCAATCAGGATGGGGTGGTTCTGAACAACAAATACAAACGATACTCGCTGCGTCTTAATTCAAACTATAATCTATCAGATCGGGTAACGGTTGGCTTTAACGTAGCTCCTTCCTACGTGTTCGATAATACACCCCGGACGGATGGTGATCGAGGAACCGGAATTCTGTTCAATGCCCTGCACACCTGGCCCGTTATGCCTATTTACGATGCCAATGGCGAACTAACTAAATTTAATAAATTTCCAGACAATACAGGTAATATTTTTGCTTATCCGAACTGGGTACGAGCCGCCAATGAGCTGATTAACGAGACAAAGAACACCAACCTACTGGCGAATGCGTATGTGCAATACCGGCCGATTACGGGGTTGACTCTTCGGTCTACGATGAACATAGAGTACCAAAACTCTAAATTCTTCTTCTTTAACCCGTCGACAGCGACAAGTGCTATCAATGTGCCGATTCCAACAACGGCTGTTTCGATTCGTCAGGGTTTAGAAAATACCTCCTGGCTGAACGAAAACCTGGCGACCTATACCCGCAGCTTTGGTGAGCATAATTTTGAGTTGCTGGCTGGTTTTACTAATCAGTATTATCGGCAGGAATTCAGCCGGATACAGGCTGATACCTATGCCGATGATCGACTTCCTACTATTCAGGGAGCACTCAATATAAACCGGGGTGGTACAAACAATGGCATTAACCAATGGACATTGACCTCCTACCTGTCTCGACTGACCTATAATTACAAAGGGAAATATCTGTTCACAGCGGCTGTTCGGACAGATGGTTCGTCCCGATTTGGCGCAAACAATCAGTTTGGTACATTCCCATCAGCTTCAGCAGGTTGGTTACTTTCTGATGAAGATTTCATGAAAACAGTTACGCCCGTTTCGTTTGCCAAAATTCGGGCGAGCTATGGTGTAATTGGTAACAACAACATCGGCAACTATACGTCGTATGCACTGGTGAACAATACGACCAATGCTGTTTTCGGTAGTACGGTGGCTACAGGGGCTGTTGTTACGTCGCTGGCTAACCCCAATTTAGGCTGGGAAACCACCAAGCAGTTTGACATAGGGCTTGATTTAGGTTTGTTAAACGATCGTATTCAGTTTATCTACGATTTCTACACGAAACGTACGACGAACCTGCTCTACGCCGTACAGATTCCGCAGGAATCTGGCTTCACAAATTTCAATGATAACATTGGCGAAATTAAATTCTGGGTCATGAGTTCTCATTGACAACCAAAAACTCAGTGGGTAAACTGAAATGGACGACCAACGCCAACATTTCGTTCAACCGGAATCAGGTTGTTTCCCTGGCTCCTGGTATTGACCGCGTATATGGATCATTCCACATTACGCAGGTTGGTCAGCCCTTCGGCCAGTTCTATGGTTTGGTAAAGCAAGGATATTATCAAAGTGCTGAAGAACTCAAATCGTCACCTATCATTCCGGGCCGTTCGGCTATTGGTACCATCAAAATGAAAGATGTTAATGGCGATGGCGTAATTACCTACGGTGGTGATGCTGATGACCGCACGATTATTGGTAGCCCATTTCCGAAATTTACGTATGGTATCACCAACGACCTGAAGTACGGCAATTTTGATTTCTCGGTTACGGGTTCTGGCTCCTATGGAAATCAGTTATGGGTTCGCCACTTATACAGCACGGCTAACCTGGATGCCGTATTTAACATGGTTGAAGGGGTAAAAGACCGTTTCCGTGTTCAAAATACTATGGTTAACGGTGTCGGTGTTGCCACGACCGTTATCACACCAGGTAAAGGTCAGTTTGGGGCTACCAACAATGGCGGTAACTACACGGGTATTGAGCGCGACTGGAACAGTACGCAATTCCTGGCCGACGCGTCGTTTTTTACGATCAAAAACATAACCCTGGGTTATAACATAGGAGCGGTTAACAAGCTCTTCAAGTCGGCACGGGTCTATGCGTCGGCACAACAGGTTTATATCTTCACGAAATACTGGGGTGGCCCGAATCCGGAAACCAGCGGAAACGGTGCAGGTGATGGTGATGGTGGTAACTTGAGTCAGGGCGTCGATTTTTCGAACTATCCCGTTCCACGTACCTATACACTCGGCGTTAACCTAAACTTTTAATCCATCGTCATTAATGGTCATTCTATTGTCATTAAGTGTCATTTGGTCGTAACGGTTTATTACCACAATCAATGACAGCGAATGACCATCCATGAAATGACTACCTAATGACTTATAAACTCATTCTGAATATATGAAACGTAACCATATAGCGACCTGGCTTTTAGCAATTGCCTTAACCGGTTGCAGCAAAGATTTCCTGACCGTAGTTCCCGAAACAGCGTTGAGTTCGGCAACGTTTTTTAAGACCGAATCCGACTTTCAGCAGGCGGTCAATGGGGCCTATGTTCCCCTTCGGCAGATGTTTAACGAGCGTGCCTGGGTGTTGGAGGAAATGCACTCCGACAATACCTATTATGCCCGTAATACACTCTATGGCGCTGTTGACGCAACCGAAAACGTGGCTGATTTTGCCGTGCCAACGGCGAATGGTGTTACGGCCAACGATAACGTACTGGTGCAGTATCGGTTAAATTATGTAATTATTGCCCGTGCCAACCAGGTTTTGTCGCTGATCGACGGTGCTGGGATAACGTTTGCTTCGGAGGCCTCAAAAAATAATCTGAAAGGGCAGGTGCTGTTTCTGAGAGCGTTTGCCTACTTCGACCTGGTACGTTTGTTCGGTAAAGTTCCGCTGCACTTAGTACCCATTACGGGTCGGGAAGATGCGGCATTACCCTGGCAACTACGGATGCGATCTATACGCAGATCGAAAAGGACGCGCTTGCGGCCAGTACGGCCTTACCGGCTAAATCCGCCCAGGCTGCCACAGATTTGGGTCGGGCTACATCAGGAGCCGCTAAAATGCTGTTGGCAAACCTGTACATCACGCAGAAAAAGTGGGCACAGGCAGAGCCGATACTTAAATCAATAGTAACCAACGACAGCTATACGTTGATGCCTGACTATAACGATGCGTTTTCGTATACCAGTGCCAATAAGAATAATAAGGAGTCTGTGTTTGAGATTCAGTACATGGAAGGCTCTGCTGGGTATAATGGTAACCAGATTTACCGTTTCCTGCCTTCTCCTATCTCGACTGCGGAGATAGCGCCTATTGTTGGAACATCGAACCCGCAGGGCACTTCGCAGGAGAGCAATAACATTCCGACGCCGGATCTTATTGCAGCCTACGAAACTGGTGATAAGCGAAAAGACATTTCCATTGGTTATGTTACGTTGAGTGGGAGCCTACGCGCTGACAAAACGTATCCATATATCAAAAAATACGCCCGCCCCCATTCGATACACAATAATACCGGTCAGAACTGGCCTGTGTATCGCTATGCCGAAGTGCTGCTATTTTTGGCTGAGTCGTTGAACGAGCAGGGTAAAACAGGTGAGGCTGCTCCCTACATCAATCAGGTGCGTGCCCGTGCAGGGTTGGCGGCCACAACGGCATCTTCGCAGTCTGATATGCGGGAGGCTATCTTCAAAGAACGGCGGGTTGAGCTGGCTTTTGAAAATAAACGCTGGTTTGATCTGACCAGAACGGGTCGTGTGAAGGAGATTATTGGGGCCTATGGAGCAAAGGTGAAAGGCAATCCGGCCGCCTATTATTTCCCGGCTGGAGCGGTTCCACCACCGAATGCCTTCACAGTGTTGGATGATTATTATGGCCTGCCTGCTGTTGAGGCTGCCCTGACGCCTAATTTCTAGTATAAGAGATTCTGTTGATTCTAGAGGCTTTATCGATCCTAACAGGCAAGCGGCCTTGAGAATCAACAGAATCAATAGAATCTAATTATTTATGTATTGCTTCGGTAGTCGTTTTCTCTTTGCCAGAGGTATACACATAAAACAGTTTTTTAGTTAAACATAGGTTGGTAAGAATGAATCCATAGAAGCAGAATCGTTTCGGCTCTGCTTCTTTTCTTTCTCCTGCCAGCCTCCCATAAGCCGGTATATTGCCCAGTCTCTACGCTTTATACGGATACGAATAATAATCCGCTTTGCAATCCGACTAGTCGCCTACAAGGCATCGATATTAACTTACTTACTCAATACGATTATGTTCTTCACGTACAAACCAGCCAAGTTGCTCCTTGCCGTTTCGGCCATCGTTCTGATTGGAGCCTCCTGGGTCAACATGGGCGGAGGTGCTTCTGAAACAGCCAAAGCAGACAACCCGAAGGTCGACAAACTGAAATTACAGCCCGGTTTCAAAGCGGAGCACCTCTATAGCCCTTCCGATAATAAACAAGGGTCGTGGGTAGCCATGACGTTTGATAATAAAGGACGGATGATAACCTCTGACCAGTACGGCTTTTTGTACCGGCTGGAGATTCCACCCGTTGGCTCTGGGAATCAGCAGCCTAAAGTGGAGAAGCTACAGGTTGGTATTGTTCAACCCGGCGATACCACGGTGGGTATGGGCTACGCCCAGGGCTTATTATATGCCTTCAATAGCCTCTACGTGATGGTGAATAACCGGGTGAACAAAAATTTTAATAAACCAACGGGATTATATCGCCTTCAGGACACCAATGGGGATGACCAGTTTGAGACAATAACCCTGCTGAAAGAGCTGAAAGGGCAGGAAGGTGAACATGGCCCGCATAGTATGAAACTTTCGCCCGATGGTAAGTCGATATACCTTGTTGCCGGAAATCACGTTGATGTGCCGCAAATGGATGCCTATCGCTTGCCATCGAACTGGAAAGAAGATAATCTGTTTCCGCAAATAAAAGACCCCCGCGGGCATGCCAACGATCGGATGGCCCCTGGTGGCTGGGTAGCCAACATTGATCCGGAAGGAAAACGATGGGAGCTGATAGGAGCCGGTTTTAGAAATACATTTGATATTGCCTTTAACGAAGCAGGCGATATGTTTGGCTACGACTCCGATATGGAGTGGGACTTTGGTCTCCCCTGGTATCGCCCAACCCGGATTTGTCATATTACCAGTGGGGCTGAATTTGGCTGGCGTACGGGCAATGGCAAGTGGTTGCCTGGTAATCCGGACAATTTGCCGCCTGTTCTGAACATCGGCCAGGGATCGCCAACGAACCTGATGTATGGCGATAAGGCACGTTTCCCGGAGCGGTATCGCCAGTCGTTATTTGCCTTTGACTGGAGCTTTGGTATTATCTACTCGATTCACCTCAAACCCAAAGGCGCAACCTACGAAGCGGAGCGGGAAGAGTTTATTTCGGGATCGCCACTACCCTTGACGGATGGTATGTTTGGGCCCGATGGCGCCATGTATTTCCTGACAGGTGGTCGTCGCCTGGAGTCTGATTTATACCGGATTACCTATACAGGTACCGAGTCGGTAACGCCAGTAGCCAAAGCGCCTGTTATTACAAAAGAGCACCAGCTCAGAACCCAGTTGGAACAGTATCATCTGGGGGCTAATCCGGCTGCCATTGCCGCTGCCTGGCCAAACTTGAATCACCCTGACCGGTTTGTGCGTTATGCCGCCCGGATTGCCGTTGAACATCAGCCGGTAGCTCAGTGGCAGGATCGGGTATTTGCCGAAACTGATCCACAACGCCTGACGCAGGCCGCTGTGGCACTGGCCCGGCAAGGTAATCCTGCTCAGAAAAGTCAGTTAATCAATGCATTGGTGAAAATTAAGTACGATCAGTTACCAGAGTCGCAGCAGTTTGATCTGTGTCGCGCTTTCGAACTAATTTGCCTGCGGATGGGCATGCCCGAAGGAGCCGATAAGGAGAAGGTAATTGCGTACCTGAACCCACATTATCCAGCGAAGACAGCCCTGATGAACCGGGGACTTAGCCGGGTTCTGATTTCCCTCGACGCACCGGGGTGGTGACTAAAACACTGGCCTTGATGGATATTAAAGATGAAACGGGCAGTCATAATCTTGGCCTCGAAACGTCTACGGCCTCGTCGGATCTTATTCTACGCAATCCACAATACGGTCTGGATATTGCCAAGATGCTTGAGAAAGTTCCACCATTACAGCAGACCTTTTATGCGACCATGTTAAGCCGGGCAGATGCTGGCTGGACACCGGAACTTCGCAATAAATACTTCAGCTGGTTTGCCAATGCATTTAAATTTCAGGGTGGACGGAGTTATGTTGGGTTTATTGACAGAGCTCGAAAACTGGCGCTTGTACATGTACCGAAAGACCAGTTTGAGAAATACAACAAATTATCTGGGGCCGATCTATTGACCGCATCGGGTAACGATTTTGTTAGCGACTACTCGCCCAAGGGGCCTGGTCGTCGTTGGGAACTGGATAAGGCGGTGGCTATTGTCGATAGCGGATCGGGGAGTCGCGACTTTGCTACCGGCCAAAAGATCTACTCGGCCATTCTGTGCAGCCGTTGCCACTCAATGGGTGGACAAGGTGGAGATATTGGTCCTGACTTGACTCAACTTGGCACTCGTTTTTCTAATAAAGACATATTAGAAGCTATCATCAATCCTGACAAAGCGATTTCAGATCAGTACGTGTCTACCATTTTCACGCTGAAAAACGGAGAGTCGGTTTTGGGTCGATTGGTTAATGAAGATAAAACGAGCTATTCAATTTCTCAGAATCCATTTGCGCCAGATCAACTTCGGAAAATTGCCAAGGCATCGGTGGCCTCGAAGAAAAACTCGACTGTTTCGATCATGCTGCCAGGCCTGATCAATAGCCTGAATCCGAATGAATTGAAAGACCTTGTTGCATACCTGAAATCGGGCGGAAATCAGGCAAATGATGTCTATAAGGCAACAGGAACGAAAGGTAAATGATGAGTAGCGTGGATATCCTATCCGCATAGCCACAGGGTATTCATATGTACAACGTAGCCTATAGCTGTGCGGACAGGATGTCCACGCTACATAAAACACGTTAATGCGAAACTGACATGCTAAAAAAAAGAAATCTAAACTTTATCCAGCTAGGATTACTGCTGGCGGTCATGTCGACTGCCAGTATCAACACATCCTGCGTAGCGCAAAAAAAGAAGGACGGCTTTGTCCAGATTTTTGATGGGAAAACGCTCAAGGGCTGGGATGGTGATCCCACCTACTGGCGGGTCGAAAATGGCAACTTAGTAGGCGAAATAACACCTGCTACGCTACTGAAAACCAACTCGTTCATCATCTGGCGGGGTGGAGAACCCGGCGACTTTGAGTTTAAAGGCGAATTCAATATTACCGAAGCTGGTAATTCCGGCATTAACTACCGCAGCGATCAATTGCCTGATGTTCCATTCGCTTTACGAGGATACCAGGCTGACATTGACGGAAAAAACCGCTATACCGGCCAGAACTACGAAGAGCGTAAGCGAACAACGCTGGCGTATCGGGGGCAAAAAACAACAATTCCTCCCTATACCGGTCCAGCAACGCCCGAAGGAGTTCGAGCAAATGTGAAAAGTAATGCCTGGAGTGGATTGACCGTAACAGGTTCATTAGGCAGTTCAGATTCGCTAAAGACACTTATCAAAAGCGAAGACTGGAACACATTTCGGCTAGTTATAAAAGGCAATCGCTTGCAACATTACATCAACGATGTGTTGATGAGCGATGTCACCGATGAAGACACCGTTAACGGGAAATCAAAAGGGCTTCTGGGCGTACAGGTTCACGTAGGGCCGCCTATGAAGGTTCAATACCGGAATTTGATGCTGAAGCAGTTATAAGATTGATTAATGGATAATGAATAATGTAAAATGTATAATTGCCAGTGCCTTACCATTTTACATTATTCATTATCCATTATCCATTAACCCCTACCAATCTTGACTCAACAATCCTGGACAGATAAAGTCTCAAATCCAGCCCAGCTCGGCGGTATCGAAACCTCTATACTGGATAACGGAACCGGCCGGGGAACCCGAATTGCATGGATCAATACCGGCACGGGCTTGCGTTATAAAGTGGTCATCGACCGGGCAATGGACATTGCCGACGCGTTTTACAATCAACATAGCCTGGCCTGGCTTAGTCATACCGGCATCACCCCACCCCAACCGTTTTCGGATCGGGGTGCCGACTGGCTTCGCACATTTGGTGGCGGCTTACTTACCACCTGCGGACTCTCTCACGTGGGAGGCCCCGAACAGGACGCCTTTGGAGAACGGGGACTGCATGGACAAATAAGCAACTGCCCAGCCGAAATCGAATCCATCATACAACCTGATCCGTTGATCGGAAGACTGGAGATGAGTATCACCGGACGAATCAAGGAAACCAAACTATTTGGCCCTAGTCTGGAACTGCGTCGGACAATCTCCGGCACGCTGGGGCAACCCTTTATTCGGATTCATGATGAAGTGATAAACCGGGCTAATACACCGGCTCCGCACATGCTGCTTTACCATTTCAATTTCGGTTGGCCGTTAGTGGATGAAGGCACCGATATTATCTGGCAGGGCAACTGGCAAGCGCGGGATGGCGGTATTAATGCCGATATCTTTCATGAAGGCAACGACTTTCGAAAGTGCCCCGCTCCGTTAACTACGCACAGTGGCACTGGTGAAGCGGTTGCCTCTATTGATGCAACCCCGATAGCACTGGCCAATGCACGGCTGGCCTACACAATGCGCAACTGGGTATTGCAATGGCTCTGAGGTTTCAGAAAGCACAATTGCCCTGGTTAATCAATTGGCAGCACTGGGGAAAAGGCGAGTATGTGACTGGCCTGGAGCCAACAACTAACCCGTTGATTGGACAGGCTAAAGCCCGTGAACAGAACGAACTTTTGTTCCTGGCACCGGGTGAAATCAAGTCGTATGATTTAGAAATCGAAATTTTACATGAGAAAGCCGCTATAAATGACTTTCTGAATAAACATCGTTAAGCTGATTACTAATAACCCCTGTATGGAAACAACGCCAACACTCAGTGTAATTGAAAAAGCATTAGAACAAGGAAAGGGAGTTTTGCGGCTGACCCCAACCTGGGTTCCCCGGTCGTTCTGCGTACCGGGCCGCCGAATTAAACTCCACCCAGATGATTACTACGTATTGGGTGGTGAGCGGGGTGGCATCGACGAACGCTGGTTCTCCTCGACAACGCCCGCTAAAAACGGCCCATTAACCGGTGAAAATGAAGGCTTAAGCCACGTTGTTTTTAACGACGATGGCAAGGAAGTCCAGTTTCTGCTGAAGGATGCCGTAAGTGAGCTGAAGGGTGAATTGATTGGTGATCGCTTGTGGAATGAGTACGGTGCCTGGCCCATGTATTCCAAGTTTTTTGATAACATGGGTCCACTGCCGCATCATCTGCACCACAACGATGAGCAGGCGGCTCTGATCGGTCAGTTGGGTAAACCCGAAGCCTATTATTTTCCACCACAAGTGAATAACCACGGTGGTGATTTTCCTTATACATTCATCGGTATCGCCCCAGGCACCTCGAAAGAACAGATAAAAGAGTGCCTACAGAACTTCACCAAAGGCGATAATAAAATTACCAATTATTCATCGGCTTATCGGCTGGAACCAGGAACGGGCTGGGATGTGCCACCGGGCCTGCTCCATGCGCCAGGAAGCCTATGTACCTACGAACCCCAGAAAGCGTCTGACGTATTTGCTATGTACCAGTCGCTGGTGAACGAAGCCATTATTCCAGAGGAGTTGCTCTGGAACGGTACTCCTAAAGATCGCATCGGTGATTATGACCAACTGATGGAAGCTATTGATTGGGACTTGAATACGGACCCGCAAATGATGGCCAACCGATTCATGAAACCACTGCCGGTTCGGGATGCGGAGGAAATGAAAGCCGCGGGGTACAGCGAAGTATGGGTTTGCTATAAGTCTGACGCATTCAGCGCTAAAGAATTAACTGTATTCCCTGGCCAAACCGTAACCATCAAAGACAGTGCTGCCTATGGCCTGATCATGATGCAGGGGCACGGTACACTAAACGATTGGGCTATAGAAACACCTACCATGATTCGGTACGGCCAGTTGACCAACGATGAGTTCTTCGTGAGCGAAAAAGCCGCCCTGGAAGGTGTTACGATTGTTAATCAGTCGACTACCGACCCCATTGTGATGCTGAAACACTTTGGTCCAAGCAACCCTGATTTAGTATTATAGACCGCAGATTGTTAAGATTTTTTAAGATCATAATCATCATAACAATCTGCGGTCTATTCACCTATAAACCTTAAACCATACCCTTCTCATGAACGAGAATAATTATCCTAAACTCCACAATGCCATGTGGCCGGGCGTTGTGGGCAAAGGCCCCGATTCCGAACCCGTTGTTGGTTTCGATACCATGCTGGAACTGACAGCTGCGGCTGAGGTAGATGGGGTAAAATTCGATGGTGTCGATCTGGCTCTCTTCGAACATATCGATGTCAATATATCGGATGATGAGATTAAAAAACTAGCCGATAAAGTAGGAGGCTATAATCTGAAAATTGGCTCATTAGTGGCACCCATCTGGGGTGGGCCTGCTATGGGCAGTAAAGAAGATCGCGCCAACTTTGTTGAGATGGTGCGTAAATCTTGCCATATCGGTCAGAAACTAACGGAACTTGGTATTCGCCCTAGTGGGGTGGTTCGTATCGACTCCGCCAGTTCTCCACACGATTGGGATGCCGACCCAACCGGAAACACGAAATTGATTGCCCAAACGTTCCGCGAAGCCTGCGATGTAGCCGCTGAATACGGTGAAAAACTGGCTGCCGAGGGCGAAATATGCTGGGGTGGTATGCACAGCTGGAAAACCATGCTCGAAACGCTGGAAGCCGTTGATCGCCCGAATATGGGTTTTCAGGCTGATATGGCGCATACGTTGCTCTATACGATGGGTTATAACCGCGAACAGGATCGTATTTTACCTCCTGACTTCGACTGGAGCGACCGGGCCGCGCTGCAAGAAGCCCTAAAAACCTTAACGAATGCGTTACGCCCCTGGACAATCGACTTCCACGTTGCTCAAAACGACGGAACGGTATTTGGCTCGGGTTCTCACGATAAGACCGGTCGCCACTGTCAGGCCTTAGATCCAAATGGGAAACTCGATGTGGTTCACGATGCAGGCTATTGGCTTCGCGATGAAAACGGGGTACTCACCAAAGCCTTCAAACACATCTGCTGGGATGGTTGCATGTTCCCGAATTCGGTAATGACGAATCAGCAAACCTGGAACGATATTCTGGCTACCATGATCAAGGTTCGCAAAGCACACGGCTGGTACGAGGCCAGTTAATTAGTTTGGCGTTTGAGGTCTGAAGTTGGCTGACGTTTCAGTAGTTTGTGGCGGTTAGCCAACTTCAAACCTCAAACCTCGAACTTCAAACCCTATAAAATATGTCAACTAAAAAAGAACTACGTATTGGTTTAATCGGTACCGGATTTATGGGCCGGACACACTCCAACGGCTATAATCGAGTCCCTAATTTCTTTCCCGATCTGGAATACACGCCGGTTTTAAAAGCCGTCTGTTCGCGTAACGCTACCAAAGTGCAGGCATTTGCCGACCAGTGGGGATACGAATCTATAGAAACCGATTGGAAGGCAGTAATTGCCCGGGATGATATCGATGCCATCGACATCTGTACGCCTAATGATTCACACGCTGAAATCGCCATTGCCGCTGCTAAAGCGGGAAAGATGATTCTTTGCGAAAAGCCACTGGCCAGGACCGTAGCCGAAGCGCAACAAATGGTCGATGCGGTGAACGAAGCGGGTGTGGCCAATACGGTCTGGTATAACTACCGGCGTATTCCAGCCGTTTCGCTGGCCAAACAGATTATCGACTCCGGCAAGCTGGGTAAGATTTTCCATTACCGGGCTAATTTCCTTCAGGACTGGACGATTAGTGCCGATGTTCCACAGGGGGGCGCTGGCACCTGGCGTATGGACGTTGAAGCCGCCGGGTCTGGTGTGACCGGTGATCTTCTGGCTCACTGTATTGACACCGCCATGTGGCTGAACGGCGCTATTAAAGATGTATCAGCGGTTACTGAGACCTTCGTAAAGGAGCGCTTTCACCAGGGAACGGGCAAGGTAGAACCCGTTGGCATTGATGACGCCTGTATCTTCCACTGCCACTTCGAGAATGGCTCGTTAGGTCTTTTTGAGTCGACGCGCTATGCGCGTGGGCACAAAGCGCTATACACCCTTGAAATTAATGGCGAACATGCGTCTATTCGTTGGGATTTGCACGATCTGAATCGCCTGGAATATTTCGACCATGCCGATGAAAGCATCGTACGCGGATGGCGCTCTATCCATGTAACGGATGGCGATCAACCCTATATGGACAAGTGGTGGGTACCGGGATTAGGCATTGGGTACGAACACAGTTTTATTCATCAGGTAGCTGATTTTCTGAAAAGTCTGGAAACGGGTACGCCTTGTTCACCAAACTTTCAGGACTCCCTGGAAACCCAGAAAGTCTGCGAAGCTGTCCTTGATTCGGCTTCGTCCAGGAGCTGGAAAGATACTGGCGTTGAGGAGTTTACTCAATAAACGATTGGCTTGTTAGGAATAGAAAAGACATTGGTTTTGTCATTTTGACCGATTGGTTGACATGACAAAACCATATTCATTTTTACGTAGTTCGTTGTAATTTGCCAAACATGAATTCTCACCAGGATTACATCCTTCAGGTACGCGGACTAACGAAAACCTTCGCGGGTGTGGTGGCGCTGGATAATGTTCAGTTGAACATACGCAAGGGGGAAGTTCATGCGCTGATGGGGGAGAATGGAGCGGGGAAGTCGACGCTGATGAAGCTCCTGATCGGTCTTCTGAAGCCTGATTCAGGCGAAATAAGCTTTGAAGGAACTGACTTGACGACTAGCCACGTCAGGGAGGTTATGAAGAGAGGAATCTCCATGATTCATCAGGAGATGCAGGTTGTTCCTGAATTAACGGTCGCTCAGAATATTTTTCTGGGTCGGGAGGCCAACGGGAAACTGTTTAGCTGGCTGAACGACCGGAATTTGACGGAACGGGCGGGCCAGCTCCTAAAGCAAATGGGGGTAAACATACGCCCTGATAGTCAGATGAAATACCTTAGCGTTGCTCAGATGCAGATGGTCGAAATTGCCAAAGCCATCTCGAATAATGCCAGGGTAATTATCATGGACGAACCCACATCGGCCCTGTCCGACAAAGAAGTGGCGACGCTCTTTGGCCTCATCAGCGACCTGAAACAAAAGGGGGTAGCCATCATTTATATCTCCCATAAAATGGAGGAGATATTCACCATCGCTGATACCATAACAGTACTTCGGGATGGGAAATACATGGCTACCAAACCCGCTGCTGAATTCGATATACATACCCTGATCACGATGATGGTCGGTCGCGAAATAGACACGCTGTTTCCTGTTTCTACTACTCGGCCTGGCAAAGAGGTATTGTCTGTGAGGCAATTGTGTCGAAAAGGTAAATTCTCTGACATCAGTTTTGACGTTTATGAAGGCGAAATTCTGGGTATTGCTGGCCTGATGGGAGCGGGCAGAACGGAAGTTGCCAGCGCCATTTACGGTCTTGATCCCGCTGACAGTGGCGAACTGTATATAAAAGGAGAAAAGGTTAGTATAAATGCACCGCAGGACGCTATTGGCCATGGAATCGGCTATGTCAGTGAAGACCGGAAAAAGTTTGGCTTTATTCCCCACTTATCGGTTCGGGAAAATATTACGTTAGCCAGCTTACCGAAGTATGCAAAAGGGGGAGTGGTTCAAGCGAAAAGCGAGTCGGAAACAGCTAATGTCATGATGGCTGACTTAAAAATAAAAGCCTCCAGTTCAGCTCAGCCCGTAAAGCAACTGAGTGGCGGCAACCAGCAGAAAGTAGTCATCGGCAAAATACTGCTTTCTTCTCCGTCGATCATCATCCTTGATGAACCAACGCGGGGAATTGATATTGGTGCTAAGGCTGAAATTTATAAGCTTATCAATCAACTGAAAGAAACCGGAACGGCCATCATCCTGATTTCATCCGAACTACCCGAACTGCTCGGCATGAGCGACCGGATACTCGTCTTGGCAAAGGGACACCAAACCGCCGTATTATCAGCCAGGGAAGCCACGCAGGAAACGATCATGCACTATGCGATGGAAGTTTAATTATGGTGAGGCAGAATGATTGAACACAGAGGCACAGAGGACACAAAGAATAGTTAAAAATCAATATATTATTCTCTGTACTCACTGTGTCTCTGTGTTTAAAATTGAATCTTGATACATGGAAAAAGATAGTACGTTGATTAAAGGGGGAGATTACGGCGGCATACGCATTCGAGACGCTGGAAAGTATGTCCTGCTGATCGTTCTGGTGGCGATTTGTATTGCTCTTGCGATGACCACGCCGAGGTTCTTCACCGTTCAGAACCTGATGATTATTGTGACGCAGGTATCCATCAATGCGTTGCTGGCCTTTGGTGTTACGTTTGTGATTATTACGGGAGGCATCGATCTGTCTATCGGTTCGATCGTGGCCGTTACGGGTGTTGTGGCTGCTTCGTTTGCCCATCCCGATACCTATCCGGTTATCGTACCAATTGGCGTTGGTTTGCTGGCAGGCCTGCTTTTTGGGGCATTCAACGGATTTGTTGTCACCCGTACGAAAGTGCCTCCGTTCATTGTCACACTGGGCACGATGACCATTGGCCGAGGCCTGGCCCTGATTCTAAGCAAAGGACGACCCGTATCTAATCTGTCGGATTCGTTCAATTTTATTGGAGGAGGTAAAGTGCTTGGTGTCCCTACCCTGATTATTATTCTTGTGGTGTTCTTTGTTGTCTGCACGGTTATCCTGAAGAAGACCGTGATAGGCCGCTACATGTATGCAGTAGGAGGGAACGAACAGGCCGCTAAAGCATCCGGAATTCAGTTGAGTACGGTAAAAATGATCGTTTATACGCTATGCGGAGGATTGGCTGCCTTAGCCGGAATCCTGCTGACCTCGCGCATTACAACCGGTCAGCCTAATGCCGGAGCTGGATTTGAGCTAGACGCCATTGCTGCTGCGATCATTGGAGGAACCAGTACAGCGGGTGGAGCCGGAACAATGACCGGAACCCTACTGGGTGCTTTACTGATTGGTGTGATTAGCAATGGACTGGATCTACTTAATGTAACGTCGTATTACCAGCAGGTGGTGATGGGTATCATCATCATCGGAGCCGTTGTGCTGGATAGTTTGAAACACACCAAGAATGGTTGATTAAGTTATCTGGATAACTTTAGATCGCCAAATCGTCGCGTTAGCGACAGGAAAATACAGATAACTTTTGACCAATATGCGACATACGTACACCCGTTTTATTAGCTATTCTTTTTTCTTTATAACTCTATTGACAGGCTGTAGTCAATCGTCGACCAGCGAAAAAGGGCAGAATAGTGAGAGTAAAAAGCTAGTGGTGGGCGTCTCCATGCTCAGTATGCAGAATGAGTTTATTGTCAACGTACATGACGCAATGGTCAAAAAGGCCGAAGCCGATGGGGTTGAATTGATTACGGTGGATGCAGAGCGGTCGGCGCTGAAACAGGTTGAGCAAATTGAAAGCTTTATTGCTCAGAAAGTGGATGCCATTATTATGAATCCCTGCGAAGTGGAAGCCAGTTCGCCTGCCGTGACGAAAGCGTTAGCCGCAAAGATTCCAATTATCAATGTAAACTCGGAGACTAGCACGAAGCCAACCGCCTTTGTGGGATCGGATGATGTGGAATCGGCCCGGATTGCCATGAAATACATCGCGGAAAAACTGGGTGGGAAAGGCAATGTGGTTATGATGCATGGCTACATGGGTCAGGCTGCACAGATAAAACGAGAGCAGGGAGCCCGGGAAATTCTAAAGCAATATCCGAATCTAAAACTCATTGCCCATCAAACGGGCGAGTGGGATAGGGCTAAAGCGATGTCATTGATGGAAAACTGGATTCAATCGTATGGTGGTCAGATCAATGCCGTTTTCGCGCAGAATGATGAAATGGGCCTGGGTGCCGTAAAAGCGTTGACCGATGCGGGGCTGAAAGACAAAGTTATTGTGGTGAGTATCGACGCCATTCCCGACGGGTTGCAAGCCGTTAAGAAGGGAACGCTGGACGCTACGGTTTTTCAGAATGCTGAACAACAGGGGTCAAAAGCTATTGAAACGGCAGTGAAAGCTGCAAAGGGACAGGCTTATGATAAAGAAACGCTCATCCCGTTTCAGCTAGTGACGAAAGAGAATCTGGCTAAGTTTTTAAAGTAGCACAAATTATGAAGTAAAGGGTTTAACCACAAAGGCACAGAGAACACTGAGTTTTAAACAGCATATTAAAACTCAGTGTTCTCTGTGCCTTTGTGGTTAAAAAATATATTTTTCCTGCATAGCCTTGATGAACTTAAGCCCGTTTTCGGCAATGTCCCAGGGGTCGTTATACTCCCGCCAGACGTTGATTGAATTGGCGAAATCAATGTCATTTCGGGTAAACGCTTCAATCGTCATCCAGCCTTTGTACTTAATTTCGGCCAGTGTCCGGAAGGTGTCATCCCAGGGGATGTGTCCATCGCCGGGTGTGCCGCGGTCGTTTTCACTGATGTGTACATGTGCCAGCACGGGCGCAATGGTCTGAATCGCTTTCGGAAATTGCTTTTCCTCCATGTTGGCATGGTGCGTATCGAACATAGCCCGAACGTTTGGATGATCGGCCATACGAACTAGTTGCAATAACTGCTCCATGGTATTACAGAGATAGCACTCGAAGCGATTCAGGGCTTCCGGAGCCAATATGATGTTCGCCTGTTTGGCGTAGTCGCCAACGGTATGTAGCACTTCGGCGCTGTGGGCATATTCATCGGGTTGGGGTTCCCGGCGTGTGAACGTGGCAAAGGCAGAATGAAAGGGTCCACAAAGGACAGATGCATTCATGGCATGAGCCCGGTCGATAACACCCTTCAAAAAGTCGACAGCCTGCTCCCGAATTTTGGCTGATTCGCTGGCCGGATTTGAGTCGGGGCCAACCACCACTACACAGGTGCTTTGTAAACCAAGTTGGTTCAAATGATCACCAAATTGGCGATAAACGGAAATGTCAGTGTTATCGACAAAGCACTCGATTCCGTCGTAGCCGATGGTTTTAAGACGCTCTGTGATCGGATTCAGTTTCTCGGACATTACGGCTGTCCAGGCCAATACATTGAATCCAATTGGTGAAACTAGTGAATTGGGCATTAGTTAGAATCTGTTTTTCATTTAGCTGGACTAGGTATTACTTGTCATGTTAATCAGTAGTACCCAACACTATAAAAATATATTTATTAAACACAGAGCGGTCCGCCGATGCGGCACAGAGAACACAGAATCTATTCAGTATCTGTGTTCTCTGTGACTCTGTGTTTGATCACTTCTCCATTGGGTGCTCTTTTAACAGTTGATCCGGTGAGTAGAAGTCTTTTTTGCGTTCTATAGCTGCTCTGACCTGCTTCACCTTTTCCGGCTTGATAGCTGGAGCATTATTCCCAAATGAATTCCGAACATAAGTTAACACGGCGGCAATCTCATTGTCTTTCAATAAACCACCGAAGGGGGTCATGGGAACCTGACCAGGGTAGTTTTTACCAACTACCTCAATTGGTCCCATAACGCCCTTTAGCACTATTTTTATTAATCGATCTTCATTTCCTGAAACCCAGTTCGTACCCGTAAGCGGAGGGAAACCCGAAGCTGCCAGCCCTTTACCATCAGGTTGATGGCAGGTCGTGCAATAGCCTTCTTTGGCATAAATTTGCTTGCCCAAATTGAATAGTGCCAGTTCCTGCCCTTTTAGGGTTGACTTCTCTACGATCTCTTTCTCTTTCTTCACATTTTCACCCTTCAGGTGAGCGACGGCGGCATCATAGGCATGAATCATCCAGTCATCTAATGGCTTTTTCTTCGCTTCTGCCAAAATGGGAAGTCCTTTTTCTTTTCCGATCCAGGAGGCTGCCACAATCGCATCTAACCGAACGCGGCTATTTTCATCCTTAACCGCCTGCATCAGCAAATCAGCCTGATCCTTCACCTGGTGACCCGTATACCGAACCACCTGAACGGCAGCGGCTCTGGCGTGATAATCTTTAGCTTTTAGGACTTGTCGGAGCAGATTCTGGTCGACTTTATCCATACCCCAGCTTACCCATAAGCCTTCCAGCAAATGGTGCTCGTAGCGCGGGTCTTTTTTGTCCAGTGCCGCTACCCAGGTTTTCAATTTGGCCAACACCTCCGCTGCGTCCCGGCCTCGTAGTTCACGGCGGGTACGGTAGCGAGTGCGGTATTCGGGAAGCTTAAGATTGTCCAATAGTTGCTCAACGCTGGCACCGTCTATTTTAGCGGGCGTCACCAGTGGGCGCGATGGATATGTAATGCGGTACACCCGGCCGTGTGAGTGGTCGCGCAGGGGGTCGCGGGCGTTGTGCTGCATGTGACCAATCAGAATATTGTGCCAGTCAATAAGATACAGCGAACCATCGGGTGCAAACTCCATATCGACAGGCCGGAAATTGCGATCTTCACTCACGACCAGATCGGCGCGGTGATGACTTTTATACCCCGTGCCATCGTCCGTTAAGGTATGTTCTTTCGTGCCCAGGAACCCAATGGTATTGTTGATCAGGAAATCGCCCTGGATCTCATCCGGAAAGTGGCGGCTGGATACAAATTCCAGACCTGAGGTGGGACGGACCCGATGTGCTTCTTCTACCAATTGAACTGATTTGTGTGTGGCTTCGCCGTAGCGAGGTAGCACCGTACCGGGCATCATCCAGCGAACATCCGGGCTTGAGGTTTCGGCAAAGAATGGCTGGCCCCAGTCGTCAAAGGCAATTCCCCAGGGATTCGGGATGGATAACTGCGCCGTGCGTTCCAGTTTGTGCAGTTGGGGTGCGTAGCGATAGAAACCGCCGTTGGTTGCGCGAACGGGCCCGTAGGAAGTTTCGACGTTGGTATGTAAAAACACTCCTTCGCCGGAGTAAATAGCGCCAGATGGATCGACGGTAAAAGCGTGGCTATTATGGTGCGTATCATGGTCGTCATAGCCGCTCATCAGAATCGTCACTTTATCGGCCTTGTCGTCTCCATTGGTATCCGTGAAGAGTTTCAAATTTGGTCCTTGTGAGATATAAACGCCTTCTTTTGCGATTTCGAAACCGAGCGGAAGGTGCAGATGATCGGCGAAAATCGTTTGCTTATCGGCCTTCCCATCTCCATTGGTGTCTTCCAGAATCAGGATTTTATCATTGGGTTTAGGGTCGCCAGGTTTGTAGTGCGGATAACTGGGCATGGCTGCCACCCATAGGCGTCCCTTGTTATCGAAAGACATTTGCATGGGTTTGGCCAAATCAGGAAACTCGGCTTCGGAGGCAAACAACTCGATTTTATAGCCTGGTGGCACTTTGAGTTTGCTCAGCGCATCCTTTCCGGACAGATAGGTCAGGCTACCGTTTTTCTCCGGGTTGAAATTGGTTTTTACCTCGGGTAGTTTTCTTGTTCGCTCATCGGCAGCCAAAATGTCCATTTTCTCCCCTTTAGAGGCCGCTAACCATACAGCTGTGTCCCGAATGGCGGTCATCTGCCTGATTTTCTCGATTTCGGCCGGGTAGTTATCCGGCCCGAACGGGTTGTACCGACGACCATAGACGTGAACGCCATTTGGAATTTTGTAGTCGTTATGAAACATCCAGTCCTTTTCCATAACGGCGTCATAAATGAGCTTCCGCCTGGCTTCGGCTTTGGGAGACGATTTGCCAAAAATCTGGTCAACCAGTAGAACGCCAAGCTTTTTGTAACCTTCATCTGTAAGTTGGGAGCCGTCGATAGTCAGCGGTTCTGCGCTGTCAGTGTACCATTGCTGAGAAGGTGTATAGGCATCGACAAACAATACGTTGTTTTGATCGGCCACTTCCTTCATCGCTTTCGCGTAGAGCGAAATATTCTCATTTTCCACCTTGCCATTTGGCAGATCAAGGCTTGCCGATAAATTCTCGAATGCGATGGGGGAAACAATGGCCAGTTGGGGTGCTGCTGTGCCGTTGTATTTCTGACTCAGCGTGTGCTTGATAAAGGCATCCAGTTCAGCTTTGTAGTTGGCTAGCCCTGCTTTACCCTGAAAGGATTCGTTGTAGCCAAAAAACGCAATAATCACATCAGTTTTGAGCCGGGTAAGCCATTCATCGGGCGATTCAAATTGCCCCTGACTATCAGAGGGGTTGGCATATTCGGTTTGAAACCGTTCGGCACCGGGGAAGGCCCAGGGCGAGAACCGGCTTGAACGGGGTCGGAAACCGGGGTATCGCCCGGATCGCACATGTTGCGAATGAAAAGTTGGTCATCTGGGTAACGAACCTGCATTTCGGTTTCAAAATGATCATAGTTCATCATCCTTGAGCCCAGATTGTTACCGATCAGGCTAATGTGAGCCCCCTTTTTCAGCGTGAGCGGGTTTACGAAATAGAACTTAAAGGCACTAAACGCGATGAGTCCTACGCCAATGGCAAGGAGTAATGCATAGAGGTTGGTCTTCCTGGAAACAAACGATTTCATAAATCAGGGTTTTTGGGGATGGCCGTAGGGCACATTGATGTCAATTTTTCCTTTCCACTTCTTGGGGATTGGTAACCCTAACTCCCAGTGAATCGCATTAATGACTAACCGTTGAAACGATTCGACCTGAAAATCTTCGGGATGGCCCAGGGTGGTCAGGAACGCTTTTCCGCCCCATTCGTTTTTCCAGGTCCAGGCCACGGGGTTTTCGATGGCTGCTTTATCGGGATTGACGGATTTTCCCATCAATAGCCAGGTTGCCCCTTTGGCCGGGTAATCGGGCTGGACTCGGTAGAGCCAGGATGAGGCATGGAAACTGGGTTCAACGCCGGTCAGGATTGGGTTTTTAGCCGCTTCGGGAATGATACTCACATCCGTAGTACTCTTATGGCCGTAGTGGGTGTGTTGTGCTTTGCCACCCCAGCCCGGAGGTGCACCAAAGGCAAACTCACCAAATGAATTCCACCGAATACGTGGGTCGCCTGCGGGGTAATTGAAGGCATGAGTTGTTGTTCGGAAGCCCATCACCGGCTTGCCTGACTTCAGATAATCGTCAATGTAGTTCAGTTGATCCTGAGGTAGTTGCCGCCAGCGGAGATAGAAAACTGCCAGATCGGCTTCTTTCAGGGCTTCAAGGCCGGGAATATCTTTTTCGCCGTTGTAATCAGGGTACGCTTTCAGGACTTTGGTCCGTATCCCATAGTTTTTCTCAAGCTCAGCGGCAATGAGCGGCAACGTCAACTCACCACTGTATTCATGATCGCCAGTGACAAACACCACAAGCGGTTTTTTAGGGGCTTTTGCCGTTGCCAGGCCTGCTAAGGCACTCAGACTGACTAATCCGGCGACTGTCTGCAAAAAAGTTCTACGTTTCGTATTCACGTCTGGTTTTTTACAAGTGAAAAGCGATTTTATGGGGTTGCCTACTATTATAGACACAACGGTTATCGGTATTGGCTGGGTATAGACAGGTGTGCACGAATTCAGGATGAACGCAAAATAAGGAAATGAAGCGCTTATACTTGAACCTGACAATCTGGAAATAGACTTTTTGTTGTTTTGTTGTCAATTGATCTCATATAGATTACTTGTGGCCGGGCTGACGCTGAATTTTTATTAGCTGCAAGCGCCCTAACCGTAACCCTTGCAATGGAATTAAACTACACTACTTTCTTACAGGAGCTTAAAGACCATATCCTGCAAAGTCGCTACCGGGCTGCCCGACTAGTTAATCGCGAATTGCTACTACTTTACTTCGCCGTTGGTAAGCGGTTATCTGAGAAAATTGCCGTCGAGAAATGGGGCACGGGCGTAGTTTAACAACTATCGGCCGACTTGCAAAAGCAACTGCCAGGGCTACGGGGATTCTCGTACCGGAACCTATTCAATGTGAAAGTCAAGCCGTCTCTAAATAGATTTTTCTGAGACACAGAGTGAACAGTTCTGTTCAAACGTTATTAAATTGGTATTTTAGCGCTCAATCAGAATTTTTATGGCTTTCAAAGTTTCAATTGATAGTTGTTGAGAAATTCTAAAATATATAGCCTATGATAACCCGTATCGAAATAGATGGCTTCAAGAGTTTTCGGAAATTTCAGATGGAGTTTTCACCTCTAACAGTCATTGCCGGGGCTAACGCATCGGGTAAGAGCAATCTTTTCGACGCCTTACATTTATTGTCACGTCTGGCAGAAATGAACCTAAAAACGGCATTTAGCGGCTTGCGAGGTGAGCCAATAGAGCAGTTTACATACTATGGTGACGGACAGTATGCTGATACGATGTCTTTTGTGGTGGATTTGCTAG
Source organism: Spirosoma telluris (assembly GCA_003259005.1). Taxonomy (GTDB): domain Bacteria; phylum Bacteroidota; class Bacteroidia; order Cytophagales; family Spirosomataceae; genus Spirosoma; species Spirosoma telluris. The sequence goes on from QLII01000001.1 coordinate 6,943,524, forward strand.
TAGATCAGCAGGTAAGAGACAATTGGGGAGGAGAAGCCCGACTCGAATTCACACGCCTGACTTATTCTTTATTAATTGAACGAGTTATTAATGAACATGGTGTTAATGAATTGTTTATTGCCAAGGAAACTTTGAAACCTATAAGAAAGCAAGACGATCATTGGATAGAGGCTAAGGTTCCAGATAAAGTGGCGAAAAATTGGGTAGTATCGAGTAGTGAATATGATTTGAAAGTAGAAGTAAGCTCACTGGAAGATAAACCTCTCTTTGTAGTTCTCCTAGACGGTCAATTTAAAGGATATACAGCAGGTAGCCCAGTTATTACAAAAATACGCTTGCAACAAACATATATAAGCGGTTTTAATAAGGTCGAAACTCCCCACTTATTGGCTGTTCAGCAAGAAATGCGGAACTGGCGGATGTACAACCTAAACCCAGAAGTGTTACGAATTCCCAGTGGGTATCTGGCTGATAGCACTATGCTGCCAACCGGCGAAAATTTGGCCGCTGTATTGCACCGTATCAAAGTTGCCGATTCGTTTTCGTTTGCCAGTATCCGGCGTCGGTTAGCCAATTTGCTGCCTGGTCTGACTGACTTGGATGTTGTTGATGATAAAGCCGATCGGCGCTACATCATTCGCATAAAAAATAGCGACGGTCTCGAGTTTACATCTCGTGTCTTATCAGAGGGGACATTGCGGCTATTGGTGCTTTGTGTGCTGCAATATGACGAGGAACATAAAGGTGTTACTTGTCTGGAAGAACCAGAAAACGGTACGCACCCCTTTCGGTTGAAATTAGTAGCGCAGATGTTGAGCGACTTGAGCGATAATTTCATGGATACGGATTTTCCATTGCGGCAAGTTATTGTTAATACTCATTCGCCTTTGCTGATCAATGAGGTGCTACAGGTGGAGCTACGTCAGTTTGTATCCATCTGGTTTTCACAATTAGTAACGCAAAATTTTCTACTAAATGATCAGCGAGTAAGTATCCAGGCCACCCGAATACTACCCGTAGATACGGAGAAGGATAGCCATTATTCATCCGTGTCAGAAACCGAAAAGCGGATTTCGCTTCGGCAACTTCAGCAGTATTTACAAAGCGCTGATGTCGAAGATACGCTTAATGACCTATCCCATCTATGAGCCAAATAGTTACAGTAGGCTTCATCACCGAAGGAACCACCGATGTCCGTTTCCTGAGCGGTATCATTCGGCGAACATTCGAAGACCTAACTTGGGAGTGTCAACAAGCAATAGAAGTTTATCCACCAATGGCTTTGGCCGTATCGAAGCTGGGGCTAACTTTCTCTGATTACGTTCTAGAGGCAGCCAAGTCAGCAGAAACTGATAAGCTGATGGTTCTCTGCGTACATACCGATGCTGACGATGATAGCGACACTGAAACATTTAACAATCGAATTGCTCCGGCTTTTGTATATACGCGACTCAAATTAGCTCCACAAATAAATCCTAATATGGTTGCAATTGTTCCTGTTCGAATGACCGAAGCATGGATGCTGGCTGATAAGGATGCATTAAAAGCCGAAATCGGTACGGACAAAACAGACGCACAATTAGGGCTGATACGTTCGCCAGAAAGCGTAGCCGACCCCAAAGAGACCATTAAGGAAGCTATCCGACTCGCGTTTGATCACCGAGCAAGGCGTAGCCGTAATCAGGTTTCTATTAGTGACTTATATGAACCGCTGGGCGCAATAGTTAGCCTGGAGCGTTTGGCATTGTTGCCTTCATACCAAAAATTTAAAGAGGCCGTACGAGAAGCGTTCCGTCGGCTAAACTATCTGCACTAGCTGGGTGTAAGTGCTTTAAAACATTAGATATAGATTACGAATAGCTGAGGCTGGCATCGATAATTTAATATTGCGTTTCAATTAGCCACACCGTATAAATTATGAAAATTGAAAAAGACCAAATCATTGCTGGTCAGCCTGTTCTAAAAGTTAGAAACTTCTTTAAACGTAACGAACGATTCGGTATTGAAACTGCTGTTTATTTCTTCAACCTCTCGAAAAAAGCTGCTAAAGCGATTTGTTTGGAGTTTGCTGAATTAGACTATTGTCAGCGTATCCCAGCCGAAGAAATGGTTCCAGCTTATAGAAAAGAAGTTTGGTATGAGCTTTCATCGCTTGGCCGCTCTTTAGCCTTGGCTCGTGCCATTCCGCCCATAACTCGTCAGAAAGCCGATTGTATTGTACAAGAGTTTATGGGTCGTGTCGAGGAGATCAATAGCAATGAAAAATATGTTTACAAAGTAAAAAAGGTACTGCTATTTGGTAGTTACATTCGTCCTAATGCCACCGAACTAAATGACGTTGATATTGCTGTTGAACTGACACCCAAATTTAACGATCCAGATGTGCTTCGGAAAAAAGGAGCTGAATATACTCGGATCGCCATTGCTAATGGAAGACGATTTAATGGCTGGTTCGAGCAGCTAGCATTTCCCCAAACCGACGTAAAAACATTTCTCAGAAATAAATCTCGATACATTAGCCTTCATTCAACGGATGACGGAGTTTTGGAAGAAACCGAAACAAAGCAGATATATCCTCAAATTATGGACTAATTCGATTAGTTGTGACCTCTAGAATAACCTAAACTACACCTCTACAACGGCATGGAGCAGCCCGATGAGCCGACTCTGAATTATGACCCAGAAATGGGTGAATTGATTTCTGGTGTTGGTCCGGGTACCGTTGAAACGTTTTTAAAGCAGTATTACAGTCGTGCTAAAAAACGAATACGAATTGCCAGTGCTTATTTCACAGTTACAGGTTATGACATTGGGATCAAATACCTAACGAATCGCTCCGTACAGTTTCAGATTCTGGTTGGGGCTGAGGAAGGAGCCAGTGTTCAATCGTCGATTATCAAAGAAGTCGAACGCGAATTAACAAGTTGTAAAGAAGACCTCTGGAAAGCTGTATACCAATTGGTACAGCGAATGGAATCTAATCAGTTTATTATCCGGGATGCTCGTGAGATGCTCGACGCTCGCGGAATAGAGATAGCCTTTCATTGTAAGTATTACATCTGCGATGACTCTATCCTGTGGCACGGCTCTGGTAACTACACAGGTCGAGGCTTACAAACAACCATTGAACAGGCAAGCCTAATTCGTTCTGCCTCAGAGGTAAAATCCTTTGTGGAGCGATTCGAGAAAGACATGCGCGGGGCTAAAGACCTTCTACCCGATTTACTGGAACGGCTCAAAAAATGGCTCGACTTAGTTCCACCCTTTCACGTTTATCTGTTGATTCTGCATAAACTGAACAAACTATTCGAACGAGAAGCCGAATCTGGTCTCGATCTTCCTGTCTATTATCAGCAAGCTATTATCACGCGGGCTGTTGAGCAGGTAAAATTGTATGATGGCTGTATAATTATTGCAGCTACTGGATTAGGGAAAACAGTTATTGGTGCAGAAATCGCGTATCAACTGCGTCTATTCAAACGAGCTAAGCACGTTATTTTAATCGCTCCGCAGGCTGTACATGATGAATGGAAGCGTCATTTCAGATCACGTGAGTTCTTTTTTGAGCCAATCAGCATTGAAATTCTATTTAAAGATTCAGCGGACAAAACACCGACCCACCACAAAACGCATCAATTAGAGCAGGTACTTAAGCAAGCCGGTCCGCAAACGCTGATTATTATAGATGAAGGGCACGCATACCGTAATCAACTGAAACAACAGTGGATTGCTTTTGAAAGTAAACGCCCCAGAAAGAAAAAGCCTAAAGGAAGTTTAGTATACAAACGACTATTACCCGTGGTAAACCAGAAAGGAGCCGCTATGATCCTGTTAACAGCTACTCCTTATGGTACCGATACACAGAATCTGAATAGCATTTTACGCCTACTTCCTGAACGACATATTGATCCACTGTTTAATGAACCAACAGCCTGGCGCGTGGAATCTTTGGACGATTTTATGAAACTACCGGTGGTATCGGTGTTGGGCTTATACGATGTATTAAAGTTAGCTAGAACCCGTAACAACGTAGATGAACAAGGAAGATTATTTGTGCAGTTTGGTGAAGAGCGCCGGTATCTGCCGAAAGTCATTGAGGTGCATAAAGTAAGCTATGAACTCCCATTAGCCAATGAACTGCGGAAAGCATTTGACAGTAATTGTTTTTCTCATGCTACGCCAACGCTGACCGATAACTTTGATGAAGAAAAAAAGAAGTTTACAACGGGAGCTGTCGATACTGCCGATAAAAATTTCATTTTATCCTGGCTAAGTTCACCATCTGCCATTCGGGAAAGTATTCGTAAGAATTTATATACTACGGGTACTAATGATCCTGTCGATGGGGAAGGTCAGCAAATTCCTATATGGATTCCTGAGCCTTCTACCACGCTGTCTTTTCCGACAAAAGATGAACAGGATAAGTTAGGATATGGCGCTAAGATGCTACTGGGCTGGCATGAGCGAAATCGCGTATTGAGGCCTTGGTTCGAATCATTAAAAGAGTTTCAACCCGACGATAAAGTTCGTAAGCTGCAAATTATTGTTCAGAAACACTGTCTGGAAAGAAAGGAGAAAGTAATCGTTTTTATTGAGCGTTTGTGTACAGCAACATTTGTTGAAAAAGCCTTGCAAATTCACTTTGGGGATGCACTTCAAATCGGCTGTACTGTTCATGTAACGTCAAGTAAATATGAATTAAAGAAGCCTAAATACCGTCGCGAATTACTGAAACAGTTCTCTCCTAAATCGCATCGTCACAACACAAAGCATGAGCTAGACATATTGATCTGTACGGATGCTGATGGAGTTGGCGTGAATTTACAAGATGCAAACGTGGTTGTGAACTATGATCCTGCCGAAGGTGCTGATACGCTTTTTCAACGAGCTGGCCGTGTTCTCCGCTTTACCAATGACTCAGACCGAATAGTCTATCTCTATACATTCATTCCGTCTAATATTCAACAACAAACACGCTCGGAAGCGTGGAAGCGAATCCGTAATACATTTGATCGGATGATGAAGCGACATACAAAATCTCGTCATATTTTGGGTCTTGATGTGATGGCTTCTGAAACAGTAAAAACAATTGACCTGAATGATCCAGAAATAGAAGAGCGGTTAGCTAGTGAGTTTGATTATTACGAAACTACTGGCACCAATCAGTCTCATCCGCTTTTTCATCACGTAGCTATGCGAGAGCAACACTGCGACTTAGCTAAATCCTTGCCGGATGGAATACACAGTGCTATGTATTATAGCCAGCAAGAAGACCGAGTGGCGGTACTCGTAGATATTAATGGTGAAAAGGGGGTTTTACTTTTTAATACTGCCACCAAACTCTTCGAACACGAACACGACAGTCTGGAAATCTTAGATCTTATTAAATGTAAAGAGGCAACCGAACGAGCACTAATGAATCCGGCTATTGTTGAGAGCGAAGCTAAAAATGCAGTGCGACTTTGGTGCGAGCAAAAGGGAGCTGATCTTGACAAAGTGACAGAAATATGTGCTCTTTACCTATTACCTAAACCTAAAAAACGATCAGTACGGGCCTTAATCGCTGGCGTTATTAAGTACAAGCAAAGGAAATGGAATGAGGTAAAACAGTAAAATCTAAGTCAATTTATCTCCTATTATCCATCCCAAACAACGCCCCCATCATCCGACCAAACTCGGCCTGAAACGGTGCCATAATCGTAATCCGTTCTGCCGTAGTTGGATGGTTAAATACAAGCTGTTGGGCGTGCAGAAGCATCGTGTTCATCTCGAAATGCTCCTTGAATAGCTTGTTTTGCTTGTTACAGCCGTGGGGCCGGTCGCCGATGATGGGGTGGAGGATGTGGGCCAAGTGCTTGCGTAACTGGTGCATTCGTCCGGTGGTCGGGGTTAGCTCCACCAGCGAATAGCGGGATGTCGCGTGTTTGCCGAAGGGTAGGGGAATTTCGGTTCGTCGAAGGGTTTTCAGGTGGGTAATGGCATCCTGAGATACACCCGTTTCATCGTTTCGTAGCGCATAGTCGATGGTCTGTTCGTCGGGCGTAAAACCGCGAACGATGGCCAGGTACGTTTTATCAACGCCACCTTCCATGAACTGTTGCTGCATGATAGAGTTCATGGATTCCGTGAGGGCAAAGAGTAACACACCACCCGTTTTGCGATCGAGCCGGTGCACGGGATACACGCGCTGTCCCAACTGATCACGGAGAAGCTGTACGGCAAATTCGCTGGCGTCGCTGGCAATTGGCGATCGATGAACCAGCAAGCCATGCGGTTTATTAATCGCCACTAAATCATTGGATTGATAGAGTAGAGGAAGCGATTGCGGCAAGCTACTTAATGCATTCGGTGACTGCATAAGATCAGTAAATCAGGGAGTTGTAGGCTTCTTTTTCCGGACGGGTGTACTGCTTAGTCGAGCCGTGCCACCGGTTTGGTAAAAATCGCACATATCCCGCAGTATACAGTCACGGCATTTAGGAAAATACCAGGTGCAAATTCGCTGCCCGTGCCAGTAAAAGTGCTTGTGGAAATTGAATAGAAGTAGGGCGTCTTTGGGCAGATGGGCCAGTAGAAAGGTATGTGCTTTTTCCGCACTCATCGTTGGCCCGATCAGACCGACCCGTTGCGTAACGCGGTGAACGTGTGTATCAACGGGCAATACAGGTTTGTGAAATTTGAACAACAACAGAATCGTCGCGGTTTTTAAGCCGATGCCGGGCAGCCTAGTAAGCCAATTCATCGCTTCTTCGGTGGATAGGCTATCTAAAAAATCAAGGTTGGCACTTCCCTGCTCCCGGAAAAGATGCGTCAGCAGATGCTGGATGTAGGGCGCTTTTACCTCAGGATAATTCGCCGTTTTTATGGCATCTGTCAGCGCATCCAGGGGTGCATCGCGAACCTGTTCCCAGGTCGGAAACCGCTCACGCATAGTGCGGTAGGCTGTAACTTCGGCAGCATGAGTCGTTCGATGTGATAAGATTGTGCCGATAAGCTCATGCATGGGATCGGAATACCCTTCAATCGGTTGAATGCCATATAGCTTGTTCAGACGCTCGTGGGCATCGTGTATTCGGGCGGTTAACGAAGAATCAGGCTGCATATACCAAACCGGGCTAAAACTGCTATAGTTACCCGTTGTTGAACTCATCCTTAGTAGGAATGTTTCGGTATGCGCCGTGTAGTAAGTCGTGCTACAAAGTGTCAGTGCTATGTGCCTTCCTGACGATGCCTGGAGTCGTAAAGCAAAAAATGCGTAACTACAAAAATTGCTTATGGGTAAATACAGGTCAGCACTTATCTTACGACCGTTACCGTACAAACCGCAAAACTATGCAAGCTCGTCAGTTCATAAAGACTATTGTTATCCTATTCTGTGTAGTTAGCTCAGAATTGGGTTACGGCCAGAAGGCGACCGAAATCCGGCGTTTTCAACTAGCCCAGGTTCAGCAAGGTGTCGCGGTCGATCAGACGCATTTTTATGTCATCAACAACCATTCGCTGACAAAGCATACAAAATCAGAAGGAAAACAGGTTGCGGCCTGGAATGACACGACGGGCCTGCTGAAACACATGAACAGTGGGGTAGTGATTGGCCAGAAACTGTACTGTACCCACTCGAATTATCCTGATATACCTATGGCGAGTTCGATTGAAATTTTTGATACCCGTACCCTGCGGCACATTGGTACACACAGCTTTGGATTGTTTCCGGGTTCTATGACATGGGCCGACTTCCACAAGGGCTACTGGTGGGTTGCTTTTGCCAATTACTCCAACAAAGCCTCAGCCGAAGGGCGCGATAACCGCTGGACTACGCTGGTTAAATTCAGCGAAAACTGGCAGCAACTTGAATCCTGGGCCTTTCCGGCGAATGTTCTGCAAGCTTTTGCCCCGTATAGCACATCGGGCGGAACCTGGGGACCCAATGACCTTATTTACTGTACCGGCCACGACAAACCCGAACTATATGTTCTAAAACTGCCGGAGCGAGGACATACGCTTCAATACGTAAAAACCATTCCGACTGTCAGTGAGGGGCAGGCGTTCGCCATTGACCGAAGCATTAAAACCAAACAGGTATTTTACGGAATTACCCGCAATGACAATTACGTTATCGTATCGGTGATTGAGTGAACGCTGAAGCTTAAAACACGGAAATGCAAACGGAGCGATTTCTTCCCACTGATCGACTGAAGCCTTTTGTTAAGACGTTTATGATTATTGAGAGTGAACAGGGGATGGTTAATAAACTATTACCCGGTACGTCCATTGTCATAGCATTCAGGTATAAGGGGAATGTGGCTTATAAGCAGGAGTTGGACGCTACAGCTATGCCTACTGCAGTGATAACAGGCTTACGAAATTCGATGCGCCTGGTCGACTATGCGCAGGAAACGGCTACGTTGCTGGTCATTTTCAACGAAGGGGGAGCTGCAGCCTTGTTTAGAGAACCCCTTCACGAATTGTTTGGCCTGAGTGTCGCACTGGATGAGCTTATTCCGCGTCGAACAGTAAGCGAGCTGGAAGAGCGATTGGCTGAGGCCAAAAGCAACCGGCAACGGGTTAGGATTGTCGAGGAGTTTCTGCTATCGAGGTTACAGGCAACGTCAACAGATCGGCTGATCCATCAGGCTATCCAACAGATTCAGTTTTCTAAAGGAACAATTCGCATTAACGAACTTCTGGCCGATCTGCCCATTAGCCAGGACCCTTTCGAGAAACGTTTTCGTCGAATTGTAGGCACTACACCAAAGCAGTTTTCGAAAATTGTGCGACTACGGGCAGTTATTGATCAACATGCTTCAGGTCAACGCTTAACCGAGACGGCCTATCAGGCGGGTTACTTTGATCAGGCTCATTTCATAAAAGACTTCAGGACATTTACCGGGCAGGCACCTCACCTCTTCTTTCTATCGGGAGCATATTGGTAAACAATGGCACGCAGATTTTTATGATGCCAGTGATCAACTATGATTTTATAAATGAACTCTAACTACGATAAAAATCATAATCCCTCATAAGTATCCGCGTTCTATTGACCATCAAATCAGTGATTTTTTACAATTCTCTGCTTTTGGGCACGTCTAGTTTTGTAGCAGCAAACAAAACTAGAACGATCATGAATGAGTATGTTTTTTTGATACGATTCGGTATGGGAAAGACCTTAACACCCGAGCAGCAAACGCTCAATACCGAAAATTGGGGTAACCTGATTCAACGCTGGACAGAGCAGGGCGTCTTTGTCGGAAGTAGCCTGATCACCCAACCGGGTTTTGTGGTTTCAGGATTGGAGCGAAACGTAAGTCAGGGATTTGTGGCCGATGCTGATTTTCGAATGTCTAGTGTGATTCGCGTTCTGGCGGCTAACCTGGACGATGCCGTAGAAATGGCCAAAGCCTGCCCAACCCTCGATTATGACGCCACCGTTGAGGTACGAGAAGTACAAACACGACCCGTTCCGGTAAACTAGTTTTAACCACAGAGGCACAGAGAACACAGAGTAAAAGGTATTTAATTTTACTCTGTGTTCTCTGTGCCTCTGTGGTTAAATAAATTTTGTTACCGTTTCGCCAGGGCCACGATATCCTTCACCTCCAGAATCTTCTTTTCGTACCCATTCGTTGCCGATTTAATCATGGCCACCGCTACTTCTTTCAGGGTACAAAAGCCTGCCGGGTAAATTGTCCGTCCAATGGGATACAGCCAGGCAATGTACTTGTAAAAACTCTTCACGTTTTTCTGGCCAGGTGTTGCTTTCATAAACCCAGGTCGAAACATATATGCCTTGGTAAACAGCCGCATGACCGCGTTTTCGGTTGCGCCTTTCACCCGCGCCCACGCCACCCGTCCCTGCTCAGAACTATCAGTGCTGGCACCTGTAACGTAGCAGAAAGTTAAGTCTGGGCTCTGTCTAGCCAGCGTTTGTGCAAAATGGATAGTAAGGTCGTACGTCAGGTGTTTGTATGCTTCGTTACTCATACCTACCGATGAAACACCCAGACAGAAAAAGCAGGCATTGTACCCCGACAGTTGACTCTCGATGGGTGCCAGATTGAAAAAGTCTTTATGGATAATTTCTTTCAGTTTGGGATGGGATACGCCACCGGGCTTCCGGTTGATGACCAACACCTGTTCTACATCAGGATGTTGCAGGCATTCGATCAGGACACCTTCGCCTACCATACCCGTAGCGCCCGTTATAATTGCGTTGATTTTCATAGAGTAGATCGTTTTGCATGAAGCTAAAACCAGTCGGTTATTCGTGCTGAATTGAATAAATTTACCGACCTGTTGGCTATTACTCCAAATCAGAACTAACCCGAATAGGTTCAACGACTTAGGTAATTTACGGACCTCTACCCATTAACTCGTTCACGCTATGAAGTATCTACTCTCGCTTCTACTCATCACCCTGCTTCTGGTTCCCTGTACCACACTTCAGGCGCAGGAATTAATCAGTAACGGCCAGCGCGATATTGTATTCAAATCAGTCAACGTCATCCCCATGGATCGGGAGCGCGTTATTGATAACCAAACCGTGGTAATACGCAATGGCCGAGTAACGGCAATGGGCAACGAGGGTAGCGTAAAATTCAGCAAAGACGCGCTGGTCATTGATGCAAAAGGCAAATACCTGACGCCGGGTTGGGCCGAAATCCATGCCCATGTTCCGCCCATCGACGACATTGAACCGATGAAAGAAGTGCTGATTCTGTATCTGGCGAATGGTATTACGACCATTCGGGGATGCTCGGCCACCCCGGCATTTGGAGCTACGGAGCAAAATCAACAGTGGCGAAATTCTTGGTCCGCACTTCTACGCAACTGGCCCTTCGTTCAATGGGCAAACGGTAAAGACCGCCGAACGAGGGGCCGAAATGGTGCGGGAGCAGAAAGCAGCAGGCTATGATTTTCTGAAACTGCATCCCGGTCTTACCAAAGAGACATTCCCGGCCATTGCCAAAACTGCACACGAAGTCGGGATTCCCTTTGTTGGACACGTATCGTTCAACGTGGGCGTTTGGCGTGCTATCGACGCGGGTTATTCATCCATTGACCACATGGATGGGTTTGTCGAAGCCATTGTACCCCGATCTGATACGTTGGCTGAGCAGGAAACCGGTTTGTTTAGTTCCTGGATTGCTTATCGGGCCGATGCCTCGCAGATTCCGAAACTGGTGAAAGGATTGCGCGAAAAACACATTCGGGTGGTTCCTACACAGTCACTGGCCGAGCGCTGGCTCTCTCCGCTTCCGGCCGATGCGTTTTCCAACGATCCTGAAATGAAATACATGAAACCGGAGCAGCTAAAGGATTGGGTGAACACAAAAGTGGGCTACCTTGCCAACCCTAACTTCTCGAAAGAACACGCTGAAAAGCTGATTCAGATTCGCCGGAAGCTCATTTACGAATGCCAGAAAAATGGGGTTGACTTGCTGCTAGGCTCCGATGCTCCCCAAATCTTCAACGTGCCGGGTTTCTCGATTCACCACGAAATGAAGTATATGGTCGATGCCGGGTTGACGCCCTATGAAGTCCTGCGCACCGGAACGGTCAATGTGGCATCCTATTTCAACAAGCCCGATTGGGGAACCATCAAAGCTGGCAACGTGTCGGATCTGGTGTTGCTGAGTGGTAACCCATTGAAAGACATTTCGCAAACCAAAAACATCGAAGGGGTTATGATCGGAACGAACTGGTTATCGAAAGACTATATCCAGAAAGAGTTGAAAAAGCTGGAGAAGCAATGAGCTTGTAGTACCGACCGTCTCGGTCGGGCGAGAAACATTTGACAATACTGCCGACCGAGACGGTCGGTACTACAGGCAAAAGCCGACTTATTTTCGCTCAAATAATAAAAGTTTAAACAGGTTCAATAGTATCTAAGTCGATTCCCGTGGTTTCTGATGGAAAATTTCTTCCAGCCGTGCGAACAGCTCCGGGTGTTTTTCCTGTAGGAGATCAGGCCGTTTAAAGAAATATTCAGCTACCACGGCGAAGAACTCCGCTTCGTTGGTCATGCCATAGGGGTCAATATCCGAACGATTGGATTTGATATCATTGATACTCTTGTGAATCAGTTGCAGCCACGGTTTTAGGTGATCTTTGGGTAACAGATATTCGGGTAGCCCGTCTGTAGAGCCGTCAACCTTGTCGAGGAGGTGGACAAATTCATGAATGCCCGTATTGCCTTTGCTGGTTTCATTCGCAAACCCTTCATGCAAAGCCGGTTTCGACAATACCATCGTACTTTGCAAGGCACCCCCTTCGCCCACCATGCCCAGAATAGTCCGATCCTCTCCTGTGGTTTGGAAATCGGCATTAAAGTTGCCTTCGTAGAGCAGCACGTTCGTCAGCGGATAATACCAGTCATCGAAGCCGAAAATAGGGATGATGGCACTACTAGCCACCAGAACTTTATCGACATCGTCAACCGTCGTTCCTACACCTTCGATTTTGACATGATTCAGAAACTGACTGACCCGATCTTCGAACAACTTCTTTTTCTCGTCGCTCAAGTCCTGGTAATAAGCAACATGAGCCTGTAATAACTGTGGATAGTTGGTTGGCAGGAGCGGTTCATTTCGCTGCTTTTGGTATAGATACCGCCAGCCGAACCAGCCGAATAGCAGGACAATCAGACTAATCAAAAGAGCCATAATCCAGAATACTATAACTTGTTTACTGTCAATCCTACTTTCGATTCTACATTGATCAGCGCCTGAATACCATCGGGTCGGATGGCTATTTTCTGGGGTGTAAATCGAAACGTGTTTATGCCCAGGTCGGTTTTCTTTCCGGCACCCCCTTTTTCAAACGCCTTTTCGATTTCCTGTGGGATACTGGCAATATCATCGGCTAATCGAATCGTTAGTAGGCCTTGCAAAAGTGTGCGTAACCCATCGTGCCATACCGCCCCCGTGTTTTTCGACAATACACTGCCTGACTCTGCGTCGAAGTCTAAGTTTTTGATTTTTAAGGTGTTGGTTAAGGTGTCGAACGTTGGTCTGCCTCGTAAATAAACGGTTCCATTCAGAAGCCCATCCAGGTCGGCTTTCACAATGAGCGAATGCTGACCTCCATACACAGATACACTTTTGATGGTCAGGCTACCCAGGGCCAGTTTTTTGTTCTTTACCGTCAGGGCCAGCATCCGATTAATATCGGAATAGGGGACAAAGCTCATCAGACGCAAATCTGAAGTTTGCGAAACCTGCTCCCGTTTCTGTAAAAGCGGTAAAGGTGTCCGGGCAAGTACTGGTGACTTTGGTTTCAGTTCGGTTTGGGTTTCCAGGGCAATTCGCACATGAGTTGTTAACTGGTTTGCATCACCCGTAACCGGGCCAGCCGCTATACTGACGGGTTTTGGAATTAGCCAAAGGCCATAGTCCTTGTTAATCAGCAGTGGGTTTTGCATATCATGCCAAATGGGTTTCACCATTTTGTCGAGTCGCAATTCGTTGTGAACCGCCGAATCAATACCCATTTCGATAGCAGTCTTATGCTTTTCCAGTAGGTTCTGCACCAACTTCGTTAGCGAAATTCCGGCAACTTTGGGTTGAACAATCCACGTATAATCAGTGAAGGTCGTGTGGCTCGCTAGGCGCCAGTTAGGGGTTACGCTCAGCGGACTTTTGAAATTGACATTGATCGCGCAAAAGGGTTTTTTAGGGGGTGTTGTGTCCCGGCTGAAGGGTTTGGTGAGCCACATTTGCAGCGGTGCCGAGAGTTTTATCTGCTGATCGGCGTATTCAACGTGAACTGGACCCAAGCGTTCGACACGCAAGGAAATAATTCCTTTTGGCTTACCATTTTTGTTTTCTTTCCCTACCAAAACAGGATCGAGTTCCTTATTGATTTTCTCCTGTAATTCCTTCAGTTGAAATGTAATTGGCCCCGCCACATACGACATCGTTTGTGGAATTGGCGGATCAAAACCCTCGGCTTTGGGAGCGTCAGGCTTTTTTGTCTGGCATTGCCCTAACAACACGAAAAGGCCCAGACCAATGAAATAATAGTGCGATGGTGGTGTTCTCATGAACAGAAAATAACCCAATGGCTGCAAACCAAAACGTTGGTGCATACAGGCTAATGAATAACCGATGTGCCGTTGCGTATGTTTTCAACGTGGCCCTGCCCATGAGTGCAACCACACTACGTTACCAATGAAGAAGGCCCGCTACTAACGGGCCTTCTTCGTTGATAGGGATTAAAACAATTTTTCATTCGGGGGTTTGATGCCTTTCATCCGAATGTAAATGGTGCACTGGCCCCGGTGGTGGGTCTGGTGCTCAAAGGCTTTGGCCAGGACGACTTCTTTCGTCATTTCACGCTGCCCCATTTTCACCGATTCGGCGAGTTGGGCATCCGTCATGCCTTTCACGGCGTCGATCATGAAATCGTAACTGTCCATGACGGCTTTGGTCAATGCGGCCTTGTTTTTAAGCTCCGTCATTTCTTCCAGCTTTTTGCCCTGCATCGGGTTTGCCTTGCCACTAGCCAGGGCACCAAAATTGTAATTGGCAGCGGTTAGATGCAGCATCTGCTCGGCGAAGCTGCGAATCTCAGGCGTTGGTTTGAAGTTCACTCCATCTTCGGGCATGGCATCCAGATACTCCTTAGTATACTCTTTTGCCCGTTGCCAGTCGGCTGTCAACTGCGAAATAGTGGTTAAGGGGGCAGCGGCCTGAACGGCAGTAAATGCCCAGAATAGGCCAAGGAAGATGCGCAGAAAGCGTAAGTGTGATTTGGTTAGCATAGCTATGTTGGTTGGTTCAACCTAAAAGGTATAGAGTGCACTAAGCTACTGAGTACGTTTGCCCAATAGCCCGTTTTCGGCTATCTTTCTGCACAGATCTATCTCGAATTTCGATGCCTTCACGTCGTTCATTTCTACAGGCAACCAGCCTTGTTCCCTTTCTTTCACTGACCGCCAATCAGCCACCGATTACGGTCATAAAACCCAGCCGTCTGAAAGCTGGCGACACAATCGGCTTGTTTTGCCCGGCGGCTCCAGCCTACAGCCAGGAAACGGTAAAGATTGCGCAGGAGTCGCTCATGGCACTGGGTTTTCAAACCAAACTGGGGCCCCACATTTACGACCGATATGGGTACCTCGCCGGACGGGATGCCGACCGCGTAGCTGATTTACACGCCCTCTTCGACGACCGAAGTGTGAAGGCAGTCATGGCGATTCACGGCGGCTGGGGATGTGCCCGTTTGTTGCCCCTGCTCGACTATAACCTGATTCAGCGCAACCCCAAAATCCTGATCGGCTACAGTGATATTACGGCGTTGTTATTGGCTATTTATGCCAAAACGGGTCTGGTAACGATGCATGGCCCCGTTGGGTCAGCGACGTTTAATGCGTATACCGTCGATTGGTTGAAGCGGGTGCTCATTGACGGAGAAGCCGTAACGATGCGAAACCCCACCGAAAAAGGCGATAACCTGACGCAGGTTCAGGATCGTATTACAACCATTCGTCCGGGCCTCGCCCGTGGGCGACTGGTAGGGGGCAACCTGACCGTGTTAAGCCATCTGGTGGGTTCGCCCTACCTGCCCGACTGGAAAAATACGATCCTGTTTGTCGAAGATACGCATGAGGATGTGTATCGCATGGACCGGATGTTGACCCACCTCAAACTGGCGGGGATTCTGGATCAGATTTCGGGTTTCGTTTTCGGGAAATGCAGCGACTGTGGGCCGGGAAGTGGTGGTTACGGCTCGCTAACGCTGGACGATGTACTCACCGAACACATTATTCCCCTGAACAAACCCGCTTATTCGGGAGCGATGATCGGGCATATTCGGGATAAATTTACCGTTCCACTGGGCATCGACACCGAAATCGACGCCACGGCGGGTACCCTACGACTGCTGGAATCAGCCGTGAGTTGATGGATTCGCCATTCATTGTCAGTTAATACGCTTCTATTCACCAGCCCATGGAAACAAATATTCGTTACCGCATTCGTAGCGGTCAGATTGAGATTGATGGTACCGTTTATATCATTGACCGGGACTTCTCGCAGAGTATCCTTTTTCTCCGTATTGACAAAGCCGAAACGGGTTACGAAGCTATGCTTTCGGTCAAATCAGACGATGATAGCTCCCTGCCGCTGTTTCGCGAAATGGCGCAACTGACTATTTCAGACGAGTTGTTTAGTCAGATTAGTCAATTCCAGACCATCCGGCGAGGAAGCGATACGTTACTTCGCCTGCGTGGATTGGACACCCAATCGTCCGAAAGCTGGGAGACGGTTCTGATCGGTGCGCTGCATCAAACCTTTTTCTCCGGCGACATCGGCACGGTTTGCCGGGATTTTATGGGCTTTCTGCAAAAGGGTAAAATCAACGAACTGCTTCTGGTCATTTCCTCCGACGAGGAGACGATTCAGAATCTGCCCTGGGAAATGGTGCTGCCGAAACTAAGCCCGAATGCCTATGGCCTGCCCAAAAATACGTTTGGCTTAGTGCGCAGTCAGGAAAAAAATCTGGAGCAATTTGACCGGCAGGGGCCAACGGTGGAAACCGCCCCCCTCAAAATGCTCTTTATTCCGGCCCTGCCCGAAAACATGCCCGAACGAAGCAAACGCTTAGAAATCGAGGAAGAACAACGAAAGATTATCCAGGCCGTTCGCCAACTGGAAGCCACTGGCAACCAGCGTCCCAAACTGGTGATGGAAATTCTGGACTGTGCCGATCTGGCTGAAATCAAGGAAGCCCTCCAGAAACGTAGCCACGACATCGTCCATATCAGCGGGCACGGGCCTATATCGACGCCGTAAAGGCCGGTATTCTATATCTGGAAAATGAAGACGGCAACGAACAGCAGACAACCGGCCAGGCGTTAGGTCTTGCCTTACGGGAATTTGCGTCCATTAAACTGCTGGTACTGAGCGCCTGCGAAACCGCCGTGGGTGGCTCCTCGGGCAGTACCGCCGAGCAGATGGCCGCCGTGGGCCTGCCCGCTGTGCTGGCCATGCGCTTTGCCGTAACCGACGCCGGGGCGCGCCTGTTTACCGAAAAACTCTACGAACGACTAACGGCTGGCGATACCTTGACCAAAGCCATGCACGACGCCCGGCTGGCCTTATGGACCTATACCGAGCAGCAGCGACAACTTGTTCCACAGGTAGTTACACTGGCCGAATGGTTTACACCGGTGCTGTACCAGAATCAGTACATGGGTGCGCTGGTTGATCGGGATCAGTACAGTAGCAGCACCCTCAATCGCTTTTATCCCAAAGCCGCCTTTATCAAAGGAACCCATACGAGGCTCATTGGCGAAGGCTTTATTGGCCGGAAGCGGCTGTTGATCCAGCTACGGCAATGTTTCCAGCGCGGGAAACACGTTTGCCTGCACGGGCTGGGCGGGTTAGGGAAAACCACCACAGCCGAAGCCTTTGCCGATAGCTACCGGAAACGCAATGGCCACGACATTCTGGTATTCCGAAATGGCCCCGAAATTCAGGAAGCGGTTATTCTGGAGCGGCTGTTCACCAAATGGAAACTGGTGACCCAACCGGAGGAATTCCTGATCCAGCAAGTACGGGCGCTCCTGGATAGCCCCGACCATAGCCCCGAAGCCAAACTACAACTGCTGATCGACAACTACCTGAATGAGAATCCGACCATTCTGATCGTCGATAATTTTGAGGATGTGCAGACGGAGGGCGACGACACCCAGCAACAGGCCATCGTCTCGGACAGCCTGCGCACGTTTATGCGCCATTTGCTGCAACACGCTCCTCCTTCCTGCCCGGTTTTGTTGACCAGCCGGTACCTCATTACGGATCTGGCCGATCTGGTCACCCATTTGGCGGTTGATAAAATGACCTCCGCTGAGCAATACCGCTACATCAACTTCTCGGAGGTGCTCCGTAAAATTCCTTTGGCAGAGCGGGCTATTATTGACCGTCGGTTTGATGGTCATCCCGCGCCCTCCAGTTTCTGGAAGGCCTGCTGAGCAAAGACCACCAGTTTGACTTGACGACATTGGATGCCTCAATAGGCGCGGTAGAAGCCCGCATTTTTGAGAATCTGTTACTGCAACGCATTTATGACCGACTGAGCGAGAACGAGCGGGACGTGTTTCTGGCGGCCTCCATCTTTTTCACCCGGACACCCTTGGCCGCGTTGAGTGCCGTAGTAGACAAACCAGCTGACGAGTTAACCCCTATTTTAGCCGCCCTGCGCGACTGGTCCCTTTGCTTTTGGGACGCCCAGGAACAACTCTTCGACGTACACGCCCTGACACGAACCTGGCTGCGTAACCAGCAACAACCAACCCTGGATCAGTTTAAAACTTTCTCACAACGAGCTGGTAAATTTTTCAAGGAGCAACCCACCTGGGACGATGAACTACTAGCCAAAGCCTATTTTGAGCAGGCCGAAGCCTGGGAAGCCTACGCCGAAACGACGCTCAAGTTAGAGGGGCATTACCGGCTAATTGGATTATATCCCGCAGCTCGTGCTTTAGCCCAGGAAGTTTTAGTGAAAAATATATCGCCTTTATTAAACGCCGAAGCACAGAATAGTTTAGGTATGCTCAGTATTTCGATTGGAGATTATGCTGAGGCATTAAGCTATCTGGAACAGAGTATGAGCAATTACCTGCAAATCGGCGATAAAAAGGGCGAAGGCACCATCCTCAATAACATTAGCCAGATTTATGATGCCCAGGGGGATTATGGTCGGGCGTTAAGCTATCTGGAACAGAGTTTGAGCATCCAACAGCAAATCGGTGATAAATCGGGCGAAGGCACCACCCTCAATAACTTAGCGACAACGGCTTATGCCCAGGGGGATTATGATCGGGCGTTAAGCTATCTGGAACAGAGTTTGAGCATCCAACAGCAAATCGGTGATAAATCGGGCGAAGGCACCACCCTCAATAATATCAGTCAGATTTATCGGGTCGCAGGTGATAATGATCGGGCGTTAAGCTATCTGGAACAGAGTTTGCGCATCCGCCAGCAAATCGGTGATAAAAAAGGCGAAGGCACCACCCTCAATAATATCAGTCAGATTTATGATGCCCAGGGGGATTATGGTCGGGCGTTAAGCTATCTGGAACAGAGTTTGAGCATCCAACAGCAAATCGGTGATAAATCGGGCGAAGGCACCACCCTCAATAATATCAGTCAGATTTATCGGGTCGCAGGTGATAATGATCGGGCGTTAAGCTATCTGGAACAGAGTTTGAGCATCCAACAGCAAATCGGTGATAAAAAAGGCGAAGGCACCACCCTCAATAACTTAGCGACAACGGCTTATGCCCAGGGGATTATGATCGGGCGTTAAGCTATCTGGAACAGAGTCTGGACATCATTCGGCAAATCGGCGATAAGCGCAATGAAGGGGGAAGCCTAAATAACATCGGCCAAATTTACAAAGCCCAGGGGATTATGATCGGGCGTTAAGCTATCTGGAACAGAGTCTGAGTATCCGCCAGCAAATCGGTGATAAATCGGGCGAAGGCACCACCCTCAATAATATCAGTCAGATTTATGATGCCCAGGGGATTATGATCGGGCGTTAAGCTATCTGGAACAGAGTTTGCGCATCCAACAGCAAATCGGTGATAAAAAAGGCGAAGGCACCACCCTCAATAATATCAGTCAGATTTATGATGCCCAGGGGGATTATAGTCGGGCATTAAGCTATCTGGAACAGAGTCTGAGCATCCGCCAGCAAATCGGCGATAAAGCTGGACAGGCCACCACGATGCATAATCTGGGAGCGCTCTATGTTGAGCAATTTAAAAATCTTGAAAAAGCGACTCCCTTGTTGATGGAGGCTTATGCTATTTTCAAACAGATAGGTTCACCGAATGCCGAATCACCGCTCAGTTATCTTGAGGCTATTCTTGAGCAGGTTGGTGAGGAACGATTCAAGCAATTGATTCAGGGCGGTGGTAGCCAGGCACCCGGCATTTAGTTGTAAGTTGCGGTAAAAAAACAGTGTGCGCGCTCAAATGACGAACGAACCAGCCCACGGCAACCCCGAGTTGTTAAAAGAACTCCTTCATTATCAGATGCCCTTCGGTAAATACAAAGGGCATTTGATCAGGTCATTACCCATGTCGTATTTAGAGTGGTTCGTGCAAAAAGGCTTCCCGACTGGCAAGCTGGGCATGTTGTTACAAACCATGTACGAAATCAAACTGAACGGATTGGAGTATCTGCTCGATGGCGTTCGGCGGAGTTTGTGAGTGGGTTGCTAGTCCGGCACATCGTAGTGTTATCCGGTATCTGGCTCATATAAAAAGTTCTTGTTACCATTCCGGTCGGAGACCGAATAACGCAGCGACGTAGTCAAAGACTATGCCGAATGGCTGGGCATTTTCTGTCATTCCGACGCCAGGAAGAATCTCAAGCTTGACTAATACGAAACTTGAGATTCCTCCTGGCGTCGGAATGACAGAAAATAATTAACGAGGGAGTTGCCTCGTTCACTTACGGCTTCACCGCTGGTGATTTCCAGAAATCCACCGTGCCATACTGTCCTTTAGTAATTTCACCGCCGTACAGCACCGAATTGAGCAATACCCGGTAGGTTCCTAAGGGTTGTCCACGCCATTGAGGGCGGAAACCATGCAAAATGACGTGGCCTTTGCCGTGCTGAACGTCCAGCGAGGCTGCATAACCCTGAAGGTATTTTTCGCCCAGTAAATAACCAGACCGTAACGGTGAACCGCTCGTGGCAAACTTGGCTAAAGCCTGCCCTTTAAATCCCTCAAGTGTAGCGAAGACGGGGCTATCATCCCCAAAAACAGCAGCTCGGGTAGGCATGCCCGCCATAACCGGATGCGTAGGATCGGTCTCTACTTCCAGAATCGACCCGCCGGTAAAGAAGTCTTTCGGATTGACTCCTGCGACTACATTCTTCACGGGCAAATGGAGCGCTTCGATAGCATAATCGCTGCTTTCGTTCAGGCAGACGAGCGTGCCGCCCTGGCTTACAAAGCTGGTTAGATTCGCAGCACCCAGGGTACCCAGGCCACCTTCATAGGCGGGGGGACTGCTCCCTTGGCAAAACCGTCTTTGATGTTTCGGGGTCGGTCGGAGGCCATCAGGATAACGTCGAAGCGGTCGCTGAGGTCGCTGGCCAGTATGTCGGTATTGGTGACGATGGCAAACGGAAACTCGAACTGTTCCAGAATCCATTGCGACCAACCTTCGTCCATGCTGGCTGTCCAGGGTTTATAAATGGCGATGCGCGGTTTAACGGTCGCGCCGGTAGTTGTTGTCGTGAGTTCGGTCGTAACACCCAGGTTCTTTATCCACGGCTCCAAGGTACCTCTGGCAACCCGCTGATGGCGTATCGTTGGCTGTCTTTGTTGAATTTAACGGTTCCGCCCGCTTTCATAGAACGAGTGATGACTTTGAACGCATTGTTCTCTGCCGGATTGACCAGCGCCACCGTACCCGCACCCGTCAGTCGTCCTTCCGGCGCTTTAATCCCCGCCGACATCGGGTTTGTATCAAAGCCAATGCCCGTCACGAAATCGGAGGGCGCGGCATCTTTCCGGTCATCCGTTTTCCAGTCTTTACCGGTTCCACTGACGAGTTGAATGGCTCCTTTCAAATCGGGGGTTAAGGGCGTTTGGGCCGGAATGACGTTCAGTTCAAATTGCAGCGGAAGTGTCCAGCCAGCGGCATCGTAGGGTTGCTCGGGTGGGCCTCCGGGAAATTCGCGTAGGTCGGGTACACCTGCACATCGAGGAGTTGTTTGGTCAATTCGCCATACTCCTGATTCATCGGAATAATCCACGTTCCTTTGCTATAAGTGCGGCCTTCGAAAGCTATATCTTTCGTTAACTGGCCGATACGGATGCCGTGGAAAGCCAACCGGCGCAGAAGTTCGGCTGGTCGGGCAGGATCACGTTGTTTCTGCGGAATGAAGTAGGCATAAGGCGGCTCCTGTTCATATTTTTTGATCGTGTTTCGTCCCGACTGGTAGCGGTTGTACAGTAGCACATCGCCATATTTGGCTGCATAATCGAGGGTGGCCAGTGAGGCCGTTTCCATATACGCCATGGCATCACTGATACGCCACCAGCCGCCCGGCCAGGGGCTCGAATACAACGATTCGACGCGGAACTCATTCTTGTCTTTGGGAAAGTCACGAACCGTATAAAAGTGGGGTGTTGCGTAATTGTACAAGGCCGTTTCGGTCCAGAAAGCCGGGATGTTTTGCAGCACGGGCATATAGTCGATATAGCCGGGATACCAGGCGTCGAAACCCGTGCCCATGTGCGTGGCTCCCTTTTGTCCATTACTTTCCAATGCCTGAGCCATCGCCATCCCGATCATGTTTACTTCGCGGGCAATGATCGGTGGTGTTTGTGAGGCAATGGGTTCCGCAAACGGAGGCAACCAGATTCGGGTTGGAAAGGGTGAAGTCTGATGATGCACAAAAATGATATTCGGCTCCCACTCGCGCCAGGTACGAGCCACCACCCGCGACTCGATCATGTTGAGCATATAGGCATCGCGGTTGTTGTCGTGCCCGACGTATTTCTGATATAAAAACGGGGCGGAGCCACTTCGAAAGGCGTACCGACGTTGGATTTATACCAGTCGCCAATCATCGTTTGTCCATCGGGGTTGAGCGATGGCCACAACAGCAGAATCACGTTATCCAGTATGTTCTTGATTTTGGGATCGTCGGCTTTGGTCAGCATATCATAGGCTAGCGAAATGGTATGTTGTGCCCCAGCCACTTCCGATGCGTGCAAACCTCCGTCGATATGCACCAGCGGTTTTCCTTCCAGTGATAGCTTTTTGGCCTCTTCGTCCGTTAGCCCTGCCGGATGCGCCAGCCGCTGGGCAATAGCCCGGTATTTGTCAATATTGTCGAGGTTCTTTTTCGAGGAAATCAGGGCAAAATACCAGGGGCGTCCTTCTGATGTTTCGCCTACATGCACCAGCTTGATGAGGTCGCTGGCTTCGTCGAGTTTTTTAAAATAGGCAAGCGACTGTTCGTAGGTAGCGAGGTGGAAATCGGCCCCAACGGGGAAGCCAAGCGTTTCTTCGGGTTTGGGAATGGCTTTTTGCTGGGCCAAAACGAATGAGCTCGTTAGCCAGCAACACATGGCGAGTAAGGAAAGGCGTTTTAGTACGTACAGTGAGTGAATTTTCATGGATGTATAGTTCAGGTTGTAAGTCAAAAGCACTGTTATTTCCCCGCCAAGGGCGGTTTGCTGGCGTCAAAATCATCGGGTAATCGCATGAGCCACAGATTTCGGACCCGGCCGTTTGAGATGCGCAGACCCGTAACGGCATTCGTTGAATTTCGAACGGCGTCGATTGTCGAGGCAAACCACCAGTCTGTCGAAAACTGGTCTTTGCTAACCGGTTTCAACGGCACCTCACCATGATGCACATGAACCAGTTCCAGTCTATTCCCTTTCTGACGAATTGTATAAATGGCTTCTAGCTCCGGACTGTAATAACGACCTACATAGTCCGCGTTGACAAGCGTAGCGGGCTTATTCTCTGGCGTGGCTGGTTTGGGTGGGGCGGGTGCCTCTTTGCCTTTCTGCTGATAGGCCGCCAGATAGACATCGGCTATTTCCAGGGCTTTGCCAGTTGGATTGGCCTCTGCCTGGTTGTTTAATACAATGAACCCATAGTCTTCTTTCGGAAAATAGGTGATGTTAGACCGAAAACCCGCGTCGGCCCCACTGTGACCGTAATAGGCTAACCCTTTGTGTTTCCCGTGTACAAGCGCAAATGCATACGGAATCGTATCGCCCTTCGTCAGTCGGCCCCGTTCCAGCATCTGCTTCATCGTAGCCGCATTCCCAACCGTAGGATTCTTGAAATTGTTAATCCATTTTGCCAGGTCTTCTACCGTTGTAAATAAACTGGTGGCTCCCGCATTGGCATAACTGAGTACGCTTTTCTTGTAGAAGCCCGCCGACAGGTCATTTGATTTATGAAATGAATAGGCGCGCCCCTTTACAATGCGTTCATCATCATCGTAGAACAGCGTGTTTTTCATGCCCAGGGGCGTAAATACCCGCTGTTTCATCCATTCCCGAAACGGTTGCTTGCCTACCCGTGCCACAATTTCGGCCAGCAGCGTATAGCCCGTATTGCAGTACAGGTATTCGGCACCGGGGCAAAATTCAGTTCCTTTTGCCGCCTGACAAGGTTGAAAACGTGTTCCTTCGTAATCACATCGCTCATACCCCAGCCTGCCATAGTGAGCAACGCCCACTGATCACGCAGGCCGCTGGTGTGGTGAATCAGGTGGCGAATCGTGATTTTCGGGCCAAAGTCGGGTACTTCAGGTAAGTGTTCCCGGATGTCATCATCGAGAGACAGCTTGCCTTCCTGGGCCAGCAGCACAATCCCGTAGGCCGTAAACTCTTTGGAGATAGACGCTACGTGGAAGATCGTTGTGGGTGTGATGGGAGCACCGGTTTCAATGTCGGCATCACCAAATCCTTTGGCATAAATCAGTTTGCCACCATGCACAACGCCCACAGCGGCCCCCGGTCGGCCCGTTCCGTTCCATTCCTCAAATAGCTTATCAACCCTGGCCGATAAGGAGTCAGACAAGGGTTGCCCGAAGGAACAGAAGCTGCTTAACAGGGCAAAGACGAGTAAACAAATGCGTTTGGATGAGAAGAGGAAGGCCATACGTACCTTTTTGGTTAAGTATTTTTATTGGGGTATTCGCTCCTGTTACGGAATTTCTGTAAACATACTCAACCCTTCGGTAAAAGTTAATTCGGTAAGTCAACCAAATTGCGACTGGATCGTAGCGTCATCGCTATTCCTGGCCTGAGTTAGTACCTTTGTCAATGGATTATTTTAAAAATCTGCTCGATTTACTCAAGATTGAACGAGAAGAAGATCGCAATCAGTACCGCAAACTCACCGAAACTACCTCTGTGGCCGAACGCAGGGCTAATGGACTAACCTGGTATCCCATCGCTATCAGAGGCTCTGAAATGAGTCGGGGCGATTACCTGACGGTTGAGGTCGAACGGACTACACACCAGGATATACCCCACCAGCTACGTTTTGGCATGCCCGCTGTGTTTTTCAGTAACCACGACCCCAAAAACGACCGGGTCGAAGGCACCGTTACGCACCAGAGTGGTAACCGACTCAAGATAACGTTGCGCACAGATGAATTGCCCGACTGGTCGCGCGATGGTAAACTGGGTGTCGAAGCCCTGTTCGATGATAATAGCTATGATGAAATGGAAGCGGCCCTCAAACAGGCCAACACCCTGAGCGAGAAGTCCGACAATCGCCTGATTTCCATTTTGACCGGTGAGAAATCGCCTACCTTTCACCCGGAAACGCCTACCCGATACCTGCCCAAACTGAATCCCAGTCAGGTATCGGCGGTGGGTAAAATGCTGACTGCTAACGAACTGGCTATTGTGCACGGCCCTCCGGGCACGGGTAAAACCACGACGCTGGTTCAGGCCATAAAAGCCCTGATTGCCCAGGATCATAAAAAGATTTTAGTCGTTGCCCCCAGTAATACCGCCGTCGATTTATTGAGTGAAAAATTGCACGATGAAGGTTTGAATGTGCTTCGGGTGGGTAACCCGGCTCGCGTATCGGAGCGGTTGATGGCGCTGACGCTGGATCATAAAATGGCCGAGCATCCGTACATGAGAGAGGCCAAAAAGCTGAAAAAGCAGGCCAATGAGTTCAAGAATATGGCGCATAAGTACAAGCGCAATTTTGGCAAAGCTGAGCGCGACCAACGCAAAGCCCTGTTCGATGAGGCTCACCGGATTATGAAGGAAGTGGGGAGCTCGGAGCAGTACATCATTGACGATCTGATCACGAAAGCGCAGGTGATTACGGCAACGCTGGTAGGGGCAAACCATTACACGGTTCGCAATCTCACCTATCATACGGTTGTGATCGACGAGGCCGGACAGGCACTGGAACCCGCCTGCTGGATTCCCATTCTGAAAGCCCAGAAAGTGGTGTTGGCTGGTGACCATTGTCAACTATCGCCCACTATCAAATCAGCCGAAGCGGCCCGGAAAGGACTGAGTATAACCTTGCTCGAAAAATGCGTGAGCCTGCACCCCGAAGCCGTTTCGCTGCTGGATGAGCAATACCGCATGCACGAGCACATTATGGGCTATTCGTCGCAGGTGTTTTATGAGAATAAGGTGCGCGCCCACGCGTCGGTAGCGCGGCATTCGCTGTTTGAGGGCGATACATCGCTGGTTTTTGTCGATACCGCTGGTTGTGGTTTCGACGAAAAGCTGGAAGGCACCAGCTCGACAAATCCCGAAGAAGCTGCGCTGCTGATCAAGCATTTGACCCAACTCGTGGCCGATCTCAGCACACGCTACACAAAACAGGACTTCCCGACGATTGCGATCATTTCGCCGTACAAACAGCAGATAACTATCCTGAAAGATCAGTTGCTGAGCGCACCCGAGTTGCAGGACTACGGGAATAAAATTTCGGTAAATACGATTGATAGTTTTCAGGGGCAGGAGCGGGACATCGTTTACATATCCATGACCCGAAGCAATGCCGAAGGCGAAATTGGGTTCCTGTCCGACATTCGTCGGATGAACGTAGCCATGACCCGTGCCCGTAAGAAATTAATCATTGTGGGTGATAGTGCTACACTGGCTGGTTTCCCGTTCTATGCTGATTTTATTGCCTATTCAGAAAATCTCAATGCCTACCAAAGTGCCTGGGAATGGATGTGAGTTGAAGGCAGTGGTGCCCCAGGGAGTAAATCAACCTTGTTTTCGACTAGTCAACCAGAGTAGACTCCACTTATCCGTAGTGATTGTTGAAGTCGGCAAGCAGCACTTGTTTTACAACTGCATTTTCGACCTAACCAAATGGGCTGGACAACATCACAACAGGACGCCTTATTGAACGCTATTCAACGGCGCAACGAACGCGCTATTTTACAGAAGCAGTTAGCGCAGACACAGGCAGAATTAGTTTCCCGTCAGGCTGAACAAGCCATTCTGCGCGACCAGTGGCAACAAGAACAGGCCGATGTTGACCAGCTTCAGCGATTGAGTTGGGCGAGTGTATTCTATGATTTGCTCAATCAAAAAGAGGAACGCCTTAGTAAAGAAGAAGCGGAAGCACAACAGGCTCGACTTCGTTATGACGTTATCGCTACAAGTGTTGAAGTGCTACAGAAACAGCGTACTGCTCAGGAAGAACGTCTGACAACCTATGTTGGTGTGGATGCTGATTATGAGCAGCTTATTCAGGAAAAACGAGTGACCTTAAGTACGAGTTCTAATGAGGTTGGAAACCAGTATCAACACTATCTGGACGAGCTTACCCGGCAGAACCATGCGCTACAGGAACTGGACGAAGCGCATAAGGCAGGTCTACTCGCGCTTGGCGAAGTTTCGCACTTACGGAAATTATTGGATCAGGCTCGTAGTTGGGGACGCTGGGATATGCTGGGTGGCTCCTCTATGGCGTCGATGGCTAAATACCGGAAACTGGACGATGTTAGGGATCAATCATACCGGGTTACCCGAACTTTAGAAAATTTCCGGGCCGAGTATGCTGACATCAAACAAACATTTCTGAGCGACTGGCAATTCGATAGTAACCTGACCCGTTTCGTTGATGTTTTCTTTGACAATATTTTTACGGATATGGCCGTACAGTCCAGAATCAATACCGCGCTGACGACGGCTATGGCATTGGAGAATCAATTGATTAAGGCCATAACAACGCTCAAACAACAGATTGAACAAGCCGTTGAGGAAACAAAGCAGCAAGCCGACGCGTTTCAACGTTTTTTAGAGAAAGCCTAGCCTGGCCTTACTGTATAACGAGCACCCAAGCGATGAGATATTAATGATTTATATGTATTTATTGTCAATAATCTACTATATTATATTGTGAAAATAGGTATTCAGCGTAGATTAGTTGGTATTGTCGGGTGAGTTGCCGTATTTAGACGAAACGAGTATTGATACCTATTTTGGCCATGACTACCCAACAAACAACTGCTTCAGGAAGCTATCCGCAACGAGCAAAGATAGGTTTTGCACACTTGATTCAGGTAGTTTGCTGGCTCGTTATAGGGTATATACCTCTGAGCGTTTCGGCCCAGAAACTGAGTGTGACCCAACTGGATGCGCTGGTTGAGAAACAACTATGGCCCGCCATCGACGAACTCAGTGATTATGTCTCCCTCCCCAATGATGCTGTCAATGCTGAAGATATTCTCAAAAACATTACCTGGACTGAAAAAGCATTTGCTAAACGAGGTTTTCAGACGACTGTTCTTAAGACTGCCCAATTACCGCTCGTTTTAGCTGAAAAAACCAGTCCGAAGGCAACGAAAACCGTTTTGTTCTATTTTCATCTGGATGGACAACCGGTTCGGCCCAGCGAGTGGCATCAGAAAGACCCCTGGGTAACGGTGCTCAAAGCAAAAGCGGGTGCCGGTGAGTACAAAGAACTAGGGGGTGATATGCCCAAAACAGCCGTCAACGATGAATGGCGCTTGTTTGGTCGCTCGACATCCGATGATAAGGGGCCGATTATTATGATGCTGAACGCGCTTGATATTGCGCAGGCCGAAAAGAAAACGCCACCCTTTAACATCAAGATTATTATTGATACAGAAGAAGAGAAGGGCTCGGGAGGATTGAAAAGTGCACTGGATTCCTATAAAGACAAGTTGAAAGCTGACTTCATGATTGTGATGGACGGTCCCATGCACTCGTCTAATATTCCAACCCTAACGTTCGGTTGCCGGGGCAATGCCGGGTTTACCATGACAACCTACGGGGCCATCACGCAACAGCACAGCGGGCATTTTGGTAACTACTCACCGAATCCAGCCTTTCGTCTGGCCCGGCTGATTACGTCCATGAAAGATGAGCAGGGGAGGGTACTGATTCCAGGGTTCTACGACGGTATTTCCTTTGACGAGGCTACCAGGAAAATCATGGCAGCCGTGCCTGACAACAAACAGGACATTAACAAGAACTTGCTGATTGCCGACGAAGAAAAAGTAGGTGCCAACTATCAGGAATCCCTTCAATATCCATCGCTCAACATTCGGGGCATGAAGGCCGCGGTGGTTGGTAAAGGTTCTGGAACCATTATTCCAGAAGAAGCCGTCGCGAGTTTCGACATTCGGTTGGTGCCGGAAACCGACGGTAAACGGATGGTCGACCTGGTTCGTAAACACATTGAAAAACAGGGATTCACCGTGCTGGATCATGTGCCAACCCCTGAAGAACGGTTGAAATATAGCCAAATCGTTTTCTTTGAGGGAAATGCCGGAACCCCTGCCTTCCGGACCAATATTAACGAACCCATGGGGAGCTGGCTGCGTAAAGCGGTGATGAATGGATTCGGCAAAGATCCGGTTATCATCCGAATTATGGGTGGCACCGTTCCGGTTGTGCCGTTTATTCAGGCGCTGAAAGTTCCGGCAGTTATTGTTCCATTGGTCAACATGGATAATAACCAGCATAGCCCGAACGAAAATCTGCGGCTGGGCAACCTGCGTAGCGGGATAAAAACCTGCCTCGCTATTCTGACGACGCCATTGCCGTAATGGATTCTATTGTTTCTTTGGATTCTAATTGAATTGATAGTCCTGTCAATCATACAATAGACTTGCGGTGAATTCGACAGAAGCTAAAGAATCAATAGAATCTACATAAAATAGCTTTACGTAGAATGGACTACTTATGAATAGCCTGCTACTGCTACTTACGACCTTCCTGGCTACGGCTGCGTTAGGCCAAACGCCCTTTGTGGAGCAGCTTGCCAACCATCGGGAAACGTATAAAAAAGATCTGCTGAAGTCGGCGGGTGGCCCGTTGGCGTCAGAGGAGGATTTGTCGTTTGTCCAGTTTTATGCACCCGACTCGACCTATCGCGTAACGGCTACGGTGCAGTTAACTCCCAAAGCGGAGCCGTTCGAGATGCCAACCTATAACGGCATGACCCGGCCGCATGTGTCCTACGCGCTCCTCTCGTTTGTGCTCAATGGTAAACCCAGCAGTTAACCCTGTATCGTAATCTGAATGTTATTCGGATGCCCGAGTATCGCGATTATTTGTTTCTGCCGTTTAAAGATGCTACGTCGGGGGAGGAAACATATGGGGGTGGCCGTTACATCGACTTTCGAACGGGTGACATTCAGAATGGTCGTCTAATCATAGATTTTAATAAAGCCTATAATCCCTACTGCGCCTATCATGAGGGCTACCCCTGCCCAATTCCTCCCAAACATAATCAGCTATCAGTGGCTGTTAAAGCGGGCGAGAAAGCCTATGGGAAAGCCCATTGACAGCGTTTAAAGGTACTGAGGGCCAGATAATTCCAACTTGTTTGGCCTTAAAATGAGTGGTTCACTAGCTTACACGGTTATCACTCGTTTAGGATTTGTGAATATTCTTTCAAAGAAACAACTTATTCGGTTAATATAGGGTTGATTAAATAGTGGGGTATATAAACCCGCAC
Organism: Spirosoma telluris; assembly: GCA_003259005.1. Classification (GTDB taxonomy): domain Bacteria; phylum Bacteroidota; class Bacteroidia; order Cytophagales; family Spirosomataceae; genus Spirosoma; species Spirosoma telluris. The sequence goes on from QLII01000001.1 coordinate 6,974,012, forward strand.
GGATTGGCGGAGTGTCGTCCCACCTCTCTGAAATACATCCTGGCGAACGCACGCAGGCTGATCTCACTTAATACCGATAAGGAATGGAGACATTTAGTAAAAAGGAAAAAGAAAAAGCAAGACAAAAAAAGAGAAAAGACAAAGAAGAAAAACGCGAAGAGCGGAAATCGACTGCTCAGAAAGGACAACGGCTTGACGAAATGTTGGCCTATGTGGATGAGAACGGGAATATAACCTCGACACCACCAGACCCAAGAAAAAAGAGAACGATCGATCAGGAAGATGTTCAGATCGGCGTATCGAAACAGGAGGCAATGGCACCACAAGATACTGTAAGACAGGGTATTGTGAGCTTCTTCAATGCATCGAAAGGGTACGGGTTTATACGAGACTTACAAACCCAGGAGAGTATTTTTGTGCACATGAACGGTCTGATAGACGCCGTCGGTGAAAGCGATAAGGTGACCTTTGAAGTGACGAGGACGCCTAAGGGACTCAATGCGGTTGAGGTGAAGAAAGCCGTATAAAATAGAGTTAACAACTCCGTTTATAAACGATATTTGGTCAATTGACACTAATCGTAGACAATTGGGGTTGTCCATATAGACCAGGTGTTATACGAACGCCAGGCTCATCCTTATCTCCTATATTATGAGTAAGCCGACTTACACCTCCATTCCCCCAACCACCGATAATGTTTACTGGATGTTGAAGTCCTCGGATGGTAAAACCAGTATCTATGTGCCGCGGGATAGAGACCTTGACCGACAGCTAAAGATCAAGTTTCAGGCTGAAGTAGCTGCCCGAACATCAATCAAGCGGAAAAAGGAGTATCGGTAATCGTTAAGGAATAAGCAGTTATAGCATTATAGCCTGGCCTCATCAGCCAGGCTTTTTATTTATAGAATATGTATTTCTTTGACAAAATAGAATCTATTGATTCTTATTGATGGTATTGTGTTGGTAATCAGAATCAAAAGAAACAATAGAATCAAAAAGAATCTAAATGAGTACGTTGGTAAGGTCAGTTATAGGTTTTTTGCAAATACGAGGTGCTCATCGTCAAGAGGTTCCTTATTATCGAGCTTGAGGGTTGAGGTGGTTGATTCAGTATTTACATTCCAGGTGCGATTTAACAGATCGAATGGTTTCGACGTCCCCATATTAAGTACCAGAGAGGCAAAGCCATCACCACCATAATAGGTTACTGCCGGTGAATATACCCACGATCCCTTGGTTGTTTTGTTCCCATCGGTAACCGTTACAGACCCATCGCTTGAGAAGGCGAACGTCATATTTTTAAAATTAGATGACTTGTCTTCTGTTTTTTGACGCAATGAACTAACCGACCAGCTACCCGCTGGCATAACTGACTTTAAGTCGATCGTAGTTGCTGTAGTCGCAGGAGCCACATCATCCGATTTTTTGCAGGAGATTGTCAGAGTGACCAATCCCACTAGTGTTTTAACTCTCAATCGTTGACGGGTAAAGCCGTTTTAGTTTAATTCGGGCATCCTCCGCTGTAAACTGCCAGTCTACTTTGGCCAATTTATCATTTCGTTGGCTTACCCAAGCCTGTACTTGCTGATCGAACTCGGCCTGGCTGGCTACCCGATGCGTTAAGCCTTGGCGGGTTAGGATGCTTAATTCAATTTCAGCTACGTTCAGCCAGGAGCCATGCTTAGGTGTATAGACAAAGTCAATCTTTTGCAGGATAGTGCGCGCCCGTTTTGGCTCAAATACCTCATACAAGGCTGCTTTTCGGTGAGCCGATAAGTTGTCCTGTACCAAGGTGATCCGGTCCGCATCCGTATACCATTCTTCCACAATACGGCCCACTACCTTCGCCCATTCGATGCTGTTATGACTCTGGGTGACCACCACCTGCCGCTGCCCAGCCAAGGGCTGAGCGACCATAAAGATCTCCACGACACCCTCTCGTTTGTACTCATAATCAACATGGTCAACGCCGTTTTTATCTGTGAAACCCAGATGGGTCTCGCTAACTAATTGCCGACGGGCTTCGTCCAGGCATACAATTGGCCGTTTCTGGTCAAATGGACGCTGGTATACATCCAGTACCTCTTCCATCTGGCAGACAAATTCGGCAGAGGCTTCGGGGATTACCCACGACTTGACCCGCCAGGGCTTAAGCTTGTTTTTTTCAGCATCTTGCGCACCGTCTCTCGACCAATTGTTTCGACATAGTTCAATTCGATCATTTTCTGGGCTAATAAACGTACTGTCCAGTGTGCATATCCAGCCGGTGGATTACTACACCGTAGCGCAATCAGATGAGCCTCTACTCCGCCATCAAAAACGACATCTTTATACTTTTCGCGCTTTTTACCATTGAGGGCAAACTCGAAACCATCTTCTACAAAGCGCTCCCGTAGGCGTTCAATGCTACGAATACTAACCTGATAGGTGCTTTTAATGTGTTGATCTTTCAGCCAGTCAGGTTGGTTCTCATCGGCAGCCAACAAGACATAAGCTCGTTTAACGGCCTGACTCTTGGCATTGCGTTTGGCAATGATAGCCTGTAAGTGCTGGCGTTCTTGATCGGTCAAGGTGACATGGTACTTTTTCATAGAGGGCGTACAAGGTTTACCTCAAAAATACCCGTCAGACACAAAAAGTCAAAACACTAGTAAGAGCACAAAAAGTTTCATAGGATAAGCGCGTTTAGAATTTCACCCAATACGGTGTAACCCTTATAAGAGTTGCGCGAACTACCTAGGAAATTTTACTCAGTACTAGTTGGGCTGTTTAAGCTTATCGCATCAGCTACCGAACCAAAACGACACGGCTTTGCGCTCCAGTCGGTGTTTCTACCGTAACGGTATAACGACCAGCAGACAGCCCTCGTAAACTTAGCAGGCGGCTATAGTCGCCGGGTGACAGGTTTGACTCGTTGGTCGTTTTAACTTGTTGACCGAGCAAATTCGTTAGCGATAGCGTAACTGACCCCTTTTCAGATAAGCTAAAATCTATGGTCAGGGTTTCAGTAGTTGGGTTTGGGTAGATGCGTAAACCTGTTTTTGCTGGTTCTGGAATGGCCGTTACAATCGACGTTGTTGTTGATTCGATGTTTTTTAAGATCCAGTTATTCGGGTCGATAACTACATTTGTAACCGCCCCCCGACCGGGAACCGTGAACGTCTGATCGGTGCGATCGTTGAAAACCGTTACGATTGTGTCGCCCGCTGCCGATTGAACCAGCATCTGGATAGGCATGGTAAAGGATGCAGGATTGGTCGATCTGGTGTTGCTTTGTTGCAGACGTACCGTAGCCGATTTGCTGCCCCCGTGATGGTTACCTTGTAGGTAGGAAAACCATCATTATAAATCCACTGCTTAAAGAAATACCCCAAATCTCTCCCTGAAACCTGTTGCGCTACTGCCTGGAAATCTTCGGTAACGGCGGTACTATAGGATAAAGCCGGACTCGCGACATACGTACGAAGCATACGAAAGAACGTACTATCGCCTACTATACCCCGGAGCATGTGCAGTATGGTAGCCCCTTTTGCATAGCTTCGATTCGAGTCAAAAATACTTCCGATACTACTAATGTTCTGTACATAGACGCTCCCTGTTGCAAGACGAGCTCTAGTCATAAACGCATTCATAGAGGATTGGTACCCAGCTTGCTTATTTACAGATTCGATATAAAGAGCCTCGGCATAGGAAGCAAAACCTTCATTAAGCCAGATATTTTGCCAGTCGCGGCAAGTGATTTTATCACCAAACCATTGGTGAGCCAATTCATGGGCAATTGTCGTTGGTGTAAATGCTCCAGCACCCATTGAACTCACTGTCTGATGCTCCATTCCACTATTGTCACCAAACTGTGCATGGCCATATTTCTCGCGTAGAAAGGGATAGGCCCCGAATTGATTGGTAAACAACTGGAGCATACTAGGCGTAAGGGCAAGATTAGCCTGAATACTGGCTAGATTTTCAGGATAGATATAGTGGGTTACGGGCATTGTCTGCCCTCCGGAGGTAAAGGGGGTGTCGTATTGCGCGAAGTTCGAAACGGCTATCGAAATCAGGTACTGGGAAATTGGGTAGCTATTCTTCCATAAATAGGTTTTAGTCCCGTCTGCATTGGTTGTTGTGCTGATAAGTTTGCCATTGGAAACCGATATCAACTGCGCCGGGGCAGTAATTCGTACTGACGAAGAGTCGGCTTTGTCGGCGGGGGTGTCGCGGCAGGGGAACCAGTCTGATGCTCCATAAGGCTCGCTCAAGGTCCAGATAGCAGGATCACCTGCCGTCCCATGCTTATCAAAGGCAAAATTAGTATAGCCAGGGCCATTTGATGTATTATTCGGGATACCCTGATAAAACACGGTTAGTGTCAGAGCCTGTCCAGTTGTTAGGGCTTTAGGGGGCGTAATGGTCAGCTTGTTTTGGGCATGCTGGAAGGTTACTTTATGATTACCCACTTTTACCGAATCAACGCGTAGCCCTTCGCCGGTTGTGGCGCTGGTTGAGTTTAGATCCAGAAAAAAGCTAGTCAGCGACGCTGTCGTGCTCTTCAGCGTTATGGTTGTGGCTCCACGCAGGCTGGCAGGAGTGGCTGTCAGACGCAAGTCAAGCCCGTAATAGGTAACGTCGATGGAGGCATCGCCGGGGTAAGCCAGCCGCGCTTTCGGATTAGCTGCCAACTGACCAAAGTAGCGTATTTTGCTGGCCTGGCAAGCCTGCCAGCCTTCTAGTTCGGACTGGGCGTGGGAAACAAAGGGGAGCAAAAACAGGAGAAATAGGGAAAGTTGTTTCATGACGTTTGTGGCGAAAGGAAATGAACGGCAAAGCTACCGATTGGTTAAACCAACCTTACTCGTCGTCTGGTTCTTCTGGAGTCAGAAAAGCAGGCAATTTCGGGCGCTCTTCGGCTTTTTCTTTTAACGCTTCCAGTTTTTTCTGCTCGGCTTCGGGTAATTGAAGTTGCCAGCCCATTGAGCTCGCCAGTTGATACATCATATACTGGATCTGATTGTTGGCGATTTTAGGAAGATCACTCTGCATGGCCCGGTCGTTCATGGCCTGCTTAGCCTCGTCCAGAATTTGGGTATAATCGGCTCCGCTGAAGTGATTGAGAATACCGGCCTGAATATCGTAGAACTTATAATCGGTATCGATGGAGAGGATTTCGGGTTGGGGAAAGGACTCAATGATTAATTTTTTGGAGTCATTATTAGGTATCTGAAAGCGGACTTTAGCAAAATCGAAGCCCACCAGCACTTTCGATTTGGCAATGACCATGGCTTTTTTAGGATCATTCAGGACGTATAGTATCTTTTTTTGATCCTGGTAATTATAAATCTCTGAGAAATAGCCCTCGGCCATTACCACTTTAAACACCTTCTCGATACGCTCCAGCAAGAGTACAGAGTCCCGCTGAACCTCGGGAGTTATGGAACGGTTACGCAGTGTATTGGCCAGGGCAACCCCTCCGCCTGCACCAACCAGTAAAAGTAAAACGGTGGTTAAGAAATCCATGTAGCTATAAGGTGAATGCCAATGAGGTTTAATCCATTGCTCAGTTTAAACTGGAATTAACAAAATTTCGTAAAGCTTGAATTTGCTGTCATCCGAAATGACAGGCAACTTGTTTGTTTGCGATTGAGCAATAATTAAACGATCGAAGGGGTCGCTATGATGATAAGGAAGGGCTTGTAGGCTTATTAAATCGGCAAAATTGAAATCCAGAATCAGGAAGCCTTTATCAATCAAATAATCTTCTAGTTCCGTAAAAGGAATGCCAATAGTTAATCGACCCATTGATACCTTAATCGTAATTTCCCAAAGGCTGACCTGACTTATCCAAATTACATTGGATGGCTCATTAAGCCGGGCAATTGCATTTTTGGAGAGCCGCTCATCTCCCTGCATATACCAAATTAGGACATGAGTATCAATGAGGTAGCGTTCCTTCATGGCATATAATCCTTAAACGCTTCTATTGGATCGTTGAAGTTATCCGTGACGGCTAAAAAAACGTTTTTCCCAGAGCCAAATACGCGTTTAGGGGTCGGGAGCGTTGATTGGCTTTTTTTTTTAAATAGGGTTAATTGTTGGATTAACTGAGGATCATCCAGGCTGGCAACCCATTGGATTAAGTCCAGTTTTTGCGCTTGCGTGCTCATAGAGACATAATGAATTTTGCCGAAGGTAAAACAAAAATAAGTATTGAAGAATTTCAACGAAAAAGGGAACCTGACTAGGTTCCCTTTTTCGTTGATTGCATTCACCAGTATAACTTACTTCGCGTACGCTACAGCCCGCATTTCTCGAATAACGGTCACTTTGATCTGACCGGGGTACTGCATTTCTTTCTCGATCTTCTGCGAGATCTCATACGAAAGTACGCCCGCCCGTTCGTCGGAAACGTGATCGGCATCGACCATAATTCGTAGTTCGCGACCTGCCTGAATAGCGTAGCACTTCGTTACACCAGGGAAGTTTCCAGCTAGTTCTTCGAGTTCTTTCAGTCGTTTGATGTAAGACTCCATCATTTCGCGACGGGCACCAGGGCGCGAGCCAGATACGGCATCGCAAACCTGAACAATTGGCGAAATCATGCTGGTCATCTCGATTTCGTCATGGTGAGCGCCAATGGCGTTAATGACTTCGGGATTCTCTTTGTATTTCTTCGCCAGCTCCATACCCAGAATGGCGTGGGGTAGCTCTGCTTCTTCGGGCCATACTTTGCCAATATCGTGGAGTAAACCTGCCCGTTTTGCTAGTTTGGCATTCAAGCCCAGTTCCGCAGCCATGGTCGCACAAAGCTTAGCCACTTCGCGTGAGTGCTGGAGGAGGTTCTGACCGTAACTTGATCGGAAACGCATCCGACCTACCATTTTAATTAGTTCGGGATGAAGACCGTGGATGCCAAGATCAATGACGGTGCGTTCGCCAATCTCCACAATTTCGTCTTCAATGTTCTTGCGGGTCTTGGCAACGATTTCTTCAATACGAGCTGGGTGAATACGACCATCCTGTACAAGCCGGTGTAAGGAGAGCCGGGCAATCTCGCGTCGGACAGGGTCGAACCCTGAAATGATGATCGCTTCAGGCGTATCGTCGACAATGATTTCGACACCTGTAGCCGCTTCCAGCGCACGGATATTTCGGCCTTCGCGACCAATCACTTTACCTTTAACATCGTCGGATTCGATATTGAAAACAGATACGCAGTTCTCGATTGCGTGTTCGGTAGCGGTCCGTTGAATTGTTTCGATAACCACCTTCTTGGCCTCTTTCGTAGCGGTCAATTTGGCTTCTTCAACGATATTTTTAATGTAGGAAGAGGCCCGACTTTCGGCTTCAGCCTTGAGGGTATCGATTAATTGCTCTCTAGCCTGATCGGCTGATAGACCCGCAATTTTTTCGAGTTGAGCGACCTGGTCAGCCAGCATTCGGTCAGCTTCCTGCTGCCGCCGATCAACATCTTCACGCCGTTTATTAAGTGCTTCGATTTGTTGCGAAAGGCTGTTTTTTTGCTGGCCCAGCTCATTGCGTTGCTGGTTCAGTTCCCCTTCACGATTACGTTGTTGATCGGCCTGTTGGGCTAATTGTTGTTCCCGCTGCTTGAGTTTGCTTTCGTTTTGTAGAAGTAGATTTCGTTTCTGATTTGTTGTTTCTTCGAATTCAGTTTTTAGCTTCAGATACTTCTCTTTAGCTTCCAGCATTCGCTCTTTTTTAATCGTTTCGGCCTGTATTTCAGCATTTTTTAAAATCGCTGCTGCTTTTTCTTCCGCTTCCTTTTCGTGCTTTCCACGAATGCTCGCCATTGTCTGGCGGCCAATCAGTATGCCAATACCACCCGTTACGAGGGCAGCAAGAATCGTTAACCAAATGTCCATTGGACTATATCGTTAGGGTTGAACAAATAAACCATCAACCTGCTGCGATACGATTGCCCTGAACGCGAACTCTGAGTCATTGCGGGTTGGACAGCCCGCCGGTTTTCTATGTCGTTATGACCGGCGTGACGACCTGGTCTAATTGAGTTATTTTGTCAAACACCATTTGTTGTAATCGCTGCATCTGTCGTTCTCCTCTGAGCTTGGTGACCAAGCAGTCGAAGGCTATCATTGCCAGAGCTTCCTGCGTTTCAGCAAAGCCCTTCTCCCGGTATTGCTTCAGTTCCTCCTGAATCAGCTTGGCGGCTTCGCGTACGACGGCTTCCGCTTCCGGCTCTACATATAATTTGTAGGTACGGTCGGCTATTTTTACGCGAATTGGCAGTTCTTCCATCGCTGCAGTCGGCTCAGATGGGGACTAATCCCCGGAGCCAATTTGGGTTTATGACAAACTACTCAAATGAGCTATGCACCGTTCCAATTCCCGGATATACTCGTCGAGTTGTTGTTTTAATTCAGCATTCGTATCTTTATCAGACAAGTTGTCTTTTACAATTATACCACTATCTTTTGAATTTGGTGTATTTTTTTCCGGATTAGCTGGTTTTTTTCGTAATTCGATGACTAATTTCTGCTCCTCTCTAAGGCTTTCCTGAAGGGCATTATTTTCCCTTTCCAACTGCTCTACCTGCTTTTTTGCTTCAGCGTACATGCCCGTAAGCAACTCAAGTTTGTGCTCGAATCGCTCTACTAGTGCAATGATTTGGTTTTCGCTAACCACAGATTTAATGAGTGAAAAAGCGAAAGAGTGAAAGAGCGAAAGAGCGAAAATTGCTTGCGTTAGTTTTCACTTTTTCACTCTTTCGCCCTTTCACTATTTATTTTCGAATTACAGCCCCCAGTTCCTGCTCGAAAGCGCTCATGAGTCGCTGCATGGTTTTGTCAATAGCTGAGTCGGTAAGCGTCTGGGTGGCATCCTGTAGCATAAAGCTTACGGAGTATGCTTTTTTGTCTGCCCCTAGATTTTCGCCTTCATACACATCAAAAACATTGATAGAACGTAATAGTTTTCGCTCCGTTTGGCGAGCTAGCCGACTGATTTGCTCGAAGTTAACTCCTTTGTCAATGACCAATGACAGATCGCGACGAACTTCAGGGAAACGGACTACTTCTTCGTAGCGAGCCTTACTGGAAGCCAGTTTCAGGAGTGCCTGCCAATCGAAATCAGCATAAAAAACAGGCTGTTTCAGATCCACCAATTTCGTTAGTTTAGGTTGAACTAAACCCAGACTGACAATTGGTTTTTTATTGACTATGTAAGTCAGACCATACTGGAAGACTATTGGATCGGCGGCCTGAGTCTCAAATGATTTGATCCTGAACAGATTCAGTACCCGTTGCACAGCTGTCGCCAGATCGTGATAGGCCACGGTCTGGTTTTTCTGGAGCCAGCTTTCCGGGTGTTGATTACCGCTAATCGCTAAACTTAGACGCATGCGTTCGACATACTTAGTCGAGCCATCTTCAAGTTTTACTTTATGATAGACCTTGCCAAACTCAAACGTTTTCAGATCTTTCTGCCTGCGATTCAGATTGTACACTAATGTTTCGAGAGAGGAGAATAACAGCGTCTGCCGCATCACCGACAATTCGTCGCTAAGCGGATTGAGCAGGGTTACATCATCACCGGGTAATGAAGATCGAATAGCATCGTTATAGGCCGGACGGGTGAGCGATAAGGTCAGAATTTCGTAGAACCCGTTTGCCGCCATAAGTTGTCCTACACGGCTCTGCCATTGATCAGGATCAGTCTTTGGAAACTCCGATAGTGAATCGGCGGCCAGGCTAAGAGAGAGTGGCACATTGTCTAACCCGTAAATTCGGAGGATTTCCTCGATAACGTCCGCTTCACGCGTCACATCGACCCGATAGGGGGGAACGATAGCCATGAATCCGGCATCGTTCGTTTCCTCGGCCTGAATATCCAGAGCCTCTAAAATTCGATGAATTTCAGCTCGACTAATCTGAATACCAATAAGTCGGTCTATATTCCGATAGCGAACAGGCACCCGAAACGGTTCGATAGGGCTCGGATAGATATCCGTAATGTCAGAGCTAATCGTACCGCCTGCCACTTCCTGAATGAGCAGCGCAGCTCGTTTCAGCGCAAACACGGGCATGTTTGGATCGGTACCTCGCTCAAATCGGAACGACGCATCGGTTTTCAAGCCGTGGTGTTGTGCTGTCTTACGAACGGAAGCGGGTGCGAAATAGGCTGATTCCAGAAAGATACTGGTCGTTTCTGCGGATACCCCCGAATATTGACCACCAAAAACGCCCGCAATACACATAGGCTTTTCGGCATCGCAAATCATCAGGTCAGTGGCGGAGAGTTTACGCTCTACACCATCCAGGGTTATAAAAGGTGTGCCCTCCAGTAGGGTTTTCACAATGACTTTCCCCCCGGCAATTTTAGCCGCGTCGAAGGCATGGAGTGGTTGACCGAGATCGTGGCAAACGAAATTCGTTATGTCCACCAGGTTATTTATCGGATTCAGGCCAATGCTTAACAGCCGTTGTTTCAACCAGTCCGGTGATTCGTGTACGGTTAGCCCCGTAATCGTTAAACCCGTGTAACGTGGGCAAGCAATTTCGTCGTCTACCTGTACATCAAGCCGGGCCGCCGGAGCGGTCAGGTTGGTGTTACCTATCGCAAACGCTTCTACGGAAGGGAGACGCATAGGCCGGTTCAAAACAGCTTTCAGGTCGCGGGCTGTGCCGAGGTGAGACGCGGCATCAATGCGATTGGGTGTCAGTCCAATGGCTATCTGGTAATCGGCTTCGAGATTGAAATAACGGGCAGCCGGGGTTCCATTGGGCAAATCGGTTGTAAGAACCATAATGCCCGCATGAGACGTCCCTAAGCCAATTTCATCTTCAGCGCAAATCATCCCTTCGGACGCTGCCCCACGGATTTTGGCTTTTTTAATCTGAAACGATTCACCTGAACTGGGGTGGAGGGTTGCCCCAACCAAGGCCACCACGACCTTCTGGCCAGCGGCCACATTGGGGGCTCCGCAAACGATGGGCAGGGGTTGAACGGTGCCGACATCTACCGTTGTCAGGCTCAGTTTATCGGCATCAGGGTGTTTAGTGCAGGTAAGCACTTCACCGATTACAACGCCTTCCAGGCCACCCGGTATGGCCTCTATTTTTTCGATTCCTTCCACTTCCAAACCCGTCGACGTCAACAATTTGCCAACTTCTTCGGGGGACTCAGGCAATTCAATGAACTCTTGTAACCATTTATAGGAAACTTCCATACAGCGCCAATGCAGATAATGACCACAAAGGTAAGGAGAAAGTGATGTAAGTGTAGTAGAGTGTAATACGTGTAATACGTGAGTTAGGTGGAGTAAGTGAGCGATTCTACTTATTACACTTACTCGACTTACTCCACCTATTACTAATTACTAATCATGAGCTATATATTTCTCCCCAGCTTTAACCGCTACAGACAATGTATTTTCGTTAGGTGGCAAGGGACATGAATAGCCCGGATTGTAGGCGCAGTACGGATTATAGGCCGTGTTAAAATCCAGTATAGCCTGATTATCCGTGAGTTTAGCTGGATCGAGTTCAAGATAACGTCCTCCGCCGTAGGTTTCTTTACCTGAGGTCGCATCACGGAACAAAATGGAGTACGTGTTTTCGAGCTTTACGATCAATAAACGGCAGGTTTCACCATTCAGCCTAAAGACGGCATGGGCAAATTTGTCGTACACCTCTTCTTTTCCATCGCTCATATGGACAACGAGTTTCTGGGTTTTGTCGGCAAATGGCTCAAGCCGGGCCATAACACGATAACTTGGGTCAGGAGCAAAATAAAGTAATCCATTGAAGGTCGCTTTGTCCTTAATTGGCGATTCGCCATCAGTGCGCATAAACTGGTCTTTCTTCGTTCGTTCGGCATCTACCTGTTGGCGGTAGGTCTCCGGGTTGACCAATTCATCCAGGCCGTCGGCTGATGTCATATTGCCGCCATCGAAAAAGCTGTAGTACAGCATGATCAAGGCCGCAAGAAACAGGCCCGTAAGGAAAAACTTATTCTTTAACATAATGACTGCAAATAAAGGAGTAATTGCAAATAAATGACTGGAAACCGAATTGTGAGTCAAAACATAAACATCTACTGCCGTGTTTTATTAAAGTATGATCATTGTACAGTAGTTAGAGATAAATACTGTACAATGATGAACAGAAGAAATCGCTTTAATTAAACGAAAGCTCACAATATAGGATAACTATATGCCTCAAAAACTTGGTTTTGTGCCTGAGTGCCTAAATGTATAGATTCTAGTCCTTTTAAGTACTTATACTTATAGACGATTTTTAATATATTTAGGGTCTAAAAAGAATTTTCCAGTTTCGTCAGTAATTTATCTTTTTGAATGGCACGACTTTGCGAATTAAAAACATTTACGTCAGGAAACGGTAATCTGACTGTTTTTGAAGATGTTATTCCAGGCATAATCCAACGTGTTTTTTATATTTATGAAACAGGAAAGGCTGCCCGTGCGGGTCATCGGCATATAAAATCATGGAATGCGCTTATTTGCTTACGTGGTAGTTGCCGAATATATAGTAACAATGGGCATGAAGAAACGACCTTTGAATTAACCAATCCTCGCCAGTGCCTTGTTCTACAGCCCGAAGACTGGCACATTATGGATGAGTTTTCGAGTGATGCGATACTACTGGTCTTGTCGAACGAACTATACGATAAAGACGACTACATTTACGAACCCTATCCTAATAGTCGGCAGATTGTCGAATCGCTTATGACCGCTTCAGAATGATTCCCTTTCTGGATCTAAAGAGTGTGAACAAACCGCATCAGTTAGCTATTCAGGCGGCTGCTGAACACGTTTTAACGTCGGGTTGGTACATTCTGGGTCAGGAGGTAGCTGCTTTTGAACACCAATTTGCCGACTACTGCCAAACCAAGCACTGTATTGGAGTTGCCAATGGTCTCGATGCGCTGACGTTAGTCTTAAAGGCGTGGAATTTTCCGGTAGATAGCGAAGTCATCATAGCCTCAAATGCTTACATCGCATCGGTATTGAGCATTACGCATGCTGGCCTGACACCCATCTTAGTCGAGCCTGATCCATATACCTGCCTACTTGATCCTGCCAACATTGAATCCGCTATTACTGAACGAACAAAAGCTATTCTGCCCGTTCATCTGTACGGACGCTGTTGCGACATGGCCTCAATTCTTGCCCTGGCTGAGCGTTATAACCTAAAGGTACTCGAAGATGCAGCCCAGGCACACGGAGCTACTTATGGTAAAAAGCGAGCTGGTAATCTGGGTGAGGCTGCCGGATGGAGTTTTTATCCAAGTAAAAATCTGGGGGCATTAGGTGACGCAGGTGCTATTACAACGAATGATGATGCATTGGCTACCCAATTGCGAGCCTGGCGAAACTATGGATCATCCCAGAAATACGTGACTGATTATCAGGGTCATAATAGCCGTTTAGATGAGCTGCAGGCGGCTATACTTTCAGCAAAATTGCCATTACTCGACCAGGAAAACAATCGGAGACGAATGCTGGCTCAAACCTATTTGTCGGGTATTCGCCATCCTGCTATAAAGCTGCCCCCAGCTGATCAGCCTGAGCAGGATGTCTGGCATTTGTTTGTTATTCGACATCCCCGGCGGGACGACCTTCGAGCCTATTTACAAGAGCGAGGCATTGGAACTGATGTGCACTATCCTATTCCACCCCATTACCAGAAAGCATACGCTTCTTATGCACAACTGTCATTTCCCATTTCGGAGCAGTTGCATCGGGAAGTATTAAGTCTGCCATTAAACCCAGCGTTGACGGATGCGGAGGTGGCGTATATTATTGATACTATTAATGAATTTAGTAAAGAGTGGAGTGAGTGAAGTAAGTAATTGGTGGAGTGAGTGGAGTAGGTGAAGTGAGTGAATAGAAAAGTACATATCCTCACGTCACCTACTCCATCTACTTCACTCACTCCACCAATTACTTACTTCACCAATATATGAACCTATCTGTTGTCATTCCAGTCTATAACAGCGAACGAACGATCGGCCCATTAGTGGAACGGTTGCAGACCTGTTTGGCTGGTCGGATGTTTGAGATTGTGCTGGTGAATGATGGTAGCCCCGACCGTTCCGAATCAATTTGTCTGCAACTGGAGAAGCGATTTACAACTGTTCGGTTTGTGTCATTGCGCCGGAATTTTGGTGAATTCAATGCCGTCCTGTGCGGACTCAACCATACACGTGGGCAATGGGTGGTTATTATCGACGATGATTTCCAAAATCCACCAGAAGCCATATTAACGCTTGTGGCGTGTGCCGAATCGGGCCAGTATGACGTAGTATACAGTCGCTATGCCCAAAAGAAGCATCATTGGTTTCGGAACCTGGGCAGTTGGCTGGTCAATACCGTAACCACTTACTCCATTGGCAAACCCCGAGATCTTTATTTATCAAGCTTCAAGTTGATCCAGCGCGAAGTTGTCGATGAAATCATTCGTTACCGAGGGCCCTACCCCTATATCGACGGACTGATTTTTCGGGTAACGCGCAATGTCACCAGTGTTGAGGTACCTCATAATCCCCGCGCCGAAGGGCGTTCAAACTATACCTTTCAGAAGCTCATAGGTTTGGTGCTGAATGTATTCATCGGGTATTCACTCTGGCCAATCCGCGTATTCACCGTGCTTGGCGCGATGCTGTTCGGCCTGGGTTTACTGTGCGGACTTTTATTCGTACTGGCTTGGTTAACGGGCACATTAACTTTTTCGGGATGGAGCCTTGTGCTATGGGCAATTGGGACAGGTCTGGGAGTACAACTGCTCTTTCTAGGGGTATTGGGAGAATATCTGGGTAAGTTGTTTATGGCCTATAGTGGGTTGCCGCCTTATGTAGAAAAAAAGAGTGAAAGAGCCAAGGAGTGAAAGGGTGTCTGGCCGTTGTAGCCTTCTCACTCGTTCACTCTTCCGCTCTTTCACTCGTTCACTCTTTTTTTATGATCGGTCGCTCTGAAGAATATGCGAAAATGTTTCAACTGGAGGGCCAGTTGTGGTGGTATCGTAGCCTGCACGAGCGGGTTTTTATGACGCTACAGGGTGCATTTGGCCGTCGCCGGGACATTCGGATTTTAGATGCAGGCTGTGGTACGGGCGGTATGCTCGACTTTCTACGTCGGCAGGGCTATACACACCTTCGGGGTATCGATGGATCGGCTGATGCGGTTGCGTTTTGTCATGAGCGCGGGTTTCCGGTTACGTTTATTAATTTGACGAACCTGGCTGACTTTGAACCCGAAACGCAATACGATGCCATTATCTGCAATGACGTGTTCTGTTATTTTACAGAGACTGATTTGCCCCCGCTCTTATCCGCCTTAGCAGATCGGTTGAAACCCAGGGGTATTTTAGTGAGTAATAACAACGCGTTCAAGGCCTTTGAAGGACAACATGATATTGCTGTTGGGATACGACGACGGTTCGTTCTGGCTGATTTCGAACAACTAATGCCCCAGGCTGGATTGCAGATACAGCACGCAACTTATTGGAGTTTTTTGCTATCCCCCCTGATTTTGCTGATGCGCCAATGGCAGCGACTACAATTAAGACTCGGTTGGCAAAAGCCTGAAGAAGCCCAGTCTGATGTCTACCTGCCTGTTGCCTGGTTAAATGAAACGCTCTATCGAATTGCCCAGACTGAACAAAAACTCCTGCGCCGAACCCCATTTGGCAGTTCGCTGTTTATCATAGTCGATAGTCATTAGTCGTCAGTCTCTATTGGCTAATGACTATCGACTAATGACTAATCACTATCGACTTTTATGTTTACGGGAATTGTTGAAACAACTGGTCGAGTATCGGCCATTGAAGCAGAAGGCACGAATCTAACGTTTCGTATCGAGTCGTCGCTGGCGACTGAATTGAAAATTGATCAGAGTGTGAGCCATAATGGCGTTTGCCTAACCGTTACGAGTGTGAGCGATGGAAGCTATACCGTTACGGCTGTAGATGAAACCCTTAAGAAAACGAATCTGGGAAAGATTAAACCCGGCGACCGGGTGAATCTGGAACGTTGTATGCCCGCTAATGGCCGTTTTGATGGACATATTGTGCAGGGGCATGTTGATCAGACAGGTATTTGCACGGATATTCAGGATCTGGATGGTAGCTGGCTATTTGATTTTCAATACGAACCCGACATGTCGGGCAATGTGACGGTCGAAAAAGGGTCTATTTGTATCAATGGCGTCAGTTTAACCGTTTTTAACTCGCAAACGGATCGTTTTCGGGTAACAATCATTCCCTATACCTATGAGCACACTACATTTAGCGACCTCAACGTTGGAGATGTGGTTAATCTGGAGTTCGATATTATTGGAAAGTATATCAAAAAAATGCTAGGTGGCTATCAATAACCGATTTACTTTGTATTTAGTGGTGTGAGTTGATTAAGTGACTAGTGCTCGTCCAATTTAGATTCTATTCCTTTGACTATTAATACAATAGAATCAAAAGAATCTATGGGGGCTGCCAGAATCTATTTTGGCGAAGCACTAGGCCAATTTGTGAGTTGCGTTTAACCGATTTACTTTTACACTGACTACACCTACTTCACTGACTTCACATACTCCACAAAAAAACCATTTTACCGACTACCGAATGACTAAAATCAGCACCCGCTCCTTCTCTGACCTGCTGATTAACATTGGCATTATCCTGGCCCTGGTGGCTGTTTTGTTTCTGGCCTTTTTCTTCATCTACCTACCGTTTACGACCAATCACGGACAGACAATTACCGTCCCCGATGTCACGAAACTAAGTTTTGATGAGATGCAGAATCTCCTGGATGATCGTGATCTTCGGTATGAAGTCAGTGATTGTACGTTTGTCGCTGGAGCGCAGCCGCTAACGGTGATTCTACAGTATCCACGGGCGAATGCAAAAGTGAAAGAAGGCCGTAAAATATATGTGACGCTCACGAAGCGCGTGGCCCCAATGGTGCCCATGCCGCAGTTAGAGAACTTGACCTTCCGAAGTGCAGAGCTAAATCTGCACTCCTTGGGGTTGACCATTGGCGAACGTATTTATGTTCCAGATGTGGCTAAAAATGCGGTGCTTCGGCAGTTGTATAATGGTAAGGTAATTACGCCCGGTACCCCTGTGCCGAAAGGGGCACAGATCGATCTTGAAATTGGGGATGGCCTCGGAAGTACGATGTTTGAGATTCCGAACGTTGTAGGATTACCCCTCGACGAAGCGGAAGCGGCTATTCGTGGTTCTAACTTGAAAGTTGGCACGAAAATTTCCGTTGACGACCCAGAGAAGGAAGTTGGTACCGTGATTAAACAACGACCCGAAGCCCGATCTGGCGAACGTATTCGCGTTGGCGAAACAATGGATTTATGGATCGTGGGGCCAATTGAGCCTGACCAATAAAAAAACTTTCGGCACGAATGCCCAATGAGAATTGCTTTACTTACTCAATCGCACACCACTGTTATCCGACAATTTCTGGGCGGCCTTTTGCTGATTGCCTGTAGTCTTCGGGCGTCATTAGCAGTAGCGCAGACATCGTTACAATTGCCCTTTTTCGATGATTTCGCTACATCGGCGGCTCGTTCTGGCTCCATCCAGCCCGATCCCGCCCGCTGGCAACCCGGCAGTGGCGTGTACATCAACAACACAATGGCCATCGACCAACCGACCGTCAATGTGGCTACGTTTGATGGATTGGCCGCAAATGGGCGACCTTATACAATCAATAACCCGTTAGATCAGGGATACACCGATACGCTCGAATCGAAACCGATTAATCTGGCTGGTTTATCGGCCGGAAGTGCCGTTTATCTTAGTTTTTATTGGCAGACCAAAGGGCTTGGTGAACTGCCTGATCCTGGCGACACGTTGTCTACTCCACAAGGAAGCCCCCCATTCTCCTGGCTGGCGATTCATTAACCCTTCAGTTTCGGGATGTAGCCGGTGTCTGGAAAACGGTGTGGGGACAAGCAGGTGGTCGGGCTGACAGTACGTTTAATCAGGCGTTTGTTCAGATTTCGGATGCCCGTTATTTCTATAATGGGTTTGCCTTTCGGTTCCGCACCTTTGGACGACGGTCTGGTCCATTTGATACCTGGCATGTTGATTATATTTATCTCAATAAAGGCCGGTCGGCAACGGATAAATACATGATCGATATCGCCACTCAACGCGCATTGAGCCCGCTCTTGAAACGCTATACGGCCATGCCCATGTCGCAGTATAAGCTAAAAGGAGCCGCTGAACTGGCCGATTCGGTTAACACCATTGTTAAGAACCTGATTAATAACCCCACGCCGGTTCCATCGCGGTTCAGTGTGCGTGATGAGGTATCAGGGCGTTCTTTACAGAATGAAGTCACCGATCCCATCTATGTCAATGGCTCTCAGCGTAGAAGTGTGAAAACCAGCGCGTATACCTTTGACAATTCAACATCCAGAGCCTTATTGCGTTACGAGCTGGATTTGCAAACAAGTGATAATCAGAACGCAATTTTCCAGCGGGACCCCCAAACCCTTCTCCGAAACGACACGATTTCGGCTGTGGCTGCGCTCGACAATTATTATGCCTACGACGATGGATCGTGGGAATATGCCCAACAGATCAGGCAGCGTGAGCAGATTGCCGTGCGGTTTATCCTGAACAGACCCGATACCGTTGGTAGTGTTCGGGCGTGTATCGTGCCGTTTACTACCAATCAGGCAGGGCAGCCTTTCGTGATTACGGTATATGCAAACCTAAATGGCAAACCAGGTACTGCGCTGTATCAGCAGTCATTTCCTATGCAGTATCCCGATACGCGTAATGGGTTTGTGGACTATAAATTCACCCGGAGCGTGATAGTGAAAGATACATTTTATGTTGGTTATCAGCAAATTAGTAGTAGCGATACCACTTTTTTACGTTTGGGGTTTGATAAAAATAGCCCGTTTGGGGAGAACATTTTTTACAATGGAGGAACGAACTGGGAGCAAAACCTACAAAGAGGGGCGCAGGGTTCTACCACTTCTCTATTACAAGTACAGGGTGCCTTTATGCTAAGGCCGGTGATGGGCGGCAAACTGGCTGTAGTGACAGCTACGGAAGAACCTGAACCACTCGTTCCCCTCCGGACCTATCCGAATCCGACATCAGGCCTTATTCACTGGGACGACCCACGCCTGACCCGATTGGAGGTGATTAGTAATACTGGCAGACTGTTGCATGCTCTTGAACCAGAACGCGGTCAGCAAACGTTAGACTTGAGTTATCTGCCCGATGGCCTTTATTTAATTCGACTTTTTGCCAAACAGCAGACGACCGTACAGAAGTTAATCATTCAACATTAAACCTGGCTGATAGTGATTAGGCCTGACAAACAGACCTACAACTATCGACTAACGACTACATCATGGACATTACCGTACAGGAATTGAAAGAGCGACTCGATAAAGGCGAGAAGCTAAATCTGTTTGACGTTCGCGAACCCGACGAATACGAAGCCGACAATATTGGTGCAACACTTATCCCATTGGGCGATTTATCCTATCGCTTAGATGAACTCGACGGCCTTCAGGATGAAGAAGTGATTGTGCATTGCCGTTCAGGAAAGAGGAGCGGCATGGCTCAGCAAATTCTGGAGCAGAATGGTTTTAATAACGTCCGCAATGTACTTGGCGGAATGCTAGCCTACCGGGCGCAGTAGAATGATGAATGATGAATGATTCTACAAAAAATAATTCACCATTCATCATTCATCATTAATTTAAGTATCTTCATATTGTCGTTAGGACTGACCCACCTGTAGTTTCCCTGATTGCGGAACCAGGTTAGCTGTCGTTTGGCATATCGCCGGGAGTTGCGTTTCAGTAGGCGAACCATCTCATCATAATCGTACACGCCATCTAAATAGGGGAAAACTTCCTGATAGCCAACCGTTTGCAGGGCTGGTAGATGACGATAGGGCAGGAGGGAACGCACCTCATCAACTAAGCCTGCTGTAAGCATAGCATCCATGCGGGCATCAATTCGAGCGTATAATTCGTCTCTTGGACGTTCAAGAGCAATCATGACCGACCGGAAAGGCCGTTCCGCTGTTTGTTGTCGGCGGAAGGACGAATAAGGTTGGCCCGTAGTCAGACAAACTTCCAGTGCCCTCGTTACCCGAATTGGGTTTTGTAAATCGGCTGACTGGGCATACATGGGATCTACGTTTCGCAATTCATCCTGAAGTACCGCTAAACCTTCCTCCTGAAGCCGGGCAAACAAATGCTCGCGCAGTGCTGGCTCGACTGAGGGCATATCGTCGAGACCAAAGCAAACCGCGTTGATATATAAACCCGTGCCACCCGATAAAATGACGATATCGGTTTCCTGAAATAATTCGCTCAATAACGTAAGACATTCTCGCTCATAGCGTCCGGCATTAACGGAGTCAGTGATGGAATGCGAGTTAATGAAATGATGCCGGACTCCTTCCATTTCGTCGGGGTAGGTTTGGCCGTACCGATACTTAGTTCACGATACAGTTGCCGGGAGTCTGCGGAAACTACATCTGTCTGAAAGGTTTTAGCTAATTGAACACATAACGCTGTTTTCCCAACAGCAGTAGGCCCGGCAACAACGAGTAATGTTTTCAACAGTTGATTCGAATGGATTAGCGAGTCTACAAAATTAAGCTATTCCTACTTGTCTCTAACTACCGATAAAAGGTAAGGCCATTGGCTCAGTTTTTAAAGAATAAATAATCAAGCCAGTATCGTCATTTGTTTTTGAAAGTGTGACTGTGATGGTCAGAGTATAGTGGCACCAGTCAGGCTGAATTTTCTACTTACGGACTTATTTTTAAAGACTAATTAGATTTTGTAAGGTTAAATTCTAATTAGTTTACATAAAAAAGTATCATTTTTTCGAAAATAAACTACTTAATAATTCGTAAGCTCAATAGTATTAATCGTGATTAATTAAGGATTAAAAGCATTAACAATCTACCTTTTTATCTGTTCATTGTAGAGCTGATTAGCAGATAGTTAGAGGTATTTTTTTTATTTCTATTACCTGAGAAACTAGTTTGTGTTATAGATTAATTGTAAATATCTATATTTGCTCATATTGTTGCAAGTGCCTTTTAATCAATGTGTTACCTACCAAAAGGTTAGTGGAAGCCCTCCTCATGAATAAACAATTGATCAGTCAAAAAAACGCCGACGTTACGCAATTAGCTCTCAAAAAAACCTTAGATATTATTTGTGGAAAATGGCGATTATACATTATTTACCAATTAGGTACTGAATCTCGTCGTTATGGTGAATTACGGCGTATGATTCCTGAAGTGAGTGAAAAAGTGTTAATTCAGGAACTCAAGGCCTTGGTTAGTTTAGGAGTAATTGAAAAAAGATCATTTAATGAAGTACCTCCTCGCGTAGAATATAGCCTTACAGTCAAAGGACATAAAGTGCTACCAACGCTGCTAAAACTCACGTCAATAGGCGAAACTTTTCTGGAGCCCTAGTCAAATCAACTTTTTTTGATTCCGCATCGTTAATGGTTGACATACAAAGTAAGCGGAGTCAATGACTATTAAGGTATGTTGTTTATTGGTAGGCATAGCTGGACTTATCCACTTGGGCGGAATTCGTCTAACTCAGGATATGCAGCCGTATATCAATATACGAACACCCTTGTTGCAGCGTCCATCTAGTGCATTGCCAGGTAGCTCGGTTCGGCTAAAAACCCATTATTCGAAAACATTACAATTCAATATATACAACTTCAGTGTAACAGCCGCCGATAGTGGGCGTGTGCGTGAAGTTATAGTTAAAGCCACCAGAGGTGAATTACTGCTAACCATCTTTCGCGTTCGAGTTGATGGGGCAATTGTAGGAGCCGAAGTCGCTGATTTAGATAATAATCGCTTCCCTGAACTATATGTGTATAGTACCAGCGACGGTAGTGGATCTTTTGGGCAAGTTCATGCCTGGCAATTCCTGCCAGAGCGAAAGGCGGATATCACCTTGCCAAACTGGCGTGCAACTCCCATAGAAGGTTATATGGGGCACGACAGTTTGTGGGTTGAACGAGACATTCTTTGCCGTAAATACCCGATCTACCGTTCTGGCGATTCAAATGCCGAACCTACTGGTGGTTATCAAATGGTACGCTACCACCTTAAGCCTGCTGGCACGGGATTTACCCTTGTCGCAGAATGAAAAAAGTCGTAAGTCGTAAGTCAATAGTCATCAGTTACTGACGTTGATGGCTACTGACTTACGACTTACGACTTACGACTTACGACTTACGACTTACGACTTACGACTTACGACTTACGACTTACGACTTACGACTTACGACTTACTAAAATACTCTAAACCCAAGTGAGAGGGTAGCAATACCGAGAAAACCTTTGATGCCTGTGTCTTTATATACACCACCAACGGGGCAGCATAGCGCACGTCAACATCTAAAAAAGGGAGTGGTGTATAGCCTACGCCCAGTTCCAGCGCATAGGTAAAATCTTTTACCTCTAAGTTCTGCGCTTCGTATTTATTCAGCAGGTTTGTTGTACCCGTAGTTGCTGGAATATCCGTCTGTGGAAAAGCTACACTCGAATTAGCGTTAAGTATTCCCGAGGTAGTGCGGGTGGCTGTGGCCTTCTGCACAAAAATGAAGTTGGGCCCCGCATAACCCCGCAGTTTACCCCCCATCCAGCGTTTACCAAACAGAATGGGTACATCAACTGCCTGCAATACAGACTCCGAGACCACATTCAACGTGGCGTTAAGTATGCCCGGTTGTACACTAACGGGTAGGGCATTGGCTAAGGCCGGATTGGCGTTTACATCGACCGTAATAACGCCTATTTGTTTCAGTACAAAGCGATTGTAGGTAACTTCAGCCTGTATGAAAAAGTTGCTGAAGTTTTTTCGTGCCCACAAGCCACCTGAGTAGCCATATCCGATGCCATTATTTTTATTTTCCAGATTGGGAACCTGAACGCTCCCTACTGCCTGGCCGGGAATGGTTGTATAACCATGTGTAAATGTTCCGCCCCCTTTAATACCAAATTCCAGATTAGGAATCGTATTCTGGGCAATAGCTGCCGACGTACTCATCAGAAGTAGCGTGGCTAATGCAAGTTGACTAAATTTCATAAGTGAGTTTATTGTTGCAGCAGTACGCGACGGTAGTTAGCTGGATTAACTTGTGGAATCGTGGCGCTGTATTTGGTATTGATTCCTTTAATTATTTCGTTGGCCATCAGCGCATAACCGGCGGGTGTGAGGTGGATACCATCAAGACTAAATACGCCCCCTGAATAAAACTGGAGGTATAGGTAACCCCGCCTTGGGTAATCCCGCCAGCAGCAGCAGCCTGATTTAAAACCGTATTTGGGTCAACGTAGGCAACTCCTTTCGCATCGGCCTGGGCTTTCATGATGCCATCATAAGCGGTAATGGCCGTGTTCAATGCAGTGACTTCATCTGCATCCAGTACATACTGGGTTGGCAATGGATTCGTTGCGCTAAGCCCATAAGGCCCTACTTTGGTGCCTGCAGTAGAACTGCCAATTTTAGCATACTCCAAAGCATTTGGTATCATCAGTAAATCCCCGGTTTTCGTGGCACGAACGCCCTGCGCTGTCTGAATCACGAGTGCCGTGATAGCTGGAGTAGGGTTATTAAGGGCTAAGTTGATTTGTGCTACAGCCAATGATACCGTTATTGTCGAAAAATAAGGCGTCGTAGTGATGTTTGGAATGCCAATGACAACGCCTTTACGGCCTCCTTCGGTCAGTTTATTCATCGCTGCCGTAAAATTTGTCGTGAACAGGTCGACAGGCGTTAGTGGGGTGGTGCCACCACTAGTCGCATAGCCGAGCGCGTCGTTGTTTCCTAACCAGCAGGAGAAAAACGTAGCCCCATTCAGGTTATCGCTCATATACTGGAAGTACGTAGTGGCGGATGGGTTTGATACCAATCGTTCGAAGTATTGATTTCCAAACCCATAGTTGGAGGTGAGTATATCAGAAACTCGAATACCGGGGACACCTAAATTTTGATTGGCATCCGTAAACTTAGTTAATAAGGGTGCCCCCCCTACAACCGTAGTACCCCCTCGTGCAGCACCTGGAGCTAC
Source organism: Spirosoma telluris (assembly GCA_003259005.1). Lineage (GTDB taxonomy): Bacteria > Bacteroidota > Bacteroidia > Cytophagales > Spirosomataceae > Spirosoma > Spirosoma telluris. The sequence continues at coordinate 6,998,113 of QLII01000001.1, forward strand.
CTGTGCGATGGACGTAATCAGGCTAGTGGGGTCAGAGAGCGAGGGAACGCGGATAAGTTTCAGATAGCCAGACCCTGCCGCCTGTGCTTCGGTGAATAAGGGTTGTACAAAACCACCACCACCAACGGTCGTGAATTGACCCGCCAGAATGCTGGGATATGAGTTAAGCTGGCTATCCCGGTAAAGTCCTCCATCGGCGTAACCGGCTGTTAGTGAGTTGCCTACTGCTACATACTTCGTAAAATCGGCGCTGCCTTTGGTTGGGGTAACGGTAACCGTACCAGCATTGGGATCAATATCATTGTTCGTACAGGCATTCAGGCTAACCAATAGGGTCAGAACGAATCCCCAGCGAAACCTATTCATGATTTGCATTCGGATGTATAGATTGGTTGAAAGAAAGATAAAATTGTAAAAAAAGAACGCAAAAATAACGGCTTTCTGTTACCCGAGGGCCAATTAATCGTCAAACACCTAATTAGAAAGCGGCTGGTATTTAAACAAACCTTAAACGCAATCTGTTGTTTGTCACAAATGTGTTGGCGTAATTGCCAGCCGTTATACATGTTTCATTAAAACCATACTAAGCCAATGGGCCTTTTGTCATTTTTTAAAGGAGTAGGTGAAAAGATTTTTCACAAAGATGAGGTAACTCCAGATCCGGTGCAGGCCGAAAAAGTTGAACCCGTTCGGGCGCAGGCGCTGCTCGATCACGTAAAGCAACTCGGACTTGCTTACAATAGCTTGACCGTTAAAACAAAAGGAGATACTGTTACCATAACCGGTTCGGTAAAATCGCAGGAAGATTCGGAAAAAATCGCTCTGGCTGTTGGTAATGTTGAAGGTGTTCAGGCTGTTGATAACCAATTAGTTGTTGATGAACCAACTCCAGAAGGAAAATATTACACCGTGAAATCGGGTGACTCACTCTCGAAGATCGCTAAAGAAGTTTATGGCGATCCGATGAAGTATGGTATTATTTTCGAAGCCAATAAACCAATGCTGAAAGATCCAGATCTGATCTATCCAGATCAGGTACTGCGCATTCCGCAATTGTAAGCTAACGGTTTGTCAAAATAGAATCTAACATTGACGGGTTATTGAATGATAAAGCTAATCGTGCTTAATAGCACCACTTTATCACTCGATAACCCGTCAACTTTATAAGGTAGTAACATTTTGGGCCATAGGTAGTTCTATTGATCTCAACTCAATGAAAAACTCATGGCCGTTCATTTATTATCGTATCTAAAAGAGCAGTTCACACCTGCGGTTGTCGACCAGATAGGCAATGAACTGAACGAATCATCGGCTGGTGTACTCAAAGCCATTAACGGCTCCCTACCAGCCCTTCTGGGTGGGCTTACCCGTCGAATTCAGGTAACAGGAGGTGCCTCATCCATTATTTCATTTTTAGATAAGGAGGATTACAGCTCAATACCCCTCGATGTGAGCCAATCAATTGGTAACCATCCGGCCACTACCCAAACGACAGCTGCTGGCCGTGATTTTCTGGATCATATTTTTGGTGATAAACTTACCCGGATTACTGAACTTATCAGTTTGTATAGTGGCACAAAGCCTGCATCAGTACTGGCGGTTCTGACGCAGGCAGGTACGGTACTTATGGGCGTGCTTGGTCGACAGGAACAGGAAAAAGGATTAACCGCCGAAAATCTGGAAACGTTGCTGCTAGGTCAGGCTACCGAGTTCAGACAGGCATTGCCCAGTGGTTTGGATGGCATAGCGAGTTTGTTAGGGTTTAATGATCTTAATACACCCACCGGCCCACAAACCGAAGTTCAGGGTGCTGATAACCTCAGTGGAACAGTTATCAATCCGAACATTCCTAAAAGTACCGAAGGCGAACGCCAACATGAGAATGTCCGCTGGCTCCGCTGGGCTATGATTGCTATAGCTATATTAGTAGCTGCTCTGCTTATACAAAAGTGCAGCGAAAACCAGAACGGGGTCGATGGTGTTAGCACAGACTCCACTGCCCGCGTTGAATCCAATGCTGTGGAAGATACATCAGCAGCCACAAAAGAAAGTATTCGGGAGGCCCATGGGCAATCAGCTGACTCAACAGTACCTGGTCCGCTTGGTATTCGCGATTCGTCGAAGACAAGTCGGTAAGTGTGTAGGGATTAGTTAACTTGCGCCCTTACTTGGTTCACTAACTTACTGACGTTTTATGTTTGTTGACGCCATTGAACGCGTTGATTTATTTACCCGCCCTTTGCATTCGATTGTCCGGCTCTATGGTCACGATGGGATTGTGCCCGGTACGGCTACACTTTTTTTTGTGAATCAGGAAGGCTATGCCATTACCTGTAAGCACGTTGCGGATCTGGTTGCCCAGGCTGATGCCATTTTTCATAATTATCAGGAGTTTCAGGGTGCACGAAGAAATGTGCTGAAAGAAAAAAATGCGGCCTATCTGATTAGCCAGTTAGAAACGAAATTCAAACTGAGCATAGACACCATTATTCGGATACGAAATAATTTTGTCGGCTGTGTTGATCAATTTCAGCAGCTCCACATTGAGCGGCACCCAACCCAGGACCTGGCTCTACTCCGTTTTGAGGGCTATAACCGGTTGCTCTATCGGTCGCACGCAACTTTTCTGGGTGACTCAAGCCGCATAAAGCCAGGCCGAAGTCTGTGCCGACTAGGGTATCCTTTTCCGGAATTTACCAACTTCCGCTATAACCCTTCAATCGACGACATTGAGTGGAATACGTCGGGACGTACCAGTTCCCCATCTTTTCCAATTGATGGGATTGTAACCCGATTAGTGGGCGATGCAAACGGCATTACGGGTATCGAACTGAGTACACCCGGCTTGCGGGGCCAAAGTGGCGGCCCTTTGTTCGATACCAATGGTCTGATCTACGGGATGCAGTCAGTCACGAGCCATTTACATCTTGGTTTCGATATCGAAGATCATGAAGTACTCGTGAATGGACGCAAAAGGCGGGTCTCAAATTACCCCTTTCTGAATGTGGGAAAATGCGTTCATGTCGATGTGATCAAAGCTTTTTTGCGTGAGAAAGGCGTCACGTTTTATGAGGGGTAGCCATTGAGTCTGGTAGTCGAATCGCTAAGACTTTAGGGCGTTGGCTGTATCTTTGCACAGCCAACGCTTTTTTTATGCCTCAACTAAACGCTCAACAGTCAACGTATACCGACCTTTCGGCCGATGCCTTTGCGTTGCTTAAACACCTGATAGCGATTCCGTCGTTTAGTCGGCAGGAAGACCAGACCGCAACGCAAATCGAATCGTTTTTCCAGGGAAAACAGATTCCGTTTAAACGGCTGAAAAACAACGTTTGGGCACAGAATCGTCACTTCGACCCGGATAAACCGACCCTGTTGTTGAACTCTCACCACGACACGGTAAAACCAAATCCATCGTGGACACTCGATCCATTTGAACCACTTGAGCGTGATGAGAAGCTGTTTGGCTTAGGGAGTAATGATGCAGGTGGCTGTTTGGTATCGTTACTGGCTACCTTCGCTTACTTTTATGATCGGCCCGGTATGACCTATAATATAGTAATGGCAGCAACGGCCGAAGAAGAAATTTCGGGCCGTGATGGGCTGGAACTACTCTTGGCTGAATTACCCCCAATTAGTTTTGCCATTGTAGGCGAACCCACAGAGATGCAATTGGCCATTGCCGAAAAAGGGTTACTCGTACTTGATTGCACCGCACATGGCGTAAGTGGTCATGCCGCCCGCGACGAGGGAGATAACGCTATTTACAAAGCAATTCGGGATATAAACTGGCTTACAACGTACCAATTTCCGAAGGTGTCACCAACGCTGGGGCCAGTTAAACTATCGGTAACGATCATTAACGCTGGAACGCAGCATAACGTTGTGCCCGATACCTGCACCTTCACAATCGATGTACGCGTAACTGAGCAGTACACCCTCGAAGAAGTTATTCAAACTATAAAGGCTAATATTGACGCTGAGGTGAAACCCCGCTCCATTCGACTTAAACCATCGTCTATTCCATCCGACCATCCTATTGTACTGGCTGGCCTTGCCTTGGGCCGCTATACCTATGGTTCACCAACCACCTCTGATCAGGCCGTTTTAAGCTGCCCGTCACTCAAATGCGGCCCAGGTCATTCGGCCCGGTCACATTCGGCTGACGAGTTTATTTACGTTCGGGAAATAGGCGAGGGTATAAAGGGCTATATCCAGATGTTGGAGCAAGTTGTTTAAGCAACGATCCTGGCCTATTTACTCCAGCATAGTTACTCCGTCGTACACATCGTATACAACTTGTTGCGAGCTCGTAGCAACCTCATCTTGATTGCACTCTCCGATAGGTGAAATTGACCACTGATGGCTTTTATTGAGAAGCCCTCTTCGTACTTGAGCCGTAATAAGGCTACTTCCTGGCTTGTCAGGTCGTTCATCATACACTCCATAACATGCCATTGAGTTGATGTAGACTGATCCGATTCGGCTGCTATATTTATTGACTTATCAGATATGGCCTCAATGCGAATCCGTTTGCGCAATCGAAGTTGATCGAGGCAATGATTGTGTGCAATTGAATATAGCCAGGAAGAAAATGATGAGCGGTTTTTGAATGTGTTTAGTTTAAAATATACCTTAATGAAGATATCCTGAGTAAAGTCTTTCGAGGTTTCCGGATCTTGGGTCATTGAAAGGCATTTCTGATAAACTTTACTGACATACCGATTGTAGATAGCTTCAAAAGTATCTTTGTCCTTTGTGCTTTGGCAAAAAGTAATTCCTTTGGACGTAGCCAAATGGGTATTTTCCATGATGTAATGAATGAGTTAAGTGGCTATTGAATACATCGAACGAGTGATAGTCGATGAACTCATTAGCCTTTAAGTTACGGTAGGTAGGTAATCAACTTGTGTGTATTGAGAGGACTGCTTCAGGGCATAGATCAGATTCGATAAACAGCGAGTAATGAATACGCAAAGGTGAGCTAATTCATGCTATAAAGGCTGGTGATTTTGTATCAAAAACAGGTACTTACATCCCAGACACCCTATTGTTAGTCCATTTTATAGGATATTAATAGACTATATTTTTATTTTAAGGTACTAAAAATACAATTTATATACTTAGTGTTTAATTGGTTCGAGAAAAGGTGGAGGGTGTCATTTGATACACTTTTCGGAATGATCGGGCAAAATAAGAAGGGTCTTCAAAGCCAACCAGATAGGCCGTTTCAGATACCGAGTGCCCTTCGCGTAGAAATTGAGCCGCTCGTTTTAGTCGGTAATTGCGGATGAATTCACCGGTTGATGTATCGGCAAGAGCTCTTAGTTTCCGGTGTAGATTCATACGACTCATGCCGCTCGCCAGGGTTAGTTCTTCGGCCCCGAACGCTGCTTCGTCAAGATGTTCCTCTACTAGTTGACAAAGCTTCTCAATGAGTGGATCGGTAGGAGCGGGTGCCTTGGTAGGTGGGTCGGTGCTGGTGATACTGGCCAATACCCATTGCTGCAATTGCCGACGCTGTTCCAAAAGGTTACGTATCCGCAACTGAAGTTCCTGTATATGAAATGGCTTGGCTATATAACCATCGGCTCCTAAAGATAAACCTTCCAGTCGATCGTCAACAGATACTTTGGCGGTTAGTAACACAACCGGAATATGACTGGTACGCGGATCTTTTTTTAATTTGTGACAGAGTGTATAGCCGTCCATGATGGGCATCATCACGTCGCTAATAATTAAATCGGGTACCAGATTAATTGCCTGCTCCCAGCCTTCATATCCATTTTTAGCCTGATGGACGGTATAAGTACCCAATAAATTTTCGACGATGAAATCCCGCAGAATCTCGTTATCTTCAACAAGAAGTATGAGCGAGGTTTTGTCAGCTTGGTTCTCTGATGGGATATCCTTGGCCCTAATCTCCGATTTTACTGACGCTGATTGTATATCCAGTTTAGTAGGCGGAAGCGGGTATTTTTCCTGTGGGCTAGTCGATGGACGATAGGGTAAAAGAAGGGTAAACGTGGTTCCCAGACCTGGCTGGCTGGTTACTTGAATCGTACCGGACTGGAGTTCTGTCAGTTCTTTCACCAGGGCTAGCCCAATACCCGCACCTTCCCCGTTGTTTTGAGAAGTTTGCCCATATTTTAGTACGTCGATAGAACCATTTTCTGCCTGATAAAATCGGTCGAATATAAACGGTAATTTCTCCGGTGAAATACCGATACCATTATCAGAAATAGTTAGTTGAAGCCAGGTTTCTTGTTGGGGATATTGACGTCTTAACTTAGCTGATTTATAAGAGGCAGCGGTCAACTCTACAGCTACTTTTCCACCTATAGGTGTAAATTTCAGTGCATTCGCCAATAGATTAGTTATAATTCTTGCCAGTTTTTCGGCATCAAACCAGGCCTGTTTATGCAGCTCCCCGGCCTGAAATGTTAACTGAATTTTTTTTTCCTCTGCGTGCGACTCAAATGAGTGCACCAGTTGTTGTATAAATGCCTGCAAATCACCCGAACTTTCATTTACCCGGAGAACATTCGCTTCTGCTTTTGATAGGTCGATTAGTTGGTTGACTAACTCCAGGATTTGTACTGCATTTTGATTGATTAAGCCAAGCTGGTATTGGTCATCATTGCTTTTTAATCGCTTCTTTAATGTTTCTACAGGCCCCATAATTAAGGTTAATGGAGTCCTGAACTCGTGCGCAATGTTCGTAAAAAAGCGTGCCTTCATGGCGTCGATTTTCTTTAGTTGCTTTGCTTCCTGCTGGTTCACGTAGGATCGAACCAGCGTATAGACTACTATGGCCGCACCGGCAAGGTATAACAGAATAGCCCACCAGGTAGCCCACCAGGGCGGGTGAATTATTAAATTCAGTACCCGGATATGCTTACTCCAGATACCTGATGTGTTCGATGCATTTAACTTAAGGGTATAAGTGCCCCAGCGCAAAGCGGTGTATTGAACAGTTGGTTCATTTGTTTCAATCCATTCTTCATTCAGACCAACTAACTGATAACGATACCGGATTTTTCCGTGCCGATTATATTGCAAAGCTGCATACCCAATGGTAATAAAGTTTTGGTCATAAGATAAATCTAGTTGGCTAATTGCCTGCACAGGTAGTGAATTTGTTAATGGCCCTGGTACAATCGACTGGTTATTTAATTGAATATTGGTGATTTGTATGGGGGCTGGTAGGTGTCGTCTTTTAATTGACGGGGGTAAAAAGAGATTATTCCATCTAGCCCACCCATTAGGATGAGGTCGTTCGGAAGGTGCAGAAAATGAAAACGGTTAAATTCGTCCTCCAGAAGGCCGTCTTCGGAGGTATAAGTACGGGTCTGAAAAGATCGGCGATCCATCCGACAAAGTCCCTGATTTGTACCAATCCATAGAAAGCCCTGCTGATCAGGTATGGCAGAATAAATTACGTTATTGGGTAAACCCGTTTGGGTAGAAAATCGACGGCAGATACCCGTTCGCTTATCAAAGCGACACAGGCCACTCCCGAATGTGCCCACCCATAAGATTGTTTGATCAAGCGGATCATCGAATAAACAAAATAGTTGGTTGCTGCTCAGCGAAGCTGGATTCTTTGAGTCATACTTGTACGAAGAGATCTGTCCGTTACGACGATCTACCCGATAAAGCCCTTTTGTATCAGTTGCTAGCCACAGAGCCTGCTTATCGACCACGGCCTGAAGTATTTCTCCTTCTATAGTCCTGTAAGGAGAAATGCGTAGTCTCGATGTACTCGCTGGGTTGTTGGCGCGAAGGGGGTGCTGAAAAGGTTGCCATCGATCATTTTCGTACCACATTGCGAGTGAATCTGTTACGATCCAGACATGGCCTTCGGGATCGGTAGCCATTGGGGCTATCGGTTTATCCCAGGCACGTCTTAATTGTATGGTAGCAGGAACTGCAATCGAGGTAACTTGTTTTGTCTGTAGATCAAGCTGGTAAAAGCGCCTGTTGCCCATATTAAACCACAGTTTTCGCGCTTTATCAATTGTATACCGAAAGAAATAGGGTAATGCCTTTTTGGCTTCAACCGGAACTTGGGATGCAGGTATGCCTAACTCCCGAACGAACAGATCTGTATAGAAATCATGTTGGTAGGGTATAGCCTGAAACATATCGGCTCTAAGATTATATTTACGTATACCGTCTTTGTTGGTACCTACCCATAATACATCCGAGCGGTCAATCAGTAGACTACGCAAGGCTATTTCCTTAGGCCATTTCGCCAATACGTTAATGCCTTTTGTTTCACTAAATCGTAGTAAGTCATTATATTGATTACTAAAGTAAATACTACCCTTACTATCTATGACAATACTCTTGTTCTGCCAGGGCGGAATAATGCTTTCTATGGGAGGGAGTGCAAACGACTGAATACGACCGGATTGGGGTTCCAGAATGTGCACAGAACGATTCGATAGAATGAACAACTCCCCATTGGGCCGCAGGACTATGCCTCTGACATCATTATTGGGAAGGGGTACTTTATGAACTGATCAGTTAACGGATCGAGCCGATAAAGTCCTTCTCTATTGGATAGCCAGATTGTTCCTTGTTTGTCTTGCGCGAAAGCGCTGTAGTCCGAATAAGACGATCGAAGCTGATATTGCCGCAAATGGCGGGTAGCGGGATCAATACAGGCAATCTTACTGGAACGAAAACTAAGCCATAACTGACCCTTTTGATCAAAATAATGTGTCTGAATAACATCCTGACCCAATTGGCGCTTGAAAAAAGGCTCTCTGGAGAAATTGATGAATTTTTCCTGTAAAGGGTCTAAAATATCAATATCGTTAAGGTCACTGAATACCCATATTCGCCCTTGTTTATCCAGACTTAAAGCGGAAAGGCTAGCTGAGGAAATACCCGGTGTACTATCTGTGGTAGGTTGAAACACTTTAAAATTCTTCCCATCGTAACGGCACAGACCATCGCGGGTAGCCATCCAGATAAAACCTTGCTGGTCCTGCACAATAGCAGGGACAAAGGCCTGGGGGAGCCCTTGTTTACTAGTAATGACCTCCGGTTGTGGTAATGTACTAGCCTGACCATATACTGATACCGTATTTTTAGTAATAAGTGTCAGTAGAAATAGAATCAATACAAAGACTACTTGTCGGTAATAAATCAAAACCGAATTCATGTGTCTAAATCGGGCAAAAATGGCAAGAGTCTGGCTAGTAATTATAGCGTGAATCTACTATATAATTCTAACTACTCTGTAGGTAAAGTCGTAGCTTTATTGATGTATTGACCTAATTTAACAACCCATGCTGTTGCTTTATACAGACTATTGCGATTTTATCTTTTATGAATGTTAGGATGTGTGGGTGATTACTAGTGCTCGTCCAATTTAGTTTCTATAGATTCTCTGGATTCTATCGTATCTGATTGTCAATACAATAGAAACAAAAGAATCTACTTTGGTAAAGCACAAAGTAGATTCTTTTGTTTCTCGGGGCGGCATCGGCCCGAGAATCTAAATTGGAAGTGTACTAGTAAGATGTAGTTCAATTTGCCTGTCTTCACCTGCTCCATTCCGCTAGAGAGCTTATTTTTTAGTTACTTTGGGGAGCAAACCCCACGTCCTAAGTATTCATACAGAACTTCCGATTCCCATATGCGTTGCTATTCGTCCTTCATTGGATTATTGATTTTACTAACGGCAACGTGCCTGATTGCACAGCCCACGGTAAAGCCTACCCCCCGTCAGCTTGCCTGGCAACCGCTTGAAACTACCGCCTTTCTGCATTTTACGGTCAATACCTTTACCGATAAAGAATGGGGGATGGTACGGAAAGTCCGGCCATCTTCAACCCTACTAAACTGGACGCCCGGCAATGGATTAAAGCCCTGAAAGACGCTGGTTTCAAAATGGCCATCATTACGGCGAAGCACCACGATGGGTTCTGCCTGTGGCCATCCAAAATGACTGAGCATTCTGTTAAAAACAGCCCCTGGAAAAACGGGAAAGGTGATGTCGTTCGTGAAGTAGCTAATGCCTGTCGCGAATTCGGCTTGAAGTTTGGCGTTTATCTTTCGCCCTGGGATCGGCATGAACCACGTTATGGGACAGCTGCTTATAATGATTATTACAAAAGTCAACTGCGCGAATTACTAACCAATTACGGGCCCATTTCAGAAGTTTGGTTCGATGGCGCAAAAGGCGAAAATGCGAAAGATATGACCTATGATTTTGCCGGTTACTGGGCATTGGTTCGGGAACTTCAACCCAATGCAGTCATGTTTTCGGATGCCGGACCGGATGTACGCTGGGTAGGTAATGAAGCGGGTAATGCAGGTGAAACCTGCTGGTCAACCATCAATACTGAAGGATTGGCTCCGGGCGTAGCCGATTCTAAATACCTGAATCGGGGTGATGCAACGGGTAAACAGTGGGTCCCAGCCGAAACCGACGTATCGATCCGTCCGGGCTGGTTTTATCATCCTGCCGAGGATATGAAAGTGCGGTCCGGTAAAAACCTGGTTAATCTCTATTATCAGTCCGTTGGTCGAAACAGTTTGCTATTGCTGAATGTGCCTCCTAATCGTGAGGGCTTGTTTTCGGAGCCGGATCTGGCGAGTTTGAAAGAGTTTCGGAGTATTCTGGACGAAACATTCAAGCATAATCTGGTAGCTAAGCAACCCAAACTGACCGATAAACAGCTTGGTACCTTCACGACCCTGGCTGCCAATCAACCGCTAACGATTGACCTGAATGGTGAACAATCATTTGATCGCGTCTCTATTCAGGAAAACATTGCCACGGGCCAGCGCATTGCCAGTGGTCGGGTCGAGTATTGGGATGGTACGGGCTGGAAGCCTCTCCAGACCTTCACAACGGTAGGGTATAAACGACTGCTGCGTTTTCCGGTGGTGAAATCGTCGAAGCTGCGCTTATTTATCACGAATGCTAATGGTCCGGTGGAACTTGCCGAAGTGGGTGTTTATAAAGCATCGGCGCGGGAAGGGGAGTAAGATAGCGCGATTCGCGCTATCAATTGTGCTGGATTGTTTCTAAATTAGCCTTGTTTAGTAGCACATATAAACTTTCAGAAAAACTTTGCGTTAAGCACGTAAAGGGAAGGGTTCCATGAAATCAATCGTTGCTTTTTTGCTGGCAGGGTTAATTCTGGGGAGCAGTTTGCTGCCTGGCTTTGGCGTTGAACAGTCGACCAAACTGGTCGAACTGATCCAGCATTACCAGCAACATGAAAAAGCGAGTCCCGGTCTGAGTTTTACAGACTTTATGGTGATGCACTATGGCGAAAACTCGGAGCATCAGAAGCACCCTAATCACAGTCATCATAATCTGCCGTCGGCAGGCCATATGGTTACCGGCTTCACAACAAATGGCCTTCGATTGAGTATGTCGTCGTACATACCCGTAGTGCTTGCTTCTCAAAAGGCGTTCTCACGCTATTCAAATCTCTATTCGTTTCTATCCGTTTTTTCGCTGATCAATCCACCCAGACGCTAGTTCTCGCGTACCTGTAGGCCAAATTGTGTCCAGTTAAGTGGCCTCTCCTGGATTCCCATTTCATTTAGACTTGTTTTTCTTTTGCTATGTTGCGTTCACTCGGTTCAAAACCGATTGGATAACGACGTAAAGTCTGTCGCACGCGTTACGATCTTTCTACGTAGCGATCCTTCCTTATTTACCAAGCTATTCTGACCTTCCAAGGAAGGTATACTTCGTTGACTCATCTGCTGAAGTTATTAAAAACTAAGACAGAATTGTTTGTATGTTGATTCTAAAGAATCCATAGAATCAAATTTTGCCCAATACTTATGCTGAACGCCATTATCCATTTTTCAATTCATAACAAACTCATCATTGGGTTTCTGACGCTGGCACTGGTTGTCTGGGGCAGCTGGTCGGCTACGCAACTGCCGATTGACGCGGTTCCTGATATTACCAACAACCAGGTTCAGGTTATTACCAGCAGCCCGTCGCTGGCGGCAGAAGACATCGAACGGCTCGTTACGTTTCCGGTCGAAGTCGGTCTGTCGAACATACCCGGTCTCATTGAAATCAGGTCGTTTTCTCGCTTTGGCCTGTCCATCGTAACGGTCGTCTTCAGCGATGCCACCGATGTGTATTGGGCACGGCAGCAAATTGCCGAGCGACTACAAAATGTAACAAATCAGATTCCTCCGGGTGTAGGTACGCCCGCGATGGCTCCCGTGACAACCGGCCTGGGCGAGATTTTTCAGTACACAGTGGTGCCCAAAAAAGGGTACGAAAGTCGATACTCACTCGCCGATCTGCGCACTATTCAAGACTGGATTATACGCCGGGGACTGCTTGGGACGCCGGGTGTAGCGGATGTAAGTGGTTTTGGGGGCTTGCTCAAACAATACGAAATCGCCGTTGATCCCGACCGACTTCGGAGTATGGGCGTTACGATTAATGATCTGTTCACCGCCCTTCAACAGAACAACCAAAATACGGGTGGTGCCTATATCGACAAGAAACCCAATGCGTTTTTCATCCGGTCCGATGGCCTGATTGGCTCCACCGACGACATCGCCAATATTATGGTGCGGCTGAACGATCAAAATCTGCCCGTGCGGGTGCGCGATGTGGCTCAAGTGCGGATGGGTTCGGCAGTGCGCTATGGGGCTGTAACCCGAAATGGTCAGGGTGAAACCGTTGGGGGAGTCGTGATGATGATCAAAGGTGGGAACTCATCGGAGGTAATCAAGGAGGTTAAAACCAAGATCGCTGAAATCAGGAAAACATTGCCCGAAGGCGTCCAGATTATCCCGTTTCTGGATCGAACCAAAATGGTTAACAGCGCCATCGGTACGGTTGAGCGGAACCTGCTGGAAGGGGCCATTATCGTGATTTTCGTGCTGGTACTGCTACTGGGAAACTGGCGAGCGGGCGTGGTGGTGGCGTCGGTAATTCCGCTGGCGTTGCTATTTGCCATTTCGATGATGAATCTCTTTGGTGTTTCTGGCAACCTGATGAGCCTCGGCGCTATCGACTTCGGCCTGATTGTCGATGGGGCCGTTATTATTGTCGAGGCTACCCTGCATCACATTCTCCTACGTAATAAGGACCAGATACTTACGCAGGAGCAAATGGACGATGAAGTATTTGGAGCTGCCAGTCGGATACGGTCTTCGGCCGCTTTCGGGGAGATTATTATTCTGATTGTGTACCTGCCCATTCTGGCGCTATCGGGCGTGGAGGGGAAAATGTTCCGGCCAATGGCTCTGACAGTCGCGTTTGCCATTCTCGGTGCGTTTATTCTGTCGCTGACCTACGTGCCGATGATTTCATCGTTGTTGCTGGACAAAAAAGTCGCTCACAAGAACACGTTCTCGGATAAGCTGATGAAGCAAATCCAACGCTTTTACGAACCAGCTCTGCTTTGGTCATTAAGGCACCGATTACCTATTTTGCTGAGTGCTGTGGGCCTGCTGGTAGTGGCCGGATTTCTGTTTAGCCGGATGGGTGGTGAATTCATTCCGCAACTCGACGAAGGTGATTTTGCTGTCGATACCCGCACACTAACGGGCAGCTCACTATCCGAAACAGTTGATGCCACGCTCAAGGCCGAACGGATTCTGCTCAAACAGTTTCCCGAAGTTGAGCAGGTAGTAGCCAAAATCGGGTCCGGCGAAATCCCAACCGACCCCATGGCCATTGAAGCCGCTGATCAGATGGTGATTCTGAAGCCCAGGGATCAATGGACATCCGCCAAAACCCGCGATGAACTGGCGGGGAAAATGGCTGAGGCTCTATCTGTAATTCCAGGGGTGACCTTCGGTTTTCAGCAACCCGTTCAGATGCGATTCAATGAGCTGATGACGGGAGCCCGGCAGGATGTGGCGCTGAAGATTTACGGCGATGACCTCAATCAACTGGAAAAACTGGCTGGTCGGGTGGGGGCAATTATCCGAAAGATCGACGGGGCCAAAGATCTTTATATAGAGCAGGTGGCCGGTTTGGCGCAGATTCTGATCAAGCTGGATCGGAACCAGATTGCCCGTTTTGGTTTGAACGTAGCCGATGTGAACCGTACGATCAATACGGCTTTTGCCGGGCAGTCGGCCGGGCTGGTGTTTGAGGGCGAAAAACGCTTCGATCTGGTCGTTCGCCTGGCCGCTGACAAACGGCAGAGCATCGAGGATATTCAGAATGTTTACATCGCTACCCCGACGGGCCAGCAGATTCCTCTGTCGGAAGTAGCGAAGGTAACCATGGAGCAGGCCCCTAACCAGATTCAGCGTGACGACACGCACCGACGCATCACGCTGGGTTTCAACGTGCGCGGGCGTGACGTAGAGAGCATCGTGACCGAACTGCGACAGAAAGTCGATCAGCAGATTAAGTTTCCGGCGGGTTATTACGTGACCTACGGTGGGCAGTTTCAGAACTTAATCGATGCCAAGCAACGCCTAAGTATTGCTGTACCAATTGCCCTGGCCCTGATTTTCGCGCTCTTGTTTTTCACGTTCGATTCTGTCCGGCAGAGTCTCCTGATTTTCATGGCCATTCCGATGGCGGCTATCGGGGGGTATTTGCCCTACTGTTGCGCGGGATGCCGTTCAGTATCTCGGCGGGTGTTGGCTTTATTGCCTTGTTCGGGGTGTCGGTACTGAACGGTATTGTGCTGATTGCCGAATTCAACCGACTTCGGCATGAGGAGGGACTGACGGATATGATCGAGATAATTCGGAAAGGAGCGGAGGTTCGACTGCGACCCGTCATTATGACGGCCCTTGTGGCATCGTTCGGCTTTATTCCGATGGCGGTTTCCAATTCGGCGGGAGCGGAGGTTCAGAAACCATTGGCCACGGTCGTCATCGGCGGGCTGTTAACGGCTACCTTACTGACGCTCATTGTCCTGCCAATTCTGTACTCGCTGATGGAAAAGAAATCGCTTGCGCGTGAGGTCAAAGCCGCTGATAAACAGCCTAAAAAGAAAACGCCTTCTGTCGCTACAATCATCTTGCTTGTGCTGGCTGCATCCACAACCGGTTGGTCGCAGATGGCACCGATGCAGGCCCTTACGCTCGATCAGGCGTTACAACAGGCCACCACTCGTAACGCGCAGATACAACTATCGGGCCTGAACGTTAGCCAGCAGCAGGCGTTGCGCCGGACTGCTTACGATGCAGGTCGGCTTTCGGTGGTAGGGATGCTGGGGCAGTACAACAGCCGCCGGTTTGATAACAACCTGACGGTTACGCAGACCATCCCGAACCCAACGCTCATTCGTCGATTGGCCGATCTTAACGACCAAACGGTTTCAGCTCGTCAGCTCGAAGGACTTGTTACCCGGAATGATGTACAGTATCAGGTAAAATCGACCTACTACGATCTGGTATATCTGCAACAAAAAACACGTCTATATCGCCAGCAGGATACGATACTGACCGAGTTTGTCAAAGCCGCCAATCTACGCTATCGGGTGGGTGAAACCGGTAGCCTCGAAAAAGCGACCGCCGAAAGCCAACTGGCCGATCAGCGGGTACGGCTGGCCCAGAACGAGAGCAATCAAACTGCCACCCGAACGCGCTTGCAAACGCTGCTCTACCGTACCGAGCCAGTCAGTATTCCAGAACAGGAACTGCCAAAACTGACATTACTGATACCTACCGATAGTACGGCACTTTCACAAAATCCGCTCCTGCGGCAGTTACAGCAGCAAATTCGTGTTGCTCAGGAATCCCGCTCCGTAGAACAGGCCCGACTCAAACCTGATTTTTTGGTTGGACTTTTCTCGCAGACACTCACCGGGAGCCAGTTGATTGATGGGCAGGAACTGTATTTTGGGCCAGGCTACCGATTCTACGGCGGACAAATTGGTGTGACGTTTCCGTTATTGAGCGGAGCCGGACGGGCGCGGGTCGAAGCCGCCCGCGTTGGGGAGCAACTCGCCCAGACGCAATTGCAAAGCCAGAAACTGGCGCTTCAGCAGCAGATAGCCCAGGCCGTGACCCAATACGGGCAGTATCGCGATGCGCTAGCCTATTATGAGCAGAACGGACTGGCGCAGGCGCAACTGATCCAGACTAAGGCCCGGCAAGCGTTCAGCGGGGGGATATTGGCTATGTCGAGTTTTCGCTGGCCATTCAGCAGGCGCTCACGATCCGCCTGAACTACCTCGATCTGCTCAATCAATACAATCAATCTGTTTTATACATTAACTACCTGGCTGGCAATCCCTAAGCTGGCCGTGTACTCTCCTATGACTTCCATTCATTCATCAATTCGTTTTGTTCGGATTTTACTGCTGATTATCAGTGGTATAGCCGGATTGTCGGCCTGTCAGTCTACCGAAAAAGCCAGCGCTGGTCCGGAATCTGAAAAATCAGCTGATTCTACGGCATCGGCTGACTCTACTCCCAAACCCGGTGATCCGGTACGGGTTGCCCTGACGCAGGCACAATACAACGTGGCTGCCATTCAACTCGGTCAGCCTACGCCCCGTACACTAAGTACGACGCTTAAAGTGAACGGTTCGCTCGATGTACCGGCTCAGAATCAGGTATCAGTCTCGGTACCGTTTGGCGGCTACATCCGAAAGATCGACCTGGAGCCAGGGATGCGGATTCGTAAAGGACAGGCGCTGGTTGTGCTCGAAAATCCGGAATACATTCAATTTCAGCAGGATTATCTGGACACAAAAGCCAAACTGGAATACGCCGATCTGGAGTTTGCTCGCCAACAGGAACTAAGTCGGGAGAATGTGAACGCGCTGAAGGTGTTTCAGCAAACCCGTGCCAATCGTCAGAGTTTGCAGGCTCAACTGGCGGGTATGGGGCAACGACTTGCTTTGCTGCACATAAATCCGTCTACACTCACACCGGATCGACTGACTCGGACGATCACCATTCCCTCACCCGTATCAGGCTTCGTGACGGATGTGCCCGTTAATAACGGCCGTTACCTGAACCCCTCCGATGTATTGGTCCAAATTACGGATCTCACCCACCCGCACGTTCGGTTGAGTATTTTCGAGAAAGACATTAGTCGGATTCACGTTGGCCAGATCGTGCGGTTTGGTATGGGTGGTGATGCTACGTTGGCGCATCGGGGCCAAATTTTTCTGATTGGGAAGGCCATTGCCACAGACCGGACCATTTCGGTACTGGCGCACCCCGATGGCTATTCGGATGATTATATTCCGGGGGGCTACATATCGGCCCAGATTGACGTGAAAACGCAACCATTGCCAGCTTTGCCCGAAGAAGCGATCGTTAATTTTGGCGGCAAAAACTACGTTTACATACTGGAGAAAAAGGAAGTCAACCCGGCTACTTATCAGTTTCGACAAGTTGACGTAAAGCTCGGTGTACACGAAGGGGGCTATATAGCTATAACCTTACCTACTGATATTGACCCCAGGCAAACGCCAATTGTGGTGAAAGGGGCGTATAATCTATTAGCCAAATTGAATAATAGTGAAGAGGAGTAAACCAACAAATGCCGTACTTTGGCGGTTAATTTCCTCATCCATTAATCAGTCATAGCCGCCTGTGCGGTTAATTTCCTGTATGCTATATCCGCTGACGTTCAAAACCATTTTTAAAGACAAAATCTGGGGAGGCCAGAAAATTAAAACCATTCTGGAGAAAGACTTCTCGCCACTGCCCAACTGTGGCGAAACTTGGGAAGTCTCCGATGTAGAAGGCAACGTGTCCATTGTGAACGAAGGTAGTTTGCAGGGCAAATCGCTGCACGAATTGGTTGAGGAATACAAAGGCGAACTGGTTGGGAAGCATGTATATGAACAATACGGTAACCGATTTCCGCTATTGGTGAAATTCATCGACGCCAATGACGACCTCTCCATTCAGGTTCACCCAGATGACGAACTGGCTAAGAAGCGCAAAAGTGGATTCGGCAAAACCGAGATGTGGTACATCATGCAGGCCGACGAAGGGGCAAAACTCAACTCGGGTTTCAATCGCGAACTCACTAAAGACGAGTACGTAAAAGCCGTAGCTGATAACACGATTCAGGACTTACTGAATATTGAAACGGCCAAACCCGGTGATGTATTCTTCCTGCCGGCTGGTCGGGTTCACTACATTGGGAAGGGCCTGTTGCTTGCTGAAATCCAGCAAACCTCCGATACAACCTATCGGATTTATGACTTCGATCGTGTGGATGCCACCACCGGCCAGAAGCGTGAACTCCATACCGAACTGGCCGTCGATGCTATTGATTACCACCATTACGATCATTATAAAACCCAGTACGACAAAAAGCTGAACGAGAGCGTCAATGCTGTAAAGAGTGATTATTTCATAACCAACGTATTGAATTTCAACGAAGAGGTTGCCCAGGATTACTCACGCATCGACTCATTTGTCATTCTGATCTGTGTAGCGGGTGGACTAACCATTGAAACCCAGGGTGGTTACAGCTTATCCCTCAGAATGGGCCAATGCGCCCTGATTCCCGCATCGGTCAATAACCTGACGCTGATTCCCGATGGGGATATGACGGTGCTGGAAACGTATGTTCCGTAACCTGGATTTGGGTGATTTTGCTGATTTTTATGATTAACAAGAATAGCTTGGCATCTTTAATCATAAAAATCAGCAAAATCACCCAAATCCAGGTTCAGACATGCGCTATTGCCTTGCCCTTGATCTTAAAGACGACCCGGCCCTGATTGCCGAATACGAACAGTACCACAAACGGCTTCGACCTGAGATTGAAGCCAGCATTCGCGAGTCGGGCATAACCGATATGCAGCTTTACCGCATTGGTAACCGGCTGTTTATGATTATGGAAACCGACGAGACATTTTCCTTCGAAGCGAAAGCTGCCGCCGATGCCGCCAATCCGAACGTTCAGGAGTGGGAGAATTTGATGTGGGGCTATCAGCAAGCGTTGCCGATGGCGAAACCGGGAGAGAAATGGGTACTGATGGATCGTATTTTCAAACTTTGACCGTCGCTTAGCTTACTATCAGGAACTGAACCTGCCAGGCCTTATCCACGGTCTGGCAAATTTTTTTTGTTAAAAATGTAAAATATGCTTGACATAATGAAAAACAACCTTTACGTTTGATGTGTCAAACAAACTTTACATATTCATGAAAACAAAATGGCTTTTTCCGCATCGTTTCCGGCTGATTGGCTGGTTGATTTTCGTTCCGTCAACTATGCTGGGTTTGGCGGCTTTATACGCTAATTTTAAGATTAGCTGGTTAACTGCCCACTGGCTGAGTGAGTCAATGACGATAACGTCAGGTAATTCGATAACGCACTTAATGGATAATCAGGACCTTACCGATGAAGTAGCCGCTATTGGTGTCATTATAGGTCTGATATTTATCGCCTTTTCACGCGAGAAAGTAGAAGATGAAATGATCAGTCAATTAAGGCTTGAGGCACTACAATGGAGCGTTTATGTGAATTACATTATTCTCGCAATTGCTATTTTGACGGTTTATGATACAGCCTTTTTTAACGTCATGATCTACAATATGTTCACCGTATTACTGGTCTTTATTCTTCGGTTTCGATGGCTCATTTATCGAAATAATCATACGCTATTGGCTCTATGAAAAACCGGCTTAAAGTAGAACGGGCTGAGCAAAACCTATCCCAGGCCGACCTGGCCGACCGCATTGGCGTAAGCCGACAAACCATTAACTCGATTGAAACAGGGCGTTATGTTCCTTCCACGATTTTGTCACTAAAACTGGCTCAGGTGTTTGGTAAGCCGGTAGAGCATATCTTTACGCTCGAAGAGACTGATTGATACGATGCCGAATTTGTATATACTTGCTGGTTGTAACGGCGCAGGAAAAACGTCTGTTGCATATACCTTGTTACCCGAAATAATTGCATGCAGAATTTGTTAATGCGGACGAAATTGCTCGTGGCTTGTCGCCGTTCAACGTTGAGTCAGTTGCTTTTGAAGCTGGGCGTATCATGCTGGAACGTATTGATTACCTCATTGGGAAACGAGTAGATTTTGCGCTTGAAACAACATTGTCAACTCGTTCTTACTGTCAGCTTATTCGGCGGGTTAAACCGCTTGGCTATACAATCACTCTTGTGTATTCCTGCCTAGATTCGGTTGAACTGGCAAAGGAGAGGGTGAAATCAAGAGTTGAACAGGGTGGGCATGATATACCTCCTGAGGTAATCGAACGTCGTTATTATCGTAGTTTGAAAAATCTTGTTAACTTGTATCTACCAATCTGCGATACTTGGATTATCGTTGATAACTCACTAAGTGAGTTACGACTAGTAGCAGAAGGGAATGGTTTAGATTATTCTGTTATTAATCATACAATTTGGTTTTGGCTTCAAGGATATGGAAAAAATTAGTGTAGTAACCGATACGGAAAAGCTGTTTAAAGGTGCGCAGTTAGCGATTAAAAATATTATTGAAAAAGCTAAACGCGATGATCGAACGTTAGTTGTCTCACGGGATGGCAAACCTGTGCGCATCAAAGCCCGCGACCTGTAGAGCCCAACTTTATAAAATACACTCACTAAAACGCTCACTCAGCATGGGCGTTTTTTTGTTGGTGGCCCAATCGGTCCTATCGCTATCTTTACGATTATCAATTTCTCTTAGCTTATCAACAACATGAAACACTGGCTGTACGCACTGCTCGCGTTTGTCATCACCGTTCCGGCTCAGGCACAACTCACATCAACCGCTAATTTCGTTCGGGATAATTATCAGAAAACGGAGTACAAAATCCCAATGCGCGACGGTACAAAACTGCACACAACCGTTTACGTCCCGAAAGATGCTTCAGTGACGGTGAAATACCCGTTTATGATTCAGCGGACGTGCTACAGTGTAGCCCCTTACGGGCCCGATACCTATCCGGCACAGGTTGGTCCGTCGGGGACGCTCATGCGCGATAAGTTTATCTTCGTGTATCAGGACGTCCGGGGGCGTTGGGCATCCGAAGGCACCTGGACGAACATGACCCCAACCGTAACTGACCAGCAGCCCGTTGTGGCAGCGAAGGGTAAAAAGAAGGTTACGAAACCTACCAGCATCACCCTCGTCGATGAGAGTTCGGATACCTACGATACCATTGAGTGGCTTCTTAAAAATATACCGAACAACAATGGTCGGGTGGGGCAGTGGGGCATTAGCTATCCCGGTTTTTATACCATTGCCGGTGCTGTAGCGGCTCATCCGGCTCTGAAAGCCTCATCGCCACAAGCGCCTATCTCAGACTTCTTCTTCGACGATTTTCACCACAACGGCGCATTTATTCAGGCGTATCTGTTTACATACCCTGTTTTTGGGGTTCAGCATCCGCAGCCCACCACCCAGGCCTGGTACAACAACGATTTCATCAACACGAAATCAAAAGACGGTTTTCAGTGGCAGTTAGATCTTGGCCCACTCAAAAATGTTGATAAGTACTACAAGGATAATTTCTATTGGCAGGAAACCGTCAACCACCCGAACTACGATGAATTCTGGCAAAAGCGAAGCATCATTCCACACCTCAAAAACATCCGCCACGCCATGATGACGGTTGGCGGCTGGTTCGATGCGGAGGATTTGCCGGGTCCACTGAACATTTATAAAACGGTTGAGAAAAATAACCCCGGCATCTATAACACGCTGGTCATGGGGCCGTTCGGGCATGGTCGCTGGTCGCACGAGACGGGGCACACGCTGCATAGCAATGTCTATTTTGGAGACAGTATTGCCACTTTCTACCAACGCAACATCGAGGCCAAATTCTTTACGCACTTCCTAAAAGGAGCGGGCGATGGCAAAACAGGGTTACCGGAGGCTTACCTGTTCAATACGGGCCGGAACGAGTGGAAAACGTTCGATAAATGGCCTGCTGCCAATGCCCAGTCGATGCAGTTTTTCCTGGCCAGTAATGGGAAACTGGCGCAACAGGCTGGCAATGCGTACTCAGAATTTGTGAGTGACCCGATGAAGCCGGTACCTTATACCGAAGACATTACGACGACTCAGGGCTTTACACCATTCAACTACATGTCGGAAGATCAGCGGTTTGCGGGTCGGCGGCCGGATGTGCTGACCTTCCAAACCGATGTCCTGACCGACGATTTGACGTTGGGTGGTGAAATCATGGCGAAACTCAAAGTCAGTACCACCGGAACTGATGCCGATTGGGTTGTAAAACTGATCGACGTCTATCCGCCCGACGAACCGAATCATCCGTACATGCCCAACAAGAATATTACCCTCGGTAATTATCAGCAAATGGTTCGTTCAGAGGTGATGCGGGGGCGGTTCCGCAATTCATTCGAGAAACCTGAACCTTTTAAACCGGGTGAAGTAACCGATGTGAACTTTCGTTTGCAGGATGTATTGCATACGTTCAAAAAAGGCCATCGGGTCATGATTCAGGTACAAAGCACCTGGTTTCCATTGATCGACCGTAATCCACAGACCTATGTGGATAACATCTTCAAGGCCGATGAAAAAGACTTTCAAAAAGCCACACACCGGGTGTACGATAGTTCGGTAATTGAAGTACAGGTACTGAAATAAAACCTGTTGCTTCGTTGTTAGGTTGTACCCATACAATCGACTAATTATCTGTTTATGAAAGCCATCTGGAACGGCCAAACCATTGCCGAAAGTAACGACACTGTCGTAGTTGAGAACAATCACTATTTCCCGAAAGAATCGGTGAAGCCTGAGTATCTTTCTGACAGCCAAACGCATACAACCTGCCCCTGGAAAGGACTGGCCTCGTATTATTCGCTGACCGTAGACGGCAAAACGAACACCGATGCGGCCTGGTATTATCCCGATCCTAAATCGGCCGCCAGCCAGATCAAAGACCGGGTAGCCTTCTGGAAGGGTGTTACCATTACCGAATGATCGAGATTCAAAACCTGACCAAACGATTTGAGTCGCACACGGCGGTGGACGGTGTTTCGCTGAACGTGGGGTCGGGCGAAACACTTGTGTTACTCGGAACCAGCGGCTGCGGTAAAACGACTACGCTCAAAATGATTAACCGCCTGATCGAACCCACCAGCGGTTCAATCAGGGTAGCAAATGTAGACGTTCGGCAGCAACCCGGCCCTGAACTCCGTCGACAGATCGGTTATGTGATTCAGGATGGGGGCCTGTTTCCGCATTACACCGTTGCCGAAGCCATTGCCACCGTACCGAAGCTCCTGGGCTGGGAACCGAGCGAAATTCAGAAGCGAACTCATGAACTAATTGACAAGCTTCAGTTACCCAAATCGGTTTTGAATCGCTATCCCTCCGAACTAAGTGGTGGTCAGCGCCAGCGGGTTGGACTGGCGCGGGCATTAGCGGCTAAACCCCCGGTGGTTCTTATGGACGAGCCATTTGGGGCACTCGACCCCTTTACCCGTCGACACGTCCGGCGGGAGCTGTTTGGTCTGAATGAATTAAAGGAAACAACCGTCGTACTCGTCACACACGATGTTAGCGAAGCCCTCGAACTGGCCGACCGTATTGCGTTAATGGACAAAGGCCGAATCGTTCAGATTGGTCCACCTGCTGAGTTGGTGAAACAACCTGCCAACGATTTCGTTCGGGATTTTCTGGACGATAAACCCCGCCGTCTGCATGACTGATTTCTTTACGTTCATCCGTGACCATGCCGATAAATTGTTGGAGCAGACGTTAACGCACATTGGGTTGACGTTTGTATCCCTGTTGCTGGCTCTGCTGATTGGCGTTCCGCTTGGTATTCTGATTTCAAGGCGAACCAAGTTAGCCAGTAGTGTGCTGGGCGTGGCTGGTGTGTTGCAAACGGTGCCGAGTGTTGCCCTGCTGGGCTTCCTGATTCCTTTATTGGGGATTGGCGTTGGCCCTGCTCTGGTGGCCCTGTTTCTGTATGCGCTGTTGCCCATTATTCGGAATACGTACGTCGGCATTACGGAGGTTAGTCCATTCGTAAAGGAGGCCGCAAAGGGAGTCGGTATGACGGATAATCAGATTTTGACCAAAGTGGAATTGCCACTTGCACTGCCGGTTATTTTTGCGGGAGTTCGTACCGCAACGGTCATCAATGTGGGCGTAGCAACGCTGGCGGCCTACGTAGCGGCTGGTGGATTAGGCGAGTTTATTTTCAGCGGAATTGCGCTCAGCAATGTAAACATGATGCTGGCGGGTGCCATTCCGGCTGCACTACTGGCGGTTGGGTTCGATTTTGGGCTGGCCCGATTGCAGCGATTGTCAGTTAAGAAACTTCGTATTGGTGCACTGGCTTTCCTGATACTGGTTCCATTCTTATCTGCTTTTTATTTGTTGCCTGGGCGGGAGGATAAACTCATTGCGGGCTTTGCCCACGAGTTTTATGGTCGTGCCGACGGTTATCCGGGTTTGCAGAAAACCTATGGTCTACAGGTACGACCCCGATTGATCGACCAGAACCTAATGTATGAGGCTATTCATCAGGGCCAAGTGGATATCATCAGCGGCTACTCGACCGATGGCCGGATTAAAGCCTTTGACTTACTGGTTCTGGCTGACAATCGACATGCGTTCCCCCCCTACGGTGCCGCCCCGGTTGTTCGGCAGGCTACGTTGAATCGCTATCCTGATTTTGGGCCAACCCTGGATAAGCTAGCGGGTAAACTAACCGATTCAGTGATGACGGCCCTGAACTACCAGGCCGACTATAAAAAAGAAGCCCCGGAAGCCATAGCGCGTGAATTTCTGAAACAGGCAGGTCTATATAAAACACCAAAACCGGGGGAACGAACTGAAACCGTAGTGATGGGGTCAAAGGTGTTTACGGAACAGTATATTCTGGCCGAGATTTACCGTCAACTGATTGAAGGCCAAACGCCCTTGCGCGTCGTGACGAAAACGGGATTGGGTGGTACACAAATTTGCTTCGATGCGCTACGTACAGGGGCCATTGATTTTTACCCCGAGTACACGGGTACGGGTTTGCTGGTTATTTTGCAACCGTCAGCAAGTACGTTGCAACACCTGCCCATGCAGTCAGATTCGGTGTATCAGTTTGTCCGTCAGCAGTTTCAGGAGAAGTATAAATTAGATTGGTTAAAGCCACTGGGTTTCAATAACAGCTATTGCCTGATGATGCGTCGGGAGCAGGCAAAGCAATTAGGCATCCAGTCGATTGCCGATTTGGTAAAGTATCTGGGCGAAAAGTAAAGTTAGTCCAGTGAACGTTGAAAAATTAATGCAAGAGACCTTTGTTCGATCCCTACAGGGTCGTATGTTTATAGCTCAACGCATTTCTATAAACATACGACCCTGTAGGGGTCGAACTATGATTTAAAGAACTTGCCAACAGAAAATTAACGCAGATAAGTTATGAAATCGAAAAGCCTATTTTCGCAACTGAAGCGGGCAAGAACAGGCTTGACGAAGTTTTTGCGTGATGTAAAGCGGGGCATACTAAAAGCTGATATCGTGTAGATAATTGCAGTCCTGATTAATTTGATACAAAACGATGAATGTGCCATCTAATAAGCCTCTGAGTACAGATTATCTGGAAAGCGTAAAAAAGCAGTTTCTCTATTACAAACTGCTTGGTGAAAAGACCATGGCCCAGGTGCCCGATGACGCTCTCTTCTGGCAGTACAATTCAGAGAGTAATAGTATTGCGCTCATTGTAAAGCATCTATGGGGTAATATGCTCTCTCGTTGGACCGATTTCTTAACAACTGATGGCGAAAAGGAATGGCGGAATCGTGATGCTGAGTTTGAGAACGACATTTCGACAAGAGATGAATTACTGGCCAGATGGAATGCCGGATGGACTTGTTTATTCGCGTCTATTGATTCACTAACCGATGAGGACCTACAGAAAGAAATCTTCATTCGAAATATGGGCCATTCTGTACTAGAGGCTATTAACCGGCAACTGGCACACTATCCATATCACGTCGGTCAGATTGTTTTTATCGGGAAGATGGTTTGTGGGGAAAAGTGGCACTCGCTTTCCATTCCGCGTGGAAATTCAGTAGATTATAATTCGGACAAGTTCGCTCAACCGAAACGTAAAGAACATTTCACCGATGAGTTCATGCGCTAACCGTTGTTAAATCAGGTTAATTAGTTACCTACTCCGCCCGCCAGCAACGTCAGCCATGCTTCGTTTACCTTGTTTTCAGCCAGTAATTGTTTCGCCCGAAGGTGCAGCAAATCAGGTAAATACTGGCACCCGTTTTGGGCTTCATCGAACAGGTCATTCAGCACACCCGATATCCGAAAAGCATCTATTTCCTCCTTTGTTGGTGGGCTGATGAAACTGCCTAATTTCCCCAAATCATTGCCCGATAAAATAGCACTGTTACGTATGGCTGAGGGGATTTGATCAATCCCCATTCCCATCTGGGGTCGGCTGACGGCAAACAACGCATCGGCGTTTGCCCGACTGTACCAGTCGCCACCAAGCCTTCCAACTAAATCAACGCGCGCCTGGTCAATGCCGCCTGTATCGTTAAAAATGGAATCCTGAAAATGCGCCAGCACGACTTCGCAGATCACTAAATAGCCTGTTCCTGGCGCATTGTCTGACTGGTCGTTTGTGTTGATAATCTGCTTCACCACGCACTCATACGAAGCGGGTGATTCGGCTACTCTCGGCGGACGAACTCGCTCGGAAGGAATGGCTGTAAATCCAGCTTTCTCAAACTCATTGATACCCCGTTCAAACTCGGCACTAGCCAGGGATGCCTGCTCCACCATGGGATAGTTCACTACGTTAATAACCACTTCGCCTACTTCCTCCAGGTTGAGAAGGGTATGCTTTTTGTGCCCATGCCGGTTTATCGTTGGGGCGAAAACCAGCGTAGGTGGGTTATAACTGAACATGTTGAAAAAACTGAACGGACTCAGGTTGACATTGCCCCTGGAGTCAACCGTACTGGCAAACGCAATCGGGCGCGGGCCAATGGTGCTAATCATATAGCGATAAAACTCGTTGGGCTTTACGTCGGCAGGGTTGATGGTTTTCATGAATAAATCGTTCCGGTTACGTCGCCCAAATCTACGCGAACGCCGTTTAAGAAGCCCCAGCCTTTCAGGGTGATTGTGTCGCCGTCGGCTAAAAAAGTCCGGGTGATCGTTTCTGATAGATGCAGGGGTCGTTCGCCATTCCAGCTTAATTCAAGCATAGAACCATAGCTACCCGGTGTAGTACCTGAAATGGTACCGGTTGCCAGCACATCACCTATGTTCAGGTTGCAGCCGCCCACGGTGTGGTGCGCAATCATCTGGGCGAAATTCCAGTATAAATAGTTGGCGTTAGATCGACAGATGCAGATTTTCTCGCCATCGGCAGGCTGGAGCCAGACTTGCAGCTCAAGGGTAAAGTGCTTTTTGCCACTTGTGTACAGGTAGGGTAGGGGTGTTGGTTCCTGCGAAGGGCCATCCACACGAAAGGGTTCCAGTTCATCGAAAGGCAATACCCAGGCGGATAAACTCGACGCAAAGTTTTTCCCCAGAAACGGCCCCAGCGGCTGATATTCCCATCGCTGAATATCACGCGCCGACCAGTCGTTAAACAGCGTAATTCCGAAAATATAGTCTTCGGCTTCTTCTACCATAATGGGATCACCAGGTGGATTGCTCTTGCCAATAATTAACCCTAACTCAAGCTCAAAATCCAGGGCTTCCGATGGCCCGAATATGGACGTGCCTGCCCGCAAAAACTGACCGTTCGGTCGGCGGATGGGTGTGCCCGACACGACGATAGAAGAGGCTCGACCATGATAGGCGACAGGTATGTGTTTGTAATTGGGCAGGAGTGGATCACCTGAAGGCCGGAACATACGCCCTACGTTTTCGGCATGATGGATGCCTGCATAAAAGTCCGTATAGTCGCCAATGCGTACTGGCAGGTGCATCTGCGCGCGAGATTCGTGAATGAAAACCTGATCATGAACATCAGAAAAAGCGGAAGCATCGTTGGCGAATAACTCGTTGAGTCGTTGACGAGCCGCACGGTGTACTGACCTCCCAAGGGCAATAAAGTCGTTCAGAACAGGTTGCGAAAACACGGCAGGGTCGATAGCGAGATCATCAAAATAACCTAACAGACCCACTACTTCAAGATCAAGAATGTAGTTGCCGTGCTTAAAGCCCACGCGAGGGTTGGAAATGCCATAACTGAAGATGCCGTACATGATAAATGAACAATGTAGAATGAACAATGAATAATGTAGAATAAAGCCAGGACATTATCATCCATGAGCATTATCCATTGTTCATTCTACATCATACTACTCACTAATGTTACTATAAATCGAATCCATAATACGCACAAAATGTTGGTAGTCATCGTCACTTAAATCACCCCAGCCTTTGCGTCGCATGGCCGATACGACAGGTAGTACCTCATGGTATTTCGCTTCCCCGGCTTCTGTCAGATACACCAGAAACTTACGTCGGTCTGTATCCGCCATTCTGCGTTCGGTCAGGCCCTTCTGGCTCAGCAAGTCGATAATGCGCGTTACCGTCGGTGCGTCTTTGGTGGTCATCTCCGAAATCGTATTCTGACTAATTCCGGGATTTCGGTAAAGGTGATCGATGATTACCCATTGATCAACGGTCAGGTCAAACCCGGCATCAGTGAACTGCTTTTGAAGGGCATTTCTAATCTTCTTGATAGTGGTGTCGATCTTGAAGAAATAAGCACGCGTATCGGATGGATGCGTCATTTAGGAAAGTCATTTGGTGTCATTCGTTGTCAAACGTGGACATACATCGCTTTTACAACAAAGATTACGCTTTACAGTTTTATCCTGCGAAGCTAATGACTATCTGGTTAACTGACCAATAATCCTTCTAAGGTGGTCTCAATTTCAGGAATCGAGTGAAATAGTTGTTCGTAGGAGTCAATTACGAAATACTGCTCCTGAAAATGGTCGATGATATAGGGTGTTTTAAGCAGCGTTTCTACGTCATACGGAACCCGCTTTGGTTTAAGACTGAACAGACTATAAGTCGTTTCACCCACCGATGACAGAATACCCCCACCATAAATCCGAAGATGGTTGTTTTCCTGAATAAGGCCAAATTCAACGGTGTACCAGTATAATCGGGAAATCATGGCAATGGTTTCTTCACTCTCGATGTGCTGCAAGGCAATCCGGCTCAGGGCTTCGAGAAAATCACAAAATGCCTGATTCGACAGCATCGGAACGTGCCCGAACGTATCATGAAACATATCCGGTTCGGGTAGATACTCCAGCTGGTCTTGCCGACGTAGCCAGGTGGTGGCCGGAAAGTTCCGATTGGCCATCAACTCAAAAAACTCCCGATTCGGAATCAAGCCTTCTACCGCACATACCCGCCAGCCGGTCAGTCGCTGTAGTCGTGGATTCAAATCCCGCTCGAAATCAGGAATACGGTCAGCCTGGAAACCCGTTGCCAAAATGCCATCGAGGTACGCCTGGCTAGCCTTGCCCGGCAACTGCGCCATCTGCCGTTCGAACAACAGCCGCCACACGGCTTGCTCGTTAGGGGTGTATGTTGAATAGGTCTGGTTCATTTTTTAATGAGTGATTGAGCGAATGAGTGATTGAGTGAATAGCTTACGCATAGTTTTTATTCACTCAATCACTCATTCGCTCAATCACAATTATTAAAGTGTTCCCCGCAATGCTTGCTCCCGCTCAATGGCTTCGAACAGGGCTTTGAAATTGCCTTTGCCGAATGACCTGGCTCCTTTGCGCTGGATGATTTCGAAAAATAGTGTAGGACGTGGACAGATCGGTTTTGTGAAAATCTGAAGCAGATAACCCTCGTCGTCGCGGTCGGCCAGAATGCCGAGGGGGCGAAGGGTAGCTATTTCTTCGTCGATCTGGCCAATTCGCTCAGCCAGGTTATCGTAGTAAGCGTCGGGTACGGTCAGGAACTCCACCCCCGGTCACGGAGGGCTAGTACGGTTTCTACAATGTTGTCGGTCGCCACGGCAATGTGTTGAATACCAGGCCCCCCATAGAAATCCAGATATTCTTCAATCTGTGATTTCTTTTTCCCTTCGGCAGGTTCGTTGATCGGGAATTTCACGCGGCCGTTGCCGTTGCTCATCACCTTGCTCATGAGCGCTGTGTAATCGGTGGATATGTCTTTGTCATCAAACGAAACCAGTTGTTGGAAACCCATCACATCGTGGTAGAAGGCCATCCAATGGTTCATCTCATGCCAGCCTACGTTCCCAACCATATGGTCCACATACTTCAGGCCTACATCGGCAGGATGGTAATCGGGTTGCCAGGGCTCATAACCCGGTAGGAATACCCCGTCATACTCATTCCGCTCGACAAAGACATGAAGCGTGTCACCATAGGTATGAATACCAGACCGGATTACATAACCATGTTCATCCTGCGAGCGAGTGGGTTCCATGTATACACTCGCTCCCCGGCGAACGGTTTCATCGAATGCTTTTGTCGAGTCATCCACCCATAAGGCAACTATGCGCACGCCATCACCATGTTTGTCGATATGTCGGCCCATTTCACTATCCCCATAGAGGGGCGACGTAAGGACAAGACGAATCTTGCCCTGTTGCACGACGTAGGATTCGCGATCCCGCAAACCCGTGGCCAGTCCCGCGTGTGCTACCGGCTGAAACCCAAAGGCTGTCTGGAAATAATGCGCTGATTGCCGGGCATTGCCCACGTACAATTCGATGTAATCCGTGCCATTTAGGGGTAGGAAGTCCTGCTGGTCGGTTTGTGGTTCTAAAAGATCTAGTGTTTCCATTGTCTGTTGATGTTTTTTGTAGCGCGGACTTCTAGTCCGCTGGGATAAAAAAATCATATACCTATACGGACAAAATGTCGGTATGCCGCATCACCGCGTTACTCTAGCCACGACTTATAATACTTTCCATCATCAATTTGAACCGCCTGCTCTGTCACCATCAATGGCCGGAATGTGTCCACCATGACGGCATATTCATGCGTTTCTTTCTTGCCAATGCTACGCTCCATAGCGCCCGGTGCCGGACCGTGGGGAATGCCGCCAGGGTGAAGCGTAATATGTCCCGGAGCAATGTCGTTGCGACTCATAAAATCGCCGTCTACGTAATAAATGACCTCGTCGGAGTCGATATTCGAGTGGTTATAGGGGGCTGGAATCGCCAGTGGATGATAGTCGTATAAGCGCGGTACGAAAGAACAGACCACAAACGAATCGGTCTGGAACGTCTGATGAACGGGTGGCGGCTGATGGACCCGACCCGTAATGGGCTCGAAGTTGAAAATGGAGAAGCTATACGGATAATTGTACCCATCCCAACCTACCACATCGAATGGATGCGACGCATAGACCAACGAATGCAACGATCCCTGTTTCTTGATCTTTATCAGGAAATCACCGGTTTCGTCGTGGGTTTCCAGGTCGCGTGGGCGGAGGATGTCGCGTTCGCAAAAGGGCGAATGTTCCAGCAATTGCCCGAACTGATTGCGATAGCGTTTGGGCGTATAAATCGGTGAATGCGACTCCACATAAAGCAGTCTATTGTCATTCGTATCGAAATCAATTTGATAAATTACCCCGCGTGGAATGATCAGATAATCGCCATACTGAAAAGGAATCGTGCCGAACAACGTCCGAAGTTTACCCGATCCACGATGGACGAATAGCAATTCGTCGGCATCGGCGTTTTTATAGAAATAAGTCGTTAGTGATTGGCGAGGGGCAGCCAGCCCAACAAGCAGGTCGTTATTTACCAGTAAGGGAACCCGGCTTTCTAGAAAATCATCGGCTGGTGCTATGTTGAAGCCAATTAACTTCCGCGATAGCATATTTTTCTCGATGGCTATTTTGGGGGTTACGTCCACACTTTCCAGCACCTCACGCACCATTGTTGGACGGTGCGTATGATACAGGAGTGACGACATACCCTCAAAACCAATTGTCCCGAACAGTTGCTCATAATAAAACGGCTCAACGGTATGGCTGGCTGGTCGGGCAAACTGAGTGTGCCGTTTAGGTGGAATCTGGCCGAGGGTATGGTAGAAAGGCATGTTATTGTTTTTAATTGCTAAGACAACTATTGTTGAGCATACAATTATAACGACAACTAATAAAAATAGTATATTGTTTAGAAATTATTTTATTAAAAGGTGTTCGTATAGATAAAGTGCTGCTAACTTAGTTTTGGATAGTAGAGGCCAAGCCTTTTTTCTAATTTTGGCAGGGCGATTGACCACAAATCGACAGACTCTATAAAGTCTTGCCGATTTTATTCCTAGATAACTGAAGAAATGCAACCTACGCTTTTGATTCTGGCCGCCGGTATGGGCAGCCGTTATGGGGGTATCAAACAACTCGACCAGTTTGGGCCTAATGGAGAAACGATTATAGATTATTCACTTTTCGACGCAATTCGGGCTGGTTTCGGGAAGGTTGTGTTTATTATCCGCGAAGAGCTTCGGCAGGATTTTGAGGAAGTTTTTGGTGAAAAGCTAGCCGGTAAACTAGAGGTGGATTATGCGATTCAATCCCTAAATTCCTACGTTCCGGCTGAATTGGGGGCTGTGAATCGAACTAAGCCCTGGGGAACGGGCCATGCCATGTTGTGTGCTAAAAACCATACCCATACGCCCTTTGCGGTTATTAATGCCGATGATTTTTACGGTCTTGAAGCGTTTGAGCTGATCAGCGATTTTCTAACAACCAACACCGATGATCAGCTTCATGCGATGGTGGGGTATGAAGTAAAAAACACACTCTCGGAGAATGGCTCGGTATCGCGGGGCGTTTGTGAGGTAGCTGAAAACGGAAATTTGATTTCGGTTATCGAGCGCACCAAAATTTACGAGACAGGTTCGGATGACAAAAGAATTGTCTTTGAAGAAGGTGAAAACTTAACTCCGCTGTCGCCCGATACACCCGTTTCGATGAATTTCTGGGGTTTCAAACCAACAGTGTTTCCCTTAGTGCAACATCAGTTCGAAAGTTACGCTATCGCCAACATCGACTCTCCGAAAGCAGAGTTCTATATTCCAACGGTAATGACCAACCTTATTGAAACTGACACGGGGCATTGTAAAGTGTTCCGCAGTCGATCGGAATGGTTTGGCGTGACGTATCCGGATGATAAGCCGACCGTGCAGGCTGCTTTGAAAAAGCTGCATGACGAAGGCGCGTACCCGGAGAAATTGTGGTAAAGCAAGTTGCAGTAGTTGTTTCAAATATTCACACAAAAATCCCCGCTGTCGTTTTGTAGCTAAACAGACAGCGGGGATTGTGCATAAGGCACACAGCCAGATTAGCTAGTGCGTTGGGGAAATTTCTCCACAATTCGTTCGGCTTCTTTCTGCAATTGTGCGGCAATCCGTGCTGGGTCACCAATGGCATTCTGTACAGATCCTCGCCAGACTAGTTTACGCGTACGGGCATCGACCATATCGACAACCAGCGTACCGGCCTGATATTGCTGTTGGGTGTATTGCGTACCTCCCCAGCCCCACCAGCCAGGTCCCCAGCCTCTATAGCCCCAGCGTCCCCAGCCTAAATAAGGACCGTAAACAGGTGAGGGTGTTGCTACCGTTTGGGTTTTGTTTTCAACAAAGAAATGATAGCCAATGAGCAAATCGGGATTGCTGCTATTCTCACGGAGCCCTTTCTGTTGCAGTACATTCGCCATTGTATTTTCAACGCTCTCGGTAGCTAACTGATTATAATACAACGGATTTTGCCCCGCTTTTACATCGCTATCCATCCAGGCAAATGTTTTGTATTTGCTAAAGTCCGTCTGGCTGCTACTGTCAACTGCCACACGGGGCGAACAACCGTAAATTGCGGTCAGTACGCCAAAAATTATCAATAATCGCTTCATAACGTTGTTCATTTAGTTTATTCTACTAAACCAATGGAGCTATGAAAGGTTTGTCGTTGTGAGCCTACTCGTCTACTGAAGAACAGGGTGTTTTTTATTCCACTGAGTCGCATCCTGATACGCCTTTGCAACCGCCAGTACTTTCCCTTCTTCAAACAACTGACCCATGAAGGTTATGCTGGTGGGTAGGTTTTGCGCCGTAAATCCATTGGGTAATACCACACAGGGATGACCGGTCAGGTTCGTCAATGTGAGGTTTCCACCTGCATAGGCGGGTGATACATACACATCGATTTTAGCCGACTTAAGCTGAGCGGCCATCTCATTGATGAGTTTGGTGCGGGCACGGTTTGCCTGAATATATTCCACGGCTGGAACGAAGCGCGCCGAACGAAACGAATTTGGCCAGGCTCCTTTTCCCTGCCGTACCATCAGGTCATCCCGGCCCGATCGGGTTAATTCATCGAAGGAGGCTGCCGCTTCAACCGTAAGTAAAAACGAAATTCGACCAGCGGGAACACTCGTTGGCAAATCGAACGGAACTAGTTCAGCGCCTAACGTACGCAGGGTTTGAAGGGTGAGCGAGTCGTTGGCCCGGTTGGGATAGTTGCTTTCAAACGCCTTTTTGACGTAGCCAATGCGCATCCCTTTCAACGTTGTCAAAGGGGCGTACCGGAATGGAGCTGCCATAACGGTAGGATCATTGCCATCAGGGCCGTAGATGGCGTTGAAAACCAGGGCACAATCTTCAACAGATCGGG
Organism: Spirosoma telluris; assembly: GCA_003259005.1. Taxonomy (GTDB): domain Bacteria; phylum Bacteroidota; class Bacteroidia; order Cytophagales; family Spirosomataceae; genus Spirosoma; species Spirosoma telluris. The sequence goes on from QLII01000001.1 coordinate 7,032,674, forward strand.
TAATAGGCCCGATTTTATCCATACTCCAGCTTAAGGCCATAGCACCATGTCGACTTACCCGCCCGAAGGTTGGGCGAAGACCGGTAGTACCACAAACCGTGGACGGCGAAACGATGGAACCGAGCGTTTCTGTACCGATAGCAAAGGGTAGCAAACCCGCTGATACACTTGATGCTGAACCCGCCGATGAGCCGCTGGAGCCGTTGGCTGTATTCCAGGGGTTACGCGTCATGCCACCGTACCATACATCGCCCATCGCTAAAGCGCCTAGTGTCATTTTGCCGCAAAGTACAGCTCCGGCTTGTTCGAGCCGTTGGATAACTGTTGCGTCGAGGTCCAGCGTCTGGTCTTTGTAGGGCATGGCTCCCCAGGTTGTTTTATAGCCTTTTTTTGCCAGCAAATCTTTCGCTCCATAAGGAATCCCATGCAATGGTCCCCGGTATTTACCCGCCTTCAACTCAGCATCGGCACGTTTGGCCTGGCTCAGCGCTAAGTCCTCGGTTAACGTAATGACACAGTGTAATTTAGGATCATAGGTTTTGAGCCGATTCAGGAAAAAAGTGGTGAGTTCAACGGATGAAATCTGTTTCGTTCGGATCAATTGTCCCAACTGCCCGACTGTATAAAAAGCTAGTTCATCGCGATTTTTGGGGAGCGTTCCCTGGCCCGCTGGGGATGCTTTAAACGATGACGGTCCTGTAGGCATAACGAAGCCAGCCGGAAGCGGATTGAAATACAGGGCTGGTGCAATATCGTTAGGTAAATCAATTTTGCGTAGCGCTTCGTAATTGGTTCGGGCGTTGTTTAGATTCCCCAACATCGAATCGCGTTCGACGGGAGTAAACTCCAGGTCAAATACACGGGCGGCTACCTCAACCATTTCGGAGGTTAGCGGCTTTTTGGGGTCGTCGTTTGTGATAAATGCACCGAGCAGAAAGCTGCCGATGCAGCAGCTAAAGAGGAGTAAGCGTTGTTTCATTAATCAGGCTATTGATGAGTGCTCCCCCAAATTACAGCGATACGGGCATTAATTTGCCCATAGCCGCAAAAATTCCTTATGCAGTTGCACAATCTGGGGATCAGCAACTGACTTTCGTCATTGTCAAGCACATAATCGGCTAGCCGGAGTCGTTCTTCATCACTAATCTGGCGGGCAATGATGTTCCGAATTTCGGCTTCGGAGCGGTGCGGGTCGCGTTTTCGAATACGCTCGATACGTAGGTCCATTGGAGCCTGTACCACAATGACTTTGTCGAGTGAATTATGGTCTCCGGCGGCTTTCATCAACGCAGCTTCCTTAATCACATATGGTTTTCCAATCTGTAGATTTACCCAGGATTCGGTGTCGGCAGATACACGAGGGTGGATAACCGCGTTGAGAGCTGATAATAATTCTGGATTGGCAAATACCTGAGAGGCCACCCATGCCCGATTGTAATGGCCTACTGAGTCATAGGCGTTAACACCTAAAACGCGTTGAATATCGGCTTTCAGAATTGGGTCATGTTCGGTGAGCCATTTTGCTCGATCATCGGCTTCATAGATCGGCGCACCCAATGCCTGAAATACCTGACAAACAACGCTCTTGCCGGAGCCAATGCCACCCGTTACACCAATTTGCAGGGGAGTTTTCATGCGAAAAAAGAGTAATGATTGTAACTAAAGCAAGTGCTTCGATAGAGATTCCTGATCACTTAACTGCGATAGCTTACCTTTGTCCATCGACTAGCTACTACCAACTGGTAAGCTAAACGGTCTCTAAACTAAGCGAATTTTACTCTACTGTGATAGATTGGTATATAATCGACTTAATTGGCACCTGTGTATTTGCCATTTCTGGCGCGTTGTCGGCGTTAAACAAAAAAATGTACCATGATTTGTTTGGGATCTTTTTTGTTGGATTTTTAACCGCCGTGGGTGGTGGAACCTTGCGGGATATCCTCATAGGGGCTCATCCTATTGCCTGGATTCGCGATCCCAATTACTTACTGGTTATTATTGGTTCAGTGAGTGTGGCCGTTTTAGGACGAAAATGGTGGCTGGGAACCCTTCGTCGTCCCTTGCTCGTCTTTGATACCCTTGGTATCGGGCTTTACACGATTCTGGGGATGCAGAAAGCGTTAAACTTCGACGTAAATAACTGGGCCGCTATGGTACTAGGGCTTATATCGGCTATTTTCGGTGGTGTTATTCGGGATACCTTAGTCAATGATTTGCCCCTAATTTTCGATCGTCAAATTTATGCCACAGCTTGTTTGGCGGGCGCGTTGTTGTATTTGATTGGCCGATCAGTTGCCCTTGATCCGATGGTGAATTTTACGATCTCGGCGAGCTTAATTACCCTTATCCGATTGCTGGCTATCCGAAACGGTTGGGCACTTCCACGCATCAAGTGATGAACAAGCCTATTTAGGTTTTACTGGAGTGGGCGATAATAGCTCACCCACCTCAAAACTAACTGCTACGCGATCAGCACTTGTATGCAGGAGCGGGTGACGCAGGTGATTGAGCGGAATTTCTTCGTCGTAGTTATCGGCAATACGTTTGCGCGGAATTTTTACCCGAAGGGTATCGGGTAAGCCGCGAACTAACTTTTCTGGCCCATCGACCTGAATGGAATGGGGTGTCAGATTAATAACACTTGTCACCACAAAGCGGGGTGCCAGATTAATGTGGAGGCTATCGGCCACTAACTGAACCGTTTTGGTCATACGCCGGTCGAAGTGAATGTCGAGTTTATCGGCGACAACGTAATTAACGTGCAGTTTTTTGATATGCTCAGCCAGCGCGGCTGTTAAGGAAGAGGTATTAATAACCGATGCCTGTAGCGGATCGCGTACAGTATAGGTTACGGGATCGACCCGAAAAGGCATCCAGGCATGACGTAGCAGGCCCCAACCGTCACTGGATACGTTGACGCGCACAGTTGTAGGAAGTGGAGTCGTCGGGATAAAAAGCGAATCATTATAAGCAAACCGCACAGGATATTCCACATTGAGGGTATAGCCGGGTTTGTTAAGCGCACTCAGAAACCAGAACAACGTGGCTGCTAGCAGGCACAAGAGGGCCTTCGTTGGTTGGAACGAGCGGACGTGTGGGGCCTGTGAGTTCACGAAGGGCGGATGTGTAGTAGGTGAAGTGAGTGGAGTAGGTGAAGTGAGTGGAGTCAGGTTAAAACTAGTGCACCTATTTCACTCACTCCACTCACTTCACCTACTCCACTTATTTAACAAAATTACTTTTTATCGTCTTCAGCCGGTTTAACCGTGGCTTCGCGGGAAATGGATGTCTTCTCAAACGTCATTTTAACCCCCCGGTCTACTTCAAGCGTGATCGTTGTACCGTCTACCGATGCAATTTTCCCATGCAGTCCACCGATTGTGACGACGCTATCCCCTTTTTTGAGGTTTTCAATAAAACTCTTCTGATCCTTCTGCTTTTTCTGTTGTGGCCGAATCATGAAGAAATAGAAAATGCCAATGATGCCTACCCACAGCAGCACATTGTAAATCATGGATGTGTTGGAACCGGTTAGTCCCTGTAATAAAATCGAATACATAGTCTTTGGTGGTATTATGAGTTTTTGGTCGAATCAGCTTTTGGGTTTACCATCGCTTTGAAATGAAGATCGGTCATAGCTGGCTCGGTATTGGCAAAGATGGTAATGGTTTTGCTCTGTTCGCCACTTTTGCCCCGGCTATTAAAGCGTACCCGTACTGACGATTTCGCGCCAGGGGCAACAGGTTCATGAGGCCAATCGGGAGTAGTGCATCCGCAGGAAGCGGTAATGTTGTTGATAATCAGTGGAAATTCGCCCGTATTGGTAAAGGCAAATGTGTGTTCGACAGTGTCGCCTTCGGTGAGTGTGCCAAAATCATAAATGCCTGTTTCGGCAAACGTAATTTTGGGCATCTTTTCGGAGGCAACCTCTTTTGACTCTTTCCCCTGTTGTCGATTATCACAGCTAATCTGCCCAAAGCCAATGCTGGCTACGGCTGTTATGAATAGCCAATTTCGGAGATGCATTTTCAGTTTATGGTTTACGGTTTACGGTTTACAGTTGGCTGTTTCGTCAGCTATTCTTGCGACAGCCAACTGTAAACCGAAAACTGTAAACAGTAAACTATTTTAGGTATTCTGTTGCTTAATCTGAGCCATCAGCCGATCTACGTCTTCGAGCAGACGTTCAGCTTTTTCACGGGCATCATTTACCACACGCTGTCCTTCATTTTTCGATGAGTTTTCGGGCTGTTCTGATTTGCTGCCTAAGTCTTCGAGCAGCAGATTAATCTGCTCTCTGTATTTCGACAGCCGGAACGAGAGCCGATCGCGGGTAATCTTGCCCTTATCGGGCGCATACAGCAATCCAAACAGGGAACCAGCAGCAATGCCAGTCAGCAAAAAGGTTAAATCACGGCCAATTCTGCTCATTTTCTTAAAAGTTTGTGGTTTGTAGTTTGTGGTTTGTAGTTAACCAAGAACTACAAACCACAAACTACAAACTCTTTTTATTTATTGTCTAACAATCCTCGCCCACTTTTACGCAGACGTCCTGAGGCTTGCAACTTCTCAGATAGATTATCTAGTATTCCATTGACAAACTTACCGCTTTTAGGCGTACTGTACGCCTTTGCGAGTTCGATATATTCATTAATCGTTACTTTGACCGGAATGTTTGGAAAATTGAGCAATTCACAAACAGCTAATTTTAGGATGATTTTATCGAGCATTGCTACCCGCTCAACATCCCAGTTTTGAAGCTGATCGGCTAGTAGTTGCTCATAATCAGCGTCGTTTTTCAGCGAATTGTCAAACAGGGTATTCAGAAATAATTCGTCTTCTTCCCAGTCATCGGTGAGGGGCTCAAGCTGCAAACCCGTTGGGCTTTGTGCCGACTTGATGGTTCGAATCGCTAACCCACGAACGACTTCACTGTTTTCGGCCCAACTCAGGTCGATTTCGGCCAGATGATCGCGAATGGTTTCGTGTTTGAATATCAGCGTACGCAGCACGTATTGTGCCAGGGCCTGATCTTCGTCGGCCGTATGGGTTTTTTGTTCACAATACGCCCGGTAGGTTTCATCCGCTTTTAAGACTTCGCGGAGTGCTTTCCGAACAAAGCCCAGATCGTCGGTCCACGAAATACCATGCCGAAGGGCTTCATTTTTGAGGGGCTGGTGTTCGGCTAGTGCCTGTATAACCGTATTATCATTGAGGGTTGACTCAAACGGAAATGGGGTTTCATCAACGTCCCGGTATTTGCGTTCGCTATCGATACTAGCCGCGTGACCGAGTTCAACCAGCAGCAGCATTACCCGCAAGTAGTCGTCGTAAATGCCATTTACCTGCTTCAACAACATTTGGGCGAGGTGCTGATGATCTTTTCGTGTCCGGATCTGATAGAATACAAATCCGTCGTTGGCGGCCTTAAGTACCTTGTTCGGGGCGTCGTCGTCTTTAGCCGGTTGATTGGTTTTGATGGTCTCCTCGAAGAGCAGACTGGCGAGTTTCCGGTAGCCTTCGAGTTGCCGCTTGTCTTGCGGCAGCATCGAGTTTAGGTCGGGTTGGAAGAGATCATTAATGCCATCGAGGGCCATTTGCTGATTTGAAAATTCGGCCTGCTTCAGAGCGTATAACGCCTGCATGACCTTTATTCGGAGTAGTCGCCTGTTGAGCATCCGCCTAAGTCTAAAATCTACCGGTAAGAAAAGAACTGTTTGAAATCGGGTGCAAAAGTACGGACTTTTCAGTCGATAGTCAACAGTCGCTAGAGAATAGTGTGTCGTCGATAGTACCAGATGCCTGAATGACCATCAACTATTGACTGCCAACTGCCGACAGCTTTTACTGCAACTTTTCCACCCCCCTGCGGTTACCAACAAAACGTGTTGGTTGTCCTGTGAAAGCACTTTCCTATCTTAATAAATACCTCCTCAAGTATAAATGGTACCTAATTTTGGGAACGGCGTTTACGGCCATTTCCAACCTCTTCGGCATTTTTCCCGCACAGTTGGTGCGGTATGCCCTCGATTTGGTACGTGAAACACTGGATGTTTATTATCTCTACGATAAGTCGCCCCTGCAATCGGGTCTTTATGAGGTATTTGCGTTTAGTATTCTGCTTTTCGGCGTTTTGACGCTTGTGCTGGCCCTGCTGAAAGGATTCTTTCTGTTCCTGGTTCGGCAGACGCTCATTGTCATGTCCCGGCACGTTGAATACGACCTCAAAAACGAGATTTACAACCACTACCAAACCCTGCCGCTTAGCTTCTACCGCCAGCACAATACGGGAGATTTAATGGCCCGGATTTCGGAAGATGTTAGCAAAGTGAGGATGTACGTTGGGCCGAGTATCATGTACGGACTCAACCTGATTGTGCTCTTCATTCTGGTCATTAGCTATATGGTCAGCATCAATGCCCGACTATCGTTATATGTGTTGCTGCCGCTGCCAATTCTGTCGGTGGCGATTTACATTGTCAATAATATCATCATTCAACGGTCGGAAGAAATTCAGCGGTCGCTGTCGCGCTTGTCAACCTATGTGCAGGAAGCTTTTTCGGGTATTCGTGTCCTGAAGGCGTTTGTGCAGGAGAACAATTCGGCGGCTAAGTTCGAGATTGAAAGTGATGAATACCGGAGTAAATCACTGAGTCTGACGCGGGTTGATTCTCTGTTTTTTCCTATCGTTGCCATTCTGGTCGGACTGAGTAACGTACTGGTCATTTTCGTTGGCGGGCAGGAAATTATGGCTGGGCGGCTCACACCCGGCAACATTACGGAGTTCATTCTCTATGTAAATATGCTGACGTGGCCCGTGATGGCACTCGGATGGACCACGAGCCAGACCCAACGGGCGGCTGCGTCACAACAGCGCATTAATGAGTTTCTGAGTATCAAAACCGACATTGTTTCGCAGAAGAACATCAGCCACACGATTCACGGAGCCATTGAGTTCAAAAACGTGCGGTTCGTGTATCCCGATTCGGGAATTATTGCGATCAAAGATTTCTCGATGAAGGTTCGGGCGGGAGAGACCGTAGCCATTTTAGGAACGACTGGCTCAGGGAAAAGCACTCTGGCGAATCTGTTGACGCGCATGTATGATGTGACGTTTGGCGAGATTCTGGTCGATGGTATTCCCATCAAAGATTACAACCTGACTTCGCTGCGTGAGCAAATGGGCTACGTACCGCAGGACGTTTTTCTGTTTTCGGAAACCATCAGCAACAACGTCCGTTTCGGTAAACCCGATCTGCCACAGGAGCGCGTCGATCAGGCTATCCGCGATGCCGATCTGTATCAGAACGTAATGGAGTTTCCGGAGCAATTTGAGACGCGCGTGGGTGAGCGGGGTGTTACGTTATCGGGTGGGCAGAAGCAGCGCCTGAGCATTGCCCGCGCCATCGCCCGCGACCCCAAGATTCTGATTTTAGATGACTGTCTGTCTGCGGTTGATACCAACACCGAAAACATCATTCTGAACAACCTCCAGCGCATCATGGCCGACCGCACATCGGTCGTAATTTCGCACCGTGTCTCATCGGCAAAACTGGCCGACTTCATTATCATGCTCGACGAAGGCAACATCATCGAGCAGGGCACGCACGAAGAATTACTCGCCAAAAACGGTGCCTACCGCGAACTGTACGAGAAGCAGTTGCAGACGGAGGAGGTGTAGGGTTGGTTTGCGGATTATAGTTTTCTGTTGGGCGGGGATATTTTGGTATCTTCGCCCTTATTGTTTTTTGGTGATAAAGTTGTTTAAGCTGTCATTTCCTAGCTGGGTTTAGCGTTTTTGTCATCCCGACGCCAGGAGGGATCTCAAGCTTGACTAATACGGAAGCTTGAGATCCCTCCTGGCGTCGGGATGACAAAAAACAGCCTAGATTTTTCTTTAAAAGGAGAAGTATAGACAGCTTCAATATTAATATGTCTACTTAGTATGGCTACGGAAAATCCCCGCGTCTGGTTCAAGAGTATTTCACTGGAAAACGTCCGCTCGTTCGGCACGAAGCAGACGATTGATTTCACGGATAAAGATGGAAATGCTGCCCGTTGGAATGTGATTTTAGGGGATAATGGAACGGGGAAGACGACAGTGTTGAAGGGATTGCTTGTAATAGTGCAAAATCAACAGAGCATAACTGAAACGGGGATTGATTTTACCGAACTATGGCGTTTTGACAAAGAAAATCTTGGAGCGAAAATAACAGGCATTATTTCTAAAACAAATGAAGAGATACCAACAGGTTTCACGTCTGAAAAGTGGTTTAAGGATGCAAAATATAATGCTGGATGTACTTTTCGACTAACTCGGGATTATGAAATAGATTTGAATATTTTTGCTTATAATGCTGCTCGTCGGATAAGTACATCTGCTATATCAGAGAAGAAAGTAAATCAAATATCAAGTTTTTATTCTGAAAATAATGACCTTATTAATGCTGAGGAATGGCTTGTTCAAGCAGATTATATTTCTTTAAAAGAAGAAAAATTTAGACGGCGATATCTAAGAGTCATGAGCATATTGAGGCAAATTTTTCGAGACGAAATATTTGGCATTGATATACAAACATATACTGGCACACCTAAAGTATTCTTCAAAACACACTATGGCGATGTCCGCCTTCATGAGTTAAGCTTGGGCTATAAAACCCTCATTGCCTGGATGGTAGACTTTGCCAAAGGATTATTTGATCGCTATCCTGATAGTGAAAATCCTCTTGCTGAACCCGCCGTTTGCTTGGTCGATGAAATTGACTTGCACTTACACCCAAAGTTTCAGCGGACTATCATTCAGTTTTTAACCGATACTTTTCCGAATACGCAGTTTATTGTCACGGCGCATAGTCCATTGATTGTACAATCGGCGGGGGATGCAAATATCATTTTGTTGAAACGGGTAGGGGATGAAACTCATGTGGCAGAAGGTATTGATGTGCATAGCTGGCGTATCGATCAGATTTTGAGCAGTGATTTGTTTGGAGGAATAAGCACACGGCCACCTGAAACAGAAGACAAAATTCAGCGTCGGCGTGCTTTATTGTTGAAAGACAACCGTACAAAAAAAGAGGATCAGGAGTTAGCCCAGTTAGAGGAAGAACTTGGTCAACTAACGTCATCAGAGTCATGGGAAGCTCTTAAGGCATTGGAATTGATTGGCAAAGCATTGAGCAAGTGACCTGTGATTAAGATTGATAAATCCACCGTAGCAATACCAGCCATTTTAGCGAGTAACGGAAAAGGAGAGAAGGCAGCCGAAAAGCTAAACGCAATATTCGATGCCGGAGATGCTTCGTTTTTCTTTGATAAAACTATCTACGGCCATAAATCCGTTAAGGAAATCTTACGAACAATTCAGCACAACAAATGCTGTTTTTGCGAGGCTAAAATAGACCACATTTCGCACGGCGATGTCGAACATTTTCGGCCCAAAGCTGGCTATCAACAAGACGATAATCAACCACTAATTAAACCGGGTTATTACTGGTTAGCTTATGATTTCGCAAATCTGTTCTTCTGTTGCCAAATCTGTAATCAGGTTTACAAGAAGAATTATTTCCCATTAGCTGATGAGAGCAAACGGGCCAATTCTCATAGGGACGATTGTACATTAGAAGAAAGCCTGATTCTCCACCCTGCAATTGATAGGATAGATGACCATCTCGTATTCGAAGCGGAGATTATAAAGCCTAAAAATGGCTCTCAAAAAGGAGCTGAGACGATTAAACGCACTGGACTGAACCGTGAGTTTCTCCTGAAAGAACGATTCGAGCATCTGAGAAAACTCCGTTTTTTAGAAGATGTCATCGAAAATAATGGAGAGTACGCGAATGAGATACGGGATGCTTTTAAAGAATGGGGTAAACCAATCAGTTTGTTCTCTGCCATGGTGCGCGCCAACTTCCCCGACTTAGTTTAACCCAGCCCCAACGCCATCACCTGATTTCGGTGGCGGTCGATGTGGAAGCGCAGGAATTCGAATCGCTGCCGGATGTCTAAAGGGCCGGAGAGGGCATGTGGATGGATAATCGTTTCTAAATCTTCATTAGCCAGCGCGATGCACAAATCACTTAAGGGCTGTTGCAAACTGGCGAATGCAGATAGCCAAAAGATTAGCGGGCCACCCATTCGCGGAGCTGCAATGGGTGGTACTTGCTCTTTGGTTCGCCAGGTTCGTTCAATGATTGTTTCGATGGGTAGACCCCTATGAATGAGTTCACCTTCCCAAACGGGCTGACCCATTTGTTTCGCGAGTAACGCCCGCCAGATTCCCCAAATGGCACCGTGCTCAGCCCAGTATAGATGTTCTGTATTGTCGACGGCGCTCCATACATCAGGCGATGGTTTCCAATGGGCCTGCGCTTCCGTGAGCTTGCCAACTTCACTAAGATAACGAACGCGGGCAGAAGCGACTTCGGCCAGGAGTTGATCGAGTTGAGACATACTTGGGAATAAATTAGGTGGTTAGTGTCTGAAACAGAGGTTACTTGCGCAAGTAACCTCAAGCTACGCCTGAACGCAATGCCTATTGAGTTAACGGTACTAATTGGTCATCACTCAACAATACACATTACTTCGATCTGGAAATTGCCGGGTACGGGTACGTAAAACGACATGGTTCCTCGCCCGGCATACTTTCGGGGCTCCTTACCAACGTCGATGCCATCGGCTTTCATCCACTGATAAATCTCCATGACTTTTTCAGGTGATTCCTGAACGAAACCTACGTGAAAATCAGCTGGATACTGGGGTATTTCACCCTTTTTAAAATTGCTGATCGTTAGAATAAACTCATCGGCATCGTTCAGAATGGCAATACTATCCCCTTTTAATTCGAGGCAGCGAAAGCCGAAATAGGTTTCAAAAAATGCTTTTGTTTGTACCACATCGGATACGGCTATGTTTACATGCTTGAGCGCCATAGATAGGATGGTATTTGTTTTAGTTCTGCTGTTCGTTTGCAAATATAGTCTTATTTGTTGACTAGTTAGTAATCGCTTATGACTATATTTGTCCTGCTTGGTTTGCTTGTAGTGAAATTGTATCATAAGAGAATGGGGACGAAAAAAAAGAAGGCTATTCTAGCGGAGTTAACCGACTATATGCAGCATAACGAGCGCAATTGGGTTCGACTAATTGCCGTTACAAAACGACTAACCGATGGCTGGATGCAGAACGCCATGGATGCGTCGACAGATATACCCTTCAAGACATCGTTCATGAAATTTCTGACCAATATTAGCCTGAAAGGTACGACCAATCAGGAGCTGGCGAAACGAGCTATGCAACCCAAGCAAGCCATGAGTCGAACCGTGAAAGAACTGGAAGCGGAAGGATTAATTAAGACAGAAAAGAGCAAACGGGATGGGCGTAGCGCCAAAATCACCCTGACCGATGAAGGTAAAAAACTCTTGCTAGTGGCTAAGCAGGAGCAAGCTAAACTGACGGATGCATATAAAGAATTAGTCGGTGAGGAAAACTTCGCAATTGCGGTGGATGTACTCTGCCAGATTATCGCCTACCACGAATCGCTTAGTCAAGTGGAGGAAGGGGATTGAAAATGAGGGAGTTATGGTGATAATGTTTTGCCAGATTGATGAATTTTTGTCATCCCGACGCAGGAGGTATCTCTAGCATCAGGTAACTAGAGATACCTCCTGCGTCGGGATGACAAAAAAACTCTTTTCAACCGTCCTTCACTCAACAACCCACCAGCCATAACTCTCCGGCTCAATGTCTACCGGTATTTCCACTTCATAATTTCGGTTCAATCGGTACGATTTGGGCTTGCCCTCCCCTGCCGGATCTGGGCCGTTTCGCGGAGGCCGGTGTAGTAAAGAGGCAGTTTAATGGTGCGGGTAATTTTCGTTTTCAAGGGATTAAAAAGCACCACTAAACCTTTCTCTTTCTGTGCAGGATTGACGTGCAAAATGCCATCCCAATCGCGACCGTCGGGTCGGCGGAGGTGAATCAAATCGGAATTCAGAATGGGTCGGTATTTCTTGTACCAACTGATAACCCGTTGAACCGTCTGTTTCGTCACGTCGGTATCGTAGAGCCGGGGGCCACGATAACAGGCCTGAATACCAGCGCCGTAGTATTGCATCATGAGTTGCTCATAATCGGTCAGGTGTTCGATGAGAGGCTCCAGGACCGCTTCGGGTCCACCGCCCTGGTATTTGGTCAGCGGGACAAATCCCCAACCCATAGCAGGCGTTTTCTCCCAGGTCCCATCAAAAATATTTTGCCGGTTCAGAAGTTTCTGCTGCTCGCGGGACAACGAAAAATTGACTTCCCGATACCCAAGGGCAATCTTGTTTGTACCATCCATGAAATACCAGTCAGGGGCATTGATATACACCCCTTTTTCGTTCAGAAAGCGGTAAAATCCTTTCTGCATTTCCATCTGTACCCATTGCGAATCCTCTAGACCTTTATGGCCCGGATGTTTCGTAGAGGCACAAACATCGCCGGGGTAGGGGCCATCATGTTCGAGTAGATCGAAGCCGGTTTCGGTGATGAATTTCCTGAGGCTGTTCAGGTAATTAATACCCCACTGACTGGCCAAACAGGGTGCATGACCAAAAAAAGCCCCTTTGTCGGGCAGGCCAGTTTTTGGGTCGATCACGTCGTTCTCGTCATCAATCCGGCGACTACTGAATAATGAATAGCCACCTAACAGGATGCCTTTACTATGGGCGTAATCGGCCAGGGCTTTGAATTTCTGGATGTTTGCGTCGCTGGCATCTTCCATGTTGAGTCCGCTGCCAAAACTAAGGATAACCATCTCATAGCCCGTTTCGGCACATTGGTCGACAGCCCGTTTAACCACCGCCGGGTCGGTACTGACCAGGTGCATGAAAGTGGGGTTCTGCGTTGTCCAGGGCGTAACTATCCGGTAAAATTGCCGTCTGGCAAGACCATTCCGTTCGCGGTCGTAGGAGTCCAGCAGCAGTTCGTACGTGTGTATCGAGTTGTAGGTTTGATCCTGTGTCAGATCAATACCGACGCCAACGGTTGGGTACACTTCCAGTAAACAAGGCGTTTCATAGTTGTAATTTACCTGCGAGGTATACAGCGAATCGGTTTTCCAATGCGTGGCCTGATCGGATAAATCATAGCGCATGGCATTGTTGAAGGCAAAGTTGTTTTCGATGTAAATTCGCTGTGGTTTTTTCATCTGTTCAGGCTTACCCACCACGGCCGATTCCTCTTCGGGCGTTGCCAGAATCTCGTTGATAACCTGATTGATATGAAGCGATTTCTGGCTTTTGTTTTCAATCGTTACCCATTTGCAAAGCGTAGGAATACCGTCGTAAATCGCATAATGAACAGCCACATCTATGCCTTGCAATTCGGGTAAGCTGGACGTAAAAAGTAGGGTCAGCTCCTGGCCCGTCGGTTGGTTCCGGTTCATGGTCCAGGTACGTGATTTCCAGTTTATGTAGGGCTTCAGGGGTGCAACGGTGAACGTCCTGAACTGAAAATCACCTGGATTTGCTGTAAAACTATCAAGCCATTCTTCCCGCAGATACGCATGTTCTTTCTGTCCGTATACCCCGCCAACCCGATACGTTTTTCCATTCAAAACGACCATCGCTTCAGGCCGGACAGAGCGCACAAACTGCTCGCCCGTGGTCAGATTCTGGTAGTCGACGGTGGCCAGGTTTGGGCTAATCCGAAACCGGCGACTGAGCAGGCCATTCGCTAGCACAAGATCTTTCCCAGCATTGGCCTGAAACACACCCGCTTTTTGCGAAACAGGCGTAACTAGCCAGTCCTGACTGAGCGCATTCGGTTTATAAGTCGGAAGAGATTGTCCTTGAGAAAATACGTTGTGCGCGAGAAGGCAGCAAACGAGTAAGCAATAGAAACGGTGCATTCTTTTTTAGCACAAAAGAACAAAAGGCTAAAAGCATACCGTAGTCAATTCAACGAATTGCGTTCACAGGATCGTGTTTGGCCGCATTAGTATCAACCGGAACATTTTGTCCGGCGGTTAATAACCATTTACCGGCCTGCTTTACGAAGACCAAGGTAGCCAGATTCTGATCATTGCCACCCTGATGGCCACTAGGGGTGGTAAAGGCACCAATATTGGTGAGGTGATGGACAATGGCTACATTAGGCGTAATGAAGCGAACCGTTACATTGGCGGTACTTAATGATGTGTTTTTAAACATGCTTTGGTGGAAGGCTTGATGCGCGTTGGCTACCGCTTCACGCCCTTTCCACCACATACCCACAATGTTCACCCAATCGACATCCTGTGTGGTATAGGTTGCCATGTCGTTATAGTTATGGTTTTGCCAGCTGGTAATTAGCGATTCCGTGGCTGCACGGACGGCCTTTTCATCCTTGTCAGTGGCTTTCCCCTGACCGTAAATAGTGTTCGTTAGTAGTGCCATAATTCCCAGACAAAGTAGTCGTTTCATCGTCAGTTGATTTTGCTTGAGACAAAACTACCGGCTTACGATGGGTGAGTTGGTGTAAAAAAACGACATTCTAAAATCTCTCGTTTTAGAGAGTAAGACGCGTGTACGGCCGGATTAAGGTGCTGGTCTCCTGTTGCAACAACAGCGTAGGTGTAGACCCGGCGAACTCCTTGAAATCGCGGAGCATATGCCGAAAATCATAATAGCCGCAGGTAAGGGCCACATCGAGCCAATCGAGTTCAGGTTGCCGTTCTTTAAGTCGAAACGCCTTGCTGAAACGAACGACCCGGCTAAATGTTTTAGGGCCAAATCCCAGCCGCTCGTGGCACTTGCGCTCAAACTGGCGTGGACTTAAGCAAGCCTGATTGGCGAGGTAGTCAAGCGAAACCGGGCGAGTAGGATTCAACATGTACTGGAAAACCGTATCAATAGGATGCTTTTCTACTTGCTTTTGTCGAAGACGACGTAGCAGAAAAGCCTCTACAATGTGTTGCATCTGGTCATAATTATCCGTTTCACGCAGCTGTTCATCTACCAGCCTGATGTCATTGGCCCACACCAGGAAAGAATCCAGCGATTCGTCAAACAATTCGTTCATAGGGATGCCCAGGAGCCGATGCAGGGCACCCGGTTCAAAAAAGACCCCGACAATCAAGTGATTGTGCCCCATGGTAATGTCCACACGTGACACCTGAGGTCCGACAATGATGCTATCGGGTTGCTGATTGACCTGCCCAGTGCGATGGTGAATACGTCCCAGTGAATCGCGGGGATAGAAAAACAGAACCTGTTCAGCGGCTGGCGGAAAAGGGAATTTTAGCAAGGGGGCACTTTTATCCGTTTGTACATGGTGGACCATGTATCTCTGCACGAAGCCACGCAGGGCAGGAGTAGGCGGATAAAAGCGGATGAACATGGCAGCTATTTTTTTGACATTCGGATAAAACAGAATTTCAAAAGTTAAAATCCTGTTTTATCTGAATGTCGACTCGACTGAAATCCTGTTAAAATGACCTAGTCGTCTAGTGCCTGATAAACCAATACGTCAAACTTTTTATCAAGTTCACCGCCGTAGGTTGTTCCCCACATTTGTTTCATCAGAACCACGCTGATTTTTTCCTTGGGGTCGGCAAAATAATGCGTGCTAAAAGCCCCACCCCACGAAAACGTTCCTGTGCTACTTAGATCTTTCGCATGCCCCGTCTCGTTAATGACACTGAATCCTAAACTGAAATAGTTGCCAGGATCGGGGAAGAGTGAACCTGTTTGATTGGCATTCGTAAACAGGTCAACGCTTTTTCGACTTAAAAATCGCTTCCCGTTATACACGCCGTCGTTGAGCAGCATTTGCAGAAAAATGGCGTAGTCATAAGCCGTACTGGATAAGCCACCACCGCCAGAATAATAGGTTTTAGCCCCCATAATTGGGAAATCTGGATCAACGGGGAGCGTTTTAATGGTGGCAGTTTTAATCAATTTTTTGTCTTTATCTTCCGAATAAAGCGCTACCAAACGATCTTTCTTGGCATCGGGCAAATAGAAATATGTGTCTTTCATACCCAGTGGGTCAAAAATTCGGGTCTGGAAAAACTGTGCCAGCGTTTGCCCCGACACTACCTCAACAAGATAACCCAATACATCAATACTCAGCCCGTAGGTCCATTTTTCACCGGGCTGGTGGTTGAGGGGCTGCTTCGCCAGCTTCTTCACCATATCGCCGACTTTAAGGTTGTCCGTTACGAAGGCGTCCGGAATACCACCGGCTTTCGTGTAAATCGCCCGCATGCGAGGGTCGCTGGCAATGACATTGTAATTGAGACCTGACATGTGAGAAAGCAAGTGACGAACGGTAATTTCCCGCTTAGCCGGAACGGTCGTATAAGTGCTGTCTTTCTCATTAAACTTGTCGAGGACTACGGGTTTGGCAAACTCCGGAATGTATTTACTGATAGGGTCATCGAGCATGATTTTGCCATCTTCATGAAGCATCATCACCGCCAGCGATGTAATGGCTTTTGTCATGGAGGCAATCCGGAAAATGGCATCTTTGGCCATCGGTTTGTTAGTTTCCAGATCCGATTTGCCAAAGGATTTATGATACACAATTTTGCCGTTTCGCACCACAATAGCCGCTACGCCCGGAAACGCTCCTTTATCGATGTACGACTGGATAAGGCCGTCTAATTTATTGAGCCGTTCGGGGTAGAACCCAGCCGTTTCGGGAGCCGCGACGACTAATAGCGGGGGACTTTGTTTCGTACCTGTTTGGGCATGTAAGGAAATGGTAGTGACCGCAATCAGCACCATTGCTCGAATTGTCGTTAGTAACGTCATTAAGTTAAGGAGTTAAGGGTGGCAAATCTAACCTTGTTATTTTAGTGAATTTTTAAGCAAAAAAAGAAATAAATTAACCACAGAGGCACAGAGAACACAGCGTATTGATTTTATCTCTCCATAACTCTGTGTTCTCTGTGGTTAAAAAATGTTGTTTATTGCTTAATTATCAACATCCTTGACAGGTGGTCTTGTATCGTTCATTCGTTTCTCATAGGGTATGCGAAATGTTTGTAAGTCAGGGGTATAAGGTCGCTTTCGTTTCAATTCGTACTGATAAATCGTTTGCCCTAACTGATATAAAAATGGATGGCCGATGGTGTCAAAATCATACTTATCGTCATTCAGAATGCCATCGCTATTGACGTACACCGTGGCCGTTAGCATGTATTCGACTTTGTTCCTGAAATCGACAATGTACGAGGCATCGGTAAGAAACCCATAGGCCCACCCCACTTTGTTGAATACCCGAATTCCTTCCGGCATTTGATGGTGCAGGCTGTCCATGAAAAAGAATTTTACATAGCTATCGTAGTACTGTTTGGCGTCGTATTTTGGGTAGTTGGTTTCGCTGGGATATTGCGACAAATATTGGTACAAAAACTGGTAATCATCTTTGGTTAATTTGAATCGCTGCTTTGCAGGAACCGACGTTGGGAACATGACCGACTGGAGAATTTGCTGAAAGGCTTCCAGCGGGAATTTATTGCGTTCGGTGAAGTCAAAAGGCTGATGAATCAGGCTGTCTTTTACGTAATAGCCATTGCCCAGTTTGGCTACACGACGGAAATCAAACGGGTCCTGGTTGAAGGCTGCGGGTTGCGCATAAATCAATTTGCCATCTGCCTCAATAAACCGAACGGGATTTGTATGCCGGTTTTCGTCGGCATTCATGCGCACAAACCGGTGCGTGATGCGGGTATCCAGGTACCCTTTTGCGTGGAGTGAACGGTTAATTTCGCTCTGGCCCACAAATTCATACATGCGACTGTACGGGTCATTCTCGCTAACCAGAAAGGCTTTTTTTATGAAGTGCGCTATGGATGGATACCCAGTCTGTGCGGTATTATCGGTCCATTCTTTGGTTTGTTTGCTGTAGGCACTGTCAAACTGCATAGACGTGAATTTGGTCACGTTGGGCTTGTTCAGCCTGTTCAGTTTTTCTAGGGAAAGTAGCGCCAACGGCAGTTTCACCGTAGAAGCCGGATTGAAATACTCGGTGCTATCGACATGGAAATAGTAATTCGTGAACGAAGGCCTGTTAGCTTTATCCCGATTGATCTGCGTATAAATAACCTGGAGTCGATACGTTTCTGGGTGCCTGATAACTTCCTGAAAAATGGGGGCTTTATTGGTTGTAAATAGGTTAGTCAGCAACGCGTCAGTGCGAGCCTGGCCAAAGCCAGGAAGGATAAAGCAACACGATAGTAAAAAGGAAGCGAGACGTTTCATATACATATAGGGTGTTGATGTAACGCGGACAAGATGTCGGTATGCCGCACCACCGCGTTACTTTACAAAACCAGTTGGACAAATAATCTATCCAGCGTTTCTCCTGCATCCGCACAAAGGCCGGGGTGAACGGGTGATGTTTGCACGACGGTACTACGCGTAGCCGTAAGCCAGCGGAAACGCTCAGCTATCGAGAGCTGACCAATGACACCACCCTGTGCACGACCGGCACAAATTCGTTCGAAGGCACGAAGCCGTTCGGCCAGTTCCTGCATATCAAGTTCAGCCGAAAACGCAGCCCGAAGCCGATCTTCATTTATCGCAAACTTTGTCTGCAAAAAGCCCTGCGAACGGCAATAAACAATGACGCCAACGTTCAGAAACTCTTCCCGTTCCACGCGCGGCATAACCCGAATGACGGCGTATTCAAACAAGTGCATTTCTGGCATCGTTAGCTGCGTTGACAAAAATTTCGGATGAGGCCAGCCGATCCGTTAAGAACCGGGCATACACGTCCCGTTGTTCGGAAGCGGATTCCACTACACCATTGTTCATAAGCCATATATCGGGTACTAAGGAAACAATAGCCTGAATGCGCTCTGGGGAAAGGATCTGGTGGAATTCAGTATCAACGGCAGCAAGTTCAGTAGCCTTCGACAGAAGCACATGGTCTTTGATCTGCGCAAATGGTCGCTTGCTTTGCTCAGGCCAGTTTGGGCCTGTGTGGTGCACATACAGGGAAGCACCGTGGTCAATCAGCCATAATTCTTTATGCCACATCAGCATGTTCGTATTGCGGGCCGTTCGATCTACATTCATCACGAAGGCATCCAGCCAGACAATCTTTGATGCTAATTGAGCATCGACCTTATTGAGAAGTGGGTCGAAGGTGATGGAACCAGAGAGGTAATGAAGCCCAAGGTTAAGCCCTTCGCTCGCACGGAGTAAATCCTGGATTTCTTCATCGGGTTCGGTCCGCCCAAAGGCTTCATCGAGATTGACGAATACGATTTCGGGTATGCGAAGACCCAGTGTACGGGCTAGTTCACCGGCAATCAGTTCGGCAATCAGGGCTTTTGTCCCCTGTCCGGCTCCCCAAAACTTGAGTACGTACAAAAACTCATCGTCGGCCTCGACAAGAGCGGGTAGTGAGCCGCCTTCGCGTAAGGGTTTGGCGTAGCGGATCACATTAACAGTTCGGAGTTCGGGTTGAGTATACGGCACAATGTGGGATTCGAAAGGTAAGCTTCTAACAACAGCCAAGGCAACGCTGCACTTAGTGGAAGCGCCCTGAAATTTAGGGCTAATTTTTAAAAGAGACCCCTTACTTACCTATAGAATGCTACGCTAAGGTGGATTCGAAGCCAACAGATGGGCTTTTTTCGTTCATTACCAACTCATTTCTGCCAGTTGTTAAGTCCGCCGGATTGGCTATCCTGCCCCTCCTACATTTGTCATAACCAATCCGTTAAGCAGTTTTTGGTTATTCAGTTAGTTACTGACAGTTAACTCGTTAAGCAATACCCAATAACTCAGTACCCAATAACAACTGGTTGCAACCGCAGTAAACCTCCAACATACGATGAACCCAACCAATTTGTTTTCGAAAAAATCAATCAACCCTTACAAAAACGAAGCTCTGAATAAAATCTACGGGCTTCTCTTTTGCGATAACCTTGACTTGTACAAATCGCAAACACAGTCAACCGCTTATCCCTGGAACATTCTGTTTGCCGAAAGCCCCGATCCTGGTCAACTGGTCGCTATGACAACCGATAATACGTTAGAAACCAGGCATAAACTTTTGGCTTATCACCTTCTAGTATCAAGCGGTTTTCCGGTGAACTCAAAAGTACTTTTAGGCGTCGTTGCCGAAGTTGCTTTACCCGACGGCCTCGATGTTTTAGCCGTGTTTAGCGATGGTACCTGCCGATATATTAATCATTCAGAAAAACTCCTGGCCTGGGACGTACAGACCGAACAATCAAACCAGCTCGTTCAGCAGCTTTTTTCGCACAGTATCAAGGTGGTCGATCAAATTGGACCATGGGACAAAGGGCGAACGTCGTTTCCTGACCAGGAAATGATAAAGCTGACATTTCTGGTTTCGGATGGGCTTTATTTTGGCCAGGGCCCACTGAGTGCTTTGATGAATGACCGGATGGCAGGGCCGGTTATTCATTCCGCCATCCAGCTAATGGGGTATCTGATAAATCAGACTGTTTAGTGTTACGGATGCTTTGCTAAAATAGATTCTTTTGATTCTATGGCTACTACGTATCAGTACGATAGAGTTAAGGAAATCAAATTGGACAGGTACCGGCCTTCTGGATTGTAGCGTGTTTTCCTAAACGGCTTCTGAATAATCAGGATAGGTGAGAAATTCGAAAATACCAGTCAGAGAGGCTGGTATTATTTTTTTATGAATTTGCCTGGAATTTTGGGCTGATTGTTAGGGTGTTATATAGAGAGGGATACGCAGATCTGGCAAAAATGAACCGTAGTAATGGCGGCCATTTGGTACTTTTAGCACACCTAAGCTGATATAATCCCTCAAACCCTTATACTACCGATGAGAAAAATTGCCTTGCTCTGTGCACTGCTTACCTGCCTTTGGTCATCTCTAACACAGGCGCAACACTGGTATAAGGGTAATTTGCATACACATTCACTGTGGAGCGATGGGGACGATTACCCGGAAATGATTATGGACTGGTATAAAGCGAATGGCTACCAGTTTGTGGGCTTATCGGATCATAATATTTTGCAGGACGTTGATAAGTGGGTCAATGTACCTCGTCAACAGGATCGCCGACGAACGTTTGAGCGTTACCTACGGACTTTCGGTCCGGATTGGGTTGTGTATCAAAAAGGAACGAACGATTCACTCAAAGTACGGCTCAAAAGGCTTGACGAATACCGGAGCTATTTTGAAGAAGCGGGTAAGTTTCTGATCCTTAAAAACGAAGAACTTTCAACAGGCTATCAGGGCAAGCCTATTCACATCAACGTCACCAATGTGAAGAACCTCATTCGACCCTTACCGGGCAATAGTGTGGCCGATGTGATGCAGAACAATATTGACCTGGTCGTAGCTCAACGGCGGCTGACGGGCCAGCCGATGTTCCCCCATATTAACCACCCTAATTTTTACTACGCTGTCAAAGCTGAAGACTTGATGCAACTTCGGCACGAGCGTTTTTTTGAGGTCTTTAATGGCCATCATCTGGTGAATAATTATGGTGATAGCACTCACGAAGGTACCGAGTCGATGTGGGATAAAATCAATCTGCATTTCCTGCAACAGGGACGCCCGCTGATGTACGGTATGGGTACCGACGATAGTCATAACTATTACTTTTTCGGGCCTTCCTTTAGTAATTCGGGGCGGAGTTGGGTGATGGTCGATGCGCCTGAGTTGACACCCAAAACCCTGATTGAAGCGATGGAAGCGGGTCGGTTTTACGTAAGCTCAGGCGTTACGCTGAAGCAACTTCCTCAGGTTGGGAACTCACTGGCTGTACGCGTTAAAACGGAGCCTGACGTAACCTACCGGATTCAGTTTTTTGGGGTTCGAAAGGGTAGTCAGCGGGCCGAATTACTACGCGAAGTGGCTGATACTGTGGCCACCTACCCATTGACAGATGATATCCTGTTGCTGCGTGCTAAGATTATCTCCAGTAAACCCAAATACAACCCATTTATGCCGGGTGATCTGGAAACTGCCTGGACACAACCGATTGCCCAACGACTGATTCCACAGCCAGTTGCAGGTGTTGTTGCGTTGCCAAACGCACATGCACACAATGATTATGAGCAATCGAGACCACTCTGGGATGCGCTGGACAATGGGTTCGCGAGTGTGGAAGCGGATGTTCACTTGATTGACGATACCTTATATGTTTCCCACGACCGGCCTGCCTTTAAGAACCCAGCGTCAACGCTCGAAAACATGTACTTAAAGCCCCTGGCTGAGCGAATACGCCAAAACGGCGGGCAAGCATTCGCCGGGTATAAAGGCCCATTTTATCTGATGATCGACGCGAAAACAAATGCAGACAGTACCTACCGCGCTCTGGAGAAAGTGTTGCATCGGTATCGATCGCTACTAACTACTGGAACCCAATCTAAAAACCAGGCGGGTGTCATTACCGTTGTCTTATCGGGAAACCGGCCGATACCCACATTGGCAAAGGCGAAAGAAAGACTGATGTCAGTAGATGGTCGGCCGGATGATTTAGGTAAGGGCTACAATTCGGCAGTCATGGCACTTATCAGTGATTCGTATCCAAACCAGTTAAAATGGCGGGGGAAAGGGGATATGCCCGCTGACGAATTCCAGAAGCTAAGTAAACTAGTTGAACGTGTGCACAAAGAAGGTAAAAAATTAAGGCTCTGGGCAAGCCCCGAAGATCCGGCTGTCTGGGCCAAACTCCGTGAAGTGGGTGTCGATTTTATCAGCACCGATCAACTGGTTCTGGCGCGGAATTTTCTGCTGAAAGCAACCGATAAATAAGGGAAATCTCGGCTTCTTGTCGATAAGTTGCAGATAGTGGGTATATTAATAGGCCATTCATTGGTGAGCATAAACAAGTTTTGCCATGATTTACCAAATCATTCAGCCGCACCCAGCCTTAAAGCCGTTTGTGAAAGAGTATATGCTCATTCACTTCGATTTTAGGGGTTTGGTGGGTGAGCGTCCTTCCAAACTTCTGGAAGCTCGCGCTGAGCAAAGCATTATTCTGTATCCAAGTGGAGCATTCACTAAAGTAAATTCGGTACTAAATAAACGGTTAGTTATTCCCCAACCATTATACAAGGCCAGTTGCTAACCAATTGGTATCATCATTACCCGGAGGACTTCAAACTGGTTAAAATCATTTTTCAGCCGGGAGGGCTGTTCCATTTGTTAGGGCAGGCACCTACGACTTACTTTACAGATTCAGTAACCGATGCAGAAAGTGTGCTGGGTCGGGAGATAAGCGAGATTATCCAGCAACTGATGAATACGGAGCAATACATGCCTATGATTCAGGTGGTTGATACGTACCTGCTCACGAAATTTCGAAAATTGACATTGCGGCTGGAGCCTATCGACCGTGCAAACGCATTCCTTCAAGGGAAAAATTCAACCGTTACGTTAGACTACCTGGCCGATCAATCCTGCCTGAGTTATCGGCAGTTTGAGCGAAAATTTAAAGAGCGTAATGGAGTCAGCCCCAAATTATTCATTCGTATAGCTCGCTTCAATAGAGCGTATACAATGAAGGAGAAACAGCCCGACAAAGACTGGCTCGACATTGCCATTACGTGTGGGTATGCCGACTACCAGCATATGGTCAAGGACTTTAAGCAGTTTGCTGGTGTTACGCCCGTTGCCATGCTACAGGCAGAGGCTAACTCTCCCGAAAAGAGGTTAGGCCTGCATAAGGATGTCGTTTTTTGACCATTGCCACCCATTGGTCTACGGTAGTTTTGCTATTGTAAGACTAACCAGGCAATTTTTATGGAAAATCAATCACGTCGTTCAGCACTCAAAGCCATGTCAGCAGCAGCAATCGGGGCAACACTCCCTCACGAACAGGAAGTTAATCTGGAGAATGGGACACAAACAAAGCCGTTTGTTATCCGGGAAGCAGAAGGTCGTTTTGATGAACTTTACCACATTATGGGTTTTGAGTTATCGCTGAAAGTGTCTGGAAAGGACACGAACGAGCAATTATCGACCTACTACGGCACCTACAAGAAAAACGACGGGCCACCTCTGCACGTCCATTATAAACAGGATGAGGAATTTTATATCGTCGATGGGGAGGTTCTGTTTCAGGTGGGTAATGAAAAATTTACGCTAAAAGTAGGCGATACGATCTATTTGCCGAGGAATGTACCCCATACGTTTCTCGTTTTAAGCGAAACGGCCCGCTTGTTTTTTCAGACGAATCCGAGCGGCAAAACGGAGGCTTTTTTCAAAAAGCTGTCGCAGCTTGGCCCCAAGGCTACAATGGACGAAGTTCAGAAACTCCACCTGGCGCACGATCTGAGTATTGTAGGGCCACCCTTAAAAGTGTAATTATAGCAACTGTAGGATTCTCAGTGAAAGCCTGTAGCGTATGATTGACATGTGCCACAGGCTTTTTCTATGGGTAGTTGCCCAATTAATCCCGAATGCACCTTAATTTGGTCGTTCTATACAACCTCTCCCCCATGAAAGCCAAATCAGTTACGATTTTATTCATTCTCGCCTTATTGTTGACTTTTTCTGCACGGGCTCAGACCAACTCATCTACCTCATTGAACAACGAGTTAACTAGTCTCTTCGCTGGTATTCCCGATTTTAGTGGTGCCGTACTCATTGCCGATAAAGGGAAACCGATTTACCAAAAGGCGTTTGGCTATAAAAATTTCGAGACGAGAGAGCCCATAACCACATCGTCCATTTTCGAACTGGCGTCGGTGTCGAAACAGTTTACTGCCATGACCATCATGATGCTGAAACAGCAGGGTAAACTGGCTTATGACGACCTGATCGAAAAATACATTCCGGGCCTGCCTTATCCGGGTATTACCATTCGGCACCTACTCAATCATACGTCCGGCCTGCCTGATTATCAGGATGTGATGGACAAGCATTGGGACAAGAGCAAGGTGGCTAACAATGCTGATAATATTACCTATCTGATCCAATATCACCCAGCGAAACTAGCTGAGCCGGGTGAAAAGTATCAATACAGCAATACGGGCTATATGCTCCTGGCCAGCATTACCGAAAAGGCTTCTGGTCAGGATTTTATCGAGTTTTGCCGAACTCGTATTTTCAAGCCGGTTGGGATGACACACACGGATATTCGTACCCGTGCCGACAAGATCAAACTACCCGATATGGCCTGGGGATATATGTATGTGCCTGACAAGAAACGGTACGTTCGGGCCGACTCTTTTCCCGAGTTTAACTATGCTATCTGGCTGGGTAACCGCAAAGGCCCTGGACGAATTAGTTCTACGGTCGGGGATTTATTGAAATGGGATCGGGCCCTGTATACCAATCAACTAGTTAGTCAGCAAACACTAAAAGACGCCTTTGTACCAGCCAAATTGAACGATGGCTCACTGACACAGTATGGATTTGGCTGGGAAGTAAAACAGAGTGATAAACTGGGTAAAGTCGTTTGGCACGATGGCGATAACCCTGGTTATAAAACACAGATTATGCGCTATATCGATGCTGACAAGACCATCATTGTACTCTGTAATAACGCCCACGAAAAGTTGCCGGTCATTTTGAAAACGATAGAGGCACTGGTAGAGAAATAGGTTAGTTTAAGCTCTCCTCACAGCGTCATCTCCATCCGAATATCAGCGCGGCTATAGGGGGTTGGCACACTGGGAACTTCGCGGAAGCCCACACTGGCATACATGGTCAGGGCGGGCGTGAGTACCCGATTCGATTCGAGCCAGACGGTTTTAACCCCTAACTGCCGGGCATAGTCGATAGCGGCCACACATAGCTTTTTGCCAATGCCTTTTCCCTGCGTACCCGGCGAAACCGCCATTTTTGCCAATTCGAAACCCGTCTCTCCCATGTTGACCATAGCCACACAACCAACAATTGCATCACCTAGCTTGGCCAAAAAGATCTGACCATCGTTTGGCAGAATATAGGTTTCGGGCTCGTCCAATTGTTCCAGATCGTGCTGTTCAACCGTAAAGTAGCGGGAAATCCATTCGATGTTAAGTCGTTTAAAATCAGGTTGGTACTCAGGTGAATAGGGAATGATGGAAACGTCGTTCATTATCTGAGAATTAATTGGTTTTCGGTTGATTCAACTGATCCTGAATTCGGTCATAGAAGGGACGCTCAGCCAATTGAGCCTCCATCTCCTGTAGGGAGGCCAGCAGATTATGCGTCTGTTTGCCTAACATTTCCTGATTGACCACAATAAAGGCATCCCACAAGGGCTGGAGTTTTGGGAGCATCGCCTGACCTGTTTCGCTAAGTGTCAGCAATCGTTTTCGACCATCCTCCGCCGACTTTGTAGAGGTAATCAGATTATTTTTTTCAAGTTCATTAATGACTTGAATAACAGCTGGATGCGTAATGCCCAGCCGTTCGGCTATCTCCATAACGGCCACGGGGCCCTGCCGGGCGATGAGCACAAAAATGGTAGCCCAGCGCACGTCGAAGTTAACCCCGATTGCCGATAGGTGGCGGTTACACCCTGCCAATACACATCACTTAATCGCCTGAGTCGGCTAGCCAGCGCTAACTCGGCCATTTCGGCCATAAAATCCATAGTATGTAAGTACTTACGTAAGAGATAACATAGTTAGAGAAAATTTTACTACACAGCAAGAAACCATTTACTTATTTCTGCGAGCAACCGAATAACGTTACGTGTTGATTGAAGAGCTTTGGTAAAAAAACGTATTTATGTGCCATTATGAAAACTCTGTAGCCGAATACTAAAGTATTTCAAATCAGGTAGGGATTCTGAGTTCCGCTTCTTATTTTTGTACTTTACTAAGAAACCAATAAGCCGCGAAGTAGTACTGGTACAATCTGTATTGAACACATCGCAAATCGTAAATCTATATGCAAACTTCAACCTACGTCCCCTACAAGGTTAAGGACATCGCGCTGGCCGAGTGGGGCCGCAAGGAAATCAAACTTGCCGAAGCTGAAATGCCAGGCCTGATGGCCCTTCGTGCTGAATACGGCCCTTCGCAACCGCTCAAAGGCGCACGCGTTGCTGGATGCCTGCACATGACTATCCAGACCGCCGTTCTCATTGAAACGCTGGTTGAGCTGGGCGCTCAGGTAACCTGGTCGTCTTGTAATATTTTTTCGACGCAGGATCATGCTGCTGCTGCTATTGCTGCTGCCGGTATTCCGGTTTATGCCTGGAAAGGTATGAATGAAGAAGAGTTCAACTGGTGTATCGAGCAAACGTTGTTCTTCGGCGAAGATCGTCAGCCGCTCAACATGATTCTTGACGATGGTGGTGACCTGACCAACATGGTTTTCGATGTGTATCCTGAACTGATTCAGAACATCAAAGGTCTGTCGGAAGAAACCACAACCGGTGTTCACCGCCTATATGAGCGGATGAAGAATGGTACGCTGCACCTGCCTGCGATCAACGTAAATGACTCCGTAACGAAGTCGAAATTCGATAACAAATACGGTTGCCGTGAATCGCTGGTGGATGCGATCCGTCGCGCTACCGACCTGATGCTGGCTGGTAAAGTGGCCGTTGTCGCTGGTTATGGTGATGTAGGTAAAGGCTCGGCTGAGTCGCTGCGGGGTGCCGGTTGCCGGGTTCTGGTAACTGAAATCGATCCAATCTGTGCGCTTCAGGCTGCTATGGATGGTTTTGAAGTAATTCCGATGGACGAAGCTGTTCCTCGTGCGCAGA
Organism: Spirosoma telluris; assembly: GCA_003259005.1. Lineage (GTDB taxonomy): Bacteria > Bacteroidota > Bacteroidia > Cytophagales > Spirosomataceae > Spirosoma > Spirosoma telluris. Next base: position 7,060,314 of record QLII01000001.1, read on the forward strand.
TTTTTGTAACGGCAACGGGTAACGTAGGCATCATTAAAGGCCGTCACTTTGAAGCCATGCGCGACAAAGCGATTGTTTGTAACATTGGTCACTTCGACAACGAAATCGACATGGCGTGGCTGAACGAAAACTACGGTCACACAAAGAGCCAGATCAAGCCACAGGTCGACATGTATGAAGTAAAAGGCAAAGAGATCATCATACTGGCTGAGGGGCGTTTAGTGAACCTGGGTTGTGCTATGGGCCACCCTTCGTTCGTTATGTCATGCTCGTTCTCGAACCAGACGCTGGCGCAACTGGAGTTGTGGGCAAACTCGGACAAATACGAGAATAAAGTATACGTTCTGCCAAAAATCCTTGATGAGAAGGTTGCTGCTTTGCACCTTGCTCATGTAGGCGCCAAGTTGGAGCCACTGGAGCAGGCACAAGCCGATTATATCGGTGTGCCGGTTGCAGGTCCGTTCAAATCGGAAATGTATCGCTATTAATTAAGCATAAGATTTTCAGTACATTGGCGCGGCTTTGGAAACGAAGCCGCGCTTTTTTGTAGTAAATTTGTTAGTATTGGCACAAGGAAACGACGCTCGACTATGATGTTCCCGCTAAATCCCACAATCCGCCGGGATGATCGCCTGAATGACGATGAATTTTATGCCTTCTGTCAGGCAAACCCATCGCTTCGTATTGAACGTGAAGCGGATGGTCAGATTATTTTTGAGATGCCCACTAATACAAAAACTGGATTACGAAACGCCGATCTTATCACAGAGATTGTTCTGTGGAACCGTAAAAAAAAGTTGGGATTGGTAGCTGATTCAAGCGCGGGATTTACGTTGCCTGATACGTCGGTTCGAGCGCCGGATGTGTCCTGGATTAGCCATGAACGGTGGAATGCGCTGTCTGAAAAGGAGCAGGATAAATTCGCTAAGATTTGCCCTGATTTCGTGATTGAATTAATGAGTGACTCGGATGAAAAGTACACCCTACCCGCTAAAATGGAAAAATACCTCAGAAATGGCGTTCGGCTGGGTTGGGTAATTGATCCGTTTAGTCAACAAACAACGGTGTATCGTCCTGAGGGTGAGATTGAAGTCGTGAATTTTACGGACATATTGTCTGGAGAGGCTGTTCTACCTGATTTTGAATTAAGACTAAGTGACTTGTTATAAGGTACTTATTAATACCTTTATGCTTCATTTGCATGTACGTCTATGAAACGTCTGTTCCTGCTCTTGTTTCTGTCTCCTCTGCTTGGTTCGGCGCAGGTTACCATCGACACGCTACACTGGAGCGCTACCAGACGTTTGCAACTTTCCGATTTTCATTCGCCTACCCAACCCGGCCTGGGTGGCTCCGAATTTTATTACCAGATTGGGTATGAAGTCCGGCCAACGTCCATCTGGAGTCAGCCTGCTATCGAGTCATTTTGCTTAATGTTTCGCAACCTGTCGTGGGTGTCTGAAACCGCCAGGAACGAGCGAACGCTGGCTTATAATCAAATACTGTTTGATTTGGTAGAGGTGCATACCCGCCTAATGCAAGCCAAGCTGATTGCCCTCGGGGCCGATCGTCGATTTAAGCAGCAGGCCCGGCAAATTGAGTACCTGACCAACTCTGAGTTGGGGGCAGAAGTCAACCGCTTTCGGGCGGAAACAGGTGGAGGTGACGATGTAGAGGCTTTGCAAAAGTGGGAGAAGCAGATTGCCCAGCGGCTTTACGATACCCCGATCTGATTACCACATTTAGTACATCGAAAATTGGGTATGGCGTGTTCTTTGGTGGAGGTGGAATTGTAGCAACGGGAGCGCTTGCCCAAACACTTAATACATCGGCAGGCGTTGTTTTTGGAATCGATATTGCCTTTCAGCGAACGATGGTCATGTTCCATCCAACGCTCTACAATGGTACATTACGGTCGGGTTTTTGGCATAATAACCAGCAGTGGGAAAAAGATATGCCTATTAGTCCCATGTTATTCGAGTTGGGAGTGGGCCGCGTTGTTTATGATGGGCCACGCAGTCGGATCATTCCGTATGTTGGGTATCTTTTGCTTGATTTAGCACCCCGAGACAAGAAGGATGAACGCTACAAAGGGTTATCCTTGCTAACGCATTCACCAACCCTGGGGCTTATGTTCGATATTAAACTGGGCGACAATACGCGTAAACCCGACCTCTCGGAACATAGCTTCTGGTTTGTGCGGACAAAAGTATCCTATAGTCCTATTCTGGACGAGAAGCCTTTTTCGGGTGGCCTTTTTAATCTGCAAATCGGTCTGGGTGGCTTTGGGCGGATGCGCAAGGTGCATTATAAACCAGATCATACGGTGATTCTTACGCGCTAAGGACCTGTAAGACCGTTTTATCATTTGTACGAGCGCTTTCTAACGATTTGTTAACGCAGGATTGCGCAGAGTTTCCGAACTTGCGAATACGTATGAAAAAATACCTTCTACTGCTGGCGCTGGCTGGTCTCTCTGCCTGTAACCCTGGCTACCACCTTACTAAACGAACGGCTAATCGTATTGGTGTAGATTCGCTGGCAGCTTCAGCTGACGCTAGTGTTGCTAACTTTCTGATACCTTATCGTGAGAAACTTGATAAGGCCATGAACGAGGTCTTGACAAGTGCAACCAAGCCTATTGAAAAAGCCTTGCCTGATGGCCCTCTCAATGATTTACTAACCGACGCCGTGCTCCAGCAGGCGTCTCAACGCTATGGCAAACCCGTCGACTGTTCGCACCTGAACTACGGGGTATTCGGGATAACCTGCCTCAGGGTAATATCACCATCGGTTCTGTTTTTGGCGTTATGCCATTTGATAATCAGTTGGTTATTTTGACGGTTAAGGGCGATATGCTCCTGCAATTACTCAATCATTTTACAAATTCACACGGATTGGTTGTGGGCGGATTACGGGTTAAAATTCATGATAAAAAAGTACAGTCTGTGACCTTCACCAATGGCCGGACGCTACAGCCTGACGAAACCTATACAATTGCCATGAGCGATTATATAGCCGATGGGGGCGATAGTGCTAATTTCCTGAAAAATGCGGTTAAGCGCGAAAATATGAACTATTTAATCCGTGATTCCCTGATCGATTATTTCCGGCAACAGGGCAAAAGCGGCCAACCTCTTACTCCTGTTTCTGATGGACGCATTAGCATCGAATAGACGCCAGTTTCTGAAATTACTGGGTACAGCCGCCGTCGTTGGTTCGATTGCGCCCGATGTGCTAGCCCATTCAGACCGAGCCAGTTCAGGCCGAGCCAAAACATCATCGCTCACTATCCTGCATACAAATGATGTACATAGTCGGCTTGACCCATTCCCGATGGATGGAAGTCGTAATGCGGGGAAAGGTGGGGTCGCTCGCCGGGCGACGCTGATCAAAAAAATCAGACAGGAACAGGCGAATGTATTGTTGTTTGATGCGGGCGATATTTTTCAGGGGACACCTTATTTTAACCTCTACAAAGGCGAACCCGAAATTCTGGCCATGAACCAGCTCGGTTACGATGCCGGAACCATTGGCAACCACGATTTTGATGGAGGAATCGACAACATGGTTACCCAATTTGGTAAGGCTAGTTTCCCGCTGTTGATTGCCAATTACGACTTCAAAAACACGGTCATGGATGGAAAAACCATGCCGTATAAAATATTCGAAAAAGACGGGATTCGAGTCGGGGTTTTTGGGTTAGGGATTCAGCCCGCAGGCTTGATTCCGAAAGAAGCGTACAAGGAAACAAAATACCTTGATCCGATTGAATTAGGCAGTGATACCGCAGCTCAGTTGCGTCATGACAGGAAATGCGACTACGTCATCTGCCTGTCGCACCTGGGATTTAAATACAACAATGAACCTACGGTTTCTGATAACATACTGGCGGCTAAAACCAGGAATATTGACCTGATCATTGGTGGGCATACGCATACCTTTCTGGATGCGCCCGTAGCGGTTAATAATCTCGATGGACAGCCTGTCTGGATCAACCAGGTGGGGTTTGCTGGTATCAATCTGGGCCGAATCGACCTGGCTTTTGAACGTGGGAAAGCCGTTTCAAGTGCCGGAAAGTCCGTTGAAGTTAAGTAACTTTGCCAAAATAGCGAACGAGTGAATGAGCGAAAGAGCGAAAGATCTGGAGCGCTAAGCACTCGTTCGCTCCGTTCCGGCGGTCCGGTTCACTCTTTCGCTCTTTACATTTTTATGAAATTTGGTGTTGTTGTTTTCCCCGGCTCTAACTGCGATCAGGATGCAGTGGACACGCTGGAACTGATGGACCAGGAGGTCGTTAAACTCTGGCACAAAGATCATGACCTGCAAGGCTGTGATTTCATTATCCTACCCGGTGGTTTCTCCTACGGTGACTACCTCCGTACAGGCGCTGTAGCCCGATTTTCGCCCATTATGAACGAGGTAATTGCCCACGCTAACCGCGGTGGCTATCTCATGGGTATCTGCAATGGATTTCAGGTGTTGGCCGAAGCGCGGTTGGTGCCGGGAGTCTTGCTCCGCAATGCGAACCAGCAGTATGTCTGTAAAAATATTTACCTGACTCCCCAGTCGCCCGATGCGCTGTTGACCGCTGGTCTTGATCGGCCTTCTTATAAAATTCCAATGGCTCACGGCGAAGGGCGTTATTTTGCCGATGCCGATACGCTGAAATCCCTGAACGATAATGGGCAGGTTCTGTTCCGTTATTGTGACGAAACGGGAGCCATCACAGAAGCGGCCAACCCCAATGGTAGTTTAGAAAACATTGCTGGGGTGACCAATCTGAGCAAAAACGTGTTCGGCATGATGCCCCACCCCGAACGGGCTGCCGATCCTGCCCTTGGCAATATGGATGGAAGACTGATTATGGATCAGATTCTTAAGGCAGTACTGGTATAAACAATAGAACGCAGATGACGCAGATTTTTTATGATTTAAATGGATTTATATCCGCGTAAATCATAAAAATCCGCGTCATCTGCGTTCCATTTATTTCGCAGGCTCGTTTGGTCGTGGTGGGCGCGTGTCGATGACTTTTCTGGCCTGCAAGTCAAATTTTTGCCCTTTGCCGAGGAAATAGAATGGGCCACCGGTACTGTTTTGTCCAGATGGATACTTCGTGCTATTGGCAATCTGATTAGCTTCGTAAATACCAACATAGGAGGCACCTAGTACGTCAAAGGTATTTTGCTGTACCACAATAGCGGTTCCTTCGTCGATAGCAATACCGAGTAATTCAGGACGGGCTTTAATGACCTCGATGAGGTCAAACTGGCGGTTCCGGCGCAGAAAGTGCTGATCGATAGTAACGTTGTGAATGAAATCCAGCCCCTGCGTGTGGTCACCCACCATAATGGAATTGCCTTTGGTATCGCCCCGCACCATAAACGACCCCTGAATAGTAGCCCCCGCCGAGGTTCCTCCAATGACACCACCCCGACTAAGCACAGCGTTAAATTCTTTGTGCGCCAATGTATTCAGATACGAATCGGTTAGCCGCCAATGACGGCCACCAACAAACCAAATACCCGTTGCTTTCTTCAGGGGTGCAACAAATGCTTCCTGATTGGCCACTTTCGGATCGCGTGTGTGCAGAATGGTGATGTTTTTGACACCCAGGCTAAGTAGCTTTTCTTTTTCGCGCGGAGCACTGTTGGCCGAAGAGTCTTCGCCTGCGGTTGGAATAATAACGATGTCGGCATTGGCTGGCCCGCCTGCCAGATCAACGAAGCGAGTCCATAGGTCGGTACCCATAGCCCCTCCACCCACAATCATCAGCGCCCCTTTTTCAGGTCCCACCATCTTGGGGGTTGATGCTGTTTGCGCGTGACTTAGATCAGTAAGGAGGAATCCTAAGAAGATGAGTAAGAGGAAGTGCTTTTTCATACCAGATTGTAGTTTGGTTTTACTGTGTAAGATACACCGTATCCAAAGTTAATAAGATGAGCTTGCAGATAAGACAAATTTTTAGATGGGATTTGCTGGATAAACAGGATTTAAGCACTGCAAATCCTGCTTATCCAGTAAATCCCATCTAAAAAAACAAAAAAGGATACTTTTAGACTAAAATTCCGATAGCCTTATGTCTCCGTCAACATCTTCCATTGCGTTCACTACATTACAAGCCATTGGGAAAACACCCCTTGTTCGTTTGAATAAAGTACCTGGCCCGAAGAGTGCAGACGTATTCGTAAAACTGGAATAGTATAACCCCACCGGCTCTTACGGGGATTAATGGTCATAGACAAACTAAAGGCAATGGACAACTGGAAATCAGTTATTTTTTTACTTGCTTCGGGGCAGGGATTGTTGCTTAGTTTAGCCTTGTTGGCCAAAGGTAGGCGAGGGCAGCTATCGAATGTATTTTTGGGTCTTATCCTTTGGGTTATTTCGCTTGAACTGCTGAACGCCTGGGGTATGCAGGTAAAGTATCATAGTTCCCCTACAGCGTTTCCGTTCTGGGTATTACAATCTTACCTGATCTTACCGCCTTCAGTATGGCTGTTTGCCCAGTTGAGTATAAAGCCTGATTTTAAGTTCAGGCGCACGTATTGGCTGCTCTATCTGCCAAGCGGCATAGAAGTGATTGTGCGTATAGCCAGGAGTCTTTACCATCATATAACGGGCGTATATTTACCTTCTCTTATAGAAAACTCTGCCTGGTTTTTCTTTGCCGAAATCCTGCCTATTGGCGGTATGTGTATTGTGTTGTGGGACTATGGCCGTAAGCTGATTTTAGTCCATAAATCGTTGAAGGGGTATTCTGGCAGAGCAGAGCCTATCCGCTTTTTTAGGTTATATGGTCTATTTGGATTTCTACTCTTGCTTACCATCTTATGGGTTTTTGGCGTGGTGATTAACTTCCCGATTTTTGGCTTTATCGAACTGATCTTAACCCTTTTTCTATTTACGTTAGGGTATATTGGCTACCATGATGCTACGTTTTTTGAAGTACCCCAACTGTTTAACTATCAATCAACCGAAAAGCCTACCTTTTCCCAATACGACGATGCTAAGCAACTACAGCGTTTGACCAAAGCTTTCCAGCAGGATATGTTACATACTCAGTCTAAACTTACACTGGAAGATTTAGCCAGTACGATTAACCTTCCTCCCCGGTATGTGTCTTACCTGATCAATACGTATCATGGCACCAACGTCAATCACTTTATTAATACCTTCCGCGTCGAAGAAGTGATCCGTAAACTAAATGATCCTGCAGAACAGCACAAGACCTTGCTGGCACTGGCTTTAGAGGCCGGCTTTAATTCCAAATCTACCTTCAACCAGTTTTTAAAAACCACACAGGACAATCACCCTCTCAATATTTGCAGTTCCAGAAATAATGAATGTAGCCTGAGGGTAGGAAAGGTTTACGTAAGCCAATGGCTGTAGGGGAGGTAAGTCCGGAAACACGATGTTGGACGTCCAGAATCCCGTTTTTGAGCGCATAGTGGCTTTGAAAAATATTGCTTTGCTGACCTAAAATCAGTTGGCAATTTTTCAAATCGTTCATTTATGCGAACAACAATCTTATCGACTATAGTTATGTTCTGGGCAGTTTATGCTGTCCATAGTCAACCCAATATCCAGACAAGCAACCCAAGTCGACGGATTCAAGTCCAGATTAACAAGAATGTGGAGCTGTTGGGCTTTGTCTATTTCTTAGGCTATGAAGGCCGGGAACTGGAAAGTAATGATGAACTTTTGACTGGAAGAAGCATCAGAAAGAAAGACTGGTATGGTTACGGGCTGAACCTATATCGACAGTACAAGACCTATGAGGGAAGCCAACATTTGGCGGTTGCCATTAGCTTTGCGCAGGATATCTGGCTAGACTATTTTATCGGCCTGCTGCTTCAACTTGATGATTTTCCGAATGCGGCCCTGCCTGATGAACTCGATGAGAAATACTACATTCGATTTTCTCCGACGAGAGATGCAAAGGAAGCGAAGAAGAATGCCGCCATTTTTATTGACGCCCTAAACCAATTATACAACGAAGTAAACTTCGACGAGTACCTAAAGCGTAACCAGAAAAAGTATGCCAATGCACTGGCGCAAGTGCAGAAGGAAATGCCGTCACAACGGTTCATTCCGATGATGGAGAATTTTTACGGACAGCAATTCGATACCTATACGCTAGTACCTAGTTTAACGATCCCTACGGGCATGGGTTTTGGCATCAGATATACGGTAGCGAACAAAAAAAAAGCTGTTCATGTATGCGGCCCGTTCGGATTGCAAAGCTTTACTGATGAATCTAAACTCGACATGGGCTTTGCTGATAGGAAGCATTTGCTAGAATTAAGTACGCATGAGTTTGGCCATTCTTTTGTCAACCCAGCGGTGGATCAGGCTCCTCAGGAATTGATAAAGGAAACCGAAAAACTGTTTGAGCCCATAAAAAGCGTAATGGCGAATCAAGGATATACGCAGTGGAAAGCGTGTCTGTGTGAGCACTTTGTCAGAGCGGGTGAGATTGTTATCGCGCAAAATCTGGGGAATGTTGCTGATGCACAGCGCTTAAAGGATCAGTACATAAACGAACGCAGGTTTATTTACCTGCCGTTGATTCTTGACGAATTAGCGACATACAATAAGAAACGAACTAACTCTTACCAGCAAACGGTAGAAATTGCCCTCAGGAAATTGGAGAAGACACTGCCTTCCAAATAATTCCAGTACCCCACAGGTCAGCTTCGTTCTCAAATACTACTGCAATTGGGGTGGTATGGCTTATTTTCATTCCCCAACTTTGGGCAGTTTATTTAGATTCCTTCCCATTATATTGAAGGAATATAATCAACATGCTAAAATTGGCTGATAGCTTTACAACGGCTTGATGAACGAGAGGGTGTTGTGTAACGAATGAAATACGGATGTACTTCGCCGTTACACAACACCCTCTATTTTATTGGCTTAGGACCTATTCTGTTAAGCCTTCACTTCTTCCAATACTGGATAATCGGTATACCCTTTTTCGCCGGGCGTATAGAACGTCGAAAAGTCAGGTTGATTTAATTCGGCTCCGGTTTTCAGGCGTTCTACAAAATCGGGTTGGCAATAAACGGGCGACCAAACGCGATCAGATCCGCTTTCCCGTTTTTCAAAGCGGCTTCGGCTCGTTCGGCATCATAACCTCCGCTCAGAATGATCGCCCCTGAATAGGCATCGCTGATCGCATCGACAATGGCCGGATCGACAGCCGGTGCGCCCATCGACGCGTGATCGACCAGGTGAACGTACACGACATAGTCAGACAATTTTTGGGCTATGTAGTGATAGATTTTGTCGTCGTCTGGCGAATAAGGCATATCGTTAAAGACACCATAGGGCGACAGTCGGATGCCCGTCTTTTCTTTTCCGATGGCCTGTGCTATCTGTTCGGCAATCTCCAGCGCAAAACGCGCATTGTTTTCAGCCGAACCGCCATATTCGTCGGTACGTTTGTTCGAGGTAGACCGCAGAAACTGCTCAACCAGATAACCATTCGCACCGTGAATCTCTACACCGTCGAAACCAGCGTCAATCGCGTTTTTGGCGGCCTGTACAAACTCCTGAACCGTTTTCTTTACTTCATCCGTGGTCAGCGCGCGGGCGTTGGTTGCTCCAGCATCCCTTCCGTATCTGTATAAATCTGTCCGGCAGCGGCAATGGCCGAAGGCGCTATTACTTCACCACCTTCGTGCATATTAGTCACATGACTAACACGCCCGGTGTGCATCAACTGGGCGAAAATTTTACCTCCTTTTGCATGAACCGCATCGGTAACGTCTTTCCAGCCAGCGATTTGTGCTTTTGTATAGAGACCCGGAACGCGGGCATAGCCATTGCCATTGGGGGAGGGGGCTATGCCTTCGGTTATAATCAGACCTGCCGACGCGCGTTGTGCATAATAGGTGGCCATAATCGGCGTTACTGCATGGTCAGTTGTGGCCCGGTTACGAGTCATAGGAGCCATGACAATGTGGTTTTCAAGGGTCAGGTTGCCCAGTACAGCTTTCGAAAAAAGTTTATTTGCCATCTGTAAGTATCACTTAGGATACGAGTTAGTGTATTACATCCGGGAAAGAAACGCTTTGATATATTTAAAAGTTTAAATGTTTTTGGTGAAATTTTAGGTAAGCTTCGCCAGGAAATCGGACAACTGTCGGGTAGTATCTTTGTTAAGGCGTAAATAAACATTCCGGCCTTCTTTTTCTGCTCGTACTAACTCGCTATCGGTCAGGAGCTTAACATGGTGTGACACGCAAGGTTGCGATAAGCCTGTCAACTCCTGAATTTCTGACGGAGTCATGCTGTCGCGTTGCGCTAATTCCAGTAAAATCGAGAGCCGGTACTTATCGGCGATAGCGCCCGTTGCCTTCTCGCATGATTTAGAATCCATAGTACAAACCTAACAAAAAACGGTTTGTTAAGGTGCAGAATTGGGGAGGCTGGTTAGAATTGTCTATAGATTAAGAGAATTCCTAATCTAGTGTCAACCAATAGGTTGGAATAACGAAAGGATTTACGTTACGGATTTTATCAACTTTCTTTCTTTTCCATAGTTATGGTAGAGTAACTAATTTCTCAACGTATTATGGAAACGCAGCAACAATTGACCGGAAAGAAAGTGGCGATTCTGCTAACCGATGGTTTTGAACAGGTTGAAATGACCGAACCGCGTAAAGCCTTACAGGACGCCGGGGCAACCACGCACTTGATTGCACCTAAAGGGGCGACGTAAAAGGATGGGACGAAACCGAGTGGGGTGACACATTCCCTGTTGATTTGCCTATTGCGGGTGCCGACCCAAACCAGTATGATGCCTTGCTCTTACCGGGAGGAGTCATGAACCCCGACAAACTACGCACCGACCCCAAAGCTGTACAATTTGTCCGGCATTTCTTTGAGGCTCACAAGCCAGTTGCCGCCATTTGTCATGCACCGATCATGCTTATCGAAGCTGGTGTAGTTAATGGGCGAAAACTTACTTCATACCCTTCTATTCAAACTGATTTGAAAAATGCCGGTGCGAACTGGATCGATGAAGAAGTCGTAACGGATCAGGGGCTGGTTACCAGTCGTAGACCTGATGATATACCAGCCTTCAATCGCAAAATGATCGAAGAAATTCGGGAAGGCAAACACGACCGGCAACATGCCTAATAAACAGAAGGCCGATCCAGTAGATCGGCCTTCTTCGTTTTTACCTGTCAAGAAATACAATTTATTCGCTTCTGAGGCTCTTCACCGGATTCAACAGAGCGGCCCTGATTGCCTGATAACTGATTGTCAATAAAGTGATTGCCAGCGCCATGATGAGCACGATCAGAAATACGCCAATCTGAATGTTTATTTTATATGTGTAGTCTTCCAGCCACTGACTCATGGCGTACCAGGCGATGGGTGAAGCGACTAGACAGGAAATAATGACTAGCAGCACGAAGTCTTTAGACAGTAGCCCCCACACATTCGATATACTGGCGCCCAATACTTTCCGAATGCCAATTTCCTTAGTCCGTTGCTCGGCCATGAAGGAGGCCAGACCAAATAAACCCAGACACGAAATAAAGATGGCCAGCAAAGAAACAATGGCCGACAGGTTGCCAATAAGCTCTTCGTAACTGAATTTTTTGGCGTATTCAGTATCCGAAAACTTATAATCGAACGGAAAGCCAGGATTGTATTTATCGAAAATAGGGGCCATTTTTTTGATTGCTTCCGATGAGCCTACGTTTGGATTGATGCGGACACAGACAACGCTTACCCAGTCTTTTTCAAACACAATGGTCAACGGTGAAATAGCACGGTAGGGCGATTCCATCATGATATCGGGAATTACACCAACCACTTTCCGATCTTTGCCATTCCATTTAAGCATTTCACCAACTGGATTTTTCAGCTTCATGCGTTTAACCGCTGCCTCATTTAAAATGACACCGGAGGAATCGGTCGTAAAGTCTCTGGAAAAATCACGCCCTTCCTTGAGTTTAATGCCTATGGTTTTGATGTAATCAAAATTGGTGGCAATGGTACTAAAAACAACAGATTTTTCTTCGGGCGTTGAGCCTTTCCATTCCCAGCCATTGTTGTTGCTCCAGATTTGGGTTGGTGGCGAATTGGACTTACAAATAGAGGTTACCACACCTGAGGCCAATAATTCATTGCGAAGTGCATCAAAATGGTCAATTAAGTCTTTCGAGGAATTGACGGAAATGAGGCCTTTATTCGTAAAGCCAATGGGCCGGTTTTTGCCGTGTTGTATCTGCTGATAAATGATGATGGTCCCAATCATCAGCACAATGGAAAAAGTAAATTGGATAACGACTAGAATTTTGCGTGGCAACGACGCACTTTTACCCACATGAACGCCCCCTTTGAGAATCTTCACTGGATTGAAGGACGATAAATAAAGCGCCGGGTAACTGCCCGCCAGCAAACCCGTGAAGATGGTGAAAACCAGCATGATGCCCCAGAAAACGGGATTGCCGAACTGAATGGTCATCATTTTTTCGGTCAGTGTATTGAAGTAAGGGAGCGAAATCAACACGATAACCAACGCCAATAGTAGGGCCATAAAGGCAATCAGGGTTGACTCACTTAAAAACTGCCCAATGAGCTGTTCGCGACCCGATCCAACAGCTTTGCGAACCCCCACTTCTTTCGAGCGTTTTTCGGAACGGGCCGTGCTGAGGTTCATGAAATTGATGCAGGCAATGACTAGCACAAACAAGCCGAAAATGCCAAACAGGCGTACATATTTAATGAAGCCCCCCGTATTTTTCCCTTCAGTAAAATCAGAATAGAGCCGCCATTTTGCCATCGGATGCAGAAACACTTCGGGCTTTATGAGTTTCACCGTGTTTACATCATTTGATAAATGGGATAATACCACATCTTTTATTTTCGCATTGGTTTGTGCTGGATTGATGCCGTCTTTGAGCTGTACATAGGTCGCCCAGGAGTTATTTCCCCAATTCGGTTTATGGAATTTTGCAATCCAGTCATAGATCTTCTCCTGCAAGCTCCAGGGAAGCAGATAATCAAATTGCAGGGTCGCATTTTTGGGCTGTTTGGCCACCACGGCCGTTACTTTTAAATCGACCGTATTATCCATTTTTAGGGTCTTCCCAATGGGGTCCTGATTGCCGAAAATGGCCTTGGCCGTTTCATCCGTCAGTACAATGGAATAGGGTTCTTTTAGTGGATTCTTATCGCCATTCAGAATGTTCAGCGAAAACATATCAATGGCATCTTCTCCAATGAAATGACCATCTTTTAGAAATTTCTGATTGCCAACTACCAATGACCGATTACTACCCCAATCACACATAGCGACAGCCTTAAAGTCCGGGTATTTGGACTTTAGTTCTTCGCCCATCGGGAAGGGTAAAGCGTCCTGTGTACCCCTTCGACCGTCGAAGGTTTGGTGCATTTTGACCTGGTAAAGGGTTTTGTAATTTTTGTGGTGTTTGTTGGCGGATAACTCATCGTCGATCCAGATACCAATTAGCATCGCCACAGCCATGCCCACAGCCAATCCGCCAATATTAATGGCCGAGTATGATTTGTTTTTGACCAGATTCCGAAAGGCGATTTTTAAATAATTACGGATCATAGATAGTAGGGTAGGAAAATAAGATCCCAAGTGTATGCTACCCACTTGCCTAGCAAATAAATTGCCAACTCGCCAAAAGATCGTTTAGGCCGCGTAGGGAGGGTTTTTGACGGGAGAGGTAAACTAATGGCTGTCCATAAACGGACATAGTCTGTACGATTCAGGACAGCTTTTTAGTTAAACACAGCGCCCCGGAGGACACAGAGATATTGGTCTTTTTCTGTGTTCTCCGGGGCGCTGTGTTTACTAATTCTACTTATTCGCTTCTGAGACTTTTGACGGGATTCAACAACGCGGCTTTAATCGCCTGGTAACTGATTGTCAATAAGGTGATTGCCAGGGCCATCATAAGCACAATCAGAAACACACCCGCCCCAATCGTTATTTTGTAGGTATAGCTTTCCAGCCACTGATTCATGGCGTACCAGGCAACGGGCGAAGCGATTAAACAGGAAATAATGACTAACAGCACGAAGTCTTTAGACAGTAGCCCCCACACACTAGTTACGCTGGCCCCCAATACTTTCCGAATGCCAATTTCTTTGGTTCGTTGCTCGGCCATGAAAGAAGCCAGACCAAATAAACCCAGGCAGGAAATGAAAATGGCCAGTACCGAAACGATTGCCGACAGGTTGCCAATGAGTTCTTCGTAGTAGAATTTTTTAGCGTATTCGGTATCCGAAAATTTATAATCGAAGGGAAAGCCAGGATTGTATTTATCGAAAATAGGGGCCATTTTTTGAATGGCTAGGGAAGGAGCCATTGCTGGATTAATTCGCACGCAAAGGAAACTTACCCAATTCCTATCCTTTTCAAAAATAATAGTCAACGGCCGGACGGTCTGATAAGGCGACCATTCCACGACTATATCGGGAATTACCCCAACAACGGTTCGGTCTTTCCCTGCCCATTTGAGTATCTCGCCTACGGGATGTTTCAACCCCATTCGTTTGACGGCAGCTTCATTTAAAATTACTCCACTGGAATCGGTTGTAAAGTCCCTCGAAAAATCACGTCCTTCCTTGAGTTTAATTCCCATCGTTTTGATGTAATCAAAATTGGTGGCAATGGTCGTGAAAATGGCGGATTTATCTTCTGGTGTTGAGCCTTTCCATGACCAGCCACCATTGGAACTCCACCATTGAGTAGGCGGTGAATTGGACTTGCAAATAGAGGATACCGCTCCCGAAGCCAATAATTCATTGCGAAGCGCTTCAAAATTGGTCGTTAAATCATTAGAGGAACTGACGGAAATAAGGCCCTGTTTAGTAAAGCCAATGGGTCGGTTTTTGCCATGCTGCATCTGCTGATAAATGATGATGGTACCAATCATTAGCACAATGGAAAAGGTGAATTGTACAACGACCAGAATTTTGCGTGGCAATGACGCACTTTTACCCACATGAACGCCCCCTTTGAGAATCTTCACTGGATTGAAGGACGATAAATAAAGCGCCGGATAGCTGCCCGCCAGCAAACCCGTGAAGATGGTGAAAACCAGCATGATGCCCCAAAAAACGGGATTCCCGAATTCGATGGCCATCGTTTTTGTCGTAAGTGAATTGAAATAAGGGAGCGAAATCAAGACCATACCAAATGCTAGTACCAGGGCCATAAAGGCAATCAGGGTTGACTCGCTCAAAAACTGCCCAATGAGCTGCTCACGGCCCGATCCAACGGCTTTGCGAACCCCTACTTCCTTCGCCCGTTTTTCGGAACGAGCGGTGCTGAGGTTCATGAAATTGATGCAGGCTATAACCAGGATAAACAAGCCAAAAATGCCAAATAACCGAACGTATTTAATGAAGCCCCCCGTATTTTTCCCTTCAGCAAACTCGGAATATAAACGCCATTTTGCCATCGGATGTAGGAAAAGTTCGGGCTTTACGAGTTTTCTCGTATTAGGGTCATTTGATAAATGGGATAATATCACATCTTTTATTTTGGCGTTGGTTTGTGCTGGATCGATGCCGTCTTTGAGCTGAACAAAAACGCCCCAGCCATTATTTTCCCAATTTGTTTTTACATATTTAGCTACCCAGTCATACATGTTCTCCTGCAAGCTCCAGGGAAGCAGATAATCAAATTGAAGCGTGGCATTTTTAGGCTGTTTGGCCACTACAGCCGTTACTTTTAAATCGACCTTATTATCCAGTTTGAGAATCTTGCCAATGGGATCTTGCTGGCCAAAAAGTGCCTTGGCCGTTTCGTCCGAGAGTACAATGGAATAGGGTTCTTTTAGTGGATTCTTATCGCCATTCAGAATGTTCAGCGAAAACATATCAATAGCCTCCTCGCCGATGAAAAGTCCTTGCTTAAGGAATTTTTGATTGCCAACGATCAACGACCGATTGCCCTCTCCTCTATCATACATAGCGACTGCCTTAAAGTCCGGGTATTTGGACTTTAGTTCTTCGCCTACCGGAAACGGCAACGCATCCTGCGTACCTCGTTGGCCATCGAAGGTTTGGCTCAGTTTGACCTGGTAGAGAGTCTTATAGTTTTTGTGGTGCTTATTGGCCGACAATTCATCATTGATCCAGATACCAATCAGCATCGCCACAGCCATGCCCACAGCCAATCCACCAATGTTGATGGCCGAATACGCTTTGTTTTTGACCAGATTCCGAAAGGCGATTTTTACATAATTGCGAATCATAGTAGGATGAAAGAAAAAAGGGTTAGAAACGTCATTATATCTGGTGTACCGGGCTTTGAAATTGACATTAGGTTCTCGTCGCCAGAGCCTTGGGTGAAGCAATAGGAGTAAATCCACTACGTAGAGCAGCCGGGCTTTGGGGTAGCCATGTCTCTGGGCTCGTTTTTGGAACAACTCATCCATATCTCCCTGAATCTCTTCCCGTAGATGCGGGGCGGTAATTCGCTCCAGCAGGCGTTGCGCCCAGCCTGGCGGACGATTTGTTTGTTTCTGGCTCATGATACACCTCCTCCAAAAGCAGCTTTAGGAATATCGGCCCAGAGTTCATTCCGGATTCGTCGGGCTTCCTGCAAGACCTGCTCCCCAGCCGTAGTTACGGTAAACAGGCGTTTACGACGGCCTCCTCGTTCGGCAGTGGCCTCCCCGAATCGAGAGTGTACGAGCCTCTTTTCTTCAAGCCGCTGCATGGTTCGGTGCACCGCGCCTAAGCTCATAGGCCGTTCCAGGCGCTGACTGAGTTCTTCAACGACTGCCGCGCTGTAAGCGTCATCGTAAAGCAGGGCGATGGTCAGCAGAACAATTTCCTCAAATTCGCCTAGTTGAGTGCCTTTCATAGCTAAACTGTCTAATGAATTCTAGTCAATACACACGCACAATAGTATGCTACTCTTTTGCATAGCAAATAGATTGCCAACTCGAAAAAAGGTTATTTAGACCGCGTAGTATGGGTTTTTGTGGAAATAGACGAGCCAATGGCTGTCCATTACCGGACATAGTCTGTACGATTCGGGACAGGAGCCAGGGAGTAGCTTTAAACGCTAGTGACTCTACTGTTACAAACCAGCGGGAACTGCTCCTTCAATGAGTGAGCGGAGGGTTGTTTTTTCGTAGACGGATAGATTGGCGTCGCGCACACGGAGCATGATGGGGCGGATAGCGCAGGTTTCCTCATCGTCGCAATCATCGCAGCGAACGTAAAAGTTGAGGGACACGCAAGGTGTAGGCGCAATGGGGCCGTCGATTACCCGGATTATCTGCGCCAGACTGATACGTTCAGGCTCAAGCCTCAGGCTATAGCCACCCCTTTTCCTTTCTGACTTTGCAGAAGCCCGTGATTTCGTAGTTCGAGCAGGATACTTTCCAGGAATTTTTTTGGGATATTCTCCTGGGCCGAGATAGTGGCAATTAACTGGGGACCATTCCCAAATTCTTCGGCTAATACTTTCAATGCCTTAATGGCGTATTTGGCTTTTTTTGAAATCATTGTTTCGAGTGATGGCGGTTTGTGTCGCTTAATTTCAGTGTAAAACTAAAGTACAAATTGAACAAATGCTATTCTGTAGGAATAGTAGTCTAATAACTGTATATCTCGATAGACTAGTGGGTAAATAGTTGTTTATCAGATTTTTGTAAAAATACTTGCAAAAAGAAAAATACCTATTCACCTTTGCCTATGAACTTACAAGATTAATAAAAAGAGGCCTGTTGGTAGGTGAAAAGGTTAGGAAATCAGTTAATCAATCGAGCGTAGATCCCGACTCCAGCTTTTGTAAAAACAGGACGTTGGTACGCTCAATGGGTTGTAGTTACTGATACCTCCTGGCGTTTGTACGCACTAGTCAGGTTATAAGTGTTCTTAGCGTTTCCAGGCTAAATTTTAGTAGGTAAACGCTATTTGTGTAATTTATATTCTACCTAATATATAGACTTTATGTAATAAATTCGAGCCTTACTTATTTATTTCCCTTCATCTTTTAACTAACTAATTTCCAACGCGCCATGAACCTAGCCAGTCTTACGATCAATTGGCACCAGATAAGCTACCGAGTTTCTGGATTCGACCGGTTGAATCTTGTGAGTGATATTGCCAATGCTATTCCGCAGGATGATGCCTGTCAGATTGCCAGGCTGGATTTTGAAGCCGATGGCGTGCAGGCTCGTGGATGGCTCATTATTCGGGTACGGCAGCAACAGGGATTTACTACGATACAGGATCGGCTTCGGGCCGTCCGGGTGTCGTAAGCGTGCAGGCCGACCCGATACATTAATACATCTACAATGTAGTTTGGACATTGATGCTTAGTCGATTTTCGCTCCTGTTTATACGGCGCAGCTAGAACGGGGTTGGGCCTAGATAAAGCGCATGTTCTGTTTGGGTATCTTTGGCATTGGAACGGCCCCCAACCGGAAATCATGAGCCGTGTCAATCCAAAACTAAATCAATGAACATGCGCGATTACGATGCTGTTGTTGTGGGTTCCGGGCCAAACGGCCTGAGCGCTGCTATTGTGCTGGCACGGGCTGGTTTATCCGTGATCGTACTGGAAGCCAGACCCACTATTGGCGGAGGAGCCAGCTCGGCAGAACTAACACTACCTGGTTTCGTGCATGATATTGGCTCGGCCATTCATCCGCTGGCGGCTGGCTCTCCCTTATTTCAGAGTTTACCCTTAGCTGAACACGGGCTGGAGTTTATTTACCCACCCATCTCTGCCGCGCACCCGTTCGATGGTGGCCGGGCGGCTACGCTCATTGGATCGGTGGAAGAAACGGCCCGCACGCTGGGTGTCGATGAAGTGGCTTACCGTACCCTGTTCGAGCCCGTTGTTCGGCACTGGCCTACGATGGCTGCCGATATACTGGGACCATTACGTTTTCCCAAACACCCGCTCGATATGGCGCAGTTTGGTCTGGATGCTCTGCTTCCGTCGACCGTAGTGGCCAACCGATTTAAAACGACCGAAGCACGGGGCCTTTGGGCAGGTATGGCGGCTCACGCTATTCAACCGCTCACCAACCTGACTACGGCGGCTATTGCGCTGGTACTGATGACGGCGGGTCACCTACGCGGTTGGCCAATGCCAAAAGGTGGCTCACAATCCATTGCCAACGCACTGGCATCCTATTTTAAGTCGTTAGGGGGCGAAATTGAGGTTGACCGACCTGTTCGCTCTCTTCATGATCTGCCGAAAGCGCGGGTGGCCTTATTCGATCTTACACCAAAGCAACTGTTGTCCATTGTTGGTGACCGGTTTTCGAGTGGATTAGGGAACTGGATTTACCGGAGGCAACTGGAGCATTATCGCTACGGCCCCGGCATTTTCAAGATCGACTGGGCGCTGGATGGCCCCATTCCGTTTACAAACCCTGACTGCCGACGGGCTGGAACCGTTCACCTCGGTGGTACACTCGAAGAAATTGTTGAAGCCGAACAGCGAACCTTTGACGGTCAGCACCCCGACCGGCCGTATGTGCTACTGGCTCAACAAAGCCTCTTCGATCCCACCCGCGCCCCGGCGGGCAAGCATACTGCCTGGGCGTATTGCCACGTACCCAACGGTTCGACAATAGACTGTACCGATCGAATTGAAAAGCAGGTTGAACGATTTGCACCGGGTTTTCGTGATCGGATTCTGGCTCGCCACACGATGAATACCGCCCAGGTTGAAGCCTGGAATCCAAATTACGTTGGTGGCGACATTAACGGGGGGATTATCGACATTGGTCAGTTATATACCCGTCCGACCCTTGGGTTAACTCCCTATCAAACATCGGAGCCGGGCATTTTCATTTGTTCTTCAGCGACGCCACCGGGCGGTGGTGTTCACGGGATGTGTGGGTATCATGCCGCTCGTGTTGCGCTGCGGGAAGGCTTTGGAAAATCCGTGCCGGTAGAATTGACCCATGGCTGATTGTTCGTAGAGCGCAACCAGATCAGCCAATGTTTATAAAGGCTAATTAACAATACTGTTTTGTAGTATGTGTTTCTGGAAACACATACTACAAAACAGTATTACAGGATTTTAGTCAATTAAAATTCTGTTAAGTCTGTAATCCTGTGATAAAATAAACTTGTTCTACGCTTAATTGTCGGCTCGGCCTATAGAATACGGCTAAATATGTCGACATTACATGGTCAATTCAGGATGACCACCCCGCGTTAACGCATCACCAATCCATCACAGCGTAGTACTGCTGCTTAATTTGCTCATCGTACCCACTTTACTAGATAGGTATGGACATGTCCATACCCACTCTTTACTTACCTATGAACAATACCTATGGATCGACTTCAACTCTTGCTGGCCGATGACGACGAAGATGATTGTCTCTTTTTTAAAGAAGCGCTGGGTGAGTTGACCTTGGCCTCTCAGCTTACAACCGTTTATAACGGAGAGCAACTTATGCAACTGCTTGCAAAAACGACAGAAAAACTTCCCGACGTCCTTTTCCTCGACCTCAACATGCCCCGTAAAAGCGGCTACGAATGTTTATCAGAAATTAAGAGCGACCCAAAACTTAAGCAACTTCCTGTAATTATACTTTCTACCTCGTTTGAACAAGCTGAAGTCGATCGGCTTTGTGCTAATGGAGCGCAGTTATGCATCCGTAAACCGGCCGAATATTCACAACTCAAAGGACTTATTCAGCAGGCTCTTACGCTACTAACACAAGATTCACAACCAACCACACACACCGAATGAAATCCATCGACGCAATTCCCTCCACTAACTTATTTCCAGTCGTGGGGATTGGTGCGTCGGCAGGCGGATTGGATGCGTTTAAAAAATTACTCAAAGCCATTCCCGAACACTCAGGCATGGCCTATGTGTTGGTCCAGCATTTAGTGCCTACGCACGAAAGTCTGCTACCCGAGCTTCTACAAAAGGTAACCCCTATTCCTGTATTGGAAATAACGGATGCCATTAAAGTACAGCCCGACCATATTTATATTTTACCCAGCAATAAAATGCTGGTAGCCACTGATGGAATATTAAAGCTGAGCCCGCGTCCGACTAGCAAAAAAGAGCTGAATCTGCCTATTGATCTCTTTTTTAAGTCGTTGGCCGAAGTGCATCGGGACTAGGCTATCGGTGTAATTTTATCGGGAACGGGTCGTGATGGGACCCTGGGACTCGAAGCGATTAAAGCAAATGGAGGCATCACCTTTGCCCAGGATGCCGATTCGGCAGCGTATGATAGTATGCCTCAACGTGCTGTGGAGGCTGGGGTAGTTGACTTTATCCTGCCGCCCCAGGAAATACCCCAAAAACTAGTCGAAATAACCCGTGGTATCGATAGGAAAGGGGGCTACCCGCAAACTAGTTCAGAACAGGATCAGGCGATTTTTTCGCAGCTACTTTCCGTGTTACATGCCCGTAAGGGAACGGACTTTACGTATTACAAACAAACCACTATTCAACGGCGAATACGGCGCCGGATGGCGATTCATAAGATTAAGGCACCAGCCGACTATTTGACCTATTTACGCCAGGATAAACTCGAACAGGATGCTTTATACCAGGACCTGTTAATTTCGGTAACCACTTTTTTTCGGGATACAAATACCTTCGAGACTTTATGTGACACAGTTTTTCCGCTTATTATAAAAAACAAGCCAGCAGAGGAACTCATAAGGGTATGGATAGCAGGCTGTAGTACGGGCCAGGAAGCCTTTTCAATGGCTATTTGTTTTAGCGAATTGCTAGGCGATAGCCAGCAGCGCGTACAGCTATTTGCTACAGACTTAAGCGAACCCGCCATTGCCAAAGCACGTGCCGGAATGTATACCGCAAATGAAGTTAAAGGGGTGCCCTCCCAACGTCTGCAGCAGTCTTTACCAAAATAAAGGGCAATTATCAGGTTAATAAACCGGTGCGGGATATGTGCGTGTTTGCCCACCAAAATTTCCTGAAAGATCCGCCCTTTGGCAAAATGGATTTTGTTAGTTGTCGTAATGTGCTGATTTACATGGATGCTTACCTCCAGAAAAAGGCACTCACGACCTTTCACTACGCTTTGAATCCAACGGGATTTTTGCTGCTGGGTAAGTCGGAAACAATTAGCAGTGTAACGGACCTATTTGCTGTTGCGGAGAAAACCGAAAAAGTATTTTCCCGAAAAAATGTACCTGCCCGGTTTATGCCGATAGCCAGCCAGCGAAGCGAACAGAACATGGGCCTCCCTCATGCCAAAACCAGCCCCGATATTATGCATGCCGATTATAAAAAAATTGCCGACGATCTTATTCTCAGTCAATATACACCGGCTGGAGTGATCGTTAATGAGGGGCTGGATATTGTGGATTTTCGGGGTATTACCACTCCTTATCTGGAGCAGGGGCCAGGAAAGCCCAGCCATAACGTATTGCTGATGGCTAAGCCTGGGCTGGGCTTTGAACTGCGTAATCTGTTGCACAAATCAAAAAAAACAAAATCCCCGATTCGTAAAGAAAATATACCAATCCAGCTTAATGGCCACCTAAGCGCTGTTGCTATCGAAGTCATCCCCTTACCTAACACGATTGATGCCTATTATCTAATCCTCTTTCATACGGCTAACTCACAGGTTCTGAAATCAGGCACTATAGTCAATAAACGAGGAACGCATCTGGCTGACGAAAAGGACCAACTCATATACCAATTAGAGCGGGAACTTGCGCAGGTACGCGAAGACATGCGGAACATTACGCAAGACCAGGAAGCTATTAACGAAGAATTGCAAAGTGCCAACGAAGAGCTCCTGAGTGGCAATGAAGAACTGCAAAGCCTGAACGAAGAATTAGAAACCAGTAAGGAAGAACAACAAAGTGCCAATGAAGCGTTAACGATGGTCAATCAAGAAATAATTGCCTTGAATGAACAGGTAACTACTACCCGGGATTATGCCGAAGCCATTATTGCCAACATGCGCGAGCCGCTGCTGGTGCTCGACAAAAGCCTGCGGATTAAAACGGCAAATAATGCATTCTATAAAACGTTTCGAGTCAATGAAAGCGAAACAGAAAATGTGTTAGTGTATGATATTGGTAACAAACAATGGGATATTCCGGAATTGCGGACTTTATTGGAGAATATCCTGCCCGAAAAATCAACGTTTACTGATTTTGAAATAACGCATACATTTACCGCAATTGGGAAGCGGTCCATGCTGTTGAATGCCCGTGAGATTATCACCCAAAATAGTTTAGAAAAATTAATCCTGCTCTCAATTGAAGATAGTACGGTAGAAATAAACCTGAGAAATCAGGAAAGGCTGGTTCAGAAACAACTCCAGTTTATTGCTGATGCCATGCCGGAGAAAGTTTGGACTGCCGATGTAGCTGGAAACGCAAATTACTTTAATCAATGCTGGCTCACCTACACCGGACTTACATTCGATGACTTAAAAGATTGGGGCTGGGAACGCATCATTCATCCGGACGATCGGGTGGAAACTCAAAAAAGCTGGCAGCATTCTGTTTATACGGGTACTGATTTTGAACTGCAACACCGCTTCCTGAATGCAGACGGTGCCTATAAATGGCATTTCAGCCGCAGTATAGCTCAAAAAGATGAACAGGGCGTGATTCGCATGTGGATTGGTACCAATACTGAAATTCATGAGCAGAAAACCCAGCATGACGTTCTGGAAAAAGCGGTTGTCAGCCGAACATTTGAGTTGCAGGAAGCCAATGAAACATTGGGGGAACGAAACGAAGAACTTCAGCATATGAATAAAGAACTGGAAGCCTTTGCTTACGTATCGAGCCACGATTTACAGGAACCCCTGCGTAAAATACAAACCTTTGCCGGTCGGATACTGGAGGAGGAAAATCAACACTTAACCGATAACGGAAAGAGTTATTTACAGCGCCTGCAATTGGCCGCTGCCCGGATGCAGCAACTCATCCAGGATTTGCTGGCCTTCTCCAGAGTAAATACCGCCGAACGAAACGTTGAACTAACCGACCTGAGTGCACTGGTTGGTGACGTACTCAGTGAAATCGAAGAAGCCATTGCCGACAAACAGGCTATCATAGACGTTTCTGAACTCGGCACCGCTTCCGTTAGTGTGTTTCAGTTTCGGCAGCTCATGCACAACCTGATTGGTAACGCACTTAAATTCTCCAACCCGGCTATATCGCCCCATATCCGGATAAAGAGTCAACTCGTCAAAGGAAGCGAGTTGCCGTATACGACTCTTTTACCTGAAAAAACCTATTGCCACATCACCATCACCGATAACGGTATTGGCTTTGATGCCCAATACCGTGACCGAATCTTTGACGTATTTCAGCGACTGCATAGTCAGGAACAGTATAATGGTACGGGCATCGGTCTGGCGATCGCGAAAAAAATTGTCGAGAATCACAACGGTATTATTATGGCAACCAGTGAACTAAACAAAGGGGCTCAGTTTGACATCTATATTCCGGTTATCTAGGTATAATAGGATACAGATTTTTATGATTGATGTGATTAAAATAAGATACTAAAAATTATCATATCAATCATGAAAATCTGCGTTCTAGCGCCTTTCACTTATTCGGCCTCTGCACGGAGGTTGATATATCGAGTCTTCGCTTACACGCGGGCTCGTTTCATCCAGCTTTATCGAGGGCAATTTGGGGTTAGTTCTGGCGAATCACTACGACAGTTAGAAAATGAACCCATTGACTTGCTGCGTTTATAGTGCTTGGTGTATCGGTAAATGCTGCGCCAGAATAGGTTAAATTACTGAGTAATTCTTCTTTCTTTTTGAGCGGTATTTTCTAGATAAATTTGCATCGTTACGGCAAGCGGTCTAGTTTCGCGAACTCTCAAAAAAACGTCTAACAAGTAGGAGTAATGCTTCGATTTTCATTGAGTCTGGTTTATGTTGTTCTGGCCCTGATTGGCTTTGTTGAAAAATTAGGCGGTGCAGAATCCCGGCCTACCCGTCGGCTCAAGTCGATAGCCGATGGGCCTGCTGATATTCGGATGACTACCTTTGCCGGGCCAGATCTGACGCCAAGCCCTGCCTGTCTGGCGGTCGCGCCAACCGGTGAGGTCTTTGTAGGGGTTGATATGATTGGATCGCTCGGAAAAGAACCCGGCAAAGGCTACATCATTAAACTCGTCGACCGCGATAATGATGGGAAAGTAGATCAGCATACCAAATTTGCCATGGTCGATAACCCGCGCGGGATCATTGCCCTGCGGGACCAGGTTTTTGTCCTGCACACGACCTTCTCGAAAGAAACCGGGAAAGCCAGCAACATGGATCTCGTTGTGTTTGAGGACGCTAACCAGGATGGTGTTGCCGACGGACCTTCGAAGCCACTCGTTCAGAATTTAAGCAATCCCAACTTCCTGCAGAGTCGGGGGACCGACCACGCGACGAATGGTATTCGGATGGGGATTGACGGCTGGATCTATATTGCCGTTGGCGATTTTGGCTTTCATGATGCCATCGACCGTAGCGGAAAGAAACTGACGATGTTAGGCGGAGGCATTGTTCGGGTTCGGCCCGATGGAACCGAAATGGAGATCTACTCGCATGGGATGCGCAACATTTACGATGTCGCGATAGATCCCTATATGAATATTTTCACGCGGGACAACACCAATGACGGAGGGGGATGGAACATTCGGTTCAGTCATCAGATTCAGTCGGGTGAGTATGGTTATCCCGTTTTGTTTAAGCACTTTACCGACGAAATTATTCCGGCTTTGGTCGATGTGGGTGGTGGCTCTGGTACGGGATCATTGTTCATGGACGATGCCACCTGGCCGGAGAAGTATAACCATGTGCCCATGATGGCTGACTGGGGACGGAGCCAGTTGTATATTCACCGCGTTACAGCTGATGGGCCGAGTTATACGCAAAAAGAAGAGGAGTTTATCAAGCTGCCTCAGATCACCGATGTGGATGTAGATGCGTCGGGTCGGATGTACCTGGCAGCATGGGATGGCGCTGGTTATTCGGGTAGCCCAGCTAAGGGGTTTGTCATGCGGGCCGTTCCTGCTGAGTGGACCTATAAAGCGTTTCCTTCGCTGAAAAAAGCATCTATAAATGAATTGAGTGGCTACCTGAAATCGGGTAGTGCGGTGGCGCGGTTGTATGCCCAACAGGAGTTGCTAACTCGTCCTGCCGATAAAGTTGCCAAAGCCACCTGGAAACTAACTGATGACAAGCGCTTGCCGCTTTATATCCGCATCGCCAGCATGTATACCTATGCGCAGGCAGCGGGGGAAGCGGGAACGGGAAATTTAGTGAAACTGACGGCTGAACCTGAATTTAGAGAATATGCATTGCGCGCCCTAAGCGACCGCAAGCCCTATCTGAAATCGGTGCCGATTGACCCGTTCATGCAAGCACTTAAAGACCCATCTGAACGGGTTCGGCTGGCGGCCATGATTGGTCTGGGACGACTAGGCAAGCTAGAAGCAGCACCTGCCTTATTGCAGGTTGCCGTTCCTGCGTCGTTTGTCGAACCAGCGAAAGGTACAGAAGGGCCTCATGCCACGCCCAATGCAGCTCTCGTTCCAGCACATATCGCGGTACGAACATTAGTAAACCTGCATGCGGTAGATGCCTGTCTGGGGGCTGTTGGAACCCCAAATTCGACCCTCGCACTCTGGGCATTGCGTTACATGCACGACCCCAAAGCCGTTGATGGGTTGATCAATGCCTATCAACGAACCACTAATGAAGCCTTAAAAAAACAAATTCTGGTTACGTTAGCACGCCTGTACAAAAAAGAAGCCGACTATGATGGCTCCTGGTGGTGGGGTACCCGGCCGATACTCATGGCCCCTATTACAAGGGAGTTGTGTGGGCTTCGTCGCCAGCGATCGAAAAGTTGCTGAAGGCAGAGTGGAGTAAAGCCGATGCCAACGGAAAGCCGTTCTTCATTGATCTGAATAGCCGACTCCGGATGGACATCCCTGAATTTGGGGTTGAAGAAGTTGTGGCGACCAAAGAGGAACCCAAAGTCGATCTGGAGAAGATCCGAAACCAGAAAGGACAAATTGGTAAATCATCCATCGAAGACATCATGCTGGCAATGGCCAAACTTCCCGGCGATCCGCTAAAAGGGAAAGCGTTGTTTACCCAACAGGGTTGTATTGCCTGTCACAGTATAACGAAAGGCGAAACCATGAAGGGGCCGTTTATGGGACAGATTGGGTCAATCATGAACCGGGAACAGATTGCTGAGTCAATTCTAAAACCCAATGCGTCGATCTCTCAGGGATTTGCTACGGTATCCATTACGGCCAAAGGTAATAAGAGCTACACGGGCTTCATTACCGAAGAATCGGCCAGTCGGGTCGTTTTGCGCACCATCACGGGCGAAGTGTTCACCATCAAAGCGAGTGACATTCTAACCCGTAAGGAAATGGAAACGTCGATGATGCCCGATGGCCTGGCGAATGCCTTGTCTTACGAAGAATTTGCGTCGCTCATTACGTTTCTGTCTCAGCAGAAAAAATAGCTCTGTTTTTAGTTAAATGAAGTGGTTTATTAATGATGCCAGGAATGTATCTGACTTTATTATTAGGGTAGTAAAATCAGATACATTCCTGGCATCTTAAACTTTGTAAGGTTGCTCGAACTCTGGTTTTAACAGTACCCACCGGCATATTCAATTTTTTCGCTACTTCGACCAGTGTATATCCTTTATAGTAAATCAAATCAATTAACTGGCGTTTATGTGGTGATAATTTATTGACAAGATCAAGAATACCAAGAAGTTCTATACCTGGTTGATTTACCTGATACTCACGGTCTATTTCGTGTTGATTCCCCGTATTGATTTCCATTACGATACCTATATTATTTTTTCGTAACTCATCTAATGCTGTATGTCGGGCAATACAAAGTAACCATGTAAACAACCTACCCTTCGATTCGTCGTAAAGTCCGATTCGCTGATAAATTTTAATGAACGTTTCCTGTAGAACGTCCTGTGCGGTGTCTGTATTTTTGCAGATTCGGGTTATACTTCCGAAGAGAGCTGCCGAATACTGATCATATAAAATGGAAAAGGCCTTTTTACTCCCCTGCTTCAGTTCTTGAATTAATAGTTGTTCCGTGTACTGTTTCGGTAACTGTTTCATAAGATTAGAGGCTATTTGGTTGTAGCTATGAGGTTAACGCTAGTTGCTACGTTTGAGGAAAATTTCGTTGTTAATCAATGTATTATGGTGCAATGTTAGCCTAGGGATAGGCGTCTCTCAATAGTGAAAGTCACTATTTTTTTGCTTCCATAGGAACGTATTTTTTAATTCTCAATAGCGAAAACCACTATATTTAACGGCCTAATTTTGATCGTTTGTAAAACAATAAATAGGATATTATCGACTTTTATTCATGAATAAAGATGTATATCAGGCTACGCTAAATAACTTTCGAGAAACTGATAATATTTACAAACGCGTTGTAAAACTTTCTGAACGCTTTTTTGAGGAAGATATATTAGCGAATACAAGCAATTTTGTTCGGGAAGCAGAAGGATTACTGGAGCGGGTAAAGGGGACAGATGCGGTCATGGGTATTTTTAATCATAAAACCTGGCAGCCTATAGTTGAAGTTGGGGCCGATAAGTTTTGGGGAGAAATACCCGGTTCAAAAGAAGATAGGATTAAAATAATATTAAGTTATCTGGAAAAAGAATACGAAAATTTTCCGGTAGATTCAGTGAAATGGCAGATAAATGTATTAAATGAAATTCCGTATGACCAACGGGTAAATTTTAAATTTCATCATTGTGGAATACGATATAAGCGGGGAGATGGGACTCGGATATGTATTTTTTCGCAAGGCATGCCTTTTCAATACGATAAGGATCGAAATTTTACTTATACATTCAATTATGTACAAAATATTTCCTATTTACTGAAAAAGGATTTTCATTCCTATTGGATTCGCATGTCGTATGGGGTGAAAAATGAATTCGTTCGTACTTATCATTCGGCTACTGGTGAATATGCTTCCCGGGATTTGTTATCGTCGCGGGAAAAAGAAATTCTGACGTGCATAGCGGACGATCTTGATACAAAAGAAATTGCAGACCGACTTTTTATTAGCCCTAATACCGTTGGAAATCATCGTAGTAATATGATCGAACGCTTAGGTGCCAGAGATACTACCGCCTTAGTTCAACTGGCAAAAATGGCTGGCATGATTTAGACGAGTAAGTCGAATTTGGCCTTCTAAATAAAGATTTTAGGTAGAAATACGCCTTTCCTGCACACAGGGGCGTGTTTCTACCTGTTTTTTCTTGTGAAGAATGCGCTCGTTCCCGGCTCATTTTAACCCGTTGACGGTGGACTCCCGCTCGTTGTGTATCCAAAGTCGCCTACTGCCAGTTAGGCGTTGGTGGCCGCTGGCCCTACTGTCACCTTTGTATCGGAAAGCAACTCCCTAACAACAAATTACTAATGAACACTTTGTATAAAAGACTGATTGCAGTCGTTGGTTTAGCCATATCCTTAAGTGCCTGTCAGGAAAATAGTCTGGTTACTCCTGATAAGTCAGTCGATGCATCGGCTGAGGCCGTAAATGATCTCATTCCGGTGGGACTTCCCAAGAAGTATACACTGATCAAACACGGGCAGGCCACCTTAACGTATATGGGTGATGGTCGGTTGCAAAAAGTAGCTTACGGGCCAGGGCCAATTAGCTATCCTTATAATTCCGTTAGCTATACCTACGGCCCTCAGTCAATTAAAGTAACTTCATACTGGGGTAATACAGTGGTTCTGATTGAGGACTATCAACTGGATGCCAATACCGGACGCTGTTCAGCATACAAAGAGACAAGCTTCGTTTTTTATAGTTTTGGTACCGTAACGCTGGAGCAAAACTGGGCCTTTCAATACAATGCACTAGGCCAATTGAAAACACGTGTAAGTCAGAATAACGGTGAAAAAACCACCTACACCTTCAACGCTGATGGTGACCTGAGTAAGGCAAGCTCAACCGGGATCGACGGAAATCCGTCCAAAGACATCACATTTGCCTATAATCAACCTGTGGGCGACCCGATTCTGACGGATCGTAATTTGCTTAGCTCCGAGTGGACCTCCCTGCCAGACCCTTACCTGCGTATTTTCGGCAAGTCCAGCAAACACCTGGCGAAACTCATTACGCAGAAAAGCTTCTATGGTAACCAGATGCCATCGACCTACTATTATACGTATACACTGAATGCTGATGGCTACGTAACCGAGGAGAAAGTGTTTAACGTTGCCAATGCTGTCCTGATGTCTACGAAATCGTACAACTATCTGGTTACGAATATTGGCTTTCTGCAATAGGCAATCAGTAAAGCAAATTAGGGAAAGGTGCCTGGCTATTCAGTCAGGCATTTTTTGTAGTGCCGACCGTCCCGGTCGGTTATATAGTAAGCCTCTCGCCCGATCAGGATGATCTGAGTGGACGTTGGATAGTCAAAATGTAGGAACTAGAGCAATTTTCTTTACTTTTATATCGCTAAAAACTACTGGCTATGAGTTTGTTATAGTAGTCCAGCTGGTTATTATAACAATGCGCCGTTTATGGGTAAAGGATTCTCAAAAGGCTATCTGCTCCAATCAGATATGAACGGCGATAAGACAGCCGGATTTGATGTTATAATGCCTAATGGACAAGTTAAGGCAACACCGAAGAAATACAACTTCCTTACCTATGAAAAGAACCCTGAACTTCCTCCTTGGTAGCCTCTTTTTAGCCTCTACTAGCGTCGCTCAATCGACTAGTATCCTTATCGAATCGGCCAACCGATTTCTGAGCACGCTCAGTGCTGACGAATTACAAAAGACCAACTATGCTTTTACTGACTCGCTTCGGTATAAGTGGACCAACCTGCCCGTGGGGTTAGTACCCCGGCCTGGTATTCAATACGGCTCGCTGTCTGATAAAAGTCGCATGGCCTTTCATCGGGTGCTGTCGGCTATGCTCAGTTCGCAGGGCTATTTGAAAACAACCAGCATCATGCAACTGGATGATATTTTGAATACGCTCTATCAACAAGCCTTTGACAAAGGAGAGATTGATCAGAAAATGCTCAAAATGATGCAGGATTTAAAATGGGCGCATGGCAACTATTACATCTCGGTATGGGGAAAACCGCAGACCAATGAAGCTTGGGGGCTCAACTTTGGCGGGCATCACATGGCCCTGAGCCTCACCTCCGACGGGAAGAACGTATCCATGTCGCCTTATTTTGTTGGTACGGACCCCTCGGAAGTGAAATCGGCTAAATATGCAGGACTGCGGGTGTTAAGCAAAGAAGAAGATTATGGATTCATGCTCATCAACGCGTTAACAGATGCCCAGAAAGCCATGGCTATTCTGAAACAGGAGGTCCCTAAAGACATCATCACCAGTCCGCAAGGTAGCCAGCGAATTTCGAGCTATTACGGTATTGCGGCCGGAAAATTCACGACCGATCAGCAGGACATGCTGAAACTTCTGATTCAGGAATACACCCATAATTTTGAACATCAAAAAGCACATCAGCTTTTTGAGAAGATCCTGAAATCGGGAATTGATAAAGTATATTTTGCCTGGGTAGGTAGCCTGGACAATAACAAGCCGCATTATTACATTATCAACGGCCCTGACTTTTTGATTGAGTACGATAACGTTGGTTTTCAGAATGATGGTAACCACATCCACGCTATTTTAAGAGAAAAAGGCAATGACTTTGGTGCTGATTTACTGAAGCAGCATTACCTGGAATCGAAGCACTGAGCCGTTCGGGGTAAAGATATAAGTGATTACCCTGTGAACGTGTAGAGAAGGGAGATGTAGAAATTTAGGTATGGCTTATGGCAGGTAAATAAACCTGAAATGTAGCGCCTTGGCCGGGTTGGCTGGTGGCCGTAATTACTCCGCCATGATTAGTGGCAACTTTTTGGCAAATGGCCAGACCAACGCCGGTGCCCGCAAACTCATTCTTGCCGTGCAGTCGCTGGAATACCTGAAAAATACGGTCCAGGTATTTTTCATCAAAACCAATCCCATTGTCACTGATCTCAATCCGGTGATAGACCGCAGACAGACGGGCTGGTTTTAGGGTTGGTGGTAAATCCGTAGCTGTTATTTCCTGGGATCTTATGTGAATCTGAGGAGGTATACCATCCCGGTGAAACTTAAGGGCGTTACTGAGTAAGTTTTGAAATAACTGCCCAAGCTGCGAGGCTTCTCCCTCAACAATAGGGAGTGCATGGGCCTGGATTTGAGCCTGGCTTTCCTCAATGGTTAGGGATAGATTTTCCAGGCAACTGGTAATCAGGCTCGTAAGCGCTACAGGAGTAGAAGCTTCCCGGCGAGTAGACAGACGCGAGAAACTCAATAAGTCTTTTATTAGGACCGACATCCTGTTAGCCGCCGACTGCATCCGGCTGAGATACGTCCGTGATTCGGTTGATAAATCGCTGTTACGGCTTTGGAGCAGATCGCCAAATTGCTGAATCTTGCGCAGGGGTTCCTGCAAATCATGGCTGGCAATGTAGGCAAACTGACTTAAATCCTCATTGCTCCGGTTCAGTTCACGAACAGTTGACTCTAGTTCGTGTTGCGACTGTTCTAACTTTGCTTTCGCCTGCGCAAGCTCTTCATTCTGCCGAAGCGTTTGCATCACAAGTTTTTGCGCATGGATATTAACCACAAAACCCGTCCAGGCCGCTACTTTTTCAACGTCACTTTTTACGGGTTGAGCCGTAAACAGGTGCCATAAGTAGGATTGCGTGGTTGCATCGCGTAGGCGGCATTCATACTGAAATGGCTGATAGGTAGCCGCTTGCTTGTTCCATAATACCCAGAACCCCTCATAGTCATCAGGATGAATGGTTTTAGCCCATTTTGCCTGATTAATGACCTGAAGCGAATGGCCGGTCAGCTCCAGTAGCCAAGTGTTGGCATACAGTAGCTGACCGGCTTGATTAGCTGTAAAAATCAGGAGTGGCAACGAATTCGTTACCCGTTGGTAATGCTGCTCACTCGCTTGTAGTCGTAAGGCTAACTCCTGTAATTGCTCATTTTTTCGTTTAATCTCGTCATAAGCCGATAGCGGATGATTGGCATCGAATTGAGCACGCCAGTGATTCATCTGTTCGGCGCTTGGTTTTCTCGACGTAGGAAGGCTGTAGTATAATGTAATTTTCCCCCTTTACCGGTATTGGTTATTTCCATCTTCTCAACCAGGCGCTGCGCATACAGTAACCCCTGATTAAGCGGATTGGCCACTGGTAGATTCCGATCCTCAATAACTGCTACTAAGAACGGATGACTTCGCAAGCGCTCGGTGCCCAGCGTTAACGTAGGGCCTGTACCCTGTTCAATGGCATAACGGGCAACCTCTGAGACCGCCGTAGCGAAGGTTGTTTGGGCCGCTAAGGACAAACCAACCAACTCGGCCAGTTTCATCGCCCGTTTATGGGCCAGAATCAGGTCCATCTCATTGTCGAGCGAAATTTTAATTAATTCCTCCATGATCTCCATGAGCACGACCTACGAATAAGGATGTATCATCCGTTTGACGGGAATAATCTTTGTATAAAGCCGCTGCCAATATAGTTAAATCATATCGATGGATTTGCGGGTATTTGGTATGATCCCAACGCGATTGCAACCCATCTGAACACATAATGAGCAACTGACCCCGTTCAAAGGGTAGGGTATGGTCGTTCATCGTAGCTGGCAGATTCATTCCTATAATGCCATTATAGGAAAGGAAGTTTTTGGAGGCCATGAGCCCACTGAGCCGGGTCGAAATGTTGCCAACCCCACACCAGTTCCATTGTTGATTCGCTACATCATAGACAATCACGGAGCCAACTAATCCACGCGTTTTCGTAACGGAACGATGAATCGACCGTATAATATCGACCGGCCGATGATCGGGACAAAGTCGAAACGAATTAATGGCAGTCTGAACGGCCAGATGCGCTTCGGGCCCGTGTCCTAAACCGTCTCCCAGAAATAGTTTGATATGGCTGGGCGTCATTTTTAGATAACAACCATCTCCACACATAGTTTCGCCGGGTTTGGCCACCAGTAAGGAGCGAAACTCAAATCCGGCTGATCGTTCGGGTGTGTGCGCAAGTTTAGGCGCCAGGAAGATCCGGGCCAGCAAAATAGTCCCCCAGCCTTTCAGGGAATAAATCTGGGTCTGATCAGCCAGTCGATTAATAGAGCCTAGCCCATGACCCAATGTGCTGGTTGTTGAAACGCCATCCTTACTCATTTTGGCGGCATCGGTCATACCGGGTCCGCTATCGATACTGATGAGTTCAAGACCCGACTGGGTACTTGACTGAAAATGCCGAACGAGCAGGTTACCTCCTCCGGCATGTTTAATGAGATTGGAGGCCATTTCGGCCACAATTAAGTCGATTTCGCTGAGTCGCTGTTGCTGAAAACCGGCCTGAATGGCGATCTGGCTGATTCCTTTTTTTAGTAGCGCTAAATAACTCCGATCGGGGGCCTGAAAGCGTATATGTACGGAGTTATCCATTCTTCCATTTTAAAATGGTAATTGTTGTTCCCTGACCAACAATACTCTTAAGATCAAATTCATTAACCAGACGCTTGGTACCGGGTAATCCTAAACCGAGACTTTTTCCGGTAGAGTAACCATCCTGCATCGCCAGGTTAATATCAGCGATTCCGGGACCTTTGTCCGCAAACGTTAATCGTACACCTGACTCGCGCCCTTTGCTGACCACTTCGATCACTACCTGTCCGCCATTAGCATAGCGAAGCATATTTCGGGCTAATTCGCTGGCTGCGGTAATGAGTTTTGTCTGGTTAACAATGCCCATCCCAATCTTTACGGCAACTTCTTTGACCCGATTACGACAGGGAACAACATCCTGCTCCCGCGTAACGGTCATGCTGTCTTTACTCAGTATCGTCAGCATCGTCGTCCACCAGTTCGTCGTTCGGGCCAAGCTTTGTTTGTAACAGACTCATCCCTCGTTCTACGTCGAGTGCGGTATAAACGCCACTGAGTGATAACCCTAATTCAATCAGGGTAATCGCTACGGCTGGTTGCATCCCGACCACAACGGTTTCGGCATCCAGCACCCTTGTCATACTGGCAATATTGCCCAGAATTCGACCCATAAATGAGTCCACAATCGAGACGGCCGAGATGTCGATCAATACACCACGGGCTCCTGTCTTGTGAACCATATTGATCAAATCCGTCTCCAGTGTTAACGCCAGCCGGTCATATAAATCAACTTGAATGGTAACCAGCAGAAAGGAACCCATTCGGAGGATAGGTATTTTTTCCATGGGTAATGTACGTTAACGTATAGACTTATCCGTATCCGCCCGTTTTACAGTTAGCTTATGCATACCAAAGGCATGTTTGAGGGCGCTGGCTAGTGAGGCTTTGGTGATAATGTTAGACAGGTCGATGCCCAGATGAACAACCGTTTGGGCAATTTCAGGCCGGATGCCGCTAATGATACAATCGGCCCCCATCAGGCGGGTGGCACTAACGGTCTTGATCAAATGCTGCGCCACCAGTGAGTCGACAGCCGGAACGCCCGAGATGTCCAGAATGGCAATGCTACTACCGGTATCGACAATCTTTTGCAGCAGGTTTTCCATCACGACCTGTGTTCGGGAACTGTCCAGCGTGCCAATGATGGGGAGTGCCAGAATCCCATCCCATATCTGAATAACGGGGGTAGAGATATCACTGATTTCATCATTCTGGCGAAGAATGACTTCTTCCCGACCTTTAATGAATGTCTCGAACGTAATGACAGCGAAGTTATCCAGCAACTGATTGAGCTTCCGACTCTCGGTAAAAAGCTGCATTGAATCATTGGGTATTTGCTGTTGGAGTAAGTCCAGAATAGCTTCCTTTAATCCGTATATATATAGGCCTGTTTCGCGGGGAGTAAACCCCTGCCGGGCACGTGACATTGAAATCGTTGACAGGATTTCAAACACCTCGTCGTAATCCGTAGAATCAACCTGGCTTATATTTTCTTCTGTTATGATCTCTGCCAATGCATTGACTAACTCCTCTGATTGTGCCCGCAATTCATCGTTCGTCATCAAATCATCCCGAAGACTTTCACTGCTTAATTGTTTTTGAAGCCAGCTGTCCAGAAGCTGGGCCTTATTCTTCTTCAGTAATTCCGTAATTGTAGTCGCCATTAGTAGAGATTGAAAAGGGGAAAACAGGCAAAAATAAGTAACAGATGATTAGATTAAAATTAAATAATATTACAATCGCTAACTAGATACAGCAAGTTGCGGATTGATTAAACGAGAACAGATAGGGATGTATCTGTCAAAGAGTAAGTCAATAAAGTTACACTTTGATTAATTTTATTGCGTATTAGATTAACAGTGGTGTCAATGATGGTTTACATGTTCGCAATTTAAGAAATCCCTTGCTTAATGGATACTATAAGTGTTCATAAATTCGC
Source organism: Spirosoma telluris (assembly GCA_003259005.1). Taxonomy (GTDB): domain Bacteria; phylum Bacteroidota; class Bacteroidia; order Cytophagales; family Spirosomataceae; genus Spirosoma; species Spirosoma telluris. Next base: position 7,096,789 of record QLII01000001.1, read on the forward strand.
TGGAACTGCACTTTTTGACGCTATTCGGGCAATCAGTAATTACTCAGCTAACCTAGTACTCTTCCAGTTTAGATTCTCGGGGCGGCATCGGCCCGCAACGGCGGACCGTGTCCGACGCCCGTGCGGTAGATTCTGTTGATACTGTAGCTTCTTTTGCTACTGATTTTCAATATAGTAGATCTAAAAGAATCAATAACAACAAAAGAATCTATTTTGGTAAAGCACTAGGCTCTGTTAACCAGCGTCTTTTGGCGAAAGGCCTGTGATCGGTGGCTTACAACCATTCATCCTAAAAAAGTATCAGTTGAGTAGGCCATCTTTATATTTGGTAAACGCCCCAAACTATTCCTATATGCAACTGATAATCCAGCATTTATCCAAAACCTACCCCAATGGTGTTAAAGCCTTAGACGATGTATCCCTCACGATCCCGATGGGGATGTATGGCCTGCTGGGACAGAACGGAGCGGGTAAGTCAACGCTGATGCGAACGCTCGCCACCTTGCAGGATGCCGATCGGGGAACGGCCATGCTGGATGATCTGGACATCCTCAACCAGAAAGAGGCTGTTCGTCGGGTATTAGGTTATCTGCCGCAGGAGTTCGGCGTATATCCCAAGGTATCGGCCACCGATTTGCTGGATCACTTCATTGTGCTGAAAGGAATCACGAACGGGCGCGAGCGGAAGGAACTGGTGGAAGCGCTGCTACAACGAGTGAACCTCTACGAACATCGGAAGAAAGCTGTCAGTAGCTATTCCGGCGGTATGAAGCAACGCTTTGGGATTGCCCAGGCACTCATAGGCAATCCCAAACTGATTATTGTGGATGAGCCAACGGCGGGACTCGACCCCGGCGAACGGAATCGCTTTTACAACCTACTGTCGGAAATTGGCGAGAATGTGATCGTTATCCTGTCTACGCACATTGTGCAGGATGTCATGGAGTTGTGTAATAACATGGCCATTATTCATCAGGGGCGGGTATTGTATAGCGGCTCACCAATGGCATCGGTCGTAGAACTGAAAGGTAAAATCTGGGAGAAGTCCATTGCTAAGAGCGACCTGCCAACCTACCAGCAACAATACAACGTCATTTCCAGCAAACTCGTAGCGGGCAAACCACTGGTGCATATCTACAGCGAGTCCACGCCGGGCGAATCCACGCCGGGCGACCTTGATCCCGGTGAAGGCTTCGTTTCGGCCCAGCCCGATCTGGAAGATGTTTTCTTTTCCACCATTCAGGCCGACACACTTGTTACCCGCTGAGCCCCATGTTTCTACACCTATTTACGTTCGAGATTCGCTACTGGCTACGCCAGCCGATGGTCTATGTGTTCCTGCTCGTCAATATTCTGATGTTTACCTGGGCGGGTGCTTCCGACGACCTGACCATTGGCGGAACGTTTGGCAATATTCATAAAAATGCGCCCTATGTCGTTCAGAATAATTATGGGATCTGGTGCATTTTTGCCTTGCTTATGACCACGGCCTTTGTGCAGAGTGCTGCCATTCGTGACTTCACCTACAAAACGAACCAGATCGTTTTTTCATCCCCCATTCGCAAATTCGATTACCTGGCAGGACGATTCTTCGGCTCCTTTCTAGTCTCCCTCATTCCGTTTCTGGGTATCTCCATCGGTATCATTCTCGGCTCCTGGGTGGGCGAGATGACCGGCGCAACCGATGCCGAACGCTACGGTCCGATCGTCTGGTCGGCGCACCTGAATAGCTTTCTGATTTTCGCCATTCCCAATACGTTTCTGGCTGGGGCATTTATTTTTATGCTGGCGGCTCTAACGCGATCAGCCATAACGGCCTTTATTGGGGCTATTGTGTTGCTGGTGGCTCAGCTTATCGCGGGGACGTTTCTGAGCGATGTGGAGAACGAACACCTCGCCGTCTACTTCGATGCCCTTGGATACGGCCCGTTTCAGCTCATCACGAAATACTGGACCGTTAGCGACAAAAATACCCGCTCGGTGGGGCTGACCGAAGGGCAGGAACTCATTAACCGGGTGATCTGGGTGGCGTTTGGGTTGCTGTTGCTGGCGATTACCTACGTTCGGTTCTCGTTTGAAGAGAAGGTGAAAAAAGTGCGCAAAAAACGGCGTGAGCTAGTTACTGATGATGCGGCTGCGGCCGGGAAAGCGGTTTTTGGCCCGCTCCATTCGCTGCCCAACGTCACCCTGAATTACGGCTGGTCGGCGCAGTGGGTACAAATGATCCGGGTCTTTAAAACCGATTTCTGGGGCACGGTAAAAGGCACCGCTTTTATTGTGATTCTCTTTGCCGGACTGCTCAATATGGGTTTCTCGTTACAATATGCCAGCAAGTTTTATGGTCTGAGTTCGTACCCCGTTACCTATCAGGTTATTCAACTCATTCGGGGAACTCTGGCGCTGTTTCTATTCGCCATCATTATTTTCTATTCAGGGACCATTATCTGGAAAGAGCGTGACGCCGACCTCGACCAGATTTACGACGCCATGCCGCATCGCAACTGGTCGGTGTTTGTTGGAAAGTTTCTGGCCATGATGGGGATCGTGACCATTATTCAGGTAATGTGCATTGGCGCAGGGGTGTTAACACAGGTGCTGATGAGTTATCCGAATGTAGAACTGGGCCAGTATGTAGTTGAGTTTTTAGTAATCGACCTGCTTCGCTATGCACCGATTATCATGCTGTCGATGCTGACGCATACGCTCTTAAACAACAAGTACGTGGCGTTTTTTATCGTTATCGCCCTGCTCATTGCCAACGCCTATGTCTGGACACCCCTGGATGTGCAGAGTAATCTGGTCCAGTATAATGCGTCGCCCAATTACCAGTATTCGGACATGAACGGCTGGGGGCCATTCGTGGCCTCGTTTGCCTGGTTTCGGGTCTACTGGTCGCTCTGGACTTCGGTGTTGGCGATGGCTGCCATTTTGTTCTGGGTACGGGGCAAGGATAGTTCATGGGATAGTCGGCTCCTGGGAGCAAAGCAGGCAATGAATGGTACAAATCGCCTGATCGTTACGGGATTAGCTGTTGCCATATTGCTGGTGGGTGGATTCATTTTTTACAACACCAATGTTCTGAATCGCTACGAGACGGCTAAAGTGCGTGAAAAGCAACAGGTCGCTTACGAACAGAAATACAAACGCTATGCCCACCGTCCGCAACCCCGCATTGCCGATGTGAACTACACCATTGAGGTATATCCCGAGAAGCGAAACCTGATTGTAAATGGCGATTATATACTGGTAAACCGGGCCGCCACGCCAATTGATTCGGTCCATATTGTGCTACCCAATCGACTGGATTACAGCATAAACCTGGATCGGGCAAAACTAGCGATGAATGATTCACTGCTTAGTTACCGGATTTATACACTCAGCCCCGCCCTGGCTCCCGGCGATTCACTACGCCTGCGATTCACTACCCGTAGACAGGCAATCGGTTTCGAGAATGAGGTTAAGTATACCAAGGAGGTTAACCAGAACGGTTCGTTTTTTAATAATTTTGATATTGCCCCGCAAATCGGCTATCAGGAGCAGGGTGAGCTGAGCGATAAGAATGACCGTAAAAAATATGGCCTGCCCGAGAAAGCCCGAATGCCAAAGCTGGAGCGCAATTGCACCGGCGACTGCATGGACACGTACCTGAGCAACAATTCGGACTGGGTAATGGTCGAAACAACGATCAGTACCTCGCCCGACCAGATCGCTGTGGCACCGGGATCACTGTTGAAAGAGTGGCGGGCAAACGGCCCCGACGGGCAACCGCGACGCTATTTCCACTACAAACTCGATCACCCATCGCTTAACTTCTACTCGTTTATTTCGGCACGGTATGAGGTGGCGCGCTCGACGTGGAAAGGCATCGACGTGGAGGTGTATTACGACAAAAAGCATCCCTACAATGTCCGTGATATGACGGAGTCGATCAAAGGGTCGCTGGCTTATTTCACTGAGCACTTCGGTCCCTATTATCACAAACAGGCCCGGATTATCGAGTTTCCGCGCTATGCCAGTTTTGCGCAGGCCTTCCCGGTACGATGCCCTATTCAGAAAGCATCGGCTTTATTTCCCGGATTGATCCTGAAGAGGACATCGATATGGTGAAGTACGTAGTTGCGCACGAAATGGGGCATCAATGGTGGGCGCATCAGGTCGTTGGTGCTTATATGCAGGGGCCACGTTGCTCTCTGAAACGCAGGCACAATATTCGGCCCTGATGGTGATGGAAAAAGCCTATGGAAAAGGCCGGATGAAGCGGTTTCTGAAGTATGAAATGGATCGTTATCTCTCGGCTCGCGGAACGGAATCGCTAAAGGAGGTGCCACTCGAACGGGTGGAAAATCAGGGCTATATCCATTACAACAAGGGAAGTGCGGTCATGTATTACCTGAAAGAACTGATTGGTGAGAATGCAGTCAACAAGGCGCTGCAAACAATGGTTAGCCAATATGCCTATCGACAGCCGCCCTATCCGGTTTCGTATAATCTGGTGGATCTGTTCCGTCAGCAAACCCCCGATTCGTTACAATCAGTAATCGATGATCAGTTCGAGCGGATTACCATCTTCAACAACCGGGCAACGGCGGCTTCATCCAAAAAGCGCCCGGATGGGCAGTATGACGTAACGATAAACGTGCAGGCTGAGAAATTCTACGCCGATTCACTCGGTCGCGAAACGCCCACGAAGCTGAACGATTTGATCGACGTGGGTGTGTATGGCAAACCGGCTGAGGGCAAAAAGCAGGGTAAACTTCTGGCCATTCGGCGGGAGCGGATGAAGCAGAAAACGGGAAAATACACCTTTGTTGTGAAAGAAGAACCGTTCGAAGCAGGCATCGATCCGATCAACTTTCTGGTCGATCGGGTGCCCGACGATAATTTGAAGCGAGTGGATAAACTAGAGTGATTTGACGTCGGCGATATTGGGCGCTCAAGCTGAGGAATGAAATTGAACCGGATACGATTACGGTTCCCTTTCGCAAGAAAATTATGTTCACAACAATAGATGGCCAATATCAAAAGCTTTCAGAGAACCCGTTTTGACGAATTAAAGATTTAGAAGCTTTACTCACTGACTTACCCGAATGAAAACTTTACTTACCACGTTAGCTGCTCTCTGTTTGACGGTCTATAGCCTGAAGGCGCAGGAGAATTCACCGGCAAAAACAAATCAAGTCAAATTCGGTGTGTTTGCAGGCATGAACTATGCCTATTCCCTTGTAGGGTATCATTACCCAATTTATTTTAAGCCTCAAGCGAGCTTACTCGCTGGTGTTGATATTCAGTATCGCTTAACGAATCAGGCCTCTTTACATCTTCAACCATCCTGGACACAGGTTACCGATGCCAAGTCCAAGTCTAAAAATAATTACTCCACAATTAGTCTTAGCACAATTAAGCTACCCGTAGTATATCGGTATTATGTCTCCCCCAACCGAAAGTTATTTTGTATTCAAACGGGATTAAGCTATAACTATCTTACAAGCAGTAACTTCCGTGAGCAGCTAGATGCTGTCTGCATTACGGCCCCATGTCCAGTTTTCATGGGACCTGATACGCCCTCTTCAAACAAGTCTGCGGTGAGCGGCATGGCCGGTATCGGCTTTTCTATCGAGTTGCAAAAAATCAGCGTTCCTATTACCCTACAATACGAACGGTACTTTAGTAATTATCTATTTCCGAATCAGTATGATGCACAACCCTCGCGGGTGAAATTTGAGAGCTTTGCCCTTACAACAGGAATTAACTTTTGATTGGTACGCTAAAATTAAGCTACATGCACTAGTGCTTTGCTAAAATAGATTCTATTGTTTTTATTGATTCTTTGGACTCTATAGTCTCTGATTACCAGAATCAATAGAATCCAAAGAATCAATAGGGTCTACTGCGCGGGCGGCCTCGAGAAACTAAATTAGAAGAGTATTAGGCTGACTATACTGTGAAACTATAAAAATAGTTATCTTGCTACTAAATTTAACGTAGCATGAGAAAGACTTTGCCTCTCAACTTATTACTGAGTTTTTTGCTCTGGCAATTACTGGCTGCCAGCTCTACATTCGGGCAGGTACCCTGTCTGATCAACGCAACCATTAAAGGACTGGCCGAACGATCGGTCATGATTCGGTATGTGCGGAATGGGATGTTTTTGACCGATACGATTAAAGCCCATCAGGGTCAGTTCAGGCATACACTGGCCGCAACTGATGGGAACATTGCCACGCTGGTACTTAGCCCATCTGATCAACTTTCTTTTTGGCTTGATCCCCTGTTGTCTCAATCACTGGATCGGTGACTCCATCCCCTGTACTCAGATGCACAGGTACACCCGAAAATAACCTGCTTGAGTTGTATCGGAATACGATTGAACGACCGTATAACCTAAAAAAGAAGGGTAAATCGACTGAGGATGCTGATCGTATCGTTCTACAGGAATATCAGGCTACCCGCCAGTTTATCAGGCAGCATCCTACCACCTTAACAGCCGCCTATTTACTGTATTGGCAGGCAATGTATGATACGACTATCTTCGACCAGCTCGATAAACTCCTGGCGAACTTGAGTCCGTCGGTTCGTGCTAGTTACTGGGCGAAAAAAGCCGAAACCCGAATGTATGCTATTCGGAATAAACCCCGCATTGGCAAAAAGTTACCTGCCTTCAGTTTGACCGATGTCACCGGTAAGTCGATCTCACTGGAGTCGTTCAAGGGTAAATACCTTTTGATTGATTTTTGGGGCACCTGGTGCATTCCCTGTATCGAAACGATTCCTGAACTAAAGGCTGTACACACAAAATATGGGAATCGCTTAGCTATTCTCAGCATTGCTATGGAGCGCCCTGCTGATCGGGAGAAATGGGTAAAGGCTATTCATAAATACGGCATGACCTGGACACAAACTGCTGAATTTACCAGCGCTAAAGAAGGGGTGAATGTGCTGTATAATGTGGTGGAATATCCTACTTTATTAGTAGCTAACCCTGATGGAATTTTTATGGCAAGAATCAAATACGGGGAGTCTATAGACGAAAAAATTAAGCGACTACTAACTAATTGACGGATCAACTATGCCTCCATCTGAAATTATATTTTGACCGTCTGGTTTCATGTATGCAACAACGTACACCTAGTTACCAAGCTAAATCTGCACGAAGAGCAACTGGCATTATGCTGGTTTTACTCATCGTCTCGTACATAGGCGCAATGGCTCAGGAGCCACCTGGATCGGCGGCAACTGCCTATCACGTTTTCGGGCATTGTCATGATTACGGAACAGCATTGGGCTTGAAAGCTAGTGTATTTGCCGTTTTTAAGCAAGGTCGCCAGAAACTGGCAGTGTGTAAGGAAACGGGTGATTTTGACGTGCTCCTTCCTGTTTCGGCTACACACCTTGCCCTGGAGATGAACGGCTATCGGTCAGTTAGCATACCCGTCTATTTTACGCCTGATATTCCAGCAGATGCCCGGTTCGGCATTGGTAATTGGGCCGCTATGGCCAGGTTAGATTCACTGCCCATACCAGCGGGGCAAGGTGGTTCTATTGCGTTATACTTTACGGTTACCGATAGCCTGGATATAAAATACACGTTAACCAGCCTGACCAACGCAGCAAAGAAGTTAATAGCTCCTATTTCGTACCCACGATTAAAAAATAGAAGCTTTACGTTTCCCATTACGCCAGATGATTATTTGGCCACCGTCTCGATGGCAACAACCCCTAAATTCCAGACCGATGGGACTTTACGCTCCAGTGAAAAAATAACCCTCAAACCGGGGGTTACCTTCAAGTCTGTTCGTATCGCTAAGCCTACTGGATCGACATTGCCAGGTAGCGCTACGCCCAATTCCACGCCAATTGAACTCCCGTTAAGTATTTATATCCTGTATTTTGATCAAAGCAGCCCCAATTTACGGCCCGGCGTTAAAGCAACCCTGGATTCACTGGCTGAAAAATTGGTGAAACAGCCAACATTACTAGCGACCGTGACGGGGTACACCGACAATGTGGGCAAGCGCGAGTTGAATCTGGTGTTAGCGGAATATCGGGCTAAGGCAGTGGCCAGCTATTTAAGGCAGCGCGGTGTGCTTGCCGATCAGATCGTAGCTAAATGGGAAGGTCCTGACAAAAAAGCGTCGGCAGAAGATCCGGAAGCCGTAAAAACTATCAGTAGACGCGTTGTTGTCTTACTGGCACCCAGGTAAATTTCGTTCGGGTTGCACTTTCTAACTTATTGACAAACAGACTAAAAAAATCTAATGGCAATGGCTATTTGGTTATTCCTTATCGTCTTGATGTGGTATAGCGCTAAGGCGCTGCGAGCAAATCCGCACAAATCCAATTCAACATGGAGAATAGTATAATTATCAAGTATAGTAATTAACGTAACGGACTACTGGGTTCACCAGACAAACCCTGATAATTTATTCAATGATTTAATTAGCTTACAATCAGGCTTTTAGTAGTTATTTTTATTGATAAGGTATACTAAAGATCATAATCATTCTTTTTTGGCACTAATGTTGACTTAAAGTATGATAGTCAATTATCAACAGGTTAAGGATTGTCATTAAAATACGTCATACTCGCTAGCATGTGGTGGCTATATAGACGTTAACGTATATTAATATCTGGCAACTAATTCCAAAACCGTAGTTCAATTTTATTATGACATTTTCTTTACTGTTTTACATTGTATTGCCAAGCCTTCTTGTATTTAATGCAGGTTATACATTCGATAAACGCTCCGTTCTAGGTTTTCCTCAGACTTGCATGAACTATTAAACCAAGCGAATGGATGCTGTATGATGCTGCTATTACCGAATTTATGTAAACAAGCATTTTACTTTTTCCCTACCATAAATCTCAACCGGATGATTGTACTTGACATGAGCCAACGGCTCCAACAAAATCTATTAACTCACTTTCTGAAAAATCGAGGCTTTTCTATTAGAGAACGTGAACCAGACAGTTTAACGGAATGGACATCGATTACGTTGCTTACCGATAAGCCATCTCAGGAAATTACAACGTCGTATGGGGACCAAATTTGGCTTCTGGATAAGCATGGCGCTATGCCACTTCAGGTACCCCTTCAGGTTAAAGGGTTATTATTAAGTGATTGTGATCTTCAGGAACTGGAAATCTGCATCAGGCAGGTATTGGCTCAACAGTCTTATTTGTCGCCTGGACTGATGAGCCTCCTTAACAAACAGTCCTACCAGGCTACTACCGATCACCTAGCCTCCTTAACATCCCGTGAACGGCAGGTGTTTGAGTTGATTAAAACCGGTAGCAGCCTGCGTTCCATTGCAGATGCGCTGTTTATCAGTGTACATACGGCTGAGAATCACCGCGCTAATATTCAGAAAAAACTAGGCTTAACGGGTCATTTAAGCTTGGTGCGCTATGCCGCAAATATTGTAACAGCTAAAAAATAGTGGACAACCCCTACGTAAAATAGGGGGGAGTGTCATTGTCTTCCGAGGTCGAATGATTTCTATTTGTGGGTATCAAACCTGAACTGGCTGTGCACATAAGCTCAGGCAGTTCAGGTACCATTTTGACCACCCACCCATCGACCGATTATGGCACGTCTCTACCGGCTGTTCTTGCTTCTTATTGCCCTAGTTACTGTTCAGCCTTCTCTGGCATTACCTGAAGATGGGCCAGGCAAACCCAATCCATCCAAATCCCGCATCCTCAAATCGGCGGATTCCACCGATCTGCTTTCAAATAGAGGGCCGATAGAACCTTTGAGATCCAGACTGTTTCTTAAAGATCAAAAGCCAACTGGGCCGGACCCAATCCGGTTTACGATGAGAGCCTCCAAGGACTCTGTTGCGATAGGAGAAGAGTTTGAAATTACAATTACAGCGGAGCTTCTGAATATTTCTCCTCAATCCATGTTTTTCTTTGAAGAGCAAAAGGCTTTTACCCTGAAACTACTTCTTCCAGAAGGTTTTCAACAGACAGGTGGTACGTATTATGATTATGTTAGTGCTAATTTATCAAAGGCTGGGCAACGCTCGGCGACTTATACCCTGAAAGGATACTTCTCATCCCAGCTATCCACTTCAACATTTACACTGCTTCGAGGACCTGGTAATGCAACTGGGTCAGATCTATACATTAAAGCGGCCACTTTAGCCATCGCTAATCAAATCGAGGAACAACCTCATGCTGCCCGGATTGCTACCACAAGCTCTACAGTTATCTGCCAAATAGATAATGTTTACTTTACCTTGCTCTTTTCTCGTACGCAAGCGGGCAAAAGGTACATTGTTGTCAATTCTTCTTCGCATAATTCTGTTTATGAATATAGTTTAGATCCACCAACTTATTCCTTATCAAATGTCCTGACACCTTCTGTCGATTCTGGGACCGTTTTCATTCGAATGAAGGACCGCCAGGTTTGCATGCGAAGGATTGACTATAGGTTTCCAACTGTCCTGTCAGGAGGGGGGCCTTCTTCTGGATTTGGCATGGATTGTAGTCCTTTTCAAGTAGGAAATAGTGCTTTATCAATATACGCATCGACCACCAATATATGCTCAACTAGTAGTACGCTCTTTCTTGTTGGCCTTAGCACTGATCCTACTCTAGCGCCTGATAAAGTTGAATGGTATCGCGGGGACACTAAGTTAGATTGGAGTGCTGATGATCCGGCGCGAGCTGATATTACTGTTAATCAGGAAGGTGTCTATCATGCAAAATTGTATAAAAGCAGTTGCAGTTTTGAACCCTCAACAATACAGATAGCTACTAACTGTACGACATCCTGTACAGTGCCAGAATCCCCTACTATTTCCACGACAAATACGACGCTATGTACGGCTGGCACGACTACAATAAATGCGACCGGTTGCTTACATTCTACAGTGTGGTATAATGAAAATGGCTATCAAGGTGAAGGAAATACTCTATCTGTCACTCAGGCAGGCAAGTATTATGCCAAATGCACGAGTGGGGCAACCTGTAATGAGTGCACTGAGTATTGTGAGGGAGCATCTTCAGGAACGGTAGTCGTTACTAGTTGTCCACCTACAGGCTGTAATTTATCCATCACCGGATTAACAAATGGCCAAACTATTGCTACAACCTGTAATAATGGAGTAACCCTTACCGGGACGTGTACAGGATCGGATTGTACGGGTGCGAGTGCCACATGGTCAGGGGCGGGTGGTTGGAGCTCAATTGGATTGTCTGCTACCACACCTGCCCAGACAGCTACCTCAAAGCTTCCTTATACACTCACCTTAGTCAAAGGTGCATGCACGTCATCGATCACTATTTATGTGAGCACTACCGGCTGCACCCCAGTTGATCCCTGTGCCGGGGCATCTCCACCTACTTCGCCATCCTCTACGCAGGGCGACTCGAAGTGCTCAGGTAGTAGCTTCTCCTTATCAGCCAGTGGGTGTTCAAGTAGCTATCGGTGGTATACTGTGAGCAGTGGTGGGAGTTCATTCAATAGCAGTTCCAGCTATAGCCCTGTGTTGTCTACGGTGGGTACAACAACTTATTATGTGAGTTGTAGCAATGCTTGTGGCGAATCGGTTACTCGTACACCTGTGTCAGCGACGGTGACTACCTGTCAGACACCTTGCACTGGTATGCCCACGCCGACGATTACCAGTCAGACGGTTGTGTCAGGAACAACTGTGACCTGGACGTTAACTGCTCAAAATTGCGCACCGGGTCAAAGTGTCAGGTGGTATAGAGTAGGTCAAGGTAATTTCATACCAGATGAAAACCCTAAGGTTTTTACTAATCCGGAGGCTAATATGTCTGTATATGCCAAGTGTGTAAATGGAGCCTGTTTGGGGGATGCCTCCAATTCGCTCACATACAACACGACCACCCCAGTTGATCCCTGTGCCGGGGCATCTCCACCTGCTTCCCCTTCATCTACTCAGGGCGAAAGCAAGTGTTCGGGTAGTACCTTTTCGTTATCAGCCAGTGGTTGTTCGAGTAGCTATGGGTGGTATACTACTACTAGTGGGGGAGCTCACTCACTAGTAGTTCCAGTTATAGCCCTATTTTGTCGACCGTAGGTGTAAAAACCTATTATGTTAGCTGTAATGATGCTTGTGGCGAATCTATTAACCGTACACCTGTGTCAGCGACGGTGCTTGCCTGTCAGTCACCTTGTAGTGTTACGCCAACGATTACTAGTCAAACGGTTGTCTCCGGAACAACTGTGACCTGGACGCTAACGGCTAATGGTTGTGCATCGGATCAAAGTGTTCGGTGGTTTCGGGTAAACAACGGATATTATGTTCCAGATAGAAATCCTATTGTATTTGTCAATCCTGAGGATGGGTCAGCTGTATTTGCGAAATGTATCGGCACTACGTGCCAAAGTGTAGAGTCAAATACGATTACTTATACAACTACTACTTGTACCGCACCTGGTGTTCCAACTAGTATTTATAATGATACACAGTGTATTACTAATACATTTTCTTTGTCAGCCAATTGCCAAACGAATAGTTACCGGTGGTACGATGCTAGTAGCGGGGGTAATTTAATCGGAACCGCAAGCATTTTCCATCCAAACCCAATCAGCACCACAACTTATTATGTGAGTTGTAGTAATTCCTGTGGCGAATCCAGTCGAATAGCAGTTACGGCGTCTGTCAACATAAATCTGAATGCGCCTACGCCCACTATTACCCGAAACCAAAACACATTGACCGCCACTGGATGTAGCCAGATCAGGTGGTTCAGGGCCGATGATAATAATTTTTTTGTGCCTGATAGACCTACCTTCGACATTTCAGACATTAATAATGGATTTCAGCTATATGCCCGTTGTGTTCAGGATGGATGCCCAGGACCGAGTTCGTCGACTTTCACAGTTGGTACTACCGACCCCTGCACGAGTATATCTAGTTTCACACCAACTGTCTCGGCGCGGGTGGCCGGCACATCCTCATCACAAAGCCTTACGCTGACGGCTTCAAATTGCCCCACAGGAAGTTCGGTTCGTTGGTATGACACAAACGGTAATACCGCAACGGGAAGTATATGGGCTCCTTCATTTTCGCAAACAAGCGACTATGCCGCTGTATGCGAAACGAGCAATGGTTGTCAGAGTCAACCGGGTCAAATCCATGTAACCTTCAAGAATCCTCAAGCCCCCCTAATCCAAACAACGGCGACTCAACTCTGTGCAGGAGAGTCGGTGACACTAACCGCAACCGGCTGTCCGACCAATGTACGTTGGTCCACAGGACAAACGGGCTCTCCACTCGTACTGACGCCTAGTGCAACAACCTCCTATTGGGCGTATTGCATCGATGATGAAGTGGTAGGAAATTCGGCATCAACCGCAGTTCAGGTTACAGTAGCCAACAGCCTAACGGTGAATGGCCGTACTGATTATACCGTTGGCGAAACCATTTCCCTCACGGCGGTCTCCTCCGTGCAGGGGGCAACGTACACCTGGTATGGCCCGTCTGGTTTTAGTCAAACCGGGCAGGTCCTCCAACGATTAGGTGCGGCTGTCAGCCAAAGTGGAAACTATACCGTGGTGGCCACGTCCGGCCAGGGGTGCGCGGGTAAGAAAACCGTGCCGATCTCGGTGACCGTATCCTCGTTTACCTGTACCTGTACCGATTGTGATTTGATCGCTGTCAAGGAAACGACCAATCCCGCTAACAAAATTGGGGACGCCAGAAATCAGGGTAGCAAGGGGCAAAACTTTGTTACAGAAAGTGTATATCTGGAAAAAAACGGAACTAGTGTCGCCCAAACCATCAGCTATTTCGATGGACTGGGGCGGCCTAGCCAGAAAGTGAGCGTAGGTACGGCCGGAGGAAGCAGCGCGGGCGATGTCATTGCACCCATAGTGTATGACGCCTTCGGACGGGAACCCCAGAAATACCTTCCGTATGTGGATGGAGCAACGCCGGGTACATTCCGGTTGGCAGGAGCAGGAGCCGTGCAAAGCTACTATAACGGCTTGCCGGGTAAAACAGGTACCGCTTTCTCAACCATGACCTACGAGGCATCGCCCCTCAACCGGGTGCTGACCCAGACCGCTCCGGGCAGCAATACACCGGTAAAGATCAGTTACCGCACCAATACCGCCGGTGAGGTCAAACGACTGGATGTGGGGACAACCACTGTCACCGTGGCCACCTATGATGCCAATCAGTTGTATGTGACCCAGACCACCGACGAGAACCAAAATAGCACCATCGAATACAAAGACAAGGAAGGACGTGTTGTCTGTAAAGACGTGTCGGGACATAAAACCCTATATGGCTACGACGACCTGGGCCAACTCCGTCTGGTGGTGCCGCCCCTGGCCAGTAGCGTTCTCAGTGGCAGTTTCAACCTGTTCGACGCTGGCGATGAACTCTCGTTTGCCTACGAATACGACGCACGGGGACGAATGACCCGCAAGAAAGTACCGGGAGCGGGCATCAGCACGATGAGTTATACCAGCCACGATCTGCTGGAACGGATCACCGATGCCAATGGTGTGACAGTGGTAACTACCTACGATTCGCTGGATCGGGTCATCTCAACCTCACTGACCAGTGGCCAGGTGTTGACCCAGACGTTCTACGATGGTAGTAATTATAGTCCAAGTAGCCCTGTAAAGTATACGGACGTTTCCGATTTGGTGGCAGACCCTTACCTACCTAAACCAAAGGGAATGGTAACAGGTACCATAGTGGCCCAACTCAATGGTGGTGCTGATTTACAATCGGCGATATATTACGACGACCTGGGTCGTGCTGTCCAGACCGTTAGCCAGAACCACAAAGATCGTCTGGACATCTCGACCTCTAAGCTGGACTTTGTGGGCCGGGTGCTGGAAAGCCGTCTGACGACCACCAACAGCAGCACCACCATTACGGTCGATTCCCGCACGGCCTACGAGCAGGGTGGCCGGGTGAAATCGGTTTGCCAGCGGGTGTCGGACAACCAGCAGACGCCATTGAGTAACGCCACGCTAGCCTACTGGGAGCCCGTGGCCCGCCATACCTATAATGGGATCGGTGAGTTGACGACCAAAACCTTAGGCTGCGGTTTTCAGACCATTGATTACCAATACCAAATGCGAGGTTGGTTGAGCCAGATGAACGACCCGGCCAATCTGAACCAGGGTACATTGCCTTCCCAGAAGGATTTCTTTGGTATGAAGCTGGCCTATGATGGAGTGGGCAACATCACCAACTGGGACTACAGCAACGCCCAAACCACCTACAGCCCTTATGGATTGAGCCAGAAACCAGCCTATCAATATGGGTTCACCTATGACAACCTGAACCGACTCACCAGTGGGGCACTCAACCAGCAGGGGCAGACTAAGTTCACCCTGAATGGGTTGACCTACGATGATAATGGCAACATCACGCATCTGAACCGGGCGATGGGCACAGCCACCGATAATCTAAGCTATAGCTATAAAAACGGGGGCAACTCCAATCAGTTAGCCAGTGTAAGTGATGGCGGCTCAGCCGACTTTGCTAAGTCCTCTACCTACAACTATGATGCAGTAGGGAACTTGATAAAAGACACGGGAAAAGGGATTAATTTAACTGACAATAGTCCCATCACCTACAATCACCTGAATTTGCCCAAAACGGTGATTCACAGTGGAGGCACGGTCAATTACACCTACTCAGCCAGTGGCCAGAAGTTGAAAGCAGACTTTGGCGGGGGCAAGACGTACGACTACGTAGGGGGCTTGGTATATGACAAAGATGGCTTAGAGTTCATTCCCACGGCTGAGGGCCGGGTATTACCCCCAGGCCGGGCCTCCACCACGGTAGCGATAGGGGGCAGTACAAGCATCGTGGCCAGCAATAGTTTTTACCGCTACGAGTACCACTTAAAAG
The DNA here is from genome assembly GCA_003259005.1 of Spirosoma telluris. GTDB lineage: Bacteria > Bacteroidota > Bacteroidia > Cytophagales > Spirosomataceae > Spirosoma > Spirosoma telluris. Next base: position 7,112,646 of record QLII01000001.1, read on the forward strand.
ATCATTTAGGTAATTTGCGGGCCGCGTGCCGGTGTGGAGAGCGGCAAACGGAGACCACGCCGGGTGATGGATATGAGCCGTTGGTGGTGCAAGAGCAGCATTATGATCCATTTGGGCTGGATTTGACGGGCTTGAGTAGCCAGCCAGGGGTAACTGGAAGTCGGTTTAAGTATAATGGGAAGGAGGAACAACAGGGATTGGGTTGGATTGATTACGGATCGAGGATGTATGATTCGGCAGTGCCTAGGTGGTTGCAGGTAGACCCTCATGCCGAGAAGTATGAATCAATTAGTCCGTTTAGCTATGGTTTCGATAACCCGATTCGGTTTGTTGATCTACAAGGTAAAGATCCTGGGGATGTTGTAGTGTTATTTGCAGGGGCTAATTTGAATCCCTCGTCAAATCCATATGGAATAACAAACCGACTTCTAAGACGATTGAACGATTCATATTTTCGTGAACATGAGGGTTCTGTAGATAAATTTATTTCTAATTATGCAGTCCCTACGAGTTCAAAGGATGGTAACCCATATCTTGATTTTAACCCGACAAGTTTAACCCAAGAAGCATATGAATATGTTAAGAATCACTTACAGGCTGATGGACGTTTAGTTGTTTTTGGCTATAGCTGGGGAGGTGTTCTTGCCAATTACTTGACAAAACGATTAAAAGAGGATGGAATTAAAGTTGATAAGCTTATCATTGTAGATGCAGCTAACGGCTTATTTAGCAAACCATTAGAAATCTCTGAAAATAATAAAGATGTGGATAATTTTTATCAAACAAATCGAAGTATTATTGGATCAAGAGGTTATCCAGCAGAAAAGCAGTCAAAATCAACTCAGTTAAAAAATAATCGAGTTGATTTTGTGAAGGATGGAAGTGGAAAGCTAGTAAAAGCATCTCACACAAATATTGACGATGCAAACCTTAATAAATTTGTTAAACTGATAATAGATGCTATCAATGGGAGCCGTAAATAACAAATACAACAGATCTTGGATATTAAGTTTGTGGGTTATTGTAATACCTCCTATTTGGATGTTATGTACTATCTATTTTAATATAGAATATTATGGGGTGGGTAATCAAATAATGGCCTTTCTTGCTATGGTAATTACATTGCCTGCGCTTTTTATATTTATTTTTTTTGCATCAAGAGATAAAAAATTGGGCAAATCGAGAAGAAATATCATTTTGCCCGCTGTAGTTTTTTCACTTCTTTGGGCTACATATTTGCTCTATGCTTTAATAAGTGGCGAGTTTGTGTAGAAGATTTTCTTAAGAGGGGAGTTTATTTTCTGCTAAGTGTAGAGTTCGCTGCAAGTTTGGGAGTGCTCAATGAACTGTGTCAGGAGGATTTACTCGAAGCGATGTGATTTAATTCGTGCTTGAAAGACAATGATGAATTAATGATCTCCCGCTAAGCGTAGAGTTGCTCTCGCTCTTCATCCGGTATAGTGCCCCGCTGAGCGTAGAGTTCGCGGCTTGTTCGGTGTAGTATTCAATACATCGTGGTGTTATCTGGTCTCTGACCGGTATGTTTGGATCTATCCATTGGAATCCTGTCCAAACCACAACCTCTTGCTGGACTAAGAAGCTAGTTAACCGGATAGATACAGTTCGCTAATACTATCGAAACTACATCTATCAGACCTTTAGAAGGTTAGCTATAACTCATACGGGTTTACATAACCCAGGCCAGCTATTGATTGAAAATCTTTGGTATTGCGGGTTAAGATGGTAAGCCCATGAACAAGCGCCGTTGCGGCAATCAGGGCATCCGGCAATTTAGTTTTATGATTTTTACAGATCTCAATGCATTTTTCTACAATGCTTTCCGTCAAGTCTATCACACGCACATCATTCATGAAACCGATAAGCAATTGATAATGCTCATTGGGCGTATTAAAGTCAAGTACTTCAATTTTAGTAATCACGGATAGATTCGGTACAGCATCAACAACGCTGTTCATAAAGTCCATGCCAGCACCAGGAAGTTTGTTGCCGAGATAATCAATAACGGCATTCGTATCAATCAAATACCGCTGTTATTCCACTCGGTACGGCTTTGAGTTACGTAGTGTTGAAGTTCGTCTGTAATTGTAGTAGGCAGTTTACCAGCATACTTTTCCGAGAGTTTTTGCTTTGGTTTTTCCAGCGTTTTCAAGTCCTCATGTTTAGCTGTAAGGGTATTCCATTCCTCAATCGGAATCACAATGGCCGTATGTCGGCCCTGGGCATCGGAAAGATACTGTATGTTCATGATGGAACGTGTTTTGCTCGCTTCAAGGTACCGCCTGTTCATATGTAGGCAACTTACCCCTACAAACTATGTGGGTCAATCACGTGTAAGCCTTGAATATGTTTAAAGTCGCTGTCGCTGGTAAGAAGTGTCAACGAATGAACAATAGCCGTAGCGGCAATAATGGCATCAGGGGTTTTAATTTTGCGGCTTCGTCTTATTCGGGCACATTGTCGAACAACATCGGGAGTAAGGGGCACTATGGTAGCATCGCCAATAAAATCCTTAACAACTTGCTCTTTGTTTTTATTGGGACTAATCCAGGATAAGGCTTCAATCTCTGTAATGACAGAAATTTTAGGAATTTGATCAATAACGTCTTCGATAAAGGCCATTCCTGTTTCTGAAAAAAGCCCTGCAAAGTAATTAGCAATTACGTTATTGTCTATTAAATAGTGTCCCATTCACTACGCATTGATTGGGCATGATCGTTAAAACTTTGGGCATCTTCTTTAGAAAATACGCCTTTGTATTTATCCGAGAGTTTAGGTTTAGAAGGAGCTATATTTTTGGTCAACACTTTTATTAAATTCAGCTCCTCTAATTCGTATAAAAGCCTGATTGCTTTTTGGTTGGTTACTTCAATGAGCAGTGTATTTTCCATCTGTTAAATTAGGTTAGGCATGAACGAATGGCTAAGATTTGGTTTTGCCAATAGGGGTATGCTGGTAGTATGCAGGCCTATCCTTATTTGGTTTATCAACTCGTTGTCAAAGGCCAAAAGTTCCCACTCGGCGTAGCGTTGCCCGCTTATTGTTCGGTGTAGTGTACCTGTAAAAATAGACAATCCACTTCGGTAAAACCAATTCAGCCAGACCAGGCAGGACACTCTATCCTACACAGGATGGTCTGGCGGTTCAAGTGAATGCCCATCCCTTACGCAAAATAGTGGCTGACCACTACACAAAATAGGGTACATCCCTGATTGATTGCAGTAAGGCAAAGGAGTTGCTTTGTAAACAAAACCACAACTTGTTTAGGCTAGCAAGAAACGTATGTACTGCACACCCAACCTACTATGAATCGTTCGCCTTTTTATCTGAATTGCTTGTTTAGCTGGTTGCTGCTGGCGCTTTGCACTCATTCATTATTCGGTCAGGCTGGTAGCTCTTCGCTAATGGCTGGCTACGAAACAACTACCAACCGATTACGGCTATTGCCGCCCAATGTAGCGTCTATAGAGCGTTCTGGTAATGTGCCGGTCAATTTTAATACTGGGCAACTCAACTATGGCATTCCGATACATACCATTGAGGTTGATAACAACGTTTCGATCCCCATTCAGCTAGCGTATAATAATAGTGGCCTGAAACCCGATGAGTTGCCTACCTGGGTAGGTAACGGATGGGACTTACACGTGGGCGGTACCATTGTCCAGACCATCAACGGGATGGACGATTTTGATGGTACAGCGGGCCTCCAGATTCAGGCTAACCGCAATGCTCTGAATGCGTATATACAAGGGGGCATGTCGCTTACAGAGCAGTACCAGTACTGCGATGCCGTTGTTAAGAACTTGAAGGATTCACAGTTTGACACGTTTTCGTTTAATCTGCCGGGCAAAAGTGGTAAATTTTATTTCGATAAAGCAAGCGATGGCTCGCCGAAGGCTGTGTTATATAACCAGCAGCCCCTTCGTATCAATTTTGCCAACAACCAGTTTACCATTACCGATGAACGGGGCAATGTGTATGCCTTCACGTTATCTATCAACGGTTCCGAAACCTATCCAGATTTACCTTTCCCCCTGACTCGGACCCTCCCGAACTGAGGAGCAAAACCTGGTATCTTACCAAAATTACGACAGTCACAGGTGTAGAGGTCACTATCAACTACAATGATGATGCAACCTATCAATTGGAAATAACGAACTATTCTTGTTCTACATCACCAGATGGCAACTATGCCAACTACAATTGTGGATCTCAAAGTTCGATTATGAGTGTGCAGCAGAAGCTCGTTTCACAGATTAGCTGGAAAGGGAAAAGGGTTGTTTTTGAGACAATTGACCGCAACGACCTATATACAACTGGAGGAGTAAAAGCAAAGGCATTATCTCGCATAAAAGTCTACAACGAAAACAATGAACTGGTGCGCCAGATCGGATTTGACTATGATAACCGTGATCGTCTGCAACTGCAAAGCCTTTCGTTCTTAGACAGAGCAACAAACAATAAGGTACAGGCTTATACTTTCGATTACTATGGTGATGCTGGCACTATAGCCATCCCTTTTCTAAGGGGAGCATCGGGCCTCAAGCCAGCCAATAATGCTATTGACCACTGGGGTATTATAACGGTAAAACAAACACGTATAAGATTCCCGCAATCGATTACACCCTATTAACACCAAGTAGAAGCCAGCCCTTATTGGCCACTGCCGACCGGTCTTCGGATGGTAGTTATTCCCTCTATGGCATGTTAAAACGGATTACGTATCCTACCAAAGGATACACTGAAATTACCTATGAGCCCAATCGGGTAAAGTATAGCTCAATGACGCCCGTTCCCAGGTTTATGAGGGACCAGAATGTGCTGTCTGGTTATACGCTGCTTACCCAGGATGCTCTTTCAGACTGTAACCAACAAACCAAGACTGGTACATTTTCTGTAGCACAGAATCTGGTTGGCGTACGGATTAGCTGGGAATTACAAGGGTATAGTAATCCGGGAAATAATGTTGGTTCCTCATTTGATCTGACTAATCCAACAGCAGGACTAATTCTGGTAAGCGACTCCTATGCAGGTCATAAGACAGGATCGACAAGAATCGATTTACCCGCCGGTACCTACACCTATACATTAAGAGTCGGATGTCAAACACCACAACTAGGCCCAGCCCTTCCCACTTCCATACCAGTTGACACTAGCCAAACAGCGGCCCCTGTACTGCCTCCACCTTTAGCTTCATTTTCCGTCGGGAAACCTGTTTCGGATGATATTACCTTGGCTATAGGCGGTAATCGAGTCCAGAAGGTTGTGGATTATGACCAGAGCAAAGGCTACAATGAGCGAGTTATTACCTATAACCAGGCTACCTTACTCAATAAGCCTGATTATATAACCACCCGTGAAACACCGTCAACTACAGGGCAATTATCTGCCTGCTTTTCGTTAGGCCATACGAATGTGGTTAATGAACGAACTATATACAACTGGGATGGTTTTCATGTCTCTTATCGACAAGTAACGGAATCGTTTGGGCAGGGCGGCATTAATGGGCAAAAGACTTACACCTTTGATGACGTTTATTACCTCGGAGTCAGTTTCGATCAGGCTCCCTATCCCCCCGCCCAAAATATACCCTGGCGAACAGCAAATCTATTGACTGAGAACTCGTACCGGAAAAATCCAGACAGTTCCTTCGAACTAGTGGCCAAATCGGGTACTAGTTATACCTCAGGTAGACTAAGTGCCACCGCGAATGGAAAAAAAATTGAACGTATTCTGGCTTGCCCCACTAATAGTGGTGTCAACGAACAATCACCCAATACTTATTTTAACTCAATCACTGTACCTGTTTTTAGTGATCAGTTTGGTGTTGAGATCAAAACGGAGGAACAGTGGTTCGGTACCAATGTCCTAAGTCAATCTACCAGTTATTCCTATAATACTGACTGGCTAGTGAACCGGGTTGCTACTACCAACAGCAAAAACCAGCCCGAAGAGGTGCTTACCTATTATGCCAACGATTATGAAAATAGTGCGAGTCCTCATATTGGTTCATTGAAAACGATCAATGCAATAGGTGTACCCGTAAAGACCATACGCACCGTGAATGGTCAGGCAGTAGAAGGAGTACTGACACGAACCGATGCATTGGGTAACCCTATTGAGCTGTATCGGCTGGATGTGGCAGCGCCTGTCACGCTCACGCATGATCGGAACACATTTATGCCATCGGGCTTCAACCTGTTTCAAAACCGCCAGTATAGTAGTAAGGGCAACATTACGCAGATAACACCTCGTAATGGCCCCACACGCACCTATATTTGGGGCTACAACCATACATATCCCATTGCAGAGGTAGTAAACGCTACGCAATCTCAGGTTGAGGGAATAGGTGGAGTGGGTAGCCTGGAATCAGTAGCAACGGTGATGGCTGATGCATCGGTGCAGAATATTGGCACGGCCCTTCGTTCTGGTTTAACCACAAGTCTGGTGACCTCCACTGTCATGCAATCGGGTGTGGGCATCAAACAGCTTACTGCACCGTCAGGTCTAAATACGAACTATGTATATGATGGTGTAAATCGTTTATCGACAATTAGTAATAACAAGAATGAAATTGTTAAAGAGTACACCTATAATTACCGAGACCCTAACGCAAGTGTCGGAACTAGTCCTGATGGTAATCAATCCCCTTCGTCAACAGGTACCATTAGCGATCAGCTTGCCACAGTTAATCAAGCCTATACGTACACAGTACTCAGTTCCTTATTTACAGACCCAGAAAACCAGGGGTTAACTTATACCGTGAGTGGTTTACCTGCGGGCCTCTCGTATTCCAATTATGTTATTAGCGGAACCCCCTCAGCCTTGGGTCAGTCGTCCGTTACAGTAACGGCTACTGATCCGGGTGGATTGTCGAGTAGTATTACCTTCTTCCTGACAGTCGGTACCTGTTTTATTACCGATCCGTATATCGTCACCGGTAGTTTCTCTTCAGCCATATCCATTAGCGCCGTTAACCGGATCGAAACCGATGCAGTACAACAGGTGCTGGTTAATCCTAGCGCATCGTTAACGCTCAAGGCAGGTCAGTCGGTGAAGCTCAAAGCGGGCTTTGTTATCAAGCCAGGAGCCGCTTTCCGGGCGTATACAGGGCCTTGTAATTAAGTATCCAATCATAATTAATTATCAACTCATGAGACATTTATTTCTTCTTATTCGTATTGTCGTATACATATTCCCAACAGTTTGTCTGGCTCAGTGGTCTAGCAGTAGTTCAACGGTATATACAACAGATAAGAATGTTGGTATCGGTACAAATTATATGCCATCATGGACGCTTCTCCAAGTCAATGGGGCAGGTGGAATAAGTACATCAGGTACAGGCGCAGAATTTCGATTTCGGGATCAGACTTCAACGCGATCCGATTTTTGGTCAGATGAGTGGGTGTGGTATGCAAAAGATAACATTGGCCGTTTTGGTAAAGTTGGCTTTGCGAACGATATTTTCAAATTCGATCAATATGGTCGGGTTGGGGTATTTACCTCAGGTTTGCCTGAAGCCAGATTAGATGTCGCTGGTGATGCAAAAGCAAATTATTTAACTATTCGGCCACAAGGTGGACTTGATGGTGGTGAGATTAGTTTAGCAGGTTCAGTAGGAAGTCCTTCTTGGCAAATGGACGTTTATGATAATACATTCCGTCTTCATACAAATGGTGGAATTCCCTTGCAAGTTTTCGCTAATGGTAATCTATGGACTGCTGGATCTGTTGGCATTGGTACAACTAGTCCTTTACCTTCATACACTCGTTTTCAAGTCAATGGCGCGGGTGGAATAAGCACGACAGGTACGGGCGCTGAATTTCGTTTTGCGAACCGGAATTCCACTCCAGGGTATTCTTATGCATGGCAGGAAGATTGGATATGGTATGCACAGGATAATATGGCTAGATTTAGCAAAGGAGGAGTTGGTGATTTAATGACTATTTCAGCTACGGGGCTGTTGGTATTGGTACAACTAGTCCTTTACCTTCATACACTCGTTTTCAAGTCAATGGCGCGGGTGGAATAAGTTCTACAGGTACGGGCGCTGAAATTCGTTTTGCCAACCGTGATGCACCCACTGCCGGGTATTCCAATGCATGGCAGGAAGATTGGGCATGGTATGCAGTAGGTAACATAGCGCGGTTTAGTAAAGGAGGGGTAGGTGATTTAATGACTATTTCGGCTACGGGGTCTGTTGGCATTGGTACAACTAGCCCAGGTGCCTATAAATTAGCCGTTGAGGGTAAGATTGGAGCCCGCGAAGTAGAGGTGAAAACGGGTAGTTGGGCTGATTTCGTATTCAAACCTGGGTATCAGCTTCGCCCTTTATCGGAGGTTGCTAGTTTTGTCGCGACTCATCAGCATTTGCCGGAGATTCCATCTGAAGCTGATGTTAAAGCGAACGGGATTGGTTTAGGCGAAATGAATGCCAAGTTGCTCCAAAAGATCGAAGAGCTAACCCTCTATGTAATCCAGCAGCAGAAACGAATTGAGCGATTGGAAGCCACGAATAAACCTAAACACATCCGAAAGGGTGACTTCAAGCTACATCAGCGCTGAATCAGACCAAATTCGCCTTCACAACAGGAATTAACTTTTGATGTAGCCGCCTACTACCATAAGCCGTCAAGCCTAATTTGAACAGGTGACTTATCGGATCAATACAAACTAAAGGGCTTGCAGAACGACCGTGATTCGCCACAGGCGAAATGAACTGTTTTTTACCGATACTGTAGCGAAACGATTCCTGAACTAAAAGCCGTAGAAGGTGTTTGATTTTGGGAGTTTTTAATCGTATTGGTATGGGGAAGGTATTGATTTGCAGTGTATTACTAATCCTTTGCGTCAGGCAGTTGGTCGCTTTTCGCATTCCGTGTAGCCCTCCATTGGGTAGTGGGTGTTTGACCATTACAACCCAATTAGATTCACTGGCTACGTCCACGCTAACTGAGCTTCCATTAAGTATTTACATCCTGTATTTTGATCAAAGCAGTCCCAACTTACGGCCCGGAGACAAAGCAACCCTGGATTCACTGGCTGAAAAATTGGTGAAACAGCCAACATTACTAGCGACCGTGACGGGGTACACCGACAATGTGGGCAAGCGCGAGTTGAATCTGGTGTTAGCAGAGTATCGGGCTAAAACAGTTGCCAACTATTTAAGGCAGCGCGGTGTGCTTGCCGATCAGATCGTAGCTAAATGGGAAGGTCCTGACAAAAAAGCGTCGGCAGAAGATCCGGAAGCCGTAAAAACTATCAGTAGACGCGTTGTTGTCTTACTGGCACCCAGGTAGATTTCGTTCTGGGTGCACTTTATAAGTTGTTGACTAACAGACTAGATTACAGATCAAATGGCAGCTATCTGGTTATTCGTTATCGTGTTAATGTGGTATGGCGCTAAGGCGTTGAGAAAAAATCCGCATAAACCCAATTGGAACAAAGCTATTGCGGCTACCCTTTTATGGCCATTTTCCTTGTTTATGAAGCGATACGATTAGTTGATGGCATGCTGCCACCTGTTAATCTATTCCTTCTCCAGCTTTTTTCGCAAGGCTTCCAGTTCCCGTTTCTTTGCTGTATAAATGCCGTGTTCCCAGCCTCCGGCAAAATAGCTTAACGCAAAAAAGAGTACCAGACCCAGGACTAACCAAATCGACTGACCAACTTTCCAGACGCCCAGCAGACTAAGGATGCCAACGGGCACTATATTCCAGCGCATTAATTGGGAAAGACGAACCTGGTAGGTGGCCATTAAGACGGCATAGTCCAGTTCGCCCAGCAGCGAACGGCCAAACGTATTGCCGCCTTGCAGTCGGCGAATGCGATGCGTTAACACATAGAAAACAGTTCCCAACATCCAGGCGGCCATCAGATATAACCATAAATTACCAGCCGTAGACTTCACTACATTTAGGCCTATCATCAGACTGCCCACGCCTGTATAGACGATCAGTATGAGTAACTCACTGAAATTAGCGATATGACTAGCCTGTTTCTTTTTGGCCAGAATATGGTTGTATAAGGCGTTTTCATTGATTGCCCATAGGGGTTCCTTCGTCTGGGAATCCCAGATTTTCTGCAGTTCGTCAAATTCCATGATAATTCTGTTGTTTAGATTTTGTGATAAGCTGTTTTTTGATTCGATTGATTTTTACCCCAATATTTGATTCGGAGATGCCGACGATGGTGGCCATCTCTTTATAACTGAACCCATCCAGAAGTAGCAAGGTGATGGAGCGATCGACTTCATCGAGTTTGTGAATTTCTTCATAGAGCCAGGTCAGGCGTTCATCCACCTCAACTTTAGTCTCCTGCAAAATTGCCTGCACGTTATCGAGCGACTCTTGGGAATCAGCATGTTTTCGTTCCTTGCTCCCCCATTTAAGCGCCGTATTAAGGGCTATTCGATAGAGCCAGGTTGAGTTGGAGCACTGCTGTCGGAAAGCGGGGATGGAATGCCAGACCTGAATAATGATCTCCTGGAAAAGATCCTCCTGATCCATGGTGGTTGAGGCATAAGCGCGCACTACTTTAAAGAGCAGCGCTCTATACTGGTCGAGCCATGTTTCAAAAATATGATTCTGTTCGATTTCACTCATGACTCTACTTAGTTACCCTATTAGTACTCGTCAGGAGTTGAATTCTTACAAATGATACGAATTAATTGTGCGGTTCCCGTCAACCTAACTGCTAGCCTTGTCGATGATTTGCCTTCAGGCGTCAAAGTAGTCGCGTAGCGACGGCACGCCAATGTTGTCCACCACCACCTTCTGCTACAAACATCTCGTCGCTACGCGACTGCTTCGTCATGTGATTTCAAAACCCCTGTCCTTCTCCTGTTGTAGGAGAGGGGCTGGGAGCGAGGTTAACGTAAAAAAGTAGGAAATCCTACTAAGATGGCTTTGTTGGTTATTCATAGGTTCATGGTCTATCCAAACCATATACATGTACTCAACGATTTTGCGTTTTCTGGTTTATGCATTGGTCCTCCTGATTCCCTCTGCTTGCATTGACCCGGAGGATAGTCTACTGATCGGCACAAATGATCTGCTCGTTGTAGACGGCACGATTACCAATCTGCCTGAACCACAGGTTATTCAATTAAAACGGGCCTATGCCGATCGGCTAACGGGTCAGTTTAGTACCGTACCGCTTACAAAAGCGACCGTAGAGGTCATGGTCGATTCGTCGGCGGTGATTGCCTGTCATGAAACCCTGGATGGCAGCTACCAGCTCCCCAGTGATTTTAAAGGGCAGACGGGTCATTCGTATCAACTTCGGTTTACCCTTGCCGATGGAAGTCGGTACGAATCGACCCGGCAGGTGATGCCAGCTGGGTCCCCAATCGATAAAATAAACGCCCGATTTAATCCCACCAGTTTATCGGTAAATCAGCTAAATGGCTACAGGGCAGCGCATGACCTATATATTGACAGTCAGGACCCTGCCAATCAGGCTAATTATTATCGTTGGGAGTGGAAACTCTGGGAACGTCAGTATTGGTGTCATACCTGTAAACAAGGCGTTTATGCCATCAATAAAGTACTGCCCAATGTCTACAAAGATCGGGATTACTTTGTGACGGGTACCGAGCTTTACGAAGACTGCTTTAGTCCCCGGCCGGGTAAAGCTGGCGAAGAAGCGCCTGAAGTGCCCACTGAGAACTGGACGTATGATTATCAATGCCGAACGGCCTGCTGGTCGATTATTTATGGCTATGATATTCTCGTGATGGATGATCGCTATATAAATGGGGGATTAATCAGCCAGCAACGCGTGGGTCAAATTCCCTTTTATGACACACAACCTGCTTTAGTCGATGTGCGCCAACTCGCCCTGACTGCCGATGCCTACCGATACTTTAAGCTGTTTGCGGAGCAGACCCAGCATGTAGGCGGACTATCCGATACGCCCCTACAGCTTTAGTGGGTAATATTCGTCAGGTAGATCGTCCGCAGACAAAAGTGATCGGCTACTTCTCGGCTTCGGCTGTTTCGCTGATTCACTATTGGCTGGACCGGAAAGATACCCAGGGCGTACTGGCCTACGGAGCCACGGCACCCGTTGATACACTCCGCCCCAAAGGCAGCTACGGACCGGGAGCGGATCAGCTATTTTATGCCTTAAATGGGCGACAGCCCAACCCCGAGCCCGCACCACCGTACCTGGGTGAGCGGCAGAAAGCCAAGGTTAGACTCTGGCCCAATGCTGATCGGCCCCGCTGGCTCCCTGCTTGCAAAGCGATAACCAAACTCCGTTTAAACCAGAAGGGTGGAGGGATAATGGATAATGAATAATGGGGTTAAGTTGTCGATTTTCAGTAAATTTTTGCTAATAATTATCCATTAGACTTGTTGTAACGCGGGTTTCCACCCGCGTTACAACAAGTCAATTAATTTTATTCGTCAAGGCGGGCCTGCCAGCTAGCGTTGTTTTTAGTATAGTCGAATGGGCATAAGGTTTATTGAAGTATTTCTTTGGAGATATTGATATATTTTTTGCCAATTTTAAGGCAAAATTGCTGAGTATGCGGTTCGTATTTTTTTGCCAGATTCTTCTTTGGGTTATTACGTCTAACAGACTGATAGCCCAACCGAAAGGCTGGCAGGAATTGACAATTTCCAATGGCCTGTCGCAGGGCATGATCTTCGATCTCAAACAGGACCAGAAAGGCTTTATCTGGATTGCGACTAAAGACGGGCTAAATCGCTACGATGGGTATAATTTTAAGGTTTTTACCAACGACCCATACAATCCGTACAGCATCTCCGACAATGCCTGCTCGGCCTTACTGCTCGACCGCCATAAACGGCTCTGGATCGGTACCCTGAATAAAGGCCTTAATTTATATGATGACCGGACCCAGCGCTTTTATCATATTGCCATTTGGGACCAGACATTGGAAACGGGGGCAAACTACGAGATTCGGGGATTGGCCGAAGATCCTGCGGGCAATATCTGGGTAGGTACCAACGTAGGGAAACCGTTTAAAATTATCCTTCCTCCTTCGCTTCACCATCATTTCCCGGAACGGCCTGATTTTGCGGATCAGGTTCAGATTGTATCGTTGCCGATTGCTCGTGAGCAAACGAACCATCCGAATCTTTCTTTTAGTTTTAAATCAACAGGCGAGGCACACACAGCGGTAGATAATGGTGTTTATACCTTCAACTGGAAAAAGCCAGTTTCGCTCACCCGCTTGGCGCTGTTCACTGGCGAAACACCGGCTATTTTTGATTTATATGAGGCCACCCATCAGGGCTATTTGTTTATCTGTACCGCTAACAAAATTGATTGTTGGCGTAAGGGGAAGCGGAACGTAATCTCGTTGCCTGCCAAAGGCGTTGCAGGTGTACAAATTAAGCCTATCGATAAAAACTTACTGGCGATTATAACCGTCAACCACCTCTGGCTATTGTCGCCGGATGAGCTTTATCGGAAAGATAGCCTGACCGTTCAGGACGCATTTATGGCCTTGCCGCCGAATCTGTATGCCGTGACCCAGGTGTTGAAAGATAAAACCGATAACATCTGGATAGGCACCAGTGGCTACGGTATTCGAAAGTTTAACCCACGAGTCAATCAGTTTCATTCGTACCTGCCACGTACGTCGCTGTCCTATTTGTATGTCGACAGGCAAGGGCGAACCTATGCCCGTTATCAATTTGCGTATGGGTTAGTAGATCTTAAATCCAATCAGTTAATGCCTTTTCTGGACCCGAAACTTACTGAGGCCGATCGTCGGCAACGGTATTTTATGCAGGATCGGCAGGGGTTTTTCTGGGTGTCGAATACGAATTTTCAGACCCATGAAGAGCATTTGTTCAAGTTTTCCAGTACCTGGCAATTGCTCAAAAAATATCCATTACCCGCCGAGGCTGATTTTGGTTTATGGGGAAATCACACGCTGGAAGATCCATCGGGCTTGCTTTGGATTGGAGCCACGAATGGCAAATTACTCCGGTTCGATCCCCAATCTGAAACGTTTCAGACGTTCCAGTACTTATCGAAAAGTAGTCCGGAAACGGAAACCTATGCGTTGCTTCGTGAGCCAGATGGCTCCTTCTGGATTGGTACCCAGCAAGGACTCGTCAAGGCTGAGCATCTTTCGGAGAGGCCTACGTATACCCACTATAGAAACTCGATTACGAACCGGCAAAGCCTGAGCAATGATTTCGTGCTGAGTCTGGTCAATGACCCCTATGAGCCTGGCCGGTACTTGTGGATTGGTACCAAGGGAGGGGGATTAGAACGACTGGACAAACGGACGGGCCAATTCAGCCACTTTACCGAGAAAGATGGCCTACCCAATAAAGTGGTGTATGGCCTTATACCCGATGAATCGCGCAACCTGTGGCTGAGTACAAACCGGGGGCTGTCGCAATTCAATCCCCGAACGGGACATTTTCGGAACTATACGCAGGCCGATGGCCTACAGGATGATGAGTTTAACACGGGTTCGTTTGTGAAGTCGCCTTCCGGTGAGTTGCTGTTTGGTGGCGTCAATGGCCTGAATACGTTTCAGCCCTTGAAGCTGTTACGGGAAAACCAGAAGATCCCAACGGTCGCTATTCTTGGGCTGCGGATCAATAATAAGCCGGTAGAAGTAGGCAATAGCGATAACGTTCTTGAGCAGAGTATTGACTATACGGACCAACTTAAGTTACGGCATGATCAGAACCTGCTCACATTTGAGTTTGGCGTGCTGGATTACACGAATTCGGCAAATAACCGCTACCGGTATCGACTGATTGGTATTGACGACGACTGGGTAGAAGCAGGAACCAACCGATTCGCCAATTACGCGCAACTACCCCCTGGAAACTATCGTCTTCAGATGCTGGGGTCTGTAGATGGTGAGCATTGGAGTAAGCCGCTGGAATTGCCGATTCAGATTCATCCTCCATTTTACCGGTCCTGGTGGGCCTATCTGGTTTATTTAATCCTGGTAGCGCTGATGATCTGGCAGTTAAATCGGTTTCAGGCCCAGCGATTGCTGCTTCAGCAACAGGTTGCCTTCGAACAAAAAGAAGCAGGCCGTTTAGCTGAATTGGATGTTGTGAAAACGCGCTTTTTTACCAATATCTCCCACGAATTCCGGACACCATTAACCCTGCTGCTGGGACCAATCAACGACCTTCTGCTGCGTCACCCAACCGACATGCTATATCAGGTTATGTATCGGAATGCCAACCGGTTGCAGTCGTTGATTGGCCAACTGCTTGATCTGGCTAAACTGGATGCCGGACAATTACAACTGGATCGAAAACCGGGTAACCTGGTTGATGACCTTCGGATATGGATTGCTTCCTTCGAGTCGCTGGCACAAAGCCGGGGAGTTGCGCTGTCATTGACACAAAACCGACCGAATCAGTGGATGCTGTATGATACCGATAAACTGGAGAAAATTGTAACCAATCTGATTTCGAATGCCCTGAAATTTACTCCTGCGGGCGGGCGCGTGGAAGTAAATGTTGTGTACCATCATGCTAAATCGGGTATAACGATCTCCGTTCAGGATACAGGGGTTGGCATCGCTCCTGAGCAGGTCAGCCATATTTTTGACCGGTTCTATCAGGTCGACGACAGCCAGCAACGTGGATATGAAGGCACTGGTATCGGGCTGGCACTGGTCAAAGAGCTGGTTACAGCCATGAAAGGAAACATTCGTGTCGAGAGTCAACCTGATCAGGGGGCTACGTTTATCGTTGACTTGCCATTAGGTGTAGCGGAAGCGTCTGCTCCGATTAATCCGGCACTGGTTACCGCTGATGGTAGTGGAGCAGTCAGGGCAGAGGCTATAGCTGGACAAACTCAGGTGGTTTCGGATCAGGAAGCCTCATCGGGTAAGGCTGTTTTGATCGTAGAGGATAATGATGACTTACGGCTGTATATCCGACATATACTGGAAGCAACCTATACGGTTACAGAAGCTGTCGATGGGCAGGATGGGCTTCAGAAGGCAGTTGACACCCTGCCCGATCTGGTCATTTGCGATCTAATGATGCCCCGCCTGGATGGGTTCGGCTTCTGTCAGCAACTTAAATCCCAGGAAGCCACCAGCCATATTCCGGTCGTGATGCTTACGGCCAAAGCTGATAGAGAAAGCCGTATTGAAGGACTAACGATTGGGGCTGATGATTACCTGACCAAGCCTTTTGATCGGCAGGAACTACTGCTTCGTGTACGGAATCAACTCCTGCAACAGGAACGACTTTTCGAATGGTTTACGGTTAATCAGTCGCACAAGGAGCCGACATTAGTCGTTCCACCAGCACTTTCAGCCGAACAAAGGTTCCTGGATCGGTTGACGGAGGTGGTGCTGCAACACATCGATGATCCTGCTTTTAACGTCGAAGCGCTGGCCGATGCGGTTAACCTGAGCCGCGTACAAGTGTATCGAAAGCTAAAGGCGTTGACGAACATAACGGCCACCAACTTTATTCGCGACATTCGGCTTGCTCAGGCGGCAACATTGCTCACTACCCAAACCGACAGTGTAACGCAGGTAGCCTATGCGGTGGGCTTCGATAGCCTGTCGTATTTCGCCAAAGTATTCCAGGAGAAGTATGGCGTTCTTCCCTCTCAATATGGAAAACAATCGCTGCCGGAGAGACAGGACCAGCGCCCTGGTTAATGGATGAAATCTCGCTGGGAGCGGTTCGTTTTGTTCCTCAATTACTAAAAAAGCCTGGTAATCCAGGCTTTTTTCATGCCATGTAACATGAGTGGTATTGGATGTAACGAGCGTGTTAGCCGCTTATGTCCAGGTGTTGCTAATTGCCAGCCGATTTAGTCCAGCCTCATTCGGTCAAAACTATAACCCGTTGCGATCGATGAGCGATGGCTTTTCAACTCAACCTTTCCTCTTTTTATATGAATCGACTGTTTTACGTCCTCTTATTTATTCTTGGCTTTAGCCGTTCTCTGCTTGCGACAGATAGAACCTGGACGGGCACAACAAGCTCAGACTGGAATACCGCCAGTAACTGGAGCCCTTCGGGCGTGCCTACTACATCAGACTATGTACACATTAACGGTGGGACAGGGAATCCTGTTATTGCATCTGGAACAACAGCGTCTGTAATTAGTATATTCTTGGCAAATAAAACATTGACAATTAATAGTGGAGGCCGATTAAATATTAGAGGGGATGGTAGCTTTTTTCGATATGTTGACCTTAATGAAAATTCAACATTAATTAATTATGGAACTCTCGCTATGGAGACAGCTGCTGGTGGGCCCGTTGCGGGGATTTTTGGACCAGGAAATTATTATTCTGTTGTGCAAAACTATGGTATAATCCGTTTAAATTCGTCCAATAGTGTTGCGCTCGAATTGGGTGGGCCTACTGGACAATCGCCAACGAGTGCTATCATAAATAATTATGCCTGTGGGCAATTTATTATAGTGACAGGAAGTATTAGTGGTAATTCAAGTATTAATTCTATTACAAATAGTGGGTTACTACAGGTAGAAGGATACATCAATAGCATAGGCTCATTTACGAATAGTGGTGTTTTGAAATATGGGTCAAATTATGTTACTATCACTAGTAATACAGGTTCAGCTATTATCAATGATAATCCAGCAAACAATTCCATCTTTACCTATACCGGTACGTTTACCGGGACAATAAATGGCATTTATAAAGACGCTTCGGCTACTACATCAGCCGGTACGTTTACTGCACCTAATACATTTGCCCCTTCTGGATTATCTTCTGGCTCTCAAACACTGTATGCTAAAATAACCCCATCGGGAGGGGGTGTACGTATATCGTGCCATTTACCTACGCAATGGCATCTGCGCCTAATTTTGCAACCAACCCGACGACCAAGACGGTGTGTTCGGGCAGTGGTACTACGTTTACGGTTGCGGCCTCCAATGCAAACTCCTATCAGTGGCAGGTCAATACGGGCGGAGGATTTACCAATGTCAGTAACTCCAGCCCGTATTCAGGCGTTACAACCACAACTCTAACCATCAGCGACGTAACCGGTCTTGGCGGCTATCAGTATCGCTGCGTAGCCACTGGCGATGGAGGCACTACCAACTCTACGGCTGCCACTTTAACGGTCTCGATCGGACCCAGTGCTACTATTTCCTATGCTGGAACACCCTTTTGTTCCAGTAGCCCGGCAGTAAGCGTAACCCGAACCGGAACCGCCGGAGGGACTTATTCCGCTAGTCCCACAGGGTTAAATATCAATTCCAGCACGGGTCAAATCACACCTGCCAGCAGTACGACGGGTACCTATACGGTCACCTATACGATTGCAGCCAGTGGAGGATGTACTCAATTTACGACCAACACCAGTGTCACCATTAATCCTATACCGAATGCCACCATTTCCTATGCTGGCTCGCCTTTCTGCGTAAGCGGATCAGCCGTAAACGTCACTCGAACCGGAACCGCCGGAGGAACTTATTCGGCTAGCCCCAGTGGTTTAAGTATTGATTCCAACACTGGCCAGATTACGCCTGCCAGCAGTACGACGGGTACCTATACGGTCACTTATACGGTTGTGGCCAGTGGTGGGTGTTCGCAATTCACGACCAATACATCTGTTACCATTAATGCCGGGCCGAGTGCCACAATTGACTATGCTGGTTCGCCCTTCTGTTCGAACCTTACGGAGGGAGCTGTCACGCTTACGGGAACAACAGGCGGTATTTATTCGGCTAGTCCAACGGGCCTGAATATCAATGCCAGCACTGGGCAGATTGATCCGTCACAAAGTACAGCCCGTACGTATACGGTCACCTATACGATTCCAGCCGGGAATGGTTGTTCACAGTTTACCACCACTACGCCAGTAACGATTTCAACAGCCCCTAGTGCTACTATATCATATGCAGGATTGCCTTTTTGCTCGAATGGAGCCAGCGTTGGCGTCACCCGAACCGGCACAAGTGGAGGTACCTATTTGGCCAGTCCCAGTGGATTGAGCATCAATGCCAGCACGGGCCGAATCACCCCTGCCAGCAGTACCCCTGGTTCGTATACGGTAAGCTACCTGATTGCTGGGAGCAATGGTTGCCCAGACTACTATGCCACTACTACCGTAACCATTACGGAAGCCCCCAGTGCCACCATTGCCTATGCCGACTCGCCCTTCTGTGCCGATGGAGCTGTTGCAGGTGTCACCCTGACCGGAACACCGGGAGGAACCTATTCCGCTTCACCGTCCGGCTTACTACTGGATGGAAGTACCGGCCAGATCAATCCCGTAGGCAGTACGGCCCGTATGTATACGGTCACCTATACGATTCCGGCCAGCAATGGTTGTCCGCAGTTTACCACTACGGCTAGTGCCGTGGTGAGTTCATCCCTCACTGTCACGAATCCATCAACCAGCACGGCACTTCAGGGCTCAAGCCTAAACCTGACCTTTAGTGCCACGGGCGGTACCTCGCCCCGTACCTTTAGTGTCGTGAGTGGTAGTCTGCCTACTGGCCTTACCGTATCGGCGGGGGCGTGTTGTCGGGTATACCAACCCAAATCGGCAGTTTTTCGATCACCGTACAGGTAACCGATGCCAACGGATGCACAGGGCTGGGGGCGACCTACCGGCTTGAGGTACTCGACTCTGCGCCTACGGTTACGAATCTGGCTGCCAACCCATCCAGTGTATGTGTAGGCAGTCCGGTAACCTTTACTGCTACCATAGGTCGAGTAACGGGGTCTTATAACTACACGCTTACTAACGGCAGCAGTACGTCAATGGCCGGTACTAAAACGTCAACGTCTTTTAGTCAGGCTATTACACCGGGCACAACGGGAACCCAAACCTTCAGCCTGATTGTCGCTGACAACGGTCTGACGGGCAGTGCATCAACGGACGTGACAATAAACAGTTTTCCGGTGGCTACTCTGGTGAGTAATGGTCCTTTAAGTTGCACCCAGACGAGTGTTACGCTGACGGCTGGGGGGGCAATAGCTTCGCCTTTAGCGGGCCTGGTCTGTTGAGTCAGGATGCTGCGTTGGGTATTGCTGTAGTGACTGTATCCGGTGTCTATTCGGTCACGGTGACCAATATGGCCACGGGTTGTTCCAGTACAACCACGACAACGGTATCCAGTAACACCGTTGTTCCTACTGTCAGTATTACGCCCTCCTCTACCACGCTGACCTGCCAAAGTCCACTAGTGACCCTGACGGCTAATGGAACCGGCGCCCTACGGTGGAATACCACTGAAACTACGTCTACGATTGCTGTATCAATGGCTAAAACCTATTCTGTGACGCTAACTGACGCTAATGGTTGTACGGCGGTAGCTACTCAGATAATCGATAGTAATACGACTCCTCCCATTGCGTCTATCCTTACACCCGCTAGTTCAACCCTGACCTGTACCACCACCAGTATCAGTCTAACTGCCACTGGGGGTGGTACTTATTATTGGGAGGATAACTCAACCAGTGCCGTACGTACTGTCAGCACGGCGGGGACTTATTCCGTAACGCTTACAGGGGCGAATGGCTGTACGGCAACTATTTCGAGTACGGTTTCAGCCGATCAGAGTGCGCCCTCACTGAGCATCACTCCCTCCAGTCTGACATTGATCTGTAGCACGCCATCCGTAACCTTGACGGCCAATGGGGTGGGCACGTTGCTTTGGTCTACTACCGCCACTAGTTCGCAAATTACGGTTAATATCGCAGGGACTTATTCGGTGACCCTGACCGCTGCCAGTGGTTGCACTGCCACAACTAGTGTGACAATTTTGTCCGATCAGCAGGCCCCCTCCGTTAGTATTATGGCCAGCAATACCACCTTGACTTGTGCAATCACCAGTGTAACCCTGACGGCTACGGGCGGAGGGACTTATCGCTGGGAGGATAATTCAACTAACGCCATCCGTATGGTGAGTGCGTCGGGTACTTACTCGGTTACAGTAACGGGGGCCAACGGTTGTTCGGCGACAGCTACTACAACAATTAGTAGCAATACGGTGCTGAGCATAGCCGCCGGAGCCTCCCTGCCGATGGCTAATGTGGGGGTAGTGATTAGCCTGACGGCTTCGGGAGCTACTACCTACCAATGGACAGCCCCCGCTACCGCTTCTTTTACGACGCCTGCTACCAGCTCAGGCGTTTTGGCGAGTCTGAACACGGCTGGCGTGCAGACCTTTACGGTAGTGGCTACTACAGGGGCTTGCAGCCAGTCGGCACTGGTGAGTGTAACGGCACTGGCTGGTCCCGACCTGTCGCCCCTCATAAGTCTGCCCGATGCCAACTTTGCCGTTGTCGACAGTAAAGGACTGCTCATTCAGTTGCAGGAAGTCAATGGCTCAGTCGCTAGTGGCAACATCATTATTACCCTGACCGTACCAACCGGCTACAGTGTTAGCTTTGATAATACGCTGACCAGCTTTGATGTGTCAGGCGGCAGTAGGGTGATGGTGGCCAACAGCAAATGGCATGTGAGCAATACGGTGTCCAATCGGCAGTTGAGTCTGACCATAAACGGAGGGGAGTCAGTGGGGCCAACAGCACGCTGAATCTGGGCTTAACAGTCACCCGGACCACGGCCACTTCGGGTAGCACCTCGAACATAACGATCAATGTCGTCGATGATGGGGGAGGCAGTTACGATGTCAACCGGCTTAATAACATCTATGCCCGGATTATTAATGGGCTATAGTAGACCTGATTGTCTGTTGATTGGATTCCTCGTAAACTACATTGTGACAAAGAGCGGCATCACGTTTTGACTAGTGCTTTGCCAAAATAGATTCTATTGTTCCTCGGGCCGATGCCGCCCCGAGAAACTAAATTGGACAAGTACTAGTTCGTTCAACAGTATCCTGTAAAAAGTAGTCTGCTACAGGATACTGTTGAATTAGTAGGTGCTATCAACGCGTCATGAATTCCCAAGTCGCACTGCTATAATGGAATGCCGGGTCTTTGGGAGCCGTCCAACTACCGGTTAACTGGCCTTTTTTGTCTTTTTTAACGTCCAGACGAGCCCAATTGTACTTCCCACGCTCGTAGTCGAACGTAATGCCGTCGTCGTCATAGAGGTTCCAGCTGGCTTCTGTGGTGCCATAATAGCGAATCTGTAAGGGGAGCTTTTCGCTTGCTGCTGGTGTGTGGAGCTGGGCAGGAATCATCGGAATAATACCCCTTCTTTCACAAATACAGGGATGTTTGCCAGCCCCGGTTTGATCTCGATTACCTCGCCTTTGCCCGCTAATTTTCCCGTGTAAAAGTCATACCAGTTGCCGACAGGTAGCACCACTTTTCGGCTCGTTTCACCTGCAAACAAAGGGGCTATCAGCAGGAAATCACCCACCATGAACTGATCCTTGATGTCCTGTTTTACCGCCATCGCGTACGGGTTATCGGTCGAATTTACCTGCGCAGTTGTCGCTTTATCATCGAACGAAAACCCATCGACCAGATTCATGGCCCGAATGGGTGGTTTACCTTCGAAATGATACTGGGCAAAGGTTGTGTAGAGGTAGGGCAGCAATTGCATTCGTAAGCGCATCACTGCTTTTACGTCCTCGGCTACGTCGGCAAATGACCAGGGCTTGGTGCCGTCAGCCCAGGCATTAAGCATCGCCATCGGTGAAAAACAGACCGTTTGCATCCGGCGCAGCCATTCTTCCGACGTCTTGGAGGTACGCGCTTCGGGTGTCCACAACACCCCGGCAAAACTACTGGTACAGAGCGCCGTAATGAAATCTCGGTGGTCGTAGTAATCGTTGTAAATCACGTAGGGCATGGCCGGAGAACCCGCGTTGGAACCCCGTACCAGCCCATACGTCCGCTGGTTCATCTCCCGAAACCAGCCATCGGTCATTTTCTGGAATTGTAGCCCATAAATCTGTCGCATCTGCTCTGCACTAATACCCGACGGAAATTTGGCTATGTCGGGCCATAACCAGTTATCATACCCATCGACTTCATCCACCTTATAGCCCGACACGCCAATGGACAGGTGCTGTTTCGAGAATAAATCCTTGTACAATTTACGGGTGGGTGCCAGATTGAAATCGGGAACGCGGCCAACCCAAACGGTATGCGTGCCGGTATAGGGAAGCACATCGGAGAAGATAGGTGAATGCGAAGAGACGTACGGATTTATCCATAAATTGGAGCGAATGTTTTTGGTTGCCAGTTGCTTCAGGAACTGATCGGGATGGGGAAAACGCGTGCTATCCCAGACAAAGCTATTCGGGTAGGAATGGGACTGCCAGCCAGGTTCCAGCCCGACAAAACTCAACGGATACCCTTTCGCTTCAAATTCGGCCACTTCGTTTAAAATCTGTTTGTCGGTAAACAGGGTAGGGGTTCGATGCGTGAAACCAAGCCCCCACTTTGGGGTAACGTGCCTCCTCCGCAGTAGAGATTGTATCGCTGTACAACTTCCATGGGTGTACGGCCAGCAAAGACATAGACTTCAGTGCCAGCCGCTGGAATCACCATGTCTACCGCATCGGAATACGGTTGCGAATTCCAGTCCCGCTGACTGTTTCGATTCATCTCGGGCGGTGTATTCTTGCCTTCTGCCAGCACGCCCGTACCGGCATAGACTGTAATGTAACGGGCTGAATTGATCAGTACGCCGTAGCCCAGACTGGATACGTAGAAAGGAACAGGCGCATGTGTCCTCCCGTTGTCTTTGCCATTGTAATGATCCACATGCAACGTCTTGATCGTGCCCCGCTGCTGAACGCTTTTAAAGTTGAGCCCCAGCCCGAACAACTGCTCACCTTTTTGCAGGGGGAACCGTAACAACGTCTTACCATCTACTTTTTCGTGAATACTTTCCTGTAGCAACGCAGGAAATGATGTTTCGCCCAGTTTTTGAAGGCCATCCAACCGGGTTTTACGTCGGCAACCATCAATGGCGTAATGCCATCCGGGCTTCCAACCATCGATTTCCACACGCCGGGGGCTACCTGCTGCCATTGAAAGGCTGTTTGCTGCCCAAACCCGAACGTTGCGACGAGAAGACTAAGGATCAGAAATAGAAAAGAAGGATGCTTCATTAGTTTATAGAAATAGGTGCCAGGTGGATGGCTGAATCTGTACCCTATAAATAGAGCCTTCACCCAACTCTACTGATTCCATTTGATCCTGAAAATGAACATGTATATTTACACAGCTTGTCAACGGATTGTGGCAATGTATGTCAGAAATACGTAACAGGTTCACACACCGGGTGTTAACAGATTATGGGTCGATTGAACTGGATGGAAAAGAAAGGGGCAACTGCTCAGCTAGCCACAGGTAAGGCGAAATTTATCGCGCTTAGTGAAAGCATCATTGAAAAAATTAAAACGGGTGAATTACAACCCGGCGACCAGATTCCTTCTGAAAACGAGCTTATTAAGACCTTTCACATTAGCAACACAACGGCCCGAAAAACACTCCTCGAAATTGAGTCCAAAGGTTGGGCCCGCCGAATAAAAGGGAAAGGTACCTATGTGCTCAATCGTACCGAAGACCACCACCTGCTTCGTACGCTTGGCTCCATCTACGCCACCCGACGCGGCTTTCATGATAGCCTGATTGCTGAAGGCTTCACCCCCAAAAATATAGTTCTGGAGAAAACTATTTTGCAGGATGGCATCTCGTCGGAGATTAACGGTCGCCATTTTATTATTGAAGGCCCTGCCCTGAAGCTCCACCAACTCCGCTATGCCGATGAGTTGCTGATTAAGGATGAGGTCAAATATATTTCCCTGACACTCTGCCCGAAGATCAATAAAATACCCACGGAGGTGTCGTATTTCAAGGTGTATGAAAACGCGTATCACCTGAAAATCAACGAGGTTCAGCAGACGTTGGGCGTGAAAATTCTGGAACCGAACACCACTAATTTTGACCTCAGTAAACCAACCCCCGTCTTTTTGCTAGACAGCGCTGTGATCTGTACGGGCGACAAAGTCGTTGAAATAGAGCAGTCGTATTATCACGGTGATAAGTATAAGTTCGCCGTTATTGCCAGCCCCGAATACGATTATCGCCCGCCTAGCCCGATTACTTCGTAAACCACTTCAGGAGTTCGTTGACAATGATCTCGTGACCCGCTTTGTTCGGATGGTTCACATGCGACATGTAGTTGGTCAACTCACCTCGTTTGGCCACCCGCTTAAACTGTGTATAAGGATCAGCCAGACCAACGTGATGTTGCTCGGCCAGTTGATGGATTTGTTGAACGTGTGGTTCCAGTGGATTTTTGGCATCCAGTATATCCAATCGTTGGTCGGGGGAGGGCGTCAGGAGTACGACCTTTATGTTCCGGGCCAGTGCTGCCTGTATCATCGCCGACCAGGCTTCTTTCACCTTGCCAATGTCCGAAAAGCGGTCATTCAAAGCATAGTCGATAAACAGAACATCCGGTTTATGAATGAGTACGTCCTGCTCGAATCGGGTTTGGCCTTTGATGGCGTTCTCCCCGCCAATAGCCGTCACAATCACATTGATAACGGCGTAAGGATACAGACTTTTTAGTTTTGCCAGCAGCAGATTCGGGTACGATTCAAGCGTATGTACCTCATGATCGTGCCAGTAGCCTGCGGGTACCGAGTGCCCATGAAACACTAAATTAATGGTTCGGTTTTTCGGCCATTGAACCGTAAGTTCCTGTTTTAGCGTCGATAGATAGGTCGCAGAATCGGCTTGCTGGGCAACGACGCTGAACGAAAAGCCAAGTAGAAACGCAAGTAGAAAAAGTTTATTCATTATCATTCAAGGATTGATAGAACCGCATCGGCGGACCGACTGATTTTTATGATGGGTATGATAGATTATGAAGCTGTTCATTAAACTTTTATTTTCTAGCTAGAAGTTTCGTGATTTTTTGTCATCCCGACCTCAGGAGGGATCTCAAGCTCGCCTATTATGAAGCTTGAGATCCCTCCTAAAGTCGGGATGACAAAAAACGATTCAGTTTTAACGAAATTTAGAAAGTTAAAACAGCTTCTTTGTAAAAGGCCCTCAAAATCAATTGAGTAAGTTCAGAATCTTGATAATTATGTAGCCATAATAAACTTTTACAACTACAAATAAATCATAATCCATCATACCCATCATAAAAATCAGTCGGTCCGCCGATGCGGTTCTATTTGCAAAGTAGTCTGAATGGTCACCGGCCCCGATAAACCCGATTTGATCAACGGCAATTTGTCCCAGGGAACCAGGTTTTTGTTGGCTTTGGTGATGTTGGTTTTGGTGAATTTCTCGCCTGTTATGGCGTCGCCGGTCAGGCGGTTCGACCAGGTATTGGCGACTTCAATCCGTAGGATATTCGCCCCCGGTTTAACCGCATCGGTAATGTCGAAGCGGTAGGGTGGTGTCCAGACGATGCCCAGTGGTTTGTTGTTGAGCCAGACTTCGCCGACGGTTGAAAGCGATCCTAAATCAAGATAGATTCGTTGATTTGGCGTAACTGACTTGTAATTAACGGTTTTCTGATACGTAGCAGTACCGGAGAAATAACGAATGCCGGGTTGGCTGGACTCCGTCCAGGAAATCAATGTTGGAAACGTAACGGATGCCGGTGCGCCCCAGCCTTTGGGGAAAGTGAGTGTCCAGGGACCATCCAGCGTTAGAATAGGCTTCATTGTTGCTGGATTGTCAAAACCACTATGGCCAACTTTGGAGGCCGATAATGCGGGCACCTTGCTGAATACGACAAAAAAGGCTCCATTCGGTGGCAGTGAAATAGGTAAGCTCATTCCGTTAGCTTCCTGTTTAGTACCTAAAATGGGCGTAATCGCTCCAGAAATAGGGTCCCAGATTTCGGGTGTTTTTCCCTGTTGCCGGAACAGACAGGTTTTTGAAACCCATTGACTGGTAGTATTGCGAACGAGGTAAAAATCCAGCTCGTCACGCCGATAGTGAATGTAGTCCAGGGGGTATAGCGTTGATCGGCTTTCTGATTCGCATAGCTGAAATCGGGTGGAATGTTCAGGGCTGCGAGCGCCGGTAAAGCCGGTTTCTGATCAACCAAATGCGCGCCCTGGGCGGCCAATTTTTTGAGTTTGGCGAGGGCTTCTGCCGGGATTCGCCCCTCGTTTCCAATGCTCAGGACCTTGTAACGCCCAACACCGGGTAGGACCCATTCGCCATGATCCACGGTCAGGTCACGGAGTAAGACTTCTGTATTGATCACTTCATAATCATAACCCGGCCCGACCGTAAACCGGGTGTTCTTGGGCGGAATCAGATTCGGTACGTTATCGCCATAATAGTGCAGCACATCGGCCACAAAATCAGTCGTTTGCAGGATGTAGGAAATGCGGCCTAGGTAGTCGTTAAAGGGTTTGACTTTGGGCCACCAGGTGTTCCGGTCGTTGTAATGCGTGCCCGCGAAATAAGCGATTCCGGGATGCCCCATTCCGTTCGGGTTATGCGGAAATCCGTGAATAACCAGCCTGTTCATGCCTTCGCAGAACGCCCGGTCGGCGAGGGGTTTCAAGTCTGAGGGACCTTCCTGCCAGTCCCAATAGCTGGTAAACGATTCTTCTTCAACAATCCCGCGCTTGTAAATGTGCGATGCAGCCGCAATCTCTTTCACCAGATAAATCATGTCGACTAAACTATCCTTGTCGTTCTCCATAAAAAACTCGCGGTTGTACCAATATTCACCGCGCGGCACATCCAGCGATCCCAGTGCTTTCAGGGTTTCGACTGGAATGTGGTGCAGGTGCCCTGGACCTCCTGATTCAGAAATAATTTGCAATCCGTAGCTGTTGCAGATTTCTTTCGCCTTACGGTAATGGTTATTAATCATCAGTTCCGACAGGGTTTTGTCGAAGTCAAACTGGAAATTTTTGGCGATCTCGGGCTGGTATTGTTCCGGGTTATAAATGGCGGGTAAGAACTTGTAAAGGTCGTAGCCATGCAGTTTTTTGAAAGCCGCTGGTAGGGTAGGCGTCCAGGTAAATTCTTTGGCTTCGTAGCTGGCAAGGTATAGGTTTTTGAGCGCACTTTTTCGAAAATCGCCGATACCCGGTTTCAGCCGGTCGATGAAGTACATGACGTGCATGCGCGTAGCCGTCGAATCAAAATGGTCGATGATGGGTCCCACAGAATTGGGCGTTGGTCGAATCAACTGCTCACCCGAATTGGAGCAGATATAGCGGTAGATGGCCCACTCGCCTGCTGGTGCTTTCCAGTTTAATGATTCTGTTTTTGCATCGAAGAAGGCCGATATGTTGATGATTTTGGTCGTATCGAGTTTCGACTGCTGACCGGCGGGCAGGGCAATGACTGCCACCTCCTCATGATAAGCGGGCTTCCCGTCCGAACCGTACACAATGGGTCGTGGTTTGCCCTGTTTGTCAGGTGGGATGGTTGGAAACGGCAACCGGATTGCAGAGGAATTCGACCCGTTGACTGTTACTTTGGAAAAGTAAAGCGTTTTGGCCGCGTGCTGGGGTTTTACCCAACTACCCCCGCATTCCAGCTACTGGCCAGATTCAGTCCGACTTCGAGTCCCAGTTTACCCGCTTCCCGAATGGCCATGTGAATCGTTTTTACCGACGCATCGCTCATGAAAGCTGGACCTGCCGGAATTAGCTGATTCGGATCGCTGGCGGGTGGTAGCCCAATTTCGAAAATATCGACCCCGCCTAATCCAGCCTTTTTGATGGAGACCAATTCTTCTTTCAGTCGAACCGTATCGACATAGCCATTCAGCCACCACCAGTACACTTTGGGCCGGGCGTGGATGGGTGGATTGTTGAAGCCTTCTTTTAGGGTTGTGTAGGTGTTGGGTTGAGGGATCGTGTTATGAAAGGAAACCAAAGCCACAAGCAGCCCAAGCCCGAATAGGCAGGAAATGAGTTTCATACTAAGAGAGGTTTATTTAACCGCAAAGAGCGCAAAGGTTTCGCAAGGTTCGCAAAGGAATAAAAACCTGATTTTTCTTCAGAAAGCCTTAGCGTTCTTTGCGAAAACCTTAGCGCCCTTTGCGGTTAAAATCATTACCAAAATGCCACTAAATCACCAGTCACGTTTTCAACTACGTAGTGCTTGCCGAATTTTTTGTCGCCGGGTTTGAAGGCAGTTTGCCCTTTCTTCCAGGGATAACTTGTATTTGTGTAGACATGCAAACCCTGATCTGTAACCTCGTCATCAGGGTAGATTCGGACGGTCGCATTTTTTAGCCCCATCAGCCGAATGCAACGTTTCATACGCTGTACGCCCGACGTCATTTCCTGACAGGACACAATACCGTCGGACTGATCAATAAAAATCCGGCTTTCCCGATGCCAGGCTTTAGGCATCGAATAGACCGAGTAACCATTGGCCAGTTCGGTTTCGTAACCCGTCAGAATAGGGGCTCCCTGCGGTAGTTTGAACCGATGGGTGATGGTTGTATTGGGGCAGTAGCCTGAGAAGAAAAAGCCGTTGCTGCCCCGAGAAATGGTCAACACGGGATTCTTGACCGACGGGTTACGCTTGTCGATCCGGTAATCCAGTCCAAACTGATTCAGGACATAGCGCATGAGGAGCGGCCCCGTAAACAGTTGTTCAGGATCGTCGGGGGTTAGGAGTTTGCCGCCTGTGAATTTGCTCGAATTCGTACCGCGTACATAAGCGACTTTGCCGCCTTTCCACTCCGGTTTTTCGCGCACCCAAACCACATCGCGTTCGTTGCTGGCCTGCGACATGGTTGCCAGAACTTTGGTCCCCACATCCGCTTTATTCTTTACCTGCGTGGCAATGCCACCACCCGAAAAGAGTGCATTGTGAATGATCTTATCCGGGTATTTTTTCGTCAGTTCGTCAAGGTTGATACTTGAATTGACCCGAAACTCTCCGTCAAGGGCTTTCGTGTTCTGAAGATTGAGCAGGTTTAGAAAAGCGGCTCCGGCATGGTCGGCGGGGCCGTAGACGAGTAGTTTGCCGCCATTCTGGACAAAGTCGATCAGCGTTTTTTCGAGCGACGAACCTGCTTCCGGCACAATAGAAACCAGAATCGACTCATTGAAGTAAGCGGGTTTCGAGGCTAACACGTTCTGAAGCGATCCCGTTGATGTAATCGTGTTCAGGGGAAAGCCGTTGTTAATCGCCTGCCGGATGAGCCAGTCGCCGTAATAGATTTCGGGAAGCCGTTCCGATTGCTTGTAAGCCCAGCTATGGTATTCATCGAAAGGATATACCCAAACCAGAGGCCCCGGTGCGGTGGGTGCATCATAACGGGCTTTCAAAATATGGGGTGTCACTTCGTCAGGCACCTGTGCAGGCATCTCGCCGTAAGAATTATCGGCTGTCAGAAAATTCAGGTGCGTGGGTAGTTTGATTTCACCTTTGGCGTTGATTCGTGCCACCGACATCGGGAGGTAAATATCATGGGGTTCCTGCCCATACCGATCCAGCCATGGGCTATTGACCCACCAGGGGTCGTGCGTATAATAGCGGAAGAGATAGCGTTCGTCGGGTAGCTCGGCCATACGTGACATATAGCCCACCATTTCCAGCCCGAAATCGCCATCCAGAGCCGCCCAGGGCGAATTGGGCGGAGGGAGCATGTTGTAATGGCCGTTGTAAATCTGCTTTAGATCAACCCCATCCCGAGCTAAATCGGCCCCGGTCGATAGGTTGGTGCCCCGCGTTTGAATTTGGAACGTGGGACACTCTTTACGAAATAGGTTCCAGAATCCGGCGATCAGGGCTTTTGTATTGGCTAATTTTTCGGGCGCAAATGCCTTGCCGTTAAAGATGGCCCCGGTCGATGACCAGCCTTCGACGCCAAAACCAAACCCATTGCTGAGCCAGATAAAATCGTAGCCTAGATCGGTTAGAAAATGCTGGCTCTGCCGACCCAGAAACGTGCCAAAGGGAGTATCGGCCGGAATGCCTTTTGGGAAGCCAGCGTAGGCATCCGTATCGGCGTTCAGAGTCGAGTAGCAACTGACCATCGTCTTATGGCCCATTGCGTTGCCACCGAGAATTTCCGGGTGCTTTTTGTACTTAAAGTCCGATTTGGCAAACTCGGGGCCTGGGTCAAACGTAGCACCAACCATAACCGGTTTGCCTGTTATGCGCTTCCCGGTTTCTTTCAATGTTTGAATGATAAATTTCAGATCGCCGTAGGTAAACGCAGGCGGGTTTTCCATGTATAGATACGCGCGTTCGTGGAGCGACAGTTCTTTTGGGCCTGAACCCACCTCGTGCTCCGTATTCGGATTGCCGATATAACGGGCCCATTCCAGCGGCTGATTGAGCTTGCCCTTGTAATCCAGAATCTCCGACCCATCCGATGTCCAGAGCATCACCGAAACCGTGTCGGTATGTCGCAGCAAAGACGACCATTGGGTGAACAACTCCGTAGCCACCTGCTGAATATACGCCTTATCGTTTTTCTTGAATGGCTTGAGCGATGCCTCCAGTGTGATGTTATTGAACGGCTTACCCCGCAGCGTCGAGTTGTCCAGATTGGGCGTGTCGACCGTAGTCGTGAATCCCAAAATGAGTATACTGAACAGGCAGATTGAGGTTATGATTTGGAAACGCATGAGTTGAAAAGATTAGGTGTATAGACCGCTGATTTTTATGATGATTATGATTTTTAAGATCATATGGTTATCATACTTATCATAAAAATCAGCGGCCCATTTATCAATACCCTGTATTCTGCTTCAGAGCCGGATTTAAGTCAATCTCCGCCTGTGGAATCGGGAACAGCAACTCGAAATCCTGCACCGAAAAGTTAAGTTTTTGACTGGCATAGTGTGCATTCAGAACGGTTTGTGCCCGCCCGGTTCGGACCAGATCGAACCAGCGATGGCCTTCATACAGGAGCTCTACCCGCCGTTCGCGTTCAATAGCCAGGCGTAGGTCGGCCTGTGAGAGAGCGGATAAGGCAGGCAGTTTAGCCCGCTGACGTACCTGATTGATGTAAGGCAGTGCATCCGTGGTTTTACCTTGTTCGTTCAGCACTTCGGCGTACATGAGCAATACATCGGCGAACCGCAGAATGGTGAATGAAACGCTGCCATCGCCGGGGTCAACGGCCTTAAAATCGACAAATTTCAACCCGTAGCGGCTATATGATTTCTTGCCCCCAATCAACAAAACCGAATCACTAACCGAGATCCCTTTGCGGGCGTCGCCCGCTTCGTAGACTTTGGTTAAATCCAGCGTAGGCACAATGCGTCCCGATCCCTGCGAATTGTTGGGGAAGATAGCCATGCTGGTAATGGCAGGCGTGAACAACGACGAGTAATTATTGCCCAGCGTTTGTCCCGACAGATAATCGACTTCCAGAATCGTCTCGGCCAGATTCGTATTACCGTTGGTCGATAGCGTTTTATAATCGGCCACTAACGAATATGCCTTGGAGTCGATCACTTCTTTTAGTTTCGTAGCCGCCAGATCGTAGTTCTGTTGCGTCAGATAAACCTTGCCCAACAGCGCTTTCACCGTCATCTGCGAAGCTCGGGTTTTGTCAGTTGTAAGGGTGGCGGGTAAGAGTGTTTCGGCACTGGTTAAGTCTGCGAGAATGAGTTTATACACATCCTCTTTAGGCTTCAGGGTTAAATCGGCAGCAGCTACCTGAGCCGGACTCGTGAACGTTTGGGTAGCAATCGGCACATTCCCGAACATGCGCACCAGGTAGAAATAACTGATTGCCCGCAGGAATTGGGCTTCCCCTTTAATCCGGTTTTTGGTAGTCTGGTCGAAATTGACCGCATCAATTCGGTTCAGGATATTGCTGGACTGCGAAACGGTATACAGGCAGGTATTCCAGGCCGATCTAACAAAGGCATTGGTGGCCGTAACCCCGTTCTGATCGAGTTGCATCTCATCGGCCGAGGGCGACGACCACTGGATTTCGGTATTATCAGTCGTCAATTCGCCAATGTAGTGAACGACGCTCCCGCTATATAAACCCCGAAAGGTGCTGTAAACCCCGACGAGAGCCGTTTCAAAATCATTCTGATTCTGGTAGAAACTCTGGTCACTGATTTGGTAAGCCGGTTTCAGATTCAGAAAATCCTGACAGGAGGTTAAGGTGACCGTTAGGACGAGGATGGCTATTAGTTTCTTTTTCATGACAGTTAAAGGGTTTAATCAATCCATTGATTAATGTCTTTTAAATAGTTTACCCCACCCCGGCCCCTCCCCTGAAAACCAGGGGAGGGGAGTAGTCTTGACCTTTTTAGCCCCTCTCCTTATTTCAAGGGGAGGGGTTGGGGGTGGGGTAGTTTTATTAAAAGGTCACACGTAGCCCCACCGTATATGTTCGTGGGTTTGGATACGAGAAAAAGTCGACGCCACTTTTGGCCAGGTTATCCCCTCCGGTGCTACCTTCCGGGTCATAGCCCGGATACTTGGTGAAGGTGTAGAGGTTCGTTACATCGGCATAGACCGAAAGGGCCTGTAGGTTCAGTTTGCTAACCACGGTGGTTGGAAAGGTATACGACAAGTTAACATCCCGAATGCGGGTGAACGAACCATCGAACAGGTATTTGGTGGTTCCGGCGCTAAAGCCAAATGCATAGTCGTTTCGAATGGCGCGACTGTATAAACCCGCTCCCGGATTGTCCGGCGATTTCCAGCGATCGGCCATAGCTGCCAACTGGTTTTGCACCCCGGCCCCGTTCAGATTGACTTCGCCACCCTGGAAATAAACCTGGTTGCCATACGTGCCATTCAGACTGACACTCAACGCGAAATTCTTGTAGGTGAAACGGTTGCCCAAGCCCCAGGTGAATTTGGGCCAGGGATTACCGACAATCGTTTTATCCGACGTGTTGATGGTTCCATTGCCATCGGCATCCTGGTATTTAAAGTCGCCGGGTTGAACGCGTGGGTTTTGAATCGGGCTTTTGCTGATTTCTTCCTGTGTCTGGAAAACGCCCAGAATGTTGAGGAGCCGGAAACTGGAAATCGCATAGCCAACCTGCGCTACCTGATAATCAGACGTGACAATCCGGGCCGCATCGGAATTCAGCGCCAGGACTTTATTGCGGTTCCAACTGATGTTGAAGTCGGTATTCCACTGGAAAGGACCTTTGCCGATGTTCTGCGAGTTCACCGTTAATTCAATGCCTTTATTTTCGACCTCACCGATATTCTGAACCGAACTACCAAAGCCAGATGCCGACGGCAGGGTTACGTTCAGCAACAGGTTCTTCTTATAGGCCTGATAGGCATCGACGGTAAACGATAAGCGGTTCTGGAACAGGGATAAATCCATGCCCACGTTGCTCTGTACCGATTGTTCCCAGGTCAGTTGGTCATTCGCCAGGCTGGTTGGTACGATACCCGATACAATTTGCCCGTTTGATACCGTACGAGCAACGCCCAGTAAGCCCTGGGTGGCATAGTTCGGAATCAGGTTGTTTCCTGAAATACCATAGCTTGCCCTGATTTTCAGGTCGCTGATAAAGCTCGCCGATTTCATAAACGGCTCGTCGGACAGACGGTAAGCGGCTGAAATGGAAGGGAATGTGCCCCAGCGGTTCTTCAACCCAAATCGTGAGCTACCATCCTGCCGAATGGTGGCTGTAAGCAGATATTTACCGGCATAGGTGTAATTCAGCCGGGCCAGCCAGGACATGATGGCCCATTCGCTGATGTAATTCGTGCCGGTCGAAACGGTTCCGGCGGCCAGAAAAGGAACGTAGTCGGTCGAGAAACCCGTAGCACCCGCCTGCAAAATTTCATCCGAATTTTTCTGAATCGTGTACCCGGCTAACGCGTCGATGTCGTGTTTGCCACCAAACTTATGCCGGTAATTGATGGTGTTCTCATTGAGCCAGTTCAGGCTTTTTATCTCGGTCGAACCCGCCGTAGCGGCCCCTGTTCGACTGGTAGCCAGTCCCACTTTCGACGACTTCCACAAGCGCGTTACGTTGTTGGAATAATTGACGCCGACGGATGTTTTCAGGATAAGACCCGGAGCCAGCTCGAATTGTAAGTAGTTGTTGGTGAATACGTTGGTATTGTTTCGTTTGTCCGAAAATTCAGCCGCAATCACGACCGGATTTTCGACCGGGATACCCGTTGGACTTGAGAATTCAGAATACGGTGTGCCATCGGCATTGTATACCGGAATGGTCGGATCGCTGGCCAGTGCGGCTGAAATTAAGCCCCGGTATTGCAGGTGTCCTTCAGCACGGGCGAAATCACCATACGAATGAGCACCGGAAAATGACGCGCCAATTTTCAGGCGGGATGTAAGTTGTGCATCGATATTGGTACGAAGGGTGAACTTGCTGAAATCGGAGCCAATAATAATGCCTTTCTGATTGAAAAAACCGCCTGACACGTAGTAGCTTACGTCCTTGCTGGTTCCACTGGCCGATAATTGGTAGTTCTGAACCATTCCTTTTCGAAAGATAACATCCTGCCAATCGGTGCCATAGCCTTCATCGGCAAACTGCGACGGATTCCTGAATTCGGGTTTTACCTGCGTAGCTGTGCTACGAACACTGTTTGGATCGGTTGCTTTACCCCCCGCAAAAACCCAGGCGTTATCGCGACCTTCGGCTACAAATTCGGCGTATTGACGGGGCGTCAGGAGTTTCATTTTTCGAGCTAACTCCTGCACACCCGTCGAATGTTCAAAGCTAATCGTTGGCTTCCCTAACTTACCGCGTTTGGTGGTAATGATAATAACCCCGTTCGATCCCCTCGATCCATAAATAGCCGTAGCCGACGCATCTTTCAAGACTTGAATCGACTCAATATCAGCGGGATTGATAATGCTGAGCGGATTAATCCGGTTCGTTGAGCTACTGCTGGCAATGCCACTGGCCGAGTAGGAATTTGATGAGAAGGTACTCAGGTCAGAGCCGCCCCGCCCGTGCCAATGGCGTACCCATCGACTACGTACAGGGGCGAGTTGCCACCCGTGATGGAGCTAATCCCCGAACGATTACGTTGACGTTGCCGCCCGGTGCACCGGAGGTCTGGGTGATCTGCACCCCCGCTACTTTGCCCTGCATCATCTGATCGACACTTGTGGCCGAAGGCACCGGCACCAGATCTTTGCTGGTCAGGTTGACGATGGAACCCGTCAAATCTTTTTTGCGCTGGGTACCATAGCCCACAACCACCACATCCTGCAACTGTTGCTGATCGGTTTTTAGCGAGACGTTTATACTAGACCGTTTGTTTACCGCCAGTTCCTGTGGGGCGTATCCAATGAAACTGATCACCAGTGTTGCATTGGGCGCTACGTTCAGTTTGAAGCCTCCGTTAACATCCGAGGTGGTGCCATTGGTCGTGCCTTTCTCCGTAACGGTGGCACCCACCAGGGCTTCCCCGTCTTCGTCAGCCGTGATTTTACCGCTCACCAACACCTTAGTCGATTGAGCGGATACAACATGAGCAACAGTCAATACACTCAGCATACTCCCAATCACAAGGAGCCGCAAGCGATGGAATAAAAAATGATTCATGGTTAATTGGTTAAGGTTAAAGTAGTTATGTATTCTATTGTCTTCGGCAGCATCCTGCTGTCGTAGCCGAAGGCTTACTCTGTTAGTACGACTTAGCCTTCGGCTACGACAGCAGGATGCTGCCGAAGACGGTTTAGCAGTTCAATGAGCTTAGCTGTTGATAATCACAGATTCGATTTTCAGGTATTCTGCAATCTTCTGGATCGTTTCAGCATGATGGCCAACGCCTAAGGCAAAATGGTGGGTTGGGCCTTCCTTGATCCAGCGTTTCAGGAATGTTCGCACGTCGGGTTTAAAAAAGCCGCGCGTGTTGGTATTGCCCGTTGGCGGAATAGGGCCCGCAATCGACTCGCCTTCGGCAATGATGAATTTCATTTTGCCTTCGAAGGTCGAATTGATACTCAGCATAGTGATAGGGCCTTCCTTAATTTTGAACTCGACACCGGCCCCAAAGCCCGGTTTGCCGTGGTATTTTTTCAGGCTGCGCAATACCGGCTGACCTTCGGCAATGGCGATGTTATGCGGACCGTCGTGCCCAACCAGCACGAAATCTTCCTTGAAATCGACCGGGTGGAACTCGGCGAAACTGCCGCCGATGCCTAGCCGTTCCATGATGAGCATGGCAATACAGGTTTTCAAATCCGACTCGCCACACATCGGAAAACCAGCACCCTGTAACAATGAATTTCCTACAATCAGATTCGACATAACAACGCGGGTGTCGCTGCCTTCCGGGCCATCGTAGTAATAGGCAAGGCCATCCAGTTTCTTCGCTTTGATGAAATTTTCCAGCGCAACAGCCGCCTGTGCCGCAATGTGCAGATCGGAATCCCTCAGCTTTTCGGAAATGGGGTCAGAAACCGGATCAGGGGTGTCGAAAAAGGCCA
This sequence comes from Spirosoma telluris, assembly GCA_003259005.1. Taxonomy (GTDB): domain Bacteria; phylum Bacteroidota; class Bacteroidia; order Cytophagales; family Spirosomataceae; genus Spirosoma; species Spirosoma telluris. The sequence continues at coordinate 7,149,944 of QLII01000001.1, forward strand.
GAATACGTTCTTTGACGGCGTCTATTTCGGCTTCGGTGGCCTGCTGATACTGGGTAACAATTTCGTGGGCTTCGCACTGAACAATGTGAGCACCGAAATGAGCGGTCAGCATGGTCGAGTCGGAGTGCATGTCGAGCATGGCCTCAATCGGGTGGCCGATGTGACCGATTTTGGCTGTTTTCAGGTCGTGCAGAACGGCGGCAATTCGGCAATATTCACTGATCTCCGCATCGGCAGCTGGATCGTCGTACAGGGTACCAATGATCATTTGGGGCACTTTTTTTCCCATCCGAACGGCCACTCCGGCAAATTCGGGTAAGGCGCAGATGTCATCGTTGTATAATTGCAGATAGGTCGATGCTTGACTGTAATTCATCGCCTTGTCGGGCTGAAGGGCCACCAGGACAATAGGTGTGTCGATGCTTTTAATGATGACGCCGAAGGTGCTCGATGTGGCATAGGTTAGCATGTCGCAGAAAATCAGATCCAGATTGGCCGCGTTGAGTTTAGGGACAAGCTCATAAGCTTTCGTTACATCGTCAACGAGCCCAAAATCAACGATTTCGACGTCATGTTGCGATTCGATTTTCTCAATGAAGACGGCTTGTTTTTGCCGCAAGTCGTCCAGTAAGCCATCGAACTGCGCCCAGTATTTAAAATACCCCACCCCAAAAACCCCAATTCGGGCACGCGTTGGTTTTCGTTTTACGAATCCAGCCTGACTGGCCTCTGCTACTCCATTTTGTGATAGGTTCTGCATATGAATTAAAGTTGGTGCCTTTGATTGATTTGGTTAGTGCACTAAGTTGAAATGGCAAAAGTTGATTCTTTAGATTCTATGGATGCTATAGATTCTAAGGATTGCAAGTAAGCGACTTGTTGTCGATAGAGTCTATAGAATCATAGAATCCACAGCATCTACAGTATTCTGTTTTGAACCCAAAGACAGTGCTTTTATCTTGGGAATCAGTGTAATAAGTAAGATAAACGCCAATGGATAAAGTAATCCGGATGCAATCCAGAGGGGTGTATACGAATACCGCTGAATGACTACACCCATCAGGGGGTTAAGTAATAGGCTCGAAATTGCCCCGGCCGTTCCCGATAGTCCAACGACCGTTGAGGTTGCCTTCTGACCGAACATATCCGAGATGGATGTGATGTAGTTTGTGATCCAGAAACCATGCGCAAACATGAAAACGGCCATCAGTGCAACAGCAAGGTCAACCGTCGATACCCAGGAAATAGCGGGAGCCGAGAGGGTTAGTAAGGCCGCAATACCCATTACCGTTTTTTCGCGCTTTATTGACCGAAAACTGGTGAGCGATCAACTGTCCCGAAAACCAGCCACCTAGTATATTGGCGATTCCCAATGCCAGAAAAGGTATCCAGAACAGCTTACCAATCTCCTCATACGAGACATTCCGGACCGAGCTGAGGTACTTTGGAATCCAGAACATCATGAAGTAGAATACGGGATCGAGCAGAAACCGGATGATAATAAACACCCAGGTGGGCCGCTTTTGGAGCAGCTCCAGAAAGGAAACGGTTTCTTTAGACCCAGATTCCGGCTGAGAAACCACTGCCATCGACTCTTTCTTCCAGGGGGTTAGCAACCAGGCAATTACCCAGGCAATACCAATAAGGCCAGGAATCAGAAAACCACCCCGCCAGCCGTAATTGCTAGACAACCAGATGGTTAGGGGAGGGGCCACCACGGCACCAATGGCTGAACCCCCAATGGCAATGCCATTGGCGAGAGCACGTTCTTCTTTATCAAACCACCGATAGACTGTCCAGGCAGCGCCTGGAAAACAACCTCCTTCGCCCATGCCCAGAAAGAATCGGAAGGCCAGCAGTTGTGAAAACGTAGTCATGACTGCATGCAGACTGTTGGCAATCGACCAGAGTCCTACCGAAATAGCCAGTCCAAGCTTGCCACCCACCCGATCAATCAACCAGCCGCCCAGGGTGAACATGACCGCATAGCTAATGAGGAAGCTGGTATTGATCATGCCGTACTGCACATCGGTGATATGAAACTCCTGTTGAATCTTGATGATTGCAATCGATAGCACCTGCCGATCCAGAAAACTTAGGCCTGTGGCAATAAAGAGAAGGAAAACAATCAGCCAGCGGAGGGTTTTGGTCATGCTACTTAACGCACTAAGTTAATGTGTACAAAGATATAAGTGTAGAAATGCAAAAGTCAATAGATATGGTATTTTTTTTAATCAAATAGAAATAATTCCACAGCCTAGGCGGGCATTCCTTTTGGCACTACAAGCCAGGTATTTAGTTTTTATTTTTACTACTTTTTAAAGAAAAAATAGACTCATTTTGCTAAATTACTATATATTTGCTAAATAACTATAGATGGCTGATTTGATAGAATGGCGACCCAAAAATGCCCTAAATGTGATTCTCTGGATGCGGTTCGCAATGGCATTGTGAATCAACGCCAGCGATTCCGCTGTAAGAAATGCAATTACAATTTTTCGGTCGGTAAGGTCGGGAAAGGCATTAGTACCTACTACGTGATCAAGGCGTTACAGCTGTATATTGAAGGGGTCAGTTTTCGGGAAATCGAACGATTATTAGGTATCAGCCACGTGTCGGTGATGAACTGGGTTAAGAAATACCAGATTAAAATACCGGAAAATAATACCTATCACCCTACCTATAAAATACTAAACCACAGGGAGTTAATTGAATTTTACGCCGATCGAAAAAATGTAGAAGGCGCTGGCATGATCGTTACAGAGCTGGGTGATAAGTTTATGCTCATTAAATGGGAACGCTTTAAAGACTAAACCGCTGGTGGTAAAGCATCCGGATCTACTGTAACGGGTTTGGGGTACTAGTTCAGGCAGACCCGATTTAATGATTAATTCGGCTATCTATACTTGTTTAGCGTATCTATGCCTACAAGTTGACAGTTAGCTGGTTTTGAAAGTGTTTTGAGCCGTCAATCGACTGTGCCTAAACCTATCATAATCAGATGAAACGTAACTTTTTCTTAACCTTAACCTGCGCCAGCATGCTTCTGCCAATAGCCGCCCAGTCGCAGCCATTAGCCTCGTCTGTGTCGACCACAGCAACCCCCTCACTGAGTTCAGCCACATCTGTCAATCAGACTTCAATCGCTTCGTCAGGGCGGTTTGCTGAACCTGTTAAAGCTGCGGAGTCGGGAGCCATTACCGTTAAACTTACGGGCTTTGTACGCAATGATTTCTCCTACGACACCCGACAGACGGTTAATCTGCGTGAAGCATCCGTGGATTTATACCCTAAAGATAAACAGCTGGATGTAAATGGACAGGACATTAATGCCGTCACGAATTTTAATATGCTGGCGATCAATAGCCGCCTGGGGGTTGCATTCACTGGTCCGGATGCATTTGGTGCCAAAACATCCGGTCTGCTAGAAATGGAATGGTTTGGCCCGTCAGATGCAGCCGTAGGGGGTGTTCGATTGCGGCACGCCTGGGCTAAACTTGACTGGCCGAAACGACAGTTGGCCTTTGGGCAGTTCTGGCACCCGCTTTTTGTGACAGAGGTATTTCCGGGGGTAGTCAATTTCAATACGGGTATTCCGTTCCAACCCTTTAACCGGAGTCCGCAGATTCGTCTGACCGAACACCTGGGCAAAGATGTTCACCTGATTCTGGCGGCCATCGCTCAGCGCGATTTTACCAGTATCGGTGTCAATGCCGGGTCGTCGGAATACATGCGAAATTCAGCGGTTCCGAATCTGCATGCGCAGTTGCAGGTAAAAAAAGAGCGGGTTGTGGCTGGATTAGCCTTTGATTATAAACTGCTTCGCCCTCGTTTATCGACAGGGAGTGGCACAACACTGTTGGTAAGTGATGCAACCGTAGGTAGCACAGCCCTAATGGCTTACCTGAAAGTGGTTGGCCGGGCCACTACGTTCAAGGTCGAAGCCGTGAAAGGGTCCAACATGACCGATCATGTGATGCTGGGCGGTTTCCTGGCCTATGGTACGCCCGCTGTTGGCACAACGCCTGCCGTCGAGATGTCCTACAAACCTACGGGCATAACCTCGGTTTGGGCTGAGTTGGTCGGAAACGGTAAAACTGTCGTGCCAGCCATCTTTGTGGGCTATTGTACCAATACCGGAAATGATCCAAACGCCATTGCTGCCTATGGTCGGGGCATTGGCATTGGTGGCCGTGGTGGCATCAGCGATTTGTTCCGGGTATCGCCCCGCCTGGAAGTGATCTCGGGTAAGTTTCGACTGGGAACGGAGTTAGAACTAACAAAGGCTGGCATTGGCACCTCGACAACAGATGGCAAAGTGATCAGTGCTGATCAGATTACCAATACACGACTGCTATTTACAACGACTTATTCTTTTTAGATCCCTAACCATTACCCACTATTTCCAAACCCTATAACCGTTTAGTTGAACATGATTGCAGAACCAATTTCCAAACCCGCAACCGGGACTAAAACGCTGCTGAGCGTAATCGGAGCCTCGTCGCTGGGTACGCTGATCGAGTGGTATGATTTTTATATTTTCGGTAGCCTGGCCGCTATTTTATCGACCCAGTTTTTTCCTAAAGATAACCCAACGGCGGCTCTGCTGTCGACCCTGGCCACGTTTGCGGCTGGTTTCATTGTTCGTCCGTTTGGGGCTCTGGTTTTTGGGCGACTGGGCGATCTGGTTGGCAGAAAGTATACCTTCCTGGTTACGCTCGTGCTAATGGGTGGGTCGACATTTTTTATCGGTCTGATTCCCGGCTACGAATCCATTGGGTATTGGGCACCGCTTCTGGTACTCATCCTGCGTCTGGTGCAAGGTTTAGCACTGGGTGGAGAATATGGCGGAGCCGCGACCTATGTAGCGGAATATGCGCCCGAAGGTCGACGAGGCTATTACACCAGCTTCATTCAGACGACAGCTACATTAGGGCTGTTTGTATCGTTGGGGGTTATTGTGGCAACGCGCCAGATCGTTGGCGTAGAGGAGTTTGCCAAATGGGGCTGGCGGATTCCATTTGTGCTGTCGGCGCTGCTGGTTGGGGTCTCGATTTACATTCGGTTGAAGATGGCCGAGTCGCCTTTGTTCTCTAAATTAAAATCGGAAGGAAAAACATCGAAGAATCCGCTGGCTGAAAGCTTTGGCAAACGCGAAAACCTCAAAATGGTCTTGCTGGCTCTGTTTGGGGCTACCATGGGACAAGGCGTTATCTGGTACACGGGCCAATTTTACGCGCTGTCGTTTATTCAGAAAGCCTGCAATGTTGAGTTCGTACAATCGAATATTATTGTTGCGGTCGCCCTGTTGATTGCCACGCCTTTCTTTGTCGTGTTTGGGGGTTGGTCGGATCGGATTGGCCGCAAAGGGATTATGCTGGCGGGTATGGCACTGGGTATTATGACCTATCGACCCATTTACCAGAAAATGTACAGTCTGACCAATCTGAAAGAAAAGCAGGAAATGACCGATCAGACAAAAGTTGATGTGAAGCGCGTGCTGGCTCCTAACAACGCTGATTCGCTCATCACCACAACCACCACAAAAGTGTTTGCCGATGGCACAGCCTACAAAGAGGTCTCGAAGCAAACCCTGCTGGCCGAAACTACGGCAGAAACGCCTAAGCCTGAGGTGGTCAAAACGGTTATAATGTCGACCTCCGACCTGATAATGATGATTTTTCTAGTGCTACTTCAGGTCTTGTACGTGACGATGGTGTACGGCCCCATTGCAGCCTTCCTGGTCGAGTTGTTCCCCACACGCATTCGCTATACGTCCATGTCGCTACCCTATCACATCGGGAATGGGGTGTTTGGCGGACTGGTTCCCTTTATTGCGACGGCGCTGGTCGCTACGGCAACAAAAGCCAACGAAACAGCCGTGGCCGCTGGTAACGCACCCGTTGTCCCGGAGGCCTACCTCGAAGGCTTATGGTATCCCATTCTTGTTGCCAGCGTCTGTTTTGTCATCGGCCTGCTGTATTTGAGCAATCGGGCAACGGCGGCAAATCGGGAGTAGGCAGGTAGACAGGTTTAAATTTACTGATTTTTGTCAGTTTGGCTGTTAATCAGCTGATTAAGATCAGTCAAGTTGAAAAGTTTCACTTTGGTAATTTATATTTAATCTTGGTAATTTATAGTTAATCACTTGTATGAAGGCCATAAAAAAATACATGGGCATTGTTTGGATTCTAATGGGCGTATTGGTTGCCTATAATCGAATTACCGATAGCCTGATCAAAATTGGGAGCGATAAACTGGAAGATCGTGTGTTTGGATGGGTAGTCCTGCTGGTGCTGGTGCCCATCGTTGTGGGGGGCTCATTACCTTCGGTCGCTATGCACTGGCTGGCGATTACGACGAAGAATAGTTGCAGGGAGCAGGGAGCGCGGGGCATGGGTAGAAACTCCTCCCCGCCCCGAGCCCCCTGCTCCCCGCTGACAAGTACCCACCGAACATGAAAGAAGGACGTCTCCTGATCATCAGCCTGCTGTTTATGCTGCTGTTGAATATTCCCATTCTCACGATTGCCAATCGTCCCGAGCGATTGCTGGGTATTCCCGTGCTTTACCTGTATGTGTTTTGCGTATGGGCCAGTATGATTGGCGGTATTGGCTGGTTGATTCACCGTACCCGTAACTCCGACGATTCGACCGCTTCCGATGACTAGTTTACCGTTGCTGCTTTGTTCGCTGCTCTATCTGGGTCTGCTGTTCAGTGTAGCGTACTGGGCCGAAAAACGAACCCGGAAAGGACGACGTTTTATCGACAATCCATACGTATATGCCCTGTCGATATCGGTGTACTGCACGGCCTGGACATTCTACGGCAGTGTAGGGCGGGCATCTTCCGATGGTATCGAATACCTGACCTCCTTTATTGGGCCAACGCTGGGTGCGCCCCTTTGGTGGAGTATCCAGCGTAAAATTATCCGTATCTGTAAAACGCAGCGGATAACGAGTATTGCCGATTTTATTTCGTCTCGTTACGGGAAAAGCCGGATGCTGGGCGTGATGGCAACCCTACTTTGTGTGCTGGGTGCGATCCCCTACATTTCCATTCAGCTCAAAGCCATTACAACGAGTTTTGCGGTGTTATCGGGGCAACCGCTTACGGGCGCGTCGGGCGCTTTTCTGAGCAATCAGGCCTTGATTATTAGCTTGGCCCTGGCCCTGTTTACGATTTTGTTTGGTACCCGGAAGCTGGAAGCGACCGAGCAGCACGAAGGGCTGGTTACAGCCATTGCCTTTGAATCCATCGTGAAGCTGGTAGCTTTTTTGTCCATCGGCCTGTTCGTTACTTTTTCACTCTTCGATGGCCCGGCCGATTTGTTTGAGCAGGCTGCGGCTATCCCGTCACTGGTGAAGCTATTCACCTTCAGTTCGAGTACATCGACCACCAACTGGTTTTGGTATTCCTGTTTGTCGATGATGGCCATCCTGTTTCTACCGCGGCAGTTTCAGGTGGCTGTGGTTGAAAATGTGGACGAGAAACACCTTAACAAGGCCATGTGGCTGTTTCCGCTCTATCTGTTCCTGATTAACCTGTTTGTTTTACCCCTCACCTTTGCAGGTAAATTGTTGCTTAGTCCTGCCGTCGACGCTGATAACTATGTCTTGTCATTGCCCCTTCAATTTGGGCAGAATGGCCTGGCGTTACTAGCTTATATTGGCGGTTTTTCGGCGGCTACCAGCATGATTATCGTTGAAACCATTGCGCTCAGCGTCATGATCAGTAACAATGTAGTGATGCCTATTCTGGTAAACCGGCCCAGCTGGCAAACCCGCTTCGACCCCATGACCGGAGGAGCTTCACGGAGTAGCATCGTGATTACCATTCGCCGGTTAGCGATTGTTAGCCTGTTGCTGCTGGCCTACATCTATTACCACTATGTAGCCAACCATTATTCGCTGGTATCGGTTGGGGTAATTTCGTTTGTGGCCGTGGCACAGTTTACACCCGCTATGATTGGGGGGCTATTCTGGAAACGCGGGTCTCAACAGGGAGCTAAAGTAGGCTTACTGATGGGTGCCTTAGTGTGGCTATATACACTCATTATGCCGTCCTTAGTGTCGGTAGGGCTGTTACCCACTTCCATTGTATCGGATGGGCCGTTTGGGCTGGCTTTCCTGAAACCGTATGAATTTCTGGGACTTACCGGGTTAGACCCGATTTCTCATGCGCTGTTCTGGTCGCTGTTCTTCAATACGGGCGGTTATCTGTGGGGTGCCTTCAATCGCCCGCAGAGTTTGATCGAGCAGAACCAGGCCCTGCTTTTTGTCGATGTATTTCGCCTTGCCCGGTCGGGGGAGCAATCTGTTACCTGGAATGGGCAGGCGCTGGCTACCGACCTGCGGTCGTTGCTGGCTACTTTTTTTGGGGAAGAACCCACCCGGCGCGCCCTGGACCGCTACATCCAGCGCAATCAGCTAAGTGTAGGCAGCGACTACGCCGACCCGCGTCTGGTAACCTATGCCGAAAAATGGCTGGCTGGTGCCATTGGGACCGCTTCGGCCCGCATCATGGTGGCATCGGTAACCAACGAAGAACCGCTCTCGGTCGATGAGGTGATTCACATTCTGAAAGCGTCGCAGGAACTGATGACCGTCAACAAGAAACTAACCCGCAAGTCGGCTGAGTTACAGCAAATGACCCAGCAACTTAGTCTGGCAAACGAGCGACTCAAACAGACAGACCAGCAGAAAGATGATTTTGTCTCGACGGTGACCCACGAAATCAGAACACCGCTGACGTCGATACGGGCCCTATCGGAAATCCTGCACGACCAGACTGACATGGATGAACAGGTACGGCAGGAGTTTTTGAGCCGGGTGATTCGGGAAACGGAGCGTCTGTCGCGGCTTATCAATCAGGTACTCGATATGGAGCGCTATGATTCCGGGCGCTACAGCCTCAATCTGGAGCGTATTGCTATGGCCGACCTGATCAGCGAATCGGTGGAGAACGTTGCTCAGTTAGCCCGCGACAAAGGTGTTTGGCTGGAAGTTTGTCCTACATTGGCACCCCTGAGTGTAAACGGCGACCGCGACCGACTCATGCAGGTATTGATTAATCTGCTTTCCAATGCCATTAAATTTGCGCCGGCTGATACCGGGCATGTCAGGATTTGTTTGCAGGCGCATGAGCATTGGGCCGAGCTGAGCGTCACGGACAATGGGGTTGGTATTGAACCCGATGTGCAACAGCTTATTTTTGAGAAATTTTATCAGGCCAGTAACCAGACTGTTCGCAAACCGAAGGGCAGCGGCCTGGGGCTGGCTATCTCAAAAAAAATAATAGACTTACACAATGGGAACATTTCAGTACTCAGCGCACCCGGTCAGGGCGCACAGTTTATCTGTTCGTTGCCAGCGTATTATACCTGAACAAGGTGGATTCTACAGATTCTTTTGATGCTAGAGAATCTGGCAAAAGCATCCATAGAATCTATAGAATCCAAAGAGTCGGTAGTCTGTTACAACAGAACCAATAATGTGCTACCTTCCCCGTTAAGGACAAACTTTTCGACTACTTATGAAGGTGTTAATTGTGGACGACGAGCCGAATATTCTGCTCTCGCTGGAGTATCTGATGAAGAAAGAAGGGTATCGGGTGTTCATTGCCCGCGATGGGGCCGAAGCCTTCGATATCATTCGGCAGGAGCTTCCTGACCTGTTGTTGTTAGACGTGATGATGCCTCGGGTGGATGGCTATGAAGTGTGCCAGTTTGTGAAGCAATCGCCCGAATACCAGCATTGTAAAGTGATTTTTCTGAGTGCCAAAAGTAAAGAAGCGGATATTCAGAAAGGCCTTGACCTCGGCGCAGATTTGTACCTGCCCAAGCCATTTTCAACCCGTGAATTAGTTGCGAAAGCGCATGAGCTGATGCAGAATTGACCCTTACCATGACCCTACCCTTAATCTACGATGAGATTTATGCCTATAGCCTGACGCACCCGGAGGAGTTCTGGGCTGAACAGGCCCGCCAGATTCCCTGGTTCAACGCACCGGAGCAGATTCTGTCGACTGATGCCGCAGGCTTGACCCGCTGGTTTGCGGGTGGGCGGCTGAATACCTGTTATGCCGCTGTTGACTATCATGTCGAAATGGGCCGGGCCGACCAGCCAGCGCTTATTTACGATTCGCCGGTAACTCAAACGGTTCGGCAATTCACGTATCGCCAGTTGCGCGACGAGGTAGCGAAACTGGCAGGTGCCTTACAGGCATTAGGCGTTGGCAAAGGGGATACGGTGGTGATTTATATGCCCATGATTCCCGAAACGGCCTTCGCGATGCTGGCCTGCGCTCGGCTGGGGGCGGTTCATTCGGTCGTGTTTGGCGGCTTTGCCCCGCACGAACTGGCCCTCCGCATAGACGATGCCCGTCCAAAGCTGGTGCTGTCGGCCTCCTGTGGGATTGAATTTACGAACGTTATTCCGTACAAACCCCTGCTGGACGACGCCCTGCAAAAAGCGACGCATCAGCCCGACCACTGCCTGATCTACCAACGGCCCTACTGCACGGCTGACCTGCAACCGGGTCGCGATTATGACTGGCAGGTTCTGGTCAATGAAGCTGAACTGGCTGACTGTGTGGCGGTTGATGCTACCGATCCACTCTATATTCTGTATACATCGGGTACGACAGGCAAGCCGAAGGGTATTGTTCGCGATAACGGCGGTCATGCCGTAGCGCTCCACTATAGCATGCGGGCTATTTACAACCTGCAACCAGGGCAGGTCATGTTTACCGCATCCGATTTTGGGTGGGCAGTTGGCCATAGCTACTCAGTTTACGGACCCTTGTTACGCGGTTGTACGTCGGTCATTCTGGAGGGGAAACCCGTTCGTACCCCCGATGCGGGTACGTTCTGGCGAGTCGTGCAGACGTATGGGGTTAATGTGTTATTTACCGCGCCAACTTCATTCCGGGCGATCAAGAAAGAAGACCCGGAGGCTCACCTCAGTCGGCGGTACGATTTGTCGACCTTACAGACGGTGTTTGTTGCGGGCGAACGCTGCGATCCGCCCACGCTCAACTGGTTGCAGGAAATTGTGCAGGTACCCGTCATCGACCATTGGTGGCAAACCGAATCGGGCTGGCCAATGGTGGCCAATTCGATGGGTATTGAGCCACTGCCCGTTAAGCCCGGATCAGCGACCAAGCCCGTTTGTGGATACGATTTGCAGATTCTGGATGAAGAGGGTCATCGACTTGGTGCTAACGAAATGGGCCTGGTTTGCTTAAAACTCCCTTACCACCGGGTTGTCTGCCGTCGCTCTGGAACGATGACGAACGATTTCGGGCGTCGTACCTTAGCCGCTTTCCCGGCTACTACCTGTCTGGCGATGGCGGCTACGTCGATGAAGACGGCTATGTGTTCATCATGGGACGCGTAGACGATGTTATCAACGTAGCGGGACACCGACTGTCGACCGGCGAGATGGAAGAACTGGTCAGTAGCCACCCCGCCGTAGCCGAGTGCGCTGTCGTTGGTATTGCCTGCCCCCTGCGCGGCCAGCGACCCGTTGGTTTTGTGGTCTTGAAAGACGGTGTCCTAACCGATGAGACTACGCTTGAAACAGAGTTAGTCGCCCTGATTCGTACCAATATTGGTGCCGTCGCTTATTTCCGAAATGCCCTACTGGTGAAACGCCTACCGAAAACCCGTTCCGGGAAAATTCTACGAAAAGTCCTGCGACAAATTGCCGACGGAGAGACCTACGTTGTACCTGCTACCATCGACGACCCTCTGATTCTGGACGAAATCAGCCAGATACTAACCACCCGGAAGGTTGGCCAGTCGTTTGATATTCATTAAGTGGTAATTACTTGTAGCCGAATGGCGTCAAACTTTGAACGATACATGACCACCAATGACAATGAATGACTACCCAATGACTAAGAAATTAATCCCCTTATTTCATACACTCTATTCCCATGATTATTAAAACGTTTGACGAGTACAAAGCCGCTTACAAACACAGTGTAGAAGATCCCGAGTCGTTCTGGGCTGAAATTGCTCAGGAGTTTCAGTGGCGTAAACCGTGGAAGAAAACCCTGCAATGGAATTTTACGGACCCTGATGTGAAGTGGTTTGTGGGCGGTAAACTCAACATTACTGAAAACTGTCTGGATCGCCATTTAGCGACTCGGGCGACCAGCCTGCTATTATTTGGGAGCCTAATGATCCGCATGAAGCAGGGGTAACGCTGACCTATCGGATGCTGCACGATCAGGTTTGTCGGGCAGCAAATGTGCTCAAACGCAACGGTATCAAAAAAGGTGATCGGGTTTGTATCTATCTCCCAATGGTGCTCGAATTGGCCATTTCAGTGTTGGCCTGTGCCCGTATTGGCGCTATTCACTCGGTGGTGTTCGGTGGGTTTTCGGCGCAGTCGATTGCTGATCGGATCAATGATGCCCAGTGCAAACTTGTCATCACGGCCGATGGTTCGTATCGGGGCAATAAAGAAATTCCTCTCAAAAGCACCGTCGATGACGCCCTGATTGGCTGCCCTAGTGTGCAGAAAGTGATTGTACTGACCCGTACACGCACACCGGTAGCCATGCTTAAAGGCCGTGACATCTGGTGGGAACAGGAACTCAAGCAGGTCACTGCCGACTGCGTTGCCGAGGAAATGGATGCCGAAGATGTCCTGTTTATCCTCTACACGTCTGGCTCAACGGGTAAGCCCAAAGGGGTTGTGCACACTACGGGTGGCTATATGGTGTATACCGCCTACACGTTCCAGAATGTATTTCAGTATACCGCTCCCGTGGGCGAGCGTGCTCCGGTTCATTTTTGTACCGCCGATATCGGCTGGATTACGGGTCACAGCTACATTGTGTATGGGCCGTTGGCGAGTGGAGCCACGTCGCTGTTGTTCGAGGGCGTACCGACGTATCCCGATGCGGGCCGGTTCTGGGATATTGTCGACAAACACCAGGTCAATATTCTGTATACGGCCCCCACAGCCATTCGTTCACTCATGGGCATGGGGTTGGATAAAGTCGAAAATCATGACCTAAGCAGCTTGCAGGTATTGGGTTCGGTAGGGGAGCCTATCAACGAAGAAGCCTGGCATTGGTATGACGATCATATCGGTAAAAACCGCTGTCCAATTGTGGATACCTGGTGGCAAACCGAAACGGGTGGTTTGATGATTTCGCCCATTGCGAATGTAACGCCCCTTAAGCCTGCTTATGCAAGTCTGCCATTACCTGGCGTGCAGCCTGTTTTGGTGGATGAAAGCGGTAAGGAAATCGAAGGGAATGGTGTTAGCGGAAACCTATGCATCAAGTTTCCGTGGCCGGGCATGATTCGCACCACCTACGGTGACCACGAACGCTGCCGTCAAACCTATTTTGCGACCTATCCGGGTCTGTACTTCACGGGTGATGGTTGCCTGCGGGATGAAGATGGCTACTATCGAATTACCGGTCGTGTCGATGATGTACTCAACGTATCGGGCCACCGCATCGGCACCGCCGAAGTTGAAAATGCGATCAATATGCACACGGGCGTGGTGGAGAGCGCAGTTGTTGGGTATCCGCACGACATTAAAGGGCAGGGTATTTATGCCTATGTGATCACCGATCAAATGCCTGCCGATCATGATGCGGATTTAACCAAGCGGGATATTCTGGCCACCGTTAGCCGGGTTATCGGACCTATTGCCAAACCCGACAAGATTCAGTTTGTATCAGGCTTGCCCAAGACGCGTTCGGGCAAGATTATGCGTCGGATTCTACGCAAGATTGCCGAGGGAGAAACCACCAATCTGGGCGATATCACCACCCTGCTCGATCCGGCAGTTGTTGAGGAGATTGCGTCAGGGGTTTTATAAATAGACTCCTCCACTGGCGGCAATAGTCGTCAGTGGAGGAGTCGTTGTAGTGCCGACCGTCCCGGTCGTGACGCCAACTCGTTCTCTACCGACCGGGACGGTCGGCACTACAAACCAAATCCGGCTGATTTGCTTATTTTTTGATAGCCTGAATCTGCTGCTTCAATTGTAGGGCAATGGCGTTGTGGCCATCCAGCCGTAAGCTTTTGTCTACATACTTCGTAGCCGCCGTAGCATTCGCAAATTTGAGGTAACCTGCCGCCAGTTGATTACTCAGATTAACGTTGGTCGTATCCTTTGCAAACTGATTCTTTACGGCAATCAACTGTTGCACAAACGCTTGCAGCTCATTCAGGCTAAATCCAGATGGGTTGTGGGTCGCTGCATATTGTAGGTAGGGGAGGGCTTCTGCGGGCCGGTCCAACTTAAGTAAGGTAATGAATAACGGTTGGGCTCGCTCGAAACTAGCTTCCAGTCTGAACGCTTTTTTTAGGTACGTAATCGCCTGCTCACTGGCATTCAGGCCTAGGCAAAGTTTAGCTGCCTGATCGTAAAAGACCGGGTTGTACGGGTACTCCAGCAACTGGGCTTCCGCTACCTGTAAGGCTTTGCCGAAATTCTTTTGTGTTAGGTAAGCGTTCATGAGCTGGTTCATGGCGTCAGGCCACGAGATTTGCTTCACGACCAGGGCTCCCGCCAGTTGTTCTTCTACCGTTTTGGGCCGCTTTTCCTCGGGAGGCATAGGTACATTAAATGGCCAGCCTTCCTTGAGAATCATCATCTCATAGACACCTTTGAGCGAATCGACGGCGGTGATCGGCATACGCTGACGCAACTCGGCGAGGGATAGCTCACGGGTGCGATCATTGGGAAGTAATCGACTCGTTTTCAGCGCTTCATAAAATGCATCCGAAAGCAGGGCATAGCCAAATAAATTTGGGTGTACGTGTTCCAATAGGGTTTCCTGGCCTAAAATGCCATGTGGCGAGTGGGTTTCAAACGTGCGTTTTGTGTCCACGAGGGTAATGCCTGGATACCTGGCCGCGACTTCCCGAATGTGTTGGTTCATGGCTTCTGGGGCCCGAAACCGCAGCCTGTCCAGCTCTTTGGCCTGTACATACTTCTTTTTTGCCTCGGCAAACTTACCCGTTGCATACGCTTCGTTTGCTTGCTGATACTGGGCCTGCGCTGAAGTAGGACCATTCCCCGGACTACTAATAAAGGGTTTCAGGTCTTTCTCGTTGCTAACCAGATTGCTGATAAGCACCGGAATGTGTTGCTCACTCAACTGCCGACAAAGATCATCCAGGTTGGCTTTGAACTGGTCGATACCGGCCTGATAGGTTGCGGAACCATAGACAATCTGCTGATCGGCGGCCATTCGCTTCATCAGGTTTTCGCGCAGGTCAATTTTCTGGCCAGAAACCGCCTTCCGAATTCCGTTTATCGTGGCGTTAAGCAACTGTACCAGCCGAAACTCCCGCAGCTTGATCAACAGGTGAATTAGGGTAGGGTTATGGGCAAGGCCACCTGTTGAGCCAACGCCCAGGGCTCCATAGTACTCGTTATGTCCCGTATAAATCAAGACCGCATCGGGACTATATGTGCCTAACTGCTTCGCAAAATCGGCAACGGTGTAGGTGTTAACAGCCGTGAGGGCCAGGTTAATGATCTCAAATTCCTTATCCGGGAAGGTGTGCATCAATCGGTATTGCAACCAGCGATGGAAGGAACCGTTGTGCATGTAGGGGTACCCAATCGTCGTTGATTCACCCAGCACAAAAATCCGGAACGTTCCCTCGGCTTTGTGTTGTTGGAACGGCTCGAAGTTGCCAATCGTGGCATTCTCGGTTTCCGAAAAGTACTTCTCCGATGTGTATTGATTCATGACCAGAAACCCCTTCTGTTGTGGGTCTTCTACAAAAAGACGTAGATCATGACCGTAGCCGAACAGCCGGAGCAACCCTTCCAGAAGAGACAGCAGTAAAAAAGGCAACAGTAACGCCATCCCTTTAAACAGCAACAACCGCTTTTTGCTGATGGGCTTTGACGGAGCAATGGGTCGGGAAGGCGTTACTGTTTTTTTCATGGTCTGATAATGGTGCCGTCCATCTTGCGAACCTGCCAGTTTGACTTGGTCGTGATGGGGTATTTAGCGGCTTCTTTTTCGTTAATATCAACGCCCAGCCCTGGCACTTCATTGACCGACATGTAGCCTTTATTCATCGTTGGGCAACCGCTGAACACCTCTTTGGTCTTGTCCGAAAACTGCACGGCTTCCTGAATGCCAAAGTTCCACACGGCCAGGTCGATGTGGGCGTGGGCCGCGTGACCTACGGGCGATACATCGCCGGGGCCGTGCCAGGCGGTTCGAATATTGAACCACTCACCTAGCCGGGCTACTTTCATGGCGGGCGTGATGCCGCCAATCTGCGAAACGTGGATTCGGATGAAATCGAACCATTGGTTCACCATCGGTTCTTTGAATTCATTGATGTTGTTAAACAGCTCACCCATAGCGATGGGCACCGACGTTGCCTGTCGAAGCTGCGCGAACCACTTCATGTTCTCGGGCGAGAAAGGGTCTTCAATGAAGAAGGGCCGGTATTCTTCTACGCGCTTGATCATGTTAATAGCATCGATGGGTTGAACCCGCTCGTGAATGTCGTGGAGCAGTTCAATCTCTTCACCACACTCTTTCCGAACGATTTCAAACATCTTGGGCACCGATTTCAGGTAGAGCCGCTCGTTCATGTAGTTGTCGGTTTCGCCACCAAAACCAGCTACTTTAAAGTCGGGTTTGTCGGCGGTGGCCCCTACCGCTCCGTAGCCACCCTGCTGAATACGAATGTATTTGAAGCCGTCGGCCATTAGTTTCTTCACACTATCGGCGGCTGCTTCGGGGTATTGCCGCCTGCGTGGGTGTAACACGGAATGGCAAAGCGGGCTTTTCCTCCTAATAGTTGGTAAACCGGCATGTTGGCCCGCTTGCCTTTAATGTCCCACAGCGCCTGATCTAGTCCGCTTAGGGCATTATTGAGCACGGGGCCATTCCGCCAGTACGAGCTGACGTAGGCTGATTGCCACATGTCTTCGATGTTGTCCACGTCTTTGCCAACACAGAACTCGTTCAGGTAGGTGTTGATGGCAACGATCACCGTGGCAGCCCGTTGGGTAAAGGTGGCGCAACCTAACCCATAGAGTCCGGGTTCGGTGGTTTCCACTTTCACAACAATCAGGTTAGACCCTTGCGGGGCGGTGGCGATGGCTTTCACGCTTTTGATCTTAATGGGCGCCATCCCGACGGCATACTGAGGCTTGCCCTGTTGCTCGCGGGCTTCGGCGGTGGAGATGCCGCCAAACAAGTTGAGCAGTCCAGCCGATGAGCCCATACCTAACATTTTTAAGGTATTACGGCGATTGTGATCGAGTTGCTTTTCGTGAGGTTCACGGTTTGTATTCATAGAATGAAGAGGTGAAGGGTTTCTGATTTATTTATAGCCCGCAGATTTTTATGATTTTATACTAGTGCTTTGGCAAACTAGATTCTAGTGGATTCTCGGGGCGGCATCGGCCGTCCGACGCCCGCGCGGTAGATTCTTTTGGTAAGTAAAATGCTGACTATCAGTATCAATAGAATCTAAATTGGACGAGTATTAGGTTGCTAATGGGTTAAAACATACTTAAATCATATAGAGCATAAAAATCTGCGGGCTATCTATGTTTGAAGTTTCATGTTTATGCGAACTACTTTTTACCAACCTATCCTAAACATGGAACATAAAACCTAAACATAACTTACTAAGGGGTTAAGGGAGTGCAAACGCAATGTAAGAGCCGCCGGGTTTGTGCCCGTTTTTTACACCTCCAGCAGCAATGACAACATACTGTTTGCCATTGACCTGATAGGTAATGGGCGTAGCAAAACCGCCCGCCGGAAGCTGATATTCCCAGACAACCTTGCCCGTTTTTCGGTCGAAAGCCCGGATTCGTTCGTCGTAGGTGGCGGCAATAAAGACCAGTCCACCGGCCGTCACAATGGGGCCACCGTAATTTTCAGTGCCGGTGAGTGGTATTCCCTTTTTGGTTAACTCGGGGAACTCGCCCAGCGGAACTTTCCAGCGGTATTCGCCCGTGTTCAGGTCAATGGCGTTGAGCGTGCCCCAGGGTGGTTTCACGGCTGGGTAACCGTCGGGGTCGACAAATCGTGTCCAGCCGTTATTGATGTAGGGCGGGATGTACGGAAATTCGGATTTAGCCACAACAGCCGTAGGAGCCCCGGCACTGTGCTGATCGTCGGTTTTGCTGGCTTTGGTTTCGGTATTGAGCAGAAAACGCACAAGCGTGCTGCGGTCCTGCTCAGAAACATGCTCGAAGGAGGGCATCCGCCCCCGACCCGTTTTTAGAACAGCCTGAATATCCTGCCCTGTTAGCCGTTTCCCAATATCGACCAGACTTGGATAAGCCTGTCCACTCCCTTTTCGGTCGGCTCCGTGGCAGGCGGCACAGTTGGCCTGATAGAGTGATTGGCCTTTTGAGGCAATCTCGGCGTTTCGTGCGGCCAGATCCATCATCTTTAGATCCCAGACCATCTCGTTCGAATTCTGGTACAGGATGCCATCGGGGTCAGCGGCATTGCCACCCCATTCTGCCCCACCGCCAATACCAAAAAATAGCGTTCCTTCCAGGCTGGGAGGCATAAACTTATTCCCGGAACGTGTTTTCTGGAATCGCTCTTTTACAAAGGCATGGGCTTCGGGTGTACGGTCGGTGATGTCCGCTTCGGTGAATACCTGCCGGGCAAAAGGTGCGGGTTTTAGCGGAAAGTGTTGGTTGGGCCAGGGCTGTTCGCCCGGAAGGCCGGAGGTGGGAACAGCCCTTTCCTCGACAGGAAAGAGGGACGCGCCCGTATCACGATCAAGCACATACACCAGGCCATCTTTGGTGGATTGTTCAACAGCATCGACTAATTTGCCGTTGTGCTTCACCGTAACCAGATTCGGTTGGCAGGGCAGGTCACGGTCCCACAAGTCGTGGTGTACGGTCTGGTAATACCATTTCATCTTGCCCGTTTCGGCATTCAGGGCGAGGATGCAATCGGCATACAGATTTTGCCCGGCCCGACTTCCTCCGTAAAAATCAACCGCTGGCGAACCAGTGCCCAGGTAAACCATACCTCGTTTTTCGTCAAGTACCATACCTGCCCAGTTGTTAGCTCCTCCTATTTTTTTGTAAGCATCTTTTGGCCAGGTTTCGTAACCTGCTTCACCCGGTTGCGGAATGGTGTGGAACGTCCAGCGAATCTGGCCCGTACGGATATCGAAAGCGCGAACATGACCCGGTGCAGCATCGCCATATTCGGAAACCGTACATCCCATAACCAGCAAATCCTTGTGAATAACGCCCGGACTGGTTACCGTAACGGACAGCTTTTTAAGGTCAAACGCAGGGTCATTCAGCATGCCTTCCCGTAAGTCGACCTCCCCGTTTTTGCCAAATTGAGCGATAGGTTCGCCCGTTTGCGCATTGATGGCGAAGAGGGTAGGTCCTGCCGTAAATAGAATCCGTTTGTCCGATCCATCTTCCCAATAGAGGACCCCCGGTTTGGATTATACCGGGCTGGTTTGTCTTTGAACGGGTCAAATGTCCAGCGTTGTTCACCCGTATTGGCCTTCACTGCAAACAGTTTCAGCTTTGGTGTTGTGCCATACAGAATACCATTCACCACGATAGGCTGACACTGAATCTCGGGTTGGCGATCCGATTTTCCATCCACTTCAGCCGCGTTGTAAGTCCAGGCTACCTGAAGATTTTTAACATTGTTGAGATTGATCTGAGTCAGGGGCGAATAGCGATTCCCGGCCTTATTTCCTCCATAGTGAACCCAATCGACATTCCCCGGCTGATCGGTATAGGTCTCGTCTTGGTTTGGGCGAATGGCCGCGAGTATCAGCCCCAACACCCCAATCGATCCGAGATAGATGATGTACTTCATAAAAAAATCAGGGATGGTCAAGGATTGTCAGATAATAGTCAGAAATAGTGAAGGGTTGTTAGGCGGTGTCAATCCTTCACTGTTTCGTATAATAATCATACTGGATCTTCCAGGTAAACTCTTTTCCCGGTTCGGCTTTTAGCTGGATATATGGTTCGGGGCAAACGGCAGCTGGCATTGACCAGTAAGCCAGTTGCACAATGGGCCGATCACACGTAATGCGTACACCCGCGCCGGTTTTTTGGTTTTCGATCCGTATGTCGTAGTCTTTCATGGTGTCGCCGAAACCGGTCAGGTAGCAATGTGTGGTTTCACCTTTAGCAAGTTCGCGCAGGTAGGTAATCTGATTCGTGCGTGTTTCAAACAGCGTTCCCATGCCTCGGGGTGTTCCTTTCGTCTGTAATTGAAACGGGAACGTTACCGAAAAATCGGGGCTCGTTGGCTGGTTGTCGATCACGAAAAAGTTATGATCGTAAACCGTCGTTTCGATGGGTTTGCTGCCCGTATTGGTCAACGAATGCTCCAGCACCAGGGTCGGTTTTCCGGGTAGTAGTTTTACTGTTTTGCGATAGCGGTAGGAGTAACCCGCAGCATCGGTTAGTTCGTGAGTAAACTCAATAGCATCCTTCCCTTTTTTCTCCACATGCCACTTGCCCGGATTTATAGTTTCATAAGTCGTTGAAAATCGATAGGGCGCATCGGCTGCTTTTCGAAGCGAACCTACCCCAATCTTCAGGAAATCTTCACCCGGTTTCGCGGTTTCGTAGCCAATGGGTGTGAACTCTTCGACGGGCCGCTGATGGCATCGTGTAACTTCGGGTCGTATGTCTCGAACCACTGGCCAAAATAGCTATGTCCGTTATACTCCAGGCTGGCAAAAACACCCGACCCGTCGAAACGCACACCCTGATAATACCCCTGCGCTGGATCGGGAGGTAGAGTTTCGCCTGAATCACCCCATTGGAGATGTCCGCCTGAGGAAATGGAGCCAAACGAACAGCGCTGGTCAGGCTAAGTAGTACGCCAAGAACGATGAGTGCCTGCTTCATGAGGTGAAAGGGGGAATATAGGTAGCTATGGAATGTCTGTCGTATCAACCCCACCCCAACCCTCCCCTGGTTTCAGGGGAGGGGCTAAAAAGTGACCAACATTAGCCCCTCCCCTTAATTTCAAGGGGAGGGGTTGGGGCGGGGTAATCAAACTTAATAACCCGGATTTTGCTTCATACTAGTGTTTGAGGTGATCTCATTGATTGGGATGGGTTGGGCGTAATCGGTTGGTTCCCATTGAATGGCACCCCCACGAACCCGCTGGTAATAGGCGGCTTCCTTATCCCCGATTTTCCATCGACAGACATCGAACCACCAATGGCCTTCGCCGAACAGTTCGGCCCAGCGTTCATATTTGAGTGGGTCGTTTTTGAGCACCGCATCGGGCGCGCTGGTCTGATCGGTCAGGGTTTTATAATCGACTGCCGAAGCCGTATTGACAGCATAGCCATACGCTCGCCTTCTGACTTTGTTGATGTATTCCAGCGCCGTGGCATTGTCGCCGGTATGCGTCAGGGTTTCGGCGTAGAGCAGGTAAATGTCTGCCAGCCTGAGCCATAGGATGTTGTCGCCATTGGCCATATTTACTTCACCTTCCGTACCCGCCAGGTTGATGTATTTTCGGAAACTCCAGGCTTCCATATCGATTTCCGAAATATCCAGATAGTGCGAAATAGGCTGCTTGACCCCAAGGACAATCATTGAATCGACATAGGGTTGCAAACAGGATACCCATAAGCGAGGGTCAACCGTTTTGTTGGCTCTCGCGGCAACTGACTTCGTGATGTAGGACTTGTCGACATTGGCGATGTTGGCCGTGGCGGTTCCTGCCGGGAAATAGTGCCCCAGATTAAAGCCAAAGCGGGCTATATTTTTGGCATGTGGAAAAACGTTGGACCAGGCCGATGCTGCCTGCCCGCCATTGGTGCCTACGTAGGTAGGTGCAATCACCATGCCAATGCTTGAGCCCATTGATAGGTCGGAGGTACCGCGATACGTCATGTCGATGTTAAGGTTAAGCTCAATCAATGACTCGGAATTGAACTCATTTTGGGCATTGAACATAGTTTTGTAGGTGTCGAACGGTACCAGCGACTTGCCGCTGTTCGTAACAACATCCGCCAGATACGTTTTTGCATTGGTCCAGTCCTGCGTATACACATACACTTTACCCAAAAACGCTTTGACTCCCCATCCGCCCACTTTGTATTTGTCCGTAGCGCCAGTCCAGCTTTTTCCGTTTAATATCGTTTCGGCGGCTTTCAGATCCGAGATAATGAAATCCCAGCACTGTTTGACTGTAGCCCGTGCCACCTGTGTTTCGGGGAGGCTACTAGACGTTTTGGTGATAATCGGAACGCCCATTTTATCGCCCCCTGCCCATCCACAATGAAGCTTTCGCCCCACTGAGAAGTTAGATAGAAGTAGTACCAGGCGCGCAGGTAAAGGGTTTGCCCTTTAATCAGGTTTGCCGATGCGGCATCCGCAGCATTGGCTTTGGCACTGAAGGCTTCAATACCCGCCAGCAAGGTATTACACCGCTGTACCCCCGCCATAAATCCTGCCAGGTTCCCTGCAAAAAGCTATCGTTGACCTGCGAGTTGTTCTGCGCCAGTTGAATCCAGGTGGTTGTCCCCTGCCAGCTTAGATCCGTGGTATGATCCCAGAGATAGGTGTTTTTGGCGAGCATATTGTGCCCAAACAGGCTTGGGGCATGCTGAGTTGCATAAACGCCTGCCAGGAGTTGTTCGAGATCGGCGATTGTGCCGGGATAGCTGGCGGTCGAAATAGCGCCGGGATTATCTACATTCACAAAACTCTCTTTACAGGCTGCCAGACTCAGGAGTACGACAAATAGGGAAAGTTTGACTACTATTTTCATGATCGAATATCGTTTTGTATTACTGAAGCCAGTAAATGAGGTTAGAAAGTCACATCAATGCCCATGGAGATAAGCGTCGTGCGCGGATAGGAATAAATTGTATCGATTCCCCGTCCGGTAGAAGCTGCATTCGAGCCGCTACTGCGTCCTACTACTTCCGGGTCAAGCCCTGAATACTTGGTGAATGTCAGCAGGTTTTGCCCCTGTGCATACACCCGAATGCCCGACATTTTCCACTGTTTCATCAGCGAAGCCGGAAGCGTGTACCCGATCTGAATCGTACGCAGTTTGAGGAAAGCTCCATTTTCGACGGCGTAATCCGAAATGCGTGTATAATTGGCATTGGGGTCGCGAACGTAGTTGCCCGACGCATCCGTGTACCCTACGCGAGGCAGATTGGTAAGCCCATTGCCATTGAAGTAAGACGTATTGAAAATGTCGCGCGTGGTGTTGTAATCACCCACGAAAATCGACGTGTAATATTTGTTGGCATTGAACACATCTACACCGGCAATGCCCTGGAACAGCGCCGAAAAGTCCAGCCCTTTCCAGGCCATGTTTAGCGTAACCCCGTAGGTCATTTTGGGCCACGGATTGCCAATGAAGGTTTTGTCGGCCGAGGTAATGCGACCATCGCCATTCAGATCCTGGAATTTCAGGTCGCCTGCTCCCGTAGCCGCTGCCTGATAATAAACGCCCGTGGTGGCACCACCCGTTGCTGCTGCTGCTTCCTGCGCTTTTTGGTTTAACGCTTGCACATCGGCATTGGTCTGGAAAATTCCATCGGTTTTATAGCCATAAAACTGACCCAATGGCTGGCCTGCCTGCGTGCGTGATACAACGCTTTCCAGATAGTCGCCAGCGGGACCATCGTTGATCGGGTTGTTGTTGGTACCATCCAGCTTCTTGACCAGATTTCGGTTAAACGATGCATTGGCGGCAATGCCGTATGTAAATGCACCTTTTTTACCCCGATAATCGACCGCCAGTTCAAGCCCTTTATTACTCATCTGCCCAATGTTGGTGAACACGGTGGTACTACCGAAACCAGACGACATGGCAACCGGAACCTGGTAAATCATGTCGTTTGTCTGGCGGCTGTACCAGTCGGCAGTAATATTCAGTGCGTTATTCAACAGGCCGATATCCAGACCAATATCCGTTTGAAGCACAGACTCCCATTTGATGTCCTGATTCGCCAACTGCGCAGTCAGGGCGTAGCCTTTGAAACGGGAGCCATCAGGCAGGCCCATGCTGGTTGTGCCGCCCGTTCCCCCGTAGGAATTCTGGTAGGTATACTGGGGAATGTTGCTGGTGCTTCCCAGTTTTCCGTAACTGGCCCGGAGTTTTAGATTCGAGATGTACGTCAGGTTATCCCGGATAAAGGCTTCTTCAGTCAGTTTCCAACCGACCGACACCGACGGGAAAACACCGAATTTATTGGCGGGTCCGAATCGGTCCGAACCATCCCGGCGAACGGTGGCCGTCAGTAGGTACTTGTTAGCATAGGTGTAGTTGATCCGTCCAAATTGGGAAAGCAACCGGGTTTGGGGTAACTCAGCACCGGCGGCTACATAACTGCTTGGGTTGCTGCTTAGAGCCAGGTTGTAGGTAACGTAGGGGAAGCTCTGAGCCTCAGCGTGTAGCGTACTCAAATCGGATTTATACGCTTCGTAACCTGCCAGTACCTTAAACTCATGTTCTCCAACGGTTTTGGCATACGTCAGGACAAAGTTGGCCGTCAGATTTTGCTGGCTGTTGATATCCCGGCTCAAAAAGGCGTTACGATTAGCAACCGTGCCGTAGTCGTAGGCTTCCGTAAATTTATAATTGTGTACATTATAAATTGAGGCCCCGAAGGTAGAACGCAGGTTGAGTCCTTTCAGGATTTCCCAATCGGCATACAGGTTGCCTTCCAATGCGTAAGTTTCATTCTGCATGTGGTTCTGGTATTCCTGGCCTACGAGATTGGGACCAGTAAAAAAGGTACCTGTTTTAGCCCATCCACCATACGAATTGGTGGGGTCATAGATAGGAACGACCGGGGCGGAGCGAAAGGGGAACGTACTGGTAACGACGGGATTGGTTCCGGTTTTCCAGGCATAGAGCGTTTCCCCAACTTTCAGTTTCTTATTGATCCTGAAGTCGGCATTCGACCGAATGCCGTACCGCTCAAACCAGTTGTCGATCAGGGTGCCCCCTTCCCGCTGGTAGTTGGCCGAAACATAATAATTGGTTTTGGCCGTAGCCCCTGATAAGGATAAGGAATAGCTCTGATCCGATCCGTTCGTGAACAAGTCCTTTGCCCAGTCATTATCAGGCAACGTACCAGGATCACCCCAGCCGCTTGTATTCACCCCAAACGCTTTTTTTGCCGTAATGTAATCGGCCGTATTCAGCATTTTATACAGATTTCGGGGTTGCCGAACGCCATAATAGGCATTGAAGTTGATCTTCATTTTATCGACGCTGGTCCCGCGCTTGGTCGTCACGAGCACAACGCCCCCCGCAGCCTGGGCACCGTAAATGGCGGCAGCACTGGCATCTTTCAGAATTTCAATGGACTCGACATCCTGAAGGTTGAAGTTGTTGCCCGCCGACATCCGTATGCCATCGACGATATACAGTGGCGACATACCCCCAATGGAGCCAACCCCTCGGATCACAATGTCGGAGCTGGCACCGGGCGACCCATCATTCCGGGTGACCTGAACACCAGCCGCCCGGCCCTGCAAAGCTTCATTCACACTCCGAACCGGCAGGTTCTTCACTTCTTCTGCTTTTACGGAGGAAATGGAACCGGTCAGATCCGACCGTTTCTGGGTACCATAACCTACTACCACTACCTCGTTGAGGTTTTTGGTATCGACGGCCAAACTGACATTTACTGCTGTCTGATTACCGACCGTAATTTCCTGCGACAAGTAGCCTACAAAGCTGAACACCAGTACATCATCACCGGTGAGTAAGGTCATTCGAAACTGACCATTGGCATCGGTGGTAGTGCCTCGATTAGTGCCTTTTACGACAATACTGACGCCGGGGAGTCGGTTTCCCCCTTCGTCCGAAACGGTTCCTGACAGATTCCGGTCGGTAGAGTTTAGGTCTGCGTTATAAGGTAATTCAATGATTGGCGGTGGGGGTTCCTGATTGAGAATAATCTGCCGACCTTTTACCTGATAGGTAAGTTGGTGGGCTCTTAATAAATTATCCAATACAGCAACCAAAGGTTGATTTGTCGCACTTAGCGATACCCGGTCATTCAACTGAACCAAAGCTGACCGGTAGGCAAAGCGTACGTCGGCCTGGCGTCCCAGTTGATTCAGGACAGTTTTTAACGTCAGGTTATCGGCGCGGAGCGTAACGCGCTGATCCATGACTTTCTGCGCGTCAACCGGTCGGGCGGTTGCCAGACCGGCTAAAAGAGCCACCACTAGTAACTGATAGACAGTAAATTTCATAAGGCTGCGCAACAGGCTAAGCGGTTGTCGAAGTTCTTTCATACTTTTACTTGTTTTTTGACTGTTTGGATTTAGAAATGGACAAAAAAACCCCTGCCTCATCCTGGATGAGGGTATCGAACAAGGGTGCGAGTGAAGTCAGTGATGCTGGACCCATCGCTGACTTTTTTTGTTAAAAGCGGTTTATTGCTACATAGGCTATGGTTTGGGTTCGTAATTCTTTGGATTCTTTGGTTTCTGTAGATTCTAGTGATTCCAGGATGCTACAGTTAGCGACAATAGAATTCAAAGAATCTACAGAAACAATAGAATCATTTACAGCCTTTGCTACTAATGACAATCTGCCCATCCAGCACCTCATAGGAGGCCCCGATGGTCTGGCAGATAATATCAAGCCGCTCAAGCAGGTTTTCATTCAAAAAAGTAAGATTGACCAGGCAAGCTGACAGATCATCCTCATTGTAAATAAGTTTCACGCCATACGTCTTCTCAATTGCCGAAAAAACTTTCGTAACGGGGGCATCTTCAAACACCTGCTCGCGACTGACGGCTTCGGGCATGAGGGCAGTTGGTTTCTCCACCAGTGCCTTCAGCAAACGTTTCTCATCCAGATTATAGGTCATTTGTTGGTTGGGCGTCAGAATGATTCCTTCTATTCGTCGCAACCCTGACTGCTGCGCTTTTTCAAAATCCTGCCTCGTATACACTGATACACGGCCGGTTCGCACCGTTACGGTTACCGCCTTTTCTTCTTCAAAAGCCCGGACCAGAAAGCTGGTACCCAGAACTTTAGTTACGGTTTGGTTGGCATAGATTAGGAACGGTTTCGCTGGATTTTTAGCCACATCGAAGAAGGCTTCTCCGTTCAGGTAAACTGTCCGGCTGGTCTTGGCGAAGTGTTTCGGGTAACTTACCCGGCTCTTTGGCCGCAGGGTGATGAGACTGCCATCGCAGAGCAGGACATTAAGGGGCTGGTTGCTGGTATTTACTTTTTCCTGTAGTGGCAACGTCGCTATTTTCGTAAGCTGGGCATAGGAGTCAGGGCTTGCTTTTGGAGTATGGGAATAGCTGTATAGCCAGATTCCCAGCCCTGCCACCAGAATAATAGAAGCGGCTACTGCCCAACGCCACCAGGCTTGTTGTTGAAGGGGAACGATTGGCGTCTCTAGCTCGGCATCCCGACGTTCGGCTGCCAATTGCATCAGGCGGTTGAGCTCATCGTCGAATCGGGCATCGGTCGCGTCGTCTCGATAATGCTCATTCAAGGCACGAACAAGCTCTTGTGCCTGTTTGACCACATCCGCCCGGTCTGGGTTCTGAAGTAGCCACTGCTCCAGAAGGCAGTCGACTGGGAAGATGTGCCACTTGTCCACTGGCGAAATGACTCGTCGAATAGAAAGTCTTCGGCGTTGTAAGTCCTGTAGTTCATGAAGGAGCAAATAGCAGACGGTTACCTTTAGTCCTATAGTGCTATTCTCCGCTCGGCAATACTCAAAAAAAAGGAAAATTATTTTCACTTATAGTGCAATTCAGCGCTTTTTTGTAAAAAGAATCAACCTTGTAGAGGTAATATTTTTCTACAATCATTCCATGCAGCATCGGCTGTCCGACTTCTACTTTTTATGAAAAGATCTTGTCTGACTCTAAGAATAGCCTTGGTTTGTTGAAAAATAAGCCATATTTGTTTTCTGTAACTTTGTACAACTCACCACAAAATCACTATGAACAACCGTTTGCTGCTACTGCTTTGCTGTCTACTACCAACTATTCCAGTCCTCGCCCAGAACGATATAATTATTGTGAGTCCCACTGGAAATACAAGCCGTAATAGTGTCTTTATAGGAGTAGGCGTTGGTAGCGGTAGTGCCAATACTGGCAGTAATAATGTCTTTAGCGGGGTGCTGGCCGGATATAGCAATACCTACGGATGGGCCAATGTCTTTAATGGCTATGGGCAGGACAAGCCAATACGACTGGCCATGAGAATCTATTTATTGGCCAACAGGCTGGTTATTCGAACACCACTGGTAGCGCTAACATGTTCAGTGGTGCTTATGCCGGTTATTATAATACAACCGGATCTTTAAATATGTTTAGTGGGACTTCGGCGGGGCAGAACAATACGACGGGACATAATAACACATTCACTGGCTCTGACACAGGCTACTACAATACCACAGGTAGTAGCAATACATTTAGTGGGGATCATGCTGGCACTGGTAATACCATTGCCAACGACAATGTAGCAATAGGGGATTCGGCGATGCTCTCTAATCAGACCGGTAGCCAGAACACTATTGTCGGAAGTCGAGCGGGACAACAACTGACAAGTGGTGACAATACCATTATTGGTTACCGCGCTGGTTTTAACGCTACCAGCGGTACCAATAATACCTTTCTGGGTATACAGGCGGGTCAAAGCGTAACGACGGGTAGTAACAATATCATCATTGGTCCTAACTCCGGGACTACCATTGTTACCAGCGATGGCAACCTACTGATGGGCTATCGCGCCCAGGCAGGTGACGGTCAGGGAAGCCATAACGTGATTATTGGCGAAGAGGCAGGTAGTGGTTTATGGGCTGGTGGTAATAATACCCTGATTGGCCATCAGGCTAGTGCGGAATCTGTGGCCGGGTTACACCATGCTACCGCTATTGGTGCCGATGCGAAAGTCGCGATCAGCAATGCGGTTGTCTTAGGCCATCAGGCGAATGTGGGCATTGGTACCTCAGCCCCAAAGGTCCGCCTGGAAGTAGTGGGTGAATCTTCGGATGTTAGCGGATTACGCTTAAGTAACCTCACTGCCAGCAGTCCAGCGACTCACTCGACCCATCAGTTTCTGACCGTCAATGACCAGGGGGATGTAGTTAAAGCCCGCTACCAACTCCGCATCAATAGTGCTGCTGAATGGAGCGATAAAGTGTTTGCTCCTACTTACCCGCTTCGTCCGTTGAGTTCCTTAGCCGCCTACATTGGTCAGCACGGTCACTTACCGGGCGTTCCGTCGGCTGAAACAGTAGTTCAAGATGGGGTTGATCTGGTCAGGATGAACGCGACCTTATTGGAAAAAGTGGAAGAATTAACACTGTACAGTATCCAATTAGAGAAAGCCAATCAGCAACAGCAGGCCGTCAGCGCACAATTACGGACTGAGCTTGACCAACTCAAGCGACTGGTCGGTCAAGTTCTTGAGAAGAAATGAGTAAGTAAAATTAAGCCCGGTTGAGATAAGTACTGTTCTTATTTGGTTAACGCCTGTTGGCAGTACTTACGGGCCTACTTCTGATTGCTGGCGCAAGTGAATGGGGCTTACTCAGCTAAGAACTGGGCCATGTTGTACGTGTATGGACTGACGCCAGGCAAAGGTGTATATCCGTCGACTGGGGTTTTCTATAATCATTCCCTGCGGCAGGCGGCCGTACAACTTCTGCATTTTATGAAAAGACCTTCAATTTTCTAAAACTACTGTTTCGGTAGTACAAATACCAGTAGCCAGATGAGCAGATCGGGTGACCATTGGCTCCGAAGTTCTTTAAATGTTCGGTGTAACAGGTTAGCTACACTTTGTCGCTCCATACCCATTATCTGGGCAATTTCGTGGTTGTCTAAATTCTGATAGAAACGCAGATACAGTACTTCCTGCTGACGCTTGGTCAGGGTGGCCATTAACTGGTGCAATAAACGGGCTTGTTCGGTGTGTAGCTCGTTATCAATGATCTCTTCTTCAATGGAACCCGTAAATGGCATTTGGGTGGGTTCAGATTCATCCAGATGTACGGAAAGATGCTGTCCCCGCATTTTCAATAATTTGTAACGAAGGGCTTTTAACAGATAGGTTTTAACAAAAACGGCGTCACCCACCGATTCCCGACGGTCCCACAGTTCCAGAAATAAATCCTGAATAGTGTCCCAAACCAATTCAGAATCCGTCGTTAAGCGAAGGCCATAGTTATACAGGCTCGGGTAGTGCTTACGCGCTAATTCGCCCAGCGCTCGCTCGTCACCAGCTTTGAAGCGCTGCCATAACTCCTGAGGAGCTAAGTCCCGATAACCCGTTGTCGTAAAACCTTCCAAAGGAGTAGACTATAAGTTTACCAAAGGTAAAGGGCGAACGTATAATTTTATATTGATCTACTGGTGATTTTTTAATGAATTAGTGGAAACTGTCTTGGCAGATAACGAATTAGCTGGTGATGGTCAATGCCGTATAGTCAATCGGGAGGAAGAGAATAAATCTCTAAAACAGATTGACCAGGCGTATAACCGGACGTTGAGCTAAGCGCTAAAATTGAATGGATAAGTAGGTGCCGCCTTCTGGACTGCTCGTGTTAATACTGTGGGGTACGTCTGATTCAACGAAGATGAGGTCACCTGTCTGCGCTCTGTGCGACGTACCCTCAATTTGCGTCTGAACGGGATGATCGATGATGAATAGAAGCTCAGCCGCCCGGTGCAGGTGGGGCAGATTCTTCCTTAAACCTGGGTCAACTCTCGCGACCTGTAGGGCCATGCGGTTGCTCATGACCGTGGGATAAGGTACTAACCGCTGGTCATTTCCCTGTTGATTAGTCGTAGTGACAAGCTCCTTCCAGTCGACCCAGAACGACCCCCAACTAACTGATATAAATCGAGATCCGGCATTTCGTTGGAGGTGTAGCGTATTTGGTAATAGGTTAAGGACTGCGTTACCTTATTTTCTATCTGGTAGTCATCACCGGGCATGATTATTACGACGCTACCGGGCCCCAGGGTCTTATGTTTGCTCCCAAGCGTTAGAGTTAATTCACCCGTTTTGATAATCAATATAGCCTCTTCATCGAGTTGTTGAGTAGGCTGGGTAGGTTGATTAGCCCCTATGGTTATGGCTTGAACAATAACGTGGGAAAAATCCCGGGTGGTGCCTTCTGCCAGAGTTTGCTCCTCGTAACCCGGATGAGTAACCGCAGGTAAATGCGTATAGGAATAGACCGTTGACAGAACAGACTGGGGGAAAGCTGGCAAGGAAGCCAAAAGGATTACCCAGAAAAGCAGGAAAGATCTCATTCGTAAACAGTCTACTGTAATTGAGTTGAGTGGTTTTTAGCATCGAGGGTCATCATTGCGATCCTCATTAACAACCTTGCCCAATAAAAATCCAAATATACGCTTCGTGATGGGGTTGCCTAACCGGGATTGTTACCAGCATACAACCACTCAATCCGCCTTCCTCCCAACTCAACCATTGTTTCTGTCGGTTCGTCCAGTGAAGCCCTTTTTTTGGGTGACTGGCACCATAAGTTCGCCCGCTTTTATACCTCGGATAAGCTACCGCTTCAGCGGTATCATTCACTAAAATATCCGTTCGGGGAGCGGAAATTAATTTTTATGAAACAACAACTTATATGGACATTGGTCTGGTTACTCACCTCGTTGAGTAGCCTGGCCGCACCGCCCAGCACGACCGGGTTTATTCGGGTCGATCAGTTTGGGTATCTACAAAACGCCCGCAAAGTGGCCGTCGTGGTTAATCCACAGCTCGGTTCTAATGCAGGCACGCCGTTCAATGCCAGTGCCGGTGTGAATCAGTATCAGGTACGTCGATGGGCCGACGATGCTGTGGTGTTTACGGGTACGTTGCAAGTCTGGCGCGATGGGGTTACGCAAACCCAGTCTGGGGACAAAGGCTGGTGGTTTGATTTTTCGTCGGTCAATACGCCCGGTTCCTATTACGTTTTCGATGTAGGAAATAATGTGGGTTCATATCGCTTCGAGATCGGTGATAACGTGTATGCCGACGTGCTGAAAGCGGCCGTGCGTACCTACTTCTACCAGCGAATCAACTTCGCCAAGCAACCGCCTTACACCGATGCGAAGTGGGCCGATGTAGCCACGCACGAATGGCCGGGACAGGATCGACAGGCTACAAGCCGGTATGCCAAAGGGAACATGAGTACTGCCCGTGACCTTCATGGGGGCTGGATGGATGCGGGCGATATGAACAAGTATGTGACCTTTGCCGAGGAGCCAGTGGCGCTGTTGCTGGAAGCGTACCGG
The DNA here is from genome assembly GCA_003259005.1 of Spirosoma telluris. Lineage (GTDB taxonomy): Bacteria > Bacteroidota > Bacteroidia > Cytophagales > Spirosomataceae > Spirosoma > Spirosoma telluris. Next base: position 7,182,217 of record QLII01000001.1, read on the forward strand.
CTCAATCCAGCCGTATTTGGGGATAACTTCAACATCCCTGAATCAGGCAATGGCATTCCCGACATCCTGGACGAGGTAAAATGGGAACTTGACTTTATGCGCCGGATGCAGGACGCTACCGGTACGGGTGGCTTGTTGTTAAAAGTGGGCGTCGACAACTACGACGAAAGTGACCGAAACGGCGGATTGCCCCCCAGCGCCGACCGGCGACCCCGCTATTACTTACCCGAATGTACCTCGTCGACGCTATCCGGGCTGCTATGTTTGCCGTGGCGGGTGCGGTTTATCGAACCATTCCGAAACTAAGTGACTATGCGCAGGACATGATCGCCAGGGCCGAACAGGCGTTTAACCGGGCGAAGGTTACAACCAGCAACTTCACGTATTTCGAGACGACCTGCGACGATCAGGACATTCGGGCGGGTGATGCCGACAAACCAGCCGAGATTCAGCGACAGTCGGCCGTGGTAGCGGCTATTTACCTGTTTGAGGCAACGGGTAAGGCGGAGTATAAGGCGTTTGTCGAGTCGCAGTATGGTCAGATTCAGCCCATTGCCAACGAGTGGTGGGGGCCTTACACCATGCACGTGCATACAGCCCTGTTGCGCTATGCCGCTAATCCAGCGGCTACCCCTGCCGTAGCCGCCCGGATTCGGACGTTGAAAAGTCAGCAGAATGGGGTGTTATCCATCAATGATTACACGGCGAAAACCGACCTGTATCGGGCGTTTATGGCCGATGCCCAATACCACTGGGGCAGCAATCAGGTACGAGGCAATGCGGGTGTGGCGAATCTCGACTTTGTCAACTTCAACCTAAATCCGGCTAGCAAGGCACTGTATCGCGAGGTAGCGGCCGAATACCTGCACTGGTTTCATGGCGTGAACGCACAGGGTAAGGTGATGCTGTCGAACATGGGGGCTTACGGAGCCGAGAACTCGCAGAACGAGATTTATCACACCTGGTTCCAGCACGGCACCGATTGGGATAATGCCCTTACTTCGCCCAAAGGTCCCGCGCCGGGCTATGTGCCGGGTGGCCCTAATAATATGGATCAGTACGATGGAACCGAGGGGTATATCCGGAACGAACCGCTTCAGAAACGATACAAAGACTGGAATACGGGCTTCCCTGAAAATTCATGGATTCTGACCGAAGTGGCGATTTACAACCAGGCACCCTACATCAGCCTGCTCAGTCGTTTGATGATACCTACCTCAGACCCTACTGATACCGAACCACCAACCGTACCGACCAATCTGGTTGCTTCGGATCTGTCGCCTTATTCGGTGAAACTGACATGGACCGGTTCAACCGATAATCGGGGCGTAACGGCCTATGAGGTGTATCAGAACGATACAAAAATTGCCGAAACGCCGGAGACCTATCTGAACGTAATCACGCTTTCGCCCAGTACTAGTTATACATTTACCGTGAAGGCGGTCGACTTTTCGGCCAACCGCTCGACTGCCAGTAACGCTGTGGCGGTGAACACCCCGCGCCTAGTCCAAACGATTTCATCATCTATGGCGACGCACTGAAAAGCACCATCTCCGACTGGTCGTGGAACAGCACCAATAATCCCAGTAATACGGACCCCGTAAAACTTGGCCAAAAATCACTGAAAGTAAATGTAACAACAGCCTGGGGTGGACTGAGCCTTCGTAACAGCGAGGTACTGAACACGGACAACTACCCTGGTGGGCTTCAATTCTGGTTCTATGGTACCGATAAACGGGTACGTGTCAGCATGAGCCAGGTCGACGTGGGTCAGACGACGGATTTTTACAATATCACCGCAGAGCCCAATACCTGGACACTCGTTCGCATTCCGTGGAGCGAGTGGGGCAACCCGGCGCAGCTTCAGCGGATTTCGATTACCGATGGCTCGGGCGGTACACAAAGTTTCATTGTGGATGATATTCGACTCGTGGCGGGGGCCGACTCGCGCGATACCGAAGCGCCTACAGCACCGACTACACTGGGCACCAGTAATGTTACGGATACCAGCCTGCGCCTGACCTGGACGGCCTCAACGGATAATGTGGGTGTAACAACGTACGAGGTAGTACAAGGCAATACCATATTGAACAATGTGGCGGGTACATCGCTGGATGTGTCGGGCCTGAGTTGCAATACATCGTACAACTTTACGGTACGCGCCAAAGATGCTGCTGGAAATATATCGGCCAACAGCAACACGGTGTATGTGATGACTGCCCCCTGTTCCGATAATCAGGCACCAACCGTACCTCTGAATCTTGTGGCGAATACGGTTACCGCTTCTGGCCTGACACTGACCTGGTCAGCTTCGACCGACAATGTGGGCATAACGGCCTATGAGGTGTACCAAAACGGGGTGTTGCTGAATGGAAACGTAGCGAGCACATCACTGACTGTGGGCAATCTGGCCTGTGGAACAACCTACACCTACACAGTACTGGCGAAAGATGCATCAGGCAACAAATCAGGTCAAAGTGCGGCCACCAATGCCACAACGCCAGCCTGTCCGCCCGCACAACCTACGGGTAATGAGGTGATCTACGATGAGTTGTTAAACGCGAACTGGCAGGAGTGGGGTTGGTCGATCAACTCGAACTATGCGAATGCGAATCCGGTAAAAGTGAACCAGCAGTCGCTGGCTGTCAATTATACCGATGGTTGGGGAGGCTGGGCCATCACCCGCAATACCCACTTTGTGACCACGCCCCAAACCATACTTCGGTTCTGGATATATGCTACGACCAACAAGACGATTGGTATTTGTACGAATTCGGAAAATGAGAGTGGGCAGAGCCCCTACGTGTCGTTCCAGCCTACGCCGAACGTATGGCAGGAGGTAGTAATTACAATGCCGCAACTGGCCAATCCCGCGAAGATTAAACGACTCACGATTCAGTCGCAGGCACCGGGCGAAAATCTGATTTACCTGGATAACGTCCGGCTCGAAGGTTCGTTTTCTGTAACGGCCAGCAATGTAACAGCCTCCGGTCTGCTTCTGAACTGGACGGTTCCATCGGGCGTCACGAACATTGCCAGTTACGCTGTTTCTCAAAACGGTACGTTGCTGAATGGCAGCGTATCGGGTACATCGCTGGACATCACGGGATTGACTTGTGGCACTGGCTACAACTTCACCGTACAAGCCAACGATGCGGCTGGCAACGGACTGATGACGAGCGTTCCTCTCAGTGTATCGACTACGTTCTGCACGGGCTCATCGACCGTTGAGCTGATCTATGACGAAGCTTTCAACTCCGGCTGGGACGACTGGTCGTGGGGGCTGGCTACCAATTACGCCAACCTTAATCCTGTGAAAATTGGCCAGAAATCGGCCTTACTGACTTTCGAGGGTTGGGGTGCCTGGTCGATCTTCCGCAAAACGGCACTGCCCGTTACACCCCAATCGACGATTCGTTTCTGGATGTATGCCACAACGAACAAAACGCTGGCGCTAACCACCTACGCCGAAAATGACAGTCAGGCGAGCCAGACCTACAGTTTCCAGCCCACACCGAATGGATGGCAGGAAGTGGTGATCACGATGCCGCAACTGGGCAACCCCACGCGTATCAAACGATTGGTACTGAATATGCCAACCTTCGGTCCGAACCCGATTTATCTGGATAATGTGCGTATCGAAACTCCCAACGGTTCGGCTCGGGTGGCTGCTTTGTCGGCAGAGTTCCCTGCCGAAGATCGAATGACGGTTAGCCCCAACCCGGCAACGGGTCCTGTGCGGGTGCAGGTATTAGCAAAGGAAGCACAAACAGGTACGCTTTCCGTGTTGAATCTGACTGGTATGCCGATTGTCAGTCAGCCGATAGTTGCTGAGGCTGGTCTGAACGAGTACACCCTTGACCTGAGTCAACAGCCATCGGGTCTGTATCTGGTAGAGTGGCAAACAGCAACCAGACGACTGACTCAGCGGCTAGTGCTGACAAAGTAGGGTAGTAGAAAGGTAGCCGGGCTAACTGCTAAATTTGCAAGCAGTTAGCCCAGCTCTTTTCAGAAAGCTCTTTTTTCGGTTTTTCAGATAGGGTGGTATCAATTTCCATTTGATAGGTAAGCTAACTATCTAAAAATAAAAAATCCTCCTGATTCCCAAACCAGAAGGATGTTGAAAGTCAACCCGCCGAGACTCGAACCCGGATCTTCCGAACCACAATCGGATGCTCTACCTTTGAGCTACGGGAGGGGTTGACGAGGAGAGAATCGAACTCCCATGACCTGAACCAAAATCAGGTATAATAACCGTTATATCACTCGTCAATTTGTAGCCCTGGAGAGATTCGAACTCCCATAGCCGGTTCCGAAGACCGACGTCCTATCCGTTGAACGACAGGGCCATTATTGTCTCGGTAGAGGGACTCGAACCCCCATAGCCATTCAATGTACCAACGATGCTTAAAACCGTCGCGTCTACCAATTTCACCATACCGAGATAGTACTCCGAGCGGGACTCGAACCCGCAGAACTCCTGATCCTAAATCAGGCGACTTTGCCTTTTGCCCACCGGAGCTTATAATAAAAAGACACTCTGGATTGTCCAGAACAGCCGGGAACCTCACCCGGAAAGCTGACAGGTTGATCAGTCCTGATTACATCAGTGCCTCTTAGTAGGGTGAGCCGGATTTGAACCGACGACCTCACGCGCCCAAAGCGTGTAATCTACCGCTGATATACCACCCTAAATAAAATGTACTTACATTTGTATTGAAATTAATAAAATTAGTGACTTTATGGCTTGTAAGAATACCCGTCCACGGATTTTAAAGCGTCGGAAACGTCTCCAAAAAGTTTTGTCTAAATTGACTCCCAGTACCAGTATCGAAGCTCCGAGTCAGGCGTAAAACAAAAAGCCCTGACTCTTAGGGAGCCAGGGCTGGATACTGAATGTCGTTGAACTTACCGGACATTACTCTCCCGACCTGGCTGGAAGCCTGGCAGATGCTGGGGGAGTTGTTGACGACGATTGTTCATGGTGCAATATTAGGAGGATTTTTCGATCCTGTCAAGTAAACCAAGAAAATTATTTTATTGGAGGCAGGGGAAGATCACCACCTACCTCTTACTATATGTCGTGACCGTTTGGTGCCTCCTTCATTAACGTCAGGTGGTCGATGAGTATCCACCGTTCCTTGCCGTCCGTCAAGACACATTGTGCCTTGTTCGCTACCGTATCAACTTCCTTTCCCGTCATTCGAAGGCCGCCGTTGATGTCATTGTGTGTTACATATGAGCCGTCGCCTAATCCAATTAAATTTGTCATTCGTTTAATGTACCGTATACCAGATCCTGGCATAACAAATATACGAATCGCTCACTACGAAAACAAATGGATTTCAGGTCATTTTCAACTGATTAGTCTTCAATTGCAGAGAGGCCCGGGCTCGAACCGGGACAGGTGTTACCCCGACAGATTAGCAGTCTGTTACCTTAACCAATTCAGTCACCTCTCTATGGCGGAAGATGTAGGAATCGAACCCCTAAAGCTTTTACACCCAGCTGTTTTCAAGACAGTGTCCTCGTCCATTCGGGCGACCTCCAGTAAATAATTGCACAAAGGGAAGGATTCGAACCTCCGTTGATGGTTTTGGAGACCATAGTCCTACCGCTGGACGACCGATGTGTGAAGGCTTAACAGGGCCTTACTCCCTGTGCCTCATAGGCAGTATCACGCCGGGAGATTTCTCCGAATGGCGATTCGCCAACGCCCAGATGGCTAATGTTCCTGAATCCATTCTCGGGAGTAATAATCGACTCAGTCAACATTACGGAGCCCGTATTCTTACCATCTCCTTTCTTATGCTCGATATTCCCGGTGCTCGGATTATAGGAACCCCAGTCACCGCCCCGACCATTCCCGATTGGCTCCACAAAGTACCCTACACCTGTTACTGAAGAAGTAACAGCGAAACGTCCAGTCTCATCGGTGTCTTGAAAGAAGCGGGTAATAAGGTCAGGTTTCATAATTGTAAAGTTTAAAGGTACCGAATTGAGCTGCCTACCGGTCTCGAACCGATCGCCAATGGGTTACAAATCCACCGTTCTACCAACTGAACTAAAGCAGCATGACTCGGAGAGCCGGGCCAACTGAGGCCCTCCGAATAAGTCACGTTGGCTATGACTGGTGGTACGAGTAGGGATCGAACCTACGGTTGCCGTTGTGGAGCCAGCAGGTTTCGAACCTGCCTCTTCTGCTCTTCAGGCAGACGCTTTCACCAGATTAGCTTCAGCTCCATATTTACTTTTTCGGTTGATGAGATTGTTTATAGTACTCTTTGACAGGATACCATATTTCTCCATTATCTCTTTATAGGTCATTCCTGACTGTTTATCAGTAATAATCGCCAGCTCTTGTTCGGTCCCAGCAAATACCTTTTTAGTCCGACCATATGTAGCCAATTCTACTAGAAGCTCTTCGGTATAGCGATCCGAATGAATTTCACAGTGGCAGTTAGCACAGACTAGATCACATTTCTGTAGCTCAGCCTCCACAACACTCCAAGCCTTATTACAGAACCGCCCAATCTCAAACTCCTTCTGGGACGGATCCCTGTGGTGAAAATGAAAAGCAGCGGGATGTCCTGCGAATCCGCATTTCGTACACTTACCACCCAGTAATTCAATAGACTTTAATTTAGCCCTAGCTCTCCGAAGCCTCGTATTGCAGCCATTGCATCGTAACCGATTACGTCCCTGCAGCTGGTTGATTTCCCGGGCACATACTCTACAGGTATTTTTCATATCCAAATATACTCACTTGGTAGTTCATTAAAATCCTACCGCTGAGTTACAGTACCATATTGAGGTTCCTACTGGATTTGAACCAGTGATCCCGCTTTTGCAGAGCCCGACCTTACCGCTTGGCTAAGGAACCGTTATAAAACCTACTAATCTGTTTATGAATTAGTAGATATCGTGTGACCGGTGGGGTTCGAACCCACGACCCTTCCCTTAAAAGGGGAATGCTCTAAGCCAACTGAGCTACGATCACATGTGTACGTCCGGATGGGTTTGAACCACCGGCCCTCACCGTATAAGGGTGCTGCTCTAACCCCTGAGCTACGGACGTATAAGTAGTCATATCTGGATTCGAACCAGAGACCTTCTCCGTATCAGGGAGACGCTCTAACCAACTGAGCTATATGACTATAGAGTTGAAGCGGAGGGACTCGAACCCCCAGAGCTTTCACACCTGATCTACAGTCAGGCCCGCTACCAGTTACGGTTTACGCTTCAGTTTACTAGCAGGGGTAGAGGGATTCGAACCCGCGACGCTGCATCCGGTACGGTGTATACCCCCTATCCGGATTCTGTTTACCGGCCACAGACATACCCTTTGCAGTCCATATCGGATTCGAACCGATGATCTCCCCAGAGACAGTGGGGCAGGGACGGCCAGGCTCCCCTAATGGACCATTTTCTTATTGAGGGGGATACTGGATTCGAACCAGTGGCCATTCGATTAACAGTCGAAAGCTCTACCGCTGAGCTAAACCCCCGAAAAGAAAAATCCCCTGCCGACTTGCGTTGACAGGGGAAGAAAACCTAAGTAAGTATCTATATAACTAGTGTACTGTTCGGTCAATATTTCCCCCATCTGCCAATCTATATAGCAGCTAAAGCACTTGGAAATAGTTGATGGATTCAGTAACATGATTTCTTAATCGTTTTGTATCCGATACGGGACTTGAACGGCAGCGGCCGACCGTCCGTCTCTTCAAATTGAAAGTTTGAGATCCTAACCAACTAGACGAATCGGACAGATTATTGCTCTGCCTCTCGCTCGACTAATATAGTTGTGATTGTTTTCATTTTAATTACCTAGTCAAAAAGTTTCGCCCTTTTGATGATGCAATGTTAAAAGCAGTCAGCGGATTTTCCAAAATATTTGTCAATTAATTTTCTAATTATTTTGGGAATATATTAACTATTAGTTAGCAAACTATATAGTTCTCCCAGCCCAAATAATTCGTAGATTTTTGGCAAAATAATTTCAAATAATTAACAAAATCAGTAATCAACTTTTCGACGTTTAGTCAATAGTTTTTACCAGCACCGATTCATTATTTACCCACAAGATACGTATGTTCCTGAGCTAGTAGATCCGTCAGAAACAGCCTACTAGCTAACAAAAAACCCCTGCCGATCTGGAAGGGGTTAGTTTATTGAGTAAAGTCTTTATTACTTAGTCAATGGGAACCGACCCCTGCTTTTGGCAGATAAAGTCTATCGATTCATATTTACTGTAATTGTTCATGGCCCAAAGATAACGGAATGAATTTGTCATTTCCAAATATGGAACTACTATTTCGTAAATTTAATTACCGATGTGCTTAAAAGCATGGCCATTAAAAAGTGCGCTTACTCTGGGTTAATGTTACCCGTTATTGAAGATAAAGTGTTGGCTAAACGAGCCCTGGAAAAACGGTTTACCGTGCAGGAAATTCTGTTATTTTCTTCGGTCTCAGGCACAGGATTGGATGTTGTACTGATACCCGGCAATACACCAAAGCAGGTTATCGAAAATACGCTCGTTGATGTTGCAGCCTTATCACTTAAATACACGGCCAAAGCACTTTCGGTAAGGCTATTTTTAATACCGGAAAACAAGCAGGTAACACGGTTACTTTTGAAAACCCAAATTTAACCTCCTCGGTAGTCATGAAGACATACTGAAAAATCAGAAGATCACTGACTACAGCGGTGGCCGGAATAGATTTGTAACAACCTCTGTACTTGAGTCAGTTTTCCATAATCTCTTTGCGATGGGCTAATCCCCAATAGTGTAACTCCTCCATAACTTTCTCCAGCGACTTCCCGTGGGCCGTAATGGAATAGTCTACAGTCGGAGGGAATGTATCATAGACAGCTCTTTTTATCAGTTTGTTGGCTTCCAGGCTTTTCAACTCCTTAGACAGTGTTTTGTCGGTAATGCCAGGAACTTCTCTTGACAGTTGCTTAAAGCGCTTGTTACCTGTTGACAATGCAAACAAGATGAGGAGCTTCCATCTGCCTTCAAGGGCTTCTAAGGCATCTTTAATCGAAAGCGCGGTTTTGGGGCATCCACCGGTGGTTAACATGCTGGCTGTTTGGGTTGGTAAGTTTTACGATACTATCCCATTGGAAAGCGCTATCCAGAGTGGAAGTGCTATCAACTGGATAGCAAACATAGCTACTTTTGGGCCATTCCTAAAAAATAGCAAAGTATGGCAGGTCAGCAAAAGTCATCAAAAGCAATACATATCATTCTCTGGGTAGCCCAGGTAGCTCTAGCGGTGAGTTTAGTGTGGGCGGCCGCCATGAAACTGTTCCAGCCTGTTGATAAGTTAGCTGCTATGTGGCCCTGGGCGGGGCAAGTGCCTGTGGCCTTGGTAAAGTTTACCGGAATCATCGATTTATTAGGTGCCATTGGGTTGATTCTGCCTTCACTACTTCGCATTAAGCCAAAACTTACACCCATTGCCGCTATTAGCATTATGGTGCTAATGGTCTGCGCCAGTATTTTCCATATAGCACGGGGAGAGGCTTCGGTAATAGGCGTAAATATTGTTTTTGCTGGTATTGCCGCTTTTATCGTATGGGGACGGTTTACCAAAGCACCCATTACCGAGAAAAATTAGTGGCAAATTATACCCACAGAGGCACCGTGAACACAGAGATATAGTTTACTAGTTTATAGTTCTGTATTCTCTACGCCTTTGTGGACAATAGACTTTTTATGATGAAAACCCTATGCTTCATCTTTTTCCATATTATTTAGCCCTTATTGTTGCCATCGTGCTGTTGATCATGCTGGCGAACAAGATTAAAGTGGCTTACCCTATTTTACTGGTTCTGGCTGGTCTGGCCTTTAGTTTTGTGCCCGGTGTGCCGCCTATTCAAATAGACCCGGAACTTATTTTTGTCATTTTTCTGCCCCCACTTTTGTATGAAGCCGCGTGGGCAATCTCCTGGAAAGAACTCTGGAAATGGCGACGGATTATTGGCAGCTTTGCCTTTATCGTTGTATTCCTGACGTCGTTTGCTGTGGCCTGGGCGTCCAGCACGTTTATTCCGGGCTTTACGCTGGCACTGGGGTTTCTGTTGGGAGGTATCGTATCGCCCCCCGATGCGGTGAGTGCAGGGGCTATTCTGAAATTTGTAAAAGTGCCCAAACGGATGGCGTCGATGCTCGAAGGCGAAAGCCTGCTAAACGACGCATCGAGCCTGATTATCTTTCGGTTTGCCCTGATTGCCGTCAGCACCGGGCAGTTTGTCTGGCAGGACGCAGCTCTTAGTTTTGGCTGGATGGTATTCGGTGGGGTGAGTATCGGTCTAGCAGTTGCGTATATCTTTTTTAAACTGCACAAGCTACTCCCTACCGATGCCAATACAGACCTTGTCCTTACGTTAGTAGCCCCTTATCTCATGTACATCATTGCCGAATCGGTACATAGTTCAGGGGTGTTAAGTGTGGTGAGTGGGGGCTTGTTTTTAGCCCAGCGAAGGCATATTTTTCTGAGTAGTACCAGCCGGTTGCGGGCCGTCAACGTATGGGAGTCGCTAAGCTTTATTCTGAATGGTCTGGTGTTTATGCTCATTGGGCTGGACCTGCCTGAAATCACTGCCGATTTAGATGGGGTCAGCACGGCTACGGCTATTGGTTATGGCTTGCTGATCACGCTAGTGCTGATTGTGAGTAGATTGCTATCAGCTTTTGGCGCTATTGTGGTTACGATGATTGCCCGAAATTTCATTACCGTAGCCGATTCGCGTTATCCGGGCATAAAAGGACCCTTTGTATTGGGCTGGGCCGGTATGCGCGGAGTGGTCTCGCTGGCAGCCGCCTTATCCATCCCGGTCCATCTTAGCAATGGGGTCGCGTTTCCGCAACGCAACCTTATTCTGTTCATCACGTTCATTGTGATCTTATCGACGCTGGTGCTTCAGGGTTAACCTTACCCTACTTTATCCGGAAATTTAAATTGCCCGATTCTGACCACCACCTACCCGAAGAGGAAGACTACCATCAGATGTATAAAAAGCTGGCGGAAGAAAGTTTGACTCATCTCAAAACCAGCTATGCCTCAGAGGTGAATGAACATCCCGCCTTACGGCAACTGGTCAGAAAATGGGAAGATAGTAATCAGCTACTTGACGATGAATTGAAAACCTCCGACCATAAAGACATTTACCTGCAAATGCTTGATCAGCAACGGCAATGGTTACGGGAGTGGAACAAAGACCCTACGACCAACGAAGAAGTTGTCCGCAAACATTTGCTGCGACTGGATCTGGAGGAAGAACGGATTCACTATTTGTAAGGGCTTATTACTGGTTCTGTTTTGTTTCTATGATTCTGTTGATTCTATGATTCTATTACCTACTGATTATTAGAACGATAGAATTTAAGAAACAGTAGAATCAACAGAATCCAAAGAATCAACAGAATCAACAGAATCAAAGCCCTAGTGCACCCTTACTTTCGACTACAACAACCATAGATTTGACTACGTCTGTTTTTTGGGTACTGATGACCTTTGCAGAAACAAAAAAACAGCAAAATGAAAATCGTAGTAACAGGTTCGTTAGGGCACATTAGTAAGCCTCTGACAGAGAAGTTAGTGCAAAAAGGGCATACCGTTACCGTTATTAGTAGTCAGCCTGAACGACAATCGGCCATTGAAACCTTAGGGGCCACCGCTGCCATTGGCTCAATAGAAGATGTTGATTTTTTAACCGCTACCTTTACCGGTGCCGATGCCGTTTATTGTATGGTGCCACCGGGCAACCCTTTCGACCACAGCCATGACGTAATCGCATCTGTCGGCAGACTTGCTACGAATTATGTACAAGCCATTCTGCAATCGGGAGTAAAACATGTCGTTTATCTGAGCAGCATTGGGGCGCATACAGATAAGGGTAATGGCATTCTTTTATTTCATTACAATGCTGAGCACATCCTGCAAACGCTGCCGTCTGATGTTGCCATTGCCTTTATGCGTCCCGTTGGTTTCTACTACAACTTATTGAGTTTTGTACATACTATAAAAACGCAGGGGTAATTGCTTCCAACTATGGCGCCGACGATATCGTACCCTGGGTATCGCCCATCGATATTGCGACGGCGGTTGACGAAGAAATAACCCAATCGTTTACGGGTCGAAAAATACGGTATGTGACCAGCGAAGAGATTAGCTGCCAGGATTTAGCCCGTATACTAGGTACTGCTATCGGGAAGCCCGATTTAACATGGGTCGTTATTCCGGACGAACAATTGCTCAGTGGATTGAAAGCCGTTGGCATGAATCCCAGTTTGCTGCCGGCTATGTTGAAATGAACGCAGCTATACACAACGGTACTTTATTTGACGATTATTACCGCAATAAACCAGTATTAGGAAACGTAAAGCTGGAAGCGTTTGCGGAAGAATTTGCTATAGTGTATAACGCCAGCTAAATGCGCTGACCCATGAAAACCATAAAGCCTTATCGAATCAGGACCATTGCTGAATATCACCAGATTATGGGGCTCCCTAAGCCGGAGCATCCCTTAATCAGTGTGATTAATATGGCATCCATTAAGCGTTTGCATGATAATCAGTCAGTCAGTATTGTATTTGACTTTTATTCCATTTCCCTGAAACGGAATTTTAATGCCAAGATTAAATACGGTCAGCAGGCCTATGATTTTGATGAAGGTATTATGTTTTTTATTTCGCCGGGACAGGTTTTTGGTATTGAGGTTGAGAAAGGTTCTGTCATAAAACGATCGGGATGGATGTTACTCATCCACCCCGATTTTCTCTGGAATACATCGTTGGCGAAAACGATAAAGCAGTACGACTTTTTTGATTATGCCGTCCATGAAGCCCTGTTTCTTTCGGAAAAAGAAGAAGTCATCATTATGGGTATGATGCAAAGCATTGAGCAGGAGTACCATGCAAACATTGATAAATTCAGTCAGGACATCATCATTGCTCATCTGGAACTATTGCTCAAGTACGCAGAGCGATTTTATCAACGCCAGTTCATCACTCGGAAAATAACCAATCATAAAATTCTGAATCGTCTGGAGGAAATTATTGCGGACTATTTCAACAGTGATGATCTGATGGAAAAAGGATTGCCAACCGTTCACTACGTTGCCGAGGTACTAAACCTATCGCCCACGTATTTAAGCAATTTGCTAAACGTATTGACAGGCCAAAGCACCCAGCAACACATCCATGACAAGCTGATTGACAAGGCAAAAGAGAAATTATCCGTTACCGATTTGTCGGTCAGCGAAATTGCCTACGCATTAGGGTTCGAACATCCGCAGTCATTCAGCAAGTTATTCAAGACAAAAACCAACCTGTCGCCTTTGGCCTTCAGGCAGTCATTTAACTGACAAAAGTCTTCTGCGCCCTGTGTTCAATTAGATCGGTGCCAAGTGCCGGTCATATCCTGCTTTGACCAGGGCTTCGTAAGCTACCCACACATCATTCGGAATGTCTTGTTGTATCTGGAAACCCTTATCCGGATACGTTTTTATTCGTTGCAGGTCACCAACCATGATACTGATTACATCGTCAGGGGTCAAAGCTGGATTGGTATACATACTCAAATAGATGTCAAACGAATCCTGTGGAGAGGTCACGATCACGTGTTTTTCTGGCCACACTTTTTTAAACGTAGCAAAACTCCGACGTTCCATGTATGGTTTTTGTACAACAATGAACGTCTCTGGGTTGAGGTTGCGCTCCTCAAGCAACTGTTTGGTAAACAATACATTTTCGCCGGTATTGCTTGAGCGGTTTTCAATCAGAATTCGCTCGGCTGGAACTCCCATTCGAAGAGCAATTCGGGCAAATAGTTCGGCTTCTGGCTCCGACCACATGAATTTTGTAATCACACCTAAACCGCCCGAAAATATCAGCAGAGGAGCCCAGCCTTCCAGAAATAGGTCAGCTCCTCGTTCGGCAACTCGCAGGTCGTGGCTACAAAGTACTAAAATGGCATCGGCTTTTTCCAGTTGGTGGTTGATATGGTGGTAGTTCCAAAGCTTTAGCGCTTGTTCACGTAAGTAATCTGTCATGATAATTTAGTTGATAATCAAGAGAGGTTTGCTGACAAGAAAATTTTGGAAAAAAAACGAGGTAAATGTAATGGCCATACGTGCAGCTAGCCTTACTGTTAACTAACGAAATTTGCTAAGCTTTTTTATAGGAAAGAGGGGAGGGTTATAATTTGCTAATGCTTCAATGGGGGCAGGATAATACCGTATTGGAAAGGGTATTTTCCATGCTTATGGGTGGTGTGAGTTTTCAAAAGGTATAGACAGATTAGCTTTTTACCGTTTTCGATAGCCACATGGATTGGTCCTTGGTATAACCTGACTGACCAGGTGAATTGCCACGGTAGCTCCTATTTTTGCGTTCCGTAGAAATAGGCTTGAACAGTAACTAATTCGGTAACTTAACTTCTACAGTCAATTCTTGCGTCCCATGGCTATACGTTCTAATTCGAATTCAACGCATACTGATATCCAGCTTTGGGAGCAGCTAAAAAACGGGAGTGAGTTAGCGTTTGGTAAGATTCTGGCTAACTACTTCAATCCGTTGCAAAACTACGGCTGCAAATTTGTGCGGGATGAAGACTTTGTGAAAGACTGTGTGCAGGAAGTATTTATTGAAATCTGGAATAGAAGAGACCGGATTAGTACCCCCGACAGCGTGCGGGCTTACCTGCTCAGTTGTGTTCGCAAACGGGTACTCCGTGAAGGACACCGGCAACATATCCTACGGGAAGATGCGTCTATCGACCTGGAAAATGAACTGACATTTGTCGAATTTTCGCCAGAATGGTTGCTGATTGAACAGGAAAGTGTAGCTGAAACCACCCATCGAATTGCGGATGCACTTAATAAGTTACCCAAACGACAGCGGGAGGTTATTTACCTGCGTTATTATCAAAACCTTGAACGGGATGAAATTGCAGCTATCATGGGGTGAATCCGCAATCCATATCGAATTTGTTACAGGCTGCCTTCAAAAATTTCCGGGAAAATTGGGTTGGTTTTGTCCTGTTGGTCAATGCGCTCAGTCATTCTTCTTTCTAATAATTGCCTAAAACAAGTATCTAAGCCCCTATTTGGCCATCTATTACCAACAGAGACCTACACCAGCGCAGCATGAATCCCAATTATCAGAAATATAGTGTCGAAGACTTTACGCGGGATGAACAGTTTCGCCAATGGGTGATTCAGCGGGACCCGAAGAGCGAAGCGTTTTGGGCAGAATGGTTGGATAGGCCCCGAGGCATCTGGAAAAGTGCAGTTAGCCAGGGCTTTTCTGTATGCTTTAGAAGAAAAAAATACCGCCCTGCCCGACGATGAGTTAGCCGACATTGCCGACAATATTATTCAGCAAAATAAACAACTCGTTCGTCCGCTCTGGTCGAGCCCTATGCTTCGGGTAGCTGCGTCGATTTTGGTTGTTCTCGGACTTGGTTATTTATTTTTAGTGTACCAGCCTGGGTCGTCACGGGTTGATAAACTGGCCGAGATTAGCCCTGTATTGGCCGCTAACTACAACGAGGTTGAGAATACGAAGCCAGAACCGCAGGTGATTACCCTTCGGGATGGAAGCGTCGTTACGCTCTATACAAACAGCAAGTTGCGCTATCCCAGGCAGTTTACACCAAAACAGCGCGAGGTGTACCTGACTGGACAGGCCTTTTTTAAGATCACCAAAAACCCAAAACAGCCATTCTGGGTGCATTCCGACCAGATTTCAACGCAGGTATTAGGAACTTCGTTTTTAGTAAAGACAGAAGGTAACAACGCCAAAGTGGAAGTGCGCTCCGGGCGGGTATCGGTCTACACGCGGAAAGACATTCGGGCGGCTCGTCGGTTGAAGCAGAATGAATCGGTAGGTGTGGTGCTTACGGCCAACCAGCAGGTCGATTTTATTGAGAAAGAAGATCGGTTGGTGAAGTCGGTTGTGGAGCAACCTATTGTTCTTCAGAAAATCGAGCGCCACGAATATGAATTTGAGGATGTACCCATCGATAAAGTGTTTAAACAACTCGAAAAGACCTACGGCCTATCGGTTATCTACGACCCGGTGACGGTTAAAAACTGCTTTATTACGGCCACGTTCTCCGATGAATCACTGTTTGAAAAGCTAAACCTAATTTGCCGAATCTCCCGCGCGACCTATGAAATTGTCGATGGCCAAATCATAATCCACAGTGTTGGATGTGACAATAAGTAGGTATATTTGACTGAGTTATGTAGATGCTGAAAAATATTTATAAAAATAATGACAAATAATACAGTATCTACCTAGCCAACTTGCTATCCGTGAGTAAATACCCGTTTAACTCATGGATAAACTCTATTCTAAGTACCCATCCTTCATTCGACTCATGAAGCTATCGGTTACTCAACTTCTGATCGCTGCTATATTCGTGAGTACCACCTGGGCCCATAGTGCCCGTGGGCAGGAGCTTCTCGATCAATATGTTCGGATTAAAGCAGGCAGTACGAACCTGAAAAGTACGCTGGCGCATCTGGAACGGACCACAAACGTTCGGTTTATTTACAACCCCAAGGAAATTCAGGCCGACCAGCGCGTGACATTGAGTGCCCGGTCTGTAACGCTCAAAGATTTCCTCAGTGAACTACTGACGCCCTTACACATTAATTATGAGGTGGCTGGTAAACAGATCGCTCTGTTCAAAAATCCATCTACAGGCAGCAATGACCTGGGCGATGGTACCTCACAACTAGCTTCCAGCCAGCTATTGGGCCGGGCCCTTGCCGAACGGGTCGTTTCGGGTCGTGTACTGGATGGCACAAACGGATCGGGCTTGCCTGGTGTTAGTGTGGTCCTGAAAGACACTCGCCTGGGTACCGTTACCGATGGCGACGGCAAATTCAAACTAGCCATTCCAGATCAGTACAACACAGCCGGTACCACCCTGATTTTTTCGTTTATTGGCTATGCCAGTCAGGAGGTTTTAGTGGGTAGCCGCAGCACAGTCGATGTGACGTTAGCCGTTGATAATAAGCAACTGAGCGAAGTGGTTGTGGTAGGGTATGGGACGCAATCCCGCAAAAACCTCACAAGTGCGATCAGCACCATCAAACCCGAAGAACTGAACCGGGGGGCCATCAGCGATGTGGGTCAATTGTTACAAGGTAAAGTACCAGGGCTGAACATTTCGGCCAGTGGCGACCCCAACACGCCATCGGCCGTTGTGCTGCGGGGCGCATCGACGATCAACAGTTCGCAGGGCCCTTTTTATGTGATTGACGGCGTACCGGGTGCCGATATATCCATTATTGCCCCCGACGATATTGCGTCCATCGACGTACTGAAAGATGCCGCAGCCACCGCTATTTATGGAAACCGTGCCGCCAATGGGGTCATTATGGTGACGACGAAGCGGGGCAAAAAAGGCATGATGCAGGTTAGCTACAGTGGCTATATGGGCATCGAAAATGTATCCAGTAAATTGAACATGATGGATGCTGCCCAGCTACGGGACTTTCTGACGAAAAACGGGCAGTCGTTTTCGCCGAATGATGATAAAGGAGTCAATACCAACTGGCAGCAGGCGGTTGAGAAAAATTCGGCCATCTCGCAAAATCACAACCTGTCGATTAGTGGTGGCTCGGAGCACAGCAATTATAGTGCAAGTATCAACTACCTAGATAAGCAGGGGATTTTGCAGGGAAGTTCCTTAAGTCGGGTGATTGCCCGCTTAGCCGTTGAGCAATATGCGCTGAACGACAAAGTGAAATTCAGTTTGAACGTAACGAACTCAAACAGCAACGCCAACAATACGCCCCTGCGCAATAACGTATTGTTACAGATGATCAACCACTTACCGGTTTCGCCGATCACGAATGCGGACGGTAGCTATTTTGAAAACTTTCAGAATACGGGCTATTTCAACCCGGTGGCGATGATCAATCACGCCAAGGATAATACCAAATACAACAACCTGGTTGGGTCATTCAACACCCATGTGACGTTGCCTTTTGGGCTCTCGTATGACATGAACCTGTCGTACCAGAACAACACCTCCCTACACGGCGAATCCTACGACAGCTATTATACTCAATACAACAGCGCGAATTTCTATAACAACCCTGATCCACCGTCCGTACACAGCATTCTGAATTTCGGTACGAATGGCTCGGCCTTACGGAATACGTACCAGACGACGCGCAAAGTGCTGGAAACCTTTCTTACCTGGGACAAAAGCTTTGGTGATCACACCATTAATGCCGTCTTAGGCTATTCTTATCAGGGATCAATTTCCGGCGATGGTTTCCAGACATCGAGCACAAACTTCCCGGTCGATAATATTGGCTACAGCAATTTTGCCCTCAGTAATCCATATGCCGTTTCCTCGTACCGCATCAATTTCGGAGCCGATGGTATTTATCAGGAAACGAAGTTGATCTCTGATTTCGCCCGCCTGAACTACAACTATAAAGACAAATACCTGATTCAGGGGTCGGTTCGTCGCGATGGAAGCTCAGTGTTTGGGGCTAACAATCAGTGGGGCTATTTTCCGGCGGGTAGCATCGCATGGCGGGTCAATCAGGAAGGGTTTATGCAGAACCAGAAGCTGTTTAACGACCTGAAAGTACGGGCTAGTTATGGGGTTACCGGTAACTCGTCGGGCTTCAATGCCTACACGGCACAGTTCATTTCGGGGAGCCTGGGTACTTACTATTACAATGGTGTTCAAACGGCTGCCTATGGCCCTACGCAGGCGGCTAACCCCAATTTGCAATGGGAGAAAACGGCAACTACCAATATCGGGGTTGATTTTACGGTCCTGAAGGGCAAACTGAGCGGTACGGTAGAATGGTATAACAAAGAGACGACGGGGATGATTTACTCCTATCGTGTTGACCCGATTCTGGTTCCGGTGGGTAGCATTATTGCCAACGGAGGAAACATGAGTAACAAAGGTATTGAGGTGAGTCTGAGTGCGACACCTGTTCAGAAAGGGAAATTTACCTGGACAACGGGGCTTAATCTGGCGCATAACACCAATAAAATCAGTAGCTTAACTAATCCGCTCTTTGTTGGTGGTGACTCGGTTCGGACAACGCAGCCCGAAGGCGCTGGCCAAACCGGTAGCACGTTGCAGATTCTAAAAGCGGGTATGCCACTGGGTCAATTCTTTACCCTACAATATGCAGGCAAAAATGACAAGGGCGTTTCGCAGTATGTCGATCACAATGGTAACCTAACGACTACACCAGTCATTGGCACCGATTATAAGTACATGGGCAGTCCACAACCCAAATTACTGGTGGGCTGGACAAATACCCTGCGCTACGGTAACTTCGACTTCAATGTGTTTTTCAGAGGAGTATTTGGGAACAAGATTTTCAACGCCACCCGTGCCGATTTGTTCCGCCCCAGCACAGCTCAATTCACCAATATTCTGGTCGACGTAGCCAGCGAATCGGCTACCGATGTAAACTCCTACAAATACTCCAGCCGCTTCATTGAAGATGGTAGTTATGTACGGCTGGACAACGCTACGTTAGGGTATAATTTCAAAAATCTGGGCCAATATGTAAAAACCATTCGGGTCTACGCTTCCGTGAATAATGCGTTTGTTATCACCAACTACAAAGGAATCGACCCTGAAGTCAATCAGGGCGGTATTGCGCCGGGGATAGATGCGAACAACTTCTATCCGAAAACCCGGACTATTCTGATCGGCCTAAACGCATCATTCTAACACCTTAGCGGAAAAATAATGAAAAATATACTAACCACTGGTGCCTTTCTGGGACTAGTAATGTTCCTGATTACCGCCTGTCACGATGTGACTGTCCCTGTCAACACTGAGTTGACGCCCGATATTTTCCCCCAGAATTCATCGCAGTTTATTCAGGCATCTGGTCCACCTTACGCGGCTCTTCGGGGTAATTTCTCCTTAGATTACTGGTTCATGCAGTCGCTCAGCACCGATGAGGCCATTTTGCCCGCCCGCGGGGTAACTGGTATGATAATCAGGGATACCTCATGTTGCACTACCACAACTGGACGAAAGATCACGGCACAACGAATAGTACCTGGAGTTGGTTATCGACCGTAATTGGTACGTCGAATCAGGCCCTGTCTATTTTAGGACAGACGATACCCGCTTCAACGGCAAAGTCGACGAACCTGGCCGAACTGAAAATGGTGCGTGCACTGGCTTATTTCATGATGATGGATTTATACGGCAACGTACCCATCGACACGACCTACGGTGATTTTTCGCCCCACCCGAAAGTTGAGCGTGCACAAGTTTTTTCGTTCATTGAGAAAGAAGTCAAAAATGCGCTGCCCTATCTGAGCCGGGTGTCGGGTCAGGCAACGTATGGCCGGGCCAACAAATTCACGGGCTTTGCCTTACTGGCCAAGATGTATTTAAACGCTGAATATTATACCGGCACGCAACGCTACAGCGATGCTGTGGTTGCCTGTGATAGCGTGATCAACTCCGGCCTCTATGCGCTGGAACCCCGGTCGTCTTACCTCCAGATGTTTTACCCGAACAATGGGCCGCAGATGAAGGAGTTCATTTTTGCCATCCCCTATGATCCGGCGGCTGGGGCCATGTCGGGTACCAATGGCATGATGTACCATGCCCGTTATGATGTACCACGTTCGGAAACTAAAAAATTTAACCTGCCTTTTACGCCTAGTGCTCCTAGAAGTACACTGCCCGAATTTTATGTCAATTTCAATGATCCGAACGATGTTCGAAATGGACAGTGGCTCAAGGGATTGCAGTATATGAATGACGGCGTAACCCCTGTTACAGTAACCACAACCAAGAAAGGGTATGACCAATTCTATACGGGTTCGGATGGAGGAACTGCCTATACGTATCAGGTAAACCTTACGCCTGACATTATCCTTCGTCAGGACGTTGCTACATTCGATTTAGGTAACGACGAAATAGCCTGGAATATGGGTTATCGTAACGTTAAGTTCTATCCCGATGCCTCCTCGACCTCTCGTAACCAGAATAACGACGTACCGCTTTTCCGGTACTCAGATATTATTCTGATGAAAGCCGAAGCGATTCTTCGAGGTGGTACCGCAACCCAGGGACAGACGGCGGTTTCGCTGGTCAATCAGCTACGGGCCAACCGTACGACATCCGCGGCATTATCCAGCGTAACCTTAGATGACGTATATGCTGAGCGTTGCCGCGAATTTACCTGGGAAACCTGGCACCGTAATGACATGATTCGATTTGGCAAGTATGAAGGCAAGTGGGGATTCAAAACAAATGCGGATGCAACGCGCCGGATTTTCCCGATTCCCACAAACGCGTTCACCGTGAACCCCGCCCTGACCCAAAACCCGGGTTATTAATTGGCAGTAATTTTTTTAACCACAGAGGCACAGAGAACACAGAGTAAAAAGAAGATAAATGTCAGTCTTTTAAACTCTGTGTTCTCTGTGCCTCTGTGGTTAATCGTTTTCTATTCTACTACACGATAATACTTACCAAACGTATGGAAATCATTTCAAGGAAGTCATTTTTACAGCAGTGTTTGGGTATAGGGGTGGCTATTGGCCTGTCGCCACTGGTCGCCAATGCCTGGCATACCCGGACAGATGATTTCTACCGTAAACTCGTTCTTGCCAACAATAAAGACGTTGCCAAACTACTTAAGACATTAGCGCCGGAAATTACCGAAGTCAGAAGACGGTCGGGTTATGAATTGGCCAATTTAGCGGCTGCGTTTTGTGAGCCTACATCAGCCTACTACCAGCAAGAAGAGCTAGTGCCGTATATGGCAAAAATCATCCGGTTTCTGGTAAAAGCCCAACATACCGATGGTACACTCGATTTCGGGAATTTAGCCTCACCACCCGATACCGCCTTTATTCTGGAGCCACTTTGTGCCGCAGGAACGATTCTGAAAGCGAACAATAGCGCGTCGCTAAACGAGGTAAAAAGTCTGCTCAAAGAGTTTATTGTCAAAGCAGGGGAGGCCCTTAGGCTGGGTGGTGTTCATACGCCTAATCACCGCTGGGTAGTGTCGGCGGCACTGGCAAAAATTAATGCCTTGTTCCCGAACCCGGCCTATGTCAAACGGATTCACGAGTGGCTTTCAGAAGGGGTTTATTGCGATAAAGACGGCAACTATCTGGAACGAAGCATGAACTATTCGGCGGTGATTGACCGATCGCTCATTACGATTGGGCGGTTGCTTAAGATGCCTTCCTTATTTGAGCCCGTTCGGAAAAACCTTGGCCTGGTGTACTACCATGCAGAACCTAATGGTGAGTTAGTTACGGTCGATTCGCGCCGACAGGATCAGTACGCACCTATTACTATTCTCTATTTTTACCACGATTATTACTACCTGGCCATCAACGATAGCAATCATGAGTTTGCGGCCATTGCCAGGTACATCGAGACATTGAACGGGTTCGATGAGCGGGTTCTCAATGATTTGTTAGTCTATTTTTTGGAAGACCCGCTCTATAAAAAGCCACTTCCCGCACCCAAAACCCCGTCAGTTAATTTTGAAAAGTTCTTTGCCGAAACAAACCTCGTCCGAATCCGGAGCAACAATACAACCACGACCATTTTTGGCGGTACCGATTTCCCGATTATCATTGCGTCTGGCCGGGCAAACAGTCCTAATTTCTTTGCGTTCAGAAAAGGCGAGGCTATTCTGAAGTACATGCGGTTTTCCACTGATTTTTTTAACACCGGCTATTTTCACAGCCAGGGCGTTACGAAAGCGGGGAATACGTATGTATTGCATCAAAAAATAGAAGCGCCTTATTATCAACCCTTACCAGCTAAATTCAAACGAGCTGATGGCAATTACAAGCATTCGCAGAGTACCGATGGACGATTCTGGAATAAGATGGATTTCGAGCATCGGCCGCAGAGTAACATTAATACGCTTGAAACTACCATTCGCATCGAAGAGAAAAATGGGGCCGATGAACTGACGTTTTCGTCCAAAGGAACTAAGGGCGTACATGTGGTTATAGAATTCTGTTTTAAAGAAGGCGGTAGTCTGACCGGGCTGAAAAAGCTAGATGGGCCTGCTGAGAATTATACTTTAGAAAGTGGCCAGGGTGAGTATAGCTATGGTAACGATTCCATAAAATTCGGGCCGGGCGTCTTCACCCATACAAAACTCACTGGGCTTGAAGGCGAGCTATACAGCTCCCATTTCGGTAGCCTACGAACAGAAGGTATGCACGTTTTCTTTACCGGCATTACGCCTTTTGAGCATACGATTACCATTGGATAGTCTACTGATTGAACCTAACTAATTACTTTTCCTCAAGGACAATACGGATTTGATCCCTAAAAAGGTTACTTCTGGTTGCTTTCCAGATCGAAATACACTTTTTTTGTTGACTGCCTGTCTGCAAACAGGTAGGTTTATCGAGTGTAAGACGATGGAACACCAACCGTGATTTGCTCGATCCACCGTAATCGTTCATGAGCAACCATGATATATGGGTATCAGCCTAAAAAATCAGGCGCAATAGGCTGTAGATTGCTGAGAATTTTACTTCTGATTTGCGTTGAACTGGTTGCAGCCTTCACAGCCGAAGCGCAGCCCTTTATGTGCCGACAGTTTTCAGCTAATGACGGGTTACCCTCTTCCTATTGCTTTACGTCCATTCAGGATCGGGATGGCTACCTGTGGGTAGGTACTTATGGTGGCGTTGCGCGATTTGATGGAGCAACTTTCAAAAATTTCACCGTTAATGATGGTTTAGTCAACAATCAGGCACTCAGTTTTTGTCAGGATAAAGACCAGAATCTCTGGATTGGAACGTTCAACGGCATCAGCATCTGGAAGCAGGGACGTTTCCGGAATATCACGATGGCAGGCAAGATTCCCATCGAGCGCGTTTTTGGGATGACGCAGACGCGCGACGGGCGCATCTGGGCTACCTGTGAGAAAGGCCTCCTGGTTTTTAAGAACGCTGAAACACCACCAACCTTATATCAACTCGATACAGAGAACCAACCGGTTACACATCTTTGGGGTGTTTGCCAGACGCCATCCGGTCAATTGCTGGTTAGCAATACCTATAAGCTCTTTCTGTTCGATAAAAACCGATTTTCTGAAATAAAGTACCCTAACGGCCAATCGGTAGAAGCCCGCTGTCTGGTACGATTAGGCAATCAGATGCTGATTGGTACCTACGAGCAGGGCGTACTCGACTACAAAGCAGGAACGGTTACGCCCCTGTATGCGTCGATACTACCCCTAAACTGCGTGTATTCGATATCCTTACTGATAACCGCCAGCGATTGTGGCTGGCAACCAACCAGGGCGCTATTTGTATTGATAAAGGCAAAGCCACCATACTAAGTACGAAAAACGATCTGCCCAGTGATAAATGTCTGGGGATCAGTAAAGACACCGAAGGGGACATCTGGATTACGTCGCCCGAGGGATTGATCCAATGCAAGGAGCGATTTGTTGATGTATTCACTAAAGCGAATGGACTGCTGAACGACGAAATTTACTCGCTGGGCAAAGATAAAAAGGGGGTTATTTATTTTGGTGGTTCCAATGGCCCCTTTTCGGCCTACCGTAGCGGGACATTTTTTCAGCCTTTCCCTGCCTTCACCGGAACAAAAAGCAGTGGCTTACCCATTCACTTTACCAAATTCGACCGAAAGGGTAATTTATGGATTTCCTGCGATGCCGAAGGGGTGTATAAAATCCGTAATAGCCAGATTGGTAAGGTAACAGCTACCGGAAAGTTCTGCTCGGCTTTTCTCGAAGATACGCTACACGACGCCATATGGCTGGGTAATCGGGAGGAATTAATTCGCTTTCAGCAGGGCCAGTGGACTAGCTTCAAGCCGCCTTTGGCGATGGCCGTTGATGATATTCTGGCCCTCTATCAGGATAAACAAAGCCGATTATGGATAGGTACCTATGGGTTACGGACTTTCGACGGTAAGACCTGGACCGACCTCTCTAAAAAAACCAATACCGAAAACGTCTTTATACAGTCGATCAAAACAGATGCTGCCGGGGCAATCTGGGTGGGAACCATTGGAAAAGGAGTCCGAAAAATTCAGCTTGATAACCAGGGGGCTATTGTTTCGGTGGAGAGCATTACGATTCGTGAGGGCCTACAAAATGACAGTGTACTCGACCTCGAATTTGATAACGAAGGCCAGTTGTGGGTGGGATCTTTTGGCGGCATTATGCGGATTGACCTGAAACGGCCCAAAGAAAAAGGGCAGTACATATCCCGGGTTTTTAACCGGAATAGTGGCGTACTGGACAATACGTGGCAAGTGGTTTCCTTCCTGAAAGATGATGACGGTACTATGTGGGCGGGCACCTCGAAAGGAGCCATGCGATTCGATGTATCCGCGATTCCCAAGAATGCAATGAGCCCACCGGTCCATATCGTTTCGGCCCAATTACTAGAGAATGCGCATGATCCGTCAACAAGTGGCCGGACTATAGCCTCGAATGAGGTGTTGCCGTACTACCGAAATTCGGTCAATTTTCAATTTACAGGTATCAGTTTAAGTGATCCCACGGGTATTCGCTACACCTACAAGCTGGCTGGCCTGCCCGATGCAACCTGGTCGGCGTTTTCGAATCAGAACAGTATTAATGTCAATAATTTATCACCTAATACCTATACACTACAGGTAAAAGCCATTAATGCCGAGGATGTGGAGAGCAAACGGGAGGCCACGTTTACGTTTACCATTGAGCCTCCGTTCTGGCAAACGTGGTGGTTTCAGCTCATCGTGGCTTTAGTGGTAGCCAGCGCAATATGGGCAATTGTTCAGTTTCGGATTCGCTTTCTGAACGAAAAGCATAAAACAGCTTTACAACTTAGTGAGTGGAAACTAAAAGCGCTCCAGAGCCAGATGAATCCACACTTTATTTTCAACTCGCTCAATTCCATCCAAAATTTTATCATCACCAATCAGCCCATCGAAGGGGTGAAATACCTGTCGAAATTTTCTAAGCTTGTCAGGAAGATTTTAGAGAATTCGAATTATCAGCAGATGAAACTGGAGCGGGTCATGGAAACCCTGCAAATGTATGTTGAACTGGAAGCCATGCGGTTCAATCAGGAATTTACCTATCAATTTGTCATTAGCGACGATGATAGTCTTTACGATACCCTATTGCCACCTATGCTGTTTCAACCCTTTGTTGAGAATGCAATCTGGCACGGGTTGATGCCTAAAAAGGGCGACAAACTATTGCTCATCAAGGTTGAACGACAGGGCGATACGTTGCTTTGTATCATTGACGACAATGGCGTAGGCCGGGGCAATAGGGCTAAAAAAGAGGGACATACCTCGCGCGGAGAGTCGATCACAAAAGATACATTTGACGCTTTTAACCAGCAGATGGGGAAAGAGGCAACCTTAGCCATTATTGATAAAATAGACCCGCTAACGGGCACTCGGGTAGAAATCCGGATTCCACTGTAAGCTATTCTTTGTCATTCCTACTGAAGTCGGAATGACAAAGAATACATTCATTTTATTCCCATTTTAGGAAGTTGAAAATGGCTTAGAATCAGACCTGGATTACTTACTTTTTGGCACTGGCAATCAGGTCTTCGGCCATTTTTACATAATCGCCATTTTTGGCCTCTGTCGCCATTGCCACTGTTTTTTGAGCACTGGCAATGGCACTTTGCTTGTCTTTCAGTTTAAGCTCAATGCGGGCTTTCAGCAGCATAATCCAGAAGGCTTTCGGATTTTGCTCCGTCGCCTTATTAACCCAGCTCAGCGCTTTGGGCAACTCCCGATTGGTATCGTAGTAGTAGCTGGCCGCTTCAAAATAGGCGGGCTTATCGGAGGCCATAGAAGCCTCAATATTTTTCGTGATGATTTGGTCGATGTCGGCCGTGATGGTAACGGGAACGCGGGTGTTCGCCCACATAATTTCCAGTGTTGCCGAACCAGGCAGAATGTCAGCGATGTTAATGGTAAATGTTTCGACTTTGTTGGGTAACGTAGTTGGTTTTACCTGAACCCGAACAACTTCGTTTTCCAGTTTATAATCAGCCACATTGGCACCTAATGTCAAATCTTTGGAGAGCATCACTTCCCAGCTTGTTTTTCCGGGAATCGTGAACAGCCCGTAGGTACCTGCTTTCACCTCTTTCCCTTCGAGTTTCACATCCGATGAAAAGGTGATTTTAGAGGTTGCATTGGCACCCGTACGCCATACTTTTCCATAAGGAACCAGATCACCAAAGATCACCCGCCCTTTTGTGGCTGGTCTCGAATACTCAAGGGTAATGTCGCCTAAAGCAAAACTTTGTTTGGTCGTTTGAAGGGGGCTTGCCGCCGGTATTTTTAGCTGCGCGCTGGCAGTGGTAATAGACAGTACCATTAGCAGAATGGCTGCTGAAATGGATGATACTAGAGTACGTTTCATAGAAAAAATAGAATGCTGGGACATGATTGGTTTTCGTCGCGAAGGTACGGATGAATGACTCAGGAAAGGAAATAAGTAATGAAGTATAAATCTCAACTGGCTGTTTCCTGGTGTAGGGTGCCTATTACCATGCCCTCACTATAGTCAAACAGAATTCACTATCTCAGGTTTGCTAGTAACCGACTGGAATTTTTTTTTAGTTGGTTTACACAACAAAACCAAATATTCTTACGACCAGTCAGACAGACAACACCAGTTCAATCAGCCTATCATCTACAGAATCATTAGCCCTGATGACGGCTATTTTTACCGATCTTGACGCGGCAGAGACAGCTTATGACGCGCTGTTATCACATGGCTTTTCGAAAGATGATTTTGGTAATCCCAAACTGTTCCACCTTTAAGGATTACCATATATTAAACAAGTGAATGACTAAGCAAACTGGATAATAAGTAAACGTAACTGCCGAAGTAAGAAAAGTGATCGACACTTATTTTTGACGGATCTCAACGCAAACCGGCACTGAAAAAGAAATTTTATCGGCTGGCTATACACCCAAGTAGAAGGCTATTTTAGAAAAGCATATGGTCATAAATAGATCAGAGTCGAAGTTTTTCCAGGGAGTGCTGTTACGTTAGAGCCCTTAGTCCTCGACTGTGCCGAACCAATTAGTCAATTCAGGGGATTATTGACTTCTCTCGTTGTAGATGACGGTAAAATCGATACATACCCCAGCATAAGCTCAGCCCGCACAAAACCAAGATAAGGGCAGTAGAGTGACTGGAGAGCTTTGCAAAAATATGTTCTGCTATGTGCACAAAGCTGCTACCCGCTAGTCCCACCGCTACTGCCCAGAGTAGAGCACCCATGGCATTGAGCCCAATAAACACTAAGCGCGAGTAATCCGCCAGCCCAATAGCCGCTGGTATAACACCCCGTAAGCCATAGATCACCCGGAATCCCAACACTAGGCCAATGCCAAAGCGGTTCATTAATCGCTGTACGCGGCTAAATCGCAGTTGCCAGTTCGGACGCTTTACTAGAAACGTTGCCCCATAGCGATGACCAACAAAGAAACAAAACTGGGCGGCTAGGAAGGAGGACAAAGCAGCTACACCAATGACAATGGGAAGTGAGAAATACCCTTGTTGGGCTAAGTAAACGCCGATCAATAGCACGGCTTCGCTTTCGATCAAGACTCCTAGAAAGAGCATCGGGTAGCCGTAGGTTAGTATTAACTCCTGAAATGACATAGCCATGCTGGTTGAACTTAAGTCACTAACTAATGGCGGATCCAATAGTTAGTAGATCGATTAGCCTTCTTATCAACCGGATAAAAGCTCTAATCCATCTAACATACGTAATAGGTGGGCATAGTAGCCAATTTGATTATCTGGCCGTGTCACTACCGCTTTGAATAACCAGTTATAGATGTAACCATCGGTACGGTTAACGCATGAGCAAGTTCATCCAGCTGGTTAAACACAAGCCCAAGACGATCATCCCGACTCGTTTGGTAAGCAACCGGCTTTCCTTTTTCACGCACGGCCTTTCGGCGAGGCTTCGAGGGCATAGGCTTAAGCATTAGGCCCGTAATCTTAATTTTCCCCTGATGAATCGCCAGGATAGCGATATACCGAAAACCGGGCAAATTTGGGGTAAGTCGCTCGCCGGTTTGAAAATTAAGTCGCTCTTTGTCAGCTTTAAAGGTGTAACCCTCATCGACTAGAATCCGGCCGATGGTCTTATACATCGCCGTGTCAGAAAGGGTGGTCGTTAATTCAATCACCTTCGCTCCGCGAACAGGCTCTATCGACTGTGAATAGGCCATTCTTGACAAGAGTACCCCCAAAACAACAAGCCTCTACAATAATGCTTCATCTATTGGCATACTAGTTTTTCGAAAAGTATTCGCCTATCCCGGATGAACTGATCAATAAGGGCTAAAATCGAAAGCGGCCTTGCTTCGTTTAATCCGTTCAGGTTACCCGTATGATATAGAATAGCTTTTCTTAGATAAATACTATTCGTACTGAACAACTTGAACCGATTATAGTTTTTAAAGGTGTTATTTTTACTTTAATTGACTAATTAGTTACTATGACTACCGTTTTCAAACTCGTTGGGGCCACCCTTTTGGGTATGACTATTTGTTCGTCCTGTAGCCGACCGGTCGCTTATTTTCAGCCCACAGCACGGCAGTCAGTCCATTCGGTGTAGGCTTTGACGGAGACGATACCATCAACCCTCAGTCAGCAACCAGAAAGTTGCTAAACGCATGGGTCGGGTGCGTGAGTTACTATACTAATGAGCCAGCAGGCACAATCGACTCTGACTGCCCAAACAGCAACGACTCATAAACCAGCCTTATTCCAGCGCGTGATGCTCAAGAAGTTGGATAAGAAGATCAAAAATCAGTTGTCTCCCGAGCGAGCTATGGCTAAATCACTGCTGACCATAGGCACCATCATGGCCATCATTGGTCTGGTGCTGCTGGTGAACGTCGCTGCTCCCTTAGGCATCATTGCCTTGAGCGTTGGATTGGTCCTTATTTTAGTCGATTTACTTCGATAAGCTTGGGAGGCTACCTACTACCTCACGGTTCACGTTGGTCAGTCGATGGATGAATGCATACCCGTTTGGATACTCATTTTTTCACTCTCCATAGATTAAAGGCATGGGCAATCTTTTGTAGACCCATCGCAGACGACCGATTAGTCGCATGATTGGCTTACAGAATTTTGGGTATTAGGGTTCGTAACGACAACGATGGGGCCGCTCCAGCCTTGCTGGCAATTGCCTCGGGAAACAACGCTCATCATTATCCGTTTACGCTTACTAGTGATGCACTAGTCTCGACTTTAAAAAAATAAATCCAGCCCCTGAGTAAATCAAAATACCCAGCGTATCCCGTATGGCTTCGATATGATCCGCGGCAAATACCCCAGTCTTATAATCCTGTACCCAGTCAATGAGGGCTACACAGTATAAAAATAAGCCAATCAGTGTTCCAATCACAATGCCTAGCAGTATCAGTCTCTGTCGCATAATCACATAGCCTTAACGCCACCCTAGCGCTAATGAATGGCAGGTGGCACCAACCCATACTAGCAATAGGCTTGCCAGATCAATACCGTTTTTAAGTATTGTCTTGATCCTGTGGGTATTAACGACTGGTATTCGCTAAAAAGGGGCAAAGATTTATTTTTAGGTAGGCTATCACCCGTATCCTCGTTTGGTTAACTAGTTCTTGTGATACCTGACCGGGACTTTCACTGTGTACCATTTTCTACAGGGTTGGTGAGTTAGTTCGACAGGTGCACGTGCCGCAAAAGAATATGATTATTCATGATAGGCTCATATGTTGGTGAACATTGATCACTGATTGCAAGCTTCCGGGAAGATAGCCATGCGTAAGTGTACTGAACGTAATTGCCTGCCTAACTGCTCGCCATACTTTAGGGATTCAGAATAGCCCGTCTTTTCGAAAGCCCAGATAAAACCCCATACTATTCTCATAAAGAACGCCCTGATCGGTCGCGACGGAGGCTGTTGCGGTAGCTCCCTTTAACACACGTACCGGTGATGATACCGACAGTACGCCGGAAAATTGATACACAGGATTTAAAAACGGTATTTCATAGGTACCAATATTTTCACTATACGAGGCTTTCAACTGAAACCGAAAATAATCCATGATCAGTCCCGATAATCCCAGATGCATCACGGCCACCCGGTTATTGTTGGTAAAACCATACTGAGGCAACCCACTACGGCTGTCAGCGCTCGGGGTAATAAACGGGGTACCCAGAGTTAATCCATAGCGCGACCAACCATCCTGATACTGCGAATGATTGAAATAATTATCCCGGCCCCGCTGCGCGTCGTTCTCCAGAAATAAGCTACCGCCCTGACTTTGTGTAAATAAATATTCAAGCAGAATGTCCTGAATCTGCAAGCCATTGGGGTTGCGGGGACGACGATTGCGAATCCGTAGCCCATTTAGCCCATCCGCCAGATTGGTCAGGTGAAACAGAGAGCCATCCTCGTATATATTTTGCCGGTAGGCAAATACAGAAAACGAGCGGGCTATGTATTCAAGCGCCAGGTCAACCGTTCCCAGATGATTGCCAATCCGATTCTCATGATCGAAGTTACTGATCCGGCTGGTATCCAGATCGGTCCGGTTACCCAGTGGTCTAGCCAATACGACATTGATATAATCACTGAATTGGTTGGGCAATTGGTTATTTTTTATGACCGCATTACCAGGTAGTTGGTTTGTGGTACCGCTCCACATGACTTCATGATTAATGCCCGTATAGAGTTTAAACCGCCAGTTGGGCTTTCCCAATCGGCCATAGAGCGCTTTTTGATGGAGCAGTACATGATTGACTAATCGATCATTTTCAAACCAGCCATGGGCATAGAATCCTTTAATGCCAAACAGGGCATTTCTCGGTACGTAATCTGTCAAACCAATCTGTAGTTTAGTCATAGGCAAGGCATTGCCCGACCAGGCGTAAGAGCCTGACGAAAGCGTTGAGTCCACCAGCCCAATGATTTCCCGCCGTCGGCCCGCCCACACTTCCAGGCTATTGCCAAACTTAACCTTGATGTACGCAACGGGGAGTAGAAATTTATAGCTATAGCCTGCATTCAAAACGCCTTCCAGCCCCCAGCCCCAGTCTATTCGTCGCTTGGTGACTGGTAGACTATCGTTTTTTTTAATGACCGGACTACGGTAGGGCCTGCTGAAGCCTTGCCGTAAGGTCATGGCAGGTCCTTGGCTGGGTACAAGCCCATACTGATTGGCCCGCAGCCAGAACGGAATGCTGACGGAGTAAAACCCGACTTCGGTTTGATACTGGACGGATCGAGTAGACTGTGCGGTGGCTGTGAAAACAGCCAACAGACTACTCAGTACTGGAACATAAAACGGAATGTTGGTCATGACTATCGGCTATAGCCTTGGATACAAATGCGGTATAATGCGTTGTCCTTAAAGAACGCACCGAGTAATATCCCTCATGGGATGACTAGGGCAGCCTTTCTATGGAGGAGTAATCAATGAGCTTGTTTCGGCAATCTCGCCCTCATCGTGTCTCTTCCATCCATCAGGTACTGAAGAGACACGATAAGGGCAACCATTAAACCCGGTGGGGCTGTGTAGGGTCTGGG
This sequence comes from Spirosoma telluris, assembly GCA_003259005.1. Lineage (GTDB taxonomy): Bacteria > Bacteroidota > Bacteroidia > Cytophagales > Spirosomataceae > Spirosoma > Spirosoma telluris. Next base: position 7,214,843 of record QLII01000001.1, read on the forward strand.
TCCGCCGATATCCACTGAGTTGTATTCGTCACCGCCCTGTCGGGTTTCACCCAATGATCCGGATTGCCTCTGTTTGGGAGTCGATCATCGACAGGCACATCGCTTGGATGGTTTTGTAAGTGGCTACCTTGCTTGATAGAACTTTTAATAAAGTGATAGGCCAAATAGCAATAGGCCACAATGACAACTGCCTCATTAACAACTTCCAGCGGATCGCTGTCAAAGTTGCCGGTTTTCATGTCCTGTAGCCAATCCATTAGTATCCAACCGTAGGCCGCGCTGCCCACCAAACCAGCTAAAATCAGGCTAAGTTTTACAACGGAACGTCTCATACTAGTTCGGGAAGAAGATAAGATTTGGGAAGAGCGGAAGAAGACACCTTAGAGAATAGCGTGGAGTGCTGGTTGAGCTTAGCCACTACCTGTTCCAGCCGCCTGCGAGATACCTTGGCTTTATACGTATCCATCAGGCAAACGGTTGTTTGCAGGGCGTTGTCAAACACCACGGCTTGAATAAAGGTGGGGTTAATCATCTCGGATTTATGGATACGCACAAAGTCAGGTAACTGATCCTCAAACCATTTAAGGGTCAGCGTGACCAGCATGGGTTTGGATTGGTTACTTAGGAATACCCAGGTATAATTGCCAAACCCTTGCAGGCGAACAATGGCCTTTAGCGATACGGGTCGTTCCTGACCGGGAAGCTTGATTGAGCCCGTGGATTGATTGACAGGATGAGTCATGAATGAATAAATTAGGTAGTGTTGATGGAATTGGAAAAGCCAGATATAGCCTGATCTGACCGCAAACGATGAGATAATGGCTCGTTTAAGGAGAGACAGAGACACGGAGACACCAGGTATAGGAAAATCGCCCGAACGAGATTGACCTACACAGATAGCCTCAACGCGTCGGTTGACGGTTGATTCCGCTTACTTCAAAAGCGGTTTATAAAAGAAAGAGAGTAATCCCTACGACAAGGTGGGGAAATTGGCCAAGCGTTTAAGCCGAGGTGAAGTAGAGAGATTCAGGCGAGCAGAGGCCTGAGAAAAGAAGCCGCTATGGGCGTTCTGGGGAGATGGATGCGCTTGGGCGCGGGGCAGATTGCCAATTGAATTTAGGTCGAGGGTAGGCTGTCCGGAGAGAGCCAATGGCTGGGAGCTTTTCTGTCGATCCTGGATCAAAGGAGAGGTCTGTCCCAATGCCAGGGTAGACCGTCTGAAAGAAGCACGAAAACGATTCATTTGAGTTGAGTTTAAAAATGACAATTATACCTAGTAAATGTGTGGGTAGTAGTTGAAGTCAGGAAAGACCAAAAGGCCTCTTCTGGTTGATAGGATGTTAAACAGACTTTCCTTAATAATGTTTACGATGTACTCTCTCTACAGAAAAGAAACGGTATCCCAAATAACAAATAATAGCTCCTTTTAACGCTTCCTGTATCGCTAACAGCATTATCGATTCCATTCAAACACGGTCGTCAAAAACAGTAAGTGTGAGTTCCGACGGCAGCCGAGTGTACAGGGCCAATAACAATAGTAATTCGGTTAGTGTGATCAACACAGTTACTAACACTGTGATCGCGACTATTGACGTAGGGGATAGGCCGCATGGAGTGAGCATGAGTTCCGATGGGAGTCGGGTGTATGTGGTCAACCTAATTTCCCAAACTGTGAGTGTGATCAATGCAGCTACCAATACAGTAGTGAACACCGTCAGTTTCCCTACTAATTTAGACAATAATTTGGGGAATTTTGTCGCCCCCGTCCGATGCTCGGGTACCTCTATAAGCTTTACGATCACTGTACTGCCTAGCGCCACCTGTACGAGCCAGTATACAATAAAGGCAGGTAGTTGGACTGATGTGAGTATATGGTCATGTGGTCGGTTGCCGACAGTAACGGACGTGGTGACATTGAGTCATGAAGTCGGCTTGCCATCTAATTATCAAGGGCAGGCCTTTCAGATAATTTATTCCCAAACTGGGCGTCTGATAATGGACGTTAATAACCGGTTGCTATTGGAGGTTAATTAGATCACCTTCCCGCTGGGTAATACTGACATTTTCGCTAGTCTGCCCATGATTAACCCTATTCATGGTTTTGGGCAATGCTGGGTTCGGCCACGGTCTGGATAGCGATGTTATCCCGGATATCATCGGAGGCCTTAACCAGTACCCGGTCGCTGGGTTTAAGGGAGCCAATAACTTCTACCTGATCACCCGATTCATTGCCCGTTTGCACCGTAATCCAGTGGGTTTTGCCGTTAACGACCGCAATGACATAACTGCCTTCCATTGAGACAACGACAGCCGATTTTGGTACGTAAAAACTCTTGCTTTGCCGCTGAACCGGAAAGCCAACTGTGGCGTACATGCCCGGCATGAGTTGTAGTCCTGGGTTCTTTACCTCAATTTCAATCAATTCGGCCCGTACACTTCGTTCAACATTGTATGAAATGCGGTTGATCTTACCCGTAAAGGTTTTGCCAGGAAAGGCGTTGACCGAGAAGGTGACGGGTGCATTCTGCCGGATCTGACCAGCATACACTTCTGGTACGGTTACCTGCAAACGGAGCCGACCGATTTCTTTGAGTTTTAGCATAGGCTGGGCATCTTTTTGGGTCGGCCCTACCAACGCTCCCGGACTCAGGATACGCTCGGTAACCACCCCGTTAAAGGGGGCTCGCAGCATCAGGTATTGTTTCATCTGCCGGGCTGCCGCTACCCGTTGCTGCTGGCTATTTACGTCCGCACTGTCGCCCATTACCACGGCATGCGCCTGCTCTAACTCCTGCGGGGCAACCGCACCCGCTGTTTGGGCCGCCTGCTGGAGTCGCCGGTAATTACTTTTGCTGATGTTGAGTCGCCCTTTGGCGGCTGTCAGATCCGACAGGGTTCGGCTCAAATCCGACTCCAGTTCAGGCGCTTCCATCGTGGCTAGTAGTTGGCCCTTTTGCACTTTGGCTCCCACATCAACGGGCATACTTTTGATAAAACCATTGACCTTGGCGTAGAGGGCGACGTCGTAATAGGGGACGAACTCGCCCGGTAGCGCCAGTTGTTTCGCCCGGGTTTCCACCGAAACCGGTATTGTCTGGTAAGCGGCCCCGCTAGCCGTTTGCGTTGTCTCAGTTTCCGTTTTTTTGCTATGCTCGTCTGAGGAGCAGGCTGGTAGTAACAGCGCTGATCCCGCCAGTAAGGATAAACTATACAGGAGTTTTTTCATGGTTTCAGATCAAATAGGCGCTCAGTCTCCTCAGCTCGTGACCAGTGATACAAACTGAATCGGGAGTTGGGTTAGCACGGACGCGGGTTAATTTGGGTTTGTGGTTAAGAGTTGTTTTTTGAGCGGATCGACCCCATCATAAAATTCACTCTCTTCATCGTTCGGATTCAGCGAAGAGGATGTAACGGAGGCTTTCCGCTGGACACTGGCAAAAATGACCGGCAGAATCAGCAGGGCGGCAAAGGCCGAGAAAAACAAACCGCCAATGACCGCCCGGCCCAGCGGAGCGGATTGGTCACCGGCTTCTCCCAGCCCGGAGGCCATGGGAATCATCCCGGCAATCATGGCCAGCGAGGTCATCATGATCGGTCGTAGCCGCATGCCGCCAGCAGTAAGGGCCGCTTTGGTCGAATCGTTGTAGACCAGTCGCAACTGCTCGGCATTGGTAATTAAGAGAATGGCATTGGCGACCGAAACCCCCACCGACATAATGATGCCCATGTAGGATTGTAAATTGAGCGTACTGCCCGTCAGGCTGAGCAGCCCCAGCGAACCGGCCAGTACCGCCGGAATCGTTGATAAAACGACGAAGGCCACCCCGAACGATTGGAAATTAGCCATCAGCACCAGGAAAATAACGACAATCGCCAGTCCCAAACCCGTTTGCAGGCTGCCCAGGGTTTCGCGAAGCAGTTGGGCCATGCCCTGTAACTCAACAAGGGTACCTTTGGGTGGGGTACCTAGCCCGTCAATGACTTGCTGTACATCGCGGGTAGCCGTTCCGAGGTCTTTATTGAAAATATTGGCCGATACCGTCACCAGTCTACGTGGGCCGCTGCGATCATATTCGCCCGGTACGGTGGTCCGCCGGATGGTGGCCACGTCGCCCAGCGTTGGTCGGAGCTGGCCTTTGACCAGGGGAATATTTTCCATGTCTTCGGTTGAGCTCATCTCGTATTCGGGCAACTGGACCTGAACCTGATAGGCATATCCGGTTTTTCGGTCCAGCCACAGATTTTTGGCCGTGAATCGGCTCGATGAAGTAGCTGCGACCAGACTCTTAGCGATGTCATCAGCGGTAAGGCCGAACTGAGCCGCCTTAACCCGATCGAACTGAATATCCAGTGTAGGGTAATTCAACGGCTGCTTGATACGGATGTCCCGCAGGTAGGGGATGGCTTTCAGCCCTTCCTGTAACCGCCTGGCGTATGCCTGCCCATCTTCCAGACTTTTGCCGCCAACCTGTACTTCAATGGGCGTCGATGCACCCTGACTCATGATTTTGTCGGTCAACTCAATAGGTTCGTACGAGATACCTACCCCGGCAATTGTTTCTTTACGGCGGCCCGCAGGTCTTCCCGCAGGGCGTCCATACTGCCGGAATAGGCTTCGTTTAAGGCCACTTGTACCGTAGCTTCGTGAGGTCCTGTGTTAAACACATACAGGTTGCTTGTGCCGTAACTCGAAGGCGTCATGCCTACAAAGGCAGAAGAGATTTCTACATTCTCTTTGCCCACCAGTTGTTCGATAATACTCAGTACTCGCTGAACCCGCTCTTCTGTGCGTTCAATGCGCATGCCCTGGGGCGCTATGACCCGCAGTTGAAACTGTTTGGCGTTGCTTTTGGGCAGCATGTCCTGGCCAATGTACATAAACAGCAGTCCCGCCAGCCCGAACGTAATCAGTACGTAGCTGCTAATGACCAGCGTTCGATGACGCATCAGCGTTTCGACCAGCGCCAGGTAGCGGGATTTAAACTTATCGAAGCCTTTCAGTTCGTTTTTGGTCGTCTTTTCATAATGCGCATGGTTCTCAACCTGATCCAGTTCCTGCTGATTTAAGACCTGCACGGCTTCTTCGTGATCGCCCTTATGATGCGATTTCATCCACCAGTTTGACAGAACCGGTACGAGCGTCAGGGCTAGAAAAAAGGCCACGATCATGGCAAAGCCAATGGAGAGCGAGAGGGGCAAAAACATGGCCTTGGGTACGCCCGTCATCAGAAACGATGGCGCAAACACAGCCAGAATACAGATCAGGATCAGAAATTCCGGGAAGGCAATTTCCAGGCAGGCATCATAAATCGCCCTGGCTTTGGGTTTGCCCATCTCCAGGTGCTGGTGAATATTCTCGATGGTTACCGTGGCTTCATCGACCAGAATCCCAATGGCCAGCGCTAGCCCCGACAGGGTCATGATGTTAATGGTCTGACCTGCTGCATTGAGTAGCATCACCGACGCCAGTACCGCAATGGGAATCGTTAACACCACGATGAGTGAGCTGCGCCAATCGCGCAAAAACAACAGCACCGTGAGCCCCGTCAATACCGCCCCAATGATACCTTCGCTCATCAGGCCACTAACGGCATTGGAGACGTAGACCGACTGATCAAACGCATAGCTGAGACGAACATCATCGGGCAACAGGCTCTGCATCTCGGCCAGTTTGGCTTTCAGAGCCGTAACCACCGCCATCGTAGAGGCATCGCCCGTTTTAGTCACTGGAATGTAGACTGCCCGTTTCCCGTTAACCAGGGCATAGCCAACGGTCTGATCGGCAGCATCATTGACGGTGGCCACATCACCCAGTAGTACAGTAGGCCCGGTGCCCATTTTGAGAGGAATCTGCGCGAATTCACTCACCGTATTGATGACCGAGTTGGAGGGTGTCATGTAGGCATAATCCTTCATGCGCACCACCCCGGCGGGTGAAATCTGGTTCGCCTTAACCACCGACTGCACAATCTGGTCGGGCGTCAGGGCGTATGACTGCATCTTTGCCGGATCGACTTTAATCACGACGGTTCGCTCGTTGCCCCAAAAGGTGGCGGGGACGACGCTCCCGGAATTTTGGCCAGCAGGGGCCTAATTTTGGTTGAAGCCAGATCCTGAATTTCGGACAATGACCGGGTTTTGGAATTGAACACGAGCTGACCCACCGGCAGCGTTGACGCATCGAAGCGTACCACCACCGGGGTTGCGAACCGGGAGGCAGGTAGGATAACACCCGGCTGACCTGGTTGGCCACTTCGCCAGCCGCCTGCGCCATATTTGTATTCTCGTAGAAAGAACATTTGACCAGCGTTAGTCCCTGTACGTTCTTGACGTCTACGTCCTTCACCCCCGAAACATACAGCATCTGGTTCTGGTAGCGGGTGGCAATAAAACCCTCCATCTGGGAGGGCATCATGCCCCGTAGGACTGCGCGATATAGATCGTTGGGGCGTTGAGTTTGGGGAAAATATCAACGGGAATGTTGAGCACGGCCATGACCGAGAACACCAGCATGCCCAGTACCAGCACGACAATGGTGACGGGTTTGGAGAGCGCAGAAGCGATGAGTTGGTTCATGCAAAGCGGGGTTATTTGGTGGTCAGTTTGATAAAATCCGTGAGGTCACCTTCGGCCGCTGATTTCAGCAGAAACGACCGCCATACATTATTAGTCGTAACGAACTGGTCGATCTCGGCCCGGTTCAGTAGGGTAAAGGCCTGAGTGAATTCGTAGATGTTCGACAAGCCAGCCCGATAGCGGGCCTGAGCCTGGTTGTAGGCTGCCTGTGCGGCCCCCAATTGAATGGGAGCCTGTTGAGCGGCTTCATAGGCGGTCTGGATCTGAAGATCGGCCGTTTGCTGTTGCGCCTGAATACGAAGCACTTCCTGGTCATACTGGTACTGATCGGCCTGGGTTCGAAGTGCCTGGGCTTTGGTTTCCTGCCGGGTACGAAACACATCACTAAATCGCCAGAGGGTGCTTACCCCCACGAAGTAGTTGGCGATCCGAAAAGGCAGACCCGCGCCCAGCGAGGAGTTATAGATAAAATTACCTTCGGGTGTGAGGTTATCGTTAATGCCGGACCCACGCGCCCAAAAGGACCCGTTCAGCGAGATGGAGGGTAAATACGATTTACGAATTGCTTCCGTACGAGCCTGACTAACATCAATTTGGCGCCGGTAATAGACCAGTACGGGATGGTTCACCAGTTTTTCCGCTATAAAGGGGAAATTAGGGGGCAACGACGTTCGAAATGTAGTGGTGTCCAGCCGAAACGCCTGACCCGGTAGGCCCAGCCATTCGCCGAGTTGTACGCGTTGCTGCTGGGCCATCCGCCGACTCTCAATGAGGAGTAAGCGCGCTTTGGCCTGTTCAGCATCGGCGAGTACACTATCGACGCCCGGTCTTCGGCCCGAGCGGGTATTGGCCTGCATCACCGTTCGAAAGGCTTCTATGCGGGCCAGATTGGCCGCCTGCACGTTAACTGTCTGGTCAATGATCAACGTCATCAGGTAAGCATCGGCCACGCGAACCTGATGCCTAAATAGTTCCTGGAGGTAATCGGCATTGGCCCGCTCAATGGCCGACCTGGACAGGGCGACTTCGGCTTTGTTACGCCCAAACGTAATCGCCTTCCAGTTTACATTCAGGGAAGTCAGGCTACCCCAGACTGCATCGGCGGTCGGGCCATTGGCTTTAATCCCGCTTGACACCGAGTTGGTAGAGCCTTCATTGGGGAAGGTGGCCCCCGCACGTTGTTGGAGGTAGCATATAGAGCCTGCGCCTGAAAGGTGGCCGAAGGTAGGAAACTGGCTTTGCGTGCCGCCAGATCGGCTTTGGTTGCCTCCGTTTCGGCCAGTTTATTTTTAATGGATGGGTAGTTCTGGGTCGCCAGTTCCAGTGCTTTGGCCAGGGTCAGGGTTGAATCGGAAGGTGCCGGTTGTGCCAACAAGTTCCTGATAATCAGTAGTGGTAGCAAGATAAGGCTGCGACTAAACATGGGAGAACGCATACGCACGGGAGTCAGAATAAGCCATAAAAACATAAAATCACACTTGATCAGCTTGCTCGGTTAAGGGCCTGTCCGGGCAGACAGCGTATGTAAATCCGTTGGTGTCACCCGGTTCTTCAGGACAGTAATGACGCTATCCTTTTGGGTGTTTTCCCGGCTACAACTCGATAATTGCTGCAGAAGCTGATTCGTTTCGGTTTCGCTGGCTTCCGAATCGAGTAGCCAGTGGGCATTCGGCCGGTAAAGCTGGTAGACGTTTATCGCCAGCGAAACCAGGAGCCCGATACCCAGGATAACCGCTAAGAAATTAAAGGTGGTAGTCCGCTTCATACATCCGAGCCGTTTTAGCCTTCGGCGACAAAGATGCAGTTGCGGAATTAGAGCGGTCTTAGCCCGAGATTAGAATTCATTAGAATGGCTGATTCGGGATCAGCGTGCGAAACCTGACTAAGCCAAAAAAAGCGGTCTGGCCTCATAAGCGGGTAGCTCGATGCTCACGGTCGTACCCGTTGCCGGGGTAGAGATCAGGCTAATTTTGCCCCGGTGCCGTTGAATGATCTGCTGAGTGATGGCTAGCCCTACGCCAAAGCCCTCAGCCTGTCCTGCATTTTGCCCCCGGTACAAGGGCTCAAAAATATGGGGTTGATCGTCGAGGGGGATGCCGATGCCCTGATCGGTTACAGTGATCACGTGCAGGGCATCGGCCGGCTGGGTAAACAGATCGACCCGAACGGCCAGCCGGGAGTATTTGCAGGCATTGTCGATCACGTTTTGCAGGGCCGTCGTCAGCAGAATTTCATTCCCCATCACCACAAAAAAATCGTCGGCGGGCATCTCACCAAACTGAAACGAAATCGTGCAGCCCGCTCGCTTTCGTTTGACCTGACTAACCGCCGACATCACGCATTCCTCCAGTCGAATGGGGGTCATGGCCAGCGCCCCGTCGCTCGTTTTGGCCAGCTTCAGCAAGCTATTGGTCAAATCTATCAGCTTGGTTAATTCCCGCATGGCCACCTCCATACTGATTCGCCAGTCGGCAGGATCGGTATCGTACTGATGGGAGGTTTCGAGCGTTCCCAGTACTGTCGTTAAGGGTGTGCGCAGTTCGTGGGAGGCATGGGAAACAAACTGCCGCTGATTCTCGAACGTCGTTTGAAGCTGGGTCAATAATTGATTGAAGGTCATGGCCAGCTGGGCAATTTCATCCGTTTGATTCCCCTCATTTAGCCGAAGAGTCAGGTGGGCATCCGACTGTACCCCTCTGACCCGGCTGACCATGTTGGCTAAGGGCCTTAGGAACAGCCCCACAAAGTACCAACCCGAGATCATGATCAGTAAAAAGCCCCCCAGATTGGCCACGAGCAGAATGACAAGCAGGTTTTGTTGTTTGGAATGGCCTAGTCGGTCGTAACCCGTCACAAAGATGGAATAGGGTAGGCCCCGATCCTGGTATACAATCCCAACGCCTTCATTCCGGTTGATGGTAAATTGAACGGATGAGCGTTTAGAAAGAGACGGAATATAGCGGGCTTCCTGTTGAACGTAAGCGGGCGTCTGGTTGGTAAAGATCAGCTTGCCCTGTTGATCGAAGATGCTTATATGCTCTTCGGTGAGGGTTTGCAGATCCGTGGCATTCAGGGCGCGATCCAGTACGCCCTGGCTGGAATGACGGGAAATCATGACCCGCCCAAACAGCCGGGCCTTTCCCTGCAACCGAACGGTGAAGCCCTGTTCCCGGTAGACCGAGTAAAATGTATAAACAAAGCTGGTGAAGGCAATCTGGATGGCCAGGCCGATAGCCGTAAACAGGATGGTTAATTTATGTCGGATCAACATGGCCTCCAGCTATAACATAAGAAGTTTACGAATCATGAAGCGAGTAACCCATGCCAATTACGGTGTGTAGGAGTTTGGGCGAAAATTCCTTGTCAATTTTCTTGCGGAGGTAGTTGATGTACACATCAATCACATTGGTGTTGGAATCAAAATCCGTATCCCAGACTCGTTCGGCCAGTTCGGCACGGGAAATGATTTTGCCTTTATGCAGCAGCATATACTCTAATAAGGCAAATTCTTTGGATGTCAGCTCAATTCGTTTTTCGGCCCGAGTAACTACTTTCGTATCTAAATTCAGGGTTAGGTCGGCCAGGCGCAGTACGGTCGAATGCTGGAGAACATGCCGTTTGGTAATGGCTCGAATCCGAAGGAGCAATTCCCGGAAGGCAAATGGTTTGGGCAGGTAGTCATCCGCACCCGCGTCGAAGCCTTTGACTTTATCCTCCAGGGTGTCCAGCGCCGTCAGCATCAAAACCGGTGTTCGTTCGTTTTCCCGTTTGATCAGTCGACATAAGTCAAACCCGTTTAAGGAAGGCAGGTTCACATCCAGAATGACGGCATCATACTCATTTTTCTGAAAGAGCTGTTTGCCAATGTAGCCGTCATAGGCGAGGTCGGTACTGAATGATTCCGCTTCCAGCCCTTTTTTGATAAATGACGCTAAACTAACTTCGTCTTCAACGACTAATATCTTCATGAGTTGATTACCTGGCAATTCAGACCGCCAAAGTAAGATAATAACAATTAAACTCATTACATGTCTAGTCCTCTCCCAATTTAGATTCTTTTGATTCTACTAGATTCTTTTGGTACTAGATGCCTGATTATCAGAATCAATAGAAACAAAAGAATCTAGTTTGGTAAAGCACTAGTTAAACCTCAGATTATAGCCTCTTGCAATGCGAACTCCGTATAGGGCCATGAACCAATTTATACCACTACAGGAAGACTCCTGGCTCCTCCTTAAGAACGTACTGGTTGAGCATCAACTGGCGAAAAGTGATCTACTCCTGCAACCTGGTCAGGTATGTAAACACATCTTTTTTCTTCAGACAGGGCTTTTGAGAAGTTTCTATCTCAAAGAGGGTGAGGAACGCAACGTGGCTTTTACGCTCGAAAATGGTTTTGTTACGGATCTGAAAAGTTTACGCTCAGCGCAACCTTCCGATCTCAGTATTCAGGCACTTGAACCCTCAACCCTGGTTAGCATTCCTAAAAATGACTTACTCCAGTTGTATGAAAGGTCGCATCAACTGGAAGCTTTCGGTAGACGGCTATTAGAAAACCTGCTGGAGGAGCAGGAAGAATATGCGACCTGGTTTACGCTTTATTCCGCAAAAGAAAGGTATACCCAATTGGTTAAAAAGCAACCTGCTTTGGTACAACGAGTTTCCCTGGGCCATTTAGCCTCTTTTTGGGTATTCGCCGGGAAACGTTGAGCCGAATTCGTAAAATGAAATAGAGCTTCTTTTTTGACTTTTGTCACAGATTTTCAGCGAACGGACCAGCTACTTTTGCATAAACAAAAAACTACGCAATGGACGTTCAACAAATCAAACAACTGGTCGCTAACTTTATTGAAGACATCTGGAATCAACGGCAATACGAAAAACTGGAGCTGTATCTTCATCCAGATTATGTCGACCATTCGCTCCCAACGACACTATCCCCAAACGGTTTAGGTCTGATCAAATGGATTCAGGCAACCAGCCAGTCTTTTTTGCACACGACACACATTGAGGACCAGGTTACAGAGGCCGGTAAGACAATTCTAAAGATTAAGATGCGGATGACCCACGTAGGTATCTGGCGGGGTATTGACGCGACTGGCGCTCAAGTTACGACGACGGGCTACCGGTTTTATCGGGTAGCGGATGGCAAAATCATTGAACATTGGGCTGCAATTGACGGAACAATCTTAGAAAACCAGCTTAAACAGCAGATTAACCAAGGATGTAAGCTCCCCGAATAGGGCATCTGATGGGGGAATACACGATTCAACTGTTTACCGCTTCCGACCCGTTCGCCAACGCTTCTTTAACCAGTCGATGAACCCAAATTCAGAGTTCTTGATCGTGTTTTTTACTTCACTGATTTCTTTACCTGACTCAATCGTAATCGCCCGTGACTTACTGATGCTCAGGATCTGAGAAGTATAGAGGCTTCGATGCCCGGACATAAGAAACGCAATGACACAGGATACGGCAGCATAGGGGGCTACCGCTGCCCCAAATAATTCGATGGCCAGAATACTCGACGCAATGGGCGTATTGGTTGTTCCCGCCAGCAGGCTCACAAAACCAATGGCCGCAAATGTGCCCTGGTCCGCGCCAACCGCATGGCCAAAGAAGCTACCAGCAGTAGCCCCTATAAATAAAACCGGTGTAATGACACTACCACTCCGGCTAATACTTAACGTAATAATCGTGAAGAGCGCTTTCAGGATAAAGGCGTACCCCAATACGGGTACACCTTTTATACTCCCCTCCATCAGATTAAGTCCTAGTCCCAGATAGTCCCGTGAAAAGAGTAGCGTCAATCCGGCGAGTAACACCCCGCCCAGTAACCCCTTCCAGGGACGCCAGATTGGAATGCGATTGGTGAAGGCAGCGCTACGTTGTATTGCACTGATTAAGGCGTAGGCGCACAAACCAAAGAAAATGCCACCGGCTAACAACCGGATGAAGAAGCCCTCTTCAAAGGTGGGGACAAAATTTAGTGGATAATAGAAGAACGTGACGCCTAAGGCCGATGAAACCTGATAGGCCGTAATAGATGCTACGAACGCAGGGAGTAGCACGTCATACAAAATGACCCCTACGGCCAGCAGCTCGATACCGAACAGGGCACCGGCCAGCGGTGCGCCAAACACACAGGAAAACCCCGCACAGAAGCCGCATAAGACCATCTTTCGGTGGTCAATAGCATCCATTCGAAATAGATTGGCGCATACACTGCCAATGCCCGCTCCAATTTGAGCACACGGACTTTCTTTCCCGGCAGAGCCCCTGTTGCCAAAATGAGCGCAATATTGACGACTTTGGTCGGGATGAAACTGCCTTCTATTTTGCCGTAATTTTTGTTGATTGCCGCAATCAACGTATCGGTGCCAACATGCTTTTTCAATAAAAACTGACTCAGTAAGTTGGCCGTGAAAAAACTAAGGGGTAGTAAGTAAAATACGTGCTGATACTGGTTGCTTTGCTCGATAACGAAATGAATAAAGAGAATAAATCCCGATGCCGCCAATCCCACCAAACACCCAATCAGACTGGAAATGAACAGCCATTTAAGGACGGTAAAAAATAGAATCACCTCTTCATTAACGCGCATACACAAGGAACACATTTTACGGGTAAATGTCCTGAGGATTATCTACATTCATTGCCTTACCTTGCTATCAGGAACGTTTGCACTCAGTCTTTCGCTTACAGTGTAAAAATCGATTTTAGTAAATTTTAAAACAGCACCTATGGGTGGTTATATAGCAATATGTTTGAGCTGGCTTTTGTTCGGCTTAATTCACAGTTTAAGTGCAGCCTACTGGTTTAAACGAAGGATTATAACGGCCAACCTTGTTCCTCAGCCATACTATCGGCTGATCTACAATGGCATAGCCCTGATAACATTTTTGCCAGTACTCTTTGTACTCCGGGGAGCTCCTGTCGACTGGCTTAGTCCCTGGCACGGCTCAATCTGGGGGGGAGCCTACTTATTGGAGTTGGGTTGCTAGTTGGTCTGTTTGCCTTTAAAGAATATGATTTAGCTGATTTTTTTGGCTGGCCAACAAATGCCTCGCTTAAAGAAAGCGGGGGCTTCGGCAGGATGGCTTACTTCGGTACGTTCGTCATCCGTTATACCTGGGAATAATTATTGCTCTACTTGGCTTACTTGCCAATCAACCTGACTGGAAGCATCTCATTTTTAGTTTATCGGCATTTGCTTACTTGCGGGTAGGTATTTACTTTGAAGAACGTAAACTCGTTAAAACCTTTGGTGAAGACTACGTACGCTATCAGCTACAGGTTCCAATGCTTTTCCCAAACCGATTCGCACCCCACAGATAACGTATGCCCTTACCAGATAGACCATGAAATTAACGATTGAGTATTTACAGGAAACCCTGAAGGGCCAATTCGAACTTTCGCTACTTCAGGAGTTGGTAGAAGTGGGCCAATTTAAGCGTGCTCCTGTTGGCTCTTACCTGATTCGACCAGGGAGTATATCCGTTCTGTTCCCTTTATTATTCGGGGATCGGTTAAAATTATGCGTCCCGATCAGGAAGGCCGGGAAGCGTTACTCTATTACCTGGGCGGACGGGATGCCTGTGCTATGTCGCTCACCTGTTGCCTGGGCAGCAAGCGGAGTGAAATTACGGCCGTAGTCGAGGAAGAAACGGAAATGATCGCCATTCCGGTTGAGAAAGTTGACGAGTGGCTGTGTCGGTATTCCACCTGGAAGCAGTTTGTATTTCAAACGTATCAAAAACGCTTCGACAATTTACTGATGACTATCGACGAAGTGATTTTCCATAAACTGGATGAACGCTTACTGGTTTACCTCCAGAAAAAAGTAGCGAGCTGCCAATGCACTGTTCTGACCATCACGCACGAAGAAATTGCTCAGGAGCTAGCTACCTCACGGGAAGTGATTTCCCGGTTATTGAAACAACTGGAAAAGAACGGCCAAATTCAGCTATCGCGAAATAAAATAACCATGCTGGCCTAATTACCAGCCTTTGTAACAATTGTCACGGAAGTCCTGCACGATACTGTCGAATTTCGCTTAAAAATTAAGCGTTATGACACCATTGCAGTTGGCAGGCTTTGCTGCTTCCATTCTTATTGGCGTCAGTCTGGGTTTAATTGGCGGAGGAGGAAGTATCCTGACAGTGCCCGTACTGGTCTATCTACTAGGCGTTAATCCGTTGATGTCCACCACGTATTCGCTGTTCGTGGTTGGAACAACCTCCCTGGTTGGGTCCGTTACTTATATGCGGCAGCACCAGATTAATTATAAAGCCGCTGCAATCTTTTCGATCCCCTCGTTTTTCGCTGTTTACCTGACCCGGAAATTTATCGTCCCGAGCGTTCCCGACACTGTTTTTTCAACGCCTACGTTCGTGCTCAGCAAGAGCGTAGCCATCATGATTTTCTTTGCCTTGATTATGTTAGTGGCATCCATGAGCATGATTCGGGATAATTCGCCTAAAGACCAGCAAGCCAGTGGACAGCTACGCTTCAATCTGCCATTGATTGCCCTGGATGGAATTTTAGTAGGAGTTCTAACCGGCATCGTTGGGGCTGGAGGTGGTTTTTTGATTATCCCCGCACTGGTGTTGATGGTTCGTCTGCCCATGAAAATGGCAGTAGGCACGTCACTACTAATCATTGCAGCGAATACACTGATTGGTTTTTGGGGCGGCACCGCTAACCTACACATTGACTGGCCCTTTCTGATCAAATTTACAACGCTTTCGGTTATCGGAATTATGCTGGGCACCTTCCTGGCGCGGTTTATTCCGAGTCGAAACTTGAAAAAAGGCTTCGGTTATTTCGTACTGGTAATGGGTATCTACATCATTCTTAAAGAAACCCTATTGTAAAAAACTGCCTCATAAACTCCCTCCATAAAACGTACTAATACAATGAAAATCGGACAAATCTGTAGCGGTTGCCTGTACAAGGGGCTTCTTCTATTGAATCAGACGGCGAAGTCGTCATCGTCGACCCGCTGCTACAAACCTGACCAAGGCAAAGTTCATGCCTAAACCTTATTAATTGAGTAATGGTGTAGTTGGTTTAAAATCAGATGGCTATGTGATTTTTATCACCGAACTGGCACACAAAAAGGGGTTATTTCGTCCTAAAAACTACTGGTATGAAAAAGAACATGGGTTCCCTTGACCGGACTTTCCGGATTATTGTTGCTATTGTCCTGATTGCCTTATACGCCACTGGTACCATTACCGGGGTCTGGGGGATTGTCAGTTTGGTACTGGCTGGCGTGTTTTTATTAACCAGTCTGATTAGCACCTGTCCGCTTTACTTACCTTTCGGTATTCGGACGAACCAATCGAAAAAACGATAAGCCGAATTAGTGCGTGCTTTCCAGTGAAAGCAAAAACAGTGACTAACCATAAAAAGAGATGTTCAATCTACAAAACTGGGGACTTATGCGAATTGCCCGACTAGCGGCTGGTGGCATTGTGTTGTGGAACGCACTAGCCGATCATCAGCCGCTACTGGGTCTCATGGGTGGTTTTCTATTGCTTCAGGCGGTGCTGAATATCGGCTGCGGAACGGGTGGTTGTGGCGTAGCCGCACCCAGACAACAACCGCAGAATTTCACTCAGGAATCGACGAAAGATATCGAATATGAAGAAATACATTAACATCTGGAAAATCGGTGGTGCCTTGTTAGGTGCCTTAGGCGGTTATCTGTATTGGCACGAGGTCGGATGTCTGACTGGCCATTGCCCAATTCAGTCGCATTGGCAAACTATGACCATTTGGGGCAGCACAATGGGTTTTTTAGTGGCCGATCTATTGCATTTGTTCGTACAGACAATTAGTAATCGAAATGGAAACGCAGAAAGGGCAATCCTTTAGTGAAATTATTCAGGGAGAAACGCCCGTTCTGGTCGACTTCTTCGCCGAATGGTGCGGCTCCTGCAAAACGATGGCTCCGATCCTGAAAGACTTTTCAAGTCAAATGGGCGAGACCGTGTCCGTGCACTGAAAATTGATGTGGACAAAAGTCCACTGGTGACCACTGGTTATAAAATACAGGGCGTGCCGACACTGATTCTGTTTAAAAAAGGACAGATCGTTTGGCGATAGTCGGGTATGGTGTCTGCTCAAAAACTGGAACAAGTTGTCAGTCAGACAGAAAAGAGTTCAAATTAATAGGGTACATCTTCATGAATGAATTTTGGGAGACTCGCTACAGTAGTCCGGTTTATGCGTATGGAACTCAACCGAATGTGAAATGTAATCCTATCAATGCGACGCTTTTTCGACGGGCATGATAAAAGCCCGAATCGGGAATTTGGGATGAACGTTTGCATTATGATCCATAATAAAGTGCATAGCGGCTTCCGCTTTTGCTTCTTCGGTGAAACTGAACAGGAAAATAGAGTCATAAAACTCATCTCCACTGGCAAACCAACTGTCCAGCAGATTAGATGAATCTTCGCCCTTAAACCCACTCGTTTCAGTAATACTAAAGGCGTTAATGCCAGATTGTTCCATTATTTTGGAAATGGAACGTTTATACGCTTTTAGCGCAGTAACTAACAGTAGTTTCATTGGCTTAATTTTTAGGGGAGACGACAGGTGTCGTCTCCCTGGTGGTACTTACGTTCGTGGGAATTGACTTACTTACTCCACTTCGTCCAGTTCCAAAACCGGTTCAGGCTTCTTGTTCTTAAGCATTTTGAAATACAGCAACGGAACTACCAGTAAGGTCAGAAAGGTAGACGTTACCGTACCGCCCATCAGCGAGATGGCCAGGCCCTGAAAAATTGGGTCGAACAAAATCACCACGGCACCCAGCGCTACGGCACCCGCTGTGAGCAGAATGGGCGTGGTACGAACGGCACCGGCCTCAATGATGGCCTGTTTCAACGGAATGCCCTCCTCCAGACGGATGTTCACAAAATCCACCAGCAAGATGGAATTGCGCACCATGACCCCCGCCAGCGCAATGAAGCCAATCATGGATGTCGCGCTGAAATAGGCGCCCATCATCCAGTGACCCAGCACAATCCCGATCAGCGATAAGGGATGGCCGCCAGCATGATCAGCGGAACGGTGAAGTTCTGAAACCAGCCCACAATTAGCATGTAGATGATGAGAATGGCCACCAGAAACGCAATGCCCAGATCCCGGAACACTTCGTAGGTGATCTGCCATTCGCCATCCCATTTCAGCGAGAAATTATCTTCCAGCTCCGGCTGAGCCATGTATTCTTCGTTCAGGCTGTAGCCATCGGGCAATTTGATGGTGTTCAGCTTATCGGAGATGGTACCCATGGCGTAGGACGGACTTTCCAGCTTTCCGGCCATATCGGCAAGTACATACACTACTCGTTTCTGATTTTTTCGGAAGATGCTTTTCTCCTTGATGTTCTTCACAATCGTGACCAGGTCGCTCACCGGAACGGCATTGCCGCCCTGACCAATGACGTTCAGATTACGCAGATCGGCCAAATCTGACTTGTCAGCATCGCTCAGTTTGAGCAGAATATTGATCGGCTCCACTGATGCGTTGTCGTGCATGACGCCCACCGGCATGTTGGATAAGGCTGCGTTGATAACGGCCACGACCTGCGCCGGAGCCACCCCGGCTTTCATGGCTTTTTCCTTGTCTACTTCCAGCTTGTACTGGGGTTGATCGTCCTCCACCATCCAGTCGACGTCGACCACATCGGGTGTGGCAGCAAACAGTTGTTTCACCTGGCTGGCCACCTGCACTTGCTGGTCATAATCGGGGCCATAGATTTCGGCCACCAGCGTCGACAGCACCGGCGGGCCGGGGGGACTTCGACCAGTTTTACATTGGCTCCGTAACGCTGCCCGATGGTCTGAATGCCCGCCCGCATCCCTTTCACAATGCTGTGGCTTTGCTCACTGCGGTCTTTTTTATCGACCAGATTCACCTGAATATCGGCGATGTTATCCCCTTGCGCAGATCGTAATGGCGAACCAGCCCGTTAAAGCTGATGGGCCCGGCCGTACCTACGTAGGTTTGATAATTTTCGACCAGGGGCTGTTTAGCTACGTATTCGGTAATCTCGCGGGCCACGATAGCGGTCTTTTCGAGGGTGGTGCCTTCGGGCATATCAATCACCACCTGAAACTCATTCTTGTTATCGAAAGGCAGCATTTTAACCGCGACCCCTTTGGTGTAAAACAGCGTCAGCGTGCCGAGTAGCACCGCCGTGGTACCCAGAATGAACGTCCAGCGTAACCAGCTCTTTTCGAGCATCGGGTTAATCATCGCCTTGTAAATCTTATATATTCCCGAGTCCTCCAGTTTATCGACCGGGCCATGCGCATGGGATTCGCCTTTTTCGCGCAGAAACAGGTAACCCAGATACGGGGTCAGCGTGAGCGCCACAATGAGCGAGAGGATCATGGCAATGGACGCGCCAATGGGCATCGGGCTCATGTATGGCCCCATCATGCCCGATACAAAGGCCATGGGCAGCACGGCCGCAATGACCGTAAACGTAGCCAGAATAGTGGGGTTGCCTACTTCATTGATGGCGAAAATAGCCGCTTGGCGGAACGGTAAACGTTTCATCTTAAAGTGGCGGTGCATGTTCTCGGCTATGATGATCGAGTCATCCACCACAATCCCCGTAATGAACACCAGCGCAAACAAGGTGATCCGATTCAGGGTGTAGTCCAGTAAATAATAGCTGAACAGGGTCAGCGCAAAGGTGACGGGCACCGACAAAAAGACAACCAGTCCACCCCGCCAGCCCATGGCCAGCATGACAAAAAGCGTAACCACCACGATGGCGACAATCAGGTGAAGCAGCAGTTCAGACACTTTTTCGGAAGCCGATTCGCCGTAGTTGCGCGTGGTCGATACGTGAACATCGTTGGTGATGAGTTCTTTTTTCAGGTGCTCGACTTTGCTCAGGATTTGCTCCGAGAGGTGCATGGCGTCGGCCCCTTTTTTCTTGGCTACCGATAAGGTAATGGCCTGATAATCGGAATTGTATGCTTGCTGATGTTTGGCATCGGCCCAGCCATAGCCAAAGGTGACATATTGACTGGGGGCGGCAGCGCCATCGGTAATGGTGGCGATCTGTCGCAGGTAGACGGGTTGCTGTTGATTGACACCCACAATCAGGTTGGCAATCTCCTCGCGGCTGGTCAGAAAATTTCCCGTTTCTACGGCAAAGGACGTATCATTCTTGACCAGAAAACCCGACATGAGTTGGGCATTGCTGCCCTGTATTTGCTTGGCAATACTCAGAAAGTCGACCTTGCTTTCTGCCATTTTATCCTTATCAAGCACCACGTTCACCACCCGGCTTCGGCCGCCAATGATCTTCACATCGGCAATGTCGGGGATTTTCTTGATCTCATTGGTGAGCACTTCGCCCTGCTGGCGCAGGTCAAAATCGCTGGTCGAGTCGCTCCAGAGGGTAACCCCCAGCACCGGCACATCGTCGATTGCGCGGGACTTGATGAGTGGCAAGGTGACACTCTGGGGCATCCGGTCCATGTTTTTCATCAGCTCGTTATAGAGCTTCACCAGTGAGCGTTCGACATCTTCGCCCACCTTAAACTGGACAATGAGCATGGCCTGCCCCTTCATGGTGGTCGAATACACATACTCGACGCCCTTGATATTGGAAATGATCTTCTCCATCGGCATCACCACTTTGGATTCGGTTTCTTTGGGCGACGCGCCGGGGAAACCAATGAAAATATCGGCAATGGGTACTTCGATCTGGGGTTCTTCTTCCCGGGGGATTAAAAACGTACTGTAGGTGCCGATCAGCAGAAACGCGATCATTAACAGGATCGTTAATTTCGACGTCAGAAATGCTTTGGCGATATTACCTGAAAATTCTTCTTTCATGGGAGTTGTCGTTGATTACCAGGCTACCTGGCCTGATTCGCCCGGTAAGCGTTTGGCCTGATGCTTAATTGAGTTTTACCGGAACCCCATTGTAAAGCTTCCCATCGGCATGGGTGATGTAGGTCTCCGACGGATTTAAGCCCGAAATCACTTCCACATCATCCCGAACGTTTTGCCCAGTCGCACCCAGCGTAACAGGGCCGTATTGGCACTGCTCAACGTATAAATTCCGGTTAGCTGATCCTTGTGAATAATGGCGCTGGTGGGTATGCGAACCGATTTTGTATCGGAACCTGCGCTGGCAGCCTTGGTAGTTGGCAGCACTACATTGACGTACATACCGGCATAAACCCCTTTGCTCCGATTAGCTGGAATACTGATCTTGACCAGGTATTGCCCGCCGGTATTTGCCGAGGAGGGGCTGATCTGGTTGATCTGGCTGGCGAAGGAACTGCCGGTGGCTTTGACAATGACGGTGGCTGGACCATTCAGCCTTACCTGACTGATTTCGCTCTCGGGCACAGCCGCGCTCACTTGCAGTACGCCCGCCTGTTCGATGGTCAGGATGGGCATACCCGGTGTGGCCATGCTGCCCTCGTCCATCATTTTTTGGGTCACCAGGCCCGAAAAAGGAGCCCGTAAGCTACTGTAGCCGAGCATCACGTCCACCTCGTTGCGCATTTGTTTAGCCACTTCGAGTCTGGATTTGGCGGAATTATACTGCAAGGTAATATTGTCCATTTCTTTGGCCGTCGCACTTTCCTGTTTCACCAGGTTGGTGTACCGATTAAAATCTTTTTCGGCTGAGCGGAAAGCAGCTTCGGCCTCGGCATACATGGCTTCAGTCTGCGCTTTTTTGATGCGGATATCCTGATTGTTCACGCTCACCAGCAGTTGCCCTTTCGATACATGGTCGCCCACTTTGGCGTAAACTCGGGTAATTACCCCCATGAGTTTCGTGCTGATATTGACTGACTGAACGGCTTCGGTCTGGCCACTGACCCGGATGCCGGACGAGCTGGTTTGCGTTGGTTTCGATATGCTGACAACAATTGGTTTTTGCGGCTGGCTGTCGGATGACGTTTCTTTTGTTTCGGACGAACAGGCCACTACGATCAGGAGTAGCCCGGCCATGATGAAAAATCGGATCATTGGGGGGTAATTAAGTAGTTGGGTATTAATTCGACGGGGCCGTTAAAAACTGTAAATAGGCAAGGAGATTATTTTGATCGTAGGTAACCTGCTCGTAAACAAGCTTTTGTTGGGCAAGTTGTGTTTGGGCGGTCAGTAGCTGGGTGGTAGTTTCCAGCCCTTGCCGGTAACGGTTTTCGGTCAGTCGCAGCACTTCCTCCGCCTGAGAAATCGCACTTTCCTGTTGGTGCCGCTTAAATTTTGTGTTTTCTAGATCGCGCATGGCTTTGGTGTAAGCCAGTTGGTTCTGAGCCATTATGTCGTCGAGTTGAACTTTCATTTTGCTGTTGGCAAACGCCTGCGATTTAAGGGCAAACTTCGTTTTATTGCCGTTGAATACATCCCATGAGAGTTGCAGGCCCAGCAGATACGAACCCGACCCGAACCCGGCTACCCGTTTATCATTCAGGTAAACATCGCCAACGGCGTTGAGCCGGGGTAATCGACTGTATTTGCCCGCGAGTGTCTTCGTTTCAGCAGCCTCGATGGAGGTGGCCAGTGCCTTGAAGTCGGCTCGGTTGGGTGAAATAGTTCCGGTAAATTCAGTTGCCGTCACCGAGTTTGCAGCCTCCGGTACCTGATAGATGGTGCCGGTTGGTTTGTTCATTAACAGGCTTAGAAAATCCGACGCATTCTGGATGTTGCTTTTGGCGTCGGCCAACTGGCTTTCCATAGTATTCACATACACCTGCATGTTCAACACATCCGACTTCTGCACTAGTCCCTGGGTAAAGCGGTGGGAGGTGAACCGAAGCAAGGCGTTAGCTGTAGCCAGTGCTTTTTCCTGCACACTCACCAGCCGATACGCCAGTTGGAGTTGCAGATAGGCCTTCGTTACCTCAAAGGTGACGTGTTGCCGGGTGCGCACCGCCATCTGGTCGTAGACTTTGGTCTGAATCCCGGCACTTTTTCGCATGTAATAGGCATCGACATTCACCAGCGGCTGCTGAATGGAGGCTTTTGTATAAAAATTACCCGTACTGTATGGTTTATTAAGCAGATCGGGATTGAAGTCATTCTGGGTAATGGACTGCTGTTGGAGTTTAAACCCAAAGGCGTTGAGTGGATTATTGGTCGCCATGGCGGTATAGGAAATGCCCACCTGAGGCAGAAACATAGCATTGGTCTGCCTGTAATCGGCCTGCGACTTGCTTCGATCCAGCTCGGCCATTTGTATGGATTTATTGGCCATCTGCGAGACCGTCAGCGCTTCGTCCAGGGTCAGGGTTTTAGCCTCATCCTGGGCGAAAGCGGCATAGCTGGTAACCGTCCATAAAAGCGCAATTGCCGTTTTTTTCATAATATGATAAATAGTCACAACGTCTAACGCGTGGTCGTATACGTTTACTGATTCACTAGTTCATTCACCGACCGCCAGCTGCCTCCATTCTCACAGGTAATGCCCTGTTCCCGCAGGTAAGCGACGGCCTGTCCGCTGCGGTTTCCGCTGGCGCAACAGAGTACGAGGGGTTGTGGTAAATCGGTAAATTCATTCAGGCGAGTTGGTATTTGCTGTAAAGGAATATTGATACTGCCTGCTACATGTCCGCCATTGTATTCTTCGGGCGTTCTTACGTCAACGATTGTCTGGTTGGAAGCTTTCATGGTTTTATCCGTTAAAATGGTTAACAAACTCTTCATCGCTTGTGGCGCTCATTGGCCAGTCAATGAAGATCGACCATGCAAAACTAGATGGATGAAAAAGGGCGTTCTGCAACATTTGTCACACAGCCATGAAAGAACTTCTTTTTTACTGCCTTAACAGTTAGGCTACCATTTAGAATACGACTAAACAAGGGTTGACTTATCGGAAGCAGGTGAACAAAAGATGAAAGCCTGACGAAAACGGCCACGGTCAAATGAGCTTCTCCTGAAGCTAGAAAAACTAATACTAATCAGTTTTTTGTAACAAATATCATGAGACAGCCTTTGCCAGACCGCCAAAATTTAAGCCCTAAAACGTCATGATTGTAGAACAAATTTATACTGGATGTCTGGCAGAGGCTGCCAATTATATTGAACCAGGTGGCGAAGTGGCCAGCGTTTGTTTGGATAATTATGCACAATGAAAATGAACATACAATGCCCCTATTGTAGCTGACTTGTTCTGATGTCAATAAGATGTTTTCGTTGACTCCAATCAGGTAAAAACAGGTCTAGAGTCAATACACGTTTCAATGACTGTCCATCTATTTTAGTAGAAGGCATCAATTGAAAGCTCGATTTTCTGATTAGAAAGAGCTTTCTGGATAAGGCCAATCAGTTATAAGCCCTGCTAGTCCATCCTGCTGCTCGTATCCCCCCAACGTCCACCTTTACCAACATGAATAACGTATATACAAAATTCCTCTTCTTCACTGGAAAAGGTGGAGTAGGCAAAACAGCTGAACTAAATAAAATTAATGAAGGCTTATCCAGGGCCTGCACTACCGAAATGGCTTCCTTTGACGAGTTCTCGCGCTTTAGTACGGGCGAAGAGAGTCCCGATTCATAGTAGGTCCTAATTCTGAAGCCATTGATGGGTATAAATGGCTCACCTTTTCCTCACGGTTTTTTGTGGACGATACATTCACATAAAAATGATACTTATGACATTTTTACATGGGTTTTCGCTGGGAAATAGATAGAATTCTTTAAGAGATTCATAATTTTCTAAAAAAGTTTCTATTGGACTCGGGGGTAAGGGCACTTTGTTTGTCTATAAGCTGTAAACCCTACGGATGGAGCCCATGCAGACGGTCGCTTTCAGGCATAATCTAGAACGTTCCGTGAAACCCACTGAAACGGACCCGTTGGCAACCGATGCTGACCAGGAGCCGGATGCTGAATATTTTATTCGGTTGGCCTTCGAAACAGATCCTAAGCGGGGTTGCGAACTCCTATTCCGGGCTTACTACCGCGATTTATGCAGTACGGCCATTCGATTTGTTTATTCCCGTCAGGCAGCCGAAGATATTGTGGGAGAGGTCTTCCTGTTGTTCTGGAATAATCAGATTTATCAAACCATAACCACTTCCTACCGGGCTTACCTGTTCCGCGCTGTGCGGAACCGGGCGTTCAATTACATCAAGTTTGACCTGAATCGGTCGGCTTCGCTGGAGTTGATTCCAGACGACAGTGAACCGGACTCTGTGCAGCAACCCGATCAGATATTACAACTGGATGAACTGCTCCGACGAATCAATGAAATCGTTCGGACCCTACCACTGCAAGCCCAGCGGGTGTTCATTATGAGTCGATTTGATGGGCGATCCCATGCCGAAATTGCCCAGGAGTTACAGATCAATCACAAAACGGTTGAGAGCCATATTACGCGGGCTTTGTCGAGTTTAAGGCACTTACTCCGCCAGGAATTGTGTCTGCTCTTGCTGGGACTATCATACGCACTAGGAAGCTGATCCTCTATGAATACTGCAATAAACAAAGAGCTTTTGTTCTGCCACTTCGATGGCCGTACAACCCCGCTTCAGATTGAACTCCTTCGGGAGTGGCTTCAAACGTCGGAGAACCAGCAAGTCTATTATAGCTGGTTACAGGAATGGGAGCACCAGCACCCACAAATTATGACCGACCCAGATGTGGCCTATGCACTGTTTCAACAGAAACTTGGCGCTTCAACTCAGCTTCTATCGACCAGTCCTCGGCAGTCACAAAATTCTTGGCGATTACGGGTCTATTTGATGGCCGCTTCAGTAGCGGCTCTGCTTGTAACCCTTGGCTATCTGACCTGGCCGTACTGGGGGATGCGAACAATTGCAACCGACTATGGGGAGGTACGATCGTTGGTACTCGATGATGGCAGCCGGGTGACGCTGAATGCGAACTCAAGACTTCAGATTCCCCGGTTTCATCTTGGGAAAGCATCCCGAGACGTGTTTTTACAGGGAGAAGCGGAATTCGCCATCGTGCATACAGCAGCGCATGACTCATTTAAAGTGCATACCGTCAATGATGTGGAAGTGATTGTGCTGGGAACTGAATTTACGGTCAATACGCGCCGGAACAATACGCGGGTTGTGCTAAACCGGGGAAAGGTGCAAGTACGCTACCCGATGCCCGACCAAATCAACACATTGATGATGAAGCCGGGCGATTGGGTGACGTTAACCACCAATGAGCAGCCCAAACGGGGTCGCCAACCCGTGGATCAGGCAACGGGAGCCAGCTGGAAAAATTATCAGTACACATTTCGGAACACCCCACTCCCGGAAGTCGCATCCCTGATCAGCGATAACTTCGGAATCACGATTCAACTGGATGATGCGCTTACCAAACGGAGCGTTACCGGTACGTTTCACGCCCAAAGTGCCGACGAACTCCTACAGGCACTTGTAGAACTGTTCGAGTTCAACGTGATCCGGCAGGGGAAAACAATAAAGCTGGTTTTATCCGATTCCACAAAGACCCTAAACTAATTTATAAATCCTGTTCTCTATGAAAATTTGGCTACTATCCAGTTGCTGGGGGCTCGCTTTGTTCTCATTTTTTTTGGCACCGGCCCAATTACTAGCTACCTCTCGCGTAAAACCGGCCTCCTATCATCAGCCGTATACCTCTACAATCCGGCTACAAGATGCCTTACTGGAACTGCAACGGATCTACCACGTGGATATTCTGTTCGAAGAAGCCGGTATGGAACAGATAACGGTACCCGCTAACTACCTTGACTTTAGTAGTTCGCTCGAAAAAAATTTACGGAAGGTGTTGACACCAAACGGATTTGGCTATAAAAAGCTGACGAAAGGGGGCTATGTGGTGCGTCGACTACCAGCCACTCGCGAGGAATTTTCCAAACAGCGGGCGGCACTCCAGGCAGATGTAAAGGATGTGGTAACCCATTCTCCGGTACTGGAAATCGTTGAGCCGGTGGCGGAGGTTGCTAGGATTGAGCATACCATAGCTGGTAAAACAACGGACGAAAAAGGGGAGGGGCTACCGGGCGTAAGCATTGTGATTAAAGGAACGCAGCGCGGAACGACATCGGATAAAGATGGGAAATACAGCCTGAATATACCCGATGAGAATCCTATTCTTATTTTCTCGTTTGTGGGGTATGTACCTCAGGAAGTGCTTGTTGGAAATCAGACAACGGTGAATGTTACGCTCCTGGCCGATAACAGAGCCTTGAAAGAAGTGGTGGTGGTCGGCTACGGAACCCAGCGCGCCAAAGATGTTACAGGAGCCGTAGCCACTATCAATCAGGCCGCTATCAAGGATCTGCCCGTTTCGTCGCTGGATCAGAAGATGATTGGTCAGGTGGCGGGTGTACAGATCCAGCAGGTGTCGGGCGCACCGGGGGCGGGCACATCCATACGCATTCGGGGGAGTGGCTCACTAGGTGCTGGCAACGAACCCTTATACGTAGTGGATGGGATGCCCTACGCATCGGGCCTTAATCAGGCATTAAACCCACTGGTGTTTATTAACCCCAATGATATTGAATCCATCACCATCCTGAAAGATGCGTCGTCGACGGCCATTTACGGCTCACGGGGGGCAAATGGCGTGGTCATGATTACCACTAAGCAGGGGCAGTTTAACCGGACGCAGGTTACCGGCTCGGTGATGCGGGGTGTGCAGGTCGTGCCGCAAAAAGGACGGCCTAAACTGATGAACCAGCAAGAGTTTATTGACCTGCAACGCAACAAAATTGACATTGCCGTTCGGCGGGCCGAAAATCGGGCCACTACCCTCGCTGATTATCCGGTTGCGTATCAAAACCCTGAACAACTGGTTGGAAAGGGAACGGACTGGTATGACCTATTACTTCAGGCAGCGCCTATTCAGGACTACAATGTTAACCTAAATCGAGGCTCGCAGGATTCGCGATTGAGTGCCAGCCTGGGGTATTTCAAGCAGGATGGTGTATTACGTTATACCGGCATTCAACGATACAGCGCCCGACTCGGGATGGATTCCAACCTGGGCAAAGCGTTTCGAGTGGGTGTTTCGCTTCAGCCAACCTTCATTGACCAGAGCCGAACCAATACTAACTCCAGTCGGGAAGATGTCATTGGCGTGGCCAACTGGGCCAACCCGGTCATGTCGCCCTACGATGCGAACGGCAACCTGATCCCGTATATTGTTTCGCCCCAAAGCAAGTACCATTCGGCCTGGAGCTTTGCGAATCCCTTGTTTACCCTTCGGGAAACGACTCAGTCCCAGCAACAATTTCAGAATTTGGGGCTGGCTTTCCTCGAATGGTCGATCACGCCGGATTTAAAAGTAAAAACGTCGGTCAATACGATCTGGTCGACCTCCAAGTTTTCGCAATACGTCCCCAGTACGGTAGGGGGCTCTAACCGGCCACCCGTAGCGGGAACGGGTAGTTCGGTCAATACGAATGGACAGAGTTTTAACTGGCTTATTGAAAACACATTAACCTACAAAAAGGCATTCGGCGATCACCGAATCGATGCGCTAGCCGGGTACACGACTCAGAAAAGTACGACTAATAATTTAACCCTAACGGCGGGCCCCTATGGGAATGATTTAGTCCAAACTATCAATGCGGCACCTGCCATTAGTGCCTGGGGCCAGACGGTTGACGAATGGAGTATCATTTCGTATCTGGGTCGGATCAATTATGGGTTCAAGGATAAGTACCTCTTTACGGCTACCATTCGGTCAGACGGTTCTTCCCGATTCGGGGCTAAAAACCGGTATGCCTATTTCCCTTCTCTGGCAGGGGCCTGGCGGATCTCGGAAGAAGATTTCCTGAAGAACAACAAGTACGTTAATAGCCTTAAATTACGGGTTAGTTATGGCAAAAGTGGTAACAACAATATTGGTAATTATTCCCATCTGGCCTCCATTAATCCGGGTTCCTACGTGTTTGGAGCCAACCAGGTGTCTGCTTCCTATGTGGGGTTAGCCAATCCCTATTTAACCTGGGAGGAATCGCAACAGATCGACGCCGGGGTGGATGCGGAATTTTTCAATGGTCGTATCGCATTGACCGTTGATGCCTACAACCGGTTAAGCAAAAACATGCTTCTGAACGATGTCATTCCGGCCATTACGGGCTACAATACGGCCGTTGTCAACAAAGGCAATGTTCGCAATCAAGGGCTCGAAATTGCCCTGGGCGTTAAGCCTATAACGGGGGCGTTCAACTGGGATATCAATGCCAACATTGCCTTCAATCGCAACAAAGTGCTCTCCCTGAACGACAATGGTGACCGGATTCTGTCGGGTAATAACGATAACAATCCAACCAATGTCACCGTCGTTGGTCAGCCCATTGGTCAGTTTTTTGGCTTTGTTCTCGATGGCGTGTATTCGGATGCTGACATTGCCAATCCTAGTCTTGTTAAGTCAGCTCAGGTGTATGCGGGTAATCCCAAATACCGGGATGTCAATGGCGATGGCGTTGTTAATGATTTACTGGATTACACGATTATTGGGAATCCATATCCCAAGTTTACGTTTGGTCTGACCAATAACCTGACTTATAAGCGGTTCAATGTGGGCGTTATCGTCAATGGCTCCTACGGTGGCCATGTCATGAATGGGCTGCGGCAAACGGTCGATAATCTACAGGGCTTTTTTAATGTTCGGGAGGAATGGGTAAACCGCTGGCGAAGTTCGGATAATCCCGGTACCGGCATGTTATACGGGGTACCTAAATTAACGCCCAGCTGGGGCCATCGGGTAAACACAATGTGGGTCGAAGATGCTACGTTCCTGCGTATCGCCAACCTGTCGCTGGGCTATTCACTTCCCGATAAACTCGTTCGAAAAAGTGGTTTTCTGGAGGGTTGCCGCCTATACATGACCATTCAAAACCTGGCGATGTTTACCCGCTACGAAGGTGCCAATCCAGAAGGGCAGTCAAAAGACATTAACAATACGCTATCGCCGGGATTCGATATATCATCCTATCCACTGGCCCGCACGACCTCATTTGGCATCAATCTGCAATTCTGATCATTATCGCTCTGGGACTCACATTCATCTCTAACCGTCAAAAAAAATGAGAAACCTCATTTGCGGACTCCTTCTCCTGTTCCTATCGGGCTGCTCCAACAGCTTTCTGGAGCTTTACCCGAAAACGACACTGAACGAAGGGAATTTTTACCAAACTGAAGTCGAATATATCTTACTTGCCAATGGCTGTTATGTGCCGATTCGGGATTATGAAAAGAACTTCCATTGGGTACTGGCCGAGCTGATTTCTGATAACGCCAGTTTTCAGAACAACACCAAAACGGGCGAAGCGTCCAAAGGGGTAATCGATCAGTTCATCTTCACGTCAGACAATGTAGCATATTCTAATTTCTGGAATCTCTCCTACAATGGCATTACCCGTTGCAACAAACTACTGAGCGAATTAGACCGAACGGGCGTAAACTGGTCGAAGCTGTCCTATAAAGACCGATGTACCGGTGAAGCCCTGTTTCTGCGTGCGTTGTATTATTTCAATCTGGTTCGGCAGTTCGGAGGGGTACCGCTGGTGCTCACACCCTTAACCTCTCAGGAAGCGGTCAGCATAAAACGAAGCACAGAAGAACAGGTGTATGCC
Source organism: Spirosoma telluris (assembly GCA_003259005.1). GTDB lineage: Bacteria > Bacteroidota > Bacteroidia > Cytophagales > Spirosomataceae > Spirosoma > Spirosoma telluris. The sequence continues at coordinate 7,245,009 of QLII01000001.1, forward strand.
AGTATCATCAGCGATCTCAAGCTGGCGGCTACCCGTTTTGCCAGCGCGAAAGATGTAGAGGAAGTTGGGCGGGCCAACGAAACGGCGGCTTTGGCCTTGCTCGGCAAAGTGTACCTGACCCGGCTCAATTTTACCGAGGCTGAGGTAGTGCTGAAATCCGTGATTACAGCCGGAAAATATAGCCTTCAGCCCAATTATGCGGACCTGTTCAACCCGGCCAGTAAGGATTATAAAGAAACAATTTTTGCCATTCAGTACTCCGAAAATAGTGTTGATCTAGCCAGCCGATTCATTTTCTGGTTTGCCCCCAACACCTCGGGCGGGGAGGTTACCAAACGCCCTAATATCAGCGTCGTTGGGGCGGGGTGGAACCAGCCTACACAGGATTTGCTGAACGCCTTCGAAGCGGGCGATAAGCGAAAAGACGTATCCATCGGCTTCTGGAAAGGTATCGACTGGGACTCCCAGATTCGCTCCATACCGTATTGTGCCAAGTATAAGCCACCTATATCGGCCCCGACGACCGGTGCAGCGACAACCTGCCCATTCTTCGTTACTCGGATGTGTTGTTGATGTACGCCGAAACACTTAATGAACTGGGCCGGACAAGTGAGGCACTGCCTTTTGTACAACAGGTACGTACGCGAGCTGGTTTGGTGAATCCGCTGACTGGGCTGGATAAGGTGGCTCTTCAAACCCTCATTGCCAAAGAGCGCCAGGTTGAGTTCTGTTTCGAAAATCAAAGGTGGTACGACCTCAAACGAACGGGAAAAGCCATTGAGGTCATGAGCGCTCACGGTTTACGGGAGAAAGCGAGCAAATCGTTCTTATACCCTGAAGCGTACACAGTTACACCGACTAAACTGGTCGCACCCATCCCCAATGTTGAGGTTTCTGTGAACAAGATTGATCAGAATCCTGGCTATTGAGTTGTTGTGTTTGGTGACGCTGCCAGTTCATCTAATCTTAAACTTTTCTAAAACACCTTGAAATCTTTCCTTTTTTTACTTCTTGCTGGCACTTTGGTGATGGGGCTTCGCCCCATAGAAAACGGGCAGTCAAAACCCCCATCACCCCCTAATATTATTTTCCTGCTGGCCGATGATCAGCGGTGGGATGCGCTGGGCGTGGCCGGGAATACCATCATCCAGACGCCAAACATCGACCGGCTGGCCCGCGACGGGTTTTACTTTAAACGTTCCTACGTCACCACGCCCATATGCGCTATAAGCCGGGCCAGTATTTTTAGCGGCCAGTACGCTCGTCGGCATGGGATCGTGGATTTCGCGACGCCCTTTACTGATTCGGCATTGGCACAGACATACCCCGCGCTGCTCCGCAAGGCAGGCTACCGAACGGGCTTTATTGGCAAGTACGGTGTGGGAAATAAGATGCCCGTGGATGCCTTTGATTACTGGCGCGGTTTCGATGGGCAGGGCAACTATGCGGCAAAAGATGCACAAGGGAAACCCATTCACCTGACGGATCTGATGGGGCAACAGATGGACGAATTTCTCCAGGGCAACTCAAGCGGGAAACCATTTTGCCTGTCGGTGAGCTTTAAAGCCCCCACGCACAGGATGCAGCCAAGCCTGAATTTCCGTATGCCGAGCGCTTCAGTAAACTCTACACCGACAAGACCCTGAAACGCCCCATTCTGGCTCAGGATAAGTATTACCAGCAGTTTCCCGACTGGTTTCGGCATAACGACCAGAACGAATCCCGAATCCGTTGGAGCCGTCGTTTCGCCACGGATTCGCTATTTCAGCAAACCACAAAATCGTACAACCGCCTGATTACCGGCGTGGATGATGTGGTGGGTAAACTGCGCCGATCGCTACAAGAGCGTGGACTTTCGGAGAATACCATCATTGTCTATACCAGCGATAACGGATTTTACGAAGGAGAATATGGATTTGCCGATAAATGGTATGGTCATGAATTGTCTATCCGGGTACCGCTCATCATTTACGATCCCCGGCAGCCAGCCTGGCATGGACGTACTACCGACCGTTATACGCTCAATATTGACCTGGCACCAACCCTGTTAACGGTTGCGGGTGTACCCGTGCCGAACCGCATGCAGGGGCGCAGCCTGACTCAATTAATGAATACGCCCACGACACCCTGGCGGAACGAATTCTATTTCGAGCATCCGATCAATATTCCGGCTGTATTCATTCCACAATCCGAAGGAGTGCTGAGCGCTGACCGGAAATACGTTCACTACTATAACGTCCGGCAGCCAGCAGATAGCTACGAAGAAGTGTACAACCTGAAAACTGACCCACAGGAGTTAACCAATCTGGCTGCTCAACCCAAGGGGAAAGCGCTTAAAAAGTCATTAGTCCCCCTTTTCAACCAATTAAAAGCGGCTGCTCGCTGACATAACTTTACTGAAACCCGCTATGAACCAGTTCACCTTATGTGCAGGTGGTGCCCTCCTGATGGGTTGGATTGCCTGGCACCCGTCGCCCTCTGTTACCCGACCGTCGTTGAGCAAACCAACCCTTCATAAACCTAATATCGTGATCGTGATGGCCGATCAGTGGCGTGCGCAGGATCTTGGCTATGCAGGTAATAAACAGGTTATTACGCCTAATCTGGATAAGCTTGCAACTGAATCACTCAACGCCCGCCTGTGCGTTGCTGAAGTACCTGTCTGTGCACCCACACGTGCCAGTCTGCTGACCGGGCAGCATGCCACTACCCACGGTGTGTTTTATAACGACCGCCCACTCCGTAGTGAAGCGGTCACACTGGCGGAGGTATGTCGGCAAAATGGATATCAGACGGGTTTTATCGGGAAATGGCACATCAACGGTGGACTGGCTAAAGACTTTGCACCGGGCCGACTGGCACCCATCCCGGCCGATCGACGGCAGGGGTTCGACTACTGGCGGGCACTGGAGTGCACTCACGACTACAACAACTCGCCCTACTATAATGACGTAAACAAACGGTTCGTCTGGCAGCAATACGACGCCATCAGTCAGACGGATACGGCCATTTCATTCATGACCCAGCCTCGCGACAACCCGTTTCTGCTCGTGCTGGCCTGGGGGCCACCGCATGATCCATACCAGACAGCACCGAAAGAATATCGCCAGAAATATGCGAATCAATCCATTAGGTTGCGTCCAAACGTACCAGTTAAGGATACGATGGAAGCCAACCGGGCCTTAAAAGGGTATTACGCCCATATCAACGCACTCGATGATTGCATTGGCCGGTTACAAGCAGCATTGAAAGGGGCTAAGCTCGATGAAAACACCATTTTCGTGTTCACCTCCGATCATGGCGACATGCTGTATTCGCATGATCAGATCAACAAACAAAAGCCCTGGGACGAATCCATTCGGGTGCCGTTTCTACTCAAATACCCCGCAGGACTAAATAAAAAGGGACGTACACTAGATGTACCTATAACACTGACGGATGTCATGCCGACCTTGTTATCGATGACCGGACAGGCCATTCCAGCCACTGTGGAAGGGCATGATTATTCGACCCTAATTCGCCAGCCACGCGTTCCCCGGTCCGACGATGCCGCCCTGATTGCCTGTATTGTGCCGTTTCACCAGTGGAATTATGCGCGGGGAGGGCGCGAGTTTCGGGGTGTGCGCACGGCCCGGTACACATATGTGCGCGACTTGAAAGGACCCTGGCTTTTGTATGACAACACAAAGGACCCATATCAACTGGCAAATCTGGCCAACCAACCCGACATGGCGAAAACGCAGCGGCAACTGGAAGGGATACTAGCGCAAAAGCTTTGGGAGGCAAACGACAGTTTCTCGCCGGGGAATGTGTATATGGATACCTGGCATTATCCCTGGGCTTCTATAGATTCGGTTGGCAATCCTTATTACAAGTAGTTGTTAATTAAATTTATCGAAGATTTAATTGAACTATTCTTGACTATAGGCGAGGTGCCATTGAGATTATGACCTTTTATGATTCATTGCCCTTATTTCTAAAAATTTAGTCTCAATCCGGATTCCAAGTTGATGTTTAGCTTTGATAACTCACTAATTGCCGTTTTGGTTAGCGAAGCCGCCACGGGGAGCCCCGCTCAAACCCATTAGTTTCGGCAATCAGTACCGATACGGACATCTTATCATTCTTGGCTTTATCGCTCAAGCTTTTGAGCCAGGCCGCCCGAGCGCTCAATTGCTTTATCAACAGAGCGCTCGGAGTCTTTGAATAACCTAACCAATCATATTAAAGATAAGTGTCTGTAGCGACTAAAATCGAAGCAACTTCATGCATACGACCACTTAAACTCTTTCATTACAACTAAGCTTTCCTTGATCATTCACGTCAATTCGTGCAAACGAATTGTACATCACCTAGCAACAAGCATAAAAAAAGCACTTAACAATTACGTTAAGTGCTTGATTATCGGGAGCCTCCTATAGGACTTGAACCTACGACCCCTTCATTACGAATGAAGTGCTCTACCAACTGAGCTAAGGAGGCTTATAGCTGCCTTTAGCGGCTTTTGTGAGTGCAAATATAACCGTTTCGAATTTAAGAACGCAAGTATCCGTTCTATTTTTGGTAAATTTGCATCCATGATTTCCATCACAAACCTCTCTTACTACCTCGGTAGCCGGGCGCTCTACGAAAATGCGTCACTCCATATTAAGCCTAACCAGAAAATCGGTCTGATTGGCCTGAATGGTACCGGCAAGTCAACGCTTCTCCGAATCATTAATGGCGAATACCAACCGGATGGCGGTATTATTTCCAAAGCGGGTGATGTATCGATCGGTTTCCTGAATCAGGATTTGCTATCCTACCAGACCGATGAGTCAATTCTCTCCGTGGCAATGCAGGCGTTTGCCCGGCAAAATGAACTGCAAATCAAAATCGAAGAGCTGCTCCATAAAATGGAGACGGATTATACCGACGACCTGGTTGATAAATTAGGGAAGGCGCAGGAAGAGTTTGATGCGCTCGATGGCTATACGATCCAGTCCAGAGCGGAAGAAATTCTGGAAGGACTTGGCTTCTCGACTGATGATCTGCATAGGCCCTTAAAATTATTCTCAGGGGGATGGCGCATGCGGGTAATGCTTGCAAAACTGCTGCTGGAAAAGCCTTCCCTGCTGATGCTTGATGAGCCGACCAACCACTTAGACTTACCGTCGATTCAGTGGGTTGAAAAATACGTTCAAAACTACGAAGGGTCAGTAATTGTGGTTTCTCACGATCGCGAATTCATTGATAATGTGGTCGATACCATTGTTGAAGTGTCGGGCGCGAAACTGAATTACTACGCAGGTGACTACTCCTATTATATGGAAGAGAAAGCACTTCGTAATGAGATCCAAAAGGGTGCGTTTGAGAACCAGCAGGCCAAAATTCGGCAAACCGAGCGGTTTATCGAGCGCTTTAAAGCGAAAGCCTCAAAAGCAAAACAAGCCCAAAGCCGGGTTAAACAACTCGAACGTATGGAGCTTGTCGACGATGTAATCGATAGCAATGCGCGGGTTAATTTTAAGTTCAACTTCTCGCAGCAACCCGGTCGGCATATTCTGCACCTTGACGATATTTCGAAGGCTTACGGTGAAAAACGTATCCTGACACATTCCACAGCCCGGCTTGAGCGGGGCGATAAGGTGGCGCTCATTGGGGCTAACGGACGGGGTAAATCAACACTGTTGCGCATCATATCGGGTTCAGAACCCATTGACGGTGAGCGCGTTTTAGGGTATAATGTTTCGTTTAGTTTCTACGCCCAGCACCAATTGGAATCGCTTCGGGTAGAGGATTCGATGCTGGAAGAACTCAAACAGGCAAACCCAACCAAGTCGGATGGCGAATTGCGGGGGGTACTCGGCTGCTTTTTGTTTTCGGGCGACGATGTGTTTAAGAAAATCAAAGTGCTGTCGGGGGCGAGAAGTCGCGCGTAGCTTTGGCGAAAGTATTACTCTCTCAGGCAAACTTCCTGCTACTTGACGAACCGACCAACCACCTGGATATGCAGTCGGTAAATATCCTGATTCAGGCGTTGCAACAATACGAAGGCACCTACGTGGTTGTTTCCCACGACCGGTATTTCGTATCGCAGATTGCCAATAAAATCTGGTATATCGAAGATGAGCAGATTAAAGAATATCCTGGCACCTACGATGAATATGAATGGTGGCAGGAAGAGCGTAAAGCGCAGGGATTTGCGCCATCGAAGCAACCTGTCGATAACTCAAAGATGCAGCCTGTGACCAGCCCGGCACCCGCTTCGAACGGACAAGCGGCAAACGGGAAGGCCACAACTGGTCGCATATCGGACGATGAACGGAAAGAATGGCAAAAGACCCTTAAGAACCTGAACCGTCAGGTGCAGGAGTCAGAAGCTAAAATAGCCCAATTGGAAGAACGGAAAAAATGGCTCGAAACCGAACTTGCCAATCCGGCCACCTATGGCGACGATAAACTCATGCAAGCCAAAAACGATGAATATCGGCACGTAACGGCTCAAATTAATCAATTGCAGGATGAATGGGAAATGGCTATGCTCGAAGCCGAAGAGTGGGAAAAGAAATTAGCGTAAAAAAAGTCGTAAGTTATAAAGTGGTAAGTGACTGATGCATGCGTAATACACATGCGGCAATTACTTACCACTTTCTTTTTTATGTCATACAACTAAACTATAATTATGTTTTATTTGTACGATTATGGGCGACTACAAAAAAGGGCGGGGAGCGCAGTTCAATTCGGACAATTCATTCTCTAAACATCACTACAAATTAGATAATCTGAGTGCCTCGTATGATGATGATTTTCCTGAGCCAACGGTAAAAACAAAGTTTTTGCTGGAAACGCCGAAGCAGATTATTAGCCGTTCCAATAGCCCTGACATAGGTTTTTCGGCGTCTATCAATCCGTATCAGGGCTGCGAGCATGGCTGTATCTACTGCTACGCTCGCCCTACCCATGAATATTGGGGCTTTTCGGCCGGGTTGGATTTTGAGAGCAAAATTATGGTAAAGAAAAACGCACCTGATTTGCTTGAAAAGCAATTTCAGTCGCGTTCCTACAAACCGGAAGTCATTCATTTTTCAGGTAATACCGACTGCTACCAACCTGCCGAACGGACGTACCAACTTACACGACGGATGCTGTCGCTCTGCCTGCACTACCGTAATCCCGTTTCAATCATTACCAAAAATGCCCTGATTCTTCGTGATTTAGATATTCTGAAACCTATGGCTGCCCTTAATCTAGTGAGTGTGGCCATTTCGATTACTACCCTAACCGAAAGCTTACGGCTGTTGATGGAACCACGCACGGTTACGGCTACTCAACGATTCAAAACGATGCAAGCCCTGCACCAGGCCGGCGTGCCGGTAGGGGTTATGACAGCACCGATTATTCCCAGTTTGAATGACCACGAAATTCCTAAGCTGATTGAGCAAGCTGCCAGTCGGGGAGCCTGCTGGGCTGCTTATACCCTTGTGCGCTTAAACGGAGCGCTCGGTCCACTATTTACCGACTGGCTCAACCAGTCATTCCCTGATCGTGCTGAGCGCGTTCTGAACCAAATTGCCGATTGCCATGGTGGGCAGTTGAACGATTCCCGGTTCAAAACCCGCATGTCGGGTGAAGGGAAGTATGCCCAACAAATTGCCCAACTGCATCGGATCAGTTGCCAGAAATACCTTAGTGATCGCCAGCCTCCCAGTCTCACCACGGAATTATTCCGTCCTGCGGGGCAATTGGGGTTATTCGACTACGTGTAGTGCCGCCAGGAACGGTTGGCACTAGATAGGAGTCTTTGCTCAGGCTTACGTCATGTTTAACCTACTGATTGTCAAAGTTCCTACTGTTTCTTTTTTTGACTGGTATATAAATTACGGGCCGTAGGCCTCCGCTGTGTCGAAGAAGGTAACTCATTGATCGAAAGCGGTACAAATTAATGTAATGGCGCTTTGCTTTTAATTGTACGTAACCATTTCACAACGGTTTTTTCGGCTTCTTTGGCTTTATCGCCTTGAATAACCAGCAATTGTCCATCCCGTTCCGATCCACCCCGCATCGTAAATCCTTCCAGTACGTTGCTGTTGGGACACAACTCCTTTACCGTGTCGAACGTACTGCCAATGCCATAGCCACCATTGCTATTGAACGGAATGATGGTTTTGCCGCTGAAATTATGCTGACGCAAAAAGCTTTTCATGGGTGGGGGCAACTGCATGCCCCAGGTGGGGAATCCGATAAACACGACATCGTATTGCTGGATGTTGTCGATTTTTGTTTTTAGTGGAGGCAGGAAACCAGTTTCATTTTCACGGGCTACCTGTTCTACGGTAGCCCGGTAGTTGGCGGGGTAGGGGGTGATAATTCAAGGGCCACCAATGTCCCACCTACATGTTTATGAAGGATTTTCGCTAAGGCCTTGGTGTTATTGGTACGCGACAAATACACAATCAATACCTTGTCTGGCGCTCGGATAGCCTCGTTGTTGACCTGAACGATCCCCGTTGGGAAAGTCGAACAAGCCCCGATCAAAAGAAAAAAAGTCAATACCATGTGCATCATAAAGGCAGTTATTTTCACTCCGTTCGGTTTTGGCTTTTATCGTCAGTGAGGCAGAAAACGAGACACCTCATTAATGCTTAATCACATGGGTTTCCCGTACACTGCTAAAGGTTAAGGCTAACATTTTCCAGTCTTTCCCTTGTTTTTTATAGACTTCGGTAACGGTAAACTCAGTTTTGGCCTCAGTGCCCCGCACCATGGCCACCAGCGTAATCCTGCTCCAGATGATAGCCGTATTGTTGCCAAACAACTCTACCGCCACATCGTGTACATCCGCTTGCTTGTACCAAATGCTTCCGGTTTTAATGATATCGAGTTCTTCGCCCTTTTTCCAGGTGCCACTCATATGCACAAATTTTGACTTATCATCGAAGAGTTGTGCCAGTTTATCGACATTCTTGTCAGCCATCCACTGCCATTTCTCCTTCGAGAGTGCAATGATTTCCTGCTCTTCACTCGTGCTGTTTGTTACCAATGGGCTCGTTTTGGCCGTTTGGGCGAAGGCCGATAGTATGCCTATACTGAAGAAACACAGGCTGAGAATTGATGCTTTCATGCTGGTTTTTATGCGTTTATACTAGTGTATTATATCCGTGAGTTACTAGTTAAGCTTTCGTTCGCCCAGCCATTTTACCATGGCCGGATCGCGATGATCGAAGAAGAGACTTGCGTTTGTGTCCAGGGTTTTGATGGACTCCATATCGGCGGCACTTAGGTTAAAATCGAGGCTATTAAAATTCTCTTCCATCCGCTCTTTACGAACGGACTTGGGAATAGCCACGACGCCCGTTGGGTAAGCCAGCGCAGCACAACCTGTGCAATGGATTTGTTATACTTCGCTCCAATTGAGCCTAGCAGTTCGTTATGGAACAGGTCGTTTTTTCCTTCTGCGAAAGGTCCCCAGGATTCAATCTGGACATTGTTGTCGGTTAAGAACTGTTGTGTTGCCGGTTGCTGATGAAACGGATGGGTTTCGATTTGATTGACCGCCGGAACAACTTCATTGTGGACGATCAGGTCAATCAGCCGATCAGGTTGAAAATTACTGACGCCAATAGCTCGAACCCGACCTTCTTTGTAGAACTCCTCCATAGCTCGCCACTCGCCGTACACATCGCCCATAGGTTGATGAATCAGGTACAGATCGAGATAATCTAGTTGCAGCTTTTTCAAGGAAGTTTCGAAGGCTTTCTTCGCGCCCTCATAGCCATCAGACTGTATCCAGAGTTTGGTGGTAATAAACAATTCCTCTCTTGGCACCCCACTTTTCTTGATGGCCTGCCCCACGGCCTCCTCATTACCATACGAAGCGGCCGTATCGATCAACCGATAGCCGGTGGCGATGGCGTCCAGCACACTTCGTTCACATTCGGCTGGATCGGGTACCTGAAATACACCGAAGCCAAGTATGGGCATTGTTACCCCATTGTTCAAAACTACTTGTTGCATGATACTCGTAAAGTTTACAGGGCAAAGGTCTGCTCATTTCTTCGCCCAAATGGTATACAGATTACAGGGATTACTACCATTATTACTGATTACGATTTACCAATCAGGTAGGCTGGTAGGAAAGCGGTAATTTTGGTATTGATAAACCAACCGTGCTATGGATACCCTGCGACGATTTGAGACAATTGCCGATTACAATGCCTTTAATAACAATGAAACCCTACACCCGCTTGTCAGCGTCGTCGATCTGTCAAAGGCTGATCCCCGGCAAGGCTCCCGCATGTATTTTGGGTTCTATACCATATTCTTGAAAGATGTCAAATGCGGGGATTTGGTGTATGGTCGGCATACCTATGATTACCAGGAAGGAACCCTGGTTTTTATGGCACCGGGACAGATAGCCGGTATGAATAGCAATGGGGAAACCTATCAGCCCAAAGGGTACGCCCTGGTCTTCCATCCTGACTTAATTCACGGTACCGCCCTGGGACGACACATTCAGGAGTATAGCTTCTTTGGCTACCAATTCTATGAAGCGCTGCATTTATCGAACCGAGAACGGCAAATCGTTCTGGATTGCTTTTCTAAAGTTGAGTACGAATTAGAACATGCCCTCGATAAGCACTCGAAAAAGCTGATTGTTGCAACGATTGAGCTGTTTCTGGGTTATTGCACCCGGTTTTATGATCGGCAATTCATTACCCGGCAAACGGCCCACAAAGGCATACTGGAACGGTTTGAGACCTTATTACACGCGTATTTTCAGACTGACAAACCACAGACGATCGGCTTGCCAACCGTGACCTACTGTGCGGGTGAATTGAATTTGTCGGCCAACTATTTTGGGGATCTGATCAAGAAAGAAACCGGTAAAACAGCGCAGGAATATATCCAGTCGAAGGTGATTGATCTGGCGAAAGAACGCATATTTGACCAGCGCAAATCGGTTAGTCAGGTAGCCTATGAATTGGGCTTTAAGTATCCCCAACACTTTATCCGCTTGTTTAAGCAACGGGTTGGTCAATCACCCAATGAGTATCGGATGCTCCACTACAATTAAGAGTTCATTGCTTCTCCGCTAGTGCTTTACCAAAATAGATTCTCGGGGCGTCGGACGGCCGATGCCGCCCCGAGAATCTATTTTGGTAAAGCACTAGTATAAAACTGAGTAACTTGGCTATCCCTACATAACTGAAATCTACTTCTCATACGAAAATCCCTTTTGTGTATTGTTAACCTGATCGCTTACCTCTAGTGTAATCTGATGATCGAATGACTGCGTTACGGTTTTATGAATGCCTTTGCAAATCGTATCGAGGGGCAGGTCATTGTCGTCGTTACCAAAGGGATTTTCAATTTCTTCGGCGATGATTTCAAGACTGGCCAGTACGTAAAAAACAAATATGACCAGCGGGATGACCAGATAGTGCAGGTTGGACACGTATCCAATAGGTAGCGTCAGGCAATAGATGAAAATGAATTTCTTGATAAATGAGCTGTAGGAAAAGGGGATGGGGGTATTTTTGATGCGCTCGCAGGCACCACAAGTCTCCATCAGTGACTGAACTTCCGCATTAAGAAGGATCAGGTGTTCGGGAATCAGGATATGCCGACGCTGTAATTCGTTGATCTTGCCGAAGATAATCAACGCAATTTGCTGGGGTACGTGTTCATTCAAATGCAGCGATTGAATGCTGAAGGAGGATGTATCGGTAAACTCGCGCTCGAAGGGTTGTTGCCGCAGGTGATTTTTCAGCGCATAAGCGAAGTTGGGAACCATTGCCCGGAAAAACTCGCGCGCTTCGACTTGATCAGGTTCAAGCAATTGGTCTAATTTCAGCGCCAGATTTCGGGAGTTATTCACCAGCGAGCCCCACAGTTTTCGCCCTTCCCACCAGCGGTCATAAGCGGTATTTGTGCGAAAGACCAGCAACATCGAAATCACGAAACTCAGCAGTGTGTGCATGAGTGAGAAGTTCTTCAGGTGGGGATTTTCGCTCAAATCGAAAAGTTCGAGCAGGTGAACGATGATGAACGAATAAACGCCAACGGCTGCTAAAGCAGGAAGCAGCTTGCGTACCGTATCGGCCCGATTAAACGTAATAATAAATCGGAACCAGTCTTTGGGGTTGTAATTGACCATATACCTATTTTGCTGAGTAGACTATAATCATACGAGATTTTGCTGATGATAACAACGGTTAAATCCGATGGCATTGACAGCTTTGTATAATCAAGTGGATTCCGTAGCGTTTTCTATTAACTCAATTTTAACTTCATTGTGCTAAAATTAGATTGGATGCGTGTTCTTGCCAGATTATCTGCTCTTTTGTTTTTCGGTATACTGACTGCTCCCTCGATAGGTCAGCAACTTCAGACTATTGACCATATTTATGATCCCAAAGTGGAAACGGTGCTTCTGTTTCCACAGGTGAGTGCCAACCAAATCGACCCTTCGCTTACGCTGAATCCACCGGTTATTTCACTGGATGAACAAGTTGCGCTCCAGCTTGAATTCGATGATCTGACAGCCAATTATCGTTCGTTTCGTGCCCGACTCGTTCACTGCAATGCCGATTGGCAGCGTTCTATTTTAAACGATATTGAGTTCACCTACGAGTACAACGACAACCCCATTACGGAATACCAGAACTCGATCAATACCAAAATTCCGTATTATCATTACCGGTTTACGCTCCCCAGGGTGAAACTGCCGGGTAATTACTTGCTGGTGGTATACGACGAGCGCAACCGCAACAATATCATCTTTACGCGTCGGTTTAGTACTTACCAGAACCGGATAACGGTAGCAGCCGAAGCACGCTTTTCGTCTGATCCTTCCCGGCAGTTCTCCGATCAGCAAATCGATCTCAGTATTAATTATCGGGGTATCAGGTGATTTCGCCACAAGATGATTTCAAAGTAGTTATTCGGCAGAACTACCGCGATGACCATGTACTACGGGGGCTGCGCCCGACCAATGTACAGGCCTTCGACCAGACGTTGGAATACCGGCTAATTGACTTGAGCAACACGATGCCAGGGGGGAGTGAGTTTCGTTTTTTCGATACGCGAACCGTACTATCCCGCGCCAACTACATTGACCGTATTGACCGGCTTGCCGACCGAAATGTGGCGTATGTACAGGTCGATCGGTCGCGGAATCAGGGGCCTTATATCCAGAGCGATGATTTCAATGGTCAATTTGTCATCGACCATCGAGAAACTGGTAATGGGGCAACGGGTGCCGATTATATTGAGACGGTTTTTACGCTTAAAATCCCTGAAGTGCAGGGTTGGGACGTGTATGTGAATGGGGCCTTTACTTTCTGGCAACTGAATGATCGTAACCGCATGACCTACGATGCGTTACTGGGTGCCTATCGAGCATCAATTCTGCTCAAACAGGGCGTTTATAACTACGATTATATTGGCCAAACTACGGCAACACCCTCTAAAGTAGATGAACATTTTATAGAGGGCAGTTTCTCGTCAACCGAAAACGATTACGAAATATTTGTGTACCATCGTCCACCCGCTTCACGCGCCGATCAGTTAGTGGCCTACCGGAAGATAGGAGTGAATAAACGGAAATGATTGGTAATTGGTGAAGTAAGTGAAAGTGGGTGGAGTAAGTGAAATGGGTACTAGGTACGCACTCAACTACTCCACCCACTTTCATTTACTTCACCAATTACCCATTAGGCGCTGTGCAGGAACTCCATAATATCGCCGTCCTGCACGACGTATTCTTTCCCTTCAACAGCTAGTTTCCCGGCTTCACGAACGCCCGCTTCGGTTTTGAACTGCGAGAAGTCGGGGAGTTTCATGACCTGCGCCCGGATGAATTTCTTCTCGAAGTCAGAATGAATGACGCCAGCGGCCTGGGGTGCTTTCCAGCCCCGGTGAATTGTCCAGGCCCGAACTTCCTTCACACCTGCGGTGAAGTACGTAATCAGACCCAATAGTTTGTACGAAGCTTTAATCAATTTGCTCAACCCCGATTCGGTCAGACCATATTCCCCCAGAAACAGTTCCCGTTCTTCAGGGTCTTCCATTTCGGCAATCTGCGATTCGATGCCTGCACTGATGATAATTACTTCAGCGCCTTCGTCTTTTACGGCTTCCCGCAATGCTTCCGAATATTTATTACCATCTGGTAATGAGCCCTCGTCTACGTTAGCCACATAAATAACGGGCTTCACGGTCATAAGTGAAATATCGCCAATGGCGGCTTCGCGTTCTTCTGGCGACACTTGTACAGTACGGGCGCTTTTGCCTGCTTCGAGCGCCGTTTTGTAGCGTTTCAGGATTTCCAGTTCAGCCTTGGCTTTTGCATCGCCAACCTGGGCCGCTTTCGCAATTCGCTGAATTTTTTTGTCAACTGATTCTAAATCTTTCAGTTGTAACTCAATGTCGATGATTTCCTTGTCGAATACGGGATTAACTTTACCTTCAACGTGAACGATGTTATCATCGTCAAAACACCGGACCACGTGAACAATGGCATCAACCTCCTTAATGTTAGCCAGAAATTTATTGCCTAATCCAGCTCCCTGACTAGCGCCTTTTACCAAACCGGCAATATCAACAAACTCGATAATGGTTGGCACCACGCGCTGGGGTTTTACCAGCCCTTCGAGCAGGTCCAGGCGCTCGTCGGGAACGGTTACTACACCTACGTTAGGTTCTATTGTACAGAACGGATAGTTGGCCGCTTCGGCTTTTCCGCTCGAAATTGCATTAAACAGCGTTGATTTGCCCACATTTGGCAAACCTACGATTCCACATTGTAAGCCCATGAAAATTAGTCGTTAGTCGTTAGTAAGTAGTCGTTAGTTGATAATCGCAGTGGACTGTCAACCAACGGCTATCGACTATTGTGCAAAAATACAATCCTAACCGCGGACCGCAAAAAAAGCCTTCGGATTGGCACCGAGGGCTAGGGATGAATTGGGAAGAAATTCCTGGTCTTGAAATCGTGAAGTAAAGTCTAAATCATTCGCAAAATTATAAGTAATAAGCTATTAACAAGATGGTTGTTTACTCCCATTTAAGCTCGCTGGCGAAATCATCCTGTTCATCGCGTTCCCGCTGATTGAACTGGGTAAAATCTACATCGGGCATGAGCTCGGTTTTAACATGGGCTACCGTTTCCTGTAAGGCTTCAACGAACTTGTCGAAATCTTCTTTGTAGAGAAACATCTTATGTTTTTCATACACAAAACCGTCACCTTGTGGGTGTCGGCGACTTTCGGTAATGGTTAGGTAGTAATCGTTCGTGCGGGTTGATTTAACATCAAAAAAATACGTTCGCTTACCCGCCCGAACTCGCCTTGAATAGATTTTTTCCCGATCTCTTTCGTCCACAATCAGTGAGGTTTAATAGGTTCACAAACGCTAAAGTACGGGCATTAAAGAAAGAACAAAAAGAAAGCGTATAAATATATTTTGGGGTAGAATAACCCAAAAACAAAAAAGGTTGTGGAGGGTGTTCCACACTTTTTTGGCTAATTGCTTGGTAGTTAAGTCGATCTGTGTTATCTTTGTTTTACAGGAATTGCACTTTTTGGGGGCGGATGGTGTGAGCGGCTTAATCGTCATGCTATTCGTCTATTTTTTTCACGTAACCAAAAGCTGTATGAGTTTAATCATGTCCCTCATGATGTTTTTTAGCAACATGAAACCGGCGGAGGCTCTTCCGAGCCTCATACAGAAAGGCAAAGCGTCTTTTTATTCCAAGAAGTTCAATGGTCGCAAGACCGCCTACGGTGAACGAGTTAGTTCCGAAGCCCTTGCTGGTGCCCACCGTCACCTGCCGCTTAACACGTTGGTTGAAGTTACAAACCTGGATAACCAACGGTCAGTAATTGTACGAATCAATGATCGGGGTCCCTTCGCCAAAGGCCGTGTTATTGATTTGACTCATGCGGCTGCTCATGCATTGGGTATGGTTTCGAAAGGAATCGCCAATGTATCGCTTCGGGTTGTTGGAAAGGGCCGTCCCATTACATTGACCCCTTCTGCATTTGATACCCCTATTGCTTACCAGCCCATGCTGGAACCCGTATTGTAACCTGCCTCTTTAGGGTACATTTAACCGAACCGTTCGCCATTTCCCTGTGCAATTCCTGCCGGAGATGTCGAACGGTTCGGTTTTTGCGTTTTATAAATTAGTTTGAAGTTTGTAGTTTGAGGTTTGAAGTCGGCTGTCGCAGGAATAGCCGACTATACCGATAACCAACTTCAAACCTCAAACTACAAACTTCAAACCCCTTACATGAAACAACCCCTTAATCTGGGCCAGGTGCGCTCGTACGGCAACGTCGAATTTCTGGCTCGCCAATTGGTCGAAGGCTTTATTACCGGGCTGCATAAATCGCCTTTTCACGGATTTTCTGTCGAGTTCGCTGAGCACCGCCTGTATAACACGGGCGAAACCACGCGGCACATCGACTGGAAGGTATTTGGAAAGACCGAAAAACTCTTTGTCAAACGGTATGAGGAGGAGACAAACCTACGTTGTCATCTGCTGATTGATACGTCCTCGTCGATGTATTACCCGGAAGCCAACTATGGGAAGATGACATTTAGTGTCATGGCTGCGGCTTGTTTGGCGTATATGCTACAGCGGCAGAAAGATGCTGTGAGCCTAACCACCTTTGCCGATCAGATTGATTTGCAAACACCCACTAAATCAACCCCGTCGCACGTTCACAAACTCTTTACGCAGCTGGATTTGTTGATGCAGCAGCCTAAGCCCCTGCGTCGAACGTCGGCCGCCGATGTGATTCATCAAGTAGCCGAGAAAATTAACAAGCGGTCGCTGGTGGTGATCTTTAGCGATATGTTTGATAACAGTGAGAAGGCCGATGCCCTGTTTTCTGCCTTGCAACACCTACGCCATAACCTGCATGAGGTGCTCCTGTTCCACGTGACCGACAAGAAAACTGAAGAAGAGTTTGCGTTTGAGGAACGCCCTTACGAATTCATCGACCTCGAAACAGGGGAGAAAGTAAAACTCCAGCCAGGACAGGTACGGGAGACTTACCAGCAAGCGGTAAAGACCTACTTCCAGGAGTTGAAAATGCGCTGTGGTCAATATAAAATCGACTTCATCGAAGCAGATATTGACCAGGGCTTCGACCAGATTTTGACGTCTTATCTGGTAAAACGAACAAAAATGAAATAGGAAGGAGAAAAGGGAGGAAGGAAGAGAGGGACGAAAGGTTACCAAACATACCCTTTCGTCCCTCTCTTCCTTCCTCCCTTTTCTCCTTTACTTTTTCACACTCGCTTTGGCATTCGCAGGCGCTACTGCGGCTGGTTTTTTGGAAACTTGAGCCGCTTGCTGGCGTTTGTGGAATAACATGAAATCTTCGATTTGCTCAACGGGTAGTTTACGGGCGATAATTTTTTTGTTTTTATCGAGCATGTACACTGTTGGTGTTGTCCAGACATCGTATTGGTGACGATAATCGGTACGGTAGGTAAAGTCATAGCCGTTGATGGCATTACCCAGCTTGAATTCCTTAATGAATTTCTTCCACTCTTCTGGGCTTTGGTCAATAGCAATGGCTACAACCTCTACGCCTTTTCCTTTATAATCGTCTACAAATTTCTTCAACTTAGGCGCACTCTCGCGACAGTGTCCGCAGGTTGGCGAGTAGAAGAACACGACAGTATAATCGGACTTGAGAGCAGAAAAAGAAATGGGTCGGCGCAGGGTGTCGCTAATGACAGGTGAAACCAGAATTTTACCCACTAGATTGGGTTTCAGCGTAGCCACTCGTTCGCCAATGCTTTTTAGCGTCGACGAATCAGACACCGTCATGATACCCGTTGCATAATACTTCTCGAACATATGGACAAACAAGCCGTCTGTTCCCATCACTTTGGGTTGCTCATATTGGCTGGTGATGTAGTAGATGGTATAATACTTTACTTCACTGCTCTTACCTGCAATCGCTTTATTAACCAGGAAGTCGGCTTCTTTAATCAAAGAGTCGGGAACCTGAACGGTTAGTTCTTTGATGTAACGCTCTATTTTCCCCTGTAGAAAAGGCGTCCGGACGAAGCGCTCGTCTGAAAAGTCAAAGTCATCCCAGAAGTGATTTTTGAAATAGTTGAATACCCAAACAGAGTCAGGCCGACCATTTGATGCCTTAGGAGCGGGTGGCACGTCGGGTTCGGCGGTCGCTTTCAACAATTTTGCCGCAAATGTACTCGGGTTCTCTTTCAGGAATTGCGTACGATAGTCATTGGCCTGCTTTTGCAGATCGCTCATTTGCTTATTCAGCATCGTTACCGAAACGGCATCGGTACGAATCTTTTTTTGCATATTGAGTACCTGTGCTTCTTCGGAGAGTTTGCTGAGCTGTTGTTGATAGGCGTAGAACAGTTCATTTTCCTTAGAGCCCGTCACCTTCATGTCTTTAATCATGTTTGTAGTGTCGGTTTCAAACGAAAATTGCTGATCAGCCGTGACGAGCAGTTGGAGGTATCCTTTCTTGGGAACTACGACAAGAAATAAACCTTGCGGCAAGCTTTTTTTTCCTTCAAAAATCAGATTACCGGCCCCATCTACGCGGGCCGTATCTTTAGGAATATACTGCGTGGACCCAAAATAGTGAGCCAATACGCAGGTAGTATCTTTCAGGCCTTTGATCTGGCCCGCGATCCGAAAACCGTCAGTTGGTGTTTCAGTTGTTGATTGTGCTTTGGTAGCAGGGAGCAAAAGCACGCCAAGCAGAGCAGTCAGCAGGAGGTTTTTCATGTATGGAAGTACGTATTTTCGTAGGAAAATAGGGGCAAATTTACGGTAGTTGATAGTAAGTACACTGCCTACAAAACGCTTGCCACATTTAATATAGTCTACACAAAATGAATAATGTACAATGAGTGATGAATAATGTATGAATTAACCCATTATTCATCACTCATTGTACATTATTCATTCCTTACTTACACACTCAAAATCTTCACCATGCGTAGCAAATCTTCATTGATAGGCTTAGGCAAGCGAATCGTATCGCGAAAAGGCGTATAAACTAATTCATTGTTGACGACTCCGGCCATAACATTTTTCTCCCCATTCATGAGTCCTTCCAGCGCGCCAAGCCCCAGGCGGCTGGCCAGAATGCGGTCGTAGGCGGTTGGAATGCCCCCCGCTGGATGTGTCCCAGGGTTGTAACGCGCATGTCCATGTTGGAGTCGACCTGCAATCGGATTTTTTCGGCAATTTCCGTGGCAATACCGGCTTCTTCCCCTTCAGCAATGACGACAATGGAGGATGATTTCTGTCGGCTCCAGCCCGATTTCAGGGTTTCGACAACTTCAGAAATAGGCGTTAGCACTTCGGGCACCATGACCATTTCGGCACCTCCCGCAATCCCTGACTGAATAGCAATATAGCCTGAGTCGCGCCCCATTACTTCGATAAAGAAAATCCGGTCGTGGGAGTCGGCCGTATCCCGAATTTTGTCGATGGCTTCCAGGGCAGTATTTACGGCAGTATCGAAACCGATCGTATAATCCGTACCGTAGAGATCATTGTCAATAGTACCAGGTGCGCCAACCGTTGGGATGCCATACTCATCGAAGAAGAGGGTTGCACCGGTAAACGTACCGTTACCACCAATGGCAACCAGTCCTTCGATGTCGAATTTCTTGAGTTGCTCAAAGGCTTTTGCCCGGCCTTCTGTGGTCATGAATTCTTTACTGCGGGCCGATTTTAGGATAGTGCCTCCCCGCTGAACGATGTTGCTCACCGAGTGCGAAGACATCTGAAAAATATCGCCATTTATCATTCCGCTGTACCCCGGCGGATACCGAAAACTTCGAGACCATGATAGACCGCCCCCGGACAACTGCCCGGATGCAGGCGTTCATACCCGGTGCATCACCACCCGAGGTAAAAACAGCTATTCGTTTCATAGGTTAAATCAATTTTTTGACGGAATTGCACAAAAAGGTCAGGTGGGTATCAAAATAAACCCCGCAAATTTATCCGCATTTCGCAATCTAAAGGCATCTGTCTGGTAATTATCCCATTGTTTTCCTCTAAATTTCATAAAATAGCCTAAATGAGCATTTTGACTGGGTAATGATTTTAAACAATTCTCTATTTCGGCTGGTTGCCAAAGATTCTTTATACTATTGAATAAGAAGGTAAACTATTCATTGTTTTTTAAAGCGACTTGCTCGTAAAAGAATTTGTATATGATTGCGTAGGGTGGTTAATAAGCCAAAATGGATAACTAAAACCTTGAATCGATCCATAAGTGACTGGCGATGCTGCTGAACAGACAGGCCACCCACTAAGTACTTGCACAAGACAAAAGGCAGAAACTCTATTTTTCTGGCTGCTTTCAGGCACCGGATTTCCCAGTCTAAATCGGCACTGAGGTTGTCTGTCGGATAATCAGGCGCAATGGTACGTTTTGCCACAAATGCCTGGTGGCAAACTTTCATGCCGAGAGCCATATCGTGCCAGGTTAGCGTATGCGGTAAGCTATGCGGAGTCACCTGACTGCGTAGACCCACCGACGATCCATCTTGATTAACAAATAAGGCGTCGCTATAATAAACATCGGCTGCTGTCGCTTTCATCCGTGTCAGCAAATTGGGCAGCGTTTGTGGATCGTGAATTTCATCACCAGCGTTCATAAACCATACATACTCACCTTTGGCTTTGTGTAAGCCTTTGTTCATCGCATCGTAAAGGCCCTGATCCGGCTCTGAAATCCAGTTAGTAATATGCCGTTCATACTGTTTAATTATATCCCGTGTGCCGTCTGTCGACGCGCCATCAATCACGATATATTCAAAATCAGTAGCCTGCTGGGCGAGTATACTCTGAATCGTGCGCTCCAGAAATCGCTCGGCGTTGTAGGTGATCGTGATGATGGAAACGGTAGGCGACATAAAAAGCGAAAGAGTGAAAGAGTGAAAGAGTGAAAGGCTGACGCAAGCGCTCTTTCACTCTTTCACTCTTTCACTCATTAATTGTCTATATAAATCAATATGTTGCTTTGCTACGACTTCTTCGGAAAAACGGGTTTCGGCGGATTGTCTGGCGTTTTGGCGTAGTGTTTCCGGGTCTAGGTGAGTCAGTACAAAGGCCATGCCGTCGGCGAGTTGCTGGGCTGAACCAACATCGGCCAGATAGCCATTTTGCTGGTGGTCAATCATTTCGGGAATGCCACCGGTTCTAAATCCAACTACCGGTGTTCCGCAAGCCATAGCTTCGATAACGGTGTTGGGTAGGTTATCTTCCAGCGACGGCACAATCATAGCGTCGGCAGCGTTGTAGGCGGCTACAATATCATCTTCTGTCGTTAATAAACCCAGGTGCCGAACGGGGTAAGGAAGCTCATTGAGCAAATAGGAGCGACCTTTGCCGAACACCAGAATTTCGGGCGTTAGATCAGGATGTTGCTGATGCAAAAGCGTTAAGGCTTCGGCAAAGTATTTGAATCCTTTTCGCGTGTCGGTTACGTTTGCACTGCCAAATAAAAGTCTTGGCCGACTGGAGTCCGCAAGGTCAAGGCGCGTATTGGCATCCACGCGGCTAACAGGGCAAAAAATGGCCTGATCGATGGCGTAGGGGATAACGGTAAATGAAGCGTCATGTAACAATGCACTTTGCCGGGCTTCCTCCGCTAACCAATGACTCGGTGAGGTAAAATGGATATTGGCGTTACCGAAAAGGCGTTTTTTGTGCTCGAAAATGATAGAGGCTAAATCGTGCTCACCCGGCTTTTTTAAGTACGGACAGTGGCGACAATGGCTCAGAAAATGGTCGCAGCCTCGTGCGTAGTGGCAACCGCCCGTAAAAGCCCATTGGTCGTGCAACGTCCAGACCATGGGTTTACCTAACTCAGCTAGCGATTGCAGGCCATTGATGGATAAAAAACCAAAATTGATCCAGTGAAGGTGCAAGACATCTGCCTGTTGGATAGCCGGGTGAAAGCTGAGATTAGCTCCGAATTTGGCGGGCGAAAACTGAAATCGAACCGACTTGTCGCGTTCATGGGGCAGGAAATACAGCCGTTCGGCCACAAATCGGCCAAAAGCGGTCTGTTCAGCCAGGAAGTTATTGGCCAGGTACAGAACACCGGGCTCTGGTCGATGCGTTTCCTGTCGATTAGACGTACCAACGAGCATCATGCTTTCTACGGACCCACTGAATTGTCCAGCTTTAGCTAACGCCCGGTGAAGCCGGCTGGCTGCTACAGCCGCCCCGCCAAACAAATGATAGGTGCTTAGGTGCGTAACTCTCACCGCCCCAGTAATTTATCGAACTTTTTAACCACCTCGGGCCAGAAGCCTAAGCCAAGTACACGCCCCCAAATTCGTCGACGGGAATAGGCTTCCATTTCGGCGAAAATAGGGTCTAAGGATACACTTTTCGCCTTCTGGGTCAGAATCAGGGCAAAGCCGTGTTGTTTCAGCGTTGTGGCAAAAACCCAGCCTAGCAACAGGTTACGTTGTGTAAGTGTGACGGCATCGGCAAAGCGGTTGAGGTAGGTCATTTCTCCCCAAACGGCGCTGTTCTTCAGAGAAAATAAAACGAATTTCTTCAGCAAAGGCTGATTCGTGAAACTATCCAGTAAAGCCGGTGTAATACGAGGTGAGCCTTTCGGTAGCAACTCCGCCAACCAATGACTGCCTGTTTCCTCCATGAATTGCAATACCTGGTAAAGTTTGTCCTCCCCGTCGTAGATCGAGGCAATACCGGGTTCAAACTCTGCGGTTAGTACGCGCCGGGCCCGGTCATCTCCGAGGTTCCGAAATAAGCGGAGGTCGGTTCCCTGCGAGTCGGTTTTGAACCAGTCTACCTGGTTGATATTCAGGCTGTCGAGCGTTGACCGAAGGCTTCGCGTTTTCAACTGAACCACTTTAGTAGGCTCAAACTTGGGCGCAAACGCATACTCCTGAATCAAATCGGGTCGGGGACGCAGCAGGCTGGAGCAATGGGGCGAAATGGTCAGATAAAAGTCTGCAGTTTCGGTATCTGTCTCGGTTACGATATGATTGAACGTATACAGCTTCCGAAAATGACTGGACTCACTTTCTACGTACCCAAAGTCCCGATCATCGGCATCGAAGGCGATACAAACCGCATACCTGGCAAAGGACTTCCAGCGGCTGTGTAACTGCCCCGATGCTCCAATATCTACCAATACAGGTGGTTCAGTCTGAAACTCAGGGCGGGAAAGAATTTTGTCAATCATTATTAGTTGGTAAGTGAAGCGAGTGAAGTAGGTGAAGTGAGTGAAAGACCATAACGCACTTCACCTACTTCACTCACTTCACTTCTCCACTAGTTTCTGTACGCAAAGATATTCAATTGCAGGTCCATGGTATCGTTGCCATTGTAACGGCGATTTACCAGAGGAGCATGGCGATATTGGCTGGTATTGATATAATACCGAAATCCGCTGTCTTCCAGGACTTTCATGACGTCGGCCAGCGTTTGTGGGTGGTTGAGGTAAGCGTGAAATTCAACGAACAGATTCTGGACATGGGCCAGCGCATCATGACAATCGGTCAGTACGGCGCTTTCGGCCCCTTCGATGTCCATCTTGAGCATGTCGATGTGCGTTTCGCGCAGGAGAACGTCGCGTAATCGGACAGAAGGAACGAGCTTGCGGTCGGTTTGGGAGAAAATAGAGGCTGAATCGGCCTGGTCGCTTCCAAACCAGATGCCTTCGTCATCGGTCCAAACAGCTTTCGTGACGACCTCTACGCCCGAAATCTGATTTTGCTTAAGATTCGCCTGCAAGGTTGCGCTAATGTGTTCATCAGCTTCAAACGCGACAATACGTGCGTTTGGGTAATTCTGCCGGAAATAGACCACACTTGTACCGATGTTCGTTCCACAGTCGAAAATGACAGGATTGGGGTTTGTGGTGGTGAATTTATAAAACTCATCGACAAAGATCTCCCGATACTGCCAGACAAACGACAGCGCATCCGGTACCCGAAACCGATAGGCCCCAAACGTAACATCAATGGCCTGATTGCGTGGCCGATCGCCATAACGCAACGCTAATCCCAACAACCGACGACCCTCAACCGAGCGTAACAGTCGGGCCGCTTCAGTGAATAAAAATCGAAAAACCCACATGGGTGAACTGGTTTGATGTTCGACGTTTGATGTTCGACGTTTGAGGTCGATAGCTGTTGATGGGATTGCTATTGTGAACGTCAAACTTCGGACCTCAAACGTCAAACTAAGTTAAAAAACGCTTTCGCAGACCTTCTACCGTCTGGTTAATATCGGACGATAATTTTAAGGCGATAACCGCCCCGCCAAACAATCCGGTTATCAACATGGATCGCCAGCCAATATCCAGGATAACACGCCATTTTGGGGCACCTGAACCAGGGTAAGGAAATTGTACCGCTAGCCACCAGACACCCAGACCCAGTAAAATAACCACAAGGTTTCGCCACGTAAACGGCTGCATCCGAAACGCAAACCCGACAAATAAGGTCCGGGCGAGGTTATACAGAAATGTTGCCAGTGTAGCACCAATAGCCGCTCCGTTAATACCAAAACGAGGTATTAAATACACGTTAGCGGCAATGGTAATAAAAACGAGTACCACAAAAAATAGGGAATCGTAGGTATAATAACGTGACGTATTCAAAATAATGCCGTTGACCCCCGTGGCCATATCAATGAGTTTGCCGAGCCCCAACCAGAGAATGACGTAATAACCCGCTTCATAGTCAGGCGGTAGAAATCGAAACACATTGGATAAGTTAGCGGCTACACCCACAAACACCAGACAGCCCGCAATTAATTGGTTGAGGCAACTTTTTCGATAAATGCTGACAATGTTCTTCAGGTCGTTGGTCTTCCAGGATTCAGCAATAAGGGTACCCGAGACTTTATACAGAGCCGTTGCGGGTATTGCTATCACGGCAGCAAAGTAAGAGGCCGTGCCATAAATGCCGGTATCGCCCAGGCCCTGTTTGCTATTAATCATCACTTTGTCAATCGTCCAGACAATCTGTGTTGACAGGGCTGACGTAAGCGTGAGGCCCGCATAGCGCATCAGATTCCGACGTAAATCAGCCTTGACTGACACAAACTTGCGGCTGAAAAATAAGGCCTCGTCTTGGGCAACACTGATAACCATTAGGATCAGCGGAATGAGAAATGCCAGCAACCAAACGCCTAGAAACTGCGGCAGCGTAACCCAGCCGAGCCAGTATAATCCACCTGCCAGAAGAACCAGCACCCGCTGAACGAATTGTTGTAGCAACGTTCCCGTAACGGGATCATA
Organism: Spirosoma telluris; assembly: GCA_003259005.1. Taxonomy (GTDB): domain Bacteria; phylum Bacteroidota; class Bacteroidia; order Cytophagales; family Spirosomataceae; genus Spirosoma; species Spirosoma telluris. The sequence goes on from QLII01000001.1 coordinate 7,270,307, forward strand.
AAGCAAGCGGGCGTAGTTGTCAAAAACGGTAAAATAGACTGTGAAGAATGTTAGCGGGATGAGCAGATAATAATATTCTACGAACAAGGCCGAGTCTTGTTTGTAAAATTCAATGACCCAGGGGCGCGCCAGCCACAGCACCAGTACGCAAAGACTAAAGCCGACGAGCGTGGTCAGACTGGCAATCAGCAAATAGCCATTGTGCTGGCGTTCTACATTTCGGAAGTACGGGAAATATCGCCCACCTGCGCCATTCAGCCCCAAGTTCGATGCCTGGGCTAGTACCTGTGCCAGCGAAATCAACAGGGTTAATAGACCAACGACCTGCGTTCCTTCGAATAAGTTCGGAAACCAGAGCCCCTGCGTTAGAAAGCCAACGGCAACACCCGCATAGGCGTAAATAGAACTCTGTATGGTTTGCCGTTTGATTATACCCATTTTTTCAATGAGCGAATGAGTGAATGAGTGATTGAGTGAATAGCTGACATGCGCTATTTTTTCACTCATTCACTCATTCACTCATTCGCAATTAAATTCCAGCCTAACGCTGTTCCCGCTTTGATGTCTTGTTTGGCGATTTTGCCGATGATGTCGTCGTAATAACGCGTGTGTAAGCCATTGGCCGGACGAATGCTGCGGACAGTATCGGGTGTAAAGGTATCGCCCGCTTTCATGTCACGCACGATGTATAACGACCGTTTGAATTGCAGACTTTTTCTTCCTTTGGCGTGAGTGTGTAGTTAACCTGACCCATGGCCAGATGCGCCCGCTCGGTTTCGATAACGAGGTTTTTTAATTCGTCGGGTTCCAGTGAAAAGGCAGAGTCAACCCCTCCATCGGCCCGGCGGAGGGTTACGTGTTTTTCCAGGACAACCGCTCCCAAAGCCACAGCCGCTACGGCTGCACCAATGCCCATGGTATGATCGGAGAGGCCCACCGGAACGTCGAATAAGTCGCGCATGTGTGGAATGGTGCGCAGATTCGTGCTCTCAGGCGTGGCAGGGTAGGTGCTGGTGCACTTGAGCAGGATAAGGTCTTTGCAGCCGTTGGCACGCAGCACCTTAACCGACTCGTCGAGGTCGGCGACAGAAGCCACACCGGTGCTCATAATGACTGGTTTACCTGTTTGTGCAACTTTCTTAAGCAGGATATGATCCGTATTTTCGAAGGACGCAATTTTATAGAGCGGCACATCCAGCGATTCCAGAAAATCAACAGCTGTCGTATCGAAAGGCGAGCTAAAGGCAATCATACCGCGCTTTTGGGCGTGATCGAAAATAGGCTTGTGCCACTCCCATGGCGTATAGGCTTCAGCGTAAAGCTTATAGAGATTTTTGTCGGCCCAAAGTGACTTGGCATCCCGAATATAAAACTCTTCGGAGGCCCCGTTAAACGTAATCGTGTCAGGCGTGTAGGTCTGAAGTTTAAGTGCGTGGGCACCGGCATCGGCTACGGCATCGACAATTTCCAGCGCCCGGTCAAGGGATTGATTGTGGTTACCCGACATTTCGGCGATAACAAACGGACGATGGGCCGGGCTAATGGTATAGTGGGCAACCTGAATCGGTTGGTCTTTTGTCATAATATAGCAAACCTGATAAGTTGCGAACCGCAAGGACGGATCGGCTATAAGGTTTTAAGGTAAAGCAAACACGGCCTCTGCTGGCCTGACGTGGCCTGGCCGGAGTCCCCAAATTTACCACTTTCGCCCGACAATTTGAAACCAGCCCGTTCGAAAGCCCGTTTTGACGCCTGATTCTCCGGTTTGATATAAGCATGAATCGTGACGGCATCCCACCGTTTTCGACAAATCGCGCAAGCCTGCTGAATCAATTGACTGGCTAAACCTTTACCTCTATGCCGGGCATCGACCGATACACCAATGATAATTTCATCGGGCATATCGGCAATGGGCGTTCGCTCAAAACGTACTTGCCCAACGGGTTGTCCAGAGTCATTTGAAAAGATGAGTAACAGCGCGTTCGGGTCAGCTAGTTTACGTGTAAACCAGGCCGTATGCGTCTCCAGCGAAATGGGAGCCGAGTTAAACGACTGCTGCCGGGTGTCAGGATCATTGGCCCAGTCGAAGTAAAGACGGGCATCGGCGGGTTGGGCAGTTCGGTAGGTAAGCATAGTCGTAGCGCGAACGTCTGACCGAATTACGCACTTAATTGTCGGAATAGCACACGAAACCGTTCGGGTGAGCGGCCATCGAAAAACCGACGTTGGTTTACGAGCGTTTCAGCTGTGTTTTCGGGTGAAAATTGAAACGATTGAATCGCAAATTTTAATAACTGGTCTAACGCCAACACGGGCCTCAGGCGAGTGAGCAGCGTTGGGAAATTGACCGAAAGGGCGAGTTTTTCGTCCGATAAAAACTGCGCTAATCGGGCCTGGTTGTCGGCGGTGACAATGGCAATGAGTGGTCGATTTACAGCGCAAACTTCGTAGCTAATGGTGCTGCAAGCGGTGATGGCCAGACTACATTGCTGTAATTGGCTAACCATTTGCGAGGTAGTCAGATTCTGGAAAATGGTCAGATTCGGAAGCTGATTTTTGAAGGCTTCAATGGCCGGACGATTTGGGTGAAAGGGTCCCAGCACAAGATGTACAGGCAACGTCGCATCAACCTGACGAATTGCTTCCAGCACGGTGAGGGATGTATTGTGTGGATCGGCTCCACCTAAACTGACGAAGATTGGTCCATCTACAGGCGGTTCGCCAAAACCTGGTGGATTCAAAAATTCAGGCCGGAGTAGGGCATAATGTGGTCCCAGGTAAAACTGTGTCTCTGGCGAAGCATCATAGTCCGTTTCCGTAAGCCCACCCGCATGGTTGATGATCACGTCGGCGACTTGGTGGCCCGTTACTAAATCATCTATAAAGACCAGTTTTTTTGCTCTATCCCGCACAGATTGCTGGAAGGCTTCATCAAACGAATAGCCATCTAGTACGGCAATTTCTGTAGGCTCGATTTGGGCTAAAAAATCGGCCTGTTGAGCGAATGTTGATAAGGCTATGACGGATAATCCGGCGTTTTCAATCAATGTTCGCACGTCTGCTGTTGGTTCAACAATGGCGAATCGCATCGAAAAGGCTCCTTTTAATATATCGGCCAGAGCCAGGCAACGCATCACATGACCGAGCCCGATTTGGGCGTTGCCATCCGCACGGAAAAAGAGTTGGTGCATATTGAGTGAAAAGTGAAGAATTAAGAGTGAAGAATACGTTGACCGTATATTCTTCACTCTTAATTCTTCACTCTTAATTGAAATTTAAACTCCGCTACTTGCCAATCGGTCTCATTATCAATGTCATGGGCGGCCATTTCAGAAATTACAATACCTCCTGAATTAGCTGTAATAAGCCGATGACTTTGCTGAAATGTGTTCACATTGAAGAAATAGAACTGTCCTGCATCATGGTACGCTGGTTCCAGATCCTGTGAGCGGGTCAGCGCATGTTCAGGCTGGAACCACTGCACGGTCGAATCGCGCAGGAACACTGCTCGCTGAATCGGGAAACTGAATGGCTGAACCGGATACACTGTGTCAAATTGCTTTTCTGTCAGCGTTGAGAAAGCCTGCATCAGAAGTTTGGGAGTAACAAAGGGCGCAGTAGGGTAGAGGCAACAGGCATAGTCGAACTGTTTACCTTGTTGCTCATACTGGCTAAGTACTTCGCTCAGAACGGCAGCAGTCGTTGCATAATCATCGGCGGTTTCAGTCGTTCGCAAAAAGGGTACTGATGCGCCGTATTGCCGGGCAATTTCTGCAATCTCAGCATCATCGGTCGAAACCATCACCTCGCTGAACAAACCCGATTGCAAAGCAGCCTCAATGACATAAGCAATGATAGGCTTACCCAGAAACGGGCGGATGTTTTTACGGGGAATTCGTTTGCTTCCGCCCCGCGCTGTGATGATGGCTACGTTACTCATACACCCACAAATTCCTTTACGGATTCAATTACATACTCCTGTTCCTTATCAGTTAATGTCGGAAACATAGGCAGGCTCAGGCAACGAGCGTAGTAGCGTTCGGCACTGGGAAAATCGCCTGGTTTCCAGCCGAATTGACGGTAGTAAGGCATCAGATGGACAGGAATGTAATGCACCTGTGCCATGATATTTTTTGTTCGTAAGAAATCGTATAACCCCTTCCGATCATCCACCTGAATCACATAGAGGTGGTAAGCATGACGCACATTGCCAGGCGGAACCATGATTTGTATAGCTGTTCCTGCAAAGGCGTCATCATAGCGTTTAGCAATTTCCTGCCGGCGGGACAGCATGGCGTCTACGCGCTGTAACTGACTCGTTCCCAGAGCTGCCTGCATATCGGTTAGGCGGTAATTATAACCCAGTTCTTGTAGTTGCATGTACCAGCCTCCGCGTTCGGGTTCGCCTGCATAGGTCTCTGTAAACTCGTTAGATTTGCTGGTAATGCCATGCGTTCTGAGCCGAAGCAAGTGTTTGTATAGGGCTTCATCATTCGTTGTAATCATGCCACCTTCACCGGCTGCAATATGCTTAACCGGGTGAAAACTGAAAATAGCCAACTCCGCCAGAGAGCCATCACCACAACGATGTTCAATCTTTTTACTATCTATAAATGCTCCGCCCGGTGCGTGGCAGGCATCTTCCAGCAACCATAACCCATACGCATCTGCCAGTTCACGAAAAGCAGCCAGATCGACCGGATAACCGGCAAAATCGACGGGGATAATGCCTGAAAAATAGCCTTTGGGGTGCTGTTCCAATAAAGCCCGAACCGCATTGATATCGAGTAGAGCCGTTTCGGGGTCAATGTCGGCGAAATAGACGTCACCCCCGCAGTAGCGAACACAGTTGGCCGAAGCCGAAAAGGTAATGGGGTAGTGATAACGCGTGTACCTTCCTGTACACCCAGCGCCATACAGCACAGGTGTAGCGCGGCTGTGCCATTGGCGATTGCTACTGCGTATTGGCTACCTACATAACTGGCAAAGGCAGACTCAAATGCACCGATATGCGGCCCTTGCGTCAGGAAAGGCCCACGTAATACCTCGGCCACAGCGGCAATATCCTCGTCGGTAATGTGTTGCCGACCGTATGGAATGGGAGACATAGATGAGAATGTATAATGAATAATGTATAATGGACTCAGCTTGTGACTAATCATTATACATTATTCATTGTTCATTATACATTAAAATTAGGATCAACGTGCTCCCGAATCTGCTCCCGCAATTGATCTATCGTGAGCCAATCCGTATTGGTGCCTGAGTTATATTTGAAGCCCATGTCAACCTGTTTGCCGTTGAAGGCTTCCATATAATCCTCAATGCTCCAGGTGGGCGTTGAGGGCGTAATGACGTAGTATTTATCCGTTTCGACCGTGTTGAGCGAGTCGGTTTCGGTAATCATTTCTTCATGCAACTTCTCGCCTGGACGGATACCTACCAGTTTCTGTTCACAATTAGGGCCGATGGCGGTAGCCACATCGGTGATGCGATAAGATGGTATTTTTGGAACGAAAATCTCACCACCCCAGGCGTGTTCAAGCGCGTGAAATACCATCTCAACGCCTTCTTCAAGCGAGATGTTGAACCGGGTCATATCTGGGTGGGTGATGGGCAGAACGCCATCTTTCCGTTTGTCCAGAAAGAACGGCACCACAGACCCGCGCGATCCAATCACATTGCCATAACGAACAACCGAAAATCGTAAATCACGACTTCCTTTCATATTATTAGCGGCAACAAATAACTTATCAGAGCAGAGCTTGGTGGCTCCGTAGAGGTTGATAGGAGCAGCCGCCTTATCGGTCGAAAGGGCGACTACCCGCTTCACACCATTGTCTAAAGCGGCATTGATAACATTTTCGGCCCCGAAGACGTTGGTCTTGATGCACTCCATCGGGTTGTATTCTGCCGCTGGTACTTGCTTTAGCGCAGCTGCGTGAACGATGATATCGATTCCTTCGCAGGCCCGCTTGAGTCGTTCGCCGTCGCGCACATCACCAATGAAAAACCGGATGGATTTGTATTTCGGCTGTGGGTAATACTGCGCCATCTCGAACTGTTTCAGTTCATCGCGGGAGTAAATGACGACGCGTTTAACATCTGGGTGACGTTGATACACCATCTCGACAAATTTCTTGCCGAAGGAACCGGTGCCGCCCGTAATCAAAAGGGATTTGTTCGATAAATCAAGCATTGGTCGTAGGTACTGAGTTGGCCGTCGGGCCGTGTAAAAAGCTATCTATTTTGTGCTCTCTTTTTCCTGAATGGATTTCAATAAAGCACTCAGTTTCGTAACTAGCTGTGGGTATTGTCCGGCCAGATTTTTAGTTTCGCCCAGGTCATTTTTCAGATCGTACAGTTGCGGCTGTGGAGCGTAGCCGGTTTCAATGCTAACCTCCTTCATAAATGCTTGGCCCTGGCTGGGTTCAATATATTTCCAATTGTCCTGAAGTAATGAGAGTGTACCATTGAGTGCATGTTCAATAACGTAGTCACGGCTTTTTTTAGTCCTTCCGAGAAATGTATCGATCATATTAACGCTATCTGTTGCGTCTTCTTTCGTCAGCGACTGACCAACCAGTGCCGCAAAGGATGCGACTAAATCCACCTGGCTAACCAGTGCATCAGATGTGCCCGGTTTTACCTTACCCGGCCAGCGTACGATAAACGGAACGCGGGTACCCGCATCGAAGGCGCTGTATTTTCCTCCACGTAGTGGCCCGGCAGGTGTATGCCCATTTAGTTTTTCAACGGCATCATCTTTATAGCCGTCATCAACGACCGGGCCATTATCGCTGCTGATAATAACGATCGTTTTGTCGGTTAAACCGAGCTGATCCAGTTTTTTAGTGACTTCGCCAACGCACCAATCTAGCTGCAGGATGGCGTCTCCACGTGGCCCCATCCCACTTTTACCCGCAAAACGGGAATTTGGCAACCGAGGTACGTGAATATCGTGTGTTGAGAAATAAACAAAAAAAGGACTGTTTTTACTGGCTTCGATAAACTGATTTACTTTTCCCGTCAGTACATCCGCCATTTCCTCATCGACCCACCGCGCCGATTTGCCCCCGCTCATGTAGCCAATCCGACTGACACCATTCACGATGGTCTGATCATGCCCATGCGAGTACTTCATTTTAAGCAATTCAGGATGATCTTTTCCCGTAGGTTCATTCCCGATGGGTTCTTTATAACTTACCTGAATGGGATCGGCAGGATTTAAGCCGACGATCCGGTGATTTTCGACGTATACACACGGAACACGATCGCCAGTGGCGGGTAAAAGAAAGGAATAGGTGAAGCCTATCTCCAGAGGCCCTGGTTTAATCTCCGCGTTCCAGTTAGGGCCACCTTTAGGGCCCAGTCCCAAATGCCATTTGCCAACTACGCCCGTTTTATACCCTGCTTTTTGAAGAATACCTGGCATTGTGACCCGATCGGTTGGGATCAGCAGGGCAGCATCACCGGGCGCAATGCCCGTTCCGGTTTTCCGCCAGGCATAGGTGCCTGTCAGGAGCGAGTAACGCGATGGCGTGCAGGTTGACGAGGACGCGTGGGCATTTGTAAATTGGAGTCCTTCCTTTGCAATTCGGTCGATATTCGGTGTCTGAACTTTTACGGCCCCGTTGCAGCTAATGTCTCCATAACCTAAATCATCAGCATAAATCAGGACAATGTTGGGCTTTTGCTGCGCAACAGAGGCCGATTGAAAAACCAGCCAACTACCCAGAAGCAGGAAAAAAAACGTTGTTTTCATGGTGGGTTTATCCGTTACTCATTGATTTACTGACTGGCTGATCGACTCCCGTTCAAATGCGTCGATATAGCTTTTTGCGCTCGCATTCACGATTCGAACGCCCCGATGATCAGCGTAATCCCGCAAAACTTCGTACCCCCGAAACACTTTGTGGAAGGATAAAAATTGCGATGCCATCGAAAAAGTACGTTGCCGGTGTGCATCCGAATACACTGGCTGGTGCGATACATCTTTAGGCTTATCGTAAAAGTGTATCTGCTTGATTAATAGCTGATTTTTGTCATTCAGGCGAATTTCCTCGTGCCATGATGTATCGGCCCCGAAGAGATAGATCGTCTCAAATTTCCGGTTAATCATCAACGCCAATGCGGCAATAATAACCGTTTGCGCCTGTGGCATGCCCAGACCTTTGGCATATAGCCAATAAACCAGCCATTTGAAGCCGCGAACAACCGTGTAGTTAAAATAGACAACCTTAATTAGTGGATTGCCCTGCTCAATCTTGCCAAGCAGATATGACCCTTTGGCAAAATGAGGAACATATAAGATCATAGGCCAATTGACCTGCTCCAGAAAAACATATAACGTCCGGCGAATGTCGTCGCGGTCGGTGGTCTGTTCCGTGAAAACGAAATAGTTGGGGTCTGAAATGACGTAATCCTGTGGTCGTAAGTGCGTGAAAATATCGGCGTGCGCAAAGTTGTTCACGCAGACAATTTCGGTTTGGCGGATAAAATCGAACTGCTCGCTTAGCGATTCTTTCAACGAGGGACCATTGCCCAACACGGAACAAACAAGAAGCTGCCGATCGGGCAAATGGGTGGCATGACGACCACGAATCGCCACTTTTAGCAGCGATACCAACGAGGCAAACAACTCACTCAGGAATTGACTAACCAGATTAAAACCAGCTTCAATCATGCTGTCGGCGCCTAACAAGACGGCCTTTTTTCTACAAAATAACAAAGAAAATAGCAGACCGGAAGATTCTGTCAAAAACTATAACTGTTTCTCGAAAACCAGTTTTGGCGACTCCTGCGCCCCGAGGTTTCGTTTAAATCGGATTAAGCTGGGCTTTGGCTGGCGGTTATCATCAAGCGAAACGCCCAAATCGAGTAGGCGAATTTTTTGTTGCCGACAGTAGGTGACGAGCCCATCCGTTAACATCACCATCGGGCTAAATGTATTATAATCGGAATGCGATGTGGGCAGGAAGTTGTACAGAATGTCGTGTCGAACGCGCACGGCTACCGTTAGCGCAATGAGCCTGGCTCCATCGGTTACCGTAAATACTGAAAATTGATCCGGGAAATTCTGGAATAGATTCAACAGGCGTGCAGGTTGGATCGTGAGCGGGTATCCTTTTTGTTGGCGGGTTTCCTGAAGAAACACAACCACTTCCTGAAGATCCGGCGTTTTCCAATGAGTAAACTGAAAACCTGCCTCCCTGCACTTGCGCAGCCGTCGACGTTCGGCAGGAGCCAGGGTGCCACCGAAGGGATGATCGGTGATCGACAAAAAGAAATTTGGAGTCGTTTCCCTTAAGTAGAAGCCCTGTTTAAGTAAGTGAGTCGTTAGCCGACAGGCTTGCTCGGGTGCGTAACAAGTTGGGTAGTTAACCAGGCGCAAGCTAGTGACGTTAGCTGTTCGGGCTACTTTGATGAGTGTATCCAGAAACTCATTCAAAATGGGTTCAGGCAAGGTTTCAGAAAATTCAACCGAGCCAAACGGAGCTGCACCGGGACTAACAACTTCGTTGGAGCGGATAAAAAAAGCACAACGCGCATCGGCTTGCAAAGTGCTTTGATTCAGAGCCATCAGTAAATGAAAGCCACCGTCGTCTTGTTGTCGAAGGTGATTGCTGTCATTAAATAGGAAACCGCTCTGGCAGAATGCAGGAACAGCATCCGGTTGTGGGTTTTGTTGCAGTAGGATAGTATATTCGCTCATGTTTATATGTTGTGATATTTGATAAGACGACATAAGCATAGAGAAAGTAACTAGAGATTAATCAAAATAGATTCTGTCGATTCTATTGATTCTTAGATTCTATGGCATTGATAATCAAGGATCATAGAATCTAAGAATCCAAATTGGACGAGTATCAGTGACTATAAATTCGTTACGTCGTCGTAATTGAAGAAGTGATCCCGGCGGTCTAACCCATAACGCCAGAATCATTAGTAGGAAAGAGTATGAAGCAAACAGGAACAAGGGCACTCTATGTCAGGCGATACATATGCCAGACTGGTAATTCGTTTCGGGGTAACAAGTCCACTATGTATTCTGGGCTTGTGCTGGGTATGGCAGTTAGCTGCTTCTGGCTTCTTACGTTTCTAATTCCTCAAACAACACAGGCACAGGCTGTAGATTGCCCTACGATTACCAATACAAGCCAAACTTCCGTAACGGCTTGTACGGGCTCTATCATTGATAGTTTGCAGGTGAAGACGAGTGTCTTTTGGCCAGATAAGATAGAATTAGTGCGCTTTGACTCCCCTCAGACTAATCCATATGATCGAATAAACGGCGTTTCGCTTGGCGAACTGATTTCGTCGAACGGGATCGCTACCATGCGAACCATACCGTTTCCATTAAACACAGAGGCTAGTGACAAAACGTACTATGTATATGGCATTGTAAAACCCATTCCGACCGATGCCAATTGCCGGCCATTTGCCTTGCTTACGGTTACGATAAAGGCCAACGCAACGGCCACGCTAAAGGCGCAGGAAGCCAGCTGTACAGGCTCAGTGTCGGAGGCTGATGGGTGGGTGAGTGTTCTGGGCTATCAGCCTACGGATCGCTACGAAGTGTCGACCAATGGAATATTTTCTGGCCAAAGTTACCCGATACCCAACGATGGGATAGTTGTTCGCAATCTTAGTCGAACGGGGAAATCCCAAACCTATAACGTAAGAATATACAGTGAATTTGGTTGCTATGTAGAGCGATCTGTTAAACTGGAAAACATATCCTGCTCATGTCCTCCTGTCAGGTGTGTGCCGATTGTTATTCAGAAAGTAAGGCGGGGGCGTTGAGTGCGATAAAAGCCTTTATCAACAGCGTATATCACTTAGTTCAGGAAGTCTTGCGTTGGCAGGTACACACTGAATGTAGCTCCTCTTCCGGGCTGGCTCTTTGCCATAATATAACCCCGGTGATTTTCGACAATTTTTTTGGCAATGGCCAGTCCGATACCCGTACCTGGATATTTTCCATGTCCATGTAGTCGCTGGAATGTACCAAATATCCGTTCTGCCTGATGCGCATCAAAGCCGATCCCATTGTCAATAACCTCAATAAGGCAATACTCGGCCTGAGTGGCAATAGGGAGAAAGGCTTCTGGAAGTTCGGCGTTACTTACCCGTCGGCTCTCCACCCGAATGTGAGGAGTTATACCAGGCTTGATGAATTTGATAGCATTGGAAAGCAGATTCTGGAATAACTGCATGAGTTGACTGGCATCGCCAGGAATAGTATCTAATTCGCCTACCTGAATCAGCGCTCCACTCTCCTGGATACCAATTTCCAGCTCATTCAATACGATCCCTATAAGCTCAGTCAGAGATTGAGGACACCGGCTATCAGGACGTAACGTTAGACGGGAGTAATCAAGTAAATCTCTGATAAGCATCGACATACGCCGGGCTGCCAGAACCATTCGTTCCACAATGTCGGCTCCTTCTTCATCTAAGTTGGGCGCATAGGTTGTCTTTAAGCGATCACCAAAAGCCTGAATCTTACGAAGGGGTTCCTGCAAATCGTGTGAAGCGACATAACTGAATGCCGCCAGTTCGGCATTTCGGTGAACGAGTTCCTGGTTCTTTTCCTGTAGCGCCTGATTCGCTTGTTGTAGGTCGGTTTCATAGCGAATGCGTTCCAGTTCAAACTCAGCCCGTTTAGCCACAATCTTTAACAGCGACGAAATATAGTCCGGTTCGTCGATGGCTGCCTGGTGCATGGCCACTATGATACCAAAAGCGCGGCCCTTTGCATCATATAACGGATAGCCGATATATCCTTCTACATTGAATTGAACCAGGGTCTGATTTTTTGGGAAAAGTCGCCGGCATTGACTGGGATAGGTAGAGAGTTTACCCTGAATAACCTGCTCACAAGGGCCATCGGGCAGGTCGTACTGGATGTTGCCAACGGTCTGGCCATATGCCGTGAGTGCATAGGTACGAATGGCAAATGCGCCGGGCGATGGTTCGACTAGCTCGCCTAAAAATACGTAGTCAAGTTTGGTTTGCTCCGTGATGTAGTTAACGAGTGCATGAAAGAATTCATCACCAACCTTATAGGTGGCAAAACGATCTGAAAACTCCAGCAAAAAGCGCTGATCGATACCATGCTGGTGGATCTGAGATTTTAGCTGGCTGTTTTCGAGCGTTAGCGCTTCGATTTGTTGGTGTAAATGAGTAGTTGGCAGTACATCCATGTTACGGTAGTTAATGGCTACTTTTTCTGGCAAGCCCGCTGTTGGTCATGCCAGATAATCAGAAGCAAAAAGATTAACCAAATTTAATGCGATCAGCCAGCCAAACTTATGGAGTGGTCAATTTATTTTAAGATCAGGAAAGTCATGGACTTACGTTATTTATTGAGCGGTATCGGATCAGGATAATGACCTTTTCTTACCCAATTGCCCATAGACTAATTGAATAATACCATCTTTCAGCCCTAAATCAGGAACGATAATTTTGCTGGCACCGGCCCACTTCATAACCGAAATATAAATATCCGCAGCGGGTACAATCACATCAGCACGGTCGGCATTCAGGCGAAGTTTATTGATGCGATCTTCCTGACTGAAACTGGCAATGTAATCCCGAATGCGTTCAATTTCGAGTCGGGTTGTTTCCAACTCCGATGTTTTAGAGGCCAGATTGAACAATTTGCTAATGTTGCCTCCTGTGCCAACCGCCGTGATTTCGCGCGTTGCATCGACATTGTCCTCGACCCAATCTTCAATCTTACGCCAGGCTCCTTTGGTTTCCTTTCCTTCCAATAATCGAACGGAGCCAATCTTAAAGGATTTGGAATTTATTTTCTGACGGTTTTCATAGACGTTTAATTCGGTACTACCCCCGCCAACATCAATGTGTAAATATTGGCGATCATCTAAGGCTTGCACCACTACATTATTAATCAGTTCGGCCTCCTTGCTCCCGTCAATAATGTGAATTTTTATGCCCGTAGCCTCCTCAATGCGTTTCGCTACCTCATGCCCATTCTCAGCTTCACGCATGGCCGACGTGGCACAGGCCATGTAGTCTTCTACCTCGTGCAGTTCCATTAGCAATTTATAGGCCTGCATGAGTTTCGTGGTTCGGGCTTCACTTTCAGGTGTTAGTGCACCATAATTAAACACATCATGGCCTAGTCGGAGCGGGAAACGAACATATTCGACCCGCTTAAAACTAATCAGATTGTCGTTGTGCAACACGGTCGAAATTTGCAGCCGAGCCGCGTTAGAACCGATATCAATGGCTGCCAGTTTCACGATAAGAGGAAGCTTTTATGGAGTTTAAAACGACCAAAGATACTCTTTTTTGCTGCTGTGCGGTCTACTTCCTCGGTCTCTATTAATTAACCGTAAGCTAAGTCAGCCCGAGTAGAATGGTACGTTTACAAAAAAAACCGTTACTTTTGACGCCTTGTTTGACTGTATCATAGTTCATGACTATATTAGGTATTTCGGCTTTTTACCACGATTCGGCAGCCGCATTAATTGAAGATGGCCGTATTGTTGCCGCTGCTCAGGAAGAGCGATTCACTCGTAAAAAGCATGATCCCGGCTTCCCGGCGGAAGCGATTAAATACTGTCTTCAATATAGTGGCGCAGACCTTAATAAGTTAGATGCTATTGTTTTTTACGACAAGCCACTGCTGAAATTTGAGCGATTGCTCGAAACCTACTACGCTTTTGCACCCCAGGGAATTCGGTCATTTCTGCTGTCGATTCCCGTATGGCTAAAAGAAAAACTATTTCTTAAACGGCTCATTCGGGAGGAGTTAGAGAAACTCGGGTATGATTCATCTAAAAAGGTGAAACTGCTCTTTCCTGAGCACCATCTCTCGCATGGAGCCAGTGCATTTTACCCATCTCCTTTTGAGCGAGCCGCTATTCTAACCGTCGATGGGGTGGGCGAATGGGCAACCGCATCTATTGGATTAGGAGAAGGGAAGAATATTTCGATTTTGAAAGAAATGCGATTTCCGCATTCATTAGGGCTGCTGTATTCTGCATTTACCTACTTTCTGGGCTTTCGGGTTAATTCTGGGGAGTATAAATTGATGGGTCTGGCGCCTTACGGTGATCCCAATTCGCCTGATGTGGCCCGGTATATGGCCATCATCAAAGAAAAATTAGTGGATCTTCGCCCAGACGGGTCCATTTGGTTAAATCAGGATTATTTCGATTATGCTACGGGCCTGACAATGGTAAAAGAAGCCAAATGGGCAGACCTGTTTGGCTTTCCGAAACGTCAACCCGAAGATGAGCTGAAGGATTATCACTGCAACCTGGGACTGGCTATTCAATACCTGACCGAAGAGGTCGTGCTAAACATGGCCCGTGAGGCCAAACGCCTGACTAATGCGGATGCGTTAGTAATGGCAGGTGGTGTTGCACTGAACTGTGTATCGAATGGGAAATTACAGGCGGCCGGCATTTTTAAGGATATTTTTATTCAGCCTGCAGCTGGTGATGCCGGTGGCGCGTTAGGGGCCGCTTTGGCAGCCTACCACATTTATTTTGGCAAGGAACGCCAAGTAACCACCGAGCGTGATGCCATGCGGGGCTCTTATTTGGGACCAACTTTTTCGGACCTCGATGTGGAGCTTATGGCCGTTAAATACAAAGCCGTATCCACTTATTTTGCCAATTTTGACGAATTAAGCACAGAAGCAGCCCGCCTTTTGGCCGAAGGAAATGTGGTGGGCTGGGTACAGGGCCGGATGGAGTTTGGCCCGAGAGCGCTCGGCGGACGGAGTATTCTGGGTGACCCTCGTAATGCTGAAATGCAGAAGAAGCTGAATTTGAAAATCAAATATCGAGAGTCATTTCGACCGTTTGCCCCCTCTGTACTGGCCGAAGATTGTGCTGAATACTTTGACTATGATGGTATTTCGCCTTACATGCTCCTGGTGCATCCCGTAGCCGAAAAGCGTCGGACACCCGTTCCTGCCGACTACGCGAGTTTTCCCTTACGTGAAAAATTGTATTATCAGCGTTCGGATTTGCCCTCAATTACGCACATTGATTACTCGGCCCGCATTCAAACAGTCCATAAAGATACCAATCCACGCTATTATGGCCTGATTAATGCTTTCAAAAAACTAACCGGTTACGGCGTCATTGTGAATACCAGTTTCAACGTGCGGGGAGAACCTATCGTTTCGACTCCCGACGATGCCTATCGCTGCTTTATGCGTACTGAAATGGATTATTTGGTGGTTGGTAATTTCCTTTTCGACAAGCGCAAACAGCCCGAATGGCAGGAGAAGGACAACTGGAAAGAAGAATTTGTTTTAGATTAAACTACAATACCTACTCGCCGAAAGACCTGTCCTGATGGGATCAAAACTTGTCTCCAGTGCTGTCCGATTACTTTTGCTCGGATTTATAGCTTTCCTTTTTTATTATGGTGATCGACTCCACGTTGGATTCGATTACCCGCATAAAGGCCTGTTTGATAATGTCTATGTTCGATTGGCAAAAGGGTGTATCCTCGTCCTGATTGTTATCGAACTCTTGCGATGTTATTATTATGGCGTTGTCAAAAATCCCAAACCACCTAAGCTTCTTGGTAATATAGCCACCTTGATTGTCCCCATTGTTGGTCTGCTGGTCACGATTGAGATTGTCTTCATGTGTATTTCGCAAAGCCAGGAAGGTGGACTGACGCTGGCATCGCACATCTGGTTCGAACGCTACTGGCCACCTATGGTAGGCGATTACCGCGACACGCCAAAAGTTGATACAGTAGGCAAAAAGAATGTATTCGTTCTGGGCGATTCATTCACATCGGGCCACGGTCTCAAGTCGGCCGATGAACGATACGGGAATATCCTTGCTGAAAAATTAGGCACAAAAGAGTACGTGACCTACAATCTGGGTATATCGGGTTCCGACACCCGTGATGAATACGCCCGATTAGTAAAGTTTGGTAAAAAGCCCGATGTGCTGATTTTACAGTACTTCCCGAACGACATTGAAAAAGTGGCCCGCGATCATGGCCTGGTTCCGGCAGGATTTGAACCCTACTCTGACCTGCCAAGAGCGGTACAGTCGCTGTTTATTAAGTCGTATCTGCTCAACTATTTATACTGGCAGTTTCCGCATGGTAACTTTGCTCCTTTCGACACCTATGCCCGCACGGCATATGGTACACCAGCTATTATTAATGACCACTTAAGCGACCTTAACAAATTCATAACCTACGCGCAGGAGAATAACTGCCGATTCTACGTTGTTATGTTTCCGTTCTCTCATAATATTGAAAAAACGGCGGTATACGTTAAACCGGTAGTCGACTTTTTTCAACGCAATAACGTGCCCATTCTAAACGTGGGTACACTCATGGGTGACATTGCTCCAAACGATCGGGTGGTGGGTCGTAATGATGGACATGCCAGTGCATTAGTAAACCAACGCGTAGGTGATGCCCTGTTTCGGCTTATGCAGTCGAATCCGGGCACTAGTCAAATGCCATCTGCTAACAAACAACTAAACGCAAATTAGACATGGAATTTTTGCAGGACATTTTTAAATTCATGAAGCAGCGCAAAAAATGGTGGCTGGCTCCAATGATTATTCTGCTATTGCTCATTGGTGTTCTTATTGTTATCGGTGGTGGTTCTGCCGTTGCTCCATTTATATACACGTTGTTTTAAGGCATGGATATTACCGAAAAAGTGAAAGCCCAGTTAGTTATTGTGACTGGGTTGGTGGTATTGTATTTTGTATTTAAATCGCCCTGGTTTCTATATGGAGCTGTTGCTGTTGGCGTATTGAGTCTGGCTGTTCCCGTTGTGGGCGATCTCATCGTGAAGGCGTGGTTTAAAGTGGCCGAAATACTGGGAAACATCAACGGCAAAATCATTTTGTCGATTCTGTTTTTTGTATTTTTATTCCCTATTGCTCTTCTATACCGTATGACGTCTAAGAACCCGTTATCTATTAAACGGACGGATGAAAAGTCGTTTTACAACGAACGAAACCACCTGTATACTAAAGACGACTTAGAACAGACCTGGTAGTTTCGGCCATAGTCTCTAGTGATGCAACTAGCTGGACGGTCAATTGCCATTGAATCAATAGAAGCATATGATTCGCAAAAATAGGGTAGGCTGTATATCGGCGTACCCATTTTTGTTTATTTTTGTAGTAGCTTATCCAGAAAGACGGAGGGAACGGACCCGATGATGTCTTGGCAACCAACCAATTATCTACAGGAAATGGTGCCAATTTCCTCCCGCTTGTTAGCGGGATAGATAAGACTAGCCTTCTGCTGCCTGTCTTTCTGTTAATAAGTCTTTTCATCTTTTTGGACTTTTTTAAGTGTGCTGTTTGTTAGAAGCCCTAGCAACCATGCCTTCTATAACTCGCTTTTGAAAACGATATACGAACTTCTGCACGAACGAATCCTCGTCCTTGATGGGGCGATGGGTACCATGATTCAACGGTATAACCTGACGGATGCTGATTACCGGGGTGAGCGATTTAAAGACTGGCCACACGATCTGAAAGGTAATAACGATTTACTATCCCTAACGAAACCAGCTATAATTCAGGCAATTCATAAGCAGTATCTGGAAGCTGGTGCTGATATTATCGAAACGAATACCTTCAGCTGTACGACGATTGCCATGGCCGATTACCATATGGAGGCACTGGCTTATGAGCTTAACTATGAGTCCGCCCGGATTGCGAAAGAGGTTGCTTTTGAGATTACTCAGCAAAATCCGGATAAACCCCGCTTCGTAGCCGGAGCCATGGGACCTACCAACCGTACGGCCTCCTTGTCGCCTGATGTAAACAACCCTGCTTATCGCGCTGTCACGTTCGATGACCTGGTGGATGCGTATTACGAGCAGGTAAGCGGTTTAGTCGATGGAGGAGCTGATTTACTACTCGTTGAAACCATCTTCGATACCCTGAATGCGAAGGCGGCTATGTTCGCCATTGACAAGTATTTTAATTTAAATCCGCAGAAAACGGTTCTGCCTATTATGATCTCCGGCACCATTACGGATGCCAGTGGTCGGACATTATCGGGGCAGACGACCGAGGCATTTTTATACTCAGTTTCGCATTTGCCTTTGTTGAGTGTAGGACTTAACTGTGCGCTTGGGGCAGCTTTAATGCGGCCTTATATTCAGACACTCGCTAAAGAAGCCCCGTTCTTCACGTCGGCTTACCCCAATGCGGGTTTGCCGAACGAGTTTGGGGAGTATGACGAAACGCCAGACATGATGGCGTTGCAAATCGAGGATTTTATTAAGAGCAATTTTGTCAACATTGTGGGTGGTTGCTGCGGCTCTACCCCCGACCATATCCGGGCTATTGCTGATGTAGCGGCAAAATATCCACCCCGGCAATTGCCAGAGGCTGAGCCTTATCAGAAGTTAAGCGGCCTCGAGCCCCTTAAAATCACGGAACAAACTAACTTCCTGAACGTTGGGGAACGGACAAACGTAACAGGCTCGAAGAAATTTGCCCGACTTATTAAAGAAGGGAATTTCGACGAAGCCCTGAGTATTGCTCGTGGACAGGTTGAAGGAGGGGCTCAGGTGATTGATATTAACATGGACGAAGGCATGCTGGATTCGGTGGAGGCCATGACAACCTTCCTGAACCTGATTGCTGCCGAACCTGATATTGCCCGTGTACCCATCATGGTCGATTCCTCAAAATGGGAGGTTATCGAAGCTGGTCTCAAATGTGTACAGGGGAAAGCCATCGTGAATTCTATTTCGCTCAAAGAGGGAGAAGAAGCGTTTATTGAGCGGGCTAACCTGGTGAAGCGGTATGGGGCGGCTGCGGTCGTGATGGCGTTTGACGAAACAGGTCAGGCCGACTCGTACGAACGCCGTATTCAGATTTGCGAACGGGCTTACCGGATTCTGGTCGATAAAGTAAATTTTGCCCCGCAGGACATTATTTTCGATCCGAATATTCTGACCGTTGCAACCGGTATTGAAGAACATAACAACTATGCCGTTGACTTTATCAACGCAACGCGATGGATCAAGCAAAACCTGCCACTGGCGAAGGTGAGTGGCGGGGTCTCGAATATTTCGTTTAGTTTCCGGGGAACGATGTCGTGCGTGAAGCGATGCACTCAGCGTTTTTATACCACGCCATCCGGGCTGGAATGGACATGGGAATTGTAAACGCCGGGCAGCTTGAAGTGTATGACAGTATTCCCAAAGAGTTACTGGAGCGTTGCGAAGACGTGCTGCTCAATCGGCGGGAGGATGCTACCGAACGCTTAGTGGACTTTGCCGAAACGGTAAAAGCGAAAGGCAAAGCCATTGTGCAGGATGAAAGCTGGCGGCTGGAACCCGTTCGGGAACGGCTTAAGCATGCGCTTATAAAAGGCATCACTGAATATATCGACCAGGACGTTGAAGAAATTCGGCAGCAGGTCGAGCGTCCCCTGCACGTCATCGAAGGGCCACTCATGGATGGCATGAACGTGGTCGGCGATCTGTTTGGGGCGGGTAAAATGTTCCTGCCGCAGGTCGTGAAATCGGCGCGGGTGATGAAAAAGGCAGTGGCTTACTTGACGCCGTTTATCGAAGCCGAAAAGCTTATCGGAGGAGATACCTCCAAGAATGCGGGGAAAATTCTGCTGGCCACGGTTAAAGGGGACGTTCACGACATCGGTAAAAACATCGTTGGTGTGGTGTTGGGCTGTAATAACTACGAAATTATTGACCTGGGTGTGATGGTGCCAACCCAGAAAATTCTGGATGCCGCCCGCGAGCATAACGTAGATATTATTGGGCTGAGCGGCCTCATTACGCCATCACTCGATGAAATGGTGGGCGTTGCCAAAGAAATGGAGCGGCAGGGTTTCACGATGCCGTTGCTGATTGGGGGCGCTACAACCTCGCGTATGCACACGGCGGTTAAGATCGATCCGCACTACTCGGGACCTGTTGTTCACGTACTGGATGCCAGCCGAAGTGTTCCCGTTGCAGGGCGATTAGTTAGTGATACCGAAGGCACGAAAGAATTAATTTTCAGTGAAATAAAAGCTGAATACGTGAAGCTTCGCGAAGACCACACGAAGCGGCAAAAAGAAAAAGCAAGCCTAACCATTAATAAAGCTCGTGAGAATCGGACAAAAATAGACTGGAGTGCATTCGAACCGACAAAGCCGACGTTCCTGGGCAATCGTTACTTTGAGGATTACGATATTGCCGAGTTAGCTAGCTACATTGACTGGACCCCATTTTTCCAGACCTGGCAGCTGCACGGTAAATACCCGGCTATTTTTGAGGACGCAATTGTTGGTTCGGAAGCCCGGAAGTTGTTTGATGATGCCCAGCAGCTTTTGCAGGAAATTATTGACGGTAAACTCCTGAAAGCTAAGGCTGTGGTTGGCTTTTACCCCGCCAATTCCGCCGATGATGACGTATTGCTGCACGATTTCGAAGAACATGTTCGTGAGATTCCCTGTGAGCGGCATGGTTCCCATCAGCACATTGAGTATAAAATCAGTAAGGCTCAGTCGCAAACGGCAGTTAGTCCGGCAGGTGAGCTGATTTACGACACGAAAACGGTGTTGCATTTCCTGCGTCAGCAGAACCAGAAAGCGCCTGGTTTGCCCAACTTCTGCCTCTCGGATTTCATTGCTCCTTTAGAAAGTGGTCGGGAAGATTACATTGGGGGATTTGCCGTAACAGCGGGTATTGGTATCGAGACCTTGCTGGAGAAATACGAGCGTGAGCACGACGACTATAATAGCATTATGGTGAAAGCCCTCGCCGACCGCCTGGCCGAAGCGTTTGCCGAGCGTATGCACGAGCGGGTTCGGAAAGAGTTCTGGCCGTATGCTGTGGATGAAGATCTGCCAAACGATGCACTGATTAAAGAAGAGTATCAGGGTATTCGGCCTGCACCAGGCTATCCGGCCTGCCCTGACCATACCGAGAAAGGTACCTTGTTCAATTTGCTGGATGCCAATAAAATTGACATTGAATTAACCGAAAGCTATGCCATGTATCCGGCTTCATCGGTAAGCGGGTTTTATTTCTCACACCCCGAATCGAAATACTTTGCGCTTGGTAAAATTAACAGAGATCAAATTCTGGACTACGCCCAACGGAAGGATATGCCCGTTGAGGAGATTGAAAAGTGGCTGAGCCCAGTGTTGAGTTATGATGCGTAGTGGAGGGTCTGATTCTTACTAGAGTTTAAATAAACAAAAAATCCCCGGAGAAAGCTCTCTGGGGATTTTTGCATTTGTCGGAGAGAAGTAAGAAAACTAATTACGGCATCAAGACCGTGTCAATTACGTGGATTACACCGTTCGACTGGTTCACATCAGCAATCGTAACTGTAGAGGTACCCCCTTAGCGTCCATTAATTCAATTTTTTTGCCTTTCATCATGGCTGTTAGCGTACCGCCCGATGCCGTTTTTAAGGTTGCTTTCCCACCACCATCCGTGATGGCTTTCATCAGATCAGCTGCACTCATTTTACCCGGCACAACGTGGTAGGTCAGGATCTTGGTTAGCGTTTCTTTGCTTTCTGGTTTTACCAGTGTTTCAACCGTGCCTTTAGGTAGTTTATCAAAGGCCTTGTTCGTAGGAGCAAATACGGTAAATGGACCTGGGCCAGACAACGTTTCGACAAGACCAGCGGCTTTAACAGCAGCTACGAGCGTAGTATGGTCTTTCGAATTGACGGCATTCTCAATGATATTTTTGGATGGATACATGGGCGCACCACCAACGGTTACTGTTTTTTCCTGGGCAAACGAAACCTGACTGATAGCCAGTAAGCTAAGTATGGCAAACGTGAATTTGAGCGTCTTCATTGTCGTTGTTCTTTTAAATAAGTTGAAATGTGTACTGAATGCTTTACTGTGTGTCGATCAACGGGAAGACTTACGGAAGAGATGTAGGGTTTGGATTTAAAGACTAAACATATTTTTTATAATATATTGATTGAGAGTAATATAGCCTATAGGTTGTTTTTTGAAGAACTGAGATACCCCTAAATGCAGACCGCCGGGCATGTGCCCGGCGGAACTGAGTTTTCAGGAAGGTGATGCTGTAGATGAGAAGGAAAGCTCAAACAAAGTTGGCGAATAGCACTTCAAATAGATAGGGGAGATCCCCCTATTAACTTACGGGAAAAACACGGTATCAAATACGGGTATTCTCCCGTATTTATTAATAAATGAACACTTTGTTATTGTTTATAAGCACGTAAGCCAGTACGTTTGAGTAAACCTACTAACTGTACTTGATCAATGGAAAACAAAGAGAATGATCCCTATCCAACAGACCCTATCAAGCTCAAGGAAGCTTGTGAACGGTATGAAAAAATGCTGGACTCGGCTGGCCTGAAAAACTTTTTTCGGACTGGCTTCTTTGACGTAACAGGGCTTGAAAAAATACTGGAAGCAAATCAGTCCAAACATGTCAAAGTATATTATGGCATTGATGAGAAAGACAGGCATTTTTTGTTTATGGCTCCTACTCAACCAGATGGCCGCGCTCGGGAAGACATAGACCTAACTGAAGCTGAATGTTGCTGTCAGCACCCTCCATGCCCGCTTGATCAAAGTGATCGTTATGCGAACTAAGTGAAATTCTATAATTGTAATTATGTGGGATACATTCCTATACATTGCTCTTATGGGCGTAAGTACTTATCTGTATACCATAAACTACCGAGTACTAACGCCCCCTCTTCGACTATTAGCCATAAATATAACAGTGACATTCGTTGTCACTGTTTATGCAATTTATGTTTGGCGCATAGAACATAAAGAAAATTTGCATGTTTTTAATGTTTTATTAATCATACATTATGTGCTGTATGGTCAATTCTTCAGCAAGTTATTTGATCGGTTTTTTATTAAACGAATGATCTGGTTGTCAACAGGCTTAGGTGTCTGTATTACATTACTTTTAGTATCGACAATTAAGTCGTGGAATCAATTTAATTCATACGGGTCAATATTATTTGATATGCTAATATCCTTTTGGTCAGGCTATTATCTGTGGCGAATATTTATTGATGCTAAAGTGGTTGCTCTGGAACGAGAAGCGCTATTTTGGGTTTCGACAGGATTGTTTTTTACCTGTCTGGGTAATTTTTTTGTACAAGGCTTCATGGATTACTTACTGACAAATTCGGCACCTTATGCGTTGACCGTTTACTGGATTCAGGAGTTAATGGGATTTGTCCTGTTTGGTACTTTTCTATTGGCATTATATGTCTATTTGCGATATTCGCCCATTAGCAGTAGGCGATAAGCACTATGTCAACATACCCATCTGAAGTCATCTTAATTATTTCGATTGGTACACTACTTTTGCTCTCATTAGGAGGCTTCATTACCTTATTATTATTTCTATATAAACAGCGGTATAAAACCCATCAGCAGGAGTTAATTGCGCTGGAAGAAATTAATCGGCGCGAAATTCTTCAGGCCCAGTTGGAAACGCAAAATCAAACGCTTCAGCAGATAGCCCATGAGCTTCACGATAATATAGGTCAGCTTCTTAGCGTAGTGGTCATGCGCCTGAACACGATCGAAGACGAAACGACTGAAACAAATACGGAGCAGTCGGTTCAGCAAACCCGCGATCTGGTTCGAACCGTTATTGCTGATGTCAGGATGATGTCCAAAACTCTCGATTATGATACCGTAGACCGTTTTGGATTGCTTCCCAGTTTAACCCTGGAACTGGAGCGTATCGAGCGGGCAGGGCGAATAAAAACCCGGTTAACCACGTTAGGGGAGCCTTATTCGCTTGGGAAACAAACAGAAATGGTGCTGTTGCGGATGACGCAGGAAGCGCTCAATAATGCGATCAAGCATGCACAGGCCAAGGCCCTTACCATTATAACCGACTATAGCTCCGATACTTTTAGATTGGTCATTTCTGACGATGGTAGGGGATTTACGGTATCGGAAGCTACCAGCCGCTCAATTGACCAGGCTGGGTCAGGGCTTGGTAATCTTCATCATCGGGCTCACTTATTGGGGGAACTTGTACGGTTAATAGCCAACCCGGTACTGGCTCTCAGATCGATATTCAGATACCCGAAACCAGTCTAGTGATTTGCCAACCTAGATTTATTTGCTTCTATTTGTAATTTAAACAATAGTGTATAGTACTTTTTTAGTTCTGATCCTATGGTTCCTTTTGATTCTGTGGATTCTAATAATGAGGTACCTAGACCTAGTATTAAAAGAATCAATCGCTCCGACGACCCGGTAGCATCGATAGAATATAAAGAAACAATAAAACCAACAGAATCTATTTAGGAAAGATATTAGTTAACTAAAAAGGAGCGATAGCATAAAATAATTGCATTCAGCTATTGCATTCGTTGGTTTATGACTCTACTTTTCAGGTCGTAATACTATGCCTTCCTAGCCCTATGTCCGTGTCCATTGCTATTGTCGACGATCATCGCCTGGTAGCCGAAGGGCTGTCAAACCTGATTCAGAAATCGGACGACTACAACGTATTGTTTGTTGCGGAAAATGGCTTCGATTTGCTCGATCAATTGCAGCGAAATACGCAAGTTCCCGACATCGCTCTACTCGATTTAAGCATGCCTGTCATGGACGGCTTCGAGACGGCCCTGCAACTTCGAAAATTATATCCGACGGTACGGGTATTGGCCTTGTCAATGACTGATCGGGAAGATCATATTGTTCGAATGGTACGCAACGGAGCGCGCGGTTATCTGCTTAAAGATTGCCGCCCTTCTGAATTTTACCAGGCTCTGAACGATGTAATGACGAAAGGATACTACTATTCTGATTTCCTGACGACAAAACTTATTCATAGCCTGAATACGCTTAACGGGCAAGGTGCTGCAGCCCATTTCAATTTGAATGATCGCGAGTACGAGTTTTTGAAAATAGCCTGTAGTGAACTAACCTATGCAGAGATAGCCGACCAGATGTGTGTGGCCACCCGAACGGTAGATGGCTATCGGGAGGTCGTTTTTCAAAAAATGAACGTAAAAACGCGTGTGGGCATGGTCATTGAGGCTGTGCGGCATGGATTGGTCAAATTTTGATTGTCTCTACTTACTTCATCAGCGCCTATCTTTGTCGAAATTTTCACATCCATGCAGTTGTTTTTTCATCGGGTTGATCTCCGACTGAACCATACGTTTACCATTGCTCACGATAGTCGCGATGTACAGCCAACGCTTATTGTTGAACTTCGGGAGGATACGTACCGGGTTTTGGTGAAGCTACCGCAACGCGTTATTATGGTATTACAGTCGATGGCATGATTGCCGCGCTCGAAGCCATCCGCGATCGTATCGAAGGCCATAGTCTGGTAGATCCCGAACAGTTTTGGGCTGATATGCATCCGTATCTGGCACAAAATCCATTTGCGTTGTGTGCGCTTGATCAGGCTGCCTGGGACTTGTGGGCGAAACAAAAAAAACAACCTCTTTACAAAATCTGGAACCTTGATCCGGCCAATAGCCCCTGACCGATTACACCATTGGCCTCGATACACCGGAGAAGATGATTGAGAAAATGCAGGAGCGCCCTTGGCCATTGTATAAGATTAAACTGGGCCGGCCAGAAGAAGACATAAAGCTTGTTAAGGCTCTACGTCGGCATACCGATGCTCTATTTCGGGTCGATGCAAATTGCGGCTGGTCGGCAGTTGATGCGATTGCTAAATCGAAGCAGTTGCGTGAGCTAGGGGTTGAGTTTATTGAGCAACCTCTCCCGGCCGATGATTGGGAAGGTGCCAAACAGGTGTATGAGCAGAGCGCCTTGCCGATTATTGCCGACGAAAGCTGCATTGTTGAAACCGATGTAGATCGGTGTGCAGGCTACTTCCACGGTGTAAATATCAAACTGACCAAGTGTGGAGGCATAACACCCGCCCGGCGCATGATTGCCCGCGCCCGTGCATTGGGCTTGCAGGTAATGGTGGGTTGCATGACCGAGTCAAGTGTCGGGATTTCCGCTATTGCGCAATTACTTCCTTTACTCGACTACGCTGACTTAGATGGTGCCATGCTGATTGCCAATGACCCGGCCGCTGGGGTTACATTTGAGAACGGTAACGTAGTGTACGCCAATGAAAATGGCACGGGTGTGCAATTATTAACAAGAGAATGAGCGAAAGAGCGAAAGAGCGGACTGATGTTTGGCAAAAGAGCGAGAATTTCGAAATTAGCCAGCTTCCCAATCGAACGATAACCCACCAGGGCAGGCCATATCGTTTTTTTAGTGGAACCGCTTACCTGGGCCTGCCCCAAAATCCGTCTTTCCAGCACTTAGTGGTAGAGGCCATCAGTCGTTACGGAACCGTTTTTGGCAGTTCGCGCAATGGGAATGTACGCCTTGGTATTTATGAAGAGGCCGAAGCCAAGCTGGCTGCTGTCGTTGGAACAGAGTCTGCGCTGACACTCTCGTCGGGTATGATGGCCGGACAGGTTGTTAGTAACTGGTTACGTGGTCAGATAGGTACGTTTATCTATGCACCCACTGCACACCCGGCACTCTGGCACGCCCCCGTAGTTACATTGCCCACCATGTCGTTTGCGGATTGGGTGGTACAAGTCCCTAAGCAACTACAAACCATTGTCCCTGGGCCAGTTGCGATTTTGACGAATGCCCTCGACGCTGTTTGTTCAGACTATTATGATTTCGACTGGGTCAGTAACTTGCCTGACAACAGGCCCATTACGCTCGTCGTGGATGATTCGCATGGGTTAGGCGTCCTGAATCAGGGCGGGGCATCTGGCCACAAATCAGTCATAAACCTACTATTCAACTGATTGTCACCGCTTCATTGGCGAAGGCGATGGGCATGCCTGGTGGTGTAGTTTTTGGTGATACGAAAACGCTGGCTAACATCCGCCGAACAGCCTTCTTTGGTGCTTGCTCGCCCATGCCACCTGCAAACTTGGCCGCCTACCTACAGGCGGATGCTTTATATGCCGAAGGGTATGAACGACTCCAGCAAAATATTAGTCTGGCCGAGAGATTACTGCTACCAACGGGACTGTTTCGCCATGCAACCGGTTATCCGGTTTTCTTCACCGAACACGATGCGTTGTATGCCTATCTGCTTGAACGGGAAATCCTGATTTACTCATTTGCTTATCCGACGGCACAGGATCGGGCGAACACACGTATCGTCATCAGCGCGTTTCATACACCCGAAGATATTGAAGAATTAGCAGAGAAGGTTGTTTCGTTTAACCGCAAAGTTCGCAAAGGATAGCGCAAAGAACACAGAGAAAAAGAATCATTGCGTTCTCTGCGCTATCCTTTGCGAACTTTGCGGTTAAAAAAATTACTTTAATCCCTCCAGAAATGTCAGGCTTTCCGGCATCTGCTCCATTGACCGCGACGATTCGTCTTCAATGAAAAAATGCTTCACCCCCGATTTTTTTGCCTGTTTCATAATGGCCGCAATACCTACATCCCCCTGACCAAGTACTACGTTCGATTCAACATCAGAGTGCCCAGTCTGACTGTCGGGTGTGCCGGGTTTGCGGTCTTTTAGATGCATAAGCAGGAAGCGTTTGTGGTACTTCTGCAACAGGGCGACAGGGTCATAACCCGGCGATTTTACCCAAAAAACGTCCATCTCGAAATTGACGGATTTAGGGTCGAGGTTTTCGGCCAGATAATCGAAAAATGTGCCGTCTTTATAGGTTTGGAATTCGTAACCGTGGTTGTGATAGCATAAGGTGAGGTCGTTGCCTGCCAGTAACTTTCCGGCGGTGTTAAATACGTCGATGGCGCGGTCGGCATCCTGTATCGTAAAGGCATCGCCAGCGTGCGGAATCCAGGTGCATACGATGTACTTGGCGCCTAAAGCCTTAGCCTCGGCTACAATTTTCGGCACGTTCGAGTCTAAGTCTTCGAAACTTGCTCCCGTGCTGATGGCTTTAATGCCATTCTGATCCAGTAGTTTACGGAAATCAGCTAAGCTTAGCCCATACGTTCCGGCAATTTCGGCCTCCCGAAAGCCCATTTGTTTCACTTTGGCCATCGTACCCGGAACATCTTTTGCAAACTGATTACGAAAGCTATACAGTTGCAGACCAACCGGCGCGGGTTTCTGCGCCAGCGCGACCAGACCGCACAAGAGCAGTCCAGCGAGTAAGAAGGTGGGTTTCGTTTTCATGAATGGAAGGGTTAACGTGTAAACCGAATACCGTAAACTATCTACCCGTTTGGGTCGTAAACGTACTTTCAAAGATCTTGTCAGCGTTGCCCGTCTCGAAGCCTTCGCGTCGGTGTTGGCGGGTGATCTGGTCAGCGGGCAAATCGCGAAATGGGGGTAATACACGTCGTTCGGCAAACTCCACATAGGAACCCGCAATCCGAAATGTTTCTCCCCCGGCAAATTCAGCATCAATCATCTGGGCCACTGTGGATGCCTGCCGCAAGTCGCCATCCGGACTGACTTTGATTGTGCCACCTGCCGAGTTAAGCCGGAAACCCCGATTTTCCAGAAAAGCCACAAACTCATCAATTGTATTATAGCCGGACTTCAGGTTATGAACGCTAATTGTGAAATGGTTCAGGTAATAGCGGTTGTAAATCACCCAGGCCGCATATTCACTTTCGGCCAACAGGGTTTTGTAATCGGCCAGGGCTGGCGTTTGCCAGAGCGGCTGGTGCAGAAACTGATCGACAGCGTTGGCATCATTTAAATCCAGCGAATCAACGGGGTCACTTGTTACCGTGTCGGTATACTTGTGAATAATCTGCTGGGCTTCATCGGAGAGTTCATGAACACGGAGTTCACTGGCGAAGATGCGTGGGTAATGTGGCGCTGGTGGCGCATACCAGAAAGCCGTTAATTTCTTCCCGGTGAAATTGAACTCATCCCGTTTCTCATAGCCATAGTGGAGGAAAATTTTCTCGAACGAGGCAATGCCGAGATATGGAACGCCCATGGTTCGGAACGCAATGTGGTCATTTTCAATCTCATCCGGCGATTGAATAATGCCCTCGTCAAGCATGGCGTTAATCACGTTTTGCACATCGGGAACGCGCTCACTGTATCGGCGCATCAGACCGCCGAGTACATCGTCAATAGGTTTAGTTGGTGAAGTGGTCATTTGATTTGAGTAGGTTTATAGTTCGAAGTTTGTAGTTTGAGGTTTGTAGTTGGCCGACGCGAAAATCTGTGTGAATCAACTACAAACCTCGAACGACAAACTGTTAACTTTCCTGCCAAACACTTCGCGCCAGTAGCACATCTTTACCAGATTCGGGGTGAATAATCCGGTGCAGGAATGCCTGCGGAGTTTCAACCAGCGATTGAATCTGTAGTTGATCGCGCCAGTGGCTTTCGGTTCGGTAAACTAAATCAATTTCGGCTAATTTCCTTGTTTGCAGGGTTTCACTATCAACGGCTTCGAGTAGCCATTCGACATAGGCCACGTTGTTAACATGTTGATTCTGGTCGATACTCAGCCAACCTACTTCCCTATTTTTCGTATAGGTTGGTTCAAAGTCGGCCGCCTGAAAAATAGGTCTGGACGATAGTTTCGCCAGGGGAGCAACAGCCGTTTTGGGAATGTCTGTAGGGGGCTCAGGCTACGGATAAAATCAGGCAGAGATACCATCGCTCGTTTTTCCATACTGAACACAAGCCACGTACTGGTGGCATCGGCCAGCAAGGTTCCATCTTCGGCCAGAACCTGAAACTCACGATAAATAAAATATTTCTCGACTTCGGTCGGATAGGTTATCACCCGAATGGTCTGTCCATAACGCGGGTACTCGTGCATCCGGAGCCGGAAGCGCATCAGCATCCAGCCAAGCCCCCGTTCTGCCAAATCGGAAATTCCGATGCCATAGTCAATCGCATTTCGATTGGCCGATTCTTGCATCAGGTTCATCAGGGCCGGAATGCTCATTCGCCCGAACGCGTCGCACTCATAACCGCGCAACGTAAAGGTATCAGTCTGGATAAACGCCATGCGGCAAAGGTACGACTAAGCCTGAGTCTCCTGTCAATCTGTTACATAAGTAGCCTATGTATTGATTTTTTAGTTGATATTAGATATGCTATATTGTATTTAATTGTTTTTTAGGTGACTTGCAGGTTAATTGCACCCTATTCCCAAAACTAGTTACATATTGCCGTAAGGCTAGTCGAGTACCATGAAGCCACAACACCGTTCGACCAATCAAACCAACATGCTACCTGCTGACTTATGTCTGAATCAGAGACTTTCTGAATTGACTCCCCGAGAGTGGGAAATTCTATTCCGCATAGCCGAGGACCTGACAAATATTGAGATTGCAGACCAACTTGCCCTAACCCCAAAAGTGTTGAAAACTACCGTACCCGAATCAGCGCCAAACTGGATTTGAAAGGCCATCACAAACTGGCAAAGTTTGCCCGTAAGCACATTATTAACCTACGTCAACGGCATGAAGAGCTGTTGAGAGAATTACCCCCCCCAAAAAAAATGAAATAAAGTTATATCTAGGAGGTAGTTAGTGAAAAATGAAAACTTCAGTAAACTGATAATGAGAAATCTTCTCAAAAATTGAGGGGTTTCCCCTCTTTCGTTGCGTATATCAGCCCAATACCTTTACCACAGAAAAAGCCCCACGACAGTTTGGCGACCGGACGCGGGGCTTTGAGCCGTTCAATGTTTCACCATTAAACATGTCAAATGTAGTGAAAAATTTACTCAAACCTACCCGGCTTCGGCAGGCTATTGTGGTGACAATACTGCTGGTTCTCACCTCTATGATGACCCTATGGGCACAAACTTCAGGTGGTTGTAGCTACTCAGAGGGACAATTTTTGTTCACCACTAGCTGGGGCGAGTCGGTCTACGCCCATTATTACAACGGGAGTTTGTTTGCTGCCTATCAGGACGGAAGTAATTTTAGACCTCAGCACTGGTTGGTAGCTACTGGCCAGATGTCGAGCAGCACCGCTAGTTGTTTTGCCGAGAACGATCCACATACCACTACCCCACCCACCAACCCACCGACAGGCAATTGCCCTTACATAGAAGGCCAGTTTTTGTTCACTACCAGTTGGGGTGAATCGGTCTATGCCCATTTTTACAACGGCACCCTATTGGCGGCCTATCAGGATGGAAGCAATTTCAAACCGCAACATTGGTTAGTGGCTACAGGCCAGATGTCCACTAGCACGGCCAGTTGTTTTGCAGAGAATGATCCGCATACAACCACTACTACACCAACTACCACGACTACAACTAACCCACCAGCAGGAGCAAACTTTGCAGGTAATCTGGACGGAGCTGAATGCAACGGCATTGGTGGCTGGGTAATGAATCGAAACGCGACTAACCAGTCCACCAAATTTGATGTGTACATCAATGGTCAGTTAGCGGCTTCCAATGTCTCGGCTACTAACAGCCGACAGGACGTATCGAATGCCTTTGGTATTTCAGGCTATAATGCCTTTGGCTTTAGTTGGACTATACCGGCCCAGTATAAAAATGGGTCGGCCCTGAGCATCTCGGTGAAGTATGCAGGCACCAATACCGATATTCCGGGTAGCCCAAAAACAACAGCGGCCTGCCAGGGGTCGGGCACGCCTACGACACCAACCACACCCACCACCAGCCCAACAACTTCCCCTGCTCTGGCAGGCAGTAATTTCGCAGGGAATCTGGATGGTGCCGACTGTAATGGTATTGGCGGCTGGGTTGTAAACAAAAATACACCTCACAAATCTACCAAGTTTGATGTGTATATAAACGGTTGGCTAGTGGCGGTCGGTGTACCGGCTACGGATAGCCGCCAGGACGTAGCAAATGCACTGGGTATTTCGGGCTATAATGCCTTCGGTTTCTATTTGCGTTTGCCTAATAGCTACAAAACAGGGAGTGCCATGACGATTTCAGTGAAATATTATGGTACCCAAACGGATATTCCGGGTAGCCCAAAAACAACTGTAGCCTGCCCAGTTAACCCATTGGGGTGCTCAAATGATGGCTCGGGCAGACTTGCGCAAACAGAATCGACAACTTATTCCCGTACTGATGGCGTATCAATGAAGCTGGGTGGAGGTGGTTCCAGCGCCGTTTCATCTCTGACCAGTAAATTAATTCCGGTCAGAAAAGGCGATAAATTCTCGCTGGATGCTTATGTGTATGCGCCCATTCGTCCCAAAGCGAACCTAACTCCGCAGATAACCACGGCTGTTGTAGGGGGAGTCGTAGCGGGCGTAGCCATAGCCCAGCAACAGGCCATCATACCCGACCAAGCGCATCGATCTATGCAAACGGCTCCCGCTATTGGCGTGGGTAGTACTCTCATGATACCCTTAGTGAAGGCGTTGTTAGCGAAACGATTACCTAATGCCAGTGTTGATGTAGCATTCTATGACCAACATGGCCGGTTTGTGCATCGGCAACAGGTTGGTATAACCAAAGCCGCTCGCCAGGATTGGCAGTTGTTGCATATTCAGGGGTATGCAGAGGAAACAGGGTATGTAGTTGTTCGCTTACAGAATCGGAGTAAAACGCCTGTCTGGTTCGATGATGTTTCCTTTCAGACTGTCCAACTACCTCGATCCAGCTTGGTTAATAAGGGTCTTTTTGTTCCCAAAAACACCACCTCTACCAGTGGTTTTGCGCCACAGCAACCAATCAATACGGAAAGCCTGTATCGAAACTGTACCCAACAATATGATACTGATCCCATTTGGTTGCCGGAAGTAACTGTATATGCTGGAAATTGGTTGCCCGAAGCGACTGTGACCGGCACTGGTAGCGGTTGGGGCTGGATTTCGGTTCCAAACAGTGGAAGCATCATAGGCGGTAGTACCGGTAGTGGTGGTACCGGTGTCAGTACCGGTGTCAGTACCGGTGGTGGTGGTGGTTCAAGTAGTACTGCCACGTTTGTTCCCTACAACGCTCCCATAGATTCCGTGGCAACCGGTCTATCTACGACTGGTGCATTGACGAAGGGCCAAGAGTATACCTCCCCTACAGGAGCTGCGTATGTTTGGGATGGTAAAAGCTGGTGTGCTGTTATCGCTGAAACTCAAGTGAAAGGCCAGCGACCAGCCAACCCAGCCAATGGTCAGTTTTATATCTATACTGACCCTCAATTTGGCTACGCCACAGTGTATGAATACATTAGTGGACGCTGGACTATGCCGATGGTAGTTGGAGATGATCCAATTAAAATCAAAAATCTACCTAAAACAATCGAGAAGCAAATCGGCCCAAATCTTTGTGTGCCAACTGTAATGCGATTTTTGCTTCAGTATTATTGTAATAAGGGAGATTTTGACATTAACACAATCAATAATTATTATCACGATACTTATCAAAAATGGGCGGTTTTACAGGGCGTTGATTTACAAGATATGAATGGGCTCGTAGGGCATTATTTTAATATTGGTAGTTTTACTACTGCTTATGATGCATTAAAAGTTGGACAACCAACAATGGTGGCAATTCCAACAGATGATCCTAATACGCTTCATGAGGTACTTGTTACAGGATATGATCCTAGCACAAATCAGTATACCTATCTTGATCCGATCACTGGAGGTGAAGCAGTAACAAGTTCTACTATCATTGACAATTCACCATCTAAATATTCTGTATCCTGTAAATAACCACATGTAGATATGAGTTATATATTGATATTTTGCACGCTTTTAGTTGGAAATGGTCAGATAGTTAGCCTACATAGTGAAGCTCACAGCCTACACCTAGAGCCTTATTTGAATCAATTCATTGATTATGAGTCGACAGATACTAGCCAAATAGCTATTCAAAGGCAATATGGGAGCATAGCTGCTTATCGAGAGCATAAGGAAATAGAACAGTGGAAAGGTCGCATGTCAAAAAGTTTACAAGATTTGGATATAGCTAAAAAGGTGTATCGAAAAAGTGTAACTAACTATGCCATCTTTTTTCCTACAGACACCGCTGGAATTGTAAGTCGATGGCTCAATGAGGCATATGATTCTAGTAATATGACAGCATACCAACGAACATTGCTTCGCGAACAAATAATGGAAAAAATTAGAGGAGGGTGGGCCAACTATAAAGTATTAGCTTTTTTGGAGCATTTTTCATTTGATATTTTATTGATACTGCTTCCCAATGAACAATATGGGCAGTATTTCAAAAATATTTACCTTAAAAAGCGATGGTTGGAATCGCGTGCGTCAACACGACTGTTTAACTATTTTCAAGGAGAGTTGCATTTAAATAGTAAACAAATAGAGGAAGCGTATCGGCAGATATTATTAACAAAATAGAGATATTCAATGAAGTGCGTCATTTTTGATGGGTTGAGAAAATGATACACTTTATTGAACATTCTCGTGAAAAGTAATTCGCCCAGTCTATCCATATAATGTGGGTGACTGGCCAAATTACTTTTATGTGTTTGATAGAGTCCCCCGCTCGGGTGAATACTACGCTGTTGCGCTCTCCGGTCTCTGACCGGTTTTGATAACTAACGCTTTTCGTATACTGGTCAGAGACCGGAGAACGCAAGGGGTGTATAACCCTACGCCACCGCCAACCCCTTATTATGCGCTACATGCTGGCGGTAAAACATGCAGTAAATAATTGGGAAAACCAGCAGCGTTAGGATGGTAGCCGTGATGAGTCCGCCAATCACTACTTCTACCAGTGGTTTTGGGCCACAGCAGCCGATCAATACGGAAAGCCTGTATCGAAACTGTACCGAAGAGCCTCCGGCTAACGTTGATGGTGGTTTGCTGAATGGAGATGTGACTGTAATAGGGACTCGCATTTATAGCAGTTTAAAATGGGGTTGGATTTCAGGCCCAGAAAGTGGCAGTATTACGGGTCCTGGGCCTGGCAGCCCTGGCGGTAGTAGTGGTGGTGGTGGTTCAAGTAGTACTGCCACGTTTGTTCCCTACAACGCTCCCATAGATTCCGTGGCAACCGGTCTATCTACGACTGGTGCATTGACGAAGGGCCAAGAGTATACCTCCCCTACAGGAGCTGCGTATGTTTGGGATGGTAAAAGCTGGTGTGCTGTTATCGCTGAAACTCAAGTGAAAGGCCAGCGACCAGCCAACCCAGCCAATGGTCAGTTTTATATCTATACTGACCCTGATTTTGGCTATGCCACAGTGTATGAATACATTAGTGGACGCTGGACTATGCCGATGGTGGATTTTGACGTGAATAGTTTGCCTAAGCCAAAATTTTTAAGTGAGCCCTTATGCAAGACATTGAATAGCATTTGGCGCCAGAGTTTTGATATAAACGGAGACCCAATGATAGAAAATATGCTTCTTCAAACCGATAAGGGAACGTTAGTTTTGCCAACTTCAGGAAAAGATTGTTCAGGGTAATATCATACAAATACCGTTAGTGGGAGCTATTCTGACTATTTCGGTAGGTTCATCACAGTTGTTGATGAGTATGGAAATAGGAGCCAAGAGTTAGAGCTATGTAATGGCACCCGAGTGAAGGTCTATGGAGCTGTCCATACTCATCCAAGTACTTCAATTGGAAATCCTTTTGCTCCTAGTCCTAGCGATAAAGCTTGGGCATCATCCCATCCAGGAATTGAAGAGTATATATTTGGCAAAGATGAACTGACACAGCAAAACGTTTTATTGCATTTTGATGCATATGGCAACGTTATTACAACCATGTATCCTACTGACCCGTGTAAATGATATACCTATGCTTAAAGTGGTAATTTGTTTAATTTTATTCGGACTTAGCCAAAAGTCGTTGCAAGCACAAAGTCAACTAGACTGGCTCATGAAACAGTCAGATTTTAGGCCAATTCTGGCAAATCATCTGAAGGAAGCCTATAACGGATATCATGCTGGCTTTCCTAATGTTTCTGTAGTATTGTTTAAACCTAACGGGGATAGTCTAACGGTCTATTTAGATTCATATTCATATCTAATTGAAGCGAAAGACCATTTACCAGCCAGTTTTACTACTATTAGCTCACAGCCATTTTTGATTTATGATGGCTCAGAAGTGCTTATTGAGGATAAAAATGGTTGGTTCGAAATAGTCAAGGCTTTTGTTGGCAAGCGTCTTTGTGATGATCTTGAGTACAGGGAACTGCTTAAGCAACCCGGCCCCAAAGAACTTCGAGTGCCGTGTGGGATTATTTATGAGCCACCAATCGAAAAGTTAATTTTTAAAAGAGGGAAATTAATTAGCCGTAAAATAGTGGTTGGCGTTCCTTACTATTTGGAGTAAAATACCTTCATCTACTTCAGCCCCTTTACAAGTAGTAAAGGGGCTGAAGCTTTTTTATTCAGCTAAAACTTACCCGAAGCTCAAAATTCATGTCTAATGAAAACGACCTGTCATCTACCTATTGATACTCAAACTGACTCATCAGGCACCATTTCAGTATCTTCAGGTTCTAACTCTAACTACAATAAATCAACATGAAAACTTATCTTATCTTTATCTGCATGGTCTTGTGTTTAGCCACTAAGGCTTTTGCACAGCCTTACAAACAGATTACTATTGACGATGTCAACAAAAAAAAATACTCGCTAATTATATTGCTAATGCCGTCACAAAGAGGGCCTTTATTGGAGACAAGGGGGTATGCCCAACAGGCTGGTTATATAACCGTTCGCTGTCCTGGCGACATGAATTTTGTCAGAAGTAATCCCGGAGTAAGTACATACATTCTAGCCAATGATGGCTTATGGAATTATGATACTGACGGTCATTTGAACCTAAGTGAGTCCAGAAGCCAACTTAATAACTGTAATTGATATGTTCAAAGCCGCCATATATTTCCTTCTGTCTTGGATTGGTCTAGAATCAATTCAGGCTCAAAGCCAATTAGAAAGGCTTTTGAAGCATAAAGATTTTAAGCCAGTTTTGGCAGAGCATCTTAAAGAAGTCAACGCTTTATCCAAAGCAGGAACGACTAACGTTTCTGTGCTATTATTTAAACCAAGTACAGACACATTAACCGTTTATCTCACGGTTATGTCATATTTGATTGAAGTCAAAGAAAATTTGCCAGCTAGCTTTACTACAGTAAATGGTCAACCATTTCTTATATATGATGGCTCTGAATTGCTTATTGATGACAAACAACGGTGGTTTGATGTAGTAAAAATGTTCGTCGGCAAACGTCTTTGTGATAACCTCAACTATAGAGAATTACTAAAACAGCCAGGTCCCAAAGAGCTTCGTGTACCCTGTAATTATATCTATGATGCAACGGTAGAGAAATTGATTTTTAAGGAGGGGAAATTAATAAGTCATAAAATAGTGGGTGATATACCTTATTATTTAGAATAGCACAAAAAACAGGAGTTATTCGCTCTATTTAGTAGCAAATCAATTACTACTAAATAGAGCTTTTTAGTTTAATACTTCCGGCTAAATCCCTGTTCTGCATAGTGAATACTATACCCAATGATCAAACCTCCACCAGAGGATTTCTGGGTGTATGTGCTACATTCTGGCGGTAAAACATCCGATAGATAATTGGGAAAACCAGCAGGGTTAAGATAGTGGCTGTAATGAGTCCACCAATGACCACAATGGCCAGCGGTTTCTGAGTTTCGGAGCCAATGCCGGTTGAGACAGCGGCTGGTAGCAGACCAATAGCCGCCATAAGTGCCGTCATGATAACGGGTCGGATACGCGTTTGAACGCCCTCCCGAATGGCGGTGTCGATGGGCATTTTGTTCCGGCGGTTCGTGTTGAATACCGAAATCAGGATAACGCCATTCTGCACACAAATACCGAACAGGGCAATGAAGCCAACCCCCGCCGAAATTCCGAAGTTCATGCCCGTTACATGCAATGCCAGAATACCGCCAATCAGGGCAAAGGGCACGTTGAGCAATACCAGACCCGCATCTTTCACGTTGCCGAATAGGATGAACAGAATCACGAAAATTGCTGCCAGACTCAGCGGAACCACTTGTCCCAATCGTTTAGTAGCCCGAACCTGATTCTCGAACTCGCCCGTCCAGTTGATGGAATAGCCTTTGGGCAAGCTTTTTAGTGCTGCATTGACGCGCTGCTGGGCATCGGCAATGGTGCTGCCTAAATCACGTTCCCGCACCGAAAACTTGACACCAATAAAGCGTTTGTTGTTGTCGCGGTACACGAAAGCGGACCGGTTACCTCTCGGATGGTAGCAATTTCGCGTAACGGAATTTTGCTGCCCCGTAGTGTTGGCACCATCAGGCGCATAATGTCGTCCTCGGTTTTACGGTAGCTTTCGCCGTAGCGGAGTCGGATATCGAATTTACGCTCTCCTTCGTAGAGAATCGATGCCGTTTTGCCACCAATCGCCATTTCGATTACGGCCTGCGCATCAGCAGTCGATACGCCGTAAAGCGCCATCTTCTGATCATGAAACAGCACACTGATTTCGGGCTGGCCAATGTTACGCAGAATCCCTACGTCTTTCACACCTGGCACATCACGGATGGAGGCAATAACGGTGTTGGCTAATTTATTTAGTTCATTAAGGTCATCACCAAAGATTTTGACGGCGTTACTGGCGTTCATACCCGCAACGGCTTCGGCCACATTGTCGATAATGGGTTGTGAATAGTTATAATTGATGCCCTGAAACTGCTTCAAGCGGCCATCCATTTCCTCGATCAACTGGTCGGTGGTAATTTTACGCTTCCACTCATCCTTGGGCTTGAGGTTTACCTGCATCTGCACGTAATAAAAACCCGATGGGTCGGTACCGTCGTTGGAGCGGCCCGTTTGCGATAACACCCCGTTCACTTCGGGAAAGTCCATCAGTTTTTGCCGGAGCACCCGCACCATACCCACCGTCTGATTCAGCGAACTACTCATCGGTAGTTTGGCCTCCACCCACAAAGCGCCTTCATTAAGCGTTGGCAGAAATTCCGTACCGAGTAGGGTAGAGGACAGGAAGGTAAGGGCCATGAAGACTACCGCTGCCAGCAGACTGAGCTTCCGGTTAGCGTAGCACTTATTGAAACCCGCCATCACAATCCGGTCGAAGAAATTAACTAAGGGGTTGTTACGCTCCCGTACGTTCTTCTTCAGTAGAATAGAGCAGAGCAACGGCACCAGCGTTAGGGTAAACAATAGCGCACCCAACAGCGCAAACCCAAGGGTCCAGGCTAGGGGTGAAAACATTTTACCCTCCACTTTCTGGAACGAGAATATGGGTAGTAAGGCCGTGATAATGATCAGTTTGGAGAAGAAAACGGCCTTGCCTAATTCGCCACCCGTTTTCTTGATCATCCCCAGCTTGGCCATTCGGTTAAACTTGGGCATGCCTACCTTAAGAGCAAGATGATCGAGTGAAACGAATATGCCCTCGACCATGACGACAGCACCGTCGATGATAATACCAAAATCGACCGCGCCCATCGACAGCAGGTTGGCCGACATGCCCCGTAACTTCAGACACATGAAGGCAAACAGTAGCGCCAGCGGGATAATCATCGAAACGATGATCGTTGTCCGCCAGTCGGCCATGAACAGGAAGACGATGACCGTAACCAGAATAATGCCTTCCGTAAGGTTGTGCAGAACGGTTTTTGTACAGAAACTAATCAGATTATCGCGGTCGTAGAACGTCACCATCTTCACGTCGGAGGGAAGAATGCGGGTGTTCAATTCCTCGATTTTGTCTTTGACGCGGGCCAGCACTTCACTAGGGTTTTCATTCTTCCGCATCACCACGATGCCCTCGACCACATCATCATTATCGTTCAGCCCCACCTGACCCACACGCGGCAGGTTCGATTCGGCCACTTCCGCTACGTTTTTAACCAATACTGGATTGCCATCCAGATCTTCAACAATCAGATTTTCAATATCCTGAATGGAGGTCAGTAACCCGATGCCACGCACCACATACGCCTGCCCGTTACGCTCGATCACATCGCCCCCAACGTTGATGTTGCTGCGGGTAACGGCCTGATAAACTTCCAGTGGCGTAATATCGTATTTGGCCAGTTGGGTCGGGTTAACCCGGATTTCGTAACTCTTCTCGCGACCACCAAAGGCCACCACATCCGCCACGCCCGACACCGAACGTAACTGGCGATCAATGACCCAGTTATGCAGGGTAAGTAGTTCGCGGCTATCGCGGGAGGGTGATTTGAGCGTGAAGCGGAAAATTTCACCCGTTGGGCCATAAGGGGGCTGTACATCTGGTTCGACACCGTCGGGCAGGGATACCGTTCGGAGCTGGTTGTTTACCTGTTGTCGGGCAAAAAAATCTTCAACATCGTCTTCAAAAATGATTTTGATAATGCTCAACCCGAACATCGTGATCGAACGAACATTGGTCTTTCGCTGCACCGCACTCATGGATATCTCGATGGGTACCGTCACAAATCGCTCAATTTCCTCTGCCGAACGACCATTCCACTCCGTCACAACAATAATCTGCGTGTTGGTTACATCGGGGAAGGCTTCGAGGGGTACGTTGAGGTAACTGACCACTCCAGCTGCTACCAGCCCAATGGTCATGAAAAAGATAAAAAAGCGGTTCTTCAGTGAAAAACCGACGACGTTACGGATGAAT
Source organism: Spirosoma telluris (assembly GCA_003259005.1). Taxonomy (GTDB): domain Bacteria; phylum Bacteroidota; class Bacteroidia; order Cytophagales; family Spirosomataceae; genus Spirosoma; species Spirosoma telluris. Next base: position 7,310,828 of record QLII01000001.1, read on the forward strand.
TGGTTCATAAGGGCTTGGAGTAGGGAGCACGGAGCACGGTGCAGGGTGTGGACTAGCCTCCCTGCACCGCGCACCCTGCACCCCGCTTTTAATCATTAATGGCGTCGTAGACCAGGAGTTGATTTTTAGAAATGACGCGTTCGCCCGGCTTTAGTCCTGTTTTGATATAGGCGATGTCGCCAACGGTTTTGAGGACATTCACCTCGCGGGTGTCGATGTCGGAACGTCCCCGGAACACCATGACGTAGTGTTTCGATTGGTCGAAAATGACCGAGCCTGCCGGTACGGTGGCTAGTTGCCCCCGTCTTCATAGCGTAAGGTAACGGTTGCATGCATTTCGGGGCGGAGTTTCATCGCCTTGTTATTCAGGCGGATGCGTACGGTCATAGCTTTGGTGCCGGGGTCCAGTACAGTATAGATTTTGTCGACCTGGCCATGGAAGAGATCGTCAGGATAGCTGAGTGTTTGAATGGAGGCATCCATGCCCATCCGTACCCGTCCGATGTCGCTTTCGTTAACGTTGGCCAATACCCATACTTCGCTAATTTGACCGATGGTGAACAGATTGCCGGCATTATCGGAACGGAGCTGCGTACCCCGATTCACGTTTTTCTCGATCACGTAGCCATCAATGGGGGCTTTCACCGTATAGATCGACGTTTTGCCAATCCCATAAATTTTAGAGACTTCGGCTACCCGATTCGATTCGGCCTGCGCTTTTTCAACTTCTTTCTGAGCCGCTACCACTTCCCGCTGTGAAGTCAGTTTGGTTTCGAACAGGTCCTGAGCCACGCGCAGGTTTTTCTCCGCCAGTAATAAATCCGACCGGGCCTGGATGCTCTGCCGTTCTATATCGGCTACTTCACCCGATCGAATCAATGCCAGTGTCTGCCCTTTATGAACGTAATCCCCTAATTCTACTTTTACGTCTTCGACATTACCCCCCACCAGCGGGTATACTTTAATGACCCGGTTTTCGTCGGCCATGACTTTGCCCACCAGTGTCAGTTCACTTCGGACGGGTTGCATAACCACACTATCGAGGTGAATCCGGTGCATCATCGTATCGGATAACATAAACGCTTTTTCCTCTTCCGGCGCTGGCTTAGGCCCACAGGAGAAGAAAAAGGCCACACAACTGAGCAGTAAAAATGCAGTAATTTTCATCGTAGTACCGGGTGTTCTGCCCAGTCGTATTAAGTAAGGGTGATTTGACTATGTACTTATTTCACCCGGACGAGACGTCCGGATCTACCTGAATAATTCGTCACCGACGAGATAATTCAGTTCTTCGTAGGCGCTAATCCGGTCGGCTTTCAGACGATTAATCTGGCGAACACTATCGTTGTAGGCTTCAATTAGATCGACAAATTCGATGAGGGTCAGATTCCCCTTCTGGAAGCTGATGATAACGCCCCGGTTCAACTCATCGAATTGATCAGTAAACGAGCGCTCAATACTCTGCACGCGCCGTTCTACTTCCCGAACTTTTTGCAGTGAGGTGGCCACTTCGTTATTGACCTGAACGGCCTTTTGGCGTTGTAACTGACTCTGGTAATTGATCTGGCTACGAGCGGCCCGAATAGCCCCCTGATTGCGGTTGAAAACCGGAATGTCGGCAGAAACCGACAGGCCAACGTAGTTCTGAATATAACTCCCGGCCTGGTCGTAGGTACCGCCTACGCGTAAATCCGGTACGGCGAGCGCCTTCTGCAAATTGTAATTCAGTTCAGCCTGCCGAATAAGCGACTCCGACGCTTTCAGGTCGGGCCGATTGCGAAGGGCCATTTGCTGGAGCGTATCGTCTGGTTGTGTTGGCAGGTGATAACGAGGCAGCGTTGCGTCCCGAACGAGCGGCTGAATGGGCTGATCTACAGATAATAGCGTTCGTAAAGCCCGCTGGTCATCGGCCAGTTGGAATACGATCTCCGTTCGGTCGTTATTGAGTTGAAACAGCAGTGCTTTGAGTCGGAGCAATTCCCGAAGCGAAATGTTATTTCGTTCATACTGCTTTTCATAAGCCGACACCGTAGTTTCAAGTGTAGCAATCTGCTGATTAAATCGATTCAGCGTCAGCTGCTGGAAATAAATAGAATAGAACCGACTCCGGAGGTCAAAACGCAGGCCACGTAGTAAATCGAGCAATTCCAGTTCGGTCAGACGGGCCGCTTCCGACGCGAGCGCAATGCGTTTGTTCCGCTTCCCAGCGGTATAAAGCAGCTGTTGCACCGAAATGATTTTCTCACCCTGCCTGCCTACGTCCAGTACTCGCCGGGTTTCGTTGTTGAAGGAGCTAATCTCCAGTGTTACGTTTGGGTTGTCGTATAAACTAGCCTGGAGTACCTGAGCCTGACTGGCGTCAATCCGAAATCGCTCGGCTAGTAGCAGCAAATTGTTTTTGAGAAACAGGCTATCGGCCTGTCGTAGGGTGATGTGAAGCGAATCCTGCGCCAAAGCAGGATAATTTTGAAGAAAAAGGACGCTAAATAAGATGACCAGCAGTAGCCGCATAGGTTGGGTAAAGTAGGGCTACAAAGGTCTTTAATCTGGATTAGGTATAACTTAAAATGATATTAAAGGGGGTTAGAAAAACATTAGAAAAATATTAGAGACCCTTATTAAGGATTGATTTTGACAGCTTTGGTGTATTAAGGCTTTTTAATCAGCGTAGCATAAGTTTTAATATCCAATCACCTCCCCCGGCCTCTCTCCTGTTTTAGCAGAGGGGCGACGGGTGAGGTCATTTACACATGTGGTAGCGAAACCGTAAACGTACTACCCTCGCCCAATTTACTCTCGACTGATAAGGTACCCATGTGCAGTTCAATCAGTTTCATGCAGATGGATAACCCAATGCCAAAGCCCTGATAGTCAAGGGCGTTGGTTGATCTGTAAAAGGGTTCAAAAATATGCACCTGGTCCTGTGTAGAAATGCCAATACCTTTGTCCTGAATGGTAATACGGCAATATTGACTATCGGTACTGATGCGCACCTGAGCCGTATGGTCTAATGAGTATTTACAGGCATTGTCGAACAGGTTAAGAAATACTTGTTTCAATAACTCCTCGTTCGCTTTAATAAGTGTTTCGGTCTCGGTTTCTGGCAGATTGCTGTAGTCAACCGAGACTCGGTACTGAGGTTTGGCGCTTACTAGTTCATCTTTGGCCAGGAAAACGACATCGTCGGCACGGATCGTCTGAAACGCCACCTGGTTGCTCGTTTCCAGCGTTCGGGCCAGCAACAGTAAACTATTGGTCAGGCCAATGAGCCGGTCGGTGTCCGATAGCAGATTCGTCAGAACTTCGGTGTGCTCGGTGACGGTGAGTGGCCTACGTAAACCCAGTTGAATTTCTGATTTTAGGGCCGCCAGGGGCGTTCGAAGTTCATGCGAGGCATGGGATACAAAACTGCGTTGCTGTTCAAAGGCCTGGTGCAGTCGATGCAGCACATCGTTGAAATTCATCGCCAATCGGGCAATCTCATCCTGTCGATTGCCTTCGTCCAGCCGTTGCTGGAGATTACGGGCCGTAATGGTGGATACCTGTTGATTGATCTGGTTAATGGGACGAAGCGACTGCCCGGCAAAGAAGATACCCAGTCCAATGGTAATGCTAAGGCCAGCTAATAATCCCCAGCCCAGGGTTAGTCGCAGGTTTTCTAACTTACTTTTTCCAAACTGATCATAGGCCGAGGCTAAGACTACTAAATCGCGGCCGTTTTGTCGGTAAAGTAGCCCAACCAGTTCGTTGTGTTCACTGAAGGTTTCAATTTCTTTCTTCCGGCGAACCTCATCCAGCAGGGCCGTTCGGTAGTAAATAATCTGATCATCGACACTGGAATAGATCAGGCGATTCTTCGCATCGAAAATCAGTACTTTCTCGTCAAATAAGGCTGTAAGTGTGTTACGGTCGATGATTTTAAGCAACTCCCGATCCACTTCTTTTACCTCAATCAAAAACCGGACAGTAGTGCGGGCCTTGTTTTTAAGCCGATCATAAAATTCCTCCCGCCGATAGGTAGCGGATACCAGATAAATCAGCACCGAAAAAACGATCAGAATCGTAGCGACAATGAGCGAGAACTGGAGGGCTATACGGTTGCGAATGGTCATGGTAAGAGGGGCTAGGGGCATGGAGCAAGGCGCGCGGAGCAGGGAGACTAACAATACACCTTTATTCTCCCTGCTCCGCGCGCCTTGCTCCATGCATTCTACTCTTCTTTCAATACATACCCCATGCCGGGGCGAGTATGGATCAGTTTCGGCTCAAAATCGCGGTCTATTTTTTTACGTAAGTAGTTGACATATACCTCCACAACATTGGTGCCCGGATCGAAGTTAAGATTCCAGACGGTTTCGGCAATATCTAATTTTGAGAGTACCCGGCCTTTGTTCCGGATCAGGTATTCCAGCAGGGCAAATTCACGGGCAGTCAGGTCAATGAGTGTAGTACCTCGGCGAACTTCCTTGATGGTCAGGTTAACCGTCAGATTGGCTACCTGAAGAATGTCATCCGCAATTGGACTAGTATTGAGAGCCGACCGCCGAAAACAAGTCGCAACGCGCGCTACCAGTTCCCGAAAATCAAACGGTTTCACCAGATAATCATCGGCTCCTAATCCTAATCCTTCCACTTTATCTTCGATCTCTCCCAGTGCCGTGAGCATGATAATAGGAAGTTGTGGCTTCTCAGCCCGAACGCTTCGGCATACTTCAAATCCACTTAAACCGGGCAGGTTAATATCTAAAATCAGCAAATCGACACCAGGTTGCAGGGCCATCTGTCGACCATTTAGTCCTTCATACACGACCTCTGTAGCATAGCCTTCATCCTGGAGGCCCCGACTAATATTCTGGGCAATGCGCCGGTCATCTTCTATGATCAGTATTTTTTTCATAGCCTGAGTGTTGAGGTGAAATTTACCACAAAAAAACTCCCCCGTTACATAGCTGCAACGGGGGAGTTTTATACTTGTTAAAAAGAGAAACGCCGATCAAACTACGACTGCGAAGTCGGGGTTGCGTTTTCTTTTGTACCATAGCGCTTGCGGAACTTGTCCACACGACCAGCCGTATCGAGCAGTACGTTTTTGCCCGTATAGAACGGGTGCGACTGCGAACTAACTTCGATCTTAACGAGCGGATAGGTTTTGCCTTCGAACTCGATGCTGTCTCTGGTTTGAACCGTTGAGCGCGTTAGAAATTTATAGTCGCTCGACAAGTCGTGGAATACCACTTCGCGGTAGTCCGGGTGAATGCCCTTTTTCATGATTAATCTAGTTTCTTGTCATCTTCTCGGTTTCCGACCGAAAAGGACTGCAAAGGTACGGTGTTTTGTCAGGATTGCAAAGCCTTTTTATAGCTTCTTTTGTAGGCTGATAACGAACCGATTGCCATCGAACCGTTGCATAACATTGTCATCATAAACACTTGTTCCTCTGCGGCTTTTTTCATAGTTTTCCAATGCAATACGCTTCCTTCACGGGATTGTGCCAGCCGACGTTTGGCCCCACGTTCCGATCCGTAAAATCGCTTTTTTAATTTCTAAGAATACCTCGCCAGTGGGGTATTGTTAAGTCGTTAATGCTGACGGCTTAACAATTTCTTAACCTGCTGGTGAAGTTGAACGTTTCAAGGATTTGTCAAATCCCCCGAACCTTCTGGGTTGCTTTTCCGTCTTTTTCAAAAGAACTTTAGAACCCCATACGGCTACCCTTTAGAATAACGACTTAGGTATGGCCTTTTGGTTACTAAATAGATACTCGTCTGAACAGATGAAATTAAATTGCTCCTCTTAAATTAACCATTCATATAAACTCAATCGTAACATGTCTATCCTGCAGTCAACATTTTTCTATACTAACTAGCCGAAATACGTATGTATGTTATCAAACGCGACGGTCGCCGGGAGTCCGTCAAGTTCGACAAAATCACCGCTCGCATCGAGAAGCTGTGCTATGGTCTTGACCCAGCCTATGTACAGCCCGTTGAAGTCGCTGTAAAAGTTGTCAGTGGTTTGTACGATGGTGTAAAAACCACCGAACTCGACAACCTGGCCGCTGAAACAGCCGCTTCCATGACGACTAAGCACCCCGATTACGCCATTCTGGCTGCTCGGATTGCCATCTCCAACCTGCACAAGGAGACCAACAAATCGTTCTCCGGTACGATCAAGAAACTATATCAGTACGAAGACCCGAAAACCGGCGAAAACGCATCACTGATTTCTAAAGAGGTGTATGATGTTGTGCGTCAGCATGCTGCTTTGCTGGACTCAACCATCATTTATGACCGGGATTATGGCTATGATTACTTTGGCTATAAAACCCTCGAAAAATCATATTTGCTGAAACTCGATGGCCGGATTGCCGAACGCCCGCAGCATATGCTGATGCGTGTGGCCGTCGGAATCCATATGGAAGACGTCGACGCGGCTATAGAAACCTATAATCTACTGTCCGAAAAGTGGTTTACCCATGCGACGCCGACGCTATTCAACGCCGGAACGCCCAAACCACAGATGTCGAGTTGCTTCCTGCTTACCATGAAGGACGACTCCATCGACGGGATTTATGATACCCTGAAACAAACCGCCAAAATTTCACAGTCGGCGGGTGGTATTGGCCTGAGCATTCACAACGTTCGGGCAACGGGAACCTATATTAAAGGCACCAACGGAACCAGCAACGGGATTGTGCCCATGCTGCGTGTGTTCAACGACACAGCCCGTTATGTGGATCAGGGGGGGGTAAACGCAAAGGCTCCTTCGCCATCTATCTGGAACCCTGGCATGCCGATGTATTTGACTTCCTGGATCTGAAAAAGAACTCCGGTAAGGAAGAAGGCCGCGCCCGCGATCTGTTCTATGCGCTCTGGACACCCGATCTGTTCATGAAGCGGGTGGAAGCTGACGACGTCTGGTCGTTGTTCTGTCCACACGAGTGCCCCGGTCTGGCCGATTGCTATGGCGACGAGTTCGAAGCCTTGTATGAGCGCTACGAACGGGAAGGCCGTGCCCGCCGGACGGTGAAGGCGCAGGAGCTGTGGTTCAAAATCCTGGAATCACAAACGGAAACCGGTACGCCTTATATGCTGTATAAGGATGCCGCGAATAAGAAATCAAACCAGAAGAATCTGGGTACCATTAAGTCGAGTAACCTCTGCACCGAGATCATCGAGTACACGGCTCCTGACGAAATTGCCGTCTGTAACCTGGCGTCGCTTGCCCTGCCGAAGTTCATCACCCGTGGCAAGGATGGCATCATGCGGTTCGATCACCAGAAGTTGTATGAAGTGACCAAAACGGCCACCCGCAACCTCAACAAGATCATCGACATCAACTATTACCCAGTTGAAGAAGCCCGTCGGAGCAACATGCGCCACCGGCCGATTGGGTTGGGTGTGCAGGGGCTGGCCGATGCCTTCATCATGCTGCGGATGCCGTTTGAATCAGACGAAGCACGTCGCCTGAACGAAGATATTTTCGAGACGATCTATTTTGGCGCTATGACTTCGTCGATGGAGCAAGCCAAAGAATACGGTCCGTACGAAACCTGGAAAGGCTCACCGATTTCGGAAGGTGTGTTCCAATTCGATATGTGGGGTGTAAAACCAAAATCAGGTCGCTGGGATTGGGAAAGCCTGCGGAAGGAAGTTGTTGAACACGGTGTGCGGAACTCGTTGCTGCTGGCGCCCATGCCAACCGCATCGACCTCGCAGATTCTGGGTAACAACGAGTGCTTCGAACCTTACACGAGCAACATCTACACCCGTCGCGTATTGTCGGGCGAGTTTGTTGTCGTGAACAAGCACCTGCTCAAAGACCTTGTGAAACTGGGCTTGTGGAATGATGCGATGAAGAACAACCTGATTCTGGCCAACGGCTCGGTACAGGCAATTCCGAATATTCCGCAGAACATCAAAGACCTCTACAAAACGGTTTGGGAGATTAAGCAGAAGCACATCATCGACATGGCCGCCGATCGGGGCGCCTATATCTGTCAGTCGCAGTCGCTGAATATTCACATTCAGGATTCGAACTTCGGCAAGCTGACGTCCATGCACTTCTACGCCTGGAAAGCGGGCCTGAAAACGGGTATGTACTACCTGCGTACAAAAGCCGCTGCCGATGCCGTGAAGTTCACCGTCGTTCAGCCACAGGCCGAACCCCAGCTGGAAGCCGTCATGACGGAAGCCGTCACCGTAGAGAAACCCCTCGACTACGTACAGTACGCCAAGGAGCACGCCCAAAACACGACGCCCCAGCCCGTACCGATGGTTACGGATCTCGAACAACAATATGCCGCCATGACCTGTTCGCTCGATGACCCGGAAGGTTGCGAGATGTGTGGGAGTTAGGACATAGGCTCTATAAAATGAATTGAAGTTACCCCGGTTGCTGAAGAGCGACCGGGGTTTTCTTTGACATAATTAACACCGTAACAATGAATCAGGAAGTCTATAGCGTAGATGTATTCAATAACCAGACAACGTATTATTTTGAAAGCGTAGGGCCAAGAGGAATAATTGCAAAAGTGATTCAATTTGCGCCAATCAATCGAAATGACTTGCTTGAATTTGGTATGGCAGAGGTATATAATTTAGGCTTTGGTGATTTAGATACTGACAGTATAAAAATTGACGATTTAGCTGATTCCAGAAATGGTGATAAAGATAAAGTGCTTACTACGGTAGCTAGAGTTACGTTACGCTTTCTGGACGCTTATCCAGAAGCAACCGTTTATGCAACGGGTAGTACACCTTCCCGTACCAGACAGTATCAAATGGGCCTAAGCCGTTTCTATGACGAAATCATTGATGCTTATGCGCTCTATGGCTTAACTAATGGACGTTGGCATTTATTTGAACGAAACAGAAACTACCAGGCGTTTGTCATACATAGGCGATAAATTCATATATTTCATTCATGAAGACTGCAACGGAAAAGAAAACGGCCTTGCCAAATAAGCTTGTCGTGACAGAAAATCCAGAATTGGATCGAATTTTCGGCAACCGAGTTTTCTTCCCTCAGAAAAATAAACAAGCTGAGGAGCAAATACGAAAACATGGCATGCCGAAAGAATTAGCCAAAGAAAAGGCAACAGATTGAGGGTACCAACGCCCACACCGATGGTAACGGATCTCGAACAACAATATGCCGCCATGATCTGATCCCTTGATGACCGTTTACTACAAAGATACTACCTCTACGAGGCTGTAAATTTTTATAAGAAAGCCCGGCCTATGACAAAGCCCTGATAGCACAAACCCAAGTGTACATCGTGATTGATAAACCAGCCTTGATCCACTATTGGAAAACAGGCCACTTGTAACTAAACGGGTTTATAACGATTTGTAACAGTATTAAAACTTTCAACTACATTGCAATGTTGATTTTTTATAGAAGAGCGTAACGTTATTGCAATCTTATGCTGGATAATTATTTGTAAATCAGCATTATAATGGAAAATAAACTTCCAGAGGAGCACATAAAAATAGATAGAACTAAGAGCGAAAGGAGATTCCAGGCCGAGTTAAGACAGGTTAGCTTTAAAGACGGTGAGTTCTATATGAATTATATTCCATCTCTAAATCTTACGGGTTATGGCGATACTGATGAAGAGGCCAGGCATATGCTTATGGACATCGTCTTAAAAGATTATATCGATAACCTTATGCATTTGCCTGAATCAGACTTATATGCCGAGCTACGCCAATATGGTTGGGTGCGGAAACCATTCCTGACAAAGCAATTAAGAAATATTCAGTTTCTGGATACTAACACAATCAAGGATACCTTTAATCTTCCGGCAGAGACGGTTATTGAAGAAAAATACATCACTGCATAATTGGGGCGATGGATTCAATTAAGGTATCCTGTTGGATAGCTTTTCTTAAATTTAAAGGTTGTACCTATAAATCAACAGAGGCCTCTCACGAAAAATGGCGTTGTCCTAATTGTACCCGATCGATTATATTCTGGGGTTCGAAAAAAGAAATACCCATCAATCATATCTTCTCTAATCTGCGTTCGATGGGTGTTCTTAAGCGGGATTTCACCGACTGGATTGCCAAGAATTGTTAACATGTATAGCCCTGCTAGTTCGGGGCTTTTTTATTTTACAAAAGGCGACTCTATAAGAATTGTCTTTATGTGATTAATGGCTGAAGAAGTACCCCTGTTGGCCGTGCTTTAAACGTTCTTTGGTCTCATCAGAGCGGTGTAGATGTTAGTAAACTTGGCTCGACTTCGCCAGGTGAAGTTCATTAGAACGCCCTGCTCTTTATTCTTAGAGCAGGGCGTTCTGTAATCAGGCCATCAGTCCACAAATTGGAGTAACTCAATTCGATTGTCGAAGGGGTCGCGGAAGAAGAACCGCTCCCGGCCGTCGATATCCGATGAATACTCAATATCTATTCCTTTGTTCATTAAATACTGTTTAGCTTCGTCGAGGTTGGCTATTTCAAAGGCCGGGTGCCGTTTGGAGTAGTTGCCACCCGCTTCTTCGCGAAGGTGCAGTTGAATATCGGCGATTTGAAACCAGATGGCCCCACTGGGATGATTCCCCGGAATTTCGTCCAGCCCCAGTACACCCCCATAAAACGCGCGGGCCTGAGCCGTGGCGCCTTCCGGGATACATAGCAGCACATGGTCTAATCGGATGAATTGTATCATGGACCTAGTAAAATTTAGGAGGAGGGTTCAGGGTCAGGTTTTGCCGCTGGTGCCAGTAAGGATAGATGGTTGGCACGTCGCTGGCTGCATCTAATCGCTTTACCTGTTCCGTTGTCAGGTTCCAGCCAACGGCGGCAAGGTTTTGTTTCAGCTGTTCTTCTGTTCGTGCGCCAATAACGATGGTCGATACGGTTGGGCGTTGCAACAGCCAGTTAAGGGCTACCTGAGCTACTGTTTTTCCGGTTTCGGTGGCTAGTTCATCCAGAGTGTCGATGATGGTATAAAACAACGCTTCGGGAATGGCAAATGCCGGTACGGGACTACCGCCCTGCGCTACCCGACTATCTGGTGGAACTGGCTGATTACGACGGTACTTTCCACCCAACCGGCCAGCCGCCAGCGGGCTCCATATGATGCCACCTACGCGCTGGTCGATACCCAACGGCATTAGCTCCCATTCATATTCCCGGTTCACCAGCGAGTAATACACTTGATGGCCAACATAGCGATTCCAGCCATACTTCTCCGAAACGGCCAGCGACTTCATCAGGTGCCAGCCCGAAAAATTGGAACAGGCAATGTACCGCACCTTGCCACTCTGCACCAGATCGTCCAGGGTGCGCAGGGTTTCTTCGACCGGCGTAACCCCATCGAAACCGTGCATGTGGTAGATGTCGATGTAGTCCGTTTTCAACCGCTTGAGGCTACTCTCGCACTGCTTTAACAAGTGAAAGCGCGACGAGCCCTGATTGTTGGGGCCTTCGCCGAACGTGAAGGTGGCTTTGGTCGAGATCAGTACTTTGTCTCGTAGACCCGTGAGGGCTTTCCCCAGGATGGTCTCCGATAAGCCATCCGAATAGACATCGGCGGTATCGAACAAGTTGACGCCCGCATCCAGACAGAGGTTTACCAGGCGGGTTGCTTCGTCTGTTTGGGTGCTACCCCAGGCTTTAAAAAATTCGTTGCCACCGCCAAAGGTGGCCGTACCAAAGCTCAATACCGGGACATGCAATCCCGATGCGCCTAATTGTCTATATTCCATAGATACTAGCTGACTACTGGTTATCTTAAATAGAACTATCTTGTGTTTCAGGTATTTACCTACTTCCGCCCCGATAAACTCTTTCTGTAGAACACAGGCTATAGGGCCAGAAGTTTAGTATCGACTAGATTCGGGTCATAAATATATAGCCGTCAGAAGCTATTGTAGAAAATGAATCTATACTTTTTGGTTAATTTATATAACTATTTGTAGTGATTCTCTGGCAGTGCTGGTAAGTAGGGTCAGATAAACCATATTATTTCCTGAAGAATCGCTTGTACAATTCTGTTTTTCACTGAAAAATAGAAGGCAGTTGTTGTACTTTACCAATATTGGTAAACCAAAGAAGAGCTCTATTTAGTTATTTACTTGAAAAACCACCCGTTTCTTGTCTAGTTATTTTGGATTGATTATAAATAACTTACAAAAATTATGAATGTGTCATACATCCTGAAAGCCGAAATTAAAGCTGAAGCCATATGGATAATTAGTTGTACTTTTTTACGTTTATTCATTCCTGGTTTTAGCGGTCGAAATGGGCTTGTCTTTGAAGAATTGACGCAGATCTCGGCACCCTTTGGAAGCAAGAAGCTACTAACTTAGACACTTTTACTGGCGGAAGAAATTCCTACAGCTTTTTTAGATTTAGTGAGCTGCGAGTGCTTTTCCAAAATAGATTCTTTTGATACTAGAATCTGATTATCAGAATCTATAGAATCCAAAGAATCTACCGTGCGGGCGTCGGACGGCCGATGCGGCCCGAGAAACTAAATAAGACGAGTCTAGTTATTTTTAGCGTAATCGGTGACGGGAAGCCTGACAAACAGGTCTTATTAACCAACCGATATTATCCTCAAAACGCAACGAAGGGTAAAAAGCCTTGTCGTGCTATTGAGATTGATTAGTACCCACGGCTCCCGCCGGGGTTTCATATAGTCGGCATAGAAGCAAAACGCATTGTCAGCCGACTACTCGCGCAGAACTCGTTGTTCGCTAAGCGCCGTTATAACCAAACTTCACAACACATGAACCGCTTTTCAGTCATTTACCTGCTTCGGAAGCAGTATCACCATATTTATTGTAGCACACATGAGGAGGCCGATGCCGTTTTGGCAAACCTACTGACGAAGGAAGGTTACAAGCCGATTGGCGTCTACGATGCCAAAACCGAGCTGTTCTTCTGGGAGCCGATCCGGCAGCATCAATATGATAAATCAAGCATTGGTAAGCAAGGCAAGCTAGGCGATCAGATCGTCCGAATTGCCCAGACCTTACGCCATCACGATGAAGCCAATCAGGGGCAAGCGAACTCTATATCGCAGCTTCTCCAGGCAGATCTGCCTGAGCTGGCCTAGGACTTGTTAATCCGTCAATTCTACGGGTATTCGCTTACTGTCAGCCTCTGCTAATTTACTGACCATCATAATATTGACCATAAGCGAATACGTACGTCAAAATGGTAAGACACTTTAGAAGAGCCATTGAATCTCTTTACTACCCATTCATCATGCAAACCAACAATCAGGACATTTTAATGATGCTGGCTTATCCGGCATTTTTAGCGGGCTATCGAACCGTAGATGAAGCGTTGAATGACCACTTGTTCAGCAACTATCTACATACATTTATTGAACAGGATGTTATGCCAACTGGCGGGGCACAGGAAGCCATGGAGTCGGACGACCTCAGAAATCAATGGATCAGTCAGTTTGCTACGCTAACGATCCACCCCTTAGCTAATTTATGTTTCGATGGTGCGTCAAAATTACCCGCCTTGATTCTACCAACCTTACGGGATTTGCTCGCTCAAAAACGGGATATTCAACGTATGGCATTTTTACTGGCTGCGTATGGCCATTACCTGTCTGCTGGTACCGATGATAAAGGGGTTTCGTATGAACTCAACGATACGCACCTTCATCATCACGATTGGGCAAAAGTAAATAGCGATGATGTCGTGGCATTACTGGAAATTTCCAGTATGGCTGCGGCTCGATTGAATACTTATTCCCATTTCGTAGCCATGTATAAGTCGTACCGCACCCAGATCGCCAGATACGGCGTTGTTTTTCTGCTCAAGCAAATGGCCTATAACCGTCTGGCAGTGCACTAGCGAAGAAGAAAATCGGTATCGAAATGTCTCGATACCGATTTTTACTACGTCCGAATCGCCTTCTGATTTTGGCAGAATGCTGGTTCGGTATTAGTCAACGTTCATCATAGGTTATTAGGTAAGCTCTTTTGGGTAAGGTCAGAATGGGGTATGGCCATGTTGTGGGAGCTATGGTGGGGAGTCAGCCCAGATAGGACCGCCCCCACGATAAACTGTACTACCAACCTAAATATAGGCGTCTCAGTTACTTATCACCGATACAGACCCCACAATCGCTCAGGTGTGATAAGATTCATTGTTATGTTCACAGTAACGCTGCCCGACGGGCTTTTTTTAGGATTAATTGCTCTGAAACAATAGGCGTTGCTCCGCGTTGGGTAGCTACATAGGCACCCGCTGCACAGGCAAACTCCAGTATTTTCTTCGGCGTTTCGCCCTGTAAGGTTTTGTATAGGAAAGCGGCCAGAAAGGAGTCTCCGCTCCCGATCGTGTCCTCTACCTTCACGTTGAAGCCCGGATGCTCAGCGAAGCCATCGTTAGTAAGCATAATCGCTCCGTTTTCGCCCCGGGTTACGCAGACTGTCTTCAGCTTAAACCGGTCGCGAAGGTATTGCATCGCATCGCGTTCGGCTAGCGGACCTGTATACCACCCAACAATTTCGGCTAGTTCATTATGATTAATTTTCAGTATATCGGCTTTTTGCAACAAATAAGTCACCTCCAATGGCGTATAATGCGGAGCACGAAGGTTCACATCGAACACGTTTAAAGCTGCCTGATCAAGGAGTCGATTGAGTGTATTTCGGGATGTCTGACTGCGGGCGGCCAAACTGCCATACACCAGAATCGACTTCTGATAAAGGGGTTCCAGCGACGCATCGTACTCAATATGATCCCAGGCAACGGGTTGCAGAATCTTGTAAACGACTTCGTTGCGGTCGGTCAGGTTGGCTTTGGCAATGCCGGTCAGGTGAGTGGCTCCCAGTTGGACATAGGCAGTTGGCAGGTGCTTCTCCCGTAAAAACTCTAATAATTCACGGCCCAGGGCATCATTACCCACCCGACTAATCAGTTGAGCAGTCAACCCGAAATTCCGTAAGTGAACGGCTACGTTCATAGGTGCTCCACCCGGCTGCTTGCTGGTTGGTAATACGTCCCAGAGAATTTCGCCAAAGCAAATGACTGTCGTTGATGTCATGGCCGAGAAAGATTAATGGACAACGAATGTTTTTTCAATTTGTTCTAAACTAGTCCCTTTGGTTTCGGGCATTAGACGCACCACGAACAGAAGCTGTAAGACCATCATGATGGTGAAGAACAAAAATGTGTTTCCACCGCCTGCATGCTCGGCAAAATAGGGAAAGGTAAAGGTGATAATTGCGGCCATCAGCCAGTGGGTAAAACTTCCCAGCGACTGGCCACTGGCGCGCACTTCATTCGGAAAGATTTCGGAAATAAACACCCAGATAACCGCGCCCTGTGAGAAGCCAAAGAAGGCGATATAGCCAAAAAGCAATAGAGGTACGGTCATCCCACTAAAGTCCTGTACGTAGAAGGCTCTGGCCACTAAAGCCAGTGTTACGATCAAACCAACCGACCCAATTTTCATGAGTGTCCGGCGACCAAATCGGTCAATCAGGTTCATCGAAATCATGGTAAAAATGAGATTGACTAAACCCACCCCTGCGGATGATAACAGCGCCGAACTCTTGCCGAGGCCGGTCATTTCGAAAATCCGGGGGGCGTAATAAATGATGGCGTTGATACCCGACACCTGGTTGAAAACGGCAAACAGTACTGCCAGCATAATGGGCGTTTTATGGCTTATTGAAAACAAGCGGGTCGATCCTTCGATCTGGTGATTGCTTTGTTGAATATCAATCAGCGTTTGTCTGGCCGTTGCGGGGTCAATCATTTCCAGAACCTGAAGGGCTTCAGCGACCCGGCCTTCTTTCAGCAACAACCAACGCGGGCTTTCGGGAATGTTGAGAACGGCAATCAGGAAAATCAAGGAGGGGAGGGCCTGTACCCCCAGCATCCAACGCCATGACTCCGCACCAAGTCCCTGCAGTAGGAAGTTAGACAGGTAGGCAATCAGGATACCCAATACAACATTGAACTGGAACAAGGCCACGAGCCGTCCTCGTGATTTGGCAGGCGAAATTTCGGTAATGTACATAGGGGCCGCTACCGAAGATGCTCCCACGCCCAAACCACCCAAAAAACGAAAGACAAGGAAAATGGTCCAGTCGGTAGCCAGTGCTGTTCCGATAGAAGCGGCCAAATAGAGAACAGCGATCCAGAAAAGCGTTGTTTTTCGGCCAAAGGTTTCGGCAGGAATGCCCCCAGCATAGAGCCAATTACGGTGCCAATCAGGGCGATGGAAACCGTCAGGCCGTGTTCCCAAACGTTGAGACTCCACAAGGATTGTAAGGACTGCTCAACCCCCGAGATAACGGCGGTGTCGAAGCCGAAGAGGAAACCGCCCAGCGCGGCAGTGATTGACCAAACGAAAATACGTTGCTTCTGACTCATAAATTGATCGGATGAACCGAGCTACCAGTCGGTTCATGAGTCAAACTTACAGAACGTATTTATGGGAAACGTTTTAGAAACTGTTCAATTAATTGTAAATAAAAACAAATAGTTAACTATATGAAAATCAATTGTTTGTGTAAAGTAATTTAGCCGAATTTTAAGTTTTGTTACGGCGATTTTTGATTTTGTTACGACGCATTCCTGGCTGGAGTGAGGGCGTCTACGCGATATCCCACACCATGCACCGCCACGATCCGAATACTGGGATCATCCTGAAGCATTTTTCGCAAGCGCGAGACAAACACATCGACACTGCGTCCCACAATAATACCCTCATCCTCCCAAACCGATTTAAGAATGAAGTCCCGCTCCACGACCTGATTGAGGTGGGCAATAAAAAACTTGAGCAATTTTGCTTCCCGATAGGTTAAATTGTATTGATGAGTTCCTGAGTGTAGGAGTTGCCTTGCAGGTTCGAAACTTGAGTTACCAAACTTTATTCGATCCGTTTCTGAAGGAACGATCTCCGGCGCTATAGGCGCTATAGGTACACTGATGTTGTTTGTTGATCGCTTCCAGGCGACGTAACCAAGCCCCGTCAGTAAACCACCCAATGCCAGTATCCACCAGGTGGCTAGTGGCTGGGGGATGCTGTTTCGGGAGCAGCAAAGGTGACCTGTAATATATAGCAACCCGGTGCCTGTTGCCGTCCTTTGCAGGGCACTTCCTTCTTGTCGATTAGGTCCTGAAAAGTATACCCCAGCAGCAATTCGCCCTGAGCGCAGTCTAGCACCGCCACATCGTAATTGGCCTTAATACCGTGCACATTGAATGATTCCTGGAGCAAAACGGGCAGTTGGCCGTAGTCGAACGAACGCTCAATACGCACCTGGAAGATCTGCGCATTGGGTTGTTGTATGGGCTGAATGCGAGAGGTAGAATCCCCTGATTTGAGCAGCAGATGGTGTACAGTGCGCCGAAGAGCCAGATTCACTTTTTGGGAAAACCGCTGGTTGTCGGTTACCGTTTGGGCGGGTGTTAACCACGCAAACTGCGTACAGAGCAACCCGACTAACACGAGGCTCACCATTCCGATTATCCGCACCGATTTTCTCATAAACATCACATAAGTAGTAGTAAACACAGAGTCACAAAGAACACAGAAAAGATGTCTTCATTCTTTGTGCCCTCTGTGTCTCTGCGTTCAATATAATCATAATCAACATCCTGGCGCAATTCCGTTAATCGGGAAGAAAAGCCAGTTCGGAGGAAGACACGAGTTGAGCGGTTTCAGCTTAATAACGCGCTTTGCTGCCAAATCCGTTTTTCTCACCGGCTCAATAATCAGGTCGTCGCCGGGACGAGCCAGCGCCAGCACGGCCGAAACGTCAATGTCGTAGTATACCGGTTGCGTATTGTCTGATACACTCGGGGTGACAACCGCACCTGCTCGTTTAAGGTAAATTCGGAAAGGAATCTTTGTGGCTTCTTTCGATTCAGGATCTTCGTCTACAACGGCCAGCATCCCGCGACTAGATAGGGAAAAGCTGCTGTAATTCAACGGCTTCCCATTCAGCGTTAGTGGGTTACCATAGAAATTACGTTTTTCATGTGCCTGTACAGGTTTGCTATTCAGGAGCAAGGTTACCAAAACCACCAGGTTCAGTAGGTGAATGAGCTTATTCATTGAGAGAGAGAATTAATATAGAACACTGATTTTTATGATGTTATGATTTTCGAAATAAATCATAACATCATCCTATAGATCATAAAGATCTGTGTTCCATCAATGATGAATAGGTACGTAAATTAGTTGGGATAAAGAGCCGATCACTGCACTAGTATCTCATTATGCGGTAAGGCATATGAATCGTCCAGGGTTAGCAGCACAATATGATCGCCTTTTTGGCATTTGGCGAGCACTCTCTGGATAGGCACCTGCTTAAATTCCTCCTTCGAAAAAAGAGCCAGCGTTTGGGTAGCCTTATCGCGGATAGCGATTTTGAATGCAATTCGATCAACAGCCTTGCTCTCGGTAGGCGACAGCTCGACGGTATTTACGGTTAGTTCGCCCCTGGCCGTAGCAGGTAAACGACACGTTCCTTTGGTTGTGTATTCATTGACAATCATTTTACTGCCGACAAAAGCTGCCGTACAGTTCTTGAACGTTTGCTGAGCAACGCATAGATTCGTCAGCGTGCAGCTCAAGGCGATGAGTACCAGTTGCAATCCATTTCTCATGATGTTTCGTGTTTAATTCGTGATCAGACAAATGTATAGACCCACTGGTCTTCAGGGAGTAAAGGTCTGTAAAACCTTGTAAAGGAATTGTAAAACCTTCCGTTTGCCGTTTATGACAGGATTTATGCAAACGCTGTGCCCCGGTTTACTCAAGCATTATGAGTAAACCGGGGCACAGCGTTCCGTAAAAGACGTATCTAAATTACCCCTGGGTTGGCATCTCCGTTTTGTGCTGTGGCTTCGGAGCTATAAATAAGGTCAGCCAGGTACGGCGAGCCATCCGAAAGAAGTAGGGTGTCAACAGGATTAGTGTGGGCATCAATCCTATCAGATAATAGTTCACATCTATCTGTAACCACTGCACAACTATGAAAAATGTGAGTAGGGTGTAGATCGTATAAAAGGCATAACTCACAAACATGGAAGCCCAATAAAAACCGGGTTCAGGCATGAAGTTTTCGCCACAATGTGGGCAATGCTCATGCATTTTATCGAAGTTTTTACTGAAGGCGCTATTGCTAACGAAGAAATTACCTTGATGACAACGGGGGCATTTATTAAATACAACGCTGTATAATCGACTATCGGTAGACATGGCTTAGGAGCGACTTGGCAGACAGTTTTGTCTGAAAATAAACTGTTGCTCGGGCAGTTTTTACAGTACAAAGGTAACAGCCTGTCAACGTTGCAGAAATGACAAACCAAGCCATGTATGGTACAAATCAACGATCAGGCAAGATTGACTGCCGGAATTCGGCAGGTGTCTGACCCGTTGTTTTTTTGAAAAACCGCACAAAATAAGAAGGGTCGTCGAAGCCTACCTGGAAAGCAATCTCTTTAATGGATTGGGGCGTATGCGTCAACAAGCGCTGCGCTTCAATAATGATTCGGTCATGCAGGAGTTGACTGGCTGTTTTTCCCAGCACTTTTTTACAGATATGATTGAGGTAATTTGGCGTCAGGTTCATTTGATCGGCATAGTCACGAACCTCCCGAACAGTCAGAAACTGACGCTCAATCAACTCTTCATAATCCCGAATCCGGTCGTAGAGATGGGTATCGGTGCCAATCCATTGCTGATTATAGAGTCGGTTGGCATGCTCAAGCAGGATATGTACAAACGACAGAAATACATCGGTCCGGTTGGGCTGCTGATTTTCATATTCCTTGTACGCATACGAAAACAGGTCGCTGAAGAGTGCCTGCTGATCGGTTAGTTCCAGTAATGGCTGGTGCTGATGTGAATGGAAAAAAGGATATTGATACAGGCGGTTTCCAAATCGTCCCCGAAAGAAATTAGCGTCGAAAAACAGATTATATCCCTGAACATCAGGCGACAATTGCCAGCTATGTACCTGGCCGGGCGTTAAGAAGTAAAGCTGGGACGGGCCGATCTGGTATGTTCTGAAGTCGATGGTATGGGTTCCGCTTCCCTGAACGATCCACATCAACAGGTAAAATGTATGCGAATGAGGGTTATCGATTCCCTTAAATTCCTGCACCAGTTTCTCTAACCGGGTCATGTAGAAGAGCGCATTCGGCTCATGGCGCGGGAACGACTGAAGCTTATAAACAGGAACGGGTAGCGACATACGATAGCGTTAACAGTAAGTCTGGTTGGGTAAAGTCGACTTCACCCAACCAGACTTTTAGAAAGAACGCTCAATAATAGTCACTTTAAATAAATGAATCGTGGATAATGTACAATGAATAATGTAAAATGAATAATGTAAAATCAGGACCGTTGGACGGAAAAGTGCCTTTTGGTTAAGAGAACCCATTAGTCATTGTCCATTTTACATTATTCATTATCCATTTATTTATCTAGGCATTCATAGCAGCCAGCGCACCAGATGGAGACGAAAGCGACAAGGCATAAATCTGGGCTGTGTTCCCCACATGGATTTCGTATTCGTTGTTTTCCAGCGCGTTGAACAAATCGTCGGCAACTACCGAGGGCGCAATTCCATTGGCTCCGCCAATTGCCTGCGAGAAATCAGTATTGACTAGGGGAGGCATTAGTTCAAAGACTTTTGTCGTTGAACTTCGTTCCAGCGTAATACGCAACGACTGGGTATACGAGTGCAAAGCCGCCTTGCTAGCTGCGTAGGTAGGCAATGTATGGCCAGGCACAAGTGCCACAATAGACGATACATTCACAATAGCTGATTCTTCCTGTTTACCTAATGAGGGTATCAGTTTTTCGGTGAGTCGGATAATCGAAAGGTAATTGGTGAGCATTTCTTCACGTGCCTTATCGAAGGCATTTGCCTCTGCCTCCAGCTTATAGTAAAATGCATTCCCGGCATTATTGATCAGAATATTCAGATTCGGGAAGTCGGTGTGCAGTTGGTCCACCAGCCGGTTAACATCCTCTTCACTCGTTACGTCACAGGCAATAGCCGTAACGTGTTGAAGTTGCGCAGCCGCTTTTTGCAGGCGGTCTTCATTTCTTCCGGTGATAATTACATGGTTACCTTTCTGGTCGAACAGCTTCGCGATTTCGAAGCCGATACCGGCACTTCCGCCAGTAATTAAGATGGTATTCTGAGTCGTTTTCATTGATATTGACAGTGTAAATAGAACGCTGATTTTTATGACGATTATGATCGGTTATGTCAAAAATATAACCATCATAAAAATCAGCGTTCTGTTGTTAGCTGTGGTTAAAATACCAATCGGTATATTTTAGTTCAAAAAATTTTATGTTTTTATTTGGGTGATCAACAGCTCAACCGTTTTCAGAATTTTATTCAGGCTGGTTGGGTCGTTCGTCACTTTGGCAATCATAATTCCTCCTTCAATCAGCGCGATCATCGACAGGGCCGTTTGTTCGGGGGTGGTATCCGCTTTAAATTCACCGGCGGCTATCCCCCCCGAATGAGCTCGATCAGCCGTTTTTTCCAGGTAAGAATCGCTTTGGCTGCTCTATCTTTCAGTAGGTTATTGGTATCGTCGGCATCAATGGCTGTATTTAAAATGGGGCATCCCCCTTCTGGAAAAGGGGTTCCGGTGAAACTATGGTAAACCTGTGCGTAAACGAGCAGCTTCTTATGGAACGAAGTCTCACGGTCAAGCCTTTGTTGTATCGCCTGATTAATTTTCGAGAGATTATAATCAAAACAGGCGAGTGCTACCTCTTCCTTACTTTCAAAATTTCCGTAGATACTCCCCTTGGTCAAACCTGTAGCTTCCGTCAGGTCAGATAAGGACGTTCCGGCATAGCCTTTTGTATTGAAAATCCCTGCCGTTGTTTCGATAATGAACTGGCGGGTTCGTTCCGCTTTGGACAAATCGTTTTTCATACTACAAATATACCATTTAGTATTTTATTTTATTATCTTTGCCTCCATTTTTTCCTGTTGATCAACAATCGACTCCATTCGGATACCCGATGGATCAGTTCAGTACTTTAGTATCAACCAGTATGTTACACCGAGTTGTTATTACCGGCATTGGTGCATTGACCCCGTGGGCAATGACATTCCGACGTTTTGGGAGAATGTAGTAGCGGGTCGGAGTGGAGCCGCCACCATTACTCACTTTGATGCATCTTTGTTTCGGACGCAATTTGCCTCCGAACTCAAAAATTACAATCCTTCGTCCTATCTAAGTCATTCCGACATCAAACGAACCGATCCGTTCACCCAGTACGCGCTCATAGCGTCCGACCAGGCTATCAAGGATTCGGGGTTTGATCTGGCTCAAATGGACCCTTTCGATGTGGGTGTCATCTGGGGATCGGGCCAGGGTGGTATGGAAACATTTGAACAACAGGTAACCGAGTATGTACAGGGCAATGGCCAGCCCCGGTTTAGCCCGTTCTTTGTCCCAAACTGATTGTCAACATGGCGTCGGGTATGATTTCGATCCGAAATGGCTACATGGGGATTAACTATACCACAGTTTCTGCCTGCGCGACCTCCAATACAGCTATCATGGATGCCTTTACCTATATCCGACTGGGGAAAGCTAAGATAATCGTAACCGGCGGTTCCGAAGCCCCCATTACACCGGCTTCTTTTGGTGGCTTCAGCGCTCTTAAAGCCATGTCGACCCGCAACGATGACCCACTGACAGCATCACGGCCTTTCGATGTTCATCGGGATGGGTTTGTGATGGCCGAAGGAGCAGGCGCACTGGTGCTGGAAGAATACGAACATGCGGTGAAACGGGGAGCAACCATCTATGGCGAAATTACAGGAGCCGCCATGACTGCCGATGCCTATCACATGACGGCCACGCACCCGGAAGGTTTAGGCGCTGCCAAAGCGATGCAACTCGCGCTGGACGAAGCTGGACTTACTATTGCCGATGTGGATTACCTGAATACACACGCTACCTCTACCTCAGTCGGTGATTTATCCGAAATAAAGGCGGTATCAAAACTTACCGGTCCAGGCGAAACGAAGCTAAAAATCAGCGCGACCAAGTCGATCACGGGCCATTTGTTGGGAGCTGCGGGAGCCATTGAAGCGATCATCTGTCTATTATCCATGCGCGACAGCGTCATTCCTCCCACCATCAACACCACCGAACTCGACCCCGCGATTCCAAAGAATCTGTCGATTGTGTTGCAGGAGACAATCCCTGCCGATGTCCGGACAACCATGAGTAACACCTTTGGTTTCGGTGGCCATAATGGTACGGTCATTTTTCAGAAAGTGTAAGGTAGTAAGCAAATGGACAATGAATAATGTAAAATGGATAATGATATTATTTTGATAATCAATATCTTGTCATTATTTATTGTCCATGTGTTTACTCAGGACTGCTACCTAAAGCCTTACCGCCAGTGACAATTCAATTCAGCGAACAGGAGATAGGCGAAATGAGAAACTACTTTACCAAAATTGGTTCTGGGGAAACGCAAAATCAATTGCATGGACTCCATCAGGCGTTTCCAGAGTGGAACACTATTTTTCTGTTGCTCAGAAAGTTATTAGCTTATGGCGTCTTGGAAGGTATACAAACCGACTCGGAAATAAGCTACAGTGAGTTGCAGAAAAAAAGCACAAAGCCCAACGACATGTTGGTGATTGTGCATAGATACATTGGCCAATTTGACAGTTTGTTAGCAACATATATAGCCCATCAGTAGTGTAAATCGATTCATACAGAGTAGGTCAGAGCAAAAACTGAGTTTTACGGGAAAGACCTTTCCTGATGAATAGCCACCACTCTGTTCTGACCTCATACATAGTTTGTTGCCTGCTCACAAGCGTTATTTTTACAAGCCAGCTAGCTCAGGCACGTATCGTCCGCATTGAGATCACGAGCAGGCAATCGCCAACGTTTGAGGGGAAGGTATTCGGACAGGCGGGGGCTTATGAGAAACTTCGTGGGAAAGCCTATGGCGAATTAGACCCCACCAATCCGCAAAATGCACTCATTACCGATATCCGGCTCGCCCCCGCAATGCAAGGGGAATGGTTGCGTATGCGATGGATATTTACATTCTTAAACCCATCGATTTGACCAAAGGCAATCATAAACTCTTTCTGGAAGTAAATAATCGGGGTGGTAAACTCTTCGGTGGATTTAATAAGAGCACGGGCGGCAATGACCCGACAACAGCCGCGCAGGCTGGTGATGGTTTCCTGATGAATCGGGGTTACACGATTGCCTGGAACGGATGGGACCCATCGGCAGCTCAGGGCAGCAATAACCTAACCATAAGCGTCCCGATAGCCAAAAATTCGGATGGTTCGTCCATTACGGGGCCTTCTTACGAATACATTGTCTATGACAACGCCACGTCGGTGAGTCATGCGCTCGCTTACCCTGCTGCTACTCTGGCCAAGACCCAGGCAACGCTCACGGTACGGGATCATCTTCAGGATGCGCCCACGGTTATTCCAGCGGATGGCTGGGAATACGTAACCGAGCGAAGCATCCGCTTACTCCCTGCCGGAACCCCTTTTCGGCAAAGTGCCATTTATGAGTTCAGCTATACCGCCCAAGATCCGTTGGTGGCTGGAATTGGGTTGGCCGCCACCCGCGATTTTGTCTCGTTCTTACGCTATGCCACCGCCGATGACTTCGGGAACCCGAATCCCCTGGCAAACGATATAACGTTTACATTCTCCTTTGCTGTCTCACAACCAGCGCGTTACCTAAATGATTTTCAGACGCTTGGCTTCAACGCCGATGAAAAAGGAAAGCGCGTACTGGACGGTATCGAAAACTGGTTAGGGGTGGTAGCGGCATTGGCCTGAACGTTCGGTTTGCCCAACCTTCCCGAACCGAACGTAACCGACAGAATCATCTGTACCCCGAATCTAGCTTTCCGTTTGCTTATCCAGTGCTAACCGATCCGCTGACGGGCAAAACAGCGGGTCGTATGGCGGCCTGTTCGGCGAGTAACACCTGCCCAAGGTATTCGAGGTAAACTCGGCCAATGAGTATTGGGTAAAAGCCGCTTCACTTCTCCATACCGATCCCAAAGGAAACGATCTACCCGATCCTGAACATGTTCGTTTCTTCCTCGTATCGGGTGCCCAACATGGTACGGGCAATAGCACATCGCGGGGAATGTGTCAGCAGTTTCAGAATCCAACCAATGCCGATCCGCTCCTGCGTGCCCTCTTTCTCGCACTGGATGATTGGGTCACCAAAGGCATCGAACCGCCTAAAAGTGCCATACCGAAACGGTCTGATGGAACAGCAGTCGTCGCCATTCCACAGGTTGGTTCTCAAACGGGCGTAGTATCGCAAACGGCTTTAGGCTGGCCGTCTATTCCCGGCGTTACCTATACGGGACTCATCACAACGCGCTACCAATTGGACTTTGGCACTTCCTACAGTCAGGGAATCCTGACAAACTATCCACCTACACTATCCGATCGACCCGTTTACGTGAATTTTGTCTCTAAAGTCGATCTCGACGGGAATGAAGTGGCGGGCATTCGCTTACCGCCCGTGGCAGTTCCAATCGCCACTACCACCGGTTGGGCGTTGCGTAGCGCTGGATATGGCGAAAATGAAGGCTGCGAAGGTTCCGGTCAATCCATTCCATTTAAAGCCACCAAGGCCGAACGAATAGCCGCCAACGACCCCCGATTATCGGTAGAAGAACGCTACCAAACGCATGATGGCTATGTAACGGCTGTTAAAAACTCAGTCAATGAGTTGGTAAAACAACGCTTACTGCTTCCCGACGATGCGCAGGATTATATCAAAAACGCCGAAGCCAGTAATGTGCTGAAGTAATATATTGAATCATCTATTGTCATCCCGACGCATCAGGAATCTTGAGATCCCTCCTGCGTCGGGATGACAAAAATGCAATAGTTGGGGAACTTCATAACTAATTTTATTAAAAATCCAGCCCCTAAAATGCTTAAACCCATCCGCTCGTTTTTACCCCTGTCTTTAGGGGTACTAACGCTTCTACCCAGCCTGCTAGTAGCCCAGTCACCCCCTATCGTTGTTCCCCTTTGGACGAACGGTGCTCCCGGATTCGAAAATCGACGGAATGAACCTGAGCAGGCTAAAGACTATTGGGTGCGTAACATCCATAATCCATCCATCACTGTGTATTTGCCCCCGAAAGAAAAAGCTACTGGCGCTGCCGTACTCATCTGTCCGGGTGGTGGGCATCGGGAGCTGGTATTCAATGCCGAAGGGATTCAACCCGCGCAGTTTCTGAATAGCATCGGCGTAGCGGCCTTTGTCCTGAAGTATCGTTTGGCTCGGGAAGCGAACTCACCCTATTCGTTGGACAAGCATCCTCAGGAGGATGCCCATCGCGCCATGCGACTGATTCGTAGTAAAGCCAACGAGTATGGTATCGACCCCAATCGGTTGGGTATGCTGGGTTTCTCGGCGGGTGGCGAAGTAGTAGCTATGGTAGCTTATGCGCCCGGTAAAGGACTCCCTACAGCGCCTGATCCAATAGATCGACTGGATGGAAAACCCAATTTCCAGATGCTGATTTATCCTGGCCCCCTAGGTATTCCAGAAACGGTTCCGACCGATGCACCGCCCGCGTTTATGTTGGCGGCCAACGATGATGTATGCTGTTCAGGCCCTGTCGTTAACCTGCTCCAGCGCTATCGCGCAGCTAACGTTCCGGTAGAAGCCCACATCTATACACAGGGTAAACATGGCTTCAACATGGGCGATCGGTCAAAACTGAACTCCATAAAAACCTGGCCGCAACGCATGGCCGACTGGATACAGGATACCAATTTGCTAAGTCATTAGGTAGTCAGTTGATGACCATTAACCTCAAGCCCCTACTGGCGATTTTCGGTATTCTGAGGGTGTCTTCTTGGTATGCTGTTTGAAGAACGTAGTGAAGTATGCGGCTGAATTAAAGCCCGTTTCATCCGCGATTTCTGACATGGGTTTGTTCGTCTCTTTCAGCAGGAACTTGGCCCGTTTCAACCGGATTTCAGTCAGGTAATCCATAGCGTTCATATTGAGCAGGGCCTGCACTTTTCGGTACAACTGCACCCGCGACAGTCCCATTTCCCGACTTAACTTTTCAACCCCAAAGGCTGGATCGGTCAGGTTCTGTTCGATTAGCGACGTTAGCTCATTCAGGAATCGTTTCTCCTCCCGATTATTGGCTTGCGGGGAGAAATCAGACGCGAATCGCTGCTGCCACTTTTGCCGATTTGCCAGGGTTGTTCGAAGCGTCTCCAAGAGGTGAGTCGTGTTAAAGGGTTTCGTCAAATAAACATCGGCTCCGGCACGGGTTCCTTCGATCCGGTTTTCCATCTGTCCGTTGGCCGTTAACAACACCACCGGAATGTGCGACGTTCGCAAATCAGTTTTAATTCGCTGCGTCAATTCCAGGCCATCCATGGGGCCTGCCTCCTGTCCTGACAGCATAACATCGCTGATAATCAGATCTGGAACAATTTCGAGTGCTCGTTGCCACCCTTGCTCACCGGTGCTTTCGGCAACAATATCGAATTCCTTTCCTAAGCAAGTTGTCAGATAAGTTCGGAGATCATCATTATCTTCGATAATCAGCAGCGTAGCAGCCTCTTTTGCCGATCGTGAAACGGGCTTTGCTGGCTCTTCTTCCGTAGCAGCCTCGGCTACCAAATGGTCTTGAAAGAGTGTGTTCCGACTGGCCGAACCAGCCATCTCCTCAACGGCCAGATGCTGATTTCCCAGTGGCAGCAGAATCGTAAACGTAGTTCCCTTGTCCCGCACCGACTCTACACTGATGTCGCCCCGGTGCAGTTGAATAAACTCCATCGACAGCGCCAACCCTATCCCTTTTGCCAGATTGAAGGACTTGGTCCCGCTATAAAACAAATCAAACGCGTGGGCCTGTTCGTCGGTTGTCATTCCCTGTCCATTGTCCTGTACCTGAATGCGTATCTGGCTATCGAGCCGATCAAGTCGAACATGAATCAGGCCGCCTTTGGGCGTGTATTTAAATCCATTCGACAGTAAATTAAACAGCACTTTATCGAGTTTCTCGGCATCGAACCAGAGGGGTTGGGAAGGCAGATTCGTAATCAACTGTAAGTCAATACGCTGTTTGTCAGCCTTTCGTCGGAAGTCCTGGATAATCTCGCGCACAAAGGCAACGACATCCTGTTCTGCCGTTTGCAGTCGTTGTTTTCCGGCATCCGATTTCCGAAGATCCAGCATCTGATCAACCAGCCGCAACAGTCGATAGGCATTTTTCTGCACCAGCGACAGGCTGCTTCGGAGGTCATAGGGGCTGACGTTCTTTTTGCTCAGCAAATCTTCGGTTGGCGTCAGAATGAGGCTCAGTGGGGTATTGAACTCGTGTGAGATATAGGAGTAGAACCGCAGCTTTTCCTCCGTCGCCAGCCGAGCCTGCTGCGATACCCGCTCAATTTCATCTTTTTGCTCGCGAATTTCATGGTTCTGTTTTTCAAGAAGTCGATAAGCGCCCTGCTTCGTCCGGAATAGATATAAGGCCCACGCTCCCAGTAAAATGGCAATAATCAAACTTCCAAGGATGAAGTACAATGTATTTTTCTGCGAGGTATAAGTCTGGTTCAGGTCATCGATACGCTGAATTTGTTTCTCGATATCCGCCTGCTGCTCCGTCACTTTATCATTCTGGAGCTTCGTGATTCGAACATTCGATGAATCAATGAGTGTAGTTGGCAAACGATTTTCGCGTTTAAACGCTTGTTTTTTCAGGATCGCGAGGGCCGTTCGAATGGCTTCCTTACCACCCGTAGGATACAGAACGGTAGCTTTGAGAATGCCTCGTTCAACAAGGTCAATCCCTTCATTTTTGCCAGGTAAGCCATCTACGCCAATTATTTTCACCCGTTTCGTAAGCCCAAGTTTCTGACATATCACGTGGGCTTTTAAGGCTGTACGGTCGTTTTGGGCAAAAATGAGTTGAATGGTCGGCTGGGACGTTAGCAATTGGGTTAGTTCCTTGACAAATGAGCGTTTATCCCAGTCGCCTTCCAGTTTCGTTACCAACCGAATGCCCGGATGACTATTAATCGCTTCCATAAAACCGCGATGCCGGTCAATGTCGGCCGATGAGCCCGGCGACTCCCCAATTTCGACTACATTCCCGATCCCATGCAGGAGGGTATTGGCGTAGGTTCCGGCAGTGCGACCTACCTCAACATTATCGGCCCCAACGTAAGCCATATACTGGTCGGAGGCCGTGCGTCGATCCAGTATAATGACCGGAATCCCCTGCTGATAAGCCTTTTCGACGATGGGAGTTATGGGTCGGGCTGCATTCGGTGAGACAATGAGCAGGTCGACATGCTGGTTGATAAGTTCCTGAATCTGCGTAACCTGCTTATCACTTTGGCCACCGGCATCTTTTACCAGGAAATCAATTTCGGGATAAAACGATAACTCCCGATTCATATCTTCCAGCATGGTTTTTCGCCAGCTATCGGCTCCGGTTCGTTGCGAAAAGCCAATTTGGTAGGTCTTCGTCTGGGGGATGTCTGGCAACCCGTCAGAAGAAAACCGATCAGGAAGAGATAGCCTGATTTTCTTACGTAAGCTATGTATTCGCTCCCCAATGCTGAACGAATGGTTGTTAGCCTACGATAAAAATCATGCATGAGGAAGGTTGGCTCAAGTTTTCGGTATTGACCAAAGATAATGTATAAGAATTTGAATGCAAAGGCTTGATTGCCTCGTCTAAACCCATGTTGTTTCCCTAAGAATCACTTGTACAATTTGCCTTTTCGATGAAAAATCAGAAGTGATTTTTGTATTATACTAATAAATGTAAACTATTGCTGCATATAATTTTGTTATATAGTTGAGAAGGAGATTTTATAAATCTTTACTTTTTATCTTGATTATTAACAAATTAATAAAATTATGAAATTCGCACACGCGCTAAAACAAGAAAATAAAGCAAAGGCGACGTGGATCAGTATTTGTACTTTTTCTCGTTTATTTATTCTTGGCTTTATTCAGCAGAATGCCCAGGCCTTCGAAAACTTAACTCGCCTGTCAAGTCCGTTTGGAGGCAGTATCATTTCGAGAGTATACTAGATTATCGATTCTATATGACAAAAATCATCACTATGACTGCGTTAGAAAAACACCTCATTACCGTACAACAAAAGCTGGAACATCTGAATACCGAAGTAGCCACATTGATTGCCCTGACAGCTTCAGAAAAAACTATTGATACCCTAACCGATAGTAACGCTAACCGACCAGCTGCTTCGTCAGCCATACACAGCCAAAAATCATCTGTGGGGATTAATCGGTATCGCCAGCTTCAACTGAATGAATAAGCTGACTATCTGCTAAATACTGTAAGCCACTGGCTTGTAGAAAAGGGTATAGTCTGGTTGTAAACGACGCCCAATTTGGCTAAAAAAATACGTTCGTGAAGGAATTATCGCTGTGGTTATTAAGGAACTCTCCCTAAATTGCCAGCAAAAAAAGATAATTCCACCACGAATTTATGC
This sequence comes from Spirosoma telluris, assembly GCA_003259005.1. Classification (GTDB taxonomy): domain Bacteria; phylum Bacteroidota; class Bacteroidia; order Cytophagales; family Spirosomataceae; genus Spirosoma; species Spirosoma telluris. The sequence continues at coordinate 7,341,348 of QLII01000001.1, forward strand.
AACAAAAGATACGGCGCGAAGACGCTCTCGAGTATCACGCCAAGGGACGTCCCGGTAAGCTCGAAGTTATTCCCACTAAAGATCACAGTACGCAAGCCGATCTTTCACTGGCCTACTCGCCGGGGGTGGCCGAGCCTTGCATGGCCATCTACGAAAATCGCGAAGACGTCTATAAATACACAGCCAAAGGAAATCTGGTTGCTGTAATTAGCAATGGAACCGCCGTTTTGGGTCTAGGCGATATTGGCCCCGAAGCCAGTAAGCCGGTCATGGAAGGCAAAGGGCTGCTGTTTAAAATATATGCCGATATTGATGTTTTTGATATTGAACTGGATACCAAAAACGTCGATGAGTTTGTGCGCATGGTAAAAATTCTGGAGCCCACCTTTGGGGGCGTCAATCTGGAAGACATCAAAGCGCCGGAATGCTTCGAAATCGAGGAACGGCTCAAGGCCGAACTGAACATTCCGATCATGCACGACGACCAGCATGGCACAGCCATTATCTCGGCGGCTGCCTTACTGAACGCTCTTGAAATCGTTAGTAAAACCATTCAGGAGGCTAAAATTCTGGTCAATGGGGCCGGGGCATCCGCTATTTCCTGTACCAAATTATATGTGTCTCTGGGGGCCAACGTTGATAATATTGTCATGTGCGACAGTAAAGGCGTCATCCGGGCCGATCGTACTGACCTCGACGAGCGCAAGAGCCTCTTTGCGACCTCCCGCGACTTATATACCCTCGAAGAAGCTTTTGTAGACGCCGATGTATTTGTCGGTTTGTCGAAGGGGAATACCGTAAGTCAGGACATGGTACGGTCGATGGCCAATGACCCGATTGTGTTTGCCATGGCTAATCCAACCCCGAAATCAGTTACGAAGACGCTGTTGCCGCCCGCCCTGATATTATTATGGCAACGGGTCGGTCGGATTATCCGAATCAGGTCAACAACGTACTGGGTTTCCCCTATATTTTTCGGGGGCGCTCGACGTGCGGGCTACGGAAATCAACGAAGCTATGAAACTGGCGGCCGTTCATGCGCTGGCAGGTATGGCTAAAAAGCCCGTTCCTGACTTAGTTAATCTGGCGTATGGAACAGACAACCTGATGTTTGGCAAGGGATACATCATTCCAAAACCGGTTGATCCACGCCTACTCGAAACAGTAGCGCCCGCCGTAGCAAAAGCCGCCATGGAATCGGGCGTGGCCAAATACCCCATTACCGACTGGGATGCCTACGAAAGTCAATTGGCACGGCGGCTTGGACAGGACACCCGAATTTCGCGGGTTATCAATACCAAAGCTCGATCCAATCCCAAGCGGGTCGTTTTTGCCGATGCTGAAAACCTGAAAGTACTTAAGGCTGCTCAGCAGGTAAAAGACGCCGGTATTGCCTATCCAATTTTACTGGGCGATAAGGATCGAATTCAGGCTATCATTTCGCAGAACAACCTGGATCTTGGCGAAATAGTGATTATTGATCCGCATGCACCAGAGCAACAGGCGTTGATTGAACAGTTTGGCGAGCTATTCTATCAAAAGCGGTATCGCAAAGGAGTTAGTGCTACGGATGCTCGTAAGCGTATGTATTCGCGGACGTACTTCGGCGCGATGATGGTTGAAACGGGCCAGGCCGATGCCTTGATTTCAGGCCTTAGCCATAACTATCCGGACACAATACGCCCAGCGTTGCAGATCATTGGTAAAGAAGCAGGCGTTCAGAAAGTGGCGGGTATGTATATCCTGCTCACCAACCGTGGCCCGTTGTTTTTCTCTGATACAACGGTTAATGTAAACCCCACTGCCGAGGAGATTGTCGAGATTACCGAGCTGACAGCCAAAGCCGTTGAGCGGTTCAATATCAAACCCCGAATTGCCCTGGTTACCTATTCCAACTTTGGCAGTGCGAAGGGTGAAGATGCCGATAAAATGCAACGGGCAACCGAGATTCTCCAGCAAAAACACCCCGATATGGTGGTAGACGGGTCCATGCAGGCGCATTTAGCCTTCAATACAGACTTGCTGCGTCAGAATTACCCCCTCAGCAAACTGGTCGACGAAGGGGCTAACACGCTCATTTTCCCGAACCTGTCGGCGGCTAATATTGCGTATAATCTCATGCGTGAGGCCGCCGGGCCACGGTCGGTGGGTTTCGATGCCATCGGGCCCATTCTGCTGGGCTTACGCAAGCCGGTGCATGTACTGCAACTTGGCTCGTCGGAGCGGGAGATTGTCAACATGGTGGCGATTGCGGTGGTCGAAGCGCAGGGTGTGAGTTAAGCGTTTTCAACTGAAACAGAACTTCCCGAAAGTTTTGAACTTTCGGGAAGTTTACTTATAGACGTACTACAGCTCCTAAATAAGCCGGTACACTTTCAGGAAATTCAATAGATCCGACGTATCGCTCATACCCATTTTGCGGATCATATTCTGCCGATGAGTATTGACGGTGTGCGGACTAATGAACAATTTTTCGGCTATTTGATCACTCGTCAGGCTTTGATTGAGCAGTTTCAGAATTTCCAGTTCGCGTTTGCTTAAGAGGTCAACCGGTCGACATTCGTTGGTTTCTTTATTTACTTCAAAAAGTAAATGTTCGGCTCCATCAGTCAGATGGAGGTGCTGTTTTTCGATGCGTTTAACGTGGGATATATCGGACACCAGCGCCAGCAGGAACAGAATATTACCCTGCTGGTCAGTTTTTAAAACAATGCTTTCCTGGCATATTCGGGCGACACGCCCATCGTTTCGTATCATTCTGTAATCGAAAATAGCCCGAAACGACTTTAGTTTTGTGGGAGTCAGTGCCGCTACGTAGGCATTAATCAACTTCGTCATTTCTTCAAGTCCTGGCTGATCGGCCACGGGGATTTTGGCGATGTAGGACTCGACCCTTCCTGAAAAAATAGCTCTTTAGGCCAGCCACATACGTTTTCTACATCGCCTAAAATTAATGGATACCGCATGCGGCTAATATCCTTGACGGCCAGTGCAGCGCCTTGTAACAGTAACGTCTGGTTCAATAGTGGGTTATGCTCAAGCAGTTCGCTAATTTCGGTATTGTCAGCTAGCTCAACACCTGAATTCCATGCTTTTTGATAGGAAGAGAAACTAAATTGAGTTCGATTGAGGACGCTCACACGAGTTAAATTAAATGGTGAATAAAAAGAGATAAGCCTGGTGCCAGATGGCTAAAGCAGCTCAGATGAGCCGATACACTTTCAGGAAATTCAGGAGATCTGTCGTATTGTTCAATCCCATTTTTCGGATCATTTTCTGGCGATGCGTATTAACTGTGTGCGGGCTAATAAACAACTGCTCTGCAATTTGTTCGCTGGTGAAATTCTGGCTCAGCAACCGGGCAATTTGCTCCTCCCGCTTACTGAGCATCTCAAGCTGAACGCATTGATTGGTTGTATTATCAAGGGCGTATAATCGCTTCTCGGTTCCACTCAGAAAGCAGAGATGTTGTGTACCTTCTTTATTCAGATGCGAGATGTCGGATACCAGAGCCAGCATATAAACAACCCGGCCTTCGGCATCTGCTTTTAAAATGATGCTTTCTTGCCCAATTCGTACCTGCCGGCCGTCTTTTCGCGTGATTTTATAGTCATAGAGTACCCGAAGTTCTTTTAATTCCGATGGACTAAGTGTGCCAACGTAATCGGTAATGGTTTGCGATATAATTGTAAAGCCCAATTGATCGGCAGGCAGAAACTTCGATACGTAAAACGCAACTCCACCTTTAAAATAATCCTCTTTACTCCAGCCCAGTAGGTTTTCCAGGTCTCCCCAGATGCCTACGTACTGAAAGGTACTAATGTCTAGAATGGCTAGGGCCATACCCTGAAGCAGCAACGTTTCGTGAAGTAACGGGTTGGCGTGGATGAGCGATTCAATTTCGGTACGATTGGGTGTGAGCAAATCAGAATGCCATATTTTTCTGATTAGGGAAAAATCATAGTCATCATGACTCATAGGAATTGGCGTTCGGTGTGTAATTATCACCAAAAATACTGAATGATCAGTATTGAAAATAAGGTTCGTTCATGTGTTTCTTTGTGAAATTTAGAAAATTAAAAATTGATGCTTTCGTCAGACAAGTAATAGCTTCTATCCACCCATCCATGTTTCAAGGTTGACAAAAAATAATGAGGCTACGTCAGTAGCCTCATTATTTTTTGTCATTACCGATCATAGGCTATCAGAACTGCCTTTATTCGACAACCGGCTGCCTATCCGTTTGCTTTTTGTAGTTCGCCAGTAACGTTTTGTAGGCATTCGATCGCATAGCCAGAATGGTTACTAGTAGACCAATCAGGCCAGTCGCGGTAAACAAAAGCGCGAGCCCTCTGTCTTTACCCGTTCCAAACCAGCCACCAATTAAGTCTACACCCGCACCCGTTGTCATGAACGGAATGAAAACGTACTGGGCAATGGGACCAATCATGAAAGCGGTCAGGGGCGATGCAGCTTCTTCAACGCTCTGGGCAAAGCCAAACACGCGTCCCTGACGTTCAGGCGGAATCAGTTTCTGCATAATAGTCTGCTCAGCGGCTTCGACAACCGGAATTAGGCACAGATACGTGAATAAGCCAATGGCCAGTAGCACAATAGACGCCTGAATGGTGAAGAAGACGCAGAGGGTCCACATCACCATGTTGGCGATAAAAAGCGTCCGGAGAGGTTGCCTGCCGAGTCCTTTCCGGGCTACGATGAGCCCGCCGATGATGAAGCCCAGGCTAAGAACTCCCCATAAAATTCCCCACGACTGCACCGACACAAGCGACAGACCATAGGCGTCCATCAGGGCCATAAAGACTCCACCCAGAAAGTTGTTAAATGTATTGAAAAAAATGAGCGCAAATAAGCCGGGCATGGCCTGAAGGGCATCTATTGTGCCTCGAATATCAATGTGCGTAGGATGTCCATCTGTATGGGCAACTACTTCTTCCGGAATGGACAATGTCCATAAATGAAGTAGTGCCAGACTGGTGAGAACAATGGCTGACACCAGCATCCAGAAAACGCCCAGAAAGCCAATAATCAGCCCGCTGAAGATCGACGCAACCAGAAAGGATACACCATTGGCGGTGCCTACCATGCCGTTAGCCTTATCGCGACCCTCTTCTGGAATGAGAACCGTTATGAGCGTCGATAGGGCAATTGATCGTATGTTTCCCGCAATAGCCCCCATGAGCGAGAGGACAACAAATACCCAAAGAATTGGACTGGCTGGGTTCGTAAAGACCTGCTTCGGAGTGGTGGTATAAAGGATGAAGGCGAGTGAGTAGAGAATCAGAGAGCCAATACTGGACAGCATCATGGCTTTCTGCTTCTTGAAGCGATCTACCAGCGAACCCAGAAAAAAGCCAGAAACCGCCACTGTACCCGAATAAACGCCAGCCATAATGGACGTAGCCACTACTGATTTTGTTTCCAGATAGATCCAGAAGGTAACCGCAAACCAGACCGAATTATTAGTTAACGAAGCCGTCAGTGAATTGGCTAAAACGCGATAGAATGTTTTCATTGTACTCGATTTTGTCAATGCGCTTCCTGCCAACCCCAATTTAGTAATATACACCAGATAGGTACCCCAATTGGTTCCCTTAGCAAAAAAAGCCCGAGACTATTTTGTCAAAATACGTCTAAGCAAATATCTATAACACGCTTACTTGTTAACTTTCTAAGGATCAATGACTATGGAACACAACATGCAGATGCTCATTAGTGAACATAAGGTTCTTCGGGCTAGAATAAAGGACCTGATTAAGCAATTGTATCTCGAAAATGTAAAGAATTACGAAGGCCAGAATAAAGCCGAATTAGCGTTACTTGACGAATGGGAATATGAAGGGCAGGAGTTTAATGCAATTACCGAACAGGGTCTGGCACACATTACTAATGAAAAATTGGACGAACTATTTACCTGGGATGATCTGGAAACCGAATCGCTCCTTGAAGTAGTACATATTCTTGAGGATAAAGAGTTTGTTGAACCTTGAAATCAGATGCCCCGGCCAAGTTCATAGCCGGGGCATCTGATTTTATAACCTATACATACACGACTTTTTTATGCGCTGGCCTCAGCTGGTGCCTGCTCCTGATTAATGGCGGCTGGGTCCATGTACATAACCTCCCAGAGATGTCCATCCAGATCCTGAAAGCCATGTCCGTACATAAAGCCCTGATCCTGGGGCTCATTTGGCGTAGTGCCTCCAGCGGCTACCGCCTTGCTCACTAATGCATCGACCGCTTCCCGGCTTTCGGCCGAGAGGCAAATGAGCACTTCGGTGGTTTTGGTGGCATCGGCAATCTCTTTTTTTGTAAAGGTTTGGAAGAATTTCTCAACCAGCAGCATCACGTATATGTGCTCGCTGATAATCATGCAGGTTGCGTTCTCGTCTGTAAACTGAGGGTTGAAACTGTAACCAAGCTGAGTGAAAAACTCGATGGATTTGTTGAGGTCTTTAACGGGCAGATTTACAAAAATTTTGGTTGCCATAAGTATATTGTTTTAATGTTTACCTGACAAAGATACTACTCGCCGATGGCCTGAAAGGAGGGTAATTGCGACAATCTAAGGGGTAATTGCGACTATTACTTTTTATATCTAACTAATTGATTTTCAGTGAATTGACTATTTGGGTTGAGTTTCAGGCTCTTATAGGAAGGAATCTTATAAATAGTAGAGGCTGATCTTATCAATACTCACTGACCCTCTATCGTTCGAATGCGACCAGGTGTCTACTCAAAGCCACCAGTTATGGGTTTGCGCTGGGTTATCACCTGCTCATCCAGCTACATTTACAAGCCTACCATCGACCAACTCAGGCCACTTATTGCCAGCGTCGATGACCCACAGAACTCGCACAACCCTCGATGTCCACAATCAAAATCATTACACTCATCAATTGGCTCCTAATCAGTCCGTATGGATTTTACGTGCTCTACTATTTATTCCAGGCAAATGGCTCCACAGATGCGGCCGGACAGGGGATGGAGTCAGCCGTAAAAGGCGTGTTTTTTTTTCTGTTACTTGGGGTTATCGGCTTAAACCTGCTTCCTTATCTATGGACAAAAATTCTGGCTTCACTGCTCGCTATCCTGCTCCTGTTGCTGGTCTATTATATCCGAACTCATTAATGGCCTTCGTTTTTTACCATGAAACTACTGCATATACTGCTTTCTATGCTCGGGTTGGGCGTTCTGGTGTCCTGTAAAAAATCAGGTTACGATACTAAAGACGGCTCCGTATTTTATAAGGATGATCGGATGAGTGAGGCCGATAAAGGTTCTTTTGAGGTATTGAATGATGTGTTTGCCAAAGATAAAAATCAGGCTTATTATCGGGGTATATCCATTGAAGGCTCAGATGGGCCGAGTTTTAGTGCCCTCGATGAGCATTATGGCAAGGATAAGCAGAGGGCTTATTACTGCGATAATTACCTGGATTTTAAGCTATTCGATACGAGTCGGAAAAATAAAATCATCCCGATTTCCAATGCCGACCCTGTCACATTCCAGACTATTTCAAATGAATATGCCCGGGACAAAATCCGGTGTTATTACAAAGGAAAAGGCTTTGCCGTGAAGGACGTTCTATCGTTTGAGCCGCTCGATTATGAATTCGGGAAAGACAAGATCACGGCTTATTATCAACTAACCCCAATTCCCAAGAGTGTGGGGGATTCTTTCGTTGTTCTGAGCAGAAATTTTGCAAAAGACAAGCAGCAGGTCTACTATGCCTGGAATGTAATAGATGATCCATCAAGCTCCGGCATTGGGGCTATAAAGCAGGCTGATCCAGAATCGTTTACAGTTGTCGGTATGTACTACACAATGGACAACGCACACGCTTTTTACCAGAATAAACCCTTGCCAGTCGCCGACCCGACTTCGTTTAAGCAATGGGATGCCAATACGATTCAGTATGCCATCGATAACAGTCATATTTATTTTCGGGAGAGCCTGATTGCTGGAGCCGATAGGGCTTCATTTCGGTTATTAGCTGATGAGTATGCCAGGATACCCGAGCCATTTATTTTAAAGATAAGCCACTGAAAGGCGCAGACCTAAGCTCGTTTGTTGTCCTCGAATCGGGTTATGCCAAAGATGGAAAACGGGTGTACTATGATGGAAAGGTATTGACTGATGCCGATCCCGTTTCATTTGATCTTGTTCGTAACGAAGCAGACAGAGATGCTGCCGACAAAAAACTGTCATACTACGCAGGTAAGCGGGTTAAGCCAGATAAAAACTAGTAGCCTTCCAATTTAGAATCTTTAGATTCTTTTGATGCTTAGATTCTATCGTACTGACAATCAGAGACTATATAGTTCAAAGAATCTCTAAAAACAATAGAATCTAAATTGGCAAAGCACTAGAATGAAACGTCAATTGCGGTATGCCGATGCTGGGCGGAGCGGTACCATTCGCTATATAAGCAAGCAAACCCAGTTCGATTTGTGGTACGAATTCGCCGGCGGAAATGCCATCGTAATTATCGGAATCCCATCGCCCCAGCATTGGGAATTCCAGACGAAAACGGCCCTGTCGCAACGGACAAAAATTCTAAATTTCATTGGTAAACAAGTGATTAACGATAGAATACAGGGAGATGGCTATTTTTCGATAGACGACACGATCCTGACGATTTATTCAGGCAGAGATCCGCGTTAATGCGCATTCAGCGTCACTCTGCAAAACTACTTGTTGCCTCCTTCCTGACTTAAAGTCTGGTCTACTGTTATCAACCATGCGAAAACCATTTGCCCTGATGCCTGTTAGATAGGCAAACAATCGTATGAACAGCCATGGATAAGAAAGTGACAGCTATAGCAGGACTTGCCCTGGGAGCAGTATTGGCGGCTGGGTATGGTCTTTACAAGTATTTCGGCAAAAAGTCCGACAAGAGTACCACGAATGACTCAGGTCATGAAACCTCCAGAAATGGTCTGTCAAACGGCTTCATGGGTAATAGCCTGATTAAAAGTATCAACCTCTATGGTGGGCATGTCGATAACGGGCTTGTGGGTGGTGGTCTGACTCTATCCCCTACCTGGCAAACGCATTAAGGAGTACGCAAGGCTTCGTTTTTGTTGGACTTGGGTGTAGCGGAGGCTATGCCCAAGTGGTCCTTCCCAAGAGCGTATCTGTAGCCTGAATGGTTGCTGGGATGAGTAAAAAAAGCGGCTAAACAAAGTCTGGCCGCTTTCCGTAATCCTATCTAATACTTTTAAAAGTTCAAATATAAACCAACTCTGGCTAACGTGCGAATTTGCTGATCTATTCTGCTTGAAATGCCGTTTTTTAACTGGTTTTTAACTGATAAAAGGCAACCTGAAGTGCCCCTTACGTTGCGGATTGTCTCCTTACTCTATAATATCTAATCACTGAATAATCCAAACGATATGTTGCCTCGTATGCGTGTTGATTTTTGACACAGCCGGTGGCCCAGCGATGGGTAGCCTGGTTACTAACTAATCGTGTATATGGATATGTCAAAAGTATTTAGTGTACTAACACCACTCGTTGGGGTGTCGTTAATTGGGGTGATTATGATTCTGTATGGCTTTATCGATATGAAGCAGGAGAACAATATTTTGCAGTTCTTGTTCGGTATTCCTATTGCAGGGGGGGCATTGGGCTTCATTTTCTGGTTCGCCGACTCGCTCATCAGAATACACTGCATGTCTGGATCGTAGAAGCTATCCTTGTGGCGTTCATGTGGTACGTATTCAACCGCTCCTGATCGAATGACTCGAATCATGAAAAACTTCGGTTACTCCAGATACAAATTCGTTTCGACAGTTGGGTTATTAGTTGTGGTCGCTACCCTTTTCGGCTTCCAGCAAACAGATGGGTGGCTGGGCAACAGGTACGCCAACGACGTTGAAGGTATATTACCGGTCTGCAACCGATGGCGCTTTCTATGCGAAGGATCGCGTTAAGATCAATGATCCGCTGTTCATAATAACGCGCGAGAACGGTAAGGTTCTCTGGAAATGGCAACAGATATTCACCGGGCAACTCGTGATGCACAAGAAATGATTCTGTGGCCTCCATTGGTCAAATGAGATGCCCTTGATTAAACGTACTACCCGGACTCGACCTAGCCGTGAAAAGGGTACCGGTAATTTCTTTCTACGCCCACTTTTTCAGTGAGCTTCCGACATGGCCTTAGCAGCTAAGGCTACTTCTGCCGCCGATTTCTTTTTCGTTCGCAGGAAGTAAACTAAGGGGATAATAGCCAGAAAGAAAACCCCAACCAGCCGAAACGTATCCAGATAAGCGAGCAGGTAGGCCTGTCTATCCACCGTCAGATCCAGAATTTTGTAAGCCCGCTGACCCGCTCCGCCCAATAAGTTGAGTCGCTCGGTTAGCAAGGGGTTCGATGGGTCCAGATTACTGACCAGATCGTAACGGTGCTGGGCGTAATCTCTTGTGACAAAGGTGTTGGCCAATGCAATGCCAAAGGCCCCGCCCAACTGACGAATCATATTGTTGAGGGCAATGGCGGATGGGAAGTCCTGAGGAGGTAAACCCGCTACTGCCTGGTTAATGAGGGGTAATTGCAGCATCGTTACGGCGAAGACACGCATCATCTGCGCCCAGAAAAAGTCCCACTGATTGGCCTGCCCATTCAAGGTGCCACTGTAGAAGCCAAACACCACGAATGTACACATGCCAATAATGATAAAAGGCAGTGGAGAGGCCCCCGACGAAAGCCGTTTGCCAATCAGGGGAAACAGAGGAATACCTACCAGGGTCGGCCAGAGTAAGGAAAGGCCGGTCATTGTGGGCGTAAATCCGTTAATGCGCTGGACGAGCACGGGATACACAAAGACGGATGTAAATAGCCCAAGGCCTGCCACAAAGCTGAAAATAGTCGTCACGCCCAGGGTTCCTTTGCCCAATACCCGTAAGTTAACAACCGGATGAGACGTGGTTAATTGCCGCCAGATGAAGCCTGCCAGTCCCCCAATGGCCGTTAGGGTTAGGGTGACAATCGTTTTCGACTCGAACCAGTCGTCAGACTGCCCTTTCTCTAGCACATATTGCAACGACCCAACTCCCACACTCAGTAACAATATGCCGAGGTAATCAATCTTGATTTGACTCTTGCGCGTTCCTTCACCTGGTTTCTTGGCAATGTAAAGCAGGGTCAGGATAGTGGCCAGAATGCCAATGGGGACGTTGACGTAGAAAATATAGGACCAGTGGTAGTTATCGACAATGACCCCTCCCAGAAACGGTCCCAGGGTTGGCCCCAGAATGATACCCATACCAAAAATACCGGAAGCGACTCCACGTTTAGCGGGAGGAAACGCATCGAAAATGATGCCTTGTGAGGTAGACAGCAGCGCTCCTCCTCCCATACCCTGAATAAATCGCCAGAATACCAATTGCCACAAACTCGTTGAACTGGCGCAGAAATAGGAGGCAACGGTAAAGAGAATGATCGAAGCAACGTAGTACTTTTTTCGCCCGAAATACTCGGCCAGAAAACCCGTCATGGGGATGATAATGACGTTCGCGATGGCGTAGGAGGTGACAACCCAGGCTACATCTTCAATGGTCGCTCCTAAGGCACCAGCAATTTCGTTAAGAGCTACGTTGACAATGGTAACGTCGATAAGCTCCATAACGGCGGCTGAAATAGCCGTAACGACAATGATAATACGGACCAGACCGGTTGGAATGGCGGGTGCTGTAGCAGAAAGAGCAGGTTGCATAAATAAATTAATAGGCAGTAAATGCGCGACAATCTAGGGCCTGAACGAGAATATAGTCAATTTGGTTTACTATGTGCCCTGAAATTAACCTTTCCAAACCGGTAAAAGGTCGTTTGGCATGCGTTCAGCGAAGGGAATCCTGCTCGAAATTCGTACGCTACTTTAGCGGTAGAGCCATTTGGCAACCAGCCGGGCATAGCGGGGCATGATAACAAACGTCATGAGTGCCACAATGAACAGACTCGTTATCAAGGGCTTAATCAGAGGGGTAGAAAAAAAAGGAAGCGCCGAAAAAAGGGGCGATAGCAGCCAGGGAATAAGAACGGATAGCGGGAAGATAGCCGACCACGTTAGTAGAAACTGTTTGTAAGGGGGCGCCATTTTCTTCGCTTCGGGCGGAGTAAACCAAAATTCAAGACCAGTCTTGATCTCTATTTTTTCGTCGGTATTTAGAAGCGGGCGCACCTTCTCGATCATCTGCCTGCGCGTGTCGGACTCCAGCCAGGTACGCAGTGTCGTTTCCGACGCGAAATGAAGGACAATGGTGTATTCATCATTCTGGCCGTGTGGCTTTATGATATTTACCCCCGATGCCCGGCCGATCCCTGCGCCAGCGGCACCATTTCCTGTAACCAGTTCTCATAGGCCTGAACCTGATTTTTATAGGGTCGCTGGACAATGATGGTTGTAACGGCGCTCTCGATTTCGATGGGGATACTGGCGGACATAGCGGAGATTCCTTTTTAACTGGCGGTTAAAAATAGCGCGGACGACTAAAAAACCAATAGATTGCTGGCAGTTATCCAAGACACCCCGTTGAGCGTAGTCTAAGACTACGCTCAACGGGGTGTTATCCGGTGCAGTAGTGAATACTAGGCTGAACGGTGATTATTTCTGCCTCGCTGCCCAGGCGTCCATTTTTCGTTCCAGCACGTCTAGCGGCATGCAGCCATCTTTGAGAAACTCATCATGAAAGGCGGCCAGGCTAAATTTAGTGCCGAGTTCCTGTTCGTACTTAGTCCGCAAGGCGCGTATTTTCATGGCACCGATTTTATAGGAAAGCGCCTGACCGGGAATCGCCATGTAGCGTTCAATTTCGGCGGTGGCTCCCTGTTCTGCAATGGGTTCGTTGTCCATCATGTACTTGATCGCCTGCTCACGGGTCATGTGTTTGGTGTGCAGACCCACATCTACCACGAGCCGAATGGCCCGGTGAATTTCATCGCCCAGGGCACCCATATACTGATACGGATCGGTATAGAGACCTAGTTCTTTTCCCAATGATTCGCAATATAACGCCCAGCCTTCACCGTAAGCACCATACCAGGCAAACCGACGAAACTTGGGCAAACTGGTGTTTTCCTGCTGTAATGAAGTCTGATAATGGTGACCCGGAATGGCTTCATGCAAAAACAATGACTCCATGCCCGACGTGACGTTGAACCTGGTTGCATCGGGAATCGGTACGTAGAAAATGCCCGGACGGCTTCCATCGGCCGATGCCTGATTGTATTCGGCACTGGCGGAGGCTTCCCGGAATTTCTCGGTCTGCCGAATCTCGAATTTCGATTTGGGTGTGTTCGTAAACTCTTTTTTCAGATTCGGCTCAATCCGGGCCAGAATGGTGTTAAACGCGGCTAATACCTCTTTGGGTGTTTTGTAGGGATAGAACTTTTTATCGGTTTTGAGGTGGGTGAAAAAATCAGCCAGACTACCGCTAAAGCCTACCTGTGTTTTCACTTTCTCCATTTCGCCCCGAATCCGACTAACTTCTTTCAGGCCAATCTGATAGATTTCTTCCGGTGTGTCGTTGGTCGTCGTCTGAACCTTAACCAGATAGGTGTAGAGTTCCGGCCCCTTTGGCAATACGTCAATACCTGAGCTTGTCCGGGCTTTGGGTAGGTACTCCGTCTTCAGAAACGTCCCTAACTTCTGATAGGTCGGTACGATTTGCCCGGTGATCGCTTTCTTGTACGCAGCCGTTAGCCGGGTTTTATCGGCTTCGCTAAATGTGGCCGGTAGTTTTTGAATCGGGCCGTAGAACAGACTTTTGGTGGGATCGGTCACCACTAAATCATTCATCTGAGGAATCATTTTTACGACCAGACTTTTCGGCAGGACGTTGTTGGTAGCGATGCCTTTGCGAAACGCAGCAATGGCCGTATCACCCCAAACGGCAAATGCAGAAACTCGTTTCAACCAATCGTCATAATCCTTCACCGTTTTAAAGGGTTGAGCCCCTTCTCCACTGCCTAACTGCCCAAACATGAGCGGCAAACCAACGAATTGATTAAACGGAATGTCTTCCTGATGAAAGGGATATTGCTCCAGTTGGAGTTCTAGCTCCCGTTTCAGAATGTCGTAGGAAATTTTGTCTTCGTCCGACAATTTCTCCCGGTCAAACGGCTTCAGTTTATCAAGCGTAGCGGTGTAAAACGTCTTGGTCTGTTCCAGAAACTCCTGCGAAATGTCATTCGGCAGCAGGTCATTGTACCGATTGTCACCCTGTGAGGTAGCTTCCAGCGGAAACAGCTTTAACCGTTGCTCATAATAGTCGTCCAGTACAGCCGCAAATCCAGGATCGGATGTGGTGGTTTGTTCGCTTTTGTCAGGGGTGCAACTCAGTAACATAGCGATCAGCAAGGATAGTAAAACGCTTTTTTTCATGGATGATGTTAAGAGCTTGTTGAAACGAAAGATACGGGTAAATTGTATTACCAGCTCCGTCAATAAGTGCCTGAGACGTGTGTAAGAACCGTGGCATGGCTTTTCGCGATAGTCTTGTTATGCTCAGAAGGTTTTATCTAACCAGGCGACTACTTGATTCCAGCTTTCAATGGGAATTTTAGCATGCGTCGTGTTTTTCATGACTAAAAATTCCTTCTTGTTGCCCGGAATAAGATTGTAGAATTCTTTCACTTTATCTATCGCGAATAATTCATCTTTATTGCCACCCCTACTAACACCGGGATATTCAGCGTTTTGGGTAATCGGAGTTCCTTAACATTGAGCATAGTTAGAAACCGAAGTGTATATCGAAAATTGAACAGCGAGTCTTTTGTGACCGTCATGCCCTCCCGATAATATTCCGCAGCCGGATAGGATGGACGGAAAATCGAGCTGGCAAAAATTCTGGCTTTTTCGAAAAACGGAAGCGGTTTTGACAGGCCTTTTCTGCCCTCATAAGCGCCTGAGAGTAAGACCAAGCCTGAAAGCTCATTGGGGATTGCATCGGCAGCACATATTGCCGAAGCTACTCCCAGACTATGCCCTAAAATAATCACTTTGGGAAAACCCAGACGTTTGACGTAGCGTACTGACTCCACTAAATCAGCAATCCATCGTTCTTTACCGGGGTTATCCCCTCGATTGCCGCCCGATAAGCCATGCCCTCTGTAATCCAAACCAAATGTTGTATAGCCACCTGCCGCTAGCGGTTTACCTGCCATATCATAGGCCCCACTGTAGGCAGTTATGCCATGAAAAATTAAAACGGCAATATCTTTTTTTGCAGGCTCAATACTGTCGGGATTCCATCTTCTCAGAAAAAGTGGTTCTCCATCCGATGTAGTAAACTGGTGATGTGGGCCCGCGAAATTCTGCCTCAGGATGGCAGCTTTCTCCGGCGAAATTCCAACATGATTTGTTTTTGATTTAGTTGGGAGAAACGCCAGAATAAGTCCAGCCATTAAAACAAACACCGCCAGGAAAATAATAGTGAACAAGGCTGTTTTAGCTATTTTTTTCATACTGATGACTGTTTGTTTTTAGCTTTTTTTGTCATTCCGACGCCAGGAGGAATCTCAAGTTTCGTATTAATCAAGTTTGAGATTCCTCCTGGCGTCGGAATGACAAAAAAATAATACTACGCTAAATCAGAATCACCACTCACTTCTTCTTCCCACCTTTCACCATCTCCGTCGATAAGTTCGTGGTGAAGAACGGTAGCATTTTTTGCTCGATGCGTTCGGCAATTCGGTTGATGTGATCGCCGTCGTATTCTTCGTAGGTGTGGGGAATCTGGTATGTAGTGAGGATGCCGTCCAGGATTTTATTGTTGGCGGCTATACTGGCATCCTTCGAACCCGCATCGAAGGCCAGCGCGTGGAGTTGCTTGATGTTGCCGATGTACTGATCCAGCGTTGCCAGGGGTGCATTGGCCGCCCATTTGGCCGTAACCAGTGGCTGAGGCTGGCCATCTTTCACCGGCAAATCCAGGAAAAAGGGCGCGTTCGTTGGGTTAGGCGACACGAAGCCGCCGAAGCAAACATGGCTTTCGTGCCAAAATCCGCTTTCTCCAGATCCGCCACCGTCTTCACCTCTTCCATCTTGGCCGCTCGCTCCGCACTCACCGACCCACTCATGTTCGGCACCATGCAGCAGGGGCTCAACAGGTATAAACTGGAGAATATCTCGGGGTGCTTCTGCCCAATCCGAATCGTGCCGTATCCACCCATCGAATGCCCCGCCAGTCCACGACTGGCGGCTTGCGGAAGGGTGCGGTAGTGCTTATCGATGTAGGCTACTAATTCATCGGCCACAAAATCCTCCCAGTTGCCAATCGTCACCGAATTAGAATACATACTCCCGGCAAACCGGTTATAGGCGTTGGGCGTCACGATGATAAACTCCTTCGTTTTGCCCTCGGCCAATGTCTTATCAACGACGGCGGGCAGGTTAATCCAGTGCTTGGTGAAACCATACCATTTGTCGTCGCTGTCTGTAAATCCATGCAGGAAATAGATAACCGGATAATGGCGCTTCTTGTCCGTCTGATAACTCGGTGGCAGATAGACCGATACATCCCGATCCGGTGAATCACCAGCCAGATTTCCTTCCAGTCCCTTACCGTGTACGTTGATACGTTCAACTTTTCCGGTCTTAACCGGGCTATCCTGGCTATAACCCTGCAAAGCAAACAGAACAATGAAAGCCCCAGGCAGGAGCGCATAGGCGAAATGACGAAACGATATTGCTAACCGGTTCATAGGATGTAGGTTCATATCGATAGAAGAAGGATACACCCCCTTTTTACTTCTTTCAAAGACTTACCTTCTTCTCTCCGGCATCCACCCCTTTTATGAATTTAATCAACCCGCTCATATACGTCTTCTGGTCGTCGTACATAGACATATGGCTACCGTTTGCGCAATACAGATAGCTGCCGTTGGGAAACTGAGTCGCCATCCATTTCATGTGTTCTGGGTCCATCGTGTCGTGTTGAGCGCCAATGGTTAGCGTGGGGACGGTAATTTTTGGCAACTCGGCTTTGACATCCCAGTTGGTTAGATTGCCCGCAATGCCAAATTCACTGGGTCCCTGCATGGTTACGTACAGCGATTGATTAATCTTGCTCATCGCACGCATCAGGGGGTCGGGCCACTGGTCAATGGGTAAACGGCAGATGTGTTTAGCGTAAAAATTAGGCATCAGCAGTTCCATGTACCGGGGACTTGTATACGCTCCTTTAGCCTCAATCTCGTTTACCTCTTTCACCACCGTTGGGTCCATCTGTTTAGCCAGCACCTGATCGGCATATTTACCATAGTCCGGGCAACTGGCCATCATGTTTGAAATAATCAGGCCCTTGAGATTTTTGTTGTATTTGAGGGCGTACTGCATGGCTAGAATGCCACCCCACGAGTGGCCCAGCAGGTAAAAATTATCGGGCGTGAGGTTCAGAGCGGTACGAACCTGTTCTACTTCTTCTACGTAGCGGGGCAAATCCCAGAAGGCCGTATCCTTGGGGTTATCGGAGTTGCCCGTTCCCAGTTGGTCGTAGTAAATAAACTCGATGCCTTCGGCGGGTAGAAAGCTCTCCATCACCTCGAAGTATTCGTGCGTAGCACCGGGGCCTCCGTTGAGCAAGAGTAATTTGATTTTGGGATTATTGCCAAACCGTTTCGTCCAGACGTTAAACGTGCGATTAAGCGTCTTGATCGGAATCACGCGAACACCACCAGTGGCCACTCCGCTTGTATCGGATGCAAAGTAGGTTTGTAGTGTGGTGGAATGGGTTTCGGTAGACTGGCAGGCCCAAAACAGAGAGGCTACGCTAAGCAGCAGGATGGAGAGAAATTTCATGAAAAAGTGGCTAAAAGTGAGTTAGTTGTAAGTATACACACCATTAGCTACTTTTTCAGTATTGAATGTTAGTTGACTTGCAGCAAAGTTCTGTTATTGTTTTTGTCATTCCGACGAAAGGAGGAATCTCAAGCTTGACTAATGAGAAGCTTGAGATTCCTCCTTTCGTCGGAATGACAAAAAACGCTCCATTTAAACCGGCAGAATTAAACTCAAAAATCCGTACTAGCCTCCTTTATATCCATCTTTTTAATCCAGATGTTGCGGTAGAGCACATCATGGCCTTCGGCCTGGAGTTTTAGTCCACCGGGCGTATCCGTAACGCCTTTGCCGCCGTCATTACCCCCGTCGATGCCGGAGTTGGGGCCACCCCAAACCTGCGTAATCTTCTGATTAGTGTGCGCTTTTTTGCCATTTAAATACAGGGTAACCATGGCGGGTTCGGTCCGTTTGCCGTCTTTGAAGCGTGCCGCCCGGAATTCGATGTCGTAGGCATTCCACTTTCCGATACCGTTGTAGAGTTTGTAGGGTGAAGGCGATTCGTTAATCACAGCGCCTAACCCGTGGCTGGTTGTATCGCCATCGAAAATCTGAATTTCATACCGATTTTGCAGATAGACGCCACTGTTGCCACCGGCTTTGCTTACATAGAACTCGACATGCAAACGGAAATCCCGAAAGGTTTCTTTGGTCACAATGTCGGCGGCACCATACAGACCACCAGCGGCTGCCGGATCATTGGTATTCATGACTGTACCACCACCCGTCGGGTCCTGTTCAATTTTCCACTTAATGGGCAGACTTGCCTTGAGCCGGGGGCCTTCCCAATACGTCCACTTTTCGTCGAGCATCTTTCGCGACCCATCGAACAGCACTTCGGCACCTTTCGGCGCTTTAACCCCCACACCAACGGGTTCTTTGGCGTTGGGAATCATGGCTACGCTGACGGCAAGGATCAACAAAGCAGGTAGAATAGCAGATTGCATAGTACTGAAGCGTTTCATTTGGTCAAAATTGGTTTGATCGTACGTATCATAGGGTAAGAATATCCCTACTGGAATTTACCCGCATCGACAGTAAATACCGTATTGATGGCTAAAATTCGGGCTAAAAACCTGACGTTTATCAGGTTGACACCTGTGTCTGGTCAGGTCAGGGCCCATGGCTTTTCGGTTACTTTGAGTTGTCAAACAGGCTGATCTGTATCAGGAAACAAACGTTGTTTAGCAGGCTTAACCGCCCTATTTATCGTTTCATTGACCTACCTGTTCAATTGGCATGTTCACTGGTTTACTCATTCGCTTATCAGTTATTAACTCATGGATAAAGACTTGCAAGGAAAAACGGCCCTGGTAACGGGAGCCGCTTCAGGTATTGGGAAAGCGGTTGCCCTGCTTTATGCGCAGCACGGTGCCAAGGTGATGCTCTCGGATGTTGACGAAGCACAAGGGCAGCAAGTAGCTGAAGCCATAAACGCTGCGGGAGGGAGTGCCCGTTTTTTTAAGGCCGATGTGGGCGATGCGGCCCAGTGCCAGCAACTGGTGCAGGAAACGGTCTCGGCCTTTGGTTCGCTCGATATGGCCTGTAATAATGCGGGGATTGGAGGTGAACTAAATATGACCGCCGATTATAGCCTGGAAGGCTGGCAGCATATCATCAATGTAAACCTCAACAGCGTTTTCTACTGCCTGAAATACGAACTGGAAGTCATGCTCAAACAGGGCGCTGGCTCAATTGTCAATATGGCGTCCATACTGGGGCAGGTGGGTACACCTGGTTCACCCGGCTACGTATCGGCAAAGCACGGTATGGTTGGTTTAACGCAAACGGCAGCCATTGAATATGCGCCAGCGGGAATTCGGATCAATGCCGTTGGACCAGGTTATATCGATACTCCTTTATTGAATTTGCTCTCGGCGGAGGTAAAACAGCAATTGATTGGTCTTCACCCCATTGGTCGTTTGGGGAAAGCGGAAGAAGTAGCCGAATTAGTTATCTGGCTCAGTTCCGAGAAGGCATCCTTCGTTACCGGATCGTATTACCCCGTTGATGGCGGATACCTGGCCAAGTAGACTTGAACGTAATCAAGTAAGCTTAGATTCTATGGATTCCATTGTTTCTCATGATCAGTATGAGTGCAACAGCGTTCCACATGTCCATAGAATCCGCAGAATCACAGAACCCAACTGCTTTCCTCACATATCTCATTCGTAATGAAAACAATCGTTCTCGCTACTGATTTTACACACAACGCCAACCGAGTGGCCAGATTCGCAGCTCAACTGGCTTACGATCAGAAAGCTACCCTACTTTTAGTCCATGCCTTTCATGTTTGGCCCGACAACCCGGCCAAAGTGGGCGACTTTCCGCTCTCCGTGGAAGCCACCCGGGAAAGCAGTGAAAAGTCCTTACACCGACTGGCCGCTGATCTGCATGATCTGGTAGGAATAGAAGTACCTATCCGATGCATTGCTCAGGAAGGCCATACGATGGAGGCTATCCGGCATGTCACGAAGGCTGAACACGCTGATCTGCTGGTTATGTCGACGGTGGGTTCGGCGCCACAAAGTGCGCAGCTAATGGGGAGTATTGCAACAGGTATGGTTGCCGAAACAGAAGTTCCACTGCTGCTTATTCCCCCGCATATTGTCTATGCAGGCCTGAAAAACGTGGTACTGGGCATTAATCTGGCAGTACCACCGAATGCCGTTTCTCTGGATAAGGCACTAAATTTCAGTCGATTATTTGGGAGCATACTGAACGTATTGTGCATCAGCGATAAACCCAACGATCCCGAGACGCACCATCAGGCAGAACATATCCGGCACCTGCTGAATCCACAGCCGCACACGCTGACCATTGAGTCTGGGGAAGAAATTTATGACACCCTGCTGGCCTTTGCCCATTCGAACCGGGCGGATCTGATTATAATGCTGCCGCAAATGCGAAAATGGATTCAGAAATTGTTTTCGGAAGGCGAAACGCAACGCATGGCCCGCCTTACCGATATTCCGCTGCTGGCTGTTGTTTAACTATCGGAATTACCAACCTATGTATACAAAGCTGGGCTCTGTTGGTTTGACTAGTAACGTAACTGCAAATCGGCTATGACTCCAGCAAATGAACGCGTTTTAACAATCAATGGTGGTTCATCAAGCATCAAGTTTGCTGTATTTGATGCTGGTGAACCGCCGAAACGCGGTCTCTACGGCCACATTGATCGGATTGGCCTCCCCGATACGAAACTTACGTTTACCGACCCGGCTACCAATCAATCATCAACTTTCCGGTAAAGGCTACCAATCATGCTTCGGCGGTAAATTTCCTGATTGAGTGGCTCGAAAAACAGGCAGTTTTTTCGTCGATCAGGGCGGTTGGGCATCGAATTGTTCATGGCATGGAACATCAGGAACCGGAGCGGATTACACCATCGCTGGTCGAAGATCTGAAGCGCATTAGCGCCTATGACCCCGATCACCTGCCCAGTGAACTCGCTCTGATTGAGGCTTTCCAGAAACGCCATCCGGATTTAGTTCAGATTGCCTGTTTTGATACCGCTTTTCACCGGACAATGCCCCGAGTTGCCCAGCTATTGCCGATTCCCAGACGATTCGACGCCCAGGGAATCCGACGGTATGGCTTTCATGGGTTATCCTATGCGTATCTGCTGGAAGAACTGAGCCGGATTGCCGGTGCCGAAGTTGCCCAGGGCAAAGTCATTCTGGCGCATTTAGGGAGTGGAGCCAGTTTGGCTGCGGTTCGGGAGGGGAGGAGCTTAGACACCAGTATGGGGTTTACGCCCACCGCTGGGTTACCCATGGGCACCCGCCCCGGCGACCTTGATCCTGGAGTGGCCTGGTATCTGATGAAAACCGAAAAGCTATCGCCCACGCAATTCAATAAATTAATCAATCACGATTCCGGCTTGCTCGGTGTTTCGGAAACCAGTTCCGATATGCAGGATTTGCTGGACCGACAGTCGAGCGATGTCCGGGCGGCTGAGGCCGTCGAGTTGTTCTGCTACCAAACCCGGAAATGGATCGGGGCCTTTACGGCCGTGCTGGGCGGTCTCGACACACTGGTGTTTTCGGGTGGAATCGGAGAAAATGCCACCGAAATAAGAACCCGTGTTTGTCATGGGCTTGATTACTTAGGCATTGAACTGGACGAACATCGGAACACGGCTCATGCGGCCATCATTTCGACCGATGCCAGCCGGGTCACCGTCCGAGTGATTCCAACCGATGAAGAAAAGATGATTGCCCAAACCGTCTGCCGACTTTTAAGTGCTAATTGATTTGTATTAACTAAGCGCCGTTATTTTTTCATTCTCGCCGGGTTAAAACCCGGCGCAAAAACACAGAGCACATCAACTGCACCGGGTTTTAACCCGGCGAGAATGAAAAATAAAGCAATGTATTTCTACGCTTAATTCCTTCAAATCAATAAGCACAAAACTAGTGCTATTGTCTGGGCCAAGCTCCAGCTTGGCCTTTGTCAATGATTTAACGGGCCAAGCTGGAGCCTGGCCCAGACAAAAAATTAAAGCACCAGTGCGTAGCGAACTGAAGAAATCCCTTGGGCATCTGCTCCAACGGCCCGGTCTGTGAAACAACCTTGACAAACTCAATTATGGAAACGATCAACTTAGCTTTACCTATGGAACCCCAGACGGATACGCCGTTATCGCCGGAGGAAGTTTACCGAATAAATGCCTATTGGCGAGCCGCTAATTATCTGTCGGTTGGTCAGATTTATCTGCACGATAATCCCTTACTTCGGGAACCACTGGCGCTGGAACATATCAAGCCTATGCTGCTGGGCCATTGGGGAACTACGCCGGGGCAGAATTTTATCTATGCCCACCTGAACCGGGTCATCAAAAAAGATGAGCTTACTATGCTGTACATCTCTGGCCCGGTCATGGCGGTCCGGCCGTAGTCGCGAATACCTATCTTGAAGGCACCTATAGCGAAGTGTATCCGGCGATTAGTCAGGATGAAGATGGGCTGAAAAAGCTGTTTCGGCAGTTCTCATCGCCGGGTGGGATTTCGAGTCATGCATCGCCACAAACACCCGGTTCGTTGCACGAAGGGGGTGAATTAGGCTACTCACTCAGTCATGCGTTTGGCGTGGTGTTCGATAATCCCGACCTGATAGCCGCCTGTGTGGTGGGTGATGGAGAGGCC
Source organism: Spirosoma telluris (assembly GCA_003259005.1). GTDB lineage: Bacteria > Bacteroidota > Bacteroidia > Cytophagales > Spirosomataceae > Spirosoma > Spirosoma telluris. The sequence continues at coordinate 7,364,362 of QLII01000001.1, forward strand.
GAAACCGGTCCCCTGGCCACTGCCTGGCATTCCAATAAATTTCTGAATCCGGTTACCGATGGGGTGGTCTTGCCCATTCTACACCTGAACGGCTATAAAATTTCCAATCCGACCGTACTGGCCCGTATTTCACACGAGGAACTGGATCAGTTACTGCGTGGCTACGGCTGGACGCCCTATTTTGTGGAAGGCCACGAACCGGAACAGATGCACCAGGCAATGGCCGCTACATTGGACAAAGCCATCACCCAGATCAATCAAATTCAACAGGAGGCTCGTCAACAAGGTGAAACGACCCGCCCTCGCTGGCCCATGATTGTACTCCGATCCCCTAAGGGCTGGACGGGGCCGAAAGCTATTGACGGCGTACCGAACGAAGGTACGTTCCGGGCGCACCAGGTACCGCTTTCTGTTTCGGCCTCTACACCCCCGACCATCTGGCGCAACTGGAATGCTGGTTGCGAAGCTATAAACCTGAAGAGCTTTTCGATGCACAAGGTCGCCTGTTACCCGAACTGGCTGAGTTAGCGCCTAAAGGTGACCGGCGAATGGGAGCTAACCCGCATACTAATGGCGGCCTGCTCCTGCGTGATCTGTGTATGCCGGACTATTGTGATTATGCCGTTGATGTGCCGTCGCCCGGAGCTGCACAGGCTAGTGATACGTTTGTGGCCGGGCAGTTTTTGCGGGATGTTATCAAGCTAAATCTGGAGCCACGGAATTTCAGGATATTTGGGCCCGATGAGACTGTTTCTAATCGACTGGAAGCGGTTTTTGAAACGACCAATCGGCAGTGGGATGCCGATACTGCCGAGAATGATCAATTTCTGGCACCCTCGGGCAGTGTAATGGAAATGCTCAGCGAACACCAGTGCGAAGGCTGGCTGGAAGGCTACCTGCTCACGGGGCGGCATGGGTTGTTCAATAGCTACGAAGCGTTCATTCACATTGTCGATTCGATGTTCAATCAGCACGCCAAGTGGCTGAAAATGACGCAGGAAATACCCTGGCGAAGAAAGATTGCCTCGCTGAATTACCTGCTGACATCTACCGTCTGGCGACAGGATCATAATGGGTTCACCCACCAGGACCCTGGCTTTATGGATCACGTGATCAACAAGAAATCCAGTATTGTGCGCGTATACCTGCCCCCCGATGCAAACTGCCTGCTTTCGGTCATGGATCACTGCCTCCGGAGTCGCCATTATGTGAATGTGATGGTAGCGGGCAAACACCCTGCCCCTCAGTGGCTGACTATGGACGCGGCTATCAAGCACTGCGCAGAAGGAATTGGTATCTGGAAATGGGCGAGTAGTGATAAAGATAGCGAACCCGATGTCGTTATGGCTTGCTGTGGGGATGTGCCAACGCTGGAAACCCTGGCAGCCGTTTCGATTTTGCGGCAGCATTTACCCGAGCTGAAAATTCGGGTGGTCAATGTCGTTGATCTGCTGAAGCTGGAACGCCAGACGGAACATCCTCATGGCTTATCCGATGCAGATTTTGATTCCCTGTTTACCAAAAATAAGCCGGTTATTTTCGCCTTTCATGGCTACCCCTGGCTGGTACACCGATTAACGTACAACCGCGCGAATAACAGCAATATGCACGTGCGTGGCTACAAGGAAGAAGGTACGATTACGACGGCGTTTGACATGACCGTGTTAAATGAGATGGATCGGTTTCATTTAGCGATGGATGTCCTGGATCGACTTCCCCAATTGGGCAACAAAGGGGCCTATCTGAAGCAACTCCTGAAGGATAAACTCGTCGAGCACAGGCACTTCATCAATCAAAATGGGGAAGATATGCCGGAGATCCGTAATTGGACGTGGAATGCCTGAACGGGTGCTTTGTCAAAGTTGATTCTATTCTATAGATTCTGTTGATTCTATTGTTGATATCAGCTGCTTAGCATTTAAAGAATCTATAGCATCCATAGAATCAATGCCAGCGCTTGCCCAATCTGCCCAAGCTACCCAGTACGTTTATTCTCAACGCTCTTATATGGATTTTCACCTTGTTCCGGTTGCAGAAGTAGCCCGTTCACTGACTACGTCTCCCATCGGACTTACCGAAGAAGCGGCTCAACAACGGTTGGTTGAGTATGGTAAAAATCAGATCGAAGACGCGAAGAAGAAAACCGTCTGGCAGCTACTGCTGCATCAGCTAACGGATTTCATGATCCTGGTGCTCATCTCAGCCGCCATTATATCAGGTCTGGTAGGCGAGGTAAAATCCACCTACGTTATTCTGGCTATTGTTATGATCAATGCCCTCGTCGGTTTCTTTCAGGAGTACCGGGCTGAAAAGGCAATGGAAGCTCTCAAAAAAATGGCCTCCGCGCAGGCGCAGGTGTTGCGGAATAAGCAGGCTAGTAAAGTAGAGGCATCCGAGTTGGTCCCTGGTGATGTGACGCTGCTGGAAGCGGGTAATATTATCCCGGCGGATGTCCGCTTTATCGAGACACATGCCCTGAAAGTTGACGAGTCTTCGTTGACAGGCGAATCCACCAACGTTGAGAAAAACGCCGATGTATTGCCTGAGGGTGACTACCCGCTCGGCGACCGCCTGAATATGGGCTACAAAGGCACATTCGTGACCAACGGGCGGGCCACGGCTTATGTCGTCGGCACGGGTATGAAAACGGAGCTGGGGCGTATTGCCAAACTGATTCAAACCGATGAAGTCGAGACACCCCTCCAGAAACGGTTGGCGGTATTCGGGAAAAGTTTGTCGGTGGCTGTTCTTGTGCTTTGCCTCATCTTTTTCGGTGTGGGATGGTTGCGGGGCGAACCGCTTCTGAATTTACTATTGGTCTCGATTTCGCTGGCGGTGGCCGCCATTCCCGAAGCGTTGCCCGCTGTGGTTACGATTGCGCTGGCACTGGGGGCCAAACGGCTGGTAAAAAGCCACGCCCTCATTCGCAAACTGCCCGCTGTAGAAACCCTGGGGTCTGTTACCTACATCTGCACGGACAAAACGGGAACGTTGACGCTGAACAAAATGACGGTTGAACAAACCTACGAAGTGCCGACGTTTACTCTATCCGTTTTGGCCAGCCGTAACGGATTACTGACGGCGATGGCACTCAATAACGATGTGGTCAATGACCCCAATGGGAACTGGCTCGGCGATTCCACCGAAGTGGCGCTGGCACAGTTTGCGGCCGATAAAACGTATGTGCGAACGATACTGGAAACCCAGTTCCCGCGCATCGCCGAACTGCCCTTCGACTCACAGCGGAAATGCATGACCACCCTCCATCAAACACCAGAAGGCATCCTGTGTATTACCAAAGGAGCCGTCGGGGTGTTGTTTAAGCAGCTCGATTCCAGCCAGAAAGCCTCCATTCCCGATCTACGAAAGCGCGTCGATGCCATGGCCGAACAAGGCTACCGGATGCTGGGCTATGCAGGAAAACTGCTTCCTGAACTACCCGCAAGTATTGTTCCCGAAACGATAGAAACCGGTCTGGGGTTTATCGGTTTTGCCGGACTGATTGACCCGCCCCGCGATGAAGCCCGGCAAGCGGTAGCCGAATGCAAAGCGGCTGGTATCATTCCCGTCATGATTACCGGTGATCATAAACTGACCGCTAAAGCCGTAGCCGAAACCCTGGGTATTCTTTCATCCGCCGATGATCTGGTGATGACCGGATCGGAACTGGCGAATCTGGATGAAGCTGCCTTTGACGCCGTTGTGGAAAACGTACGGGTGTATGCGCGGGTTGACCCCGAACAAAAGCTGCGGATTGTCCGTGCGTTGCAGGCGCGTCATCAGTTTGTGGCCATGACGGGTGATGGGGTCAATGATGCCCCCGCCCTGAAAAACGCAGACATTGGTATTGCGATGGGTATCAATGGGACCGAAGTTGCCAAAGAGGCTGCTCACATGATCCTGCTGGACGATAACTTCGCTACCATCGTGAAAGCGGTGAAACATGGACGCCGGATTTTCGACAATATTCTGAAGTTTATCCGCTATATTATGTCGGGAAATGCGGGCGAAATATGGGCAATCTTTCTGGCTCCTTTTTTCGGGTTGCCGATTCCCTTACTGGCCATTCACATTCTGTGGGTCAATCTGTTGACCGACGGGTTGCCCGGTTTGGCGTTGGCTTACGAACCATCGGAAAAGAACAGCATGAAACGTCCCCCCGTCGATCCAAGACAGCCAATTTTCTCGGGTAGTCTACCATGGTTCATTCTATGGGTTGGCTTGCTGATTGGAGGGCCACGATCGGCATCGAGGCCTGGTCTATCCACCATGGAATTGGGCACTGGCAAACCATGACGTTTACGGTTTTGTGTTTTAGTCAATTAGGGAACGCCATAGCGATTCGTTCGCACCGGGTATCCGTGTTCAGCATCGGCCCTTTCTCCAACAAACCTATGCTGGGCGCTATTCTGCTGACGGTTGCGCTCCAGTTCATGATTATCTACACGCCTTTTTTTAACAACCTCTTCAGCACCAAACCCTTAACGTTAGCTGAACTGAGCATAACCATTGCCGTTTCGAGCCTTACATTCTGGGTGGTTGAATTGGAGAAATTAATACGCCGTGTGCGGGGAAAGTAGTAACCTCTCTCTTTACCGAAAAAGCTCATTTAACGATATACGATGCCAACAACTCAATTACCTGTTCAGGGCTTAACGGATGAGGCCGTTGCTAAATCACGCGCCGAGCATGGGCGGAATGTGCTGACTTCTGACGCGGGCACAAGCTTGTTCGCTACGGTGAAGGAGGTCGTTACCGAACCCATGTTTTTGTTGCTGGTGGCCGCCTGCACCATCTACTTTGTGTTGGGTCGGATCGACGAAGCCATCACGCTCATTGTGGCATTGCTGCTCGTGTCGGGCATTTCGGTCTATCAGTCCATCCGAAGCGATAAGGCACTGGGTGCGTTACGCACGTTAACCCAACCTAAAGCCAGAGTACGTCGGAATGGTGAACTGGCTGTTGTGCCTGTCGAAGATATCGTGGTGGGGGATGCAGTGCTGGTTGAAGAAGGGGAAGTATCCCCGCTGATGGTGCCATTGACGACACCAACGATTTCTCAGTCGATGAATCCATCCTGACGGGCGAATCGGTCTCGGTCGCCAAAACCGTGGGTAACCCCGTATTTGCCGGCACCACCACCACATCGGGCAGTGCGTGGCTTACGGTAACTGCCGTGGGAGCACAAACCGAACTCGGCCGAATTGGGCGAAGTATCGACACGATCCAGACCGAAAAAACACCCCTTCAACGCCAGATTAGCCGATTTGTGATCCGCATGGCTTGGATTGGGGCAGGTGCGTTTGCGCTGGTGTGGGGCGTCAATTACGCCCGTTCCGGCGATTGGGTAACGGCCCTGCTCTTTGGCCTGACGTTGGCCATGTCCATACTACCAGAGGAAATTCCCGTGGCCTTTAGCAGTTTTATGGCCCTTGGTGCCGCCCGGCTGAGCAACATGGGTGTACTGACCAAACAGCCTCAGACGGTCGAGAGCCTGGGTTCCGCAACGGTGATCTGTACCGATAAAACTGGAACTATTACCCAGAATGGCATGAGTGTCCGCCAATTGTATGATGGCGCGGCAGATGCACTCGTTCCTCTTTCGGGCGTGTTGTCCGATACGGCATCATCGGTGCTGGAATACGCTCGCTGGTCCAGTGAAACCGAACCTTTCGACCCGATGGAAAAAGCAATTGTCTCGGCTTTCACTGAGCTTGAGCCTACTAAACTAATTAGCTTGTATCCCATGGTGCATGAGTACCCGCTGGACGGTACGCCCCCATGATGACCCACGTTCGGCAGTCGCCAACGGGCGAGGTGCTGGTAGCGGGCAAAGGAGCTGTCGAGCATATTCTAGCCGTTTGTCGCCTGGAAGCCGCCGTCGCTGACCGAATCCGTAGCGTTACGAAGCAACTGTCGAAGGGAGGTTTTCGGGTGTTGGGTGTGGCGAAAGGAATGTGTCAATCGCCTGATTATCCGGCGGCACAGGATGAGTTTGCCTGGTCGTTCCTGGGACTGATTGCGCTTGAAAATCCACCCAAACCGAACGCGGGTGCAGTTATTCGCGCCTTTACCGATGCAGGCATTGATGTAAAAATGATTACCGGGGATTTTCCCGAAACGGCCCAGGCCATTGCCCGTCAGGTGGGTTTGCCGGGTGCTGATACACTCGTGACTGGGCAGGAGGTAATGGCTATGGATGAGCCTACGCTCCGACAGCGGGCTGCGAAAACGGCAGTATTTGCCCGGATGTTTCCTGAGGCCAAATTGCGGGTGGTAGAAGCCCTCAAACAAAACGGCGAAGTCGTAGCCATGACGGGCGACGGCGTTAACGACGGCCCAGCTCTGAAAGCGGCTCATATTGGTGTGGCCATGGGAAAGCGCGGAACGGAAGTGGCTCGTCAGGCGGCATCCCTGGTGTTGGTCAATGATGATTTGAGCAATATGGTCGATGCCATTGCGCAGGGTCGCCGGATTTATCAGAATCTTAAAAAAGCAATTTCCTACATCGTGTCCATTCACATTCCCATTATCCTGACGGTAGCGGTGCCCTTACTGGCCAACTGGAAATGGCCCAACCTGTTCAGTCCGGTTCATATTATCTTCCTGGAACTAGTTATGGGGCCAACCTGCTCCATTGCCTTCGAAAACGAACCTGCCGAAGCGGGACAGATGCAACAACCACCCCGGCTTATGACCGATACCTTTCTGGCAGGGCCTGAACTGGGGCGAAGCATTGCGCAGGGAGTAGGCATTGCGCTGGCCGTGTTGGGTGTATATTACGTGGCGATGCAGCAGGGTGAGACTATTTCCGTTGTTCGAACCCTGGCTTTCTCCACACTAGTCTTAAGTAACATTCTATTGACGCTGGTGAATCGTTCCTTTACCCAATCGGTCTTTCAAACGATTCGCGTGCCGAACTGGATGCTTTGGGTTATGTTGAGTCTTACGTTTGGTCTGCTACTGGCTACCTTGTTTTTTCCACCTGCACAGCGATTATTCGGCTTTGCAACCGTTACGGCCTCAGCATTTGGTTGGTGTACACTGGCCGCTCTGGTAGGTGTGGGCTGGATCGAAGGATATAAAGCCGTTCGATACCAACGATGATGATTAGTCTGGGAGTCGGAAATAGAGTTAATTCGTTTACTTTACCCCTGTAATTAGTCTACCTATCAACATGAAAGTTCTTTGGTTTATATCGCTTTTCGTGATGGCGATTTGCGTTTCCTGTACGGCTTATGAAGGCAAATCGGATACCTCTGCATTCACTGAACATGATGAATCAACACCCGCGAAGAAGCAGGCTTCGGCTACTAAAGGAATCAGGGAAGTTGGGCTTCTTAAAGAAGTAGAAGATTCTGGTTATCCGCTACTTACCTTAACCATCGAGTTTCCAAAACGGCATGTCAAGGAATACTTTGTTGTTAATCTGGAGGAGGTAAACGGGACGAACGTAGAGGATATGAATACATGGGTTGGGCAGTACGTGTCGTTTGCCTACACGAGTGAGTTGACCAACGCATTGCTCGATCTTCAGCTTGATGGTAAATCACTGCTGGATGAAGATAACACAGCCGTAAATGCCCAAACGCAAAAAATAACGGGCTTGCTGAGTGGTGCCGACGAAGAAACAGCAGGCGATTTGCCAGGTAAAATTAGCATAACAGCTACCGATAATACCGTACTGGACTTTGAGTTTTTCGTTACCAAAGAAATGGTAGAAGCCAATGGGGAATCCGTCGTTGGATTCTACGAAGAGCGGACTGCAAATACTATTAAATCAATAAACCTAGTATCGAAGTAAGTACGAGGGCAGAATTTTTATCGGTTGATTCTTGTGGATGCTGTTGATTCTATTGGCTTGAGAATCCATAGAATCAAAGTTGGTCAACTACTTAAGCACAGAGTAATCGCTCCGTTTTACTAATGACTATCCTCATAAAGCAGCTTGTTTGTTATCAGGCAAGTTGATGCATGATGGTTGTACTTTGCTGTCAACTGCTCAGAGAGGTTAAACAAATCCTCTTAATGCCCATGCAAACTACTCAACCAACCGATTCATCCCCTGATCACCTGTCTACATTCTGGGCTTTGCCCGCTTCCGAGGTTCTGAATCGCCTGGCTACCGGCGAAATGGGGCTCAGTCAGGACGCTGCGGAAAAAATCCGAAAAACGGTAGGGCCTAACCTGATCAAGCCCAAAGAGAAGACGTCGGCAGTAGGCTTGTTTATCCGGCAGTTCAATAGCCCGATTTCGCTTATTCTGATTATCGCGGCCATTCTGTCATTTTTCCTGAATGATATTACCGATGGGGTTATTATCCTGATTATCATCCTGATTAGTGGACTGCTCAGTTTCTGGCAGGAACGCGGGGCCTCTAATGCCATGCAGCAACTGCTGTCCATTGTCGTTGCCAAAACGTCGGTACTACGGGATGGAAAAGAGCAGGAAGTGCCCGATGAACAACTCGTTCCGGGCGACGTGCTCAGGCTTCGGTCAGGCGATGTGATACCTGCTGATTGCTATTTGTTGTCGTGCAACGAGCTATTCGTTAATGAAGCAACGCTGACAGGCGAGACGTTCCCTGTCGACAAACAGCCTTGTCTGCTGGATGCGGCAACCCCCATCGCGAAACGCCGGAATACGTTGTTTATGGGGTCGAGTGTGGTAAGTGGGAGTGGAACGGCTGTGGCCGTTCATACCGGCACAACTACGGAGCTGGGTCATATTGCTGAGCGGATCAACACGACAGCCCCTGAAACGGATTTTGAGCATGGTATCCGCCGATTTGGCTATCTGCTCATGGAGCTAACGCTGGTGCTGGTGTTCCTGATTTTTGCCATAAACGTCTTTTTGCACAAACCCGTGCTGGATGCCTTCCTGTTTTCACTGGCCATTGCTGTTGGATTAACCCCACAATTATTACCCGCCATCATCAGTATTAATCTGGCCAAGGGAGCCAGCCGAATGGCAACAAAGCAGGTGATTGTCAAACGCCTATCGTCGATTGAAAACCTGGGCAGTATGAATGTGCTCTGCTCCGATAAAACGGGTACGCTTACCGAAGGTGCTGTTAAAGTTGACCGGATCATCGACGTGAACGGGCAAATTTCGCCACGCGCCGGGTTGCTCGCGAAGGTGAACGCCCAATTGCAACAGGGGTTTCGAAATCCAATAGACGTCGCTATTCTCTCGTTCGTGCCCGCCGATATGTCCAGCTATCCTCGTGTTGATGAGATTCCATACGATTTCATCCGGAAGCGCTTAACGATCTTAACCGAGGAAGGCGGGCAACCGATTATGGTGACCAAGGGGGCTTTGCAAAACATACTGGACATCTGCCAGTTTGTGGATGCCGGTGGGCCATCGCCCGTACCCATCGCCGATCACCAGGCTACGATTCAGAAAACCTTTCAGGAACTGAGCGCGAAAGGCTTTCGAACGTTGGGGCTGGCCACAAAAAACACGAACGGTAAACGAGCGATTGATAAAACAGACGAAGCCGGGATGACCTTTCTGGGTTTCATTAGCCTCTTCGATTCGCCCAAGGAAGGCATACAGGATACCCTGGCGACGCTCCAGAATCTCGGCATACAAATTAAGATGATTACCGGCGACAATGTGCTGGTGGCAACGGCGGTGGCACAGGCCATTGGTATTAAAAGCCCGAGCGTACTAACGGGCGCTAACCTGCGCCAACTGAGTTCGGAGGCACTGCGTCATAAAGTGACAACGACCCATGTGTTTGCCGAAATTGAACCCAACCAAAAGGAAAGCATTATTCTGGCCCTGAAAAAACGAGGATACGTCGTTGGCTATATGGGCGATGGTATCAATGACGCCAGCGCGCTCCATGCCGCCGATGTGGGTATTTCCGTTGAATCGGCGGTGAACGTAGCCAAAGAGTCTGCTGATATTGTACTCTTGAAGCAGGATTTAAATGTCCTGATTGACGGCGTTCGGGAAGGGCGACGGACCTTTACCAATACGATGAAATACATTTTCATGGCCACCAGCGCCAACTTCGGGAATATGTTTAGTATGGCGGGAGCATCTATTTTTCTGCCTTTCCTGCCGCTGCTTCCCGTACAGATTTTATTGACAAACCTCCTGACTGACTTGCCAGAAATGGCGATTGCCTCGGACAATGTAGACCCGAACGCCATTGAAAAGCCTGCCAAATGGGATATGCAGTTTATCCGGCGATTTATGATGACGTTTGGCTTACTGAGTTCGGTATTTGATTACCTGAGTTTCGGTCTGTTGCTATGGGTATTTAAGGCCAATGAAGCTCTATTTCAGACGGGCTGGTTTGTTGAGTCGGTGATGTCAGCGTCGACTATTGTGTTGGTCGTTCGCACCCGACAGGTGTTTTATCGCAGTCGTCCGGGTAGGTGGTTACTACTGGCAACGGCCCTGATTGTGGGAATTGTTCTCTTGTTGCCCGTGAGCCCGCTGGCAAACGTATTCGGATTTACAACCATGCCTCTTTCGCTCTATGGGGCTATTATCGGGATAGTGGGTTGTTACGTTCTGTTAGCAGAATGGTTAAAGCATTGGTTTTACAAACGATATAAACAATAATCTCATTCTATGGATTCTATAGATTCTGATTGATTCTATGGAGTCTGTTGGTTATAACATGTTGATAATTAGTAGAGGTGATGTAAGTTGATTTTTAGTCGCTTATGAATTCAATCAGCCTTTAGAATTGGTTATTTCGCAAATAAATGATCTGCAAATAGCTATGGTCAATTCTGAGGCCGTTTATAAGACTGAAAATCAAACCTATTTTTCTAACTCTCTGATAATGAACTTATATCAGGTCTAATAGTAAAAGAAGCTACAGAACCCATAGAATCAATCAGAAGCTAAAGAATCAATCAGAATCTAAATTGGAAGAGGACTAGTGCCGTTGCGTGTATCCAACTATAAAAAGTTAAATTTGTATAGTGGAAAATTAATGAGATGCTTCGGTAAAGTAGTTTTATTGAAAAATGATGGATTGTTCCTTTAAAATAAAGGGATTCGGGTGGGTTAAAGTCGTGAGGGCTTATCAATGTTTGGGGGAAAAATACCATTGAATACGGATTTAGTAACGACCAGCGAACTATTTGAATTGCTAACAAAGGCAACTCGGGATGCTGTCTGGAATTGGAACCTGGAGACCAATATGATTTGGTGGAACGAAGGGTATACCACCTTATTTGGCTACAATACGCAGTCGGTAGTTGAAAACGACATCGCGTCCTGGGTCGATCATATTCATCCCGATGATAAAGACCGTGTATTGTCCAGTATTCATCAGGTTATTGATGATGGTGGTGCTAACTGGGCGGATGAGTATCAGTTTCAGCGGGCGGATGGTCGTTATGCAACGGTTTACGACCGGGGTTATGTCTTGTATCGGGACGGCAAACCCCTGCGTATGGTGGGTGCCATGCAGGACATTACAGAGCGGGTAGCGTTGCAGAAGGCGCACGAAGAAAGTGAAGAGCGTTTGCGCTTTGCCCTACAATCGGCCCGGCTCGGTACCTGGGAGTTGGACCCTATTCAGGGTATTGTAAGCTGGGACAGTCGGTGTCAGGAGTTGTGTGGGTTGACCAATTCGCCTAGCCAGTCATATGCACAAACACTGGATTACATACATCCTGACGATCGTAGCCGGGTACAGGAGGCTGTGCAATGGGCGCTTAATCCTCAATCGGGGGGGACTATGATACCAGCTTTCGGACTATAGGGGTGACTGATCGCCAATTGCGGTGGGTTCGGTTTATTGGCAAAACATACTTCTCCGAAGCTGGGGTAGCCTACCGGTTTTCGGGGGTGGCAGAGGATATTACCGAAGAGGTGCTGGCGAAAGAAAAAGCAACTCTGGCTGAGCAGCAGGCCAGAATTGCCCTCGAAGGATCAGGGTCGGGGTCTTTTTTTATCAGCATAGACGATAAAGAGGCTAGAGGCCATGACATCCTGTATTCGCCCTCGTTTGCCCGAATATTTACCGGTGAAGAATCGACGGGGCTTACCTGGCGGGTATTCATTGATCATCTTCATCCCAATGATCGCCTGATTCGGGAACGCGCTCATAAAGTGGCGTCTCAGACTGGCGCTATAAATTACGAAGCTCGTTTTATCTGGAATGATGGGACAGTTCACTGGATTAAAGTAATTGGCCAGTACCTATTTGATGCTCTGGGAAAGCCGGTTTCCATTTCGGGAATTGCCCTGGATATTACTGAGCAGAAAGAGAAAGATAAAGCACTTCGGGAAGCTGAAGAGCGGTTTTCTATTGCTTTCAACCATACTTCGATGGCAATGGCCTTTACCGATCAGAAGGCCAACTTTACCTTAGTGAACGACGCCTATACGCAGCTACTGGGCTATTCGGCAGAGGAATTATATACGCTCAATAGTTTCGAACTAACCCATCCCGATGATCGGGCGGGAAACCGCCAGTTGTTTGAGGAAGTTGTGGGCGGGAAGCGTCCTTTCTTTAATCTGGTGAAGCGGTATGTTCATAAAGATAGCTCGATTCGATGGGTTCAACTCAATGTTACCAGTGTGTCTGATGCTCAGGATGAAGATCAGAGCATGGTTATCATCGCGCAGGATATTAGCGAGCGAGTGGAGGCCGAGGCTAAACTACGCGCCAGTGAAGACCGCTTTCGGAATATGATCATCCAGGCTCCGGTAGCCATCAGCGTATTGGCAGGCCGTAGCCTGACGGTTGAAACGGCTAACAAGTCGATGCTGGAAATATGGGGGAAAGATGCCTCAATTACCAGTAAATCGCTGATCGAGGCCTTGCCAGAGCTAAAAGGACAGGGTTTTATCGAATTATTGGAAGAGGTATATGACTCTGGTATTTCCTATTATGGCTTTGAAACGCTAGCCCGTCTGCATCGTAAAGGCCAGCTGGAAGATGCGTTCTTTAATTTTGTTTACGCCCCTATTCGCGACGATCTGGAGAACATCAGCAGTGTGATGGTCGTTGCTACTGAGGTAACAACGCAGGTTAAAGCGAAAACGGCTCTCCAGGAGAGTGAACAACGTTTCCGGAACCTGATCGAAGAAGCCCCCGTAGCTATAAGTTTATTTGTTGGCCCCGATATGGTTGTTGAACTGCCTAACGAAGCCATGCTTAAATTCTGGGGCAAAGGCGATTCGGTTATTGGTAAACCGTTGCGCGAAGGAGTGCCCGAATTAGTGGGACAACCCTTCCTCCAGATTCTGGATACCGTCTATACGACTGGTGTTGAGTACTCGGCTCAGGCTGCCCGTGCCGAACTGGTGGTAGATGGTCGACTGCAAACCTTTTACTTCAACTTTACCTATAAGCCCTTGCGAAATGCCGCTGGCCAGATATATGCGGTTCTTGATATGGCCGTTGATGTTACGGAGCAGGTAGTGGCCCGCCGGGCCATCGAAGAAAGCGAATTACGCTTCCGAACCCTGATGGAAGCTATTGCTCAAATGACCTGGACCAATACGCCAGACGGAGACGTTAATTTCTTCAATCAACGATGGTACGACTATACAGGATTGGACTTTGAACAAACCAAAGCCTGGGGCTGGCAGGCGGTGATTCATCCGGAAGACTTGCCGCACACACTGGATATGTACAAAAAAGCCCTTTCCGATGGGACCGTTTTTGTTGTCGAAAATCGGTATCGGCGTGGTTCTGATGGGATGTATCGGTGGCATTTGAATCGAGCCTTGCCCATTCGGGATGAATCGGGCGAGATTAAGCTATGGGTGGGAACGGCTACCGATATTCATGAACAGAAACAGGTAGCCGCCGAACTGGAGCAACAGGTACAGGCCCGAACCGAGCAATTGACGGCCTCCAACCACGACCTTCGCCGGTCGAATGAAAATCTTGAAAAGTTTGCCTACATCGCTAGCCACGATTTGCAGGAGCCATTGCGAAAAATCCAGTCCTTTGGCGATATTCTCAAGAATCAATACGCTCAGGAGTTGGGCGAGGGGCTCGACCATCTGGAACGAATGCAGGGTGCTGCTAGTCGTATGTCGTTGCTTATCAGGGATTTATTGACTTTTTCGCGCATATCGACCCGCCAGGATGCTAGCATGTCCGTTTCGTTAAACCGGGTCATTACTGAGGTGCTCGATGACCTGGAAATCGCGATTAAGCAAGCCAGGGCTCAAATTCAGGTAAATAGTTTGCCAACAGTATCGGGAGATGAGTCGCAGTTACGGCAATTGTTTCAGAATTTACTGAGCAATGCCCTGAAATTTCAAAAAACAGGAACCACTCCGTTCATTCAGATTCAGTCCGAACAGATTCTGGCCAGCTCTTTACCGGCTTCTGTAAAACCTGCCCGGCTAGCCACGGTTTATTTTCAGATTAGCGTTGCAGACAATGGAATTGGCTTTGATGAAAAATACATAGACCGCATTTTTCAGGTTTTTCAACGACTTCATAGCCGGAATGAATATGCGGGTACGGGCATTGGCTTAGCCATTTGCGAGAAAGTGGTCGCTAATCACGGAGGGGCGATAACTGCATTCAGCCAGCCCGGTCAGGGTGCCACCTTTACGATTTATCTTCCTGTAGCGTAAGAATAGGTAGTAGATTATTGATTGAAGCCTGACGCGGGTATTCGCCCGCGTCAGGCTTTTTGCTGCTTCCAGAAAAATTTTCTAAAAATTTTCCCCTCTCATGCAACCTGCCCCTCAGGTTCTGACATCTTCCTGTCAATTAACACAGCAAATACAGGAACTAGCCTAACGAATACAACCTGTTTCCTAAACCTGAAACCCTTATTTTCCTAAACCTTTAACAACAAAATACAACCGCCATGAACACGTTCAAACACCTCCTGACCACTGCCCTGATTGCTGCTTCGGCTACTTCGTTCGCACAGTCAACCACCATTACCGTCACAACCGATTCGACTTCATCGGCTCAGATAATAAGAACGAGAACCCGAAATTATTCCCGCGTCACCTCCGACTTCAGTATCTACATTGGCTTAAATAACTTTGGTGGTTCGCTCCCCGCTAGCTACGAGCTTAGCCCAATCGGTTCGCGCTTTGTTGCTCTATCCTGGCAGAAACGCATTCCAATAGCCGTAAGTGGTTCTACCAAACTGCGGCTGATAACTGGCCCCGAAGTGGCCTGGAACAACTTTATGTTTCAGGACCGGAACATGTTGGTAGAACAGAATGGCCAGGTCGTTGTTGAGCCCGCCAGCGTTGATCTCCACCGATCTAAACTGGTGACCACACAGCTTAACCTGCCCCTCATGTTGAACATATCGTTCAGATCGGGCTTTAGCTGGAGCCTGGGCGCTTATGCGGGTATGCGATTAGACAGTTATACTAAAGTAAAACCCCAAGGCGGATCACCCGTTCGAACCCACAATTCCTATAATCTGAACCCAATTCGCTGGGGCCTGACCACCGAACTTGGTTTCCGGGGTGACGCCAAATTGTTTTTCCGCTACGAACCAAACAGCCCTTTCCGGACAGGCCTGGGTCCAGATGCCAGTGTATGGGCAGTGGGGATTAAACTGTAACCGCACGGGCAGCCCCGCAGGATTTATGTGATTTTGCTGACTGACTATGATTTTTATTAGCCTGATTTTGCTTTCAAAGAAAGCGTTCACAAAAAATCATAGTCAGTCAGTAAAATCATAAAAATCCCGGTTGAGACTATGCAACGTTTGCCCTCCTGCCTGTGTCTTTAGCTTGAAATTACCCCTCAAAGTACCAATCCCCTCGTAAAACCCGCTCATCACGCCGTTCAGACCGCTTGTGTAAGAACAGGTACTTTGTGATGCCCACTACCTACCTTTGCCATGTACTTGATACAAACACAAAGCAACCTTCTGAAAACAGCACTACTTATGAAGACGTTATTCTCCTTCTCAATACTCCTCCTCTTAACGCTGACAACGGCGTTTGCGCAGGTTCTGACGCGGGGAACTGTTAATGGACGTGTGGGCACGGTGGCTGGAAAACCACTCGAATTCACCACAATGATGCTTCTTAAAGCAAAAGATTCCACGCTGGTAAAAGGTGCCATTAGTGATGTCGATGGGAAATACGCCTTCGAAAATGTGGGTGCCGGTCAGTACCGGGTAGCCGCTCAGCAGATTGGTTACCGCAAAACGTATAGTGCACCGTTCACGATAGATGAAGCGCATCCGGCACTGGAATTGCCTGCACTGTCAATGACCGACGAAACCAAAAGCCTGACTGAGGTGAAAGTGGTGGCTCAGAAACCCTTTATTGAGCAACAGGTTGACCGCACGGTTATGAACGTCGAAAATAGTATTGTCGCCAGTGGCAATACGGCGCTGGAAGTGCTGGAAAAAGCGCCGGGCGTAACCATCGACCGCCAGAACGATCAGATTCAGTTAAAAGGTAAATCGGGTGTTATTGTCTACATCGACGGGAAGCAAACCTACCTTTCGCAACAGGAAGTATCGAATCTGCTTAAAAATACGCCTAGCGACAATATTGCTTCGATTGAGATCATTACCAATCCGGGCTCCAAGTACGATGCCGCTGGTAACTCGGGGATCATCAATATCAAAATGAAGAAAAACAAGAATTTCGGTACGAACGGGACCTTCATTCTTGGTACGGGCTACGGTTGGGTGAATAACCTCGCTGGGGTGCGCGACGACCTGCCGAAATTCAACTCATCGCTGAATATTAACCATCGTGAAGGGAAGATCAATTTGTTTGGCAACTATAGCTACGTAAATCGGCAGAGTGCGCAAAGCAACCAGCTTAGCCGGGTAATTCCCTACAACGGTCATACGACCTACTTCGATCAGAATTCGTTCCGTCCGAACCAATTTACCGGGCATTCGTACAAAGCGGGTATGGATTATTTCATCAACGACAAAAGTACGATCGGCGTGTTGGTGAATGGTTTCTCCAACGACTGGCGGTCAACCGGTCTCAACAATACCCTCATCAGCGATGAAAACCGCCAACTCAGCAGTAAGGCGATTACGCAGACAAGTCAGGGTAACTTTTTATCGAACCTGACGGGTAATATCAACTATAAATTCGACTACGGTAAAGGTCGTGAATGGACGGTGGATGCCGATTATGTTCACTACAATGGTAAGAGTGGCAATAACCTGAGCACCCAATATTTTAATTCCGAAAATGTTCTTTTCAAGCCTAATCAGGATGTTCGGAGTACTATGCCATCGACCATTAATATCCTGGCGTTCAAAACAGACTATGTGCATCCGCTTAAAAATGGAGGCAAAGTAGAAGCAGGTCTGAAAAGTAGCTACGTCACGGCCGACAACAATACGCTTTACGACACGCTACAGCAGGAAAATCGGCAGTGGTTGCCCGATGCCAGCCGCTCAAACCAGTTCCAGTATACTGAAAACATCAACGCTGGCTATGTTAACTACGCTGGTAAATTCGGTAAGCTGAAAGTTCAGGCAGGTTTACGGGCCGAACACACCCACTCGATTGGTAATTCGATCACGCTAAACCAAACCGTTGATCGGAACTACCTGAATCTGTTCCCAACCCTGTTTCTGTCAAGGCAGTTGGATACCAACAACGTGCTGAACCTGTCGTATAGCCGTCGCATCGACCGCCCTGATTATCAGAATCTGAACCCCTTTGTGTTCTACCTGGACCCTTACACCTATCAGAAAGGGAATCCATTTCTGCGGCCTCAGTACACGAATTCCATTGAGTTGACGCACGTATACAAGAACGCGTTTACCACTACGCTGAATTACAGCCATACTACAGATTTCATTAACCAGGAAACACCCCGCCAGATTGCCTCAGAGAACATTACCTACGTGACGCCCGAAAACCAGGGTTCTATGGATAATGTAAGTTTAAACCTGAGCTTCCCGGTGACTATTGCTAAATGGTGGCGCATGCAGAATAACATCAATAGCTACTACCAGCATTATCAGACGACCTACTCAGGTACGCCTTACGAAGTAAAACTGGTTGCCTATAACCTGTATATGTCTAACAACTTCACCCTAAGCAAAACGGTGTCGGCAGAGGTATCGGGCTGGTACAATTCAGCGTCGCAATACGGATTCTACCGGGCACAGCCAATGGGCGGCTTCAGTGTAGGGGTGCAAAAGAAAGTGATGGATGGCAAGGGGAATCTGAAGCTGAACGTGAACGACCCCTTCTGGCTGAATCATTTCAATGGTCGGGCAGCGGTTCAGGACATTGATTTCCGGGTACAATCGCGCTGGGAGAGCCGCCAGATCAGATTGACATTTACCTATCGCTTCGGAAATCAGAACGTAAAAGGTGCCCGCCAACGCAATTCAGCCACATCAGCTGAGCAAAACCGGGTAGGAGGACAGAATTAGAGAGAAATGAATAATGTACAATGACTAATTTCTAATACACAATGAGTGTAGGGTCTCAGGGTGGGTTTACCAAAGTATACATTGTACATTATTCATTTCTCATTTATAGATCTTAGTTTAGGTTAAGAAAACGTGAAAGCCAGCCCCATCTTGAGGGTTGGCTTTTTTGTGTTGATAATCAGTCTACTATACACATTTTGTGCCTAAGGCGATTATCTATTGAGAGCTACTATATCTGATCCGAATTCATGTTTAAATGGTATTGAATTGAAAACGGCGTTTACTTCTAATTGAATTGTATTAACTGTATTTTCTCATTCTCACCGGGTTAAAACCCGGCGCAGCCTATTCGTCTGATTTTTTGCGCCGGGTTTTAACCCGGTGAGAATGAGAAATAAAGCGAGGCATTTCGTCGATTAATTTGTTCAACTCAATTAGAAGTTATCGACTGCCAAAAGAAAACATTAAAATTCTTCGTTTAAGGGTGTAGCAAACACCCTACTCGGGTTCACACATGGCCGATCAGCCTAACTGGCTTCATAAATTAGGTAATTTGCTG
This sequence comes from Spirosoma telluris, assembly GCA_003259005.1. Classification (GTDB taxonomy): domain Bacteria; phylum Bacteroidota; class Bacteroidia; order Cytophagales; family Spirosomataceae; genus Spirosoma; species Spirosoma telluris. The sequence continues at coordinate 7,383,274 of QLII01000001.1, forward strand.
GTGCCCTCCAGCCAGCCCCCAACCGTCTCCAGTGGTAAAGTAACTAACAAACGGATACTGGACGAGTTGGTGGCCTCGTTCGAGGATTCCATCCATCGGGAATCGGTTGGGACAAGTATGCTGTTCAATGCCCACTTTCTTGTTATCCTGCATCCGGATACCTACGAGGAGCGCCAAAATGCCTTTCCGGTCATTGTTGATGAAGCCGTGAAGTCCTTTAAGGCGATTATCGAGTCGCAGAAAGGGCAGTATGAACGGGTAGCACCCGTGGCCTCAAGCTGGTTTTTTAAGTTTGGGGGTGGTCGGGAATTTGGGGTGAAGAAGTCACGCCTTCGGATGTCTACGTTGTGGGGGCGCTGACGGGTATTCTGCCTGGGAATGAACAACGGCAGGTGCCGGATAAACTGCACGTAACCCGTCGGGTCAAACAAACTAACCGCTACGAAAAAGTGGACGTTGACCTGAACACGTTTCAGCATATCGACTTTCGCGAGCCGGGTGCGTTTGTGGTAAAGTTTAAATTTGATTCGTCGCCCGCCCTAAACGAACGGCCACCGATGCCGGGAGCTGCCACCCGAAATGCGACAGCCTTACCGCGTAGTCTTGCCGCCGGACTGGCTGAGATCACCTACTACATTGCCGAATTAAACAAAGAGGATGCGTACCTGATGCGCGACCGGGAAATTGTGGTGGCCCGGAAGGAGCCCGATAATCAGCATTTTCCAAATTATCTACTACTCGAATCGGCCTACGTATCGAACCCACATGCCCGCATTCGGTACGATGATGCAACGCAGAGCTTTCAACTCGCGTCATTCAGCCGAAATGAAACCCGCGTTAATGAACAGCTTATTCCGCGTAGCGAACCCGCCAGCCCTCAGTGGTACGCCTTACCCGACAAGGCCCAGATTCTGCTCAACAGTATGGTTACGCTAAACTTTCAACGGACTGCCTGACAATGATCGATGCGCTGCTTGTTTTCCTACTGCTTCTGTTCGTTGTGTTCTTGGTCTTGAAACATTTTCAGGATTTACCTAGATAATATAGTAACGCGTAACGCGGGTGGAAACCCGCGATTTTATATCAGAATCGCGGGTTTCCACCCGCGTTACTCCATGAATTCATTACTATTTGCCGGTCAGACCGACGTAGGTAAACGCCGAAACGATAACCAGGACACCTTTGTCTGTTCAACTATTTGGGCAGAAACCACTGCGTTATTGGCGGTAATTGATGGCGTTGGGGTTATGCCGGGGGCGACCGGGCTGCGGCTATTGCGAAGGAGTCGATTGAACAGTACATGGCCACGCCTAATGGTAATCCCTTGTCGATGCTACGCGAAGCGGTCGTATTTGCCAATAATCAAATCAACCACCAGCGGCAGCAGGAGCTTCGATTAGCGCAGATGTGTTGTGTACTGACTGCCGCTGTTGCGGATAGTCAGTCGGGGAAATTGTATTTTGTTCATGTGGGCGATACCCGCTTATATCGGTATCGTCAGGGAGTTCTGGAAAAGCTTACCTACGATCACTCGCTGGTGGGCGTTCGGGAAGATGCCAATGAACTCACCGAAGCTGAAGCCATGCAGCATCCGCGCCGGAACGAAATTTTGCGGGATGTTGGCTCAATGGCCCACCGGGTCGATGATCCTGATTTCCTGGAGTCGGGCGAAACCGATTTCCTGCCAGGCGATCAGTTGCTGCTCTGTAGCGATGGCCTGACGGATATGATTACGCAGGCTCAAATCAAGGCAGTGCTGGATCAAAAACTTACTCTGGAGCAGCAGACGGCCGAACTGATTCGATTAGCCAATGAAGAGGGCGGCAACGATAATATTACGGTCGTTCTCGCCAAAAACAACGCACTCGCAGCCGACCGTTCGACCGCTTCAGCTAAGGCAGACAATCCACCCACGCCAAAACAGCCGCCCGTGCCTGTTTCAACAGTTGCTCACCAATCGGCTTCAGTCGGAACAAAACCAGCCAGGAAGCGTTCAACTGGGTTATTGGCCCTGTTTGGGGTGTTACTAGTCGGGCTAATTGCAGCAATTGTGTGGTATCAATATCAGCCCTCCAGCCAATCCACTACAACGATGGCCGATAGTCTACCCGTCAGCAGCCAACCCAATGCGACATCGGTGGTGACGGAAGTAGCTTCCCGGCTCGATTCATTGCTACAAATCGCTTACCGAAGTAATGACCATCGCCTGATTTTGCCTGCCGACACATTTCGGCTCAACAAACCTCTGCTGGTAAGTGATTCGTTGCAAGGCATTGTGGGCGATAACCGGCTAACGGTCTTGATGCCCGCCGATTCGGCGCATGCACAAGTGGCGTTACGAATCAACCGATCAGGAACTGTACAGCTAGAAAATATGGTGATCAGTGGGTTCAAGACGGGTATTGAGACAACCACCGATGTGAAATTACAACTCTCAAAGATGTACTTTAAAAACGTGGGTTTGCCCATTAGCGCGGCTGTTCGGCAGGACACTTTTCGCAAAGCCGTTGTTACATTTTCGGTGCAAAAACAGCCTGATTCAACCCAAAAAACACGACGTCCCTAATGTCCACGATTCGATTTGATACGCGGTTTCCTGGTTACGAAGTGCTGAGTGAATTAGGCCGCAGTAACGCACGCATTCTGAAGGCGCGTCACCTGGCCACGGGCGATCTGGTGGCCATTAAACACTTTGCGCTGAACACCGATGCCGATACACTCCGACGGTTTCAGCGGGAGTCGGCTATTATGACCAGCATTGCCCATCCCAATATTGTGAAGGTGCGGGAGGTTCAATTGGAAGCTGAGTTGCCCTACCTGGTTATGGAACTGATTGAGGGGGAAGTCTGGCCCAACTCATCGCCGAACAGAGTCCGCTGGACGTATCGACCACCATTCGGTTGGGGCTGCAAATGGCCAGCGCGTTTAAGGCAATTCATCCGCAGGGCATCGTTCACCGGGACATTAAGCCCGAGAATATTTTGTTTCGGCCACTACCTAGTGGCGAACTCCATTTTCTACTAACGGACTTTGGTGTGGCCCGCCTGCACGAGCAATCCAATACGTTGACAGGTCAGTCGCTGATGACCTACGAATACGCGTCGCCCGAGCAGTTCAATGACCCACGGGGCGTAGGCGTGGCAACGGATTATTACTCCTTAGGCGTGGTCTTGTATGAGTGCCTGCATGGAAGTGTACCGTTTGCGTTAGACGACCACACGGGCATCGTAACCTTCATGAATAAAGTGCTTACGGAAGCCCCGCCCGCCCTGACAATTTCGACGACCGACCAGACACTTAGCCCGTTTGCAGACCTGCTTCAGGGATTATTGCAAAAGAAAGCCACCGACCGAGTAAGTGATCCTGAGGAATTAACCTGGTTGATCAAGCAGGCTGAACTGAACTATTTACGGGCCAATCGTTCCAGCTCTACACGACCTTCAACTCCAGAGCCAACAAAGCCCGAAGCCACCAGCGAGCCAAAACAAAATATAGCTGAGGTGTCAACCGCGGTTCCTGCGGAGGTGAAGCCTGTTCTGATTCGAAGCCACCGTAAGCCAAAGACAGGCGGGCTAAACTGGCCCCTACTTGTACTTGTTGTTGTGCTTGGCGGCATTGGCCTGTATTACGCCATTCTCAAACAGAAAGCCCGTAATCCAACAAGTCTTGCCGACACACCAATTACTAACGCAGATACGTCTGGACGGCCTCATTTGAAAGAGGAAGTGGCACTTCATCAGCAGGAAGCGGAGGAAGCCATACGACAGGAACAACTTAGACAGGAAGCATTGGCTGCGGTTAAGGGATTGACTGTCAAGACGAATGATTATCGGGTTGGTTTATTCGGCGGGATCAAAAACGTGCAACTTCAACTGACGAATCCAAGCCCGGTTATGTTTTCGTCCGTCGTAGTTCGGGTGAATTATTATAAGGACGGCGGTGGTCTGTATAAATCGGAGAAGGTGTATTTCAACGATGTTGGGCCAAAGTCGTCGTTAATACAAACCGCACCCAACAGCGATCGGGGGACCAAACTTACCTGCAAAATTGTCGAACATCAGTTTGCCCCGCCCCTGGATTCCCTAATGACTGCTGCTTCATCAGACTCGTTAAATTAATTGACCCATGCCAACCGTAAGCGTCAATACGCATTTTCCGGGTTACGAAATCATCGGCGAACTGGGCCGCTCGAACGCTCGTGTGCTGAAGGCACGCCATCTGGCAACGGGCGATTTAGTGGCAATAAAACACTTCACGCTCAACACCGATGCTGATACGCTTCGGCGGTTTCGGCTCGAATCGCAATTGATGACCGATATTCAGCATCCGAATGTTGTGCGGGTGCGGGACGTGCAATTGGACATGCCCATGCCGTTTATTGTCATGGAATGGGTTGAGGGCGGAAACCTGCGTACACTTCTGGGTGAACAAGGCTATCTGGACGTATCCAATACCATTCGATTGGGGTTGCAAATGGCCGAAGCCTTTAAAGTAATTCACGCTCGTGGCATTATTCACCGCGACATCAAACCCGAAAACATTCTCTTCCGGCCATTGCCCAGTGGCGAACTCCATTTTCTGCTGACAGACTTTGGCGTAGCCCGCATTCGCGAACAGTCGCAAACGATGACGGGGCAATCCTTAATGACGTATGAGTATGCGTCGCCGGAGCAGTTTGATAATCCACGCGGTGTCGATGAGGCCACGGATTACTATTCGTTGGGTGTGGTTTTGTATGAATGCCTGTCAGGGAAAGTGCCGTTTTCGATGACCGACAGTGCTGGAATTGCCACGTTTATGGGGCACGTATTGCGCACGCCACCTCCAGCTTTGGTGCTGCCATCGGGCAAAAGTGTGCCCCCAAGTCTGGATACAATTTTGGAATGGACGTTAGCCAAAAATCCAGCCGAACGACTGAGTGATGTAAACGAACTCGTGTTTCTGCTAGGGCAGGCCAATGTGGAGCAGTTGCAGGCCAGTCGATCTGTGGAGCGTCGGATACCCGTTGCGTCACGCACGATGACTGCCCCAGTGTATGCACCCAGACAGTCGGAGCCAGTCATTTCAATGCCGGAAGAGGAACCCCGCGTAGTTCAACCAACTGGACTATTGGGCTGGCTTTCTTTTTTGTGACCTTGCTGATCGGGCTGGCCGTTTTGTACAAAATCTACTGGCAAGACAATACTAAAGAACATCCTGCTGTATCGGATTCGACCTCGGTAGTCGCTGATTCATCGGATACCAGCACGATGGCAGACGATACGACGGAAACCTCACCCGATTATCCGATTGAGACTACTACTGATACGACCACAACGGAAAGCAATTCGGAACCAATACCGGAACCGCCGACAACTACTATACCCGATTCATCTAGTACGGTTGTTGATACGACGAGGACGTTTTGATTATGAAATTAAAATCCCTGAAAGGATGCTAAACCTGGCGTTGCTAGTGTCTTCGATAGCATCCCTGCTGTCGAGCCGTCAGGCTAAATTAGGTCGATTAATACTTGTTTATCAAATGTTTAGCCTAGCGGCTCGACAGCAGGGATGCTGTCGGAGACAATTGTCAAACTCCTACAAGATTAGTTCCCTTAATTAAGTCAAATCAAGTAGAGGGTTTAGAGATTTAATATCACCACCAACCTATGAATGTAACCTCCGTCCCATCCGGGCGTTTGTATTTATTGGGAGCGTCGGTTCTGTTAGTACTGCTATTGGGGCGGCTGTATATGAACCTGTTTCCTGTACTAAGTCAGGCTAAAGAAGCCTTTGCCAGTGGTCAGGCGTTACCGCTCAGCGCTGGTCTGAAATCAGCGGCAATTCAGCGGTTACTTAGCCGTGGCAATTATTACAGCGATCCGAAAGACAGGGCCTTAGTCGCCGATTCGCTGGCCGCCAAGCTCCGGCAAAACGGTTCGCCTGATAATCTGGGAACCTTAAACAAGCGGCTGTTTTCGGTACTGGCACCTGTGGCCTGGCGAAGTCGAATTGGCGGTGCCGATTTTCAGAGTCGATTGCAGCTATCCCGCCAGCAAATGGGCTTCGACTCCGTATTGTATGTCCGCGAGCTAAACAACCCGAAGCCCTATCCAGCTACCGTTAGCACAGGAAGCGGAACGGAGGCAATTTCAGGGCGGGTCATGCGCGACGAACAACCGATGGCTGACGTACTGGTACAGCTCAAACGCCATCCTGCTACCGCCCAGCCTGACACGCTCCCTGACCAGTTCACCTACGCACGAACAGACGCCGATGGTAAGTTTGCTTTTACGGGGTTGCTAAGCGGCTCTGGCTATAGCGTTGTTCCACTTAAGCCCGGTTTCGAGTTCGGTAGCCGACGGGGAACAAGCCATCTGACTACAGATCAGATGTATACGTTTACAGCCCGTCGGCATCAACTGCGGCTCATTGGCTCAACGGTGTATGGGCAACTCAAGACCGACCATGCCTTTGCCGTTCGTACGCCAACTGCCTTCACCACGCAGTTCTGGACAATTGTTGTGTTGTTCATGTTGGTGTTTTGGACCGTGCAGGGATTTTGGGACATCCGACACTTTCAACCCGACCCGTTGTTATTACCTATTCTGATGTTGCTGACGGGTATATCGGTGCTGACACTCCTGGCGATTCAGGACCCTTTGCAGGATATGCTTTACGCCTGGCAAACGTTACAGGGTATTGCGCTTGGTCTAATTGGCATGACGATTTTATCCCAACTAAACATCGGTCGCTTCTATGCGGATTGGCGGTTTGACTGGCTGTTCACGTTCCGTAACCGCGCTTCGGTTCGGCTGTCGGGCTGGACTTGGCTGGTACTGGCCGTTGGTCTGGCGACACTAACTTTGGTTGTCGGTTCGGGGCCGGAGGGTAGTGGCGTTCGGGTAAACCTGTCCATTTTGGGGCTAACCTTTCAACCCAGCGAGATTACCAAATACCTGCTGCTGATCTTCTTTGCGGGTTTCTTTGCCGCCAATGAGCAACAGATTCGGCAACTGCCCGATTTGCGCTGGCGGTTCCGGGTGAGTTTTGGTGCACTCGCTGGGGCCGGTTTGCTCATGCTGCTCTACCTGCTGCTGGGCGATATGGGCCCGGCCCTGGTTGTCTGCTTTACGTTTTTACTGTTTTACAGCATCGCCCGAGGCAACCTGCCCCTAACGCTGGCAACGGGTCTTGGTTATGGCATAGCACTCTGGCTACTACCCGGTTGGATTGCTACGCTATTGAGTTTGGTAGTGCTAGCTGGCTATATGTACTGGCAGGGTGAGGCTCGTTCACGAACAGGGTTAGGCTGGGCCGCTCTGTTGACCGAAGCTCCCGTATTGCTCCTGCTGGTGATGGCGATGTTCGCCTTTGGCGATCAGTTACCGTTCGTTGGGAGCCGTCTTGCCGACCGGAAAGCCATGTGGCTCAATCCCTGGAATAACGATGTGTATGGGGGCGATCATCTGGCGCATAGTTTCTGGGCATTGGCATCCGGTGGCTGGACAGGGCAGGGGCTGGGAAAAGGATTTGCGAATGCCATGCCTGCCGCCCATACCGATATGATTCTGCCCAGCGTGGGCGAAGAGCTGGGCGGGTTGGGTGTTGTGTCTGTGTTCCTACTCGTGGGGATACTGTTGCACCGGACCTTGTTGCACGCCCGGCGGGCCGGTCAGCCGTTCAGTTTTTTTCTGGTAGCCGGTATCGCCATTGCCACCGGGGTTCAATTTCTGATCATCGCCAGTGGTTCTATTGGGCTGCTCCCCCTGACAGGTATTAGCGTACCGTTTCTGAGCTATGGAAAAATCTCTCTGATTATCAACTTAATGGCGATGGGCGTTGTGTTCGGCGTAGCGCATCGGCCGGGGCAACTGTCGCAACGCCAATACCTGGAAAAGCACTATGATGTAGTCCTGATGGCCGGTATTGCCGGGTTTCTGATTGGTATACTGGTGCTTATTGGTCGCTTGTTGCCGATTGTCGGCTGGCGTGGTAATGAGTATATTGTACGTCCCGCTCGGGTAGTGACCCGAAACGGTGATCCTGTATATAGCTATAATCCCCGTATCGAGCGGCTGACTCGCGTGCTGGCGGCAGGCACTGTCTACGACCGGAATGGCCTGGTGCTCGCAACGAGTTCATCCGGCTTAGTTACGCAGCAATTGGCCCGACTGCGGCAAAGCGGCCTGAAATCCGATCAGATCGAAACGCTCACGCAAAAACGATTGCAGCGGTATTACCCTTTCGGCGAACACCTGTTTTTCTGGACCGGCGATTTGAATACCCAGCTTTTCTGGGGACAAAGCAATGGATATTATGCCGAGGCTACCCATTTCAGCGAGTTGCGGGGATTTAATAGCCATCCACGAAAAACGACCCTTGTTGCCACCGACTACCGGGCTGATCGATTCAGCCCAACGGTTCAGCAAACGCGCACACTATCGGTTTACGATTACAGCGAGCTGGCTCCGGCATTGCGCGCCGGAATTGATAGCCGCGAAGTTGCGGAACGCAAAGCCAAAAACCGTGATCTGCATCTGAGCGTGAATGCTGAGCTACAAGTGGCGTTACAGAAAGCGTTGGCTCAGTCGGACTACAATACTAAGCGCATTGCGGTTGTCGTGCTGGATGCCGCTTCGGGCGATGTGCTGGCATCCGCCATTCACCCGTTGCCTAACCTCAAAACGCCTGAGGTTATGTTGCTATCGGACCGGGATCGGCTGGAATTGCCGTACCTGGTGACCGAACGGGATTTGGGCATGACTTACCCGACAGCTCCCGGTTCGACGGCTAAAATTCTGACGGCGATGGCTGCGTTTAACAAACTGGGTTCATCGGCGTCGGCAGTTCGTTATCCGATTTCATGCGAAGAAATTATCCGTCGGGGTACGCGGGAGTCGGAACCGTGTGGCGAACTGGTGGATATGCGGAAGGCGATTGTTCGGTCGAGCAACGTCTATTTTATCCGAGCGGCAAACGATAATGCGCTGGATAATGAACTGACTGATCTCTATTTAGCTACGGGTATGAACGTCGATATGATTGGTGGCTACTCCTTCTCGGACACCCACACCGATGCCGAACGTGTTCAGATTCGGCAGCACTGGCGAGACTCTTCGTTTGTGGTGCGCCGGAAGTTGTACCAAAGTACGCAGTATCCAAGGCGCTACCGGAGTGAATTTTCGGGTCTGGCCTGGGGACAAGGGCAATTGACCACACCCCCGCTGCGCTGGCTCGAATGGCAGGTGCGATTGCCAACAATGGGGTGTTGCAACCATCGCGCTACATACTGGATCTGGCCGGAAAACCCAGGCCGATCAGCGCCGGGAAACCCATTGCCCGTCGGCCCGATTATGCAAAGCAGCTAGAGCAATTCATGATCGAACAATCGAACCCATCGGCGGGACGGAGTAAGATCAGCGTGGCGCGGGTAGCGGGTAAAACAGGCACGCCTGAACGGATCGTGCAGGGCGTTCAGCGGAATGATGGCTGGTACGTATTTTTTGCGCCTACGCCTGATGGTCGATCACATACGGTTGTTACGGTACGGATCGAACTGGGCGAATCCTCTGCCGATGCGGTCAACTTAGCGAATACCTTAGTGGCACCCATTTTAAAACAGCGTAACTATTTGGGCAGTTTTTAACCGTAACGCGGCCGAAATATCCACGCTACAATAAGAAGCTGTTCAAACTTTCTAATTTCTATTGATACTAAATCGATTTTTGTCATTCCGACTTTAGGAGGAATCTCAAGCTTAACTATTACGGAAGCTTGAGATTCCTCCTAAAGTCGGAATGACAAAAATCGCGCTAATCCTAGTTAGAAAACTAAAAGTTTAAACAGCTTCCAAACAAACTAACCATGAGCTTACTAGAAAAAGTCAAGAACTTATTTGGGTTTGTGCCAGCGAATGAGCGGAGCGAACCATCTCTAACTACCCCAAAACCAACCCCAGCTGGTCCTCCACCAGCTGCTCAGCTTCGGGAGCAGGTCATGCGGTTTGTGATTAGTAAACTTCGGGCTTACCAGAATGAGCCGGATACTGCGCCTGTGGGTCTTCGGTTGTCTGTTTTAGGCACAACCCCTGAGGATGAAGAGTTATACCGGGTCGCTTTATGGGCGAATCAGCCGGGGAAATTTCAGACTGAACTAACTCGCCAACTGGCTGATAATTACATTACACTGCCTAAAAACTGGCAGTTTGAGTATGCTTTTTTTACAGACGAATTGCCGGAGAGCACCTATCAGGAAGGGAACCTGGGTCTGGTCGTAGTCGATAAATCAAAACCGGATCGTTCACCGCTGCTGGCCAGAATCGTTGCCCTAGTTGGTCAGTTGGAGCAGGAGGAGTATATTCTCGATTCGGCCCAGAAGGCCACGTACTGCATCGGTCGTGGGCATACGACCCAAACGGCATCGGGCCGGGTTCGGACTAATGATATTGTTCTCCTGAATGACGATGATCCGACTTTTAATTCTCAAAAAGGAGCAGGCAATGGGGCTGTTAGTCGAGCGCATGCAACGATCCGCTACGATGTGGTCCAAAAACGGTTCGCCCTGCTTGTTGATCCGGGCGGACTACCCGCCGGAGGAAACAAAACGAAACTTATACATCCTGACAACACCATTGAGCGCGCTGATATTGCCGGAATGAGCTACCCGCTTCAAAGCGGAGACCAGATTGAATTGGGGGGCGAAGTGATGCTCTTGTTTGAGCTGCTGTGAGGGTGATTTCTAGTAGTACCGACCGTCCCGGTCGGGCGTATATCCAACGGCTTCTCATCCGACCATCCCGATCGGTACTACAGCAATTTCCTTTCCACTCATATAGATAATAACTTCTATTTATTTAGAATTAATAAAAATAACTTTTATCTGATCGGATTCTGTTGTTCTTTTGTAGCTCTTTAGAATAAATCTAAATAGCTTAGTGCAAATGAATACAACGAAATCTCTACTTGGACTCTTATTTTTGTTAAGCACATTGCCCTCGTTGGCTCAACAAACAGCTATTATTCGGGGCCACGTACAAACTTCGGATGGGAATCCGGCGGAGGCTGTGACCGTCAGCCTGAAAGGAAAAGGACAAGGAACCATCACCAACGCCAAAGGTGATTTTACGATCAGTCATATCAAACTAGGAACGTATCAAATTCAGGTGTCGGCTATTGGCCTGAAAACGACTGAGCAAACCGTTACGGTAAACGATGGACAACCCCTGGTAGTCGATTTCACCTTACAGGAAAACGCAGCTCAGTTGAATGAGGTAATCGTAAATGGTAGTCGTACCAACCGATTTTCGCGGTCGTCCAGTGACTATGTTTCCAAGATGCCACTGAAAAATCTGGAAAATCCCCAGGTTTACAATACGATTGGCAAGGAGTTATTGACTGAGCAACTAGTTTTTTCGGTTGATGATGCGATGCGTAACGCACCGGGCGTCCAGAAAATGTGGGAAGCGACTGGTCGGGCGGGCGATGGGGGAGTTACTACAATACCCGTGGTTTCATTGTACAGAGCCAGCTACGAAATGGCCTGGCCGGTAACGTCACCAGCGACATCGATGCTGTAAACCTGGAAAAGCTCGAAACCATAAAAGGCCCGTCGGCTACGTTGTTTGGGAGCGCATTGACCTCCTACGGTGGTCTGGTCAATCGGGTTACCAAAAAGCCCTATGAAACAGTCGGGGGCGAGTTGACGCTGTCGGCGGGGAGTTACGATTTTCAGCGGGCTAGCCTTGATGTGAACACGCCACTCAACAAAAGTCGGAATCTGATGCTTCGCCTGAATACGGCCTTTAATCATGAAGGTACGTTTCAAACACAGGGCTTTAGCCGCCGGGGTGCACTGGCGCCCAGTCTGTTGTATAAACCCAACGATCGGTTATCGATTCAGCTCGACGCTGAAATTTACCGGATAGAGGGCGTAGGTAAGCAAATCTTCTTTTTCTATGTACCTGGCTATTCACTCGGCGCTACACGGGCCGATCAGTTACCGGTTGATTATCGCAACTCGTACATGGGTAACGGCCTGACGCAACAATCGCGTAGTACGAACCTGTTTGGGCAGGTAAACTACCGAATCTCACCGTCGTTTACATCATCGACTAACCTCAGCACCAGCCATAGCTTCTCTAATGGGTTCGGGCCTTATTTTTATATTATTCCGGATGGTAAAGTATTGGGCTCCAATCTGTTGGTACGGGCCGATCAATCGACCCGAAACAGTACCAACGATGTTTTCGAGGTGCAACAACTATTTAATGGCGATTTCCGGCTGGGGAGCCTGCGCAACCGCATGGTTGTCGGTCTGGATTACCTGCACATCAACTCAAATCAATTATTCTTTGGCAGTACGTATGATACTGCGCCCATTGCAAAGGATTATGACTACAGTAAATTTAATGGCGCAGCCTTAGCGGCTCTATATGCCAGCAAAACGCCCGATTTTATGTATCCGCTCTCGGGCATTAAGGACACGTATAGTGCCTTTGTTTCCGACGTGCTGAACCTGACCGACCAGTTGAGTATATTAGCGGCTCTTCGGGTCGATGCCTTTCATAACAAAGGAGGCCTTGTTGGTTCGCCAGTAGCTGGCTACAATCAAACAGCGTTTTCACCGAAGTTTGGGGTAGTCTATCAGCCGCTTAAAGACAAAGTGTCGCTGTTTGCCAACTACCAGAATAGCTTTACCAATCAGGGGATTTATAATGCTTACGATGTAACGGCTTCTGACAGTCTGACACAGCGTTTTGCCAGGTTAGAACAGGCAAATCAGTTTGAGGCTGGGGTAAAATTGAACGCCCTTAGCGGACGGTTAACCACCACCATCAGTTACTACGACATTCAGGTGAAAAACCTGCTTCGTACCGACCCCAATCCGCTGGCGGCTGCCAAATTTGCCCAGACTCAGGATGGTACCCAACTGAGTAGGGGCGTTGAAATAGACGTGATTGCGAACCCGTTTACTGGTTTCAACGTGGTGGCTGGCTTCTCGTACAATGACTCAAAACTAACCAAGGCCGACGCTGATGTCAATGGGCGCCGACCTACAACAGCTTCCTCGCCCGTGTTAGCTAACCTATGGCTCAGTTATCGATTTAACGCCTATGGGCTCCGTGGATTGGGCTTTGGATTTGGTGGTAACTACGCCAGCGACAACAAGATTCAGAACAGTGTCAGTTTAGGCGAGTTTATTCTACCCGCTTATACCGTCCTGAATGCATCGGCCTTCTATGATCAGCGGAAATTCCGGATTTCCGCCAAAGTAGATAACCTGACCAACCAGCACTACTGGATTGGCTATACCACCATGAACGCGCAGAAACTGCGGAGCTTCGTGGGAAGCATTGCGTATAAATTCTAGAAAACAGCCCCCTGTTAAGTCAAGGACAGAATTGTTTATAGTTTGATTCTGTCGATTCTTATTGGTTCTATTAGTTTGATAGTCAGCTTAAAAGGAATCGACAGAATCCACAATAATCAATAGAATCAAAGTTGACCAAATACGTATTACTAGGGGCTTAATGCATTCGTTTATCCTGTATCGCTTGTTACTATGAGCACAGCCAAACAAGTCAAAACCTGGTTTCAAATCCATAAATGGACAAGCCTGATCTGCACGGTATTCCTGCTCATGCTCTGCCTGACAGGCTTGCCGTTAATTTTTACTGAGGAGATTGAGGAACTGGAAGGCAGGCCCCCGCTGGCTCCATCCATGCCTGCAGGAACGCCTACTGTACCCTTGGAACGACTGGCGGAAACGGTTCGTCAGCAGTTTCCAAAAAACGTCATTCGCTTTGTGTACTGGGATGAGCACGAGCCCAATACGACCACCTTTACGTTGTCTGATTCGATGACGGCTCCGGCAGACAACTACAAACTGGTTATCATGGATAACCGCACGGCTCATGTGCTGGAGGAGCCCAAGTTGCAGGAAGGCTTTATGTACGTAATGCTGCAACTGCACATCAATATGTTCATGGGGCTCAAGGGTGAGCTGTTTCTGGGCCTGATGGGGCTTTTGTTTGTCGTCGCGATTGTTTCCGGACTTATGCTGTATAGTCCCATCATGCGTCGGTTCGATTTTGGGATGGTCCGAACTGAAAAGTCGACCCGGCTGAAGTGGCTCGATTTGCATAACCTGCTTGGCGTGGTAACGGTCGTGTGGGCAACGGTGGTTGGTTTCACGGGGTGATCAATACCTTAGCCGAAGTCGTACAGGGAATGTGGCAGCAGGGGCAACTTGCCGAGATGGTTGCTCCCTACAAAGGTGCGGCTCCGTTACAGGGTAAACTTAGCCCCCTTGATCAGGCGCTTCAGGTGGCTAAAGAAGCCGCCCCTGATATGGTCCCCTCCTTTGTGGCCTATCCGGGCACCCTATATTCCAGTCAGCACCACTACGCCGTTTTTATGAAAGGGAACACACCCCTAACGGAACGACTGGCTAAACCAGCCCTGGTTGATGCCAAAACAGGTAAACTGACCGATATGCGGAATATGCCGTGGTACGTCAATGCGGTATTCCTTTCGCAACCGCTGCATTTTGGCGATTACGGCGGACTGCCTCTGAAAATAATCTGGGCTATATTCGACATTATAACGATTGTTGTCCTGTGTAGTGGGCTGTATTTGTGGTTTGCCCGAAACAAAGCCACCAAAGCCCAGATGGCGCGTATGGAGAAAGCCAAATCGGCTAAAACCAGCAAGCAGTTGGAAGAAACTGAAATACTAACCCTAAACACACAGGAGGGAGACTACCGTGAATAAGTCATTCGGGCACACCTGGACAATACCCATCTTGCTGGGCATTAGCAGCCTCGCCGGACTTCTATCGGCGTTGGTAGGAGACGGCAGTTGGGATGCTCTTTCCTGGCTCACCCTCAGTATTCCGCTTATCGTAATCGGGCGCTTTGTAATCAAACCAACGGGTAGTAAAAAAGGGCGAGTTTAAGTAGCTGTGGCCTTTTGTGACAAAAGTTCGTCCCATATGGCATCGGATGACTTCAGTTACGTAAGGACGATCTACACCTAAAAAAAGTATATCTGACTCAGTAGTTACTTCAAGCTTGTAATTACCCTGATCAGATGAAATCAGCTTTAAAACGCATAGCTCTGAGCGTGTTGATTGTGAGCAACAGTTGCTCCCTTCTGGCACAGTCAGTTTCCCTAACGATCACCAAACGTTACCTAAACCTGCCTGTCTCGCAAACCCAAGATAGGGGAACGATGCAGTTTCTGATCAACAACAAACCGGAGCGCTCGTTCAAGATACGACTGGCAGTCGATAAGCCTGATTATTGGGTTTTTTGCGACATGGCTGCTCTTCAGGGAAAAACCATCACGATTAACTACGATGGTAAGTTGGAGGGGTTGCCTAAAATTTATCAGGACGATAAAATTGCCGGTCAGGATTCTCTCTATAAAGAAAAGAATCGCCCGCAATACCACTTTTCAACCCGCCGGGGCTGGATCAACGACCCGAATGGACTCATTTTCTATGAAGGGGAGTATCATCTTTTTTATCAACACAACCCCTATGAACGGGAATGGGAAAACATGTCCTGGGGCCATGCCGTCAGCAAGGATATGATTCACTGGGAGGAATTGCCAACCGCACTGTCACCCGATAGTCTGGGAACCATGTTTTCGGGTTCAACCGTAATCGACTACGCTAATACCGCTGGCTTTAACAAAGGGAACGTACCGGCCATGATTGCCTTTTTTACCGTCGATAATCCGGAAAAACAAATTCAGTGCATGGCCTATAGTCTGGATAAAGGCCGTACCTGGACAAAATATGACAGGAACCCGCTTATTGATTCGAAAGCGAAATGGGACAGTAAGGATACCCGCGATCCACGCGTGTTTTGGTATACACCAGGTAACCATTGGGTAATGGTCCTGAATGAGCGAGACGGGCATTCGATTTATACCTCAAAAAACCTGAAGGAATGGACGTATGAGAGCCATGTGACGGGTTTTTGGGAATGCCCTGATTTATTCGAATTGCCCATAGATGGTGATAAAAGCAAAACGAAATGGGTCATGTATGGAGCATCGACTACGTATATGATCGGTTCGTTCGATGGGAAAACCTTTACGCCCGAATCGGGTAAGCACTATTACACAACCGGGACCATCTATGCGGCACAAACTTTTGGCAATATGCCTGAACGTGATCCCCGACGTATTCAAATTGGCTGGGGTCGGGTTCCGCAGCCGGGAATGCCGTTTAACCATATGATGCTTCTGCCAACCGAACTTACGCTTCGCACGACCAAAAATGGCCTGCGATTGAGTAGTGTACCGGTTAAGGAGACGGAGCAACTGTTTGAACAAGCTCAACATTGGTCGTCTTTGAGCGCTGAAGAGGCCAATGAGAAATTGAAATCGGTTAACCAGTTAGACCAATTTAGGGTAAAGGCAACCCTCCAACTCTCGCATGCAACCAGCGCGGGCTTATCTCTTTTCGGCCAGCGGATACTCGATTATGATCTGAATTCAAACTTGTTAAATAAGGTTTTCTATTCGCCTGAAAATAGGACCAGTATGGAGCTTACGGCCGACATTTATGTGGATAGAACCTCGATAGAAGTGTTTATCGATGGTGGGGCTTATTCGTATTCAATGGAAAGAAAGCCGGTTTTGGGCAACAAAGAAGGTCTACAGTTTTGGGGGAACCGTATTGCCGTTAAGGATATTACGCTATATACGGCCAAGTCAATCTGGAAATAGAAGCTTTCATGCTAAGAGATTCTATAGATTCTGTTGATTCTAATTGATTCTGTTGATTCTGAAAATCATAGAATCAGCAGAATCAATCAGAATCCATTTTAAACCTACTAAAATGCCTACTCCCTACCCACATGAAAACCCTGTCTCTACTTTGCCTTTTGATCTTTTCGCCGTTGTTACTTTTGGCTCAGGTAACCGAGTCATACCCCGTTCATCCCGATGCTCAGCCTCAGGAGGGGGTTCCCAAGGGCGAAGTCCTCAAATTTACGTTTGACACATCCAAAATCTTTCCAGGGACATGGCGTGAGTATTGGGTATATGTACCCGCTCAATATCAGCCGTCTCAACCCGCCTGCGTTTATATAAATCAGGACGGCGTTCAGTGGCAGGCTCCAGCCGTTTTTGATAATTTGATCCATAAAAAAGAAATGCCCGTTACGATTGGGGTGTTCGTTATGCACGGGCGCGTGAAAGCGGCTAATCCAAACGAGGCCCTTGATCGGTTCAATCGGAGTTTTGAGTATGATGGATTAGGTGATAAGTATGCCCGATTCCTGCTGGAAGAACTGCTTCCCGATGTAGAAACCAGAAAAACGTCTGACGGACGAGCCATACGGCTATCTAAGAATGGCAACGACCGCGCCATTGGTGGATCAAGTAGCGGGCCGTTTGTGCGTTCACGGCTGCCTGGGAACGTCCCGATGCCTTTAGTCGGGTATTCAGCACAATTGGTACGTATGTTGGTTTACGTGGGGCCGACCAGGAGCATACATTGGTCCGTAAGACTGAACCTAAACCACTTCGCATTTTTCTACAGGACGGTACCAACGACCTCAACATATACGCCGGTGACTGGTGGATGGCCAATCAAACCATGGAACGAGCCCTGACATTTGCGGGCTATGAGGTGCAGCACACCTGGGGCGAAGGAGCGCATAATGGCAAACATGGGACGGCGATTTTTCCCGATGCCATGCGCTATCTATGGAAAGGCTGGCCTGAGCCTATCAAAACGGGCGTTTCCAGGAATCAGATGCTTACCGATATTTTAGTGCCCAATGAAGGCTGGCAACTAGTTGGCGAAGGCTATCGACTATCCGAAGGGCTTAGTGCCAATGCTAAAGGAGAGGTTTTTTTTACAGATGGTCCCGCCGGAAAACTATGGAAGGTGGACCTGGATAATAAACTAAGTCGGGTAGACGGAAAAACGGCCCAGATCGCAGACGGGCTCAAGGGCAACTCTAGTATCGTAGCCAACAATGGAAATAGCTACCTTACCAGCTCTTCTCGGGATGCCAATGAGCAAAGTGATGTGTGGCTGATTCGACCCAACGGCAAAAAGGTTAAGGTCGATACTGGAATTATGCTGGCTAGTGGTTTGGCGCTTTCGCCCGACCAAACGCTATTGTATGTGGCCGATAAACGCTCGCATTGGGTCTACAGTTTTTCAATCAAGCCCGATGGTACATTGGCTAATAAACAGAAATATTACTGGCTTCATTCGCCCGATACCGCCGACGATGCGGGTGCGGACGGCCTCAAAACAGATCGCGACGGGCGACTCTATGTGGCTACGCGAATGGGCATTCAGGTATGCGATCAGGCAGGTCGGGTTAATGTTATCCTGCCTACGCCCAACGGAAACGTTTCCAACATCTGCTTTGGCGGACCCAACTTCGATAGGCTCTATGCAACCTGTGGCGATAAGGTCTACCAGCGTAAACTAAACGTGAAAGGCGCCAATGCCTGGGATAAACCCAATAAACCTACTGCCCCAAGGTTATAACTTGATTTAACCAGATTAATAGGGCTTCAGCGATTTTAGACAACTAAGAAGTTTTCTAGTTCTAAAGTAGTGCCCCGCTATCCTGATCAATAAACAGCGTTGCGTTGTCATGCTGCCGCAACATGGTTGAGGGGTACTCTTCGGAAATAGCATCCGTCACGGTATGCTGAATAGCTTCTGCTTTATGGGCGGCTGGCACCATACAAAAAATGACGGGTGCTTTTATGAGAGCCGGAATCGTAAGTGTCAGCGCATATTCGGGTACCTGCTCCAGCGTGGCAAAGCAACCATCGTGAACTTGCTGCCAGCGACTGGTAATGTCCAAACCCACTTTTTTGACAAACACAGGGTCGTTAAAATGGGCCACATGGGGATCATTGAAGGCGATATGGCAATTTTCGCCAATGCCCATGCAAACGATGTCGGTGGGGTGTTCATGCAGTAGTGCTTCGTACCGTTTACACTCTAGGCCAGGGTCATTGTTGCCATTAATGTAATAGATCGCGTTCAGGGGTACTTTGTCGAACAGTCTAGTTTTAAGGAAGTTACCAAATCGTTGGGGCGCGTCGTCGGAAAGGCCGATGTATTCATCCATGTGAAAGGCGTTGACGCGCTCCCAGGCAATGCCGGGTTGTTTGGCCATGGCATCCAAAAACTCGTTTTGCGAGGGGCAGCCGCGAAGATTAGGTTGACAACGGCTTGTTGCTCCTGTAATTTCCGAATGGCATCGGCGGCTTGTTGAGCTGCATTTGCGCCCAGACTCTGGCGGTTTTCGAAGAGCTTAACGGTGAGTTTGTCAACACTGAATTCGCGTAGTAAAGAATTGGTCATATCCATGTTACGAGTTAGCTATAAGTCGCTGGTTTATTGTCTGGGCCAAGCTCCAGCTTGGCCTCTGTAGGCTGTAGTTAGATGGCCAAGCTCCGGCTTGGCCCAGACAATAAACTGTAAATAACTTTTCCTTGCACCATTGTCATCCCAACCGTAAAATCCTGATCGAAGAGGACAATATCAGCATCTTTACCCTTGGCAAGCGATCCTTTTCGGTGGTCGACACCCATGATTCGGGCGGGTGTTGTGCTGGCCATCCGAACTGCTTCCAGCAAGGGCACATCGGCTAGTTGCACCATATTTCGGACAAGGCGATTCATGGTGGCCACACTACCGGCAAAGGCAGTTCGGTCGGGGAGTTTGGCAACACCATCTTCCACTATTACCTTCAATCCGTTTTTCAATGAGCCTAAGGTACTTTCGCCTTCGGGCATGCCAGCCGCTCGCATGGCATCCGTGATCAAGGCGATACGGTCGGCTCCTTTGATTTTATAGACCAGTTTGAGCAAAGGCGGAGGCAAATGAATACCATCGCCAATGATTTCAACATCCAGATCCAGCAAAAAAGCACTTTCAATCACGCCAGCATACCGAAACGCATTTCGCCGGGTCACCCCCGACATGGCCGAGTACAAATGGGTCACCAGCGAGTAGCCGTTTTCATAGGCCAAAAGCACCTCGTCATAGAGCGCATCGGTATGGGCGATAGCGGCAATGATGCCTTTCTGCCGCAGTCGTTGCCCGAAAGCAATAGCCCCTTCCAGTTCAGGGGCCGCACTCCAGCGCACGATGGAGGAGGAGTGCTTCAGAATTTCTTCGTACTCGACTGGATCGGGATTGCGGATATACCGAGGGTCCTGAGCTCCCCGTTGGCTGAGGGCGAAATAAGGCCCTTCCAGATGCATCCCCAGAAAAGAAGCGCCTTTCGTATTGTTTCGATGCGCCGTTTCATACACGTCCAGGGTTTTCAGCAAGTCTTCCTTCTCTGCGGTTAACGTAGTTGGCACTAGTGCTGTTGTACCGTAACGAGCGTGTAATTCGGCGATTTTTAGAAACGCTTCTTCGGTACCATCCATGAAGTCGAAGCCACCTCCGCCATGCACGTGAATGTCGATAAAACCAGGTGCTACAAACTGCCCTTTCGCGTCTATTTCAACCGCATTGGGAACCTCGACCGAGCCCTCGTGTACGCCCACAATCTGCCCCTCATCAATGACGATGGTGCCGCCCTGAATGGCACGATAAGGGGTTAATAGAATTCCGTTTACTATTTTTTGCCGCATCATGAGAAGCCCCATCGTTTTACTGTATGCCCATATACGGCGTAATACACCAGATAAAGGTAGCAGGGGAAAAGCACCCAATAGGCCGTATGCACCGTATACGTATCGGCAAAATAGCCGTAAAAAAGCGGCATGATGGCGTTGCCACACAAACCCATAATCAGGATAGAGGCCCCAAGTTTTGTAAAACGCCCCAGTCCATCCAGTGCCAGCGGCCATAATCCAGCCCAGACCAGTGAGTTGGCCAAACCCAGCAACACGACAAACCAGATGGAAATATCAGCCGTATGACCCAGAAACGTTACGGTTCCGTGGGTGAAAATGATAAGTAACGTAAAGACGGTGCCCAGTAAGGTGCAGATGCGTAAGGCATTCACCTGGCTAATGAACCGGGGAATGGTGATGATACCAATAATATAGCCGCAGATGGTGCAGAACAGAGTATACGAAGGAAAGGTCTTGGCTTTCAGTAGGTCGATACCCATTGAATTCGCATAGCCAATAATCGTGTCGATGGCGATGACCTGTGTTCCCACGTGCATGAATATGGCGAAAGCGCCCAGAATCAGGTGGGGAAACTGAAAGATGCTCGTTTTTCCGGCGTTGGCGGTTGCCACATCGGCCGTTTCATGCTCCGTGTCGATTTCGGGTAGGGGAGACCGATACACCAGATAACCCAGCACGAACAGAAATGTACCTAACACGGCATAAGGAGGAATGACCCGCCGAACCAGTTCGTCAAGAGCGGCTCCCGCTGGTCTGCGCTCATGGTGCTTAACTGGGCAAACAAATCCGTATCGGTTGGTCGCAAAATGACGGCCGCGAAAACCAGAGGAGACAGAATTCCGGCGGCTTTGTTGCAGATCCCCATCATACTGATGCGTTGGGCAGCCCGCTCTTTCGGCCCCAGAATGGTGATGTACGGGTTTGTGGCCGTTTGCAGAATGGCCAGACCAATCCCAATGGTGAACAAACCCATCAGGAACACCGCGTAGGTTCGGCTGAGGGCAGCCGGAATGAAAATAAACGCGCCCAGTGCCATGGCCCAAAAGCCAAACATCATCCCTTTTTTAAACCCGACGGCTTTTAACAGATAAGACGCTGGAACCGACATGATGAAATAGGCAACATAAAAGGCAAAGGCGACCAGATAAGCCTGAAAGCTGGTTAGCTCACAGGCGATTTTGAAGTAAGGAATCAGAATGGAGTTAACCCACGAAATGAAGCCGAAGATGAAAAACATCAGCCCGATCAGAAAAATAGAAATCGTGGTTTCCCGCTTGCTCAGGGTGTTGACGTCAATGGCTAGTGTGTTTGTTTCCATCCTATTTTTTGATTGTTATAGGTTACTGGGTTATTCGTTATTCCATAGTAATGAGCCTGTTTAAACTTTCCAGATTTCGTTAAAACTGAATAGATTTTTTGTCATTTCTCCTTACGTCGAAATGACAAAAAGCGGCCTACTATTTTGTATAAAACAAAAGTTTAATGAACAGCTTCAATTTGACAGTCAGCTGTTAACCTACTAACGAATAACTCAATAACTAATCATAGCGTTGGTTCCCAGCCTTTCTCATACTCGCGCTGCCAGAATTTAGCGGCAGCTTTATTGTTCAGGATATGCCCGTTGGATGGGTCAATGTCCAGGGCGTCTCCGGAACGCAGGGCGATGTTGCCTAGCTGACAAAGCAACGTACTCTGGTGGCCGCCCACAATACCCGACGCCAGGGGGGCGCCTGTCTTGATCGCTGCTACGAAGTTTTGCAGGTGGGTGGCATCCAGCGCCTGTGATGGGTTCATTTTGTTGCGCGGGTCGATGGGCAAGTCGTTCTTCACATCCTTTACCAGCTTATTGTCGAGGTCAAAGATTTTGTAGGCATTGCCACCCCGTACTGGAGCGAACCGGTTTCGCCATAAAACGTAACCCCTACATCGCTGCCTTCAACAGTGCGCCCATTACAGCTCCGGCCTTCCCAGGTCATGGCTGTATTATTGGGAAAGGTCAGGTTGATAACCTGGGTATCGGGGCTTCCAATCGTCTTTGTACCGATAGCGACCACCCAGCGACGTTACTTTGTTTGGGTATGTTACATCCAGTCCCCAGCGCATCAGGTCGAGCATGTGGGTGCCATTGTTGAGGGCTTCCCCCGTTCCCCAGTGCCAGAACCAGTGCCAGTTGTAGTGAATGACGTTGTCTTTGTAGGCGCGCCGGGGAGCAGGCCCCTGCCACAAGTCATAATTCAGCCAGGTGGGTACGGGTGCCGTTTTGCCGATGCCAATGGTGGCCCGGTTGTTCGTGTACCAGCCTTTGGCAAAATAGGGGCGACCGATGGCTCCATCTTTAATGTCCTGGATGGCTGATTTTACATTGGGCCACGAACGGCGCTGGTTGCCCATTTGAACAACATTCTTGTATTTTGCCGCTACCGCCACCAGCAGTTCCCCTTCGTGCGGGTTGTGGCTGCATGGCTTTTCGAGATACACATGCTTGCCCGCTTTCGAGGCCAGAATAGCCGCTGGGGCGTGCCAATGGTCGGGGGCGGCAATGACGAGGGCATCCATGTCCTTGTCTTCGAGCGCTTTTCTGAAATCGGGCTGATTTTTGGGCTTCGACTTCTGAATGCCGTCAATGGTTGTGATACACTTTTCAGCCGCTCGGGTGTCTACATCGCAGATCGTGACCACTTCGCAGTTGGGTTGGAGGGCAAAATTGCTCGACAAGGCTAACCCACGGCTGTTGACGCCCATAACGCCGACCTTCACTTTTTCATTGGCCCCCAGAATTCGGCCGTAACTTTTGGGGCTAAAGCCGGGTAGAATACCCCTGCCGATAGGGCTACAGTACCGATAAGGGTCTTTTTGACAAAACCCCGCCGGGAGTCTGTAGTTGGGTTGTTTTCCGTGTTTTTCATCAGAAATGGAACGCAGATTTTTATGATCAATAGGATTGAAAAGATGTCGGGAGTTACTCTACTTGCCTTGAGGAGCCCAGTAGGTACAATAGCCCGTTGTGTAAACCGGACCTTTGAACAGCATACACGAGCCACAGCTTTGACCCTCTTTAGGCGGAAGCCATAAATTGCAGTTGCCGCACTTCGATTCCGGTCGGGGCGACTGGTTTACGTAACCCAGCTTTTTTCGGGTTTTCAAATCCGTTTCACTAACGCCCGAAAAATCAGTACAGGGGTCGATGGCCGTCTTTTTCTCCTCCTGCTCTGAAGTCGTTTTTGATTGACACCTACTCAGTACTAGCGACAGTCCCAGAGCTGCCGATCCGGAAAAAATGGATTTGCCGATGAATTGCCGTCGAGAGTAGCGTTGAGGGATAGAGTCTTCGTTCATTGTTCTGTTCTACTTTGCTGTGACTAATTTAGCTGCCAATACACGTTTCAAGCGGTCATCAACAGGGACACCAGCGGCTTTTAATCCATTTCTCAGACCCGCCAGAGCAGTTTGCTGCCAGTGCGGTTGGTTATCGAACAAGGTTACGAATTCAATGGCTTCGTCCTTACGGTTCCGGGACCCGATCACAAACGCCAAATCTGTGAGAAGGGTGTCTTTTTCCGGCGCTATCGACTGGAAATAGCCGCTGCTACCCGCCAATTGGCGCGCCAGTTCCAGGGAAGAACCAGCTTCTGAACTTAATACGGCGGTTCTGAACCAGGCATCTTTCCCGTAGTTCGCAAGGATACCCGCCAACGCAGGAGCAACTTGTTGCGCGGGAAATTGCCCCAGACTCAAACACGCTTGGAAGGCTACCGGGGCAGAGGGATCGCTGGCTTTTTCGATGACCTGAGGCAGGGTGCCTGGGGAGCGTTCGGCCAGCATAAGTCCGTAGGCGCGAATATCCGGTTGAGCATCCTGCATCGCTTGTTTTACCAGACTGACATCCAATGCATTCAGTCCTTCCAGTACAAAGAATGCGTGCAGCCGGGCCAGTGGGTCCGTATCTTTGATGAATAGGTCTTTGAGGGTTGGAACAACCGATTTGTCCTGCTTTTCGAGAAGTAGCCGTTGGGCCTGTAGCCGCCACCATTGGTTGGGATGGGCCAGCAATGCGACCAGTTCGGTGTTGGTTTTGCTTCTGAGTTTGGGCGATACCAACGCTGGTTTGTTGTTTTTAGAAACAATTCGATAAATCCGGCCCAGTTTACTGCCGTTCCTAAAGTCCATTTCTGCTTTGAGATCCTCCGGAATGGCGGTGGGTGTTTCGATGTGCTGCCGATACATGTCGATCACGTAGAGCGATCCATCAGGGCCAACCGTGAAATTGGCGGGCCGAAACCAGGGATCGGTTGATGCCAGAAACTCATGCTCTTTTTTGTCATCACCCCGGCTCGCTACAAACGTAGGGCTGTTGGGTACTCGTTTCAGGACATCGCGGTGGATGAGATTACCGGCTACATCGCCCGTGAAGATTGACCCGTAATAATCTTTGGGTAAAGCATCTCCGCCATAATAGGTACCGCCGGATGCGCCCGTGAAATGGTCGTCGGCGTATTCGTGTCGGTCGAGTTTGGCTTCCTGGAACTGCTGATTCCGGCGTTTTGTGCGCTCCTGACGCCAGTAGGGGGCAGGGGTTTCCTGAAACATAATTGGGTCGTGGTCGGAAATGTTGAGGGTTGGCTCGAAGGTATTGGGCAGATGGGCGTGTCGGTGCAGGTATCGGGCAGGAATGGGCGCCTGCTGAATGTGCGTGCTGTTTTCGGTAAAGAACCGATTGCCCCAGTCGTCGATAGCCATCCCAAATTGCCCTGAACTCGATTCTACTTCAAACTGACCCCGGTCGAGCCGAAACCGGAAATCTCCCCCTTTTACCGAAACGGGTGGTGCTTTGGGGTTGCGCGTAAACCGTATTTCGCCCTCCCGACCCGTATTGGACGCGTAAATCCAGTTGTCGACGCTGAAATGCAGGTTGGTAATCTGTGCTTCGGAGTTATCGGCAAAGAACCCGGTAAACAGGATTTCCTTTATGTCGGCCCGATGGTCGCCCGTTGTGTCTTTGAGGAACATAATGTTGGGCGCGGCTGCCACCAGCAAGCCACCCTGCCAGGGCAAAATGCTGGTGGCTTCAGAAAGGTGATCGGCAAATACCGTAGCCGAATCCATTCGTCCATCCCCATTCGTGTCGGTCAGCATCCGAATGGCCCGCCCAGAGAGCCATCTTCGGGTTTGGACGGATAGTCCGGCATTTCGACCACGAACATAGCCCCGTTCTCGTCGAAGGCCATATCGACAGGATCTAGCACCTGCGGCTCTGTGGCAACGATCTCAACACCCAGCCGGTCATCGTTCAGCTCAAAACTCTTGAGTGCTTCTTCGGGCGAAAGCGGATCTTTATAATGCGCACAGGAAAGGCATAAACCCGTAATCAGGCTAATGGATGCAATACCAAATCGTTTATAAATCGAGAGCATTATGATGAAGGCGTAAGGGTTGTTCGTTATTAAGTTATTGGTTATTAAGTTGTTCGTTATTGGCTGGAAGTTGTCCTGCTGGCAATAACGAATAACCTCTACTTGATGGGGTGCAGGCCAATTTGAGCAGTCAGACGGTTTATTTCCTGATCGATCAGGTTAGGAACCTCGGGTGCCCAGATACTTGGCAAGCCGTAGACCATCTGCGATGAAGCCCCTTCATAGCCGCCTTCCTGCAAAATGGTGGTCGACGGAATGTAGCCCATCACATCGTTGGAATAGCCCATTACGAAAATATCCTGTCCAAACCGTTTCTTACAGTCGAGCGCATACTGAATAACGAGTTCACCCCCAAAACTCAGTATGGATTGATTGCCTAACTGCCAGACCTGCAAGGGGTAAGGATAGCTCCTGACAAACGGCTTGCCCTGTTTCATTTCGGCCAGCATTCGCATTGCCCAACGCTTGAGATAACCTTCGTTTTCCTTGATCGTTTTTGTTAGTTCGGCTTCTGAAGGGGGAGCCGAAAGCGGCAATTCAATCTCTGAATAGGCCGTACGAATCTGAGAAGTCAGGCTTCGCATGGGTTCCTCCAGTACCCGATCAACGGCAGCGGCCAGCTCCCGTCCGTATTGACGAGCCAGCGGGATAGTTCGGCGGGTAGCGGATTCTGATCACCAGCCGCACCCTGAAAAAACAAGGCCGTAACGCCAGGATGCGCTTTCTCCAGTTCCAGTTGGGCAAAACCTGCGTAGTCGCCCGACCATTGGTATAAATCCAGCACCGTTGGGTGGCAGGCATAGCCAAAGACAATGGCTTTAAGTTTTCCGCCAGCATCAACCAGTTTGATAACAGGCACCGCGTAATCGTTCGGCCCATTCAGTTCAGTTTGCTCTAGAAGTGCGCCTTCTTTATTGTTGCGCCGGTTTACCTGAAAGCGCGTAACCCCGTTTTGAGAGAATAGCTCGACAGGTTCCAGTTTTTGCAACGCCTGACTAACGAGGGTCACGATCTGTGCTTCCAGCCATCGGGAGTACCGGTCAATTTTGGCCTGTTCGGTCGCATCGAGCGGGTAAATGTCCTGCAAAGCATGATCGAGAACCGGGCCCGAGTGAGTATGTGAACTATTGAGAATGATCTGGGCTTTGGACAGCCCAAACTGGCTGTTCAATTGAGTGCGAATATGATCCGACATGGTTTTGGGAAAGCCCAGCATATCGGTGGTAACGAGAACGGCCCGTTTGCCTGTTTCATCGTCCAGTACCAGTGCCTTGGCCCATAAATCATGGATTTTGCCATCGGCAGCATGCATGCGGGAGGCATAACCCGCCTGCCAAAGTGGTTCTTTGGGCGTAATGACGATTTTGGCAACACCCGCTCGCCAGCCTTTACCGGAAGCAGACGGGAGAACCAACGCCCACGAGACAATGATCCCGATAATCCAGATACTACTTTTCATGGTTGATTCAGCCGTTTATCAGTATTGCCATTGAATTTGCCAATGGCGCAATGATTGAGTTTAATTAAATAAGCGCAGAAATACTCCTCTTTATTTTTCATTCACGCCGGGTTAAAACCCGGCGCAAAAACATAGAACGTATCAACTGCACCGGGTTTTAACCCGGCGTGAATGAAAAATACCTCAATCATCTGCCTACTTCTTCGCTTTAGCCATGACACTTTCGAGGGTAACGGCAGCGCCCCCGCGACGTTTACTTTCGTCGGCAGCTTCCATAAAGGCAAAAATCTCGATGGTTTCTTCGGGCGTAACGGGCACTTCTCCAGTTTCGTAATAGGTGATAATGTCCTGTAAAAGCGGTTCATAACCACCGTAGGGCCCAACACCAGGTTGCCCGTTTGGGTAAACACCGTACCGCCGTAATCGTGCTTGCCCGTACGGGTACCGCGGACGGTGCCCACGCGCCCATCAGCCCACGTTCCCACAATAATATCGGTGCCGTCGGTATGCACGCGAACCACCTGTTTGCAACCCGTCCCCATGACGGTGTACAGCGTTTCAACCCCGTGAATGCCGTACCAGTAAAAATCGGGGTGGGTCTTTTCAAGGACAGCCGGGCTAAACGTATCGGCACCCACGACTTTGCTTTTGTCTACTTTTTCAATGCCTTTGATATGTCGCAGAGAGGAAGCTGAAAAAAGCGGAATGTTGTATTGTTTAGAAGCCTCATAAATAGCGATAGCATCGGATAACGAAGCCGCAACGGGTTTGTCGATGAACACGCGTTTGCCCGCTTTTAGCACCTGTAGGGCCTGTTCCAGGTGCAGTCGACCATCATTGGTTTCCAGCAATACCACATCGACTTTTTTAAGTAAGTCGCTGATGGAGTTGACGATTTCGACGTTCTGTTTTTTAACTTCTTCGGTATAAGCCGGAACGCGTGAGGTGCTACTCTCGATGTCTTTACTGCCCTGTGGATAGGCCGCGACGACTTTGTAACCCAGGAAACTGGCATTTGCATCCGGCCCGTTGAGCGCTTTGACAAAAGCGGTACTATGCGAGGTATCCAGTCCAATGATGCCCACCCGTTTACCTGTAGCAACCATAGGTCTGGCCTGGAGTAGCGTGGGTGCCACCAGCAAAGCTGCACAGCCCTGCGCTGTCTGTTTCAAAAATCTTCTTCGTCTGGATGCTGGGTTCATGGAATTTAGAAAAACTTTAAACTACACTTTTGCCTGCGTATTTCCACCTTTGGTCATCGAAATATCGACGGGTTTGTTCTTCTGCCGCCCCACCCGTAAAGTCGGGTACAACAATCGAATTGGACCGATGGGCTACTGACCAGGCACTTAATGGCCCAACCGAACTCCACAGGGCCGCATCGTACACGTCCTGGTCGAGGGGTAGTCCGTTTCGCAGACAGTCGATGGTGCGCCAGTCCATTAGGAAATCCATGCCCCCATGACCGCCCACGTTCTTGGCAATCTCGCCCATTTTCTTGACGATGGGCGGCATGTATTTTTCCTCAAGGGCTTTAACCTCTTTCTCACTCATCCACTCGTGACCCGTTGAATAGCGAGCGGGTTCCGGGTATTTTAGTGCCACGCCTTTAGTACCGCTAACCAACTGAATGCGGGAGTAGGGTCGGGGGAAGAGACGTCGTACTGCACCATAATGGTTTTCCCCTTTTTGGTTCGGATGGCGGTTGTACTCATATTGCCGTTGAAGGGTTTGCCTACGTAGGGTTTGTAGAAATCGTCTTTTGCTGCCAACTCTTTCGCCAGATTTCCCAACACAAAATCATTACTCGACATAGAGACCAGATAATCCATCTGATCGCCCCGGTTAATATTCAGCACCTGACAGATTGGCCCCAGACCGTGGGTAGGGTAGAGGTTACCGGTACGTTTGTACATTTCATCTAATTCCCACATCTGATAGAAGTGTTCTTTCGAGAAGACTAACTCCTGTAAGTTATGAATATAGGCTCCTTCGCAATGGACTATTTCGCCAAAGAAGCCGTGCCGCGCCATGTTTAGCGTTAGCAGCTCCGTGAAGTCATAACAGCAGTTTTCGGTCATCATGCAGTGCTTTTTGGTGCGCTCTGATGTTTCAACCAGTTGCCAGGACTCTTCGAGGGTTTTGGCGGCCGGAACTTCCACGCACACATGCTTGCCATGATTCATCGAAAACACCGCAATAGGCGTGTGCAAAGCCCAGGGAGTCACGATGTAAATGAGGTCGAGGTCGGTTCGTTCGCAGAGTTTTTTCCAGGCATCTGGATTTCCGGAATACGTTTCCGGGCGGTGCCCCGATGCTTCGACCAGCTTTTTGGCGATGTTTACCCGCTCGGGCCGGAGGTCGCACAGGGCTTTTATCTCAACACCCTCGATTTTATTCATCCGCTCTACGGCTCCCATGCCCCGGTTCCCGATCCCCACAAATCCAATGCGAACAACATCGAGTTTGGGGGCTGCATAACCACTCATATTGAAGGCCTGTGGAGGAGTGCGGCTGGCCTGTTCACCAATGCTGGCCAGTTCCTCGGGCGTGGTTGCATAGGCAGCAAAGGGGCTGGCGGCAACCAGGCCTAAACCACTTAGCCCTGCCGTTTTTAAGAAATTTCTTCGCGTGTTTTCCATGTTCGTTTCATTGGATATTGTTGAATCGCGTCTTTTTGGGTGAGTTCTCACCCAAAAAGACTATCCCCCAAAAAGGCGGGTGTATACCCCTTATCCGTAGCCCATTTCACGGCTGTTAGAATACGATCCTGGAAGTCAGGTTGATAGGCTTCGTAGAAGGGGTAGAAATATTGTTCGTGAACGAGTAAATCCACGAAAGGCGGAAGGCCAGACGGCTTGTCTGCGTAGCTGTCCAGGTAGGGA
Organism: Spirosoma telluris; assembly: GCA_003259005.1. Taxonomy (GTDB): domain Bacteria; phylum Bacteroidota; class Bacteroidia; order Cytophagales; family Spirosomataceae; genus Spirosoma; species Spirosoma telluris. Next base: position 7,413,658 of record QLII01000001.1, read on the forward strand.
ACAATATCGGGCAACTCTGTTTTATCGATAACAATACTACTCCGAATGAAAGTAATGTCTTCCTGGTTATCGTGCCAGACGAATCGTTTTTTGATGTGCCGTCGCTGATCCACGTTGAGGTAGTACGAAACGGGGGGCAACTCATCATCGACGTTGAAGTAGCCCAATTGCCCGATATAGCCTGCATCACGCAGTGCCCGCGAGCCTTCAACCGTTGCTTCGCCCCAATGTAACGTAGTTACCGGCCCCGTCACGGCCTCGCCCGCAAACCGCAGAATCTGTTCCTTCACGATGGCGCAATCGTGCTTTACCTGCTCATAGCCTGCCTGCTGGTAGGGTCGGTCGGGAAATTCCTCCCAGGCATGGAAACTCAGTCGAAGCCAATCGGCATTCGCCTGCCATTCTGCTTTGAAGCGGTCGGGAAACTGCGACAGGTTAAAGGCGTCGGTCTGGTAAAAAAGGTTGAGGTGAACTTTTGTGCCGTAGGTAGTATGTACCTGTTTCAAAAAGCCCAGATAGGGATTGTCGAACAGCGACTGATAGTTGTCTTTCTGCTGGTATATATCGCGCAGAAACCAGATGTTATCGTCAATCGACAGGCGATAATGGCCCGCAAAATTCGGAAGCCAGTATACCTGAATCGACTTGGTTTCGGCGGTAGTGCAATCGTGAATCGTGATCGTATTGGCATACTGATTCAATCGGACTTTCCCCGAAAAGACGTTCCCGTCTCCGGCTGCTCCTATCCCGTTTATGGTTAAGTAGTGAGACGACGGGGCAGCAACTAATACGTCAATTTCCAGGCCGCTAGGGGTTGTGACGCCATCGCGGGCATGCAGCATATCGCCATCAATAGGGCTTAAGAACTGGAGGGTATTGTTCATGGTCATTCGCAATAGAACACTGATCTTTATGATCGCTATGATTTAAAAGTGATTGTATAAATCATAATCATCATAAAAATCAGCGTTCCATTTTTTTGTTAAAAGTCGGGGGTAAATAGCAACTCAAAGGATTTTAAGGGCTCCGTCTTTTTCTGAATCTTGAAGTCCAGCAATTTCAAATGCAGCTTACGCCAGAGACCAAAATCGACATCGAAGCGGCCCAGCATGGTGTTCAGTCGATATTGCATATTCTCCGAGAGCCAGGCCTGCGCATAGGCTTGCTTGAGTTCGCCGGTTTCGTCCATCGCATCAACCAGTAGGCTGTGGCAGGGATAGGTCAGATCATAGAATACGTAATCGTCCTTCTTTTGGGCTAGCATACCGTCGTTCCAGCGATCCGTAATGGCTTTGGCCCACAAAAACCGACTGGCCGAATAGTTGATCAACCGAGCCGAAACCAGCATCGACTGAATGAAACTGGTATCGGTTGGGCTCGCCTGCTGAAGCGCACTGATCAGTCGAGCCTGTGCCTCTTCGGTATGCGTGCGAACCTGCTCAAAATCGACCTTATGTTCGTTTGTGTTGGCCAGATAATAGGCTGAAAACGGATTCGACCAGCTTTCTACGAGTGTGCCACGCGGTAGACTTTGGGTGTTCTTCCCCAGACACTTTTCGAGGTATTGTCCGGCCGTTGCCATATGGTCAAAAGCAGCCTGCATATCCTGCGTAAAGGCTGGGTAAACGACCGAGCTGTATTGCCCGGTAAAGGTAGTTTTGTCGGGTACGGTGCCCTGCCAGGCCGCGATGCAGCCATAGGCCATGAACAGCCAGGACGACCGGACAAAGGGCTCGACGGAATCGGTCCAGACGGAGGTGATAAAACCGAGGGTGTTATGCCGAAGGCCAGCTTTCAGGCACAGATTTATGTTCTCGTAGGTGTAGTCGGCAGAGGGATAGATATGCCCCAACCCGAAACGGCAGGCTGGATGAAAAACGGCTTCTTCTCCTTCAGAACCGGGTTTAGGTAGTTGTTAATGGCCGTTGTATCGGGCGAATATTCCCAGATGACGGGGACGACATCTTTCGGAAATTTGGCCAGAATATTCGGGTAAAACGCGTTCATATCCGTCCAGGCCAGCAGCGTTTTACCGTACTGTTTGAACTCGTTGCTCACGAAACTGAGCTGCTGGATATACAGGGCTTCGGGGTCTAGTTTTGTGGGAGACGAACTGGCAAGTCGCTTTGTTTCCCAGGTTTCGTCGAAGCCGACATGAATAAACGGGCTCTGGAACAGCGTCGTGTATTGCTTAATCCAGTTTTTTAGCAGGGTTTGAACGGCAGGGTTGCGCGGATCCAGTTCGTGCCCATAATGCCCGATGGCCAGCGATGCGTATTTCTCGTTGCGAATCAGCTCGTGCAGATGTCCGTAGAAATTGACGAACGGAATCACATCCATGTGCCGCTCGCGGGCGTAGGCAATGATCGTTTTGATTTGCGCCTGCGAATAACTCGCCTTGTAATTCAGGGTCGAATAGCCGTCCAGTTGAATGCTGACCTCGTTATAGAAGTAATATTGGTTGGTTTTCCAGCGGGCTAAAAAGTCGATCTGCTTTTTGATTTCATCGACCGTCAGCAAACCACCGTGTGCAAAATCCATCATTACGCCACGGTATGCCAGTTTGGGCTGGTCGCTAATTGTGACGATGGGGAGAGAAGCTTTTGGTCCCTGATTCTGAAGCAATTGTCGAATCGTTTGAACAGCATAAAACAGTCCCGTTGAGGTTTGGGCAGTTATGTCGATGCCCTTTCGGGTAATGGTCAGCGTGTACTGCTCACGTTTATTCCCATTGATAGCCTCGGTGGTTCCCGGCAGTTCCTGGCCTGCTAATTTAACCGAGTACCGAATGGTTGATGCCGTTGCCGATGGACTCGCTGGCACGAGTTTTCCACTGTGTTCAGCAAGAAGTTTCTTTAGCTGATTCAGCGCAAAGGCAACATCGGCTGAAGCGTTGGGTGCCACATACACCGTCAGGTTCTGGACAGACAGTTCCCCCTGTCCGTATTGAATGGACTGCGGTGCCGGTAATAGCGTAGGGCGCTGCTGCGCCGACGCCGTGAAGCGCCAGCAACAAACAATAATACAACTGATCCAGAGGGCTTTCATGTTAAATAAATGGGCAATGTGAAATGGATAATGGATAATGTATAATGTATAATGTATAATGCTATCTTGTTGAAAATAAGACTTTTGTGTTCATTGTCCATTGTTCATTGTCCATTGTTCATTATCCATTATTCATTTTGTATTTTTAGTTAGATAATATGGGCACGAGCAAAGGCCCGTGCCATATTGAACCAACCTAATAGGTAGCCCGTCCCCCGATAAATCGAAGGTGAAACCGGTGGTGAAACTGTTTTTGGGTGATACGATGTAAGCGGCCAGGTTAGCGGCTTCTTCGAGTGTGCCACAGCGTTTCATCGGAATTTTGTCGGTCATATACTTGACCTGCACCTCGGGCATCGCATCGACCAGGGGCGTTTGAATCACTGCCGGAGCCAGTGCATTGACCGTGATGCCCCGCTCAGCGTACTCTTTACCCTGTACTTTTGCCATGCAGATCACGGCGGCTTTTGAGGCTGAGTAGGCCAGCATACCGGCATTCCCTTCTTTACCCGCAATGGAGGCAATGTGCAGGATGCGCCCATAACTGCGGGACAGCATGAACGGCAATACAGCCTTCGAGGTGTAGAAGCTGCTCATGAAGTTGACTTCAAACACCTTGTGCAGATTTTCGCTGCTCACCTCATGGCTTTGTACGTTTGTAACGCCCGTAATGCCGACACAATTGATAAGGGCGTCAATCTTGCCAAATTGTTCATGTACCTGCGCCACTGCCTGCGCGACCCGAGCTTCGTCGGTAATGTCGATGCCGATGAGCAAGGCGTCTGGACCGTATTGTTCAAACGCCTGCTGTAAAGCCGTTTCGTTAAAATCGAGCAAGCCAACCTGTGCCCCTTCGGTCAGTAATTTGTGTGCGATGGACAACCCAATGCCGGATGCGGCTCCGGTAATCAGTACAACCTGTCCACTAAATTCTCCCATAATGATAGTTTAGTAAAGTACGCTTGTAATGTGGATTCTATGGATTCTGTTGATTCTTTAGTAAATCAATACCATCTAAGCACTGATAGCATCCACAGCATCCATAGAATCTTTGCCTGAAAACTTAATAAAGGCTGTTCTCTACCGGCCGGATGGCGTACTTTTCGTCGTTGACGATGTCGAGGATACGCTGATTAAGCTCCTTGATGTAGCTGATCGACGATGGATCGGGAATGTAGGCGGCTTTTCGGGCGATGCTGTTGCTTAAGACACCTCTGGCAATCAGCAGTTCTTTCTCGGCATAATGGAATAGCTCCATGTTTTGCAGCGAGAAGAATATCTGCGGCATGACCCGCTCGAACAGCTCGAACGCTTTGGCATCTTCTCCACTGGAACGCAGGGTGAAAATCCTTTGCAGAATGTCGGCCACGGCCAGTCCCGGCATGACCCCCGAATGCCGATGGGAACCAGTTCGAGCATGTATAAACCACCCCATCCTTCGAACAGGCCGATTTTGTCGTTCGTAGCCTGAATAATCTGTTCGAACTTGGGCGCACACAGGGGTTCTTCCAGTTTCAGGTATTTGAAGTTCGGATTCTCGTCCATCAGCTCTTTGATGAACCCTACGCTGATCGAAGAGCCGCCGGGGTTAAAGTCCTGAATCAGAACGGGCGTGTTCGGAATCGACTGTAAAAACTCCGACAGATAGGCTTTCAGGGAGTTTTCGGGTAAGCTGAAAATACGGGGAACCGCCAGCGAGATAACGTCGGCACCGGCCTGCACGTTAGCCTGTGCCAGTTTGATGGCTACTTTCAGGGAGGGATGGTTCGACTGAGCGACGATTTTTAACCGACCCGCAGCCCGTTCAACGGCTACCCGAACAACCTGCAATTTCTCGTCGTCGGTCAGTTTGTAAAATTCGCTGGCGTAGGCGGGCAGGCAAACGGCCTTGATCCCCCCGTCGATGGCAAAGTCGATTAAACTACGGAGTGCGTCTTCGTCGATCTCCTCATTTTCGGTGAATGGTGTTGGAATGATGGGTACTACGCCAAACAGTTCGTTGTCTGTGTGAATCATAACTTTGCCGGTTCTTGATTGATATTAGCTACTTTTTTTTGTTGTACTTTACTATCGACAATGGATAGGATAAGGGTTGAGGCCAGCACGAGCAGACCGCCAATGATGGCCTGCCGGTTCAGGGTTTCGCCAAGCCAGATGGCGGCAATGGGCAGCCCCATGAACGTGATTAGGTAATTGGATAAGGCAACCTGCGTGGCATCCAGATTTTTCAACGCTTTGAAAAACAGGAGCATCGACAGGAAATTGTGGAAGAGCGTCAGCGAGATCATCCCGATCCAAGTGTTGGTTGTAAACGATGGCACTTTAGAAAACATCTCGGGCTCGTAGTAGAGTACCAGGGGTGTCAAGAGGATGGACATGACCAGATAGGTGTAAAAAACCATCTCCATCTCGGTGTACTGGCCCGATACTTTTTTGCACCCTACATTGTAATACGCATTGCCCAGAATGGCCAGGAAAATGAGGCCGTTGCCCAGGGCATAGCGCGAGCTTAGATCCACTCGTTTAATGTCGTCGGTTGAGCAGAGCGCTACCCCGATGATAGCAATGGCAAAGCTGATCCAGCGGGCGGTGTTCATCTTCTCTTTTAGAATCAGAAAGGCGAAAACGGCGGTAATCACGGGTAGCGTCATGACCAGAATAGCCGCGTTGCTGGCCAGTGAGTACTGCGTTCCCCAGGTCATCAGTACCTGTGACGGAAACGCACCCAAGGCCGCCAACTGCACGAAAATCAGGATATCCTTCAGCTTTTTGCCGCCCTTTCGAAAATCCCGAATCACGAATGGAGCCAGGAAAATAGTGGCCAGCAGCATGGGTGCCCAGACGGTAAAATAGGGGCCAACCTGATCCTGAGTCAGTTTGATACTGGTGAAATGAAAGGCCCAGATCAGGTTGCAGAAAAACAGGATAGCCCACGACTGAATCGACTTGTTCATAACTTGACGAGCAAGATTTGCCCTGTTTGGTAGGTGTTTAAGGCATTGTAATCCAGTTCGATACCCAGCCCCGCGCCTGTTGGTACAAGGGCTGCCCCGCTCTCGAATTGAATCGGTTCTACCAGCAGGTCGTCGGTACGAACCAGCTCGCCGAACAAATCGGAAGGAATGGTGCAGTTGATACTGGCAGCGGCAATGTGCAGGCCCATCGTTTCCGAAATGCCTAAGTCCACTTCCGAACCCCGCCAGCAGGCTTTACCTTCCAGATGGGCGATTTCGGCCAGTAGCACCGAGTTGTAGGCCGATCCGTTGACGTTGTACCCATCGACTGCATCGGCCCGGACAAAGGCGATCATGTCGCGAATATCCTGGGTGTAGGGCAGCGAAATATGCCGGTACATGGGCATGCCCAGCGTCTCCCGCAGATACTTGAACCCAGCCACATCAGCGTGCAAAATCGGGTCTTCCAGCCCTAGCATAATGGTTTTGTCGACGCCTTCCATTAAGCGGAGAGTTGTTTCCACATCGGTCCAGCGCTGGTTGGGGTCGAGCAGGATTTTGATGCCGTCAGCGCATTTGTCCCGAATGGCTTCTGTCCAAAGTCGAACGGGGTCTTCGTCGGAACATTTGAATTTGAACGCCTTGTGGCCTTTTTGCATGGCATCGAAGGCTTTCTGGGCGGCATCTTCCGGAGTGCGTCGCCCAGTCCAGCCGAAGCAGTCTATCCGATCGCGGTAGGCCCCCCGAGTAGTTGGGACACGGGAACGTTCAGCAGCTTGCCCACAACGTCCAGCACCGCTGACTCGAAGGCTTCATAAATTCGCTGGTCGGTGACGGGCAATCGACGCCAGTTTAGTTTCAGTACATCCTGCCCTGCCAAGTCCTGCATGGCCCGGTGGAGTAACTCGCCGGATGCACTGCGGTAGGTCTCGCCGATACCGGTCAGGCCATTGGCAAGCGTGAGTTCAATAATCCATTTGGGTTGATTGGCGAACTCGGTCCACCGCTCGCCCGTCAGAAATTTTTTGGCAAAGGCCGAGTCTTTGTCGATCACCTCGTCGGAGTTCAGACTGCCCGGTTTAGCCGGTACAATTACTTCGGTGGCCTTTATAGATTGAATGCGTGTCATTTGGTCTCTTCGACGGAAGTGGGTATATGTTTTTGGGCGAGTTTCCGGATGTCATAGCTGAAGTCGATGAATTTCTCTTCCCACACTTTAGCCGATTCGGGCGTGTAAGGATAAAAACCCTGCGCATTCTGTACCCTTTGGCCCCCGACGCGACCAGATCTTCCATCAGTTTCGGGCTTTTGGTGTTGTTGCTGAGGTCAGGAAAGAGGTCTTTCATCACCGTCAGATAAGCCGGAATACCCGTGAGATCCATGAACCGGAACGGCCCGGCAAAGGTGATCCAGTAACCCAGGTCGTTTCGGAGCGAGCGGTCCACATCCTCGATGGTGGCGTACCCATTTTCGACCAGATTGAAGGACTCCCGGAGCATGGCGTACATAATCCGGTTGGTAATAAATCCCCGAATGTCTTTCTTTAGCAACGAGGGTTCCTTGCCCCAGCTTTCGGCCAGTGCCACGATCTCATAGGCATAGGTCAGATCGGAATCTTTTCCGCAGATGACTTCCATGAAACGTGTAATGTGCGCCGGTTCAGCCCAGTGAATGCCCAATAGCCGTTCGGGGTGTTTGAGCCCACTCTGTAACACCGACACCGGAATAGCCGAAGTGTTACTACCGATGATAGCGGTTGGGGACAGAACCGTTTCCAGACGCTGATACAGACTCTTCTTCTCGTCGATGTTTTCGGTAATCGACTCAATCACAACAGTATGGTTGCTCAGCAACGAAACATCGTCGGTAATGGTAAGGCGCTCAATAATCGTTTCGGGTGTGTCAATTAGCAACCCTTCCTGTGTCAGTTGGCGCAGATAACCCAGTATCCGCTCCCGCGCTTCATCGGCGGTGTCAATTTCTTTAATCAGCGACGTAACCGCATGGCCAGCGGCCAGAATACAGGTGGCAATACTGCTACCCATTAAGCCGAGCCCTACGGTGCCGATGCGTATTTTCGATGTCATATCTGGCTGGATTAGGCTTGCTTGAGAGTAATTCGGGCAATGGCATCAATTTCGATCTTGATCCCATCCGACAGCACTGACTGAACCGTTGTCCGGGCCGGACGTATGCCGGTGAAGAATGACCCATAGGCGGCATCATAGCGATCAAATTCGCGAATGTCTTCCAGATGGACCGTGCACTTCACTATGTCGTCGATGGTTCCTCCGGCCGCTTCTACAATCTTCTGTATGTGCGACAGGGTCAATAAGGTTTCTTCTTCGATGGTTCCGTGTTGAACGTCTCCCGATGCTAAGTCTAATGGCCCTTGTCCGCTGATAAACAGCAGATCGCCCACCAGCACCCCTGATGAATAGGCACCCGTATTGATGGCTTTGTCGGGGTGTTTAATTTCCAGTTTACTCATGGTTTTGTTATTATAGTGAATTTACCCCTCCCCAACCCCTCCCCTGAAATGCAGGGAGGGGCTAAAAATCCGAGTCTGCACCCTCCCCTTATTTCAAGGGGAGGGCTGGGGTGGGGTAAGTTTTGACGATAACGGCCAGTTTTTGAATGACTCCAGAAAGCTAACCAGCGCCATTACGGCCTGATCGAATAAATGCTTTCCTTTTTCGGGCGTACCCAACTGAGGCTCACCGCTGCTGCCGTTGCCCGAAATAAATTCGGTTTGTTTGAACACCGTTACGCCCCGATACGGCTCGTCGTCTTCCCATCCGATGTAGCCATTCCGGTCGGGTCGTTGCGCCCGTTCCACGCGATCCATCCAGACTTTTTCGGGGAAAAGGTGGAGCATCAGGCTCGTTTCGTATTCGCAGGCATGACTTAGGGCTGGGCTTTCCATAGGGGATTCTCCAGCAAAAACGCTACCGGCCAATTCCCAATAAGTGGCCAGGGCAATGGTTGGCTGATGGCTCGCATCGAAGCGTTTGCTCAACACGGCCAGTGCCTGTTTCACCGGTGTAATATTCCCGCCATGCCCGTTAAGCAGCACGATCCGCTGGTGTCCACTGAGCACCAGCGATTGAACCAAATCGATAATTACCTGCGTGTATAATTCCGGTGCCAAACTCATCGTACCGCCAAATGCAAGGTGATGGTGACTGGAGCCATAGGGCAAGGTCGGGCAAAGTAAGACTGTATCCGGTAAGGCTTTTTCGGCCTGTAGCGCCAACTGGGTAACAATATCCGTATCGGTCGATACCGAAAGATGAGGCCCATGTTGCTCAATAGCGGCAATGGGCAGCATAACTACCTTGTCGGTATGGCTATTAATCTGTGGGTAGCTAAGATCAGTAAACTTCATGGTCGAAGGAGAATAGTGCAACCAACTTGTGCCACAGAATACCCAAAAGGAAATAGACGAAACGCGTTTTCATATGGGATGAAGGCTACCAGTCTTATTGAAAAAAGTTTACAAAAATAGGTAAAATTTGTTTACAGTAGCTATTCGGGTCGCTAAGGGTCGGTTTTTGGTTGTTGAGTTATTGATTGTTGGCTAAACTGCTGATAATCAATAACTCAATAACCAATTGTCACACGCTAGTTTTTATCCCACCACAATGGAGTTGCGGCATTGTCGGGGCCGCCGAGTAAATTGACAGCTTTAGCCACTTCCGGCGCGTTCGTCTGTTTTTCCGAGTCCAGGAAAGGCATCCGCCGGATAAACGTGCCAGTTGGTAGATCCGTATTTTCGGAGTGAACGACCGGATATAATTTGGGTAGACCGCTTCGGCGTACATCTGCCCAGGCTTCCATTCCATCGGGATACAGGGCCAGCCATTTCTGTTGGGCTATCTGTTTCCGCTGCATGTCGGTCGATGCGCTCCATTTTACGGGATAATCATTGACCGCTGGCGAATTCATTCCATCCTGAGGGGCAATCGGAACAGCGGTATTGCTAACATAAGCAGCTATAGCTGCCTGATCCGTTATGCCCCACTGGGCCATCGATGTTTCGATTCCTTTTTTATACAACTCTTCGGCTGTACCGCCCATACTCCATCCGTTCAGCGCACCTTCGGCCCGCAGGAAATAGGCTTCGGCGGTGTGCATCAGATCCTGCGAAACGTTATAGGTCGTTTTCCAGTCGTTATTGACCCAGTTAACCCAGCGTGTACCCATATTGGAGGTATACGGCCTGGAGTTGATCGGAATAATTTTTTCGGAGGTGAACAGCCCGTTTCGTACGCCTTCGTAGGTGCCCGTAGTAACCGATGGCTGGAAATAAATAGGCAGCCGTGGATCGTTGTACCCCTTCAAAATAGATTCCATCGTGGTGCTCATCCGAATATCGTCCCAGCCAGCGGTTACGGCCAAACCATTGTATTCGTTGTACGTGGTCGTTGATTTGGGCATATAAGCGTCATCGGCAATATCCGTCAAAACACCCGCGGCTACGGCGGCTTCGGCCTGCTGTTTGGCCAGTGTTGGGTTTACTTTCGAGATTCGCAGGGCAAGGCGTAGGCGTAGGGTGTTGGCTAGTTTCATCCAGGCTGTTGCCGGATTGGCGTTTTTGCCATACACCAGGTCATAGGAGCCAAATGGTTTTTCGGTTGCGTGGGCTTTCAAGACCGTAGAGGCTGCATCTAATTTTTTGAAAAAATCATAATAGATCGAATCCTGTGGCGTGTATGAAATATACCGTTTGCCCGAAGCCGCATCGAAATATGGAATAGGTCCGAAATAATCGGTTATCCGGTGGAACATCCAAACCCACCAGACGTTTGCCACTGCATTCTCGGCCGATTGAGGGGAGGTTCCGGCCATAATTGTTTTGAGCTGCGGGGCTGCCGAGGTATACACGGGGTTCCAGCAGGCGGGCATCCAGTCCTGCCGAACCACATACCGGTCGGTTGGGAATGACTGAGCTGCCTGGGCAAAAAACTGAGAGTATACCGATGCTATTGTGCCTTCACCTACTTCAAAATTGTCGGGGCTCAAGGTGGGCGTCATCAGTGCGTAGGCAAATAGAAACGGGTACTCCGTACTACCCACGCTGCTGATTTTAGTTGGATCGGTATTCAGTGTTTCAAACTGATTGGTGCAATTGGCTAAGCCAATGCCTACCAGCGCAAGCACAACAAGCTTTGTGGTTGCCGAATAAAGGGAATTTAGCCGGTTTAACATGGTCAAATCGTTTAAAAAGATAGTTTGAGGTTCACACCAATATTTCGGGTCGATGGCAGGTTGTAGTACTCTACGCCCTGGAAGTTGCTGTTGCCAAAGCTGACTTCAGGATCGAAATCCATTTTCCGTTTACCAATGCCCGGAACGTCGAGAATGGCATTGCCCCGGTAGAGGAAGAACAGATTCCGAGCTACGAACGATAAGCGGGCGTGTTTGAAGAAGCCAGGTAGCTTCGTGAAATTGTAGCCCAGGGTTAATTCACGTACCCGAACATTGGTGGCGTCGTAGGTGAAGAACTCGCCCCAGGAGTAATCGCCCTGCGCCACGGTTTGCCAAAATTTCTCAGCGTTAACGGAAACGGTATTGGCTTTGCCTTCTGGAGTTACGCCCGGAATCAGCCAGGAGTTGGCATCCCGAAATGTTGCCGTACTGGCCGATGTACCCGCATAGGCCATCTGTGCCGAGGTACCCGAGGTAACGATTCCACCGAACTTGCCGTCAATGAGCAGGTTCAGGTTCCAGTTTTTGTAGGTAAAATTGTTGCTGAAACCGGCAGTAAATTTCGGGTTAAAGTTGCCTAGTTTTTCAATAGCGTCGGTTTTTACGGGAACCCCATTGGCGTTGACCACATACTGACCATTCAGCGTTTGCCATTTGTAACCATACAAATCACCGTACGAACCCCTTCTTTGATGACGGGTGTAGCCATACGAACGTTGGCCGACGAGCCGAGATAAAACAGGCTCACCCCGTCGTACAGCTCAATTACTTTATTGGTATTTTGGGCATAGTTCAGGCCAATTGTCCAGGCAAAATCCTTTTTTACGATGGGCTTACCAGTTAGCATCACCTCAAAACCGGAGTTCTGAATATTACCTGCATTCACATTCAGGGTCGAATAGCCGGAAGAAGCTGGAGAAGCTACCTGGAGCAACTGGTTTTTGGAATTGGTTTTATAATAGGTGAGATCAAGGCCCAGCCGATTGTCGTAGAAGCGCCATTCTGTGCCGATCTCCAGCGACTGAGTCAACTCAGGTTTGAGATCTGAAATTGCCTTGGTGCTGCTGCTGGCGATATAGCCACCAAAACCTCCACGGATATAGCTATACGTTTGACCTAACAGGTAAGGGTTGGCATCGTTCCCTACCTTTGTCATCGAGGCTCGAACCTTGCCAAGGCTAACCCAACTGGGTAACTTGATCATTTCGGAAACGATGGCCGATACGCCCACCGATGGATAAAAATAGGAGTAAGGCGATGGTAAGGTGCTCGACCAGTCGTTCCGGGCGGTCAGATCCAGAAACAGGTAGTCCCGGTACGCAAACTGAGCCGTCCCATAAACCGACTGAAGCTCCCGTTTGCTGGTAACGGCTTCCACTTTCAGCGTAGTGGCATAGCTAAGGTCATATTTATTGGGGAAACCCAGGCCGTCGGCTGCATTGACGCGGTGGCGCAGGCTGCGGGTCAATACCGAACTACCCAGGTTATAGTTCACTTTCAAATCACTCGTCAGGCGGTTGGTACCGGTCAGCAAAACGTCGAGGTTGCGCTCGGCTATGAAATCGTTGCCTTCCGAGTAATACCCCCCCGGCTGACGGGCATAGTTAACGGTGTTGTTGGCGTATTTCTGGGTAATGAAGTCGTTGTAACTATCGGAGCTAACGCGTCCCTGAATGTTCAGCCAGTCGGTGAGTTTGTAGCGCATCACAAGCAGGCCCGTTACCCGACTACGGTTCTCGTCGTGGTGGGTGTTGTTGATGGTCCAGTAGGGGTTCATATACACGGCATCCGTAGTGGTCCAGTAGGTAGGTGTTTCAACTCCACTGACGTTCACGGTTTTATACGACTTTAAGGTTTCGGGGTCCACACTTCGGGGAATTCGGAAAATGTTGGCAACAACCAGGCCGTCGCCCCCTACACCGGGTTTGTCGTAAATGTTCTGAACCATGTAGGTGATCTTGGCATCGACAGACAGACGGCTCGTCAGGTCCACGCTCAGCCGCCCATTGAAGGTGTTTCTAGACAAGCGGTTGTTGGGCACGATGCCATTGATGTAATTGTTCGAGTACGACAGATAGGTCTGTACTTTATCGGAGCCGCCACTCACGCCCACTGAATTATTGGTCGATACCGCTGTCTGGAAAAAGTCTTTGATATTGTCGGGATAGGCCTGAAGATTCACTGTTTTGCCCTGCCAATTGGTTACGCTTTGTCCGCTGATGGCAGGTCCCCAGCTGCCGCTTGCCAGGGTCGAGTAGGTTCCTCCCGACCCCTGCGCGTACGAATTCTGGAGGTTAGGCGTGGTTAATGCCCGATCAATAGTCACCCCTGAATTGATATTGACATCGATCTTTCCGCTTTTCCCTTTTTTCGTCGTGATAATAATCACCCCGTTGGCGGCCCGACTACCGTATAGAGCGGCCCCGGCGGCCCCTTTCAATACGTTAAGCGACTCAATATCATCGGGATTGATACTCGATGCGCCGTCACTGCCGCTTTGTCCACCGGCATCATTCCGTACCTGACCAGCGGGTGTCGAGTTGTCGATGGGCACCCCATCGACAACGATCAGGGCATTGTTGGAGCCCTGAATGGAGCGGTTTCCCCGAAGAACAATCCGGGTTGCTCCGCCGGGGCCGTTTGCCGATGGTGTAATGGTCAAACCGGCAATTTTCCCCGAAAGCGTGTTGGTAAAGTTGGCATCCCGAACCTCGTTAATTTGCTCACCACCAATCTTCTGGATCGAATAGGTAATGGTTTTAGCCGCCCGTTCGATACCGAGTGCCGTTACGACCACTTCGCGCAGTACCATACTGCTTTCCGACAGGACGATGTCGCCTAGAGCAGAGCGATTGCCCACTTCAATTTCCTGCGGTGTCATGCCGATATAGGAAATGACGAGCGAGCTAATAGCATTGGAAACGGATAGCGTAAACTTTCCATCAGCATCGGTTGTAACGCCTGTATTACTGCCTTTGGCGACAATGGTTGCGCCCGGAACGGGGCTTTTCTGGTTATCCAGCACGCGGCCTGTAATCTGCTTGACCTGTTGGGCGAAGGCTTGATTCGCTATAGACAGGTTCATCAGACTCAATGCCCCTTCGATGCCGAGCAGAAAGATGGTTAGGTGGAAAACCCGCCGGATGTGCTTGCCTGTACTGCGATCAGGACAACTGACGGATGCTTTGGCTTGTGTTTTCATAAGGTAGTTTTTTGTCAAAAAACCGCATGATAAAGGTTAGATATTAGTTAAGAGTACGCTGAGAATCGGGCTGTAACAGGGACGCGTCAGGCAATAAGCTTCCCCGTAACCCCAAGGACTGTCTTGGAGCTTTTTTGGGTTTATAGCGGGTAGCAAAGCCTTCACCCATGTGACGGTATTGAACCTGGAAAGAGGATTACAGGCACCGGGCTTTTATTCGGCTTGCTACCAGTTATGCAATACGTTTTGACTTATTTTTGATTACAAATAAAAGCAAATTTTGTAAACAAAATAAAAAAGGAAACTAAAAAAATATTTCTTCATGACGAAGAGTCGGCTAAATAGGGGGTAAATCACGCTTGAGATGGGTACTAAGCGTAAAAAGCAGATATGGTAAACGGGTAAACAGAGAGTGGCTGGCGAATAAATCAGCAGTAGCAATAGGGCTAACCAGGTAGAGGGGCATTGTCTCTGACAGCATCCTGCTGTCGAGCCGTCAGGCTAAAAAATAATCGCAAGTGTGAATTGGCCTACTGTAGCCTGATGACTCGACAGCAGGGATGCTGGCGTAGACAATGAGAACGTTTGAAAATTCCTACAAGCTTAGCAATCGGGTGGGGAGAATGTATTAAAGCAATCCGGTTGGGAAACGGCGAAGCGATTTGCCGTTTTATTCGAGCTCTAACGAAGCGGTTTCACCCCGGAGTAGATGCCGGGTGAGAGCTTCTTGGGCGAGGGGTAAGTCTTTGTCTTTCAATCCTTTCAGGATTTGACGGTGCTCCTGATCAGTAAGCTCATAGTCATCCATATGGATCTGTGTCTTCCCGATTTTTTGATGAAACAGGGGGATGTTGCTGAGCTGGTAGATGTCCATCAGCTTTGAATTGCCAGCACAGTCGATCAGGGTTTCGTGGAACTTGACATCTGCTTCCAGCGCTCCGCTCAGATAGCCGCGCTCTACCATGGACGAAAAATCGTTGCAAATTTCTTCCAGTTTGTTAATCTGCTGATCATCAATTTTTTGGATCGCTAACCGGAGGGCACCTAATTCCAGGATTTCGCGTATCTCCCGTATCTCCCGAATGTCACTGGCGGTCATTGACTTCACGAAATAGCCTCCTTTCTCACCAAAGACGATCAATTGCTCACCCTGAAGCCGGGTAAGTGCTTCGCGAACCGCCATCCGATTCACTTCCATCTTTTTAGCCCAGAGATCTTCCTTTAAGCGAGTGCCCGCCACTAATTGATTGGATAATATTTTCCGCCTGATTTCGATATAGGCCTTATTGGCAAGCGAATCGATTTTCATATTTTGTAAACAAAAATAGAGCTATTAAGGTAACAAATATAAGATTTTTTGTATTCAATGACATATAATCCTTGCAAATGCCTATCCTTATGAAGAAAGCGATTGTCTAGGGCGTCAGTTACCAATCCACGAAGCTATAGTCAGGTTCGTTTTTTTTGAACAAGTTCGATCTGATGGTTGGCTATTGCCAATGCACTAAAGTGTTGCTTTTCATTTTAGAATCTAAGGTAGCCTAGTGCTTTGCCAAAATAGATTCTATTGTTCCTATAGATTCTTTTGATTATTTAGTAGTTGATTATCAGTACGATAGAATCAAGCGAATCTATTGAAACTAAATTGGACGAGTACTAGTTTTGGTTGCTTTGAAACTTCACGTTAATTCAACGAAAAAGCGAATCATTTTTCAAATGATTCGCTTTTTCGTTGAATTAACGCTGGTAGTACTTTTGTCTAAAAGCGCTGCTGAGCCTTACTTCTTGGTCAAGGCTGCTTTAAACGTGCCATCGGCGTTGAAAACCAGCCCAACGTGCTTGCTATCGCTTGTGGTAATCGAGACCACGTATTCCCCATTAGTACCTCCTTTGCCAGCCCGATTGATGGTAGCACCGGCATAATTGGTGGTGATATAGGTCGTAATAGCAGCGGGCAGATCAGCTACAGCCACTGCCGTGAAGTCACCACCCCAGCCGTGTTTACCCGTTGGCGTAGGCAGTTCCTGATTAAACGATCCATCTACGTTAAACTGTAAGGCTTTCCGCACACCTCCTACCGTAATGCCAACAATATACCCCGTGCTGGTGGCTTTCCCTGCAAAGTCGATAGTGGCCCCAGCGTAGTTCTTACTGATATAGCTGGTTACGGCAGCGGGCAAAGCCGCAATGTTAACTGCATTTAGGCTGTCACGTTTTTCTTTTGAACCTGACCCAGGGCCTTTGTCATGACGCTCACCTTTAAATTCCAGTTCCTGTACAAATGTTCCTGTCGAGTCGAACTCCAGAGCCTTGTTCAGACCATTGAGCTGAATGGCAACAAAATAGCTCCCTTTGGCATCTTTTCCGGCGAGTTTGATCGTCGCCCCGGCATAATTAGTAGTAATATAGCTTGTTATGGCTGCTGGCAGATCAGCTGCAGCAACCGATGTCAGACTACCAGGACCGCGTCCACGACAGCCTACGCTATCAATCTGCGCAGTCGACAAACGGGCCGACGCGCTCGTGCTTGGGCTAATCGCTGAGTTGTTGCTATTACAATTCCACAGGCTTACGGTAATCAACGAAAACAAGCCGAACGCAAGGATTTTTTTCATGACCTTTTTGTATTTAATGATTTAATGATAGGTAAAACTACTTATAGTTTGTGCTCTGAAACGATCCGCAACATTGATATATTGTGTCTTGCCGGAAAGTTAGAACCTAACCTGAGTATCATCATTAAATACGCCGAGCTTAACCCCAGCGTTGCAACCCGCCAGTAAATTTATTGGTGAGTACGCTACTATTTTCAGAAATTTATAAAAGCCTAGGGCTTAGAATAGCGTGCATTAATAGTATTAAAATTAAATTAAAAAGTATTTTATAGGATTATTTGTTGTTGACGTAGTTGTTATAGTTAGAATATGGTTGATGATTCGTGGGTGAAAAAAGGAATGATTCACTTTGTTTTTGCTAGTAACGAGCCCATTCAGAATCGGACGTATGATTCGTTCGTGTGCTAATTACAGTATTAATTCGGCGTAGAAGTCAACTCAATAACTGTAGGTACAGGGATAAAAGTGGACGTAACGTGTTGCGGTAATTACTTATTGTGGTTGAGTTGAAAAATAGCTTTGGAAATAGTGATTCCTGTCGGTTTTCAAGTAAATTATCTCAATCTGTCAACCTATTTTAATCTGAATAGCTAGTATACAATGCAGTTCGAAGTTCCACCAGAATCTGATTAATGGTAACTAAATCAGGTCGATCAGGTAGGGGACTGGCAGCGGCCAGAGCGTCGATATGCGCTAGTTTTTGTTCGGCCTGTTGGATTAGCTCGTCGTAGTTGAAAGCCCCCGCCCGAATTTTCAGCAATTCATCCCGGTTGGGTCGACGTACCTGTATCTGGCCTGTTTCCAGAATTTCAGCCGCCATATCCAACAACCGAAAGGTATGCATCATATTTTTGGCATCGTAATTTTTGCCATGTTCGAGGGTATTCTGATAGCGGGCATCGTTACGTTTATCAACCCAGTCCCAATACTCGCGGTAGTCTTTACAATAACTCGAATAGCCATCGTGATTGACATATAGGTGGGTTATGGGATCAATACCTTTGGGGACACTACTGAGTGAGATTTCGGTTGAGTCTTCACTGGCAACAATACCCTGAAAGTTCAGCGTAGCCGTTTCATCGTAAAACAGCGCATACACATCGCGGACGTGTGGAACGCTTACCAAACCACAATTTTCGGGTTGCCTTTTCAGCTTAGCTAACCAGTCCAAAACGGGAACTGATCCTTGGCCGGTAAGCACATAGCAGAAATGAAGCAGTGATTTGCGCTCCTTTGGTATTGGGTTCAGGATTTTTTTATTCAGTCCCCGTGCTTTTTTAATCTGGCTACTCGCGTAACCTGCAAACGTATCCCGACAAAGTTTGGAAAGAAAATCACTGGCCTGGAGTCGCTCAAACAAGGGGTGTTTATGAAGAACACAATCGGCTGGGGCACAGAGCAGTTCGAGAATATTTGGATTGTTTTTGGAAAGCAGTTCGACAAATCGGCGCAGTTCATAAAAAATTACATCGTTTTTGTCATCGTTCACCTGCTCAACGTAATTCAGCCCATACAGATCGGTTTGGGGGAGAACGAATACACCCCGAATGTCTATATCGGAGGTAGGCAGATCGGTTCCATAGGCGCGGCTACCGCTGATGCATTCGAATATGATGAGGTTACGGTCGCGAAGATTCTGGATGGTCATGGTTTCGCCGGATAAGATAGATTCTAATGGATTCTATTGATTCTTTGGCGTTGATAATCAAGTCAAAAAAAATCTATAACATCAACAGAATCTAAAGACTCAACCAGAATTAAAACCCCATAAAAAAGATAAGGTTCCCTGAACGTTGCAGAGAACCCTATACTGACTATTCCTAAACCCTTAACCTTTTCTACATGAAAAACTAACTTTTACTCTTTTCTGTTCCAAATACCTGACTAATTCGGCATTTATTCCAAATTACTGAATTTCAGGCATTTCGCTGGCTGGTTGATTTACATTCCAGATAAAATTAATCATCCGGGCGGTATGGTCAGCCTGGTTCATCCAGCGATTGGCGTTTGCATCTTTATGCTTGGCCAGTTTATTAGTTAGCTGAGCGGCAGCTTCGTTGAATTTCGCACGGTCGGCAGGGCTGATGGTCAGCACAGCGGCCGGATTCTGGTTGTACAACGAGACAACGCTCATAAAGTTTTGCCAGTTGGTAGTAGTTACAAACTTGGCAACGTTTTGTTCAACATACGAAGCAAAAAGCTTCTGCGAACCATTGACAAGCATAGTACTTGCCGGCTTATTGGCTGCCGGGCTATCATCAGTATTGGTGGTGGTAGCCGCGGTTGCCTGAGTTGATGCTAATCCTAATCCAAGAATCAGTGATGCAAAGATAACACGCGTTTTCATTGTTTTGTTCTATTTGGTTTTGATTACTGAACGCACAAATGTCCGTAGAAATTCCTAAACTGCAAACGCCCTATATGGGCGTTTGCAGAATATTATTCCGAATTTAATGCCGATTTTGGTCTATTTTTTTGATATTTATGAATTTTATTGGCTATTAACCAAAGGATATATTGCATTAATGCTTCTTTATATCTATAAAATATGTCTTCGTAAAATTATAAAATTCTTTAAAAAGTTATATCATTGGTTGTAATTATTCATGGCTGCTTGTATGCCCATAGTACAAAAAGTGAGTGCCGCATTTCCTACCCGGTCTAAATAGTCCGGTAACTGGATCAATTCATCTTCCGGAAACTGCCCTAATACGAAATCAACCTGCCGTCCTTTCGAAAAATTATTGCCGATTCCAACCCGAAGCCGGGCGTATTCCTGGGTGTTCAACACCTCATCAATACTCTTCAGACCATTATGACCCCCGGTGACCCTTTGGGTTTCAAACGCAGCTTGCCAAAGGGCAGATCTTTATCATCAGTGATAATCAGGATGTTTTCGACCGGGATATTCTCCTGCTTCATGTAATACAGTACCGCCCGCCCGCTGAGGTTCATATACGTAGTGGGCTTCACGAAAAATAGCTGCTTTCCTTTATGCTGCCATTTGGCCGTGTAGGCTAAGCGAGTCATCGAAAAGGTAAAGCCATGTTGTGCCGCCAGCCGATCAAGAACCATAAAGCCCGCATTATGGCGGGTAAGCGCATATTCAGGGCCGATATTGCCCAGACCTACAATCAGAAATTTCATAACAAGTCAATTCAATAAAGCTATCGATTCACGATAGGTCGTTTGGGTGCCATCAGGGAATTGGCAGTCCATTCGGTATTCATAAATACCCGAAGGGGCTGTCTGGCCATTTAGTAGACCGTCCCAGAGGGGTTCACCACTTGATAGCGCAAAATTAGCACGATTATAGATGACTGCACCCCAGCGGTCGTAAACGGTGAACCGCGAAATCGTTAACGAGGGAAACATGAAGAATGCTGTGAGCGCGTCGTTATGGTTGTCGTGGTTAGGGGAGAAGGCCGCAGGCAGATGAACGAGATTGGCGCAACCGGATAAAATACGAACCGGTTGAGTGATTACACAGTTTTTCTCATCGCGTACGGTCAAGGTATATAGGCCTCCAGGCAGTCCCGAAAACGCGGACGAGGATTGAAATACCTGCCCATCAAGTGAATATTGATCCAGACCTGTACTTCGGGTGGAGACAATAGAAATCGCTCCATTCTGCTCACCACACGCGGCATCCGTTATCCGCATATCAGCCAGTTGAGGACCAGTGCTGGCCGCTACACTAACCGATTGACTAACCGTACAACCTTCGCTGTCTCGGGCCACAAGGGTATAACTGCCTGCCTGTAAACTGGTAAACCCAGGCGCTGCCTGAAATACGTTGTTGTCAATACTATACTGAACCGGACTAGTACCTCCCGAAATGGTTAGGCTTGCCTCCCCGTTTGCCTGCCCGCAGGAAGTCGATACTATAGCTGTATTCAGAACGGTCATAGGCTTGAAGGAAGGCATACTGAGTGCCCGGTTCACTTCGCACCCATTGGCATCACGCACGCGGAAGGTGTAGGTCCCACCCGTTAACTTCGTGAAAAGCGGGCTTGCCTGAAACGAAACCCCATAATCAATCGAGTAGGTTAATGGAGCTTTACCACCCACAGCCAGTACGGTCACCTCGCCATTGGCCGTTTCGCAGTGGGGGGCGTAGTTGACAGGCTGCTAATGGTTGGTGCGGTATCTGTTGTGATGGTAACCGGCTGTGCGGCCTGACAACCATTCGCATCTTTAGCAACCACCGTGTAAGAGCCGGGACTGAGGCTGGTAAACAACGGGGCTGACTGGAATGAACCTCCGTTTAAGCTATACTGCCATCCCGTTGACCCCGAAGCAGCCACCTCAATGGAACCATTCGCTTTGTCGCAGCCTGTATTCGTGGGAGTTGCCTTAAAAACCGGTTCATTCACCTCTATCGTAATTGGAACAGGCGGACTTTCATTTTGATACAGCGTCTGCGTGATATAAAACGTAGTTGTCTGGGTAATTTTTGGACTGTAGGTATTGCCTGTAGCCAATAGATTCGTGGCTGACGAGGAGGAGTACCAGCGAATATTTTTACCTGTAACTACTAAATTGGTTGGGCTACCTTTGCAAACAGGACTCCCCGATTTCAGCACAATGCGGTAAAGTTCGACCTTTCCGCCCGACGTATCGGCGCAGGTGGTGCCGTTGACGATGTTCTCGTAAGTGCCAATCAGGCTTTCATCGACGGGGTTATAGGTTAGTATGCCGCGCCAATAACAAATCCCTTTAACGGTGGTACTGCCATTTTTATCTGACTCGCTGAACGTAACGGTTGACCCGGAGATATTTCCATTTATATAGGCGACTCCGCCAAACGGTACTTTCGGATTAGAGGTTTGTGCTGTGCCGCTTAGTGTAAAAGCAGACTGACTAATTTGCAGGGCGTAATTATAGATTGCCTGAGTGGGGTTAGTAGGATAGGTTACCCCCAGCCAGAAGCCACTTAGATTGGGTTGCGCCTTGCTTTGGGCAAAAACGAACCCGAGTGCCAGTAAGAGTCCAATAGTAACGCTTCTACTCATAGCACCGGGGTTTATACCAGACTGCCAAATTTATGACCTACTAATGTAGTGAGAATAAGGAATAGGTCAGATTTATATCCCCTAATAGTCGAGAACCCTTACTCAACGGTCAACTATTACGACTTACTCACTATTTTTACTTCATGAACCAACAACGCCTGATTCTGTCTAGCCCGCTACTCGAAATTGTGATTAGCCGGTTAGCCCAGCAATTAATTGAAACCTACCAGGATTTTGCCGATACGGTTATTCTAGGCATGCAGCCACGAGGCATTTATTTCGCCGAGCGAGTAGCACGCGAGTTGAATCGGGCGCTTGGTCAACATGTGCCATTGGGTTATTTAGATGCCACCTTCTACCGGGATGATTTCCGCCGACGCGACACGCCCCTACGCCCCAATACAACCCATGTTCCCTTTATTATCGAAAATAAACGGGTCATTCTAATCGACGATGTGCTGGCTACCGGACGGATGGTCCGGGCGGCTCTTGATGCCATGACAGCCTTTGGCCGTCCCCGAAAAGTTGAACTGCTGGTACTGATCGACCGACGATATAATCGTGATTTGCCCATCAAACCCGACTATACCGGTAAGCGCGTGAATACCCTTGAGTCGCAGCAGGTACTGGTTGAATGGACTGAGCAGGGGGCAGACGCTGATCGTATCTGGCTCGTTGGATAACGGTTGCCGCTGACATTGGTCAGGCTGCACTTACTTTGTTGAAACTACTTAATTAGTAATCATTATTTCTGGGTATATTTACCTGAAGATGAGTACGAAACAACTCATGTCAATAATTTGACACTTAGGGACTTATTTGTGTCGGTTGAGCTTCTTTATATGATTCAAAATTGGTATGTCTTTTGTAATTTAGCAGACCGTAACTAATTCTATGAGACGTCTGCAGCGATTATTCGCTTTCTTTTTTACTTTCGGCATTATCTGTAATACAGTACAAGCGCAGACTGATTATACGGTTACTGGCCTGGTGACTGATGCCCACACGGGCGAGCCAATACCCTTTGCCAGTGTGGCTCTGGTAGGACGCCGGAGTGGCACATTAACTGACGAAAAAGGCCGTTACACGCTGAAGGTTAAACTCTTGTCAGATTCCCTGGCCGTTAGCTCAATGGGGTATAAAGCACTCCGGCAGGCTGTTGATCCCGAACGTACTACCCAGGCGCTTGATTTTAAACTAATGTCGGCCGGTACTGCCTTGCAGGAAGTAACGGTAAGAGCGGGCGAAAATCCTGCCTGGCGCGTACTTCGGCAGGTACGTAAAAATCGATCCCTTAACGACCGCAAGCGACTGGCTGCCTACGAATATGATAGCTACGTTAAAACCGACATTGCTATAAGTCACGTAACGGAGAGGATGCGAAAGAATCCGCTCATTAAGCGGATTAATGAAGCGATGAGCAAACAGGATTCGATAGTCGATGATGAAGGACATCGATTACTGCCCTTGCTGGCTTCAGAATCGGTGTCGAAGTATTACTATAGAACGGGTCCCGAGCGTAAGCGAGAAGACATTCGCAAAACGCGTATTAAGGGGGTAGCCGTCGATGATGCCGGACTCAGCTCGCAGTTGCTGGGGGGTACAAACCTGGTCAGCCAGAACTTCTACGACAATTATATACCCATTCTGGGTAAGGACTTTGCTTCGCCTATTGGCGATAACTGGAAAAACTGGTATGAATTTTTTCTGGCCGATACGACTCAGATTGGCGACCACATCTGCTACGAAATTCAGTTCGACCCCAAGCGGCCGGAGGATCTGGCGTTTATTGGAAAAGCCTGGATCGACACCACTTCGTTTGCACTCTGCCAGATCGAAACCAAAATTGGCAAAGGAGCTAACCTGAACTATGTGCGTTCCCTTGCTATTGAGCAGGAACTGGAAGCAACCATCGACTCAACGGCTGGCACGACCGCTTCGGCTGGCTGGCTACCCGTGAGTATTAAGCTGTCGGCCAATCTGACTGGGGTAGGTAAGCAATCGCTTGGGTTACGGGCTCAGGTGAGTCTTCGTAACAGCAATATCGTTGTCAATCGGGCCCACCCGACTAGCTTTTATGAACAGCCCATCGAGCCGAGCGACACGGTGGCTACGGCAAACGATGCCTATTGGCATAGCGTACAACGAAATCTCGCCGGGTCCGATTCGCTGGGTAAAGAGGACCAGAAGACACGCCAGATCATTGATAAACTGCGGGCCGTACCAGCCGTAAAGATGGCCGAAGCGGTAGGGCAGGTTGCCGTTACCGGTTATTATAAACTCGGTGGTTTTGATCTGGGCCCTATCCTTATTTATTCGCCGTAAATAGTGTTGAAGGGTTGCGGACGCGCATTGGCTTTCGTACCAATGAGCAGTTCAGCCGAAACTGGATACTGCGGGGCTATGTAGCGTATGGTACGCTGGACAAGGAGTTTAAATATGGTGGTGAAATCGACTATTTATTTTCGCGGCAGCACTGGACCGTAGCAGGCGTTCGTATTGCGAATGATCTGGAACGGCTGGGGCTTACCCCCGAGTTAATAGGCGGCAACCGAATTTTCTACGCCTTGAGCCGCTTTGGTCGGTATCGGGTGGGTATCGGAGCTATCAAAAAGAAGTTTTCTTCAAAACAGAACCTGTCAAGGGAATTCTGTTGACAGCTATGGTTGGTAGCCGGACCTTCAATCCGCTTTTTCCATTTCACTTTCGACAGAACCCTGAATTAGGGGATCAGTCGCCTTTGCAATCTGATATTAACGATGCCTACTGGTCTATTGAAGCGCGACTGGCCCGGAAGGAAAAATACCTGATGGATGGTAACGAGCGTATTACGCTCGGAACGAAACGGGCTCCTGTACTCACCATTCGCTATACGCAGGGTCTAAAGTCACTTGGTAGCGATTTTAACTACCGCCGTATTACGCTACGGGCGCAACAGTCCCTACGGCTTGGGGCACTTGGCCGGATGACCTATCTGCTGTCGGCAGGCTATACTCCAGACGTAATGCCCGCGCCCATGCTGTTTCCGCACATTGGTAACCCTACGCCCTTGCTGACAACCAACACCTTCAACCGAATGCAGTTTTACGAGTTCGTGAGCGACCGGTTTGTGGCCGTTCATATCCAGCACCGGTTTGAAGGACTGCTGTTCAATCGTATACCGGGAATACGGAAACTTAACTGGCGATTAATTGCCAATGTAGACGCACTCTGGGGTAGTTTGTCGAAAGAAAATCAGGCCGTTTCGACGGCCAAACCCTTGCCCAACGGAGCCAGACCTATTTTCTTTGGTGCGCTTGATAAAAACAAGCCGTACATGGAAGTTGGCTATGGCATTGATAATATCTTCAAACTGATTCGGATTCAGGCCATTCACCGACTGGACTATCTGGATGATGGCCCCAATGGTATCCCACTCAATTCATTTGCCCTAAAGGCATCGGCAACAATTAGCTTTTAACGCTATTTCCCCATCCATTTCTTGAATTCCATAGCCCGTTCGCGGCTTACCAGCACCTCATCGTCGGGGGTAGGGCGGAGGGTTAGTTTGAGCTTGTTGTTAAAGTACGAATGCACCTGTTGCACAGAGGTGATTTCGACTACAAACTGCCGGTTGGCCCGAAAAAACTGAGAGGGTTCCAGCATGGCTTCCAGTTCGTCGAGGGTATAATCGACGGAAAACTTCTGGTTGGTACGGGTTCGGAACAGACTCACCCCATCTTCGGAGTAGAAGTAAGCAATATCGGCCACGTCGATGGGTAGCCACTGCGAGAGGTGTTTGACCAAAAAGCGTTTCCTGTATTCGGTAGGTTGAATCTGCTGACGAAGCTGCTGAACCAGGGCATTGATCGTGGCCGTTCCCATAGGCTCCACCGCCGGTTGGGTGAGCATTCGTTTTTGTTTTGCTAAACTAGCTTCCAGTTCCTGCCGCTTGATGGGTTTAAGTAGGTAGTCGATGCTGTTGACCTTGAACGCTTTCAGCGCATACTCATCGTAAGAGGTCGTGAAAATGATGGGCGACTCGACGGATGTCTGTTCAAATATTTCAAAACTCTGCCCATCGGCCAGTTCAATATCCATCAAAATCAGGTCGGGCGCGGGTTATCCTGAAGCCAGGCTACCGAAGCCCGGACACTAGCCGTTGTTCCAACAATCTGTAGCGTTGGATCTACGTCCTGTAATAGTTTCGTCAGTTTGCGAACCGCTAATTCTTCATCTTCAACGATCAGTACATTCATGATCAAATACGTTTATCAAGTCTCACTTTTATAGTCTTTTAAATGTACTAATTAACGGGTTTGTCTGCCAATGGTCTGGCTTATGAAACCGACAAATTAAGAATTGAATTTGTATAAAAAGCCTGTGAACCGTTACCCAATTAACGCTTCGCTAAGGCAATGTTAGAAGCCGTGGCGTGGCTTTCTGAAAAAGTTATGTCACGAATCAGCGGTATAGTTACCGTAAAATACGGCGCTTCGTCCCGCACGTCAATTTCCCCTTTTCCTAATAAGCGATACTTGTTAATGATGTTACTCAATCCCACCTGATTCGATAGGGCATGAACTGGTTTGCGTTGCAGATTATTCTGTACAACCAACCGGCCATCATCACGGGTTTCGATCCGAATATGCAGGGGTTGTTCCGGTAAAATAATGTTATGCTTTACCGCATTTTCGAGCAGCAGTTGTAGTGTCAGAGGGGGCAATTGATAGGTATAGTATTTCTCGTCAACGGCTTCTTCCAGCCGAAGGTGTTCACCGTGGCGGGTGCGTAACAAGTGGAAATAAGAGCGCGTAAATGCCAGTTCCTGATCCAGGGTTGTCAATTCGGTTTCGTTGGCGCGAAGCAAGTAGCGATATACACTACTCATTTCATCAATAAACTGCTGGGCCTGATCGGGGTCTTCTTCGATCAGGGAGGAGAGTGAGTTAAGGGCGTTAAACAGGAAATGGGGACTAATTTGTCCTTTCAAACCTTCGAGCTGGCTGCGCAAATTGGCCTGCTGGAGCTGGTCAGCTTCGCGAAGGGCGGTATCCCACTGTTCAAATGTATAAATGCTTTCGTGGACGACATTAACAATCAGGTTGCCGATAGCACTGAAAATGAGCGTTACGTGTAAGCGTGCTGCATCGAATGTATAACCCGGAAAGTGTACCCATTCGTAGCTGTAGAAAAAGCCCAAAATCATGGTTGATGACATAAGAACGTGAACACTCCAGGCCAGGCATAAACGAAGGGCTGTTTGGCGGATATATGGGAAGCGTTGTCGTAGCCAGAGGGCGGGAACGGCATGTAGAAAATAGGCGGGTGTCCAGAAAATAATAATACTGGCTGTAGCGAGCAGGAATACATCGAAATGCTCGAAATAAGCAGAACCGAACAGGGCATAATTGAGTATCCCGAAATACACCGGCAGAATAAACAGCGCGATACGGGTGTCCTGTTGAGTGAAGATGTTCAGATTCACAGTCGGTCAGCTCGCTAAGAAGTTAATTTCAGTTAACCGTTGTGTAGACAGGGGCAGCGTAACACTAAACTGCTGACCGTTGTCGAAGATATACAGGGAGGGAAGACCCAGGGCCGCAAATTGCGCCGTCAATCGACTAAGTCCCCCGCCTGCGTTGCTACCTGGACAGATTTTCGCTGGAGCGAGTTGCTAACCTCAAGCCTGTTGCTGGCTAAATGACGAATGGTAATGATTAACGGTTTACCCGGAAGAAGGCTATTATGTCGGAGGGCATTGTCAACGAGTACCTGTAGGGTTAGCGGTGGCAGAAGCAGGTCAGATGCGGCCAGGTTTCGTTCAATCTGCCAGCATAGGGTTGAGCCATAGCGCTCCTGTAGCAAATACCGATATGCATCCAGAAAGGCTAATTCGTCGGTTAGCGATACTAATGGGCGTTGACTAGCCTGAAGCATGTACCGATACACACTGGCCAGTTCGTCCAGAAAGGCACTGGCCCGGCGTCGATCTTCGCTAATCAGAGCTGACAACGAGTTCAGGCTATTGAATAAAAAGTGCGGGTTGACCTGATTTTTAAGACTGGTTAATTCAGCCAGGAGTTGATTTTTTTTGACAGCCTCCGCCCGCTCAACGGCTTGTCGGTACTGACTCAGGTTATATGATCCCTCATAATAGCTACCAACGACTACCACGAAGAATAAGGCCATGGCAATAGGTAACAGATAATCATCAGGGAAAGCAGGCTCCGGAATACGCCCGCTCGGGTCGAATTGATATAACAGTCTGGTTTCGACGATCTGATCGAACACCGTGAAGAGTGAGTAGCCACCAAATGTTTTCCAGATTCGTTTGCCGGTGTTTAGGCGGCCAGGGTATTCCATTCGGACCCTGACCACCCACCATAACAGCAAATGCCAAAGCAATGTAGTGGAGACTAAACCCCAGACAATTGTTAGCGCAACGAGCCGTCCGTCGTACCCATAGGCTGCAATCGTTAAGAGCACAAATGGCAAAACGGCCACAGGAATGCCAATCAGGCGTACCCAGCGGTCGTGAAGTGCGTTGAACGAAAGAGCAGAAAGAGGTACATTCATAAACGAAAATTACGACATTTTGCGGAACGATCAACTGGTTAAAAATCTACCTGATAGAGCATTTCCAGCTGTCGCTCATTCACGCTGGCAGGTAACATTCGGAAGAGTCCATTGCGTAGGGTTGCCAGCAATCGGTTATCTAATTGAGCCACAGTGCCAAGGCGCCGGGAGGTTTCAATGATGGTGTGGGTGCGCTTTAAACGTCGTTGTTCAAACCGTTGGAACGCATCCGATACCCTGCCTTCTCTGGCTAATTCATCGGCCAGCACAACGGCATCTTCGATGGCCTGACAGGCTCCCTGACCCATGTTAGGGGTTGTTGCGTGAGCCGCATCGCCCAACAGGACAATATTGTCGAATGCATAGGTTTTCAACGGCTTCAGGTCGCAGATGTCGCTCCAGATGAGTGCGTTGTCTGGGGTGCGAGAAAGGATGTCGGGGATTGGCGAGTGGTAACTGCCGAATTGCTTAAGCAGATCGCTGGTCGTCATCTGACTCATTCGGGAGTCGTTTGCAGGGGCCGTTTGAGTGGCAAACCAGTACAACTGATTGTTGGCCAAAGGTACTACACCAAATCGACCCTTAGGCCCCCAGGTTTCAGAGGCTTCGGATAAAGTCAAACCCGTTGCATCGACCACTGCCCGCCAACAGGTATAGCCTGCATAGCGGGGCTTCGATTGGGGCACGAGTTGCTTTCGGATAGGTGAGTGGATACCGTCGGCCACCAGTAAATAATTGGTTTCGTGGGTGGTTCCATCGTCGAATTGAATGCTCACCTTATCGGACTTTTGTTGCATGCCAATGTCTCGCTTACCGGTTTGAACGACACCCTTACCTAGGTGATCCATAAGTACCTGATGCAGGGCCGCCCGGTGAATACTAAAGTTGTCGAGACCGTATTTCTGGCTGACTGCCCGGCTGTCCGTGTGGGTAATGATTTGTCCGTGTTGGTCATAAATGCTAAATGCATCCAGAAGTCGACCTGCCTGAACGACGGCATCGCCAATACCCAGCCGCTGAAACGCTTTGATCGCATTGGCGGCCAGGGCGAGTCCTGCCCCTAGTGGTTTAATGGTTGGAGCAGCTTCGAAAACGGTAGCCTGGATACCAATTTTTTTGAGGGCAAGGGCGGTTGTTAACCCACGATACCTCCTCCCAGAATGGTGAATGAGGATAGTTGCTTTGTCATTTTATGGGTTTGTTTATTAGGTTTTTAGGACTGCCCATGCGATTGATTCTCTAAGTTTTATTGACTTGTGTGTTGTATCGATTAGAAGTATCCAAACCACAAAAACGAAGAGATTTTTTGTATAGAAAAGCCCTAATAGAATCTAAAGAATCTAATATAGGCTGATTACCTACCGATTAATAAACTAAACTAGCCGATAGCAAAGTGATGAGCAACCTAAAACCGGATGAAACCGCATGCCCATAGGTTGAAGTGCTACAGGCAATGGATGGAATGGTGGATAACTTTCTGCGTCAACGGCTTGTTCTTCCGAAAACTAGTACCTTATATTTTGGTAACCTCATTCTGATGGATAGATTTGTCGGGTGTATTTTTTTGTTGTACAGCCGTAATCCAGATCACTTCCTGTGAATAATACGAGTAGCTTCCTTTTGAAAATAGTAACTTTATGTTTGTGCTTATTTGTTCATATCGCTTACTCTCAGATTATAACGACCATTGCTTCTGGTACTAATATAGGTGATGGCGAATCGGCTCTCAATGCTGGCTTGTGTGGCCCTATCGCTATTGGATTCGATAAGAACGGAAACTCATTCATCGTGGATGCAGAAGACTATCGGGTTCGTAAAATAGATGCAAACGGAATCATTACCACGTTGGCAGGAACCGGAGAGAGTGGTTTCGCCGGGGATAATACACCCGCTATAAATGCCCAGTTTCTTTCACCCCATGGAGTGGCCGTAGATGCGGCAGGAGGGGTGTACATAGCTGACACCCAGAATAATCGTGTTCGACGAATAGACCTGAATGGTATTATCACTACCGTAGTTGGAAATGGAGCCTATGGATATAGTGGCGATGGGGCCCTGCTGTAAATGCTACTTTAGGTTATCCTAAAGATGTAGTGATAGATAAGAACGATAATCTCTACATTGTCGATGTAAACAATAGTTGTATTCGTAAAGTAGGTGTTGATGGGGTTATTACTACCGTAGCTGGAAATGGTACTTCGGGTTTTAGTGGCGATGGGGGACCAGCTACCAGTGCACAGTTACAGTCTCCCGGTGCTGTTGCTGTAGATACTGCGGGTAATCTGTACATCGCCGATACGAATAACAATCGCATTCGTAAAGTCGACGTAAATGGAACCATTACAACTGTAGCCGGGAATGGCGCTTACCAGTTTAATGGCGACGGTGGCGTGGCTGTAAATACGACATTGAGCTTTCCCTCTGACGTGGCTGTCGATGCCACAGGTAACCTATACATTTCCGATACGTATAACAATCGCATTCGAAAAGTTGATACGAATGGCATCATCACCACTGTAGCGGGCAATGGGACCGCTGGCTTTAGTGGCGATGGTGGGTTGGCTGTTAATGCGATAATTGGCTCAATTACAGGTATTGATATAGATGCTTCAGGAAACCTATATATCGCTGATCAGAACAATTCTCGACTACGTCGCATAACCAGTGATGGAATGATTACTACTGTAGCTGGTGGATTTACCGGAGACGGCGGCAACGCTACCAATGCGTTCTTTCGAAAACTCAGCCCTTCTACGCCTACTACGCTCACGGTCGACACAAAAGGAAATGTGTACGTGATGGATCGATTTGGTAATCGATTACGCAAGGTTAGCCCCAATGGTATTATTACCACTGTTGCCGGAACCGGTGCCTATGGTTACAGTGGTGATGGTGGACCTGCTGTAGAAGCTCAGCTACAGCATCCACGTGGTGTGGGCCTTGACTCTACTGGTAATTTGTACTTTGTCGATCAGTTCAATACCCGTCTCCGTAGAATCGCTACAAATGGCACTATCACTACGATAGCTGGCAATGGGAAAATTGAATTTATTGAAAATAGAACCAATACTTCGAGTGCTGACTATTATAATCCCAGTGGAATGGCAGTCTCAAAATCAGGCATAGCCTACGTTCCTACCAGCAAGTGTATTTTGAAAATTACAACTTCCGGTGTCATTTCTATTGTGGCAGGAACAACTGCCAGTGCTGGGTATAGTGGCGATGGCGGACTTGCCATCAATGCAGAATTAAACAATCCAACTGCTGTTGCACTCGATAAAGATGAAAACCTTTATATCGCGGATTCTTTCAATAATCGAGTTAGGAAGGTTGATGCCAATGGTATCATTACAACGGTAGTTGGCAGCAGTTTGCCGGGTTACGGTGGTGAAAACATCCTGGCAACGAATAGTCCAGTGCATAGTCCTTATGGGATAGCATTTGATGCAAGCGGTATTATGTATATTTCAGAAACAGGGTATCCACGCGTTCGTAAAGTTGATCGTGATGGGATTATTACCACGGTGGCAGGCAATGGTGTCGCAGGTTTTAGTGGAGATGGGGCATTGTCAATAAATTCCAGCTTGTCGCTACCCACTGGTATCACCACTGATGCTGCCGGTAATTTATATATTGCCGATGCTGGTAACAGACGAATTCGTAAAATTACGTATCCCATTCGCCCTACGTTAGTGGCAATCGCTTCACTAAATTGTTCGACAACATCCACAACACTTACGGCCCAACCGTCGGGCGAAGGATTTGCTTATCAATTTGGTCCCGGTGCTGTTCAGATTGGTACGACTAATCAGGCAGTTGTTAGTACATCCGGGCTTTATTCCGTTACGGTAACTACATCTGTTTTCGGCTCTCCTGCTGGCTCGGCCACTATAAGCGTATCACCAACGGACATCTACACAGTGAAAGCAGGCAATTGGAACGATTCAACGGTATGGTCGTGTGGGATGATTCCAACTATTGGGCAGAAGGCTCGAATTTTACATGTAATTAATCTGCCCTCAAACTATCAAGCTCAGGCACGTGCTATACAATACGAGTTGGGAGGTAGCTTGAGCTTAGCTGCGGGAGCCGAGTTGCATCTTATCCCTTGACAGAAGTGGATTCATCTATAAAAGTAGATTTTTAGGAATGCATTTCAATACATCTTCTTAGTTGTGTATACCTACCCTGGATTAGCGCCAAGATGAAGCCCAGGGATTGAAATGCTATAGGCAGCGAATGGAATGGTGGATAACTTTCTGCGTCAACGGCTTGTTCTTCCCAAAACTCGTCTCTCTATGCCGCTCGTTGCTCCCACAACCATTCAAAAAGTGTCTGGCGAAAGCCAGGTCGAAGTACCTGATTTGCTGGCCGTCGAAGAACCGCTTGAAATCCGACTGGGATTTGGGCCAACCAGCAACCGGCAGCAAAAGTCAGTGTCGGTTACGATGCGGACACCGGGCAATGATGAAGAACTGGCCATGGGTTTTCTGTTCACTGAAGGCATTATTCACCAGCCTGCCGACATTGTTTCGTGCCGACATTGTGTGCAGGATGCACAAAAGGAGGGGAATGTACTCCGGGTGGAACTCCATCCGGATGTCATCGTTGACTGGTCCCGATTAGAACGAAACACGTTTACCTCATCAAGTTGTGGACTGTGCGGAAAAGCGACCATCGAGGCCGTCAGGGCACTCACACCCGGCCCGCTAGCTTCTGAGTTTGCCGTTGATGCAGCCATACTTCATTCACTGGCCGAGCGTGTTCGCGAAGCGCAACTTGCCTTTGCCTATACGGGCGGAATTCATGCAGCCGCCTTGTTCGATGCCAACGGGAAGCTAGTACTGGTACGTGAAGACATTGGTCGGCACAATGCCTTGGACAAACTCATTGGGGCGGCTTTCTGGCAAAACTGGCTGCCCATGGGCCAGTTCGGAGTTTTTCTGAGTGGCCGAATTGGGATGGAACTCGTGCAAAAAAGCTGGATGGCAGGCGTACCACTGTTAGCAGCTGTAGGCGCACCATCCAGCCTGGCAGTGCAAATGGCGCAGGAAGCCCAAATGACACTGGCCGGTTTTGTACGGAATGAGCGGTTCAATTTGTATAGCGAGCCGGCACGAGTTCGGCTAGCACAGATGGTTTAGCCTGTGAGGGATCGGGTACGCGTATGGTCAGCGCCCCTGGTCGAATGCTTGCTTTCAACGTGTTAATACGCCCCCGATACTCACCATCTACCTGGAAATAGGCTTTTCGTTTTGTTTCAATGGTGACTGCCGTGGCCTGGTGAATCTCAATATTCTTCGGATCGAAGGGCCGGAACTGCCAGAACAGTTTCGGGATTTCCCAGAACGAAAGGCGTCGAAAAACAATGACTTCAAATTTGCCATCGCCCAAATCGCCATCGGGATTGATAATGGCGCCGGTTCCGTACATGCGTGCATTGGCAATGACCACCATGAACGCAGCCCGGTGTATGCACTCATCGCCAACCGTGATCGACACTTTGAGGAGCTTCCGTTTCTGTAATACCTTGACGACGCTCCGTAGGTAACCCAGTTTGCCACGAAGATTGTTTTGCTGGTAGTACTTTACGAGTTGAGCATTCAGGCCCATATCGCTGAGGTGCAGGCAACTTTCGCCGTCGTTAACCGAAACGACATCTATTCGTCTTGAGATACCATTAACCAATGTATCCAGACTGCTCTGGACATCTGTGTGGATACCCAGTTCCCGGGCCATACCATTTGCCGAACCAACGGGCAGTATACCCAGTAAAATAGAGGTGTTGAGCAGATGTTCGGCTACAAGTTTGATCGTGCCGTCGCCCCGGCGGCTACCACACAATCGGGCTTATGCTGCTCGATTTGTTGAGGTATGGTTTCGTTGTCGGTTTTGCCGTTCAGGTGAAAAAGATGGATCGTATGAACTGAGTCAGCAAAGTAGTTCTGGATACCAGTTTCCCAGACTGTTTTGTCAGTCCCGCCCGAGACAGGATTAATTACGAATAAAAAGGTCAACTTATGAGCGATTTAAAAGTTATAAAGGACGAGTACCGACAGTATACTATGGAGACCGTTCAGCTGCCTTTTATTCCTAAACAAAATAGAGGCTTAAAAGATAGAATAAAACACAATTTCTTAACATGGCTGCGTCTAACCGATCAGCCCGTGGTGAAAATATATCGGGGTTTCGGGAATGAGTCCATGCTCACGGTTCATGGTAGTATGTTTCGACGAAGCGCTTTGTCCCGAAAAAAATACCGGACGAGTATTTTCCTGAATTTGTTTGGGTTAATCCGTCTTTTTCTGGTTCGACCGTATCCGCACGCCACCATTCGGGTTTATGCCGGGGGGCAAACTATTGAGACGCAAACTGATCTTGATGGCTATTTTCGGGTGGCGGTTTCCCTAAATCAACCGTTGCCATCGGGATGGCATGTTGTTCGGACGCAGTGTGTGCGTCGAACAAAGACGTCAGAAACCATAGTCGCCGAAAGCGAGGGACAAGTACTGGTGCCCCATCCAACTACCTTTGCCTGTATTTCCGACATTGACGATACCTTTCTGGTCTCGCACTCGGCAAGGCTACTGAAACGGTTGCGGGTTCTACTGACCCGGAACGCCCATACGCGCCAGCCGTTCGATGGCGTTGTCGCGCATTATAAATTGCTGGCCGAAGCGAATAACCGGGCCGGTGAAACGAACCCATTTTTCTACGTATCGAGCAGTGAGTGGAATCTATACGATTATATTCTGGAGTTCTCGAAGAAGCATGGACTACCCGAAGGCGTGTATTTACTGAGCCCCTTAAAACAACTGCGAGACGTGTTGAAAACGGGGCAGGGGAAGCACATGACGAAATTCGCGCGAATTGTACGCATTCTGGAAGCGTATCCGCAACAACGTTTTATTTTGCTGGGCGATGATACGCAGGAAGACCCTACAATTTATGCCTCGGTGGTCAGGCACTTTCTGCCTCAGATCCGTTGTGTTTATATCCGTCAGGTGCATGGTAAAAATCAGCTAAAAACGCGCGAAATCCTGGCTGAAATTCAGGAAAAAGGCGTTCCTTGCTGCTACTTTGCCCATAGTGCAGAGGCACGCCAGCATTCGGTAGATAGTGGCTTGGTTGCCTAAGTAAGGCTGAAACAGGCTCCGGCTGTTTCTACAAATATATACCTAGTGAAACAGCCGGAGCCTGTTTCAGCCAGATTATGGAACAAAATACGCCCCCCGAAAAACTGACCGGCGAACTTGAAGTAAGTAAGCCGTATACCGAAGCTGCTGGTGTAGAGGCTATTGTAAAGTCAATGGAGCATATCCTTAGTGGCACTGGCCTGATTCGCGGGTTGAAGGTGCTGGCTGATCTGAACCAGAAAGATGGCTTCGACTGCCCTTCCTGCGCCTGGCCCGACCCCGATGGAGATCGCTCTAAACTGGGCGAATATTGCGAAAGCGGAGCCAAGGCCGTAGCGGATGAAATCATGACTAAACACTCGGCTTCGCCGGTACTGTTTCAGCGGTATTCAGTGGCCGAATTGCTTGAAAAGGGAGATTTGTGGCTCGGGCAACAAGGGCGATTGACGCAGCCAATGGTCCTGAAACCAGGGGCAACTCACTATGAGCCAATCGAATGGGCTGATGCTTTTCAACTCATTGCGGGTCAGCTTAACGTACTTGCCTCGCCCGACGAAGCCATCTTCTATACCTCGGGCCGGACCAGTAACGAAGCCGCCTTTCTGTACCAATTGTTTGTTCGGATGTTCGGTACCAATAACATGCCCGATTGCTCGAACATGTGTCATGAATCGACTAGTGTTGCACTGGCCGAATCGCTGGGGCTGGGGAAAGCATCGGTCAAATATGATGATTATGAAAAGGCCGATGTCATCATGATTATGGGCCAGAATCCAGGTACCAACGCGCCCCGGATGCTTACGCCCCTGGAACAGGCCAAACGGAATGGTGCTAAAATCGTTGCCGTCAATCCCTTACATGAAGCGGGACTGTTGTCGTTCAAATATCCGCAAAGCGTTCGTGATGTGGTGTTTGGCGGCCAGAAACTCGCCGATGTGTTTTTACAAATACCCATCAACTCCGACCTTGCTTTGCTGAAAGCAATGTGTAAACTGCTTTTGGAGGAGGAGAAAAAGTCGCCGGGGAAAGTGCTTGATCAGCAGTTTATTCAACAATACACGGCTGGATACGATGCCTTCGTGAAAAGCCTCGATCAGTTTGAACTCAGCGATTTGGCGGCCCAGTGTGGGCAGACAATCGAGCAGATTCAGGAAGTGGTAGACCTGTTCAAGTATACACCCAGGCTAATTATTTGTTGGGCCATGGGCCTGACCCAGCATCGGAACTCGGTACAGACAATCAATGAAGTGATTAACCTGCTCTTGCTGAAAGGAAGTATCGGCATTGAAGGGGGAGGGGCTAGCCCGATTCGCGGCCACAGCAATGTGCAGGGCGACCGCACTATGGGTATTTGGGAGAAACCTAAACCAGAGTTTTTAGATGCCCTCAAGCGGGTTTTTAAATTTGAACCTCCTCGCGAAAATGGCTACGATACCGTTGCGGCTGTAAAGGCCATGCATGAAGGGAAAGCCAAGGTTTTCTTCGGCTTGGGTGGCAACTTCGCAATGGCTGTTTCCGATACGAATTACACGGCCGATGCGCTGAAAACCTGTAAACTAACCGTACACGTTTCGACCAAGCTAAACCGAAGCCATTTGATTCATGGCGAAACAGCCCTAATTCTTCCCTGCCTTGGCCGTACCGATCATGATGTGCAAGCTACAGGTGAGCAGTTTGTTAGTTGCGAAAGCACAACGGGGGTAGTGGCGCAGTCGCACGGGTAGTTGATCCCTCATCGGCCTATTTGAAAAGCGAAGTGGCTATTATTGGCGAGTTAGCCAAAGCCACGCTGAAAGATAAATTTTCAGTCGATTGGGACAGCCTGGTGGCTAATTATGACCGCATTCGTGACCTGATCGAGCAGGTAGTGCCGGGTTTTGATAACTATAATGCCAAAGTACGGATACCGGGCGGTTTTTATATTCCGAATGGACCTCGTGTTCGGGAGTTTAAGACGAAGGATGGGAAAGCCCAGTTTACGATTAACACCCCCACGCACCACGAGCTGCAACCTGGCGAATTATTGCTGATGACTGTTCGTAGTCATGATCAGTTCAATACCACCCTTTATGGTAACGATGATCGCTACCGGGGCATTTACAATGAACGGCGTGTGGTGTTTATGCACCCCGACGATATTAAGAACCGAGGGTTGAAGGAGAAGCAGATTGTGGATTTACACAGTAAGTACGATGGCAAGCAGCGAACGGCGCATCGATTTGTGGTGGTTCCATACAACATTCCGCGTGGTTGTACGGCGGCTTATTTTCCAGAAACAAACGTACTCGTGCCGATTGATTCAAAAGCTGAAAAAAGTAATACACCTACTTCGAAGTCGATCATCATTACTGTGACGCCATCAGTGGGTTGAGCATTGACTGGTATTTAATTAACGCCTGGTTTAATAATCAGAGCTGGATTATCCCGTTCATATTCATCAATACAATCTACCCCTTCATTTGTTAGTTGGATGTTGGTTGTTTCCGTATATTCTTGATCACTGACATTGATTAGCCCAATTGTTAACAATCCCTCGATGTAATAATTTATCAATAGATGGTCAAAATTGGTTTCCTGTTCCAATTGCCTGTAAGTCACCCCTCTGTAAGTGGCCTTCAGAATACTATATTGAGCAAATGTAAGTGTCATATGGAGTTATAGCTAATCCGGCCTTTCTATTGACTTATGCGAAGCAAAAAGAGATTATATTTCAACTAACGAAAATAGACTTGTTATTGATTTAGTGGTCACTCTTTTCTGAGGGAAAGGGAAAAGGAGGGTATGAAAAAACGCTAGTTTATCAAATAAGGTATCTTATATCTATTGTAATTATAACAATGGGTCAAACGTGTCTATTTGGTAACGTAACTGTTTGGCCCAGTGCACGAAGATTGCCTGGAAATAAGTTGTCCATTCGGAGGGGCGAGTCGGTTTGATAAAATAGGGAAACTCCTAATTCATAGGCTTGAGCAATATCGTCTACCTGACTGGAACGGCTCAAAATGGCAACTGGTACCCGTCTTATTATTGATGTTTTATCGGATTTTAATAGCTCGAATCCGTCTTCTGGGGAAGGTAGGTATAAGTATAGGCATACCAATCCAAGCAACGAAAATTGCCCCTCAATACAGTCCTGTAAATAGTTAGTAGTTTCCTGTGCAGTAGTCACTCAGACTAGCTTTACATCAGGCAGGAAAATTTGTAAGCCATGCTGGATCTGTAGCTAATGGTCGTCATTATCTTCGACAACCAATAAACTGCCTCCCTGGAAATTGTTCCTTAGCGTTATTGCTTTCAACGCTTTCTACATCCTATCTAACTGGCCGATTTGAGGCTAAACAGGTAGCATCGTTGCTCCGTTAGAGTCTCCTTCTACCATAAGTAGGCATACCTGATTCTTTCTCTCAGGTGCGCTAGGGGTCTTGTTAACTAATTTGGTATTAGTCTGTTTTTGGTAAAAGTAGATATCAGATTTCCGCTGATTATGTCACGCTTGTACTTCTGGCGAAATCCCGCGAATAAGATCAAATGTACGTTTAATCATTTGGGAGATTTGGCTCGGGTTTTCGTCGCAAAAAAACTCTCCTGCAAGTGTAAATACTTGGCTTCCAGTAACTGATTTGACAATACGTACAATGTGATTGACATTGACTACATATTCATCTACACCTCCGTATTGCGAAGATCTTTTTAAATTGATAAATGGATTCATTGGCGTTAACTATGATTTATTGAATTTAGAACTGGTTCTGGCTACAGACTCCTACCCAAAGGCACTAATTCTATAGATACTTATGGGTGGCTAACGAATAGGGTTGCCTGCAATAAATGAATATACGTAAACGGGTTGTTCCGGGTTTTCACTGTCGTTAGCAGCTAGAACAATATCGGCAAGCTACTAAATTCAGACCATAGACAGCCAGATTTAGTTGAGTGTACAGTCGATTACTGTCTAAAACGGATTATTGAGATGACGTACAAAAACAGGTGCTGTCATGATTACATTACGTATTTCTGATCAATTCATTGTAAGTAAACTTCATTTATGTCATTGATTGGGCCTCTCAAGGTTAGTGATTATTTAAGGCAGAAGGCGATAGACTTTGTATTTTTAACAACAACGGCTACTAAAGCGCTTGTTCAAAGAGCCTACAATACCACAGTACAGTTGCTTAGAAAATATGAACAGGAAAGTACTCGCCTATACCTGGAGAAAATCAACTTCCCTGAACGGGCCGAATAAGCAACACGGCAATTGCACGAGCTTGACAGATTGGGGCATCAGGCTAGGGAAACGAGAATAACTATGCAAAAGCGTCATTCGCAGGAGCAAACAGCACTTAATCAACAGTTCGGTTAACTGATTTTCGATTACCTTAGCGATTAACACCACGTTCGAATTCTACTAGTAGAAGTAAATGACTTGCCAGTTACGACAAGACTTTTGTTATGAATTGTTCTTTCTGGATAAAACGTTGTAAGGATAGGAAGATGACCCTGAAAATTATAGTTCAAAATCGCCGACTCCAATGGAATCAGCGATTAATGAACTATCCAACTACAAACCAAAAGTATGCCTGGCTTGTAAATTCTCAGGGCAAAATCATCAACAATTGAGCCAAGAAGCGTGCTAAGCTTTATTTTTGCCTGAGTTTGTTTATACTATACACGCTCAAAAGTGTATTATTCTCAGGATCGGCACTCTTTTTATCGAATTGTTTCTAGCTGGACATGTTACCTATTAATCATGGCAAGGTCCGGGTTGGGCTAGTGGGAACTTGGTAGATGATCTGTAAACGAGCATTAATCGGCTTACTCATTAAATACGTTCCACATTAGTTAGATCATATGAGAAGTCGTGCGTTACTTTCTGTGTGACTGGTCGGCGAGATTTTGCCCAAAATACAATCACATTTTGTGGAATTAAGGAGTTGACTGCCTACTTTCGCATTATGAATCTTAGTGATGAATACCAGGAGTTAGTCGATTTCTTTTCGGGCCGTGACTTGCCCACAGGTCCCCAGCACATCAATGACTATAGTGTATTACTCAACATGTCGGGAGCTGTACATACTCGCCTTCAACAGCTTTACAGTGATGTAGAAGCTACCAGGAAATCGGCGGCTCTCATGCTTTATGAAGTAAAGGATTGGCTGATAATGAGTAATTTGACTAGATAGATTGCCTTTTGTTAAGGTATTTAATAGAACAAAAATCGAGTTACACCGTAGGTATAGATTACTATAATCACGAATATAATTAGCCAGGTTAAAGCACGAAGCAGGTCAAATGCAGTGAAGCGGGGGATTCATGATGTAGAAGTTAACGGTTAGTCCATATACGGGCGGAACCGGTGTCGAGATTGCTTCGTCCGGAAAAGTAGAATATAGTGTGTTAGGGAACTATAGATAGCCTAAAACAGCATGTGCCAGAGCCATTTAACTGTGAGCCAAAATAAGTAAGCTGATATAGCAAACACAAGAGTCCAGGGGCCTGGTAGGGGAAAGTTTTTCTTCGTGGCCACAATCCTATCTTTGATGTCTATTATCTATTACTGAAACTAAGCTTTGTGATTCACATCAATAGGAAATCCCTACCTATTTTATAAGCTTATTTTCTCCTTTTTTATATACATAAAGACGGTATAGGCTAAAATAGGTCACAACGGGAGTGCAGATTGATGAAAATAATTAGACTTCTGTAATTGTATAGGCAACTGCTCGGTCGTTAGGCTCGGTTGCTGCATGAATCCAATCGCTATATTGACGCGTAAAAGATGCTCCATAATAGAAGAGTAATGAAGCATAGAAAACAAAGAGTAGCAATAAAATAATAGCGCCCGATTTTCCATAAAGAGTACTTATCTGACTATTAATCAACAGCTCATTGAGGATTGCCTCACCTGCTTTGAACAGGAGACTCGTAAAAAAGGCACCTGGCCAGACTACTCGCCAGGCGATTTTAGCATCTGGTAAATAGTTGAAAAGCATAGCAAACCAGATCATATGGATAAGTATAGAAGTAAAAAAATGACCA
The DNA here is from genome assembly GCA_003259005.1 of Spirosoma telluris. Lineage (GTDB taxonomy): Bacteria > Bacteroidota > Bacteroidia > Cytophagales > Spirosomataceae > Spirosoma > Spirosoma telluris. The sequence continues at coordinate 7,455,433 of QLII01000001.1, forward strand.
AGATTGGCCATACTCTGATAATAGGTAATTGAAGAAAATGACCACTTTATACTTAGCTGCACCATAAACTGCTCTAGCGTTAATGATAAACTAAACAGAAATCCGGAGCCTAGGATTATTGTCAGGGCAATGAGTTTGTCGATTAGAACGGGAAGAAGACTACTGCCCGATTTTTTTTTAATATTCCATAGTTGATTTAGCGAGCCTTTAAGAATGGCAAATAAGGTAGTGGAAGCGACTAGTACTAAAACAACGCTGAGCACAGTCAATGGAAAACTAGCCTTGGTGAGGTGAATGCGATGTGAAATGACTTCTAGTTGATTGGCGCTTTTAGGCCCAAACAGATCAGCTAATTCATCAAATAATTGGCCGCTGATTCGCTGATAGTGATCATTGAATAGAAGGCTGAGGACGCTACTGAGAATGATTACAATGGGGGGTAATGCAAAGAAGGCAAAGAAAGCTGTTGCACCAGCCATCCGAATAGGATCATTGGCCTGCAGATTAATGAATGCTTGCTTTAGGAGCAGAAACAGGGGTGCTACTTTTTTCACTTCATAAACCGTTCGGGTTATAAGATAACGTTCGGTTTGGCAGCAGGGTTTTACAATCCCTGTTTTTAGATTCGTAAAGTTAGGCTAGTGCTCGTCCAATTTAGTTTCTATAGATTCTCTGGATTCTATCGTATCTGATTGTCAATACAATAGAATCAGAAGAATTTATAGAAACAATAGAATCTATTTTGCCAACGCACTAGTACTCTTCCAATTTAGATTCTCGGGGCGGCATCGGCCCGCAACGGCGGACCGTGTCCGACGCCTGCGCGGTAGATTCTGTTGATACTGTGGCTTCTTTCGCTGTTGATTTTCAATATATTAGATTCGAAAGAATCTATTTTGGTGAAGCACTAATAGAGTAGATGTAGATATGGGCTAGCCAGCGTTAGCCCGCCAATTGGTATTGCGTAGTTGGTATAGCTCAAGCTGGAGCCGGGTTACTTGATTTCTGCAATAGGCTAGCTGATCGGTTGGGGCATGGACATCCTGCAAATGATCCAGTAAGTGAAGCCACTCGTTGAGGTGATGTTCTGTAATCGTAATAAAGTCGGTATCGGGAATAGGTTGTGGCATAAGAATGCCAGTACGTTTCGATTTCATGGCTGTTGTGCTAGTTTGGTTCTAGTTTGTGTATAACACCGCGAGCCGTAGTTGTTCTCTCAAAGCAGCTATTAATTACTGAATAATTCTGGCCACTAAGCCTACTGTCTATCGTACGAGAAAGACAGTAGTAATAGCCTATGATAGGAACGCGCTAAGTTGCTCTGAAACGAGTCCAGTGCATTAGGTGAAAAATATATATACCGTCTAATAGATTTATTGTGTCTTAATTAATAGAAAATAATCTAAAGTATATTGTATGATGTTTTTTGTTTAATTATATTAATTTATTGTAACTTGTACGTTATTTCTTATTATGCTCGCTTCATTAACCGACGAAGAAATGATTCGTCAATGTCTGTCTACTCAACCTAATCAATGCTTTGAAACCCTCTATAATCGGTATGTAGGCAAGGTTTACCAGCGATGTTTGTCAATGACTAAAGATTCTGAGAAGGCAGAAGACTTTACCCACGATATTTTTTTAAAAGTATTTGATAAACTGAATGCCTTTCAGCAGCGATCCAGTTTTTCGACCTGGTTGTATTCGATTGCTTATAATTACTGTGCTGATCAACTTCGACTGGCTAAGCGGTTTAATACGACTGAGATTACTGAAAGCCTTGAACAGCAGCTAGATGAGTCGCAGGAGGCTCTATTGCATGAAGAGTCGGTTCTGATGGTTAAGCAGGCAATGGAAACTCTTACGCTTAAGGAGCGGGCGTTATTACGATTAAAATATGAAGACGGCCTAAGCATTGACGAAATTGCTAAGCTATATGCTATTAAGCCCAGCGCGGTGAAGATGCGGTTAAAACGAAGCCGGGAAAAGGTGCAACACGTATATACTCGTCAATTTATGGGTTGAGCGAAGTAGCTCAGAACGCATACATAATCAGATATTAACAATACTAATTTTAAGTTGTAAAAATTGAAAAATAAGTATACTCTAAGGATTGATTTAAGTAAAAATATCCAGTAACCTGACTTCTGTACTTTTTATAGAAGCAAAAGCCCCATCAGTTACGACGGGGCTTTTACTATTTATGGGCTATATGAGGGCGTCCTTATTGGACTTATGCTGGCTAATTAGCTAATTGACAGGACTAGTGCTTTGGCAAAATAGATTCTAGTGGATTCTCGGGGCCACCCGCGCGGTAGATTCTTTTGACAAGTAAAGTGCTGGCTATCAGCATTATAGAATCCAAAGAAACTATAAAATCTAAATTGGACGAGTACTAGGTAATGTCTTTCGATCTTGTTTATTTTTGGCAGTTGTGGTAAAGACAGATTGTTTTATAATTAGTTTTTACTACTTATAAAAATATACTAGGCAATAATCGGGCCAATTAGTAACTTGCTTAAAACTGCCGCTTAGTCAATAAACTAAGGCTAAAAGCAACGAAATAAGTTGCTTTGGGGTCTTATTCTATAGATATAGTTTTCTTTAAAATGTGGGTAAACAGAGAAGGCCTGCTGGGTTTTAACTGTATCATCAGATTCAGCCTACTAGATTTTTTGTAAAATGAAGTATAGCTCTAAATCTACATCATGCAATACGTTCTACGTTTTCAGGTTTACGATAATCCATCTCGCCAGAATTTCAGCCAATTAGGCACCGACCAGTTAGTCGCTAAATACCCATTATATCGTTACGGATTAGTTTACCGGGTTGGCGACGATGAGCCAGATACTGGCGAGTTTCCAGTGTATGTTGTAGCCAACATTACGCGGATACAACATATTCCGGATCCAACCAATCCAACTACTAACGCACTGTTATTTGAAGTCTTTTTAGCCCGTCTTGATGAATGGGGAAAATTTGAAGAGGCTGACGAAATAAAGCAAATAAGAGAAGGATATTGGTCGGCATATAACAAAAAGCCGGTTAGAAAGAGACCATTTGCCTGAAATGGTGCTCAGCCAACATGGATAGGCATTTATTACAGAAAATTCTCTCTAAAAAACTATCTATAGAAGGGTTTAGCACGTATTTTCTATAAAAAGAAAAGGTTACTTCCCTATTAATTGGAAGCGATCAGCTCTGGAATGGCTTCCCTTACGTCCGGAAAGTCAAATTGAAAGCCAGCATTTAGAAGTTTTTTGGGTATTACATTTCGGCTTTTAAGCACTAGTTCGGATTCTGTTCGTAAGAGAAAGGTGCCAACTTGAAGCATCCATTCGGTTGCTGGTAAGCTTATTCGAATACCCATGCTTTTGCGTAATAGGTACATAAATTCCTGGTTGCGAACGGGGTTTGGAGCGGAGCCATTGTATGTACCTGCAATGGCATCGTTTGCTATGATAAAATCTATCATTCGAGTCAGGTCGCGCTCATGCAGCCAACTCATAAACTGATCACCCGCCCCATAGTGCCGCCTAGCCCACATAGAACCAAGCGTTTCAAAACGGGTATTACGCCACCTTCCTTTCCTAATACAATGGCTAGCCGTAACACTACCTTGCGAACAGTAGCGGGTACTTGAGCATCCCAAAAGGTTTGTTCCCAGGTTTTACAAACCTGCACTGAAAACTGATGATCTGACCGACCATTTTCGATCTCACCCGTATCTTCATCCATTTGCCGGTCAAGTGCATGACGGTAAATGGTAGCCGAAGCGGAATTAATCCAAAGTTGAGGTGGCTTTTGAGCTTGACAAATGGCATCACCTAACACCTTGGTCGATTTGATGCGGGAGTCCATGATGAGCTGTTTGTTGTGTAGAGTGTAACGGCAATCTACCGACTTGCCAGCTAAATTGATAAGAACATTGGCTCCATTGAGTTCGCTTATCCATTCCCCAGACGTTTCCCCGTCCCAAATTACATAGCGGACGTTGTCATGGTTAGCAGACGGCTTCCTCGACAAAACAACAAGCTCAATCGGTTCGTGTTTCAAGTGGTTAATCAGCAATTGACCAATGAAGCCGGTTCCACCAGCGAGGATAATTTTATGCGCATTCATAGCAGTAGCAGGAAAACCAAAACTGTAAACCAGACACTCAACCACGGGCTCAACCCAAGCCGGTAGACACGAATAAAATGTTGCCCAATCATGAATGCATAACCAACCGGTTCAAGGGCTGACCAGCCTATGACTAAGCCAATTGTAATGAGTAATGTCCCCACAAAAAGGCTCATGGTCAAGTGACCAGTATAATCCAGTATTGTTTCAACTGTGTTGATCGATGGCTGCGTGAGCAAATAGAGTTGAGTAGTAATTATCTGGGCGATTATCAATAGTAGTAACTGCCAGATGCTGGAGTTGCCCGCAAGCCATAGCCAGGTAGTTACTCCAAAAATTGTCAGAATAAACGCAAGTCGATGGCCAGCGTGGAAATCGGGCTGAAGGTCGAGCAGTTGCCAGCGCCTGGGGCAGCCGTAATGATGATACGACGATTATAGGAGATAAAGGCATACAATTTTTTCAAAAAGGCCTTAAACCACTGGTGTGATAAGAGCTTTTCCAATGGCTGATTACGCTGCCCCAACGTATAAATCCAGGTATCGACCCCATACAATGTCTCCCCCCCACTAAGGTCAACCAGGGGTATTTCATGACGCGCCCGCTGTAAGTCGATACGGTCAGTGATTGATTTGTTATCGATCTCGCCGTTACTTATTCTGGTCAGACAGCCACTCGTATCGGCAGCTACCATACCCTTTGTATAGAGTTTACACATTGGGCAACTTTCATCATAAATAATCAATTTTTTCATATATTTGTAATGTTTGTATTTTCAGAAATAATTGAAATTTAGTGATAAAAAAATATCACCGGAACACCTTCAGAAACTGACCCATCAGCCAATTTTCTTCGGCTTTGATCACGGCATTGAGCGTATTATCGGCAAAGCCAACTACGCTACTTAATCCTTCCATAACTCGTTGAAACTCCTTCGCTTCGGGCGTGTCGGTCGAGATCATTTTTAATTCGTTCAGTACCTCAACCACGGGCGTAATTTCCCGACGACGGCGTTCTTTAGCTACTTGCCGGGCTACCTTCCAGATGTCTTTCTCGGCCATAAAAAACTCCCGACGCTCACCTGGTTTCAACTGTTTGTAAATCAGCCCCCAATCCATCAGGTCGCGGAGATTCATACTGGCATTACCCCGCGAAATCTGTAACTGCTCCATAACATCTTCCGTTGCCAGGGGCTGGGGAGCAATGAGCAATAAGGCGTGCAATTGCGCCATCGAGCGGTTGATGCCCCACTGGGTGGCTAATGTGCCCCAGGTATGAATGAATTTGTCCTTGGCTTCGTCGAATGTCATGGGGCAAAGGTAATTAGTAATTTTTGTGGTTTCAAAATATTTTGAAAGATTTGGTTGGTAGGGCGCCAGCACTCTTCCGAAATAGATTCTGTGGATTCTAATTGATTCTTTTGACACTAGGATCTGATTATCAGAATCTATAGAATCCAGAGAATCAAAAGATTCTAAATTGAAAGACTACTGGCTTCCTCAACTACACGGCTTTTCGCGAAAGTCTTGAAATAATCAATCTAACCCCACAATGCGCAGTAGTTCGTTGGGATTGGGGCAGATGGAAAGAAATTTTTCTCGATCAGCCACCGAGCACACGCCAGGGAAGTCACCTTTCAGCCCAAGTATGTCCGTCATAAGTTGAAAATGGAGGTGTGGGGGCCAGTCACCATTTTCAGGGTAGGGGCCAATTTCGGCTAGTTTCTGGCCTACATTAAATTCCTTTCCTATATACAACCCCTCCAGCGATTGTCGGGTCAGGTGGCCATACAGTGAGTAACGCGATACCGCGTTGTTCGTATGTTCCAGAATAATGGTTGGACCGTAGTCGCCGAAGTTCGCATTATCCTGAAAACTGTGGACAGTGCCCGCTAGGGGAGCAAAAACGGGTGTCCCGGCATCGGCCCAAAAGTCGATGCCCAGATGAATTTCGCGGGGTTCTTCAGTCGATGTGTTGAAATGCGCACTCCGACGATAAATAACCCGGTGTTCGTTGTAGCCACCCACGCCCACTTTGGCACCCGCAGCCCGTAGTTTACCAAATACGTATTCGGTAAAAACAGCGGTATTAGTCAGGTCCAGGATGGGCCGATGTTCGCTACTGAGATCAGGATTGGTAGCTGAGAAGTCCAGAATCAGATAGGGGTCTTTCTGAAAATCGAAAGGGAGGAGCATGGGCAGTTTCTGGTTAAGCCAAGGAAAGTAGCAGGGCCTAATGGAACATAACAAACTTTGCCTCAAAATAGGGTAAGTCTAACGAACTACAATCTATTGAATGGGTTAACGATCAAACAAATTTCCTTAATTTCATGAAAGTCAACTATATACTGTTGAGCCTGAGTCTTGCTTTACTCTTCTTGTTGCAGCATTGTTCACAGCGTAACATCACGGTAGGGCCGCTTACAGGTGACTGGGTTTCACGCGCCGAATTGGAAGGGCCGGCGCGGAGCGGAGCTGTCTCGTTTACAATTGATAATGTCGCCTATTTCGGAACGGGTCTGGATGTGTCAAATAATGCGCTGGCTGATTTCTGGAAATACGACCCCTCCCAGAATGCCTGGACGCAGGTGGCCTATTTCCCCGGCAAAGCCCGGAGCGAAGCTGTTGCGTTTGCCACCAGAGAAAAAAAAGGGTACCTGGGTACGGGGATAGACGCCCAGGGCAACTTGCTTCGGGACTTCTATGAATATGACCCAACTACGAATGCCTGGAAACGCATTGCTGATTTCAGTGGTTCGGCCCGCCGTTCGGCAACAGCCTTTAGTCTTTATGACCTGGGCTTTGTCGCACTCGGTTTCGATGGGAGTGAACGGGCCGATCTATGGCGCTATAACCCTTCGGGTAATCAATGGACAGAGCGCCAGTATTTGGGTGGTCCTGCCCGCGTTGGGGCGGCCGTGTTTGTGATCAACAACCTTGCCTATGTGGGAGCAGGCAGTTCACAGAGTGTCGGTCTTAACGATTTCTGGATGTATGATCCTGATACGAACATCTGGACTCCGCGTAGCAATATTCCGGATGCAACCCATTTGAATACATACAGCGTAGGTTTTGCCATCAATAACATCGGTTATTTTGTGGCTGGTTCGACTGGGAAAGGAGTGGTGGCCTATAGTCCGGTAAATGACTCATGGACAGAACTGCCGCCTTTTGAAGGATCAGCACGGACGAAAGCCGTTGGATTCTCGATTGGTCAAAAAGGCTACGTCACGACTGGATCAAATGGCACGGCCCGCTTCGATGATTTATGGGAGTTTGAGCCGGGTTATTGAGGGCTTTGCTGCTTTCGGATGTTGAAGGTATCTTTACGGCTATTGTGTCCGTTATTTACCGCATCGGCGGACCGACATATTCTTCGGCAAACAACCCTTTTGGCCAAACTCTATGCAAGCAACTATTGAAAAACCCGTTAGTAACGCCACTCTTTTCGGTCATCCTATAGGCCTCTTCGTTCTGTTCTTTACCGAGATGTGGGAGCGCTTTAGTTATTACGGAATGCGGGCCATTCTGTTGCTGTTTCTGATCGATAACGTTCGGGGTGGTATGGGGTTGAACGAAACCGAAGGTGCAGCTATTTATGGGATTTATACGGCCTCCGTTTACTTGCTTTCCTTGCCGGGCGGCTTTATTGCGGATACAATTCTTGGCCAGCGTAAATCTATCTGGTATGGTGGATGGATTATCATGCTTGGTCATATTATCCTGGCTATTCCGTCTGGACCGGGTATATTTTATGCGGGTCTGTGTACAGTTGCTATGGGTACGGGCCTGTTAAAGCCGAACATTAGCAGCGTTGTTGGCGAGCTATATCCTGAGGGCGGAGCGCGTAAAGATGCCGCTTTCTCCATCTTCTATATGGGCATCAACCTCGGTTCGCTGCTTGGTATTTTTACGGTTGGGTATCTGGGGCAGCGAGTGGGCTGGCATTATGGGTTCGGAGCGGCTGCTGTGGCGATGGGGTTAGGCCTGATTACGTTCCGGTTACTCGGGCAGCGGTTTCTGGGTGATTATGGTAACTACGTAGTCCGACCGGTAGCAGAAGGTCCTAAATCGCAAACAGGAAACCGGTCAATCCTGGCGTTCCTGGTTTTTTTAGCTGTGGTACTCGGGGCACTCCAACTGACGGGTGTAATCGACATGACCACCGCCCAGGGATTGGCGCGGGCAATGGGTACCATTATTTCCCTGATAGCTGTGAGCTATTTTGTATACATTCTGCTAGCGGGTGGGTTAGACCGTGTCGAAAAAAAGCGAATAGTTGTCTTGTTTGTTTTCTTTTTAGCATCGGCCCTGTTCTGGGCAGGGAATGAGCAGCAAGGCTCATCCTTACAAATCTTTGCGGATCGCTATACCGACCTCAACCTGTTTGGCTGGGAGATGCCATCGAGCTGGTTTCAGAACCTTAACCCGGCTTTCATTCTTACTTTTTCGCCAATTCTGGCTATGTTGTGGGTTTTTCTGGCCAATCGGAAGCTGAATTATTCGGTACCTGCCAAATTCGCCACGAGCTTGCTTTTACTTGGACTAGCCTATGTCATCATGGTTATTGCTTCTAAAGTGGCGCTAACCGGTACGCGTACATCGCCATTATACCTGTCGTTCACCTACCTGTTTTTTACCCTTGGCGAGTTGTTCCTGAGTCCCGTAGGGTTGAGTGCCTTCTCCAAATTAGCCCCAAACGCTATACCAGTCAGTTGATGGGTATCTGGTTCGTAGGTACGTCGCTGGGTAACCTGATTGCCGGATTATTTGCGGGTGGTTTTGACGAAGAAAACGTTCAACAAATGCCGGAGATGTTTCAAAGCGTCGCGTATTTCAGCTTAGGGTTTGGCTTCCTGCTGTTACTCTTATCAAAACCTCTCAAGAAATGGATGGGGGGAATTGAGTAATCACTGCGCTAAGGCCAGCGTTAAACTATGCAAGTCCTGATTAATGGAGCGAACCGATGACTGAAGTTGGTTGAGCATGTTGGCCCTTGCATGAAAATCATCCGCTTTATAATCGCCACCCTGCCCAAAATAAAGTGCCTGATCCTCGGGAGAACTATCGTTTAGGACGAAATTCAGCCACCGCTGACGGATATTATGACTGATCGAATATTCATTGCTGTTACTGAATACTTTCTCATTGAGTACATACCAGACAAAGGGCGGATAGACGGAAGAGTGCTGGTTTTGCTGCCAGATGTCGGTTAGTAGATTACGTTGGTGGCTTAGGTGAATGGTACGACTAGAGGAGAAAGCGGCCAATCCGCCAAAGCCCGCGCCAATAACTCCTCCACTGATTCCTACCACTTTGCTGGTATTATCAGATTGAATTAGAGTCGTTGCTACGGTTGTGGCGGCTCCAATAATAATCGAAAAGAGGGTTAATCGTCGGATGCGCTGGCTATCGTACTGATCTAAGTACGTCGCCAGGCGGTCGGCTCGTTCACCTTCACAATCTAGCTCAGCAGCAATTCCTGAAATCTGAGTAGAGGCCACTAAAAGCCGGTTAAGAATCTGCTGGCGTTTACGGATCGCTTCCAGACGCTTTTCTGCTGTTGTGTTTGATTCTAACCCAGTTAGCTCCTGTAGTAAGGGAATGACGCCAATTGCATTGGCCATCATCAGATCGTGATGAGAATACCGTTTAGTTAACGCGGTGTCTGCCTTTAATGTGGCATCAATATTGGCCTTGGGTAAATAGGTCGAATCGTACCGGTAGTCGATAGTGGGGTGGCAGTAGCTGCTCTGGGCGGCAACCTCTTTCTGGCTATACTTCCATGAACTACAAGATGTGAAAGCCGAAAGAGCCCCCACAAGCCAGGCCAATCGGATAAACCATGCATTTCGTGTAACTCCGTCCGTATTCATTTTCATGCCGTTGTCGATAAGTCTAATGTCGCAAATATGCCCCTAACGGATTAACTGCCAAAGCATTAGTTCATTTAGAAGGGTTGCTGTTTGCATCGACAGATAAAACCTTTCAATACAGAGCGAAGTTTTATTGACAGAAATGATGGTAAAAATGGTCTGAAGTGGAAACCAGCATAAAACTCCAAACAGGCTCTACGACAGGACTTTTATTAACAACAAATCCAGAAGAAGATGGCAACGGTTAATCAGACGGTATCGGTAGACACAGAGGCTAAAGAAATTGTACTCGCCTTCGTGCGGGCAATAAATGACGATGATTTCAAGACCGCCAGACAGTTGGCGAGTGATAGCATGACGTTTAAAGGTGTTCTCGGATCGAGGGATGGCGGTGACGCCTACATTCAGGACATGGAGAAAATGAAACTAAAATACGCCATCCAAAAGGCATTCGTGGACGGCAATGATGTGTGCCTGTTGTACGACCTCACCATGTCGGGTAAAACCATATTCGGTTGTGGCTGGTATCAGGTAGAGAAGGGTAAAGTCCAGTCGCTCAAGGTTCTTTTTGACCCACGTCCTTTTCTTGAGGGAGGTAACTAATGGATTGGAAATAGCGGTCGTATGGGCAAACCGCACAACCGCTATCTCTTACTTTACGTATTGGTTCATTGCCCAACCACGGCTAATTTCCTGCCTTTCGGGTCAATGGCCAGCCGGGTCAACTGTTTAACGCCAGCCGAACTGAAGTCGGACAGCTGCGTCCAGCCTTTTGTACTTTTGGGATTCAATTGATACAAAATGGCTCCCTGACCCATCAGCAACGTACCATCGGGTGTCCAGACGAAATCTTCGCTGCCCGGCAGGGTTGGTGCAATGCTCGTAATCTCGTTCGTTTTCAGGTCGAGTTGCTTAATTTCCCACTCGGTGGGCGTGCGTTTGTGAACGAAACTCAGCGCGTTTTTACCCGGAATTTTATGAAGCGATCGCCCAATGCTGCCTTCGATACGGGTTGTGTCGCCCGTGCTAACGTGAGCCAGTTGAAGCGAATTCGGTTTACCCAGAATGAACAAGGCCAGCCAGTCGGGCGTAAGCCAGCAATGATAGCCCACTGGCTTCACGTTTGTTAAAATTAGGGTTGGCTCGCCAGTGCCTGAAATCGGGAATTTCCACAGGCGCTGCGTTTTATCCATCTCCATACGAATGACGGAGAAATAAGCCTGATCTGGGGTAACGGTCGGAGAATACTCGCCTTCCGGTGTTTTCGTTAGCTGCGTCGTTGATTTTTTCTGGAGATCGTAGCGATAAATGTCAGTCTGCCCATCGTCATGCATCGCCGTGAATAGAATTTGCTGCCCGTCAGGGGTGAACGAAGGCTGATTATCATAGCCCTTCCGCTGAGTAATATTTACTGGTTTACCGACTTGAAGAACCTGGTTTTTTCCCGTTAGTTCAACCAGGAAAATATCCGCATCGGGAGGGGCTTGCCCAAACGTTACGTTGAAACTGAGGAATGAAATGGGCAGGACAAGCCCAAGAATAGCCAAGAGCTGGCTTGCTATCCTGATAGTAAAGCGTTTAAGAGGAAGCATAGTTTGTCTTTTTCAGGTTGTGTAGTAGTCGATTATCAGGTAAGCTCGTCAATTTTTTTGTCTATTCCATCTGCTTATCCCTCATTCCGATTTATGATAGCCTGCGAGCGTTCGTATGCCCCTACCTTTACGACGTACTGAGAAGGAGTGCCTGATAGTTGATCCGTACTACCAGACACCCCACCAACCAAATGATAACGACAGATATTTGCATAATTGGCGCGGGTCCGGTGGGCCTTTTTGCCGTTTTTGAAGCCGGTTTATTGAAAATGCGGTGCCACCTGATTGATGCCCTACCACAAGTGGGCGGACAACTGTCAGAAATTTATCCACAGAAGCCGATTTATGATATTCCCGGTTATCCAGCCATCAACGCCCAGGCGCTGGTCGATAACCTGATGGAACAGATTGCTCCGTTTACTCCCGGCTTTACGCTGGGCGAGCGAGTCGAAGGGCTCGACAGGCAACACGATGGTTCCTACATCGTTACAACCAACGATGGAACGACTGTTCATTGCCAGGTAGTGGTTATTGCCGGTGGACTTGGGTGCTTTGAGCCACGCAAGCCCGACATTATCAACCTGGAGCGCTTTGAAGGGAAAGGCGTTGCTTATATGGTGAAAAATCCGGAGCAACTACGCGATCGTCGGGTAGTGCTGGCGGGCGGGGGCGATTCAGCGCTTGACTGGGCGGTTTTTCTGGCCGATGTGGCTAGTGAAGTAACGCTGGTTCACCGGAGTGATACGTTCCGGGGCGCACCCGATTCAGCTGAGAAGGTATTCAGGCTGGCTAGTCAGGGCCGAATCAATCTGGTACTGCAATCGAACATTACGAGCATCCATGGCAATGGTCATTTACAGGAGGTTAGCATCACGGCGAAAGATAAAACCGTAACCACTCTTGCGGCCGATCATTTGATTCCCCTCTTTGGCCTAACCCCCAAACTCGGCCCCATCGCCGACTGGGGCTTACCCTCGACAAATCGGCAATCCACGTTGATACAACGGATTACTCCACCAACATCGAACGGATTTATGCCATTGGCGATATTAACACCTATCCGGGAAAGTTAAAGCTCATTCTGTGTGGTTTTCACGAAGCTGCGCTCATGTGCCAAAGTGCCTTTCGTCACGTGCATCCCGATCAGAAACTAAGTTTCAAATACACGACCGTTAACGGCGTACCTACGTTTTAAGTTGTGAGTGGAGTAAGGGTAGTAAGTGGAGTAGGTGGAGTGAGTGAATACTCCATTAGACCCTTACTGCACTCACTCCACCTACTCCACTTACATTACCATGATCCAATTCACTATAGAAGACCGCAACGGCGAGCGACAGCCGATAGAAATTCCCGAAGGCATCAACCTGAGTCTGATGGAAGTGTTGAAAGCCTCAGAGTACAACATCCTGGCAACCTGTAGAGGCATGGCTCTGTGCGCAACCTGCCACGTTCAGGTACTTAACGGACTCAATGCCTTGCCATCTGCCCAGGATGCCGAACTTGATATGCTCGACACCTTACCCGACGCTGATTCGGATAGTCGGCTGGCTTGTCAGATCCGGGTAGATGACCGGTTGGAAGGTGCCATCTTTAGAATCAAGAGCGACGAACCGTCCTGAAGGTTCTAGTTTGGCTTATTTTTCGCGAGTTTGGTTCGTTCCCTGCCCAGTTTCTTACAGTACCAGTTTCTTCAAAAAAGCCAGTATTGTGTTTTTGTCCAGCTCAGGTTTTACAGCTTGGTTGGCCATATAGTGTCGGAGATCCTGCCCCCCTCGCCGGGAGGCATATAATACAGTTCCGTTGGTGAGCGTTACCGCTTTTTCCCGGTGGTCGTACCGCTTGATATAATTTAGATTCACTAACAGACTATTACTGATGGAGAAGAAGTTATGATGCGTTTGTAATAAGAAATCATACTGCCCTAAATTGCGGTTCGACTTTAAGGACGTCTGATCTTGTAGAATAAATGTTGTGGTCGCTTTGTCGGCTTCAAGGTACAGGATATGATCAATGGTAATAAATTCAACTATACCGCCTGCCAGATGAACCGCCAGCCGGGTATTTTTATGGTCTGGTGAGCGAATCAACTCCATAAATAAATCAATTTGTTTGAGGTACTGCTCAGGCTTAACGCGCTGCTGGGCTTTTTGAACCGCTTTTTGCAGGAATACAGGATCAATGGGCTTCGTCAGAAAATCAAGGGCCGAATAGGCGAAGGCCATGGTTGCGTAATCGAATTTTCGATGCCCTGTCATAAAAACAATCTCAAACTCAACCGGAACTCCCTGAGTTTCTAATCGGTCGAGTAAGTCATAACTAGTGCCGCCCTAATTTCTATATCCATCAACAGCAAATCGGGGCGCGTTGCCTTAATCAGCCGGGTGGCTTCTTCCAGATGGCCTGTTTCGCCAACTAGTTCAACGTCAGGGCAGTGGATAGATAATTGATTCTTAGTCCAGGCTAATTCGGCCGGAATATCTTCGACGATGACAGTTCGGATGGTGCTCATGGCTGGTTCAGGCAGGGCTAAGTAATTGTATAAAAGCAGCAGATTATTGGTATCCAATTTGAACGGTCACAACAGTTCCGCCAGCCAGGCGGTCATTGGTTTGTATCCGAATCGCATAACCCATTTGGTTAAGAATGTCGACCCGGCGTTTGATGAGTTCGGTGCCGCGCGATTTATATTTTTTGAATGATGTTCGCTGAATTTCTCCGGCCTGTTCCCGCCCGACACCATCGTCTTCAATTGTGCAAATCAATGCATCGTCATCAATACTGATAAATCGAATCCAGAGGTGGCCTGGCTCTTCCTTATACAACAACCCATGCTTGATGGCATTTTCGACATAAGGTTGCAACAGGAGAGGGGGAACCCGGTAGTTTTCGGGATTCAACTTGCCATCGATGGTGAGATCGTACTGGATCAGATTGCCATACTGAAGTTGTTCAAACTCGATATACATCCGCAGTAATTCGACCTCTTTGGCCAATGAAATTTCGTGGGCAAACAATGAGCCATTCGGGCTATCACTTAGTAACGAAGCCTCCAGGTAGTTCCGAATCAGGTGGGAGAGCTTTAGTAGGCTGGCACTCGCTTGCTGGGGTTCGTTATTGGCAATCAAATGCTGAATTGTGCCAAGCACATTGAATGTGAAATGCGGATTCATTTGCGCCTGAATCGTTTGTATTTGCAAATAGCGAACCTTGTTTTCCTGTTGGTTGAGCTGTTGTTGTTGACGTAGGTTTTGCTCCTGCTGTTTGTATTGACGCCACCAGGCATATAGCAAGGTTAGTAGCAGGACTAAGCCAATCCAGAAGGCGTAAGCATAAAAACCAGGTGACCGCCAAAAAAATACAGACGTTTGAAACTGTATTGTTGCACTACTCGACTCTGTGCTAGACAGGGTACCCGCGCGGGAGCGAACCTGTACCGTGTGAACGCCGTTGGGCAGGTTCGTGAGCGTTATCTGGTTGGATTCCTGCCACCGGCTCCAGGACGAATTGACTCCTTCCAGTCGGTAGCTGAACTGCGACCGGAAGGGTTTATCCTCCCCAACGGCTTCAACTGCCAGTGAGACCTCGTTCTGACCAAAAGGTAACTTTATGATTGCTGTGTCGGGGCGAAATGGTACCCGAAAAGTGGAGTCTTTTAGGTGGAGTTTGGTAATAAACGTTCGTAAGGGCGTTTGGTGCAGATTGACCTGTCGTGGATCGAACCTTGATAAGACGGACCCTGATGTAATCCAGATCGTGCCTTTCGAATCGCGATAGCTACCCAATTGACCTGGCTCTAATCCCATAAAGCCATTGTGATGGTTAAAACATCGGATCTGTACGGTATTGGTTTGGTTATACGCAGTTAGGTCGAGAATGTATAGGCTATACGCATCTGAAATGAGCAGATGATTCCTGTCAATTTGTTCGACAAATTGGATAAGCCCCGGAAATTGTTTGGGTAGAAAAGGCTCAAAGCAGTCGCATTGCCGATTAAACCGGTACAGTCCCTCACGACCACCTGCCCAGAGTGTTCCAGCCCAGTCGAAATATAACATCTGTATGATTCGGGTAGGGAGTTTTCCGTTCTGCTGATTATAAGATCGAAACTGGCCCGTGTCGGGATCATAACAAACCACCCCCAGGCCAGAAAACCAGTACCGACTATCGGGAGCTACGGCTATACATAGCAGCAAATGATCGAAAAGTGGGTCTTTCCCTGTAATCAACTTGGTTTGAAAAGGTGGCTGATTGGCAATGGTATAGCCAAAGCCATTGCTGGCACAAACAATTTTATTGCGCCTGGGGTCTTCTGCTATGGCAAAGGCAATCGGATCCTGAGTAGCTGGCCGGGTAAGGTTCCACTGGTTGTTAGCGTTGTGCAATACGCCCAGTACATTGGGTAACCAGAGGGTGCCGTGGTGGTCGCGTAAGGCTCTGAAATACCAGTCGTTAACGTTGGTTGTTGGTGGTAATTTCAACCGGTTTAGCAACTTATTTGCCGCATCCCGGTAGGTAGAAACGGGTACCGTAGTTAGTTTTTTGCCATCGAAGTATTGTAACGAATGATGGAAATTCATGAAAAAATAGCCGCCCTTACGGTCTTCGACTACACTCCAGACATAGGGAACCTGCTCAGGCGAAAACGCTTTAAACCCATTTCGTACTAATCCCCACAGCCCTTTTTCGGTAGGTAGCCAAAGCAATGCAGAAGCTGGCTGATCCAGGAATGCTTTGGTCACCAGGGGTGGGTCGGCACAAACCCAATCGAACCGAAGTGAACGAGCTGGAATCCGATAAAGCTGGCTATTATGCGAAAAAATAAAATCGTAAGGTTGGGTTTTCAATACAGAAATACCGGCTGGCCCATACCGTAGAAAAGGGCTTGTCGAGTTCCCATCCCAAACAAAAATGGTTGCTGCCTTCCCCGTTTCATCGGCCTCTTTAAACAGAATACTCTGGTGAATGGATACTAAATCACTGAGGTGTTTACCCTGATAAATTAACTGCCAACTGCCCAACTGGTAGCTATATAAGTGGTTATCAATCTGGAAGACGTGCCTTTTACTGGCGTGGTGATAAAGGACGTTATGGACAATTCCGGGTGGCTGATGTGGCAGATTTATGGGTAAAACAGTATCACCACTTACCTGCATAAGTCGATGCTGGTCATCAAGTACCTGTACATGATTGGCCTTATCAACCAGCAACGAACCGGTAAGTCGATTCGGTGCCTTATATTTTTTAAACGTTTTACCGTCGAACCGGGCTAACTGACCGTTGCCTCCCAGCAGCCAGATATATCCCTGGGCATCTTCGCAGATGCTATTAATAGAACCTTGCCAAAGCCCCTCGCGTGCTGTATAATTTTCAAAGGTTTCACCATTAAATCGGCTTAGGCCAAGCCATGTGCCACACCAGACATAGCCCCGGCCATCTTTCAGAAGGCATAACACCTGATTTTGTACCAGGCCCTCACGCGTAGTGTATTTAACGATCGGATATTCTTGGGAATGACTATCTATTGTGGCCAATAACCACCATAAAGTTATAACTAGCCATAAGTACCGCATACGAACTTTTATTATACTAAATCCAAAACTAACCTTTTTGTAAGTCATTATGGCGAAGGCGGTCACAATTGGTAGTTACTAAAGGAAATTCGCAAGAGCTATAAATCAGTTTATAAGTCAGTATTTTTCCACTAATAATCTGATTATGAGTTATTTGTTTGGTGATCTGTGCCCTTAGGCTTATACGTTTCGAGTATCATAGCTCTGTAAGCATAGGTATCTATTTTTAACAAAACAGACCAGTTATTGGCCTATTTGACCAGTTATTCGAGAATAGATGGAGGAATCAAAGAAGTACTACATTTTTGATACATTATAGATCTATCTGGTTTCATAACGTAGTTGCTCAGTGACCACCAGCCCATTATCAGAGGAAAATCTACAGGAACTGATTCTGCGATTAAGTCAGCTACCAAACTACACGATTGGCCGTGCAGCCGATAATCGCATACAGATCGATGATCGTAAAATCGGTAGATACCATGCCTCCCTGATTCAATGCAGCGAGTCGAGCTTTATTCTGGAAGATATAGGGAGTAAGAACGGAATATTTGTCGACGGTCTCCGGATCAGTCGAAAGGTAGTCGACCGCCAGGATGTGGTTCGACTTGCCGATCGTGAATGGACAATAAGCGACTTAGTCGCTACCCGTCGGGAAATTCCGCTTACCCCTGAGCCCGCAGTACTGGTAAAAACAAACCCACTCGATTTTACCCGTGAGTTTGCCGCTCTGCGGCAGGTATATGAGCAATATCCAACGTTTCGGAAAGACTGTCGTAATCGTGACAAAATGATTCGAACGGGCAGTGTTATTCTTTCTTCGGTGGTAGGTATTGGCGCTGCCTTGTCAGCACAGGGAGGAGCCTTGCCCATGCTTCAGATTTTGTCGGGTGCGGGCTTGGGTATGCTTGTGCCAACGCTCTGCTCCACCCTGCTCTCGACTGAGGAAAAACTAGAAGTTATTGATAAAGAATACCGGGAACGGTATCGCTGCCCGAATCCCGATTGTCGCGACCCCTTTGCAAACCGGGATTGGGAGTTGCTGGCACAGCAGAAAACCTGTCGGCGGTGTAAAGCAATTTGGGTCAGTTAATATTTTTTTAGAAACCGACTTACCTTTTTTCAGCTCCTCTGATAAAGAGATGTAACGCATCACTGAAACAGCATAAATCAAATAAACCATGTCAAACCTACCAACTACCTCCGAACCCGCAACCGACAAACTTGTTGATCCAGCCACCGTGCCAACTACCCGTACCGGCTCACTTGAGAAAAAAATAGCTGGTATCTCGGCAGCCGCTCTACTTCTTGGTGGAACTGCCTGGACACTAACGCCCTCAACGAATACACAAAAACCAGCCAATACGATACCGACTACGTCTGCCGATTCGACTACTACTCTCGACTCCGCTACCGTAGCATTGGATAGTAGCGCGGCTCTTAAGCCTCATGTCGATATTGCTGTGGCAGGCGGCAAACTGCATTTACACGATGCTCCCATTGCCCAGAAGGTAAATGATTCAATGAGTTTTGATGCTGCTTTTGATGCCGCCCGTGATGAGGTAGGTGCAGGAGGTATTTTTGCCTGGCAGCATAAAGTTTATAACACGTTTACCAAAGCCGAATGGGCTGATTTGTCGCTACCACAACGGCAGGATTTTTTGCACAGCGTAGGCTATGAACCCACCGGGCAGAAAGAACACTCCCTGACTCATAAGCAACACCACCCAACGATTGAGCCGATCATGATTGAAGGAACGGTTGATGGGCAACGCATGATAGGCATCGATTCGGACCACGATGGACTTGTGGATAGTTTGGTCATTCAGGATATAGATGGCTATACCTATAAAGTTGTGGATACGGCTGGTAATCAGGGGTTAGATACCCGTTACAAGTTCGACCCGTTAACGCAGGAGATCATAATGACCGAAAAATTAGACCATCCTTTTATTCTCTCAAACGACCAATTCCAGCAGGATCTTGAAGAAGCCATGGCGGTTGAAGCACTGGCATCGATTCTGGAATCAGCACCGGTTCCTGTTGTATCCTACGATGAGGACGCAACCGATCCTGAGAGTGCTACGGCCTACGCCTATAATACGGACCCTGAAGATGATGATTATGTGAATAATGCTCAGTTGGACGAACTAAACGATTAAGTCTATCCATACCCTTTTTATCCCGGTTATATCCAGTCATATAACCGGGATAATGTACTGCCTGTCATTTTTTTAGTACTAGTTTATTGAGACTTCTGGTTGACTATGAGGGATTTAACTTTATAGAGGCCATAGAACGTGGAATTACTTACGAATGGGCGTTTTTAAAAATACGTTGATTCAATGTCAACAATGCAGGCGAAAAATTCTGGTAAAACCTGCTGATTCTGAACGGGGCCACATCCTATGTACGCACACAGGTTGCGGGGCTGTTAACTCCCTATCAGCGTCCTTTTATTACGATGAAGCTATCGTAACGGGTCTCCCTGATTGCGGCCAATTGACTTACCTCAACAACGCATCGGTTTGGTTCGCTTTGCGGTTTGGGATCAATATAATTGGCGTAGGTAGTGATAGTACAATTCAACTTCCGCGTTTTCTGCACAACAATCAGTGTTATATCAGCCGGCAGCATTGCACACTTAATGTGCTGTTCGACAAATGGACCGGGCAACTACGCTATCAACTACAGGATGGTGTGGTTTTGCCCAACGCAGGTACTTACCAGCCCAGTAAGAACGGTACTGCGGTGAACCAGACGAAACTCCGATTTACTGAGCTTATCGATGTGCCCGATGGGGGCCTTATCACGCTGGGCGGAATCGACACCTTTCGGCTTTCGCATTACCGTTTTCCAACAGCTTTGCTCGACACCTATCGTGTTCACCTGCAATTTGATCCCGACCAAACTGAATAAGCGAATTCGCGCCTAATCAATACGCATGACTTGTTCTATGACTATAAAAACCTATCCACCCCTATCGTTCACTAAAACGGGCCAGCGTCCGAATAATGAAGATCGGCTATTCCCCTGCCGGGTGATGTTGATGAGCAAACGCGCCTTTTTCTGGTCTGCGATGGGATGGGAGGGGCCGATAAGGGTGAGATTGCCAGCCAGTTGGTAGCCCAGCAAATGGCCGAGTATGTTACCACCAGGCAGGAGCTGGTGTTGGATGACCAACACCTGGAACAGGCCTTAATATTGGTTGGAGAAGCGCTCAAGGCCTATATCGGGGCTAATCCATTAGTCAATCGGATGGGGTCAACGTTGGCCTTATTGCAGTTGCACCAACAGGGGGCTACCATAGCTCATCTGGGCGATAGCCGTGTATTTCAGATTAGGAACGGCGAAATTATTTTCCAGACTAAAGACCATAAACAGGTCAACGACATGGTGGAGGCTGGCATCATCACAGCTCATCAGGCCAAAACACACCCCTGGCGCAATCGGTTGAGCCGGGCCGCTATGGTGACTAGTATGGATTTGCAAAATCCTAATTATCAGGTGGATATGCCTGATTTGGTATTGATCGATGATATTCTGCCCGACGATTATTTTTTTCTGTGTACCGATGGCGTACTGGAGCAGGTAGATGAATATGTGCTCGGTGAGTTGCTAAAAACGACCGTGCCAGATGCTGAAAAACTAGATATACTCCTGGCCTTGTGTGAGGGGAAAGTAAAGGATAATTATTCGGGCTACCTGATTCATATTAAACAAAGTAGCCTATGACAACTACGGCACTTGGGCTACCTGTTTGGCTAACCCTGAGTTGGCTTATCGGTTGGGTAAGCCCCCCACAACATGGAAATGTGCATGCCGTTGTGGTGGGTATTTCTGATTATAAGGCGCTTACGTTTTTCTCTGGCGATTTGCGCTATGCAGATCAGGATGCCCGGCGTTTTGTCCGGTTTCTGGAAAGTTCAGCCGGAGGGCGCGTGCCTAAAGCGCACATCCGGTTATTGCAAAATAACCAGGCAACCCGGCAAAATATTCTTGAGGCACTAACAGTTTTTGAGCAAGCCAAGTCTGGCGATAGGGTTATCTTTTATTTTTCAGGACACGGTAAGCCCGACAACTTTGTGCCCTACGATGCGCAGCCGAGTCAGACGGGTTCGTGGCTCGCTCATGCGCAAATCAAGCGCGCATTTCGGCAGTCGGGCGCTTCTACCAAATTGTGTATAGCCGATGCCTGTTATGCCGGCAGCATGACTAACCAGCAGACTAGCCGTTTGGCTACTAAAAAATCGGACACGCAACATGCCGGATATTCCACTAATACGGCCCTGATTCTGGCCACCCGAGCTACCCAGTCAGCCGCCGAAAATAACCAGATGCACGGGGGTGTTTTTACCCACTTTCTATTGAGTGCGTTGCAGGGTAAGGCCGATAGTAATGCCGACCGTGTGGTGACAATCAAGGAGTTGTATACGTATGTAAGTCTCCGAATGCATCAGGCTACTGCCCATTTAGGGAGGAACCAAGGACAGAAACCCGTTTTTTATGGACGATTTACGGACAATTTACCCCTGGCGTATTTATGATGGTTTAGGATAACCCACCACTATGCATGATTCGATGAGCCAGATTACGACCTTTCAGGAGTTTCGGAAACGCTACCCATTTCGGGTAACCGAGGCAACGCTGTTAGGAAGTGGAACCTATGGGAAAGTAGTTAAAGTGGAAGATCAGGTCGAAACGGAGTGGGTGGCCGTAAAGATTAGTGAGTTTAAAGGCGATGATGCCGGTCGCTTCGGGCCGAAGTTGACTTGGCAAAACGCATTTCGCGTCATCGAAACATTGCGCGCTACGACGAATGCTATCGGTTAGAAACCGATACGGGCGTTAGTGATTTTGCCATCATGAAATATTACCCGGATGGTAACCTGGCCGACTTGTTGAAAAAAAATGAGCTCTCCGTTGCCCAGATTTACGACATCACTAAGGGGATTTTACAGGGACTTCGACACCTGCACCAGAACCGGATCGTTCACCGCGATTTTAAACCCGCTAATATTCTAATGGCGAGGGATGAGCAACAACGACTTATTCCTAAAATCGCGGATTTCGGCCTTAGTAAATTGGTCAGTGAAGACGAAATTGATAGTTCGGATTTTGACATTAGCGACGGGCGTGGCACTGCCTCCTATAAAGCACCGGAACAGATTGAAGGGGGGCGGGTCAGTTTTAACCTTGATTTATGGGCATTTGGGGTGATTTTATTCGAACTCCTAACGGGCCGCAAACCGTTTTCTGCCGATGGAAAGGCCAGTAGCGAGCAGGCGGTCAAACGGGAGATCGAAAAGAAAATAGTGTCTGTTGCCATTCCAGCCCGCATTCAGCAAATTCCCGAGCCCTATCAGGCCATGATTAAGCGGTGCCTGGTAAAAGACATTCATAAACGAGCCCGGAAAGAAGATGAGCTGCTTGATTTACTGGATGCTATTCCCACGCTTTTTGCCGAAGCTAATCGACTCGTTCAGCAAAAAAAGTTTGCCGAAGCGATTGTCCAGTATGAAGCCATCCTGCAAAAACGAGAAGGGAACCAGAGTGCCTTATTGGCTATAAAGACCTGTAAGGAAGCCATCGAAAACGCTCGTATTGATAGCCTGTTGCAGGAAGCCAGCAGGCAATTGACCGACCAGCAATATGCCGTAGCCATTGGGATTTATAAGGAAGTGTTGGCCACACATACCAATCATCAACAGGCGACGGATAAATTGAAACTTGCCGAAGAGGCTTTAGTCACACAGCAAAAAATAGCCGCTTTACTGGAGAAGGCCAGGACGTATAGCCACCGACGGGAGTTTCTAGTTGCCAAAACACTTTACCTCGAAATTCAGCAACTTGATCCTCTGAACGGAGAGGTTGACGATCAACTCCGAGTATGCAATGAAGGGATTGTGCAACAACAAATTGAACAACTTGAGAAGCAGGCGAATGCCTTGTTTGCAGCACAGGATTTTAGTCAGGCCCGCAAAGTTTATGAAGAAATTTTACAAATAGACCCGCTTCATGTCGAAGCGAATCAACAACTGACGGCCTGCGATGAAGCCTTACGACAACAGCAGCTACACCGCCTGTTCTCCAGTGCCGATGCTTCGCTGGCAGCTCAGCACTATGATAAGGCCATTCGCCAATATCAGGATGTTTTGGCCGTTGAGCCAACTAGCGTAGCCGCTCAGAAACAAATAAAAGTTGCGGAAGAAGCTCAAAAACAACAGAAGATCAACCAAATTCTGGCGGAGGCTAGTGCCTTTTTCGCTCGGAAGCAGTACGATAAGGCTCGAGCTCAGTACAACAACGTGCTGGCGGTTGATCCCTTGCATACTGTGGCAAACCAGCAGCTTGCTGCCTGCCAGCGAGCCGAGCAACAACAGCAGATTGCGGACTGGCTAAAACAAGCCAATACATTCTTAAATCGAAAAAAATACGCCGAAGCGCAGGCTCAATTTGAGCAGGTTTTAGCGAAAGACAACACCAACGAAACGGCTCAACAGGGATTGGTTCGGTGTCTGGAGGCTATGAAACCCGTTGAACCGCTCACCACCAGCGAGAAGACCGATGCATATGTTTCTCAACGAGTTGATGTAGAAACGGATGCGCTTGGGCCGAAGCCTCTTTTAAGAGAGAATTCGATGCCAACAAAAGCGAACCATCCTTTGGGGAAGACAATAGCAATCAGGGCATTGCCGTATGTGGCTGGGTTTGTTTTGCTAGCGGGTGGGTACACTGTTTGGCGTGGACAGATTCAGAAACTGCCATCAACCCAATGGCAACCTGATTCAGTACGAATACGGAACACAATGACACCCGCGAGTGAACCCATTAAACCGATGGATTCGGTGCACCTGCCTGCTGAAACTCCGAAAATAAATCCTGATAAAGTCAGATACGATGAGGCCATAACAAAAGCAAAACAGGCGCTTCAACAAAAAAAGTGGCCAACCGCTACACTCTATGTTAAGCAAGCGCTGGAAATTAGGCCAGCTAGCCAGATCGCCAAAGAGTTGCAAACTACTATTCGGCTGGCTCAGGAACGTGCCAACCAGCAACGAGCTGACCTTGAACGGGAAAATCAACGACAGCAAGCGCAAATTCAATACGACAACCTACTTGAACAGGGGATAGCGGCTGCCAGTAAAAACAATAAAGCATTGGCAATCAGTCTTTTTAGAGATGCTTCTCGCTTGGTCGTTACGCACGAATTGACACAAACAAAAGCTAAAAATGCCTATGCTACCTATCTGGAGACAGGCAACCGGCTCTTACAACTCGATGAGTACACTGGCGCTAAAGCCTGGTTTCTGGTGGCCCAGTCGCTGATAAATACGGCAGATGTTCGCCGAAAAATAAAAGAATGTGATTCGCACTAATGTCCTATGAACCTACGCCTGATTATTATATTACTAGTTGCTAACTGCCTGATTAGTAGCTCTGTTATGGCTATCCCATATTCCTTTTTTAGGAGAAAATGATGGTTGGCCCTGCCGATGATGAATACGAACGCTACAAACGCGAAGGCGATGAGCTAGTCAAAAAGGGAGAATATGAAAAAGCACTGAAAAAATTTCAGGCTTGTTTAGTCGTCCCTAATTTCTCAAATGATACCTATGCCAAAGGGAAAATTGAGCAGTGTAAAAACGCAGTCCAACTGCGCAAGGAAGCCGAAACCGCTTTGAGTAAGAACGATGGGCCGGTGGCGGTTGAGCGGCTTAAGCAAATACTGGTGTCCAACCCCGACGACCCCATTACCCGTAAAATGCTGGCTGACTATTGGAAAAAGAAGGAAACCTGAAGTATAACGCCAACGCCTTTGAGGACGCCAAAACGCGCTATGCCGAAGCACTGAAATATACCGATAAAAAAGAAGCTATCCAGCTACTCATTCAGAAATGTACCGATAAGCTGGCTATCAAAAAGCAACCTACTGAACCTGCCAGGTCTGATAGTATAGTCCCCAAGGCTGAACCTGCCAAACCGGTTATTGGGCTTCAGAGCCAACCCGTAGTTACGCCCCCTGCCAATTTACCCCTAAATACCCCCGCAAATCAGGTTCCGGACTGAAAATTCTGACAGGGACTGTAGGTGTAGGAGCAGGCTTATATGCCATGATTCTTAATGGCCAGTGGAAAGCCAAACTCAACGCCCTGAACGACGCTGCTCAAACCGCCGACCCTAACAATGATGGAATTGTTGATACGCAAACTGCTTACAATCAGTGGCAAACAGCTAGCGCTGAAGCCAAAGCTGCCCAGAGTAAACATGGCCTGTTTGTCGCCTGTGTGGGTTTGGCTACCGGGGCCGCTTTGCTGGAAACCTACCTGCTGCTACACAAGCCAAAACCAGTTAAAGGACTTTCGATCCAACCTGCTAGTCAGAGTGTAGGCATAGCCCTCCGGTTCGACTTTTAATTCCAAAATCCAGCCATGAAAAAATCATTCATTCTCTATGTTGCTTTGTTGTTTTTGTTTGGTTGTAAATGGGAAATACCCGCCGAAGAAAAAACACTGAAGAGCTGCCAGAAACCAACTGGAATTCTGGCTACACCCGATGCCATTAATCCGAAAAAATTTAGCTTTTCGCTCGTAGGTGCCCTGGCCGAAGTTGCTTCGGTTAGTTGGAAAGTGAGTACTGGCAACACAACACTGGTTCAGGCAGCCAATGCCAATGCCCAAGCCTATGGTTATACGGTCGCTACCGATGGAACGTATGTAGTTACCGCCGATGTGACAACCACTTGTCAGGACAAAACCACACTCTCAGTGACCTATACGGTTAACACGCAATTGCCGGTTGCCAGCAGCTTTTCGCTTACAGATCCGATGGTACACAGCCGGTTAACTGCCGTAGCTGTAGCCAACGACGGAACACTGATGGCCGTTGAAAATAGTGAGATTAAAGTATGGAACCCCACCACGCGCACCCTGATCCGAACCCTGAAGGCCGACGTAAATCCGATTAATACCGTAGCCCTGTCGCCCAGTGAAGCCTATTTAGTTGCTGCCGACAATACGGGTAAAATTTATGTATGGGACTGGAAAAGCGGAACCCTGACCCGAACGCTAACAGGACATACCAATGCTGTTTATAAAGTTCGTGTATCAACCGATGGTAAGTACATCGCCAGCTTAAGTGCCGACAAAACCATTCGGGTTTGGGATACATCCACCTGGCAATCCATCCGAACCATTGCCTTTTCGGATAATAGTAGCATTCCAAATGCCTTTGCTGTCAATAGTAGTGGGAATTATGTAGCGGGGTGTTTCTATTCAGGGAACACCTATTATTTTGTTATGTGGAATTTCCAGACGGGTAGCGAAGTATGGCGGCAAACGATCTCATATCCATACGGGCTGGAGTTCTCGCCCGATGGACAACAACTTTATCTCAATTATTACGGCACCTCCTATAAATATCAGCTATGGAATACGGCCACTAAACAATTAACCAAAGAAGTAGAAGGCGATTATCTTCTCTCGCTGAGCCTGGATGGGCGTTATATTCTGTCCAATTATAGCTGGCTGGATACCCAGACATTTTCTAGATCGTGGAGTAAAACTCTCTTAGGGTTCTCGCCGAACTACATTGCTATTAGTGCCAATAACCAATACGCGGCCCGTTCGAGTTATGGCTATGTAGAGGTTCTGCAAACCAGTAACGGAACGCCCTTGTCGAGTACGTTTAGTAAACATCCGACTCTAGTAACGTCGGCTTCGTTTTCAAAAGATAACCGGATACTCGCCATTCTCGACTATGCTGGTTTAGTTAAAACCTGGGACATGACCACGGGCCAGATGCTGGCTTCGCAAACCACGCAGAATTATTATACAGGCGGTAATGGTGTTGCCCTTACTCCCGACAGTAAGTATCTCATCATTTCGGGGTGCAGCAACCTCTATCGGATTCTTAATTCCACCGATGGGAGTTTAGTGAAAACCATTGCCAGCTCCAATTGCTCAAACGAAACGGTGATTTCGCCTGATGGTTCTTTTTTGTGAGTGGGAGTGGCAACAATGTGGTAATCCGCGAAACCAGTACAGGCAATACCCTAAAAACCCTGGTGGGGCATACGGGTACGGTGAATGCTATTGCGGTTAGCCCCGATAACAAAACGGTTAGCTCATTTGGGAATGATTACATCATTCGAATTTGGGACGTAGCTACCGGCACCCTCCTCCGGAACATCTCTACCAATAATATCTATATATCCAACCTAGCCATCAGTCCTGATGGTCAGTATCTGGTGGGCACTGGGGGAACTATTTATATGTGTGGAATTACGCTACTGCCACGCCAGCATCAACGCCAAGTTGGAATGCAATGGGAACCTATTCAATTAACGCGACGGCCTACAGCCCAGATGGGAGCCTGCTGGCTTCGGGCACATTTGATGGCAAATTGAAAATCTGGAATATGCCTTCAGGTACACAGTTTAAAGAGGTGTCACTGGCATACCCAATCCGCAAAATACAGTTCAGCGCCGATGGTAAACAGGCCTATGTGGTTACCGAAAAAGACGTTCAGATACTGACGGTGAAATAGGAACAAACTTACCACTTCACCCTGGCCAATACCTGCCTGGCTAAGCCATTAAATGGCTGATTGGGGTCAGCAGCAATGGTTTGTAGCCGTTGGTTAGCTTCAGCTTTATTACCGGTTTTCAGGTAGGCCAATGCCAGAAACCAGGTTGATTTTTGAGCCAGCGCGCCAGAAGAATTGGTTAGCGCCAAGTGTAGATAAGGAATGGCTTTATCAGCCTGTTTGTTCGCTAATAAACTAAGTCCAAGAAAGTAGTTTTTGTACGGAAGGGTCTGCTTTTCAGTTGGTAGTGTTTCGAGTTGATGAATTACACTGGCATAGTTTCCTGCTTTATACCCCTGCATAATATCGAGCAGTTTCGTACGATCATTGGCCGGTAGATCCGTCGGGAAATCTTTTGTCAGAAACTGTGTATCATCGGGTTGGTAGGCTTCCATATAGGCTGTTTCGAGGGTGGCGCTGGCACTGTTCTGCTGATAGAGCCAAATGCCAACGCCCGATACTACGATCAACACGGCGGCAGCTACCCAGTACTGGAATCCACCCAGCCGTTGAGTATTGGCTTGCCTGCCAAACAAAATCTGTTTGCCGGTTGGCTCGGCATCTTTTTGTGGCTGAATAATCTGATGGTTACTTAGGTTGCTCTGTTGCCAGCGTTGCTGTGCTTTTTTCAGCCGTTGGTCAAGAGCTAAGGCTTTTAGTCCCAATCGTAATTCCCGTTGTGTCTGAATTTCGGCTTTCAGGTCGGTGTCGCGTTCGAACTCGCCTTCAAACGAAGCCCGGTCCGTATCGGAAAGGTCGTTATTGAAATAAGCCTCAATGAGTTCGTATTGTTGTTCCGTCAGTTTCATAATCCACTTTGTTTGGCTGTTTTCAGATACAACCCTTTCAATTTCTCCGTACAGTCATATCGTTTGGATTTGGTTGATGTCTCTTTCATGCCAAGCCGTTCGGCTATTTCGCGTATCGATAGTTCGTCAATATAAAACCACTGCATCAGGTTTCTACACTCGTCTTTGAGCATTTCGAGTGCCTGTTGTACTGCTTTTACAAGTACCATTCGTTCGAGGTCTTGTTCAATATCGGCTGTGTCGGGCAGTTCGAGCGAGGCAGGCATAGCGGCCCGGTTTCGGAGCCGGGCCGATTGAAGTTCGGTAAGCCAGACTTTCTTACAATACTCGAAAACTACATACGTAACTTTGGCCCCTTCCTGATAGTGATACTTACCCGTTTCGAGGTTGAGCAGGAAGTTCATTAATCCTTTCTGAAACGCATCTTCGGCATCCATGTCTGTCCCACTATTGCCTATGACCCAGAATTGGAAAGGGCCATAAAGCTCGGCATAGAGATGGTCGTAGGCAGCACTGTCACCACGCCGAAGGGCTTCATACAAAGCAAACTGACTTATATACAAGGCAGAACGAATAGCAGGCATCAGAAATAAATAATAAGACACCTAAAGGTAAGTAGTTTTGATCCTTTTTTACATTGTTAGGATACAAAACATGGCAAATGTTTTACCAGACGAGGCATGATTTTTTACTTTCAGGCCGTAATTGGAGCCATAGGTCTCTGACACTACGTTAGGTACAGAATCAGAGTCAGTATCTTTTTTGATTTCGGTTTCGTTTCGGAGCAGATACAAATCTAAATCTTCGGAATTTTGGTCGCCAGCAGCCAGGAAAGCATGGTTCTGATAACCTAAGTTAAGGTTTTCAATTTCCGTTTTAGAACCCTCGTCCAAAATAGCCCCGTACATACACCACTGGTTGGTAAGGTCATGAAACTTTGCGCCCCCTTTTTGCTCATTGGCTCTGGCACCATAGTTAATAATCTTACCCACAACATTGTCTAAGTTTCCGGCAGGAACCCGGTTGCCGCCTTCTTTCAGAATCGCCATGCAACAGAAGCTGTCGTTGTCACCACTATAGAGTTTCAGTTTAATGGTATATTGGCCGGTTCGGGTTGGCGTAAACTGGACAATAGGGGTTTTGTCGGACTGCGTATCCTTGGCCAGCAGGGTTCCAGGGGTATTCGAAACGCTGATATCAACATCCGTAGCGTCCTGATCTCCGCCACCAATAAAAATATACTCCTGGTCACCCATCAGGGTGGTAGTCCAGCCAACCTCATGTCCCTTTTTAAGAATGGCTCCTAAAAAACAAATGCCATTGGCGAAACCTGCGGAGGTTGATTGTTCTGCCAGAACGGCTTTCACCATTGTTTCATTGATAGCCTGTTTCATGTATCGTCCATTTTGCCACGATTGGGCATATAGTGAGCTTGAAGCCAATAAGAACAGCATACATTGTGTAACGAATACGTCAATGCGGAAATAGGTAGGCGTTTTCATGAGTTTACCTGATTAGTCATTTATGTTTGATTTACAGGTATTTATCAGGCGATCTCAGAAAAGGTAAGTCCCTTTTTAACGAAAATTTTCAGATACAATAAAACTGCCCATACGAGCATCCATACTAGTTTAATCCACGGCTGACCGCCACTTGAAACCTTAAACTGCTTAACTTATAGTACAATAGGGCTGATTTTTAGAATTTTATTTTTTGGATCGAGCAGAATAGGAAATAATATGCTTAGTTTGAGTATTCAGTTAATTGGCTGCCTCAAGCCTGCTATTCTTCTTTCTGCAACCCATGAAAACATTTACCTTTCTCTGCCTGTCAATAGGCTTCTTTTGGGCTCAAACGACTCGGTTACAGGCGCAAACCTTCTCCCTCGAATCGGTTAAAAGTTACCCCTTTCCTACCGAATTGACTAGCTCTGCCAAAGGGTCGCGCATTGCCTGGGCGTTTGCGGAGCAGGGCAAACGTAATGTGTATGTGGCCGAGGGTCCAGACTTTACACCTCGTAAACTCACGAACTATACGGACGATGACGGACAGGAAATCACCAGCCTGTCCATTTCCGACGATGGGAAATGGGTCGTTTATGTGCGCGGGGGCGACCACGGTTCCAACTGGGACGATGAACTGCCGGTCAATACCATGTCATCGTCGATCTCGCCTAAAGTACAAATCTGGAGTGTTCCCTTTACGGGTGGCGAACCAAAAGCGATTGCCGAGGGTGATGCACCGGTTATCTCACCCAAAAGCGACAGGATTGCCTTTATCAAAAGCGGTCAGGTTTGGATTTCACCAACCGACGGCTCGTCGGCGGCTAAAGCATTGTTCAGCGCACGCGGTACCAACAGCTCTATCGAATGGTCGCCCGACGGATCGAAACTGGCCTTTGTCTGCGATCGGCGAGACCACGCGCTTATTGGCGTGTTTGCCGATGAAAAAACGCCGATTAGCTGGATAGCTCCGTCTTTCTCAAAAGATGATTCACCGCACTGGTCGCCCGATGGTAAACGGCTTGTGTTTGTTCGGACGCCCGGCACCGGTGGAGCACCCGATTCTATTCTGGTTCGCCGACATCGCCCCTGGTCTATCTGGACCGCCGATGTGGCTTCGGGAACAGCTTCTCAACGTTGGCAGGCCCCCAAAACACTGGCGGGCTCGGTGCCTACTACACATGGCGGATTCAACCTGCACTGGGCCGCTAATGATCGAATTGTTTATCTGTCGTATGAAGATGGATGGCCGCATTTATATTCTATGCCATCGTCGGGTGGAGCACCCTTATTGCTGACAACTGCCCCGTTTATGGCTGAACACATTACGTTGAGCCATGATCGTAAATGGTTGCTTTTCAGCGGAAATGTGGGTATGGATAATGCACTGGATATCGACCGCCGGCACGTAGTGCGCGTGCCTGTCGACAAAGCGGCAATGGAAGTGTTGACTCCCGGCGCTGGTCTCGAATGGATGCCGGTTGTAACGGGCGATGGGGCCACCATTGCCATGATCAGTGCGACGGCTCAACGGCCTCCCTTACCGGCAGTCCGGCCGTTCACAACGGGAGCCATCAAAGTACTCGCTCAAAATCTGATCCCAGCCAGCTTCCCACAAAACCAGTTGGTGACCCCCAAGCAGATTACATTCAGATCCCCGGATGGCATGACCGTACATGGCCAACTGTTTGAACAGGCAGGTGGTCCGGCCAAGAAACCGGCCATTATTTATGTGCATGGTGGCCCTCCACGGCAAATGTTGCTGGGCTGGAACTACTCCGATTATTATGCCAATTCATACGCGCTCAATCAGTATCTGGCCAGCCTGGGCTTTGTCGTCGTATCGGTGAATTATCGGTTGGGGATTGGGTATGGGTTTAAATTTCATCAGCCGGATAATGGCGGGGCGTTGGGTGCTTCAGAATACCAGGACGTTCGTGCGGCCGGTGTCTGGCTTTCAGAACAACCGCAGGTCGACGCGTCCCGAATCGGTATTTACGGTGGGTCGTATGGGGGCTACCTAACGGCCCTGGCACTGGCCCGCGACTCCAAACTCTTTGCCGCTGGTGTTGATATCCACGGCGTACACGACTGGAGTCAGCAGCGGGGTGGGGGAGGAGAAGCATCAACCGGACGGTTTGAGAAAATCCCTGATCTGGAGATCGCCAATAAACTCGTGTATCAATCCTCTCCAATTTCATCCGTCAGTAGCTGGACATCGCCGGTGCTCATCATTCACGGTGACGATGACCGCAACGTTCGTTTCAACCAGAGTACGGATCTGGTTCGGCGGCTCGAAAAGCAGGGTGTACCGATGGAAACCCTGGTTATTGTTGACGATACACACCACTGGATGAAACATACGAACGCCCTCAAAATGGGAAATGCCACCGGCGATTATTTTAAACGGAAACTGATGAAACCCAGGCAGTAGATTTTAAACGTCCTCAACTAAGCTGATGATTGCCGAAGCAGGTATAACTCGGGATTTGGATGACGTACCTGTACCACCCCTGTTCCATCTGGGGCGGTTGTAACCGTGAAAATCCTGCGTTTTATTAACTATCCTATCCTATGCTAACGACTCGTAGTTTCTGGCTTAAGTTTTTCGAAGTGCTGTGCTTGATTGTCGTACTCATTGGGTTAATGCAGATCTCCGAACCCCTGTCCCGATGGCAGTTTGAAACGGTGAACGACTGGTCGAAATCATTGCCACTGCTGGCTGGTATGCTGGTTATTAGTTTTGGGATTACCTATGGTTGGGAACGAAGTGGGAAAGGCAATCAACTTCATGGCATTATTCAAACCACCATCGCGTTTTACGTAGCGTATTCCATTACGGGTTATGGAGCCGCCAAGGTACTGAAAACGCAGTTTCAGCCGCCCAACTATGTGCTCGAAACGCCCATCAAAGACTTGAGCGGGTTTTGGCTCACCTGGACCTATTATGGGTATTCGCAAACGATGGCTTATATTCTGGGCTGGACGCAGATTCTGGGTTGTATTCTGCTCCTGTTTCGTCGTACCCGGTTAATTGGGATTTTTGTGCTGTTGCCCGTTATGGTCAACATTGATCTGATCGACCATTTCTATGAAATTTCTCCACTGGCCTATTACAACGCCCTGCATTACACATTCCTGCTCTTTTTTCTATTGGCACTTGACTACGACAAACTAAAGGTGGCTTTCTTATCCTATCAGGAAAAAGTCAGTATGAATGGGAGGACGATTTTGTTGAATGTCGTTCGAATTCTGGTGATTGGTTTGTCCTTTTGGCGAATTGCTTCCCTGCGGGATTCCTTTGAACCCAAGACAAAACTCAACGGGGTTTGGCAAATAGAAACGATGACGCGAAACAACAAAGTCGTTTCTATTGCCGCTCCGTCAGATTCGGCCTGGTCGAAGCTTTATTTTGAGTGGCGGTACGGCTGTTTGTTCAAATACAATCCAGATAAATTTCAGAAACAGGATTTACACGGACAGTATAAACTGGATGAAAAAGCGAAGATTATCCGTGTCAATTTTCCCAAAGAAACTGGCGAACCTGGCGATTCGCTTCGAGCAAGCTACACGTTTCTGAACGACAGCACGCTTTCGATGCAGGGGCGCTATAAACAGGATTCACTGACCCTGAAGTTGAGGAAGTTGATTTGAGCGTTTTAGGGTGGACCATCTCGGTCGGTTGAGGAATATGGAGCTTCACTACCGACCGGGACGGTTGGCACTACGAATGTTGGCTTTTATCGTAGTTAAGAATCCAGTTTGTACCAAATTTGTCGGTGAGTGCGCCAAATTTGGCACCCCAGAACATCATTGCTAAGGGGTCTCTAACCTTACCACCTGCCGATAAATTGGCAAAGAACATACTTATCTCTTCGTCGCTACTGCAATTGATTGACAGTGTAATTGAATTACCCTTTTGAAGATCTGCACCGATCATATCGGAACCCATGAGCAGCAGGTTACCGTTTGTTAACGTAGCGTGCAGAATATGCTGCTGGGCTTCGGCGGGCATTTGACTGGCAAATGGAGCATCGGCTATCGTTTGTAGCATTAGCTCGCCACCAAGACATTCCCGGTAAAAGGTCATCACTTCGCGGCAGTTGCCGTTAAAATTCAGGTACGCATTAATGTGTGACATGATTGGCTTTTAGTCGTTCGATTAGTTTCTGTTAACTTGATAATAGAGCCCAACAACCCCGGAGTCAAACGCTTTTGCCTTGGTGAGGGTTAGCTTGATTCGGTCGGTAACGTCCTTGAATAACGATTTTCCAGTACCTAAGATGATAGGTTCTAGTTTGATCCGGTATTCATCAATCAGATTATGCTCCGCAAAAGCCGCAACGATAGCTGCCCCACCGAAGATTACCATATCACCACCCGGTTGCTGTTTTTGGTAAGCAACTTCATTGACAATATCCCGTTCTGCCAGGCTCGAATTTGTCCAGTCAACGCTTTGCAACGTGTTTGAGAAAACAAGCTTGCGGGTGTTGTTCATCCAGTTAGCAAAATCTACTAACTCGGATGGAATACCTGGGCTACTGGGTACCGAGGGCCAGAAACTGGCGAAACCTTCATATAAGATACGGCCTACCAGAATGGTATCGACGGTGGTCTGAAAGTCAGGTACGAGGTATTTGCCCATTTCATCATCGTTCATGGTCATCCAGTCCTGCTCACCATTGGGGCCGCATACGAAGCCATCGAGCGACATATGCATGAATAAAATTACTTTTCTCATTGTACGTTTTTGCAGTTATAGGTAGCTGTTTTTGTATAGACAAATATAGCGTGATTCAGTAACGCTGAAGGGGGGTAAATACGTCAATTTTAGGGTTGATTCCGACACAGTTTTTTGCTATTTTTGGTCTATGAAACAGATATCAATCCTAATCCCAAAAGGAGCTATTTTAGGTAGCCTGGAAGGCACTCGCCAATTGTTTTCCGAAGTAAATAATTTCTTTAGAGCCAGGGGCGAAGAACCTTTATTTAATGTCCAATTAGTAGGCCTTTCGAAAGAAACACCGCTGAGTGGCGGCTTATTTACTGTTCATGCAGATTTGTTAATAAATGAAGTACAAAAAGCAGATTTAATTGTTATTCCAGCCCTTGATGGTGATCTGCAAATTTCATTACAAAACAACCGGGATTTTATTCCCTGGATTATTAACCAATATGAAAACGGGGCCGAGGTAGCTAGCCTTTGTTTAGGGGCTTTTTTATTGGCTTCTACGGGGTTGCTTAAAGGGAGAAAATGTGCTACTCACTGGCTGGCGGCCAATCAGTTTCGGCAGTTATTTCCGGAGGTAGACCTGGTAACAGAGAAAATCATTACCGATGAACATGGGATTTATTCGAGCGGAGGGGCTTTTTCGTACTTGAATCTTATTCTTTATCTGATTGAGAAATATGCTGGGCGTGATATTGCGATTCTGGCGGCCAAAGTATTTGCTATCGAAATTGATCGGGAGGAACAGTCATCTTTCACGATTTTTCAGGGGCAGAAAGCGCATGAGGATGAGCCAATTAAAAAGGCACAGGAATTTATTGAGCAAAATTTTCAGGATAAAATATCGGTAGATGATCTGGCTTCAAAATTTGCTTTGGGCAGACGTAATTTAGAGCGAAGATTCAAAAAGGCTACGTCAAATACGGTTGCTGAATATATGCAACGGGTGAAAATGGAAGCTGCCAAGAAAAGCCTGGAAACGGGACGAAAAACAGTTAATGAAATTATGTATGATGTTGGCTATTCGGATACAAAAGCATTCAGAACCATATTTAAAAAAATAACAGGGTTAGCCCCCGTTGATTATAGGAATAAATACAATAAAGAAATGATTGCATAGTTCTACATAGTTTAGTATTAAAGAGAGAAAATTCGTTGTAGATAACTATTTTTTTTCTGGAGTAGTTTTTTTTGTTTTTAGTACTCCGTGTTTAATAATGTTTATCTATGCAAAAAGTGTCTTAGAAAATCGTCTTTATAACTTCTGCTTAGGGGAATTAACTGTGATCCAATTCCTACTTCTGCCTCATTAAATGAATCGACTTTGTTGATGTTGACGGCATAGGAGCGGTGAATGCGGACGAGTTCTGGCTGGTTGATCCGTTCCAGAATGCCACTGAGGGTTAGGCGAAGTACGTATTTGCGGCTCGTCGTGAATAAGGTGGTATAGATGTTATCCGCTTCCAGATAAAGCAGATCGCTCAGGTTGACTTTTACGAACTGATAGTTCTGTTTGATAAACAGATAGTCGTTGATTTGCAAAATAGCTTCGCGGCCAAGGGCATCACGTTCAGTTGAACCCGTTGATGGTTGGTTGGCGGGAATTGGTGCTGTTCGGGCCGTGAAATTGTGGATGGCCAGTTCAATAGCGGTTCGAAGGCTGTGCAGTTGATACGGCTTATTGACGTAAGCCGCCGGATAGGTCTGTTTCGCACGTTCCAGTGTTTCCCGGTCGGTAAGCGCAGTTAGGTAAATGACGGGTACGGGGCGCTCTGTAGTGATGTGCTGAACCGTTTGAATGCCATCCCAATCGCCTTTGATCGTAATGTCGCATAACAAAAGATCGACGGGCTGCCGTTTGAATAAGTCGAGGGCTTTACGCCCATTATTGGCAGTGCCAACCACATCGTACCCTTCTTCTTCCAGGCTATCACTCAGTTCCATCGCCAGGATGGGCTCGTCTTCAACAATCAGGATTTTTACGCGTTCGTCAGCATTCATAACGACTAAATTAACAGGGAATAGGGTCTTTAGAGGATTCTATAAACTACACCTGTGGGCGGACGGCAGGCATGTGCAGGCGGAATAAGGTACCGTTCTGCTTGAGCAATTCAAAGTGGCCTTCCAATTGTTCGCTGAGAGAGGCAATCAGCCGTTTTCCAAATGAAGACTTATTACCTTTTCGTTGCCATTCAGATACGTCGATGCCCGGACCATTATCCTGAACTTCCAACATAATGCCCGGACTAGATTGATCGGACTGTCGCCGTAAGTCGATCCGAAGCAACGGGCGCTTGCCATCGGTCTTACTGTAGGCGTATTTGAATGCATTCGTAACCAGTTCATTAACAATAAGGCCGAGCGGCATGGCCATGTCTACGTCCAGTTCCTGTAGTTCGATGTTGAGCTGCAGGTCAAACTCATCGGCAGAATAGTCGTAGGCCCGCATTAGACTTTCCGACAAATCGGTTAGGTAGTCACGCATGTTCACCGTTGTTACCTCGTCGGTTTGGTAAAGGCGTTGGTGGATGAGCGACATCGCTTCTACGCGTTGCTGTCCTACGCGAACGGCCTGGATGGCTTTTTCGTCGTCAAGGCGATTTGACTGGAGTTTAAGCAAGCTGGACACAATCGCTAAATTATTTTTCACGCGATGGTGTAACTCCTTCATCATCAGGGTTAGCTGATTGGATTGCTGCGCAATTTTCGCCCGACTTTGCCGAACCCGTTCGTACAGCCAATATAGCGTGCCCAGCAGAATAGTCAATACAATTAAACCACCCACACCTGCCCATATCTGGCGGGTCTGACGGGCATTTGTACTCGCCAACTGCCGAATGCTCTCTTCTTTCTCGCGCGTTTGATAGCGGGTTTCCAGTTCCGCCACCTGTCTGTTTTTTGTCGCATTAAAGACACTATCATGACTAGCCATCTGTCGTTTATAATAGGTCAGTGCCTGGCGAAAGTCACCCCGTTTCTCATAGATACGGCTTAAATGGCTATTTACGTCTTCGAGCACAGAGTGCTTATCGGCACCCGTTTTTTCTGCCCAGACCAGAGCCCGACGGCAGGCAGCTTCGGCTTCATCTAATTTGTTCAATGGAATCAATGCATAAGGGATACTGGCATCCACATAGCCTAGCAGGAATTCATCTTTTTCTTTAGTGGCATAGGCCATCACTTGTCTAAACGCCTGTTCCGCCCGCTCATATTGGCCCATATTTTTGTAGAGCAGGCCTGCATTAAACAGGTTTCCGTAATAGGTCTGCCACTCTTTTTGCTTCCTATAGTAAGCAAGTACCTTTTCTGTATAGGGTAATGCCGACGCATAGTGCTTACTTTGGCTATCGATATTGATCAGTTCACTATAGAACTCGGGTAAAAGCTGCTCGTAGCCCAGTTGCTGGGCAAATGCGATCCCGCGTTGTATATATTGACGGGCCTCCTTGACCTTATTGAGTCGATTATAACAGAAGCCTATAAAATGGAAGGTCCGGATAAAATTGCGCTGATCGCCACTGGCTTTAAGGGTGGTCTGGGCTTTTTGATACCAGGAAATAGCTTGGCCAAAGTCGCCGGTTAATTCATACCATCGCCCCATTTTTCGGTAACTCATCCCAGTTCTCCGGATATCCTCACCAGCCTGCGAAATCGTTAAGGCTTGTTCAAGTATCTTTTTTGCCGGAATGAATTGATTTGCATCCATTAAGGAATCACCAAGGTTCCAAAGTACTTGTAGTTTAGTTGAATCGGGCGCATTGGATACGGTTGGTGGTAGTTCCTGTTGGGCTAGTACAATGCAGGACACCAGACAGAGTGTACTGATCAGTAAAAGCTTAACTAAATCAATCATGGGAGAGGAGGTTAATTAGTGCACTAATTTAGACTATATACTTATTCGGTAACAACAGGGATATATTTATTTATGGTTATTTGTTTGTCCTATTTATAGAATGACCCTTCCCAATTCCTATTGGCACAGATACTATTTACCATTGTTTACGGCCCACCCTTGGTGTTATTCGCCTACCAAAGTCAGTTCTTGGCTAACTACGTTTGGTTAGCTACCTACATTTCTCCGCAGTGTCTTTTTGAGGGTAGTAATTTAGATCCATCATTTAATAACGCACCTACTCATCAACTCTCTTGATCATGAAGACGCCAGTTCAACTTGTTTTACTAGGGGGCGGATACGTCACGGTTTGGGCCTATCGCTCGCTGGTCTGGCGTTTATGGCCCGAACTAACCGATGGCCGAGTTGAACTAACTGTGATTTGTCCCAATACCCACCACGCATTTCGTGGCTGGACCGCCGAAACGCTGACGGATATTCTTCAGGAGAAAAATCAGATTAGTTCGCTCACCGAATTAATGCCCAGAGCCCGATTGATACAGGGCCAGGCGACGGCTATTGAAACGGGGACTAAAACCATATTCGTGAAACTGCCGGATGGCTCTCAACAGATAAAGATTACGTATGATCACCTGCTTCTGGGCATTGGGGCGTTTGATAGCGAAGCGGTAGAGGGTATCCGGCAGTATGGGTATCAGATAAAAGCCCAGGATGCCTTTCTGCGGACGAAAGCAATGATCCCGGCTTTAGTACAGAAGGCGGCTAAGGAGAGTCCCGAAATGGCCCGTAATTTATTGACATTCATCGTTGCAGGTGGAGGTTTCGCTGGCGTTGAGCTGGCTACCAATCTGGTCGAATACATCAATGTCCTTAAAAAAGAGTACCCTTCGCTACAGGGCATCGACCCGCAACTGCGACTTATTCATCGCAGAGATCGTGTGTTACCTGCCCTGCATGGAGACCATAATCGGCTGGTTCAGTATGCCGAAAAAGTAATGGCTGGGTACGGTATTGAGGTACTCAACAATCGCCAAATCAAGAAGGTAGTCGCCGATGGAGCTTACCTACAGGATGGAACATTTCTACCAGCCAGCATGGTTTTATCGACCATTGGGCAATCCCGGATTCAGTTGCCGGGAACGGAACTAATGATGCGGGATAATCTACAACGGTTGTATACAAACATCTACCTACAGATTCCGGGTTACCCAAGCATATGGGGTGGGGGAGATGCCTGCCATGTTAAGCATTTTTATTCTGGAGAAGCTTGCCCGGCCAATGCCCTATGGGCCATCAAACAGGGTGCCTATGTGGGCCGTAACATCGCCCGGGCGGTAAAAGGGCAATCGCTAGAACCCTTTACGTATAGAGGGGTGGGTCAGTCGGCTAGTTTAGGCATTGGCAAAGGCATCATGGAGGTATATGGCGTCCAGTTTACGGGGACGATTGCCTGGCTGATGCGCTGGTTTCTCTTTACTTACTTCATGCCCTCCCGGAAGGTGATGCTTCGTGGCTTGGGTGACTGGTTGTTCCTCGCTTTCCGCCAACAGCGAAAAGGACTGTGGTTGAAGCAGAAGCTGAATGTTCCCGAAAAACTATCGCCTAGCCGCTTAACCTCTACGGTAGTTTAATGTAGCGGGGTGGAACACTGTCAGTTAACCAGACACCGTTGGCCGATACATAAAATTCTATATTATTCTGGCTCATCTGTTCAGCGTCTATTTCCAGTACAACTGGCTCACCGTGTCGTTGGCCAACCTTATAGGCTGTTTCTGTATCGCTACTCAAATGGACGTGGTGCCTTTTTCGTTTGTTTAATCCTGTTTTTAGAATAGATGCTATAGCGCCACTGCCGGTTCCATGATAAAGTATTTTAGGGGGTATTTCGGCCTTGTAACCCAATTCTACCTCAACGGAGTGCCCCTGATTCGCTCGTATTCTTGTTTTATCCTCATTAAAGGAAAATCGTTTCTTATTATTCGTTTCTACGATATACGCTAAGGTTGGCCTGTCAATCTGCGCTTTACTTAAGAGAACGTCAACAGATGTCCAGCCCTGTTCGTCTAGCTCTATGCCAAGCAATGAAGGTTGGTGTCTAAGTACTAAACTTAACAGCTTACTGATTCGGGTATTTTCTTTGTCGCTAATCATGCTTGCAAGGTGCTGATTTTCCTGATTTTAACAGCCTGATCAATCATCATTAATGCTACTAATCAGCGTTTCGTTTACTGCTTATACTGCCCCAGGATATACTCATAAAAATACGCCACATTAACGTCGATCGCAATTTTTAGTTCGTAGCCGTTAGCGTCCAGATAGGTTTGACCGGCGTTGGGGGACGGGTGCTTACTATAGCTTTTACGATTTCGGTAGTAAACTGATCAGGGATGGCTAAGTAGCTGGTTGCCAAAAGATCCCACATAAAATACGTGTAGTGATAGCTTGGAATGGTGTCGAGTGTCAGCGCCCAGAGCTGGCCAGTCAGGTTCGATAATTTGTAGTCAATTTGCGTGGCCAGCGTAGAGAGAAACTTCTTGGTGACAGGCACATGGTTCGTTACATCCAGCGGGATTAACGTTAAAGGCAGTTCGTAGGAAACCAGTTTCTGTGAGCTGACGGGGTCCCAGAATACGTTCCATTCGGCGCTCCCATCGTGTTGAAACGTCTGCACATTCCCGTTCGTCCTGAACGCGCCAGCCATCCAGACGATCTCCTCGATTTTGGTTTTTAAGTCCGGGGCTTTCTCCAATGCCAGCACCAGATTGGAACAGGGGCCGGTCATTAGAATCGTTACCGGTTGAGTGGCCGATGAAAGCTTGTCGATGATCAACTCGGGCGCACTTGGGTAGGCGTAGGGGTCAGGTGATTTGGGCAGGTTGATCAACATGGGCAAGGCGTTGACAATCTCTGGCCGTGCCCGCCATTCACTAGGAAACGCGTTGATGCCATAATAGTCTCCTCCCCAAAGCAACCTGTTCCTGCCCCATCAACTGAAGCAATTTGTACGTCGATTCGAGGGCAGGTTCGATGTAACAATCAGCGGGTGTGACGGTAACACCGATCAGTTCGGTATCGGACATCGTAAGCACCAGCAATTGTGATAGCAAATCGTCAATGGCCCCGTCGTGGTCCATTAAAATAAGTTTGGGCATTAGAATTGATCGTTATGAATGGAGTGGCAGTATACAGCCTCCTGTCTGGAGAAACAAGTGTTCTACTCGTACAGATTCTGGAAAAATGAATCCACCTGATGCTGGTCCTGGGGAAAATTGTAGACTTCACTGATTTTGCCATCGGCAAATTTCCACAACAAACAAGACATGCCTGCGAACTGAGGCCCTTCGGCAAGATTGCTCCAATTATAATGACAATCAATTACATAATCGTCATTGACACCCACAACAATTGGTTTAGCCTGAAAGGCCGCCCTGCCTAATTGGCTCAGGTAGAAAAGCACTTCGTCTGGCCCATTTTTTACACCACTGAGAGGATGATTGCCTGGAATACTCCACCGAATAGCCGGAGCGAGAAGTTGACTTATAGCGGCCTGATCCTGATCGGCATACGCCTGGAAAAACTGATGAACAAGGGCGATGTTGGGATGAGTGGTTTGCATAAAAAGTATTGTAAAAAGTAGGCTAGTTTATAGTTTAACGGCTACGACAACACCAGTAGTCCAGTTTAATTGGCTACTTATCAGGTCTTGTCGTGCTTCCAGTTGGGCCAGCAAATTCGATGCTTTTTGATCGTGCCCGGCAGGCCAGTTGGTTGAGGGTGCATGTCATCAATCAGGTAAAAGCCACCTGGTTTTAACAACGCCAGGGTTTCGTCTAAAAACAGGTATTTTCCCGGCCAGGT
This sequence comes from Spirosoma telluris, assembly GCA_003259005.1. GTDB lineage: Bacteria > Bacteroidota > Bacteroidia > Cytophagales > Spirosomataceae > Spirosoma > Spirosoma telluris. The sequence goes on from QLII01000001.1 coordinate 7,497,930, forward strand.
GTCCGCAAAAATGTAATCAAACGTTTGAGGGGCCGCTGTTTGTAGCCATTCACCGCCATCTGTTTCAATAAGCTGTAGCCTGGAGTCTCCGCCCAGATAGCGTTGAGCAATAGATAGGCAAGCTGAGTCATTATCGAGCGAAACTAAAGTCGAATCCGCATCCATTCCGGCCAGAAGCCAGGCCGTTGCCAGTCCCGTTCCTGTGCCCAATTCGAGGAAATGACCAGTTCGTTTGCTGGCTGCCAGGGCACTTAATAAACGGCAGGTGACCGGGTCAGAAGCCATGGAGAAACCTGCCTCCTGTGTTGCTTTTACAATGTCGCTGTAACCAGCAGGGAATGGTTTTATGGGTTCAGCATGCATAAAATTTACGATTACGTCTTAAGAAGAATAGGATTGCAAAAGTAGATTTATCTAACTTGGCTCACATGTCAGAAAAAGACAATGTTTTGTTCGTATCGGCCATGACCCGAAAACCAGTAAGCTGTGCCTCGATTTCTGCCGATAAACCTGCTTTTGTGTATCACCAGAAATTGGGCCGTTTTCACTCCGATTGGCATCAGCATCCGTGGAGTCAGTTTGTCTATGCCGAAAATGGCTTTATCCATATTCATGTGGCAGACAAAAAGGTGTTGCTGCCCAGTTGGTATGGTGCCTGGCTTCCGCCAAATACGCTTCACGAAATTTGGTCTGACAGCCCATCCTTATGTATTCGGGCTATCTGTTTTTCGGTAGATGCACCCATCAGTTGCCTGAGCCATGAACTGGCTGTATTTCCGGTGTCTCCGCTGCTGAAGGAGATGATTCGTTACACGGAAAAATGGAATGAGCGTGGGCAGAAGGATGCTCAGGAAACCACGTTTCTGCATGCCCTACAAGACTTGTTGCCGGAAGAAATGACGAAATCAATAAAGGTTTGCCTTCCTTCAACAAGCCATGAAAAACTCGCTCAATTGCTGGCCTATCTGCAAAAGCACTTACATGAAAAACTCAGTATTGACTTTCTGGCTCACGAGTTCGGTTTTTCGGTTCGAACGTTGAGTCGCTTGTTTATCCAGCAACTGGGCGTTTCGTTCTCCAGCTATTGTAAACTGGCCCGAATTATGAAGGCATTGGAATTAATGGAAACGGGGAATGACAACGTTTCGCAAATAGCCTGTGCGGTTGGTTACGAAAGCCTGGCAACATTCAGTAACAACTTCCTTGAAATCTGCGGGAACCGACCGCTCTATTTCATTAACAAAAGAAGAGGTCAACGATGATCTACAGCTAATTGAGTTCTATTAACTAAGCGCTGGTATGTTTTATTCTCGCCGGGTTAATTGACTTGTAGTAAATAAGCGCCGACATTATTCATTCTCGCCGGGTTAAACCCGGCGCAAAAACACAGCATACATCAACTGCACCGGGTTTTAACCCGGCGAGAATGAATAATAAAGCAATGTATTTCTCCGATTAATTCGTTCAACTCAATAAGCTTATTATTTCTGGCCAGCTTTATGCTTTTTGAGCAGCGTTAGCGTGTGTTCCAGCGACTTTGTGTCACCCCAATCATCATGGCCGGGAACCACAATCCGGGCGTTCCCAAACTGGTTCATTACGTTCTGAATGGTAGCTGCCCAGGCATTCAGATTGGCATCAGCCAGGTTACCCATCCCGAAGGCGGCTACACTTTTGATCAGGCATCCGCCATGCAAAATTTTCTGATTCGGTAGCCAGACCACAATATTATCGCTGGTATGGCCCTCTCCGGGAAAGTAACAGCGAATCGGCTCCTGCCCAATCGTGAACGTTGTATCATTGGGCAAAATACCTTCGGGCGATTCATAGCCCAGTTTAACTGATTTCCGGGCCGTTAAGGGTGTGCTTATGACTCGGATGCCTGCATTATGGAGTTCACGGATGCCCCCCACACGGTCTTCGTGGGCGTGGGTAACAATGCAAAGCCGAACGGGTTGATGCAGATTATCGGCAACCCATTGAAGTAAGTCTCGGGTATTATCGGTGTTGGTATCCGTATCCCAACCCGTATCAACCAGCACGACACCGTCTTTCGTTTTGATAATCAGTCCATTAGACGGGACAGGTGTCCCAAGGTATAGGTTATAGGTGATGTGTACAAACACCTGATCGTTGAGTGGGGTAACGGTGAGTTTAGGCTTCTGGGTAACTTGTGCCTGTAGATTATAATAGAAAAACAGGGATAGTGAAAAAGCGAGTAGTGTACGCATTCGTTGTCAAGTGAATTAACTTATTTTCCAGGTGTCTTCTCTTTATAAACGGCCCAGTTTCCAATTAGTTGATTGACAACCAGGACGCCCGTTTTATAGGCGGCTTCCAACGCCGGAATATAAGCCGTATAGCGTTCGCCAACTTCTTTACCGCCATTGGTCAGGTTCTCCGCAGCTGTTACACCAGCCGGTTGCATGGTGTAGTTACTGGCTGTACGTAAGACCATATACCGACTGATATCCACTTTGCCTGCATTCGTCAGCCATTGCAGCGATTGCCCGGTGCCTGTATCTTCCATAGCCGAAGTTACGAAATTGCCTTTTCCGCCCGTCCAGTAGCTGACCCATTTGTTTGCCCACTCGTTCAGGTATTTACCGTGCCAGAAGGTCATGGCAGCAATGTGGTCACCCATCATTACGCGGGGTGGCTTTTGGGCTTCGGGGAAACCCCGGTAACGGGCACGCATTTTCTGAAGGGTTTCATTGTCAGCTAGTTTTATGTCTTTTGTTAAGCCATAGGCCCACCTGGCCAGTTCTGGATTTAGATGAATCGAAACGCTAAAATCATTGTCCTGTGCGGGTTCTTCATAAGGTTTGGCCCGACGTAAAGGCAGGTAGCCCGTTGGCCAGTCATTGGGTATTTCGCGCGAGTCTATCTCGTGGGCCAGGTCGCCATCCACTAACCATTCGGCCCATACCGCCGATCCGGCGCTACCATCTTCAGGGTCGATTCCGGCGATGCCCGCCACGAGCCAATAGGCGTGGGACAGGTCGAAGCGGGGGTCCATGCCCAGCGCCATAATGGATGCCGTTGACCGGGCCGTTCCCATTCCTGTGCAAATACCAAGTACCTGTTTTTCTGGATTATAACGGAGATTGCGATAGCCCTGCGGAAACGGAATGGTTTGCGAAAGGGGCAACCGCTCTACCCAATATTGGAACTCTCCCGGCCGATCGCCGGTATCATTTCCAATCTCGAACATGGTCACTACCACCACTTTAACGGGAATGGGAGTTGTTGGCTGGGCGTACGTATACAGGCTGGCCAGTAGCAGAAGCGGTAGTAATTTCATTCGTGATGTGCTGCGTTTAAACGTGAACTTCCCGAAAGCTATGAGCTTTCGGGAAGTTTTTGATACAAGATTATGGATTCGTCAGGACACCAACTTTCAGGAAGCTCGCTCCCGGTTTGCCATGATAAACCCGGTGTGTGGCTTTCTGATAATCAGACTCTTTCGCCGAGAAAACAGGCACAAATGTTTGTGGATTCCGGTCGGCGAGGGGGAAGCATGAACTTTGTACCTGCACCATGAGTCGGTGGCCTTTTTTGAAGGTGTGTAGTACATCCTGCAACTCCACGGCAACCTGCGTTGGCTGGTTAGGTTTGAAGGCTTCGGGTTTACTGATGTTGTTTCGATAACGCCCCCGAATAATCTCGCTCCGAATCAATTGCTGGTAATTGCCATAGACCACATCTTTATGTTGAGGATTCTCGGGAGCATCTGGCGGATACACATCAATTACTTTCACCATCCAGTCCGCATCGGTGCCGGTAGTTGAGACAGTGAGTTGAGCCAGGATTGGTCCAGCCAGAGTCAAATCTTCGGTGAGCGCATCGGTTTGAAATGTTAATACGTCGGGTCGGGCTGAGGCAAACCGTTGGTCGTCAACCATATATTCGGCAGAAAAACCGTCGTTAATTTTGCTCGCAAATGGCACTGGGTGCGCAGGATCGGAGGGGAATTCAGAGAACGTTGCGCCCGTGGCTATTGGCGAAAAACTAAGCTTGCCGCTTCCGCCTAAATACAACTGTTTTTCTACGGTTCCCTTGGGCGGATAGGTGTCGAAACTCCGCCAGCGATTGGTGCCGGTTTCAAAGAGCGTGGCTTCGGGCAAAGTCAAGGGAGTCGTTTCGTTAAAGAGGTAATGCTTGAAAAATTTAGCCTCGATGTTCTCCTGATAAAAGGGCGATGTTTTCGAGCCGAAGTCCACATCGGCAAGAGTTTGCCCGGATGGGCCTGACCAGCCACCATGTACCCAGGGGCCAACTACAAAAATGCTCTGAATACCCGGATTCTGCTTTTCGATGGCCTTATAGGTATTGAATGTACCGTATAAGTCCTGTTCATCATACCAGCCACCGACGACCATTACGGCATGCTTGATCCCTTTAAGGTGGGGTAAAATATTCCGTTTTTTCCAGTGTTCATCATAGTCCGGGTGCTCGAAATTTTCGTGATAATACACATTCCGACCTTTGTAATACTGGCTTTCTGAGTTGGCGGTTGGACCCATATTCAGGTAAAAATGATAGCCATCGGGGTCGTCGATAGCGAATAAGCGTTGTGGCCGTTGCTTCGTTGGCCCTGTTTGTTCCTGAAAACCGGTGTAAAAACCGAAGTTGGCTGCAATCTGAAAGGCACCATTATGAAAGGCATCGTCACGCCAGAGATCGGCCATGGGTGCTTGTGGCGATGAAGCTTTCAGCGCCGGATGCCCTGAAACCGATCCCGCTGAGGTAAAGAAACCGGGGTAACTAATGCCCCATTGACCCACGTTGCCGTTGTGGTTTGGTATGTTTTTCAGGAGCCAGTCAATCGTATCGTAGGTGTCTGAGGCTTCATCATGGTCGGCATTTCCTTTTTTGACATCCACGTGCGGGGTCATTTCGACAAACTTACCTTCTGAAGCCCATCGACCACGAACGTCCTGATACACAATAATATAGTTTTCCCGCAGCATAAACGGATTCGGTCCCAAACGCCGACGAAACAGTCCCACTCCATACGGCTGACAACTGTAGGGGGTTCGCTGCATAATAATTGGATGTTTCACCGACTGATCTTTGGGCGCATAGACCTGGGTGAATAGCTTGGTACCATCGCGCATCGGCACCATAAATTCAGATTTCTGGTAATTCTCGCGCGCATAAGCCGTGTCTTGTGCGGGTGTGAACAGGTATGGGTTAGCGGATGGAGTCGACTGGGTAAACGCCAGGACAGGAATCAGGAATAGAAAGGCAAAGAGTGTTTTCACAGCATGTTGGACGTCTTTTTCGGTACAAAATAGCGTTAAATTGCCCTAGATAACGCAGAGGACGATCAATTAAGTAAGTGATCGTAAATTCTTCGGCATTTACCCCACCCCACCTCCTTCCCTGAAAAACAGGAGAGGGGCTAAAACTAGCCCTTTTTTAGCCCCCATTAGTTCAAGGGGAGAGGTTGGGGGGTAGAATACCGCAAAACATTTGCACAACTACTTAATGAACAGCTACGGCTCTGTATCCGCAATTTCCCAAGAACAGACATTGGTGGCAGGATTCTTGTCCTATTAGTTGTATACTGACAGTCAACCAATCAGTTGTTTATGGCTTCAATCTATTGCCATTTTGGCATAATAGGTTAGTTATAGACACCATATACTAACTTTGTCATTGGCTGGCAGCCAAACCCTATGTTTGGTAAGCACGGTTTCCTCGCGTGCGCTACCAATCCACCGTAATGAAACATATCTTAACGTCTGTAGCAACAGGGCTCAAACGCTTGAGCCTTGGTATAGGGACTATACTTCTGATGGCTGGCCTGGCCATTGGCGGGTTACCGTATTTATTCCCCGGATTTGTTGCGGAAAAGCTGAACGACTGGACAGCTAGCCACCTGAAAGGGCAACTGGTGTTTTCAAGCGCAACGCTCTCCTTTTTTGCACGTTTCCCCAACCTGACATTAACCCTTCACGACGTTACGCTCAACGGATCGGCTCCTTTTGAACACGATACACTAGTAGCCGCCGGGGAAATTAGCCTTGGTGTCGACCTCTCCAGTTTGCTCGAAAAACGCATTCGAATCGACAAAGTGTTTTTGGCCGATGGGCGAATCAATGTCCAGGTGGACAAAGAAGGGCGTGCAAATTACAACGTATATGCAGCCTCGGTTGATTCGTCGGCTACCCCAACCGATACGAGTAGTACGGCGCTGACCATTAATAAAATACAGATCGAACGAACCAATATCCTGTACAACGACCTCTCGATTCCGATCCTGATTCGGGCCAAAGGAGTTTTCTACGAAGGCAAAGGGGATTTGAGCAAAGATATTTTTGATCTATACACCCATACCCACATCGACTCAGTTGATCTATACTACGACAACCAGCCCTATGCGCTTGGTAAACAGGTTAATGCCGATTTGATTACGCAGGTAAATACGAATTCGCTGGCGTTTGTCTTTACGAAAAATGACCTGAAAATCAACAAGCTACCTGTTCAGTTTAAAGGGAAGTTCGCCTTTTTGCGCGACGGCTATACGATGGATTTCAAGGCAAAATCGGTTGAAACCGATCTGCATAATATCATTACGGCCCTGCCGCCCGACCTGGTTCGCTGGGCCGATAAAACCGAGATCAATGGCTTTGGTGCGTTTGGCTTATCCCTGACAGGTGAGTATAGTGCAGTCAACAAAACCAAACCTGCCCTACAAATCGACGCTACCCTGCGCGATGGCTCGATTGCCTACGAAAAAGCGCCCGACCCTGTTCATAATTTACGGCTCGATTTGTCGGTGAAACTCCCGAATCTGAATCCCGAAGAACTGGACCTGGCCATGGATTCCCTTTACTTTACCATTAACAAGGACTTTTTTAGTTCTAGGTTGCGGGTGAAGGGCTTCAGCAAGCCGAATATTCATGCTCTGGTAACGACCGATATTGATCTGGAAAAATGGGACAAAGCGTTTGGCATTCCGTCGATTGACGTAAAAGGCAGGTATCGGTTGAACTTACAGGCTGATGGGGATTATGCCATGACCGAGAAACGAATTAGCTCGCGCAATGTGGAGCGAGTTATCACGAGCATTCCACAGTTTACGATGACGTCCTCCCTGGAGAATGGCTATATCAAATATGATTCGTTACCGCAGTCTGTCAACGACATACGTTTCAATCTCGATGCGTCCTGTCCCGATCAGAATTATCAGCATGTACAGGTAGCCCTGAAAAACCTCCACATGAAGGCTTTGCAAAATGTGATGAGTGGATTTGTTCAGCTTCATAACCCCAAAGAATTATCTGTTACGGGACGACTTGACGCTATTATTCATCTGGCCGATATAAAATCGTTTTATCCGATCAACGACAGTCTGAAATTGGCGGGCAAATTGACGGTTGAAGCTGAAACGGAAGGGAAGTATGTACCCGAAAAACGCCAGTTTCCCATCACCAAAGCCATTATTCAATTGACAGATGGCGCTATCCAGACGAAACACTACCCACGTCCCATCGAGCACATTCATGTGAATGCCAATATTACCAGCACATCACCATCGCTGAATACACTCAAGGTTGGCCTTAGTCCAGTGGCTTTCTCGTTTGAAGGCCAACCGTTTAAGGTGCAGGCCGACCTCAAAAATTTCGATAATCTGACCTATGCCATTACCTCACAAGGTACGCTTGATGTCGGTAAACTCTATCAGGTTGTAGCGCAACAAGGCTATGATGTGAAAGGCCTTATCAAGACCGACTTCTCGTTACGTGGTAAGCAGAGTGATGCTACGGCTGGCCGTTATGACCAGCTTTTTAATAAGGGAACCGTGCAGGTTAAGGACTTACTGCTTTCGTCGGATTTGTTTCCGTTGCCCTTCCTGATTAAAACAGGCCTATTTCGTTTCGATCAGGACAAAGTATGGTTCGACAGGTTCAGGGCTACCTATGGCTCATCGTCGGTCGATATGAGCGGCTACCTGACCAGCCTGATCGACTATTTAACCAAACCCCTGTCGCCTTTACGCGGCAGTTTCACGCTGACAAGTAATGCGATCAATGTTGACGAATTCATGGCATTTGCTGGTAAGGCCACCGCATCAACGTCCAAATCGTCGCAGCCATCCGGTGTGGTAATCGTTCCGCCCAATTTAGCGGTTGAGGTTAAGGCGACGGCCAAACGAGTGACGTACAATGGCTTGACGCTTCAGAACGCTCATGGCCAAATGAGCGTCGATAGTGGTCGAATCAAGCTTCAGGAAACCGGCTTTACGGTAATTGGTACGCCCGTTACGATGGATGCCACCTATCAGAGTTTGTCGCCTAAACGGGCCGCTTTCAACTACCACATCAACGCCATTGATTTTGATATTAAACGGGCTTACCGCGAAATTTCGCTGTTTAGGGCCCTGGCTACGTCAGCGGCTAAGGCAGAGGGACTTGTTTCGCTGGACTATCAGCTAGGTGGTAAACTGGATGCTGATATGCAACCCATCCTGCCGTCGTTGGTAGGTGGTGGCGTATTGTCGGTTCGTAAAGTTAAAATGAATGGATTCCGACTGTTTGGGGCCGTTAGTAAGAAAACCGGTCACAACATCAGTAATCCCGATATATCGGAAGTGGCTATTAAATCCACCATTGCCCACAACACCATGACCATTGCCCGCACCAAACTGCGCGTGGCGGGTTTCCGGCCCCGGCTGGAGGGTAAGGTAGGCTTAGACGGTCGCTTGGACCTGAATTTTCGGTTAGGACTCCCCCGTTGGGCATCTTCGGCATTCCCATGACGATCACCGGCACGCAAACCAATCCGAAAGTCAAATTAGGAAAGAATAAAGAAGATAAAGACGAGTCGGAGCAGTAAAGTTGCATCGAGATTTTTTCTTAATTCCCAAGGCCTGTGCGGATACAGGCCTTAGGAGTTCGGCTGAGTCAGCCATCGTTGTTACTTGCGACTATTGTATTTTTGCTTTAGGTATATAGTCGATTTTGCCTCAAATTTTGAAGATAATGACAACAACTTTATTCCGGCCTGTTAGCAAAAAGGAGCTTGATTTGATCGAGAAATCAAACTGGACGAAATTTCCCCCTAGATTACAGGAACAGCCTATTTTTTATCCTGTAACTAATCTAGAATACGCTCGACAGATTACAGTTGAATGGAATGTTCCTGCCTATGGGAATGGGTATGTGGTTAAGTTTGAGGTAAATAGCGATTATTTGAAGAAGTACAAGGTAGAAAATGTAGGCGGCCTAATTCATAACGAACTGTGGGTGCCAGCGGAAGACCTTGAAGAATTTAATAATAACATTGTAGGGCTTATTGAAATCATTGAGTCTTACGAGAAGTAACTGAAGATTTCCGATAAAGTGAGTTAAACAATTCCAAGGCTTTAACGTGCGAACCTGCACTACTCTAGCTCGTTAAAAACAATAGTAAATTCAAGGTCTCCAATACCTAGCTCTCTCTTCTTCTTCTCAAATTGCTCTAGCTGTAAAGGACCGAAGTAATTTCTATCGGTTGATTTAGAAACCTTCAACTGCAAAGGAATGATAAAATAATTAGTAGTCGATTTGTCAATGACTCCTGGTGGATTACGAGGGTGTTGTTTAGCTACAATAAAATTATCGTTTTGACCTACAGCAAAAACAGTAGCACCTATCACGCCGACACCCTGCTCATCAACTTGAATGCCAATAGCCATATCCTCGTCTTCATCAACGGCATCTAAGTAATAATTTCCATTTAGCTTTTTTTCATAAACGGGGCCTCCACATCCTGATAAAAAGCAGCATATAACTATTGAAATAAACGTTGAGGCAATTTTCATCGTTAGCTAATTCTGCATCAAATTACATAGTTCAATCCCAAGTTCTGTATCCTCACTGATCTTGCTTGCGTCAGCAATATATTTCTTCTTTTACGGATTTCTCGCAGCTACTATTGGCAGTTTATTGCTGACGCGAGAGCGGCCTGTGCCCTCACAGCCCGTGGGAAATAAACGTCATTCTGATAAATTGTGTATAGTGTAGAAAGTGTATGGATAGATATTTTATATTTAAAATTTATAATAAATTGAATTTATATTTTTGTAAAATATATAATTTTAAAATATAATTTGTCATTATCCTGTCATTGCTTATATTGCCTTCTCACATACAAGGCTTGTTTTGCTATCCTTCTGTTAATCAAATTTAGGCCCTGATGGATGGTTTTGGTCTACAATTCACTCTCCAGCCTAGCCCATTGTATTGTATAAATTTTCCTCTTTTTCTTAACTAACTCACTCTATGAAGACCCACTCTGTACGTATCAGGTCGCTCTTGCTTTACTTACTATTGGGCATCGGCATTGTTCAGGCACAGGCCCAATCCGATTCTCTACGCATTACGGTTTCGGAAGGGACCAATATGGCCGTTGCCCTGTCGCCTGATGGGCAGTCGCTGGTGATGGATATGCAGGGGACAATCTGGCTACTGCCCGCTAAAGGGGAGTTGCCCGCGCCTTAACCGATTTCCGTGACGATGCCCACCAGCCCGCCTGGTCGCCCGATGGCAAGCGCATTGTGTACTCATCCTTCCGAGATGGTACCTTCCACATTTACAGCATCAAACCCGATGGCTCGGACTTGCAAAAACACACAACGGGTGAGTTCGACTACCGGGAACCGAATTATTCGCCCGATGGTGCCAAGCTTGTTTTTTCGTCGGATAAAGGGGGAAGTTATAACATATGGGAGTTGACGCTGAAAACGAAGGAATTGAAGCAACTCACAAACAGTGAGGGCAACGAGTATATGCCTTCGTACTCGCCAGATGGCAACCGAATTGCCTATGTCGCCACCCGGCCTGATGCCTCAGGTCTATATGTGTTAGAAGGAGGGAAGGAGACCCTGATCTGGAAAACAACGGCAACACTCGGGCCGCCCGCCTGGACGAAAGAGGGTAGTTCACTGATTTTACAAACAGTAGCCGATGGGGCTACAACTCTGGTTGTTAAAGAGATAAAGCCGGGAACTGAGCCAAAAGTGATCTCGGCTGTTCGTGAAGACGTATTTCCTTTTCGCCCTTCGGTAGCCGCCGATGGAGCAATCTGGTACACGGCCGATGGGGCTATTAAGTATAAAACCGCCGATTTCACAAAAACCGAAAAGCTGGCCTGGCAGGCTACGTTTATGCTGAACCGTAAGCCCTACACGCGCAAAAAGTACCTGCTCGACAACCCCAAACCCCGGCCCGTAAAAGGTATCCGGGCACCGGTCGTTTCACCGGATGGGAAAGCCGTTGTTTTTTCAGCATTGGGCGATTTGTACTGGCTGGATATTGGGTTGTCAACTCCGCAGAAGCTAACAAACGATGCATTCATTGAAGCCGATCCCTGCTTCTCGCCCGATGGCCGATTCCTGATCTTTACCTCCGATCGTTCGGGAAGTATTAACCTGTGGGCCAGGGACTTGAAAACGGGTCAGGATCGCCAATTAACCAACGGAACTGAGGAGATTAATACGCCTGCTTTTTCGCCCGATGGCAAACGCATTGCGTTCTTCATGCTTGATCGGGCGGCTTTTGGGCGAAGTGTATTGCACACCATCGCCTTTCCTACGCCTGAAGATCAACCCTTTGCCGCCCCTCAAAAAGTCTATGACGCGCTCTTTGGCCCCGGTGTGCCGAGTTGGTCGCCGGATGGCAAGCAGATTGCGATTTCGGCGCTGGATATTTACTCTACCCGTTTCCGGGAAGGGCTGAATCAATTTCTGATTATACCCAGTCAGGGGGAGGTACTGCGCTGGAAATGAAACCCGATTCGGCCAACCAGACAATTAGTTTTCGGGGGCGTAGTGGCCCTAGTTGGTCGCCCGATGGCAAGTGGATGGCCTATGTTCTCGATGGGAAGCTATGGACGCTACCCGTTGCGCCCGACGGCAAACAAACGGGTCCGGCCATCCAGCGTACGAAGGGATTAGCCGATAACATGACCTGGACGGCCGATTCAAAAACAATGGTATATCTGGCCATTGATACGCTCAAGCAAATGGATCTGACAACGGGCCGTGTTTCAACCATTCCGTTGACGTTTACCTATCAGCCTAAACTGCCTACTGAGCCAACGATTATTCACGCAGGAAAACTCTTCGATGGGAAAACGAATAAGTACCGGGAAAATGTAGACATTATTCTGGTAGGTAGCCGGATTCAGGCTATTGAACCACATAAGGCAGGGCGCAAAGGCAAGTTGGTCGATGCTTCCAAACTCACCGTTATGCCTGGCCTTTGGGAAATGCACACCCACCAGACCATTTTGTCGGGTGAAAAACAGGGCCGTATCTGGCTGAGTCACGGCATTACGAGCATTCGCGAAACGGGCTCCGATCCCTATGATGCACTGGAACGACGGGAATCCTGGGATGCGGGCATCCGGCCAGGACCCCGTTCGTTTTTTACGGGCACCTTAAACGAAGGCTATCGACTTTATTATGGACTGGCAACGAGCATCCGAAGTGAAGAACAACTGCGTATGGAGCTCGACCGGGCCAGGAAATTAGACTACGATCTGCTAAAATGCTACGTTCGCTTACCCGACCGTTTACAGCAATTAGCTGCCGATTTAGCGCACCAGATTGGCATTCCGGTAACCTCACATGAGCTGTATCCGGCCGTGAAATACAACATTGATGGCGTTGAGCATTCATCCGCCACCAGTCGCCGGGGTTATTCGATGAAGCTAACCTCGACCAACCACATCTACGCCGATGTACTGAGTCTGATTGCGAAGTCGGGTATGAACATGACGCCCACTACGAGCCTACAGGGCGGTTTTTCGTTCCAGACCCGCCGTGATACGAGCTTATTGAGCTACCCGCCATACATCCATTTTTATAACGAAACCTACCGAACCAATTTGATGGCGCAGCAACAAACCATGCGCCGGATAATGCCAGGTGCCGTCGAGAATTTTAAAACGCTGGCGGGCAATGTGAAAAAATTCATTGACGCGGGTGGACGCATGACCCCCGGCACCGATTCTCCGTTGATTCCCTATGGATTGAGTTTACAGGTGGAATTGCAGAACTGGGTGGAAGGGGGCGTAACGCCTTTCGAAACCCTTCGCGGGGCTACTCTCTGGTCGGCAGAAGCGGCTGGCGTTGGTAATGATCTGGGTAGTATTGAGGTTGGTAAAGTGGCTGATTTGATTGCCGTCGATGGAGATCCGCTCACCAAAATTCGTGACTCCATGAACGTTCGGTATACCATTAAAAACGGGAATGTCTGGACATTGGGTGAATTGTTGAAGTAGTTTTTTTTACGCAAATGATATTACTGGTATGGGTATTTTTCATTCTCGCCGGGTTAAAACCCGGCGCAAAAACACAGCATACATCAACTGCACCGGGTTTTAACCCGGCGAGAATGAAACATACCCATGCCAGTAGTCAATCAATGCCTGTAGTTGATAAGTCTTGCTGTGTAGGTCGTCAAGTTAATTTTCCTGAAGCATAGGTAAGGGCTATGTTTACGAGCACTCAGTCCTTAAGCAGTTCTAGAAAAGTCGCCTATATGCCTGCATACACCTTAGCTATTAACGGAAAGAAATATCCTGTTAACGCCGATGCCCAGATGCCTTTGCTTTGGGTCATTCGGGAATTGGTTGGCCTTACCGGGACAAAATACGGATGCGGGATGGCTCAATGCGGAGCCTGTACGGTGCATCTCAACGGCGCACCTATCCGCTCCTGTTCCTTTCCCGTATCGGCCGTACAGAACCAACCCATCACAACCATTGAAGGGATTTCGAAGGACAACTCCCATCCCGTGCAAAAGGCTTGGATTGCCGAGCAGGTGCCCCAATGCGGCTACTGCCAAAGTGGGCAGATCATGTCTGCCGTTGCGCTTCTGAAAACCAATCCTCATCCCACTGACGAGGCTATCGACGCGGCCATGCAGGGTAATATCTGCCGGTGCGGCACCTACCCCCGAATCCGAAAAGCCATTAAAAAGGCTGCTGGTACACCTTTGAAAACCAGCGGCCAATGAAAAACAGGAATGGAATTTCTCGTCGGAATTTTATCCGGCAAACGGGCTTTTCGGGAATTGTCTTAACGATTGGCGCTTATTTGCCTGCTTCAGGTAAAACGGAAGTGACAATCATCAACGCCAAGACAACTGACAAAACGGGCCGCGAATTACTATCCTGGATTTCGATAGATACCTCTGGCAAGGTAACGCTCCGAAACCACCGCTCCGAAATGGGGCAGGGGACCTTTCAGGCAATTCCCCAGATGATTGCCGAAGAACTGGAAGTCAATCTGGACCAGGTGACGATTGTATTCGCACCCGCCAACCCCCAGAAATTTGGTCCTCAGCCGCAGGAGGGGAGCTTTTCGGTGCGGGGCTGGTATAAACAACTGTTACAGATCGGGGCTTCTGCCCGGCAGATGCTCATTGACGTAGCGGCTAAACAATGGAACGTGGCAGCCTCGGAATGCTATGCAGAGAATGGTCAGGTAATCCATCGGTCATCCGGCAAAAAATTGGGCTATGGGTTATTGGTCGAAGAAGCTTCCCGATTGACTCCACCGCAAAACGTACCGTTAAAAAGTCGGAAGGATTACAAAATCATCGGCAAGCCCTTGCCCCGGCAGGACATTCCACTGAAAACCAATGGCACCGCTCAATTCGGACTGGACAAAAAGTTGCCGGGTATGCTGTATGCTATGGTTGAGCGGAACCCTCGTTTTCGCGGAAAAGTAAAACGATTCGACGACTCAAAAACGAAGGCAGTGCCGGGCGTAAAGAACGTATTCACGGTGCAACGGGCCGTTTTCGGCAGTCTCTATGAAGGTGTCGCCGTAGTTGCCGATTCACTTTGGGCAGCCATGCAGGGACGGAAATTATTATCCGTAGAGTGGGATGATTCGGGCTTTGATCATCTGGGTACGGAACAACTTGCTACCCAGATGCGGGAAAACCTGAAGAAGCCGAGCCCGTCAGAAAAATTCGAAGTTGCTCTTCAACAGGCGGCTAAAAAAATGGAAGCGATTTACGAGACGCCCTACCAGTCGCATAGCTGTATGGAGCCGCTCAATTGCATTGCCCACGTGCAGGACAACCGGATTGACATTTGGGGGCCAATCCAGGAAGCGAACTGGATACAAGCCGATTTGAGTGAGCGAATGGGCGTTCCGAAAGAAAATGTCCGCGTCAATATGACGTTCCTTGGTGGCGGTTTTGGACGTAAAGCATTCACCGACTATCCGCATGAAGCAGCCCTAATCTCGAAAACGATGAAAGCACCGGTTCAGGTTGTATGGACACGGGAAGACGATATGCGTATGGGGCCATTTCGTCCGGGTGCTTTTTACGCTTGCAAGGGAGGTATTGACAACAATGGACATATACTGGCTTTTCAGACAATAACGGCTAGTCAATGGATTGGGCAGGATTGGCGTCCAGAGCCCTATCCTGATCCAGAGCCGCCAGGGTATAACACAGGTAGTATGGAAGGTATGGTAAGCCCTTATTGTAAGGCCGTTCCGCATTACAGTTTCGGTGGTGCGGGTATTCGGGCGGCTATACCGGTGATGTGGTGGCGCTCGGTGTATGCCTCAACAGGTGGCTTTGCCTGCGAAAGTTTTATTGATGAACTTGCCCATGAAGCGGGACAAGACCCGTTAACCTTCCGGCGAAACCATCTGCCCGACAAACGGTATCAGGCGCTGGTCGACCAGTTAGCAACCATTAGTGGTTGGAAATCAAGAGGCAAGCATGCAGGCTGGGGCGTAGCCATCACAGAGTGTTTCGGCGGTATTTGTGGTCACATCGTTCAGGTTTCCCGCAAAACAGGCGGAAAACTAAAAATCGACAAAGTAATCGCCCTGATCGACTGTGGCTGGTACGTAAACCCCGACATCATTTGTGCTCAGGTGGAAGGCAGTATCCTAATGGGGCTGGGCGCGGCCATTAAGCATGCAACTACGTTTACCGACGGGAAAGCCGTCCATCAAAATTTCAATACCTACGACATGCCCCGCATAACCGACACGCCGGAGATCGAGGTGCATATTATGGAAAACGAGGAAAAAGCCGGGGGCGTGGGTGAACCCGGACTGCCGCCCTTTGCCCCCGCTTTGTGCAATGCCATTTTTGACCTCACGGGCAAGCGTATCCGCACATTGCCATTTAAGTTGGAAGAGGTATAGCGTTACTTTATGCTACTTGCTTTTCCCGTTGCCGGACGCAGGTACAGGGTTGCGATTTCCTTCGCGATACTCTCCGGATTGGCTTCCTCGCCATTTGTCAGTATAATAACAGACAAACCCGCTTGAGGGAAACGGGCATATTCCGTCCGAAAGCCGGGCAGCGAACCTCCGTGGTGAACCCATTGCGTGCCCTGAAACGTATCAACCCGCCAGCCTAAGCCGTAAGGGTAAGGGGTGCCATCTTTGAGCACAAACGGCGTCAGCATCTGTTTCTGACTGGCTTCCGTCAGAAATTTGGTGGTATACAAAGCGGCATCCCATTTGGCCAGATCCAATACCGTTGATAGAAAAGCACCGCTGGGGCGCAACGCCCGGTACGGGATAGCGCGGTTAAGGTGATCCTTCTCCCATTCATAGCCATCCACCCGGTTCGGCACGACTTCGCTGAGGGTAGTGGTTCGGGTGGCGGTCATGTTCAGGGGCGTAAAAATCCGTTGTTTCAGGAAAGTAGCCCAGGGCTGGCCCGATACCTTACGGATTATGTCGGCCAGCGCAAAATAGCCTACGTTGCAGTACTGCCATTTTGTGCCAATCGGAAACTGCAGGGGTAGGGGAAACGCCGACTGAACCACAACGGAATCGGGCTGGATTTTCGCCGGGTCAAAGGCGGGGGCTTCCCGGACAATCCCGGAGGTGTGCGACAGTAAATGGCGTAACGTGATTCCCTGCCAGATCTGGGGTGCCTGCGGGTAGTATTTATGAACGTCATCATCGAGGGTTAGCTTGCCTTCCTGCGCTAGCATCAGAATACCCGTCGCAATAAACTGCTTGCTGACCGACGCAATGGCATACACACTTTGCGGAGTCGCTGGTACATTCAGCTCAACATTGGCCAGCCCGTACCCTTTTGCCAGTATCACATTGCCCTGACGAATAACCGCAATCGAAACGCCCTGAACGTGCTTGCTGGTCATGTGGGTTTTCACAATCGCATCGACACTATCGGCAGAAACCGGATTGACAGGCTGTGCCTGTCCTATTTGCAGAGATAAGAGAAGCGCAATGAATAAAACCGGGTTGGTGCGCCGTTTCGGTACAGATGAGAATGTCATATAAATTTGAGGAAGGAGACGTGAATGTTGACGCAAACTCAGTAAAGTTAGTGTACAGAATGTGGATAAACTAGATGCTCATAGCGTTCAGCTAGATAACCTTCCCAGGTTTGCGTACCGATGGCAGTTTCAGGGCAGGTAGCAAATCCGTTGGCAATACGATTCATTATTGACCCAATGATCGGAATGGGAAGGACGGGTTTGGAAACGTTCCTGTGTTGCATCCAGAGCTTAGCCAGAGTTCCGGCGTCGTAAACCTTCGGTCCTCCCAGATTTAGCACGCTCTGTTGGGGATCAGTTTGCGCAAGTTGGTGTAGTTTGCGGGCCACGACGTCAACCTGAATGGGCTGAATGAGCAGCTTTTTAGGGATCAACCCAACCGGTAAACTGAGCGCCTTGCTCAATACAAAATCAACGAAATCATGGAACTGAGTAGCACGCAGAATGGTGTAGGGGACCCGGCTCTCCCGAATCAACGTTTCGGCATCAAGTTTGGCCTGGTAATAACTATACGGAATTTTATCGACGCCAACGATTGAGCTATATAGCAGGTGTTTTACATCCGATTGCTTAAGCGCTGTCAGCAAGTTCCGGGTAATCACGACCTCGACTGATTCACGCCCAATGGTGCCCTGCCCACTGGCCAAATGAAAAACGGTGTCTACACTAGTGAGAGCTTCTGTAAGTCCTTCACCCGTAAACAGGTCAATGCGAGTCCAGGGTGCTCCTTGCTTTTGATTTACCCTGCTATATGCATCTGTTTTGATCGGGTGGCGACTTCCAATCCGGAAGTTTATGCACTTTTTTTGTAGTTCATTGACGACCGCCGAACCCAATACGCCTGATCCGCCGATTACTAATACATTGTCCATGAGTACGATTTGGTTAGGGTAACAGGGATTGAGGAGATTGTTTGAAAATGGGTCGGTGGAGCAAGAGCAGGATTGGCAGCAATACCCCGGCCGATAGGGCCGCCACGTTCCCAGCCTGGTCGATGAACGGAAGCATGTGTAAATGGGCCAAATGATACAAGAGGTGAGGCAAATTGAAAGTTAATAGACAGATGGCCGTTGCCCGTACAGATACCAGGCGAGGGGCTAGTAAAGTGAGAAAACTGAGCACGGCCAGCGCCAGAAAAAAGCCACCCACATCTCGAATCAGGTGCTCATTGTAGGGGCCATCAATGGCTACCCAAACCCGGCCCAAACCGGGAAACGACGTATAGAAACTGTGCGGTAGGAACAACGCCCAGATACCTGGAAAAACGTTTGTAACGCCTAAATAAAGAAGGGTAGCCTGTACCCAACGAACTTGTTTGATTTGCATGGGAATGAACTATTGAAAAATTTCACACAAGACAAACCAAAGTCGAAGGTTGTGACAGGCTTAATAAAATTTATATGGATTCTGAGGCTTCTTTTGGTTCTATTGTGTTGATAGTCAGATTGTATAGGTGAAAGATCCAGGGAATAGTTACTGAAGATGCGCTAGTTTATCGGGGTTACGAACGAAATAAATCCGGCTGATACCCATCTCATCGAATTCAATAATCATGACCGTAGTCAGCAGCTGATTATCCTTTTGACTAAATAATAATGCCAGTTCACCATTAACCAGGCCAGGTTTGACATCCAGCAGACTGTATTGCTTGCTGACGAGAGATCGCATAAATTGTTCAACAATAGTGGAGCCAATGAGTGGTTTGAGCGCGGCAACAACCTTTCCGCCCCCATCAGAATAAACCTCAATATCGGTTTTGAACAATTGAATCAATTGGTCGATGTTTCCCGTTTCACTCGCTTTCGCGAAGGCTTCCAGGAGCAGCTGTTGTTGGGCAGGGTCAATCGAGAAACGCCGGTTGCTCCCTGTGATTTTTTCTTTGGCTCGGTGGTAAAGCTGCCGTCCGTTTGCTTCCGTTGTATCGAAAAGCTGGGCTAATTCAGCATACCCAAAGTCGAAACTCTCTTTCAGCACGAAAACGGCCCGTTCCAGTGGTGCCAGTTTTTCGAGCAGGAGCATGAACCCGTACGAAATATCCAGTTTAGCGTCGATGGCCCGACTGTCGGCCAAAATCGGCTCGGGCAACCAGGGGCCTTTATAGGCTTCGCGTTCTCGTTTTACTTTGGCCAGGTGATTGAGGGAGGTGTTTATGACACTCTTGGCCAGATAGGCTTTATCATCCAGAATGACCTCGCTGGGCCGGTTCATCCACTTCAGAAACGCTTCCTGTACGATGTCTTCACTAACCATTACCTCCCCCGTCATGCGATAGGCAATTGAAAATAAAGTGGGTCGGTAGGTAGTGACAGCGTCGGATGAAGTCAAGGCTAAAGGTGGTTTTGAATGAGGTCTAAAAACAACTGGGCCCCGGTTCAATCAGGCTGTCGTTGAAATCGTAATCGTCGTTATGTAAGGCCGGGGAATCTTCGCCGTTACCAATACCAAACATAGCGCCGGGATAATGCTGGGTAAAAAGTCCGAAATCTTCTCCCCATTTGAACGGCTCCTGTTTTTCCACAAAGGCATATCCTAGTTTCAGTGCACTTTGTTTAACCTGGGCAAAGGCCTCCGTATCGTTTTCGTTTGCCACGAAAGCTTCAGTATAGCTCGTTTGGATGGCAATGCCGCTCTCAGCCGAAAGTTCCGATAACACACTCAGTAGTTGCGTGTTCAGGGCGTCCATTCGTTTGGCGTTCCGGGTTCTAAGCGTTACATGGATTTCGCCGTAGCCCGCTGATACACCGTAGGATGTAGCGCCCATTGTGGTATAAATCGGCGTTATCAGGGCGAACGTGTCAGATTGGGGATCTGGGTGCTGGATGTGTTGCGTCCGAAGCATGAATTCCGCCATGACATAGGCTGGATTGAGCCCTTTTTCGGGTTCAGCAGAATGGGAGACTTTGCCCCTAAAGGTAATAATCAGGCTGAGAACCGATGAGGTAAACGAGCCTGGTTTGCACACAATGGTACCTGTTGGAAAGCCGGGTAAATTATGCAGGGCAAAAGCGCGATCGGGCTTAATTTCGGCAAAGACGGGGTCGTTTAAAACCGCTTCGGCCCCTTTGCCGGTTTCTTCAGCAGGCTGAAAAAGTAGATACACCCGACCCTTCGCAACCGGTTTTTCGGCTAATAAAGACGCTAGTCGGGCGAGAATGGCAGCGTGCCCGTCGTGCCCACATTTGTGCGAAACACCCTCGATTTTCGATTGATGGGCAAACGTATTGACCTCCTGAATCGGTAACGCATCAATATCCGCCCGGATTAGCGTGACGGGTCCTTCGGTATTTTCTCCGTATTGGAGTAATAGCCCAGTTTTCCCTACTTCACTAAGGGCAACCGGCTTAAACTGGCTGACAAAAGCTTTTATCCGCTTCTGGGTTTCAATTTCCTGACCCGAAACCTCCGGGAATTGGTGCAGTTCGTGCCTGAATTGGGTGAATAGGCTGGTGTCTAAGGTCATTGGTAATGAGTCCAGTGTTACATCTTTAGCCATTCCCGAAAACTGGCGGGCTGGCGATCAATACAACTATAATAGGCCGCCAGTATGCTGTTAATGATCAGGCAAATAAGCACCGTTACCACCTGACCTCGAACACTTTTCATCGGGATCACCATGGCGAATAGAACACCCCAGACAATCATCATCAGGATGCTAACGACTATTTTCTTGAATTTTTCCATGATGGTTACCGGCTTCCCGAATACTTAGCGGGTTCACTGTTTTTAGGGGTGCTCTTCTGGATGAACGTTCGTAGTCGTTCATTGCTGGTAGCCAGATCTTCTTTGCGAAGGTACATCATGTGGCCGCTCCGATAGCCTTCCCACTCCATCCGATCTTTCAGCTTGCCTCCGGTGTCCATTTGCCACAGATTGTATTTGGCATTGAAATAGTCGCAGGCACCATCATAATAGCCCGATTGCACCAGCAAGTGCAGATACGGATTTTGAGCCATTGCCTGCCGCAGGTTTTCGCCGGTATGGTTGTTCGTATTGTCCCAGGGAAACGTGGGGCCGAACATGTAGTATTTTAAGTCGGTTTTGTAGTTGAGTTCTTCGCGCATGAACATGTTAATGGCAGGCGTAAAGGAGTGCAGCCAGGAGGTTAGCTCCGAGTTATAATCGGGAGCGATACCCGCGTCTTTATTGTCCAGCCCTAAGTAACGGGAATCCAGCCGCCCGACCGTCTGGCTTTTGCTCCGAAGCAGTTCTTTCCAGAAAAAATTAGTGGGCACATCCAGATTCTGCTGCATGACGGCCGTTTCCGACAAACCTGAATACCGGGCTACTTTAGCCGCAATTTCCTTGCGTTTCTGGTCGCTCAACGAACCTCCTAAGGCAAGCGCAGGCAGGTATTCCTGAATGGCAAAAGCTTCGACTTCGGGGAGCATATCGGTCAAATCTTTCTTCTGTAAATCGGGCGGCAGTGCCTTATGATACCAGGCCGTAGCTGCAAAATAGGGGAGTTTCAATACACCCTGTGCTGGGCCGTCGCGTTCAATTCCAAGTCCCGTTGGTGATACTAAAATCACGCCATTCAGGTACATCCAGTGGGCATTCTGCAACTCAAGCGCCAGTCCCGAGACGCGGGCAGTACCGTAGCTTTCGCCAATCAAATATTTAGGCGACGCCCATCGGTTGTACCGACTCACGAAGGTATTGATCCAGTCGGCCAGATACTTAATGTCGGCATTGACACCGAAAAATAATTTAGCTGATGGAACGTCTTTACTGACAGGCCGCGAGAAGCCCGTATTGACCGGATCGACGTAAACAATATCCGCTACGTCCAGAATTGAGTTGGGATTGTCTTTGATGCCATACGGCTGAACGGGGTAGCCTTCGTCATCAACTTTCAGGATTCGGGGACCAGTATACCCAATCATCATCCAGACCGAAGCGGTTCCAGGACCACCATTGAATGAAATCATTAAGGGGCGAGTCGTTCGGTCGGCAACGTCGGAGCGTTCGAAGTAAGTGAAAAAAACACCGGCTACAGCTTTCCCTTCTTCGTCCCAGACCGGAATGGTTCCGGCGGTTGCTTTATAGGGCACCCGTTGCCCTTTTATTGTCACCTGCCCGCTTGTCACAACCTGCGAATCAATGTTTAAGGTCCGCGAAAGCGAAGACGGTTTTTCGTCTTTGGCTGGCTGCTTTTCTGGGGTAACGGGTTTTTGGGCAACTGTTTGGTTAACGGCGTAACAGCAGATAAGCAACAGGAGGAAAACTTGTTTCATGAGGAATGAAGTTACGTATGCAATGGTAAACGATCAATAGGCAAAATGCCCATTTTTGACCGAAGATAAGGAGAATAGCAGAAAAGTATTTCGTAGTCAGTAATCTGTTTTTTAACCATAGTAGGCCTGAACGAAGTAAAAGTTGGACTTAACCTAATCGGCGGTTTGTTAGCCTGTAACTTTCCGTATTTTAGGCCATTAGCCCAATCAAACAGACTCATGAAACAAGCTTTCTTCCTTTTACTGATGGCCAGTTATGGCGTTTCAGCGCAGTCGCTTTCGAAACCCGAAACGGCTGTTATTGCCACCGTAAAAAAGCAAATGCCCGAAACCGAAGCGTTTCTGGAAAAAGTCGTCAATATCAATAGCGGCACGCTGAACAAAGAGGGCGTGCGGCAGGTCGGGAAATTGATGTCCGACGAATTCGATAAACTGGGCTTCAAAACAGAGTGGGTCACCTTACCGGATTCGCTCAACCGGGCGGGGCATCTGGTGGCCACCCGACAGGGCAAAAAAGGCAAAAAACTGTTCCTGATTGGCCATTTAGATACTGTCTTCGAAAAGAGCTTACCCATGGAGCCATTCACCCGCGTGAATGATTCGACGGCATCCGGCCAGGGTGTTGCCGATATGAAAGGGGGCGACGTGGTGGTTATTGCCGCGTTGAAAGCGCTGCATGCTCAAAAACTGCTGGACGATACGTCGATCACTATCTATTTCACGGGTGACGAGGAGAGTTCGGGCGGGGCCGAAAGTCGCCGGGATTTCATTGAACGGGCTAAGAAATGCGACATCGCACTGGCCTTTGAAACTGCGCAGGGATTGAGTAGCGTCACAACGGGTCGGAGGGGATCGAGTGGATGGACACTCAACGTAAAAGCTCGCACCGGTCACTCCTCCCGAATTTTTAGCGATCTGGGTTATGGGGCTATTTATGAGGCCGTTCGGATTCTGAACGAGTTCAGGCGGACGCTGGGACAGGAGCAATACCTGACCTTCAACCCGGCCTGATTGTAGGTGGTTCGGAAGTGCATTATGACGAAAAAACGGCCAAAGCCGAAACCATCGGCAAAACAAATATTGTCGCCGGAACAGCGCTGGTCAAAGGCGATCTGCGTTTTTTGACCGAAACCCAGAAGGAAAATGCCCGCACCAAAATGCGTGAAATCGTTGAGAAAAGTCTGCCACTCACCAAAGCAACCATCTCCTTTACCGATGGTATTCCGGGAATGGAGCCCTCTGCCGCTAACGACGAATTGCGCAAACAAGTGGATCAGCTGAGCAAAGATATGGGTCTTGGTCCGGTAAGTGCCTTTGATCCCGGTGCACGGGGCGCAGGCGACGTGTCGTTTGTTGCGCAATACATGCCTTGTCTGGATGGCCTGGGCGCATCGGGGAAAGGCGCCCATAGCATCGAGGAAACCATGAATACCAAAGAATTTCCACTGCTGATTCAACGGGCGGCCCTGTATATTTATCGGCTAACGCGTTAATAATAAGTAATTGCCAGAGGAACTTCTTGCTGTGAACTTAACCAAAGTGCTTATTTTTACTGGCCTGCCTTGTACTCCCTGCCTATTCATGAAGAAACATTTCCTCTGGTCGATTCCGTTTATTCTTATTGCGATTGCCTACCTGTATCCGACGCCTAAAAAAGATGCCATTGAGTTATACGATGGAACCGACAACGATCCCATCAACGGCTTGGCTTCTTTTCGGAAATTACCAACAGCTACTGTTCATGCAGAAGGCTACGACTGGACGTACCTCGTGCTGGGAAAGGGACCAAAAACCATTTTGTTCCTACACGGCATGACAGGAGGCTATGATTTCTGGTGGCAGCAGATGAACAGATTTAGTCCTAAGTATCGGGTCATAAGCGTCACCTATCCACCCGTTGATAACCTCTCCGATCTGGGAAAAGGAATTATGGCGATTCTCGATAAGGAAAAAGTTGAGGCAACGACAGTGGTGGGTAGTTCACTGGGTGGTTATCTGACTCAGTATCTGCTGGCAACCTATCCGCATCGGGTTGAGCGGGCCGTTTTGGGCAATACCTTTCCGAAGAACGATACTTATGAAGAACAGAACCATAATCGCGTGTCGTTAGCTTCCTGGTTACCGGAATGGGCAGTCATGGGGGCTTTACGGCAAAATCTGCTTACGGTTGTGCTACCTACTTCTGAAAACAATCCGCTGGTGAAGGCGCAATTGCTCGAAAATACCTACGGACGTATGTCAAAGGCGCAGTTTCTGGCCCGCTATCACTGCGTGATTGATAAGTTCAACCCCATTGACGGGAAGCAGACGGCGGTTCCGTTACTGATTGTTGAATCGGATAACGATCCGCTCGTTTCGCTTGATTTACGTACAACGCTAAAACAGTATTACACAGCCGCACAGGTGCATACGTTCCATCAAAAAGGCCATTTCCCATACCTGAATGCGAAAGACGAATACAACGCCGTTCTTCGTGAATTCTTAGAAAAATAAAAATTCACTAACCAGATAAGATTTAGCTTGATTTTCTCAATTAATGCCTTCACTATCAATCTATTTAATGTATATCCCTATGAAGTATCTTCTCCTTTCTCTGCTTGTTTTCAGCATTAATTTTTCAGTATCAGGGCAGCACAAAGAAATTGTTAAGCCCGGAAAGCACCCGCCATGCCCTATCCATTTAGTATGGGGGTCATTAGTAACGGCCTGTTGTTTGTGTCCGGACAGGTGGGCACCGATCCGCAAACGTCCAAAGTAGTTTCGGGCGGGATCGAGGCCGAAACGGAGCAAACGATCCAGAACATCAGAGGCATTCTGGAAGATGCCGGTGCTTCGCTTGACGACGTCGTAAGCGTGACGGTTTACTTAAGCAACATGGATGATTTCGCCAAAATGAACACCGTTTACAAGAAGTTCTTTAAAGAAGGCGCTTACCCGGCCCGGACAACGGTGGGCGTGGCTAAACTGGTCTTTGGGGCCAGCGTCGAAATGACCATGACAGCCGCCATGCCGAAGAAGAAATAACCCACTCGTAATGACTTCATCGATGAAACGATCTATCAACCTGGTCACGTTCGTTGTGCTTTTGACGGCCCAGCTGGCGGTGGCGCAGAAACCTAAAACCAGCAAGGCAACAGTCTCCGCTCCTGCTCCCACGTTCATCGTTCCGGTTCGACTGGAGCAGGAACTCCTGCGCTTGTCGAATCTGTCGGCTGGCAAAGTGGGCATATGCGCGGTGCATCTGGAAAGTGGGCGGACCATTACGCAAAATGGGAAAGATCATTTCCCAATGGCCAGCTCGTATAAAGTAGCCATTGCGACCCAACTCCTGACGCGCGTCGATAGTGGCAGTGTCACACTCGATCAACTCGTCCCGATCACCAAAACGGATTTTCATCCGGGTAGCGGTATGTTGTCGGAACGGTTCAACTGGCCTAATTCGACTAATTCCGATCTTTCGTTGTCGGTCAGGAGTTTGCTGGAACTGATGCTGCTCATTAGCGATAATAGCGCTACCGATATCTGTCTGCGGCTGGCAGGTGGGCCTGCTGCCGTGAACGCCTGCATGAAACGCCTTGGCGTCGACGGTTTGCAAGTGAACCGCCCAACCGCCTGGCTCATTGCCGACTGTGTAGGTATACCGATGGATATGAGTCAGGCATGGTCGCCCGCCCGGTATGACTCACTCGCAAAATTCAGCACACCCACCACGCGTGAGGCCAGTTACGTAGCTTTCGAGAATGACCTTCGGGATACATCGACCCCAGAAGCGATGACCCTCCTTCTGACGAAGCTCTATACCCAGCCAATTCTGAAGCCTGCCAGCAAAACCCTGATACTCGACATTATGAAACGTTGCGAAACGGGGCTGGCCCGTTTAAAAGGAGCCCTGCCGCCCGATACCGAAGTGCTGCATAAAACGGGGACTATTGGCTTGACTGCCAGCGACGTAGGGATAATTACGCTACCGGGAGACGCAGGTCATGTCGCTATTTCGGTCTTTGTGAAATCATCAAAAAAAGAAGGTGCCGTGCGTGAACGCACCATTGCCGAAGTCACCCGAACAATTTACGACTACTTTCTTTTTCAGTGAGTTGAGAATTCCATATGCCATATCTCCAAGATATGGCATATGGAATTCTCAACTCACTGAACTCACAACGACCCACGTCGGATCATATAAAACGGATTCTTTACTTTAATGTGCTTATTGTCAAGCAATAATGAAGCGGCCGTATAGCCCATTGCTTCAAAGTCAGTGGTGATTACGGTAATGTTCAGCAGTTCCTTGAGCGTTGTTTCATTGAAGGAGATGATCCCAATTTCGTGGCCTAACTCGTAATTCGACTGCCGTACTTTCTTAACGACTTCCGACAAATCGGTTTCCTCGATAACAACATAAGCAGTACCCGCCTGCAGGTGTTCATTGATGGCATTTTCTTTAATACAGAACTCCTTCCCGTAGTTGACACAGAATGAACGAAACCCATGGGCAATTTCGGCCGGGTAATTGCCGTCGCTGGGTAAAATAAGCACCATCCGGCTATACTTGGCCAATAAATCCTGTGCATTTTCCAGGGCTTCGCAGATGTCTTTGTCGAAGTTCTGATATACACTCAGTGTTGAACTGGGCAACTCCGAAACGTCCTTATCAAGCAGAATCAATTCATTGGTTGGAATCGACTCAAGCACCTGCATGTAGTTGGCTTTATCCAGGTCCTGGGTAAAATGGGGCATCACAACGTAGTAGTTGTATTTGCCCAGATTCTTCTCAATAATTTCCCGAAAATGGTAGGCGCTGTAATGGTGAATCTGAAGGTCAACGGTTGCCTTATCACCAAGGGCTTTCAGGAAGGAGTAATAAATGATTTTCTTGTAGGAACTAAGCTTATTGAAAATGAGCAGAATCTTCAACTTGGGGGCGGCACTTGCCTGTACATAGTACCCCTTGCCCTGCACCGATGTAATATACCCCTGCTCCCGAAGTTCACGGTAAGCTTTCTCAACGGTGTCGCGCGCCAGATAATATTCAACACTTAACTCGCTGATGGAAGGGAGTTGCTCATTATTTTTTAGGACACCCCGCTCAATATCGGTAATTACCGACTGGACAATCTGCTTGTACTTGGGCGTCTTGTCTTTCGGATTGAATTGAAGTTTATAAACTGGAACCGATGAGTTACAATTTGCATCAACAAATCCATATGCCTGCCGCCGAGCTTGAAACGGAGATGAAAGTTTCGCTATCATAGCTATTACTATTTTCTGGATTATTCGGTGATGGTGCTTTTACTGGCAGAGTAAGCCTATCGGTAAAGACCTATGTAAGCTTCTGAAAAATAATAGACATAAAGAAGAAAATATCAGATTTTTTTTATGCAAACGTTGCCGGTAACGTTGCCATCGTAGATCACTTTCTGGTTGTGTTAAAAAAACTACCGTTAAAACGGCGAAAGAGCATGTTTCGCTTAGTAAATAAACGAACGAATAAAGCTGGCCAAATTAGTATTTAGTCTAGTAAAACGGCACCAACTGAAGAGCCGAAGCCAAGTCAGTTGATGCCGTAAAATTAGCCATTTAGAGGCTAGTTGTTGCTGTAGAAAGAAATTTGCTGTTCAGTTACGAAGACGATTAATCTCTGCTTGGCTATAGATTATTCGTACTCTTTAGTGCCCAATAGATAAGGACGGGCTGAAAAAATAAGCGTGTAAACCGTTTCTGATTCGTGTCTAAACCGAATGCGCTTCGGTTATTGACATACTGGGAGATGTTTCCGGGAAAAACAGCGCCAAAAAACGTAGCCGCTATTTTCCCAACGGCTTTCTGACGGCGCTCATCCGTAAATACCAGACTACTACCCAATGCTATTTCGGCTATACCCGAATAGACGACTGTATCATCTTTTTTTAGCGGAACCCAATCCGGAACCTGTGCCCTGAATGCTTTCCGGGCAACCGTCAGATGGCTTATACCGGCAAAGAGAAGGGAGCCTCCTAATATAATCCGGGCTACAGTTTTTGCATTTTTCTCGTTCATAACGACAGTATTATAGATAAATAACCCACAACCAGCCTGGGCTTCTATAGTAACTGGTTTCGCCATGCAGAGTTTTATTGATTAGGCAGAGGTTCAGAATCTGTCCGTCAGGATGGGTTCATATATAGTCGAGGATGGATAGGTACATTTCGATTGTGATACGCTTTTAGCATTAATCGCATATTAATCGGTTTATAGGAGAGTACAGGAAAGATTAAGCATAAGAAAGCCCCTATTTTTGTAAGATGGGTTGATTCTTGTACCATCCCGCTTCGGCCGTCCGATTTTACTCGTTATGTTCAGATGAAAGTTGGCTTATTTATTCCCTGTTACATTGACCAGTTTTACCCTCAAGTGGCCATTGCCACGCTGAAATTACTGGAAAAAGTAGGTTGCGACGTAGATTATCCGTTACAGCAAACCTGTTGTGGTCAGCCGATGGCGAACTCGGGTTATGCCCACCTGACGGGTGGCTGTAATAATAATTTCGTGAGCAACTTTGCCGGTTATGACTATATCGTTTCGCCCTCGGGAAGTTGCACGCTGCACATTAAGCACCACCTGCACGCAACCAACGAAACCGCTGCGACAGAGATTCGTTCGCGCATCTATGAACTCACTGAATTCCTGACGGATGTACTGAAAATCTCGTCCCTAGAAGCTACATTCCCGTATCGGGTTGGCCTCCATCAGAGTTGCCACGGTCAGCGAGGATTGCATTTAGCCCAGATGTCGGAGTTGGTAGCGCCACCGTTTTCCAAGCCGGTTCAATTGCTCAGCTTAGTTAAAGATCTGGAGTTGATTCAACTTGACCGGCGCGATGAATGCTGTGGGTTCGGGGTACTTTTTGCGTAACCGAAGAAGCCGTATCGGCCAAAATGGGCAAAGACCGCGTGGCTGATCACCTTCGTCACGGTGTTCATTATATTACGGGTGTAGATGTATCCTGTTTGATGCACCTTGAGGGCATCCTGAAACGGGCTAATTCCAACGTGCAGGTCAAACACATTGCTGAAATTCTGACAGCCACGGTGTAAATCAACTCAACAACATGAATCAGCTAACTCTAGATCACGCCCATGCGGCCATTGAGTTCAACAAAAACGAACCCAGAGTCGATTGGCACGACGAAACGCTTTGGTTTGTCCGCACAAAACGTGATCGGGCTGTAGCGCAGATACCCGAATGGGAGCAGTTGCGGGAGGCAGCCTCGCAGATAAAAAATCACGTATTGTCGAACATGCACGATTTGTTAGTGCAGTTTGAAGAAAACGCTAAACGCAACGGCATTACGGTGCATTGGGCCGCCGATGCAGCGGAACATAATGCTATCATTCTTGACCTGATCCAAAAAGCAGGAGCCACTCGAATGGTCAAATCGAAGTCGATGCTGACCGAAGAGTGTCACCTCAATCCATACCTGGCCGAGCATGGTATTGAAGTTATAGACAGCGATTTAGGTGAGCGAATTGTGCAGATGCGAAAGGAGCCGCCTTCGCACATTGTGTTACCCGCCATCCACCTGACCAAGGCCGATGTGGGTGAAACCTTCCACGAACACCTCGGTACCGAAAAAGGCGCTACCGATCCCCAATACCTGACCGAAGCGGCCCGCCAACACCTGCGCGAGACGTTCCTCACCCGGAAAGTTGCTCTTACGGGCGTCAACTTCGCCATTGCCGAAACGGGGGATTTGTGGTTTGCACCAATGAAGGGAATGCCGACATGGGTGCACATTTAGCCGATGTACACATTGCCGCTATGGGTTTTGAGAAAATCATTCCCCGCGCTGAGCATCTGGGCGTATACCTGCGTTTGCTGGCGCGGTCGGCAACGGGGCAACCTATTACGACCTTTTCCAGCCATTTCCATCGTCCCCGACCCGACCAGGAAATGCATATTGTTATTGTTGATAATGGCCGAAGCCGTCAGTTAGGACGACCTGATTTTCGGAATTCACTCAAGTGTATTCGGTGCGCGGCTTGTATGAATACGTGTCCGGTATATCGACGGTCGGGTGGGCACAGCTATCACAGTGCCGTTGCGGGGCCGATAGGCTCCATTCTGGCTCCCAACTTAGACATGAAACAAAACGCCGATCTGCCCTTTGCATCGACGCTTTGCGGGTCTTGTTCCAATGTATGCCCGGTGAAGATTGATATCCACGACCAGCTCTACAAATGGCGGCAGGTGCTTATGCAGGAAGGCTATGGCCCCACGGCTAAAACCATGTCGATGAAAGCTATGGCTACCGTACTGGAATCACCCCGACTCTATCGGATGGCGGGCAAAGTAGGACGGGGCGTATTGCGATTTGCTCCGGTTACGGTCGAAAATCGGTTTAACCCCTGGTACAATCAGCGTGAAATGCCCGAACCACCTACGGAGAGTTTTCGCGACTGGTACGTTAACAACAAAAAAGCATGACCACCCGCGAAAAAATCCTGGCCAGTATTCAGGCTAACCAACCCTCCTTACTGCCACTGCCTGAGCAATTTACATTTACAACGACCTATCCTGATCTGACGAAGCAATTCAGTGATTCGCTGGCATTTGTTGGTGGTTTGGCCGTTGTCGTACCCGATTATACCGCTATCGAGGCTCATTTGAAGGAGCACTATCCCGCACTCACAAATGTCGCAACGACTTGCCCTGCACTGGCGCACCTGGCTGATGTAACCCTGGACGTTACCGATCCGCACGATCTGGCTGGGTTGAACTTAACCATCATCGAAGGACCACTAGCCGTTGCTGAAAATGCCGCCATTTGGGTCGATGAACGTCAATTGCCGCATCGGGTAGTGCCAATGATTACGCAATACTTAGTCATCATCATCCGGCAATCGACCATTGTTGCCAATATGCATGAGGCATACAAAAAGCTTCAGGTGAATGCCACTGGATTCGGGACATTTATCAGCGGCCCCTCTAAAACGGCCGACATTGAGCAAAGTCTGGTGATTGGCGCACACGGTGCCCGGTCACTGGTCGTATATATTTTGCCCTGATGATGGGGCAAGGTGGAGCCTTGCCCCATCGGCTAAGGAAAATTTCCATCGACGCTGGTAGATGCCCGGCGTCGATTTCTTTATGTACTAGTTACGGTTTTACTTCCTATTCCCAACTGATTCAACAAAACTCATCAGGATGGGCTACTCAACTATGCATCAGATCGTTATACGATTTTACGTTCTTTTTCTTCTTGTATGTCCAATGCTGGCTTTCGCCCAGGCCAGTAAATCAGAGCATCCGGTTTGGATTCGGGGTGCTTTTGTGGATGAAGACAATAAGCCCATACCGTTTGCTTCCGTAGCGCTCTATCAGGCCACAGGTTCGGCGCTGGTGACAGGCCTTGTTTCCGACGATGCGGGCAAGTTTGAGTTGCAGGCCAAACCCGGCCATTACTACCTGAAAGTGACGGCCCTCTCGTATCAGGACAAGACGATTCCAGATATCCACGTGGTTGACCAGGCTATTCAAATTGGGACGCCAGTTCTTAAATCCAGCGCCAAAAAACTGGATGAGGTAATCGTGACTGGCGAAAAAAGCCAGATGGAATTGTCGCTGGATAAACGAATTTTCAATGTTGGTAAAGATCTGGCGAATGCGGGGGAACTGCGTCAGACATTCTGAAAAATATTCCGTCGGTGGCCGTTGATGGAGAAGGAAATGTCAGTTTGCGTGGGAGTAACAGCGTTCGTATTCTGATTGACGGAAAACCGTCTGGGCTGGTGAGTCTGAAAGGTGGAGCTGGCTTACAGCAGCTCCAGGGAAGTATGGTCGAGCGGGTCGAAGTAATTACGAATCCATCTGCCCGTTACGAAGCCGAAGGCATGGGTGGCGTTATTAATATCGTCCTCAAAAAAGAACGGAAAGAAGGGTTCAATGGCTCGTTCGATGTCATCACGGGCAATCCGGCTAATTTTGGAGCAGCTGCCAATGTCAATTACCGACGAAAAAACCTGAATTTCTTCATTAATTATACGGCTTCCTACCGAAATACGCCCGGTCGAAGTTCGCTCTATCAGGAAGTCTACAGCAATGACACCACATTTGCCTATAGTCAGAATTCGACCTATAAATTGAAAGGGCAAAACAACAATGCCCGCGCGGGTATCGATTATTTTTTCAATCCTAAAAGTATTCTGACGGCCTCCTACACCTGGCGGCTTAGTAAGGGCAAACGCTTTTCCGATATTCAATACCTGGACTATCGGCCCAATACGAAGATCCTTCAAACGATTACCAATCGAACGCAGGACGAAACGGAAACCGAACCCAACTCGGAGTACGTGGTAAGCTATAAAAAAACCTTCGCCCGGGAAGGCCACGAACTTACTGCCGATGTTCGCTATCTGGACAACTGGGAAAAGTCGGATCAGTATTTTGCTCAGCAAATAATGCTTCCTGACGGGACTGCTTCGGGTACGCCGAACAGCTTGCAACGGGCCATTAATGACGAAACGGAAAAGCAACTTCTGGTGCAGGTCGATTATGTCCGGCCGTTTAAAAAAGATGGGAAACTGGAAGGTGGGCTTCGCAGCAGCACCCGGAATATGACCAACGATTATACGGTTACTCAGCAGAATGCCGATGGAACCTGGTTTCAGTTGCCGAACCTGACGAATAACTTTGTATACGAAGAAAAGATCAACGCCTTATACGGAATCGTGGGGAACAAGATCCGTAAATTTTCGTATCAGTTGGGACTTCGGGCCGAGTGGACGGCCGTAACGACCACGCTGAAACAAACCAATGATGTAAATCCCCGTAGTTATGCCAACCTGTTTCCGAGCCTGCATGTCACTTACGATCTGCCTAGTCAGCACGCGTTGCAACTCAGTTACAGCCGCCGGGTGCGACGACCGCAATACAATGATTTGAGCCCGTTTATGACGTTCAGTGATAACCGAAACTTCTTCAGCGGCAACCCCGACCTGAACCCCGAATTCACCAATGCTTTTGAACTTGGGCATATCAAATACGTGGAGAAAGGGTCGATCAGTTCGTCGGTGTATTACCGCTACACCACGGGCAAGATCATTCGGATTCGTCGGGTGAATGATCAGGGATTTTCAACAACCCGCCCTGAGAATTTAGCCACCGAAGATTCCTATGGGGCCGAATTTGCCGGTTCGTATGCGCTCTACAAATGGTGGAAGCTGGATGGCAGTGTTAACTTTTTTCGAGCCATTACAAATGGAGGAAATCTGGATGCCAGCTACCAGAGCGATACCTACAGTTGGTTTACCCGCATGAGTTCCCGATTTACGATCTGGCGAAATACTGATTTTCAGATGCGAGGCAATTACGAAGCTCCCCAGAAAACACCTCAGGGAACTCGGCAGGCTATTGCTACTTTGGACCTGTCTGTTAGTAAAGATATTCTCAAAAACAACGGCACTTTGGTGCTTAATGTCCTCGACGTATTCAATTCTCGTCGGTACCGCTCCATTACGGAAGGGACTAATTTTTATACAGAAAGTAGCTCGCAGGGACGGTTACGACAAATTAATTTAACCTTCAATTACCGCCTGCATCAGGCCAAAAAGAAGCAAAAAGAGCCAGGTGAAGGTGAGTTTTAAAAGATAACGCAATCGCTTTCCAGTCAACTCCTACGTTGTGTTGAACAACTTTCCGTTAACACTATGGTAAATTTTTTCGACTTTTGCTTTTTCAAAGAATGGATGCCCTGATGGGGGTAACTACGAAAAAACCAGCTAACACGTAAGAATTATGTCAATTAAAATGGTTGCGCTTACCTTTTTTGTTTTTTGCAGTTTATTTACCGTAACTACCGATAGTTTTGCCCAAACAAAAGACCAGGAAGCTGTTGGTCAAGCTGTTGAGAAGTTACGATTGCTCATGATTTCTCCCGACAAAGCCAAACTGGAAGCACTTGCCTCTGATGACTTAAGTTACGGGCATTCAGGGGGTAAAATCGAAAATAAAGCTGCATTTGTAGAAGCACTGACGAGCGGTACATCCGATTTCGTAAGCATCGAACTGGCCGACCAGTCAGTTACTGTGGTGGATAATACGGCTCTGGTACGCCACAAGTTGATGGGGGAAACGCTCGATAAGGGCAAACCAGGTCAGGTGAAACTGAGTGTGCTCCTGGTATGGATTAAGCAGAAAGGAAACTGGAAGTTACTAGCCCGACAAGCTGTAAAAATCTAACAGCAAAGCCTGCTAAACTAAATAAGCCCACCAGATATCTGATGGGCTTATCCTATAACAAACCTATGATAAAACGTATTGTACAAAATAAGTTAGTTTTTAGTTGCCAACTCTCCTGAACTCACCTGCCTGATTTTCAAATAACACTTGTCAGATTTCGTCAGGAGTTGTCAAAAGGGGAGCAGGTATTGCCCCCTTTTTTCGTACAGTAACTTTGCCAAAATAGATCTCTGGATTTTAGCAGTCCCAGGAATCCAAAGAATCGCTAGAATCTAAATTGGACACGTATTAGTCGTACTTCCTATTTTTTCTGGGTCATTTGCAGGGAGCTATCGTTGATTTCAAACGTATGATTCTTGATCATCGTAATCACTTCGGCCCCTGCCAGTAAGGCCGGACCATAGCCATGAGCGGCATACGGATTGATGGGCCGATGGTAATAAAACGCAGGATCGAAGCCCATACCCGTACCCACACAGACGCCCTCAACCTGACCTGCCTGGGTCACTTTGGTCGCTACGGCATTCCAGCCCAATAGAGTAGCGGGAGCATAGGCCAGCGGGTCGAGCCAGCCCCGATTGATCGCTCGTGCGAAACAATAAACGTAAATGGCTGTGGCCGAAGTTTCCAGGTACGAGTCATTGCGATCAAGCAATTGATGCCAGAAGCCTGAACCCGATTGTTGGGCCGCTAATCCTTTGGCATGTGCTTTTAGTAGATCCAGAATTGCTGGTCGGCCGGGGTGGTTTTCGGGTAGTACGTCGAGCAATTCGACGGTGGTTAGAATGCCCCAGCCATTAGCCCGGCCCCAGTGAAACTCAGGATGAACTGCCATGCCTTCGACCCAGCCGTGCATATACAAGCCTTTCTGGGTGTTAAACATTCGTTTGGAAAACTGCATGACTTGCTTTACGGCTTCGTCGTAGTATTTACGGTCGCCGGTGAGTTTACCCATTTGCGCCAGGGCAGGAACGCTCATAAACAGATCGTCGAGCCAGAGCGTGTTTGGCTGCGGGCGATTGCGGGCTAGGGTGCCATCGGTTAAGCGAAATTCTTTCGTCTGGATGTAGTCGATGTAGTTATCAATCATGGGACGCAGATTCGCTTTCATACCTCCGGCCCGGCTTGCCTTAATCATAGCGGCACACATGGCTCCGGCATCATCGAGTGCGTGCGGTGCCACCACCGACCGCATGGGCGTATTTGCCTTGGGGTCAGCCAGAACCTGTGCCCGGAAATACGGGAGCTGCTCGGCAATAAACTGGAGTCGTTTGTTGGTGTAGTCAGCGTAGCGGGCATCGCCGGTAGCCTCGCTGGCCAGCAGCATACTCGCATAGGTAACCCCCATTCATAACTAAGAAGCCGGAAATCGCCCGGTTTGAAAATAGCATTGGGGTTAAATGTGCCGCCTGAAGGGATGTCTTTCTTGGTTTCCTTGTCGATAAGCTGCGTTGGGGTATTGGCATCCAGATACGTGTAAATCCGACGCAATACGCCCGTTACTTCCTCGATTTTCGGCTGGCCGTAGGGAACAGGATAATCGGGTTGCAGGAGGTGTAGGGGCGTGGTGGAATCATTTGCTTTTGGCGCACCGGGTTGGGCATGAAGAGTAAGACTAACGCCAAAAGCCGCAAGCAGCAAAGGAATACGGGGTAGGAGGTAAGCATAAAAAGATGATAAAGAAGTATAGAGCCAACAAATATTACAAAACTCTACCCGTATTCTATCATGCACCCTCCTGTGTGGGTTTATTATTTAGCGATTTTATCTAATTCCATGAATATACCCACAGTCAGCTTTCGCTGTGGGTTTCGAGGGCTAAGAATCAGGGATAAGCGTATCAGCCGCTCTCTCTCGGTCGAAAATGATAAAATAGTGGGGGCTGTTCATTTGTCGGCGGGTAGCAGAGGTTTGGCGGGCGTTTTTATCCAGAACAGGGGTTTCTTATAAAAAATATAAGTAACTGGAATTCAACAGCATCTACTACACAGTAGCAATTTTACTTATCGTAACGAGCTAACGTGCCGATTGAAAAACCGAATACCAAAATAGGTATAAAGTAGCAATGCCCCCGTTTCGAATATAGCTTCCGTTGAATTGCGGCCATAAATACCACTTGTATAATACTGTACCCAGTCAAGCAGCACAAAGAAAAAGCCTGCAAATGCGGCTATTGATCCTAGTATAACGAACAAAATCAGTAATGTCCTATCCATTTTCTTAATCAATCGAAAGAAGTTGACGATAGATGGAACTATGACATCTACTTCACCCTAAAGTTTAACGGTAGCTCTCTTTTTTATTAATCGCATCAAACGATCAGATAAATGAGTGTGATAACTCCCATGAGCTAAACGAATGCGCAAGTTAGGTACTTTTTTTTGTAAATTAGTTGTCGATCCTAGTTACTAAGCAAATTTGGAAAGCATGGATAATGTATCCTGAAATAGGTAAAGACCCATAAAGAATGGCCTTTTAGTGAATAGTTCTTGTTTTAATTCAGTATGATCGCTGTTGTTCAGCGTGTTTCACACGCTTCGGTTACCATTCATGATCAGCTTAAAGGCCAGATTGAAACCGGCTTTTTAATTTTGCTCGGTATTACCCATACCGACACATATGAAGATGTAGCGTGGCTTAGCCGCAAAATAATTGGTATGCGGATTTTCGGCGATGCCGAAGGTAAAATGAATCTTGATTTAGCTGCTGTAGGGGGGGAATTTTGCTGATTAGTCAGTTTACCCTCCATGCAAGCACGAAGAAAGGGAACCGCCCCAGTTTTATTGAAGCGGCCCGGCCAGAAGTGGCCATACCTCTGTATGAGGCCATGATTAGCCAGTTATCAACAGACTTGGGTAAGCCCATCCAGACTGGCGAATTTGGAGCTGATATGAAGGTTTCGTTACTCAATGATGGACCGGTTACTATATTAATAGATTCGAAAAACCGGATTTAGTCTAGTTAGCGTACCGATTTGTGCCAGCTATCCGTTACTTTTACTGAAACCAGTCCTTGCCTGTTGTCAAAACAGTGTATACAGGTAACTAGCCGAATGGATTTTTTGCCCGCTAACATAAGCGCCTACGCAGAAGCGTTTACCTCGCCCGAAAGCGAGTTGTTATATCAACTCAACCGGAATACCCGCGCACACATCATGGCCCCCCGTATGCTGTCAGGGCATGTGCAGGGTCGCTTTTTGTCGATGATCTCGTGGATGATTCGCCCCCGCCGGATTCTCGAAATTGGTACCTACACGGGCTATTCGGCCCTTTGTCTGGCCGAAGGACTTACGGATGATGGTCTGCTGATTACAATCGATCATAACGAAGAAATCGAAGAGTTTGTCCGGTCTTACTGGCGGCAATCACCCTGAACGATAAGCTTGATTTTCGACTTGGTTCGGCTGTCGATATAATTCCAACGCTCAACGAAACATTTGATTTGGTTTTTATCGACGCTGATAAACGTAATAATTCGGTCTATTTCGATCTGATTTTAGACAAAATAAGACCGGGAGGCTTCATTCTGGCCGATAACGTTTTATGGAGTGGCAAGGTTGTTGAGTTAGTAAAACCATCGGACCTCGACACAATGGCGGTGCTGGCTTTTAATCAAAAGGTGCAGAACGATGCGCGCGTTGAAAATGTACTCTTGCCCGTGCGAGACGGGATTATGGTGATGCGAAAACGATAAGTGCGACTGCAAAAAGAGCCGCTTAGCGGTATAATTTATGAAAAAACGAATTCATTTACTATCCCTCCTTTTTCTGCTGACAGGCTTTGGGGCATCGGCGCAGGTGAGCGTGCCTACGGTGCCCGAGCAACTGACATTTGCCGATATTTCGGTACAGTTGGACCCTGATGCCCGGCGTATTGTGCAGCAGGATGTTAATGCACTGATGGCCAATCGGCAGTACTGGACCGCTAAACTCGACCGGGTGGTTCTCTATTTTCCGATGATGGAAGCCATCCTGATTGATGAAGATGTACCGACGGATTTTAAATACCTCGCCGTTCAGGAAAGCTCACTGACGCCCGATGCCGTATCGTCCTCAACAGCCGTTGGGTATTGGCAGTTCAAACGCGAAACGGCTATGGATAATGGAATGCGGGTTGATGAGTTAATTGATGAACGAAAGAGCATTACGGCCTCTACGCATGGGGCTGCTAAGTATCTGAAACGAAGTAATTCGCAGTTTAATAACTGGGTTGCCTCGCTGTATTCGTATTACCTCGGCGCGGGAGGTATTGCCAAACTGATTCCTCCCGATTGGTCATACGCCCGTGAAATAGCACTTGATGGCCGAACGGATCGCTATATCCTCCGCTTCTTTGCGCATAAGATTGCAATTGAAAATGCTTTGCAAACCCACCAGACTAGCAATCGTTTTGCCCTGATCGAGTACCCGAGTGGGGGTGGAAAAAGTATGAAGGCTATTGCCGATGAATTAAGCGTCGATGAATTTGAGCTTCGAAAGTATAATCGGTGGGTGTTGGGTGATGCTGTTCCAACCGATAAAGTATATGTCCTGGCAGTGCCGGTAGCCAGCAATCAGATCAATGATGTACGGCAGAAAATCGTTAATGTAGACGCTAAAAAGACCCCGGATTTTGTCCAGAATGATGTTGGATTTCCTGTATTGCGTAAGGTTACAACGGGTTTAAGTAGTAAAAACGATCCGGTTTTGTACGAAATTAATGGCTTGCCGGGTATTCAGGCGCAGACAGGTGATAATGCCGCATCGCTATCCCGAAAAGCGAAGATTAGCCTGTCGAGCTTTTTGCGCTATAACGACATGAGCGACCGCGATCCAGTGATTGTGAATGATGTGTATTACCTGGCCAAGAAACGGAAAAAAGCCCTCGTTCCTTTTCATACGGTTCGTGATGATGAAACGGCCCGTAGTATATCGCAGCGGTATGGTATCCGACTAAAAAAACTGATGCGCTATAATCGTCTGGACCGGGTGCAGAAACTGGCCACGGGTCGGGTAATGTGGCTCCGTGACCGTCGGCCAAGTGATAAGCCGATCGAAATTATTAATGCACCAACTCCTCCTGTTTACGATCAGACGCCAACGCCCAGTCGGTCGGATGTAGCGGCTAATACGCCAACGGGTGGTGTTCCTCGTGCTGTAAATGGTAGCGATGGTGTACCCAGAAACCCATCCGAACGAAAATTGTACCAGCCCAAACTGGTCGGTGGCGGGGTAACCCCTAACGATGGTACCTCTGAACCAGCAACCGCTCCGCAGTCGCAAACAACACGCCCTGTAAATAGCCAGCCTACCAATAGTCGCTCGGTGCCAGCTCCTGGTCCGACAACGAGTGCTAATCCGAACGAAGGATCGCAACGGGTGGTCATTGTGCGTACGCCAGATGGGTCGCAACCTACCAAATCTGTACCCGTTGCCACCATGCCTGAGCCAGACAAAACGACGGATAAATACGCAACTACACAGCGGACCAAACCCGCTTCTTCCTCCGACATCGATATGGGACGGCCTGAAACGGGCAAGTATGAGGGACCTCGTGAGCAACAGGTAGATGGCTCATTGACTGCTCCTTCGGCCGTTCCGCCGGCAAAGGCACCTCCTCGCCCCGCTGCGAAGGTAGAATCAGAGAATCGCCCTGTGAATCGTTCGGGGGCTACCCACACTGTCGAAGCCGGTCAAACCTATTATAGTATCTCAAAACTTTACGGACTGACCGTTGATGAGTTACTTTCCCTCAATAATCTGACAACGAATGATAAGCTCGAAGTTGGTCAGCAGCTAGCTGTTAAGCTTACGCCTGGTGGACGAGTTGTACAACCCTCATCGTCTGTTAAAGTAGCGCCAGCATCGGCACCTGCATCGATTCCCCAACCGGCCGTCACCTATCATACCGTGGCGAAGGGTGAAACTATGTTCCGTATTTCACAAATCTACGGCGTAAGCATCGAACAGATTCAGTCGTGGAATAATCTGACCGACGTGGGGGTTAAAGTTGGGCAGAAAATCAAGATACTTAAAAATTAATGTAAAATGAATAATGGCCAATTTGGGTACTCAATAAATGGATAATAGAAGGTTGTAAACTTCTGACTGCCAGAGTATAATCATTGTTCATTTTACATTATCCATTATTTTAGAATAAGATTATGATTCTGATTGATACTACCTGCATCAGCGACGATGTTGCCGAAAAATTTTTCGTCTGCAACTTAGATAAATGTAAAGGTGCCTGCTGTGTTGAGGGCGATATGGGCGCACCCCTGGAAGGCGATGAGCCCGCCATTCTGGATCGAATTTATGAAGACATAAAACCCTATCTATCTCCCGAAGGTATCCGGGTTATTGAGCAGAAAGGTGGCTACGAATCCGACGATCATGGTGGCTTTGTAACCAATACCGTTGGTGGCCGGGAGTGTGTCTACGCGACCTGGAATGACAAAGGTATTCTGAAATGTGGTATTGAAGAGGCTTATAATGAGGGTAAGGTTGATTGGAAAAAGCCTATCTCCTGCCATTTGTATCCGATCCGGGTTACGAAATACGAATCGTTCCACGCCCTGAACTACGACCGTTGGCCTATTTGTAGTCCTGCCTGTAGCTTCGGCGAACAACTGAACGTACCCATTTACAAATTTGTCCGTGAAGCCCTTATTCGGGCTTATGGCGAAGAATGGTACGACCGATTGTCGAAGGCAATTGAAGAGAAAAACAACGCTTAGTAAGACAGTTTACAGTAGACTTGCGGCTCGGTTTTGATATTTTGATATGCCATATCTCCAAAGATATGGCATATCAAAATATCAAAACCGAGCCGCAAGTCTAGCTGCATTAGGGCCAATTTTCTTTTTCTGACATATCTTTTAGGAAAGGCATTTGCTAGGCTCTTACGTTGCGAAACTGTTGGTCCAGGTTGTCATAATTGGTGGTGAAAAGTATATTGCACGCAGTATACTACCTACCCGATAGCATGTATTACAAACTGGTCATTTTCGATTTCGATGGTACATTAGCTGACTCTTTCCCTTTCTTTCGGAGCGCACTGAATACACTAG
This sequence comes from Spirosoma telluris, assembly GCA_003259005.1. Lineage (GTDB taxonomy): Bacteria > Bacteroidota > Bacteroidia > Cytophagales > Spirosomataceae > Spirosoma > Spirosoma telluris. The sequence continues at coordinate 7,539,719 of QLII01000001.1, forward strand.
CTGATGCGTATTCCTTTAAACGAATTGAAGAGAATGAGGTCGATCAACTGCGAAGTCTTGATGTTCGCAGTATGATGAAGCATGTGGGGTTACCTGCCTGGAAAATGCCTTTTGTTGCCAATGCCTTCATCAAACTAATGTCCAGCAATATTGATCAGATACGTCTGTTTGCAGGTGTACCAGAATTGTTGAAACAACTGTCGGATAAGGGCGTTCGACTTGCTATTGTCAGTTCCAACTCAGAGGAAAATATTCGTCGGGTACTTGGACCTCAAAATGCCTCTCTGATTACGTACTATGGATGTGGTACGGCTATGTTTGGCAAATCGCGTAAATTCAGAAAGGTGATGGCGAAAAGCGGTGTCGCGCCCAGCGAGATATTGTGTATCGGTGATGAGGTTCGGGACATGGAAGCTGCCAACAGCGAATCGATGGCTTTTGGTGCAGTTGCTTGGGGCTATACGCGAGCTGATGTATTAAGGGCCTATACAGGGAGTAAGCTATTTAACAGAATAGACGATATTTTACACACTGTACTTGGCGAAAACAAATCAACCATGCAGTAATCACTAAACTCGCCAATCGGTGTTTTAATTCGTAAACAGCTACTAATTTATGCTTATTTTGAGTGCCTAATTTTATCGTAGCCAAGTATGCCTGAACAGCGCGATTATTTTGAAGAAGTGTATGAGGTAGTTCGCTTAATACCAAAGGGACGCGTTACAAACTACGGGACCATCGCCCGCTACCTGAGCCTGCGAGCAGGAGCCCGTATGGTTGGCTGGGCCATGAACGGCTGTCATAACCGCCCCGATGTACCCGCACACCGGGTTGTCAATAGCATCGGTGTACTATCGGGTAAACACTTTTTTGGTGAGCCCAATGTGATGCAGCAACTGCTAGAAGCTGAAGGCGTTCGGGTGGAAAATGACAAAGTCGTTGAGTTTAAAACGCTGTTCTGGGACCCGTCGGTAGAGCTGGCTTTGTAACAACGCTTTTAAACTGCCGGACTCGGTTGCTCAACGGCTTCAACTAAAGCTGACACGACTTCCCGTAATTCCTGGGCTAAAATAGGGTCAGTTATTCTTCCCGCAGGATCTAATCTCGTTCGGACGAACGGTACAATGAGCGAGGCCTTTTCGGGTAAATTAGCCGTTAACACGTCCACTGTGTGAAACAGGGCGGCATGTGCCCGCGAACCACCGGTATCAGAAGGTCCTGCGCTGATGACACCAACGGGTTTGTAGACAAACTCGCCTGATGAAGCAATCCAGTCGAACATGTTTTTCAGGACACCTGGCATACCATGAATGTATTCGGGGGTGCAGATAATGACAGCATCGGCCTCCCGAAGCTGGGCTCGTAGGGTTGCTACTGCTTCTGGGGCTGGATCAATATCCCGTTCGGGACTGAAATGAGGAAGATCATCAAGGCCGTCGTAGAGAGTAATCGTTACGGTTGAAGGCGCTAATTCGGCCAGAGCCCGTAAGAGAGATGTATTGGTTGAGGCTGCCCGCAGGCTACCCGATATGGCAAGAAATTTCATTCGCGTTACGCTTAGTCTTTAACGCAACACCTTGGTGATCTCGTTTAGTTTCTCCATTTTCTGGACAAAATCGCCTTTGAGCTGATTGCGGATCGCGGTCAGATTATCCAGCGTTTCCTGAAGGCTGTCGGGCAGAATGTCCTCCAGTACTTCGCGGAATCGTTTGGCAAAAGTTGGGGATTTTCCGTTGGTCGATATAGCTATTTTTAAATCGCCTTTCTTAACGACGGAACTAAGGTAAAAGTCGCATAGATCAGGTGTATCGGCCACGTTTACCAGAATACGCTGGCGTTTGCAATCGGCCTGTACCTGTCGGTTAACAGTCTTGTCGTTAGTGCCCACAATAACCAGATCTTTATCTGAGAGATAGATTTCGTGGTAAGGCTCCTGAACCAGTTGCAATTTGGGATAGTGAAGAGCCATCTCCCGAATTTCATCCCGTATGTCCGTGGCCACAAGCGTAACGCGGGCTTCAGGTGAATTAGCCAGCAGAGCGGTCAATTTTTCCAGACCAACGTAACCGCCCCCCACAATAAGTACATGTAGGTTCTCAGCCTTTACGAAAATGGGGAAGAGGGTATTCATAAGAAAAGTCGATAGTCGTAAGTAGTTCGTCATAAGCGGCATAGGCCCTCTTACTTCGGCTAACAAACTTACGACTATCGACTGATGACTTTCGACTTTTTTAAAATTTAAACCCAAGGTTTACGCCTAGAATGCGACGTTTGCTGTTGCCGCTGGATAGTACATCGGCAAAGCCATAGTGATACACAAAGTCCAGCATGAGCGGACCCGCATCGAAACCAAGATTGACCAGCCCATTGATAGTTGCTGCCTGAAAATCAGCATTCCCTAAGTTAAAGTCGTTTTTGTCGGTGCTGAGTGGTGTAGCATACTCACCACCTAAGGCCAGCCGAACCGCCGATACACCCCGATCAGACTGCGCTAACTTTACGCCGATATAAGCCGGAATATGCAAATAGCGCTGGTCGATGTTGGCGGTAATATCGCTGATACCGTTTACCTGCCCATCGCCCGGTTTAAAGAACTGGGAACTGGACGCCAGGTATTCTGCGCCGATTTGACCGTAGATTCGCCCACCGGCCCGTACCAGAAAACCCAGCTGATAGCCTAAGCGACCAGTTAAATCCTGGCCATTTACGGTTTCACCTTCAAAACGGGTTGAATTGGCTCCGCCATAAACGCCAAAGGTAAAGTGCTTGTAATTTTCACGATGTTCCTGCCGTTCCGAAACTTCCTGGCTACGTTGACCGTCCTCAAAACCTTCGTCATAAGCTTTGCTCAGGTCCCGTTCATCAAACTGACGATTATCACCAATGCGCCCTTCGTATCGATTGTCATAACGAGGAGTATCCTCGTTCCGACGGTTATACTCACGCCGTTCATTAATCGAATTGTTGAGTTGACGGTCATCCCGACGGTCGTAGCGACGTTGATCACGGCTGTCATTTCGATGATCATCATAACGATCGTTATAGCGGTCGTTATACGAATTCTGCTGACCAAACACGAGACTTGTACTGCAAATCCCTGCCAGAAGCAGCGTTGTTTTTGTTAACGTTTTCATAACCTGTTGAGTTGAGTAAATGACTGCTAGTACTCTTCTAATTTAGATTCTGAGGATTCTATTGATTCTGATAATCAGGGCTCTAACATTAAAAGAATCAATCAGAATCCACAGAATCAGTTTTAGTTAAGTACTAGATTTATTTTTAAAACTGCCCTGTATGGTAGAATGTTTGTGTAATCATGCCTGTGGCTCTATTTTGTCAGCTATAAGCATAAGAAAAGCCGCCCTTATTGAAGGAGCGGCTTAACAAAGCGTATGGAAACGCTAGCCTTAGAATTTAAATCCTACGCTGGCACTCAGGATACGACGCTGCGAACCGGCAAAGCCTGTCGAGGTAGTAGTGCCATTGGTTGGGTTTTTGATTGAATCACCCAGCCCATAGTGGTATGTCAAGTCAATTAACAGCGGGCCAATATCAAAACCTAATTGCCCTAAGCCATTGAATGTGCCACTTTTGATCTCATCATTGCTAAGGTTGAATTTGCCACTGTTAGAGCTAATCCGATTGGCGTATTCAAGACCAACCTGTAACCGAATTGCCGAAATTCCCCGATCAGACTCAAGCAGTTTGTAGCCGATGTAAACGGGGATCTGAACGTACTGAATATTGATCTGATCCTGAATTTGGGAAGCTGTCTGACCATCTCCTTTCGTAAAGTAATTGGAACTAGAGGCAAAATATTCGCCACCAATTTGACCGAAGAGTCGGCCACCACCCCGAACGAAGAAACCAGCCTGATAGCCGATACGACCTGATATATCGCCACCTGTCGACTCTCCTTTAAGCTTGGTCGAGTTCAAACCGGCATAGATACCAAAGACAAAGTTTTTGTAGTCTTTCGCTTTTGTACGCGCCGGACGATCGGTTGTCGAATAGGTGTCCGTTGTGGTTGTCGTTGTCGTACCATTGTTCATGCTGTTGGTCGAATAGGTTCCGTTTGTTGAGGAGTTGCTATTCATCGTACCATTACCATTATCCATCGTGCTGTTTGTCGTCGGACTCGTTGGAGCTGGACTATTCAGTGAACCCGTACTGTCCGTAGTCATCTGCGATGAATACGAAGAATTCGTCGGTGTATTCGTTGTCGAATACGTGTTGGTTGTAGTCTGAGCATTTGCAAAGCCCAAACTACACAGGCAGACTGCCAGGAGGGAAAATTGCTTTTTCATAACTTGTTCTCTCGTTGAGTGTATGATTGTATAAATAAAAAAGGTGTAATCGGAATTACACCCCATTAACAGGTCATTACTAAGCAATGTTTTGAACTATTTCAATTTTAATGAACCCAGTGCTACCAAGAGTATAGAAATAATAGGATTTAATGGCTCTGTGGCTCTGTGGTCATTTACATTAAAAATTATTCCGCTCTCATGGCTTTAAACGCATTCATCAGGCCGTTTGTCGAACTGTCGTGTGTGCTCACGGGCGCGTCGTCCTGAAGCTCGGGCAGGATGCGGCTGGCTAGCTGTTTTCCCAGTTCAACCCCCACTGGTCAAAGCTGAAAATGTCCCAAATAACGCCCTGGGTGAATATTTTATGTTCGTACATGGCAATAAGACTACCGAGCGTACGGGGGGTTAATTTCTTAAACAGAATGGAATTCGTTGGGCGATTTCCAGAAAACATCTTGAACGGTGTCAACGCTTTAATCTCGTCTTCACTTTTTCCGGTTTTACGCAGTTCTTCGGCGGCTTCGATTTCTGTTTTGCCATTCATCAGAGCTTCTGTCTGGGCAAAATAATTAGCCATTAAAATTTTGTGATGCTCACCAATCGGGCGTTGACTTACGGCTGGTGCCAGAAAGTCGCAGGGGATTAACTTGGTGCCCTGGTGAATCAATTGATAAAACGCGTGTTGACCGTTAGTGCCCGGTTCGCCCCAGATAATCGGGCCAGTTTGGTAATCGATAGGGTGGCCAGCCCGATCAACGGATTTGCCATTACTTTCCATATCACCCTGCTGAAAATAAGCCGCGAACCGGTGCATGTATTGGTCATAGGGCAAAATGGCCTCGGTTTGTGCACCAAAAAAGTTGTTATACCAGATACCCACTACGGCCAGAATAACCGGAAGGTTCTGGTCAAGCGGTGTATCCCGGAAATGCAGATCCATGGCATGAGCGCCATCCAGTAACTCCTCAAACTTGTCGAAACCAATATAGAGGGCAATAGACAGTCCTATAGCTGACCAGAGCGAATACCGACCGCCAACCCAATCCCAGAAACCGAACATATTGTCGGGGTCGATGCCAAATTTCTCAACGTCTTTCTGGTTCGTAGAGAGAGCCGCAAAGTGCTTGGCAATGGCCGCTTCGTCTTTAGCCGCATCTAAAAACCACTGACGTGCCGTTTGGGCGTTGGTCATGGTTTCCTGCGTGGTGAATGTTTTCGACGCGATCAAAAACAGTGTAGTTTCGGGCTTTACCGTTTGCAGGGTTTCGTAGATATGCACCCCATCGACATTCGAAACGAAGTGTACCCGTAGTTTTTTGTCGTCGGCATAGGGTTTCAGGGCTTCGGTTACCATCACGGGGCCAAGGTCTGAACCACCAATACCGATGTTCACTACGTCGGTAATAGCCTCACCGGTATAACCTTTCCACTCGCCCGACCGAATCCGCTCGGTGAAGGACTTCATGTGGTCGAGCACGGCATTTACATCGGGCATCACATCGGCCCCATCGACCAGAATAGGCGTATTGGAGCGATTTCGTAAGGCAACGTGCAATACGGCACGGTCTTCGGTCCGATTGATTTTATCCCCCGAAAACATTTTCCCGATGGCATTGGTCAGACTAGCCTGTTCGGCCAGTTGGACAAGCAGACCCAGTGTTTCGCTGGTGATGCGATTCTTTGAAAAATCGAGTAAAATATCCTCAAACCGGCGTGTGAAGGTCGTAAACCGTTCCGGGTCCTGGGCAAACAGATCGCGTAGATGTTGATCTTTCAGGCCTTCATAGTGCGCTTGCAATTGAGTATAGGCCGGTAGGTCGGTAAATCGGTGATTGGCGAGCATATGTTTCAGGTTTATGGTATTCGGTTTAGGGGTTATGGTATACCGTATACCTGAAACCGAATACCCATTTTAACTTGTCGGCGCGAATATCGTGAATCCCGGCAATCTTTTTTCGGCTATTTTTACGCGCCTTTTCCTTTCGGGATCGTTGTTTTTTGACATCAATACGTTCATTAATGAATCAAAAACTTTTCTATTCGCTGGTCCTGATTGGTTTGGGAGCTTTATTCTTCATCCCGTTTCTGGGTGGGGTAAGATTATTCGACTGGGATGAAATCAATTTTGCTGAATGCGCCCGTGAGATGATTGCCCTGGGTGACTATCTGCATGTTCATATTGATTTTAAGCCTTTCTACGAAAAACCACCCTTGTTTTTCTGGCTCCAGTCAATGATGATGAACGTCTTCGGTATCAACGAATTTTCAGCTCGGCTACCCAATGCGATTTGCGGTATCATTACCTTGGTCTACCTCTATCATATTGGTCAGAAACTGCACGGCCATCGGTTTGGCTTGCTGTGGGCGCTAGCCTATATGGGGTCGGTATTACCCCATCTTTATTTTCGATCGGGGATCATCGACCCATTTTTTAATCTGTTTATTTTCGCCAGCCTGGTCAACGTGATTTTTGCTTCCTGGAAGCGTGAACGGTTGGGGGGCGCTATGACGGTACCGAAAAATGAGTGGACTTACATTTTGCTAGGAGGCACGGTGCTGGGTTTAGCCATCCTCACCAAAGGGCCTGTTGCCTACCTTATTGTGGGTTTAGTGCTGATGACCTATTGGATGCTCAATCGGTTTCGGTGGTTTATTACACCCCTTCAATTTGTGGCCTTTACGGCGGCCGCTTCGGCGGGTTCGTTGATCTGGTACGGTCTTGACATTTACCTGCATGGCCCAACACTAGTGCGCGAATTTCTGGCGTATAGTATCCGGTTGTTCAGTACCCCCGATGCTGGGCATGTTGGATTCCCGGGTTATCATATCATCATCCTGCTGGTGGGCTGTTTCCCTGCGTCTATTTTCGGAATTCGGGCGTTTGGGTCACTGTTTATCGAGCGGAATTACCAGCGCGAGTTTCGGCGATGGATGCTCATTCTGTTCTGGATCGTGTTGATTCTGTTCAGTATTGTGCAGTCGAAAATTGTGCATTATTCCTCCCTCTGCTATTTCCCTCTGACCTACTTCGCAGCCCTGACACTCCTGCAGTTGGAAGAACGTAAAATTCAGTTTAACAACTGGTTGCGGGCTGGTTTGCTGGTTATTGGCGGTATTTACGTAGCTGTTATTGCTGGCTTACCGTTTCTGGCTCGACGCATGGATATTGTGAAAGCTGCGGCTGATCAGGATGCATTCACACAGGGGAATCTGAATGCAAAAATTGAGTGGACAGGTTGGGAAGCTATGCCTGGTGTATGGCTGCTTATTGTTCTGGTTTTGGCGCTGATCTGGTACAATCAACGTGAAATGGCACGGGCTTCAGTAGCACTCTTCATTGGTATGGCCGTGTTTATTACCCTAACGCTCTGGTTTTTTATTGGTCGTATCGAAGGCATTTCACAAGATGCGGCCATGCGCTTTTTTGAGCAGGCGAAGGGGCAGAATGTGTATGTGAAAACCTACGGCTATCATAGTTATGGCCCTTATTTCTATACGCAGAAGCCGCCCGTCACGAACCCAAATTATTATAATGATGAGTGGCTCCTACGGGGACGAATTGACAAGGATGTGCTCTTCATTCGCCACTCTTCTGAGCAGCCAACCGTACTCGATTCATTACCCGACGTTCGGAAAACCGGTGAAGAAAACGGCTTCGTTTTTTACCGTCGAAAGGCGAAGTAGAACGAATCGAGGATAGGGTAAACGTTATGTAAATGATACGATTCGACCCCCTGCAAGGTCGTATGCTTATAGCGAAGAAGAGCAGCTATAAACATACGACCCTGTAGGGGTGAACTCGTTCAAAAGTTGTAAACTATCCTATTTATTTGCCGTATTTTAGCCTAATCAAACACTTAAAATCATGAACTATACCCTTCCAGTGCTGATCGCGTGTGTATCTCTTTCGGCTGCTGCGCAATCCGTTGACAGCACTAAGTCGGCTGTTCCTAAAACGAACTCATTGTCGAAATACCAACAGCCAAGACAGTATGGTATATAACCTGCCACAACGCCAAATCAGCCTCAGGGTGAACCATTAAACATGGTCAAAAAGGTAGAGGATAAGAGCATAAATTCAAGTTACCGATACGAGAATGGTCGGATTACAGGCGGAAAAACATCCATTAAGCTGGGTAAGAAAAAGGAATAGGATCTATATTCTCGTAACTACTACATGAAAAATCTATTTACGCCAGATGCTCTGGCCGAAGTGTTAAGTCGTATTGAGAAACTTCAACCGTCGTCGCAGCGAAAGTGGGGTAAGATGGACGTGGCTCAGATGCTGGCCCATTGTACGGCTGCTTTAGACGTAGCGATCGGACGGACATTTCCACCAAGAATGCTGATTGGTCGGATTTTAGGTCCCCTGATAAAGTCTAATTTTTATAACGAGAAACCATTTAACAAGAACGGCCCGACCGATAAGAACTTTGTCGTTGCTGATCAGCGGGATTTTTCAACTGAAAAAGCTAGGCTTGTTCAGGGCATCAAGCAGTTTTCTGTCGGCGGTCCAACTGCGTGTACAACGCACCCACACTCGTTTTTTGGTGAACTAACACCTGGTCAATGGAGCATCGGTATGTACAAGCACCTTGATCATCACTTACGGCAATTTGGTGTTTAACTGCTTCGTGTATTGATTTAAAACTATAGCCATAGTCAGCGGGTTATAGACCTATGGCTACAGCAACAACTCCCAAAATCAGACCGGCACTGAGTCTTTGGCTCCAGTTCAGAAAAATCCCTAAACAAGCTACGCTTATCTGGCTGGCAGTTGGTCTATTTGCCTGTAGCTCAACTAATCCCTCTGGTTCGGGTTCTCAAAAAAAGTTGCGGGTTTCTGTTGGTGAAATTAAAGAAATTTCGATGCCTAGTCGCGGAGATGGCACGTCTGAATTGATTGGCACATCCGATAATCAGGAAGTTGTGGAGGTCTCCCGGCAGCAACTTGCCCCAGCGGTCGACACACTCAAACGTGATGACACTCGCCCAACTGTTTTTCAGATTAAAGGCATTACGGCGGGCACGGCCAACGTTGTTTTTGCCACGAAACCATTGAATCAGACCGGCAATGGGCAGACAATTCGCACCTATATTGTGCAGGTGACGGCTAAATGAGAACGACTCAATTAATCTTGGATGTCGATTTGTGATTTTTATTTGCGAATACCTGGAATTGACTTTTCGAATTTAGCAAATCGCCTAGTCAAATCGGTGAGTAGCGCTTTTCTTACGGTCTCCTCTTCAATAAAACTGTAGTGTATACTATTAAATACGAAATTTTTAATGTCATTGTACGATAGCTGTTTATATCGTTGTGCCAATAATACAAATTGATCTGTGTGATTAGTCCGTAATACACCGGCGTCATCTGTACAAATAACCATAGGGACATTGAAGTTTTTATAGAGATTGATTGGATGTTTATCGTCTTTTATTTTTAGAATAAATTCATTGCTAAATAAATTAATTTCCACTGCTATTTTCTGCTTACTCATATAGTGAAGTAAATCATAACAGTTTGCTTCGTAAGCTATATCGACTCCGTGACCAATTCGGTTTGCACCGGCTATATGAACGGCTGAGTTAATATGCCATGTTAGTTCTTCTGGTTTTACTAAACCAAGCGCTAATTCACCCGCATGTAAACTGTATTTAACCGTTGGATATTTGGCGTGGCAGAGTTTAAACATCACCATATGTAGCCAATAATCGCTTAAGGCAATTTCGTTATCTTCTGGGGCGGCAATATTTACACCAACCACTAACGGACTATTGGCTGCCGATTCAAAGGCGACGATCATGCTTTTAAATACTTCGATGGGTTCAAGCGTACGAACTACATAACTTTGATAGCGCATCGTAAATTGGGCGTCATCTATTGTTAAGCCATTATGTAGTTTGCTAAGGGTTTGATTGTTAAACTCAACGGCGCATTCCTGCACTCCTCTGGCGTGGATTAGGGTGTAGAGTGAGTCGAGTAAATGGAGGCAGTCAGCCGTATCTTTTTTAGCCTGATGAACTCTTAATATCGTTCCGAATTTAGCCAGATCGTCCAGTTTTTTTTCGCAGGAAGGATAGACAAAAAGGGTTTCGATGTAACTAACATTTTCCTTTATGGCCCGATTTTTAATTTCTAAAAGACCTTTATCTAATTCTGCCCGGCTAACACTGCCGAAATTTGAAAATGTTTCAAAAAATAGTTTGTCAGAAGGATAATCAATATGATTATAATCTTTAATTGACCACTTTTGAATCAACTTTTGTTTGTAGTCAGGAAGTGTACCTTCATTCTCTAGGGTTGAAAAATTTACCCAATCTCCTCCAGGTATTACCTTGTCTGAAACCTTTAGCGTCTTTCTGTTAATAACAAAATCGTGCTGGACAACATAATTAATAAATGTCTCGGCATAAATTGAACCACTGTAATGATGATGCAAATCACCGCCTTTGGGCATTTGCGAAAAGAAAGCTGTTAATGAAGCATTATCGTTTCGTATTTTCTCAAAATAATCGCTTACATTTTGAGAAAATACGGTTGTGCTATTGATGGTTAATAATAGGCAAATAAGTACTCGTGAAATCATGAAAAGTAGGTGTAAAGTTCTGCGTATCTGCAATAGAACGCTGATTTTTATGACCAATAAGAGTAGTTGGAAGAATCATGAAAATCAGCGTTCTCGTTTGTTTAGGACCAATAGTCAAATTTCTTCTTTGTGAAAATTGACTTAGGAATCATGGCATGAACCCCAAGTGTCTGATCGACTACCTGGCTGACTTCAAAATCGACACCTGTGCTGGCAATAGACAACGCTTCGTTAAAGGTAAAGCCAAGTTCGTCTCTGATAAAGGCGCAGGCTTCGGAAAGGGCATTTTTCATGGCCTTGTTCAGATCTTTGTCCAGGCCAACAGCGATAAAATGCGTTGGGGTTTCGGCACGGGGTTGTTTGAGCACCTTGCCTTTGTGGACAATAAATTTGACGGTAAGGTTAATCGCCGTTTCAATAGCCACGCCACTTACTTCGCCATTGCCCTGAGCCCCATGCCCGTCGCCGGTTGTAAATAAACCGCCCGGTACCGAAACGGGTAAGTGTAAGGTTGTCCCTTTTGTTAAGTGCTTGATGTCCAGATTGCCCCCGAAGAAATTAGGGGGAATGGAGCTTTGACGACCCAGATCGGCGGGGGGCGACAGGGCCATGACACCCATAAATGGTTTCAGTGGTATTTCAATACCTTCTTTGAAAGTCGCCACCTTACGTTTGGCGTCATACTTATAGACAAACGTTTCTCGGGTTTTTACTTCATCGGGAATGCCACCTCCGCCCGGCCAAACACTATTGACGCCAAAGCCAGCGGGGAAGGTCAGGTCAAGGATACGGATTTCAAGGCTGTCGCCGGGTTGTGCGCCGTCGATGTAAACGGGTCCGGTAAGCATATGCCCCCGAATACCTGAGGGTTCGGGTTTTACGTTTTTCAGGATGGCGATGACTTCCTGAGCATGTTGATCCAGCGGGAGGTTGTTTTTTGTGTAAAACTCCTCTGGATTCGTTCGACTAACTCCCGACGGATTGACCGTCTGAATTTCAACTACATCGCCATCTTTTACTTTGTAAACAGGCGGAACATCGGCGCCAAAATAACCCCAAACCATATTTTCGGGTAAGGAACGAACCACATGGTCGGGCTTAATGGCTGCTGTTTGGGCCAGCAATTGCGTGGCTGGCTCACCATCCGGTTTTGGTTGATCAAAAGCAGTAGCGGTTAAACTGCCTGTCGAGAGGATAGCCAGCCCATTACGGGTTGATTTACGTAAAAAAGTTCGTCTGGAAGTGTACATCAGGTTGTATGATTGAGATCGCTCTATGAATAAGCGTAGTAAGATAATAAATCAGTACTAGATTGCTACGAACAACCAGCCTGTTTTGCCGGTTAGATTGCAGAATTAATCGGAATTGCCTGTGTCAGTATCCCCCGTTTCTGCGGCCACCACATCGTCACCTAATAAATGGATTATTCTGGGAACGATCATGTTCGGTACGTTCATGTCGACGCTTGACAGCAGCATTGTCAACATTGCACTACCGACTATCCGGCGGGACCTGAATGCGGGCGATAGTGTTGAATGGATCGTACTGTGTTACCTACTAACCACTACAAGCACCTTGCTTATTATGGGCAAATTGTCTGACTGGGTGGGCCGTAGACAGTTGTATATCACGGGGTTTTGTGTTTTTGTACTGGGTTCATTGCTTTGCGGATTTGCCTGGAATCTTTGGTTGCTGGTTGGGTTTCGGGTGCTTCAGGGGTTGGGTGCTTCTATGATTTATGCCATTGGGCCTGCCATCATTGGCGATGCCTTTGCCCCTCAGGAACGAGGTCAGGCGCTTGGTCTGATGGGATCGGTGGTCGCTGCTGGCTCTAGTGCTGGCCCAGTTATTGGGGATTGTTGCTTGGTAAATTCGGTTGGTCGAGCATCTTTTTTGTGAATGTTCCCATTGGCTTGCTGGCCATCTGGCGGGCCTGGACGATCTTGCCCGAAAGTCCGAAAGTGACTAACCAACGTTTTGATCTAGTAGGAGCAGGGCTATTTCTGATTGGCGTTACTGCCCTACTGACGGGGCTGGATTTTGGCCCTGAACCCCGCTATGGATGGGATCATACACTTGTTATCGGCCTGCTTTCCATTGGCGCGATTCTACTGATGCTTTTTCTCTTCTGGGAAATGCGAGTCAGGGAACCCATGTTACGGCTAAGTCTATTCCGTATCCGACCCTACACAGCCGCTATTCTGGCTGCCTTTTGTGGCTTCGTGGCTTCGGGCGGAAATTTGTTTATTATCCCGTTCTTTTTGCAGCAATTATTGGGACTGAATCCGGGACAGGCGGGATTAATTTTGTTGGCAGGGCCGTTAACACTCAGCGTTGTAGCCCCTTGGGTGGCTACCTGTCTAGTCGGGTTAGCACCCGTTGGCTATCCAGCATAGGTCTGTTGGTTGCTACCTGCGGTTATTTTGCCTTTTCGTTTCTGGATACCGATTGGGATTGGACCGATGTTATCTGGCGGAGTTCACTTGTAAGTATGGGCTTCGGCTTGTTTCAGTCGCCTAATAGTAGCAGTGCATTGAATGCTGCCCCACTCGCACAACGAGGTATTGCCAGCAGCATGATTGCCTTTATGCGTAACCTTGGATTTGTCGTTGGCATTGCCCTGGCTGCTGCCGTTTGGTATAGCACGCGTAACCGCTATGCACTGGCCCATCAAGTCACGCCCGAAGAGACGGCTGCCCAACTGCTTGGTATGCACTACGCGTATCTGGTGATGGCTGGTTTAGTACTAACGGGGGCTATTATTTCCTTTACGCGAGGGAAGGCCACACAGTCGTCTTCGCCAGTTGTTGTGGCCGAAGTATAGCGCGGACCTCTGGTCCGCATAGCCGCAGGCTAGGTTGTCGTTGAAAATTTTAATTTTCGGCTATGCGGACCAGAGGTCCGCGCTACGCGAGCTACCGCTTGGGTCCAATCGAATCGTAAATGACGACTTTCTCCCATAAATGCGCATAATTGTTGCGGAAGTCATCATGGATGGGATGTTTCTGATAGGCTTCTTCGTCTTCGGGGCTATCGAAAAAGCATAACCAGGAATACGTGTATTTGCGCTCAATGACATCACGGGTTGTACCGGCAGGTGTGCCAATATTTACCAGCCTGATGGTAGGGCATTTGGCCAGCTTATTCAGGCCTTCCAGCAGTTTGGCTTTGTCGGCTTCACTACCCGCATTTTTCAGGTAAAAGAAGACGTGGTGAATAAATAGCTCTTTGGGAGCTGTTTCTATAACTGGCAATCCGGCACCCAGCCCCACTGCAACGCTATTTTTTACAAAACTTCTCCGTGACTGCTCGTTCATGAGTTTCTCGTTTTCAGATTGACAAGGGCTTCCGCTCCTTTTGACAGTAAAAATGCCAAACGATTTGTCCTCTGGCAAATCTGAACGAAAACAACTTCTGGATTAGCCTAATTGACGAAATGTATTCCAGTCATAAAAATTGGCTAGGTAATCAGTCTAGTGCTTTACCAAACTAGATTCTATAGTTTCTGTAGATACTATCGCTTCTGATAATCAGGCATCTAGTGTCAAAAGAATCTAGTAGAATCAAAAGAATCTAGTTTGGAAGAGTACTAGTGCTTTACCAAACTAGATTCTTTTGTTTCTCGGGGCGGCATCGGCCGATGCCGCCCCGAGAATCTAAATTGGAAGAGGACTGGTGCATTTGGGTAAGATAATAAACTTTTTGTCGATTTAATAGTCAATATGGTAAACCTGTCTGTGCATTCTACAGATACATTCACTAAATAACTCAACGTATGAAACGTATTATCATCCTGTTAGTCGTGGTGTTTAGGCTTACCAGCCTAAGTCATGCTCAAACAACTGCCAAGCCGGGCCTAATGCAGGCGATCATGGAGGCTATCAGTTCTGAAACCTTGTCTGATGCCCAGGTGGCTGAGCTATCACGGCAGGCTATCGTGGAAATGGATGCAAAAAATCCAGTAGCGGCCGCCAACGATCCTTACACGATCCGGTTAAATAAGATTGTCAGTCGCCACCATACCATAAGTGGAATTCCCGTCAATTATAAAGTGTATAAAGTGGCGGATGTCAATGCATTTGCAACCGCTGATGGCAGTGTGCGTGTTTTTAAGGGCTTGATGGATATTATGACCGACAATGAGTTACTGGCCGTTATGGGGCATGAAATTGGCCATGTCGTCAATCACGATACCCGCGATGGCATGAAAAGCGCCCTTCGGCGTTCAGCCATACGGGATGCTGTGGGCTCAACATCGGGTAAACTAGGGGAACTGTCCCGGTCACAACTAGGCGATGTGGCTGACGGTCTATTGGGGGCAAAATTTAGTCGTCAGCAGGAAACCGAAGCCGATGATTACAGTTATGGGTTTCTGAAACGCTACGGTTATAATGTGCTGGCTCTGGCAACGTCATTTGAAAAATTAGCGAAGCTAAGTGGTGGACAAGGGGGACCAACGTTCTTGTCGTCACACCCTGATAGCCAGGCCAGGGCACAACGAGTGCGGGACCGGGCGCGTCGGGACGGACTGGCACGGTAGGTAAAGGTTAATTCGTTGACTGAGGAAAGTCATAGGCCAACCCTATAAGTAGAGGGTATTTTGCAGCGTTCTTTTAAACGCTCTTTTATCTACATCCTCCACTTATGGCTCTTTTTCAACGTTGCCTGCTTTTAAGTACGTTCTGGGTTGCCATACAGAGTGGCAACCCGCTCTTTGCAAAACCAACCTGGACCTTTAGTGTGGTGGTAGCGGTAGAGAAACGCACCGCTGATTTATACCAATTTGCCTATTCGAAACCGATTGCCCAACTAGTAAACGAGCAAGTGGCGACCATCAATGCCAATTTTAACAGCTCGCCTAACTTCAACGGTATCTACAACTTTCGGGTTGATTCTGTATATGTGTTTGACGGTGCAGTAGGTGATGAAATCGCCAGGCCGCACCCTAAGTATATGTATGGCGTTGTGATTAATGGGTTTTCTGATAATACTTCGGGAGGAGGGTGGTATGGCGGCAGTCAGACTATATACCACAACTGGAAGTGGGATTATTTCAGTGGGCCTTTCGCGCAGACAGCTACTGATGGGTTAACGCATGAATTTGGGCACGCTCGTGGAGCAATCGATATCTATGCGTTGCAGGTAGACGCCCAAAAGAATCCGGTTAATAGCACTTCGTTTGTGGCGGTAAACTCGATCATGAATTACCCCTATGGCAACATTGTCTGGGATGAGCATACGACCAATTTACTAAACTCTACCGCAGGTAATCCTATCGTAGGGGATCAATGGATTATTCGCCCATTTCCCAATACGATTGGTATAAAAGCGGTCGATGCGAAGGGTGCACCTTTGTCTAATGTGCAATTGACCGTATACCCCGTCGACTGGTTTTCTAATTCGGTTACGTCAACGCCCATTCTCAACGTATCGACAACCAGCAGTGGCGTTTACCCCTTTTTCTCAAACCCATACCAGCCATCGACCAGCGGTTATCCCTGGACGATGCGCTATTGTAATTTTCTGATTAAGGCCACCTATAACTCGGTTGTGGCGTATAAGTGGATGCCTTTATATGACGTTCAGAATGCGTACTTCAGCAACGGCGCTAATACTGCCTATAACGCCGAGATTGTATTGCCTGTTACTGCGCCCTCAATCAAACTAGGTAACATCAGCTCAACCAGCAGTTGTCCTGGCAAAACGATTGATGTAGGGTTTGCCATTTCGGGTACATTTGACCCTACGAACCAGTTCTACCTGCAATTTATCGATAATAATAATAATACGTTTTCGATCGCTCACCTTGATGGTGCTCAGGCCGGAACTCTGAGTGGGACCGTTCCATATTTTAGTGCTGGAGTCTATAGGATGAGAGTAGGTAGTAGTATGCCTTCTGTAGCGAGTGATGAGTTTATGTTCACGATTACAGCAGCACCTGCTAACCCAACTGTGCAATCTTCCTTTACGGTTTGCCAGAATGCATCTCCTCCCATTCTTGTGGCTACTGGGCAAAACCTGCTTTGGCATTCTGATGCAGGCTTTTCTACGACCACTCCAATACCCAACACCAGCCGGGCAGGCTATTTCGCATATACTGTTACCCAGACGATTGATGGCTGCGAAAGTTCGGGCGTCTATATAAATGTATATGTCAACCCGCAACCTACAGCCACCTTGAAAGACAATGGCCCGCTAAGTGGTACATTAACGAGTGTTACGCTAACCGCAGGGAGCGGAAAATCCTATGTGTTCGGTGGCCCTGGTTTAGTGAGCCAGAATCCTACGTCTGGTACAGCCCTTGCCAACGCATCAGGTATTTACTCGGTAACGGTTACAGGTAGTAATGGGTGTTCCAATACGGCTAGTTTAGCGCTGGCCGGTACGGATTTAACACCTACGCTGGTTTTGCCGCAGGCTAACTTTGCGGCTTCGGGCAGTATGGCCAATCTGGCCGTCAACCTCTTTGAAGTAGCCGGGCTACCAACAACCATGAGCAATGTGGCCATCACCATCACGGCGCCTTTGGGCTATACGATCGCCTTTGATCCGTCCAGCACCAGTATCAATGTGTCGGGTGGAACCGAAAATCCGGTGGCGGTCGATAATATAAACTGGTTGGTAACGAGTTCACTGGCCGACCGACAACTCTCGTTAGTCATGAAGACCAATCAGTTTATTAGCGCAAATGGCAAGGCTGTTTTGGGTTTTACAATCACCCGCACGATCGCCAACTCCGGTAGCACATCCAGCATTACCGTGAATATCGCTAATGATGCCACAATGGGGTATGACGGTAATCCCGCCAATAATGTGTATGCTCGGATTATTAATGGATTATAGAGACTGATAAATCTGCCAATTCACTTAATTGCATATAGTCAGTTAATTAGCTTTCTTTCGAGTCTAAACCCTGTTATTTATTATGGAATCACAATCCTATCCTGAGCGCCAGCATCCTTTTCTGACAGCTGATCAAGTCAAACGTGAACAGGCCGCTTTTATGACCCAGGTCTACGGCTGGATGACCGTTGCCCTGCTTATTACGGCTTCCGTTTCTGTCTGGGTGGCTAGCACACCTGCCGTACTGGAACTCATTTTTGGCAATCGGCTGGTTTTTTATGCCTTGCTGATTGGCGAAGTGCTCTTGGTCATATCGCTATCGGCGGCTGTGCAACGGGTATCAGCAAGAACGGCTACGGCCATGTTTCTGGGCTATGCCGTTATGAATGGACTGACCCTGGCGTCGATTTTTATGCTGTACACTGGCGGCTCAATAGCATCGACGTTCTTCGTCACGGCGGGAACATTTGGGGCGATGAGCGCCTACGGCTACTTCACAAAACGTGACCTGACCTCGTTGGGCGGTTTTCTGCTGATGGCGTTAATCGGCCTGATCATCGCTTCGCTTGTGAATATTTTCTGGCAGAACGAGACGCTCTACTGGATCGCTACCTATGCCGGTGTGCTGATCTTTGTGGGTCTGACCGCCTACGACACGCAGAAGATCAAGGAAATGAATGTCATCGGTAATGCGGGCACCGATGAAGATCGCAAAGAAGCCATCATGGGAGCCTTACGGCTCTATCTGGATTTTATCAATATGTTTCTCTACATGCTGCGCCTATTCGGTCGCCGACGGTAGAATAGGATTTTTGATACTTAAAAAAGCACTTCGGGAGGAGTGCTTTTTTGTTTGATAGGGGTTGGGCAAGTAATCTATTGATTTATTGTTGTTTTCGCTGGCTAAGAATTTGGCGTGCTTTTTCTATTTTTTTAGGGAAGAGAATTCGGTTGCTAAGTTAGGCGTCTACCATTTCGTCCATGATCAAACCAGTACTAAGGGGCTAGTAATAGCGCTAACTTAAATCGAATAGAGGAATTACTTCCAGTCGGGGTGATGTTGTAAAGTATCAAAATACTCAAAAAGCATTAGATAAAGATATGTGCAGACAATGATAACTGTAGATACTATTATGTATTTCTTTCCTTTGTTTTCTGTTAGTAAGAAGTTTATAAATAGGTGCAAAAACATCCAAACTACCCCTACTAATAGACTAAGTTTTAAATAGTATATTCCCTCTAATGCCAACCCTCCCATTATAACACTGAAAATATATAAAACCGCGTTACTATCAGAAGTAGAATATTACTGGCGATAATAATGAAAATTTTCATGTTGCTATCTTTCGGAACCTGAGGATGTAACAGTAATCATCAAAAATTTATAGTATAAGGACTTTATAACTTATTAAGAAGATCAGCTAAAGGCCGAGCTTGCTTAGTGCCTGCTCAACAGCTTTTAGCTCTTGAATAGCTTCTTTGAGTTCACTAATCAATTGTGCTCTGGTCGGCTTCTCGATTTCGTGTTGATCCAAATTAGTTACTAATTCTTTCATGATTTCGTTTTCTCTCCGTGTAACAACTAACCTACCAATCGGCTCCGCTCATGCATCACATCTGGGTCAAAATCTAATGGTCTTGGTTTCTGACTCCCATCGTAGTCAATCATAGTCAGCAGGTTATCCCAATATACCGGACTACTAGGTCTCGCGGCCGAATCTGCCAAAAAAGGTTGTAAATCTATTCCGCGAACTTCTCACGTATTCCATAAGCAAATAACCTTGTATGGCTCTACGGATAAGATTTGGTTGATGCGAGGGTGCATTATTATAATTATCCGTTACTGGCTAATAGTTTCAAAAAGTCATCGGGAGTGAGGATTCCAATCGAAGGAAACGGATGCGATTTTACAACGTCAAAGTGACCATCGTATGTGATGATATAATCTGCTCCGGCTATTAGTCCTGCATCAACGAACTTGTTATCATCTGGATCAATTTCAATAATGCCCTAAGTAAAAGGCGTATCAACACGAACCACACCGGGTAGTTTTGTTAAGAATTCCAGAAAGTTGTTGGCGACAGTTGCGTTTGTCTTTCGTGATAAAATCTCCTGGTATTCAAGCAGAATTGCTGTACTCACAGCCAATTCAATTTTCCTGGAAACTAATGCTGTAATAATATCTCTAAAACGTGATGCTTTCGGAAGAGCTGCCAGCAATACGTTCGTATCAATTACAATCCTCATGGTTGAGGTCGATATGGAGTACGTTCATGTCCTTTAGCCCATTCCTCAATAGTATGTTCATTCCAGCCTTTTTCCTGCCAGAGTTTATCCATTTCGATATCCGCCTTGTCTAAAAAGTATTGTGACAGCAATTGCCGAATTTCGATTAATTGCTCATCAGGTAGAGCGTACGAAAACGTTTGGAGCAACTCTAATTGGAGATTGGTGAGTTTGGCAGTGGCTGGCATGGCAGACTATTTTGTTAAGTGAAGATAGCATTTTTTCGCCAATGTTGATTCAATTAAAAAGCCCGGTCACTTCGCAGTAACCGGGCTATGCGCCCCAGGCTTCTCGAAATCAATCCATTATAAGTTCTCAATCTGTGCGTCCAGATTCGTGAAGGCGATTTCGCCCTCATCGTTCAACTCCATCAGCACGACGGAATCTTTCTTGACCTGGCCTGATAGAATGCTTTTCGAGAGTTCGTTAAGCACCCGGCGTTGTAACACACGTTTCAGCGGACGAGCACCAAAGACGGGGTCGAAACCTTCTTCACCAATTTTGGTCAGTGCTTCGTCGGTGGCGTCGAGTTGGATGCCGTTTTCGGCTAGTCGTTGCTTGATACCCGGAACTGGATGTCTACAATCTTGCGAATATTGGCTTTCGTCAGCGGCTCGAACATCACGATTTCATCGATCCGGTTCAGGAATTCGGGGCGGATCGTCTGCCGTAGCAATTCCAGCACCGCCGATTTTGCTTCTTCCAGCACCAGCGAGTGGTTCCAGCCTTCATCTTCGGCAAATTTCTCCTGAATCAGGTGGCTGCCGATGTTGGAGGTCATAATGATGATCGTGTTCTTAAAGTTCGCCACACGGCCTTTGTTGTCGGTCAGGCGGCCTTCGTCGAGCACTTGCAACAGAATGTTCCAGACATCGGGGTGGGCTTTTTCGATTTCGTCAAGCAAGACCACCGAGTAGGGTTTCCGACGTACGGCTTCGGTCAACTGACCACCTTCGTCGTAGCCTACGTATCCCGGAGGGGCACCAATCAATCGGCTCACGGCGTGGCGTTCCTGATACTCCGACATGTCGATTCGCACCATCGCGTTCTCGTCGTTGAACAGGTATTCGGCCAGCGTCCGGGCTACTTCGGTTTTACCAACACCCGTAGTACCCAGGAAGATAAATGAACCGATTGGCCGTTTGGGGTCCTGCATACCGGCCCGGCTCCGACGAACCGCATCCGCTACCACTTCAATGGCTTCGGCCTGTCCGGCTACGCGCTTGCCAAGTTCTTTCTCCAGATTAAGTAGTTTCTCACGGTCGCTTTGGAGCATTTTCGAGACAGGAATACCAGTCCATTTGGCTACTACTTCCGCAATATCCTCAGCTGTCACTTCTTCCTGCATCATCCGGTCCGACGAATTTTTATCGGCTCCTTCTTTAGCTAAGGAATTCAGTTTGTTTTCAATTTCAGGAATACGGCCGTAACGAATTTCAGCTACTTTGCCATAATCACCTGCACGTTCAGCCTGATCGGCTTCCAACTTCAGTTTGTCGAGTTCTTCCTTCAGCGTTCTTCCTTCGTTGACCGATGCTTTTTCGGTTTCCCATTTGGCTTTCAGGCTGTTCCGTTGCTCGCTCAGGTCTTCGATCTGCTTATTGAGCAACGTTTCCTTTTCCTTATCGTTTTCACGACGGATGGCTTCCCGTTCAATTTCCAGCTGCATGATGCGCCGGTTCAATTCATCGAGTTCTTCGGGAACGGAATCCATTTCCAGGCGCAGTTTGGCAGCCGCTTCGTCCATTAAGTCAATGGCTTTATCGGGCAAAAAACGATCCGTAATGTAGCGTGTCGAGAGTTCAACGGCGGCAATGACGGCATCGTCTTTGATCCGAACGCCATGGTGAAGTTCATATTTTTCCTTGATACCCCGCAGAATCGAAATGGCATCGGGCATGTCGGGCTCATCGACCACAACTGCCTGAAAACGACGTTCGAGCGCTTTGTCTTTCTCAATATATTTCTGGTACTCTTTCAGCGTGGTGGCCCCAATCGTGTGCAACTCACCGCGCGACAACGCTGGTTTCAAGAGGTTAGCCGCATCCATGGCTCCTTCGCCACCGGCACCCGCGCCAACAAGGGTATGAATCTCGTCGATGAACAGTATGATTTGTCCATCAGAGTCCGTTACTTCTTTGATGACGGCTTTCAGACGTTCCTCGAATTCGCCTTTATACTTGGCACCCGCAATCAGCAGGCCCATGTCGAGCGAGACGATGGTTTTGGTTTTTAAGTTTTCAGGTACGTCGCCCGACACGATCCGCTGGGCCAGCCCTTCCACAATGGCGGTCTTACCAACGCCCGGCTCTCCAAGCAAAATCGGGTTATTTTTAGTGCGACGGCTAAGAATTTGCAGCACCCGCCGAATCTCTTCGTCGCGACCAATAACCGGATCAATTTTACCAGTACGGGCGCGTTCGTTCAGATTGACGCTGAATCGTTCTAAGGATTGATATTTAGCTTCTGCGTTCTGGTCTTTCACCGAGTTTCCTTTTCTAAGTTCGTTGATAGCCGCTTTCGTTTGTTTCTCGTTGAAACCGGCATCTTTCAATAACGTTGCAATTTGATCTTTGCCGCCCATTAGACCAAGAAGCATCAACTCAACACTCACAAATTCATCGCCGAATTCTTTGGTGTAGTTGCTGGCTTTGGCCAGAGCAGCGGAAGTATCGTTACTCAGGTATACGCTACCGTTTCCCCCGAAACTTTGGGATAGGTAGTGAGTATAGCCTGTAAAGCAGCATTCGTATTCTGTATATTAATACCTATTTTCTTGGCGATGAAACCAATTACGTTTTCATCTTCCGACAAAATAGCCTGGAGCAAATGCCCCGTTTCAATGCTTTGCTGGCCGTTTCCAAGGGCAATCTCCGATGCCTTCTGTACGACCTCCTGTGCTTTTACGGTGTAGTTCTTAAAGTCCATGACTGTTCAGGAATTAATAATGAATAATGGACAATGGATAATGTGGTTAATTCACGTAGGTCATTATACATTATTCATTGTACATTATCTATTAACAAATCACGGGCCGGGCTGTTTTTTCGGACATTTTGGCGCAAAAATTGGCTTTGTCTATCTGATTTAGGACAAAATGGCAATTCCCCGGTCTGGATTCGTTCTACGCTCATTCTTTTGCCGTTAAATAAAAGCATAAGGCAATTCCTGGAAAATGTATCCAAATTTTAAGTAATCAAACGGGCCGATCCTGTAAGGTTCTCAAATTCAACGGCATATCCTGCTCTATCCTATGCTAACCCTTACCGATAAACGCTATGCCTCTATTCTCGCCTTTAAAAGACCGGTTCGACACTTTGCCGCTCATTCTTTGCGGCCCGATTGTCCGTCGCGTTGAAACCGAGTTAGTTACCGTTTGGGTAGCGCTCAAAGAGCCCCGAAAAATTAGTCTGGAGCTTTATACCGGTTATTGTAGTCCACCCGATGCCACATTTACCGGAAAGACGGTCGCCTTTACATCCACACCGACAGATACGATTGCGGTTGGTAGCAATCTGCACATTGGCCTGGTAACAATAGATACACAGGGCCTGCTTACGCCCGGAGGAATCGTCTCCTATAATCTTCTTTTTTCCGGGACAAGCGTTGCTGATAGTAATCTAATTTCGCTTGGGTTGCTTAATGAGCCGGTTGTTTTAGGCTTTAAAGCAGGACAATTGCCATCGTTTCAGGTGGCTCCGTTAAAACTGGAAGACCTGCGGATTGCGCATGGCTCCTGCCGAAAACCCCATGGAGAAGGGCGCGATGGGTTGGCCATTTTAGCGAAGGTAATGGAAGCCGATTTTACCGATCCCGCTCGGGCGAATGATTCGCAGGTACGCCCTCATTGCCTTTTTCATACCGGCGATCAGATTTACGCTGATGATGTGTCGGCGTTTCTGGCTCCGCTCCTCAATGATGCTGGAATTCAATTGCTTGGCATCATTGAGTCTTTGCCCTTACCCAGGCTAACCACCGAAAAGCCAGACAAAAAATTTCCCGTATTGAAACCTGACCTGAGCAATCTGGCCGAAGAAGTAAGCTGGATTGACGCGACAGCCGAGAAGTGGCCCATGATGCGACGGGCTACCAACTATTACTCGGGGTTTTCGGGGGATGAAGCAAACCACCTAACGGCCTTTGGGGAGTTCTGTGCTGCTTACCTGTTTCAATGGTCAAATGTACTCTGGCCCGATGCGTTACCCGACCCCGGTGCGTTGTTCGATGCCAGGCTCAGTCAGTCGACCAGTAGTTCGGCCCTGTATCTGAAACCCTTTTTCCCGAAACCCGCTAATTTCGATCAGTTAGCTGCCGAAGACAAAAAAAAGTATACCGATTCGGTTGCTGAAGCCCGCAAAACATTTGTAGCTAAAGCTGCCCGACCCGGTTCCGACAGGCATAGTGTATTGGAGTTTAAGGCTGGCCTGGTACTCGTTCGCCGTGCCCTGGCTAATGTACCGTCGATCATGATTTTTGATGATCATGATGTAACGGATGATTGGTACCTGACGGGCGGCTGGTCTAAACGTGCGCTTGGAAATCCTTTTGGCAGGACAATAATCCGTAATGCCCTGGCTGCGTTTGCATTGTTCCAGGGTAGTGGTAATGACCCTAAGCTCTACCAGAAAGCGGATTCGCCACAAGCCCAGTTAATTGCCAGTTTTAAAACACTATTAGGCAAGTATAGAAAAAGTACAGCTTCGCCATCCGAAATTACCCCTGAGCAGGGGAAACAAATCCTGACAGATGCCGATAAAATCGATCAGCTACTGGGCTTCAACGACTTTACGTCTCCGCCGGTTAAATGGCATTGCTCGTTCCGACTTGGCGCGACTAAAGTCTACGGATTGGATACCCGGACCCGTCGTGATTTTTCGGATGGTCTCAACTTTCCTCCTAATTTGATTGGCCCTCAGGCGCTTGCCGAGCAATTGCCCGATACCGTCCTGCCCGCCGGGATCGAGCTGGCGGTTATTATCTCCGCTGCACCTGTACTTGGCCTGGCAACCATGGAAGCAATTGGCCAGCCCATTGTGTCGAGGGTACTCGATGCGGTGCATATGGGGAAAGAGGGAACTGAAAATAAAGAACGGGATGTCCCCATAAAGGGCATGAAAGTCTGGATATTGAAGCCTGGTCGATTAATCAAAAGGGGTTCGAAGCTTTTCTGAAACGATGTGCTCCCCTCAAAAAGGTGGTGTTCCTATCGGGCGATGTACATTATGGAATCTCAGCCGAACTCGACTATTACAAGAAAGGGGAGCCGGAGGCCAGTCGTTTTGTGCAGATGGTAGCCAGCTCGTTCAAAAATAGTAAACCAGAGGGGCAGCTATTAGGCTTGCTGCCAGCCGCATTCGCGCAAACAGCGCTCGCTGGCGGACTCAATCGCGAATTTTCGGAGCTGGACCTGTTTGCCTGGGAAGAAGATGCCGACATTAAGAACCTAAAATTCCGTTTCCAGACCGAACCAGGCCAGTTTCGGGATGCTAACCCCGGCGAATTTCCGTTACGCTATGCTTACGCCCTGAAAAAGAAACCTGTCTTTTTTCCCCTTCGTGACTGGCCCTTGACCGTATTTCAGCCAAAAGACGGTAGTGGTAATCCAATCGGCGATGAAACGATTCTGAAACGCATTGTTTTAGGCTCAGCCGTACCACAGCCCTCTTACCGATGGCGGATGAAAATCGAAATCGATGACCGGCCCGATAATATACGCCTGGCCTCTTTGGGCGCTGGTTTTCTGCTCGACCCGACCGCCGACCTGCCTAACCAAATCGACGCGGGTAGCCAACGTAGTTTTGATACCGTTCTGAAACGTAATTCCTTCTTTAGCCGCTCACACATGAGCCGCTTTGTCAATTGGTATAGCCACGTGGCGTTTGTTCATTTCGAGAAACTAGGGGATTCGTTCAACACCCATCATTCGCAGTTTTTTCAGCCCGATCTGCCCGGTGATGAATTTAAACCGACCGATACAGAACTGACCTATAAACCCGGCACGTTTCAGCAACCTTACTTCCGCCATACGATTTCGCTTAAAAATGCAGCGATAGGCGACCAACCTATACTACCCACCGAAAAGGCCGGAACGCCAATCTGATCACACCAAAATGGACTGAAGATGAATAAGATAACCAAGTTCGTCAATCATGTGAACGACTGGCTCGATCCGCTGCATGACCTCGCTACCGACGAGTCGTTCCGGGGCGAGGTGTTGGCATCGGTGGGGGCAAAGGAAAAAGACACGCCAGCCGACAAGGCCAAGACGCAGGAAAAATTGACGGGCCTGCTAAAAAAGTTAGATGATCTTCGTAAATGGTTGGGGCTTGATAAAAGCGATGTTCCGAATGCCGACAACATCGTGACGCTGGTTAAGCTCTTGCAGGAAGTCAAAATCCTGATCGAGGCCCTGTATGATATTCTGGAGTCCTGCGATTTCGACGATTCGACGAACGATGCTGAGGGCAAGCAAATTAAGATCACAAATGCGATCCAGGCTATTTCATCGCTCCTGAGCCTGCTCCTGGTGAAACGCAAATACCCGGCCATTGGGGCATGGGCCGAAGCCGCTGGTATTTTTACCAGTGAATATAACGAGACAAAACGGGCGCTATACCTGGTGTCGACTGCCGATGTGTTCCGGCCTATTGGTGATGCTGATGCCGATCTGAAGCAGCGGATTTCGAAGGCAATTTTCATGGATGCCTCGGCACTACTCCTGCTCTTGTTGCCCGATTCATTCCTGGAAGAAGCAGGGCAGTTCTTACTCAATTTTGGCTGGGAGCTACCACCCGAAAAAGAGTCATTCAAAAACGCGAATCGGTTTGCCAATCGGGTTTTGCAGCTTCAATACGTTCCGGGTACGTTTTTACAGGATTTGTCGGCCGAGCGGTTAGACGATGTGCTGATCTCGTTTGTAACGATACCCGTTATGTCGTCGGATAGCACAATAACCGAACCGCTTGGCTATCAGTATCTAGTAAAGTTTGAAACCAGCCTGACCAGCATCCTGCCCGGTGGCGACAAGTTTGGGGGCTTTACTTTTTCCATGCCTGCCAAGCCAAACCTGAGTATGGTCTGGGGGCATGAAACTGATTTCAGGGTGTTTAGCGCCGATGGGTTTGGCACCGGTTCCCTGCTTGAAATGCTGCTTCCGGGCACTCAGAAAAAGACCGATGCGCCAACGACAAGGGACATACCTGCTACAAGTACTGCCGCTACAGAGGCAGATGAGGCCAACTCGATTCGCCAGGGGGATATTGGACTGGTCGTTCAGCCCAAAAAAGTAGGCGAAAAAGATGATCTCGACATCCGGCTCGATTTCCGTGATTTCACCTTTGTACTTTCCGGCGATGGGCGTGACGGGTTTATTCAGAAAATACTCCCCGACGGCAATCTGGCAATCAACACCAGCTTTTCTGTAGGCTACTCGCCACGGGGCGGTTTTTATACCGAAGGTCTCGATGATCGCGATGGGCTCTTCTTTCAGTTTAAAGTTGGCAAAATGCTCTTTGGTGCTTTAGATATCCCCACGCTTTATGTGGGGCTTCGGCCATCGCTGAAAAAAGACCCGGCCACGGGCCAGCAGGATATAGACGGACTGACATTGGAGACGTCGGCGATGATCAAGCTTGATCTCGGTCCTTTTCACATGACGGTAGATCGGCTGGGGCTGGGGCTGACGTTGACGTTCCCGGAAGATGCGCGTGGGAACCTGGGGGGCGCTAATCTCGATCTGGGCCTGAAGCCACCGTCGGGTATCGGTTTTCTGGTTAAGGCAGGTGCCGTCAAAGGAGGGGGCTTCCTGTCTATTGATCCCGAAAAAGGGCAGTATTTAGGCGCGGCTGAATTGACGATTCTGAAAAAACTTTCCCTCAAGGCGGTTGCCGTTATCCTAACCAAACGACCTGATGGGAGCAAAGGATTTTCGTTCTTGCTTATTGTCTCACTGGAGTTTTCGCCCGCTATCGACTTATTTCTGGGTATCCGGCTCAAAGGCGTTGGTGGACTGGTGGGTATTCATCGCTCCATCGACTTGGATGCCTTTCGTAACGGTATCCGCGACGACCGCTTCGACTCGATCCTGTTTCCTGACAATCCCGTTGGCAATGCGCCCACCATCGTGTCGCAAATGACCACCCTGTTCCCTTTTGGTGAAAGTCATTATGCATTTGGGCTGATGGGGCGGCTGGAATGGGGTAGTTCCAAACTGGTCGACATGAAGGTGGGCCTGCTCATCGACATTGTCAATACCGCCAGCGAAAAGGCTAAAGTGGTGAAGTTCGCCATCGTCGGGACTATCAAGATGAGCGTCGATAAGGGGAGCGTTAAGATCGTTCGGTTCAAGTTTAACTTTCTGGTTGCATTCGATTTTGAGAAGAAAATGCTCTCGGTCGATGCGGCCCTGTATGACTCTAAATTCGTTCAGTTCGATGTGAAGGGCGAGTTCTATCTGCGGCTTATCTGGGGCAATGATCCTTGTTTCCTGGCTTCGGTAGGGGGCTGGCACCCCGATTTTCAGCCGCCAGCCGCCTTACAGCTTCCTGCTAAACCGCAGCGGATATTGATTGCCCTGATGGGTGGCGAAAAGTCAAAGGCTCAACTCAATCTGTCTTTTTATATTGCCCTGACGTCCAATACGTTCCAGTTCGGTGCCGCCCTGGAGTTGAAAGTAAAGGTTTCCAAATTCCGTCTCGAAGCGGGGCTGTCGCTGGATGCGCTGTTTCGATCACTGACTGATTTTGTTGTCAATTTTGAAGGAAAACTCCTGATTTTCTGGGGCGACAGTCGGCTGGCAGGCATTACGGTCAAGGGTGTTTTTTCGGGTACGGAGCCCTGGCGTATTCGCGGGTCAGCAACGTTCAGCATCTGGATTTGGGACTACGACGTTGATTTCGACGTATCGTCTGGCCCGGAAACATCCGAAATCCAGCAGTCGCTTGATGTACTGCCTGCCCTTGAATCCGCATTGCGCGATACCCGAAACTGGCGCGTAATCCTGCCGCCGGGCCGCCCGTTGCACATCATCCAGCGCAGTGCCGACACCAACAATGCGGATTCCAGTGCCGACCAGCCGTTGCTGGCCGATCCGTTAGCCCGTATCGAGGTGGTTCAACAGGTGGTCCCCCTCGGGATTCGGATTGACAAAATTGGGTATGAGCAGGCGCGGGATTTTCGGAAGTTTGATGTAAAACCAGCCGATGAAGGGGGCACCACAGCCGACGATGACACGATCGACGATTTTTTTGCGCCGGGGATGTACCTCAATCTGACCGATGCCGACAAGATCAGCCGTAAGTCCTACGAGCTAATGACCGCCGGGCGCGGATTTAGCGACTTCGAAACCGTCACGACAGGAGTGGCCTGCCAGGATGACTTTGCGTACGAAGACAAATTTATTGATACCCTGACGCCCCCAGCCAAGCCCCAACCAGTCCGCTTTCACCCGACCGCATTCGGCAATTGGTGGCTAATAATGCGGTAGGCCGTTCGGTCTTGGGTCGTACCGCCGGTGTCCAGGCCGAAATCCGGTCGCGGCAAGTGGCGGTACCCCGGCCGGAATTTATTCTTGTGGACGCGACAACAGGTAAGCCCGTCGATCAGATTAAGGCGCAGAAAAGTATGAGTGCGGCCTATTACGAGCAATGGAAGGCGCAGAAAGCCAATCCATTACAGAAACTTACGGTTATTCCTGGCTTCGACCGCAACTGAAAAAGGCTTCATCCAACGTAAAAAATGGCTTCATCCTACACTTTTCTTCCCTGGCTACGACGTGGTTTAGCCAAAAAAATTACCGAACCAGATCCACTGACGAATGCACCCGCCAGTACACCAAATGCGTCGGTGATGGTTGGGGTAAAATTACTGGCCGATGATCTGGAAAAGCAGACGATTCTTCACCAGACGACCTTGTTAGGACCGGGTGACATTATTGGCATCGAGCGAGACGCCATTGTCAAAACGGAACCCCGTGCGGGCATTGTCAATTTCGAGCCTACTTACTTTCCGTACATCGAGTTTTATGAGGAGGATTTACCCTGGCGCTACACACCGGCTCAGGCGGCAAAGGGTATTCGCCTACGGCCCTGGCTGGCGTTGATCGTGCTGGAAGCGCCTGAATTTGAACGCAAAAATCCGGTTAGTGGCGGTTCCAATCGTGTCGTTCTGGTTAAGTCGGCTTTTCAGTCCCTTGTTTTCCCGCCGAGTGATCAAACCTGGGCCTGGGCACACGTTCAGGTGAACGATAATACTCTCGACCTTTCTGACCTCAGCAAACGCGACATTGCTATCGGGGATGCGCTTACCCGGAATCCGAATGTGGGTTCTTCCCGGCTGCTGTGTCCGAGACGGTTACGCCCGAATACGCAGTACTATGCCTTCCTGATCCCTCGTTCGAAAAAGGGCGTGTCGCAGGTTTGAACGGGACGCAGGAAAAAATTGATGCTGCGGGTCGCTTCGAAGCTTCCTGGGGAAATGAGCAAACATTCATGCCCGGCCATTACCCGATTTACTATGAATGGGCATTCCGAACGGGCGATGACGATGTGGAGACATTGGCCGGAAAGATCAAGCCACAGGAGCTGAAGGGACTGGATGTTGGCAAGCTCTGGATGAATGTAGAGGACATTGGCTACGGTAAAAATCTTGAGTATCACGGCAGACTTGACCCGGCGAACCCGGACCGACAAGGTGTGATGCCTTTTGAAGGAGCTCTTCGAATGGTGGGTCCTGAAACGCCCACGATGGTTCAGCGACCGGGTGCCGATGAGAAAACATGGGTGGGTAACCTGGCCGCACTCCTTAATTTGGGTACCCAGTATCGCACAACGTCCCTGGCGACCTTATCTGGGTTTACCCAAAATGTTATCTGGCAGGAGCAGGACGATCCCTTACTGGTGCCGCCTATTTACGGGCGATGGTATGCACAGCAGGATGGAAGTCACACGCTGAAGCCTGCCCAGCAGGGCAACTGGCTCGAACAGTTGAACCTCGATCCTGCATACCGGGCTGCTGCCGGACTAGGTGCGGAAGTCGTGCGTCAACACCAGGACGAATTCGTTGGCCGGGCCTGGGAACAATTCTCTATGCCCCGACGAAACCTGAACATCGAACTACTACGGCTGCGCTTTGCTCAGGAAGTGACCCGAGCCACCTATGCGAAACATTTTGCCATACCAGCTACGCCAACTGAAGCGGCTATCAACCGGCAGATTGCGTTGACTAATACGCTTCACTCGGTGGTCATGTTGGATGGGGGACAACGCTAGCGTCTACGCTGTCCGGTTTGAAAGGGGAGACTATGTTTGTCGAACCCACTTATCGGCGGCTTACCCGCACGAATGGCTCCCTGATGAAACGGTTGAATCAACCCAATTTATACAATCGGGTGGTTATGGCGAGTGCATGGAAGTTTCAGATCAGTGTGCTTACGGTTGCCGCTTCGCAGCCTTTCCAGAATTTCGATTCGGTACTCACACGAGCCATTGATCCGGAGAAAATTCGGACAGTTAACTTTAGCCTGACAAGACCTAACTGGTTCGATCTGCATGTTGCCAATGTTAGTCTGGGTTCACGAGACCTGTTCAAGAATGCGTTCGCGGTTCTGAAGAAATCGGTGATGCTCCGCCCCATCCAACGATCTTTGCCGACTGCTCCGGATACAAAAGGCTGGAGTACTTCGATCCAGCAAAAAATCAGCCCATCAGTCAGTTTTTATAAAAAATTTGTGGACCTAACCGCTGTCAGTGTTAGCTCCACACCACCGACAACCGTTACGGACGAAGGGACGATTTCGCCGAATAGCTTTAACCCCATCTTTTCGGAACCAACATACAGCTACATCGCTCAATTACAACCCGAATTTTTTATCCCGAATCTGGATCAGATCAAGCCCGATTCTGCGGTTGTTCTCCAGGCAAACTCGCGGTTTATTGAGGCCTATCTCGCGGGCCTGAATCAGGAAATGGCGGTCGAGCTACTCTGGCGCGGATTCCCGGCCGACATGAACGCTACATTCTTCCGCCAGTTCTGGGATGTATCCGAACGGACTTCGGTAGCTGGATCAGATCAAAGCGATATTCTGCCGATCCGTCAGTGGGCACCTACCAAAGCGCTGGGTACCAATGGACCTTTGGGTAGCGTACCCAATCCACTGGTGCTGGTGATTAAAGCTGAACTGATAAAGAAGTACCCAACGATTGCGGTGTATGCACATCGGGCTCAGAAGGGAGCGGATGGTTTCCGACGACCTGATCCGGCGGCTGATGCGATCAAAACGCCCATTTTTATGGCCCAGCTTGATCCCGATTTTTTGCTGTCAGGCTTTGCGCTGACGGCCGATCAGGTGCTTGGTAAGTCGGGTGGAGTTGACAAAGATGGCTGGTATTTTGTGTTGGCCGAGCGCCCCGGCGATATGCACTTCGGCATGGATCTCGATGGCTCTCAGGCACCTGCAACCTGGAATGATCTGAATTGGGGATTACTGCCGCCCAATGTAACGATGCTTGATCTGGACATTCATAAACCAACCGAGCCAACTACCAACCGATCCATTCATTGGGGAAAAGGGCTAAATGCAACTGCCGATGACCCAACATCTGGCACGGGTGATGCAGCCCAGATGGCGTCCATCCTGCAACAAAAACCCTTCCGGGTGTTTTTCCATGCCTCCACACTTTTACCAAACTCCTGAGGTACTATGAGCGACTTCAAACAACTACAGGGGAATTACCTCGCGGCCAAACAAGCCTTCACTGCGGCTTCCCGGAAGGAATATCTTTCTCGTCAGCAACTACAGCTAAAGGAACGGGAAATTGCTGCTTTTTTAACTGCCGAGCGGTTACCCACATTGCCAGCCGGACATCCGTTAGC
Organism: Spirosoma telluris; assembly: GCA_003259005.1. GTDB lineage: Bacteria > Bacteroidota > Bacteroidia > Cytophagales > Spirosomataceae > Spirosoma > Spirosoma telluris. Next base: position 7,572,618 of record QLII01000001.1, read on the forward strand.
CACTGACCTGGCTACCCTTCAACAAGTACTGACGCTCGACCAAGCTGGTCTCCAACAAGCGGCTTCCAACCTGGAAACGGCTCGTAAGACCTTTCAGGATGGTGCAGAAGAAACCCCAGGGGCTCCCGGCACTATCGCCGATGTGCCCATCGGGAATGCGCTGGCAAATCTGCCTGCTACTATACCTATCCTGTTACTGCCCCTACGAATACAGACGCGTTTCCGGACGGTGAAGCATATTGCCAGGAATATTCCACCGGAATTGCTTGTCGATGTTAATAAACTCACGAACCCACTACTAAAAACACAGATCAGGAGTCTATTACCCAGCCTTGTACCCAAGGCCGATCCGCTGGCTGGGGTTAGTTCACAGGCGTACCTGCTTTCCAATATAGGCACCCCAGCGGCACGAGCGTTGATTACTAGCCTGAATACAAATGGCCCTTTTGGATTTGGAGTTGCACCCCGGCGTTGGCAAAAAGTAGAGGATACCTACGAGTTGCTTATCCGGTTTTTTCCGGACGATATTTTCCTCCAAACGCACGAAACGGCCCTAACCGAAGCTGAACAGCAGGCTGGCCAAACCTTCTGGCAGGCGATGCTCAATGCGACCCGGGAGCAGCAACTCAATGCCTGGCAAAATTTGCAAACGACTTTTTCGCCAACACGGTCCGCCTGGATTGCCCGGATGATGCGTCCGACGAATTTTCCCGATGGCCAATTACCAGTAGGCGAAGTGTTGCACTTTCCAACGGTAGACCAGAAAGCCGACGCCTGGACGCTGCCTGCCCAAACAGAACTCCTGCCCGAACGACTCTCTGTTCGGATGGTTTTTAAAAGTGGAAGTGGCCGTCAGGCCATTGGCAAACCTATCCCCGATTTTCTGCAACTGGGCTTCGATCCAGCCGAAACGAATGATCAGGCGTTTGCCGAAAAAGGGCAGGGGCTGGACTTGCCGCCTGCCATTCGCTGGCTGACGGATTTCAGCGAGGCCGAAAAAGTGGGTATGGCGATCCGAATTTCCCTCTCAGCCGCTGAGTTTTCGGCTGGTATTACGCAATTGTTTGTACTGGGCGTGAAAACGGGAGCAGACCCCAGCGAAGGGGCTCGTTTGATTACGATGCTGTTCCAGAATCATCAGTTCAAAAGCAACGGCATGGCGTTTCTGCCGCAGGGAACCCCTACTAACAACCTACCCGGTCAGCCTTCGGGGTTCAATGCCGATGGTCTTCCGGCTGCTGTGACCTTTGCCAATGAGTTCCCTGTAACACCAAACCAGGACCCTCAATCGGATGGGCACCGACTGGCAGCGGCACTTGGGCTACCCGTCAATACCTTCGACCGTATCGTGCATGCTGATCGTCGGGAAGGGGAGGAAGCATTGTTGATGAATCGCGCCCTGTGGCCGGGTACGATGGGCTATTTCCTGGATAACCTCATGCGCCCCGCCATTACTGATGCCGACATTGGAATAGCGAAATCGTTTTTTCAGAATTACGTGACGGGCCGTGGATTGCTTCCTCCGTTTCGGGTTGGGAAACAGCCATATGGCATCATCCCAACAACTTCCTGGTTGGAATGGAAGCCCGATGCGACCACTTCGGCTGATGAAATCCGCTTTGTCCAGTTTTTGAAAAAACTGGATCAGCAGTGGAGCCAGTTGATGGGCCAGGTGAAAACGGTGAAAAAAATCTTTGATCCCACCTCAACAGCTAGCCAGGAAGACCAGAATCGCGACTTTCGCCAACTGCTTTCTGCTCAGGCCAGTTCGACCCGATTTTTTCGTCGATTGATTGCCGGTGAATACCTGCTCTGGAATCTAAATACCAATGTAGAGCCAGCCGCAGGGGTCAATACAACCGGCATAAAAACCAACCCAAGAGCCTACCTGAGCTTGCTTCAGGGAGCCAATGGCTGGGGAGAAACACTGACGAAAAAACCTCGAATGCTGGGGAAATTTCTAGAAAACGATCCCTATAAACTGACTGATTTTCTGTACGATACGTTAGCCGGAACCAACCTTACCAATGCTGACGGAGCGAACTACCTCTTTCTTCTGCTTAATGCAAGTGTTGAGCAATTACGGGATCGGGCTTTTGGCGATGATCTGGGCAAGTTTGTAACGCAGGCTTCGTCAAAGCTATTATTTAATCTGGCTCGATTTGCATTGTTGCAGGACTGGATAACCGCAGCGACGGCTTTAGTGCAAAAAGAGAACGCCCGTATTAGCGCCTTCGCCCAGCTCGACTTCGAACTGGAATACCTCACCGCCGACGTGAAGCCGTCGCCCGAGCATCTGGATCTATTTGCCGGGATGTTTACCAGCGATTTCGACACCCGAAAAAACAAATGGGCTTTTCTGGCCGAAAAACTGGCGAGTGGCGTCACGGCTGGCGATACGATCAAAAGCCAGTTGGGCACTACCGTACCGGCTGATAGTCCCGTACGGCGGGTTCAGGATACACGGGCTGCGTTGACACAACTGGCCGCTATCCCGGATGAGCGACTCGAACGGTTGATGACGGAGCACATTGACTTGTGCAGTTTTCGCCTGGACGCCTGGTTGCAGGGCTTGCCATTAAAACGATTGGCGGACCAGCGCGGGACTGATGCCAGCAAAACAGGCCTGTTTATAGGCGCTTATGGCTATATCGAAAACCTGATACCCAGCGCCGATAGCTGGGTAGATATTGAGGAGGTTGCCTCTCCCGTTGTGGCCCCCCCTAATGCTGCTCCCGACCGTGTTGTGATGCCTGTATTCGATTTTTCGCCCTATACGGCCGCACAACAGGTGCAGGTCCGGAAATCCATGGTCGTTTATCTCGGGAGTGATCCCAATACCCGCCTGGTTCAACATCCACTCTTACAAACCCTGATGCAAACGCGGGCACCGGGTCAGGTTGCTACGAATGGGTTTCTGCTGACGCCGTCACTTGAGCATGCAACGGCGGCCTCCATCTTGCGGGCTGGTTATGAACAGTATGTTCAGGAGCAGAGTACAGAAGCACACCCGTTGGCCGTTAATCTTAACTCGATTCGTACAGATCAGGCCCTTACGTTACTAAAGGGGTTGCTGGCCGGGCACTCTCTCAATGAACAAATTGGCTACTTTATCGAGCGGAAGATGTATGAGATTCCTATCCTTGCCGCTCTGGTGCCTATAATTCGTCAGACATTTCCGTTGCGCGTTGAAACCGAGGAACTGGCTGATGGAAAACAGCAATTGAGTAAGGATGATAAAACGGCTAACCTGGCGTTGCTGCTGGATGGATTAGACCTGCTACAGGAAAAACGCAAAGCAGAGTCTGCGCCGGGTGCTGGGCCGAAGTGGACAACTTTGCTTACGCAACGATTTCCTGTTCAGCAATTGCGGCTGGCCTTTCTGAGCGTTGTTGAGCAGGCCGGGCAGCTATTCGATGCCGTGAGCGATCTTACCCTGGCCGAAAGCATTTTTCAAACGGTAAAAGGCAATCCAGAACGGGCAGCGGCTACCCTCAGGACCGTTAGCGAAGGTGCGCTGACGAACTTGCCGGAAATTACGCAGATCTCCGGCGACACTCAGGTATTAACGCATCGGGTTGGGTTCGTGTTAACCCCAGCCGCAACCAACTCTGCTGTTTGGCCCACAGGGGGGCAACCACTTTCCGCAGGAGCTACGCTATCGTCAACCCTGAATCGCTGGTTAGCTGATCAACTGCCTGCCCCCGACCGGATTTTTGCTTCTGTTACGTCTGAAGATGGCACATCTGTAAAAATCAGCCTGGCAACGCTAGGGTTACAGCCTATTGATCTGGTAACGTTTTTGCAAAAAACAGGCGGCAAGCCAGAGAATAGCTTGCTGACTTTTTTAGTTGCCAGAGCGGGTCGAGTTGCAATAGGAGCTGAATCGAATACCTTACTCGGTGTTGATTTCAGTCGGAATGATGACTTTAAACAAACGGAGTTTTCAGTTCGGGAACTGTTGTCAGTCGTGAGCTGCCTGACGCAATTACTCCAGAAAAGCCGACCGATGATGCCCGAAGACTGGACGTTACCTGTACAGGCTACCGGCGTATCAACTGCAGCACTTACCAATGACACCCTGCTTCAGGCAGTCACTCAACTAGCCAATACAACGGCAACTGGACCCGTACCAACTTTCCTGGCAAAACTGGTTCAGGCGACTATCCGCCTTCGCGAAAACCCTCCGCTTGGCATTAACACCACCACTGCTGAAGTTGCTTATGCGGGCTTATATGAGCTTATACCCCAGGCGTGGTTGCTGGGAATGTGGGATGCTTCGCCTGTTTGCCCGCCCGAGTGTACGGCTGAACATACTGCGCTGCTGCTCGATCAGGCCGACCATATTGCCCAGACATTGCAATCCCGGCTGGATCAGTCGGCAAAGCTACTAGCTGATCTTCAGTCCAATACGTCTCTTGATTCCAGAGGGCAGTTTGAGCAGTTAGTTCAGGTGGCCCGACTAGTTGCCGGTGATGATCTGATCGTCCTGCCTCAATTTACGCTTCCTAATCAGCCCGATATTCAGGCGACCCTAAACGATACGACCCTGCTTCAACAGGCCGGTGAATTTGGGGTCGAGGAATGGTTGCAGGGCGTTGCAGTCGTACGGGAGACCCCTCGGCAGTATCAGATGCTCTGTAATCTGCGGGAAGCACTATCGGCTCCGGCGGCAAGTCGTTCGTTACGTATTCTGCAACTGCCGTTTCTGGCCGAAGGCGGAAATAGTTGGGTTGGCGCTCGATTGCCAGCGGGCTTTATCGTACCCGAAAACGTTGTTTCACTGGCACTTGAGTTGCCCGGTAGCTTTGTGCCAACCCAGCTTGTGTCCGGTATGTTGCTGGATACCTGGCGGGAGAAAATACCGCAGGCCGATTTGACGGCTGGCCTTTCGATCAACTATGACCAGCCTAATAACGAAGCACCCCAAACGTTGCTACTGGCTGTTGCACCAGACCAAAGCGGGCAATGGCAATTGAATTCACTGTTCGGAGCGGTGATTGAAACGATTGATCTGGCTCGTAAACGACTTGTTGATTCGGAAATGATCCAGGCTACCTGGCTCAACCAGTTTCTGCCCGCAGTAGTAGCGCCGGTCGATCCGAAAAACAACACGCCAGACCTGAATTTTCAGGTGGCTGGGCCCTTTATTCGCCCGGATGTTATAGCCCCTGGGGGACCTGGACATGTGGGGCCACTCGTTACTCGTTGATCATACACACTGAACTGTACTTATTGTATGGAACCGTCAATCTTAATGTGGAATCGGCTTGAGCCGTCTATTCACAATGAATCTCAACTGGAAAACGCGTTGCGGTTTGAAGTTCGTGACCCGCTCTGGATGTTAGCACGCCAATGGCAATTTGGCGAGCTAACGGGTGAAGATGCGGGTACAGCGGCCTTTAGCCGAGTGTTCAGGCAGCAGACCCCCGTACAGCTTATTGGATCGGCAGCTACGCAACCCCTGGCGTTTGACTACGCAAAAACACCCTTTGAGGTACCTGTTGAACATGTACTGGTGGTTCCCGATCTGCATTTACGCCTTGAAATGGGACGGCACTGGCTTCGCTTGTTGAAAAAACGGTTGCCTGCTGCCAAGGCGCAGCAGTACAGTACGGCCTTTAAGAAAAATACAAAGTTTATGTTTGCGGCACCTGACTCCAGCGACCGCGTTGATAATTTTCGGCAGGCCCATCTGATGAGCGATGAAGCCTTGCGGCTTACACTGGAAACCATCGCCGGAGGCCGTATGCTCGATGGATTTGCGCTGTATAAAGCGCTCAAGTCGGGCTTAAAAGCCTCGTCGTTTAGTCAGCCAGATGCTACGGTCGATGCGGTTGGGCAGGAATTTGTGCAGTGGTTTGAGCGAACCTATAGTCAGTTTGCCGATACACCGAACACCTGGCATCCTCAGCATATGGAATATCAGCCGCAATTGGCCTTTCAGGACAGCCAATCGGCTGTGCATATTCTGAAAAAGGATGAGTATTATGGTGATGGGATTAGTTGGCATGGGTTCGAATCACAGGCTACCTGGAACGATCAGCCAATGGTTCCGTTACCACCCGCCGTTGTTCAGTCGTCCAGCGAAACGATTATTCCGGCCAATGTTCGCTTTCGGGGTATGCCGTCCACCCGCTTGTGGGAGATGGAAGATGCGCAGGTGGATTTTGGATCAATCCGGGCGGCATCGACCGATCTGAGTAAGATGATCTTCGCCGAATTTAGTCTGATCTTTGGGAACGATTGGCTAGTGGCTCCGTTGCGGGTTACGGGCGGTAGCCTCTGCCGAGTTGCTGGTCTGGCAATTACGGATGTGTTTGGTCGTCAGCAGGCTCTGGACGAAATAAAGCCTGATGCAAACTGGGCTCTTTTTCAAATGCCGACCCTGAATCAACAGGAAGACGGATGGTTGTTCTTTGCTCATGGCGACGAACTGGCCCAGGAAAGCGGACCTATCGAAAAAGTTTCGTTCCGTCGTGATGAGATGGCTAACCTCGTATGGGGAATTGAAGAAATCGTATCGGACCCCGGCGGTGGCGGCCGTGACGGTGAGCGACTGGCCAGTCAGGTTAGGCAATGGCTTGAGAATCTGGATCAACCTGTACAGAGTCCGTCTGGCCAGTCATCGGCCGAGGGTTGGGTCTATAAAGCCGGAACCTCAATGCCCGAAAATCGAATTCCCTTTATTCCCGTTGCCAGCGGTTCATCACAAAATCTGGGCCACCGACAGGTAGTATTACAACGGGCCGCACTGCCCCGGATTTCGGATGAATTTGAGCCGGTACGCGTTAGGCCCCGAACCAGCATTTTGGGGAATATAGGTCAGCCAGAAAATGAAAAACTTGCTCCATTTTTCCTGTTTGAAGAAGAAGTACCGCGTTCGGGTGCCGAAGTGCAGTTGGTCTGGAAACGTACCCGATGGCTAGGTGGTAGTACGCATACCTGGCTGGCCTATAAAAAGACAATTGGCAAAGGAGAACTTGACTCGAATTTTAAATACGATGTTTTACGCCGATCGGCAACATCAGGCTAGTAGTGTCGACCGGGACGGTCGGCACTACACAAAAAAGCGCATTCGACTGCGGTTCGAATGCGCTTTTTTGATAGGTAATTGAGCGTTAATCTAAGCCTTCAGCTTCTATGGGCTTCATACGCTCGCGGGCAATTTCGGCCTGATGCGGCTCCTGGGTTTCAACCGGCCCTGCCAGTACTTCGGCCTCTGCATCATACACGACAAAGTTGTCATAGTCATGAAATTTGCCTTTCGGGAGCCAGTAGGCCAGCAAGCCGGTGTAGACAGCAGCTAAAGCAGCGGCAGTCCAACCCACAATAGGCTCTTTCTCTCGCTGACGGCTGGCAATACCGGCAAAACCGGCCACAAAGGGAACCATATACCAGGGGTCGTTTAGCCGATTGGCAATAACATACCCGACACCAGCTGTGGCGGCCAAAATACCTGCTGAAATAGGCTCATCACGTTCTTCATCAGGCTCCCAGGCATTTAGTGTAAGTATCGTGTTTGGTGTACCAACCACGGTTGCGGCTGTGAGCCAGCCCGCATACAGACTTACCGGAATCCGGAGGTATTTCTCGGGCGAGGGTACATCGGTTTTCCCGATTTCCAGGCTTTGGTGCAGCGCTATGGCCGCGGGTAAATTAAACTTAGTGGTGAGATCAGAGATGACAATACTTCGTGGATCATTTTGCGAGAAAAACTTCCCGAAAATGGCGTTCAGTGTCCAGCTCGTCCACCACCAGGGCAACGCCTTTTCGTAACGCGGGTTATTTTCCTGCGAGGGCAACGCCTGATGTACCAGCAGCGAAGTTAGACCCGTGTAAATGGTTGACCAGACCACACCAAATGCCCATCCGGCCGGAACGAGCATGTTTTTCTCAAAAACGTTCTGATACTCGGTTGGTACGTCATATTCGTATTCCGAACCTCCCTGCTCTTCGTCATTTTTGCTTTGTTGCCGTGACCGACTGCTCGATACGGTTGTATAAATAATGCTGCCAATGGCAAAGGCAGCGGTGGCAATTCGCCAAAATGATGAGTTTTTCATGATTTTAGGCAGCTATTTCTTCTTCGACATCCTCCGTTTTAGCAACAATCTGCTCGGCTTTAGCCTTCGTGTTCTGATACGCATCAACCACCGTTTCTACGACCGTATCCAGCACAGACGATAACGTATCTGACAGGCTATTTCCTGCTGATTTTACTTTATATCGGTACTTGGCCTTCTGAAAATCGCTGGTGTTCTTGTAACCTATTGTCAGGGCAATTCCGGCGATAACGGCTATGCCAAATCCAATTCCCCAGGCCAGCGAAATCGTGGGTTCTTTTTCTTCAGGCTCTGGCTTTTGTGACATCTTGTCGCGCATGACAGCCGCCAGCGTTTCCTGAGGAGCCACATACGATAGTACTTCGTAGGACTTATTTTTGAAACCACCGGGAACGACTTTGGACTTGCCTGCCATCAGCGCGTCGTAGCCTGCTTTGGCAACCATAACCGGGTCCTGAACTTCATCGGTAACTTTAGTATTTTCAGCACCAGCTTTATTGAAAAAATCGGTGTCCGTCGCATTAGGCAGCAGGGCCGTAATGGTCACATTGGTGTCTTTCAGTTCGTTGATGAGCGACTGGGTGAAGTTGTAGACATAGGCTTTTGTTCCGGCATAAACGGCCATTAGCGGAGTGGGCGTGATGGACAATAAGGAAGCCAGATTCAGAATTTTGCCCTCATTGCGTGCAAGCATGTCATACAAAAACAGCTTGGTCATCTGGGTGACTGTCAGGACGTTGAGGTGAATCATTGCCTTTTCACGCTCCCAATCGGTGTCGGTAGCAAAGAGGCCATAGAGTCCTACACCTGCATCGTTGACCAGCACATCGACTGTAATGTCTTTTGCCTTGACCTGATTATAAACATCCTGAGCCGCATCTTCCGTAGCCAGATCTTTTCCGATAACGGTGATTTCCTGTGTGCCGTAGTTACTTTTAAAAACCTCGGCCAGTCGGTCCAACTTATCATCGCTTCGGGCCACCAGCACTAAATTATAGCCATCCTGAGCAAACAGTTTGGCAAGCTCCTGACCGATACCACTAGAGGCACCTGTAATCAGCGCGGTTTTTCCTGTTCCTGTGTTCATACCGATTAATTAGTTCGTTACTAAACGTTATGAACTGTGTCTACCAGAAGTTGTTTAGAGAAATTTGATAGATTTTATGGTGGCAACTATCATCTATTATAAAAATAGATTCTATTGTTTCTATGGATTCTTTTGATACTAGAGGTCTGACTATCAGGCATTATAGTATCAAAAGAATCCATAGAAACAATAGAATCTATAGAACCAAAATTGGAAGAGCACGAGTCGATTCTTGCTATAAGAACCTTATTTTACGACCACTTTGAGGTCAATTTTTCGCAGCGTTGGTTTTGCAATGCCAGACGTATCGTTTTTGGCCACACCTGTACCGCGCCCGATGGCATCGATTCGAACAAAATCAATCCCGGATGCCATTAATTGCTGCTTAATCTGATTTACCCGCTTGAACGACAGGCTTTTGTTTGTCAGATCACCTTTGGCATCATTGGCATAACCTACAAGCTGTATTTGTAAGCGAGGATAGGTTTTGAGAATGGTAGACAATTCAGTAATGGTAGCCTGCGCTCCGGCTGCCATGGATAATGAACCCGGCTGGAAGGTTATACCGGTTAGTGGGAATATACGCCCTTTAGGAAGGGCAGCATTGCCCAGATAAGGTGTCATTTGCTGAGTCAGCCCCCCTGCTGTTGGTGCGGGAGCAGCAGTTGTTAAACTGGCTGTCGTTGTAGGTGTTGCCGAAGATGGCTTGGGCACAGCTTTGACAGTTGTGTCTTTAGGGACAGCTAATGACCGCGCAACGGTATCTGTCTGAATAGTATCTGATGCTATAGTTGTCACATCTGTGGCTTCTTCTTCCCACTCGAATACTTTTGCGTATTTTGATACAGGTAATAACCACCAACTGCAAGCGCCACTGCTATTAGCGCACCTACGCCCCACTTGGTTAACGTTTCGTTTTCAGAGTCAGAATCATCGGCGGGTTCATAGCTGATTACCGGGCGGGTAGCTGTCGTTGTCGAGCGACCCGACGATTCAGTAGTTGATCGGCGGGCGGGCATGGCCAGACCGGCTACTACTTGATGCAAGCCAACTTTCTCAACTAACTGTGGCATGAAATCCTCGGGGACCGCATTAACAAAGGCATCCCGCTCGCCAAACAGCGAAGCCGCGAGGGCATCGGCATCTAGTTTTTGGTCTTTCACCTGTTTCCCCAGCACCTGTAGAACTATGGTAGTTATTAGCCCTAATAAGGCAATCGCCGACGAGTTACGAATACCGGCATAGCCCGAAATCATACTACCAATCGAACTTTTCATGGCAGGTAGCAAGTGACTGATCACATCGTTACCCTGCGTAATAATCGTGTTCGTCAGGGCCGGATCACGAAGCACGGTCATCAGATTTTCGGTCAATGTACCATCGTACTTACCTTTCTGAATATGGTTATAGAGCTGATTGACGCCAATTTCACTGGTTGTGCGCTTCATCAGTCCCCCTACAATGGTATAGATAAGCCCATTAACGGCTTTACTGGTTTTTTCGGTGGGCTCGTCGATATACGTAGCAATACGTGACAGGACGTCCGAGTTTAATACATTCGTTAGATTGGCAAATAAATTCATATAAGCAGTTGACTCAATCAGGCAGTAAATAGGTACTTACTCCTTACATCACATCCTAAACCGGGCATATAAGTACCGTAGAAATTCACACAGGGGATAAAATTAGGCAAGGTTTAGCAAAGGTCGCACATGACCGAATAATAAAATCCTGATTTATCGCTTGGGTAACCTTTCGATAACTTCCTGATATTCCGTCTCAACAGCCCGAAGCCGCTCCTGACAGAAGGTGATTAGCTCTGCCGCCAGCCTGATTTTGCCCGGCAATTCATCAAGGGGCACTTCATCATTCTCTATTTCATCGACCAGCGTAGTGAGTTGGTCATAAGCTTCCTGGTAAGTCATAGTCAGTCGATAGTCAGGCAGTCGTCAGTCAATAGTCGTTAGTAAGGTATCAGGTATAGGACTGACAACTATTGACTGACGACTACAGTAATACTTCCGTCGTGCATCTGCACCTGTAGTGTTTCGTTGAGTTGGATGGTAGCGGTTTGGGTTAGTATCCGGCCGTCTCGAAGCAACAGGGCATAGCCACGACGAAGAACCCTGGCTGGGTCAAGATGACGGATAGTAACGGTTTTTTCTGTTAGGTCAGTGTGACGTTCCCGAAAATAAGTATGCCCTACAAAACGCAATCGCTCCGTTTCCCGATCCAGATTCTCACGGGCGGTTTGCATGGCTTCGCGAGCGACAATCCGCAGACGTTCATGCAATTGCAGACAGGTTGCTTCAAACTGCCGGTTGTGTTCGATCAGAAAGGCAGCTGCCTTCGTGGGTGTTTTTACGCTCTGGTGGCAAAGTAGATCGGTAATGCTCACATTGCGTTCGTGGCCAATGCCGGCCAGGATGGGTATGCTAAAACCCGCAACTGTTTCGCCCATCATATACGTATCGAACGAGCCAAAATCTAACTGTGAACCGCCACCCCGTACAATGACTACGGCGTCGTAGGCTATCCCACTCGTGCGAATACGCTCCAATTGTCCACAAATAGCTCGCTCGGCTCCTTGTCCCTGAACCTGGGTCAGATACTCATCGACCACGAAATCATAGCCGAATTGGTTCTGTGCCAGCTCGTGCCGGAAGTCGCGCCATCCATCTGAATGGGGAGCCGCAATGAGAGCCAGCTTTTGCATAACTGCCGGGCGCGGTAATAACTGGTTGGCCGTAATATACTGACCTGCTTCAACCCAGATCAGTTCGGGATGGTTTTGAACCAGCGAATCGAGGACAGCCTGTCGTTCCCGTTCCAGATTGCCAAGGGTATAAGACGGATCAATTTTCAGAATTTCCAGCCGCAATCCATAAACCGGGCTGAAGCTTACCGATACCAGCAGTAAAAGCTGAATGTTGCGGGCGAAGGCCACGCCGGTAGCCTGCTCAAAAGCGCCAATGGTATGGTAATTCCGGCGCCAGATACAGGCATCGAGCTTGGCTAATGTCTCGCGTCCGGCAGATTCCCGTTCTACGAGGGTCAAAAAACAGTACCCCCGATCAGGATAGTTCTTGATGTCACTCGTTTCGGCAACTACCCATACGGCTTTCTGGCCGAAGGCTTCGTCTACGACGGCTTCGAGCGTAAAGGCTAAATCAGAAAGGCGGATGGGAGACATAGTTAATGAGTGAATGTGCAAATGAGTGATTGAGTGAATAGGTGCCACAAAATCTATTCACTCATTCACTCATTCGCAATTGGTTAAAGTCCTTCAAACTGGCGTAAGAAACGCACGTCGTTTTCGGTATAGAGCCGCAAGTCGTTTACTACGTATTTTAACTGCGTAATACGCTCAATACCCATTCCAAAAGCGAAACCCGTATATTCTTCGGGGTCGATACCACAATTGGCAATCACCTGTGGATCGACCATACCCGATCCAGCAATTTCGACCCAGCCTGAGTGTTTACAGATGTTACAGCCCTTTCCCCCGCAAATCTGACAGGAAATGTCGATTTCGGCGCTGGGCTCCGTAAAGGGAAAATACGAAGGGCGGAAACGAATCTGCGTTCCCGGCTCGAACATCTCCTTAACAAAGTGGTAAAGGGTATCTTTTAAGTCTTTGAACCCTACGTTCCGATCAATATAGATTCCCTCAACCTGGTGGAACATGCAGTGTGCCCGCGCCGAAATGGTCTCATTCCGGTAAACGCGGCCCGGCATAATCGAACGAATCGGGGGTTTTTGTCGCTCCATCAATCGGATTTGTACATTGGACGTGTGCGTCCGCAGCAGCATATCCGATGAGGTTTCCCCACTGGTTGCTTTCTCGACAAAAAACGTATCCTGCATATCGCGGGCCGGGTGATTGTCGGGGAAGTTAAGCGCACCAAAGTTATACCAGTCGGACTCGATTTCGGGTCCATCGGCGACGTTGAAACCAATCCGTTCAAAAATCTGAATGATCCGCTGCCGAACCAGACTAAGCGGGTGTTGAGTTCCTGTCAGATTGGGTATAGTTGGCAGGGTTAAATCAACAGGTGGGGTACTGCTTGCCGATGATCGTTGCTCATCAACTACCTGACTGAAGCGGTCAAATCGCTCCTGAGCCAGGTTTTTCAGGCCGTTTAACTCCTGTCCAACGGCCCGCCGGTCGGCTTGTGGAACACGTTTGAGCTGCTCAAATAGCTCAGTAATAACACCTTTCCGGCTGATAAATCGCATACGGAACTGCTCTAATTGTTCCGGCGAGCTAATGTTATATTGGTCAATCTCGTCGTGGAGATCTTTCACTTTATCCAGCATACGCTACTCGTTTCGCTATTCGCTACAGCAAAGGTAGGCAAAACTGAGAAGAGGATACGAATGTGTCGACTAAGACACTGGTCAGGACTTCCTTTTGGTATTATGCCCCCTGGATCGCATCAGATAGCAATATTGAAAAATATTGATTGTTTATTTGTTGAGTAAACGGTAAAATTGTGCTGAATATTAATAAGTTAGGAAAGTTGAATTAATTATATGGGGACAGTTGACTAAGTAGGACTGATTCTTGTAGAGTGATTCGATGGGGAATACATGATAAACAGTAACTTCAGTACGTTAATCAGTAGACTAAATGCCTGACTATCAACCCATAACTATTGTTAATCTTACATATAATCAAACAGCTATGAATGCATTCGCTAACGACTCCATCTTTGATACACTGTCTATGCCTTTCCACAATAGTGTGGAAAAAATTGCCGATTCCACTTGTTTGCAAAAGCTGCTCATTCCATTTTACGATCGTAAACGTACAGTTTCTGTCGATGAAATCGTACGTCTGGAAGGTTGTGGAAACTACACTAAATTTTTTCTGAAAGATGGCACCAAAATGTTGGTATCACGTACCCTGAAAGAATATGAAACCTTGCTCGATGGTCAGGCGTTTGTTCGGGTACATAAATCATGCATTGTCAATCTGGGTTTTGTGCGTAAGTTTTTTGTGAAGAAAGAAGGTGAACTCGAACTAACTGATGGTCAGCAGGTGAAGATATCACGTCGGCGGGCGCAAATGTTTATTGATCGTATTCGGGATTTTCAACCTGTTGCGCTGAGCTAACTAAATCCGTGGGGTTTCCCGAAAATTATAGCGCAAATTCACATAGTTCTGTACTGCGTAGTTTTACGCAATAGCTTGGGTGAATTCACCCGAAGAGTATCTAGGTTTTATTCGTAATGGTCTGATTAACAACTGGTTGATAAATAATATCGGCCCTTGTTAATCAGGCTATTTTTTTGGAATCGGCCATGATAAAGTAGCTTTGTTTCATTAATCAGGAGCTAAAAAACCGAACCAAAACTACTCTTTACTATGGAAGCCAAAATTTTCTCTTCTGCTCAGCCACTATCGGTTGTTCCTAACTTTCCTTCTTCTTATCAGCGTAGTGGGCAACGCATTGCACTGCCCTACCTGAATCGGACAATTTTTATTTCAGTAGATGATATTTTGTGTCTCCAGGGAGAAGGTAATTATACATTTCTGCACACTCGTGATCGGAAACGGTTTTTAGTCTCAAAAACGCTTAAAGAATTTGAAAAAACGCTGGATGGATCAATGTTCCTGCGTATCCATAAATCATATATTGTCAACCTGGCTTATGTACAACGGAGCATCTTTAATCGGGATCGCCAGGTTCGGTTAGCTGATGGACGTGAGGTTGCTATATCCCGCCGACGCATGAAAGATATTTCGGTGCAGTTAGCCCAATACTGGCAACGTCTTTATAATTAAGGGTTTAGTGAAGTAGTGCAGTAAGTGAAATAAGGAAGTAAGTGCTGACCGTGAGCAAATTCATCTGCGTCAGCACTTACTTCCTTATTTCACTTATTGCACTACTTCACTTATATTAAAACAGCCGGTAAGCAAGGGTAATTTGCCATGACTTCATGCCCTGACTAAACTTGGCTCCATTATCCTTAATCTCGGCAATATCTGAAATATTGCCCTGATAACGCACATCGAGCCCAAATGAGCCGATATCCAGCCCACCACCTACCTGATAGCCATAATAAGCCTGCGACCAGGCGTCATTCAATGAGCCATTGGTATATTGATGTAAGGCATCTCCCAATGACTGGTTATCATTGATTCGGAAGGAAGCTACGGGGCCAGCCACAATTCGGATGGGCCCCCTTTAATACCTAACAGCAAAGGCACATCGAAACTGGTGGTTGTAATTGTCGACGTTTCCGTTTGTCCGTTCCGAATGACATTAAAGGAACCCGATCGGGTGGAATATAATAGTTCTGGTTGTATAAACAGATTACGGCCAAAACGCATGTATATCCCAAACGATGTCCCCATTTTACTGTCGAGGCTAGCCTGTAAATTATTGCGAAAGGTCTGACCATCAACACTGACGTTGGGTGAGCCATTGGCGTTTGTTCCTGTGGAGACGAAATCGCCAAATGTAAGTTTGGAGAGGTTAACCCCTCCCTTAATGCCAATCTGAAAACCCTGGGCAAATACCAAAGCAGGCAGAAAAGTTAATGTTGCGAAAAGCAGGATTTTTTTCATCGTTTGGTTGCAAAATATAGTACTGTTTGATAAACGGAAATCGGGGTAATACGGTACAAAAAGCCAACTAATTTTGAGCAAATGGCGTTCTGTAAATGGATAATGACCCCTGTAAAATGACTAATTAAAAGCGCTTTGATGGGTTTGATTCGAAAACGCTTTCCTGGTTTAATCCGCCAGTAAATTCATTATACATAACTCATTTTACATTTCTTATCAGATTCCGAATGGCCAAATTAAAAACTACCTATTTCTGTCAGAGTTGCGGGCACCAGTCAGCTAAATGGATGGGCCGCTGCCCGGCATGTGGTGAGTGGAATACAATTGTGGAGGAACTCGTTCAGAAAGACGAGCCCGAAAAAGGAGGTTGGCGAAGCCCGTCTTCCGGACCGGGAGGACTGAAAGTTGCGGCTAAGCCCAAGGCCATTCATGCTATTAATTATGAAGAACAACCTCGCGTTCGGACAAGCGATCTCGAATTGAATCGTGTACTCGGCGGAGGTATTGTGGCCGGTTCGCTGGTGCTCATCGGCGGAGAGCCAGGTATTGGTAAATCTACTTTGTTACTGCAAATTGCACTTAGTCTGGCGGGTATGCGGGTATTGTACGTATCGGGGGAGGAGAGTGAGCAGCAGATAAAAATGCGGGCCGAACGACTGGATGCGCCTACCAGCGATTGCCACGTTATGACTGAAACGTCGACCCAGAATATTTTTCGGGTAGTGGAGCATTTTGAGCCTGAGGTCCTGATTATCGACTCCATCCAGACCATGCAATCGTCGCTGGTGGAATCGGGGGCAGGTAGTGTTTCGCAAGTGCGTGAATGCACGGCAGAGTTCATGAAATATGCCAAAGAGTCGGGCGTGCCGGTGTTCATGATTGGCCATATTACCAAAGAAGGTTCGCTGGCTGGCCCGAAAGTGCTGGAACACATGGTCGATACGGTGCTTACCTTCGAAGGTGACCGTCACACCACCTACCGAATTCTACGAACGACCAAAAACCGATTCGGCAGCACCGACGAGTTAGGGATTTACGAAATGCTGGGGAGTGGCCTGCGCCAAGTCACGAACCCATCTGAAATCCTCATTTCGCAACGCGACGAGGCCTTAAGTGGGGTTACGATCGGTTCAATGCTGGAAGGGAATAGGCCTCTTATGATCGAAACACAAGCACTAGTCAGCGTGGCAAACTATGGCACACCGCAACGGAGCAGTACAGGTTTTGACGCCAAACGGCTGAACATGTTATTGGCTGTATTAGAAAAACGGGGTGGTTTTCGACTTGGCCAGCAGGACGTTTTCCTGAACATCGCAGGCGGGTTACGTGTCGAAGATCCGGCCATTGATTTGGCCGTTTGTGCCGCTATTGTGTCGAGTTACGAAGACATTGCCATTCCTCCCTCTGTAGCGTTTGCGGCTGAAGTTGGTTTGGGGGGCGAGGTACGGGCGGTGAGCCGGATTGAATCCCGCATTGCCGAAGCCGAAAAGCTGGGCTTTAAGCAAATGTTTATCTCCAAGTACAACATGAAGGGTCTGGATACGAAGGGTTATAAAATTCATATCAGACCCGTATCTCGATTAGACGAGGTATTTCAAGGGGTGTTGATATAGAGTTTTTAGTACATTTGACAAAAATAGAAACTGAACATGCGATTAGTTATAGATGTAGATAAGCAGTATAAGAAACTTTTTATGGAAGCGGCAAAAGCTGCAAAAGCCAAATTGCAGATTGATGAACATTACTTGACTGAAGCGGAGGAAGATAAGGCTTTGTTAAAGTTGATGGAAGAAGGTAAGAAAGAGGGGCGTATGAGCGAGAAAGAGCATGAGAATTTCAACAACAGGTTATTCTCCCGATAAATATATTAACGACACATTTGCCGCGAGGAAAGGATACAAGATAAGAGTGGTTTGACGAAAACGGGGAGACCATACAAGTGTTTTTTGCAAAAGTGAGTAACAGAAAACCCCCTGCACTAACAGGGGGTAATTAATTTCTATGTTTTCATAAGCAATTCACAAAAAGGCTCGCTTTATGATCAATTTGCACGGGTTTAACTTCGATAATCACAAAAATGACCCCATGAAAATTGAAATAGATAATTCGTTTGGTCGTGACGCAAAGAAATTACCTGCCATAATTCGTGATGAACTGAAAGCTATTTATCAGGCCTTGGAAGAAATTCAATCACTAGATGAACTTACTCAATCAAAAAAATGGAAGGAAGTCGAAAGCTAAAAGCATTTCGGTTACGCCTGAGTGATAATAGCGATTATCGGATTGGATTTTATTTAGAGAATGACACGATTGTCCTGTCCCGAATTTTGAATCGGAAAGATATTTACAAGAAATTCCCTCCAAAGAAATAACTCTGTTTGCTCGTTTGCACTAAAATCCCATAGGCTGCTTACTCGCCCGAAGTGTACTGCCTAGTTTCAGAATCGTAAAAAAATGATGTGCTTCGTGGAGCAGGAAAAATTCCGTCCAGCCTTCAATGGTCATCGGTCCATAAGCCGGATGTAATCCCACTCGTTTAAGCTGATCTTCCTCTAAACTGCTCAGAAAATCAGTTAGCACTGTCCGAATGAGAATCATTCGCTGACTCAATTCCTGCAATGATAACGGTGTCCAATTAGAAAAGCCAGCGTCATCATTGGCTATGTATCGGCTAAATGATGGCGTTTCTTCGGCAATAATTCTTTGGATTCGTTCCATAAAAACATCCTGATAACGCGCTAAATGGGCTAAATTCTGAAAAATAGACCACTTTTTAGGTTGAGGCCGCTGGCGGATTTGATCTTCTCTTAAACCCGCGAGGAGATGAGTCAATGCATCGGGTTGATTGGTTAATCGGGCGAGTAATGATTGTTTTATTTATGAATGATACAAGAATCATGAAAAACTAGCAAACGGGAAATCCTTCGCAAACCATTCTTCGTAGCTATAGTTCTACCAAGTGAATAGAATAACTCAACAAAACAAATTTAGGCACGTTATGAGCTACATTAAAGCAGGCACGGATGCGTCCGGCAATGATATTAAGCTTTTTTATCAGGACTTAGGCACAGGTGCGCCCGTGGTATTAATCCATGGCTGGCCTTTGAGCCATGAAATGTGGGATTATCAATTAGCTGAATTGCCCGCGCATGGCCTTCGTGTTGTTGCCTACGACCGTCGAGGTTTTGGGAAATCATCGCAACCTTGGGATGGCTATGATTATGACACCCTGGCCGATGATCTGAAGGCTGTACTTGATGAATTGGATCTGCAAAATGTGACACTAGTGGGATTCTCAATGGGTGGGGGCGAAGTGGCCCGGTATATGAGTCGCCATGGTGGAGCACGAGTGGCAAAAGTAGCCTTCATTAGTGCCGTAACGCCATATTTACTTAAAACCGATGATAATCCAGACGGAGTAGATCAGGAAGTTTTTAATGAAATCACGACAAATCTGAAGAAGGATCGGGCCGATTTCCTTAAAACATTTGGTAAGCAGTTTTATGGCGTTAGCCTTCTAAGTCAGCCTGTTAGCCAGGCGCACCTGGACGGCGATTTTGCCCGCGCTTATGTGGCTTCGCATAAAGCCACACTCGAGTGTGCTAACTCATTTGCGACAACAGATTTTCGGGATGATTTAGCCGAGATACGCGTTCCGGCTCTAATTATCCACGGGGATTCTGATAAGACGGTGCCCATTGAAGCATCAGGTGAACGGACGGCCAATGCCTTACCAACGGCTCAATACATCGTATACGAAGGTGAGCCACACGGACTCTTTGTTACACAAAAAGACCGCCTGAATGAAGATCTGCTCTCGTTTATTCTGGAGGGAGTGTCGGTTCGGGAAACAGTTGGAACAACGACGATCTACTAGGCTGATCTTATTGTTAGTATAACGAAATGCCCCATCATTCCGAATGATGGGGCATTTCGTTATAAAACATTCAGGATAGCGATGATTGACAATTCCTGACTATATGAATGCCAACTACCTGGCTTTCTATTTAAAACTGCCGATACGTTTTCACATACGTTGAGGGGGTCTGGCCCGTAATATCTTTAAACTGTCTATTAAAGTTCGATAGGGTTCTGAACCCACTCTCAAAACTGATCTGGGTGATGGATAACTTGCCGTTCATCAGGAGTTTGCAGGCATGCCCAATGCGGACTTCGGAGACAAACTCGGAGAAGGTTTTGTTGGCACGGGCTTTAAAATAGCGGCAGAAAGCGGGCGAGGTCATCCCCGCCAGATCGGCTACTTTGTCCAGGCTAAGGTCATCAGGAAAGTGGCCCAGTACATAATCATGTACCAATTGCATTCGATCGGTTTCAGTCGGTTTAACCGTATTTGTATAGCCTGCGCTGGTTAGATACTGGTAGTCGGTAGCGTGCGAAAGATCATTTAGCAGGGTTAACAAGCTCAGAATACGGTCAAATGTAATAGGCTGTGTGGTCAGATGGCGGAGGGCTGCTGCAGTTCGGTTGCGAGTCGGCCCGGTCCATTCCAGTCCTTGCCGGGCGTGGCCGAGCAATTGCCGCAAAGGGGCCATTTCCTGCTGTTCAAAAAAAGCAGTACCCAGAAAATCACCGGTGAAATACACCACGATTCCTTTTGTTATAAGCTTCGATTGTTTACTGAAATAGGCCTGATCGCTTCGCCAGAGGTGAGGAAGATTTGGACCCAGGAAAACCAAATCACCCGGAACAAAGGGTTTGATCGAATCGCCGATGAAACGTGTTCCCGTACCTTCTTCCACCAGAAATAACTGATAGTGTGGATGAAAATGCCAGTTTGGATCGAAATGAGGCTCCACTAATTCTTTCACCGTGAATGAAGCCGCAACGGGTTCAAGGTCTTTACGAAGGGGCTGTTTCATTCAATTACTTCTTTTTAACGCAAATAACGAATATAATCGCTAAATCGTGTAAAAATATAGTCGGGATTGGCCAATAAAAGCTACATCTTGAATTTTACTACTGCTTAGATTTGTGTAATTTTCCGCAGATGTAATATGAATAAGATAGGAATGAATATGTTCGTTTGGACAATGACAATGGACGAAAACCTGTCCGATACCCTGTCATTCCTGAAAACGAGCGGATTTGATTTTGTTGAAGTACCCATCAACGATGTGAATCTGGTTAAGTGGCAGAATCTTGGTCAACAAATAAAAGGACTGGGCTTAGGCGTTCAGTCCTGTACAATATGTGGCCACGATTATAGTCTCATTAGTCCCAACGAGTCGGTACGCCGGGCGGCAATTGACTATCTTAAACAAATTGTTGATTGTTCACAGGCGGTTGGATCTGCTATTCTGATGGGCCGTTATACGCAGGATTCAAAACGTTTACAGGTAAGCCCGCTACAGAAGAGGAATGGAATTGGTCGGTAACGGGGATGCGCGAGGTAGCCGAACATGCTCAATCAAAAGGCGTCACGCTCGCCATCGAATACCTTAATCGGTTTGAAACGTACTTGCTCACCTGTGCAGATGATCTGGTGCGCTATGTTGAGGCCGTAAACCACCCGAATTGCCAGGCTGCGTTCGATACCTTTCATGCGAATATGGAGGAGAAAAGCATTGCCGATGCCTTGCGGAAAGTAGCCCCTTATCTGGCTCATGTTCAGATTTCGGAAAATGACCGTTCCACACCGGGTAAGGGCCATATCAACTTCGATGAAGTATTTGCTGTGTTGCAGGAAGTTGGCTATGAAGGGCCGATTGCCATTGAAGCCTTTGGTCCTAATCCACCTGAACTGGCCGCGGCTACCCATATTTTCAGACCTATGTTCGAATCGCCTGAACAATTGGCTGCTGATGGACTAAAATTTATAAAAAGTGAAATAGCGAAAGAGCGAAAAGGCGTTCTCGCCTGATCGTAGTTTTCGCCCTTTCACTCATTCACTCCGCTTCGGCGGTCCTATTTCGCTCTTTTAAAAATGATCAACATCGCTATCGTTGGCCTTGGCTTTGGGGCCGAATTTATTCCTATTTATCAGCGGCATCCGAACGCAAACATGTACGCAATTTGTCAGCGTAACGTCGAAAAACTAAACGAAATCGGCGATGCGTATGGCATTGAGAAGCGATACAATGACTACGATGAACTGCTAGCCGACCCGAACGTCGATGCGGTTCATATCAACTCGCCCATTCCGAATCATGCGGAGCAAAGCCTGAAAGCGCTACGGGCAGGTAAGCATGTTGCCTGTACGGTTCCCATGGCCACGACCGTGGAGGAGTGTATGGAAATCGTGAAAGCCACGAAAGCAAGCGGCAAGAAATACATGATGATGGAAACGGTGGTCTATAGCCGCGAGTTTCTGTTCGTCAAGGAGTTGTATGAAACCGGGCAGTTAGGTAAAGTGCAATTTCTGAAAGCCAGTCATCAGCAGGACATGGACGGCTGGCCTGACTATTGGCCTGGGTTGCCCCCATGCACTACGCAACTCACTGCGTGGGTCCGGTAGCGGGATTACTCAAACTCGAAGCCGATTATGTATCCTGCTTTGGGTCCGGGACGATTCGGGAAGAGCTTGCCAAAATTCATAATTCGCCTTTTGCGGTCGAATCGGCACATATTAAGTTCAAAGACAGCGATTTGTCGGCCTATGTCTATCGCTCGCTGTTCGACGTGGCGCGGCAATACCGCGAAAGTTTTGAGGTGTATGGTGATAAAAAATCATTTGAGTGGCAACTCATTGAAGAAGAACAACCCGTGATTCACACCGCCAAAAAGCCAGAGCCGGAAATTCCTGAAAAAGTGACAGTGCCCGATTACGCACATTTGTTGCCTGAATCGATTCAGCGCTTCACGACAAAAGGGGTGTATGATGCCGATGAGCAACAACATCTGTCGTTTACGCAGGGGGAGGACATGGCGGCTCGCACCCGCATATGGTACATGAATTTTTGTCAGCTATTGTGGAAGACCGGGAGCCGTTCCCGAATGCGGCTCAATCGGCCAACTGGACAAGCGTGGGTATCCTGGCGCACGAATCCGCGTTGCAGGGTGGGAAGTTGATCAAGTTGCCGGATTTTAACGAATAAATTTTAAACGCAAAGGGCACGAAGGATTCGGAGATATGTACCAATTCCTTTGCGCCTTTTGCGAATCCTTTGCGCCCTTTGCGTTTAAAAAACCATGAAAAAACTACTCATACTCATTGGACTGGCAACGGCCTTTGCCCAATGCGCCCGCCAATCGGCGACGCAAACGAGTGTTCGGCAGGAAGCTACTAAGCCACGCCGAACAGAAATTCTATTTCTGGGGGATAATGGCCACCACAAACCCATTGAGCGAGTGCCACAACTAATGGCCGCGCTCGGTAACAAGGGTATTAATATTACCTATACCGATAAACTGGAAGACCTCAATTCGGAAAACCTGAATAAGTATGATGGTCTATTGATTTTCGCCAACTGGGACAGTATTCC
The DNA here is from genome assembly GCA_003259005.1 of Spirosoma telluris. Lineage (GTDB taxonomy): Bacteria > Bacteroidota > Bacteroidia > Cytophagales > Spirosomataceae > Spirosoma > Spirosoma telluris. The sequence goes on from QLII01000001.1 coordinate 7,595,790, forward strand.
GAAGCCGCAGGAAAAAGCGCTACTGGATTATGTTTCATCCGGTAAGGGGTTGATTCCTGTGCACTGTGCATCGTACTGTTTCCGCAACTCAACCGAATACGTTGACAAAGTGGTGGGTGGACAATTCTGGCGGCATCGGATGGATACGATCCAGACGCGGTTTACCCAACCAAACAACCCAATCGTGGCCGGTTTACCTTCCTTCAAAGCCTACGACGAAACCTATCTGCACAGTCATCTGCAAGCCGACAACAATGTGCTTGCCGTTCGCGACATCAAGGCCGATCAGGAAAAAGATAAACCAGGGCAAAAGGAAGAGCCTTATACCTGGACACGCCAATACGGAAAAGGCCGCGTGTTTTACACGGCCTATGGTCACGATGAACGCACCTGGAGCCAACCTGGTTTTCAACAATTATTGGAAAGGGGTATTTTATGGGCTGTGGGCGATGACGTCAAGAAACTACACGACGATCTGAAACCACAGGCATTTACGTATCATGACGCTAACCTTCCTAACTACGAAAAGCGCCCTGGACCTCAGTTAGAGCAGAATCCTCTCTCACCGGAAGAGTCGATGAAGCATATTCAGGTGCCGGTCGATTTTACCCTTGATCTGTTTGCCCACGAGCCCAATGTCATGCACCCCATTGCAATGGCCTGGGATGAACGTGGTCGGCTCTATGCACTCATCACGAAAGACTATCCCAATGAGCGCAAACCCGAAGGCGGCTCTGATTACATCGTCATTTGCGAAGACACCGATAAAGATGGTAAGGCCGACAAGTTTACCAACTTCGCCGAAGGATTGAGTATCCCGACTGGTATGGCGTTCGCGAACGGTGGGCTGTATGTTTCGCAGGCACCACACATGCTGTTTTTGCAGGATACCAACGGCGACGATAAAGCCGACGTGAAGAAAATTGTTTTCACTGGTTTTGGTACGTTCGATACCCACGCCGGACCAAGCAACCTGCATTATGGTTTCGATAACTGGATATGGGGAAGCGTTGGTTACTCAGGTTTTAAAGGAAAAGTTGGGGCCGACAGTGTGAAGTTCAGTCAGGGATTTTTTCGGTTTAAGCCTGATGGGTCAAAGCTTGAATACATGACCAGCACGTCGAACAATACCTGGGGATTAGGTTTGCAGGAAACGGGCGATATTTTCGGGTCAACGGCCAACAACTCGCATGGTTGGTACATGGCCATTCCCAATCAATATTTTCACGGTGCCCCACACCTGCGCGAGAATGGTAGCCGCAGTACCGACACCCACAAAGACATGAAGCCTATTACCGAGAAAGTGCGGCAGGTCGATGTGTTTGGCGGATTCACGGCAGCGGCTGGGCATAATTTTTACACCGCCCGCGCTTTTCCGAAAAAATACTGGAATACCATTGCTTTCGTCGCTGAACCAACGGGCCATATTCTGCACCAGAATGTCATGCAGAAAAGTGGGACGAATTTTGAAGATGCTGAAGGCTTCAACTTGATGGCCGGAGCCGATGAATGGTTCGCACCCGTATTTGCCGAAGTTGGCCCCGACGGTGCCGTATGGGTTGTAGACTGGTATAGCTACATCATCCAGCATAATCCCACACCTAAGGGGCTACCAATGGCTCAGGAAATGCCTACGAAACGCCACTCCGCGATTTTACTCATGGTCGGATTTACCGTGTTGGCTATAAAAATGCACCATCTTATACACCGATGGCGTTGCGCAAAGATCGCCCGGATGAGTTAGTAGCGGCTCTGAAAAACACGAATATGTTCTGGCGAATGACCGCCCAGCGGCTGCTCATCGAACGGAACAATAAAGACGTAGTTCCGCAATTGATTGCGCTGGTCAACGATCAATCGGTTGATGAGATTGGAAATAATCCGGCAGCTATTCACGCACTGTGGACGTTGAAGGGTTTGACCGTGTTGGATGGCTCGGATCAGAATGCAACCATCGCTGTTAGGAAGGCGCTAAAACATCCAGCGGCTGCTGTCCGTAAAACGGCTATTCAGGTAATGCCTCCTGCTCAGGACGTTGCAAATGCACTACTGGATGCCAATTCGATGAATGATACAGAGCCATTAGTGGTTCTAAACACCCTCTTAAAATTGTCGGAAATACCCCAGAGCCAGGCTGCGCAGCAGGCCATTCTGGCTCGGCTAGACAAGGGTACAGAAGTAAACGACCGTTGGCTACCCGAAGCGTTTGCCGCCGTTCTGACAAGTCAAAATGGACAATTGCTAAAGGCATATATGAAGCAAATTGCGACGAATGCGCCTACCAAAGCAACCAATGATATGTCAGCGCATAATCATGCGGCTATGGAGAAAGCGTCAATAGCATCTACGTCAGCAAGTACCCAACAGCCTGTTTTATCGTCAAATCTGCCAGATCTTGTTGTGGCTGCCATTCGTACGACGCCGGAGTCGCCTGCTGTTCGTGAGAGTGTTCGTCTGTTTGTGGATGTGAAAAATAATGGGGGCGTGGCCATTCCTGAAGGAACGCCTATTCCCTTATCGCTACGTGTAGAAGGACCAAAAGGAGCCACTGAGGGCGCAAAGATTGATTTTGTGAGTGTAACGCACGACAAGGGAATCAAACCTGGCGAGACCGTTACCATCAGCAAATCGAACAATGGCCCTTGGGTGGGCGACATGGGTGTTATGTTCGAGCGTGCCGGGCAATATACGCTGACCGTTATGCTTGATCGCGAGAACAAAATTGCCGAGGGAAATGAGCAAAATAACAATGCTACCCAAACGCTAACCTACCGCGCTCCGCAAAGCCTAAGTGCCTATGCGCTCGAACGGGCTACCCGTAGCTATGCGTCGGTTGCCCCTGTAGATTCAGTTATTTCGTTATTGCGGCAAAGTCAGAAAATGAATCCGGCACAGAGCGAGGCTATCGTTAAAGGTGTATCGGAAGGCTGGAATATGAAACAGAAAGCTGCGGTTCAGGATGCCGATAAGTCATTCCTTGCCAGTTTGACCAGTTCCGTTTCGACCGAAAATCGCGAGCGTCTGAACCGTCTTTACGAAGCCTGGGGTGTTACCAAAGAGGCACCGGTTGACCCAGATGTTGAAGTCGTTCGGATGAAAACGGTGCGGGAAGAAATGCGTTACGACAAAAAAGAGTTTACCGTGACAGCGGGGAAACAAGTTGAGATTGTACTGGAAAACCCCGATGCTATGCAGCACAATCTGGTCATTGGTAAACCCAAAAGCATGGAAATCATTGGTGCAGCTGCCGATAAGATGATTACTGCCAAAGACGGAGCAGAAAAAAACTATGTACCGGCTATTGCGCAGATTATTGCAGCTACACCCCTGGTCAATCCGGATCAAACGTACCGACTCAAATTCACCGCTCCAGCTACACCGGGCGATTATCCGTTTGTCTGTACGTTCCCCGGTCACTGGCGCATTATGAATGGGGTAATGAAGGTTACCAAGGCAGCTCAGAGTATGAATACTAAATAAGTAATCATCAAACCTTAGATGGTTTGCAGTAAAAAAGGCCATTGTCTGTACATCTTTTGATGACTGACAATGGCCTTTGTGTATTTAAACTGTTTAAACTTTCATTTTCTAGCTAAAATTTGCGTAATTTTTTGTCATCCCGACCTCAGGAGGGATGACAAAAAACGATTCAGTTTTATTAACGAACTTTGCAAAGTTTAAACAGCTCCATTGGTAAAAAACACTATTCATAAATTACCTCTTGATGTTTCAGTCGGGGATAAAAGCGAAGAGGGAGGTACCTGAATCATAAATTCACTGCCTTTGCCCACTTCACTTTTCACCCATATTGTCCAGTTGTGGGAATGGATAATGCGTTGTACATAGCTCAAGCCTAACCCGAAGCCCTTCACACTGGGCTGGTTTCGATCATGAACCCGGAAAAAAGGTTGGAAAATCTGGGCCACTAATTTTGGTGGAATTCCCACTCCTCGATCACGAATTGTAATGGTGAGACCATCGGTATTTGCCTTTGTGAGTAATGTAATTTGGGGTTTGTCTGAGCTATATTTTACGGCGTTGTCCAGTAAATTATAGAGTACGTTAGTCAAATGAAGCCGGTCGGCCAGAATGTGGGTATCATTGCCGGGTAAATTCAGCGTCAGATAATCGCCATGCCGCTCGGCTACTGATCGTAGAAGTTGATGTACCTGAATCGGTTCCGGATTTAAGATGAGTGTGTTCCGGTCTGCGCGGGCCAGTGTCAGCATTGTTTCGACCTGATGCTGAAGCCGTTCGGTCTCTTCCCGGATAATGCGAACATATTTCTCCGTTCGCTCGGGCTGATTGCGGGCAATTGGGGAATCGAGAATATCGGCAGCCATCCGAATAGCTGTAATGGGCGACTGGAATTCATGCACAATCGAGTGTAGCACTTCTGTTTGTACTACAGACCGCTGTTGTCGACGTAACAACCACCAGACAAGATAACCCATCAATACTTGAGCTAGCAGCACCAACCCGATGAGGCCTAGCCACCAAAGCGAAGAAGATATGGATAGGGGTGTCCAGTTTCCATAAAGCACAACACCTATAATAATGGCTAGGAGAAGTGCAAAAGCAGATAGAGGATAGACAAGAGAACGACGCAGCATAACGCTGTCTTTTACGGTTTAGTAAGGCACTTAAAGTCTACATATAAACTATACGAACGGAATGCGTAAATGTCACAAGAAAATAGTCTAAAATGCAATAATTGATAACAAAAAGAGCCCGCTTTTAACGGGCTCTTGCAAAATGACTAATCTTCAGAGCTCTTGTCCTAAGCATTCTCAGCCGCTGCTTCAGCCGGAGTTGGTGCTGTTGACGTAGTTTCTTTAGTGCGTGGTGCACGTGCAGTTTTAGGCGCTGCAGGTTTTGGAGCAGGTGTCGGCTTGCGCTGGGTAGGGGTAGCTTTAGGCGTTGCAGGAGCAACTGCTTCGGTTACAGCAGTAGCCGCTTTACTGGCTGTCCGTTTGGCATTTTTAGCGGCTTTGTCAGCGTTTTTCTTTGCCTTAGTTGCCTCTTTCTTTAGTTTCTTTTCGGTCGCTTTTACTGGCTTTGCGGCTTTTTTTTCCGTTTTATGCATCAGTTTAGCCAACTTTTTCGCCAATTTGTCCGCTGATTTCTCAATGGACTTCTTCATTTTTTTTGTGGCCGCACCTGCTTCGCTAAGTTTGGTTTCAATCGAACTGACGATTTCGGATGCCAGCGACTTTTGTTTGGTTTTAAGGGTCTTGTTTGCCATTTGTTCAGTATAAAAAAATCTACAAATAAATACGAAATTTTTGTGACAATCAAAAACTCATTATTAAGTTTTTGTTATCTTTTTTGAAGAAAATCCCAGCATACGATGCCTGCCGTAACGGCAATATTGAGCGAATGTTTCGTGCCAAATTGCGGGATTTCCAGCACCAGATCAGCAACTTGTACAACCTCATCATTAACACCAGTCACTTCGTTACCCAACACGAAAGCGTACTGTTTGTTTGGTTCTGGTGAAAAATCAGTTAGTGAGGTACTTCCTTCGGCCTGTTCAACAGCAGCTACTACCCATCCATCAGCCTGCAACCGGTGTACTAAATTCACTACGTCAGGAACATGTTCCCAGGCAACGGACTCGGTTGCGCCAAGTGCTGTTTTGGTAATATCACGATGGGGAGGCTGGCCTGTAATCCCGCACAGATAGAGTTTTGACGCACGGAACGCATCGGCCGTCCGAAATACGGAGCCGACATTATTCAGGCTTCGGATGTCGTCTAAAATCAGGCAATAAGGGAATTTTTCCGTGTCTTTGAATTCCTCAACGGAGAGCCGATTGAGTTCATCGAGAGCGAGTTTACGAGGAGGCATAGGTGAAAATAAATCGAACTTTAGGCACAAAGAACGGAATAAGGGCCGAAATAGTTAGTTTTGATAGTGCTAGACGTATAACCAATAGAAACATGGTATCTGGAAATGAACATACTGGTAAGTTGACAGATTTGCAGATTAGTCTTCTTCGCTTGCTAGATCAAGGATTGGATTCGCAACAGACATTGGAAATTCGGCGACTGTTGATGAGCTATTTCTCAAACCAACTCAAGGATGAAGTAAGTCGTGCTGTTGAAGAAAAAGGGTATACTGACGACGACTTTCGTCGGATGCTGGTCGAAGATAATTTCTCAATAACCCGCAAATAAATTGATACGAGTTGTCATTGATACCAATTGCTTACGGGCATCGATTCCTCCCCAAAGCCCTTTCTATGATCTATATCGCTATTTTGAAGCAGGGCTATTCACCTGGTATGTAAGTACAGAGATCCTGCTTGAGTATGAAGAGATACTTGGGCTGACTTATTCAGAACATACAGCACATCTTGTTTTACACATATTGGCCATAGCACCTAATACTGTTTTTGCTGAACCCGCCTTCCGATGGGAGCTAATCCCCAATGACCCCGATGATAATAAGTTTGCCGGCTTGGCTATTAGTGTAAATGCTGATTATCTGGTTACCAATGATGCTGATTTCGCTATTTTTAAGGAGATAGATTTTCCGGCTTTACCAATTATTGGTTTAGAAGATTTTTTGAAAGTATTGAGGGCTTCAGATAAGGATGAAGGCATGTAGGGCCGGGAAAGGATATGGGACTATTTTAGCCGAAGGCAAATTTACCCATTAGTCTGTTTCAAATTAGCCTGTACCAATTGCCGAATGTCGTGAAGCGCGTCGCGGATTTCGGTGAGAAGAATCTGGTCTGTATCTACGGGTTGCTGGTTGCTTCGGGCAGCAATAAGGCGTTGCCGTTGCTCAATAATATGCGTCCGAAAAGCCTGGGCATCGATAATCCCGATCAACTCCATGTCGTGGGCCTGATTGGGGCTTTGTCCGGCGGTTTCAAATTTCAGGATGCAAAGATCAAAATAGCGAAGTAGCGGCCCAGCCACAAAGGTAACGTCCTGAATGTTTTCGAGCGGAATCGTTTTTTCAACCTGTATCAGAATGCCTTTTTTAAAGCGTAAAGAACGTTCGGAAAGCTCGCACTCCAGGTTATGAAAGTAATGCCGACTCCACCACTGACCAACCCCCAAAAACCAGAATAACAGGAAAGGGATGCCGATGATTGAAATGAATAGAAAAAAGGCTATGTAGAAGAGCAGATACGTCCGGATGATGGGGTTGAAGCTAACTTTCAACGGCAGAGTGAGTTCGGGAGAGGTCATGACAATGAGGGATTTTGGCTGGGAGTTTATGGCTGTAATAAGGGAAAAAACAGCCACTTTCTCGCCAAAAATCACTATTTTTGTTTACGACAATCCAACAAAAATCAGTGAAGACAGCCACCGCAGCAAAGCCGCAAGCGAAGAAAAACGAAACTCCTCTCAACCGCCAGTATAACCAGATTAAAGCTAAATATCCCGGTGCGTTGCTGCTCTTCCGTGTCGGTGATTTTTACGAAACCTTTGGCGAAGATGCCGTTCGGGCCAGTAAAATTCTGGGGATTACGCTTACCAAACGCAATAATGGTGGATCGAATGAAGAACTGGCTGGTTTCCCGCATCACTCCCTGGATACCCACTTGCCCAAACTCGTTCGGGCGGGTGAGCGCGTAGCGATTTGCGATCAGTTAGAGGATCCTGCCCTGGCTAAAGGGATCGTTCGGCGGGGCGTTACGGAGTTGGTTACACCCGGTGTTTCGTTTAATGATAATGTCCTCGATACCCGACGGAACAACTACCTCGCGGCTGTCCATTTTGGCAAGGGAGATGACCAGTTTGGTATATCGTTTCTGGATATTTCGACGGGTGAGTTTCTGGCATCTCAGGGAAATTCGGCTTATGTCGATAAACTGCTGCAAAGCTTCAATCCATCGGAGGTTCTGTACTGCAAGCGCAACCGCCAGGAGTTTGGGAGTTTATTCGGTGACAAGTTCCATACCTACACGCTCGAAGACTGGGCCTTTACCTACGACTTCGGCTATAACTTCCTGAAACAACACTTTCAGACCACCTCTCTCAAAGGGTTTGGTATTGAAGGACTGCCCGATGGCATCATTGCCGCCGGGGTAATTCTGCATTACCTGAATGAGACCGAACATAAAGACCTTCAGCATATTACCCGTGTTACGCGTCTCGAAGAAGACCGATACGTTTGGCTCGACCGATTCACGATTCGTAACCTTGAACTGACGGCTGCTCAGCAGGAGGGGGGCGTTCCACTGATTCAGATTCTTGATCAGACCGTTACACCCATGGGCGCGCGATTACTGCGCAAATGGTTGAGTCTGCCTCTTAAGGAAAAAGCCCTGATCGACGAACGGCTCAACATGGTTGATCTGCTGGTTGCTGACATCGACCTGGCCGATACAATGGTTAGTCACCTAAAGCAAATAGGCGATCTCGAACGACTGGTTTCAAAAGTGGCGGTTCGGCGGATTAGCCCCCGCGAGTTACTGCAGCTCAAGCGGTCACTGCAACATGTGTTGCCGATAAAGGAGTTGCTGATTACGGCTTTAAGTCAGAACGAGTCGTCTGGCCTGCACTCAGGGTCGCTGAAAAAATATGCCGATCAGCTTAATCCAGTTGCGTTCCTGATCGATCGCATCGAAACCGAATTACGTGAAGATCCACCCGCTCTCTCGAATCAGGGTGGGATGATTAAGACGGGTATTAATGCTGAGTTAGATGAACTAACTACTATTGCCTACGCGGGTAAAGATTATCTGTTGCAACTGCAGGAACGCGAGATCCAACGAACCGGCATCAGTTCGCTCAAAGTGGCTTACAATAAGGTGTTTGGCTATTATCTGGAAGTGACCCACGCGCATAAAAATCGCGTGCCCGACGACTGGATTCGTAAGCAAACATTGGTGAATGCTGAACGTTACATTACACCTGAGCTTAAAGAATACGAAGATAAAATTCTGAACGCCGAGGAGCAGATTTTTCAGATCGAAGCCCGGATGTTTAATGACCTGGTACTGGCGGCTGGCGAATACGTAGGTGCTATTCAGCAGAATGCCCGTGTGTTGTCGGTACTTGATGTATTGTCTTCGTTTGCGCGGGTGGCCGTGAAGAACAAATACGTTCGGCCACAGATCAATGAAACTAAAGTGCTGAATATCAAGGATGGTCGACATGCGGTGATTGAGCAGCAACTGCCTCCAGGCGAGCATTACATCCCCAATGATATTTACCTGGACGACGAAACCCAGCAGATTATCATCATTACCGGACCAAACATGGCTGGGAAATCAGCGCTGTTACGACAAACGGCATTGATAGTACTGATGGCGCAATCGGGGAGTTTTGTACCGGCATCGTCGGCACAGATTGGGATTGTAGACAAGATTTTTACCCGCGTTGGAGCCAGCGATAACCTCTCGCGGGGCGAAAGTACGTTTATGGTCGAGATGACCGAAACGGCCAGTATTCTGAACAACCTCAGTGAACGAAGCCTGATCCTGATGGATGAAATCGGGCGGGGCACAAGCACCTACGATGGCGTGTCCATTGCCTGGTCCATTGCTGAATACCTGCATACCAAAACCGACTGTCGGCCCAAAACCCTGTTCGCGACGCACTACCATGAACTGAACGATCTTGCTACCGATAATCCGCGTATCAAAAATTACAACGTAGCGGTCAAGGAGCTGGGTAACAAAGTGATTTTCCTGCGGAAACTCAAAGAAGGTGGTTCTGAGCACAGTTTTGGAATTCACGTGGCCCAAATGGCTGGTATGCCTGCTCAAATCGTCAATCGTGCCAACGAGATTCTGAAACAATTGGAGTCGTCGCACAATCGGGAAACCAATAAGGAGAAAATTCGGGAAGCGGTGCCGCAGGAACGCGAGTTAGCCCTACGCATCATCGAATCCAGTGATCCCAAAACAGAAGCCATCAAGGATAAGTTACGAACCATCGACGTAAACCGTCTAACACCGATCGAAGCCTTGTTGAAGCTGAACGAGTTGCTGAAAATGATGGAGTGAATCTGCTGAACTTTTTTGGGCACCGTCGACAGATTTATGAGTAAAAGCCAAGTAAACAACAACAAAAATGGACCTAAACGTATTAACCGCCCCGCTTACCATTCAGGAAATTGAGTGGCGGGTGCAGAGCCAGACCAAAGATGGTCAGAAGATCATCGTGGTGCCTTATATCACCAACCGCTGCGTCATGCAGCGCTTCGACGAGCAGTTTGGCTGGGCTGGCTGGCAGAATGAAATTAAGGAAATTGAAGGCGGTTTTCTGTGTACGATTACCGCCATTTTACCCGGTGGCGAAATTGTTAAGAAAACGGACGGGGCCAGCCGTACCAGTGTTGAACCCGTGAAAGGCGGTATCAGCGATGCCATGAAACGGTGCGCCGTGCAATTCGGTCTGGGCAGAACCTTGTATGACTTCCCGAAAGTGCTGATTCAAACAACCGACAAATACATTCCCGACTGGGCAACTCCTTTGTTAGACAAAATGGTGGAAAAGCTCAATGCAGGTGGTGCTGTGCGTGATGTTGTTGTATTGAAACCTGAACACGCAAAGCCAGCGGCAAAATCTGTTTAATCGTATTCGTTAGGAGGCACTAAGTCAACAGGAAACTACTGACTTAGTGCCATTTAAGGGCGTTTATGTTGCGCCCTATTTTAGTCCCTTCAGTTAAGCCTACTTCGTTATCATAGCGCGTGTGAATGCCGCCCATCAGCCGCGACTCTGCACATTCCTGAGCAGCCGCCCAAAACGACTTATAATGCCGGGCTTCGTACTTTAGACTATGCGTGCGAAACATCGGATAATAATCAGCATAATTGGCTGGATTTGGCTTATTCGGCGATGCATCCTGTACATAATAGGTCATGTTGGGCCGATTCGCGTGAGTATGATCTGTAAATGAAAAGCTGGGGCCATACAGTTCGGTTAGCACCACAGCTGTTGCTGCTGATTGGACCGCATGACCTGAATAAAAGGAAGGAAAGGGCGGTTCCAGAAAGAAAGGAAGCCAGGGACCTCTGAAATCATCAGGGCTGATTTTGGTTTTGATGAACGAAGAGGGTCGCTCAACCATATAGGTAAATTTGGTTTTCCAGCAGCAGATAAAGGCATCGGCAACCGCCATACCTACGCGGGCATAGGTTTCGGCCGCTTTTACCAAATCTGCATTACTGTTGCGGATTGCAATGGTAGCCAGATTATACGAATGGCCAGGAGGAGAGCAGGTTTCGGTTGGGTCGTCGCCCCACCACATCACAATGGCTCGTTCTGCTTCTGTGAGTGATTTTTTTCGGTCAAATACTTCTTTGTAGTGAATATAGTATTGGCTGGTTGTATCAGTAGAATAGGCCAGAGGTTCAGGCATTGGTAATTGGCTATTACGGAGCGAAAAGGTTCGATTTTGCCCCCAGGTTGGATGCATCGGGATTTTGGTGTTTGATTGCCCAACTATAGGAGGAACCCATAAGCCAGTACCCTGAGGCCGGACATAGTCTTTAGGGAAATTGCGTAGATAGCCTTCATGCCCCCGTCACTCTTCGACCATTCATAAATTTTTGTAGCCACGGCCCGACCAAATTGCTCAGAGCGCTCCACAACCTCTGGACTAAGCTGGGCGGCATACTGTTGATGTATGGCATTGGCCAATGAATCAATCGGTTCCGTTTTATCTGTGTAGGCATAGAGGGCTTTCAGCATATAAGCCTGCCCTGCGTTAAGGGCGAGCTCCCAACAATATGATTTCTTAAAATCAGGTTTGGGTAATGAAATTGTGTCCGACAGGATACGTATCACCGACCGATGTTTACGGGAGGCATATACAACGGTTTCATACATGGTAAGCCCCAAATAACCAATAGCCCGAGAACCATAGGTAGGTGTATTTTTAGGAGCTTTCGTCATAATCCGTACTGTCATATCAGCCCAGGTGGTGGCAATTGGATCAACAGATGATTTGGGGTTCTGATTGACGCCTATTGTTGATTGAGCTTGTACAGAATAGCCATATCCCCAGAAAAAGCAAATTATAAATATACTTAATCTGATCAAGGGACTCATTTTGTGTAGTAATAGTATTATCTATGATCAGTTCGTAACAAAAAGTTTGCCACTTGCGAATTTAGTGACGTGTCAGGAAGGTAGTAGATGTATCTTAATTTGTGCAATAGTATTGTTGTGATAATAATTTACTGAAAATTTGGTTTATTGTAAATTTTAATTTGGTTTTTGATTAAAAAGTGAACTGTTTATTTTGAAACTATGCCGATATTGATGCCATACTCTGTTAACCAAAAACAGCTATGTGTATGCAAAAACAACTCCTGACGTTTCTGTTGTGTAGTGGCTTATTCAGTATGACTTTGGCGCAGTCTGGAGGGACCCGGTCTGGAGGGACCCGGTCTGGAAGTACTAACTCTGGGTGGACTCCTGCCAGTATGATGGCCTATAAGCGCGTTAGTAATCCGGTCGTCTCGCCCGATGGTAAACTGGTGGCTTATGTTGTAGCTACCGCTCGTATGGACGCTGAGAACTCCGATTTCCTGTCTCACATCTATGTAACCAGCACTGATGGTAAACTGAACTATCAGTACACATTTGGTGATAAGTCCTGTACGGACCCGCAGTTTTCGCCCGATGGTCAATTCATTTCCTTTCTTTCGGGTCGGGGTAAGGATGCAAAAAAACAAGTATACATCATGCGGTTGACGGGCGGGGAAGCAGAACCCGTAACGGTTGCTAAAAACAGTATCACGACCTATGCCTGGTCGCCCGATAGCAAACGCATTGCCTATACCGTCACCGATACCCGGTCAACCCAGGAAGAAAAAGATCGGAAGGAAAAGAAAGACTGGGATGTAGTCGATCAGTTTCAGAATGCCCACCTCTATGCGCTGACGTTAACGAAAGATGCAAAAGGAAATTATCCCGTTAAGCAACTGACAAAGGGACCGTTTCATATTGCCGGGCTTGATTGGGCACCTAACAGCAAAATGGTTGTATTTGCCCAGCAAAGTAGCCCATCTGCCAATGCCTGGACCTCCTCAAAAATTGCAATCGTTTCTGCTGATAGCGGGGCTGTACAAGCCATTGCGACGGACAAAGGAGCGGTATCTCAGCCAATCTATTCGCACGACGGGAAGTTCATCGCCTACATTGCTGATACGGGTCAGAACAGTTGGATGCGAAAAATGAGTGTCTGCCTCATTCCTACTGGAGGTGGTCCAGTAAAGCGATTGGTGACTACGCCCGATGAATTGCCTACGCTGGTTGGTTGGTCGCCCGATGACAAGACGGTCGTGGTGAGCGAGGCCCTGCGCACGGGCTCGGCGATGTATAGCCTGCCTGCTGATGGGGGTACATTGAAGAAAATAACCCCATTGACTCAGGGCGTTTACGCGTCCCCAAACCTCAACAACCAGGGCGATGTAGCGTTTCTGTATCAGACAACAGATATGCCAATTGATGTATACGTGGCAAGTCTGACTACTATGGCGGCCCGTAAGCTAACAGACATTCATTCTGATTATATAGCGAATAAGAACGTTGCGAAAACAGCAGTAATCACCTGGAAATCGAAGGATGGGAAGTACGACATCGACGGCTTGCTAACCTATCCGGCAAACTATCAGGCTGGCAAAAAATACCCACTAATCCTGAATGTTCACGGTGGTCCGGCTGGTGTATTTGCACAAACCTATACAGGCGCTAGTTCACCTTATCCGATTCAGGCATTTGCGCAACAAGGGTATTTTGTTTTGCGCCCGAATCCACGCGGAAGCAGTGGGTACGGGGCCGAGTTTCGCCGGGCCAATTATCGCGATTGGGGCAATAAAGACTATGATGACCTGATGCTGGGTGTCGATAAAACCATTGCAATGGGATTAGCGCATCCAGACAGTCTGGTTGAAACGGGCTGGAGTTATGGAGGCTACATGACCTCGGCGATTATTACCAAAACCAACCGTTTCAAAGCCGTGATGGCTGGGGCACCCGTTACGAATCTGATGAGTTTTAATGGCACGGCCGACATTTCTGATTTTTTGCCAAGTTACTTCGGTGGCGAGTTCTGGGATGATCCGCAGGTTTACGCTGACCACTCACCCATGTTTGCGATCAAAAATGCCAAGACGCCAACCTTAATCATTCATGGCCAAAGCGACGAGCGCGTTCCACCCGAACAGGGTTATCAATTGCATCGGGCTTTGCAGCGATTAGGGGTAAAAACAAAGATGATCACCTATCCACGTCAGCCGCACGGTTTCGTAGAGCCTAAGTTTATTGAGGACGTTGGCGAACGCGTAATTGACTGGTTTGATGGTAATCTGGGTCGTCATACAACAGCTCCCTACCAGACCGCATCGGCAGTGACGGAAGGCAGAAGATGATGTAGGATGTAGGGTGTATGATATATGTTATTCGGATTTCAATACATATATCATACACCCTACTTCATACATAAGCAATTACTTACCGCTTCCGATAGAGGCTGGTGCGCCCATTCCCTGGGAAAGTACCAGCAACTTATCACTCAGGGTCTGAATCGCTTTTTTGTAGCGGGCTTCCAGGTCCGGGAGGTTGGCTGTTGATTTCAGTGAGGCTTCATAAAGCAGACCGGGCAGCATCCAGGAAGCATAGCCACTGTTGGGATCAGAGGATGCGTAAAGCGATTTATACCAGCCGCCAAATGCGTTTCCTTTTGGATCAATAAACGAGCGTTCCAACATCCGTAACTCTTTATTCAACTCAACCAGTTTGTCGGTACGCCCGGTTTTTAAATAATTCTGACGGGCCATTTCGCAGGCATCGGCATTCTTTTTCATGTCGGCTACGGCACTGAGCAGGGGCGAAATGGAATAGGTTGGTGCATACGCCTGAATCGCTTTTTCGGCGGCTTTCAAATGGACTTCCAGATCGGCGGGATAACGAGCAATGTCATAGGGTACGAGATCCGCATTGGCAAGCCGGAGAGTCATGGTGCCAACCACCTGTTCCATCATTGGCCCCATTTTATAGGTTGGGTCAGCGAATTTATCGTAGAAATAAAGATCATCATATTGTGAGTGGTAGAGCGTGGGCCCTTCCATGCCTGCACTCAGCGCCGGAATACCGATGTGCATGTAAGGGGCAATGTGATCGGAGCCACCGCCCAGATTGCCAATCGTTGGTTCGCCTACCACCATCGCAGGAGCCGATGAACCCGTCACACGAGTGGGATTGCCTGCCGCTTTGTGGCCCATCCAATGCTGAAAAACGGTTTTGTTAGAATCCGGATACTGAACAGACTGAGTCGCTTCAATAATTAGCTTCTTCATTGACGGCGACGCACTGGCACCGAATGTTCGGCCCGATACAGCGGCATCGTAGTTCATGTAGGCAACGGCTTTCTGCGTTAGTTCGTCGCGAAACTGCTCGCTCCACTCTGCCGAACCAATCACGCCTGGTTCTTCGGCATCCCAGTGACATACTTTAATGGTGCGTCGTGGGCGTTGGCCTGCTTTTGCTAATTTACCCATTGACTCTGTCATGCTCAGGAGCATCGCTGTGCCTGAGTTTGGATCGGTGGCTCCGTATGACCAGGCATCGTAGTGGCAACCGGCAATGATCCATTCATCAGGGAATTCGGCTCCGGTTAGTGTACCAACCACTTGGTAAATCCGCTGAATGGTTTTTTCCTGTTTTACCATGAGCCGCACCTTCAGGTCTTTACCGCCTTCCAGTCGATACGTATAAGGTAGGCCACCCTGCCAGCCTGCGGGGACAGATTTGGTGCCCGTCATACGTTTCAGAATTTCAGTTGCCGAGCCATAGGGGAGGGGTGTCACCGGAATTTTGTGCAAGCCAACGGCATTCTGATCAAGCCGTTTGGGCGTGTTTTTGGCTTCCATAGGCAGAGCTGCTTCACCGGGTGTGAGCGGGTCTCCGGTGTAGGGAGTTGTCAGTAACGAACCCCGCTGAATCACGCTTTCGCTGTAGTACGGTCCTTCAGGAAAGGTTAGGCCGCGCATATAGCCACTATCGGCAGGATCGGTAAAAATGATAACGCCTAGAGCACCATCAGCCTGCGCAAATTGCGCTTTATACCCCCGGAAATTACCCCCGTATCGAGCCAGTACGATTTTGCCTTTTACGGATATCCCCATCGCTTTCAATTGCTCGAAGTCCTCTTTGCGACCATAATTGGCATAGACTACTTCGGCCGTTACATCCCCTGAACCCGACCAGGCGTTGTAGCCGGGGGTTAGCCGAGGATCACTGCTATATTTATCTTCCTTAAACAGAAACTCTCTGATGTTCAGGGGTTGCCGAATGGGTTCGACTAATTCAACGGCAATCTCACCGGGACCTTTAGGGAGCAGTACATCGTGTGGATAAATGTCCACCTGCCAGCCTGCCTTTCGCATGGTTTCGGCGATGTAGTCACGCACCTGCTCATTTTCTTTCGTGCCGGTAATATGGGGTACACTGCTTAATTTTTCGAGGTGATTTTTAAAAGCCGCCGAGGATTGTTTGGTTTTAAACTCGGTTTCGAGTTTGACCTGTGCGGCCTGATGGGCTGGCACAAAGCCAGTGAGCGTTGGAGATGTGCCTGACTGGGCCTGAGCAGCTGCCATGCTTAGTGTAAGTGCAACTGGCAGGGCAGTAGTTCTGAGTAGAGAGGAAAGTTTCATGAAATTCAGGTTGTATTACGCACAAATATCGGTATTTACTGTGGTAAAGGCGAAGACTTGCAAATGAATATTCGGTCAATAAAAAAAGAGACGCTCTACAGCGTCTCTTTTTTTATACGATTGGTGCTTTGCCAAAATAGATTCTATAGATTCTAATTGATTCTTTTGATAATCAGGTGTTACTGGCCAAAAGAATCTATAGAAACAATAGAATCTATTTTGGCAAAGCACTAGCGAGGACTATTATTTCGGCATGGCAAAGATAGACGCGTCGATTTTTGGGTTGAATACTACGTTCGATATGGTCATCGTAAGCGAGCCAGGCATAGCTGGGCTATTGAGTTCAATCGTAGAAGGAAGGGTTAATCCATCAATCGTTTTATAATTGCTGTATTGCGATTTAACTTCGCCCGACTGCCCCTGCATACTAACCGTTGCTTTCATACCAGCTAATTGATACGTAGTAGCATCTACATAATAATTAGCCACGCCTTCTGGCCGCGTTACCTTGAGGTTATAAACATCCTGCGCTCCCAATTTTTCCTTACCAACCAACTCCACTGGATACTTTTGGACTTTGGCGGTAACCAGGTCTGCACCAACGATATAGGTGTTTCCTTTCTGGATTTTCACCTGATCATCAGGTAGGGCCTGTGGTGCTGTTCCACCCGCCATAGGGTTGATCGCCCAGCCTTTATCGCCATCCACGACCTGCGTAATCTGCTGACCCATCACCGTTATATCGTTACGTAACGACTGGCCAACGACAACGGATGTTTTACCGGTCATGTCCATACCCATAATATTCATGCTCTGGTCAAATTGCAGTGTCTTAACGGCAGCTATTTTATCGGCTCCGCCTATGGCAGCAATATTCTTGTCAATGATCTCGTCGGCTGTTTGCGCAAAGGAAATAGCCGGAATCGCCACTAAGGCAAGGAGGGTAATCAGTTGTTTTTTCATGAACTAGTTTAGTAAGAAACTCTATCAAAGATAAGAAATTAGGTACATAATGGCTGTCTGATAGGCGAGGCAATAATCCGAATAACTGAACGAATTTAAATCTGTTACTGCACAATCGGCAACTTTCGGGGGCAATCGGCTTGCAAGCCTGACGAGTGTTTTCTACCTTCATCGGCTTAAACTTTAATCTCAAACCTACGATGCTCTCAACAACCCGCGTTAAACTCTCGGTCATGATGTTCCTCCAGTTTTTTGTTTGGGGGCCTGGTATGGTCAGATGAGTAAATACCTTTTAACGCAACTCCATTCAACTGGCGATCAGGTTGGTAATGCGTATGCTGCCTTTTCGCTGGCCATGATTATTGCCCCATTTTTCGTCGGAATGATTGCCGACCGGTACTTTGCCGCTCAGAAAGTATTGGGCGTATTAAACCTGCTGGGGGCAGTAGTGCTGTATTTCATTACCCAAAATACTGACCCTGATAATTTTTTCTACCTGATTCTGGCGTACTGTCTCACGTTTGCACCAACGCTGGCACTGACATCGTCGATTGCCATGCAGCAGATGACGAGTCCCGAAAAAGAGTTCCCGGCTATTCGCGTATTAGGAACCGTCTCCTGGATTATTGTAACGAACATTGTTGGGTTTTATGGCTTTGGCGATAAGGTGACGATCTTCCAGTTGTCGATGTACTCGGCAGCTATACTGGGTATATTTTCGTTTTTCCTGCCAAATACGCCCCCAAAGGCGACAACATCGACCTCTTTCTCACAGATCCTGGGCCTGGATGCCTTTAAGTTATTCAAAGATCGCTCGTTTGCCATTTTCTTCCTGTCGTCGGTGCTGATCTGTATTCCCCTTTCATTTTATTACGCAATGGCCAACCCCTCGTTAACGGATGGAGGTATGCAAAACGTTGAGAATAAAATGTCGCTGGGACAGGCATCTGAGGTAATTTTTATGTTGTTAATTCCACTGGCATACACCCGGCTTGGTGTTAAAAAAATGCTTGTTGTGGGGCTGGTTGCCTGGATTGTACGTTTTCTTTGCTTTGGCTACGGTGATGGCGGCTCTGGTGAATGGATGCTCTATCTGGCTATTGTTCTGCACGGCGTTTGCTACGACTTTTTCTTCGTAACAGGCCAGATTTATACCGATAATAAAGCGGGTGAAAAGATTAAATCATCGGCACAGGGGCTGATTTCACTGGCGACCTATGGCATTGGTATGGGTATCGGCTCTAAACTATCGGGTATGGTATTGGATATGTACACGCGGCCTGATGGAACTAAAGATTGGCTGGCAGTTTGGCTTGTTCCGGCGGGTATTGCAGCCGCCGTATTGATCGTGTTCGTACTACTCTTTACGGATAATAAGACTGTTTCGGCAAAGAAGGATGAATTAGTTACGGGATCGTTATAAATCAAGTGATTATATACTGCCGATTGATCTAGACAGTGTTTGGATCAATCGGCCATTTTTATTTAGTTGAGCTGCCTGATTGAAAAAAACCTTAACAATATTTCCCCAGATGAATGGGATAAGATAGCTACATTACGTATTAGCACTACCGAAGAATCATGGAGTAAACTTCATGTCGATGAGCGGTTTTGGTACGTATTTAATTGGCTGAAAGAATTTAAGATAACTGATCCAGCTAAACCGCGAAAACAACTGTTCATCTGTAAGCCGTATTGGTTATCAGAACACATAGAGTGATTCCTCAATGCAACTCATTTCCTATAACATTAACGGTATCCGGGCGGCTATCCGCAACGGACTGATTGACTGGCTTGCCCAGCATAACTTCGATATTATTTGCTTTCAGGAAGTCAAAGCTACCGCCGATGTTGTGGACCTGACTTTATTTGACGAATTAGGCTACAAATACCATTGGCACGCAGCCGAAAAGAAAGGGTACTCGGGGGTAGCGACCTTTTCCAAAATAGCCCCCACCCATGTCGTGTTGGGCTGTGGTTTGCCCGTATACGACTGCGAAGGCCGCATTCTCCGCACCGACTTCGGTGATCTGACGCTATTGAATTGCTATTTCCCATCTGGCACATCGGGCGAATTGCGTCAAGGCGTGAAGATGGAGTTTCTGCGGGATTTTTACGAATATATCGACAATCTGAAAAAGACCCGCCCGAAACTGATTGTGGTTGGTGATTATAACATTGCCCATAATGCCATCGACATTCACGATCCTATTCGTAACAAAAACTCGACAGGTTTTCTCCCCGAAGAGCGGGCCTGGATGGATAAATGGTTCGGTTCCGGGATGACCGATTCGTTTCGCTACAAACACCCTGACGAGGTTGCTTATAGCTGGTGGAGTTACCGGGCTGGTGCGCGTAGTAACAATAAAGGCTGGCGTATCGACTATGCTTCAGTAACCGATAATCTTCGCGACCAGATCATTGACTGTCAGATGCTACCTGACGCCGTTCACGCCGATCATTGCCCGGTGTGGGTGTCAATGAGTGAACGAATGAAAGAGTGAAAGAACGTTGCCTCGAATTCGCTCTTTCACTCTTTCATTCGTTCACTCATTATGTATTTTCTCATCTACAAGCCCTACCTTATGCTCTCACAGTTTTCGCGGGAGGGCGATAAGCAAACGTTGGCTGATCTGGATTTTGATTTTCCGACGGATGTCTATCCTGTGGGACGGCTTGATGCCGATAGCGAAGGATTGTTGCTACTAACCAGCGATAAACAACTAAATCACCGCTTGCTAAACCCGAAGTTTCGGCATAACCGAACGTATTATGTGCAGGTGGAAGGTGCGTTGACAGACGAGGCCTGTCAGCAATTAACTAAAGGCGTTACGATTTCGGTTGATGGAAAGCCGTACCATACGCTATCAGCCGATGCCCGAATCATAACGGAACCTGGCTTGCCAGAACGAACCCCACCCATTCGCTATCGGGCAAGCATTCCTACCTCCTGGTTATCCATTTCACTACACGAAGGTAAAAACAGGCAGGTACGCAAGATGACAGCTGCCGTGGGGTTTCCAACGCTCCGGCTGGTTCGCTGGTCTATCGAAAACCTTACTGCCGAAGGTATGACACCCGGTCAGGTTCGTGAACTGAGTCGGGCGGAGGTGCTACGGGGGTTAAGACTTTAACGAGTCATTAATAGTCATTAGGTAGTCATTGATTGTCATTAGTGGTCATTAGGTAGAGGGCAGTCTATTAATAACTATCAATGACCACCTAATGACAATCAATGACCACACAATGACCATCTAATGACTATCAATGACCACATAATGGCTATTACAAAATCCCTTCGTCGGCAAAGCTAAAGTAAGATTTATCCGTAAAAATCAGATGGTCGAGCACGGGGATGTCCAGCAGTCGACCGGCATCTCTAAGTTTTTTTGTCAGGTCTTTATCGGCCTGCGAGGGCATAAGGTTTCCCGACGGGTGGTTATGGAAGAGAATCAGGGAAGATGCCAAATGTTCTATGGCCTGCTTGAAAATCAGTTTAGGGTCGGCGACAGTACCCGAAATACCCCCCGTACTGATTTGAACCGGTCGCAAAATTTCGTTAGCACGGTTCATTAACAGAATCCAGAACTCTTCGTGCGGTTTGTCGATTAGGTGCGGGATCATTTCGTTGTAGGCATCGCGTGAGCACGTTACTTTAGCGCGTTGTGGGCGATCTTGTTCTTTCCGCCTGCGGCCCAGTTCGAGCGCTGCAATAACACTAATGGCCTTTGCTTCGCCAATACCCCGAAATTTAGAGAGGTCTTTAATACTTAGCTTGGCTAGGTCGTTGAGATTGTTGTTAACGCTTTTGAGAATAATTTTGGCTACATCCACAGCCGTCAGATCGACCGTACCCGAGTTAATCAAAATGGCGATCAGCTCGGCTTCTGATAGGGCTGCTTTGCCCTTGAGCATAAGTTTTTCGCGCGGGCGGTCTTCTTCGGCCCAACTCTGAATGGTGCCTGAGGTCTGATAAGCCATTTGATTAAGTAGGTTACGGGACGATTTTCGTTGACAAATTGCACAAAAAAACCTTACCCTCAAAAAGGTAAGGTTTCGTGATGATTATCAGTGAAAGTCGGTTATTGATTCTTAAGTTACTATTCGCGGCATGACCATCAATAACTTATAACCCAATAACAAGTAACTGCTACTTAAGCCGTTGCAACTTTCAGGCCATTTACCAAACGAGCCAGTTTCGACTTGTTGTTAGAGGCTTTATTCTTATGAATGATGTTGCGTTTAGCAAGTTTGTCTAACGCAGACGAAACCGTCTTGAACAGTTCAACTGCCATGGCGTGATCGGTAGTAAGACGAAGTTTTTTCACCATGTTTCGAGTCGTAACATGCTGATAACGGTTCATGAGCCGCTTCTTGGCACTCGACCGGATTGCTTTTTTTGATGACTTGTGGTTTGCCATTGGTATATAAATGAGATCGTTGTCGCGATATGAGGGCGCAAAAATACGAATTTCGGTTGGAACAACCAATAGTTCCAACCGAAATTCTTTCTAATTGCCTCTCTTAGGGGCGAATGTCAGCGTTGACAATCAGGGTTTTTTCCCAAATTCCTTTGTTCTGCGCAACGAATTGTTTGTAAGCCGCACTGTTCTCAAATGTTTTTATATCAGCTTCACTCTGAAACGTAAGATAATGTACAACGTCATAATCAGCAACCGCCTGATTTGGCAAAATTGTCTTGCCAGACGTATAATTAACGACCTGTGGAATTTCATGCTTTAGGGACGCAAAACCATTCATATGCTGCTCAACTGCTGCACTTTCGACCCCTTTTTTGAATTTAACACACACAACCTGCTGTTTTTGAGCTTTTCTAGCAGGTGAGTAGGCTCCGTAGATTGTTAATGCAAAAGCACACATCAACACAATAATGAGGGTATATCCTCTTGATTTGGCATTCATGATTGTTCGAGTTTTATTTATTTTTCGAAATATTATTCTGAATAACATGGTCGTTTAATTGAATAGTTAAGTATTTTCCACTTAAAGTACCATGTTTTGTCAAATGTACAATTGTTTTATTTGGTTGTTAGTTTCTGCCAGTATTTTTTTTGGAAGTTTAGTGAACGGCGGCCCCCTGGAGTTTGGAAAACTAGCTGAAAAGGGCTCGGATTGGAGCCACTCAACCGAGTTTAAGACAAGCAGGAACCACCCAGCCTGGGGCTTCTATGCTCATCAGCAGATTAATCGGCTCGCCGTATTTACATTGCCGGTAGAGATGATGCCATTTTTCAAAAAACACATTAATTTTTTGGCTGATAATGCGGTTAACCCCGACAAACGTCGGTATGCAGTTGTTGGCGAAGCGCCACGGCATTTCATTGACCTCGATGCCTACCCTGATACATCGACAGTTACCCTTCCGCGCTATTATAAGGAAGCTACAGACCGGTATGGAGCCGATACGCTGGCCTTACACGGTTTGGTACCCTGGCAAATTCAGCTAACAAAGTATCAATTAACTGAGGCTTTCAAGCAACGAGACGTTCGGCGGATTCTGCGTGTAGCTGCCGATTTGGGTCATTATATTGCCGATGCCAATGTTCCGCTGCACACTACGCATAATTACAATGGTCAGTTAACCAACCAGCAGGGAATTCACGGCTTTTGGGAATCGCGACTGCCCGAATTATTTAGTACAGACTACGATTTTCTGACGGGGCAGGCCGAATACGTTTATTCGCCCCAGAAAGTAGCCTGGCGAGCCGTATTCAACGCGAATGCTGCGCTGGATTCGGTATTACGTTTCGAGCGGAAACTAACGGAAGAAGTGGGAGAAACCCGAAAATTTGGCTTCGAAGAGCGAAATGGTATCACGACCAAAGTTTATTCGGCCGATTTCGCTCAACGGTATCATGAACGACTGAGTGGGCAGGTCGAGCGCCAGATGCGGGCATCCGTCAAAATGGTTGGGGACTTTTGGTACACCTGTTGGGTCGATGCAGGCCAGCCTGATTTACGGGCTTTGGCAAAATACCAGCTTACGGAAGAAGAACAAAAAGAGGAAGCTGACGAAAAGAAGAGTTGGTTGAAGCGGCTGTTTTCGGCCAGGGAGGAGAATTGACCGCGCGGGCAGCCCGCGCGGTCAGAAGCTTTAAACCGATAACTTCTTCATATACTCCGCATCGTTTTTCATGCTCAATAGCGACGATTCAGGGTATTGCTCCTGCTCTACCAGGAAATACTTGATGCCGCTGTTCATGGCCACACGCAAAGTCTTTTTGAAATCTACATTTCCTTTGCCAAGGTCGTTCTGGACGGGCTTGCCATCTTTTACGGTATAGTCTTTCACATGGCAAAGTTCATAGCGTTTGCCGTATTTTTTGAGGTGCTCTTCTGTATTTACCCCAGCCACATCAATCCAGCATAGATCCAGTTCAAACATGACATATTTAGGATCGGTGTTGTCCAGCAGGAATTCTTGTGGAAGTTTTCCGTCGAGGGGGCGGAATGAATAGTCATGATTGTGGTAACCAAATTTTAGGCCCGCTTTTTTGACCTCTTCGCCAACGGTGTTGAATTGGTCAGCCACTTTCTTCCAGTCATCCCACGTTTTTTGTGGACCATAGAAAGGGCAGAGCAGATAAGTTAATCCGGCATCATGCGCCATTTCGATACTTTTCTTGAGCTGATCCGGCTTATCGACCTCGCCCCGGTAGTTAAAGTGGGTACTTACCATCTTCACGCCCAGGCCATCGAGAAATGATTTGATTTCTCTAGGCTCCATACCCCACAAAAAGCCTTGTGGGCCACCGTAACTCTCAAATTGTTTATACCCCATTTGAGCTAATTGGGTCATGACACCTTTAGGATCTTTCGGCATGGCATCACGAACACTGTAGAGCTGAGCACCAAATGGATTGATGGGCTTGGCAAACGCATTCGCGAGTAAGTCCGATTGGCTAAGGGCAAAGGCTCCGGCGGTAAGCAGACCGGATTGTTTAAGAAAACTACGTCGTTGCATAGGTAAAAAGAGTTTTTGTAAAAGTAGTGAAGAATGAAGAGTGATGAGTGAAGAATATTAGTTGGTAAATATTCTTCACTCATCACTCTTCATTCTTCACTACTTTTGCGGACTTTTTAGATACGAATGACATTTTCCAAATTATATCTACAGGCAGGGCGCGACGAAGCTGTTCGGCGTTTCCACCCCTGGGTGTTTTCACGGGCCATTAGCCGCTATGAAGGTAACCTGAACGACGGCGACGTAGTGGAAGTCTTTGATAATAAAAACCGGTATCTCGCTACGGGCCACTACCACGATGGGAGTATTGCTGTACGGATCTTCTCCTTTGGCGCAACGGCAGGTGGCCCTGTTGTACCTGATTTACCCTACTGGACCCAGAAACTGGCTCATATTCGCAGTATACGGCAAGTTATTGTTACAGGAGAAACAAACTGCTATCGATTGGTTCATGGCGAAGGTGATGGCTGCACAGGACTGATTATCGATATGTATAATGGCGTTGCCGTGGTGCAGGCCCACTCCATTGGGATGCACCGCGAACGAGACATTATTGCCGAGGCACTAAGGGCTGTTTTTGGGAATGAACTAACGGCTGTATACGATAAAAGTGCCGATACACTGCCTGACGAATATGGCGCCACCGTCACGAATGGCTATCTCTTTGGCCGTACCCCGGTACCGCATCCGGTGCAGGAGAACGGAAATACATTTCTGGTAGACTGGATTACGGGTCAGAAAACGGGCTTTTTTCTTGACCAACGCGATAATCGCGCGTTGCTGGCCCAATATGCTCAAGGCAAGGACGTCCTGAATGCGTTCTGCTACTCCGGTGGATTTTCGGTGTATGCACTTAAGGCGGGTGCCAATTTGGTTCATTCGGTCGATGTTTCGCAGAAAGCGATTGGGTTAACGAACCAGAACATAACGGCGAACTTTGGTGAGGCTGACACCCGGCATGAGGCTCACGAGGCTTATGCTGAAGATGTGATGCATTACCTAAAGGCGCATGATCATAAATACGATGTCGTGGTTCTGGACCCGCCTGCTTTTGCCAAAAGCCTGTCAGCAAGGCATAGAGCGGTTCAGGGCTATAAACGCCTGAATGCAGAAGGGTTTCGTCGGGTAGCCAAAGGAGGGCTTTTGTTTACGTTTTCGTGTTCGCAGGTGGTGGATCGGGAGCTGTTTTATAATACGATTGTAGCTGCCGCTATTGAAGCCGGGCGTCAGGTACGGGTTTTGCATCACCTGAGCCAGCCTGCTGATCACCCGGTTAGTTTGTTTCACCCCGAAGGAGGCTATCTAAAAGGGCTTGTACTTTGGGTGGAATAGGAGGGAGGAAAGGAGGAGGGGGAAGAGAAGGAGGATGGGTAAAATGATGTAAGAATTTGGCCTTTCTGCCTTTTCCCTTTCTTCCCCTTCCTCCATCTCTTCCTTTTTCCTATTCAGAAAGATACAACCTTACTTGCTTTACACTAATTTTGACTCTCAACTGGAGTGCTAGCCCAGTGGCGTGCCAACCCAGCGGAGTGTCGACCCAACGGAATGCCGGTATGGTCTGCCGTTGTGGGCCCGGTCGATCTTTTCGTATAACCCGATTACATATATAGCTAATTATGGCTGAATTAATCAGAATGCCCAAGATGAGCGACACAATGACCGAAGGCGTCATTGCGGAGTGGCACAAAAAGGTGGGCGATAAAGTAAAATCCGGCGACGTTCTGGCCGAAGTCGAAACCGATAAAGCGACCATGGACCTGGAGTCCTACGAAGAGGGTACACTCCTTTACATCGGTGTCGAAAAAGGCGCTTCAGTGCCCGTAGATGGCGTTCTGGCTATTATTGGAGCCGATGGTGAAGATTATAAAGCGTTGCTGAATGGTTCAACCGGTGGAAGCCAAGAGGCTCCTGCTCCTAAACTGGAAACCGCCCCGGCTCCAGCGGCCAGTGATAGTACGCAAGTCGCCACAAAGTTGCCTGAACCGAAAGCTGTTTCGGCAGCTCCAGCGGAGAAAGTCAATGCGTCGATTATCCGGATGCCGAAGATGAGCGACACGATGACCGAAGGCACTATCGTGGCCTGGCATAAAAAAGAAGGGGATACCGTAAAATCGGGTGATGTGCTGGCTGAAGTCGAAACCGACAAAGCGACCATGGATCTTGAAGCTTATGAAGAAGGTACACTGCTTTATATTGGGGTAAAAGAAGGTTCAGCCGTAGCTGTCGACGATATCATTGCCGTTGTTGGTGAAAAAGGTGCCAACTTTAAAGTACTGCTGGATGGCAGTGCTGGCCAACAGGCTGCTACCGGCGAAGGCGGCAGCGCCACCGCCCAGCAAAATCCACAGGCAGGTGTTCCTGCTAGTGCCGATACGGATTTATCCTATGCAGGTGGTGCCGGTGATGTTTCCGAATCGAATGGTCGGGTTAAAGCCTCCCCATTAGCGAAACGGATTGCTGAAGATAAAGGAATTAACCTCGCTCAGGTTCATGGCACGGGTCCCGAAGGACGTATTGTAAAAAGCGATGTTGAATCGTTCGTTCCTGGTAAGGCTGCGCCAGCGGCTCAACCGGCTGCTCCTGTTGCGCAACCAACGGCTGCCCCAACACCGGCTGCTCAGCCATCTGCTCCTGCTCCCGTACCTACGCCAGCAGCAACATCCGTTGGGGGCGACTATGAGGATATTCCAGTTAGTCAGATGCGGAAGACGATTGCCCGCCGGTTGAGCGAGAGTCTGTTCACGGCTCCGCACTTCTACCTAACCATGGAAATCAACATGGATAAGGCAATGGCGTTACGTGGCACAGTTAATGGTCTCAGCCCGGTGAAGGTTTCCTTTAACGATTTCGTGATCAAAGCTGCTGCGCTGGCCTTGAAACAACATCCAAATGTCAACTCATCCTGGCTTGGCGACAAAATCCGTAAATATAAGTATGTGAATATCGGTGTGGCTGTAGCCGTCGATGAAGGCTTACTAGTACCCGTTGTTCGGAATGCCGATCAGAAAACACTATCGACTATTTCGGGTGAAGTAAAAGATCTGGCTGGTAAAGCGAAAGATAAAAAACTCCAGCCGAAAGATTGGGAGGGCAGCACGTTCTCGATCTCGAACCTGGGTATGTTCGGAATTGATGAATTTACGGCCATCATCAACCCACCCGATTCCTGCATACTTGCCGTTGGTGCGATTAAGCAAACGGTTAAGTTTGAGGGTGATGTAGCCATGCCGACCAATGTTATGAAAGTAACCTTATCCTGCGACCACCGCGTGGTCGATGGGGCTACGGGGGCAGCTTTCCTGCAAACCGTTAAGCAACTGCTCGAAGATCCAATGCGGATGTTGGTATAAAATAGGAGAAAAGGGAGGAGGGGGAGTAAAGGGACGAAAGGTGAATATACAACATCCCTTTCGTCCCTTTACTCCCCCTCCTCCCTTTTCTCCCTCTAAAAATTAGATGGTAGCGGGCTCCATAGCGGCTACCAGCTTTTGTTCCAATACACCTTTAGAGGTAGCACCAATCACTTTATCGACTAGTTGGCCATTTTTAAACACCATCAGCGTTGGAATGCTACGGATACCAAATTTAGCGGGAGTCTGAGAGTTCTGGTCAACATCCATTTTAGCGACAATCGCTTTTCCTTCATATTCGCCGGCGAGTTGCTCAACGATTGGACCGACCATGCGACAAGGGCCACACCATTCTGCCCAGAAATCGACTAAAACGGGTTTGTCAGAATTTATAAGTTCGCTGAAATTAGCGTCGGTTGCTTCTACGGCATTTGATCCTGCTGCCATGATTGAAATGAGTTTATTAAGTTGAACTTGTTTCATGGACATAAACCGTTTTCATAGCGATTAGTTCCGACTTCCATCCTACCTCACTCGTCGGCTTTATTTTTCAATCAGTACGTTTGTCTGGGCATTCGACTCGAATGTATTAGCCGTCATCACGTCGGCATTGACCGATGAGCCATAGCTAACAAAGAGGCCATAGCCACCACTCCCGGTGATGCGTGTATTTTTGATGGCCATCGTAGCGCCAGTTCCATAAATGGCAATGTTGGTCTTTTTGCCCGATACGATGGCAACGCTCCCGGCATTGCTGATAGTCGCATTATCAATGATATTCTGGGAGCTAGTGGAGTAACAGATAATTCCTCGCCAGAAAGCAGCGGTACGCTCAGCTCCTGTAATGGTGATTTTAGCCGTAGCCGTTCCTCTGGCGCTCATATAGCCTCCTGTATTAACCCGAATTACGGCATCGCGAGCCATTTCGAGGGTAAGCCCAGGATTCAGCCACCAGCCCGTAGTTACGGTTAATTCTCCGTTAATACGATAAGGAGTTTTATCTGTAAATGGAATCCACTCTACTTCAGTAGCTCCCTTAATACTGGAAGCCATGACTTCTACAACATTCTGCCCGTTTCCGCTTGTAAAAACAGAAGCTGCATCTAACTGAGGGACATTATCGGCGCTGAGCATCAGGCCTGATTCAGTGTTATTTGAAAACTTGTTCTGGGCAAACTCCCGAATAATACCGCCATCCTGCACGTATAAGCCGTAGCCCGTTGTTTCGGCAAAGAGACTGTTTTTTACGGCAATCTGCGCCTTCGTTCCGGAAACATACATACCTGCTTTTATTAGGGAATAGAGCGGACGGCTACCGGCATGAAGAACTTCCACATACTCAAACACATTGGCATTGCTGCCCGAGTAGAGCATCAGGCCAACCCAGAATCCTTTCGTTTTTTCAACGCCCACAAATCGGATTTTCTGATCTGCGTTTCCTTTTGCGATAATCAGCCCACCGTTATCGTTAATATCCATTCTTGTGTCGCGCTCAAAAGCGATCACTACACCTGGATTGATGGTTAATTCGGCTTGAACACTAACTGACTTGGCCACGATATAATCAGGTAAATCGGGGTTGGCAATTCGGTCGGTCAATACAGTTTTAACGGTAATGTTCTGGTTGATAGTGACGGGTTGCGCTACCGAAGCGGCTATTACCACATTGTCGGTACTCTTTCCATTTTCATTAGAAACGGTCAATTGCAGTTCATATTCGCCGACTTCATCGGGTGTAAACGTTGGTTTGGCGGTGGTAGCATTAGCCAAGGTTATTGTGCTTTTGGCCGGCTTGCGAACAAAAGACCATTGGGTTGTGAAGGGCTTGCCCTGGCTATCCTGAGAGTCACTGCCATTCAGAGTAACGAGCTGACCAACCTGAACCTGTTGATCAGTTCCGGCATTGGCTGTTAGGGTGCCCGTTGGATTTACTTCAGTTTCTTTTTTACAGCTAGTCATCAAGAGAGCCATAAAGGCAAATAATACCAATAACCCTTTTTTCAGGGTAGAGTCCGATTGAACGGAAGGGTTCGGGTAAGAGAGTATGATCGTTTTCATGAAAAAGAGGAGTCCGTTGTTGCGGATTGTTTTTAGATAGATGTTGTTTAACTGCTCAAAAGTAGAAGACCCTTTTACGGAGACCCGGCACAAATGCCCTGAAACGGAAAAAGCCTCGTGTGAACTGTCACGTGACTGAAATCAATTGATTGGGCAGATAAAAGGGTAGGCCTTTTATAGGGGCTGGCATTAAAATTCACGGTGGGACATTTTAAAAGGAACATTTACCTGGTAGGATGAGTAAGTTTGAGGCCCGAGTACTTACCTAGCGAGGAGATACTATTTTTTGTATTGTTAAGAATGGGAAGAAAGACTGAGAATCAATTGACATATGGACAAAAATGGCGGCTCGCTACCACTGTTTTTGCGATTTACTGGCCTATTCGATTGTATGTCCATCTTAACCATTTTTCACTTGGGCTTATAGAGCGTGTGTGGCCTTTTTGGATCATGGAGATTATCGTTACGATTCTGTTCTTTGGCCTCTGGCTCACGGTTACAGATTGGATTCAGCAACGATTTTTTAGTAAGATGAACAGGGAATTTCTTATTGAGTTTGACTTACCCGCGCAGCTAGCTACTTTAGTCGTGGCTGGCGCATTAGCCGCCTTATTTAATATGGCTTTTCACCGGATGTGGGTAACAATGGCGGGCGTGGAACGCTTCCATTTTTCACAATCAGCCCGCGTGCAGTCATTCCGGCTAAATGCTGAGGAGCGAAATCAACGTCGAAAGTATGATAATGGATTGACCATAATGGCAATGTTGTCAGCGTTCTATCTGGCGGCTAATCGCAGAGGTTACAAGCGCCTGGAAGATATAAGGGTTAAAGCCGAACAACTGAAACAGGAAGCTACACAGGCCCAGTTTATGGCCCTTAAAAACCAGGTTAACCCACATTTTCTGTTCAATAGCCTTAGTATTCTTTCTTCACTGATTGAGCCCAATCCCAAGCTTTCAATCCAATTTGTGGGTCAACTGGCCAAAGCATTTCGGTACATATTAGAACAACGGGACTCGAATTATATAAAACTTCAGGAGGAGTTAACCTTTACGAATGCCTATACGTTTCTGCTTCATATTCGGTTTGGCGAAAAGCTGAAGATTACAACCAATGTGGCTCCTGAAATAGCGACTAAATACAGTATTGCCCCATTAACCCTACAATTACTGATTGAGAATGTCGTAAAACACAATCAAATGTCAAGCGAAGAACCCTTACAG
Organism: Spirosoma telluris; assembly: GCA_003259005.1. Classification (GTDB taxonomy): domain Bacteria; phylum Bacteroidota; class Bacteroidia; order Cytophagales; family Spirosomataceae; genus Spirosoma; species Spirosoma telluris. The sequence continues at coordinate 7,627,006 of QLII01000001.1, forward strand.
GTTAGTATACGAACGGAAGGAAATTATTTGTTGATCACCAACCTCATTCGACTTCGGCCTCAAAAAGAGACTTCCACGGGGCTTGGACTGAAAAATATTACCGATCGTTACCGATTACTCACTGAACGACCGGTGTGGTTTGGCGATCAGAATGGGGTATTTATGGTTAGAATTCCGCTGCTCTTATAAATTAGGTTGTTACTGTTATAACGTTATGAATGTATTAATCATTGAAGACGAAGCCTTAACTGCTCGTCGGCTGGCTTCCTTGTTGCATGAATATGATCCTGGTATCCATGTATTGGCTCAGTTACCGTCGGTGGCTAAGTCGGTTGACTGGTTTAGAGACTCGCAGTCGATTCAGCCAGATTTGATTTTTCTGGATATTTTTCTGGAAGATGATTTAGGATTCAGCCTTATTGAGCAGCTCAATCTAAAAATTCCGATCATTTTTACCACGGCTCATGATAACCATGCGTTGCAGGCGTTTAAGGCAAATAGTATTGACTACTTGCTTAAACCCATTGACAGTGACGAATTGGCTAAAGCCTTAAATAAATTTAAATTGGTTCGACAACCATACTCGGAATCATTGTCGGAGCACTATGTTGGGGATCAGGTTGTAAAACAGTGGAGCCCACCAGCCTACCGCGACCGGTTTATGGTTAGCGTAGGGCCCAAATTGCGGAGTATTCGAACCGATGCAATCGCTTATTTCTTTTTTGAGAACAAAGCAACTTACCTGATGCCTCAGGTAGGCGTTCCCATATCGATTGACTATAGCCTTGATAAGCTAGGGCAGTTGGTAGACCCTGGGCAGTTTTTTCGAATTAATCGCTCATTTCTGGTTGCCATTTCCGCCATTCAATCTGTCCATACCTATTCTGGTAGCAAACTCAAGGTCGATTTGCAGCCTGTAGCACGCCAGGACGTGTTTGTTAGCATCGAACGAGTTACCGAGTTCAAAGACTGGTTAGGGCGGTAAATGGTCATTATGGGCCAATAAGCCCTATTCTACTTCAGGTTCAACCTGTAAAACCCCGAATTCAACCCGTAAAATCTGTCATCAGTCATCTTTTTTTTCGTCTTCGATACCTGGTTTACAACCTTAGCATTGTTATTCAGCCAGTTTACCGGGGGAATACGTAAAAGCAGGCGACTGTTGATCGACTAGTTGTAGTCTGTGTCATCAGTATCTCTCAACGATATGCACATAGGACGACAAGGGATATGAACTACTATTTTTATGCGTATTTCCGCAATCCAAAAGTAACACTACATGTAGGAAGCTGCCGTTTTTGTAATAATGGGAAAGGCATGCAGTCTAAAAAACTTGGCTACTTAACCGGCCGTTGGCGGGGTGGCTATCCAAATTTTGAACTTGCTTTGGAAGCTGCCCAGGGAGTTAGCCAGGGGTTAGGGGTAGAGCCCGCTTATTGCCAGCGATGTATTCCCGGGCAAAAGGAGTTGAACTAACCTTGGCTGGTAATTTCCTGCAATCATTTCAGTCAAATACGATTCATTAATCTCTTCAACATCCTCAATTGTAGAGAATCGTAACTTTTTTCGGGGCTCAAATTCTGACATAATCGTGTATCGAAGTAATTCGACAGATATGCCATTTTTTGTGAGCATAAATAACTTATTTTTTATTCTATACTAAGTAATTTAGCTGAGTATTAACACTTATTATTTGTTAATAAGCTTAGTTTTTTAATAAAAAAAGACCGTAAAAAACAATTAGTTCTAGTATAAGAACAATTGTTTTTTACGGTCTTTTTTTATTAAAAAATAGGATAAAAGTATTTTCGTTAATTAAATTTTAATTTATAAGGAAAAAGATAATTTAATTAACATAAATTTTAATATAAAATACTGATAATCAAATGATTAATAATATTATAGTGTAATTTTTTTTAGAACTGATTTTATTTTATTAAGAAATATAGTTAGCACTATTTTTATATATTTTTGAAATATAGTTTCTGTCTTATAATATTGACCCGATTACTCATTTTAAAACCAACCTAATCTTCATGAAAGCAACGTTCTACAGGTTTCTGCAGACCGCTTTTTTGGGCGCAGTCTTACTGCTGGGAAGCTTAACTGTTTCCGCCCAAGACCGTCAGGTGACGGGAAAAATTACCGGTAATGATGGCCCTGTTCCAGGTGCTAACGTAGTCCTGAAAGGTACCCAAACCGGGACATCTAGTGATGCTAATGGCAACTTTAAGATTTCTGTCCGGGGGGCCAATCCTGTGTTAGTAATTTCGGCTATTGGTACAAAAACTCAGGAGGTTTCAGTAGGTAACCAGACCAATCTTGACGTGCGTCTCGAAGACGATGCGACTGCTCTTTCCGAAGTGGTTGTAACGGGTTATTCGACCGAAAACCGTCGGGATGTAACCGGTGCCGTATCGACCGTGAAGCCCGCCCAACTCAAAGTGGTGCCGTCGGCTAACGTTGAGCAGCAGTTGCAGGGCCGCGTAGCGGGGGTAACCGTTATCACCAACGGTCAGCCAGGCACCTCCAGCCAGGTTCGGGTACGGGCTTCGGTTCTTTTGGGGGTAACCAGCCGCTGTATGTGGTTGACGGGGTGCCTACCCAAAACATCCAGTTCCTCTCTCCAGATGACATCGAAAGCACTACGGTTCTGAAAGATGCTGCTTCGGCTTCGATTTATGGGGCTCGTGCCGCGTCGGGTGTGATCGTGTTGACCACCAAGAAAGGGCAGCGCCGGGCTCAGAAATTGAGCGTTAGTTACGATGGACTGTTTGGAGCTACCGATCCAGGCAAAAGCCTACCGATCCTCAATCCACAGGAGCAGGCTGACTGGACCTGGCAGGCGCGTAAAAATGACCTTTACCAGGCAGGCACAACGCCCGATGCAACGAGCTTTGCGGGTATCGCCGGTGGTCAGTATGGTTCGGGCTTAACCCCGGTTCTGCCTGATTATCTGCTGGTTGGTAGCCGTTCGGGCTTGTCGGCTTCGCAGGTTGATTTAACGGCTGAAGCCGCTAAATATAATGTTAACCCTGCTAACGGTGCGATCTACAACGTCATTCCCTCTAACAAAGCGGGTACTGACTGGTATGCGGCCATTACCCGCGTAGCTCCTATGATGCGCCACTCACTGGGCTTTTCGGGCGGTACAGAATCCAGCCGTTTTTATATCAGCCTGGCTATGCAGAAGCAAGCTGGTATTGTAATTTTTAACGATTTCTCTCGCTATACCCTTCGCGCTAACACTGAGTTCGATATCACCAAGAAACTCCGTTTCGGTGAGAATTTCCAACTAGCTTACATCTCCAATAAAGGTGTTCTTGGTGGGGTGGGCAATCAGCTTGGTAACTCAACCAACAATAACTCAAGCTCTTCTTCGGATGAAAATGAGGTCTTAACTGCCTTCCGTACTCCCCCGATTATCCCAGTGTATAACTCCTTCGGTGGTTATGCGGGTACAGCCGCTCCTGGCTTTAACAACCCGCACAACGCGGTTGCTGACCGGACGGCCAACGCCAATAACGGAAACTTCAACATCTATGGTTTTGGTAATGCGTATTTAGAGTATGATGTCATTCCTTCGTTGACACTGCGGAGCAGCATTGGGGGTACTTATTTCAGCAATTACTACAACAGCTACGGCCGGGTTCAGTATGAAAACTCGGAGAACAACACGACCTATACCTACAGTGAAGGCTCGGGTTATGGCTTAGCCTGGACCTTTACCAATACGGCTACCTTCAAACAGAAATTTGGTCGTCATGATGTGTTTGCTTTAGGGGGTATCGAAGCCTTGAACAACGGTTTAGGTCGTAATATCAGTGGTTCGGGTCAGAACCCATTCTCAACCGATCCAAACTATGTGACCATTAACACGACGACACCAGGAGCTACTCGTAGCGTTGGTAGTAACTATTATCTGGGGAATAAATTCTATTCGCTGTTTGCTCAGGCTCGCTACACCTACAACGATAAGTACATCCTGACCGGCGTCATTCGTCGGGATGGTTCGTCCCAGTTCGCAGCGTCTAACCGCTATGGGGTGTTCCCTGCCGTTTCGGCTGCCTGGCGCTTATCTTCGGAAGAATTCATGAAGAACCTGCCCTGGGTGTCGGATTTGAAAGTACGGGTGGCTATGGTATCATGGGCAACTCCAACTACCTGAGTGCTACCAACCAGTTTAACCTCTATGGTGGTGGGGCTGGTCAGGGCTATGACATCACGGGATCAAACGGGTCGATTGCTTCAGGTTTCTATCGGAGCCAGATTGGTAATGCAGCCGCTAAATGGGAATCCAGTATCACCTCTAACATTGGTATCGACGGATCATTCTTCAATAACAAGCTGGAAGTTGTTGTTGATTTGTGGCAGAAAGACACCAAGGATCTGCTCTATCCGTTGACATTACCTGGCGTAGTAGGAGTTCGTTCGAGTGCTCCCTACAAAAACGTAGCCAGCATGAGCAACAAAGGGATCGACATTTTGGTGACCAACCGGGGTACGCTTTCTGGTGATCTGACCTATGAAGTGACCGGTATTGCCAGCTTCCTAAGCAACAAAATTACCGCAATTGATCCGTCAGTTCCATACTTCACGGCGGGTGGTACTCGTTTGAGCACCAACGTGGTTCGTAACCAACCTGGCTATGCGCTGTCATCGTTTTACGGATACAAAGTAATTGGTCTGTTCAACAGCAAGGAAGAAGTGGCCGCTGCCCCAACGCAGGATGGCGCGGCTCCAGGTCGTTTCCGCTATGCCGATACGAATGGTGATGGTAAAATCAACGACGACGATCGCCAGTTCCTGGGTAATCCAATTCCGAAGTTCACGGGTAGTATTACCCTGACGCTGAAGTATAAAGGCTTCGATTTGAACACCAACCTGTACGCTTCGCTGGGTAATAAAATCTTTAATAACCAGCGCTGGTTCACCGATTTCTACCCATCCTTCACGGGGGCGGCTGTTAGCGGTCGGGTAAAAGATTCGTGGTTACCGACTCATACCAACACAACGGTGCCCATTTTTGAGAGTGCCTCCAACTTCAGTACCAACACGCAGGCTAACTCATATTACGTGGAGAACGGTTCGTATGCCCGCATGCAGTACCTGAACTTAGGCTATACCTTCCCCGCGGTCGTGCTTAACAAAGTAAACCTGAGTCGTTTACGCTTATCGGTATCGGCCACCAACTTGTTCACTATCACCAAATACTCGGGCTTAGATCCTGGCGTAGGGGGATCGGCTGACCAGAACTTCGGTATCGACGTGGGCAACTACCCGGTTCAACGCGGTTACAACGTTGGTTTAAGCTTCGGTTTCTAATAACATCAACCTCATCTTATACATCGCACGATGAAAACATTTATAACCAAGGGAACTGTAGCGACCGCCATGCTGGTGATGGTTACCTTCGCTTGTCAGGACAAATTTCTCGACGTACCGGCCACAGGCCAGTTATCGGGAACTCAGTTAACCTCCAAGGCGGGTCTGGATGGGCTGTTGATTGGCGCTTATGCCCAGTTGAATGCCCGGGGCTTTTCGCAGTCAGCTAGTTCCTTTAACTGGGTACGGGGTAGTATCTCAGGCGGAGAGGCTAACAAAGGCTCTAACTCTGGAGACTTTAACGCCTTGACACCTTATCAGACCTACCAGATTCTGGCCACCAGCGGTGAGGTAAACGCCAAATGGAGTGCCATGTATGAAGGCATTGCCCGGTGTAACAGCACTCTTCGCTTACTGGCATCGGCCGGTTCAGATGTGACGGCGGCCGATAAAGCCCGCATCTCGGGTGAAGCCCGTTTCCTGCGCGCTCACTACTACTTCGAACTGAAGCGTAATTTCAACATGGTTCCTTACGTGGATGAAACCAAGGATTACGGTACGGGTATTGAAGCAGTTCCCAACAACGCGGACATCTGGCCAAACATTGAGGCTGATTTCAAATATGCGGTTACTAACCTACCTGAAAGTCAGGGAGCAGTGGGCCGGGCTAATAAATGGGCGGCTAATGCTTACTTAGCCAAAACGTATCTCTATCAGAAGAAATATGCTGAGGCCAAAGCGCTCTTCGATCAGGTGATTGCCAGTGGGGTAACCTCCGATGGCAAGAAGTATGCCCTGGTGGCCAACTTCCAGGATAACTTCAATGCCGCCAAGGATAACAGCTCAGAGTCCGTGTTTGCCATTCAGGCAGCGGCCAACACAGGTAGCTCGGACAATGCCAACCCCGATCTGGTACTGAACTTTCCCTACAACACGGGATCGAACGGTCCAGCAGGTTGCTGCGGCTTCTTTGCGCCTAGTTTTGAATTAGCCAACTCGTTCCGGGTAGATGCCAATGGGTTGCCTTTACTGGATGGCTCGTACAATTCGGCGGCCAATCAGTTGAAAACGGATCAGGGCATTGCTTCGAGCGCAGCCTTTACGCCCGACGCAGGCCCAGTCGATCCTCGTTTGGATTGGTCGGTAGGTCGTCGGGGTATTCCTTACCTGGATTGGCAGGTACACCCCGGTCTGGACTGGATACGTGACCAGACCTTTGCAGGTCCATATTCGCCGATCAAGTTTGTCTTCTACAAATCGCAGGATAAGTCCTTGACGGATGGTAGCTCATGGACGGATGGGTATTCAGCCATCAACTACAACATCATTCGGTATGCGGATGTGTTGCTAATGGCGGCCGAATGTGAAGTGGAAGTGGGTAGTCTGGCAACGGCGCTCTCGTATGTCAACCAGATTCGAAGCCGGGCCAAAGGGACAACTTATGTAAAAACGGCAGCTGGTGCAAACGCAGCTAACTACCAGATCGGTCTGTACACGGCATTTGCCGACAAGGCAGCGGCTCGTACGGCGGTTCAGTTTGAGCGGAAGTTGGAGCTCTCGGGCGAAGGTCACCGGTTCTATGACCTGGTTCGTTGGGGCACGGCGTCAACGGTGTTGAATGCTTTCATCGCTTACGAAAGCAAGCTGTTACCAGTGGGTTACACAGGTGCTAAGTTCACAGCCGGTAAGGATGAATATCAGCCAATTCCGCAGCAGCAGATTGACTCTCAGGGCAAAACCGTTCTGACTCAGAATCCTGGTTATTAAGCTGATCGATTGATTAATTAAATAGTAAAAAAGCCAGTCCTATGTAAATAGGACTGGCTTTTTTATGACGGAGTATTCTTAGTTTAGTCTTTTTTGCTAAGCCACCTTACAAGTCACGCCATCTATTGCTTCCAATGCTTTCAGGAATGAGTTGGCCGGGGAAACTTTTAACGTTCTTGCCTGCAAACTTATCTCGATGCGCTCGATGGGGTCGACAACGTTGAATGAAAGGGCACAGGTACCTGGGTGCGCATTTGCGAGTTCGTTGAGTTTAGCAATCAGTTGGGCATTTACTATGTCAATGGTTAAGGATACACGTAATTCTTTGCAGAATTTTTCGCGCATATCGTTTAGCAGTCGAATACTTACCGGCTTAAATTCCAGTTGTTCTGAGCCCCATTTGTTCTGCGTCTTGCCCGTAATGTGCAGGAAGCGTCCCACCTCAATGTATTGCACCAGCCGGACATAGTCATCCCCGAAAAGTGCCATTTCCAAGGATGAATTGTAATCTTCGATTTTAAAGATACAGAATGGATTACCACTTTTAGTCACCCGCATTTGCACTGCCGACACGATACCACCAACTTTAATTTCAGGCTGTTTCGTCTCGAAAATATTAGCCAGCGTACAGTTACAGAAGCCATCCATTTCGAGTTTGAATTCATCGAGTGGGTGTCCCGTAATATAAAATCCAACAACGTCTTTCTCGAATTTAAGCTTTTCAATCTGATTCCATTCCGTCACGGTAGGCGCTTTGGGTCGGGCAATCATGGGCTCTCCATTCATCATAGCCCCAAATAGCGACTGTTGTGCAGCTGCTTTCTCAGCGTGATAATTGTTGGCGTATCGGATGATTTTATCCAGAAACGGCGATGTATCGCCTTCTGCCATCTCGAAATATTGCGCCCGATGGTACTCGTCGATACTGTCAAAAGCACCGGCATAGGCCAACGATTCCCAGGTTTTCTTGTTCACTGTCCGTAGGTTAACCCGTATGGCAAAATCGAATATGTCTTTAAAGGGACCACCAGCTTTGCGTTCCTCAATAATGGCTTCTACGGCAGCATCGCCCGCGCCTTTGATACCGCCTAACCCGAACCGAATCTCACCATTTTTATTAACGCCGAAAAAGCGCTCCGATTCGTTCACATCTGGGCCGAGTACTGGAATATTTATATTCTTACATTCCTCCATGAAGAACGTAATCTTGTCAATGGTACCCAGGCAGCTTGTTAAAACGGCCGCCATATACTCCGAGCGATAATGGGCTTTTAAATAGGCCGTCTGGTAAGCTACAAAAGCATAGCAGGTTGAGTGCGATTTATTGAAGGCGTACGACGCAAAGGCTTCCCAGTCGGTCCAGACTTTCTCGCAGACTTTCAGGGGTAAATTGTTGGAGGCACAACCATCCATAAACTTACCCTTCATTTTATCCAGCGTGGCTTTATCCTTCTTACCCATCGCCTTTCGCAGTACATCGGCGTCCCCTTTGGTAAAGTTGCCCAGCTTTTGTGACAGTAGCATCAACTGTTCCTGGTAGACCGTAATGCCGTACGTATCAGCCAAATACTCTTCCATTTCTGGCATGTCGTATTTGACTTCCTCACGACCGTGTTTACGGTTGATGTAATTCGGGATATAGGCAATCGGTCCAGGGCGGTAGAGGGCGTTCATGGCAATGAGGTCACCAAAGCGGTCAGGCTTCAGATCCTTCATGTGCTTTTTCATGCCGTCGGATTCAAACTGGAACACGGCATTGGTTTCGCCCCGCTGGAAAAGCTTGTAGGTTTCGTCGTCGTCTAGTGGAATATCATCAATATCGGTTTCTACGCCATTCACGAAGAAACCACCATGATTTTGCCTGATGAGCCGTAGACATTCTTTGATGATGGTCAGGTTGCGCAGACCTAAAAAGTCCATCTTGATTACCCCCGCATCCTCAATAACTTTTCCCTCATATTGCGTGATAATCAGGTTCGTATCTTTTGAGGTCGATACGGGAACAATATCCGACAAATCGCTGGGGGCAATGATAATTCCGGCTGCGTGCAGTCCTGTGTTACGAACCGTACCTTCGAGTTTGCGGGCCTGTTTGAGTACCGCCGATACCTTTTCGTAATCCACGATACGCATGGCCTGAGCCGCGCTCTTGTCGCCTGCTTCGAGTGCGCGCATTCGCTTCACATTATCCAACTCTTCGGGCTGAATAACATTCGCCAGACCCCCAGGTCCGTCGAGTGGATCTTCGAAGATGCGCTTGAGAGTCATGTTGTAGGTCGGCTTGTCAGGCACGAGCTTCACAACGGCGTTGGCATCCTGCAAAGGCAGATCCATCACCCTTGCTACGTCTTTGATCGACGATTTCGAGGCCATGGTGCCATAAGTAACAATCTGGGCTACCTGCGACTTACCGTACTTCTGAACGACATAATCAATGACTTTCTGACGACCTTCATCATCAAAGTCCGTGTCAATATCAGGCATTGACTTCCGGTCGGGGTTCAGGAACCGCTCGAACAGTAAGTCGTATTTAATAGGGTCGATGTTGGTAATACCCGTACAATAGGCCACCGCGCTACCCGCTGCCGATCCACGACCCGGGCCAATCATGACACCTAAATCGCGCCCGGCCTTAATAAAGTCGGCCACGATCAGGAAGTACCCGGCAAATCCCATTGTTTTGATCGTGAACAGCTCAAAATCAAGACGTTCCTGGATGTGTGGCAGGATGTCTACGTAACGCTCCTTAGCTCCTGTATAGGTCAGGTGACGCAGGTATTCCCACTGGTTCAATACATCGTCCGTATGCTGCTGAAACTCCTTCGGAATCGGGAAGTTGGGCAGCATGATGTCGCGCTTCAACTTCAGCGTTTCCACCTTACCCACAATCTCATTGGTATTGTCGATAGCTTCGGGCAGATCTTTGAAGAGGGTAGTCATCTCCTGCGTGTTCTTGAAATAGAACTGGTCGCTGAAGAAAGCAAAGCGGGTATTTTTAGGCATCACATCGTCGTCGCTGAAATCCTTCATCGACGGTGTGCTTTGCTTTTCGTTGGTGTTTACGCACAGCAGAATATCGTGTGCTACCCAGTCGTCCTGATCGACATAGTGCGAATCGTTGGATGCTATAATCTTGACGTTGTATTTCCGGGCAAACTTGATCAATACCTCATTGGCTTTGATCTGATCAGGAATTTCGTGGCGTTGTAACTCAACGTAGTAATCTTCGCCAAAGCGGTCGAGCCACCACTTGAACTCGATTTCACCGGCTTCTTCGCCTTTTTTGAGAATGGTCTTCGGAACTGACGCGCCAATGCAACAAGTGGAAGCAATCAGGCCTTCTTTGTATTGGTCAATCAGGGCTTTGGTAACACGGGGGTATTTGCCGTATAAGCCCTCCATATAGCCAAGTGAGCAGAGTTTCGCCAGGTTTTTATAGCCCTGTGCATTCTTAGCCAGCAGCAGTTGGTGGTAGCGAACGTCTTTCTGCTCTTTGGTAAACTGCTTTTTATGGTGATCTTCTACCACATAAAACTCACAACCAACAATGGGTTTGATACCCTGCTTGCTGGCTTCAGCCACGAACTCAAATACACCGAACATATTACCGTGATCCGTGATGGCAACAGCAGGCATATTGTCGGCTTTAGCCTTCTTAATCAGCTTCTTAATGTCGGCCTGACCGTCGAGCAGCGAGTATTGGGTGTGGCAGTGGAGGTGTGAGAATTGCATTGTCTGAACCTGGATTTACCTGATTTTTATGATTTTCAGGATTTCGATACTTGGGTAAATTTAAACTAAACCGGTGGTCAACAGGCAATAAAGAGCGGGGATTTTTGCAAAGAATTTGGTAAGGGGCTGAAAGTGAAAGGGTCAACTATTCCAGGGTGGCGGGTTCGACTGTTGCCGGGTGTAGCATCTAAACTGGTTGGGTGTTAGATCAAAGATAGCAGAACAGAACGATAGCGTTTTCTTTTTGATTCATGCTAAGTTTTTACTCTACAAATTCTGCAATGCCCACACATAGCAACCCGGATTAGTGGCAGGTCGTTTAACAAAGGCGAAGTATTTCGATGGATAGTCTTTCCCCGTTCCACAATTGATTGATACCTGGGCCACAAACTTTGGAGCGTCTTTCAGAATAGTGTCTGAGATGATGATTTGCTCGTTTGAGGCATTGGCATAGGAGCTTTTAATAAGGTCGCTCGACAGGGTATCTTTCTGAACAAAAATACGGTAAATGAATTGCGTAGCGGAACCCGCTACATAACTTGAAGCAACGAGCTGTACTCCCGGATAACCGCTTTCGCAGGGGGCTTTTGCAATGAGTGTAGCTGGTGGCTGACAGTCGATTTGTTGAGGTTCGTTTTTCGATTGACAGCTAACGAGCAGAATAAGAACGAGAATGATTGAAAATCGAGTCGTTTCCATAGTTGCCTTGAGAATTGATCGTTCTCCGATTAACTAATGAAAACTGGCTAATGTGTTAAGAATGATTAAATTTTTTCTCTAAAAAGAGCAATAGTCAACCAAGTAGCCGCTTAAGTGCAAACTGGTTGATCTTATTCTGCTCTCCAGCTATTGTTTTGGCAGCAATCTCGCCAAAGGAAGCACCTTGCTTGTAGCCATGACCCGAATCGCCCCCCATGACCCAAAGATTATCGGCTTCGGGATGCGTATCCAGAATGAAATCCGAATCGGGTGTCATCGTGACCTGGCAAACGCGCTGTTCGATCAGGGGCTGGCCCACCATTTTGGGGAACCGCCGTTTAATGACGCCTAAGGCCAGCTCAAACTCTTCTGGTTTTACAAAGCGGTTATAGGTGTCAAATCGATCCGTTACGTTGTTGTCTGGTGGGGTTAGCCCTACTTTAAACCCTCGAAAATCACTCCCCGGTACGCCGAACGAGCGGAACGGTCCAGCCATGTCACGATCCATCCAGGTAGGCAGTTTGTTCTCCATAAAATCGGATTGGCCTGCTGGACTGGCAAAGAAGAAAACTAACGCCCGAGTCACGATGAGTTTCTTCGTGAGTTCCGGGAAAAGTCGTGTCACCCACGGGCCACAGGCAAATACGAACTGATCGGCTTCCAGTACGGTGCCATTGGCCAGGGTAACCGAGGCTGCTTTGCCGCCTTTAATGGCTTCCTGTTTTACCTGCTGTTGCAGAAACGTACCCCCTTCTTTAACAAATAAATCGCGAACGGCCTGACAGCCTTTGCGGGCATCCAGATACCCGGCTGTTGGGTCGTACATGACATGATCCAACCCGTCGACCCCGATTTGAGGCCACCGTTTAACGGCCTCGTCCAGACTTACTTTTTCGAGGGGCAATCCAGCCTTTTTGTAGATTGACACAGCGGCATCGGATTCGGCCTTGCTGGACGGATAATTAAAGAGTAATAATCCATTCTGATGCAGCAGTTTCTGGCCCATTCGTGATTCATTCTCCTTCCAGATATCCAGAGCACGAATCGCCATATTCGTATAAATAGGGTCGGCATAATAGGCCCGAATCAACCGGGTTTCGCCACCTGAACTTGACTGATTATTGCCCGGACCAAATTGATCAACAAGCGTTACTTTATAACCCTTACGTAACAGATGCAAAGCTGTCCAGCCTCCAAATGCCCCCGCGCCAACAACAACGATTTTACCATTCTTAGCAGGTTCTTTGATGAAATTGGGGACAGCCGCTTGTGCAGGTAGGGTAGGACCCAATGCAGTTAGTGCCGCGCCCTGAACGCTGTATTTTAGTAGGTCTCTACGATTTAACTTTCCTTTTTCAATGGTTGATTTTATTGCCATGGCTAAATGAAAGAGTCTTTAACCACTCTTTTGTATGATTACTTACAATGCTGTTTCTGGCATTGTCCGAGGATTTTCTCTATACTATGAACAGTTGCATCTACGATAAATCACCTAAACCGCATCCGATAAGCTCGTGAACGTAAACTCACGGATCTTCATAGCTGGAATGAGGTAATTACTGAAGGAACCTTCGCTGCTTACGACTCGCTCTACTTTACCCAGCGTTTCCAGATTGTTCAGCATAATAACCGGGCTTTCGTTGAATCGAAAATTCTTGACGGGGTGCTTTATTTTGCCGTTTTCGATGTAAAACGTACCATCTCGGGTTAAGCCGGTCACTAACAGCGACTGCGGATCGACGGAGCGGATATACCAGAACTTGGTGACCAAAATGCCTCGCTGCGTGCTTTTGATCAGGTCTTCCAGGGAAGCTGTTCCGCCCACCATCATGACATTGGTTGGGGCTGGCACTGCCTTCACGCCTTTTTTCTGCGCCCAATAGCGGGAATACGACAGGTTTTTGACGACGCCTTTTTCAATCCAGTTGAGCTTTTCCTGCGCCCGCCCATCGGCCGACCAGGGCGAAGCGGGTAGTTCCGGGTTGGTTGGGTCGGAGTAGATGGTTACCCGTTCGTCCATGATTTGCTCACCAAGCTTCGTCTTGCCGCCGGGTTTGCTCAGAAACGAGCGCCCTTCATCGGCACTACGGGCATCCAGACTGCGGAATAGGTGTTCGAGTAAGACCGCAGCTGCCAGGGGTTCTAAAATAACGGTGTATTTGCCGGGTTCTATGGCTCGGGCTCCTACCGTTCCGAGCGCTTTCTGAAGCGCAATTTGGGTCGATGCAGCCGTATGTAACTTAGGGAAATCGCTTACGCCCTGTGCAGCATAGCCCGAACCTGTCCCATTGTCGGTGCGGATGGTAGCGCTAAAATTGACCCGCGTACTCGGATAGTAGGCAAATAACCCTTTGCTATTCATCATGGCCGAATAGCCAACGCGGTCTTCCAGGTAACCCGCTACGGTTTGCTTTTGCGATTTGGCGACCTGAATACTTTGGGCAACAGCCTTAGCTCGATCAACTGCTGATAGATTGGCTGTTGAGTCGAAGAAGCCGGTAGCGGGGAGGTACTGTTGCGGACCGACCAGACCCATATACTCTGGATTTTCGGGGGCTAGTTGAGCCACTTCTTCCGATCGCCGAACAGCTTTTTCCAGCGAAGCATCGTCGAATTCATCAATCGTAGCAATGCCCACCTTCTGGCCAAAAGCCGATTGAATGGAAAGTGTTTTATATGATTTCGATCCGCAGGTGGTGACTTTGTTGAGGGCATACCGGATGTTACTCCACTCTTCCCCCTGTAAATTCACTTCGCACTCGTCGGCTTTGGAGAACTTGAGCACCTTCTGTAAGAGTGCTTTTGCGTCCGTTTCGGTTAGGATGATAGACATGTGTTTGGTTGATTGGTGTAGTAAGTGTAGTGGTTGAGTGAGTGCAGTAAGTGGAGCGTGGTTGACCAACTGCACTTACTACACTCACTCAACCACTGTACCTACTCCACTATATTTTCCGACCTGTATTGATCACATTGACGCCGTTGAAACGAGCGGTTGCGCTGCCGTGCGACACCGCGTTGATTTGGATCGGTTGGCCTTTCCCGTCGAAAAATGACCCGCCTAATCGGTAATCGCGCTCGTCGCATACCTTCACACAGGAGTTCCAGAATTCCTGCGTATTGGATTGATAGGCCACATCTTTCAGCATCCCAACGATTTGGCCATCTTTGATCTCGTAGGCCAGTTGTCCGCTAAACTGGAAGTTATACCGCTGTTGGTCAATAGAATAGGAGCTATCGCCAATAATGTAAATGCCTTTCTTTACATCTTTGATCAATTCATCGACCGAGAGGGGTTCTTTGCCCGCTGCCAGCGATACGTTGGCCATACGCTGGAATTGAACCGATCCCCAGCTATCAGCATAACAACATCCCTGCGATTCGGTCTCGCCCAGCATATGGACCTGATCGCGGATGGCCTGATAGTTGACCAGAATGCCATCTTTAACCAAATCCCAGCGTTTGGTCTGAACCCCTCATCGTCGTACCCCACGGCTCCTAACGACCCTGCCTGGGTTTTGTCGGCAAAGAGAGTAACCTGATTACTTCCGTAATTGAACCCTTTGGTTTTCCACTTGTCGATGGTAGCAAAGGACGTCCCGGCGAAGTTAGCTTCGTAGCCGAGCACCCGGTCCAGTTCCAGCGGATGCCCGACCGATTCGTGAATGGTCAGCCAGGTATGCGAGGGGTCGAGTACCAGATCGTATTTGCCCGCTTCGACCGATTTGGCCGTGAGTTTTTGTTTAGCCTGTTTGGCAGCCGCTACCACATCTTCGAGCATGTCATAGCCTTTGTTGTAGCGGGTGGTGATCCCTGTAATTTTATCGGCTGGATTAACCTGTAGGTACTCGTACCCCATGCCCATGGGTGCACTCAGAGAATCTCTGGTTTCAAACTTACCGCTTTTGGGATCGATAGCTGTAACAGTGAAGCTGGGCCATAAGCGGTGAATATCCTGATCGATGTAGGAGCCATCGGTGGAGGCAAAATACTTCTGTTCGTTGACCAGAAACAGCTGTGAATTTACGAAGCTGGCACCATTTTTCGAGGCCGCTCCATTGACCGCCATTAGCAATTCTACTTTCTCTTTGATCGGAATTTCAAAGGCGTTTTTCTGGATGGGCGTTTTCCAACTGATCTCGCCAAAGCCTTTTTGTGGAGCCAGCTGAACAGGTTCGTCGGATAATAACAAGGCATTTGCTTTAGCCATTGCCACCGCTTTTTCGGCTGCTCTGGCTAATTCCGCTTCGGTTTTTGCATCACCAACGGCAGCAAATCCCCAGCAGCCATCGGCAATAACGCGGATACCTACACCATACGATTCTGTACTCGCTATATTCTGTACTTTGTCTTCGCGGGTAATAATGAACTGGTTCAGGTAGCGACCAATTCGAACATCGGCATAGGAGGCTCCCTTCGATTTGGCGGCATTCAGGGCAGCATCGGCCAGTCGTTTTTTTATAACTAGGTCCAGGCCAGGCATTAGCAGGGCTTCTTCTGAGACTGGGCGCCCGAAAACAGGTAGTTGGGAGAGCAGTAACGAACCGGCCCCTAAGCCCGTTACCTGCATAAAGTCTCGTCGATTCAAGAGCGTTTCCTGCGTTTAGAGTATGTATCGATTGACTTGGTTCATTTTGTAGAACCAGCTCGTGGCTTCGAACAGAGCCAGGTCGTAACGATGCAGGAAGATATGCAATTCTTTAGTTAAGCGGAATATAGTTTTGTTATAACCAGTCTGATTGTAGTTTAAATTCTATTAGTTCTTTTTATGGTAAAATAAAAGTTGGTGGTTGGTTTGGTGGAGTTGTTCGGAATTTTTTTGTTGTCACTAGAATGAGTGCGGTTTTGCGTGTAGTGCCGACCGTCCCGGTCGGGAGAGAAATACTTTAATACACACCTGGGACGGTCGGCACTACAGAGCCTGCTCCTACTATTTTGAAAGGTTTAAACAACTTCAATGTGAAAATGCGGTGTCTAAAATTAGCTGCGCCTTTTTCAAATTTTCTAACGTAGCGTTGAAGTCCAGTTTGCCATTTGCTGATTCAAGATAATCCCCATCCCATCGTAGGACAGTCATGTAACGCCCGTTTCCCATACGGCCTGGTCGTTTGATTGATGTTATACCAAGTTCGTTTGCAGTTTCTATTAGTTTTCGATATGCTTCTTCACGAGCCTCATATCGCTTGGTTTCATCTTTTACCTCAATTTTGAAGCAAAGCTCATTATTTTCTAATTGTAGGTAGGGAGTGTAAATATCTTTTTGAATTGTTCTGAAGTACCACCAGAAGCCAAAGAATCCACCGGATGGATTGGCTATATAGTTCCAGTTTGCTCCATCATTGTCAGTAGGGTCGTATAACTTCGTACGTTCTTTATATAAGTGCATGAAGAAGCCTCGCCAGTCATTGATAGTCCAAATATTATCTCCGTTTTTTGAGAGTGGATCTTTTATGAAGAATTGATTGACAACGAACTCCATGTGCTCTAAATGAGCTAGGAAGTCGTTGTAGATGGCATTTTTTACTTTTCAAGTACGCTAGTCAAAGCTATGCCCTTTAGGGCAAGACTTTAGTTGCTACTCATTTCTAATAGCTTTGCGGGATGAAGCAGCAACGGTCGAGCAGTCATTCGGTGCATCAATTGCAAGTTCATCTGGTGTGGAGCACCAAGTATCGGTATCAGGTGCTGACAGGGGAGGTTCAACTGCGTTGTCGAGACCTGATTCGGCAAACCTGCAATGCGCTGGACGTACAGATTCTGAAAGGGGTTGTGAGCAAAGACCACATCCATTTGCATGTATCGTATCCACCCTCGTTGAGTGTGAGCGACATGGTCAAACGGCTGAAGGGTCGGAGTGCGAAACTGCTCTTGGCTGAGTACCCGGAGCTGAAACGTCGGTATTGGGGCGGTCATTTTTGGGGATTGGTTATGGAGCCTGGAGCGTGGGCTCGATTACCGATGAGTTGTTGCAGACCTATTTGGATCATCATAAAGAACACCCGAATGGGGATGAGAATTTTATTCTGGAATGATCCCCTTTCAGGGGTTGGCTTTCAGTCGGTTTCAACCGAAACGGCGAATTTCATTCGCTTCTCAACCTATGGACTTCCAGTCCATAGTCGTTTAGTTTTTCGCTACCTTTTTTTAATAGCTTCAAAAATTCCTCACGCAGGTAGGTTTTATATTCGCCTACATCAAATTTTGACTGATAACCTGTTTTAAAATAGATGGGTATAATCTGATCAGCAGTGTAATTTTTTCTGGTATTCTCATAATATCTGCCTAACTGGCCTGAGTGATGATCGGTATGTGTTTTGTCCTCAATCAAAATTGCTAGCTTGTCAGGAGCATCTGCATTGATTTTAATCAATATGTCTAACTTCTCAACTTGCCGCTCAACATCAACAGTTCTGATCATTGCTACATCATAACTTGGCTGGTGTTTATGGATCAATGAAGCAATGAACTCGCGGGCAGTTTGATATAACTCTGGGTCAATAGCCTGAAATTTTGGATTAGCCCAAGCGGCTAGCCAGCAGATGAAGGCATCCTGTGATAATTCACTGGTTGCGTATGAAAAAAGATTCGGACGGGCGGGATTCTCCATTGTTATTGGTTTGAATAGTCTGTGACAACAAGCCTGATAGTCAGTTTAACTACTTCACCGACTCAAAAAATACGCCCGGAACTCAGCCATTTCCCGCTCCTCTACCTCTATATATTTTCCGAATAATTTATCGCCTACTTGAGTTCGTAAGGCTGAGATACCGGCGTCGATCAGGCGCAAACCTTTATCGGTCATAAAGACGTTGTCGTAACGTTCGCCGGATTGGTCGGAGGGACGCCTAAGGTCACGATGGACGAAGCCCGCAGCATGTAATTCGCGTAATTTATCTTCAAAGACATCTAACCGCAATTCCCGTTTCCCGATTTCGAGACTACGGAAATCGAGCGGATATAATCTTTCCAGGATGAGCATATCCCAGTCGTGTTTGTCGTCATAATCGAGCCGGATGAAGCGCACTAATAGGCCGTTAATGCCGTTGGCAACTTTGAGTTTTTCGGCTTCTGAGCGGTCCGTCGTTACGGCCGATGTCGGAATGGGTGTCGCCCTGGAAAACCTTGGCTACTTCTGTATCGGAAAGGGCTATAACCAGATTATTGGGCCCATATGAAAGTTGATTACTATACCGTTCTGCCATACCGTAAACCTACATAAATTTGTACTTTTCGTTCAGGTTTATACTTCACAAACCCGGCACGACGTTTGATAGACAACATATGGACATAACCCATTTACCCCAAACCATGGCAACTTCCTACGCCGTCCGGCCTTTCCGGAATGCGCTCTTTCTGTTATTGGCAATTGGCCTGCTTACTACATCCTGCAAAAAAAGTGGGGGCTCCGATGCCGTTGATCCGCGCGATCAATACATTGGTACTTATGTGGGAGGGTTTCAAACCTCGTTTACGGTGGGTGGCGTTGAAAGTGCTCCGGAATCAGGCACCGCCACCATTACGATTACTAAAGGGTCGAATCCGAAGGAAATCTATATTGAAACAAATGTCCCTCGGCCAACAGCTTTAAAAGTAACCGGCCAACTGGACGATACTGGAAAGGCGTTTACTATAATTGATCGTAGTCAGGATCAGATGGCCGTGCTGAATAAAACGTTTACCGGCGATTTTACGGCGACGGGTGTTTTTGACAATAATCAAATTGCTATTTCGACAACCACTGAAACGGTTCAGGGGGGCGCATTAGCCGATACGAATCAATTACAGGGACAAAGAAATAAATAGAGCTGACCAGTCATTGATTATCGGAGCCGCCTACGGGATGGATTCTAATTGACCGGCCAGAAGGCCGGTTTTTTTGTGTCCGTAACGATGTATAAATAAACAAAATCGGCTTATCATGCTTTTATATCATAGAACGACCTGAACTGATTCATTGGTAAATTGTCTTGTTTGTATTCATTAATCGATCTAAAAGTTACGCAAGTGAATGGATTAACTACCTAAACAACATAGTCTTATGATTCGCTCAGCCCTATCCTTGATCATCATCTGTATCTGTTATTACAGTTGTACGATGCCCGATTCAGACCCTTCAACTGTTTCGGCGAGACAATTTCAGCAACCCGTTGAGCGGGTGAGTAAAATGACGGTCTATTATACCTCTCCACTGGCAAGCAGGAACTATGTGGGGAAGGATACCATAAATGGCCAGATTTATAGTTTCATTGGGGCTGATGCCTATACATTCCAGTATGATGCGCAGAGTCGATTAATTAAGCAGGTTCTCGTTCAGACTAGTGCTTCTGATAATGGGTTGCATTCGCGTAAAGATCAATATAGCTATGTGTATGCCAATGGTCGAATGATAGAGACACAAACTTCTGATGGAGGAACGAGAACGTACTCATTTACACTTGATAGTACTCAAAACAAGGTTCTTGCTTATACCAAACGAACCTATACGGATGCGGGCATACCTGTTCCTGCTTCGCTTGATACCCTAAGGCAGTATTCTGTCGAGGGAATTTTACAACGAGTAGTCAGAGGAGCAAGTCGGCAGGTGATTACGATTGCGACAAAGAATATCGCTCAAATTGATGAATATAGCAACAGAACGGGTAAGTTAGACAATAGTACGTCTTTTCTATACGATGCAGATCATTACGGACCACCCGCTTATTTCACCTTTCTTGGAGAAACCAGCCGCAACGCTGTGGTGAAACAAACGGTCACTTATGGCAACCAGGGTCAGGCTGCTGCTTATATCTCAACCTACCAGAATGCGTTTGATGCCCAAAGCCGTTTGATCAAGCAGGTTGAGTTTTTGCAGTACCCCGGCCAGGATAAACCCGTAGTAGCAACCATAACCACGTATTCCTACTGATTAAATGAAATTTCTCCTGACTCTGGGTCTGTTTTTATCCCTTCAGTTTGTACGAGCTCAGCCGCCCGTATCACCTTCGGCTGCGGTATCGACTTCATTCGCAGTCACATCGGCTGACGAAAAAGCCGTTATTGAAACCGAAAAAAAACGATTTCAGGCGCAGATAAATGCCGATCTTCCTATGCTGGATCAGGTTCTCTCTAATGACCTGATCTATACCCATTCGAATGGAAATATTGACACAAAACAGTCGTATGTCCAATCAATCCGGGATGGGAAAACCAAGTACACTTCCATTGACATCGAAGAACAGAAAGTGCGGGTGTATGGTACTACGGCTACCATTAATGGCCTATGTATGCTGAAAGCGATCAGCAATGGCGAAATGCTGAACAACCACTTGCGTTATCTATCGGTCTATGTCAGAAATGCCGGTCAATGGCAGATGGTGGCGTGGCAGTCTCTCAAATTGACGAAGTAGGAAAAGGGAAGGAAGGAGGAAAGGGAGTAAAAGGACGAGAGGGAGGAAAGGAAAAAAGGTAAGGGCGGCTTATTTCTTTCCTCCCCCTCGTCCCTTTCCTCCTCCCCTCTATACTTTTAAAAATTCCCGTAACTCCTTGGCATCCTGAGGATTCATTCGCCCGGCTAAAACCAGTCGCAACTGCCGACGGCGGAGGGCGCTGGCATAGCGGTCTTTTTCTTCGTCAGTTTCGGGGATAACGGCTGGTACTTCAATAGGCCGCCCGCTCTGGTCAACAGCTACGAAGGTATAGAATGCACTGTTTGTACTGACCCGAATACCAGCTGGAATATCTTCGGCCCACACTTCGATAAAGACTTCCATCGACGAACTGAACGCCCGCGTTACCTGCGCTTTCATGGTCACAATGTTGCCCAGCCGGATAGGCTCGGAAAAAGACACATTATCGACTGAGGCTGTTACGACAATCCGATTGGAGTGTTTTTGCGCGGCAATAGCAGCCGCAATGTCCATGAAGTGAAGCAGGCGTCCCCCCATCAGATTGTTAAGCGTGTTGGTATCGTTGGGGAGTACCATTTCGGTCATTACCGTTATGGACTCGCGGGCGTGTTTGGGTTGGGGCATTTTTTAGTTGTTGGTAAATAGATTCCGTTATCCGTGAACGATCATTCATGACTCTAATCCTCAGGAATAACCGTTTGCCAATAACGGATAACCAGTTTGCAAACCAACCACCGAAAATTGAAACGGTCAAACGGGGAGTAAAGATTTACACGGGATTTTCAGCTAGACTAGTGCTCGTCCAATTTAGTTTCTATAGATTCTTTTGGTTCTATTGTATCTGATTGTCAATACAATAGAACCAAAAGAATCTATAGGATCAAAAGAATCTATTTTGCCAAAGCACTACTATGGAGTTGGTACACTACTCTCCGAAAGAAATGAAGAACACAACCAAAATGGTATACAATCAGTATAAGTTGCCCGATTTTTGCTGTTATCTAGTGAACAAATCAATTAAATGTCTGTTCTGCAACAGGAAGTATAGTACAACCTCCATTATTAATCACCAATTTATTATGTCCATCCATCCCTATACGTCTACCAGACGTAGTTGGAGTCTGCTACTCACGTTATTAACGGCTCTGACACTTTCCTTTTCTGCCTGTAAGAACCAGGATGAAACCACACCAACGCTCTCAACGATTACGGAGATCATCAATACGGGGAGTAAATTTACGCTCCTGAAAGCGGCTCTTGTTCGGACTGGATTAGATGCTACCCTCGGTCAGCCTGGTACGTATACCTTATTTGCGCCCACAGACGATGCTTTTAAACTATTTGGATATGGTGATGTGGCGACCGTCAGTGCAGCCCCTGTCGAAACATTGAAAGCGGTTTTGCAATATCATGTACTCGGAACCCGGCTGGAGTCGTCAGCCATACCCGTTGCGGTCAACACAGCTCAGCAAACCTTGATTCCTAACGCTGTTCTCTATACTTCTAAAGTTTCATCGGGAACGTCCACTACCTCTTCATCGACTACGCTGTCGGTTAATGGCGCCCACGTGTTGCAGGCTGATGGACAGGCCAGTAATGGCGTTATTTATGCCATCGACCGGATATTGTTACCGCCTGTATTCGGTAATGTTGTTGTTACTATCCAGAACATTTCGCTTCTATTCCCTACTGCAACGTTCAAACTGCTGCAAGCGGCCGTAACAAAAGCCGGCACTCAGACTGCAGGAGTGCTAACAGGAACGGGACCGATTACAGTTTTTGCTCCGACAGATGCCGCCTTCAAAGCCGTGGGATATGATTCGGCAACAATAGCTAAAGCTCCTGCTGGTGTATTGGCGAATATTTTAAGCTATCACGTACTGAACAGTCGTACGTATACGCCCTTGATTACCAACGGATCGAGCTTAACTACGCTGCAGGGGGAACGCTGACGGCCGGTATTAGTACCACCGCTCTAACGGTTACAGGAAGAGGCAATGCCAATACAGCCTCGAACATTACAGTCCCAGATATTACGGCAACTAATGGCGTCGTGCATATTATTGATCGCCTGTTGATACCCTAAGATAAGATCAAACGCAAAGGATGCCAGGACAGCGTAGCGATCGCAAAGGAGGGTAAGATTATTCCTTCGCGATCGTTGCGCTGTCTTGGCGTTTACCTGTTCGGGAGGAATCAAACCGCCACTAATCCTGTTCTATTAGTAGACAATTTCTCCTGTACAACTTCGCAATTTGTCGGACTAAAAGCGCGCGATTGTCCCTAAGACTGTCGACCTTTGGGTCTTGATCTGTGATCGTTTCGAATGGCTAAACCACAAAAAAAACTGTTTCTGTTAGACGCGCTGGCCCTTATTTACCGCGCTCATTTTGCCTTCAGCAAAGCCCCCCGCATTTCGTCGCGTGGCATTAACACATCCGCCGTTTTTGGCTTCATGAACGCCATGATTGAGGTGCTGACGAAGGAAAAACCTACGCATATTGGTGTCGCATTCGACTCGGCTAAGAAGACCTTCCGGCACGAACAGTTTCCAATGTATAAGGCCAATCGGCAGTCGCAACCCGAAGACATCAGTGTGGCCATGCCCTACATCAAACAGATTGTAGAGGCCATGCACATTCCAATGCTGATTCTGGATGGCTACGAAGCCGATGATATTATTGGGACGATTGCCAAGAAAGCAGCTCTGGCTGATTTTGAGGTGTATATGATGACGCCCGATAAAGATTACGGTCAGTTGGTGGAAGAACACATTCACATTTACAAGCCTGCGTTTATGGGCAAACCTGCCGAAAAGTTGGGGGTGAATGAAGTGCTGGACCGCTGGCAGATTGAGCGGATCGATCAGGTAACGGATATGCTGGGGCTGATGGGCGATTCGGTCGATAATATCCCTGGCATTCCGGGAATTGGGGAAAAAACAGCCCAGAAACTCATCACTGACTTCGGTTCAGTCGAAAATCTGATTGCCCGCGCCGATGAGCTTAAAGGTAAACTCAAAGAAAATGTTGTCAACTTCGCCCAGCAGGGCTTGCTGTCCAAACAATTAGCAACCATTCATCTGGATGTTCCTGTTCCTTTTGATGAAGAACACCTTCGCCATACAGAATATGACAAACCCCGATTGGCTGCGCTGTTGGATGAGCTGGAGTTTCGGCAGATGAAAACCCGACTGCTTGGCGATTTCGATGAAAAACCATTGCCTGCTGCGTTTAAAACACCAGCATCGGCACAAATGAATTTGTTTGACTCGCCTGGGGTAACGCTCCAGCGTTTATACCTTTCCCGAATATGGGGGTGTCCAATCCATCGGGAGCGGAGGACTTGCCGTTTGATTTTGGTTCGGAAACAACGCCAGCGACTCCGGCAAAGCCTGTATCAAAATCGAAGAAAACGCCGGTCAATATACCCACGGCCTCGGCTACGGCTGAAACGCCTAAACAGGTAACAGAAACAATTACGACGGATGATTCTATGGGTGCAGAAGCACCTGCCTATCTCGATGTTTACCCTGATTATGAGATCGATCCGGTACAGCCCGAACGTCGAAAAACGATTTTGTCGGTCAAACATGATTATCGTTTAGTCGACACGCCCGAACTACGGGCCAGTCTGGTGCATTACTTAGGTCTTCAGGAAAGCATCTGCTTTGACTCCGAGACGACGGCTATTGACCCGGTCGAAGCTGATCTGGTCGGTCTGTCATTTGCTTACCGAAAAGGAGAAGCGTTTTATGTTCCAGTACCTGCTGATCGTGACGAGGCTCAGGCGATTGTGGATCAGTTTAAACCTGTTTTTGAAAACGCCAGCATCGGTAAGATCGGGCAGAACCTGAAATACGACCTGCTCATGCTGAAAAAGTATGGGGTGGAAGTACAGGGGAAGCTGTTCGATACCATGATTGCACACTACCTGATTGAGCCGGAAATGCGCCACAATATGGACATGATGGCCATGACCTATCTGAACTACAGTCCGGTTGAGATTGAAATGCTGATTGGCAAAAAAGGGAAGGGCCAGTTGACCATGCGTGATGTGGATATTCAAAAGGTTGTCGACTACGCGGCTGAAGACGCTGATATTACGCTTCAGCTTAAAGAAACCTTTGCCCCCCGGCTCGAAAAAGACAGTCTTTACAAACTCTTCGATCAGGTAGAAATGCCGCTTGTGCAGGTGCTCACCGACCTCGAACTGGAAGGTATAAAGATTGACACTAATGCCTTAGCTGAACTATCGGCCACGCTGGAGGTGGATATGCGGCAGGTACAGCAGGAGATTTTCGACATTGCCGGTGAGCCATTTAATATTGGGTCGCCAAAGCAGTTAGGTGAGGTGTTGTTCGACAAACTGAAGCTCGATAAGAACGCCAAAAAGACGAAAACCGGACAGTATGCAACGGGTGAAGAGATTTTGTCGAAGATGGAAGCCGAGCACGAAATTGCCCGGAAGATTCTGGACTACCGCGAACTGATCAAACTCAAAAATACCTACGTCGATGTGCTGCCTTTGCTGATCAGTAAACGAACGGGTCGGATTCATACCTCGTTCAATCAGGCAGTTGCGGCAACCGGGCGCCTGTCATCGGTGAATCCTAATCTGCAAAACATCCCGATTCGTACCCGCGCGGGCAGGAAATTCGCAAAGCATTCGTGCCCCGTGGGCCGGAGTTCCTGATTATGTCGGCCGACTATTCGCAGATCGAACTGCGCATTATGGCGGCTTTCAGTGGTGATCAGACCATGCTGGAAGCGTTCAATAATGGCGTTGATATTCATACCCAAACAGCCAGTAAAGTCTTTCATGTGGGACTGGATGAGGTAACGGGTGAGATGCGCCGAAAGGCCAAGACTATCAATTTTGGGATTATCTATGGCATTTCGGCCTTTGGCCTTTCGCAACGACTCAAGATTCCCCGCAAAGAAGCGGCCCAAATCATCGATGAATATTTTGCAGGCTTCCCGGCGGTGAAAGACTACATTGACCAATGCATCGAAAAAGCACGCGGCTTTGGGTATGCGGAAACCATTCTAGGCCGTCGCCGGTATCTACGTGACATCAATTCACGGAACCAGACCGACCGGATGTTTGCCGAACGTAACGCTGTGAACGCCCCCATCCAGGGCAGTGCCGCCGACATGCTCAAGATTGCCATGATTCGGATTCACGAGTTCATGCAACAGGAGCGATTGAAGTCGAAAATGATCCTAACCGTTCACGATGAACTCGTCTTCGATGCCCACCGCGACGAAATTGAGCTGTTACGTGTTCGCGTCGATGATATCATGCGTAACGCCATTCCAATGGGTGTCAAGATGGAAACCGGCATCGGCACGGGTGAGAACTGGTTGCTGGCGCACTGATTTATACATTGTCGAGAAATAAAAATTAACCACATCGGTCCGCCGATGTGGTTAATTTTTGCCTGTCACCATATAGTCTTTTTTGTGATCATCTACCATTTATCCCCACCCTCAACCGACTAATAACTTTGTGCGGTGGCGAAAGTCAGAAATGGGTAATCTTGGCAAATCATTCCATTTTCATTGTCTCCCATGAACAACACACCTGTACGTAATCGATTCTATCTGGCCATTATAGCCGTTCTGCTGGCCGTTTCTGCGACGTTCGCTCAGGATAAAGCCGCTAAAATTGACGCACTCCTTCAGCAATATGTGGCTAATCGGCAGTTTAACGGAACTGTGCTGGTGGCAGAGCACGGTAAGGTGATTTTTAAGAAGGGCTATGGTATGGCCAACATGGAGTGGAATATTCCGAATGCGCCTGATACCAAATTCCGATTGGGTTCCATCACCAAGCAGTTTACGTCCATGCTTATTATGCAATTGGTCGAGAAAGGAAAGCTGAAGCTGAACGGAAAAGTCACGGATTATTTACCTGATTACCCGAAAGCCACCGGCGATAAAATCACGGTTCATCATTTGCTCACGCATACGGCAGGTATTCCCAATTACACCAATTTTCCGAAATTCTTCGAAACGGTAAGCCGTGACCCGTACACGCCCAATGCCTTTATAAAGCAATTCGCAGATATGCCACTGGAGTTTGAGCCGGGTTCAAAGTTTTCCTACAGCAACTCCGGGTATTTTTTGCTGGGCGTACTTATTGAAAAAGTGACTGGAAAACCCTATGCTGATGTATTGAAAGAGAGTATTCTGACCCCGCTTCAACTCAAGGATACGGGTTATGATCTATTCGGCCCAATACTACCCAAACGCGCAACGGGGTATGAAAAACGGGGTGGCAGCTACGTCAATGCGCCTTATCTGGATATGTCGATTCCGTATGCAGCCGGGTCACTGTATTCAACCGTTGAGGATTTATACCGTTGGGATCAAGCCTTGTATACCGATAAATTACTGCCATCTAGCGCGAAAGCAACCCTATTTACTCCCTTTCTGGATGGTTATGCATACGGCTGGGGCGTTCGGAATAGTAAGATTGGCAACCTGAATGATAGCTTGCAGGTTATTGAACATAGTGGAGGAATTAACGGCTTCAATACCATTATTAGTCGCCTGCCTAAAGACAAGCAACTGGTGGTTTTATTGAATAATACCGGTGGTGCACCACTTGGCGCTATCCGGAAAAATATTCTCAACATCCTATACAATCAACCCGTTGAAGCCCCTAAAAAGCTGATTTCGGATCTACTTCGTCAGTCGGTACTTACGGAGCCGATGGCTAAATCACGGGAAAAATTCAATGCCTGGAAGGCGGATAAAGCCTACAGCCTGAGCGAGGATGACATAAATGGCCTTGGTTATGAATTGATGGGTGCCGGAAAACTGCCCGAGTCAATAAATGTGTTTACGCTCAATGTTGAAGCCTTCCCAAAATCGTACAACGTGTATGATAGTCGCGGAGAGGCCTACATGGCCGCCGGGAATAAAGCGGCCGCTATCCAGGATTACAAAAAATCAGTAGAACTCAATCCGCGCAATACCAATGGGTTCGATAAGTTGAAGGAATTGGGGGAAAAAGTGGAAGCACCAAAAGAAACTACCGTTGCCGTGGATGCGGCAACATTAGAGTCCTATGTGGGTAACTATGAACTGGCTCCTTCCTTTTCGATCGTTATCACACGTGATGGGGATAAACTCTTCGGGCAAGCGACCGGGCAACCCAAGTTTGAGCTTTTCGCCGAGTCGAAAACGAAGTTT
Organism: Spirosoma telluris; assembly: GCA_003259005.1. Taxonomy (GTDB): domain Bacteria; phylum Bacteroidota; class Bacteroidia; order Cytophagales; family Spirosomataceae; genus Spirosoma; species Spirosoma telluris. Next base: position 7,655,114 of record QLII01000001.1, read on the forward strand.
TACCTCAAAGTCGTCGACGCACAGGTGACGTTTGAAACGAACGATAAAGGCGAAGTGACACAACTGATTCTTCATCAGAACGGACAGAATATGCCAGGCAAACGAGTGCGATGATTTTAACACAAAGGCGCAAAGCAGCTTGTGCCCTAACAAAACAGACTCTTTGGATTCTGTTGATTCTATGGATTCTATTGACTCATTAGGCTAATAGAATCCATAAAATCAACAGAATCTATTTTTTGCGCCTTTGCCGGTGCGGTTTAAAAATAATCCTTAATTGCACCGACTAACTAATAAATTAGACCTTTCTTAGAGTGGGGAACAATTTTGCACTTTTTCTATTTTTCTAACAAAATAGGCTTCATTTTGTGAGGTTTATTGTGAGTTTTCCAAGTTGGATCAACTCGCGAGCTGTCAGAAAATAGTACGCTGCAAATGAAAAAAAGTCTGTTACCCCTCGCTATTGGAGGCTTCGGTATTGGCATGACGGAATTCGTCATGATGGGCATTTTGCCTGATATTGCCAACTCATTAACCATCTCGATTCCGACCGCTGGCCACCTCATTTCGGCCTATGCGCTGGGTGTTGTACTGGGTGCTCCGCTCCTGGTAGGTATTGCCGGGAATTATCCACCTAAGAAAATCTTGTTGGGCCTGATGGCCTTATTTACCTTTTGCAACGTGCTTTCGTCGTTTGCGCCTAATTATGAAATCATGCTGATAACCCGCTTACTATCGGGCTTACCGCATGGTGCATTTTTTGGTGTGGGGGCCGTGGTTGCCAGTCGATTGGCGGGCAAGGGGAAAGAAGCGCAGGCTATCTCCATGATGTTTGCCGGACTTACCGTAGCCAACATCATTGGCGTACCCTTAGGTACGTATATTGGCCATACTATGAGCTGGCGCATAACGTTTGTGATCATTGCTGGCGTTGGCCTGGTCACAATGGCCAGTATACAAAAGCTGCTGCCCGTAATGCCGGTTGTAGGCGAATCCAATTTACGTAAAGACCTCAAGCTCTTTACGCACGTAGAACCCTGGCTTATTTTGGGTATTACGGCCATTGGTACCGGCGGGTTATTTGCCTGGTTCAGTTATATCGCTCCCTTATTGACAGAAGTCGCTCATTTTAGCAATAATCAACTAACCTGGATTCTGGTGCTGGCCGGTGTAGGCATGGCGGTCGGTAATCTGATTTCCGGACGAACGGCCGACCTTATTTCTCCAATCAAGGCCACTGCTTTGTTTTTATTGTTGATGTCCATTAGTCTGGTGGTAGTCTATTATGTCTCGTCGTTTCAGATACCAATTCTGGGCATGACATTTATTACGGGAGCTATCGCCTTCTCACTGGGAGCGCCGATCCAGATTTTAATGATTCGGGCCGCCAATGGTTCCGAAATGCTGGCGTCATCCGTTAGTCAGGCAGGGTTCAATATTGGAAATGCACTGGGGCCTATCTGGGTGGTTTACCGATTGCTGCTGGCTTAGGCTATGCATCTCCCGAATTAGTAGGCGCGATGATGGCATTTACTGGTTTTTTAATGGCCATGATGATGTATTACCGGCAGAAAGAGGTTGTGAATTACGAATTGTCTCCGGGACATTGAGTGGGTGGGATAAGATTCTGTTGATTCTGTGGATTCTTTCGATTCTCTGTTTGCTATAGAATCGAAAGAATCCACAGAATCAACAGAATCAATAGAATCCACAGAATCTTACCCTACATCATCCTAAGTACAATACCGATTAAACAAATTTCTCGTTAGCCTTCCAACGGATTACGTACCTTTTGTGCGTAATCCGTTTTTTGTTTTTTAACCTTTTCTATACATGAGCTTTCTGGGTATACTTCTTGTGCTGGCGATTATTGTCGTCTACCTCTCCGTCGTCATTGTGCAGCAGGGCACGGTGGCTGTCATTACCGTTTTTGGAAAATATTCCCGCGTTATGACGCCGGGTTTAAATTTTAAAATTCCTTTTATTGAGTTCATCTACCGGCGTATTTCTATTCAGAATCGTTCCGTGGAACTGGCGTTTCAGGCCATCACCGCCGATCAGGCTAATGTAAATTTCAAGGCTATGCTCGTGTACTCGGTCCTGAATCAGGGCGAGGAAGTAATTAAAAACGTGGCCTTTAAATTCATTGATGAAGCTTCATTTATGCAGGCATTGATTCGCACCATCGAAGGCTCAATCCGGAGCTTCGTGGCTACGAAACGCCAGTCGGAAATTCTGGCACTGCGTTCCGAAATCATCGAACACGTAAAATCACAGCTCGATGTTCTTCTCGAAAGCTGGGGCTATCATCTCACCGATCTCCAGCTGAATGATATTGCCTTCGATGAAGTCATTATGCGCTCGATGGCACAGGTGGTAGCTTCCTCAAATCTGAAAGCGGCTGCCGAGAACGAAGGACAGGCGCTGTTAATCACCAAAACCAAAGCGGCTCAGGCCGAAGGAAATGCCATTCAGATTTCAGCCGAAGCCGAAAAGACAGCCTCTCAGTTACGTGGCCAGGGTGTGGCTTTATTCCGGGAAGAAGTCGCCAAGGGTATGGCCGAATCCGCTAAAGTGATGAACGAAGCCAATCTGGATGCCTCCCTGATTTTATTCTCGATCTGGACCGAAGCCATCAAGCATTTTGCTGAAAACGGGAAAGGCAATGTCATTTTCCTGGATGGTTCAACGGAAGGGATGCAAAAGACAATGAATCAATTGCTGGCCGTTGAAAATATGAAGCGAGGTGGCGATTCGGGAATAATACCGACAGCTACACCCGGAAAACGCTGAACATAGTTAGTCATTTACGGTTTTCAGTGTAGGGTTTACGGTTATTTCATACTCATCGTAAACTCTATACTGAAAACCGTAAACTAGTTTATGACAACCCTACTATTCCCTACAGACTTCTCGTTCACCACCAGCGTTGCGTTGGATTGGGTACGACTATTTGCGCATAAAACAGGTGCAACCGTTACCTTACTACACGTTTTTCAACCCATGATTCCCGATTCTACCCTGCCAACAATGGGTGATCCGGGCTTAGGCGTTATGGCTTCGCAGGAAATAGAAGACATCAGCCGACAGCGATTGGGAGCCTTAGCCGATGAGCTTCGCGCCGAAGGACTATCTGTAGAGGTAGAATGGCGCATTGGTTTTGTCAATGATGGAATTCTTGAAGCGGCTAAGGAGCGCTCAGCCGATTTAATTGTCATGGGACGAAGTGACCTAAGCACGTTTTTTGACCGATTGGCCGGAAGTGCTGTCACTGAGGTGGCTGATGAGGCCCGATGCCCGGTGCTGATTGTGCCCTCTACCCCTGAGGGACATGCTGTTCGTCCGGCGCAGGTACATACCATTGCGTATGCCATGCAGCCCGAAACGACGCAGGCCCAGGTTTCTTTCCAGACGGATTCACTCGTAGAGGCATTTGACGCCCAATTGCTTATCCTTACAGAAGATAAGCTCGATACCGCTCATGCTGACTTGATAGTTATGGAATTACACCCTGCATCCGGCTTTCTGGATAGTTTATTTCATCCGAATCATCTGGCCAAATTGATTGAAAACTCGGAGGTTCCGTTGCTGGTTTATCACGAGAAAAAGTAAGGAAATGAAGCCCCTGTTAACTTCCCGAAACGGGGCCGCCTGCCCGGCGGTTCAAAACTTTTGGGAAGTTAACAGGGGATATTACCTTTCGCCCACAGCGTTACACGTCGGCTCATGGTGAACCGGAAAGTTACAGGAGTTGGCAATAAAGCATAGCTTGTTTGCCTGATGATGCAACTCATTGGCTTTGTCGATCATGGCGGAGTCAGCAACGACAACAAGCGGGTGAAGGGTAACCTCACTAAAATGCCCACCCCCATCCGGCGTTTCGACCATAGTGCCCGTTGCTTTGTCGGTGTACTCGATGACGTTGATACCCGCTACAGCGCATAGATGCAGGTACGACAACATATGGCAAGTAGAGAGCGAGGCAACCAGTAATTCTTCCGGGTTATATTTCGTCTTGTCGCCCCGGAAGGACGGGTCCGACGATCCCAGAATGTCCGGCTTGTTGTCGACGGAGATGGTATGACTTCGCTCATAGGAACGGTACGTGCTTGTCCCTTCTCCCATATTGCCAGTCCACTGGATGGTTAGTGCGTATTGATGTTGTTTAGCCATAAGTGAAGATAATTTTTATTCGGTTATCGTTGGTCGACGGGCGACCATTTCCTTCGCCAGTTCAATGGCATTGGGGTTGCCTGTTTGCTGTAGCTCAGAAACGATGCTCTGGTAATTTTTGTCGTCGCGATTCTGACTCAGTTTGGCCGCGCCCTGTAAGGTATCAATGCTAATGGTAAAGGCAACGATGCCACGCATCTCTTTGCGTACATACTCTTCCGTCATACTTTCCACTGAGATCGGATGTTTGGAAAAGGCTTCGTGTTTATCAACCTGTTGGCGAAGGAAGGCCAGTGTTTCATCATCCGTCAATAGGCGGGTTCGGCCTGTAATCTGGACGGCGAGGTAGTTCCAGGTTGGTACGTTTACGTGATCGTACCAGGAAGAGGAGATGTAGCTATGCGGTCCCGAAAATATAGCCAGTGCGGGTGTAGCCTGACCCAGCAATTTCCATTGTGGATTCGCTTTGGCCAGGTGCCCAATCAACTGGAATTGGCCATCGGTATCGGGTAGAAGTTCGAGAGGCAGGTGCGTGGCTATCGGAACACCATCGTTGCCCGTGGTGACCAGTAAGCCAAACGAGTTATCCCGGATAAATTGCAGTAAAGTATCACGGTCGGTTTCCTGAAACGCTTTGGGGATATACATAGGCTGTAACTAATTGATTCTTTGGATTCTTTTAGATTCTATTGTCTATGCTTGCTATTGAATTTTTCTGGCAGTGACACTAGAATCAACCGAACGGGTGGTCTCGAGAGTCTAACTTACCTCCGTTACTTGCCCTTGTCAATGGCCATTCGCATGGCTAGCCCGGTCAGGATGCTGGCCATGATCCATTTCTGTACCCGTATATAGGCCGGGCGAGCCTGAAACCAGCGTGATATGCGTGCTGCCGAGAGAACGATCAGGAAATTGACCGTTGCGCTGACCAGCAATTGGGTTAGCCCCAATTCAACGTTCTGAGCAAGCAACGAACCGTATTCGGGCCGGGTAAACTGAGGGAAAAAGGATAGATAAAAAACGGCTACTTTCGGATTCAACGCATTGGTTAGAAAACCCATTTGGAACAATTTGGTATTGGAGTCGTGGGGGAGATTCCGGGTTTCAAACGGTGAACTGCTGCCCGGTTTGATCGCTTCCCAGGCCAGAAAAAGTAAATACCCGATCCCGAGCCATCGCAGGATTTCATAGGCCATTGGGATTGCCATAAATACAGCGGTTAATCCAAAGGAGATCAGAAAAATATGCATCAGAAAGCCGGTCAACACGCCCAACAGCGAGAGCAATCCGGCACGTCGTCCCTGCGTGATGGATCGGGAAATAATATAAATCATGTTCGGGCCGGGGCTGAGAACCAAACCCAGCGCGGCCAACGCAAAAAGCAGTAAGTCGTTGATAGGGAGCATGTCGTTATATCTTAGCTTGAAACGGGTAGGTTATTTATAAACAAGACCATTAACTCTTCATCGTAATAAATATCTCCGTCTTTGATCGCATTTTTTTCGAACGAAAATGAGCGAAACCCCAGCTTCTCATATTGACGCTTTGCCCGGCTATTGTTTGCCAAAACCTGTAGATTAATCTGTTCTAAATCAGGCACCAGGTGCACCCGACGGATCGTTTCTTCTAACAACAGGCGCCCCAGCCCCTGCCCGCTGTATTCATCGGCTACATACATGCCAAAAAGTAAGCCTTTATGCCTGAATTTCTGGTGGTACTGGCCTTCGCGTTGAAAGCTCACTACACCCACCAGTTTATTGGCCTTGTTGAGCAAACCAAGCGTAAAACTATCTGGGGTACCGTTCGTGGGGAACGGTTTATTGAGCTGGTCGGAGGGGGTACTTCGAAAACAATCCTGGTGCTTTCGGATACCCTCTACCAGAAACAGTCGGTAGTCAAAGTTTTCTGTAGCGGTCAGTTCAACGAGCTTCATGACAAATAATCGGGCAAGGGTATGTCGGTACTTGTCTCCGTAGGAACCGGGGTAAGGCGTACGGTTTGCAGTGGAATCACACCCGACCACGTGGGTAAGTTCTCATCTTCAGGATCATCGCTTGGGCCACCTGTTCGTACTTTCGCAGAGGCTTCTGCCAGGGAGAAACGCAATACGGTGGTTTTCCGCATTTCACTATCAGTGGTTGGGCGCAGGTCGTCCCAGCGATTGGGAATCAGGTGGTCGGTAATCAGAGCCAGGGCATTCATTTGTTCGGCTTCATCGGTTACTTTTTCGGCTGTAGCGAAAATTACCACCGACCGGTAATTGACCGAATGATGAAAAGCTGATTTCGCTAATACCAAACCATCGGCCAGCATGACCGTAATACAAACCGTACCTCCATGCTCGATAGCCCGGATGAAATGACTCCCTACCGATCCATGAATATAAAGTGTATTACCCTGCCGGGCAAAAGCGGTGGGAATGGCCATTGGTTGCCCATCGACGGAAAAACTGACGGTACAGAATAAGGCTTCGTCCAGAATTGAATGAATTGTGACCTCATCGTAATGAGCGCGTTTGGCTAATCGGCTGGGCGTTGTGCGAGCTGTTTGCATACTGTAGATGTTAATGATTCTGGGATTCTATTGATTATGGCGCAACTAGCGTTTTATACAGATCACTAAAAGAATCTATAGAATCCAAAGAATCTGAGATAGCTGGATTCTGGAACAAATGTCGTTCTTTGCCGGACTATTGAAATCATCCGATTTTAAGAAAACTACTAGTCCGGTTATGCTCCCTTTTAAATCACTGATTCAGATTGACAAGTCCTCAAGAACTCCTGTTTTTCTACAACTGAGTGATCAGCTTGGCCAACTTATTCGGAAAGGAACCTTGATTTCTGGCCAGCGCCTTCCCGGTACGCGTCAATTAGCTGACTTACTGACGTTGAATCGTCAAACGATCGTAGCCGCTTATGACGAAGGACTGGCACAGGGCTGGCTCGAAAGTCGGTCGGGGAGTGGCACCTATGTAGCAGCTCATATTGACGAGGTTAAGCCGCAGGCATTAGTGTCGGAGGATAGACATGGCACATCTTTTAGATATGGCATGTCTGAAAGGCAGCCGAACGAACAACCCGGCTATCGTTTTGAATCGCTCAATTTTCTGGTTCGTCCTATACTCACCGATCAGGCAGGGCTACGGCTGGACGACGGTTTTCCTGACATTAGACTAGCACCGATGGAGGAGTTGAGCCGGGCGTATCGCTCGTATTTTCGTTGGGGTAATCCGCAGAAACACTTCGGTTACGGTGATACAAAAGGGCATTTGTTGCTCCGGGAACAACTCTCGATTCACTTGAATGAAACGCGGGGATTACGAACAACACCTGAGAATGTGCTTATTACGCGGGGTAGCATCATGGGGCTGCATCTGAGCTGTCAGGTATTATTGCGACCGGGGGACGTGGTCGTGACGGGCGAGACAACCTGGGCGGGTGCCACCATGAATATCCTGAAAACGGGCGCATCGGTGCTGACCGTTCCGGTTACTCAACAGGGTATGGACGTTGATGCACTGGAAGCTCTTTGCCAAAAACAGCGAAGCGTCGCCCGGGCAATACGAATGGTTTTTGTGACGCCCCATCACCACTATCCAACCACCATAACCCTGCGGGCCGATCGGCGTGTTCGCTTACTTCAACTGGCTGAACACTATGGCTTTGTGATTCTGGAAGATGACTACGATTACGACTTCCATTACCTCAGCCGCCCCATTTTACCCCTGGCCAGTGCCGACCAGCAAGGGATGGTCGTTTATGTAGGATCGCTGACTAAATCGGTAGCACCGGCTTTTCGGGTGGGGTATGTGGTGGCCCCAACGGCGGTGATTGACGAACTGGCCGGCTTCGGCGCATCATTGATCGGCAGGGCGACCCTATGCTTGAGTTTGCGATTGGACAACTGCTTAAAACGGGCGATCTAAAACGCCATTTTCGTAAAGCCCTGCGCACCTACCACTCCCGACGCGACCATTTTTGTAATCTACTGACAACGGAACTGGCCAATGTCGTGCAGTTCACCAGACCCGATGGGGGACTGGCTGTCTGGACTACGTTTGATCCGGTCATTGATATGGAGTTGATGGCGCAAAGAGCGGCTCGGGAAGGGTTGTCGTTGTCGAGTGGTGTGTTGCATAACCCACCTGGCCAGCGGCTCAACGGAACGAGGCTGGGGTTTGCCTCCAGTACGGAGGAAGAACTGGAGCAGAGTGTGGCGGTATTGAAAAAAGTACTAACAGGGGCTTAATAAACTATCTCCTCGTCGTCAAGGAGTTGCTTGATATTCAGTACACAATTATCCACTACAGTTATGTTTTCTGTCCAGTTAACCACATACCAGGTTGGATCATTGTGGTCAATAACATAAACTTTGTGCGTGCCCGTAATGACCCACAGTACTTTCTCGACCCCGAAATCGAGGAGTTTTTGCGATTTTCGCATAATATACTCGTCGGCTTTGTTCGGGAAGTCAGATAAATCAGCTTTAATATCCACTTCAATGACGATTTTCGGTGGAATATCGAAGTATTTTCCTTTGAGTTTGCCAAGTTTTTCTTTTTCAAAAAGAACCACATCGTTGCCGAGGTTGTCATTCAGCGCCAGATGTAAACCTATTTCGTTAGTAGCAAGCAGGTATTTCTTTCGATTGATGACACTATACAGATAGCCATTCAGTAGCGATACCAGCACTCCCTGCAAATCAGAACACGACATAACCTCTTCAATAGATTTCTTACCTGCCAGAACATCCTGATATCCCCGATAATAAACGGGTTTACCTGCCCACATCTCATAAATCAATGCAGGGGGAATGCGACGAGTAGAAATACGCGGTTTTTTCTCAGCGACAACGGCCATAGTGGCATTGGATTTAATGCGTTAACAAGATTAACAAAAAAGATGCAGATGGGCAAACCAGCTCATAAGCTTCTTTTCCATGCTTTGTAACGCTCGGGCAGACAAACCGCACAGGGCCGATAGCCGCTGGTAATGGCCTCTGTTTCATTCTGAAAGAACACCCGATTTTCTGGCTTCATGCGTTTGCCCGTCCGGCAGGTAAGTATGCCGTAAATTTTACCAGGCCGATGGCCACCTATCGTAATTGTTTTGCTTTTTACCAATAGTATCAGTGCGCGAAACTGGGCGAAGCGTGTCGGGCCGAGGTCGGTGTGTCGAATCATGCTGCGTCGTGAAAAATGATCCCCACGGTCATGCGTTGACCAGCTTTTACGTCACTCACGCCGTGGCGCATACCCATCCGGTGATAGCCTCGTGAACCTTTGGCAGGCCGGTATTTTGTGGTGAATAGTACAATCTGGCCCTGTTTAGGTTGCAATACAATGGCTTTCGATTGCATACGAGGTCGCTGCTCCACCAGGACAAACTCGCCCCCTGAGAAATCCTGATCGGGTTGATTGAGAAATAAAACAGCTTGAAACGGGAAGTATAACTCGCCGTAAATATCCTGATGCAGCGCGTTCCAATCACCTACGCCGTATTTCAAGATCAGTGCCGTTGGGCGATTTTGTCCGGCTTTATGGCAGGTCTTCAGCCAGTCGTCGAGGTCGGTTGGGTACCGTTGAGGAATGCCTAATTTTTCATTCCAGTCATTCGCAACAGGCGCTATTTGGGTAAACAATTCGTGCCGAAGCGTATCGATAGTTGGTGGTAATGGGTAGTTAAAGTATTTGTACTCGCCACTGCCATAGCCATGCCTCTGCATCACTATAGTTTTGCGGTACAAGTCCGGCACGTCGAACAGGCCAGCCAGCTTACGACATTCATCGGGTGAGACAAGTGGTGGCAATACTACAAAGCCAGTTTCGGAGAGAGCCGTTTGGTGACTGAGCCAGTCAGTAAGAGTGAGCGTTTTGGCAAGCATAATGATCCTATTTATGGAAAAAATAACCACAGAGGCACAGAGATCGCAGAGAAAAGCCACAAAATCTCTGTGTTCTCTGTGCCTCTGTGGTTAAGTAAAACTCATACGTCAGCCCGTGCGGCTTCCCAGCCGAGCATGGCTTGTTTGCGTTCGACACCCCAGCGATACCCGCCAAACAGGCCGGTTTTTTTATGACCCGGTGGCACGGAATCAAATAGCCAACCGGATTGCTGCCAATGGCTGTTCCAACGGCTCGTGAGGCTGTCGGTTGCCCAATCGCTTCGGCAATCTGGTCGTAGCTGGCCAATCGTCCTTCCGGAATCTTGAGTAAGGCTTCCCATACTTTAAGCTGAAAAGCAGAACCGCGAAGTAAAACCGGCAGCGGATGTGTTAGAGCGGCAACGTCGTTTGACGGGAAAATCTGATTCGCCAACGTTTGTACTGCATCCTGGTCCTGTCGAAGTGCAACTTCTGGCCAGGCCGTTCTCAGAATTACTTCAGGATCATCGTTTTCGGTCAGAAAATGGAGCAGTGCGATTTTTCCATTGATAGTTCCCAATACGTATTTTCCAAAGGGGCTATTGAAGACACCATACGAAAGTGCCAAGCCGGAACCCGCCTGCTTGAACTGCCCAGGGGTAACCCCTTCAATCGTAACAAACAGATCATGTAATCGACCCGTCCCCGATAGGCCTGCATCATGAGCCGCATCACTTAGGGGAGCCCCCTTGCGAAGTTGGGTTTTGGCATGTTCAAGCGTTAAATATTGCCCAAACTTTTTAGGACTTACCCCTGCCCATTCGGTGAATAGTCGCTGGAAATGAAACTCGCTTAGATTCGCTTTTTCAGCTAATTCGCTCAACGAGGGTTGCTCACGAAAGTGCGTGGTGAGGTGCTCGATAGCGCGGGCAATTTGCTGATAGGTGTAGGTGTTACTGGTTGTCATGAATTTGTTGTTTGACCTATACAAATGTCGTGATAAGCCGGTCGGAGGAAAACCCGATTCTTGCGGAGTTATTAGACCGTTGAGTTGTACATTTCAGCATCTCCTCACAATGTTTTAGTCTTTATAAAATCGTTTGGGTAGGTTCGGTAAGTAATTTAACCAACTAAAAACAAAACCTATGCCTGTCAACGCGAAACATTTAGCCACGTTTATTCTCGGTGCTGCTGCGGGAGTGGCGCTCAATAAGTATGCGCAAACGGAGGATGGCCAAAAGCTGATGGCCGATCTGAAAGAAAAGGGAATGCAACTGAAAACAGAGGCTGAAGGGGCAATTGATAATGCACCAGAGTATTTCGAGAAGCTGAAAACACAACTGGCCGAGATGCTCAAAACGAATTTCCCGAATGCTGAAGCCACGATTGACGATGTATTAGGCAAAAAGCCTGATTCTCCTGAACCAACCAGTCCGGTTTAAGAAACTACGTACGTAAAACGAACAACGCCGGGCAAAGCTGCCCGGCGTTGATTTTACTGGAGAAAGAAAAATGATCAAGCAAGATCAAAGCGATCAAGATTCATGACTTTGGTCCAGGCGGCAATGAAGTCCGTTACAAATTTTTCCTGCGCATCGGAGCATCCATAAACTTCGGCAATCGCTCTAAGCTCGGAGTTTGAGCCAAAAACAAGATCGGCACGGGTTCCAGTCCATTTCAATTCGCCGGTCTTACGATCCCGTCCCTCAAAAACTTCCTTATGTTCAGCAACGGCCTTCCAGGCTGTGCTCATGTCGAGCAGATTGACGAAGAAATCGTTAGTAAGAACTTCCGGGCGTTCCGTGAAAATGCCCAGTTTAGAACCATCGTAGTTGGCATTGAGTGCCCGTAAACCACCGATCAGAACGGTCAGTTCAGGAGCCGTTAAGGTTAACAGTTGCGCTTTATCGATCAGCAATTCTTCTGTTGATACAGTGTACTTGCTTTTCAGGTAGTTGCGGAAACCATCAGCAATCGGTTCCAATATGGCAAATGATTCTACATCGGTTTGCTCCTGCGAAGCATCCATGCGCCCAGGCGTAAATGGTACGGTTACATTATGCCCTGCATCTTTTGCCGCTTTCTCAACGCCTGCACAACCTGCCAGGACAATCAGGTCGGCTAACGAAACCTTTTTGCCAGTAGACTGCGTACTGTTAAATTCTTCTTGGATACTTCCTAATGTTCCCAACACCTTCGCCAATTGAGCAGGATTGTTGACCGCCCAGTCTTTTAGGGGCTCCAGACGAATACGTGCCCCGTTGGCTCCACCCCGTTTATCTGAACCACGGAACGTAGAAGCCGAGGCCCAGGCTGTAGACACCAACTGAGATACGGTCAGACCAGAAGCAAGGATGTTGGCTTTCAGCGCAGCTACATCGGTCTCATCAATCAAGGCATGATCAACTTCGGGGATCGGATCTTGCCAAATGAGTATTTCTTCCGGAACATCAGGCCCTAAGTAAAGGGCACGCGGGCCCATATCGCGGTGTGTCAACTTAAACCAGGCACGGGCAAAGGCATCTGCAAAAGCATCTGGATTTTCGAAGAAATGTCTTGAGATTTTTTCGTAGACAGGGTCAAATTTCAACGCGAGGTCGGTTGTGAGCATAGTAGGGGCATGACTCTTCGACGGATCGTGGGCGTCCGGAATGATGTTACCCGCCCCCTTCGCCACCCACTGATGGGCACCCGCTGGGCTTTTCGTAAGCTCCCAGTCGAAGTTAAACAGGTTCTCAAAAAAGCCATTGCTCCACTTTGTCGGGGTGCTGGTCCAGGTAACTTCCAGACCGCTGGTAATGGTGTCGCCACCTTTGCCTGAACCAAAACTATTACTCCAGCCAAAACCCTGTTGCTCAAGATCAGCGGCTTCGGGTTCAGGACCGACGTGGTCCGCAGAGGCTGCGCCGTGGGTCTTGCCAAAACTGTGTCCACCAGCGATCAAGGCTACCGTTTCTTCGTCATTCATGGCCATCCGGCCAAATGTATCCCGGATATCTTTCGCTGCTTTAATTGGATCGGGATTGCCGTCCGGGCCTTCCGGGTTCACGTAGATTAACCCCATTTGTACGGCCGCAAGCGGGTTTTCCAGATTCCGCGAGTGGATATCGCCGTCTGCATTGTCGTCGGATACCAGCACACCATGATCCGCTTCCACGCCTGGGGAACCATGCGCATAACGCAGATCGCCACCTAGCCAGGTTTTCTCAGCACCCAGTAAACATCCAGTTCTGGCTCCCAAACATCGGCACGTCCACCAGCAAAACCAAACGTCTTGAAGCCCATTGATTCCAGCGCAACGTTGCCGGTAAGAATCATCAGGTCGGCCCAGGAGATTTTTCGGCCATATTTCTGTTTGATCGGCCAAAGCAACCGGCGAGCCTTGTCGAGGCTGACGTTATCAGGCCAGCTGTTGAGGGGTGCAAATCGCTGTTGACCCGCACCGGCTCCTCCACGGCCATCACCCGTACGGTAGGTACCGGCACTATGCCATGCCATGCGGATGAACAAAGGCCCGTAGTGACCGAAGTCGGCTGGCCACCAATCCTGAGAGTCAGTCATCAACGCGTGAAGGTCTTTCTTCACGGCTTCCAGATCGAGGCTCTTGAACTCTTCAGCATAGTTAAAGCCCTGTCCCATGGGATCAGACAGCGATGAATGCTGGCGAAGGATATTCACTTTTAACTGGTTGGGCCACCAGTCGCGGTTTTGGGTTCCATCTCCAGCAACGCTAATTTTTTTAGCAGGCTCGTTTTGTAGAGTTCCGTTGTGAAACGGGCATTTGCTAATGTCTCCTGAATTGTTTTCCATTGTACAAATTATTGTTAAGGACTTATCTGAAAATGCGCTTTAAATATACTAGCGAATAGGCGGTGAAGCGATTTATAGGTACAAGATTACATGGTTCAGCTTTATAAATCAAATTGATTTAATTTATTATCATATCGAAAAATACTATATTGGTTGGCTTTCAGATTTATATAATTGTATTGGCGATTTTTCATGTTAGAGGATACCTATTACAATCAGATATTGAGCGGTTGCATACGTACTCATTACAAGCCACGTAGAGCCACTAATGGGCATCAGAAATTTGTCGATGGCAATCAGCGAATCGGAAAGAATAAAAAGCAGGGCACCGATCATGACCCATCTATATCCCTGTAAACCCTGTCGTTGAGTAGCCAGAAACCCCATTGTGTTTAGGCAAATGGCGTAGAGTACAACGGGCCACCATAATGGCTTTAAAGCAGGATTTTGACTGAATGTTGGGTGGAGAACGGCTAGAAAAATGCCCAAATACACGACAAATGGTAACGCATAGGACCATGTCCACCGGTTTGTAGCTGCCTGATGTTGTTGCCTTGACAGCCAGAAAGCCCGGCTGTAGCAAAGCTGCATGACTAAAAAGGCCCCTAACCCTGGGGCAAACAGATCCAGCTCGCGAATCATCAGAAAAACATCGCCCAACAAGGCGAATACCATACCAATCATCAGCCAGCGGGCAGGACTTTTATAGCCTATAGTCCGGTATTGCTTCCAGCTATACCAAAACAGAAGCCCCATGATGAGGGGTTTGCAGCCATAGTGGAGCCACGTAATTGGCAGCGTATCCCCGATCATTTCGAGCAGGGAGATAGCTACAAATGTAAGCATGAAGAGGAGAGAGGGTTTTGAGGGCATAGTGGCTGACGGTGGGGCGAAATTGGCCATTACCTATAGAATAAGCCACCACAATATATCTACTGCTAATGCATCGACAACTGGCTTTATTAAACCATTTGGTAACGAGCGTGTTTATACCGTAATACTCAACAATAGATAAATATCATGGATAAATTACAGAAGTTTGAGTTGATGAACAAGATTGTTCGTGAACTCGAAGACCTTCAGAATAGTCAGACAGCCCTGATTGAGAAAATTGGCAAGATTGAAGTAGATAATATGAACGGGTTGAATGACTCATACCTGGAGAAAAATCTGGGTACGATGCACGGCAAAATCGCCGAGAACCTCGACACGATTATTGAGATATTTTCGCACTTCGAGAGCAAGCGCGATGAGTATGCCGAGAAAAACGGCGCAGCCATTGCCGCTATTGAAGCCGCGGCCGCCATTGAAGCGGCTAGTTAATGGCTAGTCTGATACGAGTAAGTTAATGAATAATGTAAAATGAATAATGGACAATGATTTGATTATTAGTCATTGTCCATTATTCATTAACCTGCGGTAGATATGCATAAAAAACGCCGAACTACCCATTCGGCGTTTTTTATGTAAACCTCGTTGGATTAGTGATATAGTAGTCGGCTTGCCCGAAATGGCCGATCGGCCGCTTGCAGGAGCTTGGCTCGTAAGCGTGCATTATAGGCAGGGCGGTCGGCAAGAAATGTGCGTACCAGCCTGGCAACTTCGGGGGTTTGATAGGCTGAGAACGTAGCCCCTACCCATCGCTCAGGAAAGAAAATATCACCTGTTTTCTGAATTTCCTCCAGTAGCTCTAAACTTATAGGCAGATACTTTTCTGAGGTTTCTGTGCGTAAGGGATGATGCAGATACCCAGTGCATCAACAACCCAGGCCTCACGTTCCCGATTAGCTTCCTTAGCTAAGGAAGCAAAAAACTGATCCCGTTCGGCTACATTGCCCGATAAAGCGGGCATCATGAATTGCAGCCGTTTTTTACGGTCTGGATTTTTGATGCGGGCCAACTGCTTGGCCAGAATGCCATCTACAGGATAATCGCGCACGGCCAGCGCAAGAGCCAGAGAGGTGTAATCATCTTCGGTAAGAGTTACGCTTGCGGGGATTTTTGCTCATTCCAGATCGTATATAGCTGGTCTTTTGCTTCCGTGCTGAGGGCAATATTCTGATAAAGCCGAAAGAGTAGTTTCTTTTTTCCAGGGGCTGTTTCCTGCTCCATCGCCTGCCAGGCATCACGTTCAACCGCGCTTGCCAGCGCCAGACGGGCTTCGGGCCGGGTGAAGTTCCAGACCAGATCGGATAATTGACTCGTTAACAGCCGCAAATTTAGTTCTTCCGATTCTTTCCCTAGCAAACTTCGGTGGCCTGTGGCCAGTTGGGTGGGCGTAATGCCCTGACCCGCCAGCATATTTTCGTATAGATTAATGTAAATGGATGCTCGTGCTACCGGATTTTTGATCCGTTCCAGTTGCAGAACCGACACCGAGTCAATCGGAAATATACCATAGCCCTGCCCAGAGGAATTAAAGATGATATATTGTGGGGTGGGCTTACCAATCGCTTGCGTCAGGGAAACCTGTGCCCGATCCATCGTTACGGTCAACTCGTCGATATGATCGCTGTAAACCAGTTCTAGTTCAAAACTCTGTGGCCATAATCGCTGGGAACCATCTTCGCCCTGCTGCGAAATAACGAACTGTTTAATGGTTCCCCCTCGACCATCCAACTGATAGGTGAACTTGGGGCGACCGGTCTCACTAACCCAAACGTGGTTCCAGGTCACCAGATCAGTTGGCGTTCGGGCGTCCAGAATCGCAATCAGATCGGCCCAGGTGGCGTTAGAAAAGCTGTATTTTTTGAGATATTCGCGAAGCCCATTGCGCAAGGCAGTTTTGCCCATAAGCCGCTCCAACTGTCGCATCATAATAGGGGCCTTGTGATAAATAATCCCGCCATACATGGAGCCAGCTTCCTGCAAATTGGCAAGGGGCTGGCCAATGGGGTTAGCACCTTCGGTACGGTCAACAGCATAAGCAGCCGGGAAATGATCGACAACAAACTGAAGGTCGTAGTTGGCATCAGCAGAGGAGACTTCCGTGATTTTGTCGGCCATGAAATTGGCGAAAACCTCTTTTAGCCAGACGTCATTAAACCAGCGCATGGTTACTAAATCACCGAACCACATATGGGCTGT
This sequence comes from Spirosoma telluris, assembly GCA_003259005.1. Classification (GTDB taxonomy): domain Bacteria; phylum Bacteroidota; class Bacteroidia; order Cytophagales; family Spirosomataceae; genus Spirosoma; species Spirosoma telluris. The sequence goes on from QLII01000001.1 coordinate 7,672,046, forward strand.
TTCGTGGGCTATTACGCTGGCACGGGCCAGTCGCTGATCACGAGTGGCTCCGTTATCTAAAAACAGAGCCGACGCCCGGTAGTCAATGGCACCTACGTGCTCCATACCCCCGTACTGAAAATCGGGAATTGCGGCAAAATCGAATTTTTGGAATGGATAGGGAATCTGGGTGTACTCTTCCAGAAACCGGATGGCATCGGCATGGAGTTTAAAAAGTGTTTCCATGCTCAATCGAATTTTTGTCGTGTCGGTTTCGCGATGGAGGAGTGTCATCGGGCGACCATCCAGTGTGCGGCTTACGGGCGTGAATTTGCCCGCGATGAATGAGAATAAGTAAGTTGGGATGATGTTGGAGGTCTTGAAGTTGACTGTCTTTCGGTCACCCGCAATAGATGAGCCCTGGACGGTGGCATTCGTCATAACCTGCCAATGACTTGGAATCGTGAGTGAGAGTTGAAACGAAGCCTTAAGATCAGGCTGATCGAAGCAGGGAAAAACTGTTCGGCGCGGTCGGGAACGAGTAGTGTATAGAGGTAATCATCGTTCCGATTTAGTGACAGGTTTCCTGCCGTAAACTGGATGGAAATACTGTTCATTCCCGACTTCAGAAAAGCAGTAGAAATCAGCAAATGTTCGCTCTCAAATACAACAGGAATATTGGTTTTGTTGACGGAAACTTTCTGGATATGAGTACGTTCTTCCTTAAAGTCCAGTTGGAGAGGTGTATCTGTTTTCACCCAGTTGAACGTTATTGTTTCATTGGCTGAAATTAGTTGGTTTTTCTGCGCTGGAATGTCGAACTTTAGTGCATAGGCCAGTTGGCTGATTTGCTGTTTACGAGCCTTCGCCAGTGTTTGTGATACGCCCGTCTCAATGGCTTGTTTAGACTGAGAGCTGCCCGACATAGCAAAGAAGAAAAAGAGTAGTAGCGTAATACCGTAACGAATCATAGGAAGGTCATTTAATAGTCATTGATAGTCAGTAGTTGTCATTACTAGTTGATAGCCCTCTTGCTTCATTTAGCAATCAATGGCCATTAATGACAACCAGCGACAATTGAATGACAATTAATCGTTGGGTCAAAAATAAGGTACTCTATGAAACAGCGCCTATCTTTTCTGCTGCTATTGCTGGCAATTATTGGCCAGGCCACGCCAAGTCTGGCTAATTACGTCCTGATTCCGATGGATGATCGGCAAACAAACCATCTGAAAGCCTATGGGATTGCCTACAAAGTCCTCAAAGACGACCAGGATGTTGACTGGCTATTAAACTACCGGGGTGGCAGTTTTATGATAAAACATACGGCTTCTGTTGAAACCGAATGCCGGGTTCGGGGTGTGTCGTTCGATGCGATCTCCGATGCGCAGGCTGCATCCATTCGTCAGCAACTGGCCGATCCCGACCTGAATATGAATGTGGTGACACTCCAGAAAGCGGCCAAAATCATTGTGTATTCACCCATTAAGGTCAGCCCGGCCGAGTTTGAGAATACAGATGCCGTATTACTGGTACTCACCTATGCCGAAATTCCGTATGAGGTAGTTTATGATGAAGAAATTCTGAAGGGAGACCTGGCCAAGTTCGACTGGTTACACTTGCACCACGAGGATTTTACGGGGCAATATGGCCGGAATATGCATCGTCAGTCATTGGCCGATATCAAAGCGCAGGAAGACATCGCCCGGAAATATGGCTACGGAAAGGTATCACAGATGAAGCTAGCGGTGGCCAAAGCCATTAAGGCGTTTTGCGCGGGTGGAGGTTATCTGTTTGCCATGTGTTCCGCTGCCGAAACGCTGGATATTGCACTGGCTGCCGATGGCGTCGATATTGTAGGCAGTAGCTACGACGGGGATGGCATGGACCCCGATGCCCAGGAAAAACTCGATTTCACCAAAACATTCGCTTTTGGAAACTTTACGCTCGAATCGGACAATGGCTACCGGGGTTTTTCGACTTTTTCGGACATCAACTCGGCCGGAGGGCGTGGCTTCGATCAGCCGCAGGGGTTTTTTGAGTTGTTTAACTTCTCGGCCAAGTGGGACGTCATTCCAGCCATGCTGACCCAGAATCATGAGTCCATTATCAAGGAGTTTTTTGGCCAGACAACGGCGTTCCGGAAAGGAGCCGTCAAGCCAAGCAGTCTGGTCATGGGCGAAAGTAAATCCTCAGATCGCTACCTCTACGGTGAAGTAGGCCGGGGCCAGTGGACATTTTACGGTGGCCATGACCCCGAGGGCCTGCGCGGTGGGGGTGGTTTCCGAAATCCAACCGACCTGAACCTGCACCCGCATTCACCCGGCTACCGACTTATTTTGAACAATGTACTGTTTCCATCGGCCCGGAAGAAGAAGCGAAAGACGTAGGAGGTAGCATGACGAAAAAGGGTATAAATCAACGCACAATCGGTGTGCTGTTATTCAGTCGCTTCATCTTTAGCATATCGGTTCCAGCCTGATAGCCCTGAACAATCATCTTGCTGATGTCCTCGGAAGAGAATTTCATCAGGTTCAGAGAAAGAGGCTCTGTTGGTCGAATAATGGTTAGATTTAGACTTCGATCATGAAGCTTTTCGCGTTCGGCGTAGCGTTCTGCCCAGGCAATGTCGTTGTTAACTAATTGATTGACGGTGATGTCTTTTACCCGATCCATCAAGTTCAACAGGTTGCGGTAATTGAATTTCTCGTTGTAGATTTTCTTCGCATGGCAGGCAATACACGCAATGTCGGTTGCTCCATCTTCGATTGCCACTCGTAAGGGAGCCACCTCACGGAGTCCGCCATCCAGAAACGCCCGACGATGATCACCGCCAATTTGAACGGCGGGCATCAGAAACGGTAGTGAACTGCTCGCATACACGTAGTCCAGAAAATGGGGATCGTGAACATCGGCATAGCACATATCGCCTTCAATAATGTCAACTGCTCCCACTTTCAGGGTTACGGGGCCAGTTTTAATAGCTTCCAGATCAATATGGCTGCGAATAAGTTCCTGAATGGGTGAATTGTCTAACAACCCATCAAACCGACTCATGATCGTATTATAGCCCATCCGGAACCGAGACCGGATAACGGCCACATCGCTGGGTTTCGTAATATTCCGAATCCAGAATTCAATTAAATATTTGCCTACTTTTGTCCAGTCAACCTGCCCCGTTTCGGCTTGCTGACGAGCCGCTTCATTCGCAATAAAGGTAGCATTAAGGCTTCCAACTGAAATGCCATACAGTTTGCTGGGAACGAAGCCCGATTCAAAAAGTGCCATAACGGCCCCAACCTGAAAGGCACCTTTTAACGAGCCTCCACCTAATACAAGGGCGTGAACAGATGAATTTGTTTTGGGCTGACTGGCGGCTACTTTAGGAACGGGCGGAGTTGGATTATTAATCATACGGAACGGCAGTAGTGACGTTAACGACTTACCTGAGCGGTAAGTTGGACGTTTTCAAGTAATAAACAAAACGAATTGATGTTCGGATAGTTATGAAAAGGTTGTCCGGTTTTCTAAGCGGCTTTTTCGGCGTCTGCTCTTTCCTTACTATAATTGCCAAAGAATAGTCACTAACCGTTAGTCAATAGTCGTCGGAAACCGTTACTCACTCTCGACTATTACCTAACGATTTTCGACTGACTCCCCATATAATGTCTCTTACCGTCGCGGATATACAGGCTCCTATTGCTGTCGAAATGGAATTGTTCGAACAGAAGTTTCGGGGGTTGATGAAGAGTGACGTCATGCTACTCGACCAGATTACGAAGTACATTGTGAAGCGGAAAGGAAAGCAGCTCCGCCCAATGTTTGTGTTTCTAATGGCCGGTGTATGCGGGCAAATTAACGAATCGACTTACCGGGGGCATCACTTATTGAGTTGTGTCACACCGCTTCCCTTGTTCATGACGATGTGGTCGACGAGTCTAACTATCGACGTGGTTTTTTTTCGATTAATGCCCTCTGGAAAAATAAAGTAGCTGTACTGGTTGGCGATTATCTATTAACACGTGGCTTGTTTCTGGCCGTTGATAATAATGATCACGATCTGCTTCGAATCGTTACAATGGCTGTTCGCGAACTGAGTGAGGGAGAGTTGCTACAAATTGAAAAAGCCCGGCGTTTAGACATTACCGAAGCGGTTTACTACGAGATTATCCGCCAAAAAACGGCCTCACTTATTGCTGCCTGTTGTGCTGTCGGCGCACAGTCGGTGGGGGTTGATAAAGAATTGGTGGAAAAGGCCCGGTTCTTTGGTGAAAAAGTAGGTATCGCCTTTCAGATAAAAGATGACCTGTTTGACTATGGGACTGCCGAAGTGGGAAAGCCATTAGGCATCGACATCAAAGAGAAAAAAATGACCCTACCGCTTATTTATGCGCTGAATAAAGCGGGCTTTCTGGAGAAACGACGCATAATCAACATTATCAAGAACGAAAGCGAAAAGCCCAAGAAGGTTAATGAAGTCATTGCCTTCGTGAAGAATTCAGGCGGAATTGAGTATGCAACCCAGGCCATGAATCAATACGTTGCCGAAGCTCAGGCGCTCTTAAACGCTTTCCCCGATTCACGCTATCGGCAATCATTACACCAACTCGTGCAGTATACTATTGACCGAAGCAAATAATAGTGAAGAGTGTAGAATGAAGAGTTAAGAATACATATCTATTATATTCTTAACTCTTCATTCTACACTCTTCACTTCTTTCTTCGTCTTCTCCCCAAATAACCGGTGGAAATCAGGGCTTTCTGTCTTCATCCACTTATCCCAGAACGTAAAATACAGGCCATAGTTGAACCGAAACTGCGTATGATGCAGGCTATGGTGGGTTGCCCCAATGAGCCATCGCCCGATCCAGTGCTGATCAAAATTTCGGGGGTAAATTTCTGTATTCAAATGATTGACCGCACTTGACAAGGTCATAATCAATAAAATAAACCCGACGGCTGAAATATGGAGCGGTATGACAAACGTTAGGGCCGGAATTACAATGGCTTGTAGGGTACTCTCAATTGGATGAAACGAGAAGGCTGTCCAGGCTGAGGTTGTAATACTGTCATGATGGGTTCTATGGACTAATTTATACACACCCGGCCGGTGCATCCAGCGATGAAGCCAGTAATAGTACGTTTCGTGAATAAACAGGACGAGGATAATACTGATGGGATACCACCAAAGTGGATAGGCACGCAGATTAGCATAGATTCGAGTATGCCCCGCTTGAAAGGCAAGAATTACGCCCATGGCAATGGCTGTAAAGATAAGCGATGTCAGCACTGACCAGCCAATCTCACGCCAATCCTGACCCGGTTTGCGGGGGCGCGTCTGCACGGCCCGATGGGCAAACTGGTTTTTCATCGACACTTTAAATAACCACCAGAACGCCAGCGAAAATAATACATACCGCCCAAAAATAGCGATGAAAAACAGCAAGGCTGTCAGCCAGAACGTAGCAGGGCCGGAAATCTGAATCATATCAATAGGGCAAATTGCTTTGCCATTAACTCAACAGATTCAAAACCACAATGTTGAAAAAAAAGTCCCTTTTCGATAGAGGCAGGTCGATAAACTTCGGATTTGCCCGCTCTTAGCTTCATGTGCTCCTTTCGTTTGTTTGTACATTTGCCTGAAAGTTTCTCAACAACCAACGAACGACCTTATGCGTCTGACTTCTTCTGTTTTGCTGTTGTCTTTGCTTACCTTAACAGCCTTCGCTCAACCTAAAAAAACAGCATTACCACCTCGTTCTCCATTAGCCAAGCCAAAGCTTGTCGTCGGCATTGTAATTGACCAAATGCGTTATGATTACCTCTATCGGTACTATGCCAAATTTGGTACTGGTGGTTTTCGGCGATTGATGGACCAGGGGTTTAATGCCCGAAATAACCATTATCATTATGCCGCTACGTATACCGGCCCTGGTCATGCGGCTATTTATACGGGTTCTGCTCCGGCGCTTAACGGCATTGTTGGAAATGATTTTTACGAGCGAAATATTGGCCGGTTGTTATACTGTGCCGAGGATACCACAGTCAGTACCGTAGGTAATACAGGTACGGCAGGTAAAATGTCGCCCCGTAACCTGCTCGTTACAACAATTGGAGACCAGCTTAAACTCGCTACCGATGGTCGGGCTAAGGTTATAGGGATTGCCTTGAAAGATCGAGGGGCTATTCTGCCAGCTGGTCATGCCGCCAATGCTGCCTATTGGTTCGACTCGAAAGATGGAAATTTTATTAGCAGCACGTTCTACCAAAAGGAGTTACCACAATGGGTACAGTCATTCAACGCGCAAAAGCTTCCCGAGAAGTTTATTAGCCAGAGATGGGAGCCTACACTTCCCATGAACCAATATACAGAAAGCACCGCCGACGATAAGACTTACGAAGCAACAATGCCGGGAGAGGCTAAAGCCGTTTTTCCGCACGAATTTGTTGTTCAAACGGGTAGTAGTAAATACGAAGTCCTACGGACCAGTCCTTACGGCGATCAGATTACCAAAGAGTTTGCGTTGGCTGCGCTGAAAGGTGAACAGTTAGGCCAACACGAAGTAACGGATATGCTTTGCCTTAGTTTTTCTTCGCCCGACTATATCGGTCATGCCTTTGGCACGCATGCCGTAGAAACCGAAGATAATTACATTCGACTTGACCGTCAGCTTGCGGATATTTTTGCGAACCTGGATGCTACAGTGGGAAAGGGAGAGTGGCTGGCATTCCTATCGGCAGATCACGGCGTAGTCGATGCGCCCGGTTTTTTACAGGAATATCGTATTCCGGCGGGCGTAAAAACTTACGGAGAAGTTGGGGAGACCGTAAAAGCTACGCTCGAAAAGGCGTATGGTCCAGGGCAGTGGATGTTGTCCTACATGAACCAGCAGGTTTATCTGAACCATGCTCTGTTAGTAGAGAAGAAGATTGCCATGCAGGATGTATACGAATTGCTGCGGGCTACCTTGCTTAAGCAGAAGGCCATTGTTAACGTGATTAATTTACACAATCTGGGTGCGGAAGCTCTGCCATTATTGCAGGAAAATCTGTTTCGGAATGTTTATCACCCGAACCGGAGTGGTGATTTCTATGTAATGCAACCTCCAGGCTGGCTCGAAGGTCGTAATAAGGGCACTACACACGGCACTACCTATGCGTATGACACGCATGTACCCTTTCTGCTCTACGGCTGGGGGGTTAAACCCGGTCAGACGCTGCGTCGGACTCATATTCATGATATTGCGCCAACTATAACGGCCCTACTTGGTCTGCTCGAACCCAATGGCTGCATCGGGAATCCGGTAGAGGAAGCGATGAAGTAGTGTAGTGAGTGATTAGTGTAGTAGTGAAGTAAGTGAAGTCGACAAACTAATTCCACTCACTTCACTACTTTCACTCACTATACCAAGAAACTCACTTCCTTAAAATTAAAATACCGTACCTGGCCGTCTGTAGCAATTACCAGACGGCCATTTGTATCTATACCGATAATTGTGCCTCGAAACGTATTGCCTTCGGTTTCGAAGGTGTGTTCTTCCTGATAGCGATATAATATCTGTAAGTAGTTTATTTTTAAGACGTCGCGTTGGCCAGCCCGTAGTTGAAGATAACGCTGTTCGAGGGTTTCACAGAGACGACTGAGCAAGCCAGGTAGGTCATACGAATTTGGTATAGGAGCCTGTAGTTGTAGGGATGTGGCGGTAGCGTAGCCAAACTCCGTTTGATTTACGTTTAGGCCCATTCCCACAATGGACCACTCGATGGTGTAACCATGTAGTATATTTTCTAGTAGAATTCCCCCCAATTTTTGATCACCCACGTAAATGTCATTTGGCCATTTGATGCGCAGCGTATCGCCGACGAGTGGTTGAAGCGCATCATAAATACCTAATGAAATGGCTATGTTAAGCCAGAATTGATCGGTCGCGGCTAAAAAAGAAGGTTTAAGAATCAGCGAAACGGTTAGATTTTGACCAGTTTTTGCTTCCCATTGATTACCACGCTGTCCTCGTCCAGCCGTTTGATTGTCGGTTATGACAAGCATGCCTTCACTGGGGTCTGTTTGAGCAATCAAAGCAGACGCTTCGTCGTTAGTAGACTGACAGCTTGGCAGATATTGGATTATTTGTCCAAGAAAAAGCGTTTTGGGATAGATTTTGTACAAAATATTGTATAGTTTAGTAGTAGAGCTAATGAATGGTGCGTCGGGCTGTATGTCCTGTAGGCAAAGTACCCGCTGATTAGTGTAGCAATGTTAAACCGAAAGCATGAGAATTAACAACAATAAAGACTTTACCGCCGAGCAAATACGTGATTTCGTTGTTCGTGGAATGCAGGAGAAAAAAGGACATGACATCGTCGTAATGGACTTACGCAACGTTAAAAACGCCATCTGTGATTACTTTGTCATTTGTTCGGGTAACTCCGACACACAGATTGACGCCATCTCAACGTCTATTGAAGAAGAAGTTTATAAGGCTAGCAAGCAAGATCCCTGGCATAAAGAAGGTAAACTAAACCGAGAGTGGATTCTGCTGGATTATGTTGATGTCGTAGCACACGTGTTTAAAAAAGAGCGACGATCTTTCTACGACCTTGAGCAACTTTGGGGCGATGCTGAAATTCATTTAATTGAAGCGAATGAATTGACAGTAGCTTCTTAAAAATTCGTTAATTAGCTGAAAGGTATGGATCAAGGAGTCGTTTTCACCCATAGCATACCTAACTACTTAATTAATATTTTTAATGTATGCTAAATTAATCAGGCTCATTTTGGGCCGTTTATAGGACTGATTTACCGTCTGTCCTAACCGTTTGGCAGAAGAAACATTCAACTGCAAAACAGTGTTACTTGTTGAAATCCGTTTGTATAACCTGAAGAAATGGCAGAAAATAATAGAAATCCGTTAGTACCTCGTGGAGGGCCTCGTAAGCCTAACTTTCAGGGTTGGATTGTTGCGTTGCTGATTGCCGCCATTCTTGGCATTACGTTCTTTAACAAAAGTTCGGCCACTCGCGAAACTTCGCAGAAGCGGTTCGAGGCTATGGTGAAAGATCATGAAGTTGCCGAAGTGACCGTGGTCAATGATAAAATTGCTGAAGTAACTCTTACCCAGCAAGCCGCACAAAGCCCCAAATACCGCTCTCTGTTTACTGAAAAACCTTATTTCGGTAGCGGTCATGGTCCACACTTTCAATTCCAGATAGCCTCTGGTGAAACCTTTAAGAAGGATCTTGATGCGATGCAACAAGGTGTACCTGCCAGTGAAAAGGTTGATTATAAGTTTGAACAGCGTAGCGATTTTGGGAGTATCATCAGCACCTGGGGTTTCCTGATCGTTATGATCCTGGCCATGTATTTCCTGCTAGGCCGTATGTCGGGCGCAGGTGGGCCTGGTGGGCAGATTTTCAATATTGGTAAGTCGAAAGCCGCTTTGTTCGATGCCGATAACAAGGTGAAAATCACGTTTAATGATGTGGCTGGTTTGGATGAGGCCAAGGAGGAAATTAAGGAAATCGTTGATTACCTTAAGAATCCGACCAAGTTTACGAAACTGGGTGCTAAAATTCCGAAAGGTGCTTTGTTGATCGGCCCTCCAGGTACGGGTAAAACCCTGCTTGCGAAGGCAGTTGCAGGTGAAGCTGGTGTTCCTTTCTTCTCCCTGTCGGGTTCTGACTTTGTCGAAATGTTCGTTGGGGTGGGTGCCGCTCGTGTACGTGACCTCTTCAAGCAAGCAAAAGAAAAGGCGCCTTGTATTATCTTTATTGATGAGATCGATGCGGTAGGTCGCTCACGGGGTCGTGGATCAATGCCCGGTGCTAACGATGAGCGGGAGAATACACTAAACTCCTTGCTGGTTGAAATGGATGGTTTTGCTACGGATTCTGGGATTATTATCCTGGCCGCAACAAACCGCCCTGATGTACTTGATTCGGCATTATCTCGTCCTGGCCGTTTTGACCGTCAGATCAGTATTGATAAGCCAGACATTATCGGTCGGGAAGCTATCTTCCGGGTTCACTTGAAGCCAATCAAACTGTCGCCAGATGTTGACCCAAGAGAGCTGGCTGCCCAAACACCTGGTTTTGCCGGTGCTGAGATTGCTAACGTGTGTAACGAAGCCGCTCTGATTGCCGCCCGTAGTGATAAGGAAGCCGTTGATATGAAGGACTTCCAGGATGCAATGGATCGGGTGATTGGTGGTCTGGAAAAGAAAAACAAGATTATTTCTCCTGAAGAGAAAGAAATTGTCGCCTACCATGAAGCAGGTCATGCTGTGGCAGGCTGGTTCCTCGAACATGCTGATCCCCTCGTGAAAGTGACGATTGTACCTCGTGGCGTAGCTGCTCTTGGTTACGCGCAATACTTGCCACGTGAGCAGTATCTATACCGTACGGAGCAACTCATGGACGAAATGTGCATGGCATTAGGTGGTCGTGCTGCTGAAGATCTTATTTTCGGAAAAGTCTCGACTGGTGCGTTAAGCGATCTGGAACGTATCACCAAACTGGCTTACAGTATGGTGACTATGTATGGCATGAACGACAAAATTGGTAATGTATCGTTCTACGATTCAAAACAATCGGACTATGCCTTCAACAAGCCATACTCAGAAGAAACGGCTAAGCACATTGATGAAGAGGTTCGCAAGATTGTTGACATCGCCTATACACGAACCAAAGAGTTACTGACTGATCACCGAGATGCCTTAGAGATTATTGCGAAAGAATTGCTTGCTAAAGAAATTCTGTACCAAAATGATCTGGTTCGTTTGATTGGTAAGCGCCCTTTTGAGCGTGAAACAGTTTACCAGGCTTATAAGAATAAAGGTGTAGCTGAGGAAGTTAAAGAGGAAATCGGTAAGGAGGCTAAGCCTGCTGAAACAGAGCCTGAGTCGCTACCGATATAAGTAACATAGTCCAATTAAAAAGGGCTTCCTAGTTAGGAAGCCCTTTTTAATTGGACTACTTTTTACCTAATTCGATCACTTGCATATCCATAATCCGACCGGAATCAAGTGAAAATCGGACGGCAGTTCGCATAACATGAAAGCCCGTTTTTCCTGCTGCACCGGGATTGATAAAAAGCATGTTCTTAAGCATTGGGTCGCGGGTAATTTTGAGGATGTGCGAATGCCCACAAACAAATAAATCGGGAGGATGCAATTGTAGTTGCGGGCGTACCACAGGGTTATATTTAGGCGGGGAGCCACCAATATGAGTCATCCAGATGGTTAGTCCTTCAAGGTCGAAACGTTGATTAGCGGGCAAATCGCTGCTTTCCTGGTCAATATTACCCGACACAATTCGTAGCGGTTTGAAATCGCGCAACTGCTCTGCCACCGTAGGAGCACCAACATCACCCGCATGCCAGATTTCATCACATGCGTCGAAATGAGTGAAAATTTGCGGGTCCAGGTAACTGTGGGTATCGGATAATAAGCCTATTCGGGTCATGTCGTTATGATGTCAAAATCTGCTCCTTCATCTCGCTTCGGATGCGCTTTTTGTCAATTTTGCCGACACTTGTTTTAGGGATTTCAGGGACAAACAAGATTCGATCGGGAACGTACCATTTATGAAGTTCACCTCGTTCTACCTGATCTTTTAGACCTGATTTGATGGCTTCGGCAGTTAAATTATACCCTGGTTTCTGGACAATCAGTGCGTGCGGACGTTCACCCCAGCGGGCGTCTGGAAGACCAATTACTGCCGATTCAGCTACGCCTTCCACCTGCGATAGTATGTTTTCCATATCGAGCGAGGATACCCATTCGCCACCGGTTTTAATAACATCTTTGGTTCGGTCAGCAATCATCACCCAATAATCGGGAGAAATACTAGCTACATCGCCCGTATGGAGCCAACCTCCTTTCCAGAGTTCGGCTCCGCGTTCGGGATCATTGTAGTAACCCTGAGTGAGCCAGGGTCCACGGGCGACGATTTCGCCAAGTGAATGGCCATCATGAGGTACAAAATTGCCTTCGTCGTCCATCAATCGCATCTCAATGAACGGTGAAATCCGGCCTGCACGTGTACGTAATTCTAGTTGATCTTCTTTTGGCAATTGCTGTTCCTGCTCATTTAGGTACCCAACAGCCATAACGGGCGCTGTTTCAGACATGCCATAGCCCGACATAACCGTAATGCCTAAATCGGTAGCTGCCTGAGCCAAGCCTTTCGTAAGCGCCGATCCACCAATCAATACCTTCCATCGACTAAGGTTGTCGCGGAATTTTTGAGCTGCCGGACTACTTACCAGCATGTTTAAAATGGTTGGTACGCAGTGCGACAAAGTAACCCCTTCTTTAATAAGTAGTTTAAGTAATAATTCAGGTTCGTAACGACCTGGATAAACCTGCTTTGCCGACATCATGGTTGCCAAAAACGGAAACCCCCACGCATGTACGTGGAACATCGGTGTAATCGGCATATACACATCTGTGGAGCCCTTAAACGGCATGGCTTCATAACCAATTATGTAGGTTAATAAGCCCATCGTATGCATGAATAACTGCCGATGAGAAAAGTATACACCTTTAGGATTACCAGTCGTACCAGTCGTATAAAATGTTGTCGCCCAGGTATTTTCGTCAAAGTCCGGGAAATCATAGTCTGAAGATGCCTCTTTTAGCAACGCTTCATACTCGCCCGAAAAATAGTCCGCTATGCCGCTGAGTACGTCTGGGGCAGTTTCACCATATACTTTATCGCTTAGCACAACGAACTTATCAACGGTTGTAAGCTGATCCTTTATCGCTGTCAAAATCGGTAAAAAGTCCTCATGAATCAGCACCACTTTGTCTTCTGCGTGATTCATGGTATAAAGAATCTGCGCAGGTGAAAGCCGAACATTGACGGTATGCAAAATGGCTCCTGCACTTGTAACTCCAAAGAAACACTCGAGATAACGATGGCTATCCCAATCGAGTACGGCTACCGTATCGCCAGGCTTAACGCCTAACTCTGCCAGTACATTGGCCAATCTCCGAACACGTTGGTTAAACTCAACATAGTTCATGCGAAACAAATCTCTATAGACAATCTCGCGTTGCGGTTCGTATTTCAGGGATTGGGCTAAGAGTGATTTTATGAGTAGGGGCGGCTCGCTGGCTTCGGCAGTACGCGGAATTAATTTGGTCGGAATCATTCGGAATGAGGTTTAGTACGTGTGTTCTACTTTCGCTGACGATATACTAGTGCTTGGCCAAAATAGATGTTATTGTTTCTATAAATTCTATTGATCATTATATGTCTGACTACCAGTAATATAGAATCAAAAGAATCTATAGAAACTAAATTGGAAGAGTACCAGTGAAACATCAGCGAAAGTAGAATTGACTAATGTAAAGAAAAAATAGGAATGAATAAAAATGCCCGGCAACTGATAAATCAGAGCCGGGCAAAACAAATAAGACTTGGTTTTTAGAATCAGAGCAGTAATCCTGCTAGTGTGGCCGACATGTAGCTGGCCAGCGTACCACAAATCAGCGCTTTAAAACCTAGCTTAGCGAGATCGCTACGGCGCTTTGGCGCTAACTCACCAATACCACCCACCTGAATGGCAATGGAACTGAAATTAGCGAAGCCGCAAAGGGCAAAGCTCACAATCGCAATAGTTTTAGGTTCAAGCGAGGGTTTAAGTTTGATCAGCTCCAGGTAAGCCACAAACTCATTAACGACCATCTTGGTGCCCATTAGTGACCCTGCAGCCTGAATATCCTTAGCTGGAACGCCCATTGCCCAGGCAAAAACTGAGAAGAATTTACCCAACAAAAAATTTAGGCTTAAGTAATCAATCCCCAGGATATAAAATCCAAAACGAAAGAACAGGCTGTCAATCAGTGCAATTAGTGCAATAAAGCCAATCAACATAGCAACAACGTTGAAGCCAACTTTTAACCCTTCGCTGGCACCGGCAGCAATCGCATCGAGCAGATTGGCGTATATTTTTTTGATTTCGACCTTCACTATTCCACGGGTTTCTGAAACCTGCGTTTCGGGCATGACAATTTTACTGATAACCAATGCGCCGGGCGCTGCCATAATACTAGCAGCTAACAGATAGGGAGCCGGTACACCTAACGAAATATAGACCGCCAGTACACCCCAGCTATGCAGGCAAATGAACCGGTCATACTAGCCAGCAGCTCAGAATTAGTCATACCATTCAGGTACGGCTTAATCATGATCTGTGCTTCGACCTGACCAACAAACGTGCTGGCTACGTTGGAGAGGGCTTCGGCACCGCTCACCCCCATAAGCCATTTCATCGCCCGAGCCATAACGGCTACTACGCGCTGCATAATACCCAAGTGGTAGAAAATATTAACCAGAACCGCTACGAAAATAATCGTTGGGATAATCTTGAAAAAGAAAATGAAATCGTTTCCGGGGCCGAATGCTTTGGCTAGAACGTCAGTTTTGACTAGGGAGGAGAAGACGAATTCAGCACCTATGCTGGCTTTTTGCAGAAGGCGGTCAACATAATAACCTAGCTTTTGAAAAAGGAGTTGGCCAATATCGGTTTTCAGGACAAATAAGGCTAGCCCGAACTGGAGAGCCAGCCCGACACCAACCGTACGGTAGTTAATTGCTTTGCGATTATCGGACAGCGCATAGGCAATGCCCAAAATCAAAACGATGCCAATCAGGCCAGTAAAACGATCCATTCAGTAAGACGCAGTTACAGTTAGGTGAGCTAAGATACAAAAGAAGGATAGGAATAACCTCTTAGAACCATAGAAAAACAGGAAACGGGTTGAATTGACAGTATTTTACGTCATTCAACCCGCTTTGATTCTTTAAGTACTCTATCTAGTAGCTCAGTGTTGTCAGGTCTAGTATAAAGCCTGGTAAAATAGCTTCGCCTGACAATTGACCTAGTCCTACAATTTCCTGTGATTTCTGATTGGGTCGATAAACGTAAGTAGTTTGGTTTGTCAGGTCAATAAGCCAGCCTAATTGACAACCATTTGCCATCCAGTCGTCCATTTTCTCAAAGCAATCTTTCAGCCGGTCGGATTGAGAGCGTAATTCAAGGACAAAATCTGGGCAAAGTGGTAGAATTTTACGGCGTTGTTCAGGCGTTAACGCGTCCCAGCGACTTTGCATGATTGCGGAAACATCGGGTGACATGATCGATGTATCGGGCAGTCGAAATGCCGTTGACGAATCGAAAAACTTACCGAATTGTGCCTGCCAATTCCAAACGGCAAACCGGGCTGCTAATTCAAAATTGTTATTACCTGTTTCTCCGCCTGTACTCGCCATAAAAACAATGTCACCATTTTTTCGGCGTTCAAACTTCAGGTCCGGATTATCCTGACAAAAACGAGTGAACTCATCATCATTCATTCGTAAATCTTCCGGTAAATGCACCCGTATTGATTCCATGCCGTTATACTAATGAAAGTGACAAAGATGCAAAATTAGATGTTAAGTAGACAAATAGAGTTGAAAAATATAGCTATGATCTGACTTGTCGTATTGACAAGCCTCTGACAAGTAGCTAAATATCTGCAATAGCTCTCTCAGCACCTTCCTGGTATTCTTCCTCAATTTTAGCTACTTCGGCTGGTTTTATTTCGGGATCGAACAACCTGGCTTCCAGGACTTCTTTCTCCGTAATATCAAAGAAACGCTGATGCATATTGAATGGCTCGCCACCTTCGGGGACCTCACATTTCTGAAAATCGCCGTCTTCTTTTAATTCGTATGCATTCACATTGTCGAGCAGATTGTATTTCAGGATCAGAATGGCCTGTTGCTTCACCCGTGAATCGGCTAAATAGAACAGGGACTCAATTCGTCGGTCGAAACTACGCACCATAACATCGGCACTACCACTATATACTTTCGGGTCGCCATTACTATGGAAATAATAAATCCGGGTGTGTTCCAGAAAATCACCAACAATCGAACGCACGGTTATATGCTCACTCAACCCTTCCCGGTGCGGGCGAAGGCAGCAGATGCTACGCACAATGAGCCGGATAGGTACACCCGCCTGCGATGCTTTGTAAAGCTCATCAATGACCAGTTTATCCTCCAGCGAGTTAACCTTAATGCAGATGCCACCTGGCAAGCCACGTTTGGCGTTTTCTGCTTCCAGTCGAATGAGCCTGACTAGCTGGTCACGCATGTCGCGCGGGGCCGTGATCAGGTATTGATATTCGTTGGGTAAGGAGTGGCCCGTAATGACATTAAAAAACTCCGAAATGTCGTGCGTGTAGGTCTCATTTGTCGTTAACAGACCAATATCGGTATAGAGCTTAGAGGTGTCTTCATTATAATTCCCTGTTGCCATGTGTGCATAGCGCACAACCCGGCTGCCCTCACTACGCACAACCAGCAAAAGCTTGGTATGTGTTTTGAACCGGCTGATCCCATAAATGACAAAACACCCTGCTTTCTGTAATCGCTGCGCTTCACGAATGTTATTTTCTTCGTCGAAACGCGCTTTTACCTCAAATAAGACCGAAACGTGCTTTCCATTTTCAGCAGCTTTCAGCAGAGCCTCTGTAATACGTGAGCGTTTGGCCAGCCTATAGACTGTGATTTTAATAGCCAGTACATTTGGATCTTCTGCCGATTGTTCGAGCAGTTGCAGTACGGGTTCGAAATTATTGTACGGGTGATGTAACAACAGATCACGCTGCTTAATGATCTCGAAAATATCGTCTGTTTTGTCCCGAGTGAAACCCAGCGGAGGCACCGGTGCGTGCGGACGAGGCATGTCATCTTTAAATTCCGGATGACCAATAATCTGCCAGAATGCCGAAAAGTCAAGTAGACTATTCGATTCGAAGATGTTTAGATCATCGATTTCCCAGCGTTTTTTTAGCAAATTGAGCATCCAGGGTGAATTCGTTCTGGATGCTGTATTTGTATAGGTTTCTACCTCAACACGGGTAACTCGTCCCAGGCGCCGATTCTTAATTTTCTGCCGAACTTCATCAATGAAATCGACTTCATCATCATCATTCTCGTCGAGCGTAAAATCACCGTTACGCGTTATTCGGAACAGATTCACCGACAAAATTTCGACGTTTCGATAAAGCTTTTTTATGTTGTTTCGAACAATCTCTTCAATTGATAGAAACAGAATAGTATCCTCACGCTCAAAGGATAGAAAACGCGGTAGGTTGGCCGGAATCTGAACGAACGATAGCCGTTGACGATCATCTTCATCGTCCGATCGTTGATTCTGCATATCCACTCCGTCGGGACTTTGGGTAACCACGCCGAAAATCAATACCTTAGCCAGCAACACCGGAAACGTATGCGTGTAATCATACAGCATCGGTGTGAGGGTTGGGTAAATAGCCCGATCGAAGTAATCCGTTGCCTCAGCCCGCTCGATCTTGGTCAGATCGTCGTAGGTGACTAGCTGAAGGCCATTTTCGCTGAATAATGGGAGTAATTGTTCGGTAAAAACAGTTTGCTGATCTTGGCAAAGTTGGTGTGCCGAGGTAAATAACGCTTTTCGAAAGGGTACTTCGCGCAGGCCCGAGTAATCGACCCGTTGTTTATGATAATCCAGGTAGTTATACAAACTACCAACGCGAATCATAAAAAACTCGTCCAGGTTAGAAGCCGAAATAGCCAGGAACTTCAGCCGTTCCATGAGTGTCCGGTGCGGGCTGCGCGCCTGATCCAGAACCCGCTCATTGAATTTAAGCCAGCTTAGGTCACGACTGAGGTAATCGCTCTGATCAATTACGCTGCTTACTTTTTCACTAACTTTTGCCATTTTATCAGTGACCTGGGCTGTGTTGGTTGCCTGACGGTGGGTAAACCGGGAAACTAAGTTGCCCAATATAGTTCGGTTTGGATTCAGTGAATAACGCATACTCATTTCAAACTTTGAAGTACAACAAAAAAGCGGACTAAAAAGCCCGCTTTATGTTATCATTCGGTTAAACATCCACTCGGGCATATTTTGCATTTCGTTCGATGAATTCGCGCCGGGGGCTACCTCATCGCCCATCAGCGTCGAGAAAACGTGGTCGGCATCGGCCGCCGACTCAACCGTTACGACTTTCAGGGTTCGCGTATCGGGGTTCATGGTAGTGCTCCAGAGTTGCTCGGCGTTCATCTCACCAAGACCTTTATAACGCTGTATACCTACATTTTCTTCTTTCCCTGCACCAGCTAACTCTTTTACGGCTGCTTCGCGCTGGGCTTCTGTCCAGCAATACCGCTCTTCTTTCCCTTTTTTGATCAGATACAAAGGAGGTTGGGCAATGTAGATATAGCCATTATCGATCAAGGCTTTCATGTTGCGGTAGAACAGCGTCAGAATCAGGGTTCGGATGTGGCTACCATCTACGTCGGCATCGGTCATGATAATGATTTTGTGATAGCGAAGCTTTTCCAGATTCATCACCGTTTCATCATCTTTTTTCTCCAGACGTACACCTAGAGCTGTCCAGATATTTTTGATCTCTTCATTCTCGTAGATCTTATGCTCCATGGCTTTCTCTACGTTCAGAATCTTACCACGTAGGGGTAAAATAGCCTGAAACGCCCGGTTACGACCTTGTTTGGCCGTTCCGCCAGCCGAGTCCCCCTCAACAAGATAAAGCTCACATTTTTCAGGATCGGTATCGGAGCAGTCGGCAAGTTTGCCGGGTAGACCCATGCCGCCCATGAAATCCTTGCGCTCGGTCATGATGCGCTTGTAAGCCAGATCGGCAGCAATCCGCGCTTGGGCTGACACAAGCACTTTTTTGACAATACCCTGCGCTGTTTTTGGGTTTTCTTCCAGCCAGGTTTCGAGCAGGTCGGCCATTGCCTGGCTCACTGCACTAACTACTTCCTGGTTACCTAATTTGGTTTTGGTCTGGCCTTCAAACTGAGGTTCCTGAACCTTCACCGAAATAACGGCGGTGAGGCCCTTGCGAAAATCCTCGCCACTGAACGTAACCTTGCCTGAGTTTTTTGGTAATACGCCGGGGTTCTTGTCGGCATAGTTCTTCAATACCCGTGTTAACGCTGAGCGAAACCCTTGTACGTGTGTACCGCCTTCGTGTGTATTGATATTGTTCACATACGAAAGTACGTTTTCACCCGCTTCGTAGTTATACACCAGCGCGACCTGTACGGGGGTCGATCCTTTGGTATTTTCCATATAAATAGGCTTCATTCCATCGAGGGGTGGCCGTGTTTGGTCGAGATACTCGACAAACTCAACAAGGCCTCCCTGTGAAAAGAAATCATCATGGCGCACTGGTTCGCCTGTTTCATCCAATTCGCGCAGGTCATTCAGGAAAATATGGATGCCTTTGTTCAAATACGCCAGTTCGCGCAGGCGACCTGCCACGGTATCGTATTTGTAGACAGTATCTGTAAATATACTGGCATCGGGCTTAAAATGGGTTTTGGTACCGGTATCATCAGCCTCACCAATGATACGTACATCATATTGAGGAATACCAATTTTATATTCCTGTTCGAAGATTTTGCCTTCGCGATGAACCTCTACGCGTACGTCGGTCGAGAGTGCGTTCACGCAGGATACGCCCACGCCGTGCAAACCGCCGGAGACTTTATAGGTATCTTTATCAAATTTACCACCGGCATGCAGCATGGTCATCGCCATCTGTAGCGCCGAAACGCCCATCTTGGTATTGATGCCTGTTGGAATACCCCGGCCATTATCCTGTACCGTTATGGAGTTATCGGGATTAATCGTTACCGTGATTTTGTCGCAGTAGCCAGCTAACGCTTCGTCAATGGAGTTATCAACGACTTCCCAGATGAGATGGTGCAATCCACGCGTACCAACGTCACCAATGTACATGGATGGACGTTTGCGAACAGCTTCCAGACCTTCTAACACCTGAATGTTATCGGCACCATAGTTGCCTAGCGCAGTTTCAACGGGGGCGTCTGCTTCAATTATTTCGTTGGTCATATCAGAATAGGAGCAAGGCTGAAATTTGTCGTTTCAGACTTAAAAATAGCCCAATTTTATGTGTCTATACAGATTGTAAAAATACAAAAATAATTCATCTTTTCCTATCGATTTTGACCCGTATTTACTGAATATGCTTAAAAATAGCCTAACCATCAGGTACTGGGTAGTTAATGGCTTTGCACTTGTTTTGATGCCCTTTTATCCTACCTTATCAGACGTATTTTGGGCGAGTTAGTAACGGGAGAAAACAGAATTTGGAGATGCTTTTTTTAGAAACGCTATTTCCCGAAAAAGTATTATTAGTACCTTGAAAAAAGACAAGCCGAATCAGGACGATTCGGCTTGAGAAAATGAAGGGAAAATACGGATTAATCTTCGGGAAACGGGATATAAACAAAGCCTGCAAAATCGCCGTGTACGACGAATAAACAACAATATTCATCAGGCTTTTTATAGTTTTCCTTCCATAAATCGATCGAGTCTTCCCCAATGAGTTCGCGTTGGATAAACTCATCCAGAAAGGAGGCTTTATAATTCCATTTATTGCCTAGTTCATCGGCCGCAATGAGCACTTGCCCAGGGGGACATCTCGGCGCGATGCGACAAAAACTGGATATTCTGAAAAGCCACGCTTACGAATCTGATAGGAGGCTTCCTTAAGCTGATCGGACACCTTGACAAAATCCGACGAAATTGTCCCCATCAACTCTTTATTGACATCGTACGAGTTGGCGTCGTCGAGGAGGGTGTTTTCGTTGCTGTGGTTAATCATAATTTCAGTCGTCAGTCAATAGCCGTCAGTCAATAATGTCTGCAACAAAGAACTGTTGACTAATGACTATTGACTAACAACTTGTTTTAAAATCGGGCAGCCAGCAAGAGGTCCAGATCTTTGAAACGCAGGTTGAACTTGCGGGCGATATAGGCGTTAGTTAGCGTTCCCTTATGGGTATAAACACCTTTCATAAACCAACGGTTCGCATACATCATCTGTTCTATACCGCCTGTGGTTCCGGTTTCGAGCAGGAACGGCAGGAAGATGTTGCTCAGGGCCATACTAGCCGTGTAGGCGACGCGTGCCGCAATATTGGGAACACAGTAGTGGATAACGCCCATGTGCTTGTAGGTAGGCTGTTTGTGGGTCGTCATGCGCGAGGTCTCAAAATTGCCCCCCTGATCAATCGACACATCGATAATTACCGAGTCGGGTTTCATCCGACTAATCATTTCTTCGGTGACAACTACCGGGCTAAGTCCATCCTCCGCACGCATGGCTCCAATCACGACGTCGGCCCGCTGAATGGCTTCTGCCATGGTATCCGTGTCGATAATGGAGGTGTAAACGTGCTGGCCAACCGCGTATTTAAGCCGCTGTAGTTTATATAAGTGCTTGTCGAATACTTTGACATCGGCACCCATGCCAAGCGCCATACGAATTGCATATTCAGTTACAGTTCCGGCACCGAGCATGACCACCTTCGTGGGTGGAACACCCGTAATGCCGCCGAGAATAATGCCTCGTCCGTTGTCTGCATTGCTTAGGTATTCGCCCGCAATGAGCATAACCGTGCTGCCCGCAATCTCACTCATCGATCGGATAACCGGCAAGCCGCCACTCTGATCTTCAATGTATTCGTAGCCAAAAGCAGTCAGATTCTTACTGAGCATTTTCTCAAAGTAAGCCTTGTCATGCGAGGGCAGGTTCAGTGCCGAAATGACCGTACTGCCTGACTGAATATGATTGAATTCATCATCGACAAGCGGCTCGATTTTCAGAATAAGATTGGCCTCATAGACTTCTTTGGGTGATTGTGCGATCTGGGCACCCGCTTCGCTATATTCATGGTCAGGAAATTTGGCTTTCTCCCCGCGCCCTGTTCAACAATGACATTGTGGCCATTTCGTACCAGAATAGCCACTGCTTCGGGGGTGAGCGCAATGCGGTTTTCCTGAAGAGACACTTCTTTCGGCAACCCGATTAACAGGCCGTGTCGGCTGGTTTTTACCGCCAGCGGAGCTTCTTTCGGATACAGGGCCGTTTGCTTGGCCAATTCCTCAAATCCAGTCAATGCTTTGATGTTTATGGTTTACGGTTTATGGTTAGCTGACCATAAACCATAAACTGTTAAACTATATCCGCTTCAATTGTTCGGTGCCCATCAATGTCTACCGATAGTTGAACCTGATAATACAGGGTAGGCCAGAGCGACATAATGCGTTCGGGCCATTCGATAAAACAGTAATCACCCGAAGCAAAATAGTCCTCAATACCGATATCCAGCGCTTCGACTTCGTTTCGGAGCCGGTAACAGTCAAAATGATACACAGCTTTTCCTTCGTGAGTAGTGTACTCATTTACAATTGAAAACGTTGGACTCTGTACTGTACTGACAACGCCTAAGGCCCGGCATATGGCTTTAATGAGCGTGGTTTTACCGGCACCCATTTCCCCATCTAATAACCACACAGATCGTTGGCGTCCTTCAGCCAGTAGTTGATGAGCTACTGTATCCAGTTCATCGAGGTGGTCAACATGCAGGGTCATAGGCTTGTGGAAGTACTAGCCAGCAAAGATACAGATTTTTAAGCCGCACACTTCGTTCGTGTAGGCTGACTTAAATCATGATTGTACTAATTTGGAAACAAAATGGGGGATGAGCAAGCGATACTTGCCCATCCCCCTCGTAATGGAACCTGCCGAGTTTCCCGAAAGCTTTAAGCTTTCGGGAAGTTTTACTATCCTCAATACGACTAATATCCCTGATTCTGTGGAAATGAAGTCTTGTTGTTGTAGACATCAATTTCTGACTGTGGAATTGGGTACACTACGCGGTAATCGGGCATGGTTATGCCCGTTACTTTGATAGCCGCTACAGCCGTTCCCGTACGAATCAGGTCGAACCAGCGGTCGCTTTCTAAGGCAAGCTCCAGTCGACGTTCATTAATGATCGCTGTCTGGAAGGCCTCTTTGGTAGCGAGTTGCGCGCTTGTATAAGCCGCAACGCCCGCTCGTGTTCGTACTCGGTTCAATGCTTTGAAAGCTTCACCATCGGCCTGATAACCAACCTGATTGAGTGCTTCAGCATATAGAAGTAGCACATCGGCATAGCGTAGTACCGGGAAATCATTACCGACATCGCTCGTAGAAGAGAGTTCATCATAAAACTTCCTTGGTACGGCGTTGATACTTGTGGGAACCGGAACCATTACCGTTAGCGGAAGCCGTTTATCACCAGCCGGATAGGCTGCTCGCAACGATGGCTCAATGGGGTCGCCAATGCTGGTGCCGAACCAGGAACCGTGGCCTTCGCCAATGGTGCCGCCTTTTTTGAATTTAACAGAAAACAGCAGTTCCGCATTGTTCTTATTCGTTACCGAAAATACATCCGCAATATTCGGAAGTAGTTGATAGGTAGTGCCATTGGCCAGATTGGTCAGCGCTGAAACAGCTAGGTCATACTTTTTTTCGGTTACATACACTTTGCCAAGCAAACCTGTTGCCGCACCCGATGTGGCACGACCAATATCATTTCCTGTATAGGATGCGGGTAAGCCAGCCGCAGCGGCAATCAGGTCTTTTTCAATAGCCGTGTAGATGTCCGCAACTTCATTTCGAATGTACGAACGGGCCTCCGTAGTGGTGCCAGCTGTCAGCACGAGGGGTACTTTACCCCATAAGCGTACCAGATTGAAATACGATAAGGCCCGAATAAATTGAGCTTCCCCTTTGTAGCGAGCTTTCAGGGTAGCATCCATGGTTATGCCGTCTATCTTATCCAGAATCAGGTTGCAACGGTTGATGCCCGTATAAAGGCTTCCCCAGGTATCGCGCAGAACGGTATTCGTAGTTGGCTCAATGAATCGATCAATGTTATAACGAAGACCTGAACTCGACGAAGGGTCGTTATCGAGCACATTATCACCACGGGCTTCAATGACTGTGTTGTAATCGTTGCCATACTGGTTTGAGCTTTGCAGCGCATCATAAGCACCATTCACCGCGTTATTAAAGTCAGTAGCGGTTTTGTAAAAATTATCTACGTTGGGTTGCGACAGAGGCTTGAGGTCCAGAAAATCCTTCTGGCAGGCTGTCAGTCCTACGAAGGCAGTAAGAAATAAGGCTATCTTTTTCATGGTTGATTTAGAATGACAGGTTGAGACCAACAGAGGTAGTACGAGCTAGTGGATACGTGCCATAATCTTCACCCGACGATAGGGCGCTATCGGGGCGGCTGTTGACCTCTGGGTTGAATCCCAGATACTTCGTGAACGTAAATGGATTTTGGGTAGTCACATACAGGCGGGCGCGGCTCAGGTGCAACCGACTTAGCACGCCAGCGGGCAGCGAATAGCCCAGGGTAATGTTACGAACCCGTACGTACGAACCATCTTCAATATGCCAGGTCGAAATTTCACCGTTCGAGCCTGAGGCCAGCCGGTTAGCGCGGTTTACCAGGCCATTCCCCGGATTGTCAGCTGATTGCCAGCGATCCAGTGCCCCTCTGAACAGGTTTCCGTTGCCCTCCATGTTGTAGATATAGCGTCGGATCAGGTTCAGGATTTTATGCCCCTGAACGCCCTGTACCGCTACAGCCAGATCGAACCCACGATAGGCAAAGCTCGTGTTAAACCCAAAGGTGTATTTCGGGAAGTAGCTGCCCGTTACGGCACGATCGCTGTTGAAATCAATTTTGCCATCGCCGTTGTTATCCCGGAATTTGAAATCACCGGGTCGGGTCGTGCTGGTGTGTGGATAGGCGTCGATCTCGGCCTGATTTTTAAAGACGCCGTCGTTAATCATGGTGTAGTATTCGCCTATGGGGTGGCCAATCTGGGTGATAAACTGTGCTCCGGCAACGCCACCGGCCACAATAATTGGATCGCCAGCAGGTCCAAGGGCTTTTACTTCATTGCGATTGCTGGCAATGTTTGCACTGGCATCCCAGCGTAACCGACCAAACGTTTGACGTGTTCCCAGCGTAAATTCAATCCCCTGGTTGTTTACTTTTCCGATATTCTGTAACTCTGTGCTGAAGCCAGAAGCACGGGGTACCGGTACGTTCAGGAGCAGGTCTGAGGTGTTCGCGTTATAATAGTCGACAGTTAGGTTCAGTTTATTACGGAGAAAACTAACGTCGAATCCTACGTCGAGCATGGCCGTTTTTTCCCATTTCAGCTTATCATTCGCTGAATTGCCGGGCGCTAAACCGCTCACTACAGTTTCGTTACCCAGAATGTAGTTCGAGTAGTTGAGTAAGCTGACTGAGCCATAGTTCGGAATCTGGAAATTACCTGTTAAACCGTAACTGGCCCGTATTTTCAGGTCGCTCAGCCAGTTCACGGATTTCAGGAAGGTCTCCTGCGATACATTCCAACCCGCTGATACCGAGGGGAAATAGCCCCATCGGTTGGCTTTCCCAAAGCGGGAGGAACCATCAGCCCGGATAGCGCCCGACAGCAGATATTTTCCGTTGTAATCATACTGAACCCGGCCCAGGTACGACAGCAACGACCACTCCTGAATATCGGAACTCCCCGACGTAACCTGACCCGCATTGAGCGTAGTGACCAGATCATTCGGGAAATTAGTCGCGGTCAATTCATTCGCGACCCGTCGATCTTTCTGCGATGAAAAACCCGCCAGTGCCGAAATCGTATGCTGTCCGAACGAGCGGTTATAGGTCAGTGTATTTTCAACCAGCCAGTCTACAAAATTCTGCGCCCGAGAAAAGCCAGTTGGTGTAGAAGCACCTTTCCGATCCCGGATTTCGAGGGTTGACGGGCGGTAGTAATCACGCTGAAAACTGTTGATGTCGGTGCCAACACTGAGCCGGTACGATAAGCCATCAATGATTTCGTACTGCGCATAGGCATTGCCCAGCAATCGTAGCTGACTTAGTTTATCGCTAACCTGATTGGCGATGGCAACTGGATTCAGGATTGACGTAGCCCCATAGCCCCAGGCATTGCCCCCAAAATTGTAGGAACCATCGGCGTTGTAGACCGGGAAAATGGGGGCCATCTGTAGGGCTAATCCGACAACGCCTTCACCCAGATAAGGTCCTTCGGCTTTGATCAAGTCATGGTAAGAGTAGGTCGGGTTAAAGTTAATACCCGCCGTTAGCCGACCGCTTTTTACTTCTACATTGGCCCGCATTCCGTAGCGTTTAAAGCCCGAATTGATGACCACGCCCCGCTGATTCAGGTAATTGCCTGATAGGTAATACTTGACATTGTCTTTACCTCCAGAGATGGAAAGGGTGTGGTTCTGAATAGTAGCCGAGCGGAAGATGGCATCCTGCCAGTTCGTGTTGGTCAGACCCGCCTGCCCGCTTAGATAGGGCACAATTTCGGGCTGAATGAGCGTACTTGGGGCACCTACACCTTTATTCCGAATATCATTCGAGTCGGTGGGTTTGCCCGTAGGATTCCGGTCGAGATAGGCGTTATTTTTAGCCTCGTAGCTCATTTGGGCGTATTCATAGGCATCGAGCATGTCAATCTTTTTCGAGACGTTTTGTACCCCTACGTATGAATCGTAGTTAATTACGGTTTTACCCTCTTTACCTCGTTTGGTCGTTATCAGTACAACGCCATTTGATCCCCGCGAGCCATAAATGGCTGATGCAGAGGCATCTTTGAGTACTTCAATACTTTCAATATCATCGGTATTGACCGTACTCATGACATTGATTGGATTATCTGGGAATTGTGTGTTCGTACCCCGGTTGCATATTTCGTATCGCGCGAAAGCGGAATACCATCAATAACGTACAGGGGATCGTTACCCGCGCTGATCGACCCCGTGCCGCGCACCCGGATAGACAGGGCTGCTCCCGGCGCTCCGGATGTTTGGGTAACCTGCACACCTGCAATCTTGGCCGCCAGTGCCTGATCGAAACTGGCAACGGGCTGGTTTGCCAGATCTTTTGCCTTCACTGAGCCAATGGCTGTGGTGATATCCCGCTTGTTCTGAACGCCATAGCCTACTACGACTACTTCACTAAGGGCATTGTCGGTGGCGGTCAGTTTGGCATTGATAACGCTCTGGTTTCCTACGGCAAGCTCAAGGGGCTGGTATCCGATGAATGAGAAAATAAGCGTTTTTGCGCCCGCAGGTAAATTTAGTTGATACATCCCCTGCGCATTGCTGGTAGCGCCTACGTTGGTGCCTTTGGCCTGAATGGTTGTACCTGCCAGCACCTCGCCAGTTGTGGCATCGGTTACAGTACCGGTAATTGTTGACTGGGCGTAGCTCAACTGAACCATCAGGAACAAAAGACTAAAGAGCACCCACCGTCGATACCCATGTCGGGTAGAGTCTGGTAACGGAGTCATCATAAAGTAAGCTTTATAACAGGTTGAATTGATTAATTATAAGAAACAGAGTAGAATTACTCGTGTGACTATCTACAATAATACTAGTAAACGGTGTATAATATCTACTATATTTTTAATAGTTATGGGCTATTTACGTAAAATGAACTGTTTAAGACACAAAAAAGGACATTCTGTAGGCTTAAACGATAGCAGCTATATTGAATTTAGGTAATTAGGATAATAATAGGCTAAGCCGACTGCGATATTTGGTCAGATGCCGGTACTGTTAGCTACTTTAGTGCCTTCCAGATCATTCGGATTATAGATTTTCGCGTCGATATGGGACACCAGGTTGAACATCTTTTTAAGTTCAAGGTGATACCTCCATAGAAAACGGGGCTCAGTAATGACCTATGCTTTCTCCGCATCGGTCTATTCCTATTGGGTTGACCAAGACACTCGCCGTAGACTACCCGGAAATTCTGCCCTACACGAACCCGTTTATTGATAGTAAATTCAGTATTTGCCCGCAGGGAATACTGCGTATGCTATAAAGTGATCACTCTTTCATTAAGTGTTACAACAAAAAACTGGCTCTTGAAGAGCCAGTTTTTTGTTGTAACACTTAATGAAAGAAGCTAACTCTAATAATCTGAGCACCCTGTCTGATAAACATCTATTGATGCAGATCCAGCTCCGATAACTTCGCGACCAGGGGAAACTATATAAATATTAGCAGTATACGTTTCATACTCCGATGTAGGGTTAGAAGCAACAATCCCTATTGATGACACATCCTGTCCTTGATCTATAATGAATGGCGTTCCATTATTTATAGACATACGCCAAACGTAGTAATAAGACTGGGAAGGAATTACGCCATCTTTAAGTAGTTGTAATGTACCAGACTGACAAGCTGATAGGTAAGTGGGGCCGCTAATTGTAAGGGTATAAAAGAAAGCGGGTAGTTTTACGGCCATTCCATCATTTAGTGCAATTGTAGACAAAAGCAGGGCGAATGCGAAAATTTTTTTCATGGTTCTTATGCTTTAATTGAACAATAGTGTTAGATAATTTTCAATATTCAAATGTGCAATATAATTATATAGTGTTAAGGGATTGCTTAAATATATTTATTGACCGGTCTATAAGGTCCTGTTAAGGCTTTGAGTTATTAGACTTGATAATTGAGAAGTTGGTATCATGATGCCCACATGCCCGTGCGAGGAGCGTACTTTCGGAAAGGGCTTTTTACTCGCAGGTTATGTAAAGCACAGCCAATGCTGACCATCCGATCCCGAACATCATAGAATTTCAATCGGATTCGCTCTTTGAGTATGCGTAGGCGTTTGAGGCCAGCAATGGCGTGTTCGATCACAACTCGTTCCTTGGAAATATGGCGATTCACTTCTTTTTGTTGGTCGGTAAGGCTGGCCCCCCGCGGCTTTTTAGTCGGCTGAAGGATGGTGACTCCAGCCGGATTATAACCTTGGTAACCAGTATCTTGCCGTAGTTTTATGCCCACAATCCAAGTCAGTTGCTCTTCATCTAGGAGGGCTTTATCATGCGTTTTTCCCTCATAAGTAGGGCTTACGTAGAGAAGTTCACTGGCTTGGTCGCTGACGATCTCGTTTTTGCTGGTGTGGGCTTTGCTTTTACCCGAATAGTCTTCTTTCTGGGCCTCATAATCGGTCTTGCGCTCAATAGGGCGTTCGGTAGCATCGTGATTAAAGGTATCATCGGGGTGGTTTTGTAATTGCTTGACCAGTCCTTCACTATCACGGGCAGGACTCAGGCCCATTTTATGAAGCGTCTCATCTAGAAGCCGTTGCAATATTTTTACTAGACTCGATACCTTGGCTTGGGAGAGGTCATAGACCGCTCCATGAAACTCCTGTAATTGATTGCCTTTCAGATAAGTGAGTAGGAATAATAGTTTATCGCTGCTGGTGGGCAATTTTTCATCCTGATGAGGTTTGAAAGCGGGTAACTTCCGTTTTTTGCCTTCGTAGGTATGATAGCGGAAATAGCGCTCACAAATGGGCGAAAAGTGTTTCAGCAGATAGTCGAATTCGCCACCTTTCAAGCTGGTCAGAGCGAGTAGTCGGCGCTCGTTTGCTTTTATCTCGTCATACTTTAGCATAAGCAAAATTACAAACTCGTGCATGCACACGTTACAATACCAAAATTTGACTAATAACCTTTATTATTCAACCACCTAATTTTGAGCGCAAAAAAGCCCGCTTGTTTGCAAACAAGCGGGCTTTTACTTTTTAAAGTATTACTTTGATTATATAGTTACATGAAATTCCTAAGTCAACTGTAATTCATCAATCACCCGCTGCACTTTCGCTTTCAACTGAGCGTACGTATCATCAAAGGCTTCTTTGCTTTCCAAAGGTTCGCGGACACTGACGTAGAACTTGATCTTTGGTTCGGTACCCGATGGGCGAGCCGAAACTTTGGTGCCATCTTCGGTAAAGAACTGCAACACATTCGATGATTCGATCCCCATTTTGCCCGCTTCAATGGCTGATGTCTGACCGCTTTGTGCATCTAAGCGCGTCAAGGCTTTGTAATCGTCTACCCGAACGACTGGCGAACCCGCAATCGACTTGGGGGATTGGCCCGGAAGTCGGCCATCATCTGCTGAATTTCTTCGGCTCCTGATTTGCCTTTCTTAGTGAGTGATACCAGGGCTTCGTAATAGAAACCGTTTTCCTGATACATCGCCATCAGCATATCGAACAGGCTCTTACCCTGATCTTTAGCGTAGGCAGTCAGTTCGGCAATAATGGCGCAGGAGGCAATGGCATCTTTATCACGAACAAAATCGCCGATGAGGTAGCCATAGCTTTCTTCCCCACCACCAATGAACTTCTCTTTGCCTTCCAGTTCGCGAATAACTTCGGCAATGTATTTGAAGCCCGTTAGTGTGTTGTAGCAGGTGACACCGTAATTTTTGCACATCTGATCAATGAGATCAGTTGTTACGATCGTCTTGGCCACGAACTCTTTACCGGTTAATCTGCCCGCATCTTTCCAGGCGTTTAGCAGGTAATAAATGATCAGGCTGGCCATCTGGTTGCCGTTTAGCAACTCAAATTCGCCATGATGGTTTCGGGCACCGGCACCTACGCGGTCGGCATCGGGATCGGTTGCCATCACGAGGTCGGCGTTTAACTTATTGGCCAGATCAAGCGCCAGTTGCATCGCGGCACGTTCTTCTGGGTTCGGGGATTTTACGGTTGGGAAGTTGCCATCGGGTGTGGCTTGCTCTTCAACAATATGAACGTTCGTGAAGCCCAAAGCATCCAGCACGCGTGGTACTAGCGTGATACCTGTTCCGTGAATGGGCGTGTAGACAATGTTCAGGTTGGCCTGCCGCTTAATGACATCTGGATTAACGGCGTTTGACTTGACCCGCTCCACATAGGGCGCATCAATTTCTTCGTCGATCAGATGAATTCGTTCGGGAATACCTTCGAATTTAATCGCATCAACGGAGGTAATCTTGTTAACCTCTTCAATGATGGCTTTATCGTGTGGAGCCACCACCTGGCCACCGTCGTTCCAGTAGACTTTATACCCGTTGTACTCGGGAGGGTTGTGGGAGGCCGTAACCACGATACCACTCTGGCACCCTAACTGCCGAATGGCAAACGATAATTCAGGTGTAGGGCGCAGGCTACTGAATAAATACACCTTGATACCATTCGCCGAAAAAATATCGGCCACTAAGCGCGCAAATTCCGGGCTCATCCGGCGACTATCATGGGCAATGGCTACACTGATATCCTCGCCCGGAAAGGCTGCATTGATATAGTTGGAGAGCCCTTGTGTAGCAGCCCCAACTGTATAACGGTTCATGCGGTTGGAACCTACGCCCAAAATGCCGCGTAGACCACCTGTTCCGAATTCAAGGTCGCGGTAGAATGAATCAGTTAGTTCAGTAATGTTGCCCGAATCAATCAAATGCTGGATGGATTCTTTGGTAGCGGCATCGTAATTTCCGCTAAGCCATTTATCAACGCGTTGCTGAGTAGGGGAGTCAAGGGCCGTTGTCATGCTTGTTATGTCCTAAACTGTTGTTAAGTATAAAGTTAGTGCCTTCTGTTTATGTGCAAAAAAGAACATTATTTTCGGGAATATGTCAAAAAAACTTCAGTCCGCAAATCTTCATGAAATTTTGTAGCCTGAGACAAGATTACCTCGCCAAAATTACAACTCCCCTTGAGCCTACCAAATCCGTGTAATAGATTCAGTGCGGTAAACACAAATTCATTAGACTACTATGTGCCTTTAATTATAAGTTAATTGACTCCCTGCAACGGCTAGAGAAACGCAAACGTACTCGGTATAAAAACGGTGCTTTAATTCACTAGACGTAAACAATATGAATATTCTTGTGATTGGTGGTTGTCAGGTTTATGGATACGGTCTTAGCCTTAAGCAGCGGAGTTTCATGGATTACTTTGCTGCTCAGCTCGAAGAACGAGGTTATCGTCCGCAGGTGACCAGCTATGTTTTTCTCCCTTTGGCTGACATTCGCGAAACGCTGACTCATCTGGATTTATCACAATTCGATTTACTGATCATTCAACCTGCTCATTATTATCTACAGCACCCACCCACATTCTGGAAACTTTTCAAAACGCCGGCTCGGAAAGCACCGACATATGCGGGACCTGGATTAAAAACTCCCGAGCTGGAAGCATTACGTAGCCAGCCACTATTACCGCTCGACAACACACCGGCTGGTTTAGGAAAGCAAACCAAAAATGTGTTGAAACGGCTATTGCTAACCGTAGGAAATCAGGCTGGTCTAGTGAAGCAACTATTTTTTGTACAGCATGAACTGGCGGCCTTACTGGAGCAATTACAGGGCCATTGTCAAAAGATTTTTTTGTTAACGCCAACTCCACATCGGGAATTGGTTAGTCAATGGCTACGAAAACAGGGGCGTACCCTGGTTATAAACGAAGGCAATCGGTGGGGAATGACCGTGCTGGATACGCATGAGTTTATCCGACCACAAGAAGAGGTTTATATTCCGAACGACCCAAGCCATTTGAACGCGATCGGCCATGAACTACTAGGGCAGGCCTTATTCGCTTGCTACGAAGCAAAACGAAATAGGCTAGCTGATATTGAGCAATCAGTCGAGTTACAATCTAAATCGACGATGGAAATAGTTTAGAGTGAAATAAGGCCTAATCAATCCTGCCAGCCAGCCGGTTTAAGTGGGGTCCGGCTGTCACTAGGGACGCAGATAGCCGTTACGGGCCGGGGCGGGCCACCCAGAAGGCGGATGTTGGGGTAGGGGTAGATCGGTTCGGGAATGGGTTGCCGCAAATTAAGCGAGTAAAATAGCTCAGAACCCGGTAATTTAGATTCTCCAGTCGGGTCCGTTTGCCCAAATGGGAGGCCAATAATATCTTTTCGATCCAGCCAATGCCGGACTGCCGATACCGCAGAGGCTGTGAAATAGCCCACTATTCGTTCCTGACTGTTGTTGCTATTTTGAATATTGCCTACCGTGGCCGATGGGGTGGGATCGGCAATGCCACCTACGTTCTGCGTCTGATCCTGAAAGCGTTTGAAATATGAATAGGCTGTTTTGGTCATTGATAATTGCCGGATTTCAACAAGACAGGCCGTACTATCGTAAAACGGAATCTGGGCAATTTTTCGCTTCGTAATCAAGCCGCCATTGCTGTATTGATCATCGAATACGTTGAGCGATGAACTATACAAAATTTCCCAGCATTGGGTGCGGCAGGGGTAATCATACACATACAAGCCGCTTGCAAAAGGAGGTTGCCCAGCCTCGAAGTAATTGATGGGTACAAAGCAGCTTTCGAACGGCTGATCGCCAGATACGTAGAACGTTTTGTCTTTATACATATGGTCCAGAATGGTATTGACGGCATAAATCCCCTGCTGACAACTTCGGCACCAGGACTGTTTTTCCCATAATTTCCATTCCCAACGGTAATAATTATGCTCCGTGGCCGGGTCTTTCCAGTCGATATAGACATCATGCCCTGCCCGATAGCCACCCGTTAATTGTTCTTCAACGGGCAAACTGGAGGGATTGTATTGGGCTGATACCCGATCAATAGCCGGAACCGCAGGCATGATTTGCGGAGTCGACTGGTAGTGTGTGCCATCGCTGAGGGTAAATCGGAGCTGGTAACTATGGCCGATCTGGCCTTTAAAATCGCTGGGTAATTGGTAGCTACCAGCCTCGGTTTCATGACAGGGAATCACGAGTGATGAGTCAACGAGTACGTCAACGGTAGCCTTTGTGATGGGAACACTACCAAAACGGCCTGTGAGTGGGTCAGCTTTCGAGCGGTTGAGTCGAATAACTTGCGGTTCGGGCAGATTCGTGATCGTTCCATCAACGACCAGCGTGTTCACTGTCCCGTTAATCGTCAGCTCAGCCGGATCGACACAGGCCGTGAGTAGGGGGGGAAGAGAAAGACAGAAAGGGTAAAAACAAGAAAGCGCATGCGAGCTAAAAAAGGTAATTTAACCAGAATGTTTTGATAAATAACCAGCTGGTTTCTTCTGCTCGGCAATTAATTAAGCGTTTCAAGAGATTTTCATTCCCTGACTTATTGGTTATAAGCGTATTCAAGTGTTGTTATAAGCGCCCCATTCCGGTACGCTTTTAGTTGAGAGGGATACCCATCGGGTAGTATTGAGATTCGTAGCGTCAGTCATCTCTACCACCCTGCTCATTGATAGTTTGACGGGTTGTCACATTATTGGTATTGATGCTATTAACGGACAGCATATCGTTCATTTCAGAATTGCCCGTTGTCCGGAAAGAGTTCGGATGGATATCGTACGTAAAATAGCCGACTGTCTAATAACCAACCGGCTATTGTCTCTATGCGGTCCCGCAGCGCAGTACCTTTTTCGTTTCGCCGGTAAATTCTATTGTCTTGTCGTTTGCCCTGGTTATCAATGATTCCAGGCCAGATATACATGCCTTCTGAATTGAATCCCAACTGGGATGCCTCAATTCCGGTTTTTTGGTACCAGTCGATAAAGACTGTATTCGTCACTTTTGTAAGCCCGGCTATACGGTTATCAATTAGGCTATACGTAATCGTTATGCTAGGTAGGAGAGCCTTCTACATAAGCGGCCTCCTTGTTCAGTTTAGTGACCACCTGTAATAAACCATTGCTATCATAACTATAAGCGTACCAGACCAGACATAGAGTTGTACCCGGTTGATTTGATTGACCAAACGGAAATTGCTGGGCTGTACTGGCAACTCCAAAGGCAGATCGATAGGTAGCGATCGAACCGGGCATAGAGCGACTCGACGATCTATGCTCCCATTCTTCCCCTCCTTCCCCTCCTTCCTTTCAGCCTTAATTATAAATCTTCTCGTTCTCGCCCATTTTGGGTGGGTTGCCTGTAATGGCAGCAGTAGCCTGTTGAATTAACCGGATCATCCGGCTATCGTTGGCACTCCAGTATTCGGCCATGTCGATATGCACTTTCAATAACGTTAACTCAGGATCATCTTTACCTTCGGGAAACCAGGCTTTTGCTATTGGATTCCAGAGTTCATCTATTTTAGTCTGGTCATCAAACTCTTCGGCTTTACCGGAGATGGATACATAATCGGCATCACTAACGGCAGCAAAAGACAGATTTATTCGATGATCATGCTGATCAATCTGATCTACTTTAGGCGCTGATCGCTTCGTGAAAAACCAAATTGTACCATCTTCATCCACCTGTTGAACAGCCATTGGCCGACTTACCAGATTACCCTGCTCATCCACAGTAGTCATCATAGCAATACGAATGTCCTCAATCATATCGCGGACTTTCGATAAGGATTTGTTTTCCTGTTCTTTAGTTTCCATAACGTTGTGAAAAAAGTCGTCAGTCGACAGTTGTTAGTCAATAGTATAAGTTTTGACTATACTTACGTTGACTATTAACTATCGACTGACGACCACTGACAATTATCTATTAATTATAAAGCGTTTCGCGCAGATCAATCCCGTAAAACAAGGAAGCTGGTGTAACAGCAGGCTTTTGAGCTTCCATATCGGTCTGATAGCCCATTTCAATGATGCTAACACAGCTACTAATCGTTTGCTGACATATCGCATAAATTTGTCGACTACGATCTGTATCGAATTGGCTTACTTCCTGCGCACATTTTTCACAAACTTCGATACAAGCCTTTGCTAACAGTCGTGCATTTTCGGAACCGCGCACATACAGCATGGCTAAGTTGCGGCACATATCGGCACAATCCAGATTTAAAAAAATACTGCGATAGCGGGTTTCAATGTCTTCTGAATTGGAACATTCTGTAGCAAACTCATTACATAAGGTTGCACAGCTTGTCAACGAATCGTAAATATTTTTCTTCCAGATCATAGCCAATGGCAGGTTAAAGTAGAATGATTAGGTAATTAAGCGTAAGTCTGCATATTTCGGATCGCCCACTGTCGTTCGGTGCTTTCGCAACGCGCCCAGCGACGAGCTTCTTCAACACTCATGGCTATGACGTGTTGCTTGTCTAACTGTCCCTGTTCGAGTAGTTGATTAGCAATCTCAATTGCCTTTGCCCGAGTAGTCGGGTTTAATGACCGCATGGCCGCCGGAAAGTGAGTGATAGACCACATAGAGTTAGTTAGTAGGTTATCGAATCAATAGCCTAATATTATGCCACTTCTCTAACCAAGTCATAAAGTACACTGCCTAGGGCTCATTATATACTCATTATCAACTACTTAAATATCATTTGATAAAATTCCTCATTGCTTCTGCCTATAATTTTCCTATCATATCTGTAGAATTTATAAGAGGTAGTGTAGATGTTTTTACCCACTCAATTCCACAAAAAAACCAGCTCCTAAAAAAGCTGGTTAAGAAATAAATCTTGGTATCTAAAAATGAACGGGCTAATTCATTTATTTGGGAAAAAACATTTTGAATGTAGTACCTTGTCCTACGTTACTTTCTACTTCAATTGACCCCTTATGGCTATTAATAATATTCTGGGTGGCCGTTAATCCCAGGCCCATACCGCCAGATTTACCCGTAAAAAATGGATCGAAAAGCCGTTGTCTATCTGCGTCACTAATACCACCACCATTATCGCTTACCTCGACAGATACCCGGTTATTATCGGCACAATTCGTTCGAACAGAAAGAACCCCTTTCCCTTCCTCCATAGCCTCAACAGCGTTCACCAAAATATTCAATAGAGCCGTTTTTACCTGATCACGGTCAAGCAGCGCCTGACAATCTTCGCTTGTGAAATGCGTTTCGAGTCGCATGCGTTTCAGTTTAATACGGTCACTCACGAGTTGGAGCGTTTCTTTGACAACTGTATTGAAGTCCTGCTTTTTCCGATCGAGATCTCGGGGTTTGGATGAATTAAGCATTTCTGTAATGAGTTGGCCAATACGGTCCACATTACGTCCGATGATGTCTGTGAACATGGTCACATACTCATTATCTGTATCCAACTCATCTTTGAGCTGTTCCAGGGCCAGACTAAGGTTGGTAAGTGGATTACGTACTTCGTGAGCAATACTTCGGGCAATTTTGCCGGTCATCGTGAGTTTTTCAGCCAGCATAAGATCCTGTTGGGCTCGTTTCTGGTCAGTAATATCGCGAACAATTCCCTGATACCACTCTGGATGGCCAATCATATCTTCAACAGCCCAAACCGAAATCAGACAAATTCGTTTACGACCATTTCGGTGAATAAGCGTTGTTTCAAAGTCTTTAATCTGCCCATGTTCCCGAACATTAAACCGTAGGTTTCGCAGATGATTCAGATCGGCAAAAAGCCGTGCCGGATTCAGGTGTCGAAGTTCATCACGGCTATAGCCTAATAAGCGCTCAACAGACGAGTTAGCATCCTGAAATCGCAATTCGTCATTAGCTACAAAAATGGCATCAATGGATCGCTCAAATAAGGTTCGGTATTTATTTTCCTTTTGGGCAACCTCAGCCAGTACGCTAGCCTGCCGAAGTGCATATCGGATGCTACGACCGAGCAGTTGGGCATCAATGCGCCCCTTTACTAAATAATCGGCAGCGCCTAGTTCAAGCGCCGACTGATCGACCGTGAGGTCATCCTGACCTGTAAGCAGAATCATGGGGGCACGGCACCCCATTCGAAAAGCTTCCTGAATCAGGTCAATACCGGTATAAGGCCCTAGACGATAATCAACCAGGTATACGTCATATTGGCCAGTGTCAATGGCAGCTAAACCACGATCATAGCTATCTACCCAATCGAGTTTGATAGATGAATTCTCCCTAACTGAAACTAAAGCTTTGGTAAGCAGATAATCGTCTTCGTCATCTTCAATCAATAGGATGCGAATCGTTTCCTTTTTTTCAATAACATCAAGTGCAGCAGGTATCATAAACCGTGAGTAGTTGGCAGTGAACAGCAACAATGCGCAGCAGTCAGCAAGAATGTTTTCCCATGAGGGCTCACTACATACTATACTGCTTATGGCAATTTAACGGTATCTATCCAATATGTTTTCAGAGCACCTACCATTTCAACTAACCTGTTAAAATTAAATGGCTTTGTTACAAATGAATTAACACCAAGATTATAGGTTTTCAGCACATCTTCATCGGCAGAAGAAGTCGTCATAACAACCACCGGCAACCGCCTTAACTTAGGATCATCTTTTATTTCATTGAGCGCCTGAAAGCCATTTTTCCGGGGCATATTCAGGTCTAAAATCAATAAATTAGGCCAGGGAGCATTCTGTTCGTCATAACGCCCTTCCCGGCGCAGATACTCCATTAGCTCTTCACCATCCTCAACAAACTGAATGTTTTGCGTATACCCACTCTGACGAAGTGCCTTATCCATAAACAGACGATCATCTGTATCATCATCAGCAATCAGAATGGTCATGGATGTATGTCTACGGTGCATACTAATTAACAAAAGTTACGGCTATTGAATGCTAATCGATTTTTCCGTTCAGGTTATACATTCCCTTCACATCTACTTCCGATTGGCAATTCTAATCTACATTCGACTGGTTTCGACAATGTCCTCCCTTCAAAATTACTCAAAAACATCAATTTATTAACGTATTATTTACGAGTATACACAACCTATTGCCCTGTTTTATTCGGGCGCCATGTGTTGCCCTGTCTGGCTTATTATGGCTACCTACATCAACGTATAGTGTATATTCTCGCGTTTCTCGCTATTTATCAGCTATTTCTACGCAATTAAGCAATTCCTCCTCCAGTAGCTCTGGT
Source organism: Spirosoma telluris (assembly GCA_003259005.1). Taxonomy (GTDB): domain Bacteria; phylum Bacteroidota; class Bacteroidia; order Cytophagales; family Spirosomataceae; genus Spirosoma; species Spirosoma telluris. The sequence continues at coordinate 7,710,568 of QLII01000001.1, forward strand.
GAATTGGAGGGACTCCCTCTTTAGAAAAAATTTTCTAAGTATACAGTGGATTTCCTCCTTCTCTAGTTATTTATCGGTCACTTAATGGTTCCTAAATTGAATGATGCCTTCTACAATTTGGGGAATTTCTTACTCGTCCATTCGGGATAGCTAGGTTAATCTTGTGTTTCCCTAGATTGGCATAACGCTAAGCAAATCAGGCTTAAAAGGCGATTTATAGCAAAGTAGGCGGTTTTGGCATGAATTTAACATAGTATTCAATAGATCAGGTGTACTACACGTCCTGTCCTTAAATCAAAAAACGTTATGAACCATTCAAAAAAAACCTTGCTTGCGGCTGCTCTTCTTACAGCCGGTGCCTTACTTTTTAACTCGTCTGATGCTGCAGCTCAAGGCAAAGCACGCGTCGGAATAAAGGGCGGTTTAACAGCCAGTTCACTTTACTACGACAGTCAGGGAGCTACAAACAAAAATGAACGGATCGGCTTTCACCTGGGTGTATTTTCTCAGCTACCCGTTGGCGAGTTTTTTGCCATTCAGCCAGAACTACTTTATATAACCAAAGGCGCATCGGCAACCTATAATGTTCTGGGCTTTAGTGGCAAGAACACATTTAAGCTCAACTATGCCGAATTGCCAGTTTTGGCTACGTTTAAGTTAGGTCAGGCGGTTGAATTACAGGCAGGTCCCTATGTCTCGTATCTACTGAATTCCAACATCAATTCGAATGGTGACTTTGGCTCTGGAACCAGCGCAATCAACCGCGATAATTTTAACAAGGTTGACTATGGAATTGCAGGCGGGTTGAACCTTTACTTTGGCAAAGCATTTATTGGGGCCCGCTATGAGCAGGGATTACAAAATATTGCTAACAGTGGTGCCGCTAAGACAATACTCGGAAATGCAAAGAATGGCGTTGGTCTGCTTTCTGTTGGGCTTAGCCTGAATTAGGTGTTGGGTGTAGTGAGTGCAGTAGGTTACCAATTAACTTACTGCACTCACTACACCTAGTCACTCACAAATGTATATCGTATGCTTTCAGTTTATTATAAAGCGTTTTGCGGTCAATGTTAAGTACCTCAGCAGCTTTGGTTTTGTTATAGCCTGTTTTCTCCAGCACTTTCAGGATAGCTGCCCGTTCAGCATTTTCGGATACTGACTTTAAATTAGCTGCCGATTGACTGAAGACCGGGACACCAGGCCGGGCAGGATCATAGTTGATCTGAATATTAGTACTGCTGTTCGTGTCTTCGGGCGTAAAGTACTGGGGCGAAATGATTTCGTGAGGCAATACATCAGCTTCAATATAATCGCTCTGAGTTAGAAGTACAGCTCTTTTCACAACATTCTGCAATTCGCGCAGGTTGCCATGCCAATAGTAATCCTTTAGCTTTTCTTTTGCATCTTCGTCAAAGCCCTGAATATCTTTCTCTAACTGCTGATTAGCTAACTCAAGAAAGTGTTCGGCAAAAATCATAATATCAGACTTGCGTTCACGCAAAGGTGACAAGTGCATTTCAAATTCAGCAATCCTATGGTAGATATCTTCCCGAAATTTCCCCTGCCGGACGGCTTCTCGAAGATCTTCGTTGGTGGCTACAATAATCCGAACATCAACTGGAATATCCTGATTGCTGCCTATACGCCGGATTTTTCGTTCCTGCAATACGCGCAATAGTTTAATCTGGTTATCGTAGGACAAATTTCCGATCTCGTCCAGAAAGATGGTTCCTCCATTGGCGAATTCAAAGCTCCCCGCCTTGTCTGACATAGCTCCTGTGAACGAACCTTTCACATGGCCAAACAACTCACTTCCTGCAAGCTCCTTTCCCAAGGCACCGCAGTCAATTGCCACAAATGCCTTATCAGCCCGTTTACTTTTAAGATGAATGGCATTAGCAACAAACTCCTTTCCCGTTCCGGTTTCGCCAGTTATAATAACCGACATATCCGTGGGAGCAATCAGATCAATATGTTTCTGAAGTTGTTCGGCGGCACGGCTCCTGCCAAAAATAAACCGTTTGCCATCGGATGTTAATGGCACCTTAGTAGGAGGTGGCTTTACTACACTTGCTTTCGCAGATGTAAGTGTAGCAGACGAGCCTTTCGATTGGTTTATCGATTGTAAACGCCGTTCGAGGGCCGCCTTTATCGTATACAGAATTTCGTCGGGATAGAGGGGTTTCGTTACGTAATCATATGCCCCATGCTTCACCGTTTGCACAGCCATCCGAACATCAGAATAGCCCGTAATAATAATCACGGCAGTGGTAGGGTGCATAACCTTGATTCGGCGAAGCATCTCAAGGCCATCAATATCGGGAAGTTTAAAATCGCAAATGACTAATTCAAAAGCTTCTTTTCGTAACAGAACCAGCCCATCTTCGCCCCGCTGTACCGACGCTGTTTTATAGCCCTGCTTGCTCAGAAAACGCTCCAGAAGCAGGCATATATCGTTATTATCGTCAATAATCAGAATTTTTTCCATGAAGCGGCATTGAACTTGTTCAGACAGACCGTGCCCATTAATGAACAACGAATGAATCTACCTTAGCTGTATGAACAAAGTTACTTAAACCTGAATGGTTTGCAAAGCCATCTCTACCGAACGGCGAGTGAACGGTTTACCAATGAAATAATCAGCTCCCTGCTCGGTAGCCCGCCGACGTTCGGCCTGCCCATCGAATGCGCTGATCATAATAATCTTAGCTTCGTTTTGATCTTCTTTAATAAAAGGTAAAAGATCAAAGCCCAATCCATCGGGCAGATTTAAATCCAAAAAGATAGCATCAAATTTCTGCGTGTGCAGGCATTGCCGACCTTCTTCTATAAAATGGGCACAGGTAGGTTGATAGCCCAGGCGCCGTAGCAATCCTGACAATAACAAACAAATATCAGCCTCATCATCTACAATCAGTACGCGCTTGGCAAGCGGTACTGTATTAATGGCAATTGGCCTGTATTGTTGTCCCATGCTAACCCCTGTTATTGTATTTACCACGGCTCATTTCGTTTTCATTTGTGTTCTAACTACACTACTATATATAAAATATGTGCCGAAAGTGTTCGTATCGATCAGATTTCGGGTAGCAACATACATTAATGTCCATTAGATTAACCATTTGCACTTATAATTTCAATAATTTATATCAATTATAACGAGAGCGATATGTCTGTAGCGCGTAAATAAGCGAGTCATTTTTCTACGCTTATTCTACATGTGTAGAATTTTATCCACAGTTTTATCCTTATTCAATAGTCTGGGTTTTAGGCTTCACTTTAGGGAAATAATGTATTTAAATGCTCATTTACAAGCGTATAAGGGCTTCTAAAGATACAAAATGTATGTTTCTATTAATATTGGCACAACTTTTTCTAATCTGTTTATCAATTGCGAGATAGTTTATTCTGATTTACTCAATTTACGTCATGGGAAACCTTCTTTACACTATTGCAGTCATCTTGATTATTATCTGGCTCCTGGGCTTTCTGGGTGTTCTGGGTACAGGAATCGGCAGCAGTAGCTTAATCCATGTTTTGCTGGTTATTGCAGTAATTGCGATTATTCTTCGCTTAATACAAGGGCGCGGAGTGTGAAGAGGGAAGTACATCATTCATTGAACATATCACCAGTGATATATATTATTTTCTAACTCACTCAAGGTTAGATGAGGGGTAATCCCAAAAAAATATTTTAGGTTAAGTACAAGTTACGGTGGGTACGGAATCCCTGCGCCAAGTTGAGCGCGGGGATTTTTTTTGCCCTGCAGGCTTAGCTCACATCTTGTGAAAGCAATGACCGCTTGTATACCTTATGCCTATAGCTATCGACAATCTATCAGTACAGGAGCAAGTTGGGGTCATTGCGTAAAACGTGGACGCCCTTGTAGAAAAAAATCCTCAACAGGTCAAACTTAGTAAAAGTCTTAATGTTCTTATTTACAGATGCTTACCCTGTTTTTTAATTAGTGGTACAGTATTTTCTAGTTGATTGACAATATTGGAACCATAAGTCATTCACCAAAGTTAGAAATCATGAAATCACTACCAGGAGTTTTAGTAGGATTAGCAGTAGGCGCGGTTATCGGTATTCTGCTTGCTCCCGAGAGCGGCAAAAAAACACGGAAGCGCATCTCGTCTGAATCAGATTCGTTTTTTAAGGATTTGCAGGATCAACTACAGTCTGGCCTGGACAGTATTAAAAGTCAGTATAATGACTATGTTGACACGGCTGCTGGAAAAACGCAGGATTTGGTAAGTCAGGCGAAGAAAAAAGCCAAACAATAGGTTGCTAATCACCTAAAATAAACACTCACCTAAAACATAGTAACTAATGAGAAGCACACGAGATTTTCTGACCGGCATTATAACTGGCGTTGTTATTGGCCTGTTAACAGCCCCCCGTAGCGGCAAAGAAACACGCGAAAAACTGACTGAAGAAGCCAGCAAACGTACGGGCGATTTAAAAGACCAGTGGGAGAAAGGTGTATCGCAAGTAAAAGAAGGGTATGAGCAGGCAATCAGCCAGGTAAATCAATATACTGATAAAGCCAAAGAGCAATTCAACCAGTATAAAGATCAGGCACAGACCGCTTTTAATAAAGAAAAAGAACAGGCCAAGGATAACTATAATGACAAAGTCGAAGAACTGGCCGATGATGCAAAATCGGGCGTTGATACGGCAAAGTCTTCGTTAAAAGCATAAGTAAACGTACCTTATTGACTCAACGTCACTGAAAAAAAACAGCGCCTGTCGGATTGTATCCGGCAGGCGCTGTTACGTTATGGGTTTAATAACCTTTTAATTTTAGTTTAAGAGGCCTTTAATTAGCAAAGGGGACTTTTGTAATGGCTCCTTTTTACTTGTTAACCAGGTAAAATCTATACTGCTTAGGTGCCGCAACACTATGAAAAAATACTCATTTGCTTTCGGTTACTTCTTGGTTCGCACTTGGTTGGGAAGTATAAGCGATACACTTACCACAAACTTAAAGAAACCGCCAGTTGACATGGCTGTCTTTACCAACCCAACCTTACCAATTCGGTCTGCACGCCAGTGGTTATTGGCCATTACAGTTGGGCTGATATTAGCGAATGGCCTGAGTAGCTGTGATAGTACAGCCCAAAAATCGGCAGAAACAACTCCTCCTACAGTGCGCCAGGAAACAAAGCTGCTGGCTACAGCAGCTTTCGATACGGCTAAATATGAGAATGCCCGCAATGAATTAAATTTAACGGGCAAGATTACCTTCAACCAGGATCAGGTTGTAAAAGTATTTCCGCTGGTAGGTGGCCATATCGAAACTCTGAAAGCTGATTTAGGGGACTATGTCAAAAAAGGACAGACGCTGGCGGTAATTCGGTCGGGAGATCTGGCGGATCTGGAGCAGCAGAGTGTAGAAGCCAAAGGCCAGTTATCTGTGGCACAGAAAAATCTACAGGTGGCTGAGGATATGACTAAAGCAGGTCTGAGTTCACAGCGTGAACTGGTAGCGAGTCAGGAGCAACTGCTGGCCGCTAAAGGGGAAGTAAACCGTGTGAGTGAACGTCGCCGGATTGTTGGCGGGACCGGAGCTGTTTATATTGTGAAGGCTCCCGTGAGCGGTTTCATCGTTGAGAAAACAGCATCGCAAGGCATGGAACTGCGCTCTGATGATCCTGAAAACCTTTTCACGATCTCGAACCTCGACCATGTTTGGGTATTAGCGAATGTGTATGAGTCTGACTTGGCGAATGTAAAAGAAGGCGACCAGGCAACGATTACGACTCTTTCCTATCCTGATAAAATCTTTCATGGCCGGATCGACAAAATCTTTAATGTACTCGACCCCGATAGCAAAACCCTGAAAGTGCGGGTCACACTCAATAATGCCGATTACCGGCTTAAGCCCGAAATGTTTGCCAATGTGAGTGTTACCTATGCGGGTCGTGATAAACGGGTAGCCATTCCAGCCAATGCCGTCGTGTTTGACAAGAACCGCAACTTTGTGGTCATGGTTAATGATAAGAACCAGCCCCTTGTCCGCGAGGTAGACATCTACAAGTCGATTGGAACGAAAACCTACCTGGCGGGTGGCCTGGCTCCTGGCGACCGCGTTGTTACAAACAATCAACTACTGATTTACAATGCGTTAGGGAATTAAGTGAATCTATTGAACACAGATCGGGCCATCTAATCTGTCTGTAAGCCAACCCCACCACCACCCGGTGTTTCGATCCGAATTCGTTCCAGGGCCTGCATGGCCCTGGTGAAAATGCCTGGTAGATTTTCTTTCTGACCGTTAGACGAAATTAACGTTTGGCGGCCCGTAGTACCCGGACTTCCCCATGAAGACCATAGGGAGCTGCTGCCCGATGCTGACTCAGCAGGGTTGCCTGTACGGGTTCCAGAAACTCAATCTCACGAATGATACCATCGCCCCGCGCCAATGACCTGACCCCCAGAACCTGTACGAATAGCGAACTGGTGTAATCTAACCGGATAGCGTCGTTCGAACTCTTCAGGATCAGTGAGTTTAGTATTGGTCATGTGCTGATGAACAGCCGAACGACCGTTTGCCCCCTCGGTAGCCCCAGCTCCTCCTCCAATGGTTTCGTAATAACCGAATTGACCATTGCCGAACAGAAAATTGTTCATGGTTCCCTGACTACAGGCAGCTAATCCAAGCGCCTTTAACAGCGTATCAACCAGCCGCTGGCTAACTTCGGTATTGCCACCAACCACCGCTGGGCAACGCGATGGGTCGGCAGGAAAAACAGGGTTGAGAAAAGATGATTCGGGTAGCAGTAAGTCGACCGGGGCCATTAAGCCTTCGTTCAACGGTATATCACGCCCACACCATAGCCGTAATATGTACAAGACAGCACTATATAGAATGGAAATGTTGGCATTAAGATTATGCGGGTGCACACCCGATGTTCCCGTAAAATCAAACTGGATATGGGGCTTGTCTGTATTCTCCGAAATCTGAATTTTCAGCCGAATCCTATGCCCATCATCCAACGATTCTTCGGCCTCATATACGTTTCCAGCTAACGGCTTCAGAACAGCTGAAATAGCCTCGGTTGCCGATTGCTGCAATCGTTTCATATAGTGCTGTACCGTGGTCAATCCATACTGGCTAACTAACTGACGAAGCGCTAGTTCACCCGCTTTCAACGATGCCAGCGCGGCTTCAATATCTGCTCTGTTCTCAGCCAGTGCACGAGTTGGATAGGGTCCGTCCGTAAATCGCCTGGAGAGTTCATCCTCCCAGAGGAACTTGCCGTTTTTCACAATAAACAGTGGCTCTAGCACAACGCCCTCTTCCACCAATGATACTGCGTCGGGAGGCATTGATCCCGGGACTTTACCGCCGATTTCAGCATGGTGAGCCCGGTTAATGACGTAGCCAATCAACTCCTGTTTGTCCGTAAAAACGCCACTTAGCAATGTAACGTCGGGCAGGTGAGAGCCGCCGTATTTCGGGTGGTTTGTGATGACCACATCGCCGGCTTCGAGCGTGGGCAGGGCAGCCAGCGTTAGACGAGCACAAACGCCCAGACTGCCCAGATGAACCGGAATGTGTGGCGCATTGGCCACCAGTTCGGCATTGACGTCGAGTAAGGCACAAGAGAAATCGAGTCGCTCCTTGACGTTGACCGAGAAGGCGGTACGCTGCAACTGAGCACCCATTTCTTCGGCAATGGCCCGGAATCGCTGCGTAAAGAGTTCAAGCTGGATCACCTCGTTTGCTTCGGTCACTTCCTCTTCCTCAACATCAGCAATGTAATCAACCAGGGCATTTTTATTGGCCTGAACAACCAACCGCCAGCCGGGTTGAATGAAGGCAGAGGACGTTGTGTTCAGCAGCAACGCTGGTCCGCGAAAGGTGTCTCCTTCCTGTAGTTGCGTCCAGTCGTAAGCCGGGTAAGCCTCGGTTTGAAAAGTTGGGACAGCATGGCGATGGCTCATCGGTGCACTACTCACTGAATTATCAACCCCTACGGTGCTAACGATAACGCGGATACTCTCTACTTCGATAGGACGATTAGTAGGGAAGTGGCCGTAGAGTTTTTGGTATTCTTTTTTAAAGATATCAGCCATTTTGGCTACAGTGTATACGTCTGTATCCCAAGACCAATCGTCAAGAAGTTCAATCTCTATAGTCTGTTCCTGCCCCGCTAAACGTAAATACAATAGATAACGGTAGTTGACGTCTCCTAAGCCATTAGGTATATCTTCAATTAATTTTTGCCACGCTTCATGAGAAACTTCATCAATCCAATCCTCAAGTTTGCTATAAACATCATCCATTAGTAAGAGAACCGACCGTGACGAGATACGCTCAATCTGTGCCTGTCCGATGCCATATGCGCTGAGTAATCCACCATCGAAGGGTAAAATGAGTTGCTCCATACCCAGTAATCGGGCAATGGCGCAACCGTGGAGCCCGCCCGCACCGCCAAAGACGAGAAAACCATACTCTTTAGGATCGAAGCCGCGCGCTATTGAGATCTTACGAATCGCTCCGGCCATTGTTTCGTTGGCAATTCGCTCAAAACCGCGTAGCAGCGTCAACGGGTCAGGTCGATTGCCGGTTTTCGCTTCAATCTGTTGCCTAACTTCCTCCAAAGCGGCCTGTGCTTTTTCAGGAAATACAGGAATACCAAACTGCTTTGGGTGAAGTTTACCTAATAGCAGATTCACATCGGTAATGGTCAACAAAAGCGGTTGGTCTGTGCCGGAAGCCCCATAGCAAGCCGGACCGGGAGTAGCCCCTGCGCTTTGCGGCCCAACCCGTAGCTGGCCAGACGTGGCACCGTGCCCCTCGAACCAGCACACTGAACCGCCACCAGCTGCTACGGTTTCAATAGCCAGCGATGGTAATTGTAAATCGAATGGCCCAATTTTAGTCGTGAACCGATAGTCAACTCCCCCTGAATCCGGGCAACATCGGTACTGGTGCCGCCCATATCGAGGGTTAATACGCCGGTTTTACGTTGACCAGGCTGGAGATTGGCCCAGACATCTGCCGCGCCAATAACGCCACCAGCCGGTCCACTTAATAGACTATCCTTAGGCTGGAACAGATCGGCACGAACCAACCCACCCGAACTGGTCATTATACGAACTGCTATGCCCCCCAGTTGCTGCTGAACATTATCCAGATAGGATCGCATGACGGGTGTCAGGTAGGCATCAACAACGGTCGTTTGCGTTCGAGCCACGTATTGAGGAGTGACGGAAACAGTAGTCGAAAGGGTGATATAGGCAAAGCCAGCCTGTGTCAGGGCATCACGCAATTGGCGTTCATGAACTGGGTTTCGGTAGGCATTCAGGAGCGATATCGCAATGGCATCTGGCTGTGCATCCTGCAATTGCCCAACCAGCTCAGTAATCGTCTGAGCCGATAATGCGGTCAGAATTTGTCCGTTGGCAGCCATACGCTCCTCCACCTCGATTACCGAATCATAGAGCACGTCGGCAGGAGGAATGGCGAGTTGAAACAGATCAGGACGTTGCTGGGTCCCGATTTTAAGTACGTCTTTAAACCCTTTTGTAACGAGCAAAGCGACGCGTCCACCTTTTCGTTCGAGTAATGCGTTAGTGCCTTTAGTCGTCCCTAACCGCATTTCGAGGGGTGGAAATGGCTGGTTGATGGGTGTTTGGGTTAAGAGTCGGGCCGCTAAAACGGGGGCTTCTTCACCTGTGAAAAGTTCGACGGTGTGTAACGCGGTGGATGTTAGTAACGCGGACATCCTGTCCGCAGGGTTCAATGCGGACAGGATGTCCGCGTTACCAAGCACTCCATCAACGCTCAGTGATTCTATCGTAAAGACCTCATCTGTCTCAATAACGCGGAGCTGGTAGCCATTAAAAATAGGGGCAGTTAACCAGGGAGCCACGAGTTTACCATCGATCAGCTGACCGCGCAGGCGGCTACTACTGAGCACTTTGGTTCGGTGTAGATTCCCAGTTGGGTCAAGGGCGAGACCATCCGTGAACGTGCCACCCGTATCAATCCAGATTTGGTACATGGGTCAATTAATCAGCGTAATGCCTGCCTGCCGATAGGCTGCGACAACAGCAGGGTTCGCTTCGTTGTCGGTGATGAGTACATCAAACAGGCTTAATGGCGCAAAATAGAGGTATTTGTTGGTTTCTAATTTCGATGAATCGCAGAGTAGATAAACTTTTTCGGTTTGTCGGGCTATTGCCATGGTTATGCTGGCTTCCTTTTCGCTGTTTGCACTCAGCCCATGCGCCAGCGAAATACCATCTACGCCCATAAACGCCCGATTGGCACGATAGCGGGCTAGGTGCTCTTCGGCAATTAGGCCATGAACCGCCTGGCGCTCTTTGTCCACTTCGCCACCCACTAAATTAACGGCTACTTCGGAGCTCATTAGCTCAGCCACAATAGGTAGCGAGTTTGTGATGACCGTAATCCGTTTATTGCGAATAAAGGGGCAAAGCCGAAATACAGTGCTCCCACAATCCATGAAAATAACGTCGCCTTCCTGGATCTCCTGAGCGGCCAATTGACAGATATAATCTTTCCGCTCAGGATTAACGGCTGTCTTGTTTACAAATCGGTGTTTGTCGGTAGCCAGACTCACTTTCATAGCTCCTCCCCTCGTCCGGTATACTAGTCCAGAAGCCGCTAATTGAATCAAATCACGTCGAACCGTCATCTCCGACGTATGTAACAATTCGGCTAATTCACTCACCTCGACCGAGCCACGTTCTTCGACCGTTTGTACAATAAGATGCTTCCTCTGTTGGAAATTCATGATCAATTCAGTTATTTTGATCAAAAATAAACAAAATCAAACAATTTCAAACAAATGAGTACAGGACGGGTACAAATAACTGAGGAGAAACTACTTTCTGACAACTGGTACATTCTGAAACGATTCACGTTTAACTACCTGGGAAAGAACGGCCAATGGACTACACAACAACGTGAGGCTTATGACCGGGGCAATGGAGCTACCATTTTGCTGCATAATCCGCAAGCGGATACCGTTATCCTAACCTGCCAGTTTCGGTTGCCAACCTTTGTGAATGGAAATCCATCTGGCATGTTGATCGAAGCGTGTGCTGGTTTGCTCGATGACGACCATCCAGACGATGCTATTCGACGGGAGATGGAAGAAGAAACGGGCTATCGAATTCAGTCGGTGCAGAAAATTATGGAAGCCTATATGAGTCCGGGCTCCGTGACCGAGAAGTTATTTTTCTACCTCGCCAACTACACCGCCGATACCGAGCGAAACGCCGGGGGCGGTATTGATGAAGAAGAAATTGACATTCTGGAATTGCCCCTTAGTCAGGCGATGGACATGATTCAACGGGGTGAAATTATGGATGGTAAGACAATTATGCTGCTGCAATACCTGCGATTACAGCAACTTGTCAATTGAGAATAATCACCTCTATTCATTGCTAAGCACCCAGATCTTTTTGAGTTATAGCCCTTTAGATACGGCTTTAGGCAAGTAAGATTATAGGATTCCTGTGTATTCACTGAATTATTTCGGAAATTCGATGTTTTCCTGAAAGATAACTCAAATACTCATGATTGAAAGACCCCTTACAGACTGGTTGCCTCTGACAATGAAAGAAGTCGAAAAAAGAGGCTGGGATGAAGTCGATATTGTGCTTGTATCGGGGGATGCATACGTTGACCACCCAGCTTTTGGCACCGCTGTGATTGGCCGAATTATGGAAAGTGAAGGGTTTCGGGTCGCCATTATTGCCCAACCCAACTGGAAAGACGATCTGCGCGATTTTAGGAAATTTGGTAAACCTAAATACTTTTTTGGGGTCACGGCTGGCTGTATGGACTCGATGGTGAACCACTATACGGCCAATAAACGCCTGCGTTCCAACGACTCTTATACCCCCGGTGGCGAAGCAGGTTTCCGACCTGACTACGCGACCATTGTCTATACCAAGATTCTAAAAGAATTGTATCCCGACGTGCCGGTGTTGCTTGGCGGCATTGAGGCTTCGTTGCGCCGGGTAACGCATTACGATTATTGGCAGGACCGGCTGATGCCGTCCATCCTGGTCGATGCCGGTGCCGATATGCTGGTGTACGGCATGGGCGAGCAACCCCTTCGCGAAATCCTGAAACTGGTACAGAAAGGCGTACCCTTTTCGTCAATGCGGAACATCAACCAGGTGGCTTATATGCACGATGCCAGCACCGAACTGCGCGACTATAATAACTGGAATTCGGTTGAATTGGCGAGCCATGAGGTTTGCCTGGAAGATAAAATTAAATACGCAGCCAATTTTAAGATTGTCGAAGTTGAGTCAAATAAGTGGCAGGCCAACCGGATTCTCCAACAAGTGGGTGACCAGATATTGGTCATTAACCCGCCCTTCAAAACGATGGAGGAGGCTGAGATCGACAAATCGTTCGACCTGCCCTATACCCGCCTTCCGCATCCGAAATACAAGAAACGAGGACCCATTCCGGCTTATGATATGATTAAGTTCTCGGTCAACATGCATCGGGGCTGTTTTGGCGGATGTAGTTTCTGCACGATTTCGGCTCACCAGGGCAAGTTCGTTGCTTCCCGAAGCGAAGCATCGGTACTGAAAGAAGTCGATGAAATTACGAAGCATCCGGAGTTCAAAGGATACATTTCAGATCTGGGCGGGCCGTCGGCTAATATGTATAAAATGAAGGGCAAAGATGAGTCGATCTGCGCCCGGTGCCAGAGCCCAAGCTGTATTCACCCGGTTATTTGCTCAAACCTCGATACATCCCACAAGCCAATGACGGAGCTGTATCGCAAGGTCGATGCCATGCCAGCTATCAAAAAGGCATTTGTGGGCTCAGGTGTGCGCTACGATTTGCTAGTCGATGATTTCAATAAAAATAATGCCGACGGGAACCACGATGAGTACATGGAGCAACTTGTCACGCGCCACGTATCGGGTCGGTTGAAGGTCGCCCCTGAACACACGTCCGACGATACGCTGCGGGTTATGCGGAAGCCGTCGTTCAAGTATTTCAAACTGTTTAAGCAGAAGTACGACAAGATTCAGGAAAAGCATAATCTCAAACAGCCGCTGATTCCGTACTTTATTTCGTCACATCCGGGTTGTGAAGAGCAGGACATGGCCAATCTGGCGGCCGAAACAAAAGACCTGGGCTTTGAACTTGAACAAGTTCAGGACTTTACGCCTACCCCCATGACCGTGGCCGAAGTCATCTATTACTCAGGCGTTCATCCCTATACACTTAAGCCCGTCAAAACGGCGAAAACCAGGGAAGAAAAACAGGCACAGAATAATTTTTTCTTCTGGTACAAACCTGAATACAAAAACTGGATTCGGAATCGCCTGAACAAACTCAATCGACCCGACTTAGTGGAGCGGCTGCTGGGTAGTCCAAAGAAGGAAAACAGAGGGAAGCCTTCGTTTTTGGGAAATTATTCGGGGAAGAAAAAACGCTAAGGTGCGCGGATGATTCCGCAAATGGAAGGCATAGCCGTTCGAAAAGGGAAAAGCAGAATTGACCTATAATTCGGTTATATTCGTGGCTGGCAGCAAACCTGTCAGCTATAAGCTATTCCTTTATGCCTAATCTAAATACCACCGTAAACAAAACGCATACCTATGATGCCCTGGTGATTGGCTCCGGCATCAGTGGGGGATGGGCCGCCAAAGAACTCTGCGAAAAAGGGCTTAAAACCCTAGTACTGGAACGAGGTCGTCTGGTCAACCATGTTGAGGATTACCCGACAATGAACCTCGACCATTGGGATTTTCCGCATCGCGAAGCCCTTTCCCATGCCGACCAGCAAACCTACCACATACAGACCCGAAGTGGTTTTATTAATGAAACCAACAAACATTTTTTCAATAATGACCTAGATGCCCCTTATACCGAAGTAAAACGCTTCGACTGGATTCGGGGCAATCAGGTAGGTGGCCGGTCGCTGCTCTGGGGCAAACAATGCTATCGCTGGAGCGATCTTGATTTTGAAGCCAATGCCAAAGATGGGATTGCCATTGACTGGCCCATTCGCTACAAAGACATTGAACCGTGGTACACCTACGCCGAAAAGTTTGTAGGAATCAGTGGCGAAAAACTAGGGCTCTCTCACCTACCAGACGGCTATTTCCTACCGCCCATGGAGTTGAATTGTCTGGAAAAACACGTCCGTACCGAGCTGGAACGGAAGTTTAAAGGGCGTCACCTGACCATTGGTCGCGTTGCCCACCTGACCGAACCCAAACCCTGGCATCTCGAGCTGGGCCGGGCTCAGTGCCAAAATCGGAATCGCTGCTCGCGCGGTTGTCCGTATGGGGCCTATTTTAGTAGCAATGCCGCGACCTTACCAGCTGCCAATAAGACCAATAATTTCACAATCCGACCAAATTCGGTCGTTCATTCCATCATTTACGACGAGCAGAAACAACGGGCAACGGGCGTTCGGGTTATCGATACCGAAAGTAAGGAAATGGTCGAGTTTTATGCCAGGATCATTTTCTGTAATGCATCAACCCTTGGCACGACGTCGATTCTGCTCAATTCAACCTCGAAACGGTACCCCAATGGACTGGGCAATGATAGTGGCGAATTAGGGCATAACCTGATGGATCACCACTACCGGCTTGGGGCCATGGGTAGTTTTGATGGCTTCGAGGATCAGTATTACAAAGGCCGTCGTCCCAACGGTATTTTTATTCCCCGTTTTCGTAATCTGGACGAAGCAACCCGTACCGACAAATTTATTCGGGGTTATGATTACCAGGGGGCAGCCGGGCGCGGCAACTGGGGCGGTGGCGTTAACCAGGAAGGTATTGGTGCTAATTTTAAAGACTCACTCTTCCAGCCAGGTGGCTGGGGAATGTCGCTGGTAGGTTTTGGAGAATGCCTGCCGTATCACGACAACCAGGTTACACTCGACCAGAACAAGAAAGACAAGTGGGGCCTGCCAACGCTTGCCATCGATGCTGAGTTCAAGGAGAATGAGATGAAGATGCGTGAGCAGATTAAAACCGATGCGGTAGAGATGCTCGAAGCCGCTGGGCTTAAAAACGTGGCCTCCTTCGACTATTCGGGAGGTATTGGCGTTGGCGTTCATGAAATGGGGACTGCCCGTATGGGCCGCGATCCTAAAACATCGGTGCTTAACAGTAATAATCAGGTGCATGGGGTGCCAAATCTATTCGTTACGGATGGTGCCTGCATGACGTCTTCGTCCTGCGTGAATCCCTCTATTACGTATATGGCACTTACTGCCCGAGCCGCTGACTTTGCCATCGGTGAGTTAAAAAAAATGAACTTATAACGGAGCGGTGAGGCAACGCTAAAGGCTAGTAATCCGTATAGCTACCTGGTGCATCTCAGTCATTCGCTTCGTGCGCCCAAGCTACCCACACATCATACTGGCATTCAGGAAATTAACCCTAATATCATTATTTCGCCCTTAAACGATGCAACGCAGAGACGTACTCAAACATACTGCCTTGTTTTTCGGATATGCTGTTTCCGTATCGGCACTCTCCGAAACATTTGTTGCCTGCTCCAAAGAGGCTAACCTAAGCTGGCAGCCTGAATTCCTGACGACTAATCAGGCCAATACTGTGGCCGAAATCACAGAAACAATTCTCCCAAAAACGAAAACACCGGGTGCCAAAGAGCTTGGCGTTCCGCAGTTTGTTGACAAAATGCTGAAAGACCTGCTGTCGGAAGATGAACAGAAGGATTTTCTGGCTGGGTTGGACACCTTCGAGAAAGCCTGCAAAGAAGCAAACGGGAAATCGTTTGTTGATTGTACACCCGAGCAGCGCACAGATTTTTTGCTTAAACAGGATAAAGAGGCCGCCAAATTACCCCCTTCGGTCTGGGGGATTCGACTAGCGGCTCCGGGCCCCACTGCATTTTTTCGCCGATTGAAAGAGTTAACGCTACTGGGCTATTACACCTCCGAAAAAGTCGGCAAAACCCTGCTGGGTTATGACCCACTTCCCGGCCACTATATTGCCTGCATGCCACTCGCTCAGGTTGGAAAGGCCTGGAATGAGTAAGGAGTTTTGTGGTGGCGGCTGCCTTTATCAACTAACCAATGATTAATCATTCATTCCGACATTTATGGTTATCAAACTTTCGTCAATTGGTTTGCTTGCTTGTCTCTCCCTCACGGGCCTACAGGCACAGGAACTGAATACGTTAACTTCGCAGGAAAAAAAGGATGGCTGGAAGCTCCTCTTCAACGGGAAAAATGTGTCGGGATGGCATACCTATGGCTCTAAAAACGTCGGCTCTGCCTGGCAAATTGACCAGGGGGCGTTGCAGTTAAACGTTCCCAATCGGGTTGGCAATAAAGCCTCTAATGGGGGGGATTTAGTAACCGACGCTGTGTATACGGGCGACTTTGAGTTTAAGGTCGAGTGGAAAATTGAGCGGTTTACCAATAGCGGCATTTTCTTCTTCGTGCAGGAGGAACCTCAGTATAAAAATATTTTTGACACTGGCCTTGAGGTACAGGTGCTGGATGATGCCATTTATGAAGGAGCTGCGGAGAACAAGCATAGGGCCGGTGATCTTTTCAGTGTTGCCAATGCCCGCGTTCGTGAGTTACAGCCGGTAGGGGGGTGGAACAAAGTGCATTTCGTATTCAAGAAAAACAAGCTAACCGTTTCGCTCAATGGCTTTATTATTCAGGAACACGATTTAAACAGTCTCGAATGGAAACAGCGTCTTGCTACCAGCAAACTGAAAGATGCTCCTATTAGCAAAGGGCGTTACTCGGGCCGAATTGGCCTTCAGGACTGGGGCAGTACCGTATGGTTCCGGAATATTAAAATTCGCCAATTGTAGATTGGTGGAGTAAGTGAAGTAGGTGAAATTAGTAAAATGGTTTATCCTTATTCCACCTACTCCACCAATCTACAACCTAATCCAACCTCACCCATATAGTACCCGAAAGCGTTTCGCCCGGATTAAGGACAGCTAACCCTGGCCATTATTGAACGCATCGACGTTGGCCGTAAGGGGTTCAATAGCAATCCGGTCGCGCCGGGTGGGCGTATAACAAACTAAATAATTAAGTTTACCATCGCCGGTTTGTTGCCCTACAATCAATCGAGCCCCAGTCGCGAGTGACGTTAAGATGGTTTCGGCAAACGATTCAGCATCTGTCGGGCCGCTCGTGGGTTCAATGAGAAAGGCCGTATCCAACTCCTGATCATGCAGATCAATCGTCCCGGCCATTTCGGCGGGAAGCTGCCCGTTTGGAATCATGTTTTCGTCAAGCGAAATGGGAATACGCGCAGGCAACGTTAACGTCATGTTGCCAATTGACTCTTCGGCAGCCTCAATGTCTTCAGTAAATCTGAAATACGGATGCCAGCCAAAAGCCGACGGACTGCGTGTTGTTCCCGTATTTTTAGCTTCATAGCTGATCCGAAGGGCACACATACGATCCTCCTCAGGCCGACTCCCATGGGCTAACAAATTGGCCTGTATCAACTCATATGTAACCGTTAGCGAAAACGGAAACGGATATCCGAATGTATCGCCAGCGTAGTCGTACCGCAATACCAACTGCGCATGGGTGTCGGTTGCTTCCTGACTGACGACTGAAAAAGCCCGCCCATGCACAAAACCATGCAGTGCATTGTCGCGTTGCGTCTCATTCATTTTCAGGGCGTAGTCCTGCCCTTCAAAATGATAGATACCATGCCGAATACGGCTGGGAAATGGATAGAGCAGGGCACTGGCATAACTTTCATCAGCCATTAATGCCTGGGGCGAATCAGGCCCCTGTATTAAGGCGAAAACATGCCTGCCTTTACGCAACACAAGTCGGCGTAGGATGGCCCCGAATTCGGGATAACGGTAATGAACTCACCGGTTTCGGTATGTTCGAGGAAGTATTCTGTTAGGGGGTAGAACCGGTTGGTAGCGGTCCGAAGGATTGGGTAGTGATCTGAAAAGGCATACAATATGGTTTACAAGTCGGTACGATAGTAAGCCATTCCAGCCAAAAAATGTTTATTAAGGTTTATTAATGGGCTTATTTCATTGCTTACATCTCGCCCTCAACCCCCAATCCGAATAAGGCAAAATCGTAGCGAACCGGGTCCAGCGGGTCAAACTGACGAAGCGCATCGGTTAGCTCAAGGGCGGCTTTCCAATCGGTTTGTGGCCAGTTTAACAGTCCTAACTGACGAGCTACCCGGTTAACATGAACGTCGATGGGCATAACCAGTTGATCAGGTCGGAGTTGGTTCCAGATGCCAAAATCAACCCCACAATCGTCGGTACGTACCATCCATCGCAGAAACATCAGGAGCCGCTTGCAGGCTGAGTTACGGGCGGGCGTGGCAATGTGTTTGCGGGTACGCTCAGGAAAGAAATCGGTAAGGCCACAAAAACGGTCGTGAAAAGCGATAAGTGATTGGCCCACCGGACTAAAGTCCGGCGCAGTTGATATAGCCGATTCGGACTTATTTGCGCTGGACTTTAGTCCAGTGTTAGTCAATAAAAAAGCAGTTTCCAGGGAATCATTTTCCTGATAATACTGCCGAAAAAAGTGAAGGAAATACAACGCATCGGTCGCGTTGAACGTACGGTGCTTAAAGGCCAGAAACCGCTTCAGGTCGCTCTCCTGGTGATTTCGAATGAACTCATAAGGAGCCCCATCCATCAGGGTAACCAGTTCGTTCGCTTTCTTCAGAATCACCGGGCGCTGTCCCCAGGCAAGTACAGCCGCCCAAAACCCCATGAGTTCAATATCCTGTTTTCGACTAAACTGGTGGGGAATACTGATGGGGTCCCGCTCAATAAATGAAGGCCGATTGTACTGATCGGCCTTCGTATCTAAAAAATCTTTTAAGGAAGAATAATCGTTCAGATTCATCATTTACTACGTCCACCACTAACAACCCACGCCAACGCCCGTGAAACCCGGAGAACACGGCCAGCAGTGTTGACATGATAAATGTAAAAACAGCAATGAATGGGTAGGCCAGTGTAAACATAATACTAAACGTTACGTAGCCCGGTGAGGATTTCATTTGCTCATCGCGTTCTCGGTGGCGTCGGGCAATACGTTCCTCTTTCGTTTCTTTTTCCATAGCTTGGTTGAGTTGGCTAGCGGGCAATGTAACTTACCTCAGCTCGAAAACGCCGATCATCGGGCGAAAGTTTCGCGAAGGCCTGTGCCGATAGTTTAATCAGAATTTTGTCATTCACGCCCGTATTGGGCAATCGACCAATCACCTTTACCCAAAGGCTTTGATTATTAAACTCATTTCTGACCTGAACCAGGGTGCCAATAGGGGCGGTGCGGTGTAGAGCCAGGTATTTACCCGACCCATCGGCACCGTCGATCATTTCAGCCACACCGCTGGCCGAAATACGCCGTCCACGTGTGGGCATGGGAGCATCATTACCAGGCCGGGGTGGTTCTACTTCAGCTTCTACAGGCTTCGCATCTGGAGACGATGGTTTAGTGGTGGAACTCCCGGTTTCGGGATGACGCTCCGGTTTTGACTCCGCAGGGGAGTTAGGCCGGGGCTCATTGGCACGGGGTTCGGGTGCATTAACAGCCACAGGCTTACTGGGCGCATCGGTTTTCGTAGGCACATCGGTCGTTTTCGGTCCTGGGGCCGGTATCGACGAGGAAGGGGTACGAGACAGATACGCTTTCTCTGAAACGATGAGCGCCTGACCAATCAGGACGTTGTTGCCGGACAGGTTATTCCACTTACGCAGATCAGACTGCAACACACCGTACCGACCGGCCAGGCTGTAAAGCGTTTGCCCCGGTTCAACCACATGGATTCCGGCACGAGCGGGATCGTCGTTTTTTTTGGTTTCTTTCTCCGCGACTTTTTCGGCTTTCCATACAGGCTTCGCTTCAATCGCTTTCTCTTCGACTTTTTTTTCCTCGACTTTGGCTTCGCGTTTTTCCTCTTTCTCCTTCTTCCGAATCGCCTTGTCGATCACTTTTTCTTCTTTCCGACTCAAAGCACCCTCGGGAATGGGCACCCTGACAAGCTGATCATACCGCACAGCATCTTTCATATCGGGATTCGCGGCCTTGATCTCAGCAACTGAGCGTTTATAACGCCGGGCAATGGCATAGAGCGTCTGGCCTTCATCCACGCGATGCAGAATAAATCGTTTCCCATCTTTTTTTTCAACCCCAACTGAATCAGTAACGGATGGATATGCGTATACAGTTGAGTGAGCTGGTGTGCTATGTATGAAGGCAATGCCACCCAGTAGAAATAGGGCGTAACTGAAATGAAGTTTTTTCATGGGCTATTAAAACCGAAATGCGGCCAGATGTCCGGCAGTCAGCTATAAAACGGCGTTGTTCGTAAATTAACGCAAAATAAGACTGATTTTCTGATTAGTAAGAGTTGACGACTTAATCTTCAAAGGTTTGCAAATGAAGAAATTTGGTAGCACTACATGCAAACAGACGCCAGCGTTTTAATCGCGTCAATAGCCAGAGCCCATTTGGCTCATTGGCAATATATTTGTGCTGTTAAAAAAGCTTAATACTGAACCGCCCGAACAGAACCGGACGTTTGAAGTTAAACAAGCATAGTTTTTGTTTTAAGGCTGCCCACTTTACTGCGCAGTCAGTATTACCAAACCACCACGAACGCATGCAAAATTATTCGATACTCTGGGCCGATGATGAGATTGATCTTCTGAAACCCCATATTCTGTTTTTGAAAAATAAAGGATACGATGTTACCTCTGTCAACAGCGGTGCCGATGCGCTCGACCACGTTGAACAGACTAATTATGACGTTGTTTTTCTGGACGAAATGATGCCCGGTATGACAGGGCTGGAGACGCTCTCGCAAATTAAGCAGATACGCCCTAACCTGCCCGTGGTGATGATTACCAAGAGCGAAGAAGAGCACATCATGGAAGAAGCCATCGGCTCCAAAATCGCCGATTACCTCATTAAGCCGCTCAATCCCAATCAGATACTATTGTCGGTCAAGAAAATTCTGGACAACAAACGGCTCGTGACCGAACGGACGAACATCGGTTATCAGCAGGATTTTCGGAATATTTCGATGCAGTATAACGACCGTATGGATTTTAGCGAATGGGCTGATGTGTACAAGAAGCTTATTTACTGGGAGTTAGAACTCGACAACTCGCAGGACAAGAGTATGGTGGAGGTCATGAATATGCAAAAGAGCGAAGCCAACTCTGAGTTTTGTAAGTTCGTGATCGACAATTACGAAGACTGGCTGAATGATCCTAAAATGAGCAGTCCGGTAATGTCGCATCAATTGATGCGGAAAAAGGTATTCCCGTTGGTAGAGCAAACCGGAAGCAACGCAGCCCCTTTATTCTTTATTCTGATCGATAACCTGCGCTACGACCAGTGGAAAGTCATTGAGCCGCTATTGGCCGAGTACTTTACCGTTGAAGAAGAATCGTCGTACTATTCGATTCTGCCCACAACGACCGGCTTTGCCCGAAACGCTATTTTCTCGGGCATGATGCCCAGCGAGATGGAGCGTAAACACCCCGACTTATGGGTTAATGACGACAGTGAAGATGAAGGGCTCAATAACCACGAAGATGAGTTCCTGCGTCGGCAACTTGAGCAGAGTCGCCTGAATATCAAAACGTCGTACCACAAGATTCTGAATGTTAACCAGGGGAAATCGCTGGTCGATAATTTCAATAACCTGCTACAGAATCAGTTAAACGTGGTCGTATACAACTTCGTGGACATGCTTTCGCACGCCCGAACGGATATGGCTATGATTAAAGAGCTCGCGCCTGATGAATCGGCATATCGCTCCATTACGCGGTCGTGGTTCCTGCACTCTCCTTTGCTTGAGTTCATCCAGAAGATTGCTGCTAAAGGTGGTCGACTTATTATCACAACCGACCACGGTATGATTCGGGTGCAGAAACCGGCCAAAATTGTCGGCTATCGGGAAACCAACACCAACCTACGTTACAAACAGGGCAAGAACCTCGGTTTCGACGATAACCACCTGTTTGTAGGCCGTAAGCCCGAGCGTTTGTTCCTACCAAAACCACACGTTTCGACGGCTTATGTATTTACGCTGGAAGACTACTTCTTTGCGTATCCCAACAACTATAATTATTACGTAAATCACTACCGAAACACCTTCCAGCATGGGGCGTATCGTTAGAGGAGATGATTATTCCCTTTGCTTATCTGAAAGCGAAGTAAGTGGAGTACGTGAAAGTGGGTGTAGTAAGTGTAGTAAGTTCTGGCCTACTACACTTACTACACCCACTTTCACGTACTCCACCAATCAATAGTTGGCAAAAATGTCTTCCATCATGTAGGCATGAGTTCCCAGCCACTTGGCAGTACCATCTAACTGGGTTATTTCAATCGTCAGATCATTTCGGAAATCGCTGAGGCAATATTTGCTAATAGCCTGCTCAATTGTGTTCAGAATGAAGGTAGCTGCTTTGGAGAGAATCCCATCGACAATAATGACTTCGGGATTGAACAGGTTGATAGCAATGGCAAGCCCTTTGCCTAATTGAAAACCTGTTTCATGCAATACGTCAATGGCATACGAGTCTCCCTTATGCGCTGCATTAATAATCTCGTCAATATCGATCTGATCGACAGTATGGTAGAAAGCCGCCAGTTTAGAGACTTGTCCAGCTAGAATGTCACGCTGTACGCGCCTAACCAGAGCCGAAGCAGATGTCACAGTGTTCAGGCAACCAATCTTGCCACAGTAACAGAGTTCGCCTTCTGGATCAATCTGAATGTGGCCTAACTCACCGGCAAACCCGCTTGCCCCCTGAAAAACCTCGCCATTGACAATGATTCCCAATCCTACGCCCCAGTCGATATTGATTGCTAATACCTGTTTTTTTCCCTGTGCACCTCCAAAACGACTCTCGCCGAGTACGGTTGCTTTTGTATCGTTGATGAGGTAAACGGGGTAGCCCGTTTGTACCGAAAACCAGTCTTTTATTGATTCACCAGGCTGATTTAAATTTTTATAGGTCAGATTTAGACCACGACGAGCATCAATCAAACCGGGCATCGATACCCCAATTGCTATAACAGCGTCGGAGGGTAAGCCAGAATCAGCCAACGCATTGGTAAAATAGCTAGCCAGGGAGGACAGAAAAGCCGGATTGTCATTTAACCGAAGATCATAATCACCACGAAAGATTACTTCGCGCTGGGTATTCATAAACAGAATCTTGGTATCGTGCGTACTGACGTCCAGCACAGCTACATAATTGTGCTTTGTATCCAGGCCAAACAGGACAGGCCTTCGCCCATTGCTACCCGTAGCCGTACCCAGCGTCGTCACCCATTTATTGTCAATTAATTCTTCTACCAGATTAGTAACAGAAGGCACACTGCTATGGAGTGCTTTCGTCAGGTAGGCTAATGTACAGTTAGTCTCGGTGTACAGGTGGGCCAGCAGCTTTCGTTGCTTCTGGTTTTTTTTGTAATCAACAACTGATTGCTGGCCAGGCCATTCCTCATCAAGTGTTACGGTAGGGTTCATTTGGTATAAGTGGATGATCAAAAAGAGTGTGAATGCGAACAATTAGTTGCTTTTATCTCCAAAAGAAAACTCTATGGTTGAATTACTTAACAGCTTATCATATTCACTCCTCTTTAAATTAACCTAATTTAACGCCAATTATGAGATTTCATTACTGAAAATGAATTAATTAAGTGCCGTAGACACGGGATGTTTATAGTTATAGCAAAATGCCCTGCTTAACATAATCTTATCAATTTATATTCCGGCTATCAAATTTCAGTAAAGCACGCCAAATTGTGTCAGCGGTTAATTGAAGGGCGTCTTCTGATAGATGAATACTTAAGTCAGTTGGTTTGTGGTAATGCTTAAAAATGGGTGCCCGTTGCATAATTTCCTGAAGCACACTTCTGTCAACATCGAACTCCTGGGCTTTATAGTAATGATGAGCTACCATCAAATCTTCTTCTGAAACGCAGGTTATTGTGAAAGCGTCATTTAGACCGGCTTTGCTGAAACTTAAATGATCTGCTGAATTGGTCACAATTTGATCAAATCTACGAGCGTAAATAGAAGACTCACGAGCAGTTTCTTCAAAGGCTTCCAATAGTCCACCTGTAGATCTTTCATTTAATGACCATAGCGCAAATTTGTCTCCCTGTCCAACTAGTTCAAGATTTAATAGAGCTTGTATATCAGCAATACCAAATTGATTAACATAGGCTTTCGATCCTTTTAAGCCACGCTCTTCCTCATCAAAAAAGAAAACAATAAGATCAAAATTAGCAAATCGATACGTTTTGAGTTTATACAGGATCGCTAAACAAACGGCTATTGCGGATGCATTATCGTTTGCTCCTGGAGATTGGGGAACCACATCAAAATGCGAACTTAGCGCAACTACAGGTTTATCGCTATCAGGTCTTACAAGTAGGTTCTCTCCCGACTGATATTGGTGTACAACATAGTTGATGCTATGCTGGCTCAGAAACCGTTTGATATAATTACTTCGTTCACGGTTTGAGCCTCCTTCGAGCTCTTGTATGATTTTCAATAAATGCATCTTCAGGCATAAATTTTCTCACTAAAAAGGCCGATTTTAATCAAAATCGGCCTTTTTAGTGAGAAATATAAACTAGAAATTCAATTACTTCTTAGTAACCCGAATCGAAATCCGGCGATTCTGTGCTTTACCTTCTTCGGTATCGTTTGACGCAACGGGGTGTTCCTGACCGTAGCCTTCCGCTTCAAGGCGATCTTTCGAAATGCCCATTTTCTCTAACTCAACCCGTACCGAATTAGCCCGATCCTGCGACAGTTTGAGGTTGCTGGCAGCATTACCCGTATTGTCTGTATAACCACCCAGTTTGACCGCAACTGAGGGATGGGCTTTCAGAATTTCAGCAATGTTTTTCAGTTGTTCCTGCGATTCGGGCTTCAGGGTGGCTTTACCCGTTTCGAACGTTAGCCGATCAAAATCAAACCAGGTCGTTTTGTCAACGGGCTTGTCGCCTTTGATAAATGCCAGTAGTTTACTTTCAATCCCGAATTCTGGAATATTCAATTCAACACCACTCATTAATTTTTCAGGACGGAATTCACCAAGACCCGTATTTGGTGTACTCACCTTATCATTGTCAGCGGCAGTCGATTCTTCTAACGGAACCTCAGTACCAGCGGCCTCTTTACCTTCGCGGTTATAGCCCGGCGTTTCGGCAGAAGGAACGGCAATGTAAGGGGCAATCACAAGCGAAACGATTGACATCAGTTTGATCAAAATATTCATCGATGGACCTGAGGTATCCTTGAAGGGATCACCCACCGTATCGCCCGTAACCGATGCCTTGTGCGGCTCCGATTTCTTGTAGTACATCTGGCCGTTGATAAGCACACCTTTTTCAAACGACTTTTTCGCGTTGTCCCAGGCACCACCGGCATTGTTCATAAAAATACCCATCAACACGCCTGAGACTGTAACACCTGCCAGCAAACCACCAAGCACTTCGGGGCCAAAAATGAAGCCTACAATAACGGGAACCGTCAATGCAATAGCACCTGGCAACACCATCTCCCGAATAGACGCCTGGGTCGAGATAGCGACGCATTTTTCATATTCCGGCTTACCGGTTCCTTCCATGATACCGGGAATTTCGCGGAACTGACGACGAACTTCTTCTACCATTGCCATGGCTGCACGGCCCACGGCCGCAATGGCCAGTGAGGAGAAAATGTACGGAATCATCCCGCCTACGAACAAACCAGCCAATACATCAGCTTTGTAGATGTCAATGGCTGAAATACCCGAGATACCCACGAAGGCAGCAAACAAAGCGAGGGCAGTTAAGGCCGCAGAAGCAATAGCAAAGCCTTTCCCAGTAGCCGCAGTCGTGTTACCAACAGCATCCAGAATATCAGTCCGGCCCCGTACTTCTTCCGGTAGGTAGCTCATTTCGGCAATACCACCGGCATTATCGGCAATAGGTCCGAAAGCATCAATCGCTAACTGCATGGCTGTCGTAGCCATCATACCGGCGGCCGAGATAGCCACCCCATACAAACCTGCGAAATGATAGGACGTATAAATACCAGCCGCCAGTACCAGAATTGGTATTACAGTCGATTCCATACCCACCGATAACCCACCAATGATGTTGGTAGCGGCACCCGTTGCTGATTGCCGGATGATCGACAGTACCGGACGACGGCCCATAGCCGTATAATATTCAGTAACTGTGCTCATAAGCGCACCTACGACAAGCCCTGTTACAATGGCGTAAAACACATCCATCCGGGTGAATTCGACACCCCGGATTTCCATGGTTGTAGCAGGCAACATCGCATTCACCAGAAAATAAGAAGCCACCAGCGTAATACCAATAGACGCCCAGTTGCCCAGATTCAGTGCGCCCTGTACATTGCCATTGTCATCTTTAACGCGCACGAAGTAGGTTGCAATGATGGAGAAAATCAGGCCCAGACCTGCAATAACCATCGGCAAAACGATGGGAGCATGACCAATAATTGGATCGCCTGGAATAACAATTTCGCGACCCAGTACCATGGTAGCCAGAATCGTTGCCACGTATGAACCAAATAAGTCGGCACCCATACCGGCTACGTCGCCCACGTTATCGCCCACGTTATCGGCAATGGTAGCGGGGTTACGTGGGTCATCTTCCGGAATACCGGCTTCCACTTTACCAACCAAGTCAGCACCTACGTCGGCAGCTTTCGTATAAATACCACCGCCTACGCGGGCAAACAGCGCAATCGACTCTGCCCCCAGCGAGAAACCGGCCAGTACTTCGAGCGCTTTCTCCATTGGCAGACCGTTTACGTCGCCCGAGGGCTCAACATATAATTTGTAGAGAACAATAAAGAGGCTACCCAGGCCCAGAACGGCAATACCGGCAACGCCAATACCCATAACCGAACCACCTGTGAACGATACTTCCAGGGCTTTGGTCAGGCTGGTGCGCGCGGCATGAGCCGTACGAACGTTTGCCTTGGTGGCAATATTCATACCGATATACCCGGCCAGCGCCGACAGGAAGGCGCCGAGAATAAAGGAAAGCCCAATGATTGGACTGGAATTCGGAACTAAGCTGCCCATGTAGGCAAGCAGAAGGGCTACTATAATACCAAAGTACGTCAACACACGCCATTCGGCTTTAAGAAAAGCAATGGCCCCATCGGCAATATAGCCAGCAATTTCCTGCATCCGGGCGTCACCAGCATCCTGCTTCGACACCCACATGAATTTGGTAAACATCACTAGCAGGCCAACAATGCCAAGGATGGGGACCAGATAAACACTGTAATTCATAGAAATAGGTATAGGTTAAATAAGTGATTCTCGCAAAGATAGAATTTGCCGTTGCATAACGACCAACATGAACGCAAATTGATTGACTTTTTTTGAGGTTTATTTCGGTTATTCAAGGAGATCGCCAATTATACCTCTATAAATCAAGCCCATACTTGGAAGTAGACAAGTCATTGTGTAGGTTCAAGAGAAAAAACGTCAAATTGCCTATTCATCAAAATAAGAATAATGCCTTTCTCTCTTATGCAAACTATTTATTCTTTTTTTTCTTCAATTATAGCTATATCATTCGTTCTGGTATCACTTTTAAAAAGTGCATCTCAGGCCGCTCCAATTGACTCACTACGAGTAACCGTTACGGAAGGCACCAACATGGCTGCTGACCTCTCCCCCGATAAAAAATCCATTGCCATTGATTTGCAGGGAACGATCTGGGTGTTGCCTGCATCTGGCGGAACGGCCCACCCGATAACCGATCCTCTGGGCGATTGCCGTCAGCCGAGTTGGTCGCCGGATGGTAAACAGATTGCCTTTCATGCGTTTTGGGATGGGCGCTACCATATCTGGGCCGTATCCAAAGAAGGAGGTAAACCCAAACAACTGACAACGGGTATCTACGACGACCGCGAACCCCACTGGTCGCCAGACGGCAAGCAACTGGTTTTTGCTTCTGACCGGGGTGGTAACTATGACATCTGGCAACTTACTCTGGCCGATGGGAAACTTACCCAACTCACCCAAAATCCAGGCAATGACTTCAGCCCCACGTTTTCGCCGGATGGCAAACAAATCGCCTTCGTTTCGGATCGGACTGACGCGCCGGGTATGTATGTCCTGAGCGTGGGTCAGCCCGAAAAACTAGTGTCTTCCTCCAAAGGAAAACTAGTCGGGCCGTCCTGGCAACCCGATGGCTCGCACCTGTTCTATAATGTTCTGAATAATTCGCAGAGTGGACTGGAAATGGTAACTGTTACCGACAGCAAAGCCCAGATGCTTACTGAAGTGTCGGAAGATGTATTCCCGTTTCGGGCCAGCTGGTTTTCGGCAGACGAGTACCTGTACACAAGCAGTGGCTCAATAAAACGCCGGAAGGTAGGAAGCTCAACCGCACAGATCATCCTTTTCAGGCGCTGATTGCACTTCCCAAAAACACATATAAGCGTAAAACGTATGACTTCGATACGAAAAAGCCTCAACCTGTTCTCGGGATTAAAGGCGCTACCATTTCGCCAGATGGCAAGCAGATTGCCTTTGCTGCATTGGGGATTTGTGGCTACTGACTAAGGGGGCAAAAAACCCTGAGCGACTTACTCAGGGGCAGTCGATGGAATTGGAACCAAGCTGGTCGCCCGATGGCACGAAACTGGCGTATACATCGGACCGGAATGGGAATATGGATGTCTGGATTCGGGATTTAAAAACGGGCCAGGATCGGAACCTGGTCGATATGTCCGATGATCTGCATTTTCCAAGCTGGTCACCTGATGGCAGTAAAATTGCCTTTTACCAAAGCGATCCCCGCAATGCCTGGGGCCGTAGTACGCTCTACACTGCCGACGTGACTTATATGGCCGATGTAACCGTACCGAAAACCCGCAAACTGCACGAATCCGTGTTTGTTCCCAGCCAGCCGAGTTGGTCGGCGGATGGAAAAACGATTGCTATATCGGCTCTCCATCCCTACTCGTCACGCTATCGTGAGGGCGTCAGCGAGGTCTTATTACTCTCATTCGATGGCAAAAATGACCGCTACGTATCCCCAGCGCCGGGGCATAGCCTGGCAACACGGAGTCAGAACGGCCCCGTTTGGTCGCCCGATGGCACGAAGATGGCCTATGTCCTCGATGGTCTTCTTTATATAACCGATGTGCAGCCCGACGGAACAATTACCGGAAAGCCTCGCCAGCTAACCACGGAACAAACCGATACGCCCACCTGGACCGGCGATTCAAAAAGCCTGCTGTTTCTGGCAACCGACGCACTCAAGCAAGTGTATCTGGCCGACGGTCATATCGAAACGCACCCAATGGAGTTGACCTGGCAAATCAGTCAGCCCACCGGTCAGGTTGTAGTTCATGCAGGGCGGCTGTTTGATGGTAAGGCAAACACCTACCGAAACAACGTCGATATTCTGATTGATGGCAATCGTATCAAGTCCATTTTACCTCATCAGAATGGCCGTCCGGGTACACAAATTGATGCGTCAACGAAGACCGTTATTCCTGGCCTGTTCGAGATGCACACGCATCAGCATTCGATGGTTGGTGAGAAATTAGGTCGGTTATGGTTGTCCTTTGGCATCACCTCGATTCGGGAGCCCGGTGCCGATCCATTTGATGCCCTCGAACGCAAAGAATCGTGGGCAAGCGGCATTCGTCCGGGCCCACGCCAGTTCTTCACCGGAGGCTTAACCGACGGAACCCGCATTTATTACGGAGCCGCCACCAGCATCAATTCCGACGAGCAGCTCGATCGTGAACTTAACCGCTCGGTTCGACTAGGCTACGATCTCATAAAAACCTACGTCCGAATGCCCGATGCGATGCAGCAACGCATCACGACCTTTGCTCATGCCCACGGTCTACCCGTATCCTCGCACGAGATATTCCCGGCCATGCGCTACGATGTAGATGCCGTTGAGCACATCGGAGGAACCAGTCGACGGGGCTATTCGCCCAAGATCACGGCTATGAACCGGAGTTACCAGGACGTGATTCAACTGCTGGCTAAGTCAGGCATGAATATCACCCCAACCGCTTCGTTACAGGGTGGCTTTGCTGTACTAACCTCCAAAGATCCAAGTCTCCTGGAGAATCGGCAGTATAAGGCGTTTTATTCCGAAGAGTTCACGAATGCCCTACAGGCTGGGTCGGCTCAGTATGCTAAGCTGAGCCCTGGCTATCTGAGCAATTTCGGAAATCTGCAAAAGGGTATAAAAGCACTGGTTGATGCCGGGGCCCATGTCACGACAGGCACAGACAGTCCATTTGTTCCCTATGGCATGAGCCTGCACACCGAACTTCAGGTATTTGTCGATGCTGGTTTAACTCCCTATCAGGCCTTACGTTCTGCCACGATCTGGGCCGCCGAAACCGTGGGCGTTAGTAACGATTTAGGCTCCATTGAGCCAGGCAAACTGGCCGATTTGGTCATCGTCAACGGTGACCCATTAACCAACATCCGCGATGCCCTGAATGTGGAACAGGTAATTAAGAATGGCGAAGTATTACCCATTGAACGTTTATTGACGCGACCTTAGCTGTAGGCAGACGAAACGCCTTCTTCATTTACACTCGCTTACAAAACGACTGGCTTATCAAATGCCGTCCACTCTACTAGCCCTTGTAGAGCGGACGGCATTTTGCTTGCTGGCTCCCGAATGCATAGTGCTAAAAATCCAACTCACAAATCAGTTGCCCCCGGCTTATAATCAACTTTAAAGCAGCCAATCGTAGTAATTATACTACTTATACAAATGATAGTTTCTTCACTTAATATGATTGATTTACAGTGGTTTTAACGCCTACAGGCGCTCGGTATAGATTAAAAAACCATTAAATAAAATCCTGAAAATACCCGTATTTATACTCAAATATTAATTATTCTGTAAAATATTGTATATATAAAATATAATACCATTTTAGTCTAATTTATAAGAATAATATTTTGTAAATAGGCGATTAATTGTCCTTTTATGGGGGTATTGATGCATTTCTTAACTTAAACTAAACTATGATGAAATCATTACTGATGAGTCTGCTTCTTGTAGGCTTAAGTTGCTCTGGCGTCTGGGCACAGGGCCGAAAGATAAGTGGTACCGTGACCGTTGAAGAAGGAGCTGGTGGGTTTGCGGGTGCTACCGTTGTTATCAAAGGAACGACTATTGGCACAGTAACGGATGTGAAAGGAGAGTATAGCTTAAACGTGCCGTCATCAGGCACTACTCTGGTCTTTTCGGCGGTAGGTATGCAAACCGTTGAAGAATCGATCGGAGGGCGCAGTCAGATTGACGTTCAGCTTAAGACAGATACAAAACAATTAACTGAAGTCATCATTACGGCCCTGGGGTAAAAGAAGAACGGGATAAGTTTGCGTCGTCTATATCGACCGTAGGAGGAAAGAACATCGCCCAGTCAGGTGAAACGGGCTTACTGAGTGGACTAAGCGGGAAAGCATCGGGGGTGGTCATTACCAAGAGTGGTGGTGATCCGGGTGCAGGAGCCTATATCCAGATTCGGGGTCAGAATACCATCAACGGTAACGCACAACCATTGTTTATTGTCGATGGCATTCCAGTCAGTAACTCGAACATCAACGATGGGTCAGCGGCCGGTAATGCCATTGTTCAGCAATCCCGTATTAACGACATCAATCCTGAAGATATCGAAAGTATGGAAGTACTAAAAGGCGCTTCGGCGGCTGCGCTTTGGGGTACACGGGCGGCTAATGGCGTTATTGTTATTACGACAAAAAAAGGGAAAGACTCAAAAGGAAAAGTTAACATCTCGTTTAAATCGGCGGTTTCGTTTGACAAGGTCAATAAAATGCCACCCCTTCAAACGACATACGGACAAGGCAATAATGGTCGATTTATACAAGGCAATAAATATAGCTATGGAGATCTGATTGCCGACCGAACTGGTGGGCCCGATACGTACATTACGGACCCTACAGCGTCTGGTTATCAGGGGTACGTTACCTTCCCCGATGGCACGAAACGGTATGCTATTGCCTCTGGTACGGCGGCTAATCCGCATGGGGGCAAAAACTCGAAGGATATTTATGATCACGCGAGTGATGTATTCCAGACAGGACATTATACTGATAATGCCCTTAATATAAGCGGTGGGAATGCTCGCTCTAATTTTGCCATCAGCTACTCAAATCTAAGTCAGGATGGGATTATTAAAGCCTTTAGTAATTACCAGCGCAACACAGCCCGTGTCAATGTGGGCAGTCAATTTACGGAGTGGTTCCGGGCATCGGCCAACGTAGCGTACACGAAGGTGGGCTCTTCCCGTGTTCAGCAAGGAGACAACCTCGATGGCATTCTGCTGGGTGGAACGCGAACCCCGCCCGATTTCAACAACCAATACTATACAGGTACCTATACAAACGAATCTGGTCAGGTCTTTAACGATGCGCACGTTTCCTACCGAAACCCATTGGGCATCGATCAGAACACGATCTATTCAAATCCCGTCTGGAACATTAATAACAACCGGAACACGAGTGATGTTGACCGGATTACCGGCAATGTGGAGTTGAACATTACGCCAAAATCGTGGCTCTCGATCACAGGCCGCACAGGGATCGATAATTACACGGATGCCCGCCTGGAACGCTTTGCCCGTAATTCAGCTTCATTCCTGACTGGCCTATTATCGAAAAACTGGATTACAGAGAAGCAATTCAATACGGATGTATTTGCCAATGCAAACAAAACATTCAGCAATAACTTTAGTGGTTCAGTTCTGGTTGGAGTCAATTACAATAGCCGCCGGTATGCTTCTCTTTCGGATCAGATTACGAGCTTAATTGTACCCACAGCGCCGGATATTCTAACTAATGCGCTTAACTCGAACCTAACGGCCAAGAACTATAACCAGTTAATTCGTACCTACGCCTATTACGCTCAGGCTGAGGTACAGGCCTATAATATGCTGTTTCTAACCCTCACGGGCCGTAGTGAAAGTGCTTCTACGTTTGGTTCAAAAACCAATAGCAGTTTCTTTTTTCCATCAGCTGCCCTGGCCTGGCAATTCACTAAACTGAAAGGATTGGAAAGTAGCTCGATACTCAGCTTTGGTAAACTTCGGCTTACCTGGGGTCAAGTGGGTATTCAGCCTCAGCCCTACCAGAATTTCACAACCTTTGCTCCAGCCTCTTTTGGCGATTCGTATGCAAATGGTGTATCGGCAGCTAGTTCGTTATACGGTGGCGGCTATGTTCGAAGTACAACGGCTGGAAACGACTACCTAAGTCCCGAACGAAAAACCGAGAGTGAAGTGGGGGTTGACCTCCGTTTCCTGAATAACCGATTTACGTTTTCAGGGACCTACTACAACAATAACACCAAGGACGTAATTCTTTCGCTTCCAGTACCTTACGAAACAGGATATGCCGTTCGGAACATCAATGCGGCTGAGCTGTCGAACAAGGGGTTAGAACTCGATGCCAGTGCTGACATATTCCCCCAAAGCGCCTTTAAATGGAATTTGTCGGCCAACTTCTCCCTGAACCGGAACAAAGTTCTGTCGCTAGCGGGTGCTACGGCCTATACCTTGCCAGACAGTTACGCTGGTCAGTCTCTGATTCAAGGGCAACCCTTTGGGATATTTTACGGAACAGACTTCCTCAAAGATGAATCGGGCAAATACAAGCTGGATGCAAACGGTTTCCCACAGGGCGGTACCAGTAATGAAGTGGTTGGTAATCCGAACCCAAAATGGCGGGGTGGTTTGGGGAGCACCTTCTCTTACAAAGGTGTGTCGCTCTATTTGCTATTCGACAAAGTATATGGCAATGACTTCTACAACGGTACGCGGGGAGCACTTTACCTGATTGGCACCCATGGCGACGTTGGCAATACGTCGGTTGCGCCAACAGGCGGAATCAAAGACTACAACGGCAACACAATTGCCGCAGGCACCAAATTCCAGGGTAATATTCAGGATTTTGGCGCTGGCCCAGTAGCCCTGACGCAGGCCTGGTATCAGGGTCCCGGTACGTCATTTAGCTCCGCTTCAACCAAACAATTTGTTGAAGATGGTGGGTCAACCCGTCTACGGGAAGTAACCCTGAACTATAGCCTGCGGAGCCCTGGCTTCCGTAAGTTCACCCACTTATCTTCGGTTGATTTCGCCCTCACAGGTCGTAACGTCGTTTTGTGGACGAAGTACACCGGAACCGACCCGGAGGTTAGTATCACCGGCCCCAGCCTATCCCGTGGTCAGGACTGGTTCACGAACCCGAACACAAAGTCGCTCCTGTTCTCGATCAAAATTAACTACTAAGCAAATCCAAGGCTTTTGACTTTCTCGACTCATTACTACTATACTGACTAACAGTCAATTGTAGTAATGGGTCGCTATAAATCGAACAGCATACACTGTAAATATACAGATGCCATGAAAACCTCATTTTCTCATAAAATCACCATTGTCCTACTGAGTCTTATTCTTCTCAGCAGTTGCCAGGATTTGTTTAATGAATCCAACATTAAAAGTAACCCGAATGCTGTTACGGATGTGGATGTAGCAACGCTACTCTCCGGCACACTACTAGGCGTATCCATGCTCCATGAAGATACCGATGTTCGCATCTCGGCTATCTGGGCAGGCGAGTTGAATGGCTTATCCCGTCAACACCAGACTATTGCAAGCTACATTGTTTCGGCGTCAACGTTTGGCTGGAGTCCGCTTTATCCCGTAGCAAGCCAGGCCCGGCTTATCCAAACGAAAGCCGATGCAGTTGGCGATAAGTGGACAAAGGGAGTTGGTCAGGTATTGGAAGCTCTGGTCATCGCCAAAGCCACGGATCTCTATGGGGATATTCCGTATAGCCAGGCGTTCGATGACGTTAAATACCCAACTCCCGTATTCGACAAACAGGCCGACGTGTATACAGCACTTCAAACCGTATTAGATAACGCCATTCAGAACTTGTCGGCCCCTGCTGGTTTAGCCTTTGCAGATCAGGACTTTATCTATAAAGGGTCTGTCGCCAAATGGAAAGCGGCTGCTTACACTTTAAAAGCCCGTCTGTATCTGCATACCGGCGACTATGCCAAGGCCGTTACCAATGCTAGCTCGGGAATCGGCAGTACGGCCGGTGATGCCCTTACGCCACACGGCACAAGTCAGGGCGTTGATGATAATCAGAATTACGATTTCTTCCGAATTAACCGGGCAGGAGATACTGGATTCGACGGCGCTTATCTGCCGGTGTTGATGCAGTCGAGAATTAAATCCGCCAATACCAAAACGGACGAAACCGCCCTCTACAATCATTATTTCAAAGTGGGTATATCGACAACAGGCGCTCTGGACCCCAATACGGCGGATGGCATGTTTACCGAAGATGCTCCGCATCCCATTCTAACCTATTACGAAAATCAGCTTATTCTGGCCGAAGCACAGGCCCGGCTGGGGGTTACGGACAAAGCGCTGGCTGCCCTAAACTCAGTCAGAGCGGGCCTGTCCGGTGGGTATATCAACGGCAAAACAATGTCCACAACCGGGCGAAAATACGATGCCTATACCCTAAGTGATTTCGATCCGGCTGGAATAGCCAATCCAACCAAGCTAGCAACAACGCAAACCGCACTGCTCTATGAAATTATCGCCCAGCGATACATTTTCTTCCTGATGCAGTATGAAGCCTTCAACGATGTGCGTAGACTGGAGAAAGCTAGCCCGAAAGTACAGTTGAGCATCCCGCTCTACGCAGGTACGCAAAAACCCCAACGGTATATCTACCCGCAAAATGAGATCAATACAAATCCAAACGTACCCAAGCCATTGCCCGATCAGTTCACGAAAATCCCAATCTTCCAGTAAATACGTTTAGTTGTTAGGCAATACTGGTTAAAAGGCTACCTTTTTGAGGTAGCCTTTTCTTGTTGTTTCGTTGTAAATTTGTGCAATCCATCAATAATCTGTTTTAGCCTGTGTCGCTCAGAAAACGCCTGTCTGCCATCCTACTCGGTCTTTCGCTCAGTTCAAGTTTAGTTGCCCAGGTTCCCTACGGCACCATTAAGCCCACTCCCTCCAGCGAAATCCTGTCGAATCTCAAAAAACTAAACGTCCTCGGTTCGGTGCTGTATGTAGCTGCCCACCCGACGATGAAAATACGCTTCTGCTGGCTTATCTGGCCAAAGATCGGCTCGTTCGTACGGGTTATCTCTCCCTGACTCGGGGCGATGGTGGCCAGAATCTGATCGGCGCAGAGCAGGGCGAAAATATTGGCATTATTCGCACGCAGGAACTACTGGCAGCCCGCCGTGTCGATGGTCCCGACCAGTTTTTTAGCCGGGCCTATGATTTTGGTTTTTCCAAATCAACGAATGAAGCCGTACGTACCTGGGGGCAGGACAAAGTATTGGCGGATGTTGTCTGGATGATTCGTAAGTATCAGCCCGATGTCATTATCACTCGTTTTCCGCCCGATGCCCGCGCTGGTCACGGCCACCACAGTGCGTCGGGTTTTCTGGCCGAAGAAGCGTTTAAAATCTCGAACGATCCCACGAAATTTCCGGAGCAGTTAGCCTTCGTGAAACCCTGGCAGGCCAAACGTATTTTCTGGAATATGTTCATTCCGGGGGCTTTCCTGAGCAATAAAAAACCCGAGGAAGCCGGTAATCTGGTTGGGGTTGAAACCGGTCTGTACAATCCACTGCTGGGCAAATCGTATGGTGAAATTGCCTCTGAGAGCCGCAGTCAGCATAAAAGTCAGGGGTTTGGTGTAGCCCCTAACCGGGGTGCAAAAATTGACTATTTCCTGTTGAAAGGCGGCAGTCCCGTTGAAAAAGATCCGCTGGAAGGCGTAGACCTAAGTTGGAAACGAGTCAAAAACAGCGATGCTGTTCAGGCGCTCGTGACACAGACGATCACAAATTTCCGGCCCGACAAGCCCGAGGCTTCGGTACCGGCATTGGTGCAGCTTTATGGGGCGATCAGTAAGTTAGATACCACGAATATTTACGTAAAAGCCAAACGCCAGGAGGTACAAACGCTTCTTCAGGAATGCCTGGGACTTTGGTTTGAAACAAACCCCGCCGACTTTGCCGCTACACCCGGCGAAACCATTAAAATTTCAACCAATGTTGTCAATCGGGTCGATGCGCCGGTGAAGCTGGTAAGCATCCGGTACTCAACGGGAAAGGATACAACGCTCAATATGGTTCTCAAACCAAATGACGTCATCCTGTTGCCAACCACGCTGACGATTCCGAAAACCCAGAAGATTTCGCAACCCTACTGGCTCGAAAAACCGATTGATAAAGGCTTGTTCCAGGTCGATAATCAGCAACTCATTGGCCTGCCCGAAAACCCTCCAGCTATTTCGGCCAGTTATACGTTCGAGATTAGTGGTCAGCCGTTTACGTATAGCCGTCCGGTAGTCTATAAATCGACAGACCCGGTCGATGGCGAAATCTATCGTCCGTTCATCATCCAGCCTGCGGTGACTGCCAACCTCACCGACCGCGTCTATGTATTCGCAGACAACACGCCAAAAACGGCTGAAATTGTTGTCAAAGCAGGTCAGGCGAATCAGACCGGAACGCTAAAATTGGATGTCCCCACAGGTTGGCGTATCGAACCGGCATCGGTACCTTTCTCCCTGGCGCATAAAGGCGATGAGCAGCGGTTTACCTTCAGTGTCTCGCCCACGGCTCAGGCTAAGGATGGCAAATTACAGGCTGTCATGACAACTGAAGCGGGTACATTTACAACAGGTCTGCGTCTGGTTGCCTACAAGCATATTCCAACCCAAACGCTATTCCCACCGGCCGACGCCAAATTGGTGAAGTTAGATGTGAAAGTGACCGCCAAAAACATTGGGTACATTGTTGGTGCGGGCGATGAGGTGCCAGCCGCCTTACAGCAAATGGGTTGCCGGGTTACGCTCCTGGGCCCTTCCGATCTCTCCGGGAATCTGTCGGGTTACGATGCCATTGTGGTGGGCGTTCGGGCTTATAACACCAACAAGTGGATGGCACCGATCCAGTCGAAATTAATGGAGTACGTTAAAGAAGGCGGAACAATGATTGTACAGTATGTTACGCCGGTTAATTCGTTCTTTCGCAACGAGGCTCCTCTACCACAGCTTGGCCCTTATCCGTTTAAAGTCGTGAATGAACGGGTAACGGAAGAGGATGCACCCATGACGTTCATCAATCCTCAGCATTCCCTGCTCAATTATCCCAATAAAATTACCGAAGCCGACTTCTCGGGCTGGATTCAGGAGCGCGGTATCTATTTCGCCCAGGATTGGGATAAGGCCTACGAGCCCATTTTTTCGGCCAATGATCAGAATGAAGCCCCAAACAGGGAAGCCTGATTTATGCGAAATACGGTAAAGGACACTTTATGTACACAGGCTTGGTATTCTTCCGCGAGTTACCCGCTGGCGTACCGGGGGCTTATCGTCTATTTGCGAATATGATTTCCGTTGGTAGTAGTAACGCGGCCTCCGTATCCGGTTCTACAGGCAAGCGCTAATCTTGTAAGGGTTTTGAAATTGTATCCGATAGCATCCCTGCTGTCGAGCCAATAGGCTAAAAAAATGATCGGTAAGCATTCATCGGTCTACTTTAGCCTGACGGCTCAACAGCAGGGATGCTGTTGGATACGCTAGCAACGCCAAGTAAGCTTATTTGGGTAAGCGATAGGCAATTGCTCAACCCTTGCTAATGTAATCGTATCGTTTCTTTGCCCCTGATTCGCATTACAGAATTAGGGGATTTTTTATTCATTAATCTCGCCACCCTTCAGGCTTGTAAGGTGTTTTTGTATCGCTGGGCGAACAAATGGCCGTTGGTGGGCGTGGAGGAGCTTTAAGTAATTGAAGCTGGGGCACCTGTGGAAACGAAGGCTCCGGCAGGGGCTGGCGTAGATTAAGCGCATAAAATAGCTCGGCACCTGGCAAACCCGAATACCCACCCGGAGCCGTACCGCCTAAGGAAACGCCGTAGGCATCTTTTCGATCCAGCCAGTACCGAAATGTGGCCACCGAGGTAGCGGCAAAGTAGCCAACGACAGCCTCCTGGTCATTCGCTATGTTATGCACATTCCCTACCAACGCCGTCGGGGGTGAATCAGCAAGGCCACCGGTATTCTGGGTCTGTTGCTGGAAGAGTTTAAAATAGCGGTACGCATCGGAGGTTAGCGCACTTTGCCGGATTTCAACCAGACCCGGATTATGGTCGTAAAAGGGAATTTCAGCCACTTTCTGGTTGATAATCAAGCCCCCATTCGTGTACTGATCGCTGAACAGGTTGAAGTCGTGGCTGTAAATAATTTCCCAGCACTGGCTGCGGCAGGTATAATCGTAGGTGTATTCGGGTACAGGATTTCGCAGAGAAGGTGGGGGAGGAGTCAATTCATAGTAGCAGTCTTCCAGCAGTTTCGTGTTTCCCGATATATAAATGTAATAATTCCCTGCGGGAAGGGGGCCGACATTAGTTGGGCTGTGATATCGCCATAGATAGCGTACACCCCCTTATAGCAGGTCTTACACCACTCCTGCTTTTCGTAGAGTTTCCAGTCCCAGCGGTAATAATTACGCTGGTCAACCGGATCTTTGACATCAATAAAGAGGTCATGCCCCGCTGTGTAAAAGCCACTTAAAGCCGGAAAAATACTTTTCGGATTAAATTGAGAAGCGGCCTTATCAATGGGTGGCACGGGTTGAATCACCTGTTGATTAGAAGCATACTTCGTGCCATCGCTAAGGGTAAACCGAAGCTGATAGGCGTGGCCAATTTGCCCTTTAAAATCGCTGGGCAGTTGATAACTCCCATCGACGGTCTCATGACAGGGCACTACCTGCGAGGAGTCAACCACCACTTCGACAATCGCTTTGGTAATGGGCCGGGTTCCGAACCGCCCGGTCAGCGGATCAGATTTGGATCGGTTGAGCCGAATGATCTGCTCTTCGGCCAGATTGGTAATCGTGCCGTCGACCACAATAATGTCCACCGTCCCCCGTAGCATCAGGTCTTCGGGGTCGACGCAAGCAGCTAAGACGCTAACCAGTAGTAACCAGCTTATATACAGAGCAAGAAGGCGTATCGATGAAGATAAGTTGGTCATAAAAAAAATAGTTTACACCTATTAGTTAGGCCAGCCCTCTGGTTGAAACGGTGTTCGTTGGTCGATGGGTGCGCAGATGGCAGTCGGTGGACGAGGGGTGCCATCAATAAATATCCGAATCTCATAAGGTGGACGAGGTTCCGGAATGGGTTGACGTTGGTTCAACGCAAAAAACAGTTCTTCGCCCTCTACACCCGAATAACCCGCGGGATCTTTACCAAATGGAAAGCCATCAGTGTCTTTTCGATCTATG
Source organism: Spirosoma telluris (assembly GCA_003259005.1). Taxonomy (GTDB): domain Bacteria; phylum Bacteroidota; class Bacteroidia; order Cytophagales; family Spirosomataceae; genus Spirosoma; species Spirosoma telluris. The sequence goes on from QLII01000001.1 coordinate 7,750,971, forward strand.
TAGAGGGGTTTTCTGGCAACAGCTGATGCCGTAAAGTAGCCAACAACGGCTTCCTTCAGATTTGCTACATTATGGACATTGCCAATCAAAGCCGTTGGCGGTGTATCGGCTAAGCCCCCTGTATTTTGGGTTTGGTCCTGGAATAGCTTAAAGTATCGATAAGCATCCTTCGTGAGTGACAGTTGGCGAATGTCAGCTAAACAGGGCGCATGTTGATAAAAAGGAATCTGAGCGACTTTAAGGCTCGTTATTGGTCCGCCATTGGTATACTGATCATCGAAAACAGTAATGGTATAATTATGAAGGATTTCCCAACATTGCGTTCGGCAGGCATAATCATATCTGTAATCACCATCAGGTAAACCAATTCTTGGGGCGGGATAAAAACAGTCTTCAAAGGATTCGGTACCTGATTTATAAAATCCACCGGGTGGGAATACCTCAATGGGGTTGAAAACAGAGTAAAATCCTTTCGCACATGTTCGACACCACTTTTGGGGCTCGTATAATGTCCAGTCCCAACGATAATAATTATGCTGATCGCCAGGGTCCTGTGCATCAATAAATACATCATGACCCGCTCTGAAGAAACCTCCTAACGGGGGAGATAAGCTTTGAGGATTAAACCGGGCAGATGCTTTATCAATCGACGGTACACTCTGCATGACCTGCTGAGTCGATACATAACGCGTGCCATCGCTGAGGGTAAACCGAAGCTGATAGGCGTGGCCAATTTGCCCTTTAAAATCGCTGGGCAGTTGATAACTCCCATCGACGGTCTCATGACAGGGCACAACTTGCGACGAATCAACTACCACCTCAACCACGGCTTTGGTAACGGGTCGGGTACCAAATCGACCCGTGAGTGGGTCTGCTTTCGAGCGGTTGAGCCGAATGATCTGTTCTTCGGCCAGATTGGTAATTGTGCCATCCACCACGATGATGTCCACCGTACCCCGAAGGATCAGGTCTTCAGGATCGACGCAGGAAGGCATCGCGCTAACCAGCAGTAACCATAGAAACAGATGTACTACAGAAAAGGAAGTTTTCATAACGTAGTCATGTGATATGTTAATCCCGCCATCCTTCCGGTTTATGAGGTGTGCGGCTGTCGCTGGATACACAAATGGCCGTTGGTGGACGTGGTGGGCCGCCGTAAATAAGTACAAACGGCGGGGAAAGGTCGGTTCTGGGTTTGGTTGGCGCAGGTTAAGGGCATAGTATAGCTCAGCACCTGGTGCACCTGAAGTTCCTCCTGGATCGGTGGCTCCGAACGGTACGCCCGTAGCGTCTTTACGATCTAACCAATAGCGAAAGCTGGAAACCGCCGATGCAGTGAAATAGCCCGCGACGGATTGGGATGTTGACCCGATTTGCTTTACGTTTCCAACTGGGGCGGCCGGGGGGTGTCGGCCAGTCCGCCCGTCTTTTGGGTTTGGTCCTGAACCAGCTTAAAATACCGATAAGCATCGACCGTCAGGGAGTTCTGGCGTAGTTCGACCAGACAGGGTTCGTGGGTATAGTAGGGAATCTGGGCTACCTGACGAGCCAGGATTACTCCACCGTTGCTATATTGATCGTCGAAGACATTTATCTCATAATTATGAATAATCTCCCAGCACTGAGTTCGACAGACATAATCGTAGATGTAGAGAGGCTTTGTGACAACTACCGGTTGGCCAGGCTCATAGGCTAGCATGGGCACAGGTATAAAACAGTCTTCATACAGCGAATCACCTGAAACGTAGTACTGACCGTATGGACCATTTTTATATACATGCGGGAGTATATTATTGACCGCATAAGCACCCTGATGGCAACTTCGGCACCAATCCTGCTTCTCATATAGGTTCCAATCCCATCGGTAATAATTGTGCTGGTCAGCCGGGTCCTGGAAGTCGATAAAAAAGTCGTGGCCCGCTCGATAATAACCACCCAGGGCCGTGGCCTGGGACAGACTGTTGAGGTTGAACGTAGCACTCGTCTTATTGATAGGGGGAGCAGCTTGTATGACCTGTTGTGAAGACGCATAGCGGGAGCCATCGGAAAGCATAAACCGCAGTTGATAGGCATGACCAATCTGGCCTTTAAAATCAGCCGGTAATTGATACGACCCGTCCACCGTCTCGTGACAAGGCACAACCTGTGCCGAATCCACCACCACTTCGACCGTAGCTTTGGTAATAGGGATGGTTCCAAACCGGCCTGTGAGCCGGTCGGCCTGGGAACGATTGAGCCGAATGATCTGGGGTTCGGCCAGGTTAGTGATCGTGCCATCCACCACCAGAATATCATTGGTACCTCGTAAGAGTATATCTTCGGGGTCAACGCAAGCCAGGGGTACAACGACCAGCAGCCAGCTTTGCAGCCGAAAAAATAGGCGAAACGGTGAACAGAAGCTACTCATAATGAGGTCTTTTAGTTGAATTAGTCTCGCCAGCCTTCCGGCTTGACAGGCGTTTTCGTTTCGCTGGGAACGCAGATAGCCGTAGGCACTCGGGCGGAGCATTAAACAGGACAAGTTGGGGCGATCCCGGAAACGTAGGCTCAGGTTGGGGCTGACGCAGATTAAGGCCATAAAATAACTCGGCGCCGGGCAGATTAGAGTAACCCGCCGGGTCAGAGCCTCCTAATGACAGGCCATAGGCATCTTTCCGGTCGAGCCAATACCGTAGCGTGCTTACGGCCGACGCGGTGAAATAGCCGACGACCGCTTCCCGATCATTCGCTACGTTATGGACATTACCAGCCAGCGCGGAAGGGGGCGAATCGGCCAGGCCACCCGTATTCTGCGTCTGTTGCTGAAAGAGCTTAAAATACCGATAGGCATCGGCTGTCAGTGAATTTTGCCGAATTTCGACTAAGCCCGGATTATGATCATAAAAGGGAATCTGGGCTGCTTTTTGGTTCACAAGCAAGCCACCATTCGTATACTGGTCATCGAAGAGTATAAGATCATGATTATAGATAATCTCCCAGCACTGGGTTCGGCAGTTATAATCATACGTATAAGCAGGCACCGGGTTTCTTTTCGATGGAACGGGCGGTGGCAACTCATAATAGCAGTCTTCCAGTAATTGGGTATTGCCTGATATATAGACATAATAGTTGTTAGGCTCAGGCTGATCCGTATAATACAAAACGGTCCTGATATCCCCATAGATGGCGTACACCCCCGATAGCAACTTCGGCACCACTCCTGCTTTTCGTAGAGTTTCCAGTCCCAGCGGTAGTAATTTCGGGTTTCGGCAGGATCATTGAAATCAACAAATAGGTCATGGGCCGCCGTATAAAACCCATTTAAGGGCGGAAAAATACTTTTGGGGTTAAAGTGCGAACTTACCTTGTCGATGGGCGGCACGGTCTGGATTAGTTGTTGGTTCGATACGTACTGGGTGCCGTCCGTGAGCGTAAACCGTAGTTGATAGGCATGACCAATCTGCCCTTTGAAATCACTGGGGAGTTGATAGCTGCCATCCACCGTCTCATGGCAGGGGATGACCAGCGCCGAATCCATCACTACTTCGACAGTAGCTTTGGTGATAGGTCGGCTGCCAAATCGGCCCGTGAGGGGGTCGGATTTGGAGCGGTTGAGTCGAATGATCTGCTCTTCGGCCAGGTTCGTAACTGTTCCATCTACCACGATAATATCCACCGAACCCCGCAGCATCAGGTCTTCGGGGTCGACGCAAGCAGCCAGTGCGCTAACGAGCAATAGCCAGACCAGTAGCAGTGGAGACAGACGGAACGGTGAAAAGAAGCTAGTCATAATGAGGTCTTTTAGCTGAATTAGTCTCGCCAGCCTACGGGTTTAACGGGAGTATGTCCATCATTCGATTGACAGGTGGCCGTATAAGGGGGAGGTGCAGTTTTCGTATTATAGATGTTGATAGGTGGGCTATCTTTAGGTGGTGTAGGTTCCCGAATAGGTTCACGTCCCTTAAGGGCTATAAATAACCCCGGTGGTATGCCCTGCGTATCTTTTCGATCCAGCCAGTAACGAACTGTTGCTACAGCAGAAGCTGTAAAGAAACCGACGATTATCTCGCGGTTATTCGTCATGCTCCGTACATTACCTATTGAGGCTGTTGGTGGCGTGTCGGCTAAACCACCGGTACGCTGAGTCTGATCAGCTACTTGCTTATAAAATTGATAAGCAGATGGAGTAAGCGCAGCCTGCCGAATCTCGACCAAACAGGCATTATGTTGATAGAAAGGAATTTGGGCTACCTTTTGTGCTGCAATAGCTCCCCCATTGATGTAACTATCTGCAAAGACGTTCAACGAATAACTATTGAAGATAGCCCAACACTGGGTTCGGCAGGGATAGTCATATACCCAATAAGGAAATACAGGCTGGTTAATAAAATATGGGCGGTAAAAACAGTCTTCGAATAGTGAATCACCTGTCTCAAAATACTGCAATCCGTTGCCAGAAATTAAATTCAATACGTTATTGATTGAGTATTGTCCATTTTCGCACGTACGGCACCACTCCTCGTTTTCCCAGAGCTTCCAGTCCCAGCGGTAATAATTACGTTCACTGGCTGGATCTTGCGTATCTAAATAGATATCGTGCCCTGCTCTGAGATTACCAATAAGCGCTTCTTCTGGAGATAGACCAGTCGGATTAAATTGGGCATAGACCCGATTAATTGATGGAACGGTCACCATTACCTGCTGGGTGGAGGTGTACTGTGTACCCTCGCTAAGGGTAAAGCGGAGTTGATAGGCATGCCCAATCTGCCCTTTAAAATCGCTGGGTAACTGGTAGCTACCTATTTGTGTCTCGTGAGCGGCAATTACTTGAGATGAATCAACAATAACCTCCACGGTTGCTTTTGAAAGAGGTAGATTACCAGGACGTCCTGTAAGTGGATCTGCTTTCGACCGATTAAGCCGAATTACTTGAGGTTCAGCTAAGTTGGTGATCGTACCATCCACCACAATCACATCCACCGTTCCCCGCAGCATCAGATCCTCTGGATCGACGCAGGAAGCCAGCACACTAACGAACAGTAGCCAGATCATCAACGGAAAACGACGGAACGGTGAAAAGAAGACATTCATAACGAGCATGTTGCGTATTGATTTAATCCTGCCAGCCTTCGGGCTTAAAGGGGTTCGACTCTCACTGGATACGCACACCGCCAATGGTGGACGATAACGGCCATAATAACTTGGTTCGTTAACCGGATCGCGGCCCATAAGCCCTTGAAATAGACCCGGCGTAAATCCGGTTGCATCGTTTCGGGTTAACCAGTACCGCATCGACGAAACCCCCGACGCGCTGAAGTAGCCAACTACAGGTTCATTCTTCTTTGCCAGGTTATAGATATTACCTACCAGCAGAGCGGGCTGAGCCCCGGCTACACCACCCGAGTTCTGCGTCTGATCATTCAGCCGTTTGAAATACGAGTAAGCCAGTTTTGTCAATGAGGTCTGGCGAATCTCGACTAAGCAATGTTCTTTCGAATAGAGGGGAACCTGAGCAACCCGCAGGGCTTTAACGGTATTCCCATTCGTATACTGGTCATCGAAAATTGTTAAGTCATTACTGTAAAGAATCTCCCAGCATTGGGTTCGGCAATTGTAGTCAAAGGCAGGATACGTGAACTGCTCATTTACGCAATCTTCGATCAGAGCACCCTGCTCATTTGTGATTTGATAGCGTCCTCCCCGGCAATTTCGGCACCACTCCTGATGTTCCCAGTCTTTCCATTCCCACCGATAGTAATTGGTCTGATCGGCGGGATCAGTGAAGTCTACGTAAAAGTCATGTGCCGCCGTATATACATTATTTAATCGTTGGGTTGAACTCAGGCTGTTTGAATTAAACTGGGCACGAACGAGCGTAATTGGGGCCACGGGCTGTAAAACCTCCGGGGTTGATTCATACTTCGTATCATCACTCAACGTGAAGCGAAGTTGATAGGCATGACCTACCTGACCTCTAAAATCGCTGGGCAGTTGATAGGTTCCATCCACGGTTTCCGGGCACGAAATAATGGCAGATGAGTCAACCACTACGACTACAGTTGCTTTGGTAATGGGTACAGAACCAAATCGACCCGTGAGCCGATCAGCTTGTGAGCGACTAAGCCGAATAACCTGTTGCTCAGCAACATCCGTAAGGATAGCATCCACAATGATGACATTGAGTGAACTGTTTATTGTTGATTCAATTGGATCAACGCAGGAAATCACTACGGACAGAAAACATCCCATCAGCCAGAGAAACAGACGTAGTACCGAAAAGGACGTTTTCATAACGTAGTCAGTTGGTGTGTTAATCCTGCCAGCCTTCCGGCTTGAAGGGCGTTCGTTGGTCAAGGGGTGCACATAGGGCCGTCGGCGGGCGAGGTGTATTGTCGATAAAAAAGTTTACTACCAGAGGGGCGTTCCGGGGAGGATTAGGGTCGGGAGTAGGTTCGGGGCTGGGGTAGCGTCCGTACAAGGCGTAGAAGAGTTCACTCCCTATCTGACTCGAATATCCGTTGATGGGATCGTAGCCCAAAGGCAGGCCCTGATAATCCTGACGGTCAATATAGATAGGCTTTCTATACACACCCGAGGCCGTAAAATAACCCACCACCACTTGTTTAGGGTTAGCCACATTGTGCACATTTCCAACCGGGGCCGTGGGGGTGTGTCAGCTAGACCGCCTGTGTTCTGGGTTTGGTCCTGAAACAGCTTGAAATAGCGGTAGGCATCAGGGGTTAACGAAGACTGGCGCACATGTACCAAGCAGGGGCCATGTTGATAGAAGGGGATGGCGGCTACTTTAAAGTTGGGGATAAAGCCCCCATTGGTGTATTGGTCGTCAAACAACGCCACATTGTAACTATGCAGCATCTCCCAGCATTGGGTGCGGCAGACGTAATCAAAGTTGCGGTTGTAAACGAAATCGGTCGTATAGACGGTGTGCGGAAAATAACAGTCTTCGTACAAGTCCGGCCCGGAAATATATCTGTCATGACTCACTTCGATTGGGTTAAAGATCGAATAAAAGCCTTGGTAGCAACTGCGGCACCAGTGCTGAGGTTCGTAGTCAATCCAATCCCAACGGTAGTAGTTGCGCTGGTCGGCGGGGTCCTCCAACTCGATAAATACATCATGGCCCGAGGTATAGTAGGCCCGCACCGGGGGGACAGACTTTTGAGGTTGAACTGAGCGTGGATCTTATTAATGGGGACTGCGGGGGCATCACTTGCTGGGTCGATTCATAGTGAGTGCCGTCTCTGAGGGTGAATCGCAATTGGTAGGCATGCCCTACCTGGCCTTTGAAGTCTGCTGGTAGTTGATAAAGGCCATCGGTGGTTTCATGGGCTGTGGTCACCACCGAGGAATCTATGACCACTTCGACCTGGGCTTTGGTGATGGGCAGGGTGCCGAACCGGCCCGTCAGCCGGTCGGCTGTCGAGCGATTAATAGTAATAAGTTGAGTTTCGGCAAGATTGGTAATCGTGCCATCGATTACCAGAATATCATTGGTGCCCCGCAAAAGGATGTCTTCGGGGTCAACGCAGGCAGACGTACTGACTAATGGCAGCCAGAGGAGTAAACGGATTGATGAGGAGAGAGTACTCATAACTAGGTAGTTGAGTATTTATTTAATCCTGCCAGCCTTCCGGCTTGTTGGGCGTTCGGGTTTGGCTGGGAATACAAGGGGCTGTTATGAATCGCTTTGGCCCGCCCGGTGTAAACGGTTGACCATGTTTATTGGCGGACTAATCGTAAGGCCCTTTGAAAAATAAAGTCCTTAACCGGGCAAATGGTGTCCTGTCCTACCAACGTCAACGTGTCTCCTTTGACAAGCCCGTTCAGGTAAAGCACATACCTATATTGTGTTTGATCACATACCGAACCATCAGGCCTATGCATACTAATCTGATGATCGATTAATCTACCGGTAAACTGGGTAGGGTCGGGCGATACAAGTGGCGGTCCTAGTATGTTATGAACTGTAAAGAATATCGAAGCCACTAACGACTGGTTACTGACCTGGAAAGTAGCTGTAGCCGATACGGGAGTCTGATCTGTAGGGACGCTACTTATCTGTTTGGACTTATACGTTCCCACCCAGGTTCCCTCTAACTCGTTGGTAGGGGGTTGAAGTGGAGTAAGTTTAGTACAGCCGATGGGCAGGAAAAACACGGCCAAACAGCCAAGTATCAGCGTGAAGGTTGAGCGCATGATTCAAGAAATAACGTTGATTCACTTAAACTCGAAATTGTAGGTCAAACTCGGGATCGGCGCGCCAAAGATGCTGAGTCGGTAGGGGTTCGTAGCCTGCCCCTCTGTGCGATAGAAGATCGAGTATACATTCTTCCGGCCATAAAGATTATAGACGGTGAAGGTCCAGTGCCCCTGCCAGCGCCGGTTTTTCATGCTCGGGTTGTAGATGTTCCAGGCAAAATCAAGTCGGTGATAATCCGGCAACCGATACTGGTTGCGCTCGTCGTAGTACGGGTAGGTGCGTCCCTGATAGCGAATGAATCCCTCTGGTGCCGTGTAAGGTCGGCCCGAACTGTAGGCGAAATTGAACGAAAAACTGTGGTGTTTTCCCTGGTTGATGGTCAGGCTCATGTTCAGGCTGTGCGGGCGGTCGTAGTTGGCCCGATACCAGTTACCACCGTTGATCTGCTGCTGAAAATCGACACCCTGGTTCACCTGATTCAGGGTGCGGGCAAAGGTGTAGTTAATCCAGCCCGTTAGCTCGCCTTTCTTCTTGGAAACCATTACTTCCAGTCCATACGCTTTGCTCCTTCCAGGAAGCAGTTGAGTTTCGGGATAGGGTTGCAGCAGGAAATCGGCACCCGGTTTGTAATCCAGAATATGCTGCGTACTACGCCAGTACACCTCGGCCGATAATTCAAAAATGTTATTCTTCGAGTTCTGAAAATAACCCGCCGAAAACAACTGGCTCACCTGGGGTTGAATATGGGCATCCGAAGTTTTCCATCGCGACGTTGGCAAAGGCGTAGTCGTATTGGTGATCACCTGCAAGTATTGCCGCATCAGGTTATACCCCAGCTTAATGGAGGAATTGGGCGTCAGTGCATAGCGTAGTCCCAGCCGGGGTTCAAAACCGCCATATTGCTTCGTCACCTGCCCGGCTCCGTACACGGTAGAGTCCACAATGGTCGTGGCATCAGGCACTTCGCCATTCGCGTATTGGCGTACTACGGATGGCCCCAGATTTAGGAAATGTGAGTAACGCAGGCCCGCCGAAACAGCCAGTTTATCCGACAAACTGATTTCATCTTCGGCATGAATACCCAGTTCCAGGGCATTTTCAATGGGGGTTTTCTGATAGTTTACGGCCAGACTATTACCGGGGATCAACTCGCCGGGGTTCAACCTGTAATGCGTCCCGCTGATGCCAACTTCGATCTTTTGGTTTTCGAGTTGGTAGTTCAGGTTTGACTTGATCTGTCGTTGCAGCAAGGATTGTTTCAGCGTGACTTTATTGTTGGTACTGTCTTCAGTCGACAGAATTCGGGGAATGTATTGGGCCACCAATGCCGTTGTTTGCACATTCATCTTGTCGTTGATGGCATGAAACCAGCGCACCATACCGTTTGCCGTTTGCTGGGCATACTGGGTATTTACCGCGTTGACATTGGCCAGGCTTCCCAGGAGATTCGTTTGGAACAAATCCTGGCTATAATAGCCCATGGCCGTCACGGTATTTTTATCATTTACCCGCCAGAATAGCTTGGCCGTCCCATCGCCGAATTTAGCCCGGATATTATCAAAGCGGGGCGAAACAACCCGCAGGAGAAAATCGTTAAACGCCCCTCTGCCCGACACCAGCAACGCCAGTTTTCCCTTCACAATGGGCGTTTCGACCGTGAGCCGATTGGCCACCAAACTCACCCCACCCGTTAGATGAAACTGATTCAGGTCGGGATTACGCAGGCTAATGTCCAGCACCGACGCTGCCCGACCGCCATAGCGAGCCGGTACGTTCCCCTTATATAAATCCAGACCTCCCACGGCATCGGGTGGAAAGACCGAAAAGAGCCCGAACATGTGAGTCGGGTTAAAAATCGGGGTATCATCGAGCAGGATTAGGTTTTGGTCGGTGGTGCCGCCCCGGATATTGACCCCATTGGCCGCTTCGCCCACGCTGGTTACACCGGGCAGCATTTGTAGACTCCGCAGGATATCTACTTCTCCCAGAGCCGCTGGCATCTTTTTGAGGGTAGCAATATTGATCTGGCTAACGCCCAGCAGCGGCTGACGTACGTTTCGGTCATAGCCCTTGCTGGTGACTACAACCTCCTCCAACTGGCTGGATACGGAAGGAAGTCGAATGTTGAGGACCGTATTCTCACGCAGGTTGATGGTGGTCCGAAAAGGTACAAAGCCCAGACTTCTTACCACCAGAACGTGCTGTCCTAGGCGAGTCTTAATGGAAAAACGTCCTTCCGCATCTGTGTAGGTACCGGTGGTAGACTTTTCGTAATCAAGTACTACGGCTGCCCGCACAATGGGCTGATGACTGGCGGAGTCACGCACAGTACCCGAGAGAGTATAGAGAATTTGGGCATGGGCTACAGATACGCCTACAGCCAACAATACAACTAGAAGTAGTGATCGAATCATGAAAAGAAAAGGTAAAGGTGACGGATAGTTGTCTTTAGCGTAGCCTACTAATTTGTCGGGTTGTCATCTTAGACGCAGTAAAGACGGAAAACGTTGTAAGCTATTTAGTATAAAGTTCATTTATAACCAATATACTTTTTAATCAACGGATTAGCAGCCAACAGGTAGTAATTATAAAGGTTAGTGAAACTTTTATATACTTATATTAACATACGGTAGTTTCGACTACACATGGTCTTTTTTAGGCGAATCAGGCAATTAGGATTTATATGTATACGGATGCCAACAACCGTAACTATCTTCACTTTTTCAAATGCACAATTCCAACGAATCAACCTGATTGAGGGTCAGTTAGGAGAATCAATGTACTTGCGATGAAAAAGTTACTTTTACTATTGTTCACCATCCTAATGGTCAACCTGACTTTTGGTCAGACGACCGAATCAATCCTGGGCTTACATTCTGGTTTATTCTCCTTTCAGGGGTATTCAGCGGAGAAAAGCTCCCAACTAAATTTGGCCTCTAATGGTACTACTGGCTACACAAACAATCCATTTGGGGCTAAAAACGGGCTTTCGTATGGGGCATCCTACCAGATTCAACGCATCACCAAGGGTAATTTTATTGCTGGTATTGGCATAGGGTATGAAAACCTGAGAAGTAAGACAACCATTACAGGCGTTAACGGGTATGATAAAACGGGAACTTTTCAGGATGTAGCCTCAGGCCAAACCTATCTTTCGAACAAGCAAGTGAATGCGTTTCCTTACGTAGGTTACCGAGTGGGCATTCGTCAAGTTTCGGTGGATCTAACAGGTGGCCTCGATATTGGTTACCTGTTGAGCTCAACAGAACAGGGAAAAGCTACGGCCGATAATGGTAAAACGTATAGTACGTCTTTAGACAGAACCGGCATAAAAACAGATATTAGGCCCAGAGTGCAAGTCACTGTATTTTATAGAAAGGTTGGTGCCTATACGAGCTACGCCTATGGGCTAAATAATTACAAAAGTGGCTGGGTTGGTGGCAGGAATGACTGTAATTCCACCGTAATCCGGTTTGGCGTGCTTTATAAAATCAAAGGTAACTAAACCAGTTACCCCTATCGGATCGTTGAGAAGCTGTTTGAGTTAAATTTTTGTGATAGAAAAGAGTAGTTTTTTGTCAGATTCAGTTCATTTAAACCGGAGTTTAGCAGGGCTAAATGAGGATTTAAACGAACTGAATCTGGCGAAAAAATGCCTTTTATAGGCGAAAAGATTAACTCAAACAGCTTCTGAGTGAGTGTGTCAAGTTGGGATTTGCTAACTTGATAATTAAATGGGAATAGAAGGGAAAGAAAAATTCGATTACGACGCCTTTCGCCAACAAGCCATCGAGCGTATGCTGGTCGGCGACAAAGAAATCACGGGCAACAATGGAGTTTTGGCTCCAATGCTCAAAGACCTGCTTCAGGCTGTCTTATCGGATTCTTTCGCTCCTGCCAGGCAGCTATCTTGGCGATGCCGAAAGCGCTCGTTTTTGGCTATCGGCGTTAACCGACCTGCAAAATCGGGGCGTACGGGATCTGCTAATTACGTCAATCGACTATTTAAAAGGCTTTGGTGATGCCATCGAAACGGTCTTTCCCCTCCTTCCTTTCATTCTTTACCCCTTTCTATGATCGTTACACAAACTGATACGGGTTGGCAATTGATTAACCAACAGGCACATGGATTACTAGCCATACAGCTCGCCTTGCACTGGCGCAAAGAAAAACGGCCAGTTCATTGGGTTGAGACGCTAACCGCCCTGACTGAACACGATGACGGCCAGGACCCCTGGGAAGGCCGCAATCACCTTACAACTGCGGGTACACCCCTCCATTTTGAACTTTTAACTTATTCTGTTGAGCAATGCCATCAGTTAATTCAAATTGGCTTGCAAAAAAGTCGTTGGAATGCACTACTGATGTCAATGCACACATCATTCCTCTATGAATCGAAACGAGGTACTGATAAAGCACTGGATACGTTTCTAGATCAGCAAGTGACCAACCAGACCAAATGGCGAAAGGAATCTAAAGCGAGCAAAGCGGAGGCTGATTATGCCTACCGGTTTCTTCAATGGTGTGATGCTCTGTCACTGGTGCTTTGTATGAACAAGATTCCGCCTGAAGAGCGACGTTTAGAGGTAAGTCAGGGACCAGATGGTGTCTCCTATTATATTTATCAGCGATCAAATGGAACGATAGGTATGGAACCTTGGCCGTTCGAAGAATCTCAGGTTCAGGTTCATATCGAGACGTTTTTGGTGAATCAGGTAGTTTTCAAAAATGACAACCAACTCTATAATGCGGTCCAGGATGCGCCAATAACCACAAAAGAATGGACGTTTAAGGAGAATGATTGATAATCTTAATGGCTACCTACAACAAAGCCCTGGCAAATTTACCAGGGCTTTGTTGTAGGTAGACGGCGATGTATTGATTCTTGTGGATTCTGTCGATTCTCAAGTCAATAGAATCAATAAGAGTCCATAGAATCTAAATTTGCCTAATTACTTGAGTCGCAGGAGTACCGATGAGCGGGCCTGTATTGTAAAGGATTTTCCGCCTGGCGTAGGGGGGTAGTAGGATTAACCTGCCCTGTATACGTATCAACAACAACTTCCCAGGATGAGCTTTTACGGCCAATTTTTGGAAGCATAAACGGAATATCTTCCCAATACGCATTCAGAATCCAGATTAGCTGCTCGTCGCCAATGTCCTGTCCATCTTCGGTTTGTTCCGATACACGCAGCCCATCAATAAACAGCGCTAAGCAGTGTGTGTTGGGATTATTGAGGTCATCAGCTGTCATTTCTTCACCATCCGGGCGTAGATAGGCAACTTGCTCACTCCCAAAAAAACGGCGACGACTTAGTAGCGGAACAGCCTGACGGAGGGCTGTAAGCTGGCTAGTGAACTCAAATAAGGCCTGTCGCTTTTCGTCCCAATGCCAATCCATCCAGCTAATCTTACTATCCTGATTATAGCCATTATTATTACCATGCTGGGTCCGGCCACACTCATCACCCATCACAATCATAGGGGTTCCCTGACTAAGTAGCATGGTTGCCAGGAAATTACGTTTCTGCCGTTCGCGGAGTTCGTTAATGGCGGGGTCATCGGTAGGGCCTTCGGCACCGCAGTTCCAGCTCATATTGTCGTTAGAGCCGTCACGGTTATCTTCGCCATTGGCCTCGTTATGTTTGTCATTATAACTAACCAGATCATTAAGGGTAAAGCCGTCGTGAGCAGTAATTAGATTAATGCTGTTGGCAGGTGAGCGACCGTCGCTTGCATATAGATCAGGACTACCTAATAATCGAGTGGCTGTCTCAGCGGCTTTACCATCGTCTCCTTTCCAAAAAGCGCGGAGGGTGTCGCGATACTTGCCATTCCACTCTGACCAGCGCACCGGAAAACCACCGACATGGTACGACTGAATATCCCAGGGTTCGGCAATGAGTTTTACCTGAGCCAGAATGGGGTCCTGCGCTACTGTGTCCAGAAACGATGAGACACTGCCAAACTCTTCATCCGTGCGGATCAGTGCCGATGCTAAATCGAAGCGAAAGCCGTCGACGTGCATATCCGTTACCCAATAGCGTAGGCTATCCATAACCAACTGTAACACGCGTGGATGACTCAGGTTAAACGTATTCCCTGTGCCGGTATAATCCATGTAGTATTCAGGACTATCGCCAACCTGATGATAATAGATGCGGTTGTCAATTCCCTTAAACGAGAGGAGGGGGCCTAATTGGTTACCTTCGGCAGTGTGATTATAGACGACATCCAGAATAACCTCAATCCCTGCTTTGTGCAGATTCTTGACCATCTGTTTGAACTCAGTAACCTGTTGTCCCGCCATCCCGGATGAAGAATACGTATTTTGCGGGGAAAAGAAGCCTATGCTGTTATACCCCCAATAACTTTCGTCCGTAAACTGATGAACGGGTAGAAGTTCAACGGCTGTGATGCCTAGCTTTTTCAGATAATCGGTTACTTCTGGCGTGCCTAATCCGGCATACGTCCCACGAATCGCTTCATCAATGGTTGGATGAAGGTGCGTGAAACCCTTAACGTGCATCTCATAAATCACGGAACGATGCAGGGGGTAGCGGGGGCGGCATCATCTTCCCAATCAAAAGCCGTATCAACAACCACGCTTTTGGGCATAGTTGGGCCGCTATCTTCCTGACTCATCACCAGGTATTCATCGGTACCTTCGTCGCTGGATGTTGGTTTTTTATAGTCATATCCCAGCCAGGCATCATTATGATTAACGGGCGCGTTAATTGCCTTGGCATAAGGATCAAGCAGGAGTTTATTTGGGTTGAAAAAATGGCCTGCCTGCGGGTCATAAGGACCATCGACCCGGAAACCATATAGCTGACCAGGTTGCAACCCCTCAAGGTAAATGTGCCAGACTAGCTCCGTACGTTCCGCCAGTGGAATACGAGCAAGCTCATGACTGGCATCGGCTGAATCATAGAGGCACAGATAAACAGCAGTAGCGTTTTCGCTGAACAAGGTGAAATTAACGCCTTCGCCATCATACGTAGCACCTAGGGGGTAAGGTTTACCCGGTTTTGACTGGATTGATTCGGAAAATGAATTTGTGTTAGATTGTTTACTCATAACATGTTTGCGTAGGAATAAGTAGGTATTGACTTGGTGGGTAAACCGTGTGTGGTATACGAATGTTTTGGTAAGTAAACGGCACAAAAAAGCCTACCCCAAGGGGAGCAGGCTTTCCAATCCCACCATTCACTACACTACCAAGGCCAGACGAGCCATTGTTGAATTGGCCGAGTCGATACTCTGCTTCTGGCGAAGCAGCAACTCGCGCGTGCTGGCTACTAAGTCCGTTTCCTGAAGCACCGAATTATAGGTGTTCAGGGCTTCCTGATCCCCTCTATGACACTCCTGCACAACGGCTTTATCATCATTGGTGGAAAAAGTTGATTTGATATTGATCCAGGCACGGTGTAAATCAGCGGTGATGCTGGTGCCATTGTCGGGTTCTCCACCCAATGCCCGTATCTCACGATCCAGTTCCTGCGCGAATTCCGCCCGTTGCCGTGACTGCGCCAGGAGTAACGTTTTCAATTCGTTGTCGTCTACATTCTCAGATGCTTCCTCATACCCTTTCTCTGCATCATGGGAGAGGGTCAAGAGTCGACTTAATTGGTCAAGGATTTCGCCCCGTGTTTCTTTAACTGTCATAACGTCTTTGGTTTTGTTGAGTTAATTAGGCTGAAAAATTCATAACGTTTCGTGTTGAGCAAATCAGAAAGGCAATCATAATAGGGGTAATCGGTACTTACTTTTTAGCAGGATCATTTTCCCAGTTTTTAGCGAATATTCCCAGGTAGACCCTGCTACAGGCTTTTCCATAGGTCTAACTCACTTCATGGCCTTTTTTCGAAGTATTCATAGTAATAGTTAGGTAATGGGGTGTAGACTAGGAAATCAGGAGGTTAAGCATCTTTCTCTTAACCTCCTGAAAAGTTTTTACTCACCAAGCTTGCCATTTTTGGCATCACTTTGCATTTGTTTATTAGCAAATACGGCAATATCGACCCGACGGTTTTTCTGACGACCTGTTGCCGTAGAATTGTCGGCAATTGGTTGGGCCTCTCCATACCCTTTCTCATCGACACGGGATGTTTTTACCCCCTTCGCTTCCAGAAAGTTGGCAACGGCATCAGCCCGTTGTTTAGAAAGAGCCAGATTATGTTCGGCACTACCCGTAGCATCTGCATGTCCTTCAACCACAATATTGGTATCCTCTTCTTTGTTCAGGGTCTGAGCAAAATTGATAAGCTGTTGCTTGGTGGCCGGTTTCAGGGCGTAAGAATCAGTATCGAAAAGAATATCTGAACCTAAGCTAACTTTAATACCCTCGCCAACACGTTCAACCTGCGCATCAGGCATCTGGCGTTTAATCTCTTCTGCCCGTTTATCCATTCGGCGACCAATAACAGCTCCGGCTGCTCCACCAACGGTTGCACCAAGGATAGCACCAACGGCTGTATTCCCTTTTTTCTGGCCAAAGATTGCGCCCACTACAGCTCCACCACTGGCACCAACTATGGCTCCTTTTTGTGTTTTGTTCAATTTCTTTTTCTCACTCTGGGCAATTGACACGTTGCCTGAAAGAAAACCGACAGCCACCAGTAGCGCAAACGACTTCATTCCGACTGATTTCAATTGATAATTCATAGCGTTGTGAATATTTGGTATTGCCTTTAGATACCCAAACCTCGTACCAGTTTAAACCAGGATGGATTGTTGTTTACTAGTATTTGAGGTAATACATTGATAATCAATAATATGTGTTGTGAATAGATTGTCATGAATTAATCTGCCAGACTTTTAAGACAACTAGTTTGATAGAGTAATCGGGAAGCAAGATGCCTATTGTTGTGGAGCCTATTCCACAGAAGTGGGCAAGTAGGAGGGAATAGACGGTTTATCACTTTTCGGTGCGCTCCTATGTTTAGGATTTGAGCGCTTTAATGTGATAATTTGTTGGGTAAATAATTGATGATCAATGGCTTGATTTGTAGGTGCGGCAGATGAGTTTATTGGTGTTAACAAACGAAAATGCTCTGGAAAACGTTGAATAAATAGCCTGTCTATCGTTTTCTTCAATTGCATGTTGACAACCAAATCAGTTCTTTCGCTGCTTCTTATTGGGAGTATGTTGCTTGTTGCGCCAACAAGCTGCAAAACATCAGGCGATAATGGCTCTATTACGCCCGTTTTTGCCCGAACCTTAGTTACTAGTTCGCTTGTTGGGGAGTATTCTACCGACCAGCTTCGTAGTCGATTTAGTGGGGTTAATGCCCCGCTTCAATTGTTCATTCGGTACGGTATTAAAGCTTACCGCCTGGAATATACCACTACCAATACAGATGGCAAGTCGATTAAAGCATCTGGCGCACTTATTATCCCAACCGTGCCTACGGCCATACCTCTATTAAGTATGCAGCATGGCACGATTACGAGCGAAAGTGATGCCCCGTCGAATTTCGGTACCAGTAGCGAAGCCTATTCATTTGAGTCGGTCTTTGCCTCTCAGGGCTATATCATTGCTGCGCCGGATTATATCGGCTATGGGGCTTCCAAAGACCTCCCACATACGTATGAACAACGTAATGGCCTGGCCACGGCCTCGCTCGATATGCTGCGAGCCACCCGCGATTTTCTGGCTGACCAGGGTATCAACTGGGACAAACGCCTGTTCATTGCCGGGTATTCAGAGGGGGGATATGCAACATTGTCACTCCAGAAGAAAATTGAGGAGGAAACCACCAATGAATTCAATTTGGTGGCATCGAGTTGCGGAGCCGGGGCTTACGACAAGCCCGCTTTTATGAAGCAAATCATCAATGAGCAAACGAGTGGTGTCGATTATATCAACCGGCTCTACGTCTGGGTTTTGCAAACCTACGACCGGATTTATGGACTTAATCGCCCCATGTCGGCCTACTTCAAAGAGCCGTATGCCACCCAGATTGCGAATCAGGGAAAAGGCGCTTCCATTAATGTGAGCCTTAATCAAACGTTTACCGATAGCTTTAAGCAGGGTATCAACGATGGCACCGATAAAGCTTTTCTGGCTGCCGTACAGGACAATGATATCCATGACTGGAAGCCCCGCACCCCGACCCGACTTTATCATGGGGATGCCGATGAAATCGTGTCCTTTCTGAATTCGCAGAATGCTTATGATGCTATGCTGAAACGGGGTGCAACGAACGTAACCTTAATTCCTCTAAAAGGAGCCACGCATGGAACCGGAATTTTGGGGTTCATTACTGGGACCTACGATTTCTTTGGTTCGATACAGTAACGATTGTGTAAGCCGCCTGATTGGGCTGTCGTATGCGTGAACCAACCGTAGTGCGGCTGGTGTCGTCGTCGCAGATGAGCAGGAGCCGGTTACCATCCAAGGGTGTCAGATCTTCGGCTTTGTGGCCAGCCGTATGTACGGGCTGTCCTGCTGGATCACGGACGAGGGTAAAGGGTTTATTGCCATAAAGTTCTTCCGATGTCGCTGTCCAGAGGTAAGCGTCCAGTTTCCCGTTTTTGTTATCTTCCTGAGAAGTAAGCATCCAGAATCGTTTCTGAAACGGGTCATATTCCAGACTTGACAGACCGAGCGGCTTCGGTAAGGTGGGATCAGCGTTGGCTAAGTCGAAATCGTTGATGAGTTTCCAGTCGTCCAATAGTCGAATCCGTTCGGTGTTGCCGTTTTTCTCCGTTCGATACGATACGCTGATAATTTTGGCCTGATACGTAAAACTCTCATACGATTTTCCCATTTCCCGAATACCGAATAAGAGTTGGTTATCCGTAGCAGCCAGGCCCTCAATCTTGAAATAAGGCATTTCGCCTGGAAACTCGTTGTTGGCCAGCACCTGGGCAATCCGCTGGCGATAGACCATCGAATTACGGCTGGTATCGTCGGGGGCCAGCACCTTCGGGTGTTGCTCATCACCACTTCGCCAGTAAAGAATCGTATTGTAAGCGTCCCAATCGTGACTGCCAGGCTTTATACGGTCGAAGGCAGTGGTTAATAAGATGAATTTCCGATCGGGGGTTTGGGCAAAATCTTCGTATTTCCGGGCTCTCGTAAACGTAGGCTGTGTTAGGTAGGTTGGTGATTGAGTTGAATCGGCCAGGGTCTCGGGCGTCTTCGTAAAGACTGGACTCTGGCCTGCGGGCATATCTTTATCATTAGCGAAGATCAGATTTTTGCCATCCAGCGCCACCGCTGAGGTTTCGCACCAGACTGTCTTCCCATTCAGCGAGGTCCCGGCCGCAAAGCAATTTAGAAAACCCTCTTCAGTAATTGTCGCGGTAAGCGCAGCCGATGTGCTCGCGGGTAGTTGAGCCGTTTTACAGCCAGAAATAAACAGAATGGCTAGTAATGAAAGGACAGGTAATCGCTGGTTCATAGAGGGAGTAGACTATCTATTTGTGGTGCAAGATAAAAGATATAGATGATCCAGCACATTATATCATTTATTCTGCGGCACTACGCTTCATTACTGCCGCAAAACGAACCCGACACCATGCACATTGTCTATGCGAATGGTTGGGTCCTGAGCAATTCGTTTCCGGAGACGGGAAATGAATACATCGAGACTACGCCCCATAAAATAATCATCGTCGCCCCAAACCGCCCGTAGTAGTTCGTCGCGCCGGACGAGGGTGTTGGGTCGGTCGAGTAAATAGGCGATTACGTCGGCTTCGCGATGGGTGAGGGTCTGGGTTTGCCCGTGTATGGTGAGGGTTAAATTCTGACGGTTGAGAACGGTATGACTAGGCTGCTGATGGTTGGTCGTACGTGTTCGCCGGAGGAATACGTTGATTTTTAAGATCAGTTCTTCAATACTGAAGGGCTTGGTCAGATAGTCGTCGGCTCCCAAACGCAGTCCCTGCAAGCGGTCGTCCTTATTGGCTAGTGCACTCAGGAACAAAATCGGGACTTGCGTATTGACGGCCCGAATTTGCCGGGCCAGCGTAAAGCCATCACTGTGCGGAAGCATCACATCCAGCAGGCACACATCAAACGACCCAGCCTGAAAGGCAGCCCAGGCATCGGGGCCGTTTGTGCAATGCGTAACCTGAAAAGAGACGTTTTCGAGCGTATCCCGAATAACGAACCCAAGATTAACGTCGTCCTCAACGAACAGAATGTGAGCGGTTTTCAAGGGAGAATGAATGAGAAGGTGAAACCGGACAGGAAATCTGAAAGGTGCTGCCCTGGCCCAGAACACTGGTAAGTTTCAAGCGCCAACCATGTGCCCGAACCACTTGCCGAACATAATATAAGCCGAGCCCAAAACCTTTTACATTGTGTGTATGGCCCGATGCTACCCGGAAAAACTGCCGAAAAATAGCCTTCTGATGTTGGGGAGCAATTCCAATGCCATTATCGCTTACCGACCAGATTACTTGTTGATGCTCCAGTCTTGTGTGCAGTACTACACAAGGCGATTGGTCGCAGTATTTCAAGGCGTTATCAATCAGGTTGTTCAGCGCTGTTTCGAGCTGGTAACGGTCTGCTTGTATATGGGCGTTAGTTGCGGTCAGGTCGAGCGAAACAGAAGGTGCAAACGTATCGGCAGCAGCGTGCATAACCGCATGTACATCAACATCAGCCAGTTCCAGGACGAAGCCAGTGCGTTCGGAGCGGGCCAATTGCAAAATGCTATTAATCTGTTTTTGCAATCGCCGACTTTCTTCCCCAAAACGCGGGCATATTGGTTCAGTCGGTCGGGTTGTTGGACAATGGTAGCGGACTGAAGCACATCCGCAGCAATGCGAATGGTTGAAACGGGCGTTTGTAATTCGTGCGTGATGTTATTGATAAAGTCGCGCTGTACTTCCGTCAAGCGACGTTGTTTGAGCACGACGCTCAGCGTATAACCAAAGAAACTAACCACCAGAAGCACGGCCACGGTTGACCACAGCCAGCCACTCAATTGCCCGGCGACAAATGCCGTTTGGTTCGGGAATCGGATGCCGAAGTAGTAGGTATACCGTGGAAATTTAGGTAGGGTTTTTCCAGCCTGAGATTTCGCTTTTGTCAGTGCCGAACTGCTAGTACCGACATAGGCTCCATAAACCATGCGGTCGGTTTCGCAATTGTAGATACCATATTCATAATCGGTAATGAGATTATGTTGTTGTAACGATCGCTGAATGAACAGTTCGAGAGTGGCCGGGTCAATAGGCGCATCGGTATTGACGATGAAGTAATCGGCAGAGAGCTGCGTAACGGCATACCGATTAAGGGTAAAGTTATTGAGCTTCGCTACCTCATCGGCAACATCCTGCAAGGCAATAAACGCCGACTGCCGGAACTGGCGTTCGCGGAGAGCATAAGCACTTCGCACCCAAACCGCCTGAACGGCCAGGATACCGATAATAGACAGTACCGATAGCACAACCAGCAGACGTAAACGGGACATAGTGAAAGAGTGAATGAGTGATTGAGCGAATGTAAAGTACGCGTTATTCAGGCATTTGCTCAATCACTCTTTCGCTTATTTGCCCTTCGTTAACAACTCATTAACAAACGTTAGGAAGTGCTTAACAAGGCGATGGGCTTGAGGAGGCTAGGTTTGTATCGTTGCCAGAGTGGGCAATGCGATAAACCATCTCAAACCATTTTTCTATGAAACGTCTCCTGTTTTTTGGTTCGTTACTCCTGCTGTCGGCTACTATGGCCATGACTATTCCGGCGGCTATATTCAACTGGCGTAGTACTACCCACGATTTCGGGCGTGTCGCGCAGAACAAGCCAGTAACCGCCGAATTTTCTTTCACGAACAAAGGGGAGCTACCCCTGGTGATCAACCAGGCAAAAGGTTCTTGTGGATGCACCGGTGTTGAATACCCAAAAGCTCCCGTTATGCCCGGCCAGTCGGGGGTGATTAAGGCTACATTTAATGCCGCAGCTTTAGGAGCGTTTAACAAATCGGTAACCGTTGAATCAAACGCCGAAGGGGGAACTCAGATGCTGTATTTCAAAGGCGAAGTGGTGAAAGAAGGTACGGCAGCCCAATAAAAACGAGTAACTAGTATCAAGTCCCTCGCTTTTGAGCAAATCGTACTAGTGCTTTGGCAAAATAGATTCTTCTGATTCTAGTGTATTGACAATCAGATACGATAGAATCCAAAGAATTTATAGGAACTAAATTGAACGAGCACTAGTAAGCTTGCCACTTGTCGACTGGTACGACCCCGTAGGGGTCGTACCAGTCTGTATGATTGTATCAAAATCGAAGTCATTATGGAACCTGCCTTCCACCTGAGTCGCCTGTCAATTCGCTACCTCCTTTGCTTCCTGTCACTTACAGAACAAACCTGCCTGGCTCAATGGAAACCCAGCGCCTGGCCAACCCTGAAGCATTACGACAAAGATCATCTGGTAAACATTGCACTTCCGCTGGGTGGTATTGGTACGGGAACTGTTTCCCTGGGGGACGGGGTGAACTGCGCGATTGGGAAATCATGAACAAACCGGCTAAAGGCTTCAGTACGGTTACCGTCGGAAATAACGCCCCGTTTTTTGCCATCAATGTGCGGCCTGCTCAGGGTAAATCCATGACAAAAGCCCTTCTTGGCCCAGTGGATCCTTCTGAATTTCAACATTACGAAGGACGACCCGTGAATCAACATGGTTTTCCGCGCTTTACCGACGCGTCGTTCGATGCGGCCTATCCTTTTGGACAGGTTAATCTGTCGGATAAACGTATGCCGGTTACCGTAAAGGTGAAAGGCTTCAATCCATTCATTCCCGGTGATGCCGATAATAGCGGGATTCCTATGGCCGTGCTGGCTTATGAGGTGAGCAATACAGGTCAGGCACCATTGACCGTGTCGGTATGTGGTTCAATGCGGAATTTTGTTGGCAGGGATGGGAGCAAATACGTCAAAGACTGGAAAGGTGACTATGTCCCGATTGGGGCTAAAAAGAACGTGAATACCTACAAACGGGATAAAGATGTACAAGGTATTTTCATGTATTCGGATAGTGTGAACCGGCAGGATGCGGCCTGGGGAACAATAGCCCTGACAACGAATAGCCTAACGGGAGTAAGCTACCGAACCAGCTCACGGTCCAATGACTGGGAAAACGCCATGCTCGATTTCTGGGATGATTTCAGTGCCGATGGTGTCCTGACCGAAAAGAGTAAACTCGTCGATGATGACCCCTTAGCCTCGCTGGCCGTGCAGAAAACCATTGCACCTGGTCAGACCCAGACGTTTACGTTTTTTATTAGCTGGAATTTCCCGAATCGGGCGGCCTGGGCCTCGTTTTCAACAAAAGCAGACCAACCAGCCGTGGGCAACTATTATTCCGCGCAGTATGCCGATGCCTGGGAAGTAATTGTAAAAACACTGCCACACTTACCGGCTTTGGAGAGGAAAACCCTCCAATTCGTCAATGCGTTTGTGCAAAGCGACTATCCGGATGTAATCAAGGAAGCTGCCTTGTTTAACCTGGCTACGTTACGCTCTCAAACAGTGTTCAGGATTCCAAGTGGCCACCTGATGGGTTGGGAGGGTGTTTTTGATGAATTTGGCTCCTGTTTTGGTTCCTGTACACATGTCTGGAATTATGAGCAGGCAACCGCTTTTCTGTTCGCGGATCTGTCACAGTCGATGCGGGATATTGAATTCAATTATGCAACCAACGACATCGGGAAAATGAGCTTCCGGGTTATGCTGCCGCTGGAAAAAGCCCAGGAATGGAAAAATGCCGCAGCCGATGGTCAGATGGGCACGATTCTGAAGTTCTATCGCGACTGGCAGCTCTCCGGCAATCAGGAATTTCTGAAAAAGAACTGGCCGCAGGTGAAAAAAGCGTTGGGTTATGCCTGGATCAAAGGCGGTTGGGATGGTAATCAGGACGGAGTAATGGAAGGGCGCCAGCACAATACGATGGATGTCGATTATTTCGGGCCCAATCCACAAATGAGTTTCTGGTATTTGGGTGCGCTGAAGGCAGGCCGCGAAATGGCTGTTGCTATGAACGAGCCTGAATTAGCCAAAAAGTGCGATTTATTAGCAAAAAAAGGGAGTGCCTGGGTAGACCAGAACCTGTTCAATGGCGAATACTACGAGCATAAAATCACCGATCCCAAAACCTTCGACTTTCTTAACTGGGAGCGCGATTCAACCGTCAATCTGCCTGATTATCAGTTAGGAAAAGGCTGTTTGGTCGATCAGTTGGTTGGTCAAATGATGGCGCATATGGTGGGGTTAGGTTATCTGGCCGATCGGGAACACATTCAGACCACCTTACGAAGCATCATGAAATACAACTACCTCGACAACTTCTCCGATCATTTCAATAACATGCGTTCGTATGTGATGGGCGATGAAGCCGGTTTATTGATGGCAAGCTGGCCCAAAGGACGTCTGAAAGTACCGTTTCCCTATTTTGCCAAGTCGATGACGGGTTTTGAATATTGTGCTGCTGTCGGGATGCTGTATGAAGGCCAAGCGGAAAATGCGCTAAAATGCATTTCGGCCATTCGGGATCGGTTTGACGGTCGCAAGCGGAATCCATTCAATGAACCCGAATGTGGTTATCATTACGCGCGCTCCATGACCAGTTGGAATACCGTATTGGCCTGGAGCCAGTTCCAGTATTCAGGTGTAACAGAAGCCATGACGATAACCTCAAAACCAGGTACTTACTTCTGGTCAAACGGTTCGGCCTGGGGAACATGCAAAGTAAGCCGAACAGGTGCGAAAACGAACGTTGCGTTAACCGTGCTAAACGGGTCGTTACGATTGCAGACATTTCGTGTTCAGGCTGGCGGTAACCATACCTTCCCTAAACGGCAGGAATTGGGAGAAGGCAAGACAATTAAGTTTACCGTAAATGAATAGGTATTATTAATAAGCCCAGGGCCATAAAGAACATAAAGTCTTTGTGGCCCTGGGTTTACACTTCTCTGTACTGACGATCTATCTAAATCAACTGCATTTTAGCCACTTTAGGATCTACATGGACGGTGTCATGTTCGAACCGCGACGGCGGACCGTTCTAACTTGATGCGCCATTTCTGCATAGTAGCAGCACCAATGATCGCTTCTTCACTTAAATCCGGTACGACCAGAAATTCATCAGAGAGAAGTACATCTTCTAAATAAAAATCCAGTATAACGCGGTATTTTATCTCAATGTAATGCCCTACCGCAGCCGTGGCTACACGTCTAACTCGGCCTAAATTTTCCAGATGAGCTAGATCTGGTACGTGCTCAGGGTTGATACAGGACAAATTGGCTCCACTATCAAAGAGGGTATATAAATGCTTCTCTCCCTGAGAGCCTACATAAAGTAGCGGCTGTTTGATAATCGACATGTCGGCGGGTTGTTTCCGTAAAGTTACATAAAATCCCTGCCTAGGTCAATACTTCATTTCGCCCCGGTCTTTTTCAACCGCTGACCGTCCTTCTTTCATCCAAATCGGCACAGGGGCATCTTTGAGGTAATAATCAAAGAATTGATACATCCGAATACTCAAATCTTTTGCATTGTGACGCCCCGTCAAGTTATGCCCTTCACTATTGTAGACGACCATCCAGACGGGTTTACCCAACCGGCGTAGCCCCGTAAACAACTCAATACCTTGCTGATGCGGAACGGCTCCATCGGCATCATTGCTCATAATGAGCAACGGCGTCTGCACGCGATCTGCGTAGAACAGAGGTGAGTTTTCGATGTAGTTCATCGGCTTTTCCCAGAGCGTACCACCGATGCGGCTTTGCGTTTTTTCATACTGAAATTGACGAACCATGCCCGTTTCGCCCCGAATTCCACCATAGGCCGACGTCATGTTTGCCACGGGCGCACCGGCTTCGGCAGCCCGGAACAGATTCGTGCGGGTAATAATGTAAGCCGTTTGATAACCACCCCAGCTTTGGCCCTGGATACCCAGGCGGTCGCGGTCAACGAAGCCTTTGTCCAATAAACTCAGCACGCCCGGCACGATGCAATCATAGGCATTAGGGCCCGGTTGACCAGTTGTATAAACAATATCCGGAATGAAGACTAGATACCCGTTAGAAACACAATAGGGAATGTTAATGGTTGAGCGGCTAGGGGAGGGAGCCCGGTAATCATTGAGCGTTTCGGCATTCCGCTCGTAGAAGTACGTCAGCATCGGATACTTCTTCTTGGGGTCGAAACCTTCGGGTTTAAAGAGTAACCCTTCAAGCTTGATGCCGTTCGTGCCAATCCACTTTACGATTTCTACGCTACCCCATCGGATGCTATCCTGCTGCGGATTGGCGTGAGTCAACTGCTTCGGTGTAGCCAGCGTTGTATCGGTGACGAAGAGGTTTATAGGCTCCTGATAATTGCCTTTATAAAACGTTATGGTTGAGGCATTCTTCGCCTTGTTCAGCCCGAAATAACGGTGGTTACTACGGCTCAGCGTTGCCGGGTCCATAGCCGATAGCCCATTCTTACTTTTCAGAATCCCGGTTGATTTGTCGCTTTCCCAGATGCCGGTCAGGAATAATTCGGTTTTAGGATCAATGGCTTTTTCAACAGAACCTCCCCGTCGGCCAGGTGCGTCATCATCTTCATTGTCTAATTCAGCACGACGCAAGCGGACGTTATTTTTCCGACCCCAGCTTGCCGTCAAATTAAGCGGTTTCTCCCGACCGCTAGGGTCAACCTGCCAGATGTCGTAGCGATCATACAGCCACACATGGCGGTCTCCCGTTGTCCAGCCTGCCGCCCCATAAGCACCGGGCAGGTTTGGCGTATCATGCTCTTCATCGAAAAATTTGCTGGGTAAGCCACGCGTCAGATCAATGCGTTTGCCATCCATGACCGACCAGGCCCGCCACAGAGAATCCCGTTCATCGAACCAGTAGGCATATTTCCCTTCGGGCGATAATTTCGGTTGCGACGCCATGATGTCATTGGCGATTCGTTTCTTCTCGCCCGTCTGTACATCGATCAGGTATAAGTCTGTATGGCCGGGGTCCCAGGACGCTTGTACCTGATAAGGTAAATCGCTCAGCCCCAGTACATAGCGTGTGTTGATTTTAGGGTCGAAAGCCACTGTTGGTACTTCCCGGTTGGCAAGTGGAATAACTTTGCCGGATGCCAGGTCATAAACGGTCAAAAAGCCACGCTCCTTTTCTTCCTTGAGCCGTCGTTGCTGCATAGGTTGCAGGCGAGTGTCGGTCCAGGTCCAGATGTCCATACGCACCTTTTCATCGTCGGGGGTTAGCGTATCTTTGGTTGGCTTGGGCGGAATAGGCGAGGTTGAAAAATACAACCGCTTGCCGTCATCAGCGAACTTCGGTTCCCGGAACTCATTCACCGACCAGCCTTTGGGAGGGCTTTCACCGTCGTATCGGCGATCACGGTAAAAGGGGCTTCGATTACGGGTGTTTTGGGCTTTTTCCCCTTTGCCACGGTTGTCGGGGTCAGGTTTTTGTAATAGAGTGAAAATACTTTTACATCAGCGCCTGCGCTATCGGCCGAGGCCATCCAGGCCAGTTGCTGGCCAACCTTATCCACTGCCAGCCCTTTGTAGATTTTTCGTTTTGAACTGGTATCGACCAGCATCGTTTTTCCGTCGGTTGTATTGAACAGAAATACGCCCGGAATACTTGCCTCACCTGCTTTCAATGAATCATTAGCCGATTCTTTACTGTAAAACACGACCTTCCCATTATCAGACACAACCGCATTGGAGACGTAGCGCACTGTTTTACGTGAGCCATCGGCCATGTTAAACAGCGTCAAATCATCGCCCTTTGGCTTTTTTGTTGGACCTTTTCGGGTTGCAACGGTCGTCGTAGAAACGGGAGGGGCAGGATTAAGCGTGTCTTTCAGCGTTTGGGCACCGACTTTAGGAGCAGGTTTTTCTTTGTCATCCTTCCGTTCCTGAACCACCGCCAGCCACGAGCCAGCTTCTTTTCCAAACGAAAATGATTTAATATTCGGTAATTTGGTTGGCTTACCGGTCGACAGATTCAGCACTAAAAGGCTATCTTTCGGCATCTCGTCGGGCTTCCTTTTTTTGAGTTTAGCCTTACGAACGTCGGCAACCGGGACTTTTAGGCGCATGACCAGAAACTTGCTGTCAGGCGTAAACTGAGCCATGTACCCACGTGGGAAAACGTAGCGGGTAGAAGCGCCACTGGCGGCTACTTCCAGTCGACCGTCACCATCCTGCGGATCAATCTGATACGCAATCCAGCGACCGTCATTCGAGATTTTTTCGGAGCGTACACTTTGCCAGCGGTCATAATCTGCACCGGTCAATGGACGTTTCTGGATTTGGGCGAGTAGGGGAGTTGATAGTAAAAAACAGAGTACGAGTTGAGTGAAGCGAGTCATAAAAGGGGAAAATTAAGACCTACTAAATTACTGAAAATACAGCAGTGTTACCTTGATCTTAGTTAAATTGCCTATTACTTACAACTAATCATGAGATTCCTACTATTCGCACTCAGTTTATTGCCCATTTATGTATTTGGGCAGTCTTTAAATTCGCTTAAACATGAGTTAGACAGTATGTATGTACTGGACCAGCGCAATCGGATATGGCTGACCAAACTGGGTAATAATCAGCCGCTAACGGATAGCTTGACCATCCTCTACAAAGTCAGCCGAACTAAACTGGCTGGTGCGCTTTGGGCTGAGCAGATAAAAATTGATTCCAGTAATCTGAAGCGGGCAGACGTTATTCTAAAACAATATGGCTATCCGGGCAAATCCAGAGTAGGTGTACCGACCAATGAGGCTGTTTTTTACATCATTCAACATGCACACACGGTGGATGGCTATCTACCCGCGGTGAAGAAAGCGGCCGAAGAAGGCGAATTGCCGTTTCACCAGTATGCGTTAATGCTTGATCGTTCGCTGATGTATGCCCAGAAACCGCAACTGTATGGCACGCAGGTAGCTTGTCGGAAGCTTCGGGAATCAGCAGCTTCCCGTTGTTTTGTGTGGCCTATTGACGACTATAGAAATGTTAACCAACGCCGGAAACAAGCCGGTTTGCCATTAACCGTTGCCGAGAACGCCGTTCGGGTGAATGCCTCCTACGATCCGTCACTGACGATGGAAAGCGCCCGGAAGTTGTATATTCTGGAATTGTAAAGTTTTCGACAGGATTAACCGGATAAGACAGGATTTTTAACGCTAGCAATCCTGTCTTATGCGGTTAATCCTGCCGAAAAATTAGAAAATCTTCGAATTATCGCGCTTGTTAGGCTCGGGCCAGGCACCCAGGGGATCAACAATTACTTTCCGGGCGTTCGGCAAAGGCGGAAGCGAGACAAACCGTTCATCTGGATTTGGGTTAACCAGTTGGCGATACACTGTATGGCCGTTCTGATCTAGAACAGCAAGGGGTATATAGTCGTTAATGGGCACCGGTTGCCGCTGGCCATTTTTGTTCTCCCGCCATTTGGACGTGATAATTTCGACCGTTAAGCCGTTTGCCAAATTGGCTACCCGCCCTATTTTAAAATCAAACCATACTGGCTCACTCAGGTAGGTTTTTAGATAATCCAGCGAATCGGGTAACTGATGGGCAAGCTCATCGGAAAATGCACTGGCTGTAGCCGCGTCGGGTTGCTGAACGGCCTTTTTATAAAACTGACTAATGGTGAAGCTAAGCGGTTTATCGCCCCAAACCTGCTCAATACTATTGAGGGCAAGCGCAGCCCGACCGCGTTCAAGCGCGTCGTTGCCACTTGATTGAAGGAGTGCCGATTCAGCCTTGCGGCTATGCTGCCGACTAGCGGCATACCAGGATGCTCGTTGGTCAAGCCGTTGTCTGAGCCGTTCCGGCCCATATTGTTTAGCTACCTGTTGTAACGCCAGATACTCAGCCAGACTTTGCCTGATGAAGCCATCGCCTGATTGCTGTTTGGGAGTTAACCGATGCACCAGCCATTGCTTGAACACCTCCCTGGAAATGAGGTAATCTATATGATCAAGCTTATCGGGTTGCCGATTATCTGCGATCCAGCCTTGTTTTTCGGAAATCAGAAGTTGACCGGGTTTTGAGAGTATATCGACTGCGCCAACAGGTATTTCTTTAATCTGCAAATCGGTGTAAGGGTACGCCCCAAATAGCTGCTCCCCTCTGTGCATGGCAATCTTCGCTGCCCGCAGCATGTGTTGAACCTGATAGGGGTGACGGTGTAGAATATGAACGTTTATCGACTGACCGGATACCGATGGGATAGCCATCGTACTCGTTTTGTACTGAATGGATTGCGTGGCTGGTAATGCTAGCAAACGTTGCTGTGTTTGCCAGATCGAAAAGCCTAGCAGGATGCCAAAAACTAGAAAGGCTAACCGAAAAGGCCAATTGAATTGGTTGCGCCACTGACCAATGCGTTCAGGTAAGCTAGCCACTATACCCCGGTTCCAGGTAAGCAGGAAGGATGTACCCAAAACACCAGCTATACACCACCAAACGATGTGAAGAACAGGCCTAAGGGCTGTATTTGGGCCAAAACCGATTAAGTCGGAATAGGTTGCAGACCCTGGTAGGAAACTGTAGAGAAAAATGGATGGCTCACTCTTGCTGGCTTGATACCAAAAGGCTAATGCGGCAAAGAGAAGCAGACTAATTATATGGCTGAGGATTCGGTTGTTCACCAGCGCGGCTACAAATGCACCAAGGGCGATAAGCTGACAATACCGTAGAAACCCATCGGTCAATAAATCAGCGACATAGCGTCCCCAGTCAATATCGCTAAAACCAGAACCTAGTTGCACACCAACACCGGTCAGAAACAGTCCAACCGTTAGTAGGGCAGCAGAGCCAGTTAGGGCCAGTAGTTTAGCTAGTAACAATACGAAATTAGATTGGGGCAGTGCGTCGTAAATAGGCCAGAAACCGACGGTACGTTCCTGAAAAATCAGTTCGCCAGTCATGACGAGCAAAAACAGACCAATAAATAGGCCCAATGATAATCGTAGGGCGGTCATGCGTGAGGTAACGGGTAGTTCAGGAAAATCAGGGTTCAGACCCAGCATCGTTGTCAACAAGATGGCTAGCAGGACTAATAAGCCCACGGTAATCAGGAATACAGGCTGACGAACCAGATTCGAAAATTCCAGCTTCGTTAACCGCCAGCTGGTTTGCCAGGACAACCAGCCGCCAAACTGGGGCTTGACAGCTGGTAGTTTTGAAAAAGTCGTATGGGCTGATACACGTAACGCGGGTGATTGCTGGGGTTGCGTACGGGCAAAAAAGTCAAATGAGAAGTGCTGTTCGGCATACGCCAAGGCACCCAAAGACAACCCAAGCCATAAGAGTCGATTAATGAAAAACATGTCTGAGTAGGCAAACAGGCCAGCAGGGTCATCGCTAAAGGGCAAGTTCTCGACAGATTCTCTCGCCATCCCCACACCAAATGGATCGAGCAGTTGCCATAAGTCTGAATCGGCAACAAGTTGTTGGCTTGCCTCCGTCAGTAGAAAATAAAGAACGATTAAGAATAGCGCGATGTAAGCTCCCGAATACTTCGTAGCAGCACCGTCAGCGAAAACGTCAGGCTAACGATAATGAAACTATTTTGGACAATTAACCGTACAAATCCATCCGCCAGGGCTACCCATGCCGTTTGGGTATGGCCATTAACCGATGAAAATAATAGGATGCCTACCGGATAGCCTACCGATAGCAAAAGCACTGTGGCATACGTACCAATAAACCGTCCGGCGAAATGCATCCGGCTCGTAATCGGCAAAGTAAAAAGATAGGCTGTGGTACGGTAATCCAGATCTTTCGTTAGCGATTGTCCCGCCATTAAAACGGCTACAATGGCAAGAACGACACCGAGCGAGGCTAAAATCAGATAGGTCGTGACAGCAGGATCGCTATACGAATAAAGGGCTGTTACCTGAGAGGAGTACCAGATACCCTGCCCTACTACAAGAAAGGCAAATAAGTAAAACGCGGGTTGGCGCAGATGATAAACTAGCTCGAAGCGGGCAATGGTTAGGATTAGTTTCATAGCTTGCTAAAATACAGGATCTTAGCAAGTTTTCAATGCCTATAGCCGTACCAACTCGGCCAGTCCTACGCCCGAATCAGCCGCGCCATAGTACACCCAGATTTGGCCTGCTTTGTCGCTATCGGCAGGCCATTGAATCCAACCGTTCGAAAATACGACGTTCGGGAAGAAGCCTTCGCGTTCCCAAAACAATTCGGGTGATAGCAAGGGTAGACTGGAGCGGTCCAACACATGTGCGGGGTCATCTTTATCCAGGAGTGCCAGCGCCAGCGAATACGAATGCAGGGGGTTGGCACCATGGTAGCAGACTAACCAGCCTTCATCGGTCAGGATGGGCTCAGGACCTGCCCCAATTTTTCCCCCTTCCCAGCCAAAGGGATTTGCTAGTGGGTCCTGACTGGCATGGCCTCGCCCACCAAACAAAAAGCGGTGATTCCCCCAGTGTACCCCATCTTCTGATTCTGCCAGCCAGATCGACGGTTTGCCGATTTCCGACACCATAGGACGGTGAAGGAGCATGTATTTTCCGTTAATTTTTTTTGGGAACAAAGCCACGTCCTTATTGGGTGGCGGCAAAATCATCCCGACACGCTCAACGTTCACAAAATCGGTTGTAACGGCAAGCCCCACACCGGGGCCATGTTCAGATACAGCTGTGTAGGTAATCCAGTATTTGCCATCCAGAAACGTAATTCGGGCGTCTTCAATGCCAAAAGACTCATCCATACGAGCCGGAAATAAAAACGGCTTATCGTCGATCTCGAAGTGAATGCCATCCTTACTTCGAGCCAGACGCAAGTGGCTAAGTGAGGTTAGATACACTTTCCCATCCAGCGAGATAACACGCGGGTCATAGGGTTCCGTTGGTTCAGGGAAACGCCTGATAACTAAGGAGGGTACCCCATCCTGTTCTTCTATCAGGGGTATAACAATAAAACCGGCTTCGGCCTTTGGCGCTTCGGCCACACGTAATAGAAGCAGAATTTCATCGTTGAAAAGGCAGGCTGCTGGATTGAAGGCGCCCAGCACGTCGAAATTGGCAATACTGGGTGTTACATCACTCGTTTTCAGAATGGGTTGATCGGATAAGCGTCGAAGCTGATAATTCTTCATTGAGTAGGATTTTGGCACTTCTTTCGAAGTGGTTAGTACGATGAGCACACGAGCATGGGGCTTAATTCAGACATCGTACTAAATAAACTTTGTAGAGACCTTGTAGTTTTAATTCATTTATTGAATAAGTTTGGGAGTGGCTTAAACCTTCGGGGAAAGAGCCGCGTTATGGGAAGTAAACTAACTTTTATACTCTATTAACCATGATTTACCAGCCAACGTTTGATGAGGATGAAGACGTGCTGATGTTGAACCCTGATCCAGAATCAGCGGCATTTGACGACGATGATGACGATTTCGATGACGATGCCGAATTCGATGAACTTGGCTCTGGAGCTGCTAGCGGCTATGGAGCAGATGATCTGGACGACATTGAAGACGACTTTAATCCGGAAGATCTCGATGAAGATTTAGACGACGACAGTATCGACGACGATCTGGACGACGACAGTATGGAGTAACAAAAAGGCTGGCCCTTCTAAGGTCAGCCTAACTCTTTTTTTACGCCTTTACTTACACTTACTACGTTATGACAAATGAACAACAGTCGCCAGCCCCGGCGGAAGAACCTTTAGTAACGACGGCAAATGCCGATAATGATGGTACGGCTCCTGACGCTGATACACAATCATCAGCCGCTAGTGAAGCCGGTGATCGTACCTCCGAAGAGGGTTCCAGAGCCCCTAACGATCCTGCCGAAGGGGCCTAGTGAATGAATAATGTAAAATGGATAATGAAAAATGGCTCTATGACAATCCATTCTACATTATTCATTCTACATTATTCATTATTTGAAGTAAGGTCTGGCATTTCATTTCGGTTTCCTGCCATTCCTGTTCAGGTTCCGAATCCTCTGTTATTCCCGCCCCTGCATACAGGGTTGCTAGTCTGCCTTCGAGTTTCATACAACGAATGTGTACGAAAAGGCTACTCGATGGTCCTTCGTTATTGGTATCTATATTGACAGGCCCCAGAAAACCGCTGTATAACTCGCGGTCGTGGGGTTCGTGCTGGCGGATAAAGGCAAACGCGGCATCGCGGGGAGTGCCGCAAACTGCCGAAGTTGGATGCAGTAGTCGAAGCATCACCGTGCCAAGTTGAGGATAGCGTACCGCCTGCGTGTCGACCGTGAAAGACGTACCCAGGTGCATCAAATTGCCCGCTATGATGCTTTTAGGGCCTTCCTCAAGGTATTCTCGCAGCCGGATTTTCTTGAAGCATTCAATAATATAGCGACTTACCAGCGCCTGCTCTTCAATTTCCTTCTGCGACCACATGGCCTTCGAAGGAAGTTTAGCCGTACCATCCGGGTGAAAGGAAGACTGGGTTCCCGCCAGCGAAGTCGTCTGAAAAATTCCCTTGGCATTAACACTCACCAGCCGTTCTGGGTCGCACTTATCCAGATCTGGCCCCGTTCTGGAATTGAAACGGCCGATACAAAAGCGGTTGGGTACTTTTGGCAAAGCTTATCAAACAACTCGACCGCGTTTGGGGCATTGGTAAACTGTACCTGCTTCGTGCGAGACAGGACTACCTTGCGTAATTCGCCCCGTTGGATCGCTTCAATCGCTTTGGCTACGTTTCGCTCGTATAGGGCCTGTGCTTTGGGGTCAAGGATGGGCGTAGGATTGCCTACACCTATTGGTTGATGCGCTTTCTTGCCTGCATTCGATTTTAGCGTATGCCAAAACCGGTTAGCTGGCTCACCTGTCGTATTTTTTAGTTCAGTCTGTTTTACTGTAGCCGTTTCAGTTGCCAGAAAAGTGGCCTGGATATCAGCCCGTAGAAAAAAGGTTTGCGGGATAAGGCCACTCGGGTCTAAGTGCTCCGAAAGCTGTGCTTCTACTGGTGCGTTTTTGGCCAGGTTGTCGAAAGGACTAATGAGGAACCCCGCTGGTAATTCATCCAGATCGGCCGATACACGGGGCAGTACCTCCTCAAAGGACACAATCAGGTGTTTATCCTGCTGATTGGGTAATCGCCAAAGGGCGGCTGGAAATCCTAAGGTAAGGGCTGTTTTCCAAAGATCACTGGCGTCGGGCTGACCCCTGCGCTGCGATTCAGCGAGTTGTATGGTTGATGACGTATTGATGCTATAATCCGGTTGCATAATCACTAACCAACCGGGTTAGGGTTGGTTAGAAGGATAACAGAATTTGCCGGGAATTTGTGCGTAGAGAACGCGAAACTCTTTAGTAAGCCTATGCTACTTCAAGATCGGTTCCAGAGCGGCTCGGTTTTCGTTGAGCCATTCGTGAATATCGCTCACAATTTCACGAATGCCGAGTTGGGGTTTCCAGCCAGTCAGGTTCGTGACGTTCGTGTTGTCGGTGATGTAGAGTCGAATATCGGCGGCCCGGTTTTCGGCGACTTGGGCGATGGGAATCGTTTTGCCGGTTATTTCCTGGCAAATCTGGGTTAATTCCTGCAACGACGCGCTGCTTTCTACACCACCGCCAGCGTTCAGAATTTCACCGTTTACTTTATCGAGGTTGTGTAACTCCCAGTCAATCAGCCGGTACAGATCGGCGATGTGAAGCATGTCGCGGGTTTGCTTGCCGGTGCCACCGTAGCCGATGTAGGCTAATTTCTGCTCAAAGTAGTGTTTGGCAATCCAGAGAACCATGACGCCCTGATCGACCTTGCCCATCTGCCAGGGACCCGTGATTACGCCACAACGGTTGATCACCGTTTTCAGTCCGTAAAACTCGTTATACTCCTGAATCAACAGTTCCGACGCCAGTTTGGTCGTTCCGTACAGCGACCGCGCACCTGTGAGTGGAAAGTCCTCGGCAATCCCCTTCGACGACACGCCCGGAACGGGTTGATTATCCGTCAGAACAAAGCGTGTATCGGCTTCCTCGAAATTGAGCGTTTCGATGGTTTTGATTGGGTAAACGCGACTTGTCGACAGGAAAATGAAATTAGCCTTGTGTTTTAAGGCATAGTTCAGGCAATTGACTGTACCGAACAGATTGGTATTAATCAGGTAATCAGGTGTTCCGTCAAGGCCAGCCAGCACCGAGGGCTCGGCGGAGGCTTCAATCACAGTATCCACGGCAGGCAGGGCGTCGAAATCTTCTTTGTTCCGAATATCGCCGTGTAGAAATTCGATACCCGCTGCTTTAAGCCGGGCCAGACTCAGTTCCGACCCGCGCCGTTTAAGGTTATCGAGCGCAAAGATTTGATACTTCGGATAATTCTGCTTCAGCGAAATGGCCAGTGATGAGCCAACAAATCCGGCCCCGCCGGTGATGAGAAGTTTCATATATTGAATGAGTGAATGAGCGATTGAGTGAATGAGTGAATGAGTGAATAGCACTTGCATCAGCTATTCACTCATTCACTCAATCGCTCATTCACAATTAAGATGTAATGCGTTTTAGTTGGACGTTTTCTACTGGACGAATTACCAGTGGTACTTTTTCAATTTTAACCGAACTGCTATCTAAGCCAAACCAGCGATCTTCGGGGGTCGTGAAGCTTTTAATGCTGAAGTAGATATTCATGATGATCCGCTCGCGGGTAGGTAGTTCGTTTTCGAAGGATAGGAATTTTTCTAAAACGACAAAGCGGAAATCACCGATAACGTTCTGACGGCTAAGTGATTCGTAACGGCTGGTAATATCCACTTCTTTGTTTTTTACCATGTCTTCGATCACCTTTCGGAAGAACAGGTTGATTCGTTGTTCAACCCGGAATCCGAGTTTAAACGTCACTTTATAGGCGTCGTCGGGCGCAATGGTGTTCACCTTATACTCCATCGTATACGGATCATCCGTTGTGTCGACGTGAACGAACCAGTAAATGTCAGCGCGTTTGGGGCGTTTCTGGAAGATGGAATAAATGATTTTCGATTCAATTTCCGATTGCCGGGCCGCATTGCTCATAAAGACAATGTGGGTAGCGTATTTCGGAATACTGATATCGCGACTGAGTTCTTTGATGGCCTGGGTGTATTGGTCAATTCGGACGTACTCCGTCAAGCGTAGTTTAATCTGGAACGCCTGTAACCAGATGTACATAACTCCGGCAATTGTTGCACCGATCAGTACAGATACCCAACCGCCGTGCGGGAATTTGATCAGATTCGCGACCAGAAACGACCCTTCGATACCGAGATAAACCGTTAGGAACAAGACTACCCACCATGCCTGATACTTGTGCGTATAGAGGTAGTAGGACATCAGCAAGGTCGTCATCAACATGGTCAGCGTAATAGCCAGCCCGTAAGCGGCTTCCATATTCGATGATTCACGGAAATACAGGACAACGCCCACGCAGCCTGCCCAAAGCAGGAAGTTAACACTCGGTACGTACAATTGCCCTTTCTGAACACTTGGGTAGCGTAACCGAACTTTTGGCCAGAAGTTAAGCCGGATGGCTTCACTGATAAGCGTAAATGAACCACTGATTAAGGCCTGACTGGCAATAACGGTGGCGGCAGTCGCAATACTGATGCCAATGGTCAGGAACCAGGGGGCATAACCTCATAAAACGGAATACGTTCTTTCAGTGCCTGGCCTTCAATGCTTAATAACCAGGCTCCCTGGCCAAAATAGTTGAGAATCAGGCAGGATTTGACAAATACCCAGCTAACCCGAATATTGGCCCGACCACAGTGTCCCATGTCGGAATACAAAGCCTCGCCCCGGTGGTGCATAAAAATACCGAACCCAATAGCCAGAAGCCTCCTGGATACTCCGACAACAGCCACCAGGCATAGTAGGGATTTATGGCGGCCAGAATACCCGGTGCCTGTGCAATCTGAACAATACCTAATACGCCCAGCATCACAAACCAGACAAACATGATGGGTCCAAAAGCCGTACCAACCACACTGGTTCCAAAAGCCTGAATCAGAAACAGAATGGTCAGAATCGCAATGACAATTTCAATGATTTGTATGTGGGTGATGGCCGGGTACAGCAGGCGGAGCCCTTCTACAGCTGATGAGACCGAAATAGGGGGGGTAATTATACCATCAGCCAGCAAGGCCGCCCCACCAATAATAGCCGGGAGCGTTAGCCAGCGGGCGTGCCGTCGAACCAATGCATATAGGGCAAAAATTCCACCTTCACCCCGGTTGTCGGCCCGAAGGATCAGGATAACGTATTTGACGGTCGTTTGCAGTGTAAGTGTCCATAGTACACAGGAGAGTGCTCCCCGAACTACATCCGCTCGAATCGGATTGTTTGGCCCAACAATAGCCCGGAGTGTGTACAAGGGCGATGTGCCAATATCGCCGTAGATGATACCCATTGCCACCAGCAAGCCAGCAGCTGTCACAGTATCTAAATGCTTTTTGTCTTCCATAAATTAGGCGTGCGCCTTCTGGTGTACGAGCGGGTAAAAACCGGGCAAAGATAACCTATGTTTGGATTCGTTAATCGTGCTTTAATCGAAAGTTGTCTATTCGCAAAAAACACAGGAAACCTGTCCTAATCTGGAAAGAGCTTCCTGTCAGTAGAAAACTGGCGGGGCTATATCAACGTATGTACATTGGCCATTTTACAATTGGCCGGGTTTTGTTTAATTAGGTGGGTTCTGCAGATGGTTCGCTTGGTTAGCGAACCATCTCTTTTTCAGGCAGTCGGTGACCTGACGATAATCAGGATTCATTTGTAACAAATATCACAGAACCGGCTTTGAACGATCGCCAACTTTGACGTATCAATTTACCCAGTGAAACGTCATGAGAGTTGAACAGATTTATACCGGCTGTCTGGCCGAAGCAGCCTATTACATTGAATCAGACGGCGAAGCGGCTATCATTGACCCCCTTCGTGAAACTAAACCTTATATCGACCGGGCTAGTGAAGATGGAGCAAGCATAAAATACGTTTTTGAAACCCACTTTCATGCCGATTTTGTATCGGGTCATCTGGATCTGGCGGCTAAAACCGGTGCAACTATTGTTTTTGGCCCAACCGCTCAGCCGGGCTATAACGCCTATGTTGCCAAAGACGGAGAGGAGTTTTCGTTGGGTAACGTGAAAATTCGTGTGCTGCATACACCCGGCCATACCATGGAATCGTCGACGTTTTTGCTCCTTGACGAAACGGGTAAAGAAACAGCCATCTTCACTGGCGATACGCTGTTTATTGGTGATGTGGGCCGCCCCGATCTGGCTGTGAAAACCGACCTCACCTGTAGCGATCTGGCTGGTTATCTGTATGATAGCCTTCAAACTAAAATCATGACGTTGCCCGATGACGTAATTGTCTATCCGGGTCACGGTGCTGGTTCTGCCTGTGGTAAGAACATGAGCAAAGAAACAACCGATACGCTCGGCAATCAAAAGCTGTTTAATTATGCGTTACGGTCGCAGAGCAAAGACGCTTTCATAAAGGAAGTTACGGCTGGCCTTGTGCCTCCTCCGCAATATTTTCCTAAAAATGTGGCCATGAATAAAATGGGCTATGGTCGTGTTGACGAGGTCATCCGGCAGGGGACACAACCATTGTCGCCAGCCGCTTTTGAAGCCGCAGCCAATGAAGTCGATGCGCTGATTCTGGATGTACGTGGGGCTCAGGAGTTTGCCAACGGATTTATTCCCAATGCGATAAATATTGGTCTGGAAGGCCAGTTTGCGGGTTGGGTAGGTACGCTAATTCCTGATTTAAAGCAGCCAATTCTGCTGGTAGCACCTGAGGAAAAAGCCGAAGAAGCTGTATTGCGGCTGGCGCGTGTAGGCTACGATAACTGCATCGGCTATTTACAAGGAGGGTTCGCGGCCTGGCAGGCCGATGGGCGCGAAGTAGACAGCATTCAGTCGATTTCGGCAGAAACATTTGCGGACTTGTTTGATCAAACTTCTAGCCTGCCCGTATTAGACGTCCGCCGGAAAAGTGAATACGATTCAGAGCATGTGGTGGGCGTAGAGAGCTTTCCGTTGGATTTTATCAACGAAAACATGGCGCGTATCAACCGTGACACGACCTATTATGTGCATTGTGCGGGCGGCTACCGTTCCATGATTGCCATTTCTATCCTGAAAGCACGTGGCTATACGAATCTGATCGATGTGGCTGGAGGGTTTGCTGCTATCAAGCAAACTGCTAAACTTCCTCTTACTGATTACGTCTGTCCAACAACCTTGCTGTAACTAGTTCACTAATGAGGGCTTTTGAATCGAAAACTCTCTTTTTTATCAATAGATATGGAAACCCACGTTTATGAAGTCAATCTCGGCTGGCAGTATGCCCGCCTTGGCCAGCTAAGTTCCCCTGTTTTAACGGAGTCTATTAAGGTTGCTACACCACCTGAATTTCCGAAAGGGATGCCGGGTGTCTGGTCGCCTGAGCACTTGCTGGTGGCTGCTGTTGCCGGTTGTTTTATGACGACCTTTCTGGCTATCGCCGAAAATTTCCAACTGGACTTCGATGATTTTGACTGTCGCGCCGTTGGTAAACTGGACAAGATAGACAATACACTGATGATAACCGAAGTCGACCTTTTTCCTGAATTACTCCTGACCGATGAGAGTGATGTAGAGAAGGCAAACCGGGTATTGCAGAAAGCCGAAAAAGCCTGCCTGATTACCCATTCAATCCGGTCTACGGTTTTTATGCACCCAACGATCCGAACAGCCGTCAAAGAGTATGACTAAAGAGAATTTTGTGTCTGAAATCACCAACAAAAAGCGCGTGCTAGTAAGTTGCTTAAGCACGCGCTTTTTGTGTTTAAGGAAACTGGAACTCAGTTCAGATTACGCCAGCTACCGGCGTCATACAGATTGGCGATTCCCTGACTGGCCAGAAACGATTTGGCGCGGGCGCTACGCATCCCAGAGGCACAGCAGAGCACAAGTGGTTTTTGATAACTTTTTAGCTTATAGAGCTTTGCTTCCAACTGATCGAGGGGAATATTGATAGCCCCCTTGGCATGTCCTGTGGCAAATTCACCTGCTGACCGAACGTCGATGATAATTGCTCCGTGAGCTAATACGTTCTCAATTTCACGGTTACTGCCACCACCGAATATAGATTTTAATAGATTCATCATTGGCTTGGTTTTCATATGCTGAAGCAAAACTAGCCGCGTTTTATTCAGATGTCTGTGACATATATCACCAAGTAGCCACTAGAGCTACAAAAAAATAATTGTCTACAGAAGTAGACAAAATAGAAGGCGTAAGGTGTTGATAATAAACGAAGTAAGTGTCAATATTCTCGAAGTCACTGTGGGTCATTAATTTGCAGTACTAGGTAATTTTGAGTTGCCTAACCGCATTCAGTGTATTCTTGGCCTGATTGTTGCCAGATTCCTTCTGATTGCTATCGGATTTAGCCTCGACTGCAAGACATTATGGGTTAGGTAAAAACGCTGATTCTGCTGGAATCGGCGTTTTTTGTTACTTGAGGATGTGTATTGACGTCGAAAAAGACGTTTTAAAATGCTAACCCGTAAGACCGTCATTCACATAAAAAGCAGCCCCACCTTTATTGGCGAGGCTGTATTGTTTATAAGCGACTATAAATGCCAGTACCGTACCATTGTCAGGTTCGTCAGCGACGTAAAGGTACTGCATGTTGAGCTTCAGCTTTAAGACGGATAACCTCCTGCTCCAGGCTATTGGCTTTGAAATAGAAGTAAAGGCCCGTTATCAAAAATATCTTTGACAGAATAAAAACGGCAATAAAAGCAATTTTCCAGTGCTTATGAACCCGAATGTGGGTATTGTCAACTTCAACATTGACATAGTGCGGGTCATTAGAACGAGACTCGGACGATTTTTTCGAAGAATCGCCAGAAGTAGGTTGCTGCCATTTTTTAATTTCGGTTTCGTTGATACGTAACTCGATTTTCTCTCTAATGCCCGGTGGGGGAGGCACGGCATTGTTTAGGAAATAGGCCTCCATATCCGTTTCAAGCTCATTTAACTGAGCCAAAACCTCTTCATCTGTAGCTAGTAGCCGTTCAAGTTCCTCTTTTTCCTGTTCAGAAACCAAGCCTAACAGATAAGCTTCAAGAACACCGCTCGTCAAATATTGATGATTCTTCAAAGTCAAGATGGTGAGTTAAGAACGTTGCTGCTTAAAATAAGCGTAGATCATACTCAATACGTTCGTTTTGGTCAGTTGCAGCTTATCTGCAATGTCTTCGACCGAAAATCCCTGATAGAATGACAGATCGAAAACAAGTTTTCCCAGATCATCGTTCGTTGTAGGTTCTTGACTTGATAGCGATCTATTGTATCGTTCGGGCTTTGCTGCAAGCGCTTTTTTTCTGGCTAAACGGATTAGTTCACTACTGACCGGATCAGAACCTTCTGCGTAAAATTCTATCGGTAGCGATGAGAACAAGTCCACTAAGACTGTTTGGGCAATCTCTGGCTCTGGAATGATTTGTAAAATTATTCCATAGGCTAAAGCACCAAAGCGGTCATAAAGTGAGAGGCAGTTAGTCTCACGGTTAACCGCCTGAGTAGCCAGTGCGCCATCAAAGTGTTTCAATGCTCTCATTCCACATCATTTAGTAAACAACTAAGCTGGCTAATGCTCAATGACTCTCTGCAGATACAGTCTATTTACCTGGAAGAGACAGGCCATATTGAACAGAAAAGCATTAGGGCTATTAGTGTATTAAATTGTACTATTATGCGCAATGTACTCAAATGTTAGAATTGTTGTACTGCATTTAGTGAAAAAGGTAAACTTGTAGTATGCTTTCATTCGCAAATCGATCCAGAGGGATTATTTTTTATCGATTCGATACAACCTCCCCTGATCTGTAATAGCATACAGGGCCCCATCTTTACCCTGGGTTATGTCCCGGAATCGCTGGAACTGATCAGCCAGCAACCGTTCTTCACCTACTACTTTACCATCCTTAATAACAAGCCGGGCGATGTGCATACCACTCAGCGTACCTACAAATAGATTGTTCTTCCACTCAGGAATACGATCACTGCTGTAGAACGTCATGCCACTGGGCGACACCGACGGGTCCCAATAATAGGTTGGTTGCTCAAGCCCTTCTTTCTGCTGAATGGCATCGCCCACTTGTTTGCCACTGTATTCGATGCCGTAGGTAATGGTCGGCCAGCCATAATTCTTTCCGGGTTTAATATGGTTGATCTCATCGCCCCCTCTTGGCCCGAATTCGCCTTCCCATAAATCGCCCGTAACGGGATCAAATGCAAGGCTTTGTACGTTGCGATGCCCATATGAATACAATTCTGGTCGGACACCCGCTTGTCCTGTAAATGGATTGCCGGGTGCGGGTTTACCCTCTTTCGTGATACGAATCACTTTTCCGAGGCCCGAATTGAGCGACTGCGCTTGTGGCCGGGTTACCAGATCCGAACGCTCACCCGTGCTGATGATCAGATTGCCGGTTTTATCAACCAGAATTCGGCCACCATAATGCAGATTTCCTTTGTAAGCAGGGGTGGCCTGATAAATGACGGTTGCGCCCTCAATCTTTTTTTCATCGGTCGACAGTTTGCCTTTGGCAACGGCGGTCAGATTTCCTTCGGGAAGTGGGTCAGAAAATACCCAATACACCATC
Source organism: Spirosoma telluris (assembly GCA_003259005.1). Classification (GTDB taxonomy): domain Bacteria; phylum Bacteroidota; class Bacteroidia; order Cytophagales; family Spirosomataceae; genus Spirosoma; species Spirosoma telluris. The sequence continues at coordinate 7,794,790 of QLII01000001.1, forward strand.
CGGTTTGTCTCAAAAGCGGGATCAATCCGAACGCCCAATAGTCCACCCTGGCCCGATGGATTAACCTTGGGAATACCCGTGATAGGCTCTCCTACTTTACCATCCGTTGTTACAATGCGCATGGTCCCTTCTTTCTCAGTAATGAGCAGTCGTCCATCGGGCAGGCTCGTAATACCCCATGGGCTCTTTAGCGATTCGGTCAACACCTTGCCTTCGTAGTTGGTGGCCGATTTGACAGCTGCTACTCGGGTTTGGCCCGCAAAAGCCGACTTATAAGCCGAATTGGGTTCTTTTGTTTCGACGGAATTAGTCGCTGGCGCAGACACAGTTGTCGTGTTTGATGTAGTTTGACCACAGGCTCCCAAAGCGATCGAGGTAGCGGCTATGGTGAATAAAATACTGTTTCTCATTTTAGTTCTGCTATTAATTGCTTAGGTAACGCGAATTTGGGATTAAATATCAAGAAGCCAACCTCGGCTTCGTACTCCTCTAATTTAGATTCTATCGATTTTCTGAACGTTATTGTTTAAAATTCCTCTAATTATCAGCAACTTAGTTATTGAAGAGTCAAGAAAATCTATTTTGTCAAATCTTTCCTACTCATCCAATATAGATTTTCGGGGTAGGATCGGCCAGGTGTATTATGCCGATACATCTTCAATCAGTTTGGCAATCTAAAGCAATAGGCTGTTTTTAGCCCAACGGCCTATCACTTGTTTGGGTTGACTGATGAGCAGGTAAGCCTGTTTCCGCTCGATGACACCCACCAGCAGGTTAAGTTCCGCTCTGCTTCTGATTTCGCCAATCAGTTGAACATTCACGTAAACCATCTGAATCGGGCAGTTAAGGAAACGACACAGAAAACAACCTCCCAACTTATTGCCGAGCGGGTTTTACAGGAATCAAAAACACTTTTGCAGCGGAGTACCTGGTCTGTAGCGAATGTTGCGTACGCCTTAGGATTTGCCGAAGTGACCCATTTCAATAACTTCTTTAAAAAACATACGCAACTCAGCTTATGAAATTCAGAAATGGGTGAATTTCATAAGCTGAGACTGATGCACCTCTCGCAGCAGATCTAATCCTAATAAACGTTTATTTGTTAACAGACTATGCTTGTTAGTCGTTATATTCGCAAAAACATAACGAATTGGAGATTGCTCACTTTCTACAACCTCTATGCTTAATTCTACTCTTTTTTGGTTAAGCCTAACCATCCATGTCCCTACAGATACAATTCCCAACCCAGATACACTACATTCCAGAGAACTGGCCGAGATAGTCGTTTCGGCTTCTCGCGTGTCCGAATCAATCCTGCGTTCCCCCGTTAGCATTGAAGTTCTGGATGCCCGACGAATCAGACTATCCGCTCAGCCATCTTATTTCGATGCTATCGAAAATATCAAAGGCGTTCAGTTGCTCACGTCCAGCCTTGGTTTTAAAGTGTATAATACCCGTGGGTTTGCTACTACCACCAATGTTCGCTTCGTCCAGCTCGTCGATGGCCGCGACAATCAGGCTCCGCACATTGGAGCGCCCATTGCCAGCGCGCTGGCCCCATCCGATCTGGACATTCAGCAGGTCGAACTCGTGCCAGGCGTCGCGTCGGCTCTCTATGGCATGAACGCGCTGAACGGGCTGGTTAACATTCTGACCCGCAATCCCTTCGATTCGGAAGGCTTGAGCATTGGCCAGAAAACGGGAGTCAACCATGTGGGTGATGCTGCCGTATCGGCCAAGATCTATTCAGAAACCAGTCTGCGCTATGCTCGTCGGATTGGCCAGCGATTCGCGTTCAAAGTAAATCTGGTTTATCAGAGTGGCTATGACTGGGTGGCGGGCAACCGGGATGATCTGAACCCTAACGGCAACGCATCATTAAGTTTGTTCGGAGTTGATAATCCCGCTTATGATCCCGTCAATGGCTACGGGAATGAAGCGGCCAACCGGCGCACGATCACCTTAGGTGGTAAACGATACAGCATTGGTCGAACAGGCTATTACGAAGCAGAAGCTACCGATTACGGACTGAAAAATCTTCGGGGTGATCTGTCGCTTCATTACCGATTTTCCCCGACCGTCGAACTCGCCTATACTTATCAGGGGGCCACGCTTAACAATGTGTATCAGCGAACCAATCGCTTTCGGCTTGAGAATTACCGGCTCGACCAACATAGCCTGACTTTAACCACGCCTTCGATACAAATCCGGGCCTACCGAAGCAGCGAAAACACAGGCGACTCGTATAATATCCGCTCAATGGCCGAAAATATCGACAAGTCATTTAAGTCTGATAATCAGTGGTTTGCCGATTTTGCCAATCAATTCAATAAGGATATGCAGGCTGGTACGGCAGTACCTGATGCCCTTAGAGATGCTCGCTCTGTGGCTGATCAGGGAAGGCCCGTTGCAGGAACGCCTGCCTTCAACGCCCTGATTGACAAACTTCGTGATATTAACAATTGGGATATTGGTGCGGCCCTACGGGTGCAGTCTTGGATGTACCATGTGGAAGGACAAGTTGAACCGACGCGGGTCCTTTGGAAACGTTTTCGGGAGCAGACGGGCTTAACGATCCAGGCAGGGTTCGATTTTCGCCGGTACGTTGTGTTTCCCGATGGCAACTATTTCATCAACCCCACTGAGGCTGGTAAAAATCTGGTCTATGGCAAAACAGGGGGCTTTGTCCAACTGAGCCGCACATTTCTCGATGAAAAATTAAAGGTTTCCGGATCGTTACGACTCGACAAAAACTACTACTTCGATGCCCGGCTCAATCCTCGGTTATCGGTTGTGTATTCGCCAACAAACGATCATACCATTCGGGTTTCCTTCCAGAATGGCTACCGATTTCCTTCCTTATTCGAAGGCTTCACAAATATCAATTCCGGTGGTGTAAAGCGCGTTGGTGGCTTACCGATCATGTCGAAGGGGATTTACGAAAATGCCTACCTGGTTACCTCAATTAATGCGTTTCAGGCTGCAATCACCACCGATGTGAATACCAATGGTCTAACAACCAGCCAGGCCATTCAGAAAAATAAAGGGCTGCTCAAACAGAGCCTCTATACTTATTTAAAACCCGAGCAGGTCAATAGTTTTGAGGTAGGTTATAAGGGCTTGTTTTTCAAACAACGGCTTTTCATTGATGTCGACGCGTACTACATGGCCTATAAAAATTTCATTGCGCAGGTGAATGCCAATCTGGCCAAAGGCTCAAATCCAGACTCTCTGGCCTACTATTTTTCGTCATCGACCACGCAGGACCGCTACCGGCTCTGGACTAACTCACAAACAAAGGTGTTCAACTACGGCGCTAGTCTTGGGCTTCGGTATAGCCTGACCCAGAACTGGTCGGTGGGCGGGAATGCCTCGTTTGCCCAGCTCAATCGGGCTGAAAACGGCGATGGATTAGAAAGTTCGTTCAACACACCCCGCTGGATTACGAACCTGAACGTCTCGAATGGTAGTCTATGGAAAGGCATTGGTTTCTCGGTGAATTACAAACACCAGGATGCTTTTTTGTGGCAGTCGGAGTTGGCTACGGGCACCGTTTCGGCCATTAATACGCTGGATGCCCAGGTCAGTTACCGGCTTCAAAAACTAAGTCTGTTGGTAAAGGTGGGGGGACCAATATTCTGAATAAGCCCTACTATACCTTTATTGGCGGCCCCGCAGTAGGCGGCCTTTATTACACGAATTTGGTATGGGAGCCTACATTTTAGACGACTCAAACCTGTTTGATTTTCGTAATTTCCTGTTTGGATTTTGTTGGTAAACCAGTTGCCCTTCTAGTAGGTTTGTAGGGTAATTAGCACATATCATTATGAGTACAACAATGCAAAAACGCAAATTAGGAAACAGCGGCCTTGAGGTATCGGCCATTGGGCTTGGCTGTATGGGCATGAGTTTTGGTTACGGCCCGGCCAAAGACGCAAAAGAGATGATTCCGATACTGCATGCTGCTGTCGATCAGGGTGTTACGTTCTTCGATACGGCAGAGGTATATGGTCCTTACATCAACGAAGAACTGGTTGGTGAAGCCCTGGAACCATTCAAAGGCAAGGTAGTGATTGCCACTAAATTCGGCTTCAACTTTCAGGATGGCAAACAGGCTGGGTTGAATAGCCGTCCAGAGAACATCAGAGCCGTAGCCGAAGCCTCTATGAAACGACTACGTGTCGATGTGATCGACCTTTTTTATCAACATCGGGTTGATCCGAATGTGCCTATTGAAGAGGTTGCCGGAACAGTGAAAGACCTGATTCAGGAAGGTAAGGTGAAGCATTTTGGTCTGTCGGAAGCAGGTGCCCAAACGATCCGCAGGGCGCATGCCGTTCAGCCTGTTACTGCCCTGCAAAGTGAATATTCACTCTGGACCCGGCAGCACGAAAAAGAAATCATTCCAACGATCGAGGAATTGGGCATCGGTTTAGTAGCCTATAGCCCACTTGGGAAGGGGTTTCTGACCGGCAAGATTGACGAAACTACCCAGTTTGCTACGGGCGATATTCGGAATATTCTGCCACGATACACCGAGGAGGCCCGTGTTGCCAATAAAGCCCTGCTGGATTTGCTGGATCAGTTTGCCGAGCGCCACCAGGCCACGAACGCTCAAATTGCCCTGGCCTGGGTGTTAGCACAAAAGCCATGGATTGTTCCTATTCCGGGTACTACCAAACTGCATCGTCTGACAGAAAACAACGGAGCCGCTGCCATTCAGTTGACACCCGACGAACTTCAGGAGATAAAGGCAGCAACTGCCCAAATTGACATAGTAGGTAACCGCTACACCGAACAAATGGAGAAATCGACCGGGCTGTAATCCAGACCAATACATAAAAAGCGATTTTAAACACAGAGCACACAGATTCTAAACCATAGTAGATCTCCGTGTGCTCTGTGGTTAAAAAATTAAGACTATTGTCGGGATGCCCGAAGTGCTGGTAACCCAATACCAGATGCATCAAAGCCACCGTCAACCGCAATCATTTGTCCTGTTACAAAGGAGGCTTTTTCGGAGCATAAAAAGTAGATCGTTTCAGCTATATCTCGCTCAGTAGCAGAGCGATTCAACGGAATACCATCATAATATGCCTTGATAATCTCAGGTGAATGGACCGCTGCTGCCAGTTGGGTCTTTACGGGCCCGGGCGAAACGCAATTGGCTCGCACACCATAATCGCCGAGTTCGATCGCCAATTGTTTGGTTAGATGGACAACGGCCGCTTTCGATGTACCATAAGCAACCCGCAACGTACTGGCTCGCAGTGCCGAAATTGACGCGATATTAACAATGGCACCACGACTTTCCTTCAATGCGGGAATAGCCGCCTGTGAACACAGAAAAACGCCATCCAGATTGGTCGCCATAATCGTCCGCCAGCAGTCAAAATCCGTTTCTTCGAGCGGCTTAAAATAGGCTAGGCCCGCATTATTGACCAGCGCATCGATGCGCCCAAAGGTTGAATATACCTTAGCTACCATTTCATCGACCTTAGCGGGCATGGATACATCGCAGCCTATGGGCAACGTACCGGTCAATTCCGTTGCGACTTTTTGCAACTCCTCTTCGTCACGGTCAATCATCGCTACCAGCCAATCATTTTCCAGAAAAATCTTTGTCGTAGCAAGGCCAATGCCTCTGGCAGCACCGGTAATGATGGCAATTTTATGTGTCATATCTTTGATTAAATTGACTGATTTATATCCGCAGGTAAAACTATATGTTGAATGTCATTGAACAGGAATAACGGTAGAGTATTAAGGGCTTTACAGCTTGACAGATTCTGAATAAGAAAAATCGCAGGAATACACTTGTTTGAATTTTGTAGGCTTCTGTTTAAGTAGCGTAAATAGTAATCGGTTTATCAAAACTAGTTTTGCTGTTAATAACCTAACGGGTAAGCGAACCCGAAAGCTGCCTGGGTTATTGCTGATAATCATGGGCAAGTAGCTGCCTGGCGTTCGGTTACAGTTCGACCCTGGCGTTTGCTATGAATTGGCGATAACAAATAAGGCCTATGTGGCAGACGAATGACCGTTCATCGACCCGTCCTACCGCTTATATTGACCGTAAAATCTAATTTCCTAATTACCAGCCGGGCTGTGTGTGCAGCCCGGTTTTTTGTATATCACATAGGCTAAAAATACGTTATCTTTGACACCCCGTCTGGATTAACACGACTGGGATTCATTTTCTTCCGTTTAGGAAGCTAACTGTCGCGAGACGGTTACTTGTATAGCTAAGTCGAGTATTCTTAGAAAAAAAAGCATGAGTCAATATAGGGAGCGATTCCGCGCTGTTCGGCACGCTTTTGGAGCATTTCGACAACGGATTCGACAACGCCAGATGCTTGGCAATGTCAAACGCGGAGTAGGCCGACAAATCGTAAAAATAGCTGGTGAAGATCGTGTTAGCTCATGGGTGGCTACTTATCACGATAATCGTGATCGCCTTCGTTCGTTCGTTCATCAATATATAGATCCAGAAGCCTGGTACTATCCCTACCTCAAAAATGGTATCAAAGGTTTTCTGTGGGCCTTTTTAGCCCTGGGAATTTATGTATTCATGCTTAACTATAATTTTCTTTGGTTAACGGGTGCCATGCCCAGCGTAGAAGAGCTGAAGAATCCGAAACTCAACCAGGCATCGGAGATTTACTCGCAGGATGGTGTGATGATCGGGAAGTTTTATGCCGAAAACCGGACACCAATTAAATACGAAAATATTCCAAAACAACTCATCAATGCCTTGATTGCGACCGAAGACGTGCGCTTCTATGATCACGGTGGCATTGATCCCGCGCCATTGGTCGTGCTGTAATCACGTTTGGACGTGATGGCGGTGGTTCGACCATCACGCAGCAATTAGCCAAAAACCTGTTCAAAACCCGCCGAAAAACCAGCACTGGATTACTAACTCGAATTCCACTGATTCGGAAAGTAATCTACAAGTCTAAAGAATGGTTAATGGCGCTCAAACTAGAGCGAAATTTTACGAAAAATGAAATCATTACCTATTATTTCAACACGGTGGATTTTGGCAGTAATGCCTTTGGTTTGAAAACAGCCGCCCGAACGTTTTTTAATAAAGACCCCGATAGCCTGAATGTGCAGGAAGGGGCCGTTCTGGTTGGTTTACAGAAAGCAACAACCAGCTACAACCCCCTCAAAAACCCCGATCGCTCCCGCGAACGCCGAAATGTGGTACTGGGGCAAATGGCCAAGTATAAGTACCTGACTAAAAACCAGTCCGACTCCATTAGTGCGCTCCCGCTAGTAACTGATTTCACTCCCGAAAACCCCTATTCAGGCCCGGCTAGTTACCTCAAAAACGCGGTTCAGGATTACGTAAAAAAATGGGGTGAAGAAAACGGCTATGATCTGTATACCGACGGCTTACGCATCATCACCACCATTGACTCGCGTATGCAGCGCTATGCTGAAGATGCGACGGATGAGAAGATGAAGCAGTTACAACGCACCTTCGATAATCACTGGCGCGACCGTAATCCGTGGACGGATGAAGATGGCAAGGAAATTCCCGCCTTTATCGACTCGGTGGCTCGTCGTACTGAACGCTATAAAAGCCTCAGTCGACGTTTTCTTCCGCTTTATCCGGATTCAATTATGTACTATATGAAAAACGTAAAGTACAAAATGCGGGTATTTAGCTGGAACAATAAGCGGCATTACGACTCCACGGAAATGACTCCCTACGACTCCATTGCCTACTATAAGCATTTTCTGCAGTCGGGAATGGTAGCCATGGACCCACGAACCGGCTACATTCGGGCGTGGGTGGGTGGTTTGGATTATGACTATTTTAAATACGACCATGTAAAGCAGGGCAAACGGCAGCCTGGCTCTACATTCAAGCCATTCGTTTATACTACCGCTATCGACGATACGCTTAGTAACCTTAGTCCCTGCGACCGTATTCAGGATAAGCCTTTCCGCAAAGAATACCGGGAAAATGGCGAAGATAAAATCTGGGAGCCTCGCAACTCAACGGGCTTTTACTCCTACTCGAATATGACCCTGCGCAGGGCCATGGCTCGTTCGGTAAACTCCATTACGGCTCAGCTAACCGATCAGGTTGGTCCCGAACGCGTAGCCGAATATGCGCACAGAATGGGTATCAAGAGTAGATTACAGGCCGTACCTTCCATTGGTCTGGGGTCGTCTGATGTGTCGTTGTACGAATTGGTCGGGGCTTATTGCACCTTTGTCAATGACGGCGAATCGACCGAACCGGTTATTGTTCAACGCATTGAAGATCGTGACGGGAACGTAATCGAAACCTTCACGAGCCAGCACAAACGGGCTATTAGTCCTGAAACGGCGTTCCTGATGCGGTACATGCTTCAGGGTGGTTTGCAGGAATCGGGGGTACATCGCAAAATTTATGGTCATTTGATTTATTCAAGAACCATAATGAAATGGGTGGGAAAACAGGTACCACCTCAAACAACTCCGATGGCTGGTTTGTGGGCGTCTCTAATAACTTAGTGGTAGGTGCCTGGGTAGGCGGTGACGACCGAAGTATCCACTTTCGATCGACAGACCTTGGCGAGGGGGCCAAAACGGCCCTTCCCTTAGTAGGACGTTTCCTGGAGAAAGTCTATGCCGATCCTAAATTCAGGAGCCTACAGGGACCATTTCCAAAGGCAGATGGTAGCATAACGAAAAATTACCTGAACTGCGGCCCTTCGGGCGATGAAGAAACGACAGATGAATCAGATTCAACGGACGTTTCAAACGAATTTGGTGATTCAACCCTTGTGCCCATCGCTCCGACACCTGACGTAACCACGCCCCCGATACAACCGGTGGGCAACGGTAACGCGTACTAGTACACTTCCAATTTAGATTCTCGGGGCGGCATCGGCCCGCAACGGCGGACCGTGTCCGACGCCCGTGCGGTAGATTCTGTTGATACTGTAGCTTCTGTTTCTATTGATTTTCAATATAGTAGGCCTAAAAGAATCAATATAAACAAAAGAATCTAGTTTGGTAAAGCGCTAGTAAAGAAGTCGGCTTTGTAAACTTCTCTATCCGTTTTTGAGTTTCGTCAATACGGTATGTAAAACATTTGGCCGATAGTTTGCTGGATAGTATCCATACTACACTGTTATGAAACGCTTTGCTCGAATCCTTTGCTGGAGTTTATTAACGCTTTTCGTCCTGGCGACGGGTACAGTCATTGTTGCCTGGTTTGTTGATTCCAGACAGAGCAATGCCGAATTGATTGAAGAATTTCAGGGGCAACGTATTCGTCCAACGGTTCATTCGTACCAGATTGGTAGCCGGGGTTCTAGTCGATCTTCCGCAAAAGAGTCGCGTACGATTCGCTACATTGAAACGCCTGCTCTTGCGGGTGATTCGGCGTTGCCCGTTGTTCTGTTTGTGCACGGAGCTCCCAGTTCGCTTTCGTTTTTCAAGGATTTTTTCAAGGATACGATGCTGCTCAAACGGGCTCAGCTAGTGGCTGTAGATCGTCCAGGTTATGGTTATTCTGATTTTGGACGTGTTGAAACGTCGATTATCCGGCAGGCCGAGTTACTTCAACCCCTCATTGATCGGTATAAAAACGCGCCCTATCTGATGATTGTTGGCTCGTCATATGGTGGGTCAGTATCTGCTCGATTAGCCATGAATAATCCGGGCCGCATTGACCACGTTGTGTTTGTGTCGTCGGCGTTGGGACCGGGACTGGAACGGACCTATCCGATTAGCTATTTTGCCGATAGTCCACTTGTGCATTGGGGCGTTCCTCCCCTGCTGCGCCTGGCGAACGATGAAAAGTTAGCCCACCGGAAGGCGCTGGAAGCCATTCTTCCCGATTGGCCAAAAATCCGGGCAAATATTACGATGTTACATGGCCAGCGGGATGAATTGGTCTATCCAACCAATGTATCGTTTGCGCAGCATCATTTGGTTAATGCCCAGGTCAAGCAATTCTTACTGCCCGAAAATCGCCACGACATCGTCTTTAATAAACGGGAATACATGACCCAAATCATACTCGACATTCTTGACCGACGCGACGTGAAGGAAACGGGGAAAGTAAAAGCGATGGCAGTAAAATTGAAAGTGGACGAGACTACTCGACTCTAGCCTTACACAGTTATCTCGATTCGATTGCCTTCCGGGTCAAGAACAACACTTTCATAATAGCCATCACCCGTTCGGCGGGGTTCGCCCACAATCGTATAGCCATCAGCCCGAAATTGTTCAGTCAACCCGTCGACGGCTGTTTCACTGCCTACTGAGAAGGCGATGTGGGTTAGGCCCATAAATTGGGTTAGTGGATCGCCAGACTGTTCACTAATTCCAGGCATCTGCATAAGTTCCAGACGCGGTCCATTGTCTGGGAAGCTCAGGAAGTACGACGAGAATCCTTTTCGGGAATTGGTGTATTTATCATTGGCGGTAGCGCCAAAATACGTTTCGTAGAAGTTTCGCATCTGCTCCAGATCGCGAACCCAGATGGCCAAATGTTCGATATGCATAGTGCAAAGGGGAAAGGGACGAGGGGGAGGAAAGGAAGGAGAGGAAAGTATAGGCAACCAGTTCCTTCCCCTCGTCCCTTTCACCTTTTTTTACAATACCAGGGCTGGCATCCAGAATACCCCATCGCCCAGCCATCGGTAACGTTCATTTTTTAGAAAATAAGCTGGGTAGCGTTGAATTCCGTACAAGGTTAGACTCATCAGGACGAGCATCAATGCCGAACGTTGAGCAAAACGATCCTTAGCCAGAAAACAAAGGGCAAGCCCGGTAGCGATAACGATAAAGGTAAGCCAACGCAAAATAGTATCACAGCGATTCGTGCCCCACCAACTCGCTAACGAGAACATGGATTGGCCGGGTGACTCAGCTAGCTCCATCACAGCAAAGAGAAGCAAATTCTGAAAAGCAATCCCCGTAAACATCAGACATTCAGCAATCTCGACGTTACTTACAGCCGGGCGCTGCACCCACACACTGCCCCAGATACCGGCCGCATACAGGATAGCCACGAGTGGTTCTTTTAATAAGAGAGCCGGATGATGGGTGGGAAGTCGGAAAACGGCACCGACATAGGCAACGCAAATGCCTCCCAGCACAATACCAAATTTCACCACACTACTCGGCAGAAAAAACGTGAGAATGAGCGCTAAAACCGCAGCACCAATCACCACTCGCCATAAGATGGGGGTATGCTGACGATGAAACTGATGCCGTGCCGTTAAGGGTTGTCGTGTCGAATTTAGGCTGTCTTTCTTAACATCGAGTAACCGATCGACGGTATAGATGATGAACACGACCAGGGCCAATACAATAGGCGTTGCCCAATGGATAGGGTCAATACTGGACAGCCGGGCTGCCATTCGGTTCGATAACACTGCCCCGATAACAACCGGGAAACTCAAGTAGTATAGATTGCGGATATACGTAAGCAAAGGAGGTACTTTAGAATGTGGTCATTGATCGTCATGAGTAGCCATTCAATGGTCATCCAGGAGTCATTTTGTTATTGGATGCTTAACGATACCTGACCACTCATGACGATAAATGACTATCTAATGACTATACAGTTAACGCGGGTGGGGCCAGCCAGGCTTCCTGATAACGTAGAACGTCAACCGATTGCCCAACGCGGATGATTCCCAGAGGAGTATTACCTGTCGATTTGGCTAATACATTTTGACCGAACAGGATTTTCGCATTCCATTTACGATACGTAGTTAATGTACGCAGGGGTTCTTTCCCTTGCACACCTGTTTCAGGATCAATCGTGGTCAATACACAGCGGGCGCAGGGCTTGACACCAAAAAAGTCCAGATCGCCCACACGAAACTCTGCCCAACTATCTTCTTCGTAGGATAAACTCCCTTCAACAACCACATTGGGCCGAAACCGAAGCATAGAGACGGGTTCGGCAAGTCGCTGGTTAAGTGTATCGAGCGATGCCTGGCTAATAAGCAGGTACGGATAGCCGTCTGCAAAACTAACCGCATCGTTATCGAGCGCGTAGGTTGGATCGACAGCCCGATGGGTGGTTTCGGGCATGAATACTAAGCGGCAGGTAGTCCCCAGAACTTTTGAGAACCACCGATCGGCTTCAGCACTAACCACCTGTGCCAGAATGTCTTTGCTATCCCAAACAGTTACGAGCATCGTTTCAGTTGACTCTCCTCCTGACAGCGGTAGTTCCAGCACATCGTCAGGGAGATGTCGATACCAAACGCACAACTTCTCGCCCTGAATCGCTACGTCGATCAGGGCCATCTGGTGGCAGGTGCGCTGCGTCATAAACTCCCCTTCTGGGGTAACGAGCATAAACCGGCGGTCATACCGAAACCCTTTTTCTTCGACCATAACCTCCGGCACGGAGATACCACCTAATGATTTGATAGGGTAGATGTAGAGTTCAGAAATAGTCATAGTAGTCATCAGTCGATAGTAGTTAGTCGTTAGTTGCTGGTCTGCAATCGTCGTACTAGCAAACCAAAACCTGCTCTCGACTAGTGACTGACAACTATTGACTAGTAGCTCACATACTCATTCTCGGCATTGGGCTAACGGTTTGTGCCGTAAAGTCTGCCTGTTCATATTTAAACTGGGCTGCCATCGCAATCATGGCGGCATTGTCCGTACAGTATTCAAATCGCGGAATATATACGTTCCAGCCCTGCGCTTCACCCAATTGAGTCAACGCGGTTCGCAACCCACTGTTAGCGGATACGCCCCCGGCAATGGCAATTTCACGAATACCTGTCTCATGTGCTGCTCGTTTCAGCTTTGTCAGCAGCATTTGAATCAGTGTATGCTGAATGCTGGCACAAATATCCGCCAGATTCTCGGCAATAAAAGCGGGATTTGCTTTTGTATTGTCGCGCAGGAAATACATAATCGCGGTTTTGATACCACTGAACGAAAAGTCCAGATTTGGCATCTCACTCAGCGGAAACCGAAAAGCCAGCGGATTGCCTTCTTTAGCGTACTTGTCGATCAGCGGTCCACCCGGATAGGGTAACCCCAGCAACTTGGCTGATTTATCGAAAGCTTCACCCACAGCATCGTCCATCGTTTGGCCAATAACTGCCATATCGAGCGGCCCATCGACCCGCACGATTTGCGTATGTCCACCACTGACCGTCAGGCATAAAAACGGAAATTTCGGTTTTGGCGCTTCGATAAAATGCGCCAGCACATGCGCCTGCATATGATTAATTTCAATAAGCGGAATGTTCAGCCCTAAAGCCAGTGCTTTCGCAAAGGATGCACCCACCAGCAGAGACCCCAGCAAACCGGGGCCACGGGTAAACGCAACGGCAGATAACGCATTTTTCGGTAAATTTGCGTCGGCTAATGCCCGTTCAACTACGGGTAAAATATGCTGTTGATGCGCTCTTGAGGCCAGTTCGGGAACAACTCCTCCATATTGTTCGTGAATTAACTGGGTAGCAATTACGTTCGACAAAATATGCCCGTTGACTAAAACAGCTGCCGAGGTTTCGTCGCAGGAGGATTCAATGGCTAAAATATTCACTTTACAAAACTAATGGATAATGATTTCTCCCAGAATAGACAATGGAAGTTGTGGCTAAACCGTTCCCTAATTTAGTAATCTAAACAGCATTCCATTTCGTTATTCATTGTATCTTAGGCCTTTCCGCGTTGGATGCGTCAATTTTTCGCCATATTCCTTAAAACGCTACTCTACCTCGCTGTGACGGTAGTGATTGTAGCATTGGGAATTTTACTGAGCCTCCAGCTTCCGGCCGTCCAAACCCGCCTTGCCCAGAAAGGGGCCGAATGGCTCTCCTCAAAACTTCTGTTTCCCGTTGATATTGAGGGTGTTTCCATCAAATGGTTTGATTCGATAACCCTTGAGAAACTTACGATCAAAGACTATCAGGGACGGCCCATGATCCGGGTTGGGCGGCTCGATGCAGACTATAATCTCCAGCATCTGCTCGATTCATCGGCCCATAATATCCATATAGACGAAATTGTCCTCTATCGCCCTGATGTTCAGATGATTAAAAATCCAAAGAACGGCGATACCAATCTTGATGACTTCATTGCCCGCATTGAACAACTAACGTCTGATCCAACCAAACCCAGTGTTCCCAATCAGAATGTTCCCTTTACGGTTGGACACATCCATTTGGTCGACGGTGCCTATACGCTCGAAGATCCGCGCGAGCCGTTTATGCACGACAAAAAAAGTTTCGATCATAACCATTTCACCCTCCAGCATCTGACGGCTGAGGTTAGCAATTTTTTGGTACTTGGCGACACCATTGCCTTCGACGCCAAGGGATTATCGGGTATTGATCGCGACTCGCGACTAAAAATCAGGCAACTCGATACACGTTTTCTGTACTGCAATACCAAAATGGAATTAGGGCAGTTGTATGCCCATATTGGCAACTCTATTATCCGCAATGAGCTGATCTTTAATTACGACAAACCATCAGCCTTTGGTGATTTTAACAGCCGGGTTCTCATGCAGGCCCGCTTCCGGGAGAGCAAAGTTCAGTCGGCCGACTTAGGTTATTTTTCGGACTATCTGCGTGGTTTGAACGAGACCTGGATCTTAACGACCAATTTCACGGGTACAGTCAATGACTTCCGGCTCCGTAATACCGACCTCCGGTTTGGGGCGAATGGACGTAGCAAGTTAGCTGGTGATATAGCCTGGAAGGGATTGCCCGATATGGATAAGACGACGGTCAATTTTGCCTTTACTCCATCCGTGGTCAACATGGCTGATATTCGGCAGTACTATCCGGATTCATCGTTCAACAAGACTATCCAGAAACTGGGTACGGCGTCCTTCGATGCGACCTTTATGGGTACGTTTGATGATTTCAAAACGAAAGGTACGTTTCGCACCAGCATCGGCAACGTAACGGGTGATCTGGCGCTTAAGCTGGCCAGTAAAACCACTCAGACTACCTATACTGCGAACGTAAAAGCCGATAATCTTGACCTTGGTCAACTCATTAATGATCCGGACGAATTTGGTAAACTTGATGGCGAAGGACGCATTTCGGGGAAGGGAACTGATCTGAAACAAGCCACTATTGACTTCGATGGCAAGTTTGGCCGATTTGTCTGGCAAGGCTACGCCTATCAGAATGTAGCGGCTCGCGGTAATTTACAAAAGGCCCTTTTTCAGGGCCAATTACATACCAATGATCCAAACCTGGCTTTCAATCTCGACGGTGAATTCAAACTGAGCGGCCCAAAAACCACTACGACCTGCATGGTATTATTCAACATGCCGATCTCCGTGCTTTAGGCTACCTACGTGACTCGCTGGTGATCAAAACAGCCTTGGACGTCCAGCTAGAGGGCAGAAACCTGGACGATATGGTTGGTAAGGCCGTATTCGACAATGCAACCCTCCGTTTAAATAGCCGGAATCTAAGTCTCGATAAGCTTACCCTTCTTTCTTCGATTGAACGTCGGACGGGGGATTCTGCGGGAACTCAACGCTATTTCGACCTTGACTCCGACTTTTTATCAAGTCGTCTACAGGGGAATTTCCAGCCCCAGCGCACCATCGACGACCTGACCCGGCTGACGCGGGAGTACCTGCTTCATTTCAAAGGGGATGCGGCTGGTATGAAAACTTATTACGAGCAGAAACAGAAGCAGGCAGTTCGTCTTGCCGGACGACGTGCTACAAACCAGCCACTGCGTTATGGGATTGATTATCAGATTATCACCAAAAACAGTGATCGTTTACTTACCTTTTTAGGTTCATCAGATTATATAGCGCCTTCGACCCGAATTGAAGGTCGGTTTACGGAGGACAATACTTCATTTTTGACCGGAACGGTTAAAACCGATTCGCTTAGGCTTGGAAAAATTAGCTTTGGCCCAAGTGACCTGGATCTAACTACTTCCAAATTTACCTATGGTGAGGAAGTACTGGCCTCCGCCATTATTTCATCGAAACGGCAATATTTTAGCTCGCTCCTCCCTACGCGTAACCTCCAGATCGAGGCTTCATGGGATGTCGATCATATTGATTTTACGAGCGACATTGAACAGGCGGATAGCAGTGGACGATACATAAACCGGGCTGACTTAAACGGTGAACTCCGGTTTAAGGGTGATGCCATAGACCTCACTTTTCGCCAATCGAAAGTGCGGGTTCTTGATGGCGATTGGATACTAAATCCAGAAAGTCTGATCCGAAAAGTTGGGAATGACTACACGATCCGGAATTTATCGTTGCTGAATGAAAATCAATTGATTCAGGCATCCGGCAGAATCTCCCCCGATTCGGCTGATCATCTTGATATAGAAGCTCAAAATTTCCTGTTAGCTTCCTTGAATTCGGTATTGAACACAACCCTCGGCGGCACTCTCAATGGCTCCCTGGCAGTACGCAACCTCTACAACACGCCAATTGTGGAAAGTGCGCTATCGGTTAAGGCTTTGTCGTATCAGAACTCCCTGATTGGAGATATACGCGGCCAGGGTGAGTGGGACCCTCAAACCCAGCGAGTGAATGTCAATGCCAGTGTAAACCGCAACGGCGCCGATGTAGTAACATTGCTGGGCACGTTCCCCCCAATTAAAAACCAATCCACTGGCGCTAAAAGCGAGCGTTAATAATGCCGATCTGAGCTTGTTGGAACCCTTTACAACGGGGCTTTTCTCAAACCTAGGTGGCATTGCCAAAGGTGTCATCGACGTTTCGGGGAAACCAGCCGCACCCATACTCAAAGGTGAAGTGGCCATTCAGGGCGGTCGGGGCCGCTTCGATTACCTAAAAGCGGATTTCACCTTTGACGATAAAATTTATTTTGGTGAAAACGAGATTATTACCCGGCAACTGACGCTCCATGATCCTCAGGGCAATACGGCCCTACTACGAGGGGGTGTTTACCATGATGGATTCCGGTATTTCACTCTGGGGTTCGACGTTGACTTCAAGAATTTCAAAATCATGAATACGGTCGCCAAAGATAACGATGCATTCTATGGGCAGGCCGTTGTAACGGGTAAAGCGGAACTCTACGGACCAACCAATAACCTGACGATCCGGGCCAATGTGGCCAGTAATAAAGGTACCCGCATTTATATTCCACTCGACGGAGCCACTACGGTGGCAGCCGACGATCAGATTCGGTTCGTTAATCTTAGTACGGGAAAACCAACGGCTCAAACAGCTACGCACAATTCATCAGAAGGCGAAATTGATTTATCCCGCATTCAAATGGATTTCAACTTTGATATTACGCCCGATGCCTACTGCGAAATTCAGTTAGATCGCCAAACGGGTGATATTATCAAAGCATATGGCCAGGGCCGGGTAGCCATGAAGGTGGATACCAAAGGTGATTTCACCATGACCGGCAATTACGAAATCCAGAAAGGAGATTACACCTTTACTTTCCAGAACATCATTAACAAGCGTTTTGAGATTCGACCTAACAGCCGCATTACCTGGACGGGCGATCCCTACGGTGCGCTTCTGGACGTAACGGCAGCCTATACCCAATATACCTCGCTGGCACCTTTGCTCAACACGCAAAAAACCACGGCTACGGCTGATCAGACCCGTCGGTATCCGGTCGATCTGGTCATCAAACTTACTGGTGAACTGGGTAGTCCAGCGATCAGCTACGATCTGGATATTAAAGAATACCCATCATCGTCTGATTTTCGGCAAGCGGTAACGGCTTTCGAGTCGCGACTTCAAAGCAATGACCAGGAACTCACCCGGCAGGTAAGCAGTGTCCTGCTGTTCAATCAGTTGCTTTCAGAAGGTACCAGTCTGTTCGACCAGGGGCAGGTGAACACGGGGGTAGCCAATAGCGTCAGCGAACTTCTTTCTAATCAGATTAGCCGACTGGCCTCGAATCTAAACGAGAATTTAGATGTGGGTGTATCCTTTGGTGGGTTTACCAGTGGTACACAAAACGAAAACCTGCTCAATAATCTGCAATTACGGTTTTCGTACCGGCTCCTCAACGACCGACTGCGCATTAGCCGTGACGGAGGTTTTACCTATGGACAAAGCCAGTATAATGCAGCCAGTCTGCTTGGAGAATGGACCCTCGAATACTTTATCACCCCCGATGGCCATTTGCGGGCCAAAGTCTATAACCGGAACCAGCAAAGTATTTTAAGTCAGTATAACCTGAATAGCACGATTACAACCGGTGGAGGAGTTAGTTTGCTTTACACCCGTTCGTTCAATCACATCTTTAGTACGAAACGCCCTACCCCAGGTCTGATTCCTCCAGCACCTGTCGGAGAGCCAGCGCCTGCAACGCCCAGTCCTACCTCAATTCTGAACACCACACGCGGGGCGTTTTGATAGCAACTCAGCACCAAACTCCAGCTTGAAGGGGGTAAAAATCGGTATTATTTCCTTTCTTGAGAGAATCCTTTTTGTTCTCTTATGAATCTGTTGCCACGCTTGTTCCTTTTTAGCTTGTTGCTATTGGCAGGTCCTATCCTCCTCGCCCAGCGCACGTTTACAAACCCAATTAAAAACTCCGGGCCCGATCCCTGGGTATTGCAAAAAGACGGTTGGTATTACTACATGAATACCACCGGGCAGAACCTGACCCTTTGGAAGACCCGAAACATAGCCGATCTGGCCACTGCCGAGAGCAAAATTATTTATACACCGCCGACCGGTCAGCCTTATTCCCGAGAGTTGTGGGCTCCCGAAATCCATTCGTTCAAGGATAGGCAGGGCAACGCTCGCTGGTATATCTATTTTTCTGCCGACTCACTCAATAACCTGTCACATCGGGTATGGGTAATCGAAAACGCATCGCCCGATCCGATGCAGGGCGAATGGATCATGAAAGGTAAGATTGGCGATAAGGGTAACCACTGGGAAATTGACATGTCGGTGATTGACTATAACGGGCAACTGTACGCAACCTGGTCAGGCTGGGAGGGCGCTACCAACGGGCGGCAGGACATCTATATCGCCCGGCTCAAAAACCCCTGGACACTGGATAGCGACCGGGTTAAAATCTCGCAACCCGATCAACCCTGGGAACAACATGGCGACGTTCCGCAAGCGTGGCAGAAGAACGGCGAAGTTCCCAGAATTTATGTAAATGAAGGTCCGGAATTTTTGCGGCATGATAAGAGCCTGTTCATCGTTTACTCCGCCAATGCCTGCTGGCTTGACTACTGTCTTGGATTACTGACTTACAGCGGTAAAGGTGATTTGCTCGATCCTAAAAACTGGATAAAAAACAATGGGCCGGTATTCAGTCAGGCACCTGAAAATGGCGTTTGGGCTCCTGGTCATGGCGGTTTTTTTCGCTCGGCTGACAATAAGCAGGACTGGATGATTTACCACGCCAATCCGTCGGCCACGGATGGCTGCGGCAACAAACGCGCTCCACACATTCAGCCCTTTACATGGAATGCCAACGGTTCCCCAAACTTTGGCAAACCCGCACCGAAAACACCGATGCCTGTGCCCGCGGAGGGTTAATGTAGCTAACTTGCCTATCAATCATTACCCAACACCCCAAATTAATTCATTATGAAGCGGTTATTGTTTGCTGTATGTCTAATTGTCTCCACCCTTTCACTCGCGCAGCCCACTACGGGTCGTTGGCCAGCGGCTAAAGCGAATGCCTGGTATGCTAAAGAACCTTTTCTGGTCGGCTCCAATTATGCCCCGGCCAATGCGATCAACGAACTGGAAATGTTTCAGGCCGATACGTTCGATCCGGCAACAATTGATAAAGAGCTTGCTTTAGCCGAAGGCCTTGGCATGAACACCATGCGTGTGTTTCTGCACGATTTACTCTGGCAGGACTCCGCCGGTTTTACCAAGCGGCTCGACCAATTTTTGAGCCTATGCGCCAAACATAAAATCCGCCCCATGCTGGTCTTGTTCGACTCTTGCTGGGACCCTAACCCCAAGTTGGGCAAGCAGCATGAGCCAACCCCCGGCATTCATAACTCAGGCTGGGTACAAAGCCCCGGTGCTGATGCGCTAACGGACGTATCACAGTATCCACGCCTGGAAGCTTACGTAAAAGGTGTGGTAGGTGCTTTCAAAAATGATAAGCGCATTCTGGCCTGGGATACCTGGAACGAGCCGGATAATGCCAACGACAACAGCTATGGACAGAATCACACGATCAAGACCGAAGTCCCCAAAGAGCGAAAAATAGCTATCGTGACCAGGCTCTTACCACACGTTTTCCAATGGGCACGAGCAGCCGGAGCCACGCAACCACTCACCTCGGGGGTCTGGATTTATCGCAGTCCCGACGACTGGCAAAATTCAGCAAAATGGTCACTCATGGAAAAAGTACAGTTTGAAAATTCTGACATCATCACCTTCCATCAGTATTCAAAATCCGATGATCTGGATAAAGTAATCCCCGCTCTAAAGTCATTTGGCCGGCCCGTTATCTGCACCGAATACATGGCTCGTGGTGTTAACAGCCTATTTCAAACCCACCTGCCCATTGCGAAGAAAGCAAAAGTTGGCATGATTAACTGGGGATTTGTTGCGGGTAAAACGCAGACGTTTCTACCCTGGGATAGCTGGCAGAAGCCCTATGTAAACGGTCGTGAGCCAGCCATCTGGTTTCATGAAGTCTTCAAACGGGATGGCACACCCGTTGATCCAGCGGAAGTAGCAGCCATAAAACAGGCAACAAGAAAATAATTGACAAAAATTTAACAGAACAAACCACTTGATTACCAACGACTACCCTTATTGTAGCACAGAATAGCCACTTTTTTTTCGTCAGTTGCTTGCATAGAATACCCTAAACGCCTACTTTTGTGCCACGATTAAGGAAGACGGCAACGTCAACCGGCAATCAAAGTTGGTTCGGTAGTTCAGTTGGTTAGAATACCTGCCTGTCACGCAGGGGGTCGCGGGTTCGAGCCCCGTCCGGACCGCCACTGAAAATCAAGCACTTATCAGAAATGGTAAGTGCTTTTTTCGTTCTCAGGTACAACAAAAAGGGATAGATCAGGATCAAATCCAAAAGTTGTGGAGCGCGTTGTATTTTTCTAGGTTTGTGATTTTAATCAAACCGCGTCGTTTTGGAAAGTTTCTTGCCCATCATCCAGTTTCTGTTACCTGAGTTTATCCTAGAAAATTTCGAGTTGACTTCCATCGACCGGGCTGATGGTGTCTTCCAGGTGAACATCGAAGAGAAAAATGCCCATGAGCAGGACCCAGAGCGGAAAAATCTACTCTCCAAAGGTTTTTTCCCCACCATCACTGTCCAGGACTTTCCAATCCGTGGTCATCAGGTTTTCCTCCATATCAAGCGCCGTCGATGGCTCAATACCAAAACCGGAAAGGTGCTTTACCGAGATTGGACACAAGTAGCTGAGGGAACGCGAATGACGAGTGAATTCGCGAATTTTTTAAAAGACATCAGTCGATACCAACCCGACTAACATCAAATCCATCGGAGGATTTTATGGAGTCGGAGGCCGGGCTCTCTTGCGCCAGTACCGTGATTTTCAGAGTGGCTTTAAGGATTGGCATCAGCGAGCCCATGCTAAAGACTGGCTGCTGTATCCCCAAAATCTGGGTACTCACTTATCACTCGATGAGACGAGTCTGTCGCAGGGAGAGCTCTATACGATTCTGACCAATAAAGCGGCTAAAGGGGCAAGGTCGGACCGCCGATGCGGCAGTATTGTCGCTATTGTGGCAGGTACCAAGGCCGAAACGGTGATTGAAGTACTCAAGCAACTACCACAAGGGCAGCGGAATAAAGTAGCTGAGATCACCCTGGATATGGCCGGTAATATGGGGCTGATCGCTAAAAAATGCTTTCCCAAGGCTACTCAGGTCACCGACCGCTTCCATGTGCAGCAATTAGCCCTGCAGGCTGTCCAGGACATGCGTATCAAGTATAGATGGGAAGCTCTGGATGCCGAAAATCAAGCTTTGGAGCAGG
This sequence comes from Spirosoma telluris, assembly GCA_003259005.1. Taxonomy (GTDB): domain Bacteria; phylum Bacteroidota; class Bacteroidia; order Cytophagales; family Spirosomataceae; genus Spirosoma; species Spirosoma telluris. Next base: position 7,816,731 of record QLII01000001.1, read on the forward strand.
CCAAGCTTAACCAGATCGACTATCAACCTGAGTTACTTTCCAACGGCGATACGGTGAAACAGCTCCTGGCTCGCAGTCGCTATGTGCTTTATAAAAAAGCGACTGATTGGACAGAAAGTCAGCAAGAGCGAGCCAGCCTACTGTTTAATCGATATCCTGATTTGAAGCAAGCCTATGAGTTGAGTCAATCCCTAAGCCACATCTTTGAAAATACCACCGACAAGCTCTACGGCTTAGCGCGTTTGGCTAATCGGAGCGCCGAAGCGATGGCATGAAAAAGTGCGACAGGCTGGTTTCAAAGCTTTTAATACGGTAGCCCGTTCCATCCAGAACCACTACACCACGATCCTCAATTATTTTGACAACCGCAGTACGAATGCCTCAGCGGAGTCCTTTAATGCCAAGATCAAAGCATTTAGAAGTCAATTCCGTGGGGTTCGGAATGTGGAATTCTTCCTCTACCGGCTGACTCAGTTATATGCTTAATTCAAGTTGCTCCACAACTTTTTGACTTGATCCGGATCAGTTCCAAAAGTTGGGATCAGTTCCAAAAGTTGTGGAGCGCATTGTATTTTCAGCTTTCCCGTTCGAATCATTTTCAATTTTCAATCATTTACCCCAACATTGGGATCATCAACCACATTTATTCCGATCTACCCAGGTGCTAACCTAATTTTGTAACTCATCACCTCCATGAATGGTAACCTGGGTCAAAATTTACAGTAAACAACTATTAGTTGGTATAGCCTTGGCAGTACTACCACTCGTCTATTTTGTGTATCAGGGCGTAAGCTGGCGACCGCTTAATCCCCATGAACATATTATTCAGAATGGACTGGCCTATCTCTTGCTGTTGCTCTTCTCCTATTATAATCACATGGCATTTGTGCCGCGCTGGTTTCTGACCAAACAGTACACCCGGTACACCCTTGTGGCAGTCTTTTGTGTTTTAATAGTTGCCTTTCTTCCCTACCGGATCGAGCAGTGGGCTTATTTTAAACCACCACAGGAGAATACCCCACTGGCCTGGGGTCGGCAGATCTTTATGGAGGAAATGATGCTGGAGCCCCATTCAGGCCCATCTGGTGAGGAACGCCCAAACAATCTTAAGCCTAATAATAAACAAGAATTTTCCCCGCTACCGAACTGTCCACGTCCAGGCAGACCGCCAGGCGATCAACACGGTCCTCCGTTTACGCTCCTGCTACCGGTCAAGCTCGCCCTCTTTTTTCTAATAGGAAGTGTATGTACTCTGTTGTCGATTTCGGTACTAACGGCCAATCGGCTCCGGCAGGTTGAGACCGATCAGCTGAAAGCCGAATTACAGCAACTTAAGGCGCAGATACATCCCCATTTCCTGTTTAATACGCTCAATAGCATTTATTCACTGGCGATTCGGAACGATGAGCGGACAGCGGATACGATTGTCAAGCTCGCCGAGTTTATGCGCTATATTATTAGCGATGCGCATCGAGACAAGGTGCCGCTGTTAACCGAGGTTAATTACATAGCTAACTATATTGATTTGCAGAAGGCTCGCTTGCGGGATGCTGTTCAAATTGAGTACCAGTTGGAGGGAGACGGGAGTCGGTTACAAATTGCACCGTTGCTGCTGTTCTCCTTCATTGAGAATGCGTTCAAATATGGTGTCAGTCCAGAAGAAGACTCGTTGATCGTCATTCAGCTAACCATCCAGGACAATCAACTACGATTATTTGTCGCCAATAATAAGGTTGAAATCAATCAACTGGAAAAATCAACAACCGTTGGGCTACAAAACGCCCGGGAACGGCTAAGACTCCTTTATCCGGATGCGCATAAGTTAGCCATTGAAGACATGCCGTTGTATTACCACATCACCTTAACCCTTACCTTATCATGATGAAAGCGATAGCCTTGGATGATGAGCGTCCTGCATTGGATATAATCGAAGCGTTCTGTAGTCGAATTGATTCTGTAGACCTAGTCAAAACGTTCACCCGCACTGGCGAAGCCCACTTCTATCTGGAAAAGAATCCTGTCGATTTGATCTTCTTGGACATCAACATGCCAAAGGAGTCGGGATTGGCCTTTTTTAAATCCATTACTCAGCAAACCCTCGTTATTTTCACGACGGCCTATAGTGAGTATGCTCTGGAGAGCTACGATGTAGAAGCCGTGGATTACCTACTAAAGCCCTATACCTTCGACAGGTTTACGAAAGCAATGCAACGGGCCCAAACGCGGTGGCGTACAATCCAGCAGACACACAGCCCGCAAGCTTCAGAGCAGGCGCATCTTTTCTTTCGGGCGGATTACGGACTGGTGAAGGTGACTGTTTCAGATATTCTTTTTATTGAGGGGCTGGATAACTACCTGAAGATTCATTTGCGGGAAGGACAACCCATCGTTTTACGACTTACGTTAAAAGCGATACTGGAAAAGTTGCCAGCAGATAAATTCATTCGCGTTCATAGGTCTTTCATTGTCGCCATCGATAAAATCCAGTCGATTCGCGGCCGGATGATTCTGATGGATGAAGAGGAAATTCCTATAGGGAGTAGCTATGAAAAAGATTTTTTTAGCGTGTTTATGAAATAAGATCTCAATTAGGTATTCAGTCCGTTCAATAATAAAAGAGCCTGTTTACTCGTATTTACAGGCTCTTTACCCCTAAGGTCCAGAACCTATAAACATCTAGGTAGGCAGCTGTGTAAATTAATTCAAGAAACCGGTTTATTAAAATGAATTTGCTGCGAGCCTTTTAAAAAGGAACAGCTTTTGCGTTTATTCGCCAGCCAGCCTGAACCTCAGGATTTCCCTGATTAGCCACAAATTCGGGTAATTACCCCTAAACTAGTAGGGGTGACCACTCTTTTTTCCACTCACTTTTTTCACAGACGATCTTTGCCGTGCCAGTGTAACCCATCCGTTGGGGAAGCACCGGGTTGTCCGGGCTAGTTACTCAGTAAACGGCCCATTCGCCACAACATTTTGGCTCTTTACCCCAACTACCTATTGTCTGTGCAACAGTGATTACCAGTTTTAAGTACTTGAGAACAAACGCAAATTTGGCGCTGAGTAGAACTACGAAGCATACATTATGAAACGAATTAACCTAGCTATCTATCTGCTGATCCTCCTGGGTTTCAGCAGCCTCTTCGAATCCTGCAAATCAACAGAAGTTGACTCCACTACGTCGACAGGTTCGACGACGAGCAGTTCCAGCTCGATCACAACTGCTCTATCAGCTACCGCTACCACAACGACCTGTGGCTCGACGGGTGTTGCTCAGATCGTTTGCCTGACCGAAGCCTTTAAGGCAACCTTATCCAGTACGCAACTGACTACCACTCAACTCACCTATTCTAAAGCAAACGCCCAGAAATGGTCGAACCTTCCCGCCGGTCTCTCCTCTAGAATAGGCATTAACCTGGGCTCGCTCAGCGACACTCAGCTAGCCGCCTTCCGTAACCTGATGGTAGCGGTGCTGGCATTAAACACGACGAACGAAGGCTATGACGAAATGATCGGCAACCTGGTGGCTGATGACTACCTCAACACCATTGGTGGGGGCTCGGACTACGGAGCGGGTAACTATTACATCTCTATTCTGGGTACACCCAGTACATCAAGCTTGTGGGCCATTCTATTCACAGGTCACCACTACACCCAACCCTTCACCTTTAGCGGAGGGGCAAATACAGGCGTTACCCCCGCGTTTCGGGGAACCGAGCCTCAGGCGGCCGTGACCACCGCCAGCCGTACGTACCAGGCCTTTGAGCAGGAGCGAGTTGCCTTTGCGGCTATGCTAACGGGCTTGAGTACAACTGAGCAAACGACTGCTAAACTGTCTGGCAGTTACAATGATCTGGTGCTGGGACCTGGGCAGGATGGTAAGTTTCCCGCCACCAAATCGGGCCTTCAGGTGAGTAATTTGAGCAGTGACAAGCAGGCACTGGTGTTGAATGCCATCAAGCTGTATGTCAGCGATCTGGATGCGACCCTGGCGGCTGCCATTCTAACCAAGTACACCTCAGAGTTAGCCAATACCTACATTGCTTATTCGGGAACAACCGCGATGAGTTCTCAGGGTGACTATGTACGTATTGATGGGCCGAGTGTGTGGATCGAATTCTCCTATCAGGGTGGGGTCATCATCAAGAACACGCCCCATTCCCACTCGGTCTGGCGTGATCACACCACCGATTATGGAGGCAACTGAAAGACTGACTATATTCGCATCGATGACCCCAACGTCTGGATCAAATTTTCCTGCCAGGGCGGTGTTATCAGCAAAGATACACCGCACCCTCACGCGGGTGGGCGTGACTAAACGACGGATTAAGGCGGAACCAAATAACTATTGCTTGTGCAGCACCTATTTTTTTTCATCAGCCGTCTGAACGGATGGCTGATGGTTTTCTTAATCAGTCTGTTGGCAGTCCAACTGCCAAACGTATCCGCGGCTCATCCCATGCCTAATTCGGTGATGTTGCTGACTATACACGCAAACCGGATTAACGCCGAACTTCAGATTCCTCTGGCCGAATTGCAATCGGCCTGGGGCCATGCGGTCAACGATTCGTCGGCGAGACTGGTGGAGCGACTTGGACCACAACTCCGGACATACCTCCAAAAACACATTCGTCCGCAAAGTTCAGACGGGCGCTTCTGGACGGTGTCAGTTGGGGAGCTGACTGTCCACGAAAGTCAGAACCCAATCAACGGCGTATATCGTGAACTAACGGCCCAGGTACAGATGATGCCCCGACGGGACCATCCCGCAGGCGCGATGATGTGCGGCAGTTTACGTTGAATTACGACGCGGTATTGCATCAGGTAAGGACCCATAAAATTCTGGTATCGGTCCGTCAGGATTGGGAACGCGGACAACTAGCCGAAGTAGAACCGGTGCAGGTGGGCACGATCAGTTTAGATATCGTCAACGACCGTATTCTGCCTTTGCCGGTAAACCTGGCATCGGGTAGCGTCTGGACAGGCTTTACGGCAATGATAAAGCTAGGTAGCCAACACATTGCAGAGGGAATCGACCATTTGCTGTTTTTGCTCGTATTGCTGTTGCCCGCTCCGCTACTTGTGACTGGTAAGCGTTGGAGCCGGTTTGGCGGAGTTCGCTATAGTCTTCGACACATTTTGCTGATTGTTACGGCCTTCACCATCGGCCACTCATTGACCCTATTGCTGGGGCAATGGGTTGGGTTCGGTTACCATCGCAGCCAGTCGAAATCCTGATTGCGGTATCGATTTTAGTGTCGGCGGCTCATGCTAGTCGGCCTTTGTTTCCGGGGCGGGAAGCTTGGATAGCCGCCGGATTCGGTCTGGTTCACGGGCTGGCATTTGCCAGTACACTGGTCAATCTGCAACTGGATGCAGGGCCTATGGCGCTGAGTATTCTGGGTTTTAACCTGGGTATCGAGTTCATGCAGCTCCTGATTATTGGACTGACAATTCCCTGGCTAATGCTGCTGAGTTGCACCCCTGCTTACCGGTTTGTCCGGTTGACTGGTGCTTTTCTAGCTACTGTAGCGGCCATTGCCTGGGTGGTGGAGCGCATCAGCGGTGAGCCTAATTTCCTGACAAAAGGGGTAGAGCAGGTGGCTACTTATGCTCCTTATGGACTGGGCATCTTAGCCCTGGTTGCCCTACTGCTCACCTGGCGGCTGAAGCAGGAGAATCAACAGCCTGTGCTATAGATACCTACGAATCCATACGCCTTTCTGAGATGCTACTCAATACCGACCGATGCTATGTTGGACGCTTGTGCCTGCTCCTTAGCGGCTTGATCTCCCAGAATGGGTTCGCACAATTAACCAGTCGATCAATTTGACAGGCCCAGCCGTTCTCGCTGTGAGCGAGATACTTTGCTATTGTCACGTTCGGATTTCCATAATGATTCTGTGGGCAGTTAAGCGGTTCCATAAGGTAGATCAGCTTTACTTAAAAAAAACGCTCAACGGCAGCTTAATCATTCTATCGCTGATTTACACCTATTGACTGAATAATTAGATTAACCCGTTTTTACTTATTTGTTCGATCATGAAATAGTTAAAGTAGTTTAAACTAAGTAGTCCTTGAGAATTAGTTTGCATTAAATTGGTTAAAGTTGATGATCAGTCTTTTGCCCACGTTTGCCAGACAGCGATTGAGAGCATACCCTAAATCATCTGCGGTTGCATAATCTTCCGGCTTCAACCAGCCTCCTTTTAAGTGTCGCCACAAGGTTTCAGCGATGTTTAAGTGAGGAGAGTAAGTCGGCAAAAAAAACAAGTATAGCCCACGGGCCTCCCATAGGGGACGCATCTGCTGAATGGATGCGGCTCGATGAACCCTGGCATTGTCTAACACTACCACCGTCAGTCTATGAATCGACAACGACAAGCTATCCAGTTGTTGACCCACAAAGGCGGCTGTAATTCGTTGATTGGTGGTGGCCCAATGCAACTTGTTTTGCCGGCTAATCAAGCCCCAACAGTTCAGTTTAAAGCCCTTCTCAACCCGAATACAGACCTCTTCGCCGGGAAATTGCCAACCATAGGGCACATAGCCCGCACTACACACCTGCGATTCGTCGCCATAGAACAACTCAATGAGCCCTGCTGGGCAAGGCCTTCCAGTTCCGCGAGTTGCTCTTTTTTGTAAGCATACACGGCTGGGTCTGGTTGGCCTTTTACTCGTCGACGAATGCGTTTGTATCGGCCATCAAGCTTTTTAAAAAAGTCCTGAACGTACTCTCACTGACGGGCTGGCTACCAGCCGAACGACTTGTTTCCCAGTCAGCTTTGGCTAGTTGGATTCGTTGGCGATTGGCTTTGACGGCTGCTAGTACAGCATCTGTATCGGTTTGCTTGGTCAATATGGGCTTTCGACCTCGTCCGGGCTTAGTCTTGAGTCCGTCTAACCCACTGGTTTTGAATCGTTTCAGCCAGCTATTGATACTGACATGGCACATGCCCACAATCTGGCCTACATCTGTTGAAGAGCGGCCGGCCGCTTTGAGCAGAATGGCCTGGCAGCGCGCTCGAAAGCTATGGTTATCATTGGTTTTTAGTTCATATTCCAAAGCGATTCGTTGTTCCTCGCTCAGGATCGGCGTGTTTACTCGTCCCATGAGGGCAAGTTAAAAAATAATGCAAACTATTTCTTACAGACTACTTACCTTTATTCAGTAATCAATTCATACTGAGTCCCCTTTCCGCCTTCTGCTCTGTTCTATAGGCTGTCGGTCAAGCTACTCCTTTAGCGATCGCTTCTATGCAGCCAAAATTTCTTATTCTTCTCGTAGATGATGATCGTTTGCTAGTAGACATCTTGCGGAAAGCTTCACAGGTTAGTTTTCCGGAAGCCTCCTTTATTCAAGTGTTTAGTGCTTCAGAGGCCATAAGCTATATTCATGCCTTAGATGATAAATGGGGTCCCAAACTTATTTTGTTAGATATTGATTTAGGGGCTACCCTGAATGGTTTTAATTTATTGGCTTTCCTGCGAACGCACACCGAAGCCCGTTTTTTGCCAATTGTCATGCTAACAGTCGATGAGTTGCCGACTACGATTGGGACTGCATATACAGTCGGAGTCTCTTCCTTTACAGTCAAACCAGCCAGCTTTGAGGGTTGGAAAAATTATTTTGCTACGCTCAAACTCTATTGGTTTAGCACTGTGACGATCCCACCCATTCGATTCCGTAAATTGAACTATTGGAAATAGCCATATTTGGGTAAGACGGATTCCGTATTAGCTGTGTGTATGTTACAGATCAGGATTGACAGCTACTAAGTTTGTTCATACTCAACCTATCTTTCACAGCTACCTGCCGATTGTTACTCGTTCGAAGTTGTCTGATGGCAGCGAGCAGAAATAAAAAGCTGGGTTTTAACACTTCCCTCCAAGCCTAGCCCTCAAGCAAGCCCTGCTTGTTCCTATGCTCAATTTGCGCGGTCCTGGTGTACGTTTTTAGACTAGTGCTTTGCCAATTTAGTTTCTCGGGGCGGCATCGGCCCGCAACGGCGGACCGTGTCCGACGCCCGCGCGGCAGTTTGTGTTGATTCTATAGGCTTTGATAATCAGCATTATAGAATCAACAGAATCTAGTTGAATCCACTAGAATCTATTTTGGTAAAGCACTAGCCTGGAAGGGAATAAACTGGACGTTTCCATTAACTCTCGGCGAGCCCCTCATGATCACCAATGGGTTTTAAGCTTGGCCACTATTTTTTCTCAAACGTCATAGCTACGCCATTCATACAATACCGAAGCCCTGTAGGTTTAGGCCCATCATTGAAAACGTGGCCTAAGTGACCTCCGCAAACGTTACATAAAACTTCTGTCCGAACCATTCCATAGGACTTGTCGGTATTTTCCTGGATGGCAGTTTTCGAAATAGGGGCGTAAAAGCTAGGCCAGCCAGTGCCTGAATTGAACTTTGTGTCGGAGGAGAACAGGGGCGTATGGCAACCAGCACAGTAGAACGTGCCATGCTCGTGGATGTCGTTTAAGGGGCTGGTAAAAGCTCGTTCGGTACCATGTTCACGCAAGACTGCGTACTGATCGGGCGTCAGAATCTTTTTCCACTCGGCATTCGTTTTTACAACTTTTCGGGGTGGAGTGTCATCCGTAATTCGGTTAGACAAGGCTACATTTTTAAATAAAAAGCTGACCAGCAAACAAGCTGGTAATACTAAAGTCAGGATAGTTTTCATTGGTTTTTTAGTTGAGCCTGGCTGATTCCCAGTCGTTAATCGGTTGATTGTTTATGCTTACTAATTTAACAACGAATAGTGCCCTATAAGTTTTAAACATTCAGCAGAATACCGATTAGTTATAAATTCGTGATAAATCTCTCTGCTGATACCAGTCAAATATATTGAGATAACCAGAGTAAGAAACCTACAAGCTACAACGGAGCACACTGCCTGTATTAGTCTCTTAAACACCGCATCCACCGCTACCAGTTATGATAGACCTACCCAGCTATGATTACATTTGTGCTATGAAAACAAGAAAATAAGCGGACTAATTCAGGTATTCACGGTTGCCAGAGCAAGTAGCGTTGAGAGAGTAGGAGTGGGGCTGCCACCCCGATTTTCTATGGTTACTGCAAAGGCATCAGCCCGATTAATCGAGCGGTTCAGGCGTTGTAGTAACGCATTTCCGTTGGTCGCTTCAAATACACCCGCGTCAACCGGTTTGCCATCGACCATCGACCAGAGCTGATACTGTTTGTTGGCAGGCAAAGCAGGTAATGAACGAACATCGACGGCTACCTGATGCGTTTGGGTATTCCAGAAAACAAGCATAGTTCCCTGAGGAGCTTTCTCATTGCCTTGTAGTTCTATAGTTCGCAGACCGGGTTGGCGTAGCAGGGCCAGCGCCTGACTTGTCTGGTTTTGATTATCCCGAAGTTTACGCATCTCCGCCTGGAGCGTTTCGTTGGTTGTTCGGGTGGCAGCCAGCGTTTTCTGATTCGTTCGTAATTGAGATAACAGGAAGAATGAAAAGAGTAATAGTAACAATCCCACTGAGGCTGCAACGGCCCAGGTAGTCCGAAATGCTAGTCCTGTAGTGGTACTCTCTGTAGTCATATCGACCGGCATGGGCCGAATAATCGGATCGTTCTCTTTTTCTTCAGGCTTCTCAAAATCAAGCTGTTTCAGCAACTTATCTTTTACGGAAGCCGGTGGCTCAACGCTGTGCAACAGGGCATAGCTTTCGAGAGCTTCTGATAATTGGTCAAGTTCGTGCCGTATATCAGGATAAATAGACGAAAGGCACTCGACCTCGCGTCGCTCCTGGTCGCTCACCGCTCCCATGACGTAAGACTCTAAGATACCTGACGCTATGTACTCCGTGACGTTCATAATTATTGAGTTACGTTCATTAGTTAAATAGTTGTTTCAGTTCCTGTAGGGCAGCCCGCACACGGGTTTTCACTGTTCCGAGCGGCAGGTTTAGTTTTTCGGCAGCTTCTTCGTGTGTGTAGCCTCCGAAGTAAACCAGGTCAATAAGTTGTTTGCGCTCAGGTCTTAACTTCTCTACTATGTCCTTAATGCCGATGTGCTCAGGATTTGGTTGCTCTGTATTATGCTGCCGATCAACAATATGTACGTTCTCGTCATCAGTTCGGATTGCCGAAGCAGGTTGAGTTTTACGGGCACGTAACGAATCGATAGCTGTATTTCGGGCAACATTTAGCATCCAGGTAAATAAGCGTCCCTTACTGGCATCGTATCCATCCAAATTTTTCCAGATTTTAACAAAAATATCTTGTAGGAGATCGGCAGCCTGTTCATCATCACGCACGATGCGCAACACAACACCATACAGAGCCGGTGAATACTGATCGTAGAGCCACTGAAAAGCCTGTTGATCGCGCTGAATAAGCTTTTCGATCAGGACACTTTCTGACACTAAAGAGGACTGGCGTTTCACGCAGAAAGTATTAAGTTGGTCAAATATAAAGAGAATTTTAAAGAATGAACGGACATGTATACGTCAGTGATCACTATCAAATGCGAAAAACAGTCGTTTTCTTCGTAAATCAAATCAAATGCTAAAATCGGTGCAAATTAATTTGCACCGATTTTTATGCAACTATAGCTTATTTACACATTGTAAATGAAATATGTTTTCGTTTACAGCTATTTTATCGAAAAGCCGATACGCCACTTTTGGGCATAAGTACGTTATCGAGCCCATAAACAACACCATTCGACTGACGATAATCGGTAGTATCAAGATGAGAAGTTCCCCCTGTTCATCCGTTAGCACAATCTGCCCGCCATCGCCGAGCGAAGCAGTAAGCAGTCCACCCGCTACAGTTTTAAGCTGCGCTTTTCCATTACCTGCTTTAATTTGACGGACCAGATCCTCTTTTGTTAATGAACCTGCCAAAACGTGATAGGATAGTAACTGCTTCACTGCCTCCCGGTTGGTGCCATCCAATAAACCTGCCTGTATGGGAGGAGGCAGCTTTTTGAATGCATTATTTGTCGGCGCAAACAGGGTGTATGGACCGGTTCCTTTTAACATGTCAAACAGATCAGACGACTGGAGGGCATTTTGAAGGGTCGTATAATTAGGTGATGAGGCCATAAAATCACCAACACTTGTGTTCCGAATGGTGCTGCCTGATTTTACAGCGGGCATTTCGGCCATTTTAGCTCCTTTTACAGCTTCAGCTACACCTGCATTTGAATTGGGGGTGCTCGTCGTTGGCTGGCTATTCCCCTGGCTCGACATCTGGCCAGCCGTATTTGGATTGCTGCCTACGCCACTGGGGGCATTAGTGGCATTGTTGCTGTTATAGTTCGTTAAGTTACTGTTATTCATCGTTGTACCATCGCTGGCCGAACTTTCCCGATAACGCGCATCCTGAACGGACGTATTGGTTGTACTATTGGTGCTTCCCCTGGCATTCTGATTCATCAGTCGACGAGACTGTTTCATGGCTCGTTTTTGCTTGCGCGATGCGGCTTTCGAGGACATTGAATCGGGGGCAATAGCTCCCTGCGGATAGGTCGTTGAGGAAACCGTTCCCGTAGGCGTTGTTTGCGCCCAACCGGGGTTATGGCCAGTGCGATTCCCACTGCAAGCAGGCCAATTGGTAGGTTAATTTTCATAACGTTGTGTCGTATGTACGAGTAATCGAGTGTTCAGATTTAACCTATATTGAGGCAAAAAGTTTGCGGTTCGCCAGGCATCTGATAGACCATTTAACTCATTGTGCTAAACCGGCTGTAACGATACGCTACAAGCGACGAACTTAGCCCGTTACTTCGTTGCTACATAAAAGAAATCAAGGCTTCCGGCAGGGTCATTACTGACTAGGTAGTCGGTATAGTTGATTTGAGCCGCCAGGCCGTCGGCTTGCAGGAGTCGGTTACGGTTCAGGCGGTTCATCAGGTCATAGGGCACTTGCAGGAGTCGGCGGGGAGCCGGTATTGTAGATTGAAAATATCGAAACGCGTTAGTTTTTTAACGGATTCTTTATTCTGTTCGTAGTACGTCATCACCTTGTCGTTGCCGTGAATACCACGGGTTTCAACCTTTGGGAAATAGTTCGCCATCAGCGACTTTAGCCCGTCAGCATAATATTCGCGAACGTGCCAGGGATTACGCGTAAGCGAGAAAGTTTTATTGACTGTCGTCAGCAGTAGCTTGCCACCCGGTTTTAGCACACGATGAGCTTCTTTGATAAACAAATCATCGTTTTCGATATGTTCGATCACTTGAAACGTTACGATGTAATCGAACGTATTGTCGGCAAGGGTACTGAGCGGGGAATATTGGCAGAGATAAAGGTTGACGATGAGTATTCGGCCCGTAGGGCCTTTATTAACTCCTCGTTCTTGTCGATACCGGTATAGTGTTTAGCAGCTTTGGTCAGCAATTCCAGCCCCCGGCCCCAGCCGCAGCCAATTTCAAGTACATTTCCGTTGACCATAGCAGCCGCTTCTACATAAGGAAATAGCAGTCGCTGGTGAACAGGATTATCGGACGCGATTTCGGCTGAGGTAATTTCTGTGGTTTTATACATAGCTTGTTCGGGACGTTACCTGTAGTATATAGTTAACGCCTTTGTTGCAAATCAGTCTGTAAAATTACTCTTTTGTACAAGCAAAGAAAAATGAAGCGGATTCATAAGTCGAACCACCCAATTTTTTCGTTATCAATAAACTAGTTCAACGAAAGAATTAACTTTAGAACCAGACCTGTCATCGGAACCGCCATTGTGGTTGTCAACATTGCGAAAGCGATCCGGATTATCGGCCTGAAATGTACCGTTGTTTATGCGCATTCTGTCTGCTCTACTTATTATTACCATGCTGTCTGCCTGCTCAAGCAACAAAAAAACGCAGCAGGCTAAAATCAATGCGGCCTATGATGCCCGTACGGAAGCCCAGCGCAATCAGGCCAGCCGCCCAAACACTCCTCGTGCCGACGATGGCCAGCGTACGAGTATAGCCACAAAAAGCGATTCGCGCCCTCCTGCCACCCAGGCACCTGCGCCTGTTAAAGCAACTGATGCACCCGCCATTGGTACAGGGCCATCTATGTCGGTTAAAACGGGGGGCGAATGGGTGGTAACCTCGATTAAAGGAAAGTTTCTGGCTATTGACACCTCCAATGTGCGGGTTTATATGGACTTGACGGCTAAAACGCCCACGGGCGAAGCGGTTCTGAACCCCACTGATTTTACCGAACATTTCCTGATTGCCTACGTCATGTACCCCGACTATAACAACCGAGAACGGTTGGGTTACGGAACTGTACCATTGACCACTCAAAATGTGGGGCATGATGGCGATCACCTGACACTTACTTTTGATATAAAACGCCCTAAAGGCGCTACGAACGCGGTTTTGCTAACGGAGATTACCGAAACCAACAGTGGGACTAAGGCCCGGAATGATCTGTCATTACGGTTCAACGCTCCCAAATTGAGTGATCGGTTCACGTTATTTAACAAGAATGGCAAACAACCGCAACTGCGTAACTATGTGAATGTTGGCGATACAATTATCCTTCGCGATGTGAATGGCACGAGCAAAACGCTGTTTGGCGTTCGTTACCGGCATGATTTCGATGCGGCTTCGTCGCCTATGAACACGTCGCCACGCCCAGCGGCCAAGTCGCTAACTGTTGACTCTACGCTGACCATTACAACCAACCAGCCGTTTGTGTTGCCCTACGAGGGATTGTATTACTTTGTGGAAGATACTACCGATGCATCGGGTATTGGCTTGGTTGTCGCGGACAAACGATTCCCGAAACTGACTCGCCCGGCAAAACTCATCAAGCCCGTGTTATACATGAGCACGAGTAGCGAAATCGGGGAGTTAAATCAGGCTCAGGATGTTAAGAAAGCCTTTGATCGGTATTGGCTGAGCATGATGTCGGGGAACGAAGAGGTTGCCAGAAAGACACTCAAAGCCTATTTCGATCGTGTTGAAGAAGCCAATCGGTTGTTTACGACCTATAAGGAAGGCTGGAAAACCGATAAGGGCATGATTTATATTGTGCTGGGTGCGCCTGATCGTGTGCAACGGAACCGGGAGCGCGAAGTGTGGGTTTATAATCGCCGGGCCAACGTCTCGGAGGTTAATTTTACATTCACGAAGAAACCGAATCAATTTGTCGAAGACCATTATGAACTGGTGCGCTACATTGAGTATCAGCCAATTTGGTATCCGATAGTCGAAGCATGGAGAACCGGCGCAATCCGCGAGTAAATCGCCCCAATCATAACCGAAGTAACAATTCCCGTCCCAGTTTCGCCCCGAACCAGACGAGATGGTATTTGGTATTCAGTCTGTTATCGAGACTTTGAAGTCCGACCAGCAGATTGATAAATTGTACATGGATAAGGAGTTAAGTAACCCCGATATCCAGAATCTGGCCTTTCAAAAACGCGTTACGATTCAGCGTGTACCCGCCGAACGACTTGACCGATTTACCCGAAAAAATCACCAGGGTGTTGTCTGCCTGATTGCCCAGGTACAATACGTTAAGCTCTCAAATGTGATAGCTGATGTGTTCGAGCGGGGCGAACAGCCGTTTTTTCTTGTACTCGATCGCATTACCGATGTTCGGAACTTTGGGGCCATTGCCCGTACTGCCGAATGTACGGGTATCCAGTGCATCGTGATTCCGGGTCGAGGGGCAGCCGCTATTAATTCCGATGCCATGAAAACCTCATCGGGTGCGTTGAATCATATTTCGGTTTGTCGCGAACCAGACTTGACCGAGACGGTCAAATACCTTCAGGCATCGGGCATTACGGTGGTAGCCTGTACCGAAAAATCGAGCCGCGATCTATATGAGCGAAGCACGGATCTTACGGGTCCCATTGCCGTTATAATGGGTTCGGAAGAAGACGGTATTTCGCCTGAACTGCTCCGAATGGTTGATACGCACGTTAAGATTCCGCTGCTGGGCGCAGTCGGCTCCCTGAACGTATCGGTGGCAACGGGCGTAGTGCTCTATGAAGCTGTACGCCAGCGGAGTATGAAGGTTAACGTTGCTGAGCAGGCTTAGAACGTTAGATTTCCGTCTTTTTCAGAATTCCACGGTCAACGCTATCATGTAGGAGTTGCTCTGCATACTGCCAGATGGTAGCGGACCCGTGCTTGATGGCCTGCTTCTTTTGATAGACTTTGCTGTAGTCCACATCAAATTCCTGCCAGGTTCCGCCATTATTCGATACGTTTTGAAGCAAAGGTTCTAATCGATCCATTGATCGGGCAAACTTTGCTTCATCCGTTTTACTTTCTTCAAATTCTTCCCAGATCGCAATAAATTCGGCTGCCTGTTCTATGGGTAGTAGGCCAAAAATGCGTTCGGCGGCTATCCGTTCTTCAGCGGTGTTGTCATGACTTTTTTGCGTGTCGTAGATGAAGGTGTCTCCGGCGTCTATCTCGACAATGTCATGGATCAACAGCATCTTGAGTACTTTCAACAGATCAACCGGAGCGTTTGCGTGTTGAACCAGAACGATGGCCATCATGGCTAAATGCCAGCTATGTTCTGCGTCATTTTCGTTTCGGTCACTATTGAAAAGCTTCGTCTTGCGCTGAATGTATTTGATCTTATCGATCTCTTTAATGAACTCGATTTGCTTTATTAACTGATCGGGATGCATAGCTACTAGAATTGGCGATTTATATCAGTGAACCTGTTTAAACGTTTAGTTTTTAAGTCGAATTAGGTGGTTTTCTGTCATTCCGACGGCCCGGTCAGAAATAGGGGAACACTAAAAAGGTCACTCCCCTGTGGGAATGACCTTTTTAGTGTTGAAAATTCCAATAATCAGCTTATGCCGATTTCTTGGATTTCTTGGTAGTGGTTGTTTTTTTTGTCGTCGTCTTTGTCTTTGCGTCACCATCCAGCGAGTTGATCCAGACAGCCAGCTTCATGGCATCTTCTTTCGGTACCTGGGTCATTGGAGCCATTGGGGGGTAACCTGGCCAGTGAGCAGGATTAGGTGTATAAATCAACTTGACGATTTCGTCGTTTGAATATTTTTTCTTGGCTACATCTGCATAGGCTGGGCCAACCAATCGCTGATTAGGGCGGTGGCAGGCAATGCAAGTATACTTTTGCATCAGGACATTCATATCTGCCGGAATGTCGGCTGGTGCCTGAGCGTTAGCGTCGAAAGAGGCTACGGCGAGCGCAGCCGAAGCGATGAGAATGCCAAACGTTTTTTTCATGAGAATCGGGTAAACGATAAATGGACGAACTTGATTGATAACCGGGCTTTAGGTCAGCCTCGCAAAAATAGACGGTTTGCGATGATAACCCAATTTTAGTTTCGCTTTTCCTATTAAACTAAACATTAGACAGTTGTTCTAGTAAAACGTTTAATATTTGCCAAAACGAAAAATCATGCAACCCCTCGATCGCTTCTCTGGCCATGCGGATCTATACGCGCAATATCGAATAGATTACCCTGCCGAATTATATGATTTTGTAGGCTCATTCGTCGGAAACCGGCAAACTGCCTGGGATTGTGCTACCGGAAATGGGCAGGTGGCAGGTGCTTTAGCCGCTGTTTTTGAGCAAGTTGAGGCTACCGATATTAGTGAGACACAGCTTATTCTCGCAGTACAAAAGCCGAACATCCATTACCAGCTAAGCCCTGCTGAGCAAACGCCTTTTGCCAGCCAAACGTTCGACCTTATTACAGTTGCTCAGGCTCTACACTGGTTCGATGTTAGTGCCTTTCATCAGGAAGTCAGGCGAGTAGCCAAGCCTGGTGCCGCCATTGCCGAATGGGGGTATGGCTTAGTACAACTGGGCCTCGATCTTGATCCCATACTGCTGGATTTCTACCGAAACCGAATCGGGCCATATTGGGACCCGCAACGAAAATATATTGATAATGAATATGCTACCTTGCCATTCCCCTTTGTCAATGCACAACGGGCAACATTCACTGCCCAACGAACCTGGACATTGGACCGATTTCTAAACTATTTACGGACCTGGTCGGCGGTGCGCCAGTACATTCACGAAAATGAAGAAGATCCCGTAAAATGGTTCGGAGAGGAGTTGAAACCAATTTGGGGCGACGGAGAGCGCACGGTTCATTTCCCGATTTTTTTACGAGTCGGGCAGGTTTGATTAGATACATTTCCTGCTCAAAAACGGCAAAACTGCTAGCATGAAAAATATAATTTATCATCTTCCAAGCCTTTCTAAGGCTTCGTCCACCGAATCAACAAAATTAATTTGCCCAACCTTATTGCTCTCGTCTATGAAATCGTTAAGGCTTTTGCTTGAATAGTTCGTGAAATCACCAACGATAGCCAGCTTAACGTGAAAATTTGAAAACTTTTGAAGTATCTCACCGGCTATCCCCGTTTTTAAATCGAAAAAATCGGGTGTTATGTTTTTCTGGTGGATAATGATACTGTCAAAGCCCTGGTAATATAAATCGGCTAACAAACTCAAGCCATCGTCAGTGGTTTTAATGACCATATCCGGTGAAATCACTCCAGCAATTTGTAGATCGTTTAGTTGATGTATTTTGATTTCGATTGGTTTCATTCGTTTTTATATCCTGAAGTATGCAGGGCAAGTTCAGCAATTAGTAGAAACACCACATCCTGAATTCTACTAATCGATGAGCATGATGATGACTTGTGCAAGATAAAATGCCTGAGAGGAGAAAGCAAACTGAACCTCTCCGGCCATGATTCATACATGCAAACTGATCGAATAAGTATACAGGAGCCTGGTAATGGCGATATTTCTTCGATTAATGGGTTTCGCTCAATCTGCTCCATCGGACACCTGGAAACCAACACCACACCAAAAGCAAACCGCGCCCTGCACCACATCTGAATTGAGTGTGACACGGGACGCGGTTATTAGTTTTTAGTTGTTAAGGAAGTATGGTTTTATTTTAGGGCAGCGAGTTTAGTACTCGTACAAACTGGATTCTAATGGATTCTATAGATTCTATGGTAGTGATAGTCAGTAGCCATAGCATAGAATCTATAGAATCAACCAGAATCCAGTCCGGCAAAGCACTAGTCTTCGCTAACGACATCGCTACTCTGGGACCCGCTTTTGCCCGAACCGTATAGCTGGTTGAAGAGCAGTTTAAACGTTCCCTGCGCTTGCCCCGGAAAGTGATCTCTGGGCCAAAGGCGTAGAATTTACCAGCTCCAATGGGTGCCATGAAAGCGGCTACACCATCCTGCAAGTACGATTGGCCCCACGCCCAGCCACTACGCAGCGGCTTGTTGGTATCAAACCAGGCGAGTGGGGTTATAATCCCCTTAGCAATGGCTTCGGGAGCGATTTTGAACACCGGACTGGCATCGAAATACACATCGGTCAGGCTAGGCATACCCCAGGTTGCATGTTGGGTCGAATCCAGCGTCACGCGCAAAACGCTACCCGGAATATAGTATTTCTCATTCGGTAGAGGGCGTTCGGTACCGGCATTAGTCATTTCGGTTAAGGCGTTTTTAACCGGCAATTTCAGGTGATAGGCCAGGTTGGTGCTGGTTCCAATCGTAACAACTGATCCGCCTGCTTCCAGGAAGGCTTTGATTTGCGGAATCGACTTGCTGGCCGTGATTTTGCCTAACCATGGACGATATTCGGCTGGTGTTGTTTCTTCTTTCGGCTCACGTTCCAGACCTCTGAAAATATCGTTATCAGCACCTGTGGCTGGTGGGATAGCGCGCGTTACAAAGATGATGACATCGAATTTCTTCCGTAAATCACCGGCATCAATATCCTGTGGGTAAATCAACTTTATTGGGAAGTGATATTGCTCCATCAGGAAGCGTACCCAGCCTGAAGGCATCGATCCACCGTAGGTATCCCACAAGGCAATCCGCATGGGCGATACTTTGGACATCGAGGCCGTTGGCTTTTTGGCAATGCCGGTCACTTCGATACCCAGCTCTTTAGCTGATTTGTCCAGCAGCGACTTGGCTTTGGCCGAAGCCGGAACGAAAAATGCACCAGATTCTACCGTCGATTTGCCCCTGCGCCATTAGGCAAGCGGAATACGTCGATGCCCGAGGCCAGCAAGTCATTAGCCGCAATAAAGGAGTTGTTAGCCCTGGCACTCAGCAGATAACCACCCCGGCCGTACCTGCCACGTGCCCTTCGGGTGACTGGAGTTCGCCATAGGGGAGTTTTTTGAATGGACCATCGAAACCATCTAACACCCGGTCGAACTGAACGTTCATCAGGTAAGCCAGTGTCCAGCCAGCAGCATCGTAGGGCCGAACAGGAGGGCCACCCGGATACTGGAAATCGTTCGGGTGGTCCTGTGGTTCGAACATGTCCAGCAAGTGAGGCCGGAAAGCCTGATCAGCCTTCACGACGTAAGAACCCGCTGGGTATTTTTTGCCCGCAACCGTAAAGTCGGCGGTAGCTTGCTGAATCTGGATGCCAGTACGGATCAGGGCATTGACGAACTTAACCGCCGTTGCGAAATCGGGTTGATTAGCTGGAATGATGAACCCACGTGGATCACGAAGAACCGGAGCCTTCATGATGGTATCATAATATTTAACCGGCATACCACCACCACGTGGAATGAAGCCAAACTGCGCCAGAGCCGCGTTTGCAGAGGTCGACGTTGGTTTTTTTGGATCTGTCTGATAGGCCTGATTGATCGCGTCGATTTTCTTCGGCGAAAGCCCCCAATAATCCTTGCTACCCCGTTCGATGGAGTTTTTGCCCATCTTATAAATGTTAAACAGTAATTCGTCGCGATAGCGGGAAGCATAGTTGAGCACCGCGTAGTTGAGTGATACCGAGTAGTCAATCGACTGCCTATAATGCCACTTTTGAGGGTAACCGGAAATGGTGTGTTGCCGTTAGGAATTAGGCGGCTGGGTACCAATGGAATATCCTCTGGCGTTGGTCCACCAACGATTTCGGTGAGTAGCCCGATCATGTTGTGGAAGTGCGTGGTAGTACGCAGACCACCGTTATACCAGGTCGAGAAAACTGAACCACCCAGACGTGTGTAGCCAGGTTTGTTTTCCACGTTCATCCGGTTGATCATGGCCGCACCCAGAGCATCGATACCCGTAACCATTAACGGATCGAATACGTAGTTGAACGGATCGCGGTAGGGAGGGCCCGCCAAAATCGACCCGGCAGGGCCAGCCTGGTGGTGATTGTACATGATCTGCGGAAACCACTCGACAAACAACTGCCGACCAATGTTCTGAGTTTCCTTCAGGTTCATGATGAAGAAATCACGGTTGTTGTCGTGACCAGCGTATTTTTCATACAGGCGGGGCAGGTTATCCAGCGACCGCTTTTCGGGTTTGGGCTCGCGCATGTACCAGTTCGATACAAGTTCCTGGCCATCAGGGTTGGCGTGCGTGAGCAGGATAACGGTATTATCCAGAATCCGCATCGTTTCGGGATCTTTCCGGCTCACCAGTTGCCAGATGGTTTCGATAAGTTGGTGCGTACCAACGGTTTCGGTTGCGTGCAGACCGCCATCAATCCAGACAACGGCTTTGCCTTCATTGGCCAGCGTACGTGCCTGATCGTCGGTGAGCCCTTCCGCCCGGGCAAGTTTCTGCGAGATTTCCTGATAGCGAGCCAGTTTTTTCAGGTTTTCCGGCGACGAAACGATCAGCATAAACTGGTGACGGCCTTCTTCGGTCAAGCCAATGTCCATCAACTTGGTTCGATCAGAGGCAGCGGCTATTTTCTTAACGTAAGCCTCCGTTTGGGTGTAGGTGGCGAGTTGATAATCGTCGCCGATGTTGAAGCCAAAATGTTCCCTGGGTGAGGGTAGTGTCTGAGCCAATGCTGAGCTCACACTAACCAGCACCATAACAAGGAGTGAATAAGTAGAATAACGCATTATTGATGAATTGATTTGGGGTTTTATACGAGTTAGTTCAGGGTGTGCAGTTTCTATTGACGAGGGTGCCAGAGAATATAAATTAGATTGGAATTCAATATAATTTATCCGATTTTATGAATGGGTATGCAGGGAGAATAAAATTTTTAATAACCCATTAATTTAAATATAATCTTTGTTATCTGCTATAAATATAGGTAACCGTTTGGTAATACTGGTAAATGACCGTATAAAGGCACACCCTACCGTAGAGTTACCAGAATAAAGTGGCGACTACCTAATGGAGTAAGTAAAAATACTACTACTCTTCCAATTTAGATTCGGTTGATACTGTCGCTATTGAAAATCAATTCTTTTGCTATTGATTTTCAATATAGTAGACCTAAAAGAATCAACCGCGCGGGCGTCGGACACGGTCCGCCGTTGCGGGCCGATGCCGCCCCGAGGAACAATAGAATCTATTTTGGCAAAGCACTAGTTTTAAATAAGCCGGATATCGGTCATTAAACGAACAGGACTTTTGCCTGAAGCTGTGCTACAGTTATTCGTAGCGGTTATGTGATGACTCGAAGCGGAAGTTATAATAATCTAAACCCCTTGAATTAAGGTCGTTACCTCGGATGGAGGTGCTGAAATTCATCTTTGCCCTTATTGGTAAAGTATGGGATGAGTAGCGACCAGAGGGCATGGCAATAACTTTTTACCTGTAAGTCACTGGCACCGATCCCGCGCATTCGCTCAAAACACATCCAGTTTTCAGTCATCATTGTAAATCGGTGTGACAATAAAGCTAATGAGTCAGGGGCTATAGGATGCTGTAAAGCTCCTCTCGACATACTGAACTTCAATAGCCATTCGGTTTGCATAAGTTGATAGCTGATATGCCTTCGGTGATGCTGCCGTAGCGAGGGAAACGCTCGCATCAATTCCAGTGTGTCAGTGAAAAAAAAACTGTACTGTTGCTGTAAATAAAACGTGTTTTTTAAATAGTAATCAATTGTACTAAAAATAGGGGCTTGACTTACTTCGAGTAATAATTTATCCTGCATGTTTATGATGGATTGATACAGGGTTTCAATCAACACATCTTTTGTCTTGAAGTGATATGCCAGATTCCCAACACTAACCCCTGCTTCATCAGCAATATGCTGAAGTCGGACGCTCACAAATCCAAAGTGGTTAAATAAATATAAAGCCGCTTTGAGAAGCCTATGCTTACTGTCGTATTGCGCTTTTTGGGCCATTAGTAAAGGATATAGGGTGATTACTAGCTACTTGCATGTATTCCGACAAATCGCTGGCAAGTACCGTTTTTTGTTATCGTTGAGTGCATGGTGTAAAAAAGGCTCTGCCAAATTTACATAGGATACTAACGTAATGTAATTGGTGTCTGGATTGCAACAGGGCGGGCAAGACGCTTTTTTACCAGTCAGCTTTGTGGCCATTTGCCAGTATATTTTCAGTCTTCCTGTTGGCTTGCAGGCTACCAGTATTGGAAAATGTTTTCTAATTATCTAGTACTTTTTTTAGAAAAAATTAAAACCAGAAAACCATATAGACTTGATCCGAGTATATACGTCTAATTACAACAACTAGCCCCTAACCAATCCAAAAACCGTATGAAAAAAGAGTACGTTGCTGCCCTTGTTTGTTTGTACCCGCTCTCTGCTCGTATCGTTTAATGATGCGATCCCTGTAAGTTCTCCTACGGCTTAATCGCCCGTTCTCTCAACGTCATTTCTGATTCTTAGTGACTTTAGCAGGTTTTGCCTGCTCCGGTATCCTATTGCCTTGTCTTTTTTAGTAGTACAATTTTTTCACTTTTAAACACAATTATGCTATGCGCACGTTTCCTTTGTGCTCTGGTCGACTTAGGATACTGTTCCTGAGTGGTGCCTTGTTGCTGCTTGCGATTGGCGGTTATGCGTCCAGTCACCGTGAAGCTCCCCTGATCTCTAACGATCCGCTGGCCGATAACACGGATGTATATGCCTTTAAAAGCCCCGACGATCCGAATACGATCACGATTATTGCCAACTACATTCCGTTCCAGTTACCAGAAGGAGGCCCTAATTACTACACCTTTGGCGAGCGAATTCGGTACGAAATTCACATCAAGAACAAGGCGAATACGGCGTATGATGATATTACGTACCGGTTTACATTCTCTAGAAACAACGAAGATCCCAGCACGTTTTTTAACATCCGTCTGGGTAAGCAGAATCTGAAGACCACCTACATTTGCGAAAAAAGCGTAAACGGCGGGCCATTCACCGCCATTGTGAGTAATGGTGTGGTACCCGCCTATAATATTGGACCACGCTCGATTGACACACCAGGTCTTGGATTAGGAAAGGACTATAATACGCTCATCGAACAGTCGATTGCAACCGCTTCGTCGGGCGAAAAAGTATTCTGCGGACCTGCTGATGACCCTTTCTTTGTTGATCTGGCAGGGGCGTTTGACGTTGGTAACTTCCGGCCCGACGGCAATTCGGTGAATCCACCTAAAGATGGACTTGCTCGCTACAATGTCCATTCAATTGCGCTGAAGATTCCGGTTAATCTGTTGCAGAAAGATGGCAAGAGTGTTTCCCAGGCATCGACTATTCTGGACCCTGATTATGTAATTGGTGTCTGGGCATCGGCCAGCCGCCAGAAACTGAAAACGTTGTATGGTGGTGGGGATGTAGGCTATGATGGTGAGTATGTGCAGGTATCGCGCTTAGGGATGCCCTTGACCAACGAAGCCGTTATTCCAATCGGTATGAAAGACAAATGGAATACGCTGACGCCGTACAATGGCAACGACCTCCAGTTTGCCAAATACTTCACTAACCCTGAACTGGCCCTGTACATGGACGATTCGCAGTTTGGCGGAGCCGTTCCTTCCTTAAAAGCCCTTCGAATTCAGTCGAAGTCATTAGGCTCGTTTGATTTCCGCAATGGCAAGCCCGGCCTGTTTGGCCTCAAAGGCAACTCAGCCCTGGATGGTACGGCCCTGGCCGAAGCGGCCTTCGGGGGCGTGCTGCTGCCCGATAATGCCAGTCCACGTGCCGTTGACCTGCTGCCCATCTTCTACACCGGGGTGCCCAACCTGAAGCCCTATCAACTGGCGACGGGCAAAGGGGGTAATCCGCTGGCGGCTGGTAAGCCCTTCATTCACAACTTTCTGCCAACGCTGGGGATATGCTTCGGTTAAACATGGCCGTTCCTGCCACTCCTCGTAACGACCCTAAGTTCAGCTCGCTGGGCTTGGTAGGGGCAGCAGTGCTGGGTCTGACCGATGCGGCTTACACCAATCCGAACCTGCAGTTCATTCCCAACATGGACGGCTTTCCGAATGGTCGTCGGTTGGAGGATGATGTGACCACGATTGAGTTGCAGGCCGTGGGAGGAGTGGTGTTAGCCGCCATTGGACTATGGTACGATGACTTTGTACCCGGTCAATCGCCCGTAACGCCCAATTTGGGGAATGTACTGAAGTTTAGCGCCGGTGTAACCAAAAACGACACCACGCTGCGAGCAAACTTCCCCTATGTGCAAACACCATGGCGTGGTCTCAACTATACCAAAGTGACCAAATTCTAATCACGTCAATCTTCTGGCAACAATCATGAAAAAGATACTTCTCATTTTACTGACTGCGCTACTGGCGTATATACCCTATCGTCAGTCAATAGCCTCTTCGCACCGCGAAGCCCCCCTTATTTCCAGCGATCCGCTGGCGGATAATACCGACGTCTATGCCTTCAAAAGTCCAACAGACGCTGAAAAAATTGTCCTGATCGCCAACTATATCCCGTTTGAAGATCCAGCAGGTGGCCCGAACTGGTACACATTCGGTGAAAATATCCGGTACGAAATTCACGTCAAGAACAATGCGTCTACGCCGGGTGATGATATTACCTATCGGTTTACATTCTCGATCATGAATGAAGACCCAACTACGTTTTTTAACATTCGCCTGGGTAAACAAAATCAGAAAACTACCTATACCTGCGAACGGAGTACTAATGGTGGACAAAGCTGGACGACCATTATCAGCAATGGGGTAGTGCCTCCGGCTAACATTGGACCCCGCTCCATTGAGGATAAAACCGTCGGTTTGGGAGCTGCATCTTACAATGCGCTGGCAACCAAAGCCATCACGACGGCTTCGACGGGTGAGCGGATTTTCTGCGGGCCCATTGATGATCCCTTCTTTGTTGACCTGGGGGTATATTCGATGTAGGAGGTTTCCGTTCACCAGCGCAGGCTCGGGATGCGTTATACCATTTCAACTGCCACACAATTGCCATCGAAGTGCCTGTATCGACGCTGCAAAAAAGCGGCAAAACCGTCGCGCAGTCGGCCAATATTCTCGACCCCGATTATGTAATTGGTGTCTGGGCGTCATCGAGCCGTCGTCAGCTTAAAACCATCTATAGTGCGGGCGATGTGGGATACGATGGAGGCTGGGTACAGGTATCGCGTTTAGGGATGCCCTTGACCAACGAAGCCGTTATTCCAGTCGGCATGAAGGACCGGTGGAACTCGTTCACCCCTTATAATGGGAACGATCTCCAGTTTGCCAAATACTTCACTAACCCTGAACTGGCACTCTACATGGACGATTCGCAGTTTGGAAGTGCGATTCCAGGCTTGTCGGCCCTTCGGATTCAGTCGAAGTCGTTAGGCTCGTTTGATTTCCGCAATGGCAAGCCCGGTCTGTTTGGGCTGAAAGGTAACTCAGCCCTGGATGGTACGGCCCTGGCCGAAGCGGCCTTCGGGGGCGTGCTGCTGCCCGATAATGCCAGTCCACGTGCCGTTGACCTGCTGCCCATCTTCTACACCGGGGTGCCTAACCTGAAGCCCTATCAACTGGCGACAGGGAAAGGGGGTAATCCGCTGGCGGCTGGTAAGCCCTTCATTCACAACTTTCTGCCAACGCTGGGGGATATGCTTCGGTTAAACATGGCCGTTCCTGCCACTCCTCGTAACGACCCTAAGTTCAGCTCGTTGGGCTTGGTAGGGGCAGCAGTGCTGGGTCTGACCGATGCGGCTTACACCAATCCGAACCTGCAGTTCATTCCCAACATGGACGGCTTTCCGAATGGTCGTCGGTTAGAGGATGATGTAACCACGATTGAGTTGCAGGCCGTTGGGGGTGTGGTGCTGGCTGCCATTGGACTGTGGTACGATGACTTTACGCCTGGTGTGAGCCCAAGTCCAGTAACTGCAAGTTTAGGAAAAGTGCTGTCGTTCAATGCTGGTATAACCAAAAACGACACCACGCTGAAGGCAGGTTTCCCCTTCGTTCAGGACCCCTGGCGCGGCTTCATTGGTCGAGGGTATGTTGGCCCAGACCAAAACACGGCGAAACCATTGTCAGTAACGGTTTTAAGTTATAACTGTAGCACGGGTGATATTACGTTTGGGCGTATGGGTGGCGATCCAAACCGCACAGTTGAGTATCAGGCTGCGGGCGTAGTGAATGGAACCTGGGGTACAACGGTTAATCGGCAAATTGAAGCTCCCCTACGGCTGGATGTCAACAGTCGCCGTCTCCTGACCGTTATGGCGCGCTATGTGGGCGATCCAGCCTCTATGGTTAGCATTGACTTCGATTTCCGGACTCCTTGTGGACAGGCCCGTATGGCGGCAACCGAAAAAGTGGAACCACTCATGGTTCGTTTGCTGGGTAATCCAACGACAAGCAATGAGATTACGGTAGAGGTGACCGGAGCCGCTGGACAATCACTACGACTTGGTTTATCGAATAGTCAGGGTCAGTTAATTGGTCAGCAGACAATTAGCGAAGCTGGTAGCCTTGAGCGGCACGTAGTACGGTTGGGTGAGCTACCGGGGGTTTATTTCCTACAGGCCATTACGCCAACAGAACGCAAAACGATTAAAGTAGTTCGGCACTAAAAATAGTGCAATACTATGATTCTGTGGATTCTATTGATTCTAATTGTTTTTGAGAATCAATAGAATCAATAGAATCCACAGAATCAAAATTCAAACACATACCTAATTGCAAATCCTTTCACGAGTCATGGAAACTTATACACGTACGCTCAACCGAATTCCTGCCCTGTGCATGTTGGTCCTACTAGCCCTGGCACTCCTTACCCTGAACAGTTGCACTGACAAAAAGAAGTCAGAAGCTGAAACGACAGTCACTTCTACGATGGATATTCCGCCCCTTTTTGAACGCCGGGGTGAACTAGCCGCTGCGGTTGAGTGGCAACGTACCAAGCAAAAAGTAGCTGAACTGAATGGGCGAATCAGGAAGGAACCCAACGACATAAAGCCCCGGTTACAAATTGCTGTGATCTATTTGTCAGAAGCCCGGATTACGGGGGAACACCCTTATTATTATCCCGCTATTCTGAAAATTCTGGATGGTGTCTTGGCAATGGACCCCAAAAATTTTGAAGCCACAACGTTTAAAGCATCGGTAAAAATGTCGCAGCACCAGTTTGCTGAAGCCCGCGAACTAGCCGAAAAAGCCCGTCAGATTAATCCAAACAATGCCTATGTCTATGGCGTGCTGGTGGATGCTAATGTGGAGTTGGGTAATTACGAAGAAGCGGTTGTCATGTCGGATAAAATGCAGTCGCTGAAACCATCGCTGGAGTCTTACTCGCGGGTGTCTTATTTACGCGAAATCTACGGGAATTATCCTAGTTCGATTGAAGCCATGAAACTGGCTGTTCAGGCCGGGTTGCCGGGTTCGGAGCCTCAGTGCTGGAGTAAAAACATTCTTGGCCATTTGTACGAAACAACCGGTCAACTCGATAATGCGGAAAAACAGTACGACGGTATTCTGATGATGCGGCCTAGTTATGCTTTTGCCATGGCTGGTCAGGCTCGCATTCAGAAAGCCCGGAAGGAATATGACAAGGCACTGGCTACGCTGGAAAAAGCGGCTAAGATTATGCCTGAATTTTCGTTCCACGAGCAAATGGCTGAAATCTATGCCCTACAGGGCGATAAGGAAAAAGCCCGGAAAAAATTCGCTGAGGTGGCTAAAATGCTTGATGAGGATGCGCGCTCGGGCCACGCCGTTGATCTCGAATTGTGTAAACTCTATACGAAATCGGGGCAACTGGATTCCGCCAGAGTTTATGGATTGATCGAATACAAAAAGCGCCCTAAAAATATTGATGTCAATCATGCGCTGGCATGGGTTTACTATAACCAGCATGATCTCAGAAATGCACAGCAACATATGCAGGTAGCTTTGCGTATGGGTAGTAAAGACCCGGAATTGTTACAACAGGCAGGTGCCATTGAATTAGCCCTTGGCAATGCGGGTCAGCACGATAAATTCGTAGCCAGTGCCCGGAAAACAAACCCGAAGTTTACGCTGTAAGGGGTAGCCTGACAATTTCTTACCTTTGTCGCCATCATGAAGTTTTTACGTTCTCTTCTTATTGCCATACTGGTTTGTTCACAGGCCTATGCGCACCTTGGGCATCTGGCCGGGAAGGTGTATGAGCAGGGGACGAACCTGCCATTGTCTGGGGTTACGGTGCAGTTAACCGGCCTCGGTAAAGCCACCATCACCAATGAGTTGGGGCAGTATCGCTTCGATGGGCTGGTGGCGGCACCCTATAAAGTCGAACTGTCGCATGTGGGTTTCAAGACACAGGTCATTGTGGTGACAGTGCTGGATGACCAGACCACGTTTGTCACTACCGTACTGGCTACGGCTTCGGTAGAATTGAAGGAGATTACCGTGTCGTCGCAACGGGCGCATGATCAGCAACTGATTAGTAGTCTGGATATTAAACTCCGGCCGATTACGAATTCGCAGGAGATTTTACGGATGGTGCCGGGCTTGTTTATTGGGCAACATGCGGGCGGGGGCAAGGCTGAGCAGATTTTCCTGCGCGGCTTCGACCTTGATCACGGCACCGATATTCGCCTGACGGTCGATGGGATGCCGGTCAATATGGTGTCGCATGCGCATGGACAAGGGTATGCCGATTTACACTTCGTCATTCCCGAACTGGTCGAAGGCGTTGATTTCAAGAAAGGGCCATACCGCGCCGATAAGGGAAATCTGACAACAGCAGGCTGGGTCGATTTTAGAACCCGAACGGCGCTCGATCGCTCGTTTGTGAAACTCGAAGCGGGGCAGTACGATACCTATCGGGCGGTGGCGGGGCTGGATTTACTGGGCGACAGGGGGAAGGCGAAAAATCAGTCCGCCTATCTGGCATCGGAGTATTCGTATAGCAATTCCTATTTCGATAATCCGCAGAATTTCAAACGGTTAAATGTCGTCGGTAAATACCACGGGCATGTAGCGCCTAACACAAACCTGACAGTAACCGGCTCTACCTTCTGGAGCAAATGGAATCACTCCGGTCAGATTCCTGATCGGGCAGTGGCATCAGGACTAACGGATTTTTTCGGCTCTATTGATCCCACAGAAGGGGGCGAAACCAGCCGGACAAATGCCAATGCACAACTGGTGACTGTTACGCCCCGAAATCATGTTATCAAAAACCAGTTGTTCTACAGCAACTACAATTTCGAACTGTATTCCAACTTCACCTTTTTCAAGGAAGATACCCTCAACGGCGATCAGATTCGGCAGAAAGAACACCGGAATCTATTCGGCTATAACGGCAGCTATTCGACCGAAACCAACATCGGCAGGAGCCGCTGGACAACAACGGTAGGCGCGCAATATCGGCAGGATATCACCTATCATACCGAACTGTCTCATACCAAGGACCGAATTATTACGCTGGAACAGAAGAACTTTGGCAACATCAATGAACTCAATGCCGCTGTTTATGCCGATGAACTAGTGCAACTATCGGATCGGTTCACGATCAATGCGGGCGTTCGGGTCGATTATTTTCGGAGCCAGTACGAGGATTTACTCGCCCAGCCGGTCACCAAACAGCACGCTACGGATGCCATTGTTTCGCCCAAACTGAACGTTTATTATACGCTTAGTCCACAGGTTCAACTTTACCTTAACACGGGCAAAGGGTTTCACTCCAACGATGCGAGGGTCGTTGTGCCTCAGGGCGGACGGGGAATTTTGCCGCCAGCTTATGGCTCTGATTTGGGTCTGATCGTAAAGCCATTTCCGAATTTGCTGGTCAACGCTGCTGCGTGGTATTTGTGGCTGGCCCAGGAGTTTGTATTCGTGGGGATGAAAACGTGGTTGAACCCAGCGGACGGTCGCGTCGGTACGGACTTGATCTGTCGGCCCGCTATCAGATTACCAGTCACCTGTATGCGGATGTCGACCTGAACACCGCTACACCCCGTTCGCTCGACGCAGAAGCCGGACAAAACTATCTTCCACTAGCACCTACCTTCACCTCTACGGGTGGTCTTTCTCTGAAAAGTAACAATGGCTTTAGTGGTTCGATGCGCTACCGCTACATTGCCGACCGGCCCGCGAATGAAGATAATTCCATTGTGGCCAAAGGCTATTTTGTAAATGATATACAGGCCAATTATACAGGCCATAGCTATACCCTGGGCTTGTCGGTACAGAACCTGTTCAATGTGCGTTGGAAAGAAACTCAATTTGCAACAGAAAGCCGACTGCGTGGCGAGGCAACACCGGTCAACGAAATCTGCTTTACCCCGGTACCCCGTTTTTCGCCCGGTTGAGCTTAACCTATTTCTGGTAGCGATCTTTTCCTGAAGTCACTTGTTCTTACGAGCCTTTTTCTTTTTATAAACCCGGTTTCTGCTTCATAAAGGCCAGTGTAATAGTTGCTTTAGCTGGATAATGAGGGATAATAATCAAAGGGGCAAGGCCAGAACCGAAAGCGTAGTATAGTAAGTCCGGTCCCAATCGTTCTTTGTTGTATGCTGTCTGATTTAGTCAGATCTCCCGTTTTATACCACTCTAAATTCCAGTACGAATGTTTGCAAAACTTGCCGCTTTGGGTTTGGTCACTTATCTAGCTTGCTCGCTTGTACAGGCGCAGCCCCTCAATACCTTGTCGCCAAAGGAAAAGAAAGAAGGCTGGAAATTGCTCTTTGACGGGCGTGATCTGAAAGGCTGGCATCGATACAATGGGAAAGGCGTTCCCACAACCTGGAAAATAGAACAAGGGGTGCTCCACCTGGACGTTCCTCAAACCGCTACGACACCCCGCGATGCAGGTGATTTAGTGACCGATGCGCTGATTTCAGGTGATTTTGAGTTTAAAGCCGAGTTCAAAATCGAAAAGTATACTAATAGCGGATTCTTTTTCTTCGTACAGGAAGCCGCTCAGAACAAAAAAATTTATGACACCGGCCTTGAGGTTCAGGTGGGAGATGATGCACTCTATCAAAAAGAGTCAGCCCACCCGCACAGCTCCGGCGATCTGTTTGGCCTATCTGATGTCCGGTTGCAGGAACCCAAACCACTCGGAAGCTGGAACCAGCTAACCGTGAGTCTAAAAAAGAATAAACTGGTCGTCACTCTAAACGGCTTCACGGTTCAGGAACACGACCTAACCAGTGCCGACTGGAAACAGCGTATGGCTGCCAGTAAGCTTAAAGAGGCTCCTGTGGGGAAAGGAAAGTTCAGCGGACGGATTGGTTTACAGGACTGGAACACCAATGTCTGGTTCCGTAACATCAAACTGCGACCGCTCTGATAACGTTGAACGTTTTTAGGGCAAAGCCCTGTTCGTTCTGGAGAGTTTATAAGAAAATAGATTGTCTGAAGTTAAGGTTTTCATTTTTAGTCCAGGCGTAATACAAATAGGTAAAGGGATAATGGACTATGTACAGTGGGTAAGATCACCTAAAAAGTAGCATAGGGCATTGAGTCTAAAATCAGTTGTACATGTTGGGAATGAGGAAGGACTAAGTCCGGTTTTATTTTTGTGTTGGTCGCCTGGCGGTCTGTCGATGCAAATTGGGCCGTAATTATGCCTTTTTGAGCCATTTCAAGCAAGCGTAAACGCGATCAGAGACTATCGTTAACTCGATTTTATAGAAAAAGAAAAGTACAAATCAGACAATACCATAATAGCGCCTTGGAAAGCTGAAAAACTGCCCATCCAGATAGAGGAAAATAGCGGTAAGGAGTAGTAACGAAGCCAGAAAAACGCTGACATAAACGATCCCATGTTTTCGTAAACGAACAAGCTGAATAAGAACGGCAAGTAGCAAAACTATGAGGCAAACAGACCCTATGAATGGGTTCTGGAGCAGTATGAAATGGTTCATACATATCGCTATAAAAAGGCTCCAAACAAAAACCTGAAGCGCAGGACGTCGGTACCTAGTTATCATAGCTAGTTCGCGTTATAATCAGTAATTACTTGCCAGTAGTTGAAGGGCTTGAGCCAGTTTGCTCACTGATGTAAGAAGGAATACCAACTCGTTCGTAGAGCTTGGCCAGCCTGTGGGCATGTTCATCGTAGGCACTTTCAAATAAGGAGGCAGCCCGTTCGGCACCCACGACATTGGCCGCCGATAAGACGTTGGGCGGATGACCCGCCTGAGTTAATAAGTTGGCGACTTCGGCTTTGATGCAGTTTACCACAACGGCTCCACCCACCGTCGAGCCCGGTGAAACGGGTGTATCGAGTCCCGGCACACGAACCAGGGCATCACCCATAGCGGCCCCCGTATCCAGTACTAAATCGGCAAAATCGCTTAGCTTTCTGCCATCTGCACGCTTGCTGGTACTGTTATCCGCATGTTGTTTCGTAATCAGGGCCACGACCTTAACTCCCCGTTGCTGAAATAATTCGGCCATTTCGATAGGAACGACGTTACAACCGCTGGACGAAATCACCAGCGCCGAATCCAGTTCAGAGAGGTCATAATTTCGCAGAATACGTTGCGCCAGACCCGGTACATTTTCCAGAAACATGGCCTGTCGCTGACCATTAGCCCCCACCACCAGGTTATGAAAGGAGAGCGACAGTTCGACGATGGGGTTGAAGCCAGCAAAAGAACCATAGCGGGGCCACATTTCCTCAACCATGATGCGACTGTGTCCACTGCCAAACAGGTGCACCATTCGTCCAGCCAGAATCGTCTGACTAAACCACTGGGCCGCTTGTTGTATGGCTTCGGATTGTTGTTCAACCGTATCCAGAATCGCTCTGGATTTTTGGATGTATTGGGAGGTTAAACTCATAAATAAGGTTTTTAAACGCAAAGGGCGCAGGGGTTATCGCAAAGAACGCTAAAGGTAAATTCATTGCGCTCTTTGCGATAACCCCTGCGCCCTTTGCGTTTAGATTTTTATGGAAAATGATCAGCTAAAACTAGCCGCAGCGCCAATAGCTCCGGCCCAGTCTTCAAAATGAGCTTTGCAAAGGGTTGTTTTTTTTCCGCCTGGTCGCCATTCGAACAAATCCATAAAAGTTTGCAGAGGTGTAAACAGGGCGTCATTGGCCTGGGTAATTCCCCCACCTAAGATAATGACTTCGGGTGAAAAGGAATTGGCGATCGACGAAAGCGCTACGGCCAATCGCCGAACCGACGTTAGCCAGACGAGCGTTGCCACGGGCTCTCCCTGTAGGTAGCCATCGAGTAATTCGTGCGTGCTTTTGTAGCGACCATACGACCGCCGACTGACCGTTACATTGCCAATGGCATCTTCCAGGCTACCGGGTGCATTGGTAACGTCGAGCTGGTCACTATCTGCATCTACAGTCGTATGGCCTAAATGCCCTGCCATCTGGAAAAAACCCTGATACAACTGCCCGTTAATCAGTAATCCACCACCAACGCCCGTACCTAGCGTGAGCATGGCTGCATTCGCGATGTTTCGGGCTGCACCAAAGCGGGCTTCGGCCATCAGAGCCGCATGGGCATCGTTTAATACCCAGACCTGTTCGCCCAAAAGGTTGGCCCAGGCGAATCCTTCCAATCCCGGCAACCGACCGGGCATACAGGCAATGGCTGAGTTATCGGTAGTAGGTAGGCCGGGTGCGGCTAAACCAACACCCAGGATGGTTTCATTCGTCGTCGCTTTTAATTCCTGAACGGTTTCTGCCACCACTGTTTTCCAGCTATTGGTTTCGCCATCGTTGTGGGGGTAATTCGTTTCTGTAACACCTCGCCGGTGCGCGTATCAATGAGTACGCCTTTGATACGGGTGCCTCCTAAGTCAATGCCAATGGCCTGATTCATCTTTTATTTACGTGCCCTGATTATCTACTGAATCAAAGGCGGGTCAAAGGTAATAGTCGGTCGTTAATAACGATTCGTTGAATTCTTTGGATTCTATAAATTATAGGTCGACCTATACACGGGCTGAAACCCATAGGTACACCCATTCCATTCACTCAGTACGAATAGCCGCTATTATCTGTTGTTTGTAAGGTTCACGCAGTTGCTGATTCGTGCTGGTGAAATACTGGTGATTGGTGAGAAACGAACGTTGAATATGAGGCCATCTGGCGGGATCAGCTAGCCGATTGTAAGCAATCCATTCGGTGAGCAGGGTCTGACTAATTTGGTAATAATCATCGCGGCCCAGGTAGTCCAGGTCGGCATCGCATAGAATGGCACCCAGTAAGGTCGTGGGTGTTTGCGGAGTACGGGTTGCCCGGATCATCTGACAAATCTGGTCGATCTGCTCAGGCGTATAGCCAAAGGCTGGCAACGACCGCATGGCAAGCTGGCAGCTTTCTACTTCATGTTCATCATAGGTCACCAGAAAGCCCGCATCGTGGTAATAAGCTGCTGTTTTAAGCAGATTCAGGGATTCGTCGTCGTTGATGCCTTCTGCACGGGCAATCCGGTCGGCCTGTTCAGCTACGTCATGGGTATGTTGAACGCTATGGTAGGTAAGTTGTGGGACTAACCGACTCGTCAACTCCCCAATAATATACGCACAGGCCGCCTGGATTTGCATGAAGGTTCAGGAAAAATAAGGGAATGACGAATTTGTGGCTCGTCGATTCAAGTAGACCGAATTAGTAGTTAGGTAAATTTAGATTCTCTGGATTCTTTGGGATCTATTGGATCAAGCCGGTGTTTTTTCGGCGCGATAGAATCAATAGAATCCATAGAAACAAATCTAGCTTAACTCAGCTTGTGTAACGGATGACTAAGGCAAGGCAAAGGCTACGTAACTATCCCCTTTGGGGGCTCCTAGCTTCGTGCCTCCACAGGCCAGAACAACATATTGTTTGCCATTCACCTCGTAAGTACTTGGCGTCGCAAAGGCAGCTGCCGGAAGCTTCGTTTGCCAAAGCAACTTACCTGTTTTCCGCGAATACGCTTTGAATAAGCCATCTTTTGTGCCCGCGATAAACAGGACACCGCCCGCCGTGATGACCGGACCACCATAACTTTCCGAACCCGTAGGTTCTTTGGTTTTCAATTCCGGGTAATTTCCCAGCACGGTTTTCCAGACATATTCGCCGGTGTTCAGGTTGATGGCGTTCAGGGTTCCCCAGGGCGTATTGACGGCTGGGTAGCCGTTTTTGTCCAGGAATTTACTGTAACCCGAAATCTGGTAAGGAACCTTCGTTTTTGCCTGTTCAGCCTTACTCAAGCGGGTTCTGGATCATGATTCATACCTGGTTCTTTACGTTCATCCCCGAAAAGGAAAGCTAGCAATGACTGCTTCTGTTTGGTCGAAAGGCTGGCAAAAGCAGGCATCATGCCTTTCCCGTTCGTGATGATGTTATTGACGAAAGCCCGGTCCCGGCGTTTGTTAATGTCGACCAGGGAAGGGAAACCGCTGGCAGGGTTGCCTTTCCGTTCGGCACCGTGGCATTGCGCACAAGTGGTTGTGTACACGCGTTGCCCAGGGCTGAGTTGAGCGAGCTGATCGCTGGACATTTTTCTGTTCAACGAAATCAGCCAGGCCATTTCATTGCTATTCACGTACATAATGCCGTCGGGGTCAACAGCGGCACCGCCGTATTCAGCCCCACCATCCAGACCCGGATAAATAATGGTGCCGCCTTTACTGAGGGGTGTAAACGCTCCCTGATAGCGGCTTTTTTGTAGCGTAGCCTGTAACTCAGCCCGATTTTCGGCCAGCGGACTGATGTCCACGGCGGTCAATATGTTCCGGGCATAGGGAGCAGGTTTCGAAGGAATAGGCTGAGTTGGCCAGGCTTTTTCACCCTCAATGTCAGAGGTAGGCATAGGCGTTTCCTTGATCGGGAATAGCGGCTTGCCTGTTACCCGGTCAAACAAAAACACGTAACCCTGCTTGCTGACCTGTGCTACGGCATCTACGCGCCGAGGCCGGCCATCGGAGCCTTTGTGCGTTACCGTAACTAAATTAGGTGGAGCGGGGGCGTCCCGATCCAGA
Source organism: Spirosoma telluris (assembly GCA_003259005.1). Classification (GTDB taxonomy): domain Bacteria; phylum Bacteroidota; class Bacteroidia; order Cytophagales; family Spirosomataceae; genus Spirosoma; species Spirosoma telluris. Next base: position 7,852,853 of record QLII01000001.1, read on the forward strand.
ATGTCGTGGTGAACAAGTTGAAAATGCCAGAGCCGCTTGCCCGTCTTCGCATCGAGGGCCAGCAGGCAGTTGGCAAACAGATTCTGCCCCAGGCGATTACCGCCATAAAAGTCAAAAGCCGCCGATCCGGTTGGTACGTATACAATGCCCCGTTGGCGGTCAACGGCCATTCCCGACCAGTTATTGGCCGCCCCTACGTCCGTATTTTTGTAGGTATCCTTCGGCCAGGTATCGTAGCCAAACTCACCCGGTTGCGGAATGGTGTGGAATACCCAGGCTAGTTTTCCCGTCTGAATATTAAATGCCTGAATATGGCCGAGTGCTGCATCGGCCCCTTCGGACAGTCGCATCGGCATGATGATCAGGTCATTATAAACTGTGCCGGGGGTATTTGAAATGACCGATTTATCTTTCGCCGTTGGTCCCAGCCCTGCTTTCAGGCTGGTGCGCCCCTGATCACCAAATGAGTTGACAGGTTTACCCGTTGCCGCTTCGACAGCATAAAGCCAGGCTCCGTTGGTAAACAGGATACGTTTGTCTGCCCCTTTCTCCCAGTACGTGACGCCCCGGCTGGTACTTCCCGAACGCGCCATTGCCCGAACCGTTGTAGTATCTTTTCGGGTCCAGATTTGCTCGCCAGTAGCGGCATTAATGGCAAACGGCTGCGTGGTAGCTGTCATTCCGTAGAGAACACCATTCTTAATGATCGGATTACACTGAATCTGCCCGAATCCAGGGTATGGTATTCCCAGACCATTTTTAGCTGGCTCACATTTGCGGTGTCAATCTGGGTAAGCGTAGAGTAGTGATTCCGGTCGGGCCACCCAGATATTCAGCCCAGTCACTGGCCGAACCGGGTGGATCGAGTTGAGTTGTTAGCTTAGCCGCTACGAAAACTGTGGCCGACAGAAGGATCAGGGGAAGCAGAAATCGGTTCATAGGAGTAGGAGACATTCACCCCCTAAATATACTGTTTGGCTGGAGCTATACTTGCTAATTGGTGTAGTACCGACCGTCCCGGTCGGTACTACACTTAGTTTGCCGTCAGCTTGACAGGACCGAGCAAGCCGGAGGGCATGGCTTCCCAACGAGTGGCATCGAAGGGGCGATAGCGAATATCCACGATGTTGATGTCATAGAATTTTTTCCAGCCCGGATTCTGCCGATCATAGAGCCGCATGTAATTGGCCGATAAGTTGGTTACGTCAATTTCCAGTTTATTGCCGGTTGGCTTCAATACACTTGCCGGAATTGAAAGCTGGAAAGGGATACACCAGGCCGTGCCTATGGGTTGCCCATTGAGCCGCACGTCGGCAACTTCGCGCACGTCGCCCAGGTCGAGTCGGTAAGAGGAAGGGCTGACTCCAACGGGTAAATCGAAGGTGGTTGTGTAACGGGCTGTACCAGAGAAATAACCGGCAGAGTCGGAGAGGGTTGTCCAGGAAGCAAGACTTGGTAGGGTAGCGGTGGTGGTCAGTGCCGGGCGACCTCGCAAAAACTGGATCTGCCAGGGGTTTTGCAAGGCAATGGATGGGCGATTTACTGCATCCACAAGCCGTTTTTGCGCAGTTGCATCAACGAAAGCAGGTGTTCCTGAACGAACATTCACAAAGCAGGACTGACCGGGTTCGAGCTGTAGAAATACCTCGTTCTGGCCGGTTTTGCCTTTTCGAACCGGCAAGACTGTCGTCTGATTCGTGAGGGGATCAAATCGAGTCACGCGGCCTGTGGCTGAGAGTGTAATCCAGTTTTGGTGAAATTGGTTGCCGAGGTTCGTAATAAAATACTGCGTCGTATCCGTTGACGAACCCGTCCGCTGTTTACGAATAAAGGACAGCCCTTCACTTGCCCAGGGTTCTACCCGGACGCCTAGTTGAGTCAATGACCGGAACACATCGGTGCTGACGGTCACCGTTTTTAATTGCTGGAGCGTTTTGCCAAGTTGGACAACTTCCGCCGAACGGGCCTGATGATCGTGAAAACCAGAGGCCTGTTGGGGTAGTCCGTCAAAGACAATGCGAGCCCCCTGACGCGCCAGCCGTTCCAGTTGCCGGAGCGTCGTTTCAGGGAAATAGGTGCTGTGCGGTACCAACACCACCTGGTATGTGGCACCGCTTGGACTACGGACGCCCTGTTTGCTGACCGTCAGGCTTTTGAGCAACGCATCGGAGACATAATCGAACGAATAACCGCGCTTCGTTAGCTGCTCACACAATTTTCCGAAAGGCTGGGGGAGTAGCCACTGCTCCACATGGTGAACCTCCAACTGATGAATGCCCCGGCTGACTTGGCTCGCGTCGCCCATAAGTCGTGAATGGGAAAGTAAACCAATACGTTATTGTCCGGTTTGCTGGCTTGCAGGCGCGTCTGGCAGCGTTCGATATACTGATTCAGGTTAGGCAGATGGGGCCAGAAATGGGAGGTAGGGCCGTAGTTAGTCGATGCATAAAACAACCAGCCGGGCCACGCTTCGGCCTGGGGCGAGTAGGGGATGCCGTGAAAGAAAATATGGTTGATACCAGCGGCAAACAGTTCATCCATCTGCGGTTTTAGTTGCGAGAGGGACACCTGGAAATGGTTCGCCAGCCAGGTGCCGGTTTCTGAACTAACCAGCGGTTTATCCAATAAATGCGCAGCCGACGACGCAAATTTCATGGCCAGTGAGTTAGGCGTACCAAATCGGTCGACTTCATAATTGGCATCGACCCGTAATCCCGGTATAGGGAACCGGCTTGAACCGAACGATTCCGTTTCCGGGATACTGGCCTGCGCATAGAGATCAATCAGATTGCCGGGTGAACCATGCGCCTGATTTCGGATAAATATCCGGCTTTTCGGGCCCAGTTGCCCCAGGTTGTTGCAAACCCATCATGAAGCAATTCAGAGAGGGTCTGGTGATAATCCTGGTGGACAAGGATACTTTCTGCCGACAGGGATGTGTCCAGTAAGGCGATTACCTGGCTATTGAGATCATACCCGCGTCGGGCCTTAAACTCGGACAGGAAATTATCGGTCCAGTTAGCACCATACACTTCGTAGGAGTCGTTATAAACGGCGCGCGGTTTTTCGGGTAGCCGAATCAGGGTTGAATCGAAACGCTGTAGATAGTGCTGAATGGTCTGTTTATTGAAGTAATCGACCACTAGTCCCTGGCCGCCTGGTGCAGAACGCTTCACCTGCTGGTTGGTCAGGGCCGTAACCAGTTTGCCGTTCTCAACCTTCCAGACTTTGGCGGCTGTTGGGGCCGATATGGTTGGCCCGCCAAATGGCCATCCGGTGCCGGTCGTCAGGTCAACGCCAACGCCTAGCCGCTTTCCTTCGTGAACAGTGTGCGCAAAAACGGCCAGCCAACGGTCACTCAGAAAGGGAATAAACTGCTTTTCGTAACCTTTAACTCCGTAAATCGGAATTATATGAACGCCCCCAAGCCAGCCTGCGCAAACTGTTCAAGCTGGTGCGTGATGTCGGCTTCATTGACGGCGCTGCCCATCCACCACCAGTAGGTCCAGGGTTTAGCCGTGTTGCCTTTGGCTGTCTGGGAGGTAGTTGGGAGTTTGACTTGCGCCTGTAGCTCAGCTACGTTGCCTGTCAGCAACGCAAGCAACAGGCCAGCGATGAACGAGTGTTTCATATCCATACTCTACCCACCTACTCCGGCCTATTTTTTACCTCGAACCGTACTTGCTGACTTCCGGTAACCCCCTCTTTCGTCATCCCGTTGACTTCTACCAGATAGGTGCCGGGTTGGTCAGAGGTGTAGAATTCGATACGACCTTTGCCTTCTGCATTGGTTTGCAGATTTGGATTCCAGTAGAGGAGTGTGCGCGCGTCGGGTAAGCGGCTGGCTAGTTGTTTGGCACTTTCGTAGCGAGGGGCGTAAAATTGCCGTTCCAGTTGCAGTCCATCGTATTCCAGTTTTACCAGACGAGTATCGAGCGGAAAGCCAGCCAGATCGCCTTTGTAAGTCATAAAGCTGATGATGCCACTGAACAGCGCTGGACTCATGTAGTAAAAATTCGTAATAACATCTAACTGCTTTATTTTCAATGGGCTGAACTCAATGACTTTGTCCATGTCGAAAACGGGAATGCCATCCATCAAGACCAAAGGAGCGTTTTCGAATATAGCTCGATAGGGACCATTCACCACGTTTAGCCGGAAATGATCCTGGCGTTTTCGGGGCATTACTCCCAGAACGTACTCGCGTAATACCTCTTCCATGCGTGGGAAACGCGTATAGGCATCCAGCAGGTAGGACTCGCTTGGGCGCCCGTAGAAAGCAGCACTGTCGACGGTCGGATACGTATACTGAATAGCCCGATCACCCAGTAGGTTGACTGTACCTGCATGGCAACGCTCCGGCTCAATAACTGGTCGGACTGCGATTCGGTAATCGCTACATCGGGTAGTTTTCGGGCTGGTGGGGCATCCATAAACGGGTTGGTTATGGTGATTTTCGCCAGGCTATCGTCTGGATTTGTCTGGGCAATGATTATTTTCGGACCATAGAAGTCCTGCATTTCAAACTTAATCCGCCCCTCGGCGTCAGATTGGGAAACGAATAGCCGAATCGGCTTTCCAGGTGTCGATAAGTACGTTAGTTTGTTTGGGAGGGGCTTGCCGGATGTCGGGTCGGTTAGGGTTCCCTGAATAATCGGGCCATTCACTTCGGGAATAAAGCGGAGCAAGGGTTGCCCGGAGGTAGTTTGTGAGGAGCTTGCCAGTACGTCGTTCCAGCGAAACCGACGCCAGCCGTGGGTGAGCATCAGGTTGTCGGTTGCCTGCGCAATTTCTGCTGTTTCAGGCTGTAAATAGTACTCCGGCGATTCAATGGTGCCCTGCAAATCGGAGGACATCCACAGATAACTCAGGATCGTTTCTGAACGGGTAGGAGCCAGTGAGTCGATTCGATAGACTGCCATTGACAGCGCGGCCTGACTCGTTTTGGTAGCCGGAGCCAGCACCGAAGCGTCGATGCTCACTTTCGCACGGGAAACGTACTGGTTCTGATCGGGTTTCAGGGCGATGGATACTAGTTGGGTAGGCCGTTTGAAGTACAAACGCTCACAAACGGGCTTGCGATCAGCATTAAAAATCGTCAGGTGCGAGATGCCTTCGCCCAAGGCGCTCTTGTCGATAAGAAAGGTCGTTTCGCGCTGGATAGTCCGAACTTCGGCGGCTTTAACGACTTGCCGGGTATGCGCAAAGAGATAAACCGTTGAGGGCGAATCCGAATTGGTGGCAACCGTAATTTTTAACTGATCAGTACCGGCATCGGTCAGCTGCATGGTGTAGCCCTGTGGTTGACTAGCGGGCAAGGGCCGAGTAACGGTACGCCCTTTTTCGTCGCGGATGAGTACCCGATACACTGCACCCTCCGTTGGCGTGAACATGAATGTTCCCATCCCAAATTTGTGCGATGTAAAGCGCGACAGGGTGTCATTCAGCCCATTCAGTACCCATCCCCGAACGGCTGCTCCCCGACCCGAGGCATCCGCCACTTTGAACGCCACTTTACTGGCAAGGCCCTGAACGAGATTGCCCCCTTCGGGAAAAAACTGGATGTCGTAATCTGCCACCTCATTTAGAACCGGCAGGCCCAGCGGCTTGAAGGGATTGACAATCGTTAGTCTTTTTTCGAAGAAGTAGTCGGCACTAAAGTTCTTCATCCAGTTTGTGTAAGCCCGTAGTCGGTAGGTGCCCGATGGAAGCGAAGCGGGAAGAAACACGCTGCCATTTCCACCACCGGATGCCAGCGAAACCTTGGTTTGTAGAACGGACTTCTGCTCGTTATCCAGCAGCTCAAGGTAAGCCACTTTGCTGAGATCGAGTGGCTTATGGAACGAACCATCGACATAATAGACCTTAAACCATAGATTTTCGCCAATCAGATAAAAATTCTGATCGGTATGGACAAACAGCTTTTCCTGGAGCGCCTGCCGACGGTAGGCATCAAACGGTTGTACCAGCCCACTGACGGATTCGGACGACTGCCCAAAAACACGAAGACTGATTAATAGCAGCAGACTAGCCAGACCATAGCTAGGTTTGTGCAGAAGAACCGTTTGGGCTACACTGGGCCGTCGTTTCGTGTGGGTTGGTTGGCTATGCATAAGTTGTATCATTCCCAAAAAGCTGGTCGTTTGTTAACCCCCTTATACCGGCAATCAACGCAGCCGAAGGTGGTGGTCAGGTAAGTAAATTCTGCGTATTGGCTAATAATGGCGGGCTGATCTTTCAGCACCCTCGATATCGACAATGAGTCGACAACGCAGCCGGGATCGCCTTCATAGGTATTCAGCGTAGGCAGTTGATCGCGCCGGATAAAGATGCGTTTACTGGCCACGGTGCCTGCCCGAAAGAAGCCCATGACCAGTTCATCCGTATTGGTGTTAGCGTGGAGATTGCCTACAATCTGAGCCGGTTGCGGATCGAAAATAGAGCCGATACGCTGGGTTATTTTGGCCAGTTGGTCATAATATGTATAGCCTGCCTGCGTCAGTGCGTATTGCCGGACCAGGATGCTGTATTTGATCGTCAGCTTTCCCGAATTGCCTACAACAGACGTGAGGGGAAACTGGTGAACGACGTCCTGACTAAGTCGTTCGGTTGAGCTAAGCATGATATTTTTCGAACTCTCTGTTGCCCAGCACCGATAAATGTCTTCCGTTCTTGGAACGATCTGGTTGTTCTTTATTTCTAATTGCGAATAATAAGGGCCGTAACCTCCCAGGTTTCATCGTATTCCCAACGGTAGTAATGCGTATTGTTTTTAGGGTCGTGGGTAGTAAGGCTGAAAAACACGCTATTATCCTGTGTTCGCCAGCTAACACTGTCGATAGGCGGAGTCGTAATGATCGGAACGAAGTCCGAATAATAGTCAGTCCCTTTTGCCGTCTTGATATGCAACTGATAGGTCTCGTTGGCTACCGCCGATACGCCCGTTAGCGTATAAGAACCCGTGTTCCCTCTTTTAGCGTATAGACGTCTTTATGGGCACTTTCGATAGTCACTATTGCTTTAGTTTCGGCGGTTGGTGCTTTGGCATCGGCCAGATTTTGGGTTCTTGACAACTGAATCGTTGTCGTTGCTCCCGGTGCCGTATCGAAGAAGCCATTCACGACCAGATAGCTATTGGGCGACGCAATTTCGGGCGGACGATAGGGATCAACGCACCCGCCTGCCAGCAGGAGCATCGCCCATTCCATTGCCTGTATGTACGCCCTTTGTGCCATTTGTTAAAATGAAAAAGTAAAACCTGAATCGGGATCTATAGTCACTACTACCAAAAATCAGGCTTTTTGATGACGCCCCCCGCAATCGACAGTCGACACAGTCTTCATTTGTTGTGAAGTACAAACCCGGCGAATACCGATCAATAATAGCAGGTCGATCCCGTAGTATATCGCCCGTACCCAGTGTATCGACAAGGCAGGAACCCAGCCCTGAGTTTGGATACCAGGCGGGTATTTGTGTTCTGTTAATAAAAATACGCTTACTTTCGACGGTTCCTACCCGGAAGAAACCCAGGACAATAGCATTTTCGTCAGTTTGCGCGTGAATGTTACCCGTAATCTGAGAAGGTTGTGGATCGAAAATGGAACCGATACTCTGGGTGATTTTAGCCAACTGATCATAATAATTGTATCCCGCCTGACTCAGCGCAAACTGCCGAACCAGAATGCTGTACCGGATACTAAGCCGAACCGACGTGCTGGGAAGATGAATCAGCGGAAATTGACTGACTACATCTTCACTGAGTCGTGCGGTGCTTGCCGTTACAATAGTGGATGAGTTTTCACTGCCCCAACATTGATAGACGCTCTGCGTGCGATCAACAATCCTGTTGTTCAGTATTTCAAAAGCCGACGTATATTCAGAATGATATTCCCAGGTTTGATCGTATTCCCACCGGTAATAGCGGGTATTGTTTTTCGGGTCGTGCGTATTGACATTGACCTGTAATCCTTCGTTATCGGGATGAAAGGTAATACTGTCGATAGGTGGCGTTGGTATAACGGGCACATAGTCAGAATAATACTCTACTCCGGCTACTGTTTTGACATGGAGCCGATACGTTTCATTGGAGAAACCGTTGCGCCGGTTAGCGAATAGGAGCCAACAGTGCCTTCTTTCAGCGTGTAGACCTCTTTATGGGCACTTTCGATGGTGACTACTGCTTTGGTTTCGGCCGTAGGGGCTTTGGGGTCGGTCAGGTTCTGCGTACGCGATAACTGAATGGTTGTGGTAGTACCAGGGCACTATTGAAAAAGCCATTCACCACCAGATAGCTGGCGGGCGACGCGATTTCGGGCGGGCGATAGGGGTCCACGCACCCGCCTGCCAGCAGGAACAGGGCCCCTATAACTCCGTTGATGTACCCGTTTTTTGTCATCTCAAATACCTACTCGTTCAGTTGTCTTACTCCCAGAAATCAGGTTTTTTAATGACACCCCCCGTAATCGGCAGTCAATACAAGGTTCACTGGTTGTCAGATATTGGCCTGGCACTAAAAGAAGAATAATACCGGGTTGCTCTTTAATCACATCGCTGGTGGTCATTGTATCGATTACACAGCTCCCTATCCCGTTGTTCGTATACCAGGGTGGTAACTGGGATTTACGAATGAATATGCGTTTACTTTCGACACTTCCAACCCGGAAAAAGCCCAGAACGAGGTCACCATCGTTCACGGCTGAATGAATGTTGCCCGTAATCTGAGAGGGTTGCGGGTCGAAGATGGAGCCAATGCTTTGGGTTATTTTGGCTAGTTGATCATAGTAGTTATAACCAGCCTGACTGAGGGCAAACTGACGAATCAGAATGCTGTATTTGCTTTGCAGTTTAAGCGAGGTGCTGGGGATGTGCGTAATAGGGAACTGGCTGACAATATCCTGACTCAGTCGATTTGTGGTCGTTGTAATGATCGTAGACGAGTTCTCACTTCCCCAACAGGTAAAGATACTCTCCGTACGATCAACAATCCTGTTGTTCTTTAGCTCAAACAATGACGTGTATTCCGAATAATACTCCCAGGTACTCTCATACTCATAGCGGTAATAGCGCGTATTGTTTTTTGGGTCGTGGGTATTTACATTGATTTGCAGCCCCTCATTATCGGGATGAAAGGTGATGCTGTCGATTGGCGGGTTGTTATAACGGGCACATAATCAGAATAATACTCCGTCCCTTTCGTCGTCTTGATGTGGAGCCGATAGGTCTCATTGGATACTGGCGTTACGCCGGTTAACGAATAGGAGCCAACGGTGCCTTCTTTCAGCGTATACACATCTTTATGAGCACTCTCGATGGTCACCACGGCTTTTGTCTCAGCGGTCGGGGCTTTAGGGTCGGCCAGATTCTGTGTGCGCGATAACTGGATCGTTGTGGTTGTGCCAGGCGCACTGTTGAAGAAACCATTCACCACCAGATAGCTCGCCGGTGAGGTGATCTCGGGGGGCGATAAGGGTCAACGCAACCGCCCACCAGCAAAACCAGCGACCAACCGAGGAATTTTATATAGGTGTCTTTCATGAGAGTCGAGTGTCGTCAGTCGATAGTCACCAGCGAATAAGTACTATCGACTGACGGCTTAAATCAAAATCTAAAATTATACGTAACCGATGGAATCGGGTTGCCGAAAATTGACAGTTGATAGCTGTTAATTCGCCCGTTCTCCGACTTGAAATAGACCGAGTATGCGTTGTGCCGCCCTGTCAGGTTATAGACTGCAATCGTCCACGAACTATGCGCCAGTTTTTTGACTTTATGATTGCCTTCGATATTCATCGCCAGATCGGCGCGGTAATAGTCCGGTATCCGGTACTGATTTCGTTCCGAATACAGGAGTCGGAGGGAGCCATCGAGGATGTATTTCGACACTGGCAAGGTGATGGGTCGCCCCGTGCTGTAGGTGAAATTGAGCGATATACTAAACCGGCGGTTAATCTTGTAGTTGCCGATCATAGTCACATCGTGCGGTTTGTCGTAGTTGCTGGGGTAATAACTTCCCTTGTTAATGATCTCATTTCCCAATTGATCGTTGGTTCGTAACAGGGTTCGTGAGTACGTATAGCTCAGCCAGCCATTCAGTTTCCCCGTCATTTTTTTAATTAGGAACTCGGCCCCATAGGCTAAGCCTTCGGCATTGACCACGTCGGTTTCGATATGGTGATTCAAAATCAGGGAAGCGCCACTTCGGTAGTCCAGCCGGTTCTGCATGGTTTTGTAATACGCTTCCACCGACATTTCGATGGTATTGGCCCGGTTGTTTTTGTAAAATCCGATAGCGTATTGATCGCCAATCTGCGGTTTAATATTGGGGTCGCTCAGCTTCCAGATGTCGGTGGGAGAGATGACTGTCGTGTTCGAGAGCATCTGGATATACTGCCGGGTTCGGTTGAAACTGGCTTTTATCGACGATGTATTGGACAGTCCATACCGGATGGCAAGCCTATATTCTGGCCCACCATAGCTACTGATAGCCTTGTTATTCCCGTAGCTCAACGTATCGGTAATGGTGTCAATCGATTTAGGTTGGCCCGGCACGTACTGAAACACCGAACCAGGCCCCAAATAGGTGTAGAACGAATACCGAAGTCCGGCACTGATCGACAGCCGTTGGTTTATATCGAAACGGTCGCCGATATAAAGCGCATTTTCCAGCCCCTGCTCAGCGGGCACTACGTCGGGCAGAATGAGTGATTCACTGCCTCTAGGCTGAAAATTACCGGGAGAAAGCCTGTAGAAGGTCGAGCTAATCCAAAATCGACCGCGTGCTGGTTGGTAGGGAAATAGTTGAAGTCGGCTTTTACCTGCGTCTGGTTGATGGAAAAGCCCAGATCATAGGCATTGACTGGGTTTTTATCGCTCGATACGTTGTATTTGTAGCCGCTGTAATTACCCGTAAAAACGCTGTAAAGCTTATTATTAAAAATATGTTTCCATTTCAGGGTAGCAGTCTGATTCTGATAGCTATAGGCCGTATCACTGTTGAGTCTGAATTTATCTTTACTCAGGTAGCCAGTCAGGTAGAACGTATTTCGCTCGTTCATCTCGTGCGTGATGTGCAGGTTCAGATCGTAAAACTGAGCCTGACTTTTCTTGTAAGCCGCGTTCTGTAATTGCTTCAGCAACCAGTCCGAATAGGTTGTACGGATACCCGCAATAAACGAGGTTTTGTCTTTAATCAGCGGGCCTTCGAGTGTCAATCGACCCGTAAGCAGCCCAATCCCACCCGAGCCAACGAATTTCTTTTTGTTACCGTCGCGCGTTTGTACATCCAATACCGACGACAGCCGACCACCAAACCGCGCGGGAATAGCACTTTTGTAGAGTTCGGCACTCTTGATCATGTCGGGGTTGAAGGCCGAAAAAAAGCCGAACAGGTGGGATGAATTATAGATGGGCGCATCGTTGTACAGAATCAGGTTCTGGTCGGTAGCGCCACCCCGCACGTTGAGACCGGTTGAGCTTTCGCCCACGGTTTTTACCCCCGGCAGCGTCTGAATAACCCGGAGTAAATCGGCTTCACCCAGGGCCGTTGGCACCTGTTTGATACTTTTGATGTCAACCCGCTCCTGACCCATCTGAAGCCCGGATATGTTTTTATCTTTTTCGGCTTCAATCACAACCTCCTTCAGCGCAATGACATCGTCTTCCATCTCGATGTTGAACTTGTCATCGGCGTAGAGAATAATCCGGCGACGGGTATCTTTCAGACCGATGCTCCGTATTCTAAGCTCATGCCGTCCGCGAGGCAACGTAATCGAATAATACCCAAACTGGTCGGAGACGGTGCCGATACGTGGGTTTTCCACGTAAATAGCCGCCCCCACAATAGGTTCTCCCGAGGCTACGTTCCGCACAAAACCGGCAATTGTGGATCGGCCCGGCCGAATGGGGTTCGTGCGTTTTCCAATGTCATAGACCTTGGTTTCAGGCTCGACCAGTTTTTTCTGACTCTCGGTCAGGTAAGCACTTGAGGTCGAGTCGGCACCCGTTGTAACACCACCCCGCTGGAAGAAGCCAATGGGGAGTTCGGTACGGATCAGTCGATTAATCGTGATGTAAATCCGCTTCTGGTTGTCAATGGCGTAACTGTATTTCGTGCCATTGAAAAGCTGTTGTAACACCGTTCGCAACGGCTGATTTTCGACCTTCAGGTCTACGATAAGACTATCAACGTCAGCCGGGTTGTAGAAGAAACGATAGGGCGTTTGCGTTTCAACAGCCTGAGCAAACTGCTCAAACCGCATAGTCTGGAAGGTACCCCGAATCGGTTTATCGGCAGGTGTTTGCGCATGGATGGTCGATCGAATGCCAAGCAGGATGAAGATCAGAAAAGTGGTGCGGTACAGTAGAACCATAATTAATGCGTTAATTCCTCATAACGTTTCGTTGCCTGGGTAATAGCCGCTTCGCGTTGTTCGTCGTTGAATTTAAGTTTATTGGCACGCAGGTACTTTCGTAAGGCCTTGGATTGATCTGGAAACAGACTGAGAACAGATCCCTTCGTTTTTACTTCATGATAGGCTCCTTCTTTCTGAATATAGAAACGGTCTTTTACCAGGTAATCGGCTTTATAGGTACCACTCGAAATATCTTCGTGAACGGTTTTTACGCGCTGGGCCAGAACTTTTACTTTCCCGTTATGCAGCACCTCATAAAAGCCCGTACGCACACCAAGCGCACTGTCGCCTACTATGCGGGCAAACTGATGCACCCCGATCGAGAAGGCGCTGATTTTTTCGGTATGTAGCCGAACCCGGTATCCTCCGTCGGGTGGTTGAATCGCGAGTTCATCCCGAACAATATCATATAGCATAGGCACATCGTGATAGTGGACCCCGTTATAAGCGATACTGCCCGGTTGTAAGGTGTCAATGGGGAAGAAGGGGTGAATTTTGATCCGGTGATCGTGGGGAATGTATTCGTTACCCTCGTAGACATGCTCCTGTTTATGCATTGTCCGTTCGTAGGAGCGAACGGCCTGATTTTTAGCAGCCTGCACAAATGAACTGTCAGATAAAGGTGCTTGCCCGGCAACACGGGTAGCCAGCGAGAGCATGCTAAATAGCAGTAGCGTATAGCGCATAGAGGCTTCGTTGAGTAGATATAAATTCGAGTCGTCGATTCGAACCCAAAAGATACTACAGAGGATGCAGAAAATGCCCTTAAACGGTAATAATTTACATTTTGTTTAAAAAACAAGAGAATCGATTTTCTACTTTACTGGTCAACAAATCACCAGCCAGTTTGGGAGAGGACAATTTTTGCACGATCCACTAATTGCGCACGGCTCTTGCTATATTGTGCCACCAATAAAGTAAATACAAGTCCATTTGCCTGTAAACGTGTATGATAAACAAAGTAGTAGCCGGAGCTGATGCGGCTGTTGCCGATATTCCTGATGGGGCCGTATTGATGTTGGGCGGATTTGGGTTATGTGGCATTCCTGAAAATTGTATTGCGGCCCTGCTCAAAACGGGTGTAAAAAATCTGACCTGCATTTCCAACAATGCGGGCGTCGATGATTTTGGTATCGGTATGTTATTGAAAACAAGGCAGGTTCGCAAAATGATTTCGTCATACGTGGGTGAAAATCAGGAGTTTGAGCGACAGTTGTTGTCGGGCGAACTACTTGTTGATCTCATTCCTCAGGGCACGCTGGCCGAACGTATCCGGGCAGGCGGGGCTGGTATTCCTGCCTTTTTTACCCCGGCTGGCGTAGGTACTGAAGTGGCTGAAGGCAAGGAGGTTCGCGAATTCGATGGGAAGCCCTACTTGCTCGAAAGCTGGCTCAAAGCCGATTTCTCGCTGGTGAAAGCCTGGAAAGGCGACACAACGGGCAACCTGATTTTTAAGGGAACAGCCCGAAATTTTAACCCAATGATGGCAACCGCAGGTACCATCACCATTGCCGAAGTGGAAGAACTCGTCCCCGCAGGCGAACTCGATCCCAACCAGATTCATACGCCAGGTATTTGTGTACACCGGATTTTTCAGGGTACTCACTACGAGAAACGCATTGAGCAACGGACTGTCAGATCTATAGAACGCTGATTTTTATGGTTTAAAAGATCAAAGATGATTTTTTCGATTGTTGGCGAAGGCTTTGCGTTTATACTGGGGCTCTCGGCCAAAATTTAGGAGTAAACCAACCTCAATATCAGTGGCTTTGAGATAATTTGTTAGCTGGGCTTCATGCTCTGGAGCTAACCCTGTAGCTGCTTTTAACTCAACTATTATACAATCATTTACCACTAAATCAGCATAATAAAGCCCAACTTTCTCTTTATCATAATATACATCTATAGGTTGTTGAGCAATACAGGATAGACCTAGTTTGTTGATTTCCAGATGCATGGCATTTTCATAGACCTTTTCCAAAAAGCCATAGCCCAATGTATTGTATACGTTAAAGAACGCTTTTAAAATCAAATGGGTAAGGTCTGAATGCTGATAACTAGTATTCATAAGTATTGCGATTGGTTTACAAAATCGCATAATAACCATAACAATCTTATAAATCAGCGGCCTATAAAAATCATGTTAGACAAACATCAAATTGCCCGCCGGATTGCAAAGGAACTCCGCGACGGTTATTACGTCAACCTGGGCATTGGCATTCCAACGCTAGTGGCCAATTACATTCCCGATGGAATGAACGTTGTGTTGCAATCCGAAAATGGGTTGCTGGGAATTGGCTCGTTCCCCACCGAAGCCGAAGTTGACCCTGACCTCATTAACGCAGGCAAGCAGACGGTTACGATGCTGCCGGGTTCATCGTTATTTAGCTCGGCCGACAGTTTTGCCATGATTCGGGGTGGCCATGTTGACCTGACGATTCTGGGCGCTATGGAAGTGTCTGAAAACGGCGACATTGCCAACTGGAAAATTCCCGGTAAGATGGTCAAAGGCATGGGGGGGCTATGGATCTGGTGGCTTCGGCCAAAAATATCATCGTTGCCATGCAGCATGTCAATAAGGCGGGCCAGTCGAAACTGTTGAAAGCCTGCACGTTACCGCTTACCGGCTTGCGTTGTGTGAAAAAAATCGTAACCGAACTAGCGGTTCTCGACGTGCTTCCCGAAGGTGGATTCAAGCTGCTGGAAACCGCTCCCGGCGTAACCGTTGAGGATGTCAGACAGGCTACAGAGGGGAAGTTGATTGTAGAGGGGGTGATTCCAGAGATGCAGATTTAACTGAGTCGGTGTTAGCGCTGGTAATGAGAGAAGCCGTAAGGCGAAGCGGTAACGCATACGATAGGGTCCCCATGCGTATTTTACGCTTTTGGAGTGTAAATTTTATGGACACTTCTCCAGTACTTGACGGGGACTATCGAACACGATCTCGGTTGCTGTAATGGAGCTAATACGTCGACGAATATCCGGAATCGGCACTAAGCCATTCGTAATCCCAGCATATTGCATAACCAGCATATCGTTTTCAACCCAATAGGCATAATAGCTACTATTGTCAATCGGCTGACAAGATTTTAACGTATCGGCTAGCATGTATACATATTTTGATGTAAACGTCCAGCGTGTAAACGGTTTTTCAGTAGGCAAGGTTAACGCCGAAGGGCTATTCCAGGTGCCAATTAACTGACTAGGGCTAACGGATAAACTCGGCTCCTTATGGCATCCTGCTAGCAGAAAAACCAGCATCCATACGCTATTTCTCATGATGTATCTTAGAATCAGTGTACAGTTCTACACACTAAAGGAGTCTTTTTTACTCAAAACCGTTGGATTGATCAGGTTCTATAAGATGATCCTTCAAGAGAATAGTCAAATTCTAGTTGCCTGATTGTGTATATGTCGCTAGGCGACTATTGCCCAACTTGGGTTATTCTCAGAAATAGCTCCTTTGCCCCTAATCAGTCACGAAGCACGATAGTAGTCATAGTAAGCTAGCAACGGAAATTGCAATAAACAGACTCAACTGAGTCTGTTTATGTAGAGCATGTTTAGCGTATTTCCGAAGGTGGGGGTGCTAAAGGGATCTTAACCGGAGCCGGTTTGTAAATAGCACCAGTAGCAAAGTCAACAATGGTACCTGGCCAAAACAGAAGAATATCGGCAACTAAGGCACCCACTCGAACTTGACGCTGTGGCTCGCCGTCACGCGGTTTAGTAATCTGATAGCTGGTTCTAGGGCCACCAAAGACCGTAGCGCATCCGCTTAGAACAACAACGCTGCTGATGATGAGAGAAACTTGAATAAGAGTTGATTTCATAGCAAAGAGTTTTAATATTTTCATTAAAGGACTTTTACTATTCCATTTACCCAACCAAACGACGCTTTCTGTGTACGTTAACCTAAGAATTTGTTATGAAATCGCGAGTATAGTAACCAAAGTCATCGCTTCTAAGGCTTACATGAACCCATGGCAGAATTCTTACTTTACAACGAATAACGTTCGATGGAAAAGTACGCTTATTTCAAGTACGTTGTCTTCCTGCTTTTGGTGAGCATTCATCAGGCCTGTGTTATTGGGATTGGCAAAAAATGTCAATCCTACATCCCTCAACAGTATAAGTTTGGTGACTACCCCATCCATGTCGAAGCCCGAAAAACGACCTTGCACGTGGGAGACACCGTCTTTGTGACGGCTAAGATTGATCTGCAATTTTATGATTCCTTGTCGCATCGGCCCGTGACGATCAATGACAAAGTGGCGCTGTTTATAAAAGTGTCGAGTGTGACCAATTCAAGCAACCCAACGAATGTGTTCATGGGGGATACCACGATTTATCGTGTGTTCGATCAGTATTTTACGACCCGCGTGCTGAAAGGCAACAAAAGCACGGCCTATTTATTTGGTTGCCAACGTACCAATGGATTTTGGGAACTGGAGCTGCAATACATTCCCTTAAAGAAGGGAAGTTATGATTTATCGGCTTCTTTCAACAAGATTCAACCAGGCGACGCTGACTTACCAGAGGAGGTATGTATGCTGGGTGATATAGATACATTTGGGGCTCAAGTAAGGCTGAACACAGTTAACAACCAGGTTAAGCGAGTCTATCCTGGTCTAGAATCTCCCCCTAATATATTTGGTTTTATAGTTGAGTAGTAAAGAGATTTTTTCAAGCAAGACTATTTCCTTTGCTACAAGAAAAAAATATAAAAACATACACACTATTAGAACTTTGTAAAGTGTTGAGCATAGCTTATTGAGATTAGCGCTGGTAATTATCGTTAATATCCTTCCTTCGGCTCCAGTAAATCCCACAGATTCCCGTATAAATCGGCAAAGACCGCTACGGTTCCGTAGGCTTCTTCGACGGGTGGCCGCACAAACTGAATGCCGTTAGCGGTCATCTGATGGTAGTCACGCCAAAAATCATCGGTAAACAGAAACAGGAAAACACGACCGCCCGCCTGGTTACCAATCCGGCTCCGTTGCTCGTCGTTATCTGCTTTGGCTAGTAGTAGGCAAGTCTCGGTCGAGCCGGGTGGAGCTACTAATACCCAGCGTTTTTTCTCGCTCAAGGTCGTATCTTCCAGTAGCGTGAAGTTGAGCTTTTGGGTGTAAAACTGGATGGCATCATCGTAGTCATCCACGACCAGAGCAAGCTGAGCGATTCGTTGTTTCATGCGGCTATTTTACCAAGTGGTTTTGCAAATAAAGGTCAAGATAGCAACCAGACGCAGAGTTTCAATTAAGTTTGCAAACCCTATGCCTAGAGGGATTACTGACTACCAAATCGTATGGAAATTTCCACCTTATCGCCCGAAGCGGCCTTTGCGCAGACTGGCCTCTCGTTGCCACCCGCTCCCCAGCCATTGGGGGTTTATAAACCCTATCTGATCGACGGCAAATACCTGTACATATCAGGGCATGGACCCGTGCAGGACGACAAAAGCCTCATTATTGGCCGCATCGGTGCCGACATGGACATTGAGCAGGGTAAACTGGCTGCCCGTCAGGTGGGCTTGACCATTCTATCTACGATCAAAACGCATCTGGGAAGCCTTGATCGGGTGAAGCGCGTGATTAAAGTGCTGGGTATGGTGAACTGTACGGCAGATTTTGGCCGTCATCCCTACGTCATTAACGGATGCAGCGAACTGTTTGCCGCTGTTTGGGCCAGGATAACGGCATTGGCGTTCGGTCGGCGGTGGGCATGGGTTCGTTACCCGATAATATTCCGGTTGAAGTTGAAGCCTTATTTGAACTCGTCTAACCGATGGCACAAAGACCCTGGTACTGGATTGATGACATTGCTCAACTCGATACACCCGCGCTGGTGCTGTATCCCGACCGGGTGAAGCAAAATATTGCCCTGCTCAAAAGCACGATTGGTGATGTGAGCCGGTTGCGGCCCCACGTAAAAACCAATAAATCGCGGGAGGCTTCCCACTTGTTGCTGGAAGCGGGTATTCAGAAGTTTAAGTGCGCCACTATTGCCGAAGCCGAAATGCTGGCCATGATTGGTGCACCCGATGTGTTGCTGGCCTATCAGCCCAATGAAGCCAAAATGCACCGTTTGCTGGCGTTGATGAAGGCCTATCCTGACACACTGTTTTCGTGCCTGGTCGATAACCTGCCTACCGCCCGGAAACTGTCGGAACTGGCCGTGGCGGCTGGGCTGGTTGTACCTGTCTATATTGACCTGAACGTCGGTATGAACCGAACGGGCATCGCACCGGGGGGAGCTGTACTGACACTCTATACGGAACTTAATGAGCTGGCAGGTGTAAAACCAATGGGCTTACATGCCTATGACGGTCATCTTCGCAACTCCGATTTGACTATTCGCACGGCTGAGTGCGACTCGGCTTTCTGGCCCGTACAACTGTTACGCGAAACGCTAACGGCACGAGGGTTTGCAAAACCGATCATTGTGATTGGGGGAGCCCAACCTTCCCGATTCATGCTAAACGGCCGGATGTGGAATGCAGCCCTGGCACGTTTATTTACTGGGATAAAGGCTATCAGATGATTTTGCCAGAGCAGGCGTTTCTGCCCGCTGCCCTGGTCGTTGCACGCGTTATCTCCTTGCCTGAACCCTCAAAAATCTGTGTCGATCTGGGGCATAAGTCCATTGCATCGGAAGGTGAGTTAGTGGGCCGGGTTACGTTTCTGAATGCACCCGAATTGAAAGCCGTCGGACAGAGCGAAGAGCATCTGGTGCTAGAGGCAGGGGAGGGGCATTCCTATAACGTAGGTGATGTATTGTATGGAATACCCAACCACGTTTGTCCAACCGTCGCGTTGTATGAGCGCGCCTATACAATTGAAGGCGGTGCCACTACAGGCGAGTGGCTAACTGTTAGCCGGGATCGCGTGATTTCGGTGTAATTTCTCCAAAATTGACTACTCCATGTTTACAATAGATGCCCACCTCGACTTAAGTATGAATGCGATGGAGTGGAACCGAGACCTGCGCCAGCCGGTCGTGCGGTTGCGCGAACGCGAACTAGGTATGACCGATAAACCCGACCGGGCAAAGGGGACGGTATCCTTTCCCGATTTGCGCCGGGGCAATATTGGTTTAGTCGTGGCCACGCAGATTGCCCGTTTTGTCGCTCCCGGTAACCCCCTACCGGGCTGGCAATCGCCGGAACAGGCCTGGGCGCAAACGCAGGGTCAACGGATCTGGTACGAACAAATGGTAGAAGCTGGTGAGATGGTGCAAATTCGGGACCTGGCCGGACTGGAAAAACACCTGGCGCTCTGGAACGATGGAACCCCCAACGACCTGAAGCCAGTGGGTTATATTCTAAGTCTGGAAGGTGCCGACTCGATTGTTACGCCCGCTTACGTCGAAACGGCCTACAACTACGGTTTACGGGCTATCGGGCCTGCACACTATGGGCCGGGACGTTACGCACAAGGTACCGATGCCACGGGGTTTATGGGCATGGCAGGCCGGGATTTATTGCAGGAAATGAACCGCTTCAATATCATCCTGGATGCGACCCACCTGTGCGACGACAGTTTCTGGGAAGCTCTGGATTTTTTCACCGGACCCGTTTGGGCGAGTCATAACAATTGCCGGGCGTTAGTGGATCACAATCGTCAGTTCAGCGATGCACAGCTTCGGGAACTCATTGCCCGCGACGCCGTCATAGGCGGGGCGCTGGATGCCTGGATGATGGTGCCGGGTTGGGTGCGTGGCCAATCGACACCTGAAGGCATGAACTGTGATCTGGCCAAGATGATTGACCACTTAGATCACATCTGTCAACTGGCCGGTAATGCCCGTCATATTGGTATCGGTTCAGATCTGGACGGTGCCTTTGGACGGGAGCAATCGCCCTACGATCTGGACACGATTGCTGATTTACAGCGAGTTCCTGATTTGTTACGTCAGCGCGGTTATACCGAAGACGATATCGCCAATGTCATGCATGGTAACTGGCTTCGGTTTTTGAGACGGGTTTGGGCGTAACGATAGAAGACTGATTTTTATGATCATTATGATTCACACAGATTCTATTTGTTTAATCATAATGATCAAAGAATCAGCTGGTTCGCCGGTGCGGTTCTAGTTTAAATCGGCTGCTACGCTTCTACTGCCAGCAAATACACGATCATTGACTCGCCGATGGTGGCAATCCAGTTGTCATAATCAGTAATGGCCTGAAGGCGTATGTCCTCAGAGATATACCCCGCCTGAACTAATTGTGGGCCGCGCAACTCGGCTACTTCGGCCCATAACCGGCTGGTGATAGCGAAGTCAGGATCACTTCGCTTTGAGATCTCAAACTGAGCCTCAACGGTTACTGACTCAAAACCGATGCGGTGCATCATCGCTTGTACGTGATCGGCAATGGCGTTGTCGAAACCTGCATCCTGCCGCCATTGCAGAAACGCATCGTAAAACGTTCGCATGGCTGCGGGTGGTTCTGGTGACCAGGCAAGCTTTTCGTGGTTGAAATCGAGTATGGCCAGATGTCCGCCGGGCTTCACGAATCGCTTCATATTGATCAAAGCCGCTTCCGGCTGTGCCAGCCATTGTAACGTTCGTGCACAGGTGACGAGGTCAAATTGCTCTGTGGTATCAAACGAAAAGACATCAGCCTGTTGAAAGTCAATGCCGGGTAGAGTGCCAGCGTTCTGGCGCGCTTGCTGAATCAGATTTTCGTTCGGATCAATCCCCAGAACGCGACCGGTAGGCCCCGTTTTTTCGGCAATACTGCGCGTAATTGCCCCTGACCCGCAGCCTACGTCAAGAACAGATAGGCCGGCTTCAGGTATTTCAACAGATTTTGGTTGGCGTTTTCAACCGTTCTGCGTTCCAGAACCGGATTGTGCCCTTTGGGCATGGTTGCCCGCTCAGTAATGGGTTGCACTGACATGGACAAATTAAATAATGGATAATGAATAATGTAAAATGGATAATGTAAAATGGATAATGAGCAGGTTAATCATTATCCATTTTACATTATCCATTTTACATTATTCATTCCCTTCTATTACTCTTTCTTCGATGAAAACTGGTAAACCGTTGTGGTTTTATACGTCTCACCGGGCTTCAGTACCGTTGTTGGAAAATTGGGCTGGTTTGGCGAGTCGGGATAGTGTTCGGTTTCCAGGCAGAGTGCGTATCGCTTTTTATAAGGAAACCCTTCCCGACCTGTCACAGAACCATCCAGAAAATTGCCAGTGTAGAATTGTACGGCTGGTTGGTCAGTACGGACTTCCATAACCCGTCCGCTGGTGGGTTCATAAACCGTAGCGGCTAATTTCAGTGAATCGCCAGTGCCGTTCAGCACCCAGCCGTGATCGTAGCCCCCACCGTATTTAATTTGCGTGTCGGTGGAGTCGTTGATGCGCGTACCGACAACCGTTGGCTTTGTGAAATCGAAAGGTGTGCCAGCAACGGGCTGTAGTTTGCCGGTTGGAATCAGGGTTTGGTCAATCGGAATAAACTTGTCGGCATAGAGCGTTACTACGTGATCGAGAATATCCCGTTTGGCTCCACCCGCCAGATTGAAGTAGGTATGATTCGTCAGGTTTACGACCGTTGGTTTATCAGTAGTAGCCTGGTAGTCAATCTTTAGCGCATTATCTTTTTGCAGCGTGTAGGTCACCTGTACCGACAGATTTCCAGGATACCCTTCTTCGCCATCTTTCGATGTATACGTGAGTTTGAGGGCGGGTTCATCGCCTTCAACCGGGGTTGCGGTCCAGAGCACTTTATCGAAGCCTTTGGTACCACCATGCAGGTGATTACCAAAATTGTTAGTTACCAGCGTGTAGGTTTTGCCATCGAGCGTAAATTTTCCTTTGGCAATACGATTACCGTACCGCCCTATCAGTGCACCAAAATAAGGTGTTCCTTTTACGTAGCCTGCCAGCGAATCCATGCCCAGCGTAACATCTTCAAACTTGCCGTTGCGATCAGGTGTCGTCAGTGATACGATAATGCCGCCATAGTTGGTGATGCTGGCCGTCATGCCAGCCGCATTGTGTAGTGTATACAAATCGGCGGTTTGACCATCAGGTAGCTGGCCATAGACGGTTTTTTCGATGCCGGCTTTTGTTCGGTCGTTTCTTTTTTGGACGTACAGGAATTCATGGTCACGCAACCCGTTAATAGGGCTAGAGAGAGAAATTGAGTCAAAAATTTCATGAACTAATAAGGGTTTTAGGCCAAAACGGTGCACTGGAGATACATAGAGGAAATCAAGCTCAGCAACGTAAACTCGGTTACTAAAGGGCAATCAGCTACAATCATACTATATGGCTCAGCAGCCTTGCCCATAATAGGCATCTTTTCCGTGCTTCCGTTCGTAATGTTTTAGCCGAAGCGTGTCTTTGATACGGGGGGTGTTTGGGTTAATTTGTAGGGTCAGATAGGCCATCCGGGCGAGTTCTTCCAAAACGGCCGAGTTGTACACGGCTTTCTCGGCGGTTTTGCCCCAGGTAAATGGCCCATGGTTCTGCAATAACACCATTTCCATTTCGGTGTAGAGGAGCCCTTTCTCGGCAAACGCATTGAAAATCTGGTGGCCCGTTTCGTGCTCGTAATCGCCCTGAATCATCTCGTCGGTCAGTGCGGGGCGCAGGGAATGTCCTGATGCGTATGGTCGGCGTGGGTGGTGCCGAAGATAGGAATATCTATACCCGCCTGCGACCAGGCCACAGCATGTGTGCTGTGCGTGTGCGAAATTCCCCCGATTTTCTCCCAGGTTTTGTAGAGTAACGCATGGGTCTTCGTGTCCGATGAAGGACGCATTGTACCTTCCACCACCTTTGCATCGTAATCGCAGATGACGATGTCATAAGGCGTAAGTTCGTCGTAGGGAACGCCACTGGGTTTAATGGCAAAAACGCCCTGTTGGCGATCAACGGCACTCACATTGCCAAAGGTAAACAACACGAGGCCCAACTTTGGCAGTTGCATATTGGCCTCGTAGCATTCTTCTTTTAAGGATGTGTACATGATTTAATTTCGATTGAGTGAATGAGTGATTGAGTGAATAGGTACAGATAAACCATTCACTCAATCACTCATTCAAAATTCACTCATTAAAGTTCAAGCACCACCACCGAAACCGGTGGCAGGGTAACCGATAGGTTGTCGCCTTCTACTTTAGCTCCATTGAAGGAAACCGGCTTTATTTTGGTCAGATTCTCGAAGGTGTTATGATCGTGTACGTTGGCTGAGGTCAGGATACGACCGGTTAGTCCAGCGGCTTTAAGCCCTTTCAGCGCGACCGAAATGGCCTGCGGCTTGGTTGGATCGATGTTCACCAGCGATATGTGTACTTTGCCCGCCTTATCGCGAGAGGCTGATACAGAAACGGCTGGCAATTTGCCATCGGCAGTCGTAAAGTCGTCTGATTTCACGTCAACGGGCAGCATGGTCGCGTCCTGGTGGACATTGTACATTTCCAGTACGTGGTACGTGGGCGTTAGCAGCAGTTTGTCGCCTTTGGTCAGGATAACGGCCTGAAGCACGTTAATGGCCTGCGCCAGATTAGCCATGCGCACGCGTTCGCAATGCTTGTGAAAAATGTTGAGTGTTGCCCCGGCCAGAACGGCATCGCGCATGGTGTTCTGCTGATACAGAAATCCCGGATTAGTGCCCGGTTCGACGTTATACCAGCCTCCCCATTCATCAACGACCAGGGCAATCTTTTTCTCTGGGTCGTACTTATCCATAACGGCCGAGTGCTTCTCGATCAACTCGTCCATCAAGAGTGCCTGTTTCATTGTTTTGAAATACTCCTGATCGGTGAATTCAGTGGCTGACCCTTTTTTGCCATCGCCCCACGACAAGACCGAGTAGTGGTGCATCGCTATCCCTTCCATCATGCTGCCAGGGATATTTTTCATGAGGTTTCTGTCCAGTTATAGTCATTGTCGCTGGCTCCTGAGGCAATTCGGAAAATACGTTCCTTGCCTACCTGAGGGTTCATAAACGTGCTATACTGTCGGTAGATGTTGGCATAATAATCGGGTTTCATATTGCCACCACAACCCCAGGCTTCGTTGCCCACACCCCAGTAACGCACATTCCAGGGAGCCTGACGACCGTTCTGTTGACGGAGGTTAGACATTGGGCTGTTTTTCTCGAAATTGACATACTGTACCCACTCGGTCAGGTCCTGTACCGTGCCACTGCCGACGTTTCCTGCCAGATAGGGCTCTGTTCCCAAGAGTTCGCACATATTCAGGAAGTCGTGCGTACCGAAACTATTATCTTCCGTAACGCCACCCCACCAGGTGTTCACGATTTTAGGCCGCTTGGCTTTTGGACCAATACCATCTTTCCAATGGTAGGTATCCGCAAAACAGCCACCCGGCCAGCGGAGGTTAGGAATCTTCATTTTTTTGAGTGCTTCCACTACATCCAGACGAACCCCGTTTTTGTTGGGAATTTTGGTGTTGCTTTCGCCCACATAAAAACCGTCGTAAATGCACCGGCCTAAGTGTTCGGCGAAGTGCCCATAGATGTGGCGACTGATGACGTGTTTGCCTTCGCTGGCATTGATCGTTACTTTGTTTTGCGCCGATGCTAAACTGCCCAGACAGGCTACAGCAAGGGTTAGGAGTTGTTTTTTCATAGAAAAGGTTTTTTAGGTAACAGTATGAACGAAGCCATTCGGGTTATCAACGATAAGCAGCTTCGCTCCAGCGGAGTTCGTTCTTCAACTGGCGCAGGTTTGTGTTGCGATCAATGACTACTAATTCGACCCCGAAGATGTCGGCGAAGTCTTCGATCTGATCCGTCGTCAGGTTTTGGCTATAGACCGTATGGTGGGCACCTCCCGCCAGAATCCAGGCTGCACAACCGGTTTGCATGTCGGGCATCGGTTTCCAGATGGCACGGGCTACCGGTAATTTTGGCAGCGCTTCGGGCACCTCTACGGCTTCTACTTCATTGACCAGCAGTCGGAAACGATTACCCATGTCAATCAGCGATACGTTAATGGCCGGACCCGCTGGTGCGTTAAACACCAACCGAACGGGGTCCGCTTTGCCACCGATGCCTAACGGGTGAATTTCGCAGGTTGGCTTGCCTGCCGCAATGGACGGACAGATTTCGAGCATGTGCGAACCCAGGACTAATGGATTTACCGGATCGAAGTGGTAGGTGTAGTCTTCCATGAAGGAATTACCTCCTTTCAGACCAGCCGCCATTACTTTCATCGTACGCACCATCGCCGAGGTTTTCCAGTCGCCTTCACCGCCAAAACCATAACCATCGGCCATCAGGCGCTGGGAAGGAATGCCCGGTAGTTGAGTCATGCCGTGCAGGTCTTCAAACGTATCGGTATAGGCGGAGAAGTTACCATCTTTGAGGAAAGCCCGCATCCCGATTTCGATTTTGGCAGCATCCCGCAGTGAACTGTGTTGTGGTCCTCCTTTGAGAAGCGAATTCATCAACGTGTAACTGTCGGCATATTCGGCCACTAACTGGTCAATTTCAGCATCAGTTACCTGATTGATCACTGCTACCAGATCACCAATGCCGTGCGTATTCACCGACATGCCAAAGGTCATCTCGGCGGCTACTTTGTCGCCATCCGTTACGGCAACCTGTCGCATATTATCGCCAAAGCGAACCACTTTCATGGTCTTTAACTCATAGGCTGCCACCGCAACCCGACTCCAGGATGCAATCTTTTCGATAACTGCCTGGTCCTGCCAGAAGCCAACGACAATTTTGCGATTCAGCCGCATCCGCGACATGATAAACCCAAACTCCCGGTCACCATGGGCCGATTGGTTGAGGTTCATGAAGTCCATGTCGATTTCATTCCAGGGAATGTCGCGGTTGAACTGTGTATGCAGGTGAAGGAGTGGCTTTTTCAGCACGGTTAATCCCCGAATCCACATTTTAGCGGGCGAAAACGTGTGCATCCAGGTAATGATCCCCACGCAATTAGGCGCTACGTTCGCTTCCTGACAGATCGCATAAATCTCGTCGGGGGTTTTGACGACGGGTTTAAAGACTACCCGAACGGGCACCTGAGGTGACTCTCCCAGAAAATTGGCAATAATCAAGGAGTGGGCATCGACTTGTTTCAGCGTTTCCTCTCCGTATAAATGTTGGCTCCCTGTTACGAACCAGATTTCAAATTGTTTCAGATCGAGCATTTACTTGTCATTTAATTGTCATTAAGTGGTCATTGGGTAGTCATAAATTGTCATTCGTTGTCATTAAGTTGTTTTGTCAAATATCGATGAATGACAATCCATGACTACCCAATGACCACTTAATGACTTTCTATAAATTGTCCTAATGTCAAATACTTCGTATACAGCGTTTCGTACACGGCTACTTTATCAGCCTGGGGCGTGTATTCGGCGTCGAAACCGGACCCCATTGCTTTCTGGGCCGCTTCCATCGTTGGATGAACGCCAGCCGCTACGGCTGCACACATGGCCGCTCCCAGGGCGCAGGCCTGATCGGCGCTGGCTACCTGAATGGGTTTGTTCAACACATCCGCCAGAGTTTGCATCACGAAGGGTGATTTTTTTGCTACGCCACCAATGGCAATTACTTTCTTGATGGGGACACCTTCTTCCAAAAAACGGTCGACAATGCTACGGGAGCCAAAGGCAGTCGCTTCTACCAGCGCCTTGAACACTTTAGGCGCATCGGTGCCCAGATTTAGTCCGGCTATGGCTGCCTTGAGGGTGTGATTGGCGTCGGGTGTCCGGCGTCCGTTTATCCAATCCAGCGCAATAACATCGTTCGCGGTAACGGGTAATTTGGCCGCCTGCGCGGATAAATGCGGAATCAATTGCTGACTCAGTGAATCAGCGGCTTCTGCTCCCAGTAACTCGCGGACAGGGCCCGTGATCAAACGAGCAAACCAGGCATATACGTCCCCGAAAGCAGACTGTCCCGCTTCCAGACCGAGCATGCCCGGCGCAACCGAACCGTCTACCTGCCCGCAAATGCCCCGAATGAGCCGGTGCCCGATTTCTTCGTTGGGGGCCATCAGGATGTCGCAGGTGGAGGTGCCAATGATGCGGACAAAGGCATAGGGCTCAATTTCGGCACCAATGGCACCCATGTGCGCATCGAAGGCTCCCACGCCAATCACTACGCTGGTCGATAATCCCAGTTTCTCTGCCCATTCCGGGGAGAGGTGGCCCATTGATTGATCGGAGGTGAAGGTATCGGTAAATAACCGATCGCGTAGCCCGTGTAGTAATGGATCGAGCTGGGTCAGGAATTCGTCGGAAGGTAAGCCATTGAATTCACTATGCCAGAGGGCTTTGTGCCCAGCCGCACAACGCGATCGTTTGAGTGTCAGCGGGTTCGTGTTACCCGTCAGAACCGCCGATATCCAGTCGCAGTGTTCGATCCACGAAAAGGCATGTTCACGGATGGTTTCATCTACTCGTAATGTTCGCAACATTTTGGCCCAGAACCATTCTGACGAGTAAATACCGCCAACGTATTTGGTATAATCGACATCCCAATGGTGCGCCAGATTATTGATTTCCTCGGCTTCCGCGTTGGCAGTATGGTCTTTCCAGAGAATGAACATGCCATTTGGATTCTCGGCAAAATCAGCTCTCAGCGCTAAGGGTAGACCCGTTTCATCGACGGCACAGGGCGTAGAACCCGTTGTATCAATCGAAATACCAACAACCTGTTGGCGAACCTCGGCAGGTGCCTGAGCTAAAGCACCCGTTATGGTCGCCGTTAGGCCTTCGAGATAATCGAGTGGATGTTGGCGGAACTGAGAGGTAGCTGGATCGCAGTACAGCCCCTGTTTCCATCGTGTGTATTCGTGAACGTGTGTTCCTACGGCTTCGCCCGTTTGGGCATTTACGACTAAGGCTCTAACCGAATCGCTGCCAAAGTCGACGCCAATGACGTATTGATTATTCATAGATAGGGTTACTGTAGGCTGCTCAAATCGTGCATTCGAGCAATTGTTTAGGGGATAGGAACGAGTGGTTTATAGAATAGTGTATGTTTGACACAATATTACAGTACTTTTGTGTTATTTTCATGGAAAATGCAATTATTATTTGTTACAGACCGTCTAAAAACCTGTAAATCCCCTAAAGAGGGACTTTATTTAAGAGTGAACAAAGTCCCTCTTTAGGGGATTTACAGGTTTTTAGAAAACTACTTAAGGAATCAAGACAGGGTTAGTTCCGGGAAGAAACTGACGTAATCCGTGAGGTATTGCTGGTATTTCTCTGTATTTAGCCTGTACAGTTTCCCCTTCTTTGTTACAGAATTCGTGTCTTTATCTCCGGTGTCGATCAGGAGTTCAGTTGATATGATTTTTCGACTGAAATTCCGGCGGTCGAGCTGGGTGTTATAGATCGCTTCGTAGACCTTCTGAAGTTGGGGTATGGTAAACTTATCGGGCATCAACTCAAAGCCTATAGCGTGCAGAGCCGCTTTATATCGTAGCTGGCGCAAAGCCTGATCAACCATGGCGTTGTGGTCGAAAATCAAGTCTGGCTTTTCGCTCAGGTTAATCCAGTAAGCGTTGTGTGCTTTAATGGCATTGATGTCCTGCTGCTGAATATTCACTAAGGCATAATAGACGACTGAGATGGTTCGCTCAACGGGGTCGCGTTTTACGGCGCCGAAGGTCTGCAACTGTTCGAGGTAATTATTTCTTAAACCGGTCAGGTCATATAAAATGCGCTGAGCAGCCGCTTCCAAATCTTCGTATTCATTTAGAAATCCACCCATCAATGACCATTTGCCACTTTCAGGGTCAAAGTTTCGTTTGATAAGCAGCAACTTGAGTTCTTCCCCATCGAACCCGAAAATGATACAATCTAAAGCGACAAGAATACGACTCGGATGGGTATAGTGAATCATAGGGCAACATTTTTTTCAAGTAAGCTATCAGGGCGGTCAATTATACTGTATAGAAGACACAATTTTAACTTACCTATCTCATTGCCTGATACGTTTACTTCCTGATGCCAGCCTGTTGCACCGGCTCTACCCTGAACCAGTCAAAGTCAGCGTAGCCTGAGTCATTAATTTGCGTTGTACGGGTACAGAAAATCCCCATTTTAGCGCCAATCCAACGACCAACTTCGGCCTGAGACTCACCGTCTATTGGGTTGAACGTCTGACCGTCCAAGCTATACGAAAACTGACATTTAGCCCCTGCTGTTACCTGAACACGAAAGTAAACCGGTGTTTCGACTTTCAACCGGGCAATTACTTTTTCCTCTTCGGGCTTCCCGTCTGATGCTTTTTTACACACCGAGTAGATTAGCTCAAGACCCCCTTCTTTCTGACTTTTTAGTGACAGGCTGGCGTAGCTTAGTCCCATAATGACCAGCCCCACTTTTTCATTTTCCAGTTTCGAATTTGGGGTAAAGGTCAGTTTGGTGGTAACCATGAATACCTCTGCCGGAAATTTCTGCATCAGCACATTAGGCACTTCCCAGAGATTTTTGGCATTATCGGGTACTTTAGCCGAATAGAGCCGCAGAAACCCCTGATTGCTGGCTGTATGCCAGATGCCTTTTGGATTTGCCTGCCATTGCCACTGTAAGCCAAGTGTTTGTCCATTAAACTCGTCTGATTCGACTGGGGTCATTATTGGGTATGTTTTGCCGACCCTTGGTTTTCGATAGGTCAGGACAGGTTCTCCTTTGCCATCGCCGTCGGTATCAACACCAATGACCGGCCAGTCGTTGACCCATTTCATCGGTTGCAAGTGGACTACCCGACCGTAAGCATCTTTGTCCTGAAAATGTAGAAACCAGTCTTCTCCTGGCTTGCCATTGACGGATTTTGTATCGACCCAGGCTCCCTGATGTGGCCCATTAATTGGGCTTTTTCCCTGATCCATCACTACTTTTCGCTCGTAGGGACCGTAGATGTTTCGGGAGCGCAGTACCAATTGCCAGCCCGTTGAAACGCCACCGGCGGGTGCAAATAAATAGTAGTAGCCGTTTCGTTTGTACATTTTTGGGCCTTCGATGGTTGGATCGGTAAGGTGACCGTCGTACACAATTACCCCTTCATCTAGAACTTTCGTTCCGGCCGTATTCAACTTCTTTATTGTAAGGATACTTTTGATTCCGGCCCGACTGCCTGCCCAGCCATGAGCCAGATAGACCTGACCATTATCATCCCAGAAAGGGCAGGGGTCAATCAATCCTTTACCGCTTTCGACTAAAAGGGGTCGCTCCAGGGACCAGTTGCCGTTTTGGCTTTGGTGAGGTAAATTCCAAAATCTGGGTCGGGGTAGTAGATATAAAACTCGTTGTTGTGATAGCGAATGGCGGGTGCCCAAACACCATTGCCATGCTGAGTTTTCTCGAAATGCTCAAATGGTGGCTGACGTTTCAGTGCGTGACCAATGAGTGTCCAGTTAACCAAGTCCTTAGAATGCAGAATAGGCAGCCCTGGTATGGCATCGAAACTGGAGGCTACGAGATAAAAATCATCGCCTACACGGCAGGCATCCGGATCGGAGTAGTCGGCATTAATGACGGGGTTTTTATAGGTGCCGTTCCCCAAATCAGCCACCCATACTTTAGAGATGTAGGGCGTGGATGAAACCTGCTTTGGCGCGCTTGTCTGCGCCATGACCGAAAATGTTGATAAACAAACTAAAATACTACTGGCAAGATGGTTCATAATAAGTAGTTGACCCAATTTGAGTCTATGGATTCTCAGTGCTGTCCATGCGGTCAATTCTATTGGCAACAACTAGTTGATTGATAGGCAAAAGAATCTATAGAATCAAAATACGGAGAATTCTGTCTTCATAGCACAAGGCATTACTTCGACGTTTGGTCGTGATGACTGACCGTTGGTAACCAGGCTGTTCTACCCGAAAAGATGGTGGCCAGCGTATATTGTCTAGCATCTTTAGTCGTGAGTTGTTTTGACCAGGCTGCTCGTTGCGAGGTCGTACTGCCCGGCCCGGCACTTTCGTATTCGGCATAAAGAACCGTTTTCTCATTGTCGGCATTACCCCAATTGTCCCAACCGACGGGCAGAATATGGCTACCCATTTCAGTACGGATGAACACGGTTTTAGCATAGGGTCGCCACGGTCGTCCTAAAAATACTTTTTGAGCGGCTTCGTTGGCCGTGAGTTTACAGTCGAAAAACACAAAGCCGTATGGTTGGTAAGATGGGGTAGCGGCTGCGGTGATGTAGGAATCCGACAGGCTTTTGATAGTACAGCGCTGAAAAACAACCACTGCCTTCCCGAACAGGAAATCGGTTGTGCCCTCAATATAGCAGTTCTCATAGTACTGACGACTTCCTTCGGCGGCTGCATAGAGTGTATCCTGATTGCCCAGGAGAACGCAGTTTTTACAAACAAACCGGTCACCTTCTACATGAAGTGCCACGGCTTGCCCAACACGCCCAGCCGTGTTGCGAATCGTCAGGTTTTCGAGGATAATATCGGGTGCATCCACCAGCACTGTGTAGGAGTTATACGTACTGTATTTGTCTTTACCTGTCCAGTCTTTCCCTCCCGGATAGGCTTTCCCCGAATAGTCATTGCCTGTAATAATTACCCCTTCTTTGCTCTCGCCAATGATATGAATGTTGGGTTTCCAGGATGGGATGACGAGTTTTTCGGCATACACCCCATTTTTAACATACAGTGTTACCCGCACCTGCATATGATCGCGAAAAGCATTGACGGCTTCCTGAATGGTTTTGAAGGTGCCACTCCCATCCTGAGCAACAGTAAACGATACTGGTGAGGTAGGGGATAACGTCGTTTGACTTCGCCCATGCGTGGCACAGATCAATAAGCAGCCAATAAGCAGCAGTTTTTTCATTTGAGAGGAACAGTTAATCGGCCTGGCTAAGACACCTTCAACCGGTTGGTGGGCCTATTTTGCGGTTTCCGGTTTCACGATCCGGTCGGCCAAATCGAGTTTCAGGGTTTTAAGGTTCGCTACTACTAATTCAGCCATTCGGCGGGCACCCAGTTCATTGAAGTGTGTGTTGTCTACTTTGCCATCTGGATAATTAGGATGCTCACCGGGTGCTAACTGAAGAAATAGCAGCCTGGAGTTTTCGACCCAAAGGTTTGCAGGAGTTCCTGACTTTGTTTGTCTAAGTCGATCATTGGGGTATTGTATGCAGTAGCCACCGTACGCACCAGTTCAGAGTAAAGCGTGTGGGTGCTTTCAATTTTACCGGCGGCATCAAACTGGCGTCGGGCAACGGGTGTGATGAGGACAGGGTTGGCTTTCTTCGCCCGGCTTTCGGTGATGAACCGAACCAGGTTTTTCTTGAATTCCTCCTCGGGGGTGTAACTTTTCTTGGTTTTGACCTCGTCGTTATGCCCAAACTGAATCAGCACGTAGTCGCCTTCGTGTAGGTTGTCGGCTACGGGTTGCCAGCGATTTTCTTCAATGAACGTGCGTGTGCTACGGCCATTCATTGCCCGATTGTCAATGGTGACACTTGCATTAAAAAAATGGGCGAACGGCATTCCCCAACCCGTTTCGGGATACGCTTTTACCTCCTTTTGCGACATAGTTGAATCGCCGATGAGATAGACCGTAATTTTTTCGGGTGGTGTAAACCCGGCTAAGGCAGTTAAGCTAAGACAGGCAGTGAGTTGGAGGAAGTGGTTTCGGTTCATTGGTCAAGTTAGATTCTATAGTTTCTCTTGATTCTGTGGCTTCTATAGCTACTTGAGAAACCACAGAATCAAGAGAAACCAGAATCTATAATGCTAATTCGTTATCAACAAATTCTTCTCGATGGCACCATGGCTAAACTCGGCTTTGGTGTGGGCTTTGGTCATGTCGGTATTTGTAACCCGAATAGCCTGACTTCGATCACCATCCACCTCGAAAAGCAAATCGGCATTAGCCGTATATTTAATAGCGTTGAAGGTAAGGTTGTTGCTGTTTTCGACATGAATCATAGGCTTCGTATCCTTGGTTATTAATTGAATGGACGAGAGCCGAATGCCGCTGGCGTCGATTAACTCAATTCCTTTTTCGGTTTGGAGTGTCATGTTTTCCATCGTAATATTCTGGATGGCCATTTCGGGCAGACCCCGCACAAAAATTCCTTTCTGGGCCCCATTGCAGACGATGTTTTCGAACTTCATATTGCGGAATATGGGCGTGCCTTCATTGACAACCGGGCGCTCGTCCCGCTGGCCGTCCGTCGCGAATTTTACGAAATAATACATGTCGAAGAAGATGGCTTCCTGCGCAATGTCTTTCATGAAAATATCCTTCGCGTAGATGTGCTCGACAATACCACCACGACCACGTACCGACTTGAAACGGAGACCTTTATCCGTTCCCATAAAGGTGCAGTTCGAGACAAAAATGTAGCGAGCTCCACCGCTCATTTCACTGCCTACCACAAATCCCCCATGACCATTATAGACCGTGTTGTTTCGGATAATGCCATTTTCGGTTGGCATTCCCCGCTTACGACCTTCTTCGTCTTTGCCGGATTTGATACAGATGGCGTCATCACCTACGTCGAGTGTGCAGCCTTCAATCAGGAAGTTTTTGCAGGATTCGATGTCCATTCCGTCGCCATTGTGGGCGTATTCTGGATTTTTGGTGGTTACATTTCGGATGGTAAGGTCCTGGCACATCAGCGGGTGGAGGCACCAGGCGGCTGAATTTTGAAACGTAATCCCTTCCAGCAACACGTTTTTGCAGTTGGTCAATACCACCAGATTAGGTCGCAGCATGTCCTTCATATCTGCAAAGCTTTGAAGCGGCTTCTCTGGCGATAGCAGCATACTTCGGTTTTCGGTGCTGGCCTTCTTAAACTGCTCACTGGGGTACCAGGTCTTGCCATCCTCTTTTAGCACCCCACCCGATGCCACTTTCTCCTTCCACTGACCTTCGGTGAGCTGACTTTTATGCACGGCACGCCACACATCGCCATTTCCATCAACAATTCCCTGGCCCGTAATGGCAATATTCTCCAGATTCATACCCGAGATCGGCGATTGATTACGGGCGGCCCGTTTCCCTTCATACACCCCTTCAACCAGCGCATACTGATTTTTATCGGTAGTGAGTAAGAGGGTCGCCGATTTTCTGAGGTGCAGATTGACATTACTTTTCAGTTCAATGGGACCCGTCATCCACAAACCGCTCGGCACAAGTACAACGCCACCCCTTTTTGACTGCAAGCCAGAATGGCCGTATTGATGGCTTTGGTATTCAGTGTAATGCCATCTGGTTTAGCGCCATAGGTCAGGATGTTTAGCGTGTCTTTCCGAAACGTCGGCTGGGCTATTTTCGGGAGGTTAGTCCAGCTATAGGTGGGAGCGGGTTGAGCCTGCACAACCAAATGGGTCAATACCGATAGCGTCAGGATGATTTTAAATGGCATTTTATTCATTGCAAGAGGGTGATTTTAAACACAGAGACACAGAGGGCTCAAAGATGTTAAGACATTAGAAATCCACCTTTTTCTTCTCCGTGTTCTCTGTGCCTCTGTGTTTAATAGTTTTAATTTGGCTGATACAAGAGTCTGCTAGTACATACTAACATGCTGCCTACTGATACCCTTGATTTTGCGTGAACTCTGTTTTGTTGGTTACGGCATCTAGCTGCGTTTGTGGAATAGGGCGAAGTACATGATAATCCTGGATATTTACCGCATTATCAGGCGCATAGGCTCGGACACGTTCCAGCAATTTTCCGGTACGCTTCAGATCGAACCAGCGGATTTGTTCCCCGGCCAGTTCGCGGGCACGCTCGTCCAGAATAAAATCGAGCGTCACCTGAGCCGACGTGATCTGCATGGCGGCTGATTTGCCAGGTTTAGCAGCTCTGGTGCGTAGTATGTTGATATAGTCGGCAGCGGCCTGTAGATTTCCTAACTTCATCTGGGCTTCGGCGGCAATCAGATATACCTCCGCCAGACGAATAACAAACACATCGCGGGCACTTTGCGCTTCATTTAGACTGGGCCGGGTGGGGTCCATAAACTTCGACAGGCTTGGGTAGCGCAGGTTATCTTTTACGGTTCCGTTGGCATTGTAAATCTTACTGCGGTCATAGGTCTGGTATTTTCGCGTAGCCTCAAACGCATCAGGAATTTCTTTTCGGGTACAGTATACCGCCGTATCGCCCAAGTTCATGCCGGCAGGACGAGTAGCTGAATTGGCATACCAGACCTCATTAAATGAACCTTCGTAACGGGCATCATTATCGCTATAGAGGTCAAGCAGGAAGCGGGTAGGCATGTAACGATTGAACGGTCGCCCGTTCAGGATGTCACGTACCATACCGGGCCGGTCATCGTACTTCATCAGATACAGTAGGTGCGCGTTGTTGCTACCCCGGCTGTGCCCATAGGGGTTGAAGGTCGTGTTGGCCAAGTCATCGAGGGCCAGGTTTACTGAATAATCCACTACATAAATAGCTTCTTTGGTTTTGAGATTACTCATCTTCCACAAATCGGCATAATTGGCTTCCAGTTTGTAGGTATTGCTTGCCAGTACAGCCTGCGCCATTTCGAGGGCTTCTTTGTTCATGCCCCGTGTCAGATACATACGGGCCAGAAACGCCTGAGCAGCGCCTTTGGTTACTTTACCGTATTGTGGCTGGGTAACGGGCAAGTTGGCAACCGCTATTTTCAAATCCTCAAAAATCAGATTGTAAAATGTTTCAACCGGTGTGCGATTGGCCGTTGAGATAATGCCATTGGTCTCCTCAGTTGTGAAGTGAACCCCGCCCCAGGTTTCAACAATATGCCAGTAATAGAAAGCGCGCAAAAACCGGAGTTCCCCTTCCGGATGGGCCGTAACGTAGCCGACAGTCCAGCTTTATCGATACGTTTGATACCGCCATTGCACAGATTAATAGCTGCATAAAACTCGCGCCATTCAGTAGTCAGATAGGCATCACTTCCCTGAAGATTCAGGTATTGGGTAAGTCCTCGATCGGTTTCGCCTGATCCACTGGTCCAGATGTCGGTACCGGTTTCAACGATGTTGTGCGCTTCTTCCTTGCCATACCACCAGCGTTGATAGGTGTAGGCCGCATTGACCAAGGTTTCGAAGCCTTCAGGGGTGGTGTATACCGTTTCGGCGGTCAGACCGCTGGGGTTATATTCTTCCAGGACATCATTACACGAGAAAAGGGTAAGCAGAGACAGTGTCAATAACCCCGTTTTTATAAGAAATGCTTTCATGATCGATACAACGATTTTTGGGTTATAGATTGACGTTCAGGCCAAATACATAGAGTTTGGTCATGGGGAAGTTTTCTGAGCCACCCCGCTCCGGATCGTAGTTTAGTTTGGTGAAGGTGACCAGGTTCTTCCCCGTCACGTAGAGCCGAACCCCGCGAATGGCCTTTGGCAGTACTTTCGTGGGTACATTATAGGCCAGAGTAATATTCCGGATTCGGGCGTAGGTGCCATCTACATATCCCAGGGTAGACACGTATTTCAGACCGCCATTTTTATTGGGTCGCGGATACGCATTGGTCGGATTTTCGGGCGTCCAGTAATCCAGACCTGCTGTACTGTTGCCAACACCCTGCTGGTCGAAACGAGCTGAACGATCGGAGTTGATCATCTGTCCGATGCGAGCATATAGAAACACATTCAGGTCAAAGCCTTTGAATTTGACCGTGTTATCAAAGCCACCACTCCATTTCGGACGGGGGGTGCCCAGGATGATCCGGTCGTTAACGGCATCAATTTTGCCATCACCGTTCTGATCTCTGACTTTGATTTCGCCCGGTAGCTGCGTTGGCGAGAGTTTTGCAGCTTCGTCAGCTTCGGATGTTTGCCAGATGCCCAGTTT
This sequence comes from Spirosoma telluris, assembly GCA_003259005.1. Taxonomy (GTDB): domain Bacteria; phylum Bacteroidota; class Bacteroidia; order Cytophagales; family Spirosomataceae; genus Spirosoma; species Spirosoma telluris. Next base: position 7,890,062 of record QLII01000001.1, read on the forward strand.
CTCGTAATCGTAAAACACATTAATGGGCGAACCGATGAACCAGCCATTGCCAATGTCGTTGCCACCCGTAACCAGTTCCGTAATTTCCTCTTTGTTTTTGGTGAACGTGACATTGCTGGTCCAGCTCAGGCTTGACGTACGGATATTGGTGCTTCCCAACGAAACTTCGATACCCCGATTGCGCGTTTTGCCAATGTTTTGCTTGACCGTTGTAACTCCCGTTGTTGGCGGTAAGCCACGGTCTAGCAACAGGTCCTGCGTGCGGGTATCGTAATAGTCAACAGACGCATTGACTCGGCCATTAAACAACCCGAAATCGAGCCCTAAATTTTTGGTATACGATAATTCCCATCCCAAGGCTGTATTGCCTACATTTCGGGAAAAGGTATAGGCAGGAGCGGCAACTTCATCATAGCCAAAGGCGAGTCGGGTTAGCGTTGTCTGAGTAGCATAAGGGCCTGAAGGGTCATTACCCGCTACGCCATAACTAGCCCGTACTTTTAGGTCGCTTAGCCCTTTGACTCCCATCATAAACTTTTCTTCGATAATCCGCCATGCAAAGGCTGCCGATGGGAAGAACGTCCATTTATTACCCACCGCCAGTTTCGACGAACCATCTTCACGAGCCGTTACCGTCAGCAGATACCGATCCCGAAAAGCATAATTCAACCGGCCTGCAAATGATACCAGGGTGTTTTGGGAATAGGCTGAATTAATCTTGATTTCCTCGGTGGCACTGCCCAGTGAATAAAACAACTGGGTAGGCAACAACTGGTTGACGCCTGATGCCGATGCATTGTCGGACGAATTACTCAGGTAGCTGGCAATACCCGTCAGCGTTAGGGCATGCTGGCCGAAGCTTCGCTGATAGGTTGCTACGTTTTCCCAGTTGAGGCTACGGCTACTGCTGGTGTTATACGTTGCCAGAGACTTACCCGAGAGTGAGCGATCAATGGATTTCGGGGACGAATAAGCGCCATCCCGTACCGAAGCGAGGTTAACGCCCAATGTACTCCGAATCATCAGCCCTTTAACAGGCGTTAATTCCAGGTAACCGTTCGTTAATACGCGGGTGGTTAACACCGTGTTGTTGAATACATTAGGTTGCTCGTCCGAGAGCGGGTTAGCCGTTTGGCCATCCAGCATGATGTAATTGAAGTTGCCGTTGGCATCGTAGAGAGAACCGAGTGGACTAATTTTATTGGCCTGATTCAAGGGGTCTCTCCGTACGCTCTGGTTGTAATAGGTAAGCTGACTTTGCAGGCCGATTTTCATCCAGTCGTTAATGGTAAAATCGACATTGAGCCGACCCGTATAGCGCTTCAGCTCATCCAGTTTCAGAATCCCTTTTTCATTATAATAGTCGATGGAAACATACGATTTCAATCGGTCGGTGCCTGCCCGAACGCCAACCTGATAATCCTGTTGCAGGCCATTGTGAATGAGTGCATCCTGATAATCGGTCCAAATACCGTTTTGTAAGGCGTTGTATTCCGCTACATTGGTAAAAATAGCGGCATCATCAGCTGGACTTTTCCAGACACCGCCCGCCCGCCAGGCTTCCCGTTTAAAATCCCGGAAGCCAGTTATATCCATGGCTTTCGGATACATAGTCACCTGTGAAATGCCTGAGTATGCATTGAAAGAAATGTCTGGTTTGCCTGTCTTGCCTTTTTTCGTGGTAATCAGGATAACCCCATTCGAACCCCGCGAGCCGTAGATGGCGGTGGACGAGGCATCTTTCAGCACATCCATCGTTTCGATATCATTGGAATTAATGTCCTCCAGATTGCTGTATTGAATTCCATCCACAATAATCAGAGGTGAGTTATTTCCGCCAATGGAGCGGTTTCCCCGGATCGTGATGTTCACTTTAGCACCCGCCTGACCGCTGCTTCGGGTAATATCAGCACCAGCAATTTTGCCCTGAGCGGCCTCCAGAACGTTAGCCGTTGGAATTTCTTTCAGTTGTTCCCCCTTAAGTTGAACAACCGAGCCGGTCAGGTCTTTTTTACGAACGGCACCATAACCAATCACAACCACTTCGTCCAGGGCGCTAACATCGGGCGACATGGATACGTTGACCGCTGTTTGACTACCCACCGCTACGTCCTGACTCTGGTAGCCAACGAAGGAAAACGTCAGTATCACCCCATTCCCATCTGGTATGGTGAGTTTATACTTTCCCGTTGCGTCCGTTGTCGAACCACGGTTAGTGCCTTTCACAACAACACTAACGCCGGGCAATCCCGCGTTTTTTTCGTCGGTTACCGTGCCCGATATGCTGTGATCAACCGCTTCAGTAGCTGGACTGATGAGTTGCGTATGCTCTTCCGGTTCTGTATCCAGCACAATCTGGCCACCTACCAGCCGATAGGTTAGTTTCAGGGGTTTAAGGAGTTCGACCAGAACGTCGTTTAACTGTTTATCGGTGATGGTTAACGTAACGAGCCGATCGGCATTAATTGTTTTTGAACTGTAGACAAACCGGGCGGCTGTTTGTTTTTCGATTTGTGTCAGCACGGAGCGGAGCCGTTGCCCATTCGCTTTCAGCGTAACAGGACGGCTCATCAATTCCTGCCCCTTACCATCGAATGCGACGGAAAGGCTCGTGCAGGCAATCATCAGGACGAGTTGAACGAGTGATAAATTCATAAGCCGCAGAAATAAACGAGCATGCTGGCTGGGCGAGCTGCCTGTACGTACAGGTTCTCTTTTTTTCATACCTTTAAGCGTTTTGTTTGATGGACAATCGACAAAATGATCCGTTCCGTCGAAGCACGATTCGCGGTCTGCCCGATGGAATTCTGGATACCTGACGCTGGTTCATGTTGATCGCATGACCAGCGTTTTTTAGTTAATCAGGGGGTTGGAAATTATCAGTTCATGGGCTTAGGGTTTTGTTTTTGTAAATGGATAATGGATAATGGATTGATAACCAGTAGATTTCGATTAGCCATTGTTAATTTTACATTATTCATTATCCATTGGCTTAGTCAATGCAGCCTTTCCCACTGATTAAAATAGTGGTGCCCTGGACTTCGTAAGTAGATTTCAGGGCTGCACAGATGATGTCTAACTGCGTGTACAGCGATTGATTCGTTAAATCGGCTGTTAGCGGACAGTTGTTCTGCTGCTCATTTTCGACTTCGATATCTATTCCGTATGCCTGCTCGAGTTGCGCCAGAACGGTTGCTAACGGAGCGTCATCAAATTGAAAGGAGACTTGCTTCTGTTTCGCTTCTGGTGATCGAATGATCTTTGGAGCCTCAACGAGCCCGGTTACAAAGTGCTGTTCCTGAGCGAAAAAGGTAGCAGCCTGATTGGGGCTAAGTACTACTCCATTGGTAGTCGGTTGTTTATCTTCCTGTTGTGCATAAACTGCCACCCGTCCCGTAACTACCTCGACCCGCACCTGGCGAGTGTCGGCCTCGGTTCGGACGAAGAAACTTGTGCCTAATACCTTCGTGACAACCTCGCCTGTGTGTACGTAAAACGGGCGCGTCGGCATTTTCTGAATCGAAAAAAAAGCATCTCCCGTCAGGTAAACGGTTCGTTCGTTTGCGCTAAAATGTTTGGGAAATCGCAGGGAACTTTGAGCCGCTAACTGAACAGTACTGCCATCTTCCAGACGGACTATCAACGGTTTCGCTGACGTATTTGCCTGTTCAATCCAATTGGTATGGTTCGAGCTTGTAAGCGACCGAAGCGGTACTAAATCGGCGAAAAACCAGCCTCCAATCAAGAGCAGAGTTGCTGCAATGCCAATCCATCGATACCGGGTTGCGCGTAGGGAAACAACTCTCCCCGGATCAGTAGACTCCTCGGTCTCCATCTTGTTCTGGATCTGATTCCAGAGACGGGACTCCAGTTCATCCATGTCAAGCGCCTGACCAGATTCGCCCGTTTCGGTTTCGAGCAAACCATACCAGTGTTCGACAAATGTCTTCTCCTCTGGTGTACATTCTCCGCGCAGATATTTTTGTAAGAGTAACCCGAATGTCTTTCGGCTCATGACTCGGTAACAATGGTTTCTATTACCTAAGTCAATAAACTGGGTAGTAGACCGCAATTCATCTTATTGATTCTTTGAAAAGTACATTATTAATGGTATTTATGACTAAAAATTCCTGATAAAATTATGTTATTTGTTTTGACCATTGTCTTTTGAACTACCAACAATACGCAAGTTGGCAGCGGGTTTTATCAGATGAATAGGCCAATCAAAAAGCCAGTTAACAGGTAATCCCGCAGATAAATACGAAGCGATTTGATGGCTTGGCTCAAGTGGTACTCAACTGTTCGTTCCGGAACTTTTAACTGAGACGAAATTTCTTTGACGGATTGATACTCAAGGCGATTCAGACGGAAAATCTGGCGGGTCTTTTCGGGAAGATCATTTAGTTGCTGCTCAACAGCCTGCATTAACTCATCCAGATCGAGCTGTTCTTCGGTTGCGTACGAAGCTTCGTTAAAGTTCACATAGGCGTAGTCGGCGTATTTTTCGTGGACCAGCGTCGATTTTATATGATTGATGATCACATATCGAACGGCTGTAGCCAGATAAGCATCTAATTTATCGACCCGAAGCGAGTCCCGACGCTCCCATAGTTTGAGAAAAATATCCTGAACCAGTTCTTCGACTACATCCTGCGATTGGATCTTATGCCTGGCAATACTATACAGTTTTTTCCAGTAACGCTGGTAAATCTCTCGAAAAGCCTGCTGATCTCCTGTCCGTAAATAGAGTAGCAACATTTCGTCGGGTAGCGATTTATAGTTCACGGTAAAAACGTATTGAGTTGTAGCTTACAGAAGCTTTCTTAGGCTATATAGAACGACTTATAGAAACTGTTGAAGTTGTACTTTTTGTAGAATTCTTACTTCGACTCTATACCAGCCGTCTATATATTGTTCTATTAATCTCTTTGTATTTCTTAAACTTAACAAATGATTTATTGATTTTTTCTATGCAATCGTTACCGGGAACGTTGCCAAACTATAACCTAAGTCGGTATTCCTATAACTATTGTATGAGTGTTAGCGATAATGGCTCAATTCGTAGATAAACTAGACAAAATTAATATTGTACTTTTTACATAAAGAGCCTTGTCTAAGGGTATGGATTCCAGCCATCAGTACCCGACAGGATAGTGCGAACGTCTTCGTTGTTGCTATCCAGGTGTCCAGCTACAATACTAAACTATTCAGGTACACCTCAACATTGGTGTACTGTTCGTCGAGCTTAAACTGACTGGCATCCGCCGAACTTTGGGGATCAAGACCGTGGCTAGCTTCCCATCGATCGGGCATGCCGTCTGCGTCGGAATCGGTTGGAGCAGGCTCCTGTTTCAGCGTTACCCAGCCACCTACATCCTTTTGCGAGTCGATAATGCCTTTTTTCTGGGGATTTAATAAGGCTATTCCGGCGCGAGCATCGTTGGCAACCCGAGCGTCAATTGCATCACGGCGGTAACTGGCTCCAGCTCTTTTAAGTACCTCTTCGTAAGCCTGTTGCGCTGTTTGTTCGGCAATCCGTTCGACCAGAAATGGTTGCGTTGCTATAGCCGAATCGGGTTGATCGCATTGAACTCCTCCCGCAAGATTGTTGCGGCTAACGGCGGTATCACCTACCACAAAATTTCCAGTCACATAAAATTGTCCGTAGGGTTTCAAGGGATTTATAATCCGACTTTACAGATTAAGAGGGGTTGCGGGGCCAGGCTTATAATAGTTATTGACCAGATTATGGTTGCCTTTTTCTCCCCCATAGGCGCTGTTGATTCCCCAGTTGTAGATGACATTGTTTCGAAAATCAACTAGTTCGCGCTGGGGCTGCTTGTGGTAGCGTGACCCACAAAAACGAGGTGTTCGGCTATGCTGGTGGGCAATCAGGTTATGGTGAAACGAAGCACCCAGGCCACCCCAGATGCCCCATATCCATGGTCACCTTTTTCGTGAACGGACTTGTTCAGGCTTTCGGCAATCAGGCACCATTGCATTGTGAAGTTTTCGTTGTCGTAAAATGAGGCACATTCGTCCGTTGCCCAACTCATCGAACAATGGTCGATCATGATTCTCTTCTGTCGAAGCCCGGTAATGGCATCGTCCTGTTGTTTCGCTTCATCGCCCAGCCGAAAACGCATGTAGCGGATAATGACATTGTTGGCTTCGATGCTAAGGTTGTAATTTTTCAGACAGATACCATCGCCGGGTGCCGACTGGCCCGCAATGGTCAGGTTGCCCTGCCGGATAAGGATTTTGGATTGGAGCGCAATCGTACCCGATACGGCAAAAACGATGATGCGTGGACCTCGGGTTGTAACCGCTTCCCGAAAGCTACCAGGGCCACTATCATCCAGATTCCGGACAATGAGCACTTGTCCACCCCGCCCGCCGGTTGTGTATTTCCCGAAGCCTTCGGCACCCGGAAACGCAAGCGATTTGGCAAATCCCGATTGGCCCTGCACCTGAAAGGGGAGAAGGAGGCCAGTCAGAAGAAATAGCCGAAGCATATGGTTTATCATCCTCACTGCTTAATAAACTGAATAGCACAGCCACCCCCCTTTGCCAGATGAATGGGCAGCCTCGTTTTACTATTTACGGGTTTCTTCTCGATTACGTAGGCTTCAGGATTGGCCTGCCAATCGGCGGTGAGAGCATCTCTGTAAATGGTAGCCAGGTAGGTTTTTCCGGGCTCCAGGAAATCGAAATCAATCGAGATGTCACGGCTGTTTTCATCGGAGATTGCCCCAAAAACCAGCTATCTTTTCCTTTGGTTTTTCGGGCAATCGTCAGGTAATCGCCCGGTTCGGCGGCTATGATCTTCGTGTCATCCCAATCGACGGGTACATCATGGATAAACTGAAAGGCATCCAGGTGTTTTTCGTAGTTTTCTGGTAAATCGGCGGCCATTTGCAAGGGACTATACAGCGTGATATATAGTGCTAACTGCTTAGCCAGTGTCGTACGAACGCGTTGGGTGCGGGTGCTATCGAACTGGTTCAAATTGAACCGGAATAACCCCGGCGTGAAATCCATTGGACCGCCTAACATTCGGGTGAAGGGCAGAATTGTCGTATGTTCGGGCGTGATGCCGAGCGTAGGCGCGTTGTTGAATTCGCTGCCCCGTGCGGCTTCACTCGCCATCCAGTTTGGGTAGGTACGGTGCAAACCCGTTGGGTGTGCCGACTCGTGGGAGTCGATCATGATCTTGTATTGAGCCGCTTTTTCGGCAACGCGCTGATAATGGCTCACCATCCATTGGCCGTCGTGGTGTTCGCCCCGCGGAATGATCCGGCCCACATAGCCCGTCTTTACCGTGTTGATCCCTTCCTTCACCATGTATTGAAACGCGGCATCCATCCGGCGTTCATAATTCGTTACGGAGCCAGATGTTTCGTGGTGCATGATAATGCGCACTCCTTTACTTTGCGCGTAGGTCGTCAGCGAATCGAGGTTGTAGTCAGGGTAGGGGGTTACGAAGTCAAAGACGTTCTCTTTCCAGTTGCCAAACCAATCCTCCCAACCTACGTTCCAGCCTTCTACCAACACCCCATCGAAGCCATATTTAGCCGCAAAGTCGATGTACTTTTTCACATTCTGGGTATTGGCTCCGTGTTTGCCGCCAGCCTTTTCCCAGGTAGCTTTTCCAATGTGCATCTCCCACCACATCCCTACAAACTTCTGCGGTTTTATCCACGATGGATCGGCAATTGTCGAAGGTTCATTTAAGTTTAGAATTAGTTTAGAGGCCAGAATATCGGTGGCTCTATCACTGACGATAATCGTTCGCCAGGGCGTTTGAGTAGGTGTCTGTAAATACGCTTTGTTGCCAACGGCATCGGGAACCAACTGCGAAGTGAGGGTCAACGTCTTTTTATTCAGTTGAAGATGCATAACCGGATAATTGATCAAAGCCGCTTCGTAAATACTGATATACAACCCATCGCCTGTTTTGAAAAGTAAGGGTGTCTGAACTGCATTCGGGCCAATGAGTGATTTTAACGCCGTGTCTTTCTCCTTGTTGGAGGCTACGGTCGCATCGACTTCACTCAATCGGGTTGTGTTATAGAGGTATTCGTTAGAGTCGTAATCGCCTGGTTGCCAAAAAGTTTTATGATCGGCTGCCAGTGCAAACTGCGTTTTTTCATCGGCGACAATGAAATGAGTGAGGGCCGTTTGTTGGGGGAACTCATACCGAAACCCTACGCCATCGTCAAACACCCGAAACCGGACCAACACCTTAATCCCTGAGGAACCTTTATCCGCTAGTGTCAGCGCCAGTTCTTTGTAGTGATTGCGAATCTGACTGACTTCGCCCCAGACGGGTTTCCAGGTTTCATCTTTGGTTGATGAATCTGCCGATGCAATTGTAAACTGAGTTAGCGATACATTCGGTTTGCTCAGAACAAACCCAACTCCTGATGGCTCAATAACCTTCTTCCCTTTGTATGAAACCTTGTAGGTGACAGCGCCTGTTTGCACATTGCTGATCGAAAGAACAATGGATTTATCTGGCGAAGAAATCGAGACCGTCTGTTGGGCAAACAGAAGGGGTAACGGGCCAAGGGCGTACAAGACCGCAAGTAAATATCGAATGGGTAGCATCTTATCGGTTGGTAAAAGTAAGCGCTATGAAGTCGACAAGATAGTGTGTTTTTTAGATAGGATAAAATCAAGCTTTTTTGTTGCCAGGGTGTGCTATATCAACTTCCCGAAAGTTCAAAACTTTCGGGAAGTTCTGGATTCTACGTCAACATGTCTACTAAACTTTCCACCATTACGGGCGCGCCGATGTAGAGCGGTGTTCGCTGATGCAAACTGCTGGGCTTGATGTCTAAAATTGCCTGATTGCCCGAAGTGGCCAGGCAGCCCGCTTTTTCAGCCAGAAATGCCAGGGGGAAGGCTTCGTACAACAAGCGTAGTTTACCATCCGGCGACTTTTTGGTGGGTGGGTACAAATAGATCCCTCCTTTAAGCAGATTTCGGTGAAAATCAGCTACGAGCGAACCAATGTAGCGAGCCGTATACTGCTTTTTTCGGCAATCGGTGAGGTATTCCTTAACACCGTCTTCATAGCCGTCTACATTACCGTCATTGCAGGAATAAATCTGGCCCGTACAAGGGCTATGAATATCTGGGTGCGACAGGATGTATTCGCCCAGCGAGGCATCATACGTAAACCCGTTTACACTGTGGCCGGTTGTATAGACCATAATGGTTGAAGAGCCATAAAGAATATAACCCGCTGCCACCTGCCGACGGCCTCCCTGGAGGAAATCGGCCAGTGTTGGTTCCGAACCAATAGGCGTTACCCGGCGGTAGATGGAGAAAATAGTGCCAATGGATACGTTTACGTCGATGTTCGAGGAGCCATCGAGAGGGTCCATGGCCACCACATATTTGCCGTGATTGTTGCCCGTATAAATAATATCTTCTTCTTCTTCCGAAATGATCGCGCAGGCTTCTCCGCCATTCGTCAGCGCCCGTTTGAACCGAATATTGGCGATCATATCCAGTTTCTGCTGGCTTTCGCCCTGCACATTCTGAACGCCCATGCCACCTGTCAGATCGATCAGGCCCGCCCGGTTCACCTCGCGATGGATGATTTTACCGGCAAGCGCAATGTCACGCAGTAATTGAGAAAGTTCGCCCGTGGCATAGGGAAAAGCTGTTTGCCGATGCATAATGTACCGGTCGAGGGTTACCCCAACGGGTAAGGCCAGCGGGTGCGAAGCCGTGATGTCGATTTGTTGCACGTCCATACGAATCGAAGAAGAATTATAATGAATAGATAGTTTACCGATTAAGTCGGGTTATGGGTAGGAGGTAAGCGTATTTGGACGTTTTATATAGGTTATTTTACTCTTAGGTTTGACGTTTGCAGTTCGAGGTTTGATGTTGAATCCAGAACATCAAACCTCGAACTGCAAACGTCACACAGTTAAGCAACAGGCTCTGATTCCGGTACTCCCAGATTAACAGGCTTCATGGTTGGGGTAAGTAAGTGCATTACCAGCCAGGCCAGCAGGTAGGCTGAACCGCACATCAGGAAGATGATACTATACCCACCCTGCGCATCACCGGCTTTCTTGTATGTATCCAGAATTCGACCGACGATTTCCGGGAAAATGATGCCGCCTATCGAACCGGCCATACTGCCAATGCCAACAATCGAGCTAACCGCCCGTTTCGGAAACATATCGGAAGCGGTAGTGAAAATATTGGCGCTCCAGGCCTGGTGAGCAGCACCAGCCAGCCCAATTAATGCAACAGCTCCCCAAATCCCCGGCCCGAAACGAACGGCGATAACAGGTAAAACCAGCAAGGCGAAGATGAACATGGCCGTTTTACGAGCTCTCCAGACGGTCCAGCCCCGACTAATCAGCGCTGAGGACAGATAGCCACCCCCAATACTCCCAATGCTGACCAGCGTATACAATACGGCCAGATATAAATTCGGCTTCTTGGTGTCGAGGTGGAAGGTCGTCGCGAAATAGTCCTGCAACCAGAACAGGAAAAACCACCAGATAGGATCGGTGAGCATTTTTCCGAACACGAAGGCCCAAGTCTGACGAACACTTAACAGTTTTGTCCAGGATACGGGCTTCCCATGATCGGCAACGTCGTCGGGCGTGGTTTCGTTATCACTGTGGATGTAGTCGAATTCAGCTTTTGATAATTTGGCCTGCTTGGCGGGGATTTCGTAGGTGAAGTGCCAGAAAATCAACCAGATAAAACCAACGGCTCCCGTGATAAGGAACGCCATTTGCCATCCATAAACGCCCAGAATCCAGGGCACTAAAATAGGTGCGACTACCGCCCCGATGTTGGCTCCTGAGTTGAAAATCCCTGTTGCCAGAGCCCGTTCTTTCTTCGGAAACCATTCCGCTACGGTTTTGATGGCGGCAGGGAAGTTCCCGGCCTCGCCCAATCCTAACCCAATACGGGCTACAATAAAACCGAAAGTGCTGGTTGCCAGAGCGTGACCCATAGCGGCCAGACTCCAGAAAATGATGGAAATCGTATAGCCCATTTTGGTGCCGATCCGGTCGATAACCCGCCCGAAAATTAAGAGCCCAATCGCATAGGCGGCTGAGAAAACCTGCACAATTCGGCTGAAATCCAGCTCCGACCAGTGGAATTCTTTTTCCAGCGCAGGTTTTAATAGACCAACTACCTGTCGGTCAAGGTAGTTGATGGTGGTGGCGAAGAACAGGAGTGCTACAATTGTCCAGCGGTAGCTTCCAATGGGTTTAGTCATGCAGGTTTAGGTATAAAAGGGTTAACAATCTGGACTAATGAAGCCACGCGGTCACGCAGGGCCGCCGGGTCGGAACTATCGCCGGAGAATAATTGCGAGCCAATTCCGACGGCAGTAACCCCCGCTTTAAACCAGGCATTCAGGCTTTCGCTGGTTGGTTCGACACCCCCCGTTACCATGAGTTTCAATGAAGGCATTGGGCCTTTGATGGCCTTGATAAAGCCTGGTCCAACAACGTTCCCTGGAAATACTTTTACCAGATTGGCCCCTAGTAGCGTAGCCTGATAAATTTCGTTTAGTGTAGAACCCGCTGGCATCCAGGGGACGCCCTGAACACGGCATACATCGCCCACGGTAGGTGTCGTAACGGGCTGCACCACGAAGTCGGCACCAGCAGCTATGAATTTTTTGGCATCGTCGGCTGTCAGGATCGTACCGATACCCAACGCCATTTCGGGGCAGTTCGCCCGCACATAGCTGGCTAATTGCGTAAAAACAGACAGCGCTTTATCGCCCCGGTTGGTAAACTCAAATACGCGCAAACCACCATCGTAGCAAGCTTGTACGATAGCTTGTGCGTGGTCGGCATCGGGATGATAGAATACGGGTACAATCGGGTGATTGATAACCAGTTCAAGAATTTTTTCGGGCGAGAATACAGGCATAATTGATTTAGGTTACTGTCGTTTTTCGTTCGTAGTTTGACGTTTGTAGTTAACTGACTGCACTGGCACCCCATCCTGTTAACTACGAACCTCGAACTACAAACATCAGACTATTTGTTATATCGGCTACCGTCTGACCAGTGGCGTCACCAAGTTCCTGCAACTTACCAAAAGCAGCGGCAGCAGCAAAATCGACTACGGCCTGCGGGCTATGTTGATTATAAAGACCATAAATTAGTCCGGCCATAAAACAGTCGCCACTTCCCACCCGGTCCACAACTGAATCGGTGAGTAATTCAGTGGAAACGTATTGCTGACCTTCCGTATATAAGGTCGTATAATACCGGAGGCCCGTTGGTAGCGTATCAAACCGGAACGTATTGGCCACGACTTTGCAGCGGGGAAATCGGTTCTGAATCGCTTCAGACGTAGCCAACGCATGGTCCAGATAATCAGCCTGTTGACCCCTGGTATGAATATGCTCATCGACAGGAATGCCCAGGAGCGCATTGGCCGCCCAGATATTGCCCATCACAACGTCACAATGCTCTACTATGCCCGGCATAATGTCGGAAGGGGCCTTGCCGTATTGCCACAGCCGTGCCCGGTGATTCAGGTCGATTGACACCGTAACACCTTTGGCAGAAGCCACAGCCACTAATTCCTGACAGGCAGCGGCCACGTCGGCACTTAGTGCCGGACTAATGGCGCTGACATGCAGCCAGCTCGTGTCCTGCAAGACGGTATCCCAATCAACTTTACCAACCGCCAGCTCCGAAAAGGATGAATGCGCCCGGTCGTAAATTACCCCCGCATTTTTGAGGTCACTGCCCTGTGGCAGGTAATAACTACCAACACGCTGCCCAAACCGGACAATACCCGACGGGTCAATTCCTTTATGAGCTACATAGCCAATGATATCATCTGCCAGTGAATTTTCGGGAAGAACCGTGCTGTATTTTACAGGAACACCCCAATTGGCTAAGGCGGTTGCTACATTCAGTTCAGCTCCACCCACAAAAACGGGCATGGATGTTTGCCGAATCCATTCACCATTGGCAACAGGAGAAAACCGTAATAATAATTCGCCGAAGCAACAGACTTTGGTCATACATATTAAAGGTTTTTTGTCATTCCGACCTTAGGAGGAATCTTATCTTCTCGAATGGTCAAGCTTGAGATTCCTCCTAAGGTCGGAATGACAAAAAAAGAATTCAATTTTAATCAAACCGTCAGCGGCATGGGCTTATTGCTGAATCCAAAATAGGTTTTGGCATTGCCGTAGCAGATGTTCTGCACAACCTGGCCAGTCCAGTCCATATCGTCGGGGAGTTCACCGTTTTCAATGTCGTTGCCGAACATGTTGCACAGAATCCGACGGAAATACTCATGGCGAGGGTACGACAGGAATGAACGCGAATCAGTTAGCATGCCCACGAATCGACTCAATAAACCCATATTAGAAAGAGCATTGATTTGTCGTTCCATACCCTCTTTTTGGTCTAAAAACCACCATCCCGACCCAAATTGCACTTTCCCGGCTACTGACCCATCGTTGAAATTGCCAATCATGGTGGCGATGAGTTCATTGTCGTTGGGGTTAAGATTATACAGAATCGTTTTCGCCAATTTGTTGGTTGTATCCAGCCTATCTAAGAAACGAGCGAGGGCCCGTGCCTGCGCGAAATCGCCAATGCTGTCCCAGCCGGTATCAGGACCAAGCTGTCGTAACATCCGGCTATTGTTGTTCCGAAGTGCGCCAAGGTGAAACTGTTGGGTCCAGCCTTTTTCCCAGTCCATCTCAGCCAGATGGACTAGCATCGCCGATTTAAACTTCAACACCTCTAATCCCGTTAGCTCATCGCCCGAACGAATCTTGTCGAAAATGATGCTTATCTCCGCATCGGTATAGTCTTCTGCGTAAATCTGCTCCAGGCCGTGGTCGGAGAGTTTGCAGCCCATAGCCGCAAAATAGTCGTGCCGTTGGCGAAGGGCAACCAGGAAATCAGCGAAGGTCGTGATCGACACATTGCTGGCCGTTTCCAGGCGGGCAACATATAGATTGAACACCCCCGAATCTTCGACCACCATTGCTTTATCGGGCCGGAAGGTTGGCAAAACGCCAATTTCAAACCCTTCGCCGGCTAATTTCTGGTGGTTTTCAAGCGAATCAACCGGATCGTCGGTGGTGCAAACAGTCTCGACATTCATCCGGCGGAGTAGATTCCGAACCGAGAAATCCGGCGTCTGGAGTTGTTCTGTACAGGCGTCGTAGATACGCCGGGCACTTTTCCCATTAAGTGTTTCGGTAATGCCAAAATACCGTTGCAATTCCAGATGAGTCCAGTGGTAAAGCGGGTTCCGAACCGTATACGGTACCGTTTCAGCCCATTTTTGAAACTTAGCGAAATCGGACTGGTTGCCGGTGCAATAGCTTTCGTCTATGCCATTCGAGCGCATAGCCCGCCATTTGTAATGGTCGCCATAAAGCCAGATTTGGGTCAGGTTGTCAAACTGTTTATTCTCCGCAATCTGATCAGGAGGCAGGTGACAATGGTAGTCGATAATGGGCATTTGCTTAGCAAACTCATGGTAAAGCTGTTGAGCTGTTTCGGTTTGCAGCAAAAAATCTTCGTTTAGAAAGGGCTTTTTCATGTGTAAAGAGCGAAAGATTGAATGAGTGAAAGAGCGAAGTAAAGGTGAAGAGTTAAGCACCCCTTTATCTGAATGGGGCGATTCGCTCTTTCGCTCATTCGCTCTTTCACTCTTTATAATGAAACCCCCGTTTCCAGGGAATGAAATCATCCTGACCGTGCCGGACGGCGGCAACTTCCAGATCACCATTGGCTACGCGGATGATCTGTTCCAGAATCCGTTCGCCAGCCTGTTGAATCGTTTCGTCCCCATCAATGACGGTACCCGTATTTATATCAATAATATCAGGCATTCGGTTGGCTAAAGCCGTATTGCTCGAAATTTTAATGACGGGCGCAATCGGGTTTCCAGTTGGCGTACCCAATCCGGTTGTGAATAAAACGACCGTTGCACCCGAAGCCACTTCGGCGGTTGTCGATTCGACATCATTGCCGGGTGTACACAGCAAATTCAGTCCCGGTTTGCGAACGGGTTCCGGATAGTCGAGCACCGCAACAACGGGCGAACTTCCCCTTTTTTCGACGCTCCTGCTGATTTCATCGCATCGGTAATGAGTCCATCGCGGATGTTTCCCGGCGACGGATTCATATCGAAACCTGACCCTGCTTCCTTCGCTCGTTGGGCGTAAATATTCATCAATTCGCGGAATCGGCTGGCGGTTTCCGCATCGACAGCGCGGTCGCAAAGTTCCTGCTCAACCCCGCAGAGTTCAGGGAACTCCGACAGAATGACCGTGCCACCCAGCGCAACCACCAGATCTGACGCATGACCCACCGCAGGGTTGGCTGAAATACCCGAAAAACCATCCGAACCACCGCATTCCAGCCCAATAACCAGTTTGCTGAGGGGAGCGGGTTTCCGAATAGCTGTGTTGGCCTGCATCAGCCCGGCGAAGGTCTGCCGAAGTGCCAGACTAATCAATGATTCTTCGGTGCCAATGGTCTGTTGTTCGAGAACAAACAGGGGTTTGTCAAACTGCGGACTCCGTTTCTGGATTTCCTCCTGCAACATACCTACCTGGGCGTTCTGGCAACCCAGACTCAATACGGTAGCACCCGCTACGTTCGGGTGAGTGATGTAGCCTGCCAGCATCCCGCAAAGTGCCTGCGCATCTTGCCGGGTACCTCCGCAACCGCCGTCGTGCATGAGAAACTTCACCCCATCAACGTTCGGAAATAACTGAAGCTGACCACTTACCGATTGCTCGGCGGTGTTCAAATCGGCCTGCAAGACATCTTCAATAGTGCGCCCTGCCTGAACCAGCGCCTTCAGTTCCTGTGTCTGCTGCTGATATGTATGCCGACGACCGTAACCGAGGTCATTGACAAGCGCTTCTTCGAGGACCTGAATGTTGCGGTTCTCGCAAAATACCAGTGGAATAACGAGCCAGTAATTAGCCGTTCCAACGCTTCCGTCAGAACGGTGATAGCCCATAAACGTCTGGTTCTGCCACTGGTCAACGGTTGGGGGTGTCCATTGGTAAGCGGCTGCATGTAGGTCGTAGCTGTTGGTTGCGTGCTGCACATTAAAGGTAGTGAGCCGCCCACCCGCGGGAATAGCCTGCCTGGCTTTGCCGACCAATACGCCATACATCGTGATGGAATCACCGGGAGCAAATGCCTGAATGGCCAGTTTATGTTTTGCCGGGATAGGCTCGGTAACAATCAGCGAATTGCCCTCATTCTGAACGCGGTCGCCCGGTTCCAAATCGGTAAGGGCAACCAGTACGGAGTCGTTAGGGTGTATTTTTAAAACAATCTGTTTCATGTTGGTTTTATAGAACGCTGATTTTTATGATTTTTAAATTATAAGGATTGATTAACCCATTTTATCCTATTGATAAATCATACTTTAATCATAATGATCATAACAATCAGCGTTCTATTTTCATTTTGTTACGGCTTCAATATGATCGAAGTGGGTCGCTACCGTAGCTAATACGCCGTTTTCGATCATTTGGGCTAGATAACCGGCTACAGCGTCGGCAAATCCTGGTAATAGGCTTAAGTCGTTATCCCAAAGAGTCGTATTCTGAAGGACTTCATTCGTTAATTCCCTGGGTGTTAGGCGAGCCCACAGATCGGCAAAATAACCTGCCTGAGCATCCTGAATTGGATAGGTGACGCCTTCCCGTTCGCCATACCATACGTCGCCCTGTTGCGAGGTAGCCCGCATAAACAACAGATAGGCTGCAAAACCGAGAGGAATGTACCGGGGTGTTACATGCAGTTGCTTATAATAATGAAGCAAAGTTGGAATGTTACGCATCTGCATCTTCGCCGAATACTGCATGGTGATCGCTATCCAGCGGTGTTCGATGAACGGATTGCGGAAGCGGTCAAGCACATGAAAACCAAATCGTTGGGCAATTTTCTCGTCGACCGTGTACGGAATCCCCGGAATCAATTCGGCCAGCATCACACTACTCACAAACGCAGACATAACCTCATCGTCCATCGCTTCCCGAACTGTTTCGAAGCCGCTTAGATAGGCCAGACCACAACTCAGTGTGTGTGTGCCGTTAAGCAGACGCAGTTTCAGTTCACGGAACTGGTCGATATTGGGACGGATAAAGATATTCTCGTCGGCCTGATGAAATGACAATATCTCCTGAACATGCTCATCGCCCTCGATTGCCCACAGCCGATACACTTCCGAAATGGTCAGGAGTTCGTCTTGGTAGCCAAGCTGGTCGCTGATAGCCTGATAGGTAGCCGAGTCCGGGCGGCCTGGTACAATCCGATCGACCAGCGAGTTACAACAGGTGTTGGCCTTCGTAAGCCACTCGATAAAAGGCACTTCCAATTTATTTTGATGTGCTAGTTCCAGCAGAATAGCGGCTAACTTGGTGCCGTTATTTGGAATGAGTTCGGTGGGGACGATGACTAACCCTTTGGCCGGATCTCCCTTAAAGGCTTGGTAGCGAGCGTATAAAACAGCCAATAGTTTGCCCGGAAATGACTCAGGTGGCGACTGCCGAATATCCTCCTGAACGAATTGAATCCCTACCTCCGTCGTATTGGAAATCACGATTTGCAAATCAGGGCTAACGGCAACTCGAAGAATTTCATCCCACTGTTGTTTCGCCGATAACACGCGGCTAATGGCCGAACAAACCACGTTTTCTTCAACCAGTTTCTTATTTTCCACCCCCCGAATACAGAGCGTATACAGATTATCCTGCCGGGCAAAAGCCGACATATCGCCACCATCCGTCGATTTAACGACAACGATTCGTCCGTTGAAGATACCCTGACGATTGGCCTTGTCGATCAGATAATCGGGTAATCCACGTAGCAGAACCCCCGTCCCGAATTGCAGCACCCGTTCGGGCAACTGGAAGAGTTGGTCGGTTGGCATACTGACATCGGTGTGTGGCTGAAGCAAAGGCAGCGACTGGATTGATAGCGGATTCATACGGATGTACTAGATCGGAAATTGTCTTTTTTATGGAAAACAAGTGAGCCGCCAACAGAAGAGGTTTGCTGATTGCCTGGATAAGATTAAGCAGGCTATTTGTTAATTAGAAACTTTTGGAGATATTTATTCACGCAAACGTTATCGGGAACGTTGCCGAATTTTAAATATGCCTGTAGAAAACGCTAAAATGAGTAGTTGGGTACGATTCTAAACTTATGACGCTAGCGGGCGAACGACTTGATGTGTTTTTGTACTTTACCAATATGTTGCTTTGGATGCCATTACGATAAAAGATATTGCGCGTGCGTTAAATCTTTCGACCTCGACGGTCTCGCGGGCGTTGCGGGATAGTTATGAAATAAACCCGGAGACTAAACGCCTGGTAGTCGAGTACGCCGAACGGTTTAACTATCGCCCTAACCCGATTGCCCTTAGCCTAAAAGAAAACCGGAGCCGGGTTATTGGGGTGGTTGTGCCTCAAATTGCCAACAATTATTTTTCGCAGGCCATTAATGGGATTGACGCCATTGCCTACAGTCGGGGCTATCAGGTTATCATTTTCCAAAGTCATGAATCCTACGAGCGGGAGCTATTGACGGTTCAGCAGGCGGTTGCCCGTAAAGTAGATGGATTACTTATTTCCTTGTCGGGTGGTACGTCGGATGTGTCGCATTTGCGGGATTTGCAGGAGCGAAAATTACCGATTGTCCTGTTTGATCGGGTTTCTAAAGAACTTGATTCGTTCTGTGTAACCGCCGATAATTTCACCGGAGCATTTGCCGCTACCGAGCACCTGATTCAATCGGGCCGACGGCGTATCGCGCATTTGGCTATCCCGTCTTACATTTCCATTACCCAGGAGCGGTTGGCTGGCTATCGGGCCGCCCTTGAAAAATATGGAGTGCCTTATGACGAAAATCTGATTCGTTATTCTGAATTCAGTCAGAATGATGTAGAACCCGTTGTCAATGATTTATTGAACCAGTCGCCCGATGCCTTCTTTGCGGCTGGTGATCGATTGGCCTTGGGTTGCCTGGCTACGCTTAAAAAGCGAGGCATAGCCATTCCGGAGACTGTTTCGCTGATTGGCTTCACCAATACACCCGTCGCCGATTTACTGGCTCCACCCATGAGCACTGTCGAGCAGCCCGCGCTTGACATTGGCCAGGTTGCCGCCGAGCAATTGATTAATCTGATTGAAGGCAAACAAAAACTAACGCAACCCGGTATGATTCGAATGCCAACCCGGATGATCGTGCGGGAGTCGTCGCAGCCAGTTGGGGTTAGTAAACCCGTTTGATTTAAATGGATGTGCTGCCTGTTGCCGCTATGGTGTTCCCAATACCTTGAACAGCTTTTAAGCTAATTCAATTTGGGGAAGACCATCGTATAGTGCAAAAACAGATGACAGTCTAGGTAGCCATAAGCCCCTTGTTGCGCCAAAAATCCCTATACCCATGATGATAATCCACAGAAAAATAAGGGCTGCTGTAAAAAGACTAAAGGCAGTATGCTGTTTTTTCTGAGCATATAAATACATCTCCACCATAATCAGCGAAAGTGGAACGGCATAGGTGACTATAGAAAGAATTGTAAGAAAAGGGCCAGTAAATGTTTCGGGATTAAAGCCAACAGGCCCCCCATTGACTACTAACCAGAACATTAACCCCACCCTGAAAAACCAGACTCCATTCACGACCATGTACAGCCGGAGCGCCCAGGCTCTATGCTCGGCAAATTGACGGGCTTTTGCATGGTGAATGGTAACTAAGGCAAATGAAATAATATAAATTGCCTGGATACTGATGCTTATGTGCTGGGTTGGATCGGCTAACGAACCGCGTGTCCAGATCATCATTAACCCGGCTATACTGACCACAATGGCCGTAGCGACGTATACCCTGCCGAGCCAACGATGAAAAACAGGGAATTGTCGACGTAATGCTGGAATTAGTTGCAGGGGGCCACCGATAACCAGTATGACTGCCAACAATATATGAATACCCACAACGACTTTCCACGTGCCTTCGACGTAACGGTCTGGCAAGACTTCTTTCCATCGGTCAAAATTGCCTGTAACAGTGGTTTTCCCGTAGAATAAGAGAATATAAATTCCAAATAACCATTGGCCGACTGTAGCCACTACCAGCCATACGGTTGCTGCGAAGGTCAGGATCCTTGTTGCATATAGCGTCTTTTCTTTTTCGGGCAGGAGGAGATTTGTAGGTGTCGTCATAGCAGAAGGGCTGTAAAGTTTAATTCAAACTTAAAGCGGATGCTGTCGGCTATGAGTAGACAAATGTCCAATAGGGATGAGCGGTTTTATTCAGGTATAGGCGTTAAGAGCCAAACTCTCTCCTGAGCCGACTCAAGTGTCTCTGCGTGATACCCAGATAAGAGGCAATGTGGCGTAAGGGCACGTGCCTGATAATGGTTGGTTTTTCCTTCAGAAATTTTTGATAACGGGCTTCAGCCGTCAAACTGGTCATATCATTGATCCGTCTTTTTTCTTCTTCCAGGTGTTTTTGCAGAATTTGAATCGTATAATCTTTCTGCGTACTACTACGTCTGGCACCCACCTCAACGTCGTCCCGGCTGATTCGAAGTAGTTCGCAATCTGTAATACAGTGCAGGTTTTCGTTGGAAACCGTGCGGTTCATAAAATGGAAATACGACGTAAAAAAACGGGAACCATCGTTGAGATCGGTGGTAATTTCGTTATTGTCTTCGTCGACGTAGAAGTTTCTCATATACCCCGAAACGATAAAGTTATGGTATTGAGGGACTTCGCCAGCAGGCTCGATAATCGTGTCTTTGGGTACGAAACATGGCTTGAACAATTGGCGAATTGAAGCCTTGTCTTCTTCGGGCAAGGTTAACACTTCGGCTACATAATTGAAAAATCTCGTGTAGTAATGTTCCATGGTAAAGGATAGTTACACAAGTTTACAAATTCTGCATTGCGC
Organism: Spirosoma telluris; assembly: GCA_003259005.1. Lineage (GTDB taxonomy): Bacteria > Bacteroidota > Bacteroidia > Cytophagales > Spirosomataceae > Spirosoma > Spirosoma telluris. The sequence goes on from QLII01000001.1 coordinate 7,911,034, forward strand.
ACTCAAACGCCACCACAAAGGAATGATGGAGTGGGTATACCTGCTTTTTTACTTAACCCTTCGGAACATGACGCATAACGGGCAACCAGCCACTTCGTTTTGTTACAGCTTACCTGTTCATTCCCCTTTTTGTAAGGCTTATAGCCCAGAAACGAAACCGTGCTTGGGTCGAATCCCATAAACTGCCGTGTGATGTCGCCAATCAGACTTAGGCCGTTGGTCGAATTAGTAAAATACACCACGGCGTCCTGGCTTTTCGGGCAACCGGTTATATAGCATTTGTAGGTGTCATTGTCGCCCCAATGCCAGAAATAATCGGCTTGTGGGCCATGCTCCAGGCCAAACCCTAGGCCCCAGCTCAGTGTTGATGAAAGAGAGTCGGTCGTGCCCGAAAACGTTTTGGGTAATTTCCCCTGCGATGTCAGCATCTGGTTCACGGTTCCCGTTTTCAAGCCTTTAGGGGTGAGAATAGCTAGTAGAAACCGGGCGTAATCATCGGCGGTGGTTTGCAAAGAGTAAGCGGTGTTGGCCTGGTTGGATGTATAATGCGCTTCTGGTTTCCCAGCTTTGTCGTGCGGAAAGGCGAAATTAGCATCGAATACAGGTTGCCAGATGTAGCTGCTACGGGTCATCTGCAAAGGGATAAACACCCGCTTTGTCATGAAGTCATTTAGCGGAGTTCCCGTGATTTTTTCGACAACTTTCTGGAGATAAACGAATCCCTCACCTGAGTAACCAAATCGTTCGCCGGGAGCCCATCGCATAGTCAGTTCTGAAGATCGTCTGTTTTTGCGCCAGTTCGGGAAACCCGTCCGATGGCTCAACACCATTCGGGCTGTAATTTTTTTATAGCGTTCGTCGGAAGCAACATCTGGGTAGGGGAGGTACGCATAGAGGGGCTTGTCTAACTCCAGCAGGCCTTCTTCCACCAGTTGCAATACGGCGTAGGCAAAGACCGGTTTGCTCAGCGAAGCCGCATCGAAAATAGTGGCCGATGTAACCCGCTGCGTTGAGTCGGATTTAGTCAGGCCATAGCCCTTGCTGTAGACCAGCTTGTTGTTGCGAATTAGGGCAATGGACAAGCCCGGCACATTGGCGCTTTCCATGTGCTGCGTGATGAACTGGTCAACCTGAGCGGGTTGGAGACCCGGTAGTTTGGGCTGGGATTGCGCTGTTAACCAGGTCAGACAGACGAGTACGAAAAGGGCTAGTGTATTGAGGTAAAGCATTGTTTTCATAAGCGGAGGAATTTCGTTAGAACGTATAAGTCACCTGCGTTTGTAAACTTAGCTCAAACGACGAATCGTACGAATTGGCACTGCTTACCACCAACGGGTGTTGATGGTAGGCGCACAGCTCCAATGAACAAACATACCTGAACTTTTACACACCCGTTTGGCTGGGCTGAGGTACGTCGCATACATGTCGCCCGACAGCCGCCCACGCTGAACAAGGCCAGAACCTGGAAGTTGCTCCTTAAATCACGTTTTTTCTGGAGTTGAGTTCTTTCTTTATTTCTTTTAGATTATTCCAGTTTAAAAATACTATTGGCATCAATGCAAAAGGAATCACGCCCAGACCTATGCTCGTTCCATCAAGTCCTTTTTTGATTGCCAAAAGCACTACCATAACTAGCAGTACCGAAAGTGCCCCAGCCAACATACCCATTGCGAACTCTGCTGTTTTTTTTGTTTGAGCAAAGCCTCATTGCTCATCTCTTGGATTTTCTGGCTTTTCATGTGACTAAGTTAGTGTTAAGAAAACGTTACTTTATTGGGGCGTTTACGCTGTCGCCGAGGAGCCGGACTTGGGAGCCCAACCTATACCAGGCGTGGTGTTTACGTTGTCGACCGAAACCCGAAAACGGAAGTCTAAACGCTACCTTCCAGGACGTTCAGTGTGTTACCGAGACGACGGCAAACACGCGTTTTAATTGCTTATTATATTCACCAAATGCCCAAAAGGGCTGATGGTGAACATAATAATTCGGTTCACTACGTTGCTTCGACCTTTTCACCTTTGTTTAGTTGGGCTGCAACCCTCCTGCAGGACGGGCTTCCTGTCGATAGGGAGTTATGCTATACAGAGCGAACAGCAGTTCAATAGGACACACCTTGTATTATCATTTTTGACGTGCTGCCGCAACAACTTTTTCCACGAAGTTCATAATATCATTTTTGTGTAATTCTACGTTGGCAAGCAGTTTAGACAAGTTCAACAGTTCAGGTGATGTTAAATTGTAACGGGCTTTTAATTGTGGTAAATGAGTTTTTTCTTTTTGAAAAGAAGTAAGAAGCTTGAATGTTTCCCAGATTTCTTCCTCCTCTCTTCGCATTACTGCATACCCACCGAAAGTTATAAAAGAAACAACTCCGCTACTTTTTTCTACACATACGCCCCTTGCTCCAGCCGCAAGGGGTGGTTCCTCGGGAGTTGTGCCATCTAAATTAACAATTTTGTAGTCGAAGTAATAGCATTTCCGGAATTCAATATAGTTGTCGGCAACTTTCAACTTGAAGTTGTCAAGGACTTTACCATGACTCTCAAGAAAGGTTGCTGCTATCCTTTTTGCTTCCGACGATTCCATAATTATCTACCTAAATTCAACCTGCCTTCCTGAGACGTTTGGCTTGTCACCCGCTACGTGGTAAACGAGCAAGAAAACGCCTTGTCATGAGACGTGCAAGTTGTCGTACGAGGCCTGTAAACGCTCTTTTTTAATGCTGTATGAGCCACCCAACGGCCCCGAGGGCTAATGGTGGGCGAGTCACTCAACTGAACCACTTACTTGCACCTTTACACACTCATTTGGAGGTAGTGCTAAATTGCAAATATCTGATTATCAAGTATTATTCATTAAGACAATTTAGCAGTTTTTGTGCATGTATTCGCCCGCGAATTCAGCGGAGGTTGGGCTGAAAACCCGCCTGCGGGACGAGCTGCCTGTCACCGAACAGCCGTCCAAGAAAAGCCAAACAAGCAGTTTTCAAAGATATATCACCGTGTCTTTCTTCAATTCGGTAAGCAAACCCTTACTGGTTAAAATGGCCTCATGGAAAATGTAATCTAGGACTGTTCCTGTTGGCTTTCTGTACCTTTTCTCAAGTGCTTCACCATTTCTTTCCAATAATTCATCATTATCCAAGTTTAGAAGCATCTCTTCCAACAGCGTGATAGATATTTCGTCGTTAATAGCTTGCCAATCGTCAATTGGCTTTAAAGGAACTTCAGCCATCGGAATATTTTAAGAGTTACTCAACCACTTTGCAAGCCTAAATTCGCCAAACCGAGGTGCTTCTCGTGTCAACCGAAACCAGCCGAAAGAGCAAAAAACTAACCTTTCTTGCCTGCAATCTATTGCCCGGAAGCTGCTTTGCAAGCACTTTATGGCTGGTTTACCCAACGACCCAAGGGGCTGATGGTGTAAAAGCTACTTGACTGAACACACGTACCTGAACCTTTACACCCCTGCCTGTTGGGCTGCCGACTCTCCTACGGGACGAGCGTCTTGTCAGCGGGAACTGGCCTACGCAGAGCGAAAACTCTATCTAAATTTTGAGAAACCAGATTGTGAAAGCAGCTAATGGAATGAGCGCAGAAACTGCAAGAGCAATATTCCAAATCTTCCTGTCTGTTGGGGTTCCGTCCATTTTGAATCTAATGTAAGCGGTGAGCATGAATACAAGTAGAAAGTAAAGACAATTCATCCATCAAAAACCGTCAATAAACCACTTGAAGCTGTCCATCCCTGTATCGAAGAACTGCTTTTGATACAGGGATCTAAAAAACGTAAGAGCAACAAACCAACCCGCCCAATAAGCAGCCATAAAAGCAGTTAGATAAAGTAGTTGTCTCATGTCAATCAACCCGTATTCCTCTCGCTTTTTACAACAAAACGTTGGCAACATCCTGCCAGGATTTTACGCGCTGAAACTGGGTATCCTGACGATTGTGTAAGGCATCAAAAAGGAGCCCTTTGCCTTGAAATGTATGCAGGTTTCGGGCCAAATCGTCAATTAAATAGTCTGTCTTTAGTACACTTTTATCGCCCAGAAAAATGTAGTGGTGCCAGGAAATGGCTGGGAAATGCTCCTGTAGCCAATCCCATTTTTCACGGAGCGAATTCGGAAATTCCTGCGCTGCCGACGCTACGAAAATATCGTATTTCTGCATGAGGTCGGCAATTACGTCCTGAGCGCCTTCCATAACCGGAATATCCCTAAAGAAGCCCGGTTCGTAAACCCGCTTCGAGATGGCGTCATATTCGTTCTCATCGAATAGTTCGTGAAACGATTTTTCTTTTAATTCCTCAAGCGTGTAGCGAGGCATGTCACCTTCCAGATAAAGCTGGATAAATTTGGCGTGGGTGTCGGCCATGACATCGTCCATGTCAATAGCAATGCGTTGTTTCATAAGGTTGTCAGAACTGTATCGGCGACCCGGCATCATCCCGCCAGGCCGCCGATACAGTTAGATTTTTAAGGTTGTATCAAACTTTTCTAAATAATCGGCGACGCGCCGAACGAACTGTCCACCCAGTGAACCATCAACAACACGGTGGTCGTAGGAGTGGGAGAGGAACATTAATTGCCGGATACCGATAAAATCACCCTGTGGCGTTTCGATAACAGCCGGTTTTTTTACGATGGCACCAAAGGCCATAATGGCTACCTGGGGTTGCACAATGATGGGGGTGCCCATCAAGTTGCCGAACATACCAATGTTCGAGAAGGTGTAGGTGCCCCCCGCCAAATCGTCGGCGGTGAGTTTGTTTTCGCGGGCACGTTTGGTCAGGTCATTTACTTTCTTGGCCAGACCTACCAGATTATACTGATCGGCGTTGTGAATAACCGGTACAATCAGGTTGCCGCTAGGCAATGCTACCGCCATGCCAATATTGATGGCTTTTTTGACTAAAATCCGGTCGCCATCAACCGATATGTTAATCATCGGAAAATCCTTAATGGCTTTCACAATGGCATCAACCAGAATGGGCGTATACGTCAGATTCTCAGCGGTTTGTTGCTTAAAGCGCTCTTTAATCTGATTTCGCCATTCGACAACGGGCGTTAAATCGGCTTCAACAAACGAGCTGACGTGGGGCGAAATCTGCTTCGACTCCACCATTCGCTGGGCAATCATCTTCCGCATTCGATCCATCTGAATAATATCAGCCTGACCGTTTACAGAGTGCGAAGCGGGGGAATGGAGCTTGGAGCATGGTGCACGGTGCTTGGAGCTTGTTGCACGGTGCTTGGGGGCGCGGTATTTACTAGTGAGATGTTCTCTCCTTGCTCCCCGCTCCCTGCTCCCGGCAGTCTCCCTTCTGCCCGGTCAATGACATAGGCCAGAATGTCTTTTTTCGTTACCCGGTTTTCGGCCCCAGAGCCAGGAATCCGGTCGAGTTCGTCCCGGGAAACGCGTTCTTCTTTCGCGATATTCAGCACTAAAGGCGAGTAGAAACGGTCTGGGAAAGCAGTAGCGTTGTCAACGAGGGGAGCCGTGGTTATCGCTGGACGGTTGCTCATGGCCAAAATGGTCGCTTCTAGTTCACGGGCAGATTCGGAGACCTCAAGGCTTTCTGGCACGGCTGGAACATTGGCAATATCACCGATGCCTTTGGGTGTCTGGCTGGCATTTTCTGGACCAGTTTCGCCCGATTGTGGGCCCGCTGTCGCAGGTTCTGACTCACCCGTAACTAGTTCATCTGCTTCAATGCGGGCAATGGGCGCGCCAACGGCCACGACATCCCCGTTTTTCACCAGTAATTCTTTTAAAATGCCATTGCAGGGAGCCGGTACTTCGGTATCTACTTTATCTGTCGCCACCTCCAGCACCGATTCATCGGATTCAATACGGTCGCCGGGCTGTTTCAGCCAGGTAATGACCGTGCATTCCATTATACTTTCGCCCATTTTGGGCATGATCATATCGATGAGAGCCATTTCTTTTTAATGATGAATTAAGAATGATGAATGATGAATGCCCTGTCTTGCCCTCAATCATTCATCATTCATCATTTATAATTCATTACTTCTTCCCGCAACATATTCAGCAGATACGTTGTGGTGAGTTGAATATTCTGATCGCGGTATTGACCGAGTTTAAGTAAGCGTGTAACCGTCCGCTGATCGGTGGCGCAGGCAATCCAGATGGTGCCAACGGGTTTGTCGGGAGTGCCGCCATCTGGCCCCGCAATACCACTGGTAGCAATACCGACATTCGTGCCTAATGCCTTTCGAACGCCCTCGGCCATTTGGCGAATGGTTTCTTCGCTCACAGCGCCAAATTGCTCCAGCGTTTCGGGTTGAACACCTAATTGGTTCATTTTAACGTCGTTACTATAGCTAACGATGCTTCCCCAGAAATAGGCCGATGCACCCGGCACCTTCGTAATCTGAGACGAGACATAGCCACCTGTGCAGCTTTCTGCCACGCCAAGCGTGAGGTTTTTCTCTTTCAGGAGCGTGCCAACGACATTTTCGAGTTCGTCGTTATCGAAGCCATACACACTTTTTTCAATGAGCGGCATTACCTTCTGCACTTGCTCGGCTAGTTCGCGGTCGAGAAGTTCATTGTCGTCGCCGGTCGCCGTTAGTCGCAGTTTTACACCACCAAAACTGGGTAAATAAGCCAGTTTGATATGATCAGGCAGGGTATCCTCCCAGGCTTCGATGCGTTCGGCCAGAAACGACTCACCAATCCCAACCGTCCGAATCATCTTGTGTTTAATGATCGGCGTTTTGAAATGTTGGGCCAATTTGGGTAAAATCCGATTGGTCATCAGGTGCTTCATCTCAAAGGGTACACCTGGCAGGGATATATAAACCCGCTGTTCATGCTCGAACCACATGCCTGGTGCCGTTCCCCAATCGTTTTGAATATAAACCGCGTTGGCAGGTAGATCGGCTTGGGCCCGGTTAAGGTCGGTCATGGCGCGGCCTCGCTTCTCAAAAAAACTTGTCACCAGCGCCAGTGCTGTTTCATTCCGAACCATGCCAACCCCAAAATAGGTGCAGAGCGTTTTTTTGGTGATATCGTCTTTGGTAGGGCCAAGTCCGCCGGTAATAATGATGACATCGGCACGCTCATGCGCTTCATGGAGAACTTGCAAAATGGCATCGGCCTGATCGCCTACTGATGATTTACGGAATGGACGGATGCCAATGTTGGTTAGTTCCGTTCCAATCCACTGGGTATTTGTGTCGGTAATTTGCCCGAAAAGAATTTCGTCGCCGATGGTAATGATTTCGGCACGGATCGTGTTGGTCATTTTTAATGAATAATGGGTAATGTATAATGGATAATGGCCTGCTGAATGCCTTCAAATGAAGTAGTGTAAAATTTATTTCCCTGATTGTCAGTGTGTTAAAAATAATTATTCATTGTTCATTATACATTTTGCATTCATTCTTGTCAAAAGTACGAAAAAACGATTTAGCGCCATTGGCCGTTATAGAATGGCAACCTGATTAATTCACTGATGAAAAAAAATCTTCTCGCAGCCGCCTTGCTAACCCTGACGATCAGTCAAACCAGCTTCGCCCAGGATTCAACGAGCCACCCTCAAAAGTCAACGGGCGGTGGTATTTTTGGCAAGATTCTGGATGCCGTTACCCAGCCTTCGACGGGTACGGCGGGTAGCCTTACCAGCAGTGACATTGCTTCGGGTTTGAAAGAGGCTCTACGTGTTGGTGTAACCAATGGTTCTGCAAAGGCATCAGCCCTGGATGGCTATTTTAAAAACCCCCTGCTGAAAATCGCGTTCCCGCCCGAAGCGCAGAACGTAGCGGCTAAGCTTCGCCAGATCGGCTTCAGTAAGCAGGTTGATCAATTTGAGCTCTCGCTTAACCGGGCTGCCGAAGATGCTGCCAAAAAAGCGGCTCCTGTGTTTGTTAAGGCCATTACTTCGATGAGTATTCAGGATGCGGTGGGCATTTTGCGAGGCCAGAATGATGCCGCTACGCAATACCTCCGCCGGACATCGGGCCAGCAGTTGGTTACAGAATTTACCCCTATCATTGATAGTACGCTGAAGAAAAACAACGCGACTAAGTATTACGCTGACTTGGTGAATACGTACAATAAAATTCCCTTCATCCAGAAGAAAGTAAATCCGAATCTGACTGAGTATGCAACCGGCAAAGCCGTTGATGGTCTGTTTGTATTGGTCGCTCAGGAAGAGCAGAAAATTCGTGAAAACCCAGCTGCACGGGTTACCGATTTGCTGAAAAAGGTATTTTCGAAGCAGTAATTTAAGTAACGCGGACCTCTGGTCCGCATAGCCGAAGGGGGAAAATCATGTATAGAAATTATCCTTTGGCTCTGCGGACAGGATGTCTGCGCTACCCGTTCATAAAGGCGTCATTATTGATATACTCCAGCTTGTTATTCCAGACGAGCGCAATCTGAGTAGCGCGTTGGCGCACTTGCTCGGCTGTTTCTCCAGTAAAATTTTCGGTAATGGTTTGAGAAAATAGCTGCAACCAACGCTCAAAGTGGTCGATGGTAAGTGTATGTTGTTGATTGACAATAAGATGTGGGCGGAAGGGGTGGCCATCGTAGGCATTGTTTCCCAGGATGATCGACTCCCAGAAGGCGTACATCTTGGGCAAATGTTTCGACCAGTCAACGTGGGCTACATCGGTAAAAATGGGGCCAAGCAGCGGATCAACCTGTACTTTCTCGTAAAACGAATCTACCAGTAATTTGACTGCTTCGGGGGAGTCTAAGGTTTTCCTAACCATTTCAGTAGTATTTACAGAAAGAACCCCAGGTCAGCCCGGAAATGTTTCATTGTAGGCATCAGCTTTAAAACCCAATGCCACAATCTGTCCATTTTCTTCGATCAACGGGCGACGAATGACGGAGGGTTTTTCAATCATCAGGGCAATCGCTTCATCGGCATTGGTTGGCTTTTTTTCGTCAGGCAATTGCTTCCAGGTCATGCCAGCTCGATTCACCAACTCCTCCCAGGTTTTTTGCGTAAGCCAGTGTTCAATCGTTTGTCGATCAATCCCCTGCTTTTTGTAATCGTGAAACTGGTAGTCAACTCCGCGTTCAGCTAGCCAGGTGCGGGCTTTTTTTACGGTGTCGCAATTGGGATGGCGAATAAGGTGTACATGTCGAATGGGAATTTTGGGGCGAAAGTACCCAATTCTGGATACTGCCTGGTCATAAACCAGGCAAAACTTACGCAAACGTCAACTGGAACTCAGTTCCCGCTCCCTGCTCCGAGCGGACACTGATCTGGCAGGCAATCGCGCGGGCTAAATCGCGGATAAGGTGTAGCCCCAGCCCACTCTTACCAATAATAGCCGCATCGTTGGTGTAAAGCGCTTTCAATTGACTTTGCGACATACCAGGCCCATTGTCAGTGATAGTCAGTACCACGCGCCCATTTTCGGGACGGGCCTTCCACTGAATAAAGGCGTCAGGATTGTTTTTCAGAGCATGAATGGCATTGTTGGTCAGGTTTTGCATGATGGTACGCAGGTAATCTTCATCGGTGGCTACCTGTAAGCCTTCGGGCGCATCGAAGCAGAATCGCACATGAGCTACCCCCGTGAAGAATCGTTGAAGATACTCATACAGGCTTTCAACGGGAATGACTTTTATATCGGGCTTAAATTGTTGCATTTGCCCCTTGCTCCAGAGTAGCATCGACTCCATCGTATCCAGCAGTCCCTCGGCCGCTTCTGTAATGTTTTGCTGATGGCGGGCCACCTGATCGGGGGGAGTAGGTCGGAGTTTTCGCGCTGGAGGTGCAGGAAATTAATCAGGTTGGCTATCGGGCCGCGCAAGTCGTGGCTCAGGATGGCAAAGAACCGGGTCTTTACCTGATTAGCCTCATCGAGTTCCTGATTCAGGTGGAGCAGCGTTGTATTGGTTTGCTGGCGGGTTCGGCTCTGCCAGTACAGCAATCCTCCAATTACCAGCAGCAGACCGACGCCCACTAGGAGTGCCAGTTGCTGACGTTTTTGTCCGGCAATGACCAGCCGATTGATTTCGAGTTGTTTATCGCGCAGTTCTAGTTCCCGTTTCCCTTCCAGGCCGGCAATTTTGTTTTTATTTTCCTGCGAATACAGCGAATCCTGAATAGCCTGATAGGTTCTGAAATTCAGATAGGCTGCTTTATAGTCGCCACGTAATGCTTGCAATTCGGCCAGATTTCCCCGAAAGTAGGCCTGATCACTTACCTCCCCCTTATCGGCACTAAGCTTAATGGCCGTGTTGAGGTAGTCTCTGGCCAGTTGAAGCCGTTTCTGCCGATCTACGGGTTGAATGCGTGCCGTATTCAGGGAGTCGTAACGCACCAGGTCAAGGTAGGCGACACCAAGGTTAGCGAGGTTATTGACCGCATCGAGATGCCGGGGATTTATGCTGTCCCAGAGCTGCTTCGCTTTCAGCGCATAGCTGATCTTCCGACTGTACTCGTTTTGCATCGCTACCGACAGGTTGCCATAGGTCTTGGCTAATCCGTCTTTATTCCCCACTTTCTCGTGCTCGGCCAGGGCCCTTAGACCGTACTGACGGGCTTTCGTCCAGTTTTTCATCTGGGTATACAAAGCAGCCATGCTGGTCAGCGAAGCCGCCAGTTCACGCCGGGCATTAATATCGGGGTTATGCTGCTGCTGCCGGAGCGCTAATGCCCGCAAGCCAAATTGAAGCGCTTTAGTGTAGTTTTTCTGAATCCGATAGATTTCCGAGATATTATCGAGGCTAATACCAATGAGGTAATTGTCGTGGGCGGCCTCTGCATAGCCTAAGGCTTCAAAATAGTAATGCGTAGCGGCCGGGTAATTGGATCGGATGTTCTGTTCGGCCACGCCGATGTTATTGGTTGTGCTGGCCAGATTCCAGGTGTCGCCCAACGTTTTATAGATACGTACCGCTTTTTTCAAATAGACCAGACAGGAGTCGTAGTTTCCTTTATCACTATACGCACGACCAATATACCCATTAAAGACCCCAATCCCTCGTTGCCACTTCATGCGGGTGGTATGCTGCAAGCCTAATCGGCTGTAGTACAGCGCTTGATCGGTATTGGTAAAAAACCACTCTTCGGCGATAACCCGGTACAATCTGCCCTTCACGGTGTCATTGGCAGCTTTGGGCAATTCCGCAACTAACGAGTCGATAAGGGCGCGTCCCTGCTTCTGTGCCTGCGCTGGGGTAGCAATAAACAACGAAACAAGTAGCAGGAGTCTACTCATCAAACGGGTCGACACGAGAATCTCATGATAATCGGTTGGCCTGTAGATGTGAATAGATTCCCTCCAGTACCGCTCGGTAGCTTCGGCCAATCGGTAGCATAAATCCTTGAACATAAACTTGTTGACTAACAACTTTGTCAATATAATGTGGTTGTACCGCATAACTGCGATGAACCCGCAAAAACGACTGAAACGACACTTCCTGAAGTAGCTTCCCTATAGAGGAGAGCACCGTGTACTGCTGGGTTGTCGTCACGATACGCGTATAGTCTTTTAATCCCTCCAGATACACAACTTCGTACAGATTTAGCTTAATCTGCTGATGACCATCCCGAATAAATACGGTATCGGCCCCCAGACTCAGATCAAATAGCCGCGCTTTTCGCGTCAGGTCGAAAAACGACTGAACACGAGCCATGGTGTGGCTGAACCGCTCAGCCCGAATGGGTTTCACCAGATAATCGAAGGCATCGACGGCAAAACTCTCGGCTGCATAATCGGGGTAAGCGGTAATAAATATGCAAATCGGCACCTGCATCAAACTGGCTCGTAACTCCAGCCCACTTAGGTCGGGCATATCAATATCGAGGAGCAGCACATCGACAGGCTGTTTTTGTAAAACGGGCAACGCTTCGGTGGCCGATGAGAATACTCCTTCAATGGTGAGCAGCGGATACTTCCGGGCATGAGCCAGCGTGGTTAGCCGATCAATTTCGTTATCATCGACAATAATACAGGAATAGGTGTTGTGGGACATTGCCTTACCAACTAGTCGGTTACTCAAATGTAGGTGCTTTTTGTATTGCAAATTAACCGCTGGCTCAATTCATCCTGCTGTTAGTCGATTCAAATGGTCGTTGGTCGATTGCGTATTGTGGGCGTAGGCGAATCCAGACAATTTCGACCACTAAACGTCGAGTTTCACCCATGAGACACCTATTGTTTCTGCTACTGCTGGCGGGATGCAGCAGCCCTGCCAACGACCCCAATCCGGGCAACTCAGCCAATCCTACCGACCCAAATCCTGGTGGCAATGTTACGCTGGGCACTGGGCAGGCAGGTGTTGTGGGCATTAATGGGATCAGCGCCTGGGACAATCTGTCGGCCACCGAGAAAACGAAAGTGACTAGCTGGAACAGCTTGTTCGTCCATGCTTCGGTTGGGGGCGATCTGGAAGATGGTAGCCAGAATAACGGCTTTAAGTTTGAGTTCTATGATGGCGATAAGCTAAACGACGGCCTGAACGGAACCGACTGGAACTCGATCAATAACGGCAATAACATCTCGAACGGAGAGCCCGAAAAAAAGCTGGCCGCTTTCAAACGCGAGGCCCTCCAGCAAAAAGATAAACTCCAGATTGCCATTTTCAAGTTTGGCTATGCCGACATCACCGATGCCAATGTAGAGAGTGTCAAGACAGGCTACAAACAACTAATCGACGAACTGCGGTCGAGCGGGATCAAACGGTTCGTACACATCACCCCTCCACTCATTTACATTATCACGAAAGACGATGGCAATGCGGCCAAAATGAAGGTAGCCCAATGGATGAAGGACACCTTTAAGGCACAGGACGTTGTCTTCGACTTGCAGGAGATTGAGTCCGATAATGGAGCCTGCAAACTTGGTTCTGTCTGGAGTATCTGCGATAAATACCGCTCTACGGCCAGTTGCCCCAGTAAAGGGCAGGGGGTCGATGCGCCCGAAGGGCAGGGTCACATCTGCGAAAAAGAAGCCACCCGAATCAGCAAGGCATTTTTGATGGCGATCTACAACGCCGGGAAGTAATTAAAACGGAACGCTGATCGGAGTGATCATTATGATCTACGCTGATAAAAATCATTTTTAAATCATACCGATTCGACCAACCAGCGTTCCATTAATTTTTATGACAAAAGGCACAAAATTAGGCTTGTTTTTCCTTGCATTGGCTGGCCTTAGCTGGGGTGTGTATGAATGTAAATACGAGTACAGCTATTACACCGACCTGAAAGACCGTCCCTGGGCTTACAGCCAAGACGAAAACGCCAAACTGCTTGTCGGTACCTGGCAAGGCGAATTCCGCGACCCGAATAACCTAACGAAAACGATCCGGCTCACCATTCTGCCGCCTGTATCAGACGAAGAACGGGCGAAAAAAGCAGCACGACGGACACGCAAACGCAGCGGTTTAGGGTCTAGAGCCGATAAAAAACGGTTCGATGGAACTGCTACCGTGACCAGTCCACATGGCCAGGAAGAATATGAACTCAACGGCCATGTACAGACCGAAGCAGGAAACCGACTCGCTGTAATTCACTTTCAGACAGGCGACGAGTTTCTGCGACTACGAAACAATTTCAACCTGCTGGCGGCCCTCGAAGGAGGAGAGTGGCAAGGCGATAGCCTGACACTTACGCTGTCGTTTGCGTACACGACGGCAACCGGCTCAAGCTATTCGAACAGCAGTGATCCCCGCTACGAAAAAACAGTAACTGTCCATTTGTTGCGCATAAAATCATGAACAATCCTCCTGTGCGTAACCCATTCAGAACTACTAAGCGCTAACTATGAAAACTTTTTTTTCGCTTATCTATCGTCGGGTAATGCTCTTTCTAGGAACATTGGTGTTCCTTTTCCTCCCGCAATCCTGCCAACAAACCGACGACACGCCAGCCGCTACATCTGACGGGCCAACGCAGATTCGCTACCACCAGCTCATCATTGAATGTACCGAAGCCACCACCCAGAACAAAGGAGTTGCCATTCTCGATTTTCGCTTCGATACGTATGCAAATCAGCAGGTCGTTGGTTATGGGTCTGGGAAATACCTGGCTTTCAGCATCACTAACCTCACCGCCATCGACGCAGCCATTCAAACAGCCAATGCCGATATTGCCAGTAAGGCAACCGAGGTGACGAAGTTTTCAACAATGACCGATTTCGTGGTCAGCCGACTCACCAACGTAGCGGGCTATAGCACCACCAAAAACCTGGGGGCCGATGCCATCTGGGGTATTCTGGCGAATGAAGAAACTACTATTGCCAAACTTCATAACGTTCGAAAATCGTTTGATTTTGGTGCCTTCCTGGCCGCTATTGTTGCTACGCCAGCCCATGCCCAGCAATTGGGGCGTCATGTCTATGGCGACGGGAGCCAGAACTACCATAACTCCTATTACTACAGCCCGCCACCTCAACCGGGGACACTACCAGAGTATAAAATGAACGTACCTTCTACGGTAACGGCTCCAATGCCGTCAAACAGTGCCCCAGTCCAGCGTAATTCACGAGGGGAAACGCCTGCCGAACAGGCGGCTCGCGAAGAAGCGGCTCGTCAGGCCGCACAAGCGGGCCGCACTAATCGGGGGCCGCGCGATATTGGGGATATTTTCAACGGCATTTTCGACCGGCTGGGCAATGCACTGGGCTTTCCTCCGGGCCAGGGCGGTTCTTCAGGCGACCCACACATACGGATGCACGATGGCTTGGGCTATAGCTTCCAGACCGTCGGTGAATTTGTGGCCACGAAAGGCACGAACCTGGAAGTACAGGCCCGGCAGGAAGATATTCACAAAACGAATCTGGGCACGGTAAACACCGGCGTAGCAGCCAAACTGGGGAGCGATGAAATCTGCCTGCTGGTAAACCCAGCAAACCTGAAGATGCCCCGCCTGTATGTCAACAAAAAAGAAACGGCCCTCTCAGCCCTGACGCAGCTATCGCTTGGGGCGGCAACAAACTCCAGTTGGCCGGAACCGAAAAACTGTTTTTTAGCAACGCCCAAAATGAAGGCGTCATGATTTACTGGAACGCGCCTTATCTGAACTATTCCGTCGTGTTGGGCGATGCCCGAAAAGGGAATGTAACGGGACTGATGGGTAATTACGATGGCAATTATGCCAACGATTTTCTGCTTCGTGATGGCACCGCTGTTGAGTCCATTTTTCCGGCTATTCATGGAACGTTTGCCGATAGCTGGCGCGTCACAAATGCCACGTCCATATTCGTTTACGATTCGGGTAAAAACACCGATTCTTATACTGACCGGACATTCCCGAAAACATTTCCCGTCGTTTCGGCGGAGAAATTAGCCTGGGCCGAGGGGGTTTGTACGGCGGCTGGCGTAACGCGGCAACCTGAACTAGGGCAATGCATGTTCGATGTGGGCCTTACGGGCGATACCCGCCTGGCCCAGTCGGCGCTACTGAGTCAGCGGGAATTTCCGGCCAGCCCGACGTAGCCACCTTCACCAACCTCAAACTGGATCTGAAAGAAGGACAATCCAACGATCCGCAAACCCGCAATCTGCTTGATCTCGACAATGGGACATTCTATTCATTTGCTAAAGGCGCATCGGTGGCTTACGACATCGACCTTGTGTTCGATTATTATTCAGGCCCCTGGTTTGCCGGACCCCGTGCGGTTAAAAATTGCGGGGTTTCGTGCGGAGCGTACACCATCTGGCCTTTCATCGACGGGCAGAAATGGCCTTATTTCCAGAATACGTTTCTTCGCTACACAACCATCCCAGCTAATCAATGGGCCAGCTTCGCGACGGCCGCCGATTTGCGCCGTGCCTGGACGTTCGATACGGGGGCTGATGAAAAAACGGAGTTAGTTAGCTCGTTGGTCGATCTGAACACGGCTCAGCCACGTTCCCAATACCTCTGGTCGTTCAAAACGCAGCAGGGCAAAAAAGGGCTGATTCGCTTCACGCAGGCGCAACACAACAAGGCAGGCAGTACGGCCACCTTTACATTCGATATCAAAATTGAACGATAATTTTCCAACCATTTCTTGTCATGAGAACACAACTAACTAGTTGTCTGCTGTTACTGGGGTTCATATCCTGCCAGAAAAGTTCTGAGGATTTGGCGGCACCCCTTCCGCCGGAAGGCTGTCGGTTGCAAGCCATTAGCAATACATCGGCTGGAGGAGGGTATACCAGCATTTCATCGAAAACAACCTACGAGTATACTGCTCAGAATCAGCTTTTTCGGACTGTGTACACATCTACCTCCAAAGCACCTGGCAGCGATGGCAACTCCTTATCGACCGTCAACTACACCTACGACAGTAATGGCTATGTCATTCAATCAAAATCAGAGGCTACCTATAGCTACGCAGGTGAATACACCGATAACATCATCAGCCAATACACCTATTCGTATAAAAATGGACGGCTCGACAAGGAAACGACCAGCACAACCTATGACCGTATTTATGTATCGGCGAGCAAAAAAGAAACGACCACCACGAGCGGTACCATACAGTATGAATATGACGGAGAGGGGCGATTGACCAAAATAACATCGGTAGGCAATTCATCCGCAAGTGGTACTAGCTCCAGTATCCAAACGTTCGACAAGGGTAAACTTATAAAAAGAGTTTATACATCAGGGAGTGGCCCTGAAATCGAAGACGCCGTACTAAATGATGGGCGGATTATTCAGGAAAAACAGGGTAGTACGGTGGTTCGATTCTATAAGTACGATGCTGACAATCATCTGGTTCGGCAGGAAAGCTGGGAAAATGGTAAGCTTTTTTACTATACCGAACAAACCTACGACAGCCAAAAATCGACGTTCGAGGCTACACCCCAGCTATTCTTCCCCGGCTGGCCTCGTGAAAAGTCGTATGATGGCGCTCGGGGCAATATCAGCAATAACGTTTTGTTAGAAAAAAACATCTACATTCAAGCGAACGGCACTACCTTGGAAAGTGGCAACACGCAAACCACCTATCAGTTCAACACCAAAGGATTCCCGATTAAACAGACCCGAACGGGTAAATTTAATTCGGTGCCTTACACCAGCGAATCTACCTACACCTATATCACCTGCAATTAAATAGTGGACGTTATTGGGCAAGTATGTCTGTGATTATTGTTCCATCCAAATCGACTAGTGTAAAGGATATGGTACTCAGGTTTAAGACTGGTTGTAGTACGAACCCGGTAATGAAAAATCGTTTTTTCTGATCGGCCTGATTTACGATACATAGTCATGCGGTTTCCACCCATGTTCCGTATTTTTGTCGTATGAAAAAATCAGACATTCACTTTTCGGTTGAGCTGGATAATCAGAATATCCCCGAAAAAATATATTGGGAAGCTACCGACAACCCGAACGAGGGGCTCAGCGATACGCGCGCCATTGCCATTGCGCTCTGGGATCACTACCACAACAGCACGCTCAAAATCGACCTTTGGACGAAAGAGATGGAAGTGATCGATATGAAACGCTTCCTAATTGAAATGATGAGTGGTATTGCCGATACCGCCATTAATGCAACGGGTGATAAACGCATGGCTACGGATATCGAAAATACCTGCCGGGTACTCAGCAAGCGCCTTGAAGAGGAAATTAAAGAACAGCAAAAGCAGCAATAAGTACGGGGACAGAATTGTTTATAATTTGCTTCTGTCGATTCTTATGGGTTCTATTGGCTTGAGAATCAGTTCAAAAAGAATCGGCAGAATCCACAAGAATCAATAGAATCAAGTTTGGCCAACTACTTTATAAAGACGAAGCCAGCACATTGGCCGTTAATTTGCTGATGCCTGTTTATCAATGATTTTACGATTCATGAAAAAGATTCTGCTGCTGCTCTTTGTAGCAACCAGTACCCTTGCGCAACAGGGTATTCAGTTTAAACCGGCGCCGGTTGAAAAAACCTTTCAGGAGGCACGACGGTCGGGAAAACCCGTATTTATTGAGATTTTTTCGCCAACCTGTCACGTTTGCGAAAGCTTTAAACCGACGTTGGCGGATGCGCGGGTTGGGAAGTTTTATAACGACAAGTTTATTAGTACTCAGTTAGATGTCAACCAACCAGCGACGCAGGCTTTTCTGAACAGTCGCCGGTTATTTGTGCCATCACTGCCATTATTTCTGTACTTCGATCCGCAGCAGAATCTGGTTCACTTTGCCATGAGCAATAACTCAACAGATGAAGTGATTCGTCATGGAACCACTGCTCTTGACCCGAAGCAACGGAGTCAAACCATGAAATCCCGCTATCAGCAGGGCGAACGCTCTGCCAATTTCCTGATCGACTTTGCTATGTATAGCCGGGTGACACGGGATACTGTTTCGAATATGGCGGCCATGAACGAGTATGCAAAACAGCAATCAGCCGCCACCTTTGCGAATCAGACAAACTGGCTGGCTCTGCAGAAACTTGTCCTTGACTCGGAGAATCCTATGTTTCAATACATGTTGGGTCATATGGATACCTACCGAAAGGCGTATGGGGCTAAAGAGGTACAGATGGTAGCCGAAAATATTCTGATGTCGTCGCTGTTTAGTGGGCGGGGAGCCCAGTTCCCGATTTCAAGAATCCTGGAGATTCGGCAGGATCTGGTTAAAATTGGCATAGATCCTAAAGTGGCTGCCAATCGGACGCTACTACCCGAAGTGAACGCGTATTTTCGCGCTCATCAAACCGCCAAAGCGGTTGAGCGGATGGATAATCAGGTTAATTCCAATCAGTTAACCGTGCTTGAATATCAGTATATTTCACGACTTTTCAATCAGAATAGCCCCGACGCGAGTGATGTGCCAACGGTAGTGAAGTGGGTTAACAAAGGGTTGGCTCTGAAGCCCAGCCCCAAAGAGCAGTCTGATTTATACTACGAATTAGCCGAGGCATACCGCCGTGGTGGCAAAACTGCCGATGCCCAGAAAGCCGCCCAAAAATCAATGGAGCTAGCCCAGGCAAGTCATATCGACACGCGTAAGAATGTTGAGCAGCTAGGAAAATTGAAATGATTCTCGAAATACGAACAAGCCAATAAAAAAGGGGTGTTTCTTTGGTAGAAACACCCCTTTTTTATTGGCTTGAATCAACGCTATCGATTGGTTGAAATGGCAAATCCAATCGCTTTGGCCCCTGTGCCGCCAGCAACTCCTCTGGCAACAACCGTATAAAACCGACCACCATAGGGCTGTAAGGTACCCGAGGCTGTTACGGTTGTTGTGCCGGTTGGCCGGATCTGTACCGGCACCGCTGTTGTGTTATATCCAATGGCCGAAATTGGGACAAAAGCAGCCGTACCTTTCAGCGGAGCAACACCTGTGACCACTACTGTGCCGTTAACGACTAGATCATATGTAGAGGTAGCATCGGGACCGGCCACAAAATTGACAAACCGAATATAAGCCTTCGACGCGTCGGTAATAGTCAAATTATCCGTTAAGGTAAGCGTGCTATAGGTTGGTGCCGTGCCATACAGAAATACCGAATAGTACGTATCGGTCTGTGCCGTCAGATCGGTTGTGGCTATTGTTTCATCGGTCGAGGCTGTCGTGCTAGCTGGAATAACGACCTTCACTTTAGCCGTACCTGGTGTTAACACGGCATAGTCCTGGTTTGGAAACGTATTCGTGTAACTCAATGGAACCGCCACGGCTGGGGAACAGTATTGACACCCGAAAACTTTTGGTCATTCACGTATACATCAACACCGGCCAGGTCGGGGGCCAGGTGGTAAAACTTCACCCGTGCACCTGTTGCAGGGGCTACCGAGTCGAGGAAGTTGGCTTTATCGCCACAGGCCAGCATAAACAGGCCGGTGACAAGAAGCAGAACGTAGTTTATCGTATATTTCATTGGTTTCGTAGGTTATTTCTGGCTGAACCAGGGTTCAACGGTGTGATAATCAAGTGCATTGCCGCCGTACTTGTCGAGTGATGCCCGGTTCCATACATATTCGGAATTATAGCGGGGACGCACCCGATACGCTAGTTTCCCATTGTTATCGGGAAAAAGCTGGGTGCCACTGGGTGGGGTAAAGCCAGTATAGACCGATGGATCGTAATGATACCGGCGCAAATCCACCCAACTTTCGATAACGCCGTGACCAACCAGGGACAGGTACTTCTGTAGCATAATGTCGCTAATTTTCAAATCGCTGGCCGATTGCGCTACGGCAGCACTGGCCAGAAACTTCGCTTTGTCGGCAGCCGCTACACCGGCAAAATCGAGTGCAGCCCCGATGCCTGCCTGATAGGCAGCAAGCGCCATCGCTTTGTCACCTTTGATAAAGGCGGCTTCAGCTTTGATGAACTGAATTTCGGAATACGTCAGAATGGGAAGCGGAACCCCGTCTTTGTAAACGTATTTGCCCGGTGTCGTTCCGGCTACAACTAGGTTGGGTAACTCACCCCAGAGGGTTGGAATGCGCTTGGTATTGCCATTTACGTTGTTCGGATCGCCCTGGGTTGGCAGAACACCCCGATAAACGCCGTCGGGCGAGGCTGTTGCCAGGATTGGCAAGCGGGGATCGGCCACACCGTTAAATACCCGGCCATCCAGCAGACTTACTAAGAAATCGGTTTGCCGATAAGTACCCAGGTTGCTACGGGTAGGCCCGAAGAAGTTTGCCAGGGCAGAGTTTCCTCCTGCCGTAAAGGGTACGTTAAAGTTATCCGCATTGCTCGCCAGCGACTTGTTGCAGTAATCAATCACGACGTCGGGTTTATAAGCAGCTTTGTTGCTGATGTGGTTAGCGTTACGAGCCAGTACGCCATACACAAACTTGATCCACTTGCTCCGGTCACCGGCATAAACTAAATCGCCCCGTGCCAGCGAAGCCTGCGACACATTGCCGTCTGTACGGTTGAGATCAGTCAAGGCATCGTTTGCTAATTTCTGAACGTAAGCGTAGACTTCTTCCTGGGTGTCATAATCGAATACATACCGGTTTGGCTCGAACGCTTCTTTCAGAATAATTTCGCCGTGGTAGTCGGTGGTGGTTTGCCAACTCCAGGCAAACATCGCTTTGGCAGCTCCACTATAATCCCATTTCTGTTTTGCGGCTGCGTCGTTAAGCACAAGCTGAACGTTTTGGCCCAGGTTCCAATAATGTACCCGCCAAATCAGCCCGGCATTATCGGAGCCCGCGTCGTAGCCCATCCGATCCCAGGTGTTATTCGCCGTCGCTTCGCCCCAGTTCTGAATGTATTTGCCAATAAATCGGGAGTCAAACTGCTCCCCAAAGGCCATCTGGGCAAGCATAGGTGGCAATAACACGTAGCCTTCCGCTATCTGTGGATTCGAAGGGTCTCGGTTAATATCGAGGTATTTCTCGCAACTGCTCAGCGTCATCAGGCAGAACAGTAAGGCGATTATGGTCAGTTGTTTCATTAGATGTATGATATAAGATGTAGGATGTATGAAGTAAGATATATGAGGTAGGATCGGGGCCGATTTCTATGATCTACGCAAGCGAATGCGTATAATTTTCGTCATAATTTCGATCATCTCGAACGCAGGCGAAAATTCGGAGCACGAGCTTATTGCGCACGTTGTTAATGACGAGCATTTTGTTCTTGCCGGCCGCTACTTTTCGTTCGTAATAAAGCTTCAGTTCTTGACAATGTTGTATGGCCGACAAGGCTGCTAAATGGAGTAATGACTTGACTTTTTTATTCGCCATCTGACTCACTTTTGCTTTCCCTTTGCGCTGGCCTGAGCTGTGCTCAAAGGGAACAACACCCGCATAACAAGCATACTTCTTAGGGTCTGTAATGCTCTTAAACTCGTTACTCGTAATGATCACTTCAACTGCTGTCGTCTGGCTGATGCCTTTAATGGAGGTCACTCGCTCGAATAGGTGCTTGAGTTCAGCATCACTTTCAATCACCTCAGCAATTGATTTATCCGTGGCTTTCAAATCTGATTTGAGCGCTTTTAGGGACTGTTGGCAAGCTTGCAGATTGGCTTTTTGATCATCCTTGCTGATAAATCCTTCGGTGTTAGATAGAGGAGTCTTTAACAGTTTGATGGCCTTGGTCAAGCGAGCCCGTTGGGCGGTGAGTCGATCTAACTTGCTGATAACCTGGCGTGGGGGTGCCCACAGGCGGGCATCTTCGCGGTTTTTATAGGCAAATAAGGCAATGCGTTTTGAATCGAGTTTGTCGGTTTTACCCCGGCATAAGCCCAAACTGTCTTTAATATGAGCTGCCCGCTCGACCCAAATTGATGTTTGGGAGTGGAGAGCATTTAGTAAAGGGTTATTATAGATACCTGTAAACTCCAGGCAAAATAGGCAATCGACCAGTTTGGCTTTGGTTTGTTTGCGAAGCTCTTTGAGGAACTGAGTAATGCCTTTTTTGTCGTTGCTCACCCGCTGATGAAAGACAACTTTATTGCTGATCACAACGGCAAAATCAAGGGTGTCTTTAGAGACATCAATACCAACGAAATGGGTAAAATTCATATCTTTGACTTGGTTAAAGTGAATAATGATCAACACCTAACTCAACTCATTACCTTGCTAATGGGCCACGAACCCGCATTTCTATTTGAGTTGAAGAGTTAAGAACTCGGCGGGGCTTCAATCGGCCCATAGGTTTTACCTGGCCCGTGCGCAAAGGTGTCCCGCCGAGGTTGATTACTCACAGTTTGTGAGGGCTTTAAGTTACGCGACTATCTTGGAATCGCACAACGGTGTAAATCTAAAGGCCCGTGCGGTATGATATGTATTGCTTTCGCTGGCATGCTGCGTTGTCAACTATATCATATATCCTACACTATATATCTTACTTCATACATCATATATAAGTTAAAATCCTACGCGTAGACCGGCTGATAATCCGCGGGTACAGACAGCGTACCAAAGTCGATGCCGCCTGCGCCAACACCACCAGAGGTCGCCGTTGTGCCGTTCACATTTGGGTCAGCTCCGGTGTAGTTCGTCAGCAGAAAGAGGTCGGTGCCGTTCACAAAAACGCTGGCTTGTTTAAATACCTTCGTCTTGGCTAGAACCGCAGAAGGCAGCACATAGCTGATCGTTACATCGCGCAAACGCAGCCAGTTGATGTCTTTTTCGACAAACTCCGACTCTGGAATGGAACTGTAATAATCTGTCGACCGGAGCGACGGAACCACCTGAATCGTGTTTGGCGTTGGTGTGCCGGAGTCTTCTTTTCCATCGCGCAATACCCCTTTGAAAACAACCGGTGTATCGCGGTCAAGCGATTTCGTGCTCAGCCCCGAACGCCAGAGGTACATAGCCGTACCGTTGAAGACATCACCCCCTTGCGAATGTCGAGCAGGAACGACAGACTCAGCGATTTATACCGAAACGAGTTTGTCAGACCGATGGTGAAGTCTGGGTTACGGTCGCCAATAGGCAGAAAGTTGGCATTGGTAATGGGCAGCCCGTTGGTTGGATTGACCAGAATATCGCCGTTTTTATTCCGGGCATAGCTATAACCCCCAATCGCCGTCGCTGATCCACTGCCCCGTTGGTAATAATTGAAATTGTAACTCCGGTAAGCCACGTTGGTACTCGGAAAGTAGTCCTGTAAGTTGCTGACGAACGCACTGGAACGGGCATTTCCATAGAGCCAGGTATCGGAGTTGTAATATTCCGGGACATCGGCGGGCAGGTTCTTCACATCGGTTTTCAGCTTCGAGAAGTTCAGGATAACATCCCAGCCAAAATCCGCTTTCTTTACCGGCGATCCTTTTAATTGAAGTTCGACACCCCGGTTATTGAATGTGCCTCCGTTCAGCAGGCCGAAAATAAATCCGGTACCATAGCTAAGGCGCTGGGTGACAATTTGCTGCGACAACGTTTTGTTGTAATAAGCGAAGTCAAGCCCTAAGCGACCACCGAAAAACATCAACTCAGTACCGATTTCGTAGCTTTCGCCACGCTCAGGTTTCAGGTTGGGGTTGCTACCGTAGAAATCATAGGCAAAGCCACCGCCCGTAGAGGTCTGTGGAACCAGGGTGGCGGCCACTTTATACGGTGGCGCATCCCGGCCTGTCTGGCCGTAACTAGCCCGAAACTTGCCATAGTAGAACGTATTCCCACGCGCTTTGAGGGCTGGTAGATCTGAGAAGTTGAATGCCAGCGAAGCCGCTGGATAGAAGAAGCTTCGATTGGCAGCAGGCAACGTACTCGACCAGTCATTCCGGCCTGTCAGGGTCAGAATCAGCAATTCGTCGTAGTTCAGCGTCAGACTTCCCAGCACACTTTGCAGGCGCTGCTGCGTCTGCGTGTATTTGTTTCGTTGGGTAGTAGGATCGGTGTTGTTGGTCGAGTTGAAATCGGGCAGGTACAGTTTTTCGCCGTAGGCCGTTGTTACCTTGTAGTTCCGATCGTCGATGGTTGTACCGAGCAGCAAGGAGGTACTCAGTTTGCCAAAGTTTTTCTTTACCGTAGCCAGTAAGTTTCCATTCAGCAACTGGCTGTTTTCCAGTGCATTTTCAACCGAGCCCTTCGTCGCAAAACCACCCAGCGTAACGTCGGTGCCTTGCCACGACTCTGGGCTCAGGAATAGGTTGCTCTGGGTTGAGTATAAATCAGCTCCAAAACGTCCAACTACATTCAGCCAGGGCGTTGGGTTGTAGTTCAACTGAAAGTTAGAGATGGTTCGGTTGGTGATGTCGCCACTCTTATTTTTATAGACCGAGAAGAACGGATTGTCCGTTTCGCCCTGGTTGATGCTGCCTCCCAGAATCCGGCGTGTACCATCTGGATTGAGGTAGTTCGTGATGTCATCATTGGCGGGCCAGGCAAGGAGGCTAATCAGAAAACCATTGCTCCCCCGAATGGCTTTCGTCACCTGCGAATTCACGTAGTTGAACGAGGTCATCACGTCTAACTTAGGACTAATGCGGGCCGTACCCGTTAGCCGAACCGAGAGCCGTTTGTAGCCCGTTGTGGGTACAACGCCAGTCTGATTGGTGTAGTTAGTCGACAGTCGGTAGGTAGCTATATCACTGCCGCCTTCAAAGCCTAAGTTGTGTACCTGCGTGAAGCCTTTTTGGAAAAAGCTGTGAACGTTATCATACTTAGGTACATCGGCTGCATACTTAGGCCCAAAATAGGCCGGAATCGTGGCAGCACTTGGATTGGCATAACCCAGTGTACCACGTCCGTAGATGGTTTGCGCTTCTGGAAATCGGTAGATTTCTGTACTCTGAAAGCGATTATCATAGGTTACCCGCGCAGCCCCTTTACTGCCTTTCTTGGTTGTGATAACAATGGCTCCCGACGAGGCATCAATCCCATAGAGCGCAGCCGCTTCAGGGCCTTTCAACACCGTAATGCTTTCAATATCATTCGGATTGATATCGGCGGCACGGTTCAGGTAGTCATTGTCGCGGTTAGGCCGGTTAGATACTAAAGCACCCTGATTGAAGGTGCGGTTGTCGATAGGTAGCCCGTCGACAACAAACAGTGGCTGGTTATTACCACCAATCGAACTGGCACCGCGCAACTGAATCATGGCCGAGGCACCGGGAGTACCCGAGGTAGTGGTCATGGTCAGACCCGCCACACGCCCCTGCATGCCAACCAGAAAGTTGTCGCGTTGCGCATTGGCAATGTCGGAGCCTTTTACTTCGCCCACAGAGTAGCCCAGCGCCCGTTTTTCCTGCCGGATACCAAGTGCCGTTACAACAACCTCATTAAGTTCAGAGGTCGATTCGGCCAGCGTAACATCAACCTGACTTTTTGAACCGACCTCAACCGTTTGGGCCACCATACCAATCAGGCTGATGACGAGCGTTGCATTTGGCCCAACAGACAGTTTATAGTTACCGGCTCCATCGGTTGTCGTGCCTCTGGTTGAGCCTTTTAGCTGCACGTTTGCGCCAGGAAGGGCGCTACCGTCTTTGGCTAGTGTGACCTTGCCCGTAATCACGCGATCCTGGGCATACACGTTGGTCAGCATAGCCAAACTGAGCAGCAGCAGGAATCCACTGCGTACAAGTAATTGCATAAGCAGATAGGTTTTAGATTAATTGATGAAATGATTAAAACCGTATTAAACGGGCAAAGAAACAAAAATATAGGCTATGTAGGCTACTGGTTTTGTGTTTAATTGTACGGATTTAATGACTTCAGAGTTTACATTTAGTTTATTCGGTTGATTATGAGTTCTGTAGTATTATGTGTAGGTACATGTATTTAATGGGAAATATTAAATTGTTTTGTTGCTTCCTGCTCATCCTATCTTTGCCTGATCAAACAGGTTATACATGATTGCTTTCCGTGCCTTTTGTTGGGGATTTGTACTTATTGCTATTTTTCAGGCTTCTCTTTTTGCTCAATCCGGTTCGATTCAGATACGTTTACAGGAAGCTAACCAGCACGCTGTTATAGGCGCTACGCTACAACTGGCTGATCGGGCCGATACAACCCGTAAGCTATATGCCTTGAGTGACACAGCGGGAAGCGCTACTTTTTCTATACAAATTGGGCACTCCTATCGTGTATTGGCGACTTCGGTTGGGTATAAACCCGTTCGGAAGGAGCCGCTTGTTGCCAGCCAGTCTATCGTGACGCTGGTGATGACGCCCGATAATGTGCAGTTGCAGGCCGTTTCGGTAACGGCTGCCAAAGCACTCGTCAGGCAGGAGGACGATAAGACGATTGTTGATCCCGAGCCGATTGCAGCCACCAGTACAAGCGCCTATGAGTTACTCGAAAAAACGCCGGGTTTGTTCCTGGACCCCGACGGAAATGTTTACCTGAGCAGTACGACGCCAGCCACGATTTACATTAATGGGCGAGAGCAAAAAATGAGCGCAGCTGACATTGCCTCGATCCTGAAAAGTTTACCACCCAACAGTATTGCCCGGATGGAAATCCTTCGAACGCCATCGGCACGCTATGATGCCAGCAGCAGTGGGGGTATTGTTAATATTGTACTGAAAAAAGGCATCAACCTTGGCCTGACAGGTTCGGCCAACGCGGGTTTTAATCAGGGGCGCTTTGGCAATCAGTTTGTTGGGGTTAATCTCAATAACAGTCAGGGAAAACGCTCCGCCTACCTAAATCTGAATTACACGCGCCGGAACTCATACGAGCAAGTTCAGACAAATCGGACCTTTTCGCCAGATTCCATTTTACGGCAGAATGCCTACACAACCTATCCTGCTCAGGTTTTCTATACAGGTTATGGCCTGGGTTTTGAACTTTCCCGCAAATGGGACCTGAATCTGGATGGTCGTTTTTCCTGGAATGAGTCATCGTCGTCGGCCAGTAACAGCAATCAGATCAGTCAGCTTAGTACGGGCCGCTTAGCGTCTGACAACCTGAATCTGACAGATGGTAGTAATCGAATGGTATCAATCAGCCAGGGCGCTAACCTGAAATACAAAATCGACACCCTTGGCTCGGAATTAATTACGGATGTATCCTATAATTTCACGGGCAATCGGGGGATCAGGTTTTTTCGACCCAATACCGCCAGCCAGAGGGAATCAGCACGCTTGGCGATGGTAATTTTGACTCACAACGGCACCTGGTAGCCGCTCAATCAGACTTAAAATACAAGCTGACGAAAAGCATTACGATTGAGACCGGCATAAAGCTCACCTGGCAACGTTTCACCAGCCAGCAGAATTACTTTAATCAGGTTGCTAATCAGCGGCTTCCCAATGTCGGACGGACAAATGCATTCGATTATTGGGAGAATATCAATTCTGGATACGCACAGGTGTCAAAGACGTTTGGTTTGTTTCTATTGAAAGGTGGCTTGAGAGTGGAAAACACGAATATGGACGGGCATCAGCGGGTACCAACCGATACGTCATTCAAGATTAACCGGACAGATCTGTTTCCGTATGTTTATTTGAGTCGTCGGGTAGCGAAGATTGCTGGTTACGAATTGCGAAGTTATCTGGTGTATCGACGCTCGATCACGCGTCCAGCCTATGATTACCTCAATCCGGCTGCTCGTTATGTCGATCAGTACTTATATGATCGGGGCAATCCAGCGTTGCGTCCACAGTTCACCGAAAATTATGAAGTGAATATTAGCGTTGAAGATAGGCCTCTGTTTGCCATCGGTCAGAATAATACGCGGGATATTTTCACCAATGTAGTCTATCAAGACCCGACTAACCGCAGCCTCGCTTACCGTACCTACGATAATCTGGGTACCAATAAGGAAACATACTTTCGGGTACTGGCCGGAATTCCACCCATCAAACGCTATTTTTTTGTGGTAGGTGCTCAGTATAACCACAATCAGTATTCAGGCATTTACGAAAACAAGCCTTTGAATTTCTCGCGTGGTAGCTGGTCATTTTTTACCTATCACTCTTTGAAAATAGATCCTCGTTCTACGTTAACACTCAATGGATTTATCCGAACGAGAGGTCAGCTTCAATTTTATGAATTGAGCAATTTCGGTGGCCTGAATCTGAGTCTGAATCGAAAATTCATGCAGGATAAACTGATGGTGACCCTCACAGCCAACGACGTGTTCTTTACCAACTTTTACGAGTTCACGCTGCAACAGGGAAGCGTATCAGCCACGGGTTTACGTCGGAATGACACCCGCCGATTTGGACTGACAGTACGGTATAACTTCGGTATCCGGAAGAAGGAAGAACGGGTGAATATGTTCAATATCGAGCCTCAGAATTAATGTAGTGCCGACCGTCCCGGTCGGCACTACAGGAACAACGCTATTTCCGCTGGTAGACTGGCCGTGTAAATGGCGGCTGGAGGAGGATGTGAAACGAGTTTTCGTCGCCAAGGGAAATGGCGCGTCGGAGATCGTTTTCAGCTTGAGGAAGTTGCCGAAGTTGAATCCGGGCTAATGCCCGCCAGCGATAGGCATCAGGCTCTTCATCCCGGTAATGCCAGACAGCCTTGTCAAACTCCCGAAATGCCTGCTGAAATTCGTTGGTATAATACAGCGCAATGCCACGATCTAGGTAGCATTCCGCTAATGTATTATCGCGGCTAATGGCTTCGGTGAGATCGTAAATAGCCGAGTAGTAATTCTCCTGGATAAGCTGGCATTTACCCCGATAAGCGTAAGCAACTGCTGATTTAGGATATTGCTGAACGGCATCATCAAAATACGGGTAGGCTTCGGCAACGTTTCGGTTTTGAACGAGTTCTATTCCTTTTCTGAACCGTTTTCGATCTTTATCAGATGCGGTATCATGGTCTACCGTGAAGTACCGGATAGTCAGATAAATGCCAAAAAGTAGACTTAGCCCTACAACTTCCATATATCAGTCTGGTTTTTCCTACCCTTGCGAATTTAAGCGTTTTGGGCTGGTTGAACAAGCATTAAACTCAGATTAACCCTAGTTGAAGGGCCTTAGGTAAACTTTTTTTAATCAGCTCATACGAATGGTCGATCCACTCCTGAAGCTCCGACGTACGAACACGCCCATCAATCGTAATCGTATTCCAATGGGTCTTGTTCATGTGGTAACCGGGTGTTACAGCAGGATGTTCGTCTCGTAACTGAACCGCTCGTTCCGGATCACATTTGAGGTTGATCGTCGTCGGCTGGCTTTCGGTCGCCAATAGGGCAAACATCTTGCCGCCTACCTTAAATACCAGGGTATCCCCACCGAAGGGAAATGATTCTGTAACGCCTGGTTTGGCAATACAGTAATCGCGTATCGTTTCGGTATTCATCTTACGCAGTGGCGAACGCTATAGACAATGATCGCAAACAGAAACATGATAATCGAAATCCGGTTAATGCCGTGCATCATGCGGAGGTTTACGCTGGTTGGGTTATTGGGGTCAGGCTTGCGAAATACGCGTATGAAATAGGCGAACACAGGCCCAATCTTGAGGTAATCGATGAATTTGTTCACAGTAGATTAATGAATAATGTATAATGGGAAATGAATAATGGTTGCTCGTATGAATGCCTAATAACAACCGACTAAACTCCGCTATTGAAATAGTTATTATTCATTCAACATTATCCATTATTCATTGACTAAGCTTGGTTCAATCCAGCGGTCGTCTTCGCGAATCAGTTCGATCAATTCGTCAACGGCACGATCGGCAGGAACCGATTTTTTAATCACTTGTTGCCCCCGATACAGGGCAATTTTGTCACGACCAATACCCACATAGCCATAATCGGCATCGGCCATTTCGCCAGGGCCATTGACAATACAGCCCATAATGCCAATTTTAACCCCTTTCAGGTGATCGGTGCGTTGACGAATGTGGGCAGTTGTTTCCTGCAAATCGAACAAGGTTCGACCACAAGAGGGACAGGATATATATTCGGTTTTGGTAATGCGTGTTCGGGCCGCCTGTAAAATGCCAAACGATAAACTGTTGAGGTTTTTTAAGGTACTGGCTTCGGATTGCCCTGTTGCGGATAAGAGAATGCCATCCCCTAACCCATCAATCAGTAAACCACCTACATCGGTAGCTGCATAGAGAGGAACATCGTCAGTCGGTATGTTTCCATAATTACGTTGAACCGCAACGGGCGTTGTTAAACCCTGATTAATGAGTTCGACAAACAACCTCCGCAATTCAGGCATGGCATGCGCATTATCAGTTTTGATAAGCAACACAACGGTGCGATCATTGCGAATGGTAGTAAGCAGCTCATTGGAAAGTTCTGGCAGTGCTAGCTGAACAAAGTTCAATCGTTCGTGCAGCAATCCTTTCTCTAAATGGCTTTGTAAATACGTATGGGCAGTCAATAGGGGAAACGAGCTGGCTTTGTCTAAAACGGTTCTCCAGACGGCGTAATCCAGAATTTGTTTCAGGCCATTGGGTAGCATAAACTGCGCCGGATGCACCCCTGTATATATATAGTCGGCACCCAGATCGTTCATGCGCCACTTATCCGGTTCGGGCAGATAAAAATGCCCGATTGGATGGAGAACACTATGTTCCGTAACGGGTGTCTGACTAAAATCGGCAATTACGCGCGGTACGTTCTGACCTCCGAAATTAGCAACTTCGTGGGTAGTCCGGCGCGAGTACTGAAATGGATTAATAGGGTATGATTTTACCGCGGGCATAGCCTTACTTTCGGTCGCCCGATTGGTGTAACGGTCAATCAACGCCTGAGCAACAGGCGCTTCGCGTTCTGGTTCTTCCGTCAACGACACGCGTACAGTATCACCAATGCCATCTTCTAGTAGCGTACCGATGCCTAGCGCCGATTTGATGCGCCCATCTTCGGCTTCGCCCGCTTCGGTTACGCCGAGGTGCAATGGGTAGGGTTTTAGTCCTTCTTCGTCCAGCCGTTGTACCAGTAACCGATAGGCCTGAACCATCACCTGTGGATTGCTCGACTTCATGGAGAGAACAATATTATAGTAGTTCTCATCCTCACAAATTCGTAGGAACTCCAGTGCCGACTCCACCATACCAACGGGCGTGTCGCCATAGCGACTCAGAATCCTGTCGGAGAGGGAGCCATGATTCGTGCCAATACGCATGGCCGTACCATATTCTTTACAGATACGAACCAAGGGTAGAAATTTCGCCCGAATCCGCTCTAGCTCAGCAGCATAGGCGTCATCGGTATAATCAATAAATTCAAAGCGTTTGCGGTCGGCGTAATTGCCAGGATTGATGCGGACTTTCTCTACGATCCGGGCCGCCAGTTCAGCCGCGTTAGGTGTAAAGTGAATATCGGCAACCAAGGGGGTAGTATAGCCACGAGCCCGTAATTCCTTACGAATATTTTCCAGGTTCTGGGCCTCCTTCACACTCGGCGCCGTAATGCGTACATACTCGCAACCAGCCTCAATCATCCGGATACTCTGCTCCACCGAACCAGCCGTATCCATCGTATCTATGGTTGTCATTGACTGTACCCGGATTGGATAATCAGAGCCTAAGGGTACATCGCCAATGTTGACCGTTATGGTTTTCCGACGAATATACTGCGTAAGCGAGGGGTATAGAGAACGGGCGAATCAACCGTTGCGGCTGATGAAGTAGGAGAAAGCAGCGAATCGAGCATACAGATGGCGGCAGGGCCGTTTGACGGAACAAAGGTACGGAAAAAGCAGCTTTCCGGTTTTCGATCTGTTCAATTGGCAAACGTAGGGGTGAGCGTAAATGTTCGCTTGTGACATTGATTATCGACATTCAAAACAGGACTGGTAGTGAGTTCGTTAACTCAAATTTAGCAAACAAAAGCAGGAATAAGTTGTTGAGTTACCAACATGCCGTGCTAGTGGCCAATCAACCAGGACGGTACAGCAACATGATCGTACAACCTATTACTAACTCAACTACGTTATGAAAATCAAACTACTGGGTGCTTTTGCACTCGCTATGATGCTTACTGTTGGTGCCTACGCGCAGGATACTACAGCGATGAGTAAGAAAGAAATTCGGAAGCAGGAAAAGGCTGAACGAAAAGCCCGCTTAAAAGAGGACCTTAAAAATACGGGTAGAGCTGCCGGGGAGACAGCCAAGGAAGTAGGTCAGGGGGTTAAGAGCAAAGCAAAAGCAGCTGGAGCAGCGATTGACACAACCGCTCAGAAAGTTGAGCAATCGGTTAGTAAGGGATATGATAAAGTAGATAATGCGATTATGGCAGAACGCGAAAAACAAAAAGCCAAGCGAGATTCAGTGAAGAATGAAAAAGCGAGAAGGGATTCGCTCTAGCAATATAAAGTAACATCAGTTTTGAATTACTACAACTTCCAGAAAGTTTATAACTTTCTGGAAGTTGTTTTTTAGGCTAGTACTTTACCAAAATAGATTCTTTTGTTTCTATAGATTCTTTTAGGTCTACTATATTGAAAATCAATAGCATAAGAAGCTAAAGTATCAATAGAATCTAACGCGCGGGCGTCGGACACGGTCCGCCGTTGCGGGCCGATGCCGCCCCGAGAATCCAAATTGGAAGAGTAGTAGGTACCTACGTTAACTTAGCTCCAACTTTGGCGTATTTTCCGCGCCAGTGTTTCCAGCGCTTATGCGACCAGAGCCAGTCGGAGGGATGTTTGCAGATACTTTTTTCCAGTTTATCCCTGTACGATTCCAAAATAGCTCCCTGTGGCAGGTTTGTGTAAGGAGGCTCGGCAATGAGCTTGAAGGTGCCTTCGTAGTAGCCCCGGCGTACCCGAATCAACTCCAGAAAAAATACGGGTAAATTGCGACTCCGTGCCAGACGTTCGGTGCCAGGGTAAAATGGCGTATCCCGATGCAAAAAATCCATCCAGTACCCCTGTTCCGGTACATCCGGGACCTGATCGGCCACGAGGGCTATCACGCGCGGAATGTCTTTACGGACGACCATCTGGCGAGGCAGTAGATTCATGGGCGTTGGTACCGCCCCGTGACTGGCGCGAACATCCTGCATTATTTTCTCCATGCTCGGGTTAGTCAGCGGTTTATAGACACTATCAACCGGTATGCCAATAATGACTGCCGCCGACGGAACCCACTCCCAATTGCACTGGTGCGAGCCGGTACAGATCACCGTTTGTCCAACGTCTAAAAAATCCTTTATCAACTCAGGATTCAGGTATCGAAACCGCTTCTGTAACTCGCAGGGGGATATGTCAGATAGCTTGATGGTTTCAACGAGAATGTCAGTCAGGTTACGATAAAAATCGTTGGCAATCAGACGAATTTCAGCGGGAGACTTTTCAGGGAAAGATAGACGTAGGTTTTCCAGAACCACTTGCTGCCGGTAACGAACTATATAGACAATAACAAAGTATAACACATCCGAAATGCCATATAGAATACTGAATGGCAAACGGGATAAAAGTCGAAAAAAGATCATCTAGGCGTACAATACGGATAAAGATACATATCATTGACTGGCCTAAATGTAAAAAATACTAAATTAGTTAGCAAAAATCATATTGTTATTCTGAGAAACAGCGTGCTTTCTACCAGAATAAGTACATAAAATGGATAGACTTGGTGAGGGCTTATGCTAATTTCGCGCTCACTTTTGCATATTTTTCCCGCCAGTGTTTCCAGCGTTTGTGCGACCAAAGCCAGTCGGAGGGGTGGTTTTTTATCGTAGCTTCAATCCGGTCACGATAGCGTTCTAAGATTGTACCCGGCGGCAAATCTGTATACGGTGGTTCTGCCAGTAGCTGAATCGACACTTCGTAAAAGCCCCGGCGCACACGTACCGGCTCCATATAAAATACGGGTAGATTGCGGCTACGCGCCAGCCGTTCGGCACCTGGGTAAAAGGGGTGTCGCGGTGTAGAAAATCAGTCCAGTAGGCTTGCTCAGGAACATCAGGAACCTGATCGGACATAAGACCGATGAGTCGGGGAATATCCTTACGGGCTACCATTTGCCGAGGCAATACATGCATGTCTGTAGGCACAGCTCCGAAACTGGATCTAATCTGGAACATCAGGTTATTGAAAAATGGATTCGTTAGCGGTTTGTACACACTATCGACGGGAATACCCTTGAGTACAAAAGAACCTGGAAGCCATTCCCAGTTGCCCTGGTGGGACGTCATCGCAATAGCCGTCTGCCCTGCCTGTATTTGCTGCTGAACTAACTCAACGTTTATAATTCGAACGTGCCGTTGTAATTCATCCGGGGAAAAGGTGGGTAACTTGAGGGTTTCAACAAATAAATCGGCTAGATTACGGTAAAAACCCTTCATAATCAGTCGAATTTCAGCCGGAGATTTCTCGGGGAACGATTGCCTTAAATTATCCAGAATAACACGGCGTCGGTAGCGGATAATCGAGAATAGTAAAACGTGCAATACATCAGAAATGCCATAAAGTACCTTTAATGGCAAACGGGATAAAAGTCGAAAAAAGATCATTTGACTAACGTAGAGCAAACAGAAGTCGAAACGGCTGCTGTAGTCAGAAATTAAAAAAATACTAAAACTAGTTGGTGGTATTGAATTTTTGCTTTATTTGTGAACGGATACTTATGTAGTCATTGGAAAAGCGTTCGTTAGGGTCTGATCCGACCAATTTATTAGTTGAATTACACTATTTGCCCTGTTTAGATTATATGTCGGGGCTAATGCGGTTTGGAGGAGTACAAATTGAGGCATACGAGCATTATCAGAAACAAAGTTTTCGAAATCGGTGCTATGTGCTTACAGCTAACAAAGTTGATGCCCTAACAGTGCCCGTACAGCAGGGAACGCATCACCAGCCAATTCGTGAACTTCGGATCGCGAATGATCAAAACTGGCGGATGCATCACTGGAGATGCTTACAAGCGGCTTATGGTAAGGCTCCATTTTTCGAATACTATGCGCCCTATTTTGAACCGATTTATCAAAAGAACTGGACGTTTTTATTCGATCTGAATGTTGAATTGCTGACAATTTGTCTGAAATTGCTACAATTGAGGATACCATTGAACCTGACAGAATGGTACGATAAGTCAGCAGCGATCGGTCTATTTGACGCTCGATCGAGGTTGAATCCGGGAAATAGCCCCGAAACGTATGTATTCCATCAGCCCGTGGTATACCCGCAAAATTTTGGCGTTGATTTTGTACCAAATCTTAGTATTGTAGACCTGTTGTTCTGTCAGGGACCGTCCGCTTCGGACGTGTTACGGGCTGGCCTTCGGGAGTGAACAAATCCTTAAAACTCTTCGTTAGGCCAGTATAGTAGCTTACCTAAGGAGACCCTAAAACGAATGGAAGCAAAATTCTCAAACCGCGTCAAGGAAGTCATCACGCTGAGTCGGGAAGAAGCCTTACGCTTAGGCCACGATTATATCGGCACAGAACACCTCTTGCTGGGTATGATTCGTGAGGGTGAGGGTGTGGCGGTGGGATTACTGAAAAAACTCGGTATCTCACTCGACGAACTCCGGGTCACTATTGAACAGGCCACGAAAGGAACAGCCACCAACAATGTGAAAAATTTAGCGAATATACCCCTGACTCGTCAGTCGGAGAAGACGCTGAAAATCACGTATCTGGAAGCTAAGATTTTTAAAAGCCCGCTCATTGGTACGGAGCACCTGTTACTGTCGATTCTGCGCGATGAAGACAATGTCGCCACGCAGATTCTCAATAAATTCAATATTAATTACGAAGTCATTAAGGAGATGCTCGAATATCAATCTTCGGGAACCCGCCCGGTGATGGGACCCGAAACCGACGATGACGACAACGACCGTGGCATGTTTGGCGGAAGCGGTTCTGGTTCAGGCAAAGACCCAAAAGGTTCCGAGAAATCACGGACACCTGTATTGGATAACTTTGGCCGTGACCTGACCAAACTGGCTGAAGTTGGCAAACTCGATCCCATTGTTGGTCGCGAAAAAGAAATTGAACGGGTGGCCCAGATTCTGAGCCGCCGGAAGAAAAACAACCCGATCCTGATTGGTGAGCCAGGGGTTGGTAAAACCGCCATCGCCGAAGGACTGGCTCTGCGCATTGTGCAGAAGAAAGTTTCACGGGTGTTGTTCGGTAAGCGCGTTGTTACGCTTGATCTTGCGTCGCTCGTGGCGGGTACGAAGTACCGCGGTCAGTTTGAAGAGCGTATGAAAGCCGTCATGAACGAGCTTGAAAAATCGCCGGAGGTAATTCTGTTCATTGACGAGTTGCACACGATTGTGGGCGCTGGTGGTGCATCAGGTTCACTCGATGCGTCGAATATGTTCAAGCCCGCATTAGCGCGGGGTGACATTCAATGTATTGGTGCCACAACGCTCGATGAATATCGGCAGTACATTGAGAAAGACGGTGCGCTTGCCCGTCGTTTCCAGATGGTTATGGTCGATGCTACGTCGATCGATGAAACCATTGAAATCCTGAACAACATCAAGGATAAATACGAAGACCACCACCATGTTGATTACACCAAAGAAGCCATAGAAGCTGCGGTGAAATTGTCAGAACGGTATATTTCGGATCGATTCCTGCCTGATAAAGCGATTGATGTTATGGACGAAGTAGGTGCCCGTGTACACATTTCGAACATCACCGTTCCTGAAGATATTCTGCGACTCGAAGAGCAGATTGAAAATATCAAGAAGGAGAAAAATCAGGTTGTTAAAAGCCAGAAGTATGAAGAAGCTGCTCAACTCCGCGATAAGGAAAAACGCCTGATCGACCAGCTTGAGCGGGCAAAACAACTCTGGGAAGAAGACACTAAGAAACGTCGCTATAAGGTTACCGAAGAAAACGTGGCTGAAGTAGTAGCCATGATGACGGGTATTCCGGTGACGAGTGTATCGAACGATGAAGGCAAGAAACTTGTCAACATGGGCGACGAACTGAAAGGCCGTGTAATCGGTCAGCAGTCGGCCATCGACAAGTTGGTGAAAGCTATTCAGCGGACACGCGTCGGTCTGAAAGATCCTAAGAAACCAATCGGTTCGTTCATCTTCCTCGGCCCAACAGGTGTAGGTAAAACAGAACTTGCCAAAGTGTTGGCTACCTACCTGTTCGACAAAGATGATGCGCTGGTTCGTATCGACATGTCGGAATACATGGAGAAATTCAGCGTTAGCCGTCTGGTTGGGGCACCTCCGGGCTACGTGGGTTATGAAGAAGGTGGTCAGTTGACTGAGAAAATTCGCCGGAAACCATATAGCGTCGTGCTGTTGGATGAAATCGAAAAAGCGCACCCGGATGTATTCAACATTCTGTTGCAAGTGCTTGACGATGGTATCCTGACCGATGGTCTGGGTCGTCGGGTGGATTTCCGGAACACGATCATTATCATGACCTCTAACATTGGGGTTCGTGACCTGAAAGATTTCGGTGCCGGTATCGGTTTCGCAACCAAGAAAACCGCAGAAACGCAGGATGATCTGATGAAGAGCACGATTCAGAGCGCCTTGCGTAAAGCATTCTCGCCTGAGTTCCTGAACCGTTTGGACGATGTGATTGTGTTTAATTCGCTTCTTCGCGAAGACATCCACAAGATCATTGATCTGATGTTAGGCAAACTGCTGGGTCGGGTTACGAACCTTGGCTACACCGTTGAACTGACTGAGAAAGCGAAAGACTTCTTAGCCGAGAAAGGTTACGATCCACAATACGGAGCACGCCCATTGAGCCGCGCTATCCAACGTTACCTTGAAGATCCCGTTGCTGAAGAAATTCTGAAAGGCGAATTGAAAGAAGGCGATGTGATTTTGGCTGATTACAGTGGTGAAGGCGAAACGCTGACAATCACGGTAAAAAAGCCTGAAGCCGTGGTTGAGTAATCGATAACTGGTTTATATAACAAAGGTCCTGACTTCTGGAAGTCAGGACCTTTTTGTTTGTAGCGCGGTCAGATGTCCGCATAGCAAGAGGCAAATAACTATGCGTACAGGATGTCCGCGCTACTTGTAGTTAAATATTCTTCTGTTTGACCTGATCAATTAGGTATTCCGATGTCCGCATGGCGCTGGCCAGAATCGTCCAAGTTACGTTTTTGTCGCCTTGGGAGACGAATGGTGCGGCATCGACAACAAACAGGTTTTTTACATCGTGGGCTTGTTGATATTTGTTGAGGGCTGACTTTTGCGGGTCGTTGCCCATACGAACGGTACCTACTTCGTGGATAATACGACCTGGAGCTGCCAGTCCGTACCCATGAGCCGTGTTAGGACCAGGCTTGTTTCCCAGCGCAATGCCACCCATTGCATGGATAATTTCTTCGAACGTATCCTGCATGTGCTTGGCTTGTTTTACCTCATAATCTGACCATTTGTAATGAAAGCGCAACGCCGGAATACCGTATTTATCGACTTTATTTGGGTCAATTTCGCAGTAATTACTTTCTAAGGGAACCGGCTCGCCCCGGCCCGACATGCTAATGTAAGCGCCGTAGAAGCGTCGGTAATCATCCTTTAAGCCTGCCCCAAAACCGCCGGGAGTTTTCGTTTTACCGTCGCGACCTGGAATCATACCATTCAGGGCTTCGATACCACCGCCAAAACCAGCGCCAGGCATACCCATTCCACCACCGTACTCAATGTGATAACCGCGTGGGAAATCTAACTTCTTGTTGTCGAGCCACCAGGGAGTAAATACGTGCATACCGCCTACACCATCTTCATTGTAGCGTTTGCGATCCATCAGGGCTGGTATAAAACCTGAACGGCTGGCACCTGTCGAGTCATTGAGGTATTTGCCCACCACACCACTGCTGTTGGCTAAACCATTCGGGAAGCGTGAAGACTTGGAGTTAAGCAATATACGGGCCGATTCGCAGGTACTTGCCCCCAGCATGACCGCTTTGGCGCGTACAGTCACTTCTTGCAGCGTGATGTTATTTACATAGCTCACACCCGTAGCCAGACCCGTTTGCGGATCGGTCAATACTTCGCGAACCATAGCCCCATTCACAAGGGTTACATTTCCCGTCTTGACGGCAGGAATACAAAGTACCGACGAGGCCGAAAAATCGGCATAGGCCTGGCAACCCCGATTACATTGGTGGCAATAAAAACAGGAACCCCGATCTTTATTGATAGGCTTCGTCAGAATACTTAAGCGCGAAGGAATAACCGGAATCCCAATGCTCCTGGCCCCCTTTCGAATCATTAATTCATGCAAACGAGGTTTGGGCGGAGGTAGAAAAATACCATCGGGCTCATTTGGGAAATTCTCAACGGACCCAAACACGCCGATAAGACGATCTACTTTATCGTAAAAGGGCTTGAGATCATCATAGCCAATTGGCCAGTCGTCGCCTACACCGGATAGCGAACGACGCCGAAAATCGTCCGGTCCGAAACGCATCGAGATACGGCCCCAGTGGTTGGTTCGACCGCCCAGCATTCGGGAGCGAAACCAGCCAAATTCAGTTCCATCTTTAGTGGAATATGGCTCCCCATCAATTTCCCAACCACCCCAGGCTGCATCGAAATCTCCGCCAGAACGGGCTTCTGTACTAGCGCCACGACGGGGCGACTCCCAGGGCCATTTCAATTGCGTAATGTATTTAGGATCGGCCGGGTCGAAATAGCCGCCCGCTTCGAGCAGAATAACTTTTGCGCCTGCTTTAGCGAGCATGTAAGCGGCCATACCGCCACCCGCACCCGAGCCAACAATCGCAACGTCGTAGACAATGGGGGGCTTTTTTAATTGTGGGATGTCCATTGAGAAAGAAGAGTGATTAGGAACCTTATTAAACACTGATTAAAGCAAGAAAACTATTGAATTTACTGCTTTCGCTCCTGAAAGGACTATTGTACTATGCTGCTAGCCTGAACTAGCGCATAGCCTGTACACACTCTTCTACTTTATCTGTATTAATGATATCGACGCCTAATTTCTTTAACTGTTTCCAACCATTGGGCATGTCAGGAATTGCCCAGAACCGGATGGGTTTATTGTCGTTGTGGCCCGTTTGATCACCCGTTTGAGTTTGTCACGGTCAATATCGGGAATATCCCCAATGCCATTCCAACGAGAATAAGATTGGAAGTTATCACTGATAAGTGCCACACGCCCGAGGGTTTCTTCATCATAGACTTCGCTGGGACGTCCATCGAACTGGAGCAGGGGATAGTCGAAATAATTTTGGATTTTAGGTCGCTCACCACTGATGATCACCTGTATGGCCTTTGTATTAGCCGACCGATTAAAAACAGGCAGATTTTCCTGTAGCATAGTGATTAATAGAGGAAGCACTTCGGCAGAATTCTCTTTTACGTCGATCACTAAATTAAAGGTGTAATCACGCTCGGGGCTTGGTTTATCTTTATTCTGTAAGAATAGGCGCACAATCGGTTTTAAATAGAGCGAGTCGAGGGTTGGGGAACTGGCAGTTGGCTTCTCGTGCGATACGACTAACTTGCCATTGAGAAGCCAAACATCGGCTTCGATAAAATCGGCACGCTTTTCGTATGCACTCATAAAAGGCCGGAGCTGGGCATAATCGTTGTGGGCGTGTATTTTCTGGGCGTAGGTAACTGCTGTCGTCAACCAAAACAAAGCAGGTAGGATGTAGGAGCGCATAAGGAATGACTTAATTTAAGGTAAAGTAACGCAGCTTAATCGCTAAACCAAAACCAGGCGCTACCTTGCCGTTTCAGACCAAACCGCTAATTTTGACAAAAACATAAATGGATAATGTATAATGAACAATGGATAATTAAAAACTGACCCCATTCATCATCCATTATCCATTTCTCATTATTCATTAAAATGGATTTACTGAAAGGAAAAGTTGCCCTCATTACGGGTGCCTCGCGCGGAATTGGGCGGGCAATGGCTCAGAAATTTGCGCAGGAAGGTGCTGCCGTTGCCTTCACGTACTTGTCAAGTGTTGAAAAAGGCCAGGCGCTGGAAGAGGAACTTCGGGTATTTGGTGGCCAGGTAAAAGGATACCGCTCAGACGCGTCGAATTATCAGGCAGCTGAAGAACTCGTAAGCCAGGTAATCGCTGACTTCGGCAAACTGGATGTGCTGATCAACAATGCCGGTATTACAAAGGATGGATTGTTGATGCGTATGACCGAAGAACAATGGGATACCGTTATTACCGTTAATTTAAAGTCGGTCTTTAACCTGACGAAAGCGGTCACCAAGCCTATGATGAAAGCGAAGTCTGGCTCGATCATTAACCTGACATCCGTAGTGGGTATTCGGGGTAATGCCGGTCAGTCTAATTATGCTGCATCAAAGGCCGGTATCATTGGGTTTACCAAGTCGATTGCACTAGAGTTGGGTTCGCGGAATATTCGCTCCAATGCCATTGCTCCGGGCTTTATCGAAACCGAAATGACGGGTGAAATCAACGAGAAAGCCCTCGACGAATGGAAGCAACAAATTCCCATGAAACGAGGAGGCCAACCTGAAGAAGTCGCTGATTGCGCCGTTTTCTTAGCTTCCGACCTTTCCCGCTATATTACCGGCCAGGTACTACAAGTAGATGGCGGAATGTTAACTTAATGAAGAGTGAAGAATTATGAGTGAAGAATAGCTCAACTCATGGGTTACTGACTTTATATTCATCATTCTTCATTCATAATTCTTCACTAAAAAATGCGCTCTGACGTTATTTTTCAATCCTCGCCCTGGTGGATTTTGGTTTGCCTGCTCGTGGGAGCAGCCTATGCGTTCGCCATGTACCAACCTCTTCCCCGACTGGCTGGCAGTGGGGTACGGCCTGGATTGGCAACAGGTAGTGGTTTCGATAAACGAACCACCTATGGGTTGGCCGCGCTTCGGTTTGTTGTCGTGAGTTTCCTGTGCTTTTTACTCTTGAATCCTCTGATTCGGAGCCTCAGGACACTCACCGAGAAACCCAAAGTTGTTCTGGCAGTTGACAATTCTGAATCGGTAGCGGCTGCGGGTCGTCCTGCACTCAACAAGGCATTAGCGGGCTTGCAAACCCTTCGGCAGCAACTGACCGACAAAGGGCTGGACGTGGCCATACGAACGTTTGGTGATAGCGTTACGGATGCCGACCTCACTCAAATTCCCTTTACCCGGCGCACAACCGATTTGTCGGGCTTATTGTCGGGTATTCGTTCTGATTACGAAGGGCGCAATCTGACGGATGTTGTACTCGTATCCGATGGGATTTTCAATCAGGGCATGTCGCCCACGTTTGGCCAATATCCATTTGCCGTACAGACGGTTGGCTTAGGGGACACGATTCCGAAAAAAGACATTCAGCTTAAAGGCGTTGTTGCGAATCGGATTGCCTATCTGGGTAACCAGTTTCCCGTACAGGCCGAAATTGTGAGCAATGGCTTTCAGGGACGAAGTGCCACGGTCGTATTGCGACAGAATGGGAAGGAACTCGGTCGGCAGTCGGTCAATTTTGCCGGAAAGAACGATTCATTCAACCAACTGACCTTTCAGGCCACGGCCACACAGAAAGGCGTTCAGCATTTTGTGGTCGAAGTGCTGCCACAGCCAGGCGAATTCAGTACGCTAAATAACCGTCAGGATGTTTATTTAGATGTTATAGATGGCAAGGAAAAAGTGCTTCTGCTGGCATTGGCTCCCCATCCAGATATAAAAGCGATTCGGAACATTCTGGAGCGAAATCAGAATTACGAACTTGATATTCGTATCCTGACCGGAACACCCGCCGAAGCAACTCCACCTGCCGACAAAACCTACGACCTGATTATCCTGCATCAGATACCTGATAATGCGGGTATTGGTACTTCGGTAGTCCAGCGGTATTTGACCAGGAATACACCCGTGCTGTTTATACTTGGTAATCAATCGGCACTTGGCCCTTTCAATACCTCTAACTCGGTAATGCAGGTGTCGGCCCAACCGAATCAGAGTGATAAAGTAACGGGTGTTTTTAACCAGGAGTTTAAGCAACTCAACTTCGATCCGGCCAAACTCGACATTCTGTCGAAACTCCCCCCCTGTTGACCCCTTACGGTGACTATCGATTGCAGCCAGGCAGTGAAGTGGTTTTATGGCAGCAGGTGGGTAGTATTCGTACTGCCAAGCCATTACTGGCTTTGAATGTAACGAGCCCGCGCAAAACGGCCGTGCTGGCAGGAGAAGGATTATGGGGATGGAGACTTGAAGAATACGCCCTGACCGATAAACAGGAAGTGGTTGATGAATTGATCCAGAAAGTAATCCAACTGATTTCGGTGAAAGAAGATCGGCGTAAGCTCCGCGTGTATCCCATCCGTAATGAGTTTGTTGCTGGCGAAAAGGTGATTTTCGAGACAGAACTGTACAACGATATCTACGAACGGCTGTACGATAAACCTGTCCGACTCGAAATTAGCGACGAAAAGGGCGTAACTCGTTCATTCAATTACACCCCAACGGCAGCTAATAGTCGGTTTGAGATTAGCCGTCTGCCCGAAGGAGCCTATCGGTTCAAAGCGAGCGTAACGCTTAATGATAAGGCCGAGCAATCGTCGGGGCAGTTTGTGGTGCGCGATTTGCAACTCGAAGCCCTCAACACCACTGCCGACCACGGTATGCTCCGGCAACTAGCACAGCAAACGGGCGGGCAATTTTTCACGGCGAGCCAAACTGATGAATTGGTTCGGAAACTGACGACGCAATCGCACCCAGCTCGACTGACAAGCACCGAAGAAATGAATGAGCTAATCAACTGGCGTTGGTTGTTCTTCGTGGTGCTGACGCTGGCGGCCATTGAGTGGGGCTTACGGAAGTTTTACGGCGGATATTAACCTGGTTGTCATTCCTAGTGCTTTACCAAAGTAGATTCTTTTGTTTCTCGGGCCGATGCCGCCCCGAGAATCTAAATTGGAAGAGTACTAGTGTTTTGACTTTTTGTGTCTGACGGGTATTTTTGAGGTAAACCTTGTACGCCCTCTATGAAAAAGTACCATGTCACCTTGACCGATCAAGAACGCCAGCACTTACAGGCTATCATTGCCAAACGCAATGCCAAGAGTCAGGCCGTTAAACGAGCTTATGTCTTGTTGGCTGCCGATGAGAACCAACCTGACTGGCTGAAAGATCAACACATTAAAAGCACCTATCAGGTTAGTATTCGTAGCATTGAACGCCTACGGGAGCGCTTTGTAGAAGATGGTTTCGAGTTTGCCCTCAATGGTAAAAAGCGCGAAAAGTATAAAGATGTCGTTTTTGATGGCGGAGTAGAGGCTCATCTGATTGCGCTACGGTGTAGTAATCCACCGGCTGGATATGCACACTGGACAGTACGTTTATTAGCCCAGAAAATGATCGAATTGAACTATGTCGAAACAATTGGTCGAGAGACGGTGCGCAAGATGCTGAAAAAAACAAGCTTAAGCCCTGGCGGGTCAAGTCGTGGGTAATCCCGAAGC
Source organism: Spirosoma telluris (assembly GCA_003259005.1). Taxonomy (GTDB): domain Bacteria; phylum Bacteroidota; class Bacteroidia; order Cytophagales; family Spirosomataceae; genus Spirosoma; species Spirosoma telluris. The sequence continues at coordinate 7,955,677 of QLII01000001.1, forward strand.
CTCTGCCGAATTTGTCTGCCAGATGGAAGAGGTACTGGATGTATACCAGCGTCCATTTGACCAGAAACGGCCAATTGTATGCCTGGACGAAGCCCGTCGGCAATTAGTTAGCGAGACCCATCTGGGTTTCACAGATAAAAACGGCGTTGACCATGTTGATTATGAGTACAAACGAGAGGGTGTCGTGGAGATCTTTATGGTCGCTCAGCCCTTGGCTGGGCAGCGGCAGGTGGTGGTCACCCAGAGTCATAACAGCATCGAATGGGCGAAGGTAGTGGGCCGTATTGTGGAAGAATGGTATACGGATGCGGACCGGATCACCTTGGTACAGGACAACTTATCGGCTCACCGAAAAGCAGCCTTGTATGAGGTATTTGAGCCAAAACGGGCGCGCACTATCCTGCAAAAGATTGACTTTGTCTATACACCTAAGCATGGCTCCTGGCTGAACGTAGCTGAAATTGAATTAAGCATCCTAACCCGCCAAGGCTTAACGCATCGGGTAGCCAGCCAGGCCGAGTTCGATCAGCAAGTACAGGCTTGGGTAAGCCAACGAAATGATAAATTGGCCAAAGTAGACTGGCAGTTTACAGCGGAGGATGCCCGAATTAAACTAAAACGGCTTTACCCGTCAACGATTGAGAGTTAAAACACTAGTCAAGTAGTGTCGTTAAGGGTAATTTGCTTATTGTTACTAGCTTAACAACAAATGCCCACCAATGACTAGATCTAACAACTAATGACTAGTACTCGTCCAATTTAGTTTCTTTTGATTCTACTAGATTCTTTTGATTCTATTAATTCTGATAATCAGGTATCTAGTACCAAAAGAATCTAGTAGAATCAAAAGAATCTAAATTGGAAGAGTACTAGTTACTTAATACCCCTGACGTTGAAGGGGGGTAAAGGTTCCTAAACTATTTTATGTAAAATCAGTGTTTTCTGCTTATAAGGCAGAGACCTAATCTTCGTTTATTCGTCTCATAAACAATGACTACGATGGAAACGCCAACCCAACCAAGACCGCCCGCGAAAAGATCCGCAAACTTGTGGAAGTAAAAGAACAGGTTCAGCGGGAAGTTCGGGAGCGATACCAGAATGATCCTGAGTATCGGGCTGTATTTGAAAAATTGAGAACGGAAAATACCGAAAGACGTAAAAACAAATAGTTACAAATTTACCTGGATTGGTGGAGAGCGTAATGTTTATGCTTTTACCACCAATGACGATATTGGCTACGAGATTCGGTTTGTACCATCGGCCTATTTGTTTGTGGATTACGTTGAAGAGCATGTCAATGCTTTTGAAATGGTGATTGCTGTAGCGGATAATCCAACAGGAGGTCGTATACCCTCTGAGCTGCTTACTGAGCATATAATCAAGGCTATTTTCTACTATTGCTTCCGCTCGCTAGATCACGTGATTGTCTAAATCTGCGACAGCTCAGACGGACGCACGCCAGCCCGCTTTCGAAAATTTACCAGTTGGTATTACAGAAATTTAAAGCCAGACGATCTGTTTAAGATGGATGCCCACCTTCCCGACGGTGATCGAACCACCATTCTCTCGGGTATTCTGAGTACGAGACATCCCTATTTCAGTCAGTTTGTTGAGTTGTTCAAAAGCTTGTCAAAAGCGGAGAAATAAGCCTTATATTACACTCTACTCATTCCCCGGTTGCTTCCGCTTCTGCCCGCATGGCATATTGCACAAACCGAATCTCACTAAAGGAAACATCATTCCCTAAGCCCTGCCGAACTTCGCTGAGGGTTTCGGAAGGGTAGTTTTCAAGATACGACCGAATACTGGCGATCTTTTTTGCGGGTAATAAGGCGTCGACCGCTAAGTCGCCAGTGCCAATGTATTTTACCAGATGACTTTCGACGGTTGAAACGGCCAGACTACGCTCAGCCGCAATCTGTCCAATGGTCTTTCCGGATTGGAAAAAGGCCAACGTAATTGCGGGGGATAGCTCTTTAGGGTCTTTCGGCGGTTTTACAGCTTTTACTTTTGGTGTTGATGACGTAGCTGCCCGTCCAGCTGGATTTTCCTGAACGATACGGAGAATTTCCGCCCCAATTTGCCGGACTTTCGTTTTGCCAAACCCTTTTACTGATAATAGTTCGGCCTCAGTAGTCGGGCGGACGCGCGCCAGTTCGACAATGGTTTTTTGGGGCAAGACCATAAATCCAGACGTATTGTGTTCGCCAGCCATGTCATTCCGCCACTTCATTAAGGCACCGTACAGACCTCCCCGTGAAGACCCATCGGCAGGTGTCTTTTCAGCAACCTGAGGCTCATGTTTTTTACGTTCAGGCTGGAAATCCAGTTCAGCCCGGTTGCGGGCTTGCAAATACGTTAAGGCGTTAAATCCTTCCCGGCAGGTTTCAAAACTGAGTAGTTTGGTGAATAGCTCCTTCTCCAGTTCATCCAGCGATTCCAGCATCAGATCGCGTACTTTCTTGTTGTCGCAGTCGATGGGGAAACGATGTAGAAGAGGGAGTAATTCGGAATTGAGTAGCGACTGGAAATAGGTTCCAGCCTTTCGAACGCGTTCCTGCAATTGTTGGTTAGCTTCAGGCAACAGGTCGCTGGCAAAATAACTCGGTAGCTGTTGTATAAAACGCTGGGTTACATCGCGGGCTTTGTCGCGCAACAGATCGGTGAGTTGGGTAATAACGGGACTGCACTCAGGGTCTAAGCTACTGGCATGTTCATTAACTGTCCGGCGGCATCGGTAGAGCAACGAATTGGCACGTTCAAACGAAAACAATTCCTGTAAAAGATCCTGTTGGTTCGTTCGTTTCGCCTGATATAAGTGCTGTTCGTTTGGCGTTTGTTGCTGAACCTGCTCGTGGAAGTCCTCCAGTTTGAGTTCGGTTTTAATGCTGCTTGATGGAATTGGAGCCCGTAAAACCAGACCATCAAGGGTTTTGCACCGGCTGAGGGCCACATACACCTGCCCGTGAGCAAAAGCCGCCGATGCGTCAATAATCGCTTTTTCGAAGGTAAGGCCCTGGCTTTTGTGGATCGTGATAGCCCAGGCCAGTTTGAGGGGAAACTGCCTGAATGTACCAATCGGTTCACCTTTTATTTCTTTGGTAGCCGGGTCGAGGGTGTATTTGATGTTCGTCCAGTCGGCCGGATAGACCGTGATTACCTCACCATCCTGCTGGCTTGTCACATAAATGACATCATCATCCATGTCGGTTATCCGACCGATTTTGCCATTGTAATAAAGCTTTTCCCGAGCGATGTCATTCTTAACGAACATCACCTGAGCCCCTACTTTTAAGTCAAGACTAACTTCGGTTGGATAGGCATGAGCCGGAAAATCGCCTTCGACAGTAGCCGTGAAGGTGCGTAGTGGCTTTTTGAGGCTCTGTAATTTCGTGCTGTTGATTTGCTGAGCCGTCGTATTATGGGTCGAAAGGGTAATGTAGCCTTCGGTATCGCTGGGCGAAAAATCGGGAATGTAGCGTTGGTTCAGGTCGGCAAGTTGCGCCTGCGTAACGGTTTTTTCCCGGATGCTGTTGAGCAGACTGATAAATCGCTGGTCGGATTGTCGGTAAATGTGCGTTAACTCAATCGATACGTAGGGTGTCTGTCGTAAAGCCCTGCTGCTGAAAAAATAGCCGGTGTCGTAATACGGTTTTAACAATTCCCATTCATCGTCCTTAATTACGGGGGCAACTGTTGCATATCGCCAATGAGCAGCAACTGCACCCCTCCAAATGGTCCTGCGTTAGACCGATACCGACGCAGGACTTCGTCGATGCCATCCAATACGTCGGCCCGCACCATACTGATTTCGTCGATGACGAGTAGATCCAGCGTGCGTAGTAAATTGATTTTCTCCTTATTGAATTTCTTGCCTTCGCGCTGGGTCGTACCGGGCACTAACGGACCAAATGGAAGCTGGAATAGCGAGTGAATAGTAACGCCCCAGCATTGATAGCGGCTACCCCCGTTGGTGCTACAACGGCAAGCCGCTTGGCACTGAGTTGTTTAACCTGTTGAAGAAAGGTTGTTTTGCCAGTTCCGGCTTTCCCGGTCAGGAAGATATTTTGGTTGGTATGCAGAACAAAGTTGTGAGCCAGGTCAAGCTTTTCGTTTACGGGAGCGGGCATAGAAACACACAGGAGATAATGAACAAAGATACTCGTTTTATAGACGAGTTCCTGCCTTAAACGTCATCGGTCCAGTAGTCTTCCAATTTAGATTCTACCGGGTCGCCAGAGCAATTGATTCTATTCGATTCTTTGGATTCTATAGGGTCTCCTAATTGGATTCTGGCAAAAAAAGAATCTGGTAGAATCCCGAGAATCTTTTTTTGCAAAGCACCCGGCTAGTTATTGCCGTGCCAGGGCAATTGTTACGGCTCCAACTGCCATCATCACGGCCCCGCTATAACTTGCCAGCTGAGTTTTTCTTTCAGGAAAACGGCCGCCAGAATAACCGAAAAGACGAGCGAAAAATTAGTCAAGGGTGATACCTGTGAGGCATTGCCTAGTTTCAGCGCACGGAACGAAAGGAGGGAGGACACGCACGTAAGAACCCCCGCAACGACCAGATAAATCCAGACACGTCGTTCAATTCGTGTTACGTCGGGCAGATTGCCCTGTGAGATCACTACACTCCAGGACACCACTAAAATCAGTACCGACTGGATCGCAAATGCCAGACTGGAGTCGACATGTTTGACGCCTATTTTTGAGAGCGTAACGACAGTGGCGGCTGTTAAAGCTGCCGATAAGGCAAAAACAATCCACATAAGGCTGATAAATAAGGTATAGCCTATAAAGCAATAAGTATGTGGAAATGATTTGATAATCTACCAAAAATGGGGTTAGCGGCAAAAGAGGAACTTAGTCTGTTAATAAATTATCAATAACTACCGCAGGAAGCAGTGAAAATGGGTACTTTTTGGCACTTTAGCCGTATCTTGATAAACAGTTACTGACTAGTATGGATTCCAGACGGGATTTTCTAAAAAAAGCAGCTTTACTCTCAACAGGATTATCGGGTGTGTTGCCCGAGTCGATTCAAAAAGCGTTTGCGATTGATCCACAGCCCGGCACAACCTATCTGGATGCCGAGCATGTGGTTATTTTAATGCAGGAAAACCGTTCGTTCGATCATACATACGGAATGCTGCAAGGCGTTCGGGGATTTAACGACCCCAGAGCGATCAACCTGCCCAACAAAAATAAAGTCTGGTTACAAACCAATGCAGCGAGCGAAACCTACGCTCCGTTTCGACTGAATCTGAAGGATACAAAAGCCACCTGGATGAGTTCGTTGCCGCACTCCTGGGAGAATCAGGTCGATGCCCGCAATGGGGGTAAGATGGATAAATGGCTGGATTCCAAGAAGTCGGGTAATAAGGAATATGCAAAAATGCCCCTGACGATGGGGTATTATAATCGGGAAGACCTCCCATTTTATTATGCCCTGGCCGATGCCTTTACGGTGTGTGATCAGAATTTCTGCTCGTCGCTGACGGGTACTACGCCCAATCGCCTATATTTCTGGACCGGCGCACTCCGCGACCCCGCGACCCAAAGGCGATGGCCAACGTGCGCAACGAAAACGTAGATTACGATTCGGAAGTTGACTGGACAACTTTTCCCGAACGGCTGGAAGACCTTGGCATTTCCTGGCGGATTTATCAAAATGAAATCAGTTTATCGACCGGGCTTCTGGGACAGGAAGATAACTGGCTTGGCAACTTTACGGATAACCCCATTGAGTGGTTTTCGCAGCACCGGGTTCGGTTCCATCCAGCGTATTATCCGTTTATTCAGAAAGAAGAAAACGCGGTTCCCGAACGCATTCATGCACTCGAAGCGAAACTGAAAGCACTTCCCGAAAACGATAAGGACTACGCCCGAACGAAACGCGATCTGGCTAATCAGCAGGAGTGGTTGAAAATCGTTAAGGCCGATCTGGTAAACTACACGCCCGAAGCCTACCGGAAACTGTCGCAACGGGAAAAGAACCTGCACGAAAAGGCATTCACCACCAACGTAAACGACCCGGATTACCGCACACTAACCACAAAAACGTATCAGGATGGTAGCATTGAACGAAAGGTGGACGTGCCTAAAGGAGATGTTTTACATCAGTTCCGGAAGGATGTGAAAAACAAAAAGCTGCCTACCGTTTCCTGGCTGGTAGCCCCCGAAAATTTCTCCGATCACCCCGGCGCACCCTGGTACGGAGCCTGGTATATTTCGGAGGTGATGGATATTCTGACTCAGAATCCGGACATCTGGAAGAAGACGATTTTTATTCTGGCCTATGACGAAAACGATGGCTATTTTGATCACGTTCCGCCATTTGTTCCCGCCCATCCTGATCAACCTGAAACCGGATTAACCAGTAAAGGCATTGATACGCGTCTGGAATTTGTCACCCAGGAACAGGAAAGTAAACGCCCCAACAAAGGCCGAACGGGGCCAATTGGCCTGGGTTTTCGGGTGCCGTTGGTCATTGCATCGCCCTGGAGTCGGGGAGGTTTTGTTTGTTCGGAAGTGTTCGATCATACCTCTACGCTTCAATTTCTGGAGAACTTCCTAAGTCATAAAAAAGGAAAGAAAGTAGAGGAGTCCAACATCAGCGCCTGGCGTCGAACCGTTTGTGGTGACCTGTCGTCTGCTTTTCGGCCGTATCAGGGCGAGAAAATCAAACTCCCCGAATTTGTTGCAAAAGAAGCGTTTATCGAAAGTATTCATAAGGCGCAGTTTAAGCCAGTTCCCAGTGGCTACAAAGCGTTCAATACTGACGAAATTCGGGAGATCAACCAGAACCCGGTTGCATCGGCCCATATACCGACGCAGGAAAAAGGCGTACGTCTGGCCAATGCGCTGCCCTACGAGTTGTATGTTGACGGCCAAACCAGCGGTAAGCAATTTATACTGACGTTAGCGGCTAAAAATGAAGTGTTTGGCAAACGGGCATTGGGCGCACCTTTTCAGGTATATCAGGTTTTACCCAAGGATGTTAAAATTCGCTCTTATACGGTTGTCGCCGGCGATCAACTGAGTGACGCCTGGTCGTTGGATGAACCTTATCATCTTTGCGTTTACGGCCCTAATGGCTTCCTGCGCGAATTCAAAGGGGCCACGAGCAATCCCCTTATTGATATTTCCTGCGAGTATGAGCGGGATATAAAAAAGCAACTTACGGGCAATGTGCTGGTGAAACTTAAAAGTATGGACTCCCAGCGTACACACACCGTTCAGCTTATCGACAATGCCTACCAGGCAAAAGGCGAGCAGAAAACGCTGGACAAGTCGGGAACCAAAGGTGCCCAACAGACTATCGTGATGAACCTGAAACGCAGCCACAACTGGTATGATTTCAGTGTGAAGGTAACCGGAATCGATACCTTCGAGCAGCGATATGCCGGACGGGTAGAAACAGGCAAAGTTGGTTATAGTGACCCGTTGATGGGAATGGTTATCAGTTGAAAAACACAATGACAGAAAATCCGCCAGCATTAAAAAAAGCGTTGACACCGATTCACCTATGGGCCATAGGGGTGGGCCTGGTTATATCTGGTGAATATTTCGGTTGGAATTATGGCTGGGGTGTGGCCGGAACGGTGGGCCTGCTGATTGCAACGGTTATCATTACGGTACTCTATTTTACATTCATTTTCAGTTTTACCGAACTGACCACGGCCATCCCAAACGCGGGAGGCCCTTTTGCGTATGCCTTGCAGGCCTTTGGCCCGTTGGGTGCTTTGGTTGCAGGGTATGCGACCCTCATTGAATTTCTGTTTGCTACACCCGCCATCGGCCTGGCGTTGGGTAGCTACGTTCACTTCCTGTATCCTGCTGTCCCGGTGGTTTGGTGTTCAATTGCCTCGTTTGTGGTTTTCACGATCATCAATCTGCTGGGTATAAAAGAAGCGGCCTGGTTCTCGTTGATTATGACCCTCATTGCCATTGGCGAGCTACTGCTTTTTATTGGCGTTGTGTATCCGCATACCAGCCTGGCTACGTTCATGCACAATCCGATGCCGTTTGGCTGGCCGGGCGTGTTTGCCGCCTTACCCTTTGCTATCTGGCTATTCGTTTGTCTGGAAGGCATTGCAATGGTTGCCGAGGAAGTGAAAGAAGGCGGAAATGCCATTGCTAAAGGCTACATATCGGCCGTGTTGACGCTGGCGTTTCTGGCGCTTACGGTGATGATCAGCGTGGGGGTATTACAGAATGGGAAAAACTGGACCACCTCGATTACCCAATGCCCGAAGCGATTGCGATTGTACTCGGGCGGCAAAATCCACTGACCAAATTCTTTGCCAGTGTCGGGCTGTTTGGCCTGATTGCCTCGTTTCATGGCATCATCATCAGTTATTCCCGGCAGATTTTTGCGCTGGCACGTAGTGGCTATTTACCTCATGCGCTTTCGGGAGTGAGTAAAACTCGTCAGGTGCCCTATTGGGCGCTGCTGGTAGGAGCTATTTTTGGCATTGTGGCGCTTATTGCGCTGGATACAAGCAAATTAGTCGTCCTGTCAACGATTGGAGCCGTGGTCGTTTACATCATCAGTATGCTGTCGTTGTTCAAACTACGCCAAAGCCAGCCTGCGATGCCGCGTCCGTTCAAAGCGCCGTTTTACCCTATTGTTCCTGCCATTGCGCTCCTGCTGGCACTCGTGGCTCTGGGCGCGATGCTCTATTTTTATAGCTGGTTGAGCTTGTTGTTTTTCGGAGGTTTGGTGGTCATTATGACCTTATTTTACGTGTCGGGAAAGTATAAGAAAATTAAACAGGAATGGGATTTACCCCACCCCGGCCCCTCCCCTGAAAACAGGGGAGGGGATTGTAGTTAGCCCCTCCCTGTTTTTTAGGAGAGGGGTTGGGGTGAGGTGAACTCATTTAACAAACAGAACATGGCTTATCACTGCACCGTTGGCAATTTTACATATCGGTTCAACGACCTGAAAGAGCTGCTTGCCAAAGCAAGTCCGTTGCGGTCGGGTGATGTGCTGGCTGGGTTAACGGCTGAGAGTTATGAAGAGCGTGTAGCTGCCCAAATGGCGCTGGCCGATGTTCCACTGGTTACCTTTCTAAGCGAGGTTGTCATTCCCTATGAGACTGATGAGGTTACGCGTTTAATTATCGATACGCACGATAAAGCAGCTTTTTTTCGCATCAGCTCGTTTACGGTAGGCGACTTGCGGGATTGGTTGCTGAGTGATGACGCTGACACGATTACACTGCAGCAACTTGCGCGTGGACTGACCCCGGAAATGGTAGCCGCTGTATCGAAACTGATGCGAAATCAGGACTTGATTCTGGTCGCTAAAAAATGTGAAGTCGTAACCCGGTTCAGAAATACCCTTGGGCTGAGAGGGCATCTGTCTGTCCGTTTGCAACCCAATCACCCAACCGATGATGCTAAAGGGGTAGCTGCCAGTATTATTGATGGACTATTGTATGGCAGCGGAGATGCTACGATTGGTATCAATCCAGCAACAGACAGTCCGGCGGCCACTTCCCGTCTACTGCACATGATTGATCGTGTTCGGGAACGATTTGCCATACCAACCCAAAGTTGCGTATTGAGTCATATTACCACAACCCTGGAATTAATTGAACAGAAGGCACCCGTTGACTTGGTTTTCCAGTCGATTGCCGGTACCGAAAAAGCAAATGCCAGTTTTGGGGTAAGCCTCTCTTTACTACAAGAAGCCTACGAAGCCGGTTTATCGTTGAAACGGGGCACGATTGGCAACAACATCATGTATTTTGAAACCGGACAGGGGAGTGCCTTGTCGTCTGGAGCGCACCATAACGTCGACCAGCAAACCTGCGAAGTGCGGGCGTATGCCGTGGCCCGACAGTACAAGCCATTTCTAGTCAATTCAGTAGTTGGTTTTATTGGACCGGAATACCTCTTCGATGGGAAACAGATTATCCGGGCCGGGCTCGAAGATCATTTCTGCGGAAAATTGATGGGTCTGCCAATGGGAATGGACATTTGCTACACCAATCACGCACAGGCCGATCAGGACGATATGGATACCTTGCTGACGCTTTTGGGCGTAGCGGGTATTAACTTCATCATGGGTGTTCCTGGTGCCGACGATATTATGCTGAACTACCAGTCAACATCGTTTCACGATGCCTTGTATCTTCGCCGGATACTTGGCCTTCGACCAGCGCCTGAATTTGAAGAATGGCTGCTGCAACAAGGTATCATGGATTCGCTGGGGAATCGACTATCAACAGGCTTACAAAAACAATTATATAGGGCTTTGGTGAGCTAAAAAGCAGGGAGCAGGGTAAAATCTCGTCGCGTACACCCCGCTCCCCGCACCCCGCTCCCTGCTTTTTAGCATGAACGACGTAAAAAAAATAGGTGTAGAGCCCGACGAATGGGAGCCGCTCAAAGCGTATACAAATGCCCGGATTGCACTTGGTAAAACCGGAATTTCCATTCCGCTGAAGGAGTCACTTCAATTTAAAATGGCGCACGCTCATGCTAAAGACGCCGTTTACTCGCATCTGGATGTAGCCGGTTTACAAGCTGATCTGGAAAGCACGGGCCTCCCCGTTCATCGCCTGCACAGTCAGGCAGAAAATCGGGATATCTATTTGCAACGACCCGATCTGGGGCGTTTATTAGCCAATGATTCAGTAGATAAACTCCGGCGACTTAACAGTTCACCCGCCGACATTAGTATTATCATTGCTGATGGACTTTCAGCAACCGCCATCAATAACTATACGGGCCCTGTAGTCAATAGGTTGGTTGAAAAAATCCAACAGGCAGGTTATTCCCTGGCTCCGTTACTGCTGGTTGAACAAGGTCGAGTAGCGATTACGGATGCGGTTGGCGGGATTCTTCGCCCTCGACTGGCCATTATTCTGATTGGTGAGCGACCTGGGCTAAGTGCTTTCGACAGTATGGGAGCCTACATTACTTACGAGCCACAACCTGGCCTTACAGACGAACGCCGAAATTGTGTGTCTAATATTCGTGATCGGGGGTTGCCGCCCGTACTGGCCGTAGACAAGCTTATGTATCTGATCAATTCCGCTTTTCGCTTACAGCTAACCGGTGTGGCGTTGAAAGATAATAATGGGCTTTTGGAGTAAGCTAGCGACAATTTGGCATTAGTGATGTTCGAAGTGCTACATACCGTCAACAAGAATCTTTTTTTACACTTCCTCAATGGCATCCTGGGGAAAGTCTTCAGTATACAATTGCTGCGCCAAAATAGGCTTAAACAATTTCCATCAGGGAAGTAAGCATAAACGCAGCGGCAGTGTTAATCGTAGTAACGATAGTTTTTTTACAAAAAAAAGGCTTTAACGCCCTAAATAGTATACATTCGTTCTATCGAATTCCGAATCACGCTTGTCGAAAACGTTATGAAGACGCTTTTTACGATGGATAAGGCAGCCTATGCCAATATGCTGGCTGGCCTGAATAGCCAACACTTTACGGAGCGGAAAGGAAACCTGACCGACTTTCGGCTGTATTATGATGATTTGTGGCTGTCTGATACGGCCGTGATCGAAAATCTGCGTCTGTATCGGGGAGAGTGGGAGGTAGAGTTGATTTTTGCCCATACAGCTAATCCACTTAAGTTCATAAAACGTCGGATTACCTCTAATTCCTGTCCGAAGCGAGCCGCACAGCAAGCCCATTATATGCGTCGCTTAGCAGCTAAAGATCAGCGGGGAACGCTCACTGTTTCGGCTAATCAACTAAATGCCTGTCTGAATTAATTGTATATGCCTGGCTCGACTAAGGGACGCATCTTGAACGCATCTGTCCGTCTATTTAATGAGTACGGGGTCGATGCAGTGCGTCTTCAGCAGATAGCCGAAGAGATAGGGATTAGTGTAGGAAATTTAGCCTATCATTTTAAGACGAAAGATGCCATCATTGAGTCGGTCTATGAACAAGTCCTCGATGAGTTTGCTCATATTTTCCGTCAATACCTTCAGGCCCCGAACTAGCCGCTTTCGATCAGCAGATCAGTTTGTACTACCAATTCTTCCAGAACTACCAGTTTTACCTGGCTGAATTCTTCAAAACTAGCCTGAACAAACAGAGCAGCAGATACACTGGCAGCGGGCAGTTAATAAAATGCTGATCCAACTCCGTAGCTGGCTCGATTTTCACGTTCAGCGGGGTATGTTGCAGCCCGAAAGCAGCCCGGGGCAGTATGACCAACTAGTGCAGTCGCTCTGGATGACGCTCGTATTTTTGCCGGCATTTTCTGCCATGCGCGGGCAGAGAACAAACGAACGAAGCTACAAGCAAGCCGTTTGGGAACACTTACGCCCATACTTCACCGAAGAAGGTGTCTCCGAATTCGAAACATTAGTTCTTCCAATGCTGGCTTAGTATCCAAAGGGCGATTCTCCGTCTACAAATACCTTTTCTTTCCTGCTACTAATCAGTTAGTTGACTGATCTACGTCATTGGTTTCCACACGAATGAATCCAACCTTGCGATAACCTTAGAAAAGAATTAGAAAAAATTTTCTAATTCAGAATTATAATTACATTTGTACTTCTTATAATTCAAAAATTCCGAACCCTTACACCCCCGTATCGCATGGCTAACGTATTATGGCTTCAGGGAGGAGCGTGCAGCGGCAACACAATGTCGTTCCTCAATGCCGAGGAGCCCACGGTTGTCGAATTAGTGACCGATTTTGGTGTCAACATCCTCTGGCACCCTCTATTGGCCTTGAAATTGGCGAGCAGGTGACCGACTTGCTCAACGATATTCTCAGCGGCCGAACTCAGTGCGACATACTCGTGTACGAAGGCAGTATTATTCAGGACCCCATGGGAGTGGTACCATGAATTACTTTGCCGACCGACCTATGCAGGATTGGGTTCGGGAACTCTCTAAAGTAGTTGGCTACGTTGTAGCTATCGGCGATTGTGCCACTTGGGGTGGTATTCCGGCCGTAGCTCCTACCCCAGCGAATCGACAGGTATGCAGTTTTTGCGGAAGGACAAAGGTGGTTTCCTGGGGTCAAATTATGTGTCGAAAGGCGGTTTGCCGGTTATCAATATTCCCGGTTGCCCGGCTCACCCCGACTGGATTACGCAAATCCTGGTGGCTATTTCTACGGGTCGTATCGGCGATGTGTTACTGGATGACTATCATCGTCCCAAAACGTTCTTCACCGATTTCGTCCAAACGGGTTGTACCAACGTGATCAGCTTCGCTCAGAAAGTCGACGGTGGCTTTGGTAAGCGGGGTGGTTGTTTGTTTTATGAGGTAGGTTGCCGTGGGCCAATGACCCGCGCCAGTTGCAACCGGATTCTATGGAACCGGCATTCGAGTAAGACCCGTGCCAATCACCCCTGTCTGGGTTGTACGGAGCCTGGTTTTCCGCACCATGACCTGGCAAAAGGGAGCATCTTCAAAACGATGCACTATCTCGGCTTTCTGCCCAAAGAAACGCCGGAAGGCACGTCGAAACTAGGCTACTACCTCCGTGCGGGATTCGAGAAAGTCGTTTCCGGTAGCGAGCGTCTTGTCGGTGTTGATCAACCACAGTTTTCTTCCTCCAAATAAAATAATGAGTGAAAGAGCGAAAGAGTGAATGAGCGAAACCAGATCGCCTAAGTGGTATGGTTTCATTCTTTCGCTCATTCACTCTTTCGCTCTTTCACCTCTCTACACATGGCAACGCAGAAAGAATTAAATATATCGCCGGTTGGGCGGGTTGAGGGAGACCTCGACGTGAAGGTTTATATGGAAGACGGTGTCGTGACACGGGCGCATACGCAGGCGGCCATGTTCGGGGCTTTGAAAAAATCATGCAGGGCAAAGACCCACAGGCGGGTCTGATTGTGACGCCCCGTATTTGTGGTATTTGCGGAGGTTCGCACCTCTATTGTGCCTCATCCGCACTGGATACGGCCTGGAAAACAACCCTGCCCCCAAATGCCTTGTTGTTGCGGGCCATCGGGCAGGCCACCGAAACCATCCAGAGTATACCCCGCTGGTTTTATGCCATTTTCGCTACCGATATGGCGAACAAAAAATTCGCCAACAAGCCGCTTTACGATGAAGTTGTAAAGCGTTTTGCCGCCTATGTGGGCACCTCGTTTCAACAGGGTGTTTCGGCCAGTGGTCGTCCGGTAGAAGTGTATGCGCTCTTTGGTGGTCAGTGGCCGCATTCAAGCTACATGGTGCCGGGGGGCGTTATGTGCGCCCCAACGCTTAAAGACATCACCCGCGCGCACGCCATCATGAACCAGTTCCGCAAAGACTGGCTCGAATCACTTTGGTTAGGCTGTTCGATTGAGCGGTATATGCAGATCAAAACCTGGGACGATTTGATGGCCTGGGTGGAGGAAAACGATTCGCAGCGGAATTCTGACCTGGGTTTGTTTATCCGGGCCAGTCTGGAATTTGGACTGCACAAGTTCGGACAGGGTGTCGGTAAGTTTATTGCTTATGGAACCTACCTCCACAAAGATCATTACCAGAAACCGACTGTAGAGGGCCGTAACGCAGCGTTGATTAGCCGAAGCGGTTTCTACGATGGTAAAAAGTATCACGTTTTCGACCATCTGAGCATCAAGGAGCACGTAGGACATGCCTGGTACGCCGATGTTCCGGCGGCTCACCCCTGGGATGAACCCATGCCGACGCCCTTACAATCGCACACCCTGGCCGACTCGAATTTCAACGAAAAATACAGCTGGTCGAAGGCACCCCGCTATATGGATATGGCCGCAGAAGCCGGTCCGCTGGCGCGTGTACTCATGAACGCCAACCCGGATAATTTATTGCCGCATCAGGTCTTCGATCCGCTGTTTGGTGATGTGATCGAAAAATTAGGAGCGAACGTCTTTACCCGGACGCTGGCCCGCGTTCACGAAGCCGCGCGACTATACACCCAAATTGATGAATGGCTCCGTCAGGTAGACCTCAACAGCGAATTTTACATCAAACCCGAAGAGCGCGATGGTAAAGGGTTCGGGGCTACCGAAGCCGCCCGTGGTGCCTTGGCTCACTGGATCGAAATCGAGAACGGCGTGATCAAAAACTACCAGGTGATGGCACCCACGACCTGGAACGTTGGCCCGAACGACGACCGGGGTAACCCGGCCCGATTGAAGCCGCCCTCGAAGGCACCGAAATCGAAGATCCACATGATCCCGTCGAAGTAGGCATGGTAGCCCGTTCGTTCGACTCCTGTCTGGTCTGCACCGTCCACGCCCACGATGGAAAATCAGGCAAGGAGATGGCCAAATTTAAATTATGATTGAGCAATTGAGTGATTGAGCGACTATTGGTCTCACCCACAATCGCTCAATCACTCAATTGCTCAATCGCTCAATCATTTTTAATGAAAAAGACCGCCATTATGGGTTTTGGTAATCCCGTTCGTAGCGATGACGGCGTGGGTTGTTATGTAATCGATCAACTCCGGGAATCACTTGGTGAGCAGCCCGGAGTTAATTTGTTTGATATGGGTACGTCGGCGTTTGAGGTGCTGTTTCAGTTGCGTGGTCACGAGCGTATTCTGATTGTGGATGCAGTAATCCACACGGGAGAAGTTCCCGGTACGCTCTACAAACTCCCGGCTCACGAAGTTGAAGCGGCTATTCAGGACGATCCGATGGTGTTTCTGCACAGTTTGAAATGGGATCAGGCGCTGTCGTACGCCCGTAAAATTTTGCTCAAGGATTACCCCGACGATATACAGGTGTACCTGATTGCCGTCGATAATACGAAACTGGAAGTAAACCTGTCTGACGTCGTGAAAGCCGCCGGTGATCGTGTTGTAGCCTTAATGCGGGAAGATCTACTGCAAACGGTATGAGTGCAGTTTACCTGAAAAATAGCTATTTGCTTATCGAAGCAGCGGTTGCCAGCGTTGCATTTGGCGACGATTTGCAGGTAAGTGTAGTGTATTACCCCGACCGACAAACGTTGCTGGTGGCGGGTAAATCGAAACCTTTTTTTGAAAAACTGCACAAAACCAGTTGGCTACTCCTGAAAGATCGGAATTTATTGGGCGACAAGTCGGTGAACATCCGCGAACTGTTGATTGATAACGACCTCGATGATGCCGATCGTGACTTAGCCTACGAGTTGAAAACTACCGGAATTCTGAGTATTACGCTCTAACCCCACGTTATGTATTACCTGACCATACAAACAGACGATATTCCTGCTGTTACCAAAGCCATCCAATCCGAACACCGGCTGGATGAGCTGGTACAGATAAGTCCGATAACTGATACCACATCCAATACGGACGCGATACTCGTTGTCGAAGGAGCTATTCAATTATCCCTCGATTGGAGTGAAACGTTACCGCCAGTTTTGCTTCCTCGGCCACTGGCCTTTTCAGCCGACAATCTGTTATCATTCGTGTTTATGCGGTTAGAAAACTGGGAGAAAGCCTATGCCTATGCACGGCACGACCGCCTGCTAGCCGACACCATCGACCTTACGAACCGGTTGCAGTCGGGTGTCTCGCTGGTAGCTCCTGTTCGGCCCGTTAACGGGGTAGGTACGTTTGAAACCTATCGGCGATGGCACAACCGGGCGGTGGCGTTGCACTACGGTAACCTCGAAAGCAATGCAACCGACGATGTGGCCGAAGCCTATCAATCGGCAGTTGAACTCGCACCCAATGCCGAATTCAAAGCCTACACGGCTAAACAATTCGCTACCCTATTGCTCGATACGGGTCAACTAACGGAGGCCAACCACGTACTGGAACAGGCCAGCGTTCCCGAACTAAGTGATATGGCCAAACACGAGTTGCTGGCGGTTCAATATGCCGTCTGGCTTCAACAGTTGGTGGTTCCCTACGATGCCGATTTGCTGGAAAAAACGAAAACAGCGCTTTGGCAGGTACTGCAATATTACGAAGCCCAACAGCGCACCCTTCAGGTGGGTTTATTGCTGGTCGATGCCGCACAGGTTGCCACCTTTTCCAATAGTTTTTCTGAAGCTCTGGGCTACATCAGCCGTGCGGTGACCATCTTTGACAACGAAGAGGTGCCTGAACTACTGGCCAATGCGCAGTACCGAAAGGGTATATTACTTTATACCTGGGCGCAGAACGGCAACCCGCAGTTTTACCGCCCGGCTATGGAGGCTTATCAGCAGGCACTCAAGGTATTTACGCAGCAAAGTGCTCCAGCTATTTTTGCCGAAATTCAACATCACCTTGGGGTCATTTTTGCCGAAATTCCAGACGAAGTCAAAAAGAAAAGTATCTGGGCGGCTGTGTCGTCGAGTTCGTTTCAACAGGCGCTGGCGTATTTCACCCGAGAGGAATTCCCCTATGAATATGCCACGGTTTGCAACCATTATGCCAACGCGCTGACGAAGTATCCACTGGCCAGGAAGTCTGATAATTATGCCAGGGCCATTGGCTACTACCGCGATGCCCTACGGGTTCGCACCGCCGAGGCTTATCCCTACGAACGGGCGTTAACCATTCTGAATTATCTCGAAGCGGGTTGGTATGTAGGAGAAGAAGAGACCTGAAAACCAGCGGGCACTTTATGACGATATGGTGAAAAAGGCGAACGAAGTCCGGTCGTTGGTGGCCGATGAAGCGCTAATTCGGGATGCTGATCTACACCTGGAGCGACTGAGCGAACTGGTGATTAGCAACGCATAACGAACATGCACGAAATCTCATTAGTCCGCAATATTTTCCGAACGCTTGAAGAGGAGTTTCCTGCCGATATGGATCGGATTCGGGGTATTTACCTGAAAGCGGACTACTCTCGAACGTGCAGCCAATCCTGATGCAGAATGCCTTTGCGGCCGTATTGGAAGATGAACCGAAGTATCAGCAAACGAGCCTGCACGTAGAAGTGCTGCCGATTCTGATCCATTGCGATGACTGCGACAAAACGACTGAAGTGCAGCAATATAAGTTTGTATGTTCCTGTGGGAAACCCAGTCGAAATGTCGTTCAGGGCGAAGAGTTGCTGATAAGCAAAGTGGAATTTATCGACTGAGTCGTGAGGATTGAACCATAATCACAACAATGACAACTGCCAGACCAAAATCAAATCAGGCTTCTGTAGGGGCCGTACAGTGCGAAAATACTACCCTGAACCTGTTAAAGGTCAACGATTTTGTGGCGAAAGCCATTCGGGATCGCTTGCCCGATGTGCTGGTGATTAACGTCTGCTCGTCGCCGGGCAGTGGTAAAACCACGCTCATGCAGGAAACTGGCAAGCGGCTTGCCGGTCGGCTGAACATGGCCGTTTTGGTCGGTGATCCCGAAACCGAGCGCGACGCCATCCGAATGCGGGACGTGGGAATCAACGCTCTTCAAATCGTGACGGGCGGCATGTGCCATATCGAAGCGCAGATGATTTACCAGGCCCTCGATCACATCGACCTGACAGGCGTGGACGTGCTGTTTATTGAAAACGTAGGCAATCTGGTTTGCCCAGCCGCCTTCGACCTCGGCGAAGACTTACGCGTAACGCTTCTGGCCACAACCGAAGGCGATGACAAGCCCAAAAAGTACCCGCGTATGTTCCTGACCAGCGAATTGATGATCGTCTCGAAGGCTGATTTACTGCCCTATGTGCCGTTCAAAGTTGAGAACGTAATTCAGGATGCCCGCGACGTGAACCCCGACATTGAGGTGCTAACTATTTCCAGCACTACTGGCGAAGGACTGGAAGCCTGGTGCGATTGGCTACTGGCCAAGGTGGAGCAAAAGCAATATTCAAAGAGCGAAAGAGTGAATGAGTGAAAGTTGCTTACACCAGTATCACTCATTCACTCTTTAATTCCCATGACATTTCATCTCCATCTTACCGGCCAGGTACAGGGCGTGGGCTTTCGGCCCTTCGTCTGGCAATTGGCGCGGTCGATGAAACTGCAAGGTTCCGTAAGCAACGGAGCCGATGGGGTGCATATTTATGTCAATACGGATACTGCTACAGCGCAGGTATTTTCAAGCCGCGTTCAGGCCGAAGCGCCCGCAATCGCCCGGATTCAGTCGGTGGAACTGAGGGAAGTGGAGTCAATTTATTTCAATGATTTTTCGATTATTGACAGTCAGCTTACTGGACTGGCTTCATTACAACTTACGCCAGACCTCGCCTTGTGTGACGCTTGCCGGGAAGAGATAAATAAACCCGACAACCGGCGCTTTGGCTATGCCTTCACGACTTGTACACACTGCGGACCGCGCTATTCCATTTTGCAAGAAGTGCCTTACGACCGGCCAACAACGGCAATGGCCCTGTTTGACATGTGCGCCGATTGTGAACGGGAATACAACGACCCAACTAATCGACGGTTTTACGCACAAACCAACTCCTGTCCCAATTGTCCGGTTGAGTTGAGCCTATTCTCGGCTTCGGGCCAGTGTTTGACTGGCTCTCGGACTGAATTGATTGGCTACGTAATGGATGCGCTTTATGAGGGCCAGACGGTGGCTGTGAAAGGGGTTGGCGGCTATTTATTACTTTGCGATGCGACAAACGCGAACGCTATCCAGCAACTCCGCAAACGCAAGTATCGCCCAACTAAACCGCTGGCCGTCTTGTATCCAGGCGTAAGTCAATTATACCAGGATTGTTATGTTGCCGACGACGAACTGGCTTTACTTACAAGCCCAGTATCGCCCATCGTTCTACTCAATAGACGATCCGAAATTGGCTCCGGATTGGCCGCTGATCAACTGGCACCGGGGCTTTGCCAGTTGGGGGTTATGTTGCCTTACGCTCCCCTTCTATCCTTGATTGCCACAACGTTTGATCTGCCTCTGGTAGCAACGAGCGGCAATGTAAGCGGGTCGCCAATCTGCTATACGAATCAACAGGCGCTGGAGCAACTGCCCGCTGTAGCCGACCTTATTCTGATGCATAATCGGGATATTGTTGTTCCGCAGGATGACTCGGTCATGCGCCTGTCGCCAACCTATCGCCAACCAATTGTGCTGCGTCGTTCGCGGGGATTAGCTCCGACTGTTACTTTAAATGCCCCCTTTAGGGGGGTGGGGGTAAATGCCAATATTCTCGCCCTTGGCGCGTCGCTCAAGAGTACGTTTTCCTGGCAATTGCGCGGCAATACGTACGTTAGTCAGTACCTTGGCGATCTGGAAAGTTATGATACGCAAACCAGCTTTCGGGCCACGCTCAATCACTTTCTGCATCTGTTTGAGGCAACACCTGATTGTATCCTCACTGACCAACACGAGGGCTATTTTTCAACGCAATTGGCCCACGAATTAGCGATGATCTGGGATGTTCCGCTTGTCTCGGTTCAACACCACGAAGCGCATCTGGCCGCGGTGCTGGCCGAAAATGGCTTGACGAATGAAGACGAGCCTGTTCTGGGTGTTATCTGGGACGGAACGGGTTTTGGCTCCGACGGGCAGATTTGGGGTGGGGAGTTTATTTGTTATCAGAACGGCACCTTTGACCGGGTAGGGCACTTCGATTATTTCGACGCGCTGCTGGGTGATAAAATGCCTCGCGAACCCCGGCTTTCGGCCTTATCGCTGGCCTTTAACGTACCTGGAGCTGAGGGATTGTTAAGGCCAAAGTTCACGGATAGCGAGTGGAATTTGTACACTAAAATAAGTACCCAGAGTAAGCTAAAAACCAGTAGCGTCGGGCGGCTTTTCGATGCTGTTGCATCATTGCTGGGACTTTCTGATAAAGCCAGTTACGAAGGTGAAGCCGCGCTATTACTGGAAAATGTGGCCGCTCAATATGTTCGGGCGAATGGCTACGAAACGTCGCAAAGCTATTTGCCTGATACTTTATTAACGACTGTTGTTTCAACACGAACCATCATAACGGGTATAATTCGCGATATTAAGGCTGGCAAGCTAACCGACCAGATTGCGGCCAGCTTTCATTATACAATAGTAAAGGTTGTAGGTAGTTTAGCCCGTCAGACTGGCATTCGTCAACTGGCTTTTAGTGGTGGCGTTTTTCAAAATGCGCTGTTCGTAGACTGGCTTCGATACGAACTGGAACCAACCCATCAACTCTATTTTCATCGCCAGCTTTCACCCAACGACGAGTGTATTTCATTTGGGCAACTGGCGCATTACGCGTTGACAATAGCAAATACTTTACGTTTAAAAACTGAAACCAGCCATGTGCTTAGCCATTCCCGGTAAAATAAAATCCATTGACTACCAATACGATGGATTGGTTCGTATGGCCCGTGTGAACTTCGGGGGTATCATTAAAGAAGCGAGTTTGGATATGGTTCCGAACGCGCAGATAGGCGACTACGTGCTGGTGCATGTGGGCGTCGCCATCAGCATTGTGGACGAAGATGAGGCCGAGAAAACGTTCGCTTATCTCCGCGAAATCGGTGACCTGGATGAACTAACCGAAAGTAGCCAAATTGACCGTCACGCCGTATGAAACACCTCACCGAATACCGCGACCCCGAACTAGTAGAACAGTACATTC
Source organism: Spirosoma telluris (assembly GCA_003259005.1). GTDB lineage: Bacteria > Bacteroidota > Bacteroidia > Cytophagales > Spirosomataceae > Spirosoma > Spirosoma telluris. Next base: position 7,977,116 of record QLII01000001.1, read on the forward strand.
AGGAACTGCATAAAACCGCTACCCGCCCCTGGACGATCATGGAAGTGTGTGGAGGACAAACCCACGGACTGGTTAAAAATGGCATTCTGAACCTATTGCCCGACCTTGTTACGATGGTACACGGGCCGGGTTGTCCGGTTTGTGTAACGCCTGTTAACCTAATCGACAAAGCCGTATATCTGGCTGAAGAAAAGGGTGTTATCCTCTGTTCCTTTGGCGATATGATCCGCGTACCGGGTTCGACTAAAAGCCTGCTCGACGCGAAAGCGGGTGGGGCCGACGTTCGGATTCTGTATTCGCCGTTGGAGGCTGTTCGGCTGGCACGCGAAAACCCCGACCGCGAGGTGGTGTTTTTTGCCGTTGGCTTTGAAACGACGGCCCCCGCCAACGCGCTATCGGTGGTACAGGCTCAGAAACTGGGACTAAAAAACTATTCGATTCTGGCGTCGCATGTGCTGGTACCGCCCGCGATGGAGGCTGTTATTCAGGACGACGATACCCATATTCAGGGTTTTCTGGCGGCCGGACACGTTTGTGCCATTATGGGTATAGCCGAGTACGGCCCGCTTGTGGAACGGTATAAAATGCCTATGGTCGTGACGGGTTTCGAGCCAGTCGATCTGTTGCAGGGTATCCTAATGGTGGTACGGCAACTGGAGCGGGGTGAATACAAGCTCGAAAATCAGTACGCCCGCGTAGTCCGGCCCGAAGGAAATCCTGAAGCCCGGCGCATCATCGAGCAGGTCTTCGAAGTCGTAGACCGCGAGTGGCGGGGCATTGGCAATATCCCCGGCAGTGGGTGGGCGGTACGTTCCGAATTGGCCAATTTTGACGCCGACCGTAAGTTCTCGGTGTCTGTTACCAAAGTCCCGAATGCCCCGATTGCATCGCGGGTCTGGTGTTGAAAGGTATCAAAAAGCCACACGAATGCAGTCAATTTGGACGCGCCTGCTCGCCCGAACGGCCACTGGGTGCACCCATGGTTTCATCGGAAGGCGCGTGTGCGGCATATTATCATTTTTCAATGAGTGAATTGGTGAAAGAGTGAAAGAGCGAATGAGTGAAAGGGCGAACAGTATCCGCATCACTCATGCACTCTCACTCTTTCACTCATTCGCTCTTTCACTCTTTCAATATCTATGCAACTTCACTGTCCAATGCCGAAACTCGATTTCGACATTATTACGCTCGGTCACGGCAGCGGGGGCATTCTGACCAATAAATTGCTCGAAGCGGGCGTGTTTGACCTGCTCAGTAATCCGTTGCTCGATACCCACCACGATGGGGCCATGCTGAACCTGACGGGCCGTGTGGCATTCACTACAGACAGTTACGTGATCTCGCCCGTCTTCTTTCCCGTGGCAACATCGGCGAACTGGCAGTTAATGGAACCGTTAACGACTTGGCTATGTGCGGAGCCATTCCCAAATACCTGTCGCTGGGGTTTATTCTGGAAGAAGGTCTGACAATGGCCGAGTTCTGGGATATTCTCGTCAGCATTAAAGGTGCTTCGGAACGGGCCGGTATACACATCGTCACAGGCGATACAAAGGTGGTCGAACGCGGGAAGGGGGATAAGATTTTTATCAATACCTCCGGCATCGGTGAACTGCACCCACAGGCCGACATCAGCATAAAAAACGTTAAAGCAGGCGATAAAGTGATCGTTAGCGGACACATTGCTACGCACGGTATGGCAATCATGTCGGTGCGGGAAGGGTTGGAATTTGAAACGACTTTAGAAAGCGATACGGCTCCACTGAACCATACCATTTTGGCGTTGCTGGACGAATTTGGTCATGACATTCACCTCTTGCGCGATCCCACACGTGGGGGTGTGGCAACCGTGTTGAACGAAATTGCCCGCGACCGAAACGTGGGCGTGACCCGTGTGGGCATCGACCTGAAACAAGCGGCTATTCCGGTACTCGATGAGGTAGCGGGTGCCTGCGAACTGTTGGGCCTTGACCCGCTTTACGTCGCCAACGAAGGCGTTTTTCTGGCTATTGTTGCCACCGAGGTCGCTGATGCGTTTCTCGAAAAACTACGCACACTCGACTATGGCCATTCGGCCGCCATCATTGGCGAAGTCGTGGCCGAACATCCAGGTCAGGTAGTACTCACAAGTCGTATCGGCGGTCGCCGAGTGGTGAATATGCTGGTCGGCGAGCAACTGCCGAGAATCTGTTAATTCTATGCTACTCACTACGCCTAATTTAACGCAATCATTACCCGGCCTTCCCCCGTTGGTGGAATTGAATACCGTTTTTCGGGGAAGTGCGGGCCATCCGTTTTTGGCCCCGCGCGGTGTATGGACAGTAGGCGGGCGACTGATGGTATCTGATACGGGTCAGAACCGTGTTTTTATCTGGAACCAGCTACCCACGACGGAGTTTGCGGAACCCGACATTATTCTTGGTCAACTAGACACCGAAGAAACGGGGCGAAACTCAGGCGGGCAGGTTGGTGCTGATACCCTGCAATATCCATCGGGTCTTTGGTCGGATGGGGAGCGATTAATTGTGGCTGATGCCTGGAATCACCGTGTTCTGATCTGGAACCACTTTCCAACTTACCACGGCCAACCCGCCGATGTCGTGCTGGGTCAGGTAGATTTTATCTGCAATCAGCCCAACGGGCAAGGTATCGGGGCTGCGCCCACTGCACAAACGCTAAACTGGCCGTATGGCGTAACCTCCGACGGTGAACGGCTTTGGATTGCCGATACGGGCAATCGGCGAGTATTGTATTACGACCATATTCCAACCCAGTCATATGCTTCGGCCACGGCCGTTATTGGACAACTAGATTTTACAGAAAGAGACTACGAGTCCGCCAATCCAGTCTGGCCGTATTCCGTCAAAATTGGTCCGAAGGGGCAGATGGCAGTAGTCGATACACAATATTACCGAACCCTGATCTGGCACGACTGGCGGACGGCCCCTAATCAACCTGCCGACGTGCTGATTGGGCAAGCTGATTTTGATAGTAATGGCCAGAATCAATATGGCCTGTTCCCGGCAAAACAAACGCTGAGCTGGACCTATGATGCTCATTTTTATGGCAATGGTCTACTCGTAGCCGACACGGGTAACAGCCGGATTCTATGGTTCGACAACATACCTACGCAACACAACCAACCGGCTGATAACCTGATTGGGCATGCCAGTTTTGCTACGGGTAGCGAAAATGCCAACACCCGTTTTGGTACGGATAAGCAGCTATATTGGCCGTTTTCGATCAGCACCGATGGTGATCAACTCGTCATTGCCGACACAGGTAACCATCGGATCATCATTGGTAGCTTGCCAAACGACTAACGAATTAACAAACATGCAAACGCTATTTCCCTTTTTGTTGGCTTTAAGTGTCGGTTTTGCCCACGCGTTTGAGGCCGATCATTTAGTGGCGGTGAGCAACATCGTGACCCGACGAAATGACATCCGGCTGGCCCTGAAAGACGGCGTATTCTGGGGCTAGGGCATACCTCCACAATCCTGATTGTAGGCAGCATTTTTATGTGGGGAAATTTGCCCTGCACGAATCGGATTTTCGTTTTCTCGAAGCGGGCGTTGGGGTTATGCTCATGACGCTTGGGGGTATACGGCTGTATAAGTTGATGATTCCGCTAAGTTTAGAGCTCGCACATTCGCATTCGACGGGAGCACTTCACTCACACGAAGGACACGCGCATGGGTTGGCCTATGGTGTAGGTCTCATTCACGGTCTGGCAGGTAGTGGTGCTCTGATACTCTCGGTGCTGACTCAGATTAAGGGAACAGGTGCGGGCATGCTTTATTTAATATTGTTTGGCGTTGGTTCTATGGTAGGTATGATGGTGGCGGCTGGGGTATTCAGTGTCCCATTTTCGGTTCGATTACTAACGAATTCAATGGTTCGTACTACGCTTGTGGTGCTGTCATCAATGGTTTGTATTGGACTTGGCGCAACGGTTGTTTATGAAAATGCACTGACCTAATGGAGACGTACAACGAAACGGATTTTGTTCTATACGCCCTAGCCGAAATGAAAATTCCGGTACAGAGCCATACCAGTAGGCATATCATACTGGCAAACGGCTATCAGATCGAAGTCGAAAAACGGGATTTATACCGGCTAAGCGTCGATGGTTTTGTGATTTCTCCTTTTGATGATATGGGGGCGTTGTGCCAGTTTATTCAACGAAACGACGTCCATGCCGATGATTGATCTGTCCATTATTGCCCTTTCGGAAAGCTTGTCAAAACCCGGCAATTATGCCCTTATTCTGGAAGACACTGTGGGTAAACGACGCATACCGCTAATAATTGGTGCCAGCGAAGCGCAGGCTATTGCCGTTGCGATGGAGAAGATGCAACCCCTTCGACCCTTCACCCATGACCTGTTTTATCAGACATTGAAACAGGCAGGTATTCTCCTGAAAGAGGCCGTCATTACACGCGTTCGAGATGAGATTTTCTATGCTACCATTAGTCTACTGACACCAGCTGGAGAAACCATCAAGCTGGACGCCCGTCCCTCTGACGCCATCGCGCTGGCCGTTCGTTTCGACTGTCCGCTTCGTGCCAGTGATGACGTTGTAGATACATCCGGCTATTTCGTTGACGATAAAACCCGCGATAAAAAAGGCTCCTACGCCGAATACACTATGGCCGAACTGGAAGAACTACTCGCCAAAATTATCAAGAAGGAAGACTACGAAAGTGCCGCTCGGGTACGGGATGCTATCGAACGGCGAAAAAGGGAATAAAAGAAACACGTAGACCTGATAGGGTGATTGCGTAAAAGGCTAAGTTAGCCATCTTTCAAAGATGGGCGTAGCCGAGTTCAACGGTACATTCAGACGCGAAGTGCTGAATGCCAACCCGTTTAGTAGTCTGGCGAAAGTGCGCCGAACGGTGGATGCCTGGTTAGAGGAGTACAATGCGGCCTCATCAGGCGTTAAAGTTTATGACCCCGGTCGAATACCGACAGGCGGCTTAAACTCCAGTCAAAACTGGCTCATAAAAGGGGTAAGAATACTCCATTTCAAGGTTCGTAAAACTAGCTAGTTGGCCCGAACTCCAATAGGATACCTGACAGCATCAGCAATCCGTCCACGTACAGGTAATAGCCATAATCTGAAGGCTGCGTAGCAATCCGTCGAATTGTCAACCCTAATAGAGCCATGGGTACGCTTAAACATACTACGGGCCAGACGTTTAGCCACTGTCTATATAATATAGCAATAGTCAATCCAAAACATAGAGTAAGGCCGTAGAAGAACCAACGAATCTGAGTTTCAGTTAGCATCGATGCAATCGTAAGCCACTTCGACTGCCGATCTGTAGCTCGATCACGGTAGTCAAACCAGAGAGCAATGCTATAGATTAATAAAAACCGGTTTATAAGCCAGGTTCCTATAAGTACCCAACTGGTCGGCTGAACCGGGATTGCCATTAATAATGGAAGAGCCGCTGTGACGTAGGTCCAAATTAAAGCAAGATAGATCGATTTAAAAACGGCAATCCGGCGCAGAATACTAAATAATCGCCAGTTGATTTTAGGGGCTGAATACAAAAACGTCAGTAAGACGACGGGCAGTAAGTCAAGGACGTACGCTTGTAAATAGACCAGCAGCCAGAGACCCACCAGGACCGCGCCGATAAACAAACCAAGCAGGGTTTGCTTATGCGTTTGATTCCACCGGCCTCGATTGGTACTATCAATAGATGAATCGGTCAAATACCAGTGTAGTGAATAACTACCCAGTGTACCCGCAAAGAGGAACGCTAAAGAGGAAGCGGGAAGATTGAGCTTGAAAAGTCGTGCGGTGGTCTGGCACATCATAACCGCGCAAAGTGCAATGTAGGCGTTGCTAAACAGGACGAACTGTAGAATACCCTCAAAAATTAGTGCAATTCGCTTGACCATATCCGAATAACTCAAGAAATGGTCTGTTCGTTATCATCCCCCTCAATACATGGACGGAATCATTACAACTTATTTCTTAATTCTATGTCTATCCTCTCAATGCCCTGGTCGTCAATGACAAGCTAAACGTTAATGTGTTTATAAATGGATAGTACTGGCAATTACATTATGTACAGCTAAAAGTAAGAACCATTCAGACTCGGCTACTTTTCCATTCTGACTAAAATCGCTTTCATTTCAGCAATCTCCCGTTCCTGCGATTCGATGATTCCCTTTGCCAATTTCCGTAATTTGGGGTCTTTCAACTTCGCAGCCTGACTGACCATGATTGCTGAGGAGTGGTGCGGAATCATTGCTTTCATATATTGTTCATCATTTACAAACGTCTGTGTCCGGAGCAGGATAAGCACTCCACTAATAGCGATAATACTAGCACCAATGATCAGACCGTTTAAACGTCGGTTTTTGTACATAGAACCCATAAACGCAAGCATGATGAGCGCCATGGGGGCTGTCATCAGCAAGGTCATATAGAGTCGGGTCAAACCAATATAGACATGGCTGAACTGATCCACATTTAGATACATTACGGCTTGCATTATAATGTAGGAAACACCGATCATCAACCCAAACTTTTGGTAACTTCCCTGTTCCATATTCATGTGGTTTTCCATTTTGTTTTGAGTTGTTGAGAACATAAAGTTGTTAAGGTCCCTCCATTCGGGATGGGCATTGGCTCCTAATAATTTCGTAAAAAGTAAGCCAGTTAGAAATGATGTAACTGATTATCGCCTAGTTGTTAAAATAACTTGCCCTGCCGGATACTGGACCTCCGCATTATCTTCAGCCGTAATGAATACTGCTTTCGGTTCATTAATAACACTTGTCGTTAGAGTCGCTTTCAGTGATTTTCCATTGGGCATTATTTGCCCTAATTTTTTAGCTGAATTCTCCGTTGATTCCATCCAGACCAGATAGGTGTTTTTAGATGGGTTAAGGTTATTGGGCTCTGCCAGATTCTGTACAGTTAAATTGATGACATAATTCTTATTCTTGTCCTTTTTTACGTTTACCTCACCGGTTGCTGCCGGTACAATCGTGGAGGTAACAAATGTCATTTTAGGTGTACATGAGCTGAGCAATATGATCGTAAACAGTATCGAAGTAATTGCATTGATCGTTTTCATTTTCTTGCGTTTTACCTATCAGCTAAATAGCTGATTTTGTATGGATGTTTATTTAAAGACAAAAGGTGGTCACGGGATGGCCCTAAACAAATACAGCCCCTTCAACTCTCTATTTTCAATAATAGTACCCTCGTTATTTATTAGCGAAACGGGCCTGGCGGTCAGGTTTAGCGATAGCTCTACAGTAGCACAAAAAGCTTTCCCTTATGGTGGGAATTTTATAATGCCTAGGGTATGAGTTATACAAGATATAAACTATTGCGAAGTTTATGTCTTGTACTGAGCCCTCTGTTAATAGTGGTCTGCCCGATAAGAATACTTCTCAAACATCAGGTTAATAGCCTGTTTGATTTTGTTATGATCGCGGTCAAATCCATTATTGTTCGTCAACCCTGACGCCAGCCCACGCCATACAACCTGCCCCGTTTTTTTATCGACCAGATTAACAATAAGAGAGCCTGCTTTTACATCAAACGATGTTTGGTCATCAGGTTCACGTACTTCATTGTTGCCAAAATAGGTTGTGCCATAGCCTGCATACCCCTTAATGGTCGTTGGTCTATCAAAAACGCGGAAGTTCACTAAAAGGTCGGGTGATTGCCGATTGAACGTATACCCTCTGCCATCCAGCGCAAAGGCCACGGCGTTGCGGACACGTTCCTTTAGTTCGAGGTCATTTAGAAAATAAAATCCAGGATCGAGCTTATTGTCCACCTGTGAGGTCCAGGCGTAGGTTTTGTACTTACTGAAATCGGTATTCAGTTTTTTGTCAGCATCGATAGTTATGTTTTGGGCCCAGCTCAGGCTGGTGGTTAGTAGCAGGGCTACAGAAAAAAGGATCGTTTTCATACTTGTTGAGTTTATGTTGTTTGACAAACAAAGGTGACCACTCAGGCTTAGCGTTGACTTAATATTTACTTAGAATTGTCTTAGAATCAGACTCATTAATCACACCGAAAGCTAGCTTAACTACCTTTCTCCAGCTTGTCCTTTATGTATAATTCCTGAATAATCACCAGCAGGACGGCAATGAGCGGAGATGCGAACAGAACGCCCGCTAACCCAACCAGAATGCCCAACAAAACCTGGCCGAACAAAAGCAGAGCGGGTGGAACGGAAACGAATTTTTTGTCGAGCAGGGGTGTCAGTATATACCCTTCCAGCGATTGAACGCCCATATAAAGCGCAAAAACGTAGATAACATAGTTTGTTCCCTGTGGCAAGGCCACCAATAAGGCCGGAGCCAGGGCAATGTAAGGCCCCAGATTCGGAATGAAATTGAGTATCCCGGCTATGATACCCAGCACAATGGGAAAAGGAATGCCCAGCAACGCCAGCCCTACACCCGTTACTACGGCCACAACGGTCATAGTAATCGACCGGCTGATGAACCAGTTCTTCAGCGTCGTATAACACTGATCCATGACCCCAATAGTCGATGGCGATACGAGGGACTAAAAAGTTTAACAAACCCCTTCCGATAAATATCAGGGCTAGAGGCCAAATAAATACCCGTTATAATCACAATCAGTACATTGACCAGACCGCCCAGCGTACTGGAAAAAATACCGGTTATCTGCGACAGTACACCCATGCCCCGGCCATTTGACGAGAAGATCTGCCCCGGTTTCTCCGGTATGCCTTCCAGTAACTTTTTACCCCATTCAGATTGTGAGAGATGTCCCTTTAGCCGCTCGACCGACGCAGGCAGCGATTGAGCCAGTTCGTCGGCTTGCCGACTAACGGTAGGTGCCAGCGCCCAGATTGTGCCCCCAATTAATGCGATCAGTAACAACATGACCAGCCCCATCGACATCCCATAACCCAGAGATGTTTTGCTACTGACAAACTCACTAAGCCCACTTATCACCACTGATACGATGATTCCTCCGAATACCAGAAAGAAAAAAGTAGCGGCATAGCCTACCAATAGAAACAGGGCTGCTAGTAGCAAACCAACAAAAGCCGCCGTAGCGGCTCGTCGCGAAAAGGAAAGGGTTTGCTTCATCAGGAACTAAGGATTAGTTTGACTAGCTGATTTCAGTTACGGTAGGGCGGATCACAGTTTGCCGACTGGGTATATCCGATTATGCTACTCACCTTTTTGGTGTAGCCACAGGTGGGCGCGATAAAATGGCTGGGCCATTGGTTTGTTTTTCCTGCAAGACCACCGAGTGTTGATAAGGCATATCAATATTGGCGTCGTCGAGTGCCAGTTTGATTCCAGTCACCACCTGATCACTAACCTTTAATACGTTTGCCTGATGCGATTCGGCCCAGAAATAAAGCGTTAGCGTTATTGATGTGCCAGACAGGTCGGAAGCATAGACGTCCAGCAATGATATCACCAGGTTTAAACGAAGGAAATATAACGACACAGGCAGCTAATACGCCGAAAATTGTGATAAACGTATTGATGATTCGACTTGCCAGATTAGCCAGCATATCGTCGATACCATGGGTGCGTTTGGTTAGATTTGTAATTACTCGCTGTAGCAGCCTGCCTGCTATCCAGAAAAGTATGAATACAAAAACACCAACCAGCAGATAAGGAAGCCGTTCGACCATGCCCTTCATAAAATCACGAACTGTTCGCCAGAATAATATCAGTGCATCATTGATAGTAAAGGGCGGTTCATTCACCCGGTCGGGTTGCCAGGAGGTCAATAAAAAAATCATACCGTTACTGTTTACACACGTTGTTGAAGCAGGCACTTAGTTGTCAGTTGAGTTAGCAGGCAGAATGGGGGTCGGTTTATAGAACATCACCAGCGTACCGAGTCGCTTATTCGTGGACATCACCGGAGCGGAGAGTTCATAGGGAGTTTTGTTGTTGAAATAAATAGCCTGCTGTTGTAGCAGATAACCTGGAAAGCGATTCGCGAATAGAATACCTTGGTTTTTCTTGTTTGTGGAGATAGTAACCACTCCTTTGGCATCAACCAGCAGCATTTCCTGCACGCCTTTGTCTTTGACCAGCGTATTGAAATACTCGTTGATTCCCCTGCTTTATTTTGTAATAGGGCGTTTCTGACTGCCCAGGCAAAGGTTTTCATCCCAAACGTAAGCTGTTGCTGGTTAACAAGTAACTGGTTGTTTTTTGCTGTTACATGCATTGTGTTGCGCTCATGCTGAAACTGGCTGGTTAATTGCCAATTCCGGAAAAGAAGATAACTGATGCCAAGCCCCAGCAAAATAATGATACCATAAAACACATGCTTTGGATTGACCTTGGAGGTAATTGTTTTCTGTTTCGCAGGATGTTCAGCCGTCATTGTCGTAGAGGATTCGTTGAAAATTCAGTAGGGGCTCTAGGAGCCCACATAGCCATTTTATTGTAGGCTATTACTTTAATAAACAGCGAACTCCTTAGGCAGACCTTAACGAGACCTTAGAATTTGATTAGAAGCCATTGTGGATTAACTCACGGTTGCTTACAAACCATACGTCGATAACTTCCTGTACAGGATTTGTATGCTTTTCTGCTCGTAGTCGGTGGCCAGCGTCTGATTGGCGTAGGTTCTCAATAGCTCAGCCTGCTGTCGGAGAATGGGTTTCCGATCATCGGAGCAGGTAGCCGCATCCACTAGGGCCAGCGCCCGCAGCAACCGCCGAAATACAGCGTGATTGCCTTTTGCATTAATGCGGGGAAGGTCAAACGCCAGCCGGATGTAATCCTCGAAATCGGTACTACGTACCAGCACGCGCAGGTGCTTCCCGTCGGAGCGCAACCGGGCCGGGAACTCACGTCGGGCCAGTCGTTCGCCTACGGCTCCGAGGTAATCAATCGCCATAATGGCGGTCGTTGTATCGTTAATGCCAGGCGATAAAGCTTTCAGGGTAATATCGACTAACTGCTGGATGCCGAATGCAACGTCCTGTTCAACGTTTCGATGTCGCCCAATGCTCACATACTCCATCAGATCATTCGGCCAATCGGCTTCTTCAGGTTCAGGCCTTTCCATACCACTGCGCACACTGAAAAGCACAGAACCTTCGCCGATAAAGGCACCCATCTCTTTTTCAATTCGTAATACGACTCGGTGCCGGGTTGCCCAGCTCAGCAATCCGTCCGTATTGATTTGTTGGAGATAACCTGTTTTCCTGGCCTTAACGGGTCGCCAGCCCGTTTGTTCATCGGCGTAGTCCAGGGCGGCTTTCGCCTTCCCTGGGTCATCAATGGGTTCGCCAAACTGGTCGGGAAACAGCTCATCAATGGCTTTGTTGGTTTCGTGAAAAATATGTTGGACAATCGTACCCGTCTGTAGCGATTCGGCAATATGATGAATAAAGAAAATCAGGGCCGCTACGCCCCTAGAGCCAGCAACAGACCCGCCAAAACCGCCGTAGATGGTACAAACTTCACCTCATCGGTGCCCCGGATGGTACCCAGCACAATCAGGCAGTACGAAAACACACCGACAAAATAACCCATAACGACCTGATTGACCCGGTCGCGCATGAAGTTGCGCAGCACTCGGGGCGAATACTGGCTGCTTACCTGCGAAATGGTCGCGAGGGTAAGCGAAAAGGCCAGTGCTGCCACAGTCAGCATGGAGCCAGAAATGGCCGATAACATGCCTCTGGCACCGTCGGCTCCCGACGCGAAGAGGAGCGGGAATTGTTTTTCGCCATGCCAACTGGTATGCGCATCAAACCCTACCAGGCCATAGGCTAGTCCAAACGAAGCCAGAACCAGTAGACCCGGTACAAACCAGAGAGATTCCTGCAATTGTTGCCAATACTGGCGAAGGCGGATAGGCATAAAGGCGGGCGATGCAACAACTGGTTATCGGACAATGGGGCCTTTAGGCGAGTCGCGCTGGAGCACCTTGTTAATCGAATATACTACGCCATTGGTCGCTCTGACATCGGCCTGAATCACGTCGGCAACGGTGCCCCGCCCATCTTCCACGGTAATGTCATTCCCCTGTTTATGGATAGTTAAAATCTGGCCCGTCAGGTTGGTTAGCGTCTGACCGTCTTTTAGTTGATCGGATGTTATCCGTCCCTTCACTACGTGGTAAGCAAGTAGGTTAATGAGTCGGTTTTTACTCGAAGGCAGCAAGAGTTCGGACAAGGAGGGTTCCGACAGTGCCGAAAATGCCCCATTGTTCGGAGCAAATACTGTATAAGGGCCTTTGCCTGAAGCCTGCTCAGTTAAGCCCGATGCTTTCAGTAACTGAAGCAAGGTCGTATGGTCAGGCGACTGGGCCGCGCTGAGCGCCAGACTGGTGCCGGTTTTTACGCCACTTGCCTTTATGGTGGCATCGGGCATCGTGGCCGAAGGGGACGTTTGGGCCAGCAGCGAATGAGACAGGGATAGTAACAGGCCTCCGGTGAGACAAAAAATCAGTGAATAGGGTAGTTTCATGATCAACCGTTTTTGTTAGGTTCAAAATGGGCTAACCAGACGGTCGGCAATCGATTAAACCTCAGGCAGGAATGATTGTTTTTAATTCCTGGCTACAATCACCCTATTCCCAACCACCCCCAATGCCCGATACAAATCCGTCAAGGCCAGGAACTGCGACTGCTTGGTGGTGATGAGGGCTAATTCGGCTTCCAGTACGCTCCGTTGGGCAGTGATCACTTCCAGGTAGGAGGCATACCCGCCCCGAAACAGATCGTTTGAGGTCGAAACGGCCTGTTCCAAAACGGCTACCTCCTGCGCCTGAAGCTCAGCCACCGAACGGTAATTCTCAACGCCCCGCAGTTGGGTCGACACTTCGCTGAAACCGGTCAGGATGGTCTGCTGATACCGATACAGGGACTCCCGGCTCTGGGCTACCGACTGCTGGTAGTTGGCTTTCACCGAACGTCGGTTCAGTATAGGGGCCGACAAACCACCCAGCAAACCCGCAGCAATGGAGGCCGGGTTGAACAGCACCGCCGTTCGGAAGGCGTTCAGGCCCAGGTAAGCCGTCAGGTTCAGGCTGGGGAGAAATTCGGCGCGGGCTACCTCAATGTCCACATTGGCAGCCTGCAGCTCAAGTTCCACCTGCCGGATGTCGGGCCGACGAACCAGCATCTGCGCCGGGATGCCCGTCAGCACCTGTCCGGGAAGTTCGCGATCCTGAAGGGATTTGCCCCGGGCAATGGGTTGTGGGTAGCGGCCCAGCAACCGATTCAACTGATTCTCGTTCTCGACAATCTGCTGCTGGACCTGACCCTGTCGGCTTCGGGTGTTAAGGAGTTGGGCGCTGAATTGCTGAACCGCTAGCTGGGTAACGCGGCCTGCTTCTTTCTGGATACGAACCAGTTCCAGCGCATTTTGTTGATAGTCGATGTTTTTCTGCAGGATTTCCAGTTCGCCATCCAGGGCCAGCAGGGCGTAGTAGTGTCGGGCAATTTCGGCCACCAGGGCTGTAATAACTGCATGACGGCCCTTTTCGGAGGCTAGTAGTCGTAAGTAAGCCGCTTTTTTTCGGTTGTGCAGTTTACCCCATATATCGACTTCCCACGTACTGCGGGCACCCAGGAAATAGTCGGGGTGGGATTGGGCGTCAGCTGACTCCCCCGAATATTGTCCGATAAGTTAGTATCGTAATTACCCACCCCATTCATAGTATACTGACCATAACGATCCACCCCTGCCGATGCCACCGCGTTGACCTGCGGGGCCAGAAAGCCCTGGCTGTAGGTAAAAGAAGCTCTGGCCATTTCGATCCGTTGGGTCGCGATTCGCAAATCCAGATTGCTCGATAGGGCGGTGTCAATGAGTTGCGTCAGCTGTGGGTCGGCAAAGAACGTCCGCCAGTTCTGGCTGGCAATCCCAACCGAATCCGAATGCCCACCAAACGACGCAGGAATTCGCCGGGATGATGATTGAACCACGGTATTTGGCAACTGACAACTGCTTAGCAAGAGTAGACAGGCCACACTACACAGGGCTAACAACCGGTGCAAAGGCTTGATAAACGTTCTGCGAGGATCAATCCCTAATAAAGGGGACTTTGTCCAAAGACGAGTCAAGCCCCCTTTAGGGGATTTAGGGGCATATAAGCGGACAAAGCTCATAGCAAGTATTGTCTGGCCAAAAGGTTTATTAGAACGTGGAATAGTTCTCCTGTTCAAGATGTTGAGGCTATTTTTAGCCGATTTATTGAATGACTTTTCCATTTACGTGCGTTTGGGTGGATATGCTAACTATCTCAATTTCAGTCTCCTGGGTGTAGTGGTTCTCTGACTCGTCATCGGCGGGCGGTTTGGATTGAAACCGTTCGGCGAGTTTGGCAAAGAAGACATAGAGACCGGGGACAATAACCAACCCGAACAGCGTTCCGGTGAGCATACCGCCAGCCGCTGCCGTACCGATGGATCGGTTACCCAGCGCCCCGCCCCCGAGGCCATACAAAGTGGAATTAGTCCCGCGATAAAGGCAAAGGAAGTCATCAGAATAGGGCGTAAACGAGAGACGGCTCCTTCCACCGCTGCTTTCAGAATGGGTAAGCCTTCCTTCTGCCGCTGGCTGGCAAATTCAACGATCAGAATCGCATTTTTACCCAGCAAGCCAATGAGCATGACTAAGGCCACCTGCGCGTAAATATTGTTCTGAAGGCCCAGCAAGTACAGAAAGAAAAAGGAACCGAATATGCCCGTGGGCAGCGACAACAGAACGGAGAGCGGCAAAAACACACTCTCATATTGCGCCATCAGCAGGATATAGACGAACACTAAACAGATCGCGAAAATGTAGATGGCCTGATTTCCTGACTCGACCTCCTCCCGCGACATGCCCGACCATTCGTAGGCGTAGCCTTTGGGCAATATCTGGGCCGCTACTTCCTGAACCGCCCGGATTGCGTCGCCACTACTATAGCCCGGCGCGGCATCTCCATTGATCATGGCCGAGGTGTACATGTTATAACGAGTCAGTTGCTCCGGGCCATAGACGCGTTCCAGAGTAACGAAGTTGGAATAAGGCACCATTTCGCCCTGGTCATTTTTAACGCGCATGTTCAGCACATCTTCGGGTTTGGTACGGTAGCTGGGGGCGGCCTGCACCATCACTTTGTACATTTGTCCAAAGCGGATGAAGTTGGACGCGTAAAAACTGCCCATCATGGTTTGCAGCGTGCTCATGGCATTGTCGATGGAGACGCCTTTCTGCGACGCTTTTTCCTGATCGACATGCAATAAATACTGAGGAAAATTGGGGTCGAAGCTGGTAAAGGCGTCACTGATCTCGGGCCGTTTTTTCAAAGCCGCAATGAAATCCTGCGCTACCTTGGCCGTTTGGTTCAGATCGCCACTACGGCCCCGGTCCAGCATGCGCAACTCAAAACCACTCGAATTACCAAAGCCTGGTACGGTTGGGGGTGGAAAAAACTGGATCGTCGCGTCGGTGATGCCTTTGGTTTTTTCTTCGAGGGTGGCAATCAGTTCCTGCATGGATACATGGCGCTCCTCCCAGGGCTTCAGATTGATCATGCCCATGCCGTAGGAGGCACCTGCGCCGTCGGTCAGCAGGCTATAGCCCGCCAGTGTCGATACGTTTTCGACCGATTCCTGTTCAGAAGCGACCGCTTCAATAGCGTCCATGACTTTCTCTGTTCGGTCAACGGTGGCCCCGGCGGGTGTCGTTACGTTGACGTAAATCATGCCCTGATCTTCGGTGGGAATAAAACCGCCGGGTAGAACGGTGCTGATACCCCAGGTGGCCACGATAAACAGCAATAAAATGCCCCAGGTAATGACACCACGGTTGGCAATCCGACTGAGTAATCCCTGATACCGTCCCGCCAGTGACTCGTAACCTCGATTGAACCGGGCGAAGAAGCGACCCAGCAGTCCGGTCTGTTGGCCATGAACTGGCCGGAGTAGAATCGCACAGAGGGCCGGGGTCAGCGTTAGGGCATTGACACCGGAAATGACAATGGCAATGGCCAGCGTGAGCGAGAACTGCCGGTAAAAAATGCCCACAGGTCCCGTCATAAACGCCACGGGTATGAATACCGCCGACATTACCAGCGTAATGGCCACAATGGCCCCGGCTATATCACTCATAGCCGAAAACGTAGCGGCACGGGGCGTTAAGTGGAGTTCTTCCATTTTAGCGTGAACAGCCTCCACCACAACAATGGCGTTATCAACTACAATCCCGATGGCCAGTACCAGCGCAAAGAGGGTGAGCAGATTGATGGAGAAACCAATCAGGCTCATAAACGCAAACGTACCAATCAGGGCCACCGGCACGGCCAGGGCACAAATCAGGGTAGAACGCCAGTCCTGCAAAAACAGGAACACGATGATGAATACCAGTACAAAAGCTTCGATCAGCGTACGGACTACCTCATGGATAGAGGCATCCAGAAAACGGGAGACGTCGTAAGCGTAATTGTAGGTCATGCCCGATGGAAACGAGCTTTCCTTTAGCTCCGCCATCCGAGTTTTCACGTTGGCAATCACATCGCTGGCATTAGAACCGGGCCGCTGTTTGAGCATGATAGCTGCCGAAGCGCGTCCGTCGTTCTTGGAGAGTACGCCATAATCCAGCGAACCGAATTCTACATCGGCCACATCTTTAAGCCGAAGCGGTGAACCGTCGGCGTTGGTACGCAGGATGAGGTTTTCGTACTGGGCTGGTTCAAAAAACTTACCCGTGTAGCGGAGGACGTATTGGAGCGTCTGCGGGTCTCGGTCAGCACTTTCGCCTGCTTTGCCCGGAGCGGCTTCTACGTTCTGCTTACGAATGCCAGCGATCACTTCGTCGGGCGATACATCATAGGCCGTCATGCGGTCGGGTTTGAGCCACACCCGCATGGAGTAATCACGGCTACCCATAATGGCGGCAAAACCCACCCCGTCGATCCGTTTTAGTTCGGCCAGTATGTTGATGTCGGCGAAATTGTAAATGAATTTTTCATCCACTTTAGGGTCGTCGCTGACAATGTTGAGGTACAACAGCATACTATTCACCTCTTTTTCGGTGACGACCCCCGCCTTGATCACTTCTTCGGGCAGTTCATCCATCACGGTTGTCACGCGGTTTTGCACGTTCACGGCTGCCAGATCGGGGTCTGTACCGACTTTAAAGAAAACAGTGATGAGGGTAGTACCGTCATTCCCCGAAATGGAGGTCATGTACGTCATATTCGGCACCCCGTTGATGGCCCGTTCGAGCGGGGTCGCTACAGCTTTGACACACACATCGGCGCTGGCACCGGTGTATTTTGTGGTTACGGTGACGGATGGAGGCACAATATCCGGAAACTGCGTAACGGGCAGACCCGTCAGGGCCAGCACCCCCATCAGCACGATGAGTACCGAAATGGCGGTGGAGAGTAAGGGTCTTTTTACAAATATGTTGAACATAGGAGCCTGAGAAATGGGTGAATAATGGGGAATGGATAATGTAAAACGGATAATGAATAATGTAAAATGGATGATGGTCTATTTGCTGATCGTCAGTAGATTATTACGTGTTCTATTCATTTTGCATTGTTCATTTTGCATTATCCATTAATTTTTATCGCGCTGCGGCATACAAGGCCTGTAAGCTTTTGGTGGGGAGGGCTTTCGGGCTAATGCGCATGCCGTCTTTCAGGCTCTGGATTCCCTCATACACGATTCGGTCGCCGGGTTTGAGGCCCGACTGAACGATGTAGAATTGATCGACCCGGCTGCTGGGAACAAAATTTCGGGATCGGACTTTATTGGTCGCGTCAACAACATATACGAAGTTTTTATCCTGTACTTCAAAAACTGCTTTTTGAGGCACCAGTACGGCATCGTCTACGTCGGTGGTCAGGCGGATTTTGCCGGTAGCCCCGTGGCGGAGTAAGCGTTTGGGATTCGGGAAGGTAGCCCGGAAAGCAATCGTACCGGAATTGCCTTCGAACACGGTTTCGGTGGTTTCGATTTTACCTTTGTAGGGATAGGGCGAATCATCGGCCAGTAACAGGTCTACTTCCCGAACCGTCGTTTTTTCGGGATCAAGCCGTTTTTTTATGAAGGACAGATATTCTTTCTCCGATACGTTGAAATAGGCGTACATCTCCCGCAGATCGGAGATGGTAGTGAGCAGCGCACCCTCTTCGATCAGGCTACCCCGTTTGAACGGCAATCGGTTGATAACCCCATCGAAGGGTGCCCGGATGCTAGTCAATGAGACATGGAAACGTGCCTTGTTCAGGGCAGATCGGGCGCCATTGATGCCTGCCCGGGCGGTTTCTAGTTTCGATTTAGCGAGCTTTAATTCAGAAGGGGATATCACGTTTTTATCAACCAGCAGTTTCACCCGGCTCATTTCCACTTCAGCCGATTCGGCCTGGGCAGTAGCACTCTCCAGACTGGACTGTGCCCGATCCACTTCAACCTGATATTCGGTTGGGTTGAGCTGGAACAGAAGCTGACCTTTGTGAACGGGCTTTCCTTCGTCTACCAGAATTTTATCCAGATAGCCCGCTACCCTGGCCCTGACTTCCACATTCTGCACAGCTTCCAGATTGCTGGCGTAATCGTGGTCGAGCGTGGCATCCTGTTTAGTCAACTGAATTACCGGAAGTATAGGAGTCGACTCCTGTTTTTTCTCGCTTCGTGTCGAGCAGGAGGCCAGTAGAATGGTACTAAGTAGGGCAAGTATGCCTGAATAAGATTGCATAAGGAAAAGTGGTCTGAACGATGACTAAGTAGCTAGGTAAGTAATAGCTCGACAAGTAGGCTATTGCGTTAGCTACAGGTGCAAATACAAGAGAGCAAGTAAAGACCAGCTTAGAAAATTCTTAGAATTTGCTTAGAGAAGTTCTAATAGGCAGGATTTAGCCCGTAAAAACACAATATTATGCCTATGCTAAGATTGGTAGGATTGAGTTGTATAGCCCCGTAGTAGGGAACTGATTTTCGTCATGTAGCCACCTGATTCTTTGTTACGTTATAGATTCTATTTTGTGAGTACCATTTGAAATGCCGACCTTTGCGATCTCAATACCTGCTTTGTGAAGTCGCTACCCGCCATCGGTTTTTTAGTTCTGCTGCTCTATCATCTGATTGGGCTACCGCTGGCTGTGCTTACCTTTGAGGAGTCGTATGAATCCACGACGCAGGCTTCGGCTAGTGATGAATGGAAAGTTGTTAAACTGCCCATCTCATTGCCTTATACCAGTTCCTGGCAAAATCCAGATGGGCAGGATGGTTTGGTGCAGGATGGCGACGATTTTTACAATATCGTTCATCAGGAGTATGCCAATGATACACTTTATACACTCCTTAAGACCAATCAGAATGCCAAAGAGCGTTTTGTTGAACTGGCGGAGCAATGGCAGCAGGATGTCGATGAACAAGGGGCGTCTGCTAAAAATCCCCTGGCTCATCTGATCAAACTTCTTAAAAGCCGCCTGACAACCTTCTTGCTCCCGGTTTCGTACAGCCTACCCAGACCATTGGCAATTGACCTGCTGGGCTACGTCGATTCTGTTGATGTTCCTTTGCCAACCTACAGTGTCTATCTGGCCTACAATTCGCCCCCGCCCGAAAAATAGCTTTTTGTTTTGCCGACTATCAGGTTAATACAGGCCCGGTCAGGACTGACCGCTGGGTTTGCTATTACCTTATGTTTTTTAGTTGGGCTTCTTTCAGGAGCCGCAGAACCATCGTAAGCTATTTTGTCATGAAACACTTATTAATTCTTAGTACCCTGTGGCTAACGCTTCTCTTAACTAGTTGCCAGCCAAAACTACACCTGAACAATACAATGCCCAGGCATCCAATCCCCAACTTTTGTACGACTGTTCCAAAGCGTTGACGGATATTATCATTCACGATATTTTCAAGCCACCCGTTGCCAGCCGGATTTATGGATACACCTATCTGGCAACCTACGAGGCTCTCCGGCCTGGGTATTCCAGTTACCCCTCCCTGCTGGGTAAGCTCAACGGGTCAACCCCTGCCCCTACACCCAAGCCAGGGGAGGCCTATTGTTTCCCCCTGGCTAGCCTGAAAGCTTTTCTGACGGTTGCCCGTGCCTTAACGTTTTCCGCAGATTTGTGGGATAACTTCGACAAAGAGTTCACACCCCGATTAGAAGCACTGCATGTGCCTGCCGATGTATACGAACGCTCAATGCTTTACGGAGAAGACGTGGCTAAACACGTATTGGCCTATGCTGGCAAAGACCATTATAAAGAGACGCGTGGGTTTCGCTACACCGTAACCAACAAACCCGGCACCTGGGTACCCACGCCCCCTGCCTATGCTGATGCCTGCGAACCCCAATGGAATACAGTCCGACTGTTTACGCTGGATTCGGCCCGGCAGTTTCGATGCCCGCCCCCAGCTAAATACGACCTGAATCCCTCCAGCCCGTTCTGGAAATTAACGCAGGAAGTGTATACCATTGGCAAACGGCAGGACAAAAACGAGCAGGCCATTGCCTATTTCTGGGACGATAATGCCTTTGTGACCAACATAGCGGGTCATGTTATGTTTGGCAGTAAGAAAATGACGCCCCCTGGCCATTGGCTGGCCATTGCCACGACATTGGCCAAACAGCAGAAATTCAGCATGATTCAGGCGGCTCAGTTATATTCACTGGCTTCCATTGCCATGTATGATGCCTTCATTGCCTGCTGGGATGAGAAGTATACCAGCGTCAGGATTCGGCCCGAAACGGTCATCAATAATAACATCGATCCTACCTGGCGACCTTTTCTGGAGACACCTGCTTTCCCGGAATACGTAAGTGGACACAGCGACATTTCGGCAGCTGCGGGTCGGGTAATTGCCCAGTTGGTTGGGCCAGCAGTTGCCTTTACGGATTCAACCGAGCATCCGTATGGCCATGGTGTACGGACATTCCCATCCATAGAAGCGGCTTATCAGGAAGCGTCTGTCAGCCGGGTCTATGGTGGTATCCACTACCGGGATGGGGTAGAAGAAGGAACCAAACAGGGCGAGCACGTTGGCGAATGGGTATTGACGAAGTTACTGGCTAAGCCGCTGGCTACGAACTGATGAGTACCGATCCACAAAGGGGTAAGAAATTGATTCTAAGCAAATTCTAAGGATTGGTTAATATTTCTTCAAGTTGATTTCCTACCTTTCATATTCTTCCTGGGAAGGGAAGAAACTGCACCCAGATCCTATGGAAGGCCTTGATACAATACTGGTACACGTTGATTTTACGGAACGCTCGCTCAATGCTCTGGCCGTGGCTACTGGCCTGTGCTATCAGAAACAAACCCGCCTGCACCTTCTCTATGTACTTAGTCCTGATTCAGTTCGGACTGGTGCTTTCAATGATCAGGTACCTGACTTGTCGAATGAACATCTTGTTCGGGAGGGAGCCGATATGGTTCAGATGCTGGCAACCGTAACAACTCAGGAACAGCATGTTAACTGCTCCGGCAGTTGCCGGGTAGGATTAATCCCGACCGAGGTTGTAGCGGTTGCCCGTGAGCTTCAGGCCAGTTTAATTGTTATGGGTACCCAAGTTGGCGCAGATGCTCAGCCATTTCGACTGAATTCGGAGGCTTATCAGGTTATTAAAGAAGCTGACTGTCCGGTGTTGACAGTTCCAGATCATCAGAAATGGACTTCTTTTGAGCGTATTCTATTTCCGGTACGACCTATACCAGGGGCTTTGGATAAATATGAATTTGCCCGTCAGTTAATTCGAAAAAACGTGGCTGAACTAGTGGTCTTAGCGCTTTCGGCCCCTGAGGAAGTGATTAGTATTCACCAGTTGCAGGAGGAGATCATTACCTTAAATACGAAGCTGGTTCAGGATGGTATCAGTAGCCAAACAGTTTTTTGTCAAACGGACTTAATGGCTGAAACCGTTCTGGAAAAAGCCAGTGAACTCAACGCTGATTTGTTAATTATTACGGCCGGATTAGTCACCACTACGGCTAATTTTTTCATTGGTTCGTTCACTCAGCAAATTATTCATAATGCTCATGTGCCCGTGCTGTCAATTCGACCCTATTCCGAGCCAGCGCAACGAGATGCAGCTGTATTCTGGCAATACGGTCGGGACGATCCGGGCCTTAGCGCAATTGGTCTCTAAGGTTATTCAACACGCTGAAGGGAGTATACTTAATCGGCGTAGTACACGCTTTTCGACTGCGTGATACGCTTATTTTTTTTTACCAAAAAGGAAATCTTCCATTTGCCAAAACGATGGTAGTCGATAGCCGCGGAACAGCCGAAGTCATTAACTTATTGTAATAGGATTATTCTCAAAAAGCCTGATGAATGGAATTGCCTGAACACAAAACCGCTACCAGAGATCAAAGCTCCAGTAGCGGTTCGAATCGGGCATGTTCAACGGTGAAAAAGTAAGCTGTTTATTGACTGTCGGTTTCAGGAGCCGCAATCTTGGCCAAGTCCTTGTTTTCTGGGAACAAGGCCAGGCCTTTCTTCAACCATTCATTTCGGGCAGTATCGTCTTTAGTAACCAGTTCATTGTAGGAAATCATGTACTTAAACGCCAGTAGCAGATCTTTTTTGTAGCGATTTCGTTCGTCTTCCTTATCCGAAACCATCGCAATAAACTGCTCGAAGTAGGGCTTCGCTTTTCCATTCCGAACGGCTTCTTCGGGCGTATAGGCATAATAGTTCGCCTTAGCCCGGTACAGTACCGTCGGGGCGTAGTCGGGCGAGGCTTTCTGCGCTAAGGCCAGTGCCGAATCAGCCTGTGCAAACCGAATCGTATCCCGTACTAATTTCCCGAGACTGTCGCGTTGGAAACCCAGCGTGTAGTTGCTCATGCCATAGCGGAATAAATCCTGTACATCGGCTTTGAAGTTGTGCTTGGCGGCCGAATCCAGGGCAGCTACCGCTTCGGGGTGTTTCTTGGCTCGGTAATAATACTTGGCCATATCGCTATACAGATTCTCGGTTGTATCGAAGGGGCAGCTTTGGCCAGGTAAGTCACACCAATGGAGTCATTGACTGCTTTTAGTGAATCACTGCCGGGGTTTTCGATACCCATATAGGCCATGCCGAGGTATTTGTAATCATCGGGCATCACCTTTTCCGGTGCTTTTTCCAGGAACGTACTGATGTTCTGAATTGCTTTCTGGGGCTCTTTCAGGGACGAATACGCCCAGCCTTCTATCCGATACACGATTGGGTTCTGAGCTAAGGCTGTGCGGTTGCTGTCGATCAGATTGACCGTTCGCTGGTAGTCTTTGGCCAGAAAATGAAACTGAGCCTGTCGCAGCAGGGTCTCCTGCCGTTTATCCTTCGATACGTTTACGTACTGGTCAATATACGTGGCGGCTTCTTTATACCGATTGACCAGGAAATACAACTCAGCTAACTGGTTATACGCTGGGGCGTAGTTTGCATTGGCCTCAATCGCTTTTTTGTAGTTCTCCACAGCCAGATTCAGGTTACGCCCCTGCCAATAAATATCCCCGATCCGTTGGTACACCCGTGATGGATTCATGCCCAGTTCGATGGCACTTTCGTAGCGGGTGACGGCCGTACCCGCATCTTTATTCAAGTAATACGCATCGCCCAGCGCCAGTTGAATGGCCGGGTTTTTCTTATCGCGTTCGGTAGCCCGGTTTAAATAATCAATAGCTGTAGCAGGGTTGACCACTTTTGCGTAAAGTGGCTTGATGGAGCCATTTCCGGGCGTCAGATAGCCCGTGTAAGCTTCGCCGATTCGATAGAGGATGTCCGCATTTTTACCCTTACTCTTTTTAACAACTTCGGCCAGTTTAGGCTCGGCATTGGTCGGGTCGTTTTTGACCAGATAGGTGATGGCATCGCCCATTTCATTGAGCGGTGTCCGTTTTTCATCCATAGAAATCCCTTTCTCGAACCAGATCCGGGCCGAATCGGGCTTACCGGCACGGAGGTAACCATAGCCCGCGTCGAACATGGTTTGGGCGGATGGACTTTGTTGCGCATTTCGACTCAGAAGCTGAGTGGCTTCCTCGAAGCGGCCCAGATTCAGAAGTGTATTTGGGTCGGGTGTGGGGGTTTGCGCAAGGGCAGTTCCGGCCAGGCCCGAAAGTAATAAGATGGTTAATTGCGTGTTCATATTGCATAGGGTTTTACATTGACTAAAAGAACCAGAAACTATCCCGAAGCTGAAACTCAACGGAGCCTAAATAGGTGTCTTTGGTATAGACCGATGCCCGGTAAACACCTGCCTTTAGGGTTTTGTCGGGCGTTACACTGATCGAGATTCGTTTTGGCTTTCCGGTGAAAATCACCCGTTGAACCGCATGAATCGGTACGACTTCATTGATATCTGACAAGACAACCGTTGTGGTTCTCAAGGGCGTCATTATCGGATTGTGTTGAGGGTCTGTCAGGCTGACGAATACGTCCTGAATGTTCTCCAACTGTAGTTCAGGCGGTACATTTAGCGAAATGGTCAATGTATGCACCTTTTTGGCTTTGGCGGTTTCTTTATGGTTTGCCTTAGTCGATTCGACCATAAAATCATCACCCGTAATGGCCGAACGAGGAACCTTTGTTTGTAAGGTGGTATTCAGTTCGTTTATTTTTTGTTGGAGACCTTTCGTCTGATTGAGTAATAATTGATTCTCATCGTTCATCCAATGAATTTTATCAATCATGGCGGCCAACTGATTCTCCAGGCTATCACGAATGGTTGTTATAGAATCCAGATTTCGAGTAAGGCCTTGAATGGTGCCTATACGCAATCTGTTTTGCTGACGAAGTTGTTTCTCCATTGCATCCCGTTGGTATAATTGTCCATGTAAGTCACTGATGCGTTTGTCTAGGAATTCGTTCTCACCGGTGGCCGTTTCTAGTTGACTCGTTAGGCTGCGAACATCTCCTTCGAGCTGGAGTTTGACAGACAGGAGCGAATCGGCACGACGTTCTTCCTGGTTAAAGCGGTCAATCATTCTTCGAGTTTGATTCCAATACAGACCTCCAACCAGGCCAAGTATGACTAGCATAGCCAAAATGCCTGTCAGTGGGGTCGAAGTTCGTTGAGTTGTTTCCATACGGATAGGAGTTTTCGGTGAAAGGAGAATGAGACAAAGGTGATCTCCGCTGGTTATAAAGGAATTAAAGACTTCTTAGAATTTGCTTAGACTTTACGTTTCGCCTAATCATCTGCCTACGTTAGGCGTTACCATTACAAACCTGACACTCTTCATTACTGCATGGCAAATAGACCTTCCCGATATGCGCAGGTGCTGGCCTGGCTCGATCAGCACGTTATAAAGCGGTTATACACCGAGCGTGTTCGCCGTATTATCCTCCAAAGCCTGCCGTTTTGGGTGGCCTCCCTATTGACCGGACTGGTGGCTGTCGGTTACGAAGAACTGTTTGTGTGGGCCGAGAGAACCAGTTTTAACTGGATTAAGAACCATCCGATTCTTGTGTTTGTAACCACCCCGCTGGCCTTCCTGCTTGCGTGGCTGGTGGTGGCAAAACTGGCTCCGGCGGCACGGGGTAGCGGTATTCCGCAGGTTATGGCCGGTATCGAACTCTCCAATCCAGTTACCCACGGTCGTACGGCTTACTTACTCAGTATGCGGGTAGCCATTGTGAAAGTTCTTAGTAGTGTCGTTCTGCTGATTGGGGTGGTGTTATTGGGCGGGAAGGGCCGACCATCCAGATTTCAGCGGCCATTTTTCGAGCCATTAATCGGTTGCAACCGGCTGGCTGGCCGCAACTATCCCGGCAAATTGCGCTCGTCACGGGTGGAGCGGCTGGTTTGGCGGCTGCCTTTAACACCCCACTGGGTGGAATCGTTTTTGTGGTAGAAGAACTAACCCAAACCCATATTACCCGCTTTCGTACGGCTGTTTTTACCGCCGTAATCATTGCTGGTATGACTGCACAGGCAATCCAGGGCCCTTATTTATACCTTGGCTTTCCGAAAGTTACGGTCTCGACCGGTTGGTTTTTGGGCGTTGTTGTACTGGTGGCCATGATTGCTGGTTTCGCGGGGGCCGTGTTTGCCAAAGCGTTATTGTGGGTAAATGCCTACCGACGGCGGTTCCGAACCAGTCGGGAGCAGGCTGTATGGGTAGCAGCCTGTGGCCTGGCACTGGCTGGCCTGGCCTACCTGGTCGGTACCGATGCGGTGGGTACAGGGAAGCCCATTATTAACCGACTCTTGTTTCAGAATGATCACCTGACGCCCTGGTATCTATTTCCGGTCCGTTTTGCTGGTATGGCCCTCAGCTACAGCAGTGGCGCTGCGGGCGGTGTTTTCGCTACTTCCCTGAGTGCCGGAGCCATACTCGGGGATGGGCTGGCCCGTCTTATCCGGGTAACCCCAAGCGACACGAATCTGGTCATTCTGGTGAGTATGGTGAGTTTTCTGACGGGTGTTGTTCGCTCCCCATTTACGGCGGCCATTCTGGTGCTGGAAATGACGGACCGGCATTCGGCAATTTTTCAATTACTGTTGGGTGGTCTGATGGCGCAGGGAGCCGCATCATTGGTAGATCCGGTTTCGTTTTATGAGCACCTGAAAGCCGGGTTTGTCCGCGAAACAATGGCGCAGCCCGTTGTCAAGGAGCCTAAGGGTAATGAAAAGGAAGTAGAAACCGACTAGAAATTTTTTAATCGTAGGTGAAATGGTTTTGCTAAAGTTCGATTACTAAATCGATATGCGTTATTAGATTTGTGAAAATGTCTCTGTCGCTTTATAGAAGTATACAGTCGAAAAATTGCTATTATGTCTCTTCGGGTATGTGTTTATTGTGCTTCCAGCAATCAAGTTGCTCCTATTTATTTCGAGGCTGTTGACCAGCTAGCCATTCATTTGGTTAACCATCACGTAACGGTCATTTATGGGGGTGGTGGTATAGGTTTAATGGGTAGGCTGGCCGATAGTGTCTTAAGTCGGGGAGGACGTATTATCGGTATTATGCCTGAATTTATGCGCACTGTCGAGTGGGCTCATAAAGGCATCAATGAGTTTCGGTTCGTTGACGATATGCATGAACGTAAGAAGGCTTTTCTGGATGGCACCGATGCCTTAATTGCACTGCCGGGCGGCTGTGGTACATTAGAAGAGCTGTTGGAAGCCATTACATTAAAGCGATTGGGCCTATTTACTAAACCTATTCTGATTGTAAATACGAACCGGTTTTATGACCCTTTAATTGCCATGCTTGAGCGATGTATTGACGAAAACTTTATGGCTCCCGTGCATCGCCGAATGTGGACAGTTATTGACCATCCGAGTCAGGCAATAGAAGCCATACAGCAGGCTCCAGTATGGGATGTGGAAGCCATTAAATTTGCGACATTGACCTAGTTGTGATTTATACGGTTGGCCTTCTATCCATTTTTATGAGCCAACCGTAAGTCTATCCTTATCCTTTGGTATCAGGTGGATACAGCCGCCGAATGAGCCGTTCCATTGTCAAACCCTGTACAATGACGGAAAACAAAACGACTGCGTACGTAATGGTCACAATGAACTCTTTCTGTGGCAGGGAACCATCAATGGACAATGCCATAGCAATGGAAAGGCCACCCCGTAGCCCGCCCCAGGTCAGCATAACAGGGGCATTCCGGTCGAGATCAAGCCAGCGACGAGCCAGGGTAAAGGGAATCAGAATGGCAACATAACGGGCTACCAGGACCAGGAGGACAACTAATAAATAAATTGACCACTGTGTTACCTGAAAATCAATCAGGAGTAGCTCAACGCCAATTAAGACAAAAAGTAAGGCATTCAGAATCCCATCAACCAACTCCCAGAATTTGTCGACATACTCTTCGGTGAGCTGGCTCATGGCATCCTGACGACTATGATGACCACCCACCAACAGGCCGGTGACCACCATAGCCAGTGGCCCGGAAATGTGCAGTTTCTGGGCTAGTAAGTATCCGCCCATAACACCGGCTACCGTTATAATCACTTCGGTCTGATAGTGGTTGATCGACCGTAACACCCAGAACATTCCATACCCCAAAGCAATGCCAAATAAAATACCTCCCCCGGCTTCTTCGAGAAACAGCAAGGCGATCTCTCCAGCACTAACACTATCGGACCCGTTGATTACAATTCGGTAAATAGAGGCAAACACAACAACCCCTACGCCATCATTAAAGAGCGATTCGCCCACAATGTTGAGCTTGACGTTGTCGGGTAGTTTGAACTTAGATAAGATTCCCAACACGGCAATTGGATCGGTCGGTGAAATTAAAGCGCCAAAGAGCAGGCAAAGCGGGAATGATAACGTCAGGTCGAGATGCCTGGTTAGTAAATAAAGACCTGAACCTACCAGAAATGTGCTCAGTAAGACCCCTACAAACGCAAACAGCATAACCGAGCGCCGTTCTACCTTAAGTTTGGCAGAATCAGTATGGAAAGCGCCTGCGAAAAGCAGGAAGCTTAACATCACATCGAAAAGCGCTTTGCCAAAGTCAATTCCGGCAACAGTCTGGCGAACAGAGGCTAACTGATCCGGATAGATTGAGTTAAGGCCAAGTAACAGGACAGAGAAGCCCAGCGACATCACCATAATGCCAATGGCATCGGGTAGCTTAAGCCAACGCGTATTGAGATAAGCGAACAAGGCCGAAATAACAATGAGGAGTGTAATGAGGGTAAATAGATCCATATTCGAGTGGGAGAATTGAGCAAGTTTACATTAACTTTCGATTAAAACCGCATCTTGTTTTGCGCCAATAAGGGCTAACCGAATTTCTAACAAATGATTGTCGACGACCAAAATTCACCCGTACTAAAAAGTCGGATTCCCTGAGCCGCTTCGGCGGGTTTCTGCGCGAGCGGTTTAGTCTGGAAGAAGATAAACAGGATGAGGCTGATGTCATTGAATCGATACGCCGGGGGATTGAGTTTAAAGGCATTAATCTCTGGACACTTATTTTCGCAATCTTCATTGCTTCCATCGGGCTTAATGTCAATTCTACAGCTGTCATTATTGGGGCCATGCTGATTTCTCCGCTGATGGGTCCAATTATGGGGATCGGTCTGGGCATTGGCATCAATGATCTGATGATGATTCAGCAGGCGCTGAAAAACCTGAGTATCGCCGTTTTTATTAGTCTACTTACGTCCACCATTTACTTTTTAATCAGTCCGCTCCATATTGCTCAATCGGAGTTGCTGGCCCGAACATCGCCCACCGTCTGGGATGCGTTTATCGCGTTTTTTGGCGGGCTGGCCGGTATTGTAGCGGGTTCGCGACGGGATAAAATTACCAATGTGGTTCCGGGAGTTGCCATCGCGACGGCGCTGATGCCGCCCATTTGCACGGCGGGTTATGGCCTGGCTTCGGGTAACCTGTATTATTTCGCTGGAGCATTTTATCTGTTTCTGATCAATAGCGTTTGCATTAGTTTAGCCACCTTTTTGATTGTGCGTTTTCTGGATTACCAGCAGAAAGAATATCCTACGCCTGAAGTGGAGCGTCGGGTGCGCAACACGATCTGGGTTGCGGTACTGATAGTGGTGGTACCGAGTAGTTACCTGGGCTATCAGATAGTTCGTAAAACGATCTTTGAGCAGAATGCAAAACGATTTGTTGCGAACGAATTTAATTTTGACAATCGGCAACTGGTCAGTTATACCGCCCGCTATAACCGGCACCAAAGTATACTGGAACTCTCTCTGGTTGGAGAGCCATTACAAAAGGATTCGATCAATCTGCTGAGGGCTAAACTGCTGCCTTATGGACTTGCAGATGCGCAACTCGTTGTTAAGCAGGGAAGCTTTAAGGATGCCGAAATAGATGTAGATGCGCTCAAGAATACAGTAACCGATCAGGTTATTAAATACAGCCAGTCGTCTATTGCCCGCAAAGACCACATAATTGACTCCCTTCGCCGGTACATTGACCTAACCCAATCCGCACATATATCGGTCCCCGACCTGCGAAATGAGCTCAAAACGCTCATGCCCGATGTACAGACCTTTACCGCTGCCCAATCGTTGGTGATGAACCGAAACAGCACCCGGCCCGACACGGTCATGCTGGTTTATGCCCGGTTTTCCCGCAAGCATACCCAGGCTGAGCGACAGCGTATCGAAAAGTGGCTTCAGAGCCGAACTAAAAGTAAGCGGATCAAACTATTAGTGGAATAAGGCAGGAATATCGACAAACCAGGCAATGAGCAGGGTCAATAGTACTAAAGCACTGATTAATAAGAGTAACCAGTCTGGTTTTTTAGGTTCTTCTTCATACTGGTAGTTTGATTTAGGGCGCGTCTTCGATGGGGTTGCCGGACCTGGCGGAAAGAACGGGGAGTAGGGGAGAATTGCGGTTTTTTCAGTCATCATGGCGTTATAGTTAGATACGTAGGCGGGGTTTCTCGATAGCCAAAGTTGCTAATCCCGACTTAGGATTCACTGATAAACTGCTTAGAAACTGCTTAGAATTTGCGCGTCTGCCGTGACAACTCGATGCTAAATACGGTTGGTTTACCATCTGTTGAGGTAACCTGGATTTTACCCTGATGCAGCCGAATGATACGCTCCACAAGCGAAAGGCCTACGCCATAACCCCGCACATTGGCGGTTTGGCGGCTGCGATAGAAAGGCTCAAAAATATAGGGTAGGTCGGCTGATGGGATGGATTGACCACTATTCTGAATACTAATAATTAACCAGTTGGGATCAAAACTAACGTGAATCAGCGCCTGCCCATCATCGGAAAATTTGCAGGCATTTTCCGTCAGATTTTTTAAGGCTGTTGCCAGTAAGGTTTTATTACCCTGCACCGCTAGCTGGTCGGGATCATCGGGAAGCGCACCGAATTCGATGGTTACCTGATAACGCGGATTGATGGCCGTTACTTCATCCCGAATATCCCAAACGATTTCGTCCATTCGAACGGTATCGGTTAAGAGCCCGATGGCATCTTCCTGATTCACCTGGGAGAGTTTCAATAACTCATGAGTAAGCGTTGCCAGTTCACTCACATCGTCGAGTACGGAACGAATCGTTTTTCGGTAAGCCTCTGGTTCACGGTGTTTTAATAAGCTTACTTCCAATTGCGAACTGATTTGTGTTAACGGATTTTTCAACTCGTGCGATACGTTGGCCACAAACATTCGTTGTAATCGAAACGACTCCGTGATCCGGTCCAGTAATCGATTGATAGTAGCTGATAGTCGACTGATCTCATCATCATCTTTATTGATGACCAGGCGCTCATCCCGGTTACGTGGGAATATATCACTGACAATCTGGTCAATTTGCTGCATGGGCCGCAGCGCATCGCCGGCAAAAACCCATCCCGAAAAAGCCGTAATCCCCACAATCAGGAAAAATAATATCGCTAAGGCCCATAAAAGCCGCCGTAGAAACTCGTCGCCATAAACGTTTACCGCACTGGCAATGACCACAAACTGGCCCGAAGCCGTCATGAACCGGGTTCCCGACAGATAGTACCCATTCTGCTGGAAATCCTTTTGTTTATCCTGTCGGATATCGGCCAGTACCGATTTGGGTATGGTGATCGGCAGACGTTCATTGGTAATAAAGATGATCGAGTCCGGCTATCGAACACCATGATATTCTGATTAGGTAACTGATCTTTCCGGATTCGCCCTAATTGCCGGATCAGTTGCGCATCCAGGCGATGCCGAATGAGCATATCGCCTGTGGTATTAGCTTTCCGGTCGAGTCGGCGGTAAAAGTCGGATGAAATGAAAAACCAGCAAAAGGCATAGATACTCACAAACGCCAGCAGGATAATGCTGGATACCAGGCTTGTGAAGCGTAAGGTTAGCCGTTTGCGAATGGTCATTCTTCTTTAAACATATACCCCATGCCGAAGTGGGTGTGAATCAGCTTTTTGGGGAAATCACGGTCGATCTTTTTGCGCAGGTAATTGATGTACACTTCTACGACGTTGGTGCCCGTATCGAAATTTAAATCCCAGACGTGTTCGGCAATGGATGGTTTCGACAGAACCCGTCCCTGGTTGCGCATGAGAAACTCCAGAAGGGCAAACTCTCGGGCGGTCAGTTCAATGGGTTGTTCGTCACGCGTAACGGTTTTGGCATCCAGATTCATTTCAATGCCGCCGTAGCGTAAGGTTTGAGCCGTTAGCGACACCTGCGTGCCGCGCTTTGTTAGTGATCGTACGCGCGCCAGTAGTTCAGAAAATTGAAACGGTTTGGTCAGGTACTGGTCAGCACCAGCATCGAAGCCCGAAATTTTATCCTCGGTTTCGCCAAGGGCGGTAAGCATCAGAATGGGCGTAGTTAACCCTTCGGCCCGTAGTTGCCGACAGAGTTCATAGCCATTCAAACCCGGCAGGATCAGGTCGGTAATAATGGCGGCATAATTATTTTTCAGGGCCAGTCGTTTGGCAATGAGCCCATCGTAGGCAATATCGACCTCAAACTGGCTTTCTTCCAGTCCCTGCTGGATTGCCTGCAATGTTTTGGGTTCGTCTTCAACGATTAGGAGTTTCATAGTTGGTGGCGCAAAGGGTATTTTGTTCGGCAACCAGTTGCCCGTCTTACGGTGATGAATAAACGGGCTACACAGGTAATTAAGCGCTTAGCGAGCCTATTGTTTTGGGTTCTAATCAAATTCTAAGGTTTCGTTAAGTTCCTCCTTATCACTCGACTTTACTTTTCAGGAATTAAGCGTGCATAGGCGCTTGTTCATGACGTTGGCCCAAACGCCCACGTTCTCACTGGAAGGGTATGTAGGGTCAATCGTCATGAAAAAAGCGAATTCTCGCGCATTACCCAAACCCGAACGATCATGATGACTTTTTTTAGCATAGCAGCCGTAATTCTGGTACTCGGTGTACTTAGTTATTTTACCAGTGCCCGGTTTGGTGTTAAAGCCTCCAATACCGATAAACTGCCCCTCATTACGAACATTTGCTCCGACGCTTAAAGCAAAAAGAAAAACAGGGCGAAGGCCCCGAAAATGTATTTAATGAGGATGAGGTTCCCACTAAGCGATAGATCACCCCACAGCTGAATATCAAACACATACCAGTTAAAACGAAAGCCAGTGTTTTTAAACGCTGGCTTTTTATTGCTCAGGAAGAATCAGTCTTCCAACAAGGAATCATTCATTCGTTGCAACAGCGTTTCTACATCCTGTTGACGAGCCAGCCGATACCGGGCAAAGGATATACCTGACCCCACCTTCATGGTGTAGGCCCAGTTCGGTAGTTGCCGAAACATATCTTCATCGGTCGTGTCGTCACCAATACTAATTATAAAATCGTAGGGTTTTTGCTCAGCAATAGCGAGGGCTACCGTTCCCTTACTGTGTTGAGCGGGTTTTACTTCCACTACTTTATTGCCCTGAATAACCGACAATGGAATAGTCGATGACACCCGCCGAAGTTGAGCGGCCAGATCAATGGCCTGCCCTTCCGCTTCCTCGTTTTCAGCCATGCGGTAATGCCAGGCAATGGCCGTTTCTTTTCCTTCAATAAATGAACCTGGAAAGCGATCAACGAAATAATTCATTGTCGAACGTACCGGGTCGACCCAGTCATCGGCCGATAGATCGAGCCGCTGCCAGGGCTGTTCCGGTTTTTTCAGGAAAGCCCCATGCTCTGCGACCAGGAAAACGGGAATACCCATAAACGTCTTCTCCAGAAACGATCGGTTTCTGCCACTGATGACTACCACGTCGCTACTCTCGGCCAGATTCCGTAATATAGTTTGTAATGTTTCAGAGGGTCGGGCATCGGCCGGGTCATTGACTATGGGGCTAGTGTGCCGTCGAAGTCAACTAAAAGCAGCCGTTTATGGGCGTCACTAAACGCGCTGATAAATGGTTGAATTGGCAGGTCGGTTTCTAAACTGGGCTGATTGGTAATCATATCGTTGAATGCGGAAAGAAAATCGTGACTCCATCGGAAAACATTATGGTTTTGTAGATGCTTTCGCATATGCTGCAAGCGTCGTTCCTGTTCGGCCAATGGCATTACTAATGCCTGTTTTATGGCATCAGCTACTTCCTGTGTGTCGGTTGGGTTGATGATGATGGCATCCTGTAATTCCTGAGCGGCTCCGGCTAACTCACTCAAAATCAGTACACCCTTGAGATCATGGCGGCTTGCCACAAACTCCTTGCAAACTAGGTTCATCCCATCGCGAACAGGTGTAATGAGGGCAATATTGCAGGCCGTATACAAAGCCATTAACTCTGTAAAGGTTAGCGATCGGTACGAATACACGATAGGCCGCCAGCCAATGGTACCAAACAGGCCATTGATACGGCCAACCGTTTCTTCGATCTCCCGTTTTAACTCCTGATATTGAGCGATTTTATCGCGGGAGGGAACAACGGTCATCACAAAGGTTACTTTATCGTGCCAGTCTGGATTCTGAATCAAAAAACGCTCATACCCTAGCAATCGAGAGGTAATTCCTTTGGTGTAATCGAGCCGATCAACCGAAAAAATGATCTTGTTGTGCCGTAGCAAATTCTTGTAGTGTTGCTGGATGGCAAAAACGTCAGCCTCTTGTCCACTTGAGTTGAACTTATTAAAATCGATGCTAATCGGGAAGGCGTTGACAATCACCGCCCGGTCGGGCAGGATTATACGTTGATTAATAATCGGCAGATACAGAACCTCTGAAACGCTCTGCATAAAATGCTGCACATAATCGGTCGTGTGAAACCCTACGACATCGGCTCCTAGAATTCCATTGATCAGGCTTTGCCGCCAGGTGCGGGGCAATAGTTTTATGATCTCATAGGTTGGGAAAGGAATATGAAAGAAGTAGCCAATCGTTGCATCTGGTATGGCCTGGCGCAACATGTCGGGCAGCAGCATCAACTGGAAATCGTGAATCCAGACTAAATCGCCAGGTTCGATTAAGGCCGTTAGTTCCTCCAGAAAACGGGTATTGGCCTGTTTGTAACAGTCGAAATCGTGTTCTTTAAAGGAGGCATAAGACGGAAAGTAGTGAAATAAAGGCCAGATTAAATCATTGCTAAATCCTTCGTAAAACCCTTTATGAACAGCCGCATCCATAAAAACCGGATGGGCCACAAATGTATCGTTTTCAAGGGCGGATGAATTGAGTTGTTGCAGGGACGAATCC
The DNA here is from genome assembly GCA_003259005.1 of Spirosoma telluris. Taxonomy (GTDB): domain Bacteria; phylum Bacteroidota; class Bacteroidia; order Cytophagales; family Spirosomataceae; genus Spirosoma; species Spirosoma telluris. Next base: position 8,012,182 of record QLII01000001.1, read on the forward strand.
CCATGACCGACCCAGTGAATTTTGGTGGCTGATTTTCCCTGATTCTGGCCCATCTGTTCCGCCATCGACAGAACCGCCGAAACCAGCCCACCCGAATTCTGTAAGAGTTCAGCTCCTTCTTCGGTCTGTTGTATTGAAAAGGGTAGGCGATAGGAGACTATAAGTAAACGTTTAAACGAAGATTTAGACGTGTTCATCATATTGATGCGTTACTGAACGCTCAGTGTAATCAGACAAATAACGTGTTAATGACTTAGAGGGGGCTTAAGCAAATCTTAGAAACTCCTTAGAAAGGCGATTGGCTTCCTGACTTCTGTTCACTGCTGGATACGTTTTCTAAAAGGCAACACTACGCCAGCCCGATTGTATTCCGACAAAGCAGGGCTTAGGGATTCTAAGCAGTTTCTAAGCAGATTATAAGCGCATTCTTAGTCTAACGAATCAACTTGCCGCACTTTCGTTCTGCTCAACGTTTTAGCCAACAACACCAATCCATGCTGCCAGGTAAAGTTGTATAGCCTATTGGTAGGTGGCTACTATCCTTAATTATATCCCCTCATGTCAAAAACTAATATAGACTTTCCGGATAACCTCTTGTGGTATAAAGACGCCATCATTTATGAATTACACATCAAAGCTTTCCGCGACGGTAACGGCGACGGAGTCGGTGATTTTCAGGGCCTGCTCGAAAAGCTGGATTACTTACAGGAGTTAGGCGTGACGGCCATTTGGCTGCTGCCGTTCTACCCGTCACCCCTGCGCGACGATGGCTACGATATTGCCGATTATTACACCATCAATAAGTCCTATGGGGATATCGAACAGTTTAAAATCCTGCTCGATGAAGCTCATCGGCGCAACCTGAAAGTCATTACGGAACTGGTCATTAATCACTCCTCCGATCAGCATCCCTGGTTTCAACGCGCCCGAAGAGCACCCAAAGGATCACCAGAGCGGGATTATTACGTATGGACCGACGATCCCACTCAATACAAAGATGTTCGGATTATTTTTCAGGATTTTGAGAAGTCGAACTGGACCTGGGATAACGAGGCTCAGCAATATTACTGGCACCGCTTTTTCCATCACCAGCCCGACCTGAATTACGGCAACCCGCTGGTTCAGGATGAAGTGTTCAGGATGATCGACTACTGGTGCGAACTGGGTGTGGATGGGTTTCGGCTGGATGCCGTTCCGTATCTGTTTGAGCGCGAAGGTACGAATGGCGAAAACCTGCCCGAAACGCATGCCTTTCTTAAAAAGCTGCGTAAACACGTAGACGACCATTTTCCGGGCGTAGTCTTTCTGGCCGAAGCCAACATGTGGCCCGAAGATTCGGCTTCGTACTTTGGGAATGGCGACGAATGCCATATGAACTACCATTTCCCGGTCATGCCCCGCCTGTTTATGTCGCTTCAGATGGAAGACCGGTACCCTATTACCGATATTTTCGACCAGACACCCGCCATTCCCGCCAATTGCCAGTGGGCTATTTTCCTGCGTAACCACGATGAACTGACCCTCGAAATGGTTACCGACGAAGAGCGGGATTATATGTATAAAACCTACGCTAAAGACCCGAAAGCGAAAATCAATCTGGGTATTCGACACCGGCTGGCCCCATTACTGGGAAACAACCGGAAGAAAATCGAACTGATGAACAGCCTACTGTTTTCGTTGCCGGGCACACCCGTTATTTACTATGGCGACGAAATCGGGATGGGCGACAATGTCTACCTGGGCGACCGCGACGGCGTACGAACCCCCATGCAATGGTCGCCGGATCGGAATGCAGGGTTCTCGACGGCAAATCCTCACAAACTATACCTGCCAACCATTCTTGACCCGGAGTATCATTATGAATCCGTCAATGTAGAAACCCAGCGACAGAATACATCGTCGTTGTTCTGGTTCATGAAGCGGATGATCACACTGCGCAAAAAACACAAAGCCTTTGGCCGGGGAGACCTGAACTTTCTGCCTGTCGAAAACCCCAAAGTGCTGGCCTTTACGCGAACCTATGCCGATGAGACCCTTCTGTTCGTCATTAACCTCTCGAAGTTTTCGCAGCCCGCCCACATTGAGTTAACGGGGTTTAGTGGATACGTACCAGTTGAAGCGTTCAGTCAAAATTCGTTTCCCATTGTTTCTGAAAACGAAACGTATTTTTTTACACTGGCACCACATGATTATCAATGGTTCGTGCTGGAAAAAAAACATACGGACGTAATCCCTGCTTTCCAGTTACCGACAATTAATGTGGCGCTATGGGGCAGATTTTGAGCAATGGCACCCGCGAGCGACTGGAAACTAAGGTTTTACCGGATTATTTACTTCGAACAGACTGGTTTAGCGAGAAAAAGCAGACCATGCGGAGCATTTCTATTCTGAATCATGCACCACTTCTGCTCCCGGTTGGATCGGCCTATATACTGCTGCTAGAAGTAACGTATGAGCGGGGTTTGCCCGAAATCTTCCAGTTGATCGTCGCGTTTGCCAGTGCATCGCAGGCGGCCAAACTTACCCACGACTGCCCACAGGCTATACTGGCGAATCTGGAGCTTGGCCATGAGTCGGGTATTCTTTGCGATGGGTTGTATCTGCCTGAAGTTCAGCAGGCGCTTCTTTACAAAATGACCGAAAATGCCAGGCATAAAGAAGGAAATCTGGCCTTTCAGTGTACACCGCTGCTGGCCGGTTATGCTCGGGAACACAGCGCCATAAAATCAAAATTGGCTACGTCCAGTCATCATTACGTAGCTATCACCTACGACCATTGTTTTCTGTTGAAATTCTATCGGAAGGTAGATATGGCCATCAATCCCGATACGGAACTGACTCGTTTCCTTTCTGAAAACGCTGGTTTTCCCTACGTTCCAAAATTTGCCGGAGCCGTAGACATGTTTTCGGGCGGTGAGCCGATCCTGCTGGGGGTAATGCAGGAAGGGGTTGCCCGGCATGGAGACGGAAAAACCTACGTACTGGAACGAATCAACAACTTTATCGAGCGCGTTCTGGCCCGCAGTCAGAGCCAGTTAGCGACAGCTGTTGATGTCCCGCGCGGTACCCTGAGTGAACCACTCGCCCTCAATGACTTACCCGTCGAAACGCAGGAGTTGATCGGTCCACGTGGTGCAGAACAGGCCCGGCTATTGGGGACACGTATCGGGCAGATGCACCGCGCACTGGCTTCTGACAGTACGCATCCGGATTTTGCCCCGGAAGAATTCTCCCTGCATTACCAGCGATCACTGTTTTCGGGTTTACAGTCGTTGGTTCGCGAAAGCTATCAAAGCCAGCACCGGAATCTACAACGTCTTCCCGACGATGTACGAGCAGATGTTGAGCAGATACTGGGTCGCAAAGATGACGTACTGAACCTGCTGAAGCGGATTTACAGCAAAAAGCTGGACACCCGCAAAATTCGAATCCACGGCGATTTACAGTTGGAAAAGATTCTGCTCACGGGCAAAGATATTGCCATTCAGGATTTCGGTGGCGATCCGACCCGAAGTTATAGTGAACGACGGCTGAAGCGGTCGCCCCTGCGCGACGTTGCGGCCATGATTCGCTCCTTTTATTACGTAGGATATGAAGGTTTTTTGCGGACCAATCAGGTGACGGACAATGATCTGGTTCGTATTCTACCCTACGCCGAGTTCTGGGCGCACTACATGAGTGGTTTCTTTATGCATGCGTATCTGGAAGCGGTTCAGGATAGTTCGTTTATCCCAGCCGAATCGGACGATCTGCAAATGATGCTGGAAACGTACCTGCTCGAAAAAGCAATTACAGATTTGAATCAGGAACTCAATCACCGTCCCGATTGGGTACGCGTTCCCTTGCAGCTTATCAAATCCATTGTCGTAGCACCCGTCCCGGTTGTTTCTGAACCGGAACTGGTGTAGGGATGAACGAAGAGCTATGCCCTATCCAGAAGATAGGGCATAGCTGAGTAGGCCTGATTACTGAAAACGAACGCATGAAGCAACCCAGAAAACTGATTCTAATTCCTATCTTCTTTTTGTTTAGCCTGACACCGAACTGGAGTCAGCAGGTTATAGAAAAAAAAGCACATACCGTTACCCGGAATCTGGCTGGCCCCGATGAACAGTTTGGGACCTTATTTGAAGCCGTTCAGATGAAAGCCGTTTTTCCGGACTCCAAAACCTTTGCCGACTGTACGCCCAAATTGCCACCAGAAACGATTCTGTCGAATTACGAAATTGCCCGCCAGCGTAGTGATTTTACTCTCAAAACGTTTGTTCTACAGAACTTTACGGTACCGATAAAGCCAGCATCTGGCTATACCAGTAAAGCCGGGCAATCAGCTCAACAGCACATTTCAGATTTATGGCCTGTGCTTACCCGGCCCGCGTCACCGACCCCTAAAGCTGGCCAACAGGCCGGGTCGCTGATTTCCTTACCAAAGCCCTACGTTGTACCGGGCGGACGTTTTGGCGAAATTTATTACTGGGACAGCTATTTTACGATGCTGGGTTTGCGGGCATCGGGCCAGACTAGCCAGATTCGGAACATGGTCGACAATTTCGCCTATCTGATCAAAACGGTTGGCTTTATTCCCAACGGCAATCGAACCTACTTTCTGGGACGATCGCAACCACCGTTTTTTTCGTTTATGGTGAGCCTATTGAGCGAAATGCAGGGCCGCCGGGTGCTGATCAATTATCTGCCCCAGTTGCAACAGGAATATGATTTCTGGATGGATGGGAAAGACCAACTGACCGCACAGCACCCCGCTCACCGACGGGTCGTTCGGCTGGCTGAAGACGTTTACCTGAACCGCTATTACGATGATAAACAAACACCCCGTCCGGAATCGTATCGGGAGGATGTTCAACTGGCCCGACGCACCAAAGATCCGAAAATGCTGTATCAACATCTTCGGGCAGCGGCTGAATCAGGCTGGGATTTTAGCAGCCGCTGGTTTCGCGACGGAAAAAACCTTCAAACGATCCACACAACGGATTTTACTCCGGTTGATTTGAATACGTTGCTTGTTCATCTGGAACAAACCCTGGCCGAAGCCTACCGGATGAAGGGTGATGAGACCCAATCGAAAACGTACCTGCACCTGGCCAGCAACGGCGAGACGCCATTCAACGCTACTGCTGGAACGCGAAAAGTCAGTTTTATTTCGACTATGATTTTGTGGCTAGAAAACAGTCTGCAGTTTATTCACTGGCGGCTGTCTATCCACTTTTTGTACGAATCGCTACGGCCAGTCAGGCTATGGCTGTTGCCCGCAAACTGGAGCAATCCTTCCTGAAACCCGGCGGGCTGACTACTACACTTGTCCGCACGGGCGAACAGTGGGACGCACCGAACGGCTGGGCTCCCTTGCAGTGGCTGGCTATTCGGGGTTTACGAAACTATGGACAGCTACCACTGGCTACTAAAATTAAAGCCAACTGGGTAAACGAGAACTTACGGGTCTATAAAGCCAGCGGTAAGATGGTCGAAAAATACGATGTAGTCAGTACGGCAGCGGCCAAAGGCGGGGAGTATTCTAACCAGGACGGTTTCGGTTGGACAAACGGCGTTTTGCTGAAGCTATTGAGTGAGAAGTGATCGGGTTCGTGTTACCAGCCTACATAGCTGGGTGGTTTGAGGCCGTTTAATCGCAAATAGACAATGAGTTGGCCCCGATGATGGGTTTGATGGTCGCAGATGAGCAGCATAATCTGGCGTTTGGTCATTGGCCCCGCAAAAAACTTGACGGGATCATCGAAATGAGCCGCATCAAATTCGCCAACGGCGTCGATGGCGTAATCATAGGCCTGCGTAACCATCATACTAACCTCGGCTTTTGTTTGGTTAGTGGCTTTCAGCGACGCTTCGGAGAGCGGGCTTGGTTTGGTGGTCAGGTGTGAGGAGGTAAGCCAGGTCAGGTTTTGGGCAATATGAATAGCCTGTGCCCGGAAGTCCATTTCATCGGCAACGGGTTTGTACCCATAGTTTGCTTCGGGCATGGCTTCCATTATCTGAAGCGTGTACCGTTTGGCATTCGTCAGTCGGCTTTTCAGCTCGGTCAAAAACGGCGTTGATTGCGCTGAACAGGCCACGTAGGCGAAACAAAGCAAAAGGGTAAAGGAGAGGTTTTTCATAGGTGGGGAATAAACTTTGTAATGGCTAATTTCTCTCTATTCTATTTTAAATTTTTATTAATAGTTTGAATTAACTTCTTCCAATTTTCAATTTCAGATTTTTTTAAAATAGTAGCATCATTATTTCTAGTCCACCTTACATATGCTTTTGCCAACTTATACTTGGAGAAGTTTGCTATTTCTTTTGAAAAAATATCAATTATAGGTCTTGTTGGTTGAGAGTCGGATATTGTTTTTGTATCAATTCCATATTCATCTTTTACAATCGTAATGAGTGTTTCACGTAAGAGATCTTCTATTTCTGCTTTTGGTATATTAGTGCAAAAATCCTTAGTCCTTAAAATATTTTTATTCCCTAGTGTATGAACCAAATTTTCTTGATTGGCGGCTTGGTCACCTGCGGAATCAGAATCAAGTAGCGCCATTATTTTGAGTTTATGAGCATGGAGAATAGTTGCGTAGTAAACAACTTTACCTGCTGAATTTGCAAAGACCAAGGCAATTTTTTCATCTAATTTCTCGATATTTGCTTCTTTTAATAATGAAGCTGTGGCATCTATGTACCAATAATCAGTTAACCCTTCTAAAATTAGATTCTTCTGCTGAGTAAAAAGACTTTGTGCCAAATCGTAGCCAAGCGCTTCTTGCAAGGGAAGTAGACCGGCTGGATCACTTGAAGAAATTGTGGTATGCACTTTAGTCCCTTCTTCCCTATCCTTTAATTCAATAACTCTTACTAAATCTAGTTCATCTGGCCCAACAAGAAATGGCGAATGTGTGGAATAAATTGTTTGATTTGTTTTTGCTAGCCTAGAGATCGTCTCTCTGAAATCTCTTTGCTTCAAACCATGTAAACTCATGCCTGGCTCATCTAAAAGTAAGATAGCATTTTTATGTTTATCTATTGCTTCAGCAAAAAAAACTACAAAAAAGGACACAATCCATTGAAACCCCTCGGAACGCTGATCTAATTCTATTTCTACTCCGATTTCATCTTCAACCACAACTTTAAGATATTGCCCATCTGCTGAAATCCTTATTTTTTCTGCTTCAGGCCTATTTGGGTTTGGATTCCAAATATTTCTTATCTCTTTTGTTAATTTAATACTTGCAGCATTTAGCTGATAGGTTCTGTTATCTAAAGTATCTCTGTATTTTTTAGAGCATCAACATCATCCTTGTCAGGGCTACTCGTTTTGCCAATATCTGCAAGATTCCTAGCCGAAAAACCAAGTAATTTTAAAAGGCAAAGATTTCCATAGTCATAAAATTTGTCATCTTCTAATAGATTTCGTTCAATCCTCTCAGCTAAATGTTCTAAATGGATAGTTGGCTTTACTTTGAAATAATTATTGAATAATACAAAAATTGGCGTACGATATGATAAGATTTTTAAAACTTCATCATGTTTATTATTTAGCTTAATTTGCTCTAATAATTTTGTATACCTCTCTTCTTCTTTTTGGTTGTCTTCATCTACTAACGGGTATAATTCTTCAAGTTTTTTTAATAACTGAATAGTGTTTTCTTTTGTGAATACTGTCGCATCTGTAAAACTTTCTATGATATCTTTAAATGATTCACTTGGCTTCGATTTATTTACGTTATTTGCCTCATTTTCAAACTGTTTATCTAAATGAGCAATCAATCGGATTATGTCTTTGGCAATGTCGATAAATTTTATTTTAGCAGGCGAATTGACAAGCCAATGGACTCCTTGGTTATTTAATTTTCGATATAAAACATATTGACATTTTGTGAACTCTGTTGGGATTAGTTTCTTATCTTCTTCATCTAATTCAAAATATCCTCTAACGACCTCTACATCTTCAGGTTTAACCTTGCCAGTAGTTATGTCGTTATACAATGACCTTGGGTAGTCTCTAATAATATCAAAGCCATCAACGCCTTCAGGGCGATTTAGTTGTTGTAACGCCTTGAGAAGGACCGTTTTGCCGGCTTCATTTGGTCCAACTAAAATAGTTTTCAACGTTTCAATCTCAAATTCACCTGTGTCTTTGATGCTTCGATAGTTCTGTACTCTTGATTTAACTAGTCTCATGTTTATAGTATTATAGGGTGAATGGTGTATAGGTTTACAATCAATTCGTTTATTGACCTAACTCTTAATAAAGTTAGCAAAGCATTGCCTCTCGTTGAGTAGTGTTTTATTTATATTATATGAAGCTGTTTGAATTTTAATTTCTAGTGATTTTCAGGGTAATATAAAAAATAAAATTTTGTGCGTCTAGCACCAAGCCCATTGACAATACAATACACCACCCAAAACCATCAAATAATCAATCGTACTCCCCCCAATTCTTCAACGCGATATTGAAACCGCTGGCCGGGGGAGCCGATGAACATGAAGTTGGTTGGGATTTGCCATTTGTTAGATAATTCCTGGATTAACTCGGGGCCAAAATTGCCCTTGATGCGCTCGTACGTAACATCAATTTCAGGATAGGCACGGTCGAGCGTTTCGATGTCGCGGTGTAGATTTTCGGCCGCTTTGAACTGCTCATTTTCAACCGTTACGATGCGCAGCCGATTGGTTTCTTCATTTTGCTGAATGTAAATCATAACCCGATTAAGCGAGGCAATATCATCGCCTTTCGAAAAGAAGACAAACTCCTGTCCGTTAATTTCCTCGATGGTCTCATTGGTCCAGATGGTAAATCGTTCAATGCCCCGTTTAAGTGGTTTGAAAAAGTAAAGAATAACCGATAACAGACCAGTCAGAATCAACGACCGATCCATCATCATCAGGGCAATCAAAAACGTAGGGATAAAGTACTCAAAAAAGACCCAGACGTATTTTGGATTCAGCATTATGTTGCCCCAAAGTGCCAGACTTACCGCAAGGAGGGCTAGCAGAACCGAGCTAGTAGGAGCTTTTTCAGGACGGGGTAAGCGTTTTCGGTGAAGTTTGAGCAGTAGATTGCCAATGCCAAACAGACCCATCACCGACAGGAATGAAATGGTATATACCCCCGCCAGAGCCTGAAGATTTCCGCTCGTACTGAACAGAATAGCCACGCAAAGCAGAAAAAACAGGAGTAGGATATAGTACGGTGCCTGTCGGCCATTTTCTTTTAGAAAAAACTGCGGAAAAATTCGGTCCAGCGTCATTCGTTTCATCAGGCCGCTCACGCCCACAAACGAAGTCAGCACGGCCCACTCAATACCAGCACCGCATCAAACGATACCAGCCACGCTAGCCATTGACCACCCGAACGATCACCCATAAACGCCAGTAACGAGGCTTCATGGTTGTTTACCTCGCCAATGGGCATAATGCTCAGGGCCAGCAGCGCAATCAGGGGGTTAAATACCGTCACGATAATCCACATATTGCGGAGTGTCTTGGGGAATATGCCTTTGCCCTGCTCTTCGACGTAGTTGGCCGAGCTTTCGAAACCCGAAATCCCCAGCATCGCGGCTGCAAAGCCCGCAAAAAGCTGAAACGTAACACTATGCTCGGATTTCGTAGCGAAATTGACCGAAAACTGACTCAGCCCATGCGTGAGCACATACCAGCCACAAACCACGCACAGCACAACCAGCGTGGCTAAATGGATAATAAAAATGACGATAGCCGCTTTCGACGATTCTTTAAGCCCGAGTAAATTGAGTAGAAAAAACAGCAGCAATAACCCTACCGTACCCAACATTATGGGGATGGAGGGCGAAAAGGAAACGGCATAATGAATGGCTTCATTGGCCGAAATCACACTCGTGGCTACGTACGAAAGTATGGTGAGGCAGGCCGCCAGCGATGCCGCCGACTTGTTGGCCGAGTTGAGCAGTACATTATAAGCACCCCATTGAGCGGTAATGCCCCAACCACCTCACCATAAATCTTCCGAAACAGAAACAACGTGCCACCCACCAATAGTAAGGAAATCCAGGCGTATTGACCGGCATATAAAATACTCAGTGCCGACACGTAGAGGCACGAAGAACTAATGTCGTTGCCACAAATGGCCGTGGCGGGCAATTCACTGAGTTTGGTATGGGTGGTCATTACGAACGTAGGCTAGTATCGGATTGAAGGTAAAGTAATACTAGACACGTTCATACTTTTTGGGTCTTGTGGTGGTCAATTCATTGCGGAACCAGACTTCCTGTTGCGGGAAGGGTATCGTAATATTGTTCAGACGGAACAAATCATCGATCCGAAAACGCAGGTCGCTTTTGACCATTTCTATTCGCAGAAACTCCATGCTGTAAAAAAACAACTTGAAATCCAGCGAGGAGGAACCAAATTCGCGAAACTGAACCGTTGGTTCCGGGCATTTCAAAATTTTACGATGTTCTTTAGCTGCTTTGAGAAGCAGATCTTTCACCAGAGACAAATCGCTCCCGTAGGCGACTCCCACATCGACATGGAAACGCGTCGGTCGGTCATTGTGCGACCAGTTGATGACCGTATCCTCGACTAGTCTGGAGTTGGGTACAATCTTGACGATTTCGTCACGGGTTTCGACCGTTGAGGTACGCAGACCAATTTCCTTGACCATCACAATGGTATCGTCAATCACCACCATGTCATCGACCTTAACCGTTCCTTCGATCAAGAGAATAATACCCGAAAAAAGGTCTTTGAACGTTTGCTGCAATCCTAACCCAATCCCAACCAGCAAGGCTGCCGCTCCTGCCAGTACGACCGATAATTGAATGCCAAGTGTCTGTAGGGCAAGCACAATGGTGACCGGATACACAATGTATTTAATCAGTTGCGTGACCGCGTACTGATGACCAGCCGCTACGTTTTGACGCCTGAAAAAAAACTTCAAGACGTAATGCTTTACTACGTACATGAACGCCCAGGCTAGCAACACGACGAAGACTGATAAACACACATCGGCGACCGTCAGGGTAAATGTTTTGAGGTGAATCAGTTCAAAATCCAGGAAATCACGTAAACGTTTCATCGATAGTGTAGTTTGGTTTAATGAAATGGAACGATAGATTAGACAGTTTTTGAAAATTGGGTTACCAAGGTCTCTTTTACAGGATGGCAATTCTCCAAAACGGCAGTTTGGGGTTTAATTGATAAAACAGGAATAGTAGCGCGACTGATAATCTGTTTGAAAAAAGGCCCCGTAAACAATTGACGGACGTTGGCAGCACTATCTGCTGTTATGATTATGAGATCTGCTTTCTGTTCTTCGGCCTGTTGCAAAACGGTGTTAACAGCTGAATCCGTTTCTGAAAGTAACATGTCCGTTTCAATGGAATCCTCCATAGTCCACTTCTTGAGTAGGGCCAGCTTCCCATTAAGCACTTTGCCTTCCTCATGGTCATGCTGATTATGCAGACCCAATATGGTCAGGTGTGCGTTATTTTGTCGGACAATTGTTCGGGCAAAATCATATTTAGTCTCTACTCCCTGTACGGTTCGGAGTGGAAAAAGTATTTGATGAAAATCTCTCACGCTGGCATGTTCTGGGACAGTCATCACCGAGCAAGGCGCATGTTTAATGACATAATAAGCCTCTGAGCCAATCATGTATTGCAGGAGGCCGGAGGTGCCGGGCTTACTCATCACGATCAGATCAGCCTTAAGATCGGTAGCCGCATCGACAATACGGACTGCCAATCCACCTGTCCGGCATTCGACGGTATAGGAAAAGGCCTGATCGCTCAGCGTGGCACTTGCCCATTGTTGTAGTCGCTGGGTATCGGTTTTAATCGCTTCTTCCCTAGGCACAGAAACTGCCAGTCCATCGACGGGTATAAATGCATATTGCTCAGGGTTAATCACGTGTAACAACCTGATTTCAGCTTTGTGTCGCTGGCTCATGGCAATAACCAGATTGATGATTTCCAGAGATAAATTGTCCGGATCAACGGGAACCAGAATTCGATTTATGGTTGGGGTTTTCATAGGTATACAGGTTTAGGTGAAACAGGATTAAGGTAGGGCACATGGTTCCATTCAGGCAGAGTAGCGAATTCTTTCGCTTCCCTACCCGAATTTCACGTAGTTTCTCAAGGACGCCCATGATCTAAAAATCATGGGCTAATTGAAAATTAGGGTGGGGCCATCTGTTTATTGTACTTTTCTTCTTAAAAGAACCAGAAGCTATTTCGGAGGCCAAATTCGGTGGAACCCAGGTAGCTATCTTTGGTGTAGGCTTTGACTATATAAAAGCCGGGTTCTACTTTACGGGCAGGCTCATAGTCGATGGTAACCTGTTGTGGATTATTCGAGAAATCGACGGTTTTGACGGCATGAACCGGAATCTGAAGGGCTGACCCGCCCACCTTAATCGTTTCGGTACGCATCGTTCCGTCGACCGGATTGTTTTTCAGATCGCTGATACTCAGGCAAATCGTCTCGTTACCGTCGATTTTCCAGAGAGCAGGCAGGGTGAAGGAAATCTGAAGATTCTTGGTCTTTTTCGCTTTGGCGGTCAGTTTGTCATTTGGTTTCCGAACATCCACCCGGAAATTATCGACCGTAACAAGTGCCTTCATAGCAGCTAGTTCGGTGCCGAGAGCATTGATTTTGCCCTCTAAGGCCGTCGTGTTATTCTTCAGGTTGGTGTTGTCAGCCAATGATTGCTGGTTTTGATCCTTTGCCTGCGTTAGCTCAGCTTGCAAAGCAGTACGAACGCCTTCTAACTGGGCAATCTGTGTATTCAGTTGGGAAACACTGGTTGCATTTTGGTGACGAATCTTACTGAGCAGATTGTCCTTACTCCGGAGTTTGTTCTGCACGGATTCGACGCGCTCTTCCAACTGGTCGTTTTGCGTAGTGGCCTCAGCGAGCTGGGCGTTCAGGTCATTGCTGATTTGTTTGATGTTACGCTCAAGATCAAATTTTACCGATAGGAGCGAATCGGCTTTCAGTTCTGTTTTATTTTTCTCCTTAATCAAATTGCCACTTTTGTTCCAGTAGTAGATACTACTACCCAATAAAAGCGCGGCTAATACCGAAAGCCAGATGGCGGCTGTGTTTGTCTGTTTATAGTCCATGATAGTATAATTTTTATGTAAAACATAACTATTTGTACTATAAATGTATCCAGACAACCTTAAGGACTGCTTAACGATTAATTAGAAAATGCTTAGTGAGGCTTCGTTTATCTAGTTGAATTTGGGTTTTGTAATAGGCTAAACGGGAGACGTGTTTTACTGGTCGGTTCCCTCAGCTTCACTTCCTGAGCTTCCCAAACCAGCCCCACTCTTCTAGTCGGGCTAAAAAGACGTTAACCAGTAACCGTTTCCTGCCTGGGCTTGCTCTGTCCAGTAAAGGTTTAATCAGGAGTGGATTAGCCAACACATAAACCTGATAGGGGTCACCGATTTGGCCGAACTCCTTCGGTTCTAATCGGTAGGGTAAGCCGTATATAAACTTGGGGGCTTCTTGGTCCAGTGGTCTGAGCCTAATTGACGGACGTTTTGGCGGGATGGGTCGTCGTACAGGTAAAATCGAATAAGATAGTTCATCGTGCCTGTGGAATAGTAGTAAAGCCATTAATTGCCGATAAGGCCGATTAGGCCGATTAGTTACAACTTGCTTAGACTAATTAGACAACGGAGCCAGTCATGTCTTTCTGAGTATTGAGGGCGGTCGAGTAGACCAAGAACAGACACATGAGCGTTATTTCTGCGACTGATTGTTCGGGCAAGGTCGTATTTGTCGATAGCGCCCGGAATGGGCCGAACCGGAAAGATTATTTCCTTAAAATTGGTTCATTTTTTGTTGTTGGGAACCGTCAATACAGGGCAAAAGGCTGCCTTAACAACCCGGTACGCTTCCAGACCCATGAAATACGAACGTATGCCAGACGGTATAATACCCGATTAGAATTTGATAAGAAAGTCCAGCTTATTCCTAACTAATTATGTCTGTGCTTTATAAACTACGATCGATTCGGGCTGTAGAATAAGTGTATCCTCATCTGATAGAAAGTTTAGGGAAGCCCCAGGACCGCTCCAAAGAGGGTCTGCCGAATCGAGTAACTTCTGCCAGTTTTTTCCCAGAGACGGTAACGTAATCGGCTGATCGTCCCTCGAAAAGTTCATTAGGCACAGTACGTGATTATCTCGACACCATCGGTGAAGAATCATCGTCTGCTGGTCTTTTCGGTGATTGATTTCTACCTGCTTCGGGTTCAGGTGATACAGCGCGGGTTGTGTCCTGCGGAGAGTGGTTAGCGCCTGATAATAGTGGTAAAGTGTTTTGTTGGGAACCTGATTTAGTAGTTCCCACGCCAGAGGCTTATTATCGGTTAACAGAGCCGCTTTATCCGTGACATGAGCAGTTGAAAAGGGGCTGGTTGGTATCGTCTCTAAAAAAGGGTTTGTTGCACCCCATTCTTCGCCCATAAATAAGGTAGGAATATAAGGGCTCACCATTATGGAACCGGCCGTTAGTTTTAGCAATTCAAGGCTAAGGACCTGTTCGTCTTCTTCAGGCAATATGTAATTTTCCCTCTGCTTATAGTTTTGGAATACCATTAGCAAGGGAGCATCGGGCGTAGTTGTTGTCTCTCGATCAAACAGTTCCTGAAGAATTGATGAAAACTGAGCATTATACACATAATCCTCCCGGTAGGTTTTCGTCTGATGACCACCGTTCTTATCGGTAAGGTAGTAGCTTCTGCAATCATCGTCAGTCATTGCTGTCTGAACAGAACCAACTTCCAGGCCAGTTGGGCTATACATGGGAATTTCGGTCAGATCCTGCTCAACAAGCAGATAATACTGACGACCGGTTAAGACACTCAATTTATCGGCGTGTTCACGGATTTCCTGTAGCAAACTCTCGAAGTCACTTGACATATAATCCGTATCCAGACGAAGCGCGTCGGCATGAAAATCACGGAACCACATCAGGGCATTTTCAATCAGGTAACGCCGATACGCTTCCCGCTGACGCTCATTCAATTGTAACGTCTTAATTGGATTGGCAGCTTGTTTACGCGGTAGATAGGTTTCAAAACCCCGATTACTGGTTGTTGGCTGATCAATTGGATTTGGGACAATATCCAGAATGACCGCTATGCCCTCATAATGGCAGGCATTGATCAGGTGTTGTAACTGGGTTGCCCCCCGTAAGAAGATTGAACTGCATAGATAAAGGATTCCTTATAGTGCTGTTCTTTTGAATCAGGAAATGGAGCAACAGGTCTGATAACGAGGGCGTTGATGCCTAATTTTTTCAAATGGCCGAGTTTGCTACTAATAGCCTGTAGCGTGCCTTCGGGCGTAAACGTGTGGATGTCGAGTTCATAGATAATGTACTCATCGAGGGGCGGGTTAATCCAGCAGGAGTCTTCCCAGTAGAATTTGCCTGTATCTACTGCCTGAGAAGGGCCATATACACCCTCAGGCTGCGCCAGGGATGCTGGATCTGCACATTCCTTCTCATCGTCGAGCACAAACGTATACGTATCTCCGGGTTTGATCAGGTCAGTTTCCAGATTCCAGTAGCCTGAATTATCGTTTGTTAACGGAAGGTGTACAGGCTGGTCATGAATAGCTATCGCTACCTGTTTGGCCTGAGGGGCCCAGAGAACCACGTTCGCTTGTTGTTCTCTGAGAAAGGTAATGCCAAGGGTTCGTCTGGTTATATCGAGGTGATTCATCATAGGGTTTATAAGTAGGTTAGGGCTAAGGCACCAGAAATTCCCGAACATTAATTCGTTTTTGAATCATCTGGGCTAGCTTCCAGACTTGATAACCAGAAAGCAAAAGGGCTACAGCTGAGAGGGCAATGAGCGATCCTGTAAGACGAGTTATCATGTTACTTCCGTTGCGTAGTTTATGGTTGATGGTAACCAAAGTACGCCAGGCCGACTTAGAATAGGCTTAAGCAGATCTTAGAAAATCCTTAGAGAAGTAAGTAGATGCATGGAATTCACTTAATCCGAAATAACCAGAGGCTGATTGGCTAATTGCTGCTTTTGCCGGGCTACTTCAACGGGGCTACCAAATAGGTAGAACCATTTACGACGGAAACCCTTCGCCCGTTTCACATCGTGGATAATGTCCTTCAACTCATGGAAGTTGATGTGAAATGGATTGGCCTTCTGATCAATGTTCGTCGTAATTCCATAGATGGGGCGCTCTTCTTCGGGCTGGTAGGTTCCAAACAGGCGATCCCAGAATATGAAGGTTGCCCCGAAATTTTTATCGATGTATTTCTCCTGCGATCCATGATGAACGCGGTGATTAGAGGGGGTAGCAAATACAAACTCGACCCAGCGCGGCATTTTTTTAATGTATTCGGTATGAACCCAGAATTGAAATAATACCGCTAGTTGATTGGTCGTAAAGAAAATAATCGGATGAAAGCCAATTAGGCCCACCGGCAGGAAAAAAATGGTTTTGAGGTATTGAATCCAGCTCAGCCGGAACGAAACGCTCAGATTATAGTGCTCGCCTGAGTGGTGAACAACGTGGGTTGCCCACCAGAATCGTTGTTCATGTGAAATTCGGTGCGCCCAGTAACTAAAGAAATCGAAGATGATGTAGCAGGGGATCAACGTCCACCACTGCAGCGCCATACGCCAGGGCAACTGATTATACAGCCACACAAGCCCATAAAGCAATCCTAGTTTGATAACAAGACCAATTACCACCGATCCTAGCCCAACCAGTACAGAGCCCACAGTCTCCCATTTTTCGTAGAACGGATTTTCCTGAACATACGTAACGACCATTTCAATGGCGGTCAGTAGAAACATAATGGGAGCAGCCCATAAAATGAGGTTAGGGGCTCCTTGTTCAATCATCCAGATATGGTCGATTGAAATTGGGGCAGCACCAACTAGCGATTCACCCATGGTAAAGAAAGTTTATTTTTTCGTTGAGTAGTATATAGAAACGGTTAAGCCGTTTCTGATCCATCAGATTACCCTGCTCTTTTGGGGATTCCTGTCGATAGTTAAGTCATTTGCTCTTGCCTGAGCGGCTCAAAATGGTGCGGGTTTATAAAGACCAGTGTATGATCTGCCAGGCGGACCTGTTGCCAGGCTGGGCCACTCCCAAAAAGATCATCATGGAACCAGACCGTTTCTCCTTTTTGGATCTGGCCTCTGTACGACTGGGTTGGGTCGGCGGGATCGCTAACCCAATCCGTATTCTGGATAGCCCGATTAGGTCGATTAAATCCGCTAATGGCCAATGAAGAATGACATTTTGGCTGCATAACTTGTTGGAGTTTTACGATTTAAATTGCCCAAATGGTTTTAAAGAGAGTTATCTGGAAATCGTAAATTGTCGAATGAGAAAACCATTGAGTTGTCGCTGAATCTGGGCTTGTTTTACTGGTTTTTTAATTGCTCTCCTGCATCTTCGAATGAATTGCCCAGGGTACGCCCCGCCTTCTTAAAGTCTGCTTTTATTTCCTGCCAGGCATCTTCTGTTGCGTTTTTGGCGATGTCAATGTCTTTTGCCAGATCCCGATGTTCATTATCTAAATCGGCCAATTGCCGTTTAAGCGCGGAACTGGTTTTAGCGCTCTGGCCCTTTATTTTAGCTTTTAGTTGCTCGATTTCCTGATCAAGTTCTTCCTGCTGGTGCTCCAGGTCGGCAACGACTTCATCGCGCTCCTGTTGGAAATCAGCCGCTGTCTGTTGGGCATCTGTTTCAACAGAATCGCCTGTTTGCTCCAGGGCATTTTCCGTTTTGGATTGATCGGAGTGGCTGTTGCAGGCTTGAAAGGAAACAAGGGTGAGTGCCATGAGTACGTTGGCAACCCACCGTTTGGTTGATTTTTGGTTCAGTTTCATACTGTCGGGATAATTACTATAATCACGACTCAAAACACCCATTTTTAACTTAGAATGGTCTTAAGCTAATCTTAGAATCTCCTTAGAAGGGTTGGTTTCAGCTGGCAAATCGCTCTCCGGTTCGCACTTGAGTGGACATGATTCGGGCTTTACGAATGGAAATAGACCAATCTTATAGGCCTTTAGTCGCAGAATCTTAGGGTTGCGACCTCGCGATTGACCTCCTAATGGTCACAAAACACCTTCATATTGTCGCGATTGACCCTCATCAGCGTAGCTAGTCCCGTTTACTTTTGTACAAACAGTAAACCACTAGCTAATTCCATGAGAACGGTATCATTTACTATGAATATTAGCCTGGATGGCTATTGCGACCACACGATGTTCAATCCTAGTGAAGAGGTGCTGGAATATTTCACGGCAACGTTGAGGGAGGTAGATCTACTCTTTTTCGGTCGTGTAATGTATCAGCTTATGTTTCCCTATTGGGCTGATGTGGCCCAAAACCAATCCGGCACAGCAGCTGAAAATCGATTTGCTGAGCAACTGACGGAGATTGACCGAGTGGTTATGTCACGCTCCTTAGACAGCGTAGATGATAAGGCACGCCTTGTTAGGAGCCACCCGGCCGAAGAACTCCTAAAACTGAAGCAGCAACCGGGCAACAAAATTTCGGTAGACAGTGTAAGCTTACTTCCCGAATTGATCCAGGCCGGTCTGATCGATGAATTTCAGTTGGTAGTCCATCCGGTGTTGGTGGGTCAGGGAAGGCCCTTGCTTACTGGGGGAAGCCTTCAGGAAAAGCTTAATTTAAAGCTTGTAGATACGATTGCTTTCAAATCCGGCAGTATGGCGCTTCACTACTTGAAACAGTAGCAGAAAATTACCCGGTCGAATTACTATTATCAGTTTCCTATTAGCGCGATAAGCGTAACCTTAGTTAAAGGCACGTTTAAGAAAGGTTAAATCGCCTACATCTATAATTCGCTAAGTTGTGGTTACT
The DNA here is from genome assembly GCA_003259005.1 of Spirosoma telluris. Taxonomy (GTDB): domain Bacteria; phylum Bacteroidota; class Bacteroidia; order Cytophagales; family Spirosomataceae; genus Spirosoma; species Spirosoma telluris. The sequence goes on from QLII01000001.1 coordinate 8,031,066, forward strand.
GAGATTTCAACTGAAGCACCTATTTCGACCCCGCGTTGGCGAAGATATTTATATAACGTTGTCTTCGAGATGTGTAACTCGCGGGCGATTTGTTCGACCGAGTACTTGCCTTCCTTGTAGAGACTTTCACCAATGCGGGCTTTCTGCTCACCGGCTTTGGATAGCCCTTTTCGACGGCCCAAGAGTTGACCCCGTCGACGGGCGGAGGCTAAACCGGCCAAAGTACGCTCCCGAATCACCTCCCGCCGGTGCGCTCAAACTCGGCAACGAGCCGACCTTGAGCGGTGGTGGTGTCGATGGGTCATTTAGACTAACTAGTGCTTTGCCAAACTAGATTCTATTGTTTCTCGGGGCGGCATCAGCCCGCAACGGCGGACCGTGTCCGACGCCCGCGGTTGATTCTTTTAGGTCTACTATATTGAAAATCAATAGTAAAAGAAGCGACAGTATCAACAGAATCTAAATTGGAAGAGTACTAGCCCAATGTGATGCTCTTCTAACTGAGTTATGATCTCAATCAAGTGATTCAGTGAATGGCCCAGTCGCCGGGCGGCCGGCGCCGTCCCGCTTCCAAATCATCAGCATATCCCTCTCTCGGTTAATTTCGAGTAATCGATTCAATTCGGGCCGTTCGGTTTTTGACCCACTAGCTTTCTCCGGGAAGATTTTCGAGCAACCAACTGTTTTAAGGGCATCCAGTTGAAGCGCCAGGTTTTGATTTTGCGTGGGCGGCCGGTGCCGTGGAGACTCGGGCATAACCTAACTTCATGGTATCCGGATATTTGTCTCACGTGATTTATGTGAGAAGAGAGAAATCGATTATGCCTATTTGCTACCGCTCCTACCCGATATCGGATTAAGTCATTATTGTTTTGTGAAGAGTTAGCGTATCAGTCCAAATAGCGCGGTGTTCTCAAAGATAAACCTTCTTATTTTTGACACTTCTTGCACCGCCATTGAAAAACTATACTATTTGTAGTCAGGTCGCATATGACTTCTTATCTTAAGGAAATATTCTAAGATAAACCACCTTATACGAACCCGGAAAACAGGCCCAATTGTGCCCAATTGTAGATTGGAAAGAGCGGACGCCGTGCGGAAGAAGAAAGGCTTGTATTATGGTAATGGAATAGCTGTAGATTGACAGTATGAACGTTAGTTAAGTCAACGAGTAAAAGCCACTGTCACGCCCTTTTAGAAGCAGTAAAACCAAGTCTCAACAACTATGAAAACGTTGCTCTACTGTAGCCTACTGTTACTAACCTTGTCTTGTAAAAAGGCTCCATCTGACATCGTCGATCCTGAGCACGACACCGTCCTGGCCGAATACCCAGACTGGTACACGCTCAAAGCCCCAGTGGATAAAGAAATTCAAGGGGTGTGGGGCGACTGGGACAAAACGTTACTCATAACGACTGGATTTGCCATCTTTCGGTCAACGGATAAAGGCAAGCACTGGCAGCAGGTTTATCAGCAGTCAACGGGTATGTTCGGTATCGTCCAGAATCAGGATACACTCTTCACCATGACTGGGCTGATCAATCAAACGCTAAACGACTACTATCAACAAATCTTAATTCATGCGGATAACTATAGTTTGGACGATGGCCAAACGTGGCAACGATATACAAAGCGAAATCCTTTGCTCGATGAGCCTCGATCAGGTCAACCAATCGACAATCGACTATTGATTAATCCTGTGACGACGTCTACGGGAACTACGTACAAAATTAATCGGGTCTTCGTGGATCCAACTGCTACAACTGGTCATTTTGAAACACCTGGCGTGATTACTTCGGACGGGCGTCGAGCTGATCTGCCTCTGCTTCATCAGTTGAATAGCCTGTACCTGGATAGCAAGCAACGGCTATACCTAGCCGGTACCGATGCGGTTTGCGGTCGAGGGGGCAAAACGGGTGAGCCTTTCTCCTTTTGCAACAGTAAACAGGGCCGGGGCGTGGTCTATATTTCCAAGCATTCATTACCATAGCTTTACATAAAGCAAATTAATTATACAATTAGATCTGGTATTTTGCCAATTTAGTTTCTCGGGGCGGCATCGGCCCGCAACGGCGGACCGTGTCCGACGCCCGCACGGTAGTTTCTTTTGATTCTGTAGGCTCTGATAATCAGCATTATAGCATCAAGAGAATCTAGTAGAATCAAAAGAATCTAGTTTGGTCAGGCACTAGTTTGCGACGAGAGAATGAAGAAAATACTTTTAGCCATTTTAACCAGCTGGTTGGTTGGCATAGGGACTGCGAAAGCTCAAATTATGGTAGGGAGCATTAATGTTGACAGTCTGGATATTCAGTACATTGAGTTAATTGGCTTTAATCGATCTACCTGGGAAGCTAGTGTCTGGATTGACTTCGGTCGGAATTATAATGCTAGTAAATCAAGCGAGTTCTTGAAGCCGGTTAAGGATCATGAAGGGGTACGTTTTGCCTCTGTAGTTGAAGCGCTGAACTATATTTATAAAAAAGGTTGGGAGTTAGTAAACGTGTATGTACCCTCACCTGATGCTCCTCGCCATTATGTATTACAGCGGAGAAGTCAAGCTGTAAAATGAATTGACTAACTGATATTATTAGTCTTAGGTAAACATATTGCCACTTATATAACTGATCGTATGCTACTGTTATAGGTTTACGAAGGAGAATAAGGCTGATAATCAGCTTGATATTGCACATTTCTGTGCCGAATTTTTTATACGGGTACCATTTTAGAGGCTGATAGCCCTGACCTTGATGAGCCTGATTAGGCCCGGGCCGCGGTGCGGTTTTATAGCCTAAAGATGCATGCGGTCGTACCGAATTGTAAACACCAATGGCCAGTTCAACGGCTGTTTCAGCCATGCTAAAAGTAGGGAATCCCCACAGATGAAATTCCTCTTTTAAAGTCCGAAAAACCCGCTCCGTTAAAGCATTCTCATTCGGATCACCCGACTCGGTCATACTAATGGTGATCTTCACCTGGCGCAGCCGATCCATATAGACTCCCAGACTCCCGAACAATACTGAACACGGCACCGGACGCCCGGCCCGATCCGAGTGGTGGATCAGCGGTTGATCAGTTTGAGTACGCGTTTTTAAGGCCATCTCCAGAGCCGCTACCGGCCCTTTGGCTTCTAACGTTTTATGGAATGACCAACCCACAATTTACGTGAGCACGCATCCATAATCACCGATAAATAAGCATAGACAATCACCACCCGAATGCTTCGGCGATCCCGGCCCGAAAGACTTCAACGACCCTTCGCTTGAAATGAAGCGCTTTTCTGCCCCACGGGCGGCACCGTTTTTTTATTTCGTTGTAATGCGCTAATATACATACGCTTATCGATTTACTGTACACAGAAATCAGTAGCATATGGTCTGAGTTGATCCATAAGTTAACCAGTTTATGGTCAACATTTTTCCGGATAAGTCAGACATCACAACATCTGCTCACGTTGTCAGGTTTTCCCTATTTTCGGATAGGCTCTTATTCGCTAGAAACTCTACATTTTATCGTTAGTGATCTCGAGTTTACTCACAAGCTATTAATGATGCGGGCATAGACGTTGTTAAGCCGGTTCACATCATACTGCCCGCCACTATCATCGGCCACATTAATCGTAATGTTCGAGACACTGCCCCCAGTGGCCGTAGTGCGGGTGATGCTGAAACCCAGACTCAGCGTACCTTTGGCCCCCACCGACTCGCCACTGTTGATAACCAGACTCAGCTGCCGACCGGCCACGCGACTGCTTACTTGCCACTTACTGTTCTGCACCGAGACGGGATTAGTACTGCCCCCCGAGACATTGATACTGGTCAGGCTGTTATCGAAGCTGACACTGTAGCCGGTTGGCACGGTGAGGGTAATGACGATATTGCCCGTAGCGGCTGAGCCGTTTACTTCCTGCACTTGCACCAGCAAGTCTTTACTACTACTGGCCGGGAAGTTGGCATCGGGTAGGCTCAGGGTCGCCGACAGATCGGGCCCTGGCAGGGCCGTTACACTCACCAGCGACGACTGGCTACAGGCACCCGTTGTTCCCACCACTGTAAAAGTCTGGAGCCCGGCAGTGGTTAAACTGGCGGAAACGGCAGAGCCGGTGGCAGGGGTCGTCAAGGAGGCCGTTGATGGAGCACTCCACTGGTAGGTGGTGGCCCCGGTGGCCGTCAGGCTCAACACCACGCCCACATTGGCCTGGGGTAAAGACGGACCGGCCTCTAGACTTAACACCGTATTGCTAAAAATCGATGTTGTGGCCAGAGCGGTACATCCATTGCTTCCCGTTACAGTCACCGTGTAAGTATTCGGTGTGGTGACGCTACGGATTGCATTGGTCGAGTTATCCTCCCACTGATAAGTTCCACCCCCGGTCGCTGTTAATGAGATACTCGTCGTACTACAGGTAAGTGTCGTGCTAGCAGGTGTAAGAATAGTAGCCATAGGTAACGAGTTTATGGTTACACTGGTCATACCGCTTCCCAACTGACCGTTATCGCTCACGAGCAAGCTGAAGCTCTGTAACCCACTGCCACTGGCCGTCACTGTCTGGCTGAAAGCGGTATTGGTCGTACTGCCCGTCAGCGAGCTGGCACTGCCATTGGTCAGGGTGTAGTTGTAGCTGCCTGTCACGTTCTCCACTGTGGCGGTGAAAGTCACTGGACTGCCCACGCAGACGGTGGTAGCCGTAGCAGCAAAACCAGTTAGTATTGCATTGGGCAGGTATTGAATAGTGAATACAGTTGATGCCTGGTTCATGTTTCCAGCAGCATCCTGTGCTACGTTCGCGCTTACACTGACCGAAACAAGGCCCGCTGCTGTGGGGGTCAGGGTTGCGGTGTACAAGCTACCTGAACCAGCGAAATCGCTGAGGGTCCCGTTGTTGACACTAATATCACCTGCTACAAAACCCGTCACCAATTCGGAAAACGTCATGCTCAGCAGAATTGGGCCGGTATTGGTCGGGTTAGGGGCCGAACTGCTGATCGTTACGGTTGGGTGGGTGGTGTCAATGGTGAAGGTGGTCGTGGCACTGGTGGGTCCCGTATTGCCAACATTATCCATAGCTCTAGCCCGAACGGTATGGGTCCCGTCGCTTAACGGAGTGCCAGGCGTATAGCTCCAGTTGCCAGACGCATCCGCTGTCGTCGTGCCAGTAGGTGATCCATCAACCAACACGGTGACGGTGCTAGAAGGTTCAGCCGTTCCCGCATAGGTAGGTGTATTGTCGCTTAGGATATCGCCATTGAGGGGAGCCGTAACAACTGGGGCTATGGGCGAGGTGGTGTCAATTGTGAAGGTAATCGTAGTACTGTTTGGGCTGTCAAGGCCGTCTAGGGTCGCTTGTGCATACACCGCATGAGAGGCATCCGTCAGCGCATTAACCGACGTAAAGGTCCAGTTACCGCCCGCATTCGCCGTTGTTTGGCCAACATTACTTCCATCAACGAATATTGTTACCGAACTGCCGGGCGTAGCAGTGCCGGAGTAAGTCGGGGTATTAACACTCAGCCGACTACCATCAATGGGCGTACTAACGAGCGGAGCGGGTGGGCCTGATAATGTCGTGAACAACTGCACATTGCCGTAGCTGGTCCCGCTGCGTTGATGGCATACGCCCGTACTGAATACGCTGTATTACTGGTTAGCCCCGTAACAGACTGGGTAAAACTACCGACCCCCGATCCAATGGCGACTTTCGTATCACTGGTGGTAGGTATACCATTACCGACTATATAAATCACACCGCGTTCAGTCACCGAAGCTCCTCCATCAGCGGTTACCGAACCACCCAGCACGGCACTCGTCGCCTGTACATTGGTGGGCGTTGCGGTGATGACGGTGGCGGTTGTGCTTACCGCTACTGTATAAAGCGTTCCTGTCGCTGAACATCCATTAGCATCGGAGGCCCGGACGGTGATGGAAAAAATACCCGACTGAGTGGGAGTGCCCGAAAGGGCACCGGTTGTAACGAAAGTCAATCCGGTTGGCAGGGTGCCGCTTATTAGCGTATAGGTGTAAGGCGCTGTTCCGCCCGTAGCCGTGAAACTTTGGCTAAACCCTAGGCCCACCGCAGCGGTAGTGACCACCGGATTGCTGACTGTTACTGTAGCCGTATTACTAAACACGGAGGTGCTAGTTGTGGCAGTACACCCATTGGCCGAAGTAACCGTCACCGAGTATACCCCAGCCGTATTGATCACGGCAAACCCATTCTCAGAGTCCTGACTAAACACACCTGGGCCATTAAACCGGTAATCATCACCGCCTTTGGCGGTCAGGGTTAAACTAGTTACGTTACAGCCAATCACTCCCCCGTTGCCTGCTGTTAGCGTGAGGGAAGGCAGATCATGCACGGATAACTCATAGGTTTCGATAGCTGATTGGCCGTTACTGCTCACAATTAGCGAGAAACTTTGTAGCTCGGCTTGGCGGGTGTTGGTACTTTGGGCGGTGATGGTTTGGCTGAAGTTGGGAGCGGAGCTGGTACCCGAGATGGTGGTCGTACCGTTGGTCAGCGTGTAGGCGTAGCTCCCGGTGACATTGCGAATAAGGGCCGTGAAGGTGACCTGGCTACCAGGGCAAACCGGATCAGGGTCTGGCGAGAAGTTAACTATACTCGGCGCGAGAGTACTAACGGTGACGCTGACGGTGGCCGTCTGGCTACAGGTGCCGCCGTTATTAACCACTACCGTGAAGGTCTGCACTCCTGTCTGGTTGATCGTAGCCGAGACCACACTGGTCGTGCCCGGACTGCTTAGATTGGCACCCGTCGGGGCTGTCCAGCTGTAGCTGCTGCCGCCACTGGTACTCAGGCTGACCACATCACCCACCGTCGCGGTCGTAGAGCTGGCCAGAGCGCTGGCCACAAAGGCATCGCTCCCCTGGCCTGTGGAACAGAAGGTATTGAAAGCCGTGCTGCTGCCCCCATCAGGCAAACCGGCATTGTTGGAGAAGTCTTTGAACCGAACACCGCACAAGGCGGACAGGGAAGCCGGCCAACACCCACTCAACTGGTTATTGTTCAGAATAAGTGTTTGTAGATTGGTCATGGCACTCAAACTGGCTGGGATACTACCACTCAAATGGTTATTACTTAGATCAAGGGATTGTAGATTAGTTAAGGCACCTAGACTGACAGGGATACTGCCACTCAACCCGTTACCACCCAGATTAAGCGATTGCAGATTGGTCAGAGTCCCCAAACTTGATGGAATATTTCCACTCAACTGGCTACCAGCCAGATCCAGCGATTGCAGATTGGTCAAGGCGCTCAGACTTGATGGGATACTGCCGCTCAACGGGTTAAGACTGAGTGCAAGTGTTTGCAGATTGGTCAAGGCACTCAAACTGGCTGGGATACTACCATTCAACAGGTTACTACTCAATGAAAGCTGGATGACTCGTCCTCCGGAACAAGTTACGCCGTACCAGGGACTGCCGCCGGTGCCTGTGCAGGGGTCACAACCTTGCAGCCAGCCTGTATTGGTATGCCAACCTAGCCTATTCGTGGCGTTGTAGAGATCTACCAGCGGCTGGTAGTCGGGTGAGCGCCTACGTTGATCGTCGTGCTGGCAAAGCTCGTATTGCCGTTATCGCTCACGAGCAAGCTGAAACTCTGTAACCCACTGCCACTGGCCGTCACTGTCTGGCTGAAAGCCGTGCTGGTAGTTGTGCCGATGATAGGGCTGCTGCCATTGGTCAAGGTGTAAGCATAGTTGCCCGTTACATTGCCCACCGTGGCGGTGAAAGTCACTGGACTGCCCACGCAGACGGTGGTAGCCGTGGTCGCAAAGCCCGTGATAGTGGGAGCGGGAGAAGTGATCCATTGGCTGAGGAAGATGTCATAGCCCCCGCTGAGGTGAGCGTGTTGCTGGCCGGACTTGAAGGCGTGTTGAAGTCGGTAGTACCTTGAAAGGCTCCCGTCACGTAGACTCCACTGTTGTTGACAGCAATGCCACTACCACTGTCGATATTACTGCCTCCGGCGCGCCGGGCCCAGACCAGGTTGCCCGACGCATCATACTTGGCCACAAAGATGTCAAAGCTCCCTGCTACAGTAAGGGTGTTACTGGCTGGACTGGAGGGTGTGTTGAAATTAGCGATACCAGAAATACTTCCTGTTACATAAACCTCTCCGTTGTCGACAGCAATGCCATTACCAAAGTCATTATTACTACTGCCTCCGGCGCGCCGGGCCCAGACCAGGCTACCCGACGCATCATACTTGGCTACAAAGATGTCTGTAGCTCCCGCTGAGGCAAGGGTGTTACTGGCCGGACTAGAGGGCGTGTTGAAATCGGCGGTTCCGTTAAAGTATCCTGTTATATAGACCCCACTGTTATCGACAGCAATGCCACTACCACTATTATTAACGCTATTAGCTCCGGCGCGCCGGGCCCAGATCAGATTGCCCGACGCATCATACTTGGCTACAAAGATGTCTTCGGCCCCTGCTGAGGTGAGCGTATTACTGGCCGGACTAGAGGGTGTGTTGAAATTAGCGGTTCCCATAAAGGCTCCTGTTACATATACCTCACTGTTGTTGACAGCAATGCCAATACCATAGTCGCCACCAATACCTCCGGCGCGCCGGGCCCAGACCAGGCTACCCGACGCATCATACTTGGCTACAAAGATGTCTATAGTCCCCGCTGAGGTAAGGGTGTTGCTCGCCGGACTAGAGGGCGTGTTGAAATTAGGGGTACCCCAAAAAGTTCCTGTTATATAGACCCCTCCGTTGTCGACAGCAATGCCATAACTATCGTCGTTACTACTGCCTCCGGCGCGTCGGGCCCAGATCAGGCTGCCCGACGCATCATACTTGGCCACAAAGATGTCTTCGGCCCCTGCTGAGGTGAGCGTATTGCTGGCCGGACTGGAGGGCGTGTTGAAATTAGCCGTACCGTTAAAGAATCCCGTTACATAGACCCCACTGTTGTCGACAGCAATGCCATAACCCTGGTCATCAGCACTGCCCCGGCACGTCGGGCCCAGAGCAGGCTACCCGACGCATCGTACTTGGCCACAAAGATATCGCTGTCATCGGTTCCCGTTGTGGAAAGCGTTGTGTTACCAAATGTAGCCGTCCCGTGGAAGTAGCCCGTCACATAGACGTTACCAGCCCCATCGGTAGCCGTACCCGCCCCATAGTCGTCTGCATTGGCCCAGCCCTAATCAGAAAACCGGGCGTTTGGGCTGAGGCCATCGGCATGGTGAGCAGCAGAAGGAGCAACCCTTGAGCGAGCGTGATAAATAACGTAGAACGGAGGTAGTAATAGTTCATAAACGCTAGTGAATATTGAGTAGTTGTTCAGCTGTGGGCGTTGGGGTCAAAAGTGAAAAAAAACAGCCATAGGCCGTTAGCACATTTCCAGCATCCATTTCCTCATTTCCAGCATGGGCATAAAAAAAGCCCCACATGGGGCCATAAGGATAGTGTAGAGACAGATAAGCGGGCTAATCAGTGCTGTTGACAGGTGTTGATCCGTACTCCGACGGCGGCACGCCATACTGTTCCTGAAACACTTTGGTGAAGTACGGCAGGCTTTCGAAACCCACCTGATAAGCCGTGTCCGAAACGGAGGTCGAGCGCGTCGCCAGCAGGAGGGCGGCTTGCTCCAGCCGATAACGCCGGAGAAATTCCACCGTCGTCATGCTGGTCAGCGCCCGAAGTTTACGCAGCAGCTGCGACGGACTCAGGTTCATGGCCAGGCTGAACTCGTCAACCCCGAACTGGCTATTGCCGTAATGGACTTCGAGTACCTGCCGGGCTTTTTGCAGAAAAATTGCTTCCCGAGACAGAGCCCTGACAACAGCCTCTACCGGTATTACGGTTGGGGCAGACACCGATTGGTTTCTGAAATAGGACCGGAGTCGCTCCTGCTTATCCAGCAAATTACACACCCGCACCTGAACCTCCTGACGGTTGAAGGGTTTAGTCAGGTAATCATCAGCGCCGAGTTCAAACCCTTCTATTCGGTCTTCGATGGTGGCTTTGGCCGTGAGCATAATGACTGGTATGTGGCTAGTAGCCTCCTGGCTCTTCAAGGCCCGACAGAAGCCAAACCCATCCAGCCGGGGCATCATCAAATCGCAGATGACTACATTGGGTAATAACGCAGTGGCTTTCTCGAACCCATCCTGTCCGTCCTCGGCTTCGACAATCTGGTAGTCGGTCTGGAAGATGCTGCGCACATACGTCCGGATATCTGCATTATCGTCGACGATGAGTAGCCTATTTTCTCGCGTTGCCTGAGTGGCGGAGGCTTTCCTAACCCTGGGAGTTCCGCTGGCGGCTCCCTGCTCTGAATCAATGGCCAAACGTTCCGTCAATACGTCTTGAGGTTGGTAGTTTGTCAACGGGTCTTGTGCAGCCGGAGCCACGGGTACCAGCGGAAGCGTCACCTGAAAAGTAGTACCGCCCCTTCCGTACTTTCCACGGTGATGGTACCACCCAGTACGGTAACCAGCTCATTGACGAGGGCCAGCCCAATACCGGTTCCTTCGTAGGAGCGATTGGAGTTCCTATCGACCTGATAAAAGCGTTCGAATATATGAGCCAGGTGATGGGGAGCAATCCCAATACCTGTATCCTGAACCTTGATAACTAATCGATTATAGTCTTCCTGGAACTGAGCCGTCATCTGCACCGACTGGTTGGCAGGCGTAAACTTGAAGGCGTTAGAAAGCAGGTTACTGATAATCTTTTCGAGCTTATCCCGATCAAACGACGCCCAGTATACGGTTTTATCCTGGGTGAAGATAAACTGGATGGCCAGACTCCTGGCCAGCGACTCGAACGAACTGGCCACGGTTCGCAGAAACGCGGCCAGTTCACCATTCGTCGGCTCTGGCTTCAACTGATTCACTTCCAGCTTGCTCAGGTCCAGCAGCTGATTAATCAGGCTCAGTAAGCGGCTGGCATTTCGCTCCATCATCCCTAACACAGACTCTAATGGGAAACGCTGTTTCAGATCAGCCAGTGGGCCTAGTATCAGGGTAAGCGGAGTGCGAAACTCATGGGAGATGTTGGCAAAGAACTGGGTCTTCAGGGCGTCCAGCTCAGCCAGTCGCTGCGATTGAGTCTGCTCAAAAACTACCTTCTGCTGCAGGATGGCCCGCTGCAACTGGAACCGATACACCTGCCAGCCCAGTACCGCTAACACCAACAGATAGAACAGATATGCCCACCAGGTCCGGTAAAACGGCGGATGTACCTGAATCTGCAAGGTAACGGGCTGGCTCCAAACCACACCATCGGCCGAGCCCATCATCTGGAGGGTATAGGTGCCGTCGGGCAGTTGGGCATAGTTCGCAAACCGGTTGGTACCGGCTTCAACCCAGTCCTGATCGATGCCCTGCAGCTTGTAGCGGTAGCGGTTACCGGCCGGATTGGTAAAATCCATCACCCCAAACTCCACAGTAACCAGATTTTGGTTATGCGCCAGTTCGATACGTTCCGTACTCTCCAGGCTTTGCGTCAGTATCCCATTTTGAGCACCTACTAGCACTGGCTCATTATTAACCTTTAAGCCAATCAGGTGAGCCTGGGGCACCGGGCCATGCGTAGGCGCAACCTGACTGGCCCGGAAGTGGTTCAGTCCGTTCACGCCCCCAAAAAGTAGTTCACCCGTTGGCGCTTTGACATACGAGCCCGTATTAAATTCATCGTCCTGCAGTCCGTCGACTTTCGTGTAGTTCCGAAAGCGAAACGTTTTTGGATTAAACTGGGCAAGCCCCCGGTTTGTGCTTAACCAGATTTGTTTATACTCATCCAACAGCAGGCCATAAACCACCTTATTGGGTAGTCCTTCCTTCTCGGTAAAGTGCTGGAAGTGCCCGGATTGTTTATCGAGCCGATCCAGCCCTCCGCCCTTGGTACTTATCCACAGATATCGATTGGGCAGGAACGGATCGTCAAGTACGCAGGAAATAAAGTCGTTACTTAGACTCTGCCGGTCGGTGGGTGAATTTTTGTAGCGGGTAAACCGAGGGTTCGTCAAACTACTTTCGGCTTTGATCAGCCCATACTGGGTACCAATCCAGAGGGTAGCTGCCTGATCGAAGTAGAGGGCGTAGGTTTCCGTAGCGGTTCCGCTCTGCGGCATCAGGTGCTGATAGCTTAAGACGCGGAAGGTTTCTTGCCGTGGATCAAAGAGCACTAGTTTACCACTGGTAGCCCCAATCCAAAGCCTACCTGTTTTATCTTCCAAAATCCGATTGCCGAAATTGCCAAAACGGGTCGCATCAGGTAAGGGATACTGGTTCAGAAGCTTCCAGTCCGGGGAGAACTTCATGAGTATCTGCTGGTTCTGAGCGGTTATAGCCAGGGCCATCCAAAAGTTTCCTTGCTGATCCTGCATCAGATACCGATGCTGATACTGAGGTAGCGTCAGATTCGGCTCCAGAAAGGCGCGAAGCCGGTTACCTACCGGATCGATTTGCTTATATTGGAACACATTCAGGGCATAGGTCCGGCCTTGTCGATCCTGGTACAGGTAGGACAGCGACGTGTTAGCCAATAAAGCGCCAAACTGCTTCGTACGGGGGTTAAACACCCGCAGGCCGTAACCAGCGGTCCCGATCCAGATTAACCCCGTCTTATCTTTTAGAATGACTTTGTAACTAAAGAGATTAGGGGGCATGGCAGCAAATGCATTTCGGGCCGTCAGGCTGTCCTGAGCAACTAATTGCGCTGGTGACATTAGCCACAGATAGTTGAGATCAGCAATAGCCACGGTCGAGTCATCCAAGAACTGAAGGATTGTGCTGGAACTCCCCTCATGAGGTAAGTGAATCACTTTATGGGCCCCTTTATACCAGGCGTGAACATGATCGCGGGAAGCTAAGAACCAGCTTTCCGCCCCCGAGGTCTGGCTGGTAAAAATATCGTTAGGATCATACGGATTGAGCGGATGAATCGGTACTACAGCGTTCATCTGACGCCAATTGAATTGGTAGCGGCCACGTGTCATACCTAAGACTCCCTGACCATTAGGCTCAAAGCGAATATAAAAAAGACCATCGTTGGTCTGCGTAAAGGGTATATCCATTCGCTTAAAGGATGCCCTAAAGGTAGGGCTATCGGGAAAGTGCGTCTTAAATTGGTCTGGCAGCGTAAACCTGTATAGCTTATAATTGCTCGTATTCACCCAGATATTACCCTCCGGGTCTTCAGCCAGTCGCACAACTTCAAAATTACCGGCGTTGGGGGCCGACTGGTCGGTAATGGCGATATGATAGAATCGCTGGGTTCGTTCATCGAATAGGTTCAGTCCCCCGTTGAGCGTTCCTATCCATAAACGTCCCTTGCTGTCGATTAGCAGCGCCGAGGCACTGTTGTTTGAAAGGCTATATTCGTTGTAGGGGTCGTGTGTAAAAACAGTGAAGTTATGGCCATCGAACCGGTTGAGCCCATCTTTGGTAGCCACCCACACAAAGCCATTATGATCTTGTTTAATGTCAAAAACCATACCCTGCGAGAGACCCTCGGATATAGTTAGCTCCTGCCAGCCCTTAACCGTATGGTGAGTAGACTGTGCATATAAGGTAAGAGGAAGAAACAGTAGGTAAAGAAACCGTAGCATACAAGCAAACGTAGCAGATTACGATCATCAAGGCTAAAGATACCTGAGCCGGTAATATAATACATCTGGCTCATTCATACGCCGTTGTACACGCATTGGGCTATTCCCATCTCCTCCTTTTGTCCACCTTCATTTGACGACGTACAATTATACTTCTGAATCCACATTTCAAAAAGCTCATTAAAACAAACGTTTGCTAAATGATACTTCAGAGGAGTTTAATATCTATTAAACGACCGTTTGTTAGGGGTTAATAATTCACAGCTCTATTAGCTGGGTTCGTCTTAAATAGGAGGCTATTTTGATAAAGTCCCGTTTTAAATTTAATACCTGTTCGACTCAATCCGTAGCTTATGAACTGCGCTATACCCAGATTTGTCTTCAATTCAACATATGCTTTTTGTAGTGGTCAGGACAGCCTGTAGGACGTCCCAATGCTCAGGCTAAACAAATGTATGAAATCATATTCAACCCCGGAAGGCATCGTTCGCGTTGAGCGAATGAATAAAATGTTTACCAAATATCACCTAGGCGATGGCCGGGTATTGCATCATTTTACGGCGGCTAACGACGAACTGCTTCATGACCACCCATGGCCATTTCGCAGTAGCATTTTATCGGGTGGATATGTAGAGGTTGTTGCAGAACTAAAAGACGATGGAAAGCTTGCTTTGACAACAGTGATGCGCCTTCCTGGGACAACTCACGAGGTACAGGCGGGTACCATACACAAGCTGTGTGGATTACTGAAAGGAGATTGCTGGACCATCATTGAACCGGGCAAGCATGAGCGAAAATCCGGCTTCTATAAGGCGGATGAGGCTGGGGTCTGGCACCGTTTCTGGGATCAACGGAAGTGGAGGTTGATCGTTGCTGTACCAAATTCGGCCTAAAGCACCTACGCCCCAAACCTGGGCAACTAGCTACAGCTGCCTCCCAGGCAACAGACTCCAGCCAATAGGTTATGAGCGATAGGCCGGTCCATCACAATCGGTGGACCGGCCTTAGAGGATACTGAATTCTAGCGTCTGTGAGATACCTTAGGGTACAAAAACTTCGCCGAATATGAGGCATTACAGTTAGCTGCTCTCGTCTCAACTGGTAGGGTATTCTGAGACTAGACTGGCTACCTTTACTGGACACGGCGTTAAGAACGTTTAACGTAATGTTTAGCTAATTGATTTGTATTAACTAATCGCCGAATCGAATTCGGACCTGTATTAGCCCACAGCTTTAGCTGTGGGTCTATGAAAATGGCCCGGTATCATAACCGTTTCAACGGTTTCCTGGGCACTCAAAACCGTTGAAACGGTTGTTTCATTCAGTTTCTTTCCCAGAACCCACCGCTAGAGCTGTGGGCTGATAAATGGGCTTTTCTGTGCTTAATTACTTCAAGTCAATAAGCTAACTCAGTCAGTATTAGAAAAAATAGGGGATAGTTGCTTTAAAGGCCTACGCCACCTGTCACTTCTATGCGCTGGCCGTTGACCCATTTCGCATCTTCACTACATAGAAAGGCTACTACACCGCCAATATCATCAGGCAGCCCAACCCTTCCCAGAGCGGTAATGCCCGCTACAAAAGTTCGTATTTCCGGCGAATCCTGCATGGCACTGCCACCAAAAATAGCACCCGGTGCAACTACATTAGCGCGGATTCCCCGTGGCCCCAATTCCAAGGCAAGGTATCTTGTGTAGACATCGATCGCACCTTTCATGATCGCATAGGCGGATGCGCCCGAAAAGGTCTGGCGGGAAACGGCGGATGAGATATTGACGATTCGGCCACCATCCCGCAGATAATCTAGTGCTTTCTGGGTAAAAAAGTAGACGCCTTTCAGATGGATGTTCATCATTTCGTCAAATTGCGCTTCGGTCGTTTCGGTGACAGGAGCGGTCACGCTGGTACCGGCATTGTTGATGAGGAAATCGAAGCGGTCTGTAGCAAATTTATCTTGTAATATCACTTGTGCCTGTTCGAAGAAAGCAGGGAATGTATTGGGTTGCGAGGTGTCGAGCGGCAGTGCAACAGCTTTACGGCCAAACGATTGGATTGCAGCAACAGTAGCTTCTGCTTCTGATTTGTTGCTGCGGTAGGTAAATAGTATGTCGACGCCTTTTTGCGACAGATTCATCGCAATGTCCTTACCTATTCCACGGCTTCCGCCGGTAATGAGTGCTATTTTCTGGGTTATCATCTGACTTTTGTATAAAATAAAAACGAATACAAAAGTCCGGCAAATGAGCACGTCATGGTTTGTGGTTGTCAATCAATTTTATGTATAATTCAAACTTTCTGTCTGACGGCGAAATGCGCCGGGAGAAAAAGAAGTTTCACTTTTGAAGAATTTGGCGAAATGCGCGAAGTCGGAAAAACCCAGGCTCTCGGCGATCTCGGCAATGGTCCAGTCGGTATGGAGTAGCAATGCCCTGGCCTCCTGCACAAGGCGGCCTGAGATGAGCTCTGTGGTTGTCAGTCCAGTGGAGTCCCGGAGTACTTTGTTCAAATGGTTCACGTGCACCGAGAGCTGGTCAGCGAACTGTTTTGCCGTACGCAATGCGATTTTCTGCTGGGGATTTTCGAGTGGAAATTGTCTTTCGAGCAACTCGATAAATAGCGATGTTGTCCGGGCAAACGCGCTGTGATTGGGATGCAGCATCGTAGTCGATTGCAGTTTTTGCCCGATATGCACAAGTTCGAGCGTGTAGGCGCGTAGCAGGTCATATTTATAGGCGTAATTAGACGTGATTTCGGTCTTCATATTCTCAAAAATGCTCTGTACGCGTGCCGCTTGGGTTTCTGACAATTCGTAAACGGGGTGTTCCGGGGATTTGAAAATGGGAAGCTCGTCGAGGATCACCCCGCTTTTGGTTGGGTGGAGGAAGTCGGCGGTGAACACACAAAACTGTCCGCTTTGCCGACCAATGGGCCACCAGATAAACGGACTTTTGGGCGTCGTGAAGATCAGGGACGGCTGTGTGATTTCTATGGTGCGGTCGGGATACTCGGCCCGTGATTTTCCGGTCAGAAAATTGATCTTATAAAAAGCACGGCAGGCGTAGGGTACTGGCGGTTTTTCACGGCTTGTCTGCGTAAGTTCGGTCAGGTTGAACACGTTAAAATGCCCCACTTCGTGCTGGATGCCATCTGGCAGCAATGCGCTCAGTTCTGTTGAGGAGCCGCTGGACAAGCGGCTGCAAAGTTCTTCAAAGGAGGTTACGCTCATATTGTTCTTTTGTGAAAATCAAATTTATATACTAATAGCAAAACGCGACTATCCGTGTTATTCCCTTTGAATCTTACCTATCTGTTTAGCGTAGCGCGATTTGACTATTGATCCCTATTAGAAATATACTATTATATCAATTTTGGTTTTTGAAGTGGCGCTGCTTGCCAAATCGTCAATAAGTGCAATTTTAGAATTCTACGATTTCGTTCATGAAAAGGCTCCTTTAACTGAGACAAAGAACAAATCGTTACAAACTATAATTCTCATCGTCAGCTACTGAGCCAGACTGCTAATGCGCTTTAAGCCCGATAAACCCATTGCATTGATCAGTGTCTTTTGACGAATTATTTACAAAATTAAATTACAAAATCGAACAGGTATTTTTATGAAAATGTCTGATATTCAGGAAACTAGTTTAGTTGCATTGGGATTTTCTACATGTCTAAGCGAAGGTTTAGTGAAATGACATTAACTAGTATGTGATTTGGGTTCAACATTGGGCACTAATTTGTTAATACGAGACCTAGTTACATTATACCTTTGATTTCTAGTATCAAATGCAGGAAATGTGCCTTCTAAAACCTCAATAAGTAATCCATTAATTGTTGGATTTTCAATTGTACCAGATGTACAAGTCACTTTATAGTTATTGTTTTTATCAATTTTAACATGAATTATTTGGTCAGCGTCACAGACTACAGCTAAGTTAGGGTTATGTGTTACTAATATTACTTGCCTCCTCTCTTTGGCCTCTTGAATAAATGGTACTAAAATTGAATATATGCTTTGGTTATCTAAATTTTCCTCAGGTTGGTCTATTATTAAAGGTGACCTATCATTATCTAATAACAGATAAAATATTAATAATAATGCTCCTCGTTCTCCTGGAGATAAAGAAGCTATTTCTTTGCCAGCTAATTTTAACTGGAAAATAGGTTCTAAGTATTCAAGGCCATATATATAATTATATATATCCTCTATTCTTATATTTTGTTTAAGCTGACTTTGGACATCCTTAGGAATTAAATCATCTTCCTTCCTTGTATCAAATAGAAGGTCTTTAATAATGCTAGAAGTAAACTTTATTACACCATCAATGTTATTAAAATCTAAAGTTGATATTAATGTATTAATCTTTTTAGCTGCATCATCTTTAGTATAAAAACTACCTGACTTAGCATAATTTATATAATGATCAAACCTTTCTAAAAAACCTGTCATTTCAAATGCTGCATCGAAATCTATTTTATATGCCGAAAGCTGGTGTTTGTAATTATCTTTGAATTTCAATATTGGTTCATATAATTCTTTGTACACCGATAAAATTTCTAGTTTCTGATAATATAGTTTAATTAATAGTTCTTCTCGCTGCTTATAATGATTTGTCAATACGTGATGCAAAAAATCATTTATATATACTCGATTAATCTCCAACTTCTCTAATTCAGAATGCAGTTCAGATAAATCTTGATGCCATTTCAAATGATTATTGAGATACTCTTGATATTCTTTTGCAGGCTGATCTAGCATAGCCTGAAGCACATTAATATCTTCTAGTATATTGTATTTGATTTTATATAAGCTAGTGAGTTTAATGCTCGTTTCAAAATCATCAACCAATAGGTCATTAATAGGACCATTAGAAATGTCGGAGTTATCCAACATAGAATTAATTAATTCTAATCGCTTGTTTTTCTGATAATTTATATCTTCTAACTTGTCTAAGTCTAATTCATATTTAAAAACTGAGTTAACGCTTATATTATTTGAAGACAAGAATATTGATTGGTCAGAAATAAATTTGTTAATATAGTCATCCAAGGCCCAAAACGCCTGTAAAGACTTACTGAATGCCTCAACTTCTAAGTTTAATATTTCCCTTTCTTCAATTGCATTTTCTATTGTTTCATCAATATTACTAAGCAAGTGTCGATGTAAATTTATATCTTCATTTATCTGCTGCTTCTCACTAGAAATATTTTTCTCATTAACAGCTTTTGGCTCGACAGGTTCTTTTTCATACAATGCAATTATCCTTTTATTGATAGAATCAATTTCATCATATATCTTTTGCCTATATTCAGGTTTACATTGATCCTCTAATTCAATAATTTTCCCATTCAGTAAATTAATATCTGACTTCGTCAACTCAATACTTTTTCTAATAACTTCAGTTTTGAAGCTTATTATTTCATCTAAGGAATTTTTATTTAAGCGTTTTTGAATTGGAATTCTAGAAAATATTATTTTCCTTAATTCATTTTCAAAAAGGCCTTTACCTGTCTCAGGCAAACAAAGCTTTTCAAGGAAACTTTGAGGAATATAATTTACTCTTTCCGATTCAGACTCTATTGGTTTATCAAATAGAGTTACTTTAGTTATCCTTCCATCTTTCCAGTTGACAGTTGCCTTGAAAAATTTACCTTTTATATCTGGAGCTTTATTGAAACGCTCACTTGTTAAGAAAGAAAAAGTTTTAGGTTTTTTAGCATTGCCACATAAAGCCAAAATATCTGCAATAGCAGTCTTGCCACTACCCTTATTGCCAATAATAGCTATAAGGCCCGAATTTAATTTAATATCAATTTTATCAAACCATTCTTCACCGGAAGGTAAAGTATTTACTTTTTCTATAATAAGTCTCTCTAAATAATGAGTAGAATTTAATTCAACTAATTTTTTACCTTCTGGCTCTATACCTATAAAAGTCCTTTTGGGTTCATGAATAATTTGCTTGAGTCCATCAAAATTAAGGTCGGATTTTACCCATAGAAAACGATCTTTATTTTTATTAAATAACTCATTAGAGCTGTGAGCATCGCTCCCCCATATAGACGGCTTTATTGATTTGAACTCTTCAATAAAGTTTTTTGACTTAAGACCTAGGCCCCAGGCAATAGTATTTGGGTTGGATGCCATCAAACAGTCAGATTTTTGTATTAATACTTTTCTTGTATTATGACCTTGGCTATCCCAATTAATACGACTCAAATCTTCGTCGCAAGGAACTGCCAAAATATACTTGTCTCTAAATATATCTTTATCTAGAATTTCACATATCTGAGATGAACTTACACTGACATGGGTCATTCCTATTACTAGTGGTGACTCAGTGAATCTATGGTGTTGCCTTTTTAAAGTATCTCCAAATTCAATTAAGTTGTTTACTTTTAGTTTTCGCTTTTGATCAGAATTTTGTGGTTGGCCATCTTTTATAAAGTCAATATCATGCAAGAAGTTTTCTTCTATTTGGTATATAGGTACTTCCTCTGAAAATATGACATGGAAATTTACCCTACTCGTTTTGTCATGTTTATCTGTAATTAATATATCAAGCCGGAATTCTATATTTGGCAAAATAAGTATTTCATTAATTCTAATAATCTCCTCGTTGGTGAACAAAGATTTCATTTTACTAGGATTACCCAAATAATCTGATTTTATCTTTTTGTATCCTTCTATTGTGAAATAGTCAGTGATGCCAATAGCATATATATTATGTTCAACAGCTTTTTGAAATAATGCTTTTACATATATATCCCAATCAGAGCCAAAACCATTATTAAGCGATGAAAAAGGAGTATGCACATGAAGATCCCATTTTCTCCAGATCGAACCTACTTCAGAAGAAAGCATTTAATTGATTTTTAGGGTGGTGTAGACTTTTAGTCTGGTGACTCTATTTGGGAACTTAAGTATGCTGCTCTAACTAATTACTTAACAAATGAATACTAATTTTTCATTTCTTAACGAAAGTTGACTTTACTTAAGATGACAAGCTCTTTAACAAGTGATTCAGTTATTATTGATTTAGGTCATATTTTAGGTAACAATAAAAGCAAAATCCCTCAAAATACGTGATTTTGAGGGATTTTTTGACTTTTCGTGCACTCGTAGGGATTCGAACCCCAAACCTCCTGATCCGTAGTCAGGTGCTCTATCCAATTGAGCTACGAATGCATTGCTATGAAGCATTTCCCGTTGATTGGGAGTGCAAAAGTAGGGATAAAAAACAGGCTTGTCAACCTATTTCCCTGAAAAATTTGCTTTTCGCTTCATCAGAAAGGCACCTATGCCCTCTATCGTATCCGCAGAACGGCCTAGTATGTCCTGATTATCAGCTTCCTGGTCGAGCTGGTGATCGAGGTCAGAATACAAAGATTGATTCAATACTTTTTTCATTGCTCCAATGGCAAGGGTAGGGGCTACCGCGTAGTAAGCCACGATTTCGTCCACAGTCGTGTCTAACTCAGCAGTTGGGACGGATCTACTTACTAATCCTAACCGGGCAGCTTCGGGGCCATATACCCGCCGACCTGTGCTGCATAGGTCGAACGCTCGTTGCGGCCCAATAAGCCGGGGAAGGAAAAAGGTCGACCCAGCATCGGGCATGAGGCCAATGTTGACAAAAATCTGACTGAAATACGCTTCATCAGCACAAACAACTACATCACAAGCCAGGGCTAATGAACAACCTGCACCAGCGGCTACTCCATTGACACGGCCAATTACAGGCTTAGGTAGATTTCGAATGGCCCGAATCATTGGATGGTAGGTAGTGCGCAGAGAATCGCCCAGGGCAAGTTGACCACCTGAGGCTACTGCATTGGCAACCCCTTCTTTCAGATCAGCTCCAGACGAAAAGGCTTTATCTCCTGCACCCGTAAGTACAACCACCCGCACTTGTTCATCGGCGCCAGCGGCTTCAATGGCTGCTGTGATGTCACGAATCAGCCCTGGACTTAGGGCATTATAGACCTGTGGCCGATTAAGCGTAATTCGACAAACCGAATTTGTGACGTCGTAAAGAAGATTTTCGTACATGTTTTTTTGTTTAAACCCAAAGGCACAAGGAATACAGAGTATAATAGAAAAATAAACATGGTATCTCTGTGTTCTTTGTGCCTCTATGTTTACTTAATATTATACCAGCCAGAATATTATACCAGCCAGACCACAGTAAACAAGCTCACAATTAATCCCAAAGCCAGACCGGCCCCAATCTGGGCGGGTGTATGCGCATTAAGTTGTAGCCGCGCGCTACCTACCAAACCTGTTAATAGCACCAGCAAAAGCAGGGGGAAAAACAAGTCGGGCAGGCTGAATTTGAGCATGATACTTGCAATGATACCAACAACACCGCCAATGCCAACGCTATGAGCACTAATCTGCCAGGATAAGCTAATCAGGCCAACCAGTAGAATGGATACAGCCGTGCTCCCAAGGAGAATACCAATTTCGGGGGCAACGGTCGACACAAGCTGCATTCGGAATGTGAATAAATAAGCCAGAAACATATACACACAGGCTGTCAGAAAATACGGTAAACGGCGATCAGCTAAGGTGGTTAATTGCAGACTCTGGACATAACCGCTCCGAAAGAGGTAATAAATCAGTAGAGAAGGCACCGCGAACGTGCCGACAAAAAGCAGCACCAGCAAGCTAAGTCGTAGTGAACTGGAAAAAGCATCCATACCCAGAACACTGGGCACCTGAAATAGCAAAATACCGAACAACAGTGTCGGCATGAGCAGCGGATGGAAAACGACCGAAAGAAAACGGGCAAGGCGTATACTCAATGGAAAAGAAATTAGTGAAGTAGGTGTAGTGAGTTTCGTGCAAAAATATCAATAATCCTGCTTGACTCACTACACTTACTACACAACTCCACTTACAATTGTTTCCTCAGCCTGGCCACAGGAATATTAAGTTGTTCCCGGTATTTGGCAACCGTTCGGCGAGCAATATTGTAACCCCGATCGTTCAGAATTTTTTCGAGCTTGTCGTCTGAGAGGGGATGGAGCTTGGGTTCTGCATCGATCAAATCTTTTAGTATATTTTTTACCTCCCGACTGCTGACATCTTCGCCCGTGTCGGTCGAAATACCTTCCGAGAAGAAATACTTAAGCGGATAGATGCCAAACTCCGTTTGTACGGCTTTGCTGTTGGCTACCCGCGAGACCGTCGAAACGTCCATATCAATCAGAGTTGCAATATCTTTCAGGATCATCGGCCGAAGCCGGGACTCATCGCCATTTAGAAAGAAGTCATACTGGAAGCGGACGATGGCATTCATCGTTCGCAGTAGTGTTTGCTGACGCTGCTTGATGGCGTCGATAAACCACTTAGCAGCATCTAGTTTCTGCTTGACAAACGAGACCGTTTCTTTTAAGTTTTTGTTCTGTTTTTTGCTCTTGTCGTAGGTATCGAGCATATCCGCAAACGAACGGCTTATGCGTAGCTCAGGCGCATTTTTTGAGTTTAGCGACAATTCAAGTTTGCCCCCGCTATTGGTCAGAATGAAATCGGGAACCAGGTATTGGGCCGTGCCGGATTCGCCTTCAACCGAACCCGGTTTAGGGTTCAGTTTGATAATAATATCAATGACCTTTTTGAGTGAATCGTCGCTGATATTCAATCGTCGCTGAATTTTGTCGTAATGCTTCTTGGAGAATTCATCGAAGAATTCATCAATAATTCGAATAGCCAACAGGTTATACGGGTCGGATGAGTCTTTGCGCTGGAGTTGCAGGATCAGGCATTCCTGAAGGGTGCGTGCGCCAATACCCGGTGGATCGAACGACTGGATTTTGTGCAGAATACTTTCAATTTCTTCCGTATCCGTAAACACATTCTGCGCAAAGGCGAGATCATTCACGATGGCTTGTAGGGACCGGCGGATGTAGCCATCTGTTTCAATACTGCCAATAAGTTGCAAGCCAACAATACGTTGCTGCTCAGTCAGATTCAGGTAGCCAAATTGTTGGAGAAGTGAGTCGGTCAGGCTTGAACTAGTTGCCAGAGGCATATCCCGCTCTTCTTCGGTATAATTGCCATCGCCCTGCATTTTGTACCCGCCATAGTCTTCGTCTTTGATGTAGCTATCAATGTCCAGATCGTCGTCACGCTCCTTATAGTCATCAGCATCATCGTATGAGTCATCGTCTTTTTGCTCATACTCTTCATCCATGCCCTCTTCTAACGCCGGATTTATTTCCAGTTCTTCTTCAATTCTTGTGTCTAATTCAGCGGTAGGAATCTGTAGCAGCTTAATAAACTGGATCTGCTGCGGAGATAACTTCTGCTGAAGGGATTGGGATAGGCTTAACTTCTGCATGGTGGTGCTATAAGCGGTAAAATGTATCCGTTATGTTGAGCGGTTAAGTTGGGTGTAAAACTGCCCCTCACAATTATCAGACCAAAATAGTTAGTTTTTTGTTTTTGCCAGGATAAATTTTCTGTGCGGTTTGGACATACTACCTTCGCATTTATGACGAACAAGCTTTACGATACCTCGCTGAGTCTGCTGACAGACCTCTATCAGGTGACAATGGCCTATGGCTACTGGAAATCGGAAACGGCTGAGAAAGAGGCCGTTTTTAATCTGTATTTCCGAAAGAATCCGTTCAATGGAGGCTTTACGATAGCCTGTGGACTGGCCAATGTAGTTGGTTACATTAATAACTTCGGTTTCTCGAAAAAAGATTTGCGATACCTCCGAACCCTAACCGGCCATGACAAAAAGCCATTGTTCGAAGAAGCTTTTCTGGATTATCTCGCCAATCTGAAGCTTAGCTGTAGTGTTGAGGCTATCCCCGAAGGGACCGTTGTATTTCCCAATGAGCCTTTAGTACGGGTGCGAGGCCCCATTTTACAGTGCCAATTGCTCGAAACACCGCTCCTGAATCTCATTAATTTTGAGTCGCTGATTGCCACGAAAGCGGCTCGATTACGCCTGGTGGCCGATACCGATCAACTCCTGGAGTTTGGCTTACGCCGGGCGCAAGGTGTCGATGGAGGCATGACTGCCAGCCGGGCGGCCTACATTGGCGGCTGCGATGCTACGTCGAATGTACTGGCGGGTAAACTCTACGACATTCCTGTTCGGGGAACACACGCTCACAGTTGGGTCATGTCGTTCGATGATGAACTACAGGCGTTTGATACCTATGCTCAGGTAATGCCCAATAATGTGACGTTGCTGGTAGATACCTACGATACCTTACAGGGAGTTCGGCATGCCATCGAAACGGGGCGAAAGCTGGAAGCGCATGGGCACAAACTCGCGGGTATCCGGCTCGATTCGGGTGATTTAGCGTACTTGAGTATTGAGGCCCGGAAATTGCTGGATGAAGCTGGTTTTCAGGATACCGCTATTGTTGCCAGTAACGATCTTGACGAGACAATTATCAACAGTTTGAAACAACAGGGAGCCAAAATAACTATCTGGGGTGTAGGTACGAAACTCGTTACTGCCTTCGATCAGCCTGCCCTCGGTGGCGTTTATAAACTGGCCGCGCTTCAGAATGAATCCGGTATGGATGGAGCGGAAAAATGGTCCTATAAGATGAAACTTTCTGAACAGGCCATTAAAATTTCAACCCCAGGTATTCAGCAGGTGCGTCGGTTTCGGGACGAACGGGGCTTTCTGGCCGATATGATCTACAATACAGAAGAGATGAATGGATCGGATCGACCCTCTACCATGATTGACCCAATGGATTTCACCAAACGCCGTCGCTTTGATGCGAATCAACTTTATGAAGACTTACTGGTGCCTGTTTTTCAGGAGGGCAAGTGCGTTTACAGCCTTCCCGATATTCATGCCGTACGGGCGCGTGTACAAACGCAACTCGCAGGTCTGCATCCGGGTGTGAAGCGGTTCGTGAATCCGCATACGTACCCGGTTGGTCTGGAGAAGAGCCTGCATGAGTTGAAAACGAACTTGATCCTTAAATTGCGGGAAGCTGCTTCCCAGTAGTTTCTTCATTAGGTCCTGGTCTGTTAATGGAATTACTGCGGGTGGCAATGAACTTTCTTTTTTTCTTAACACGAAACTAACAAAGGGTATATATTTTTTCTGTTGATTTACCAGTCCGCTTCGGCGACCTCTTTTCTCCAGACAACTCGATACATGCAACCGATTGAATTAGTGGTATTTGACATGGCCGGCACTACCGTAACCGACCACCACGAGGTAGAACGGTGTTTTGCGGAAGCAGCCGCCGAAACAGGTCTATTCGTTACTGATGCGCGCATTCTGGCGATGCAGGGTCTCTCTAAACGATATGTTTTTCAAACACTTTGGAAAGAGCAACTGGGGGAGCACAATCCTGATATAGAGAGGCAGGTAGATGTTTCCTATGCCTGTTTCCAGCGGATTCTCGAAAATCATTACCTAACACAAGGTGCAACGCCCACCGAAGGTTGTCTGGATACGTTTGCCTACCTCTATGAACGGGGAATTGCCATTGCCCTCACAACAGGATTTTATCGGGTCGTGACTGATATTATTCTGGAAAAACTGGGCTGGCTAAAAGGGCTTGATAGTCGGCGTGTAGGCACACCCGAAAGCCTGATCCAGGTATCGATTGCCAGCGATGAAGTTGAACGGGGGCGGCCTTATCCATACATGATTGAGCGAGCGATGCACTTGCTGGGGGTCACTAACCCCAAAGCGGTCATTAACATTGGCGACACACCATCTGACTTGCTGTCCGGACGAGCCGCTGGGGTAGCAATCAACCTGGGTATCACGAATGGAACCCACTCCCGCGAGCAGCTGGAGGCATATCCCCACGATTTATTGTTAAATTCATTACGTGATTTACCCGCTCTGTTAGACGCTCGCGAAGTAACAGCAGTTAATGGATAATGCCCAATGTATAATGAAAAATGATTGGCTTAAATGCGATTGCCTTCATTATTCATTTTGAATGCTCAATTATGACTTCTTACGATTTGATTGTTGTTGGTGCAGGCGCACTGGGTACATTCCATGCCTATCAGGCTGCTCAGGCCGGACAACGCGTATTATTGCTTGAAAAAGATCGCTACCCAGTTGGTGCAACGGTACGGAATTTCGGACAAGTCGTTCCATCTGGACTGACCGGACGATGGTTTGAGTATGGGCGAAGAAGCCTCGAAATCTACCGGACTATCCAGCGGGAAACCGACCTTAGTGTTCGGGAAAACGGTACGATTTATATTGCATCTGACCCGGACGAATGGACACTGGTGAATGAACTCCATGACCGTTATCAACGCATTGGTTACCCTAGTGAATTGCTTACGAAAGCGCAGTGCATCGCCAAATACCCATCGTTGCAGTCCAGCTATGTGGTAGGGGGCATTTTCTTTGCGCAGGAAATGAGCGTGGAGCCGGAGCAAATGATACACCGGCTGATTGCCTACAGCCAACATAAATACGGAGTCGATTATCGGCCCGGTTCGGTTGTCATTGACTGCCAGCCCATGGGTTCGGGAGCTACCGTTACCTTGAGCAATCGGGAGCTTTTTCAGGCAGATCGAGTGCTGATTTGCGGTGGTCATGAAGTCAAATTGCTGTTTCCTGAGGTATTGGCAGGAGCGGGTTTGGTGGTTAGCAAACTGCAAATGTTACTGGCTGAACCAGTTCCAGGCCTGAGCTTGCCAGGTAATATCCTGACTGGCCTGACCATCAGGCGATACGAAGCTTTTCAGGAATGTCCATCCTATGCTACGCTGGCAAATCAACTTCCTGAACATCTGACTGAACTAAAGAAATGGGGCATTCATATTCTGTTTAAGCAGGCAATAGACGGGTCTATCATTGTGGGTGATTCGCACGAATATGCCGAGGCAACACAGGCCGAGGATCTGGGGTACCATACTCAGGATTTCATTAACGATCTAATGCTGGCTGAGGCTCGCCGGATTATTACCTTTCCATTAACTATCCGAAAAACATGGGCCGGTTTTTACAGCCAGACCAAGGCCGAAGTATTTGAGCATGATGTAGACCCAGCCATCCGAATTATAACCGGCATTGGTGGTAAAGGCATGAGTTCCAGCGCTGGCTATGCCGAACAGAGCATTCAGCAGTGGTTAGGATAGCCCGGTCATTCGACTAAAATGACCTAGTGAGGGCTTACTCAATAAACGTAAATTCGGAATTGTAGGTGTCATTTTCAGTGGCTTAAGTGCCGTAGGCACGAGATGTTTGTAGCCTAAAGAGGGGGTGTAGTCCCATAAGGTCGTAATTCACGTTGTTTTACAAAGTCTTTTCTTTAGCGTTTGTTGCCCAATAAACTAGTAGCTCCAAGTTGAGGCTGACCAATCCGGTCTATTTGGGGAATAAAAAGGAAGCCATAACTAGTGCCTGACCAAACTAGATTGTTTTGATTCTACTAGATTCTTTTGGTGCTATAGTGCTGATTATCAGTGACTATAGAATCAAAAGAAACTGCCGCGCGGGCGTCGGACACGGTCCGCCGTTGCGGGCCGATGCCGCCCCGAGAAAGTAAATTGGCAAAGCTCTAGCTTCAATCCGAACTTGAGAAAGTAGAGCCAAGTTTACCCTTGGTGTGAATACAACTGCCTGATGTCGAGTAGGAACTATCGTGGGGTCGCCTGGTTGGTATACCAGTTGAGCAAATGGAGAAAGACGACTGGAGGTAAATTGATAGCGTACAAAAGAACCTGCACTAAACTTGTTAGCTGTATGCAATTCTCCTATCCATTCCCGCATCATCGAGCCTGCTACTCCAATCAATAATCGATTGGCTACATAGTATCCAGCTTGGATTTGTACGACACTACGATTCTCGATTAGATTACCTCGACCATAGCCATAACTAACAATAAGTTGCCGACAGCCTTTTCTTAAGGCTGTACTAGTGCTTCTTGAGGTGAGTTGTTGGGCAATTAATTGCCGTGGTATTGTTATTAGGCAGAGATAGGGTGCTGTTTTCATGCTGGGAAAGAGTTTTCCAACAACGCATCATTGCGTACGGCAAAACTACTCTATGATTAACTCCGCTAGGAGTGGACAATGGCGACAATAGCCCTTTCAATGTACCTTCCGACTTCGTCCTCACATGCCAGAAGTTTGAATAGTTTTGGACGAGGTTTTACCTTTCTGTACTTTAGCCAGCAACTCTAGTTGTTAAGTAGGCATGAATTTGGATCGATACGCAGGTATCGCGCTGAGAGCATGTGCCTCTAAAAGCCAAAATCCAGGCAAATTAAGTAATTGGGTAGATTTATTAAATGCAGATTTTAGTAAATAAATTATTGAAAATCAGTCGCTTGGATTTTGTGTTCTTTGTGACTCTGTGTTTAATGAATTTGCCTAAATACGTAGTTCGTCGACCAATTTTAGAATCAATTAATTGAAACACGTATGGTAGTAAAACAATATCTGATTATCGACGATGCGGAGCCCGATGCGTTTTACTTGAAAGGTTTATTAAGCAGGTTCACGTTTTTTAATTTGGTTGGCATTGCGCCAACGATTGAGTCGGCGATTCAGTTTTTGTCTTCCCAATCGATTGATCTGGTCTTCCTCGATATTAGCCTTGACGGGCAATTGGGGCTAAGCCTACTTAAAACAGGCATGACATTACCCCCGTGATTATTACCAGCGCTTATCCAGATTATGCCCTGGAAAGTTATGAAATTGGTAAGGCAGTTGATTATTTATTGAAACCGTTTACGGTAGAACGGCTACAAATTTCCCTTACGCGCGCTCTTCAATGGCAAAACCAACCAACTGTTATTGAAAAAAATGAAATTTTCTTAAAGATGGGACGAAAAGCTCAACGCTTTGTCTTCCAGTCGATTGATTACATCGAAGCGTTTGGGATTTATTCTAAGGTGTATGCAGACAATCAGATGTATTTAGTGAATGAAGGACTCACGTTACTAATCGATCAACTTCCTGCCCGCCTGTTTATTCGGGTTCATAAATCATATGTTATAAATATTAATAAAATAACAAGCTACGATCGACATACAATCTGGTTGGGGCAAACAAAAATTCCCATTGGCCGTTCGTTTCGGCCTGGCCTGGAAGGGTTATTATCGGTATTTGATACGAATAGCAATGAAGAGCATTAATAATGGATTTTTCATAAGCAGACCTTATTCGTAGTTGGCCAAATTTGATTCTATAGATTCTACAGTTGCTAATCGTTAGGACTTACCTAAATCTAGTCAATCAACTACTTAAAGCATGAAATAAGTCGTTCATATCAAAAAAATAGATGTTCATATTGCTTAGTCACACAAGTATCTTTACTGTTAATAAATTTGCTCTGTTATTAACCTGTAAGTGTATAAAATGGACGATAAAGAACTAGCTGAGACATACACGAGTAAAATAGCCTCCGACTTTTATTCACCTGACAATGATCAACCTGGCAGCCCCATCATATCGAATGAGCTTGAGCACTTAAAATTTCAAAATTTATTAGCTCAGTATAAAGCGAAGGTATTTGAACGACATGCCTGTCTGTTTCTATCATAACGTTAAAACCAGGTCTGCTTCGCTTCCAGGCCGCATACCACGTCTTTAGGGTATCGCATAGCAACAGCGTAACAGGTACGTTTTAAGTTGTGATTGACTCAGTCTATGCGTTTGCTCCATTTTATTCAGGTATTGGTTCTTCTTGGGTCGACCGCAGGAGCTCAGTCCACGAAACTATCTGTGGCTACGCTTAAAGCTCAACTGCTTGTACAGCAAAGCGACAGCGCTCGTTTACAAGCATATATAGCCATTGCCCAGCATTATTTTGACGTCGACCAATACGATAGTCTGTATAAATACACAAAGGAAGGGCTCCGGGTGGTGAATCAGAGCCGTGATTATAGGGGCGATTTACACTATTTTTCGGCCCGCTATTATCGTCAACGTGGTTTGTATAGTCAGGCAATCACGTTTACCCGACAGGCAATCGGCTATGCTCAAACAGCCAACGCAGTTAAAAAGATCGTTGAGTTCCAGTATACGTTAGCTGTGATCTATTCAGATGCCGGTGATCTGTCGAGAGCGATTGATCAGATTGGGGAGAATATAAGGTACCTGACCACCCATGAGGATATACCGACACTCGCAGCGAATTACCTCTTGATAATTGCCCTATATCGGGAATTGAAGAACCCCTCACTGGAGAAAGCATACACCCAAAAATATTTTGCCCTGGATAAACGAAACTGGCCAGCAGTTGATCGTATGTATGCATCAATACTAAAGGGGGAAATCCTGGAACAAAAAGGCCAATTCAAGCAGGCAGAGGGGGCCTATCAGGAAGGCTTGCGGTATGCACGTCTAACAAATAGTCCCTTCAGGGTAATTGATGCGCTTGAAGTTGTAGGAATTAATTTACGCAATCAGCAGCGCTACAAGTTGGCCATCCAACTATTTGATGCGCAATTTCGCAAGGCACGTGCCTTAAAGAGCAGAGCATTGATGGCGATTGCCAAACGAGAATTAGCTCTGAGTTATTTGGCCTCTCAACGACCTAAAGATGCCTTGCGGGAAGCTCGATACGCTCTATACTTATTCAGGCAAAATAAACAACCTGATGGTATAATCAGCTCATTGGGTACCTTAATGACCATATTGAAAGCGAATGGTCAGTATCAGGAGGCCTTAGGGATTTATGAAGAGCAACAACAGCTAAAAGAGAACACTTACTCTGAAAGAAATGCACAGAAGCTAGCCTATATGCAGGCCGTGTTTGACATCAAAACAAAAGAAAAAACGATTAAACTACTACAAAAAAACGCGCAGATTAATCTACTAAAAACGCTTCGTCAACAACAACAGCTTACCATTGCCCGGCAAACACAACTGGCCGCAGCCGTTATAATCGGTCTATTACTCACGCTGATAGGCTCAGTCTATTTCTTTCTGCGTAAATCCCAACGGGCTTATTCCGAATTAACTCATCAGCAAGAGCTTCTTCAGCAAACAGCCAATGAGTTGACCGAAGCTAATGCGGTCAAAAACAAACTATTTTCCCTGATTGGTCATGATTTGCGGAGTCCCCTGGCCAGTGTGAAGGTTACTATTCGACAAATCCAGGCAAATGATGATTCGTTCCCGGCTGCTAGGCTCCTGGTGAATCGTCTGGAAAGGCAGGTAGATAATATGCTCGGGTTGTTGACCAATTTATTAGACTGGTCAATGATTCAGTTAAATGGCTTCCATACTTTTTCAGAATCACTGCTTCTCGATCCACTCATCGGCGAAATACTTAGTCTGGTCAGCGAACAACTACAGCAGAAGCAGTTGACAGTCATTAATCAAATCGACAAAACGCATTCGGCAATGGTCGATAAGCAGCAGTTATGCGTAGTTATACACAATATCCTTACGAATGCCATTAAGTTTACCCACCCAGGCGGCTATATCCGTATTCAATCAATTGGCTACGAAGACATTGTCGAATTACAGATTCGAGATACAGGTATTGGTATGTCAGCTGAGCAGATCGAGGCTTTAGCGACATGGCCAGAAGTACGAAAGGGAACAATGGGAGAAAGTGGAATAGGGCTTGGCTTACGGATATGCCGCGAAATGCTGGCCCGTCAGGGAGGGCATTTGTTGATCGAAAGTAAATTGAATAAAGGCACGTTGGTCCGCATTCAATTGCCAACCTTGAGTTATCAGCTAAAACCTGATATGGCTTAAATTAGAGCGGGTCGACTGCCACCTTTTGACAAAAAAGCATCATTGCTACTATGTATGAAGGAACGAAAGGCTTTTGGGAAGCTACCTATAAGCAGTGCATTGCCAAAATGATTGGCCTTTGCTATCGGTATACCTTCCCCATTACCCATCCGGTTTATCAATCAGCCTGTGGTTGAAAACAAGTTAACCGAAATAGTGAGACCGATGGAGCACATTCAGTCAGACACTAAACCAACTTCTAAAAAAATTTTTGGTACGTTTTATGCCTCGGAGCTGTTTTGGTCGGCCGAAAACAATGAATTATACGTCAGGGGAAGCCACGTAAAAGTTAGTCTTAACACGCAAAAATTTACGGGAAGCGGTCAATTTTCCTTCTTGAATAAAGTAAGCTATTTGGTTGTTAATAGAACTCCCATGAATCTAAATGACACCATACCGCTTTCGGATAAGAAGTATAGTCTGGTCAAATTAACTCAGGAAGAGGCCCTTAAAAAATATGGCGATACCGCCAGAATGGGAGCTGTGGAAATAACGTTGGATGAATAGCTTATAAAAGCAACGTGGACTCCCACCTTCGGATGGTGTTCATTAATCAAAGCATCAAAAGTCTGTTAATTTTATGTAAAATCGTTTGGTAGCTGTTTACAAACGATTGATATTCAATACATATTGGCGTAATGTCAGGAACGTACTTTTGCGGGAAATTACTTAAGTAATATAACCTGCTAACGTATGAAGCCTATTTTACCCACCTCAATGCCACATCATTGGTCCCGGCAGAGAATTGAGATTCTCCCCCTGCGCCAATTAAGTGTGGCATTTTTGTTTTGTCTGCTGTCGGGCCTATCGGCGCTGGCGCAAACGGTCACGGGTCGGATTGTTTCCGGTGACGATAACCAACCACTACCCGGCGTGTCTATCGTTGTGAAAGGCACCAATGCCGGTACGACGTCCCGCGCCGATGGAACGTATTCAATCAACACTTCCTCAAAAAACACACTCACCTTCTCCTTCATTGGCTATGCTACTCAGGAAATAGCAGTTGGTAATCGGACAATATTGGACGTAACCATGCAGGCTGGCGACCGAACGCTGGACGAGGTTGTTGTCACGGCGCTCGGTATCAAAAAAGACATCCGCCAAACAGGAGTAGCTATTCAAACAGTCGATGGGTCGCAACTGCTTAAAGCGCGTGAACCAAACCCGATTAACTCCCTTACTGGTAAAATAGCTGGCCTGACCATTGGAGCCAGCGCCGAATTACTGGGTCGCCCCTCGGTGACATTGCGGGGAAATCAGGATGTGCTGTTCGTTGTCGATGGTATTCCTATCACATCCGATACCTGGAATATTAGTGCCGATGACATTGATACATACACGGTACTTAAGGGCGCTTCTGCTTCAGCACTCTATGGTTTCCGGGGTAAAAACGGAGCTATTCTGATTACGACCAAGCGTGGTTCGAAAGACAAGCGTGGTTTCTCTGTGGAGGTCAATACGAGCCAGATGGTTGATCAGGGATTTATTGCGCTGCCTAAAGTACAGGATGAATATGGCCCTGGCGATCACGGGGTGTATGCCTTCGGGGATGGAAAAGGCAATGGCCTGAACGATGGAGATTATGATATCTGGGGGCCAAAATTCAGTGGTCAATTGATTCCGCAGTACGATAGTCCGGTTGTACCTGGTCAGACGTTTACGACCACATTCCCGAACGGGGCATCCTTTACCAGCAACCGCCAGCCAACGCCTTATGTAGCGCGGGGTAAAGATAATTTGACCCGTTTTATCCAGGCCGGTATTCTGTCGAACAACAACATTACGGTAGGCGCAACGGGCGACAAGTATGATCTACGTTTTTCGCTGTCGCACAACTACCAGCGCGGCCTGGTGCCGAATACGAAACTGAACGTTACTAACTTCAACATCACCGGCGGGTATAATTTTTCGCCCAAACTTCGTTTCGAGTCGAGTCTGAACTACAATCGCCAGTACACGCCCAACTTTCCTGATGTGAGTTATGGTCCTAATTCGTTGATTTACAATATTGTGATCTGGGGAGGTGCCGACTGGAACATCGACGATATGAAGCAGATCTGGCAGCCAGGCAAAGAAGGTACGCAACAGATTTATGCTGAATACCAACGATACAATAACCCTTGGTTTCTGGCTAAATACTGGTTGCGAGGTCATTATAACAACAACCTGTATGGGTATGCATCGCTGAAATATCAACTGGCCGATGGACTTCAACTGACGGGCCGGATTCAGGCTACTACCTACAGTCTGCTTCGTACAGAGAAGTTTCCCTATTCGGCAACGGTATACGGTCGTGAAGAAGCCCGTGGCGACTATCGCGAAGACCGTCGGAACCTGTTCGACAACATCAATCAGGTATTGCTTCAGTACAATAAGAAAGTTACGCCTGCGCTCTCGATCAATGCATTGGCTGGTGGCGAAGCCCGGATTTTTAATTATAATACCGATTATGCCAGCACCAACTACCTGAACGTGCCAGGGGTATATACACTGGGGAATTCGTCTAATCCAGTGCAGGGGGCTAGCTTCCAGTCGGACATGCGGGTGTTATCTGCTTATTATTCAGCCGACTTCAGCTTTCGGGATTATGCTACGCTGACTACCACGGGCCGTTTGGATAAACTGTCAACGCTACCCAAAGGAAACGACGCTTATTTCTATCCGTCAGTGGCCTTAAGTACGGTACTGTCAGACTATATCGACATCCCGGCCCAAACAGGCATTTCGTTCCTGAAACTCCGGGCGTCCTATGCCAATGTAAAAGATGGGTTGACTCAGTCAACGATTCAAAATGCCTTTAACCCATTCTCGGGCTATGGCTCTAATCCGCTTGGCTATGGCGATAACTACACCTCGTCTTATGGAGGGCCAACGTATCAAAACTCGGCCGTGTATTCGATACCATTGGCGTACAATAACAAACCAGCCGCTTATTATACCAACACACTGAGTAACCCGAACCTGAAACCGAATTCGACTTCGCAAGCTGAAGTAGGGCTGGATATTCGTTTCCTGAACAATCGCCTGGCATTAGATGGCGCTTATTACATCAGCAACGACGGTCCGCGCATTTTCACTCTTCCATCGTCAGAAGCAACAGGCTATACGGGGCGTCTGGTCAATGGAATCAAAACCCAGAAAAAAGGAGGAGAAATTTCGTTGACGGGTAAAGTCATTCGTAGCCCGAAAGGATTTAACTGGGACATTGTAGCGAACTATTCGACCTACAAGGAAACCCTTAAAGAAGTCTATCCAGCAGGCGGTATCAACACACTGGCATCGAATTATTTTGTAAGTGGCAGCAGCGATAAACGCTATATTAATATTGGTGACCGGACAGACGGGTTCTACTCGGGGGCATTTGTTCGGACACAGGACGGCCAGATAATCAATGATTATTCGCAGGGTAAAGATGCCGCTGGTAACATAGTTTACTCCGGTGGTAGGCCAATTGTCAATCCTGTAGCTCAGTTTCTGGGGTATGTCAATCCGAAATTTGTTTGGGGCATTAACAACCGGTTCAACTATAAAAACTGGAACTTTAGTTTCCAATTCGATGGGCGTGTAGGCGGAGTAATCGTGGATTACATCAAGCAGAAAACCTACCAGGGGGGACGCAATATTGAAACGATACAAGGTGCGCTGGGAGCTGCTCGTGATAATGATGCGCTGGGTGTTAAGTCGTATTTAAGCGAAGGCGTCGTCAATATCGCCGTAGATGAAAAAGGGAATCAAATTCCGATCAACTACGATGTAAATGGAAATATAACGAACTATAGCCAGCTTAAATTTGCTCCAAATCCGCTTAAAACGTTTGAGCAGGACTACATTGGTCGCGTATATGGTCAGTCCGAAGCGTCGCTCATTAGCCGGAGCTTTGCGAAACTGCGTGAGGTCGTCATTGGCTACACACTGCCGCAGAAACTGCTCAAACCAATTGGGGTAAAACAGGCCAGTGTATCCGTAGTTGGCCGTAACCTGCTCTACTTCGCCGAGCGTACCGATGTCGATCTCGATCAGTTCGTAACGGGTGGCCGATCCGACCTGCAAACGCCGACTACCCGCCGGTATGGATTTAATTTAAACCTGACATTTTAACGAATCTCCTCTTCTCCAGCTCCTTTATCAGAGGAGTGGGAGAAGAAGGACAACGATTATTGATCATTATGAAACTTCATAAATATATATATATCCCCGCAGTGGCACTGCTTCTGACATTGGGTGGCTGCGAAAAACCCTTCGATCAGCTTGAACAAGACCCAACCGCCCAACCACTGCACCCGCTTCGCTGGTATTCAATGGGGTAGTGAACGATTTGTATAGTGCTGCCGGTGGAGGGGCCTGGAACGACCAGCAACGCTGGAACCAGTATTATGCCAGTAACTACAATTACTACGCGACAAATGACTACGCCTGGACATCGACCGGATTTTATTATACAACGCTTAAAAACGTGGTCAAGATGGAAGCCGAAGCGAAGAAGGCGGGCTTGCCTGATGTGAACGCATATGCCGCGCTGGGTAAGTTTTTTCGAGCCTATTACTTCGATTGGATGACCAAGCGACTAGGAGACGTTCCGATGACGGATGCTTTGCAAGGATTGGATAATTCAACCCCGAAATACAATACGCAGAAGGAGGTATACATCCAGATTTTGAAGTGGCTCGATGAGGCAAATGCCGACCTGACTACATTGATTGCCAAGTCGGATAATAACTTGCAGGGGGATATTTATCATGGCAATAGTCTGGCAAAATGGCAGAAAACGGTTAATACCTTTAAACTGCGGGTGCTCATCAGTTTGAGTAAGAAAGAGGCAGATACGGATTTAAATGTAAAAGCTCGCTTCGCTGATGTAGTCAATAACCCGTCTAAGTATCCGGTGATGACCTCGACGGATGATAACCTGCAATACGTTTACAATAGTACGTTTAATAAATATGCCCGTAATCCAGATAACTTCGGTCAGAACGCCACTCGCGAAAATATGACGGCTACGTACCTGGGTACCCTTACGAGCCTGAAAGACCCGCGTACCTTTATGGTCGCCGAACCGGCTGTTGCGCAGGTTAAAGCTGGGGTAAAACCAACAGACTTTGCTGCATTTGTGGGTGCTTCGTCGGGCGAGGACCTGGCTGTTATGTCGGCTAATGCTAACCAGGGCATTTACTCGTTCCAGAATCGCAAACGGTATTACAGTACTTACACCGCTGAACCATATATCATCTTTGGTTACCCTGAATTGCAGTTCATTATTGCAGAAGGTATTAATCGGGGCTGGGCGACAGGCAGTGCCGAAGATTATTACAAAAAAGGGATTCAGGCATCGTGGGGATTTTATGGGCTGAAAGATGGAGTCAATGATGTATTTTTCTCAGCCGACGGTGGGTATAAGGTATTCAATACCTATTCTGTAGATGTAAATTTTGCCGATTATTACGCCCAAGCCGCCGTCAAATACATGGGCAACACAACAGCAGGGTTGTCACAGATTCTGACGCAAAAATACCTGGCTTTGTTTCAGCAATCGGGTATGGAAGCGTTCTTCACCCAACGCCGGACGGGTATTCCTGCATTTCTGGTTGGTCCCGGCACAGGTAATAGTCAGCGAATTCCCAAACGGTGGCAGTATCCCTCTACGGAACGCTCATATAATGTAGCTAATAATAGTACGGCTGTTACAAACCAGTTTGGTGCCACTGGCGACGATATTAATGCCGCTATGTGGATTTTACAGTAATTGTACAAAATCTATGATAATGCCCAGACTGATAAGGTTTCAAAAATCTTATCGGTCTGGGACATTATCATAGATTTGTATCTAAACCGTCTTAACCTGCAATGATCAACCGTAGAACCCTTCTTAAATCAGCGACGCTCTTGCCACTGGCGTCCGTCCCCGACGGCCTGATCTCGTCGGCACCCACAGCTCGAAAGCGTTCTGTTCGGTTTGCCTACCTCGGCGACACACATATTACGCCCGATAGTAAGCCAATGGAATCAGTGGCCAAGTGTTTTCATCATGCGCAAAACCATGCTGATAAACCTGCCTTTATCCTGCACGGGGGCGATGTAATCATGGACGCACTGGCAAAAGATCGGGCAGATGTGCAGAAACAATGGGATGCCTGGAACTCAGTCGTGAAAGCGAGTAACTCACTGCCTATTGAGTACTGCATCGGTAACCACGATATCTGGGGCGTCGACGCAGCTAAATCTGAGCCGCTCTATGGTAAAAAGTGGGCAATCGACCAAATGAAAATCAGTGGCCGGTATCGGTCGTTTGATCGAAATGGCTGGCATTTTATCATTCTCGATAGTGTACAACCCAAGCCTGATGGCAACTGGTATACGGGCAACATTGATGCTGAGCAATTGGAGTGGTTAAAACAGGATCTGGTCAAAACGGGTACGAAAACGCCGATTTTACTGCTCTCACATATCCCCATTTTCAGCCCTACCGGTTTCTTTAGCGAGACAAATATCAAGGATGGAACCTGGAACATTCCGGCGGCTTTGGTTTTGTCAAACACACCCGAATTGCTGAAATTGTTTTATCAATACCCCAACATAAAAACGGCTTTAAGCGGACACATGCACCTGCTCGATCGGGTCGACTACAACGGCGTTACCTACCTTTGCAATGGGGCTGTTAGTGGCAACTGGTGGAAAAGTGAGATCTATCAGCAAACCAAAGCGGGTTATGCACTGATTGACCTATATGATGACGGAACAGTAGAACGGACTTATTTGCAGTATTCGTAGTACCGGACGTCTCGTCCGGCTGTAAACCAGACTACCTATTTACTTACTCAATCAGACGAGATGTCTGAGAAGACAATGCAAACTATCGCCAATTTATTCGTCCAAAGCGGAGACGACGCTTACTATGGAGAAGCCGTAACTCAACTGGAACACGCCCTGCAATGCGCTCAACTAGCCGAGAAGGCGGGTGCTGATGAAGAAACTATTGTAGCGGCTTTTCTGCACGATATTGGCCATTTACTGCCACCCGAATTAGCGGGCGGCTATATGGATGGCTACGGCACTGTCGATCATGAAAAACTAGGTGCCGATTACCTGCGGGAAATGGGTTTCTCCGAAAAAGTAGGGCAACTGATTGAACATCATGTGAATGCAAAGCGATATCTGGTTTATAAAAAACCTGAATACTTCGCCCGCTTATCGGAAGCGAGTGTAAAAACATTGGAATTTCAGGGTGGCCCCATGAAAGCGGGGAGGCCCTGGCGTTTGAAACAAATCCTTATTTCAGGGAAATCCTGCAGGTACGTGGCTGGGATGAACAAGCTAAAATACCGGGCCTTCCTACACCAGATATGGCCTATTACCTGATAAAAGTGAATAAAGTGCTCGAAGGAGTATAAAACTGACTATTGTTAAGTGAACTGTCTGACCTATATGCCATATCTCCAAGATATGGCATATAGGTCAGACAGTTCACTTAATAGTAGACGGATATGCTTATCAAACCAGTTGTAATTCCTGAACACTCTCTATGAAGTACCTCTTCCTGCTTTCCCTTCTCTCCTTCTTTCAACTGACATTCGCCCAACGAACGTACACGACACTGCAAGTGCCAGGCCGGGCGGAGTTTAGTAAAATAGACCCCGCTGGGAAATCGGTGTTGCCGAGTGGTCGGTATGTGACGCCAGCGGGTAAAACCATTCGGATCACCAACGATCCGTTTGGATTAGCCCTCTCGCCTAATGGACAACGTGCGGTGTCTTTGCATGATGGTGTATTAACCGTGCTGAACCTGAGTGATTTGCAGTCGACCCGCATTCCGGATTATGCCGGTAAAATCCCTGCCGTTTTAAAAGATGGTTCGTTCTTGGGCGTAGCCTTCGCCCCTGATAACCGGACGGTTTATCTGAGTAATGGTGACAAAGGTCGTGTTTTGGTCTTCGATACTGAACAACTCCGAACCACTGATAGCATAAATCTGAATGGTAATG
Organism: Spirosoma telluris; assembly: GCA_003259005.1. Taxonomy (GTDB): domain Bacteria; phylum Bacteroidota; class Bacteroidia; order Cytophagales; family Spirosomataceae; genus Spirosoma; species Spirosoma telluris. The sequence goes on from QLII01000001.1 coordinate 8,071,356, forward strand.
GCTACACGGACAGTTTTACATCTGATCTACTACTGAATGGCAACGAGCTGTTGGTACTCGACCGGGCTAATTTTCGGATGGTTCGCATTGATGTAGCCACTAAACGCATTACGGCTTCTATTCCAACGGGGCGACAGCCCTTTGGCCTGGCGATTAGCCCAGATAAAAAATTGGCCTTTGTGGCCAATGTAGGTCTATACGCCTATCCGAAAGTGCCAGGTGTGACCAAAACGAACAAAGACACTATGGCGCTGAAATTTCCACCTTACGCAGCCCACACCAAAGAATCGGCGGAGGGTGTAGAGGTAGAAGGACGCCGGATTCCGGGTCTGGGTAGCCCACTGGCCGATGAAGCTATGAGTGTCTGGACTATTGACCTAACCACCAGCAAGGTTGTAAAACGTTTTAAAACGGGTGTTCAGATTGGCGAAATGATTGAAGAGGCCGAAGTTGTAGGGGGCGCATCACCAAACTCTGTGGTGGTTGGGAGTAAATATGCCTACGTCTCGAACGCCACAAACGATAATATCTCGTTGATCGACTACAGAAACCGGAAACTAGCCGGTACGATTTCGTTGAAAGTTGATCCTAAACTCGATCACTACCGTGGCCTGATGCCGTTTGGCCTTAGCTTGTCTAAAGACGAAAAAACGTTGTATGTTGCCCTGTTGGCGTTCAACGCCGTGGCGGTTGTAGACATAGCGACCAGAAAAGTTCGTGGGCTCATTCCTACAGGTTGGGGGCCAACTCGGGTTGTCTTATCGCCTGATGAAAAGACGCTTTACATTACCTCCGCACGCGGTTACGGAGCAGGACCAAATGGGGTGCTACCTTCGTAAAACCACCGCAAGGAACCTACATTGGCGATATTCAACTCGCTACATTTCAGGCTGTTCCTGTGCCCGACGCAACTCAGCTAACTACGTACACGAAACAGGTGCTGGCAAATACCTACCAGACTGTTACCCTCACCGATAATGGGAAAAATCCATTGCCTGTACTGCCTAAAACACGCCAGTCGCCCATCAAACATGTCGTGTATATCACCAAAGAAAACAGAACTTACGACGAAGTCCTGGGACAGCTAACGACTGGAAATGGAGATTCAACGCTGGCTCGTTTTGGCACAGGTGTCACCATTAAAACCCGGCTATCGACCAGCCGGGGAAACAGTGGGCGAACAACCGACCAGGCAGGTGATACGGTGCGGGTAACGGCCGCTGATATTATGCCCAATCATGTGCGGGTAGCCCGGCAGTTTGCCTTCTCCGACAATTTCTACTGCGATTCAGACGCCAGTATCCACGGCCACCACTGGATGATGGGCACTATTCCAAATGAGTGGGTGGAAGCCAATGCGGCATCGAAAGGTACGTTCGATGCCGATTCAAAAGCCCCTGGTCGTCGGTTTCCGAAAACATCAGGTGCTATTGACCCGGAAGATTATAATGAGATTGGTGGGCTATGGGAGGCTTTCGAGCGGAATAAAATCTCGCTCTATAATTTCGGCGAAGCTAACGAATATGCCGGCTCGGAAGAAGAGTGGACAACTACCCAGTTTGGTGCTGCACAAACGGTGGCTTTCCCGATGCCCAAAGCCGTATTCCCGCACACCTCCCGTGATTATGCGGGCTATAATACAAACGTACCCGATCAATACCGAATGGAGCAGTTTGAACGGGAGTTTACGGCCAAGTGGCTGGGCAAGAGCAAACAAACCATGCCGCAACTCGTGACCATGCAGGTGCCCAACGATCACGGGGCCGGGCCACGACCTGATTTCGGCTACCCATTTCTGCACTCCTATATGGCCGATAATGACCTGGCGGTTGGCCGGATTCTGCATTTCCTGTCGCGAACGAAATACTGGAAAAACATGCTCGTCATCATCACCGAAGATGATCCACAGGGGGCGTTGACCACATTGATGCACACCGCTCCATTCTGATGATGGCAGGACCCTATGTGAAGCGTGGTTATGTATCGCACACGCACGCCAACTTCGGTTCGATACTAAAGGTGATTTACAATATTCTGGGTGTTCCGTATGTCAATCAGTACGATCAGACAGCCTCGTTGTTGCAGGATTTTTTCACCGACAAACCTGATTTTCGCCCTTACGAAGCTGTATTGCCCGATGCCCGGGTATTCGATCCGCAGGCCGCCATGAAGCCCTACAAAAAAACGTTCGACTGGCGGAAGATCCAGAAAGGACCTGAAATGGATGACCGCGCCGACCAGCGGGCCGAGCATTATCGGCAGCAGCAGGAGAAGTGAAATTTCGTTATATTGCCGGAAAAAGAAACCCCTAAATGAAGTATACAGTCAACGTTATTTACGAAAAAGACGAACATGGTTATTACGTCTTTTGTCCACAGTTGGCGGGTTGTCAGTCGCAGGGAGATACGTTTGAAGAAGCTCGAGCGAACATTCAGGAAGCTATTGAATTATATCTGGAAACATTAACACCAGCTGAAATCGTAGAACGCCTATCGCACGAAGTAATCACATCATCTCTCGAAATTGCCATTGCCTAAATTACCTATTTTAGAAGCTAAAGAAGCTGAACGACTCTTGCTCAAGCACAACTTTTTGTGGATACGCATGAAAGGTAGCCACCGAATTTACCAGAAAGATGATACAAGAGTTGTTTTGCCTTATCACGCCGGAAAGAGCCTTCACCCGAAAATCGTGAAAGAGGTGCTCGAAGCCATCGGCGAATTGTAACTCATAACTCAATGCGCTCTCCCGCCTTTCTGCGTAACCCGACAACCTTCGTTATTTTCGGTGCCACAGCCGCTTTCTGCACGTATGCCTGCATGTATGCCTTTCGGCGGGGTATTACGGCGGTCACCTTCGAGGGCATGTTCTTTGCCGGGATCAGTTATAAAATATGGCTCGTTACGGCCCAGGTATTCGGCTATGCCGTATCCAAAGGCATTGGCGTGAAGGTCGTTTCGGAAATGTCGCCGGGCCGACGGGCTATCAATATTCTCTTCTTTGTGTCCGTTGCGCTCCTGGCTTTATTAGGCTTTGCGCTGGTTCCGGCTCCATATAACATCATCTTTCTCTTTCTGAATGGGTTGCCGCTTGGTCTGGTCTACGGCACCATGCTTGGCTTTCTGGAAGGGCGCCGTCAGACGGATGCACTTGTGGCTGGCCTGACGGCCTCCTTCATTTTCGCATCGGGTTTTGTTAAAACGGTAGCGCTGACGATCAAAACTGCCTGGGGCGTATCCGAATTCTGGTTGCCTTTTGTAACGGGGAGTCTATTCGTATTACCGATGCTGGTGTCCATTTATGCGATGACTTTACTGCCGCCACCTACCGACGAAGACCGAGCGCTGCGTACCGAGCGTAAGCCAATGGATGCTGACGAACGACGTGCTTTTGTGAGGAGCTTTAGACCCGGCCTGATCTTGCTGATTTTATCTTATGTGCTTCTATCGGCCTTTCGGGACTTTCGCGACAATTTCGGCCCCGAAATTCTGAAAGACGCTGGGTAGACAATCCGGGTATTTTTGCCAAAACCGAAACGATGGTGGCCGTTGCTATCCTGATCGTGATGGCCCTTCTTCAGCGAGTAACCGATAATTTTCGTGCCTTTACGCTGCTTAACTGCCTGATGCTGGCAGGCGGGGCCATGGTGGGTTTGAGTACTTATGCCTATTCGATAGATGCCCTGTCGCCCGGCAACTGGTTTCTGCTAACGGGCTTGGGTTTATACATGGCCTATGTACCCTGCAATGGCTTGTATTTCGAGCGATTGATTGCCTCGTTTCGTTATGTGAGTACGGTCGGTTTCATTGTAACTCTGGCCGATTGGTATGGTTACCTGGGTAGTGTGTCGGTTTTACTGTACAAGAATTTTGGCCATGCCAGCATCAGTTACCGCGAGTTTTTCATGTACGGTGCTTACAGTATGGCTGTGCTGTATGTGTTACTTGTCGTCGCTTCATTTATGTATTTTAGAAGGCGGTTCCGCACAATTACAAAAGCAGAAGAACTGATAAGCTATTCGTGAATTGTGAGCGTAAAATACGCTTTTTCTAGCCAGATAAGAAAGAGGAAATAGGTATATTAAAATAGACTTATATGTATTTTAAATAGTAACTAAATAAAAATTTGTTGTCACATGTCAAATGCTTACTTTTGAGCTGGTTAATCGTATAGATACTGCTAAAGGTAAGTTATGAACTATGTATACGCGTTAGTAATTTTGCTGATCATCAGTCGCACACTCGCTGCGCAGGATTTAGACTTCCAATCTACGGGAGGGGGATGGACGGCCGGTGCTCTATCCAAATCATATACCCATATAGGCTCTCCGGCTTCCAAAACTGCTAACGTGACTGTTACTATGGGGGGGTAACGAGTGGTTTTCAATCTAATTCGCCACAGGCATTTAGTCGGGGGCTGCAACTAGGTGTTAATTTTGCCTCCAATACAGATTGCGTTACCATGACGGTCACGTTTAGCCCAGGGATTCAGGGGTTAACCTTTAAGTTGTTAAATGTAGATAAAGGAGCGACCAGTGGATCGGCCAATACGTTTGTCGATCAAGTGACCGTCAGTGGCAAGTATAATACGACCAGTGTTACCCCAACTATCAGCGCTTCGGGTACGGCTGGCACCTATTCCACTATTTCAGGCAACGTAATTACTGGTACAGGGGATGCGCCATCGTCTAGCGCTGACCCTGGCAATAAGGTTACTTTCGCAGGGACTGTAACCGAAGTGACCATTACCTATTGTAACGATGCGGCTAATACCGCTGCCAATCCCGGAACACAGACCATTACCGTCGAAGACTTTTCATGGACAGCTACGACGCCCTTACCTGTACAACTGCTTTCGTTTCAGGGGAAACCAATTGGTAATCAGGTAGCCTTGCTCTGGGAAACGGCCTGGGAGCAAAACAGCGATTACTTCGAAGTTCAACGAAGTCGGGATGCGAAGGAATTTGTTTCAATAGGCCGTGTCGCGGCACTTGATGAATCGAAAAGTCGCCATTCGTATTCGTTACTCGATCAGAACCCAGTGGCTGGAACCGGGTATTATCGGCTAAAACAAGTTGATAAAGGAGAGCAACAGACTACCTATTCCAAAATGATTGCCATTGTACTCGACGATATAACCCTGCCTTAGCCGTAACGGGCAATCCAGTAGTGGATGGTCAAATTCGATTTGTTTATCGAAATATTGACCCTCAATCCATACAATTACAAACCCACGCTGGTGTACCGGTTCCGGGTCATGTTATTCGCGAATCTGAGATGAACGCTGTATTTATTCCAAATCAACCGCTTTCTACAGGATTGTACCTGCTTAAGAGTCAAAATGGAATGCAAACCATTAAACTCATTGTTTTATAGGGTAGGCTTCTCGCTCCCTTCTATGTTGCACTTATCGTTCGTATTATTGTTGTCAACAAAGAACGTAATGAATTAAACCCTATAATAGGCCCGGCTTTCTTACCAGATCGTCGGGCTTTTTTTTATCCATGCAACCAAAATCCAGCTTGTATATCAAGGCGGAATGCCGCTCTGTTTTCCAGGACTATGGTGACCGCTAAACAAATGCGCTGTAGGTTAGTCCTAACTAATAAATGAAAAAAGTACTCATCTTAAGCGGTTTGAGTGGCAGTGGCAAGACTACATTTGCTCAGCAGTTTTGTGCCCAAAATCCAAACTGGCTGCGCATTAACCGCGACGATCTACGGCGTAGTCTATTGCCCGTGTCGCTCAGTGATTACTGGGAAACCTGGTCCGATCAGGAGAAAAATCGAATTGAAAGCCTTGTCAATGAACTTCAGAAAACGGCCATTTTAGATGGATTAGCGCGGGGTTGGCACATGCTGATCGACAATACCAACCTGAAGCTGAGCTACATAAACGAGTTTCGGAAATTGCTCGCCAGCCATTTTGATGAGGTCGAAATCAACTATAAACTGATCGACGTTTCGCTGGAGGAATGCATCCAGCGTGATCAGAATCGACCCGATTCGGTAGGGGAGGAGGTGATTCGTAAACAGGCGGAACGGCTCACCGTGTTGAAAAAAAAATTCAAGTTCAAGCCTGAATTCTTGACGCGCAATCCAGTTTTCCAACGAGCTCAGGACGAATCATTACCTCGTTGTGTATTGGTCGATATTGATGGAACTGTAGCTAAAATGGTTGATAGAACTCACGGAGGTCGTTCACCCTTTGACTGGCATCGGGTGGGCGAGGATGTACCGAAGTGGCCGATCATTAATCTAGTAAAAGCATTGCAGGCATCAGGCTACGCTATTGTGTTCTTTTCTGGCCGGGATGCCGTTTGTCGACCTGAAACGATAGCCTGGATAAATCAGCACTTTTTCTGGCAGTCAGTCGATTATCACCTGTTTATGCGGCCTCAAAATGACAGCCGCAAGGATTCCACTATCAAACAGGAACTTTTTGAACGTCATATCCTAGGACGTTATTATGTCGAACTCGTCGTGGATGATCGTCAGCAAGTCGTGGATATGTGGCGTCGAACGCTGGGCTTAACGTGTGTGCAGGTAGATTATGGGGATTTCTAGCCATAATGGGTCAAACTAGCCGTATCATCACTTAAAGTAAATCCGCAGGCATACGTTTTGGTTAAATTATGTATGTTACCTTATATTCGTCGGCAAATACTCTTATACATGAAAATCAGAAAAGCAGTTATCACCGCAGCCGCTCGCGGGGAACGATTGTACCCGGTAGCCGATACGATACAGAAAGCCATGCTTCCCGTCATTGATACGGATGGCTTGCACAAACCCGTTATTCAGGCTATTGCCGAAGAGGCTTTTCTGAGTGGTATTGAGGAAATCTGCGTGGTTTGTGCGCCCGGTGATGGCGAACGGTATATTAATGCATTCACATCGTTACGCGACAATCTGGTTAAATCGTACAAAAGTGTTGACTGGGCGCGGGAAGAGGCCGAAAAGATTGATACCCTCATTAGTCGAATTCAGTTTACGGAACAGCAGGAGCCACTAGGCTATGGCCATGCCGTTTATTGTGCCAAAGAGTTTGTTAACGATGAACCATTTCTACTTCTCTTGGGCGACTACCTGTACGTCTCGAACCTCACCAGCAAACGGTGCGCGGCCCAGCTTATCGAACTGGCAAAACAGGAAAATTGCTCTGTTTCGGCGGTTAACCCGACCATCGAGCATCAGATAGGCCGGTATGGTACGCTTACGGGCAAACATGTGCCGGGTATGAATGGAGTCTATCAGATTGAAAAGCTTATTGAGAAACCATCGTTGAGCCTGGCCGAACTCGAACTGCAAACACCGGGCCTGCGCGTTGGCTATTACCTCTGTTTTTTTGGCATGCATGTGTTCACGCCTACCGTATTTAGCCTTCTTGAGAAACAACTAGCCCAGGGCAGTAAAAATACACCGTTGACACCAGCACTACAGGAACTGGCCGATACCGAAAAATACCTGGCGCTGGAGGTTAAGGGGAATCGATACGACCTGAGCGGACGGCAGGGGCTACTACGGGCACAAATGGCCCTGGGACTTGCGGGCGTAGCCCATGACGAGACCCTGACGTCGATGGTCGAACTCCTGGCCGAAGCCAATACCCGAAAAGCACAATTGATTCAGTAAGTAAATGGACAATGGATAATGAATAATGGGCAATTAATTGACAGTATTCATTGCCCATTATTCATTATCCATTGCCCATTATTCATTTACTTATCCATATGAATATTTTTATAGAAACAATTACGTCTGCCGACCCCTCTATTCGTAACCGATCCTTTTTTGACATAAGCCGAAATTTATCTGCCAATACCTTATTAAAAGCGCTTCGTGAACTGGATGAATTCCGAAAGTCCACACCGAACCTGTACGATAAAGTCAGAGCGATTCTTTTCTTATATGCCGGTTTTCGCTTTTTCCTGATGGAAACCAAGGAAATTCCGGCTATTGGTAAAATTCCCTATGCTGGTTTTGACGATCTTCTGTCCCGTCGGTTTGAGCAGGCTATTGCTACTTTTTTGCAGGATCTGGATAAACAAGGACCCAACGCAACCCTGTTCAGTGCGCTGGCCGACAGTTATCATCAACTGTCTTTCCAGACGCTGGCCGACCAGGTGCGAAAGAGTGTTCGATCCAGTAAAGGCAATCAGTGGATGTTCCGCGTAGGGCATCAGGCCGAACACCCGATTCGGATTCACCCGAGTTTGCTAAATCGGCCGGATAATTCGCTGTTCTACCCCATTCTGCACGAGCAAACGTCCGTGCGGATGGACTTGACCCACAGCGGCTGGTCGGATATTTTCTTCCTGGGTATGGATTATCCCGAGGGGGCCCGCGTCATCAATATCTCCATCGACCTGGGCGTTTTCGGCCGTGATAAAGACATTCGTCCGCCCCTTCACTGCTACGTGCGGGTTATTTCAGAACCCGTTCTGCGCCTGACCAGCGTCGATTTAAATACGACTAAAGATGTTCATGACCTGGCCGATCTGTTCAATTTTGGGAATGACTACCTGAGTCTGGTGAAAGCGGGGGTTATTGCATCGGGTCTGATTCCTCCTTCGTTTGAAGGTACGAATCAATCCCTGGCCGAAATTCTGGCCCGTATTGTAGCACCAGGTATGGGTATTGAACTCGTCACGAAAGTGAACGACATTCCCAAAGGCTCCCGGTTTGCCGTGTCGACGAACCTGCTGGGTTCCATTATTAGCTTACTGATGCGGGCAACGGGCCAAACGAAAAACCTGGAAGGAGGCTTACAGGAAAGCGAACGGCGGCTGGTCGCGTCGCGGGCTATTCTGGGCGAATGGATTGGTGGTTCGGGCGGTGGCTGGCAGGATTCCGGTGGCGTATGGCCGGGTATCAAAGCTATTCAGGGTACGTTCGCTCAGGAAGGTGACCCGGAATCCGGAATCAGTCGTGGAACCTTGCTACCTCGCCACCGGGTGTTACAAGGCGACGAGGTGCATCCCGACATTCAGGAAAAAATCATGAACTCGCTCGTGCTGATGCACGGTGGCATGGCGTCCAACGTTGGGCCAATTCTGGAGATGGTGACTGAAAAGTACCTGCTTCGCGGTACCAATGAATGGAATGCCCGCCAGCAAACGAACCAGATTTTCGATAATATCCTGGGTGCCATTAAAGAAGGTAACATTAAAAAACTGGGTGAGAATACGGCCCGCAACTGGGAATTTCCCATCAAAACAATCATTCCCTGGGCCTCTACCTACTTCACCGAGCAGATCATTGCCAAAGCCAAAAAGCAGATTGGCGACGACTATTACGGTTTCCTGATGCTGGGGGAATGTCTGGCGGTGGCATGGGCATGTTTGTGAATCCGGCCCACTACGAAGACTATAAACTACAGGTGCTGGAGATGCTTCGAAAAACAAAAAACGAACTGTCTGACTCGCTGCCCTTTGCTATGGAGCCGGTGGTATACAACTGGAGCATCAATAACAAAGGCACCTGGGCAAACCTTCAGGAAGGGAATCAGGCGCTTATGCCGGAGCAGTATTATGGTATTCAGGTATCGGAGCTGGTCCGGAAAGATCCTGGTTCGATTCCGTATGTCCGCCGGGCAGAAATTGATTACTTCACCACCTACTGCGACCAGAACAATCTGGCCTATCCACTACTACGCACCATTGTCAGCAACCTATTCAAGGTGTCGGACCCCACTTCTCAGGGTAACCGAAGTGCCGAAAACGACAAAGCAGACCGCATCAAGAAGGAAAACGGATTCGACTATATTCAACATAGCGAAATTCGGGAAGAGTTGCAAAAGGGGCGTATTGGCCTGTCCCGAAATCGACTATCGGCCGAAACGACCATTGATGATGTTTTGCCAGGAGATACGGTTCCTATGGAATCACTCGCTTCGGCAACTAAGACGGGCGAAGCCGCTATTCGGTCAGGCAAGGTGGCTATTATGAGTCTGGCTGCGGGCGTAGGTAGTCGATGGACAAAAGGGGCCGGTGTGATCAAGGCCATCAACCCATTTGTGGAGATTGAGGGGGAGCATCGGAGTTTTCTGGAGATCCACTTAGCCAAAACCCGGAAAGTTGCCGAGCGATATAATGCGATCATACCGCACCTCGTTGCGACCAGTTACCTGACGCATGAACCCATCCGGAAAAAACTGGAACTGACGGCCAACTTTGGTTATGCGGGTCCAACCTTCCTATCGTCAGGTCGATCTATTGGGCAGCGTTTTGTGCCCATGGAGCGGGATTTGCGGTTTTTGTGGGAAGATATGCCCCAGGAAACTCTCGACGAGAACAAACAAAAAGTTCGTGATGCCGTGCGCCAGTCGATGATTGCCTGGGCCAAATCGAAAGGGGAAGGCAGCGATTATGTCGATAACATTGCCGCTCAGCGGTTTTCGCCCCTGGGTCACTGGTACGAGGTCTCGAACCTGTTGCGTAACGGTACGCTGGCAAAACTACTGGCCGATTATCCACAAGTTGAAACCATTATGCTTCATAACATCGACACCCTGGGTGCCGATGTCGATCCGGCCCTGCTGGGGTATCACCTCGAATCGGGCAATGCGCTCACCTTTGAAGTCGTGCCCCGTCGTATTGAAGACCGAGGGGGTGGACTGGCTCGGGTAAACGGGCAGCTTCGTCTGCTGGAAGGATTAGCCCAGCCGCGTGAAGAAGACGAGCTAAATCTGAGCTATTACAACACCAATACGACCTGGATTCAGGTCGACCCATTGCTCCAGCTATTTGGCCTCACCCGCGACGATCTGCAAACCGGCGATGAAGCGCAACTGGCCAAAGCGGTACGAAGTGTGGCGCATCGTATTCCGACCTATGTGACCATCAAAGATGTAAAATACCGCTGGGGACACGGTCAGGAAGATATTTATCCGGTGGCGCAAATAGAAAAGCTGTGGAGCGACATGTCGGCGCTGGCCGATGTGAAGTGTGGTTACATTGAGGTTCCCGGTTCCGGGGGCAGCAGATGAAAGATCCTGCTCAGTTGGATTCGTGGGTAACCGACGGTAGCAAAGATCATGTGGCCTCTTTATGTACCTTTGCGGCCGTGCCATCTGCCACTCAACTACCATGATTCGTATCTTTCAGCAAGATGAAACCGCCGTTCGTAAAATTCGTGATATTGACTCGTTTTCTGACACCGAACGAACACTTTGGGTGGATTTGCAAAATCCCACTGCTGCCGAGATCAAAAGCGTTGAGGAAAAATTCGATGTTGATTTTCTGAGCCAGCAGGAGCAACTGGAAATTGAAAGTAGTTCACGCTACATTGAAGAGGACGATTTTATGATCGCCAATTCCAATTTCCTGGTGCCTGATCACGAGCAGCGTTATGTAACGGTGCCCGTAAGTTTTATCCTTAAAGACGACACGCTGTTCACCTATCGCAATGCTGACATCAAATCCTTTGCCGATACGGTCAAGCGCATCAAATCACGCCGGGCGTTGTTTAGCGATGGGGCTCAGATCCTGATCTCTATTTTCGAGTCGCGGATTGATTATGATGCTGATTTGATTGAGTTGGTATCGGGGGAGATTAAAGCGATCAACCGAATCTTGGATCTGGATGCGAATCTTGATAAGGAAATGCTGTTGAATATAAACGATTACCAGGAGTTGACCATGTCGATTCGGGAAAATGTGGTTGATAAACAGCGGGTTATATCCTCGATGATTCGCTCAGATGGGTGGTTTAATGAGCTGGAGCAGCAACGGCTCCGAACGCTGATCAAAGACATTAACTCACTGATCGATCATACCAATTTTATTTTTGAGCGACTGGAATTCCTCCAGAATACCTATCTCGGTTTAATTGACCTGGAGCAGAACCGGGTTGTCAAAATATTCACGGTCGTATCGCTGGTTTTCCTGCCGCCTACCTTACTGGCCAGTATCTGGGGTATGAACTTCGATGAGATGCCCGAAGTGCACTGGAAGTATGGGTATGTTTTTGCGCTCGCCATGATGGTGCTGTCGTCGGCATTAACGGTCTGGATATTTCGCCGAAAAAATTGGTTATAGACTAATCAGCTTGAAAATATACTACAGCTAGTTGGATTTCAGGAAGTTACTTTTTCGCTTATTAGCGTCTTAGTGGCAAACTAACTTCCCATTTCACTAACTAAAGGTATGGATCAGGCGCAGACCAAACTTGAACTCTTTTACACACAACTCGTAACCTTTGTTACCGTTTACGGTGGCCGTGTTCTATTAGCTATTTTAACACTTATTGTTGGCCTCTGGGTAATCGGCTGGATTATCAGATTGCTATCGTCCACAATGACGAAACGGCACGTTGACCGCGATGTACAACCATTTTTGATATCGCTTGTCAATGGATTACTTCGGGTATTATTACTGTTAAGTATTGCCAGTACACTAGGGGTTCAAACGACTTCGTTTGTGGCTATTATTGGTGCCGCCGGTCTGGCTGTTGGCCTAGCCCTTCAGGGTAGCCTGGCTAATTTCGCGGGTGGGGTATTGATCCTGATTTTCAAGCCGTTTCGCGTAGGTGATTTGGTTACGGCCCAGGGATTTACGGGTAATGTTGAAGCCATCCGCATTTTTGATACTACACTGGTAACCTTAGACAACAAAACGATTATTCTGCCCAACGGCCCCTTATCGACATCATCTATTGTAAACATTAGTACCAAAGGGGTTATTCGGGTCGATCAAGTGTATGGGGTTGGTAGTCAGAATGATATAGATGCTACGAAAGCTTCTATTATACACGTAGTCGATGCTTGCCCTTATGCGCTTAAAGATCGTGAACACGACGTATTGATTGCTAAACTAAACCCGAACTCACGTGATTACGACGTGCGGGTCTGGACAAAGAGCGATACGTATTGGGAGACCTACTACTATATGCTTGAAAACATTGCCCGGCAGTTTGCCAAAGATGGCATTGAAGCGCCTAAGCCAAAGATGTTTATTACGAACGAAGACTAACCTGCTCCGGCCTGGTAAATCTTGTCCTTATACCGCCCGACTGATTCATACAGTCGGGCGGTATTTTTTTAGGGAATTTAATAAGCACTTTTTTAACGCGTTAGTTAAACGTTTAGTCGATTGATCTATCTAACGCTTGTAGCGTGTCGATAACGCTGAGAAGGTAAACGACATCTCGTCATGAATACCATGAAATCAATAAACTATATCGCCTTGATTGCGCTGGTCATGAGCAGCTTTGCCTACTCAGGCAGGGTGGCCGCTCAGCCAGGTGTTAGTGTGCCAATAGAGTCATTTTATAATGAACTGGCTCCGTATGGGCAATGGATACAGCATCCTGGTTACGGGAATGTGTGGTTGCCGAATGCTGGCCCGGATTTTCAGCCCTATGCCAGTGCCGGGCATTGGGTAGTTACGGAATTCGGGAATACCTGGGTATCAGATTATGCCTGGGGTTGGGCACCCTTTCACTATGGTCGCTGGATTTTTGATCAGGCATATGGAGGGTGGCTCTGGATTCCAGGTTCTGACTGGGGACCGGCCTGGGTATCGTGGCGTTCAGGTGGTGGTTATTATGGCTGGGCACCACTGGCACCCGGCTGGGACATCAATGTGAATATTAACATTCCTGCCCCTTACTGGATCTTTGTGCCACAGATCTATATTACGAGCCCAAATCTGTATAGCTATTATGTACCCCGGCCTCAGATCGTCAATATCTATCAGCAGACAACGATTTTTAACAATATCTATCGGTCAAATAATCGGGCTTATGTGTATGGCCCTCCCCGTGGAGATATTGAGCGGATTACGCGTCGTAATGTACCCATCTATCGGATTGACCCAATGGATCGCCCAGGGCGTTCGGTAGTGGGGAATGGTTCTGTAGGTTTTTATCGTCCTGGAGGTGGGTATGATAACAGACGAGATTATGGCCGCAATGACCGGTTCGACAATTCTGGCCGACCAAACTATAACGGTAATGCTCCATCGAATAGAGGCTATTATGGAGGACCCGGTAATGCGCCAAATCGGGATTATAACGGTAATAACGCACCCAATCGGGACTACAATGGTAATGGGGCACCAAACCGCGATTACAACAGTAACAATGCCCCGCATCGGGATTATAATAGTAATGCCAGTCCAAATCGGCCTTATGATGGCAATGCGAATATGCCAAACCGTGGAAGTTATGGCGGTAATGCACCAGTAGACCGGGTGGTAATAGTATACCAACTCCTGCGCCGGGTAATCCTCAATCGAATCGATTTGAGTCGAATCGGGGCAGTTACTCGCCAGGGAGTGTTCAACAGGGAAATAGTGCCCCTATGAACATGCCACAACCTAACCGTTCGTTCGAGCGCGTTGAGCGTCAGCCTCAGGTGAGTCCGCAGTCAATGCCAGGTGCACGGAGCGGTGGAGAAATTCATCAGATGCCGCAAGGTGGTGGACGTGGTATGCAGCAGCAACCACAAAGCCAGCCACAGCAACCAAGTGGTGGGTTTAACGGAGGAGAACACCGTGGGCGTGGCCCACGTTAATAAAAATTGCTTTAGCAAAAACGACGTGTCCAGAGGACACGTCGTTTTTGTTTCTATATAGTGTCCCAACCAAGCGCTGGAACTGGTTACTTTGGTCAATAGCAGGATTAAAAACTAAATCGACTGCATAAAGCACATACAAAAGGATCAAAGAAACGTAGATAGCGGTTAACTGATTAAGCGGTACTTTTGCTAGTGATGCGTTATTTTATTGAATTATCGTACCGGGGAACAGCTTATAATGGTTGGCAGACGCAGGCCAATGGAAGCAGTATACAGGCTACGCTCGAAGCCGCGCTGACGCAACGAATCGGGAAGTCCATCTATATTATGGGTAGCGGCCGGACCGATGCAGGCGTCCATGCCCGTCAGCAGTTCGCCCATTTTGAGCTAGCTGAGCCATTGCTACTGACGGAGTCATTCCTCTATTCGCTCAATTGTATGCTGCCGGAGGATATTGTTATCCACCGGATTTTTCCGGTTTTGGAGAATCATCATGCCCGTTTTTCGGCTATCTCCCGGTATTATCAGTACCTCATTAGTCGCCAGAAAAGTGCTTTTCAAAGTGGGTTAACCTATCACTTTCGACCGATGCTCGATGATGCATTGATGAACGAGGCTTGTCAGGTTTTGTTACAATACACTAATTTTCAGAGTTTCAGTAAGGCTCGCGCTAACGTGACGCACTTCAATTGTCGGCTCGATTTTGCCTATTGGGAGCGTATAGATGACGATTCGCTGACATTTCATATTCGGGCGAATCGGTTTCTGTGGGGGATGGTTCGCACTATTGTTGGTACAATGATTGAAATAGGACAAGCGCGAATGACACTGGAACAGTTTGAACAAATTATCCAGTCACGAGATCGAAATAAGGCAGGGCGGGCGGCACCAGCTAACGGATTGTATTTAGTTGAAGTAGGGTATCCTGCACAGGTGGTTGGCGCATGGGGTTAGGAGCGGAGGATAAGGTGTATAAAAAAGCCCCGCCCAAGTATGGGCGGGGCCAAAACGTTCATGTTGAGCGTGCACATATGGGTTAGGTTCACGTCGGTAACATTGAGACGGTAAAAGCGTGTTTTGGACACAAAAAACGTTGGAACTAGTGGTCCCAACGTTTTACCTAACCCATATATGCTTGCAGGGTAACGAAATAAATAGCCTACAATCGCTGACAAATTAGTTGCAGAATAGTATTGCCAGACAACTTATTAATTATGCGGTGCCTCTGTAATTCAATAGTTCGATGATTTTGGGGCAATAATGGATGGGCCTGGCTTTACCGTTGACTAAGTTTATAACTATAAATCAATGTATAGTGCCAGCCCATTTAGTGTAACATGCATACGAATGATGGATCGCAATGGACCTACATGCTTAACATGGTTGATTTCCCGTTCAGACAACTTGAAGTATTCATAAAAACAGCTCAAATCAATGGGCATTTCCTTTGTTGGAATAAATGACAACTGAATTGGTTTACCGGATAGTTTACGAAAGAGGTCACTCTCCAGTATTATCTCTTCCTGAAGGTCATCGACGTTAGGTGCTTTTTTTCGGATGTCATTACTTATCTGGGATTTCTCAGGAATGATCGTGATGTTGTGCATAAGCTTAGGGAAGTTGATCGTATTGAAAAGTTAATTTTAGGGCTACCAGACAGACGGATTCCGTTGTTGTTACAGCCAAAATTAGGAAATATTCTGTGTCTCATTAGACAAGATATATGTCCGCCACTTTTTGGTTAATCGGAGAGCCACGAGGTAAATTCTTAAAAACGACTGTGGAGTTATAGAATAGCTATTCGGCCAAAGAGTGATGGTATTTACAAAAAACGCTGGACTCAAGCGGTCCAGCGTTAAAATATAACCCATATGAGATTGTTAGCTTATGCATACAATCGCGAATAATGAGACGTTAGTTAGGTAAAATAGTAACGAAAAATAGAAAAAGTCCTAATCAGAACGTGAATTAGGTTTCGTAGTATGGATTTGTAATTAGCTAGGCATGAGGTTGGACTCAGGTGGATGAATGAATATATGCTACCCTAGAAACCGGAATAGCCGATTAGTTAAAATAATAAACCTAACTATACGGCTAATAGCGCCCAATGCGTTGGATTGTGGGGTGAAGAATGCTAAATTTTGTTAAATTGAGCCGCTTAGCGGTTGAATCCGTTATTTTTGTATCATAACACGAACCCCTGAATGGCTCGTACAAAGAAAAAAGTAGGTGCGTATCCCAGCGGCATGATTTTGTTTAGCCTGACGTTGGCGTTGTTTTTAATTGGTTTTTGTGGGTTGCTGGCTATTCAGTCAAAAAAACTGGTTACCTATATCCGCGAGAACTACGAAATACGAGCGTTTTTAGATAAAGACCTCAGTGAGAAAAAAACGGAAACGTTATATAAAACGATCACAGAGAGGCCTTATGTTCTGAAAGCCAACGGTAAAGCCCAGGTTAGTCTAGTCACGAAAGACGAAGCTGCCAAAGAATTTATCGCTGAAACAAAAGAGGATTTCTCGAAGTTTCTGGGTGAAAACCCCCTGCATGATAGCTACCGGATCAAACTCAGTGAAGGGTATTTTGAGGAAGCTAAATTGCAGGAGGTTAAACAGGATTTAGAACAGCTCGACGGGGTGTTTGAAGTTGTTTATCAGGAAAATCTGGTGGATAACATTAACCGGAACATCACTAAGATCTACGCGATCATGTCGGCCTTTGCTGTGATTTTGCTGATTATTATTGTGGTGCTCATGAATAATACCATTCGGTTGGCACTTCACTCGCAGCGCATGCTGATTCGAAGTATGCAACTCGTTGGAGCTACGAACGGATTTATTACCCGACCCTTTTGGGGCGTGGTATGTGGCAGGGCTTTCTGGCGGGTATAATTGCTGTTGGATTACTGTTGGCTGGTTTACAGCTTGCTATTCATAACCTGCCTGAGTTGTCGACATTTCAGGACCCTGAAAAAATTGCCTTTCTGATGGCGGGTATTGTTGGGCTGGGTGTACTGATTGGTTTTGTGAGTACGTTTCAGGCCGTTCACCGGTATCTGGGATTAACGTTGGATGAGCTTTATTAATAATAAGACAAAGACTATGGCAAAAGATAAACCAGCTGGATCGGCAACGCTGACCCGCGACGAACCAGCTAAGAAAACGGTAACTACGTCAGTAGTGACCCCAAAAACTACGACGACCCGGTCGGCAATGAGTGATTCTTCGCGCTCGATAGCCCTTCCATTTGGTCGGCAGAATTACACGCTTATGTTGGCGGGTATTGGTATTATTCTGGCCGGATTCTTCATTATGAGCCTTGATAAAGAAGAATTTGGTTTTGGCTTTCTGGGCCTGACGCTCGGCCCTATTGTGGTTATGGGTGGTTTTGTTCTTGAATTTTTTGCTATTCTTGCCCGGCCAAAGGCATAGAAGCAGTTATAAAGTTGTAAAGCTATAGGACGATCCGCTGTGGCGGTTGTAAAGTGGTCTCAGCCGTTGTGGTCTCTTTACAACTTTATAACCGCTACGGCAGACCGTTTACAACTTTATAACTACGTTTAATGGAGCTTATTCACGCGATTGCGTTGGCCATTATTGAAGGGCTAACCGAGTTTCTGCCGGTTTCCTCAACCGGCCACATGATTATCTACTCTTCACTGGCGGGTATTGCCGGTAACGAATTCACTAAACTCTACACCGTTGATATTCAGTTCGGCTGTATCCTTTCGGTATTAGTACTCTATCATCGCCGTTTCCTGACGGACCCACGCACGGAAAAATTTATAGTCCCCGCTTATCTTAAGTCATTCCCACCCGCTGGCAGCCCATGCTGGATTTTTACAGCAAAATCCTGATTGCGTTCCTGCCTGCTGCCGTTATTGGCTTTCTACTGAACGACTTTATTGATTCGCTGCTCGAAAATGTAGTCGTTGTGGCGATCACGCTGCTAGTAGGTGGTATCATTTTGGTATTTATTGATCGTATCGTCAATGTACAGCCTAAGGATGGTGATGTGAGTGTACCCGATGCGCTTAAAATTGGCTTTTTTCAGTGTATAGCCATGATTCCGGGCGTGTCGCGGTCAGCGGCAACCATTATTGGCGGTATGTTTCAGGGATTGACCCGGACGCAGGCAGCCGAGTTTTCATTCTTTCTGGCTGTGCCAACCATGGCTGCAGCATCGGGCTATAAGCTGCTCAAAACCTACAAACTTCTTCAGCCTGAAGATTATCAGATGTTGCTTATTGGTAATGCGATTGCGTTTGTTGTGGGTTTGCTGGCTATTCGTGGCTTTGTTGGATTTCTGACGCGTTACGGCTTTAAAGTATTTGGCTATTACCGTATTGTACTAGGACTGTTGCTGCTGGGGTTAATGGCGGCTGGCGTGAAATTAGATGTGCTTTAATGTAATTTTGACACAGAGATACACAGAGATTCTTTGTCATCTTTTCTCGGTGTATCTCTGGTTTTCTCGGTGTATCTCTGTGACACAACAACCTCCCGATCCCGGCCAGATTATTCTGATTGATAAGCCACTCACCTGGACATCGTTTGATGTGGCTAACAAATTGAAATTTGCCTGTAAGTTCAAGAAAATTGGCCATGCCGGTACACTAGACCCCCTGGCAACGGGGCTGATTATTCTCTGCACGGGCAAAATGACCAAACAGATCGACCAGTACCAGGCGCAGGAAAAAGAATATACCGGGACTCTCGTTCTTGGCAAGACCACACCTTCTGTCGATCTGGAAACCACCTTCGATGCCGAGTTCGATACGACAGGCATTACCGCTGAACAAATCCAGGAAGCGACCCAACAACTAACGGGCGATATTCTACAGGTGCCCCCATTTATTCGGCCATTCGCGTTAATGGAGAACGGTTGTATGAAAAAGCCCGGAGGGGTGAAACCGCCGATCAGGTCGAAGGAGGCATCAAGGCGCGTCAGGTAACGGTTTCAGTATTTGAGGTCAATACTGATCGTTTCCCCGAAGTAGATTTTCGCATCGTATGTTCTAAAGGCACCTATATTCGCAGTCTGGTACGCGATTTGGGGCTGTTGCTAGGTAATGGTGCCTATATGAGCCGCCTGCGCCGGACACGCATCGGCGATTTTCGGGTTGAGGACGCGCACACGATTGAGGGATTTATTGAAACGTGTCGGGTTGTGAGTCAATAGCTGACAGTCAATAGCCGCCAACTATAAGGGTAAACGGGCGCGATATACTGACGATTAATGACTGACGACTGACGACTATCGACGAAAAATGATTATTTACAGAGGCCTAAACGATATACAACCTTTAGCGAATGCTGTTGTCACAAGCGGCACGTTTGATGGTGTACACCGTGGCCACCAGACTATTTTGGCTCGTCTGACAGAGGTTGCCAAAGCGAGTGCGGGGGACTCAGTGCTGATTACTTACTGGCCGCATCCGCGCACCGTTGTTTCCAATGATAGCCAGAACTTAAAACTGCTGACAACGCTCGACGAAAAAATCGAATTGCTCGATCAGGCCGGGGTTGATCATTTAGTGATTATTCCATTTACCCGTTCGTTTTCACAGCTAACATCTGAGGAATATATCCGACAGATTCTGCTTGAAAAAATCGGTACCAAAAAATTAGTTATCGGCTACGATCACCGGTTTGGGCGTGACCGCGAAGGGGGCTTTGAGTATATACGGGCACACCAGCGTGAATATGGATTCGAAGTTGAAGAAATACCCCGTCAGGATATAGACGCTGTTGGGGTAAGTTCGTCTAAAATTCGAACAGCCCTCAATGAAGGACATGTCCACACCGCGAACCTGTTTCTGGGTAGAGAATATAGCCTGACAGGTACAATTGTAAAGGGACGGCAACTGGGTCGTACAATTGGTTTCCCAACGGCAAATTTGCAGGTTGATGATGCTGCTAAGCTTATCCCGGCCAATGGGGTGTATGCTGTTGATGTAGAATATGGCGGGGAAATACTTGGCGGTATGCTTAACATTGGATTCCGTCCCACAGTTGCTGGTACGCACCAGACAATTGAAACCTATATCTTCGATTTCGATAAGGATATATATGGTGAGCATATGACGCTAAAGTTTCGGGAGTTTCTGCGTCCGGAACAAAAATTCGATGGACTACCCGCACTGGTGGCGCAACTAAAGAGCGACGAAGAAACGGCACGGGCAGTACTGGCGAAGAAGCTGCCTTAGATTCAGAGTAAGTGGTAAACGCTTTTTGCAGGTAGATTAGCAAGGTTGAATACTAGTTTAGCCGTCCTAATCTACCTGTATTGTTTTTTGGATAACTAAGCCAACAGGAGGAAAAACTGCCTTTTTTTTATCATCAAAACTTATTTGCAATAGATCGTTCATAAGCCAAAATAATCCACTTTAAATGCATATATTAGCCAATATTTTAGACAGCTGTATCCCCTTAACATGAACCCACTTATGGCACTCGGTTTCACTGAACCCGAGTCAATAAATAATCTACAAATTTGCCATATTGAGTATACCAAAGAGCAAGCAGAACGAGCGAATCTTGCCTTTGATGATTCTGTAAAACGCTACTTGCGCCGATGGATTGACCAAAGGGCTGTCTCGGGCGTTACCCAAAGTCCAGATACTGAAAGTGATACCGATGAGTTTGTTGAGCAAGGAGCACTAAGGAGCTATTTTAAGCACCATGACGACGCCCTTGAGCGCATGCTCCAACAGGAAGACATTGCCAAACATCTGCTACGTCCCAGTTCTCAGGTTTTTTTTGAGCCAGATGCCTACGAGCCACTATTGGCCAAATTCGAGAAACGTATCTATAACTTAGCCGCTCAAAAAGAACAGCTGGAAGTTCCATTTCGGTATAGCTCCCGGAATCGACAGGGTATTCACGGAGACTCGATCAACTTTGCCGATATGCCTGTTGGTGAAGTTAGAGAAGACATAGGTTTCTATTTTGGCACTCGACGGTCGGATACGACGGCTTTGAATCTAATTGCTCGCCAGCTTCGTCGGGAAGCTTTATTTTCGACCTTTCTGCCCATTCATGTCGTGACAGAAGGCTACATGGAAGATTCACTACGAATAATTAGAACAACGACAGAAAAACTCCGGGAAGAGAATGCTCAGTCGTTACTTCACTGTTTTGTCGTGCAACGACGCCATGCGGCCGATGACCGTCATCTCGGTGCCGCATTTCTGGTGATGAACATCCAGCAGCCTGAGCTTCCCCAGCGCGTCCTGTTTTGCGATACACTAAAGCCGAATGGTAAGCCACCTTGGTGGAATAAGTTTAAACGATACCTGGATACCGTATTTCCACAACCAGAGGGCTGTCCGGCTGCTTCAGATCGGTTAGAAGACGGGGGGCTTAACCTCCAGCGTCTGCATGATGGTGTACCCGTCCGTCACCAGGATATCGACTGTGCTTTTTATACTGCATCCATGGCCCGGGCACTCATCCAGATCACCAAACTGTCGCCTGAACTGATAAGTGCTTCGATTGAAGAACTGGTTAGTCAGATGACGGAACGAATGCCAGAGTATTTTGAGCAGGCAAACGTAGCCAAAGCACCGGAACTCGTGCGTCAGGTAAACGTTGTTCGTCGATGGCAAATGGGACAGGAAGCGTTGAGCGACCTCCAGCGCAACTACCAGTCTATCTCCACAGCACTAAATTCAACGCTTGTAGAACAGGGTGTCTCTAGCTGGGGAGAAACTGCTGATTACCCCGATTCGAACCGGGATTTATCGTCGGCCGCTTAATTTTAGCTATAATACCAGTGCTTTGTCAGAATTGATTCTTATTGATTCTGTAGATTCTAATTGATTCTATTGATTATCCACTTAAAAAGGTCAGAAGGAATCAATTAGAATCTATTTTGGTAAAGCGCTAGTTCGTAACCAAACTAGATTCTATTGTTTCTCGGGGCGGCATCGGCCGCAACGGCGGACCGTGTCCGACGCCCGCGCGGTAGATTCTTTTAGATCTACTATATTGAAAATCAATAGCAAAAGAAGCTATAGTATCAACAGAATCTGTAGAATCTAAATTGGAAGAGTACTAGTTCCCAATGTTCAGCCCAGCCACATAGCCTGTTGTCCAGGCATTCTGGAAGTTGAAGCCACCCGTAATACCGTCGATATCCAGCACTTCACCTGCAAAAAACAAGCCGGCTTGGGTCTTGCTTTCAAGTGTTTGTAGATTCAGGCTATCGAGCGAAATACCTCCGCAAGTAACAAACTCATCTTTAAAAGTCGTTTTTCCGGATACTTGAAACTGGCTGTTGGTTATGCGTTCAGCTAATCGGTTAAACTGTTTAGCGGGTAGATCGGCCCAACGCTGTTGTTCTGGAATGCCAGCTTCGGTAGCAAAAGCTTGCCATAGGCGGGAGGGTAAACTGAATGGGTTCTGTGAAACTACCTGTTTGCGACCATTTTGCTGGCGGAAATCCTGTAATTTAGTACGGAGGGTATTATCGTTCAAATCGGGTGTCCAATTAATACGGAGCGTAAAATGATAGTTTACATCGGCTAATTCACGCGCAGCCCAGGCCGACAGGCGCAATATGGCCGGTCCGCTAAATCCCCAATGCGTGACCAATACAGGGCCTCGCTGCTCCTGCCGGACGTCAGTACGCTTTGTGTCCTGCACATATACCCTGGCATCGGGCACTGATACGCCTGCCAGCGGGATTAAATAACTGTCAGGAACATTAAAAGTAAATAGCGAAGGTACAGGTGAATGTATCGACTCGCTTTGTTCGGGCAACCAGCCATAAGACGATAATTGGGGGTAACCGCCTGTGGCAATGAGTACGCGATCGGCTACCAGGGTTTCGTTGGTGAATAAGTCGACTAACCAGCGCGAAGATGCATCCTGTCGAAGCTCAGCCACGCCACAACTGGTGCGAACCTGAATGCCCAATCGGTGGGCTGTGGTCAATAAGCAATCGACGATGGTATCGGAGGTGTTGGTAGCTGGAAACATGCGCCCATCAGCTTCGGTTTTTAGATCGATGCCCCGCTGTTTGAACCAGTTTACGGTAGCGGTTGCATCGAACTGACTGAGTAGCGAACGTAACGGTTTCTCTCCGCGCGGGTAGTTTTTGACCAATTGCCGGTTATCAAAACAGGCGTGGGTAACGTTGCAACGCCCTCCACCCGAAATACGGACTTTATTCAGTACAGTACGGTTTTTTTCGAGAATAGTAACTGAAGCTGTGGGAAACGTTTCGGCAGCTGTAATGGCCCCGAAAAAACCAGCAGCTCCACCACCGATGACGACAATATTTAACGATGACATGAGGCTTTAACAGACGCTTCTCGTTTGTAGTTCGTCGTTGGCGATTTGTCCTTATAAGGTGGCCGCCAACGACAAATCGCCAACGACGAACGTTAACCATCAAACTCCTTTCGTAACTTTAACCCCATGTTTTTCAATCCTCGATTTTCGACCAATAAATACACTCGTCGGGGTTTCCGGCTACGAGGCAACACACTCGTGATGCTATTCGTGTTTTTCCTGATCGGGCTTTTTTTGCATTACGGTGGGCGCACTCAGCCAGTTGTGGCTTTCTGGAATGATTTTCGGCAGGTGATCGGTCTGGGCCGCTCCCGATCAGGCCGGGAGGGTTCTAATCCCTATAAAGCGCCTGAGCCCAAGTCCGATGAGGCAAGCGACGATCGGAGTGGCGGCAAATCCTCGCAGTCGGATGAGAGCGAAGCCAGTGATAATAATCTGAATAAACCCTCTGAGGCATCGTCAGGTAACCAGCGATTTGATTTTGAGAAGCAGGTTGATTTTCTACTTCCGGTATCGAAAGCCAGTGGTGAACTGATCCGGCACGAAGGCTATACACTTAGCTACCGAGACCAGTATAAAGATGCCGAATGGGTGGCTTACCCACTCCTGGCCTATGAAACAACGGGCGATGCGGATCGGAAATACGAGCAGTTCAAACCTGATCCAGCCGTTGACAATGGAACCGCACTCCCCGCCGACTACACGCGTTCGGGCTATGACAGGGGGCATTTAGCACCTGCTGCCGATTTTAAATTTTCGCAACGTATGATGCGGGAGACCTTTTTTATGAGCAACATCACTCCACAGGAACCCGAGTTTAACCGGGGTATCTGGAGTGATCTTGAAAATCTGGTGCGTTCGTGGGCCCGACGTGATAGGGGCCTTTATGTAATCACGGGGCCAGTGTTGAAACCTGGCTTGCCCACCATCGGAAAAAAAACGGAGGTAAGCGTACCGGAGAAGTTTTACAAGGTGATTCTGTATTGTAATAAGCCTGAGATTCGGATGGTTGGTTTTCTGCTTAACAATGAAGGATCAACCAATGCATTGAAAGAATTTGTGGTGCCTGTAGACCTGATTGAGCAACTCACTGGCCTTGATTTCTTTCCTAAAATTCCCGATGACCTGGAGCGGAAACTGGAAAGTAAAAGCCGCGAAGAGGTCGTTGATGAGTGGTTTGATAATTAAATATAAACCGATTAGAGTTCCAATGTTTATCTCATACCACTATTTGTCCAATTTAGATTCTATAGATTCTTTGGATTCTATTGCGTTGATAATCAACTTAAAATATCAACAGAATCTATAGAATCTAAATTGGACAAGCACTGATTTGTGTCTTCCCTGATTAGGACATGAGGGGAAAATAGCACCTATGGATTCGTTGGATTAATAAGCATTGGTGTTTTGCCGTCAGTGATAATAATCTTCGCGTTTGGAGAGGTGGCTAGTTGTCGGAAGGCCTCGATGGTTTTGTACTCAATGAGTTGTTTGTTAAGGCCCTCTGAAATAATCTTCTGTGAGTCGGCGATTCCTTTAGCCTCAATTACTTTCCGATCGGCTTCTTTGCGTTCTTTCATCAGGACAAACTCCATTTGCTGCGCCTGTTGCTCCGCTTCGAGTTTTTGTTCGATGGATTGCGCCAGTCCTTTGGGCAACTGAATACTTTTCATGAGTACGCTTTCAACAACAATACCCCGCTTCTCCAGTACGGTATGCATTTCGGCAGCAATTTCCTTTTCAATTTCCTCCCGCTGACCGGTATACATGTCTTTGGCAAAAAAACGGGCGCAAACATCCGCGGCTGCTGATCTAAACACGCTAACAATCACCACATTTTCATAGCGGTCGCCAATTGTTGACAGCACTTCGGGCGCTTTTTCGGGTAAAACCCGGTAGAGTACCGCCATCTCAGCTGTAATATTAAGCCCTTCTTTGGAGGGAATATTTTCAAGCGCTAGCGGGAGGTTAATGGTACGGGTTGGTACCTTAATAATGGTTGTTGTGAAGGGATTATAAGTATGAACACCCGAGCCTTTTACGGTGGGATCTAACTTTCCCAATCGACGTTTTACGCCAACTTCACCCTGACGAATGGTGGTACATCCGATTACTAATAAGGGAAGT
The DNA here is from genome assembly GCA_003259005.1 of Spirosoma telluris. Lineage (GTDB taxonomy): Bacteria > Bacteroidota > Bacteroidia > Cytophagales > Spirosomataceae > Spirosoma > Spirosoma telluris. Next base: position 8,097,301 of record QLII01000001.1, read on the forward strand.
ATTGAGCAAAATATAAGCTTTTTCATGATAGTAAACGAAACGTTTGAATTGTTTCGCTAACTACCTATTTGCCTATTAAAGCCTGATTTAAAAGAAGTTAAGTTGTTGTTAAACTTATGCGAGTGTCTAAAAACGCCTGAAGTTCATCGGGACGTTGCGTACCAATAGTAATTTTTTGTTTGGTTTTCCAGTCAATTCGCAAGCTTTTGTTTCCGGCAATGTTATAGACCCAGCCGTCAAATCCCAGACGGATGCCATATCCAACAAAGCTGTATTGGGTTATCGAAATGGTCCGGACGTCATTCCATAGGATCGTTCGCCAGGAAAAAATAGGAAAAACGCGGTAATGAATACCGGTTGAATCCAGCCGCGTGTCTAATCGCCAACTATAGAACAGGAAAATAACGAGTAAACTAATAGTAAAGCCAATCCAGGAAGAAGGGTAATTTTGCCTACTATTGATCCAAAGAGGGCTAGCTGTCACAACAGCTACAGCACTCAGCATAAGCCATAACCACCACTGTCGGAATCGCTGCGTTTCGGTGAAAGTAGTCATGCCTAGGTTTTCTGCTTCTTCTTCTTGGCCGCCGGAAATAGAATGTTGTTTAGAATCAAGCGGTAACCAGCCGAATTGGGGTGCAGGTTCAGGTCAGTTGGTTCTTCCCCAATTTCATGCCGATAGTCTTCGGGGTCGTGGCCACCGTAGAACGTGAAGAAACCCCGACCATAAGGCGAGTGGATGTATCGAGCCTCACCTGCCGAGCGATTTTCGGCCATGATCACCACTTCGGGTTTGATGTAGTTTTTCTTAAAGGCCGTTGTCTGTCCCATGAATCCCTTAATCACGTTCAGGTGATTTTGCGTCAGCATCGTAGGAATGGGGTCATACTTGGCCGAGAATTGAAACAACGTGAAGTAATCGTTATGTTCGCTTAAACCCCGTTCTTCAGGCTGATTATCGATGTTGGAGAACTCGATCAGATAGGGATTCGTGTAGACCTGAAAGTTTCGGAATGCAAATGTCTGGCTGTAATCCAGTTTACTGTTCGCGTTGGGGTCGGCGGGGTCACCATCGTAAAATGTATCGACAATATCGGTATTATGCGATGCCAGGGCAATGTCGTAGGTGTCGGTCGCATTGCACATAGCAAACAGATAGCCTCCACCTAACACAAAATCACGAATTTTCTGCGCTACGGCCAACTTCAGTTGAGGCACTTTCGTAAAGCCAAATTTACCGGCAATCGTTTCGGCTTCACGCTTCTGAGCAATGTACCAGGGCTGATCTTTAAAGTGGAAAAATTTGCCGTATTGTCCCGTAAAATCCTCATGGTGCAAGTGCAGCCAGTCATATTCAGGGAGTTTGGCATTCATTACCTCTTCGTCGAATACAACATCATAAGGAATTTCGGCATAGGTCATGACCATGGTCACGGCATCGTCCCAGGGCTGTTTTGTTTTGGGCGAATAAACTGCCACTTTGGGTGGTTTCTGAAGCTTAACCGCATCCATATTGGCATCGGGAGCTGCCACCTCGCTTAAAATTTGCGCTGACTGGGCGTCTGAAATGACCTCATAACTAACCCCTCGAATGACCATTTCGTTAATAAAAGCCTGACTTTGCGGCATTAGAAACGAACCGCCCCGGTAATTAAGCAACCAGTCGATTTCTGTATCGTGGACTTTCAGCACCCAATAGGCAATACCATAGGCTTTGAGATGATTTTTCTGGGCATCATCCATAGGAATCAGGATCTTGGAGGCCCATGTCCGGCCCGCCAGGGTCAGAATTAGGATAAGCGGTAACAGCAGCCGTTTCATTGGTTTCCCTATTAAGAATGCACGTGGTAGTTTTGTAATAACGAAAGATAAGCAAATATTGTGCGAAAAAAGCGTGGGGTAGGGAGCAGAGCGCATGGAAAATTAAATAACCCCCTTGCTCCCTGCCCCGTGCCCCTTGCTGCTTACTATGAATCTACTTGAAAACATACGCGAAGGGTTGCGCTCGATTGCTGGAAACCGGCTGCGAACGATTCTGACCTCGCTCATTATTGCGATCGGGATTACATCGCTGGTGGGTATTCTGACTGCTATTGAGGGTATTCAAAGTTCGGTGGACAGTAGCTTTGCCGGATTGGGAGCCAACACATTTAGCATTGTAGCCCGGCAGGACGCCTTTCGACGAGGTGGTCGTATTCAACGGCAGGATGCCCCAATCGACTATTTTGATGCAGTGCAGTTTAAACGTCGGTTTCCGTATGGAGCCACCATTGCCGTTTCATCGGTTGTGGCGGGTGCGGCTCAGGCTAAATTCGGATCGAAAAAAACGAATCCTAACATTCAGTTGACGGGTGGAGATGATAACTACCTGGCTGTGAAAGGATTTACTATTCAGAATGGCCGTAACATGACCCCCAATGACCTGACAGGTGCCCGTAATGTGGCTATCATCGGGGACGAAGTGGCAAATACATTATTCGAAAAAAAGCTAGACCCGATCAATCAAGTCATTCGGGTGTCTGGCAACCAGTATAAAATTATTGGCGTACTGGCTAAAAAGGGTGGTTTTTCGGGTGGGGGCGATGACCGTATTATCCTGATACCGCTCGATAATGCCCGCGCTCTGGCTGGAAGTCAGAAATTAACCTTCGATATTACGGCATCGGTGCCTACGGTGTCAGATCAGGATGAAGCGGTTGACGAAGCACGTGGTACCATGCGGCTGGTTCGACGCGATCAACTTGGCCAGCCCGATTCATTTGAAATTGAACGGGCCGACGAGTTAGCCAAAGAAACTGGAAATATAACGGGCTATTTACGGATTGGTGGGTTTGGGATTGGCTTCATCACCCTGCTCGGTGCCTCTATTGCCTTACTGAATATTATGCTGGTATCAGTCACTGAGCGAACCCGTGAAATTGGTATCCGTAAATCGCTCGGTGCTACGCCCCAACGGATTCGGGAACAGTTCCTGATCGAAGCCATTGTGATCTGCATTCTTGGGGGTATAGGTGGTGTGATACTGGGACTAGGCGTGGGTAACCTGATTTCAAGTGTGATTAGCCAGGGGAAAGGGAGTTTTATCGTTCCCTGGGCCTGGATGGGCCTTGGGCTGGTTGTATGTATTACGGTAGGCCTATTTGCCGGTATTTATCCGGCCGTGCGAGCCTCCAAATTAGATCCTATTGATGCGTTACGGTATGAGTAGAACTGAATTAATGGATATTGTACAATGGAAAATGTAATTGATTGAAGTAGAAATAAAATTATCCATTATCCATTGTACATTATCCATTAATTCCTACTTTTGCACCCACGTTTGACAAACGCATCCCGCAAGAGCGGGACGATTCTGTCGCCGGGATGGCGGAATCGGTAGACGCGATGGTCTCAAACACCATTGTCTGCAAGGACATGCCGGTTCGAGTCCGGCTCCCGGTACCTAAATACGCCCAGAACGCAAATTCTGGGCTTTTTTATGCCGTTGCTACAACTATTGCTACACATTTAACCACATCACCCCCGAAATGCCCTCATTAGATGCCGAAAAATTCCGGCTACCTGTCCTCAAAACACGAAATGGAAATCTTGAAAAGCGCTGGTATGTTGAATATTATGTTTGGGACACTACTCTAAATACCACTATGGCAATGATGATTTACTACTGAGCGAGACTACAGCCAGGCACATTTATGAATTCTCAGATTATATCGTTCAGCATCGCGCGGCCTATCAAGTCGCTATCGAAACAATCTGGTAGAAGGGCTGAGCACCTTATTTGAGGAATTAATCAATCGGGAATATATTAGTAAAAATCCAACGGCTCGTGTGACGGCCTTGCCGGTTCAAACTAGTCGTAAAAATCTCGCCTTTGCACCCTGTCAACGACTTGAATTCGAGAACTATTTAGAAGTTCATGGCCCCGGTCTTTATAAATTTACTCGCTTTGTTTATCAGGCGTTTATGCGACCAGTTGAACTAATGCGTTGGCAGATTCGAGATATTGAATTAGTCAATAAACGCATATTATGCCATAGCTCCATTACGAAAGGAGGCACCCTGGAACAGTACACCGAATACGTTGAAATCACTGATATCCTACTTGATGTGATTCTGACCATGAATCTGGAACGCTACCCACCAACCCACCCTATTTTTAGTCATGACCTGCTGCCGGGTCGAGCGGAGGTTGCCCGAAACCGAGTATCTGAACGGCATCATGACGCCCTGGTCAATGCCAAACTATACAATGGGGAATTGACCTTATATTCTTGGAAACATACGGGCGTGGTGAATGCTCATAAAGTAGGTGCATCCATGCACTGGCTGCAAAAACACCTACGCCATAGCGATTTGAGAGATACGGTTATTTATCTCAAATCATTAGGGCTTATGCTGGAAGAAAAGAGCATTGCGCCAACGTGGTAAAACGGAACAAAATTTTGTCGACAATCTTCAAAATGGTCCCGGAGCGGCTGGACAGTGTCGGATCAGGCCAATATTAACCATGGTTGGACTAATTTCATGAATGATTGGTCAAATTTTCTACTGAGATTTGCATATTCTCGTTTTTGTTAATTAATCCGTATTGTTGAGTTAATACTGTAAGAAAAAAGCATTGCCGCACACTGAGCAAAAGCGCCATCAAATAACTAGCTTCCATCGCTTGGCTGAAAATTAGGAGTAGAATACCTGCAATATAAACACTCCCTGCATCACTATTTATTACTGATATGCACACTTTTGATAGTACTATAAATAAAAATAAATCCGTTATAGAATTATAAAATAGGTTAAGGTTATAGGTTCTTGTCTTTGGTTGAGTTATGACTATATTTCTGTTACTAACACTATTGTTAAGATTAAGCAATATGCTTGAAGAACGCATTACTGTTGACAACCTTAAAGCCCCAAGCCTTAGTCTTCTTAGTATAAAACCGATTAATAAGTATTCTTCTAAAATACAAAAGGAGCCTATTATTTCGATAAATATCCGGCAGTTCGGAGGAGTAGGTGATCTGATTGAACTTAAGGACGGATCAATAACTAGTAATAACACGCTTCTTGAGTCGGCTTCGGCTTCATTCTCGTCTAAAGACATTGGTAAAGCTATTTATGTTAATGGAGCAGGCTTAGCAGGAGCCACACTGATCGCCAATATCTCAGATGTACGTTCCATTTCTCAGGTAATTTTATCTGTTAAAGCAAGTCAAACCGTTTCAAAAGCCACCGTTACCTATGGGACTGATAACAGTGAGGCATTTATAAAAATGAATGCTTACGCTCGTTCGCTCTCTCCAAAGCCAATACGATTACAGTTTGAACGTGGAAAGGCTTATATGACCCGCTTTAATAATTGGCTGTCTGGAATTAAAAGCATTGAAGTGGTTGGCCAGGGAGCTTCCATCATGTGTACAGAAGGGGCTCATTCGCCAGCAGAACACGTAGAACGGCATGTGGCCTTAGCTACACCCTCCGCGTTTGAGAATGTGAATACTAATTATTTTAGTTCTTACTGGTCATCCAAGCTTACTACAGGCTGTTTTATTAAATCAACCCGTAAGGGGGCACAATCGGTTACTTTAAGCCAACCAGATAGTGTAGCTAGTTTTCGGGTTGGCAACTGGGTGCTTATTTATGGACTTGACCAGGAAGGAGTTAACGGGTTTCCAGTTTCCCCTCGTTATTTCGATTACGCAAAAGTAAAAGCAATTAATTCGTCTACTGGCGTCATTACCTTAGATCGCTTACTTACGAATCAATATGATTCCGGATGGATGGATGGCAAAGGGGCAGGTGAGCTCAGTGCTCCCCGCATCCTTAATCTTAATCGCCCTTCCTTTAATACCATCGAGAATTTAGTCATTAAAGATTTAACGTTCCTTCCTTTTAAAGGAAATATCAAAGGGCCTATTGCTGCTGATAATCGGAACGGTCGTATTCAAATTTATGGGGTTATAAACTCCACACTCATTAATGTAACAGCGCCTAATTTATACATTGGGCAGGGTAAAACGCAGATTTATCAAAATTGCCACTTTACGGTTTTTTGCGAGGGAGATAAAATCGCTGATACCGTTCGCATTATAAACAGTACGTTTAAAGATTTTACCCATTGTAATGGAGTTAACTTCCTGTTGCTTCGTGGCAACACGTTTACAGGTAAATTCGATTGTAATCCACGAATGTGTCTGGTCGTGGGGAATACATTTTCTACAATAGCTTCCAATTCGAGTCGAGCTTTGGCTGGCTTCGCTTTCAATGCTGGTACTCGATCAATTGAATTAGGGGATAATACATGGAATTGCAGCCGCTTATCTGCCAACGGTAGTTTATTAGCTGGCTTTGGTTCAACTACCTTAACCGTTGAGCAAGTGCGTAATGATAGTACGATCACGCTCTTATTTGCTAATTGGACAGCCAAGAAAAATATGCGTCAGGTAGCCCCAGGCTATAGCGGAACTACCTCAACGGGAAAGCAATTAACCGTCAATCGGGTATTTAAATGGAATACGGATACCATTGCTGTTCAGGGAGTGTTCTCTGACAGACCAGCCGTGGGCGACGCTTTCGTCTTTTCTTTTGCCCCAAAGGTAGTTATTAAGGGTAACCAGATCCGGGAGGGGGCAACTGTAAATAGCTATAAGACGTTTGCTCAGTAACTGATATATAAAAAACACTTTACTCAAATGAGCGGGGCGTTTAGGTGCCTTTCCGTACCTTAAAGAATGGCTGCAATTTATGTTATTGAACTAATCAACGAAAAGTAGGTGTTTGCTGAGATGCTGGGCATAACCAAACAAACAGACAAATTTCCAGTATACAGTTTGAATTCAAGATCCTGCGAGATAAAAGCTAAAGTTCAACGAGAACTTTTTACAATTATTCGGACGTTTAACTGATCGTTTTTTATACTGACCCGTCCTGAAATCGAATGATTGTGCGGGTACCATTGAATACCCAGGACAAGTCAATAGTCAGTTACTCAGACACCGGTTGGCCTCGACGGCTCAAGACACTTACCTCCTGGAGTGATTTCTTCAACAAGGCCAGGATTGGGGGTTTGGTTATATAGTCATTCATACCCGCTTCCAGACAAATTCCCCGATCTTCCTGCATGGCGTTTGCGGTCAATGCAATAATCCAAGGTTGAGGGATGGCTTGCTGACGAATTAATCGAGTTGCTTCCAGTCCATCCATTTCGGGCATCTGTACATCCATTAAAATTAAATCAAACCCCTGGGGTAACATCGTCAGAACTTCATGACCGTTATGGGCTACAGCAGGTGAGTAGCCTAATTTATTGAGTACCCGCATTAACAGTTTTACGTTGATCGGGGCATCTTCAGCAATCAGGATACGTAAGGGGTATTGCTGGGCAAAATCCATGCTATAGGCCGACTCGGGACGGGGAGCTGCAGGCAGGGAAATGGCGCGTTTCGATTTAAGGGTCTGTTGTATCAGCTGAACCAATTGGTGCTGGTGGATGGGTTTGGTCATGATCGCTGAAAATAAGTCAGCATGGGTTTTCCGGCTTTCATCGCCCATCGAACTCAACAGCATTATCGGCAGGTCAGGATGTATGGCTTTTATTCGACTGGCTAGCTCGATACCATCCATTTCTGGCATCTGCCGGTCGGTGATAACTAAATCAAACAAGGCTCCCTGACCAAGTATATCCAGCGCTTGCTGGCCTGAACTGGCCACAGTTGGTATTAAACGCCAGAGTTCAAGTTGAGCCTTCAGAATGAGCCGATTCGTTTGGTTATCATCAATCAAGAGCACCGACTTACCTTGGTTATCGGCCAAATGTGCATATACATAGTGCTGCTTAGTCTGCTGACTCATCTGGCTCCGCAGGCTAAAAAGAAAACTGGTGCCTTTCCCCTCTTCGCTCTCTACATGGATAGTACCGCCCATCAACTCGATTAGGCGCTGGCTGATGACCAGACCTAAGCCCGTGCCTCCGTATTGGCGGGTGTGAGAGGAATCGACCTGAGAGAAGGATTTGAAGAGTCTGTCAATTTTGTTGGCAGCAATGCCAATGCCCGTATCGCGCACCTCAAACCCTAATTCGATGGTCTGATCAGGTAAGCGATTGAGCAGATGGACACTGACAACAATTTCGCCATGCTGGGTAAATTTGATGGCGTTCCCCACTAAATTAATTAGGATCTGCCGTAGCCGAAGGCCATCACTAATAATTTGCGTGGGTACCTGATGATCGATCTGATAGATCAGGTCCAGGCCAATATGGGCTGCTTTACCCGCAAACATATCCAATACTTCCTCAATGCAATTCCGTAGGTCTATATCCTGCTGCTCAAGCTCCAGGTGGCCCGATTCAATCTTGGAGAAATCAAGAATGTCATTAATAACACCGAGTAAACTCTCTCCACAACTACGAATGGTATCGGTATATTCCCGCTGTTCATCGGAAAGAGTCGTTTCTTCTAAAAGCGAGGTCATTCCGATCACCCCATTCATAGGTGTGCGAATCTCATGGCTCATCGTAGCTAAGAATACACTTTTGGCTTTATTGGCCATTTCCGCTTCCAGCCGTGCCTGCTGCTCTTGAACCGACTGTTGAGCTAGTTGCTCATTGAGTAGTTGCAAGTGAATAGCCTGGTCCAGAAGCTCCTGTTTCTGCTGGGTTACTTCACGAGTTCGCTGCTGAACCTGGCTTTGTAAGGACAATTGTTGTTGTTTAATGCTGTTGACCCGCAGCCGATAAATCAGATAGAGTCCACTCAATAGCGCAATTACTGCCAGGGCTTTAAACCACCATGTTTGCCAAAAAGGGGAATGATATGAATGTTAATAAAGGTCCCGGTCTGATTCCAGATGCCATCATTATTGGACGCTTTTACCCGGAAAACGTAGTTTCCCGGGTCCAGATTGGTATAGGTCGCCGTTCGTTGGGTACCGGCCTGAATCCAATCATTATCGAATCCATCAAGCTTATAAGCATACTTGTTGCTGGCCGACATTGTGTAATTAAGGGCGGCAAACCCAAATGAAATGACCGACTGTTTATAAGAAAGAGTAAGATCCCGGGTTTCGCTAATGGATTTTTGCAGAGGAGAGTTCTCCTCCTGCACCTGCACCGATTTATTGAAAATCTGGAAATCAGTAATATAGACAGGTGGAATAAACGTATTATAGTGTAGGCTATCGGGGAAAAAGCTGTTTAATCCTGTTAAGCCTCCAAAAAATAACTGTCCCCTGTCGTTTTTATAGCAGGCCATCCGATTAAATGAACTGCCTTGTAAGCCATTGCTTATATCAAAATTCTGGATTGTATGGGTATTCGGATTGAAGGCCGTTAGGCCTTTATTTGTACTCAGCCAAAGTGTTCCTTGATTATCTTCCAGAATACCTTGAATCACTTCATTGGGCAGACCATCCTGCTGACGGTAAGTCTTAAACGTTTGCGTATGGGTATCAAACTGGTTTAAACCACCATTGGTGCCAATCCATAATTGACCGGTTGAGCTTTCAAATAATACGGTGACCAGGTTATTACTCAGGCTTTTAGGGTTTTTACCCTCATGCTGATATTGAGTAAACCAATTTTTATCCGGATGGTAGATATTTATCCCGCCCCCTTCCGTACCAATCCAGATAGCTCCGGTTCGGTCTTCCCATAGTGTTGTAATGGTCGGATAGTTCAGCTGACCTGCCTGGGTACTCTTAGGGCGATAACGGGTTACGGAACCTGTGGTTGGATCATAGCGAATCAGGCCATCTTCAAAGGTACCTAGCCACATGATCCCATTTCTGGCTTGCAGTATACTGCTGATACTAAGCTGGTTGAAGTTGCCAACGGAAACAAATGTGCCCTTTGATCGATCAAACCTATTGAGCCCTCCTTTGAAATTCCCGGCCCATATCTGCTTGTCGGCATCTTCATAAATAGTCAACACATAATTACTACTAATACTGGTTGCCACGTGGGGCGAATGCGTATAAGCGGTGAAAACGGTTTGTCCTTTTTTTAGCACATTTATACCTCCTCCATCCGTACCCAGCCATAAATCACCTCGCTGATCCTGCCGAACAGCGAGGATGTTATTGTTGGTCAGCTTGTTGCTATTAGTGGTGCTACGTTGATATAGCGTAAAGTTCTGAGGTGCTGAATCCAGCTTATTCGCCCCTCCCGAATAAGTACCTACCCACATTGTGCCTATTCGATCCCGGTATATAGCATAAATAGATCCATTATTGAGCCCCCTGCTGTCAGTCTCATCGTAGGTGTAATAGGAAAATGTACCATCGGTATGCAATACATTGATGCCGCCATTTCGAGTGCCAATCCAGAGGTTCCGATCCTTGTCTTCTGCCAGGGCAACAACGTCATTGTGGGTTAACTGCTGGGGTTTGACCGTCGACGGATGATAATGGGTAAAGGTTTGCGAAAGACCGTTAAATCGATTCAGGCCGCCCCTTCTGTACCAATCCAAAGCCGCCCCTGCGCATCTTCAAAGCAGGTATTTATGTTGTCATTACTTAATGAGTTTTTATCAGCAGGTTTATATCTATAATGCCGGAATGTTTTTGTTGCCTGATCAAGTCGATTTAATCCGCCCCCCAATGTGCCGACCCAAACCGACCCCAACCGATCAATGCAGATTGAACTAACGATATTATGGCTTAAACTGGTACTATCGGTTGTTTGGTGACTGAAATGAGTAAACGATTGTTTCTCCGGGTTAAATTGATCCAATCCACCTCCGGCGGTACCAACCCATAAAAACCCCTTTGCATCTTGAGCAATGGCCATTACTTTATTGTGGCTGAGACTATTTTTAACCCCGGGCAGGTGTGTATAATTCGTAAAACTTTCGGTGTTTGGGTTGAATAAGCTTAAGCCGCCATCATCCGTACCAATCCATAAACGTCCTTGCTTATCCTCGAAAAGTGTATGAATGTAGCTATGACTCAGGCTGGTGTTTTTTTGCGGATCATTACGGTAAATCGTATACGTATAGCCATCATATTTATTTAGGCCATCCTGGGTACCAAACCACATAAACCCTCTTCGGTCCTCTAAAATGCAGGTTACATTATTTTGCGAAAGCCCTTGGTTAGTGGTCAGGTGGGTAAATCGAACATTTTGATGTTGTGCATTGGCTGCCTGAATGATCAATAGCCCTACGAGCTGTAAGTAAATAGAACGGACCGACATTGTAGGAAGTATATACTATGGAATAGGATGCATATATTTTGTAAATATAGTAACATATAATATATTTATTTTTAAGTAAGTAACATTATTGCCGTTCTGTATTAAGGTAAGTGGGGAAGCCCTTTGCCAAGTTATTACTGACCCGGACCTACCCAGTGGATATACTTTTCGCCCTGTTAGTTACCAGCGGGCACAGTGCCATTTATCAGGTTGCAAAAAAATGAGAATCGGTCGTTTCTTATAAATCGCCAGATTAGCCAGATGATGTATAGATCTTCTGAAGTGTCGACCCGACGAAGCGTACGTTAATTACGACAATTCGCGCTGCAAAATGACCAGTATGGACGTTTCGCCAGTTGGCTGGCTTTCTATCACCATTGAGCCCCTCGTTAAGCTCAACAGCTTTTGAACGATCGCCAGCCCCAGCCCTAATCCTTGCTGCTCATAAATTTTACGGTCGAATTGCTTATAGGGAGCAATCCGGGCAATATCCTCGGGTTTAAATAGCCGCCCATGATTCGAAATCGTCAACTGATAGTTTATTTCTCCCAGGTGACCGCTGAGTTGAATCGGATGAGATCCATCCGAAAATTTGCAGGCGTTATCGATCAGTTCTTCCAGGATGATCCCTAAATGAGTCTCCGAAAGGGAAATCTGAGCACTTTCCAGATCAAACTGGCAATTTACCTTCTGATCCTGTCGATCGTTTATACGGCTTATAGATTGATTAACTATCTCATTATCAATGCGTGAAATGCCGCTGATGAAAGAAGTGGGCATGCTAGGTACTTGCTGCAATTCCTCCCATATCTTCGGATTATCTAACGACCGCTTTAACCGTAGGCTTGACGCTTTAATCATGGACAGCATCTCTATACTGTCTTCCCGATTAAATTCATCGTAATGATCCATTAGTAAAGCGGTCAACCCAAAAATACTGCTAAGGGGCGTGTTGTATTCATGATTGGACACACTGATGAGGGTACTGCGAAGTTCATCCAGTCGCCCATGTATATCGGCTTGCCGCGAAACCTCGCGCCGAAGTCGGCTTTCGATAGCCAGCAGCAAACTCTCCAGAGTGAATGGTTTGGTCAGGTAGTCATCCGCTCCTAAGACCATACCCTTCCGCACATCGGTTTCTTCCGTTTTAGCGGTCAGAAAAATAAAAGGAATAGCGGCTAAGGATCGGTTATTTCGAATGGCTTCCAGCACCTGATAGCCATCCATCTCCGGCATTCTGATGTCACACAAAATCAGATCAGGCAAGTTCAGCATGGCCTGAATGAGTCCTTCACGACCTGTGGGAGCCGTCACCACCTGATAGCCTTTCAGGGTTAATAAGGTATCTACATTCTCCCGAATCCAGGGTTCGTCTTCAATAAGTAAGATTTTCGCAGCCATACAGGTTGATTAAGGGGCACTAAATGATGAAGAATACTAGTACTTGTCCAATTTAGTTTCTCGGGGCGGCATCGGCCCGAGGAATAATAGAATCTATTTTGGCAAAGCACTAGTCGCCTAGCTGGAAGATGGGTCGATAGGTTCATTTGGCAATACAATGGTGAAGGTTGTTCCTTTGTTCTCTTCACTTTGAACCGTAAGCTTGCCCCCATGAAGTTCTACATACTGGCGGGCAATTACCAGACCTAAACCCGTACCCGAAATGGTGGCCGTATTACGGGCTCGAAAAAACGTCTGAAATAAAGAAGGAAGGTCACTCTCGGGTATCCCAATCCCTGTATCGATGACCTGAATGACCAGCTCACTCTCCTGAAAGCGGATGTTGAGCTGGGGGTCGTTTTTCGAGAATTTAAATGCATTGGAGAGCAAGTTGGCCAAGACCTGACTTATCAGCTTCTTGTCAAAATACGTACGATAGGGCCGTTCTTCAACCGAAATACGGACCGTTCGCCCATCAGGCTCGTGACTAAAGTGGCTGTCGACAATCTGTTGACATAGAATCAGCACATCGCCCCAGTCCGGCTGGAAGGCGATTTTACCCGCTTCAATCTTACCAATACTAAGTAAATCCGAGAGTAGCCCATTAATAGTCTGAATCTGTTCGCGAATCAATCCCAGGTATTGTTGAATGAACGGCGTGGCGGTTGTCTGGGGTTGATCTAGATACAAATTGATCAAATCGACGCTGGTTTGGATGGTCGTTAGAGGGGTTCTGAACTCATGAGAAGCCGTGGAGACAAACTGCGATTTGAGTTGATTCAACTCCTGTTCCCGCTCCAGCGATTGTTGCAAAACCAATTCCTTTTCTTTCTGGCTAGTGATATCATTGGCAATCCCGATGTAGCGCATCGGGACACCCTGGTTATTACTCATGATGAAGGTTCGAATTTGAAGCCATCGTATGGTCTTGTGACTACCTTTCACCCGGCACTGCACCGTCACTTTTTGCCCTTTCTGGTATTTGTCAAATTCTATCAGTACATGGGGGCGATCTTCTTCCAGGATGGTATCCAGAAACGAGTTAGTTCCACTGGTATCGTTTGGTGATACAATACCAAAAACCCGTTCATAGGCCGGATTAATATATAATAGCTGAAACGTGTCGGCTGAGTGAATCCAAAAAACCTCATCGACATTTTCAGCAATCTCGTGAAAACGTTGTTCACTTTCGCGGAGGGCTTCTTCAGCTAACTTACGCTCCGTTACATCCCAGGCAACACCAATAGAACGAATTGGGCGACCTTGTTGGTCATGTATTAATAAGCCATTGGTTTCAATGAATCGAATGAGGCCATCGGGCCGGATAATGCGATTAATCGTCGATAGTTTATTTCCTGCTATCCCCTGATGAGAGTGTTCTAGAAAGGCCGCCATGTCGTCAGGATGAATCAATTTAATAAACTCCTTGAAATTCCATCCATTTGGACGTGGCTCTAGGCCATAGAGTTGCCATAAGCGGTCGTCCCAGATCAGCGTATCCTTGATTAAATCATTCTCCCAAATTCCTTGCCCAGCCGCCTGAGTAGCTAACTCCAGCCGTTGATTCAAGCTTCTTAACTGGGCTTCATCCCGTTGCCGTTCGGTAATGTCGCGAGCTGACCCATACACCAACTGATCGATCCCGATTGCATTCCACTCAATGATTCGGTATGTGCCGTCTTTCCGGCGCATTTGATTGATATTGTTTTGCACTGGCTGGTGGAGGATCGGCGATAGTAACTGCCGATAGACGAATTTCTGCTCGTCGGGATGGAACAGCTGCAAAAAAGGGATTGCCATTAACTCCGCTTCTGAATAGCCTAAAGCGATCTGAAAAGCGGGGTTGGTCTTTAAAAAATTTCCCTGACTGTCGGAAATACAGTGCATGTCCAGGGCTACATCAAAGAAGGTATTTTGCTCCTGATTTTTCTGCAATAATTTTATTTCGGCTGTTTTTAAGGCTGTTATATCGGTGGCAATACCGACATACCCAATCAGAGCTCCCTGTTCGTCCTGTAAAACACTTGAGGCTAATAAGATATGAATTCGCTGTCCATCTTTGCCAATGGCTATGCATTCCCCATAATAGTGCCCATGGGTTGCCAGTGCCGTTATGAAGGCGTCAGTAGGAGACCTGGCTGCGCCTTGAGGTGGATAGGAGAGAATAGGTATTGGATTATCGGGTGGTCCAGGTTCAGCCTGCGCGTATCGGCCGATGAGTTCATCCACTTGGTAGCCTAACAATTTTTCACTTGCCGGATTCGCGGATAAGATGACCCCCTGGATATCAGTTGAAATAATGGCCTGCCCAGCATGTTTGAGGATGGCATTTTGGAGAGTTGATAGCTGCCAGATCTCCAGGGTGCGCTCCTGAACCCGCTTTTCGAGTTGTTCGGTATGCTGCTGTAGCTGTTGATTGAGTTGTTGCTGGCGTAAAACGATGGCTAATTGGCTCCCTACCTCCTGAGCAATCTGCAAATAATCTGCCGTAAAAAAATAGGGCTTATGTGCGATCAGCACAAAAGCCCCGATATATTGCTGTTGACTGAATAGGGGAACAATGACCATAGACCGGTATCCACGTTCATACAAACCCAATTCTGGCGGTATTCCTGGCGTAATTCCTTGTAGGATATCAATCACCATGGGTTGCGCACTTAGAAGTGGTTCAATGGTAAAGAGCTGAATAGGCAATTGAGAACCCGTCCGGATGGCCATTTCTCCACCCACTAACCAGCTCCTGGCCTGCGCCATGTTGGTTGCATCGTCAAACTGATATACCACCAGCCGTTCGCAGGGAATTAGAAGCCGGGCATGCCTTAAGGCGGCTGCCTGGGGTTCCTGTCCGGTTAGACTTTGATTGAGCAGCGCCCGTTCAATGGCTTGCAGACCCTGAAGCCGCTGGTTAGTTCGTGCTAAAGCCTCGTTTGATTGATGCAGTTGCTCATTTTTTTGTAACAACAGGCTGGCCTGCTCTAGTAGCGCTTGTTGCTGCCGTTTGAGGGGCGTAATATCTAAATAGATTAACAACACCCCTTCGTCAACTTTGGCCATATGCCCATCCAGCCAAAGATCCACTCCATCATCCTGGTATTGCGTCTCATAGTGCTTGGAAATGCCTGTTTGCAACACCTCTTTCAACCGCCCAAAGGTGCCTTGGGTCCGAGCAGAGGGATACATCTCCAGCAGGTTGCGATTAGCGAGTTGTCCAGCAGAGAATCCCAGGGTATGATCGTTAACTGGATTACTTAATCCATAATAAAAATCAATAATTTCACCTCCCTGATTGCGAATGGGATGAAACAGGACGAGTCCAGCGGGTAACTGCTTGACAATGTTTTGCAACAGCTGAGTTTGTCGCTCCAATGCCTGTTGGGCATGTTTGGAGCCAGTAATATCTACCGCTGTAATGACTAAGCCGTCGAATTTTTTACTAACCGACACATCGACCCAGTGGATAAGATCGCCAATTGGATGTTGCCGTTCGAAGCGCACGGTGTCTCCCGTTTCCCATACCTGTACGTAACGACTAAAAATACCCGAATCGACAAAGCTGGGAAAGAGCCTGAGCATGGTCATCTGACCAAACTCAGTGGGACTCAATGCCGACATCTGAAGGGCCATTCGGTTGCCCCACACATAGCGAAAATCCACAACCTGATTATGTTGAATAACGGGTTGGCAATGCAATACTGCTACTGGAATTACCTCCTGAAAGCTCTCTAATTGTTGAGCTTTCAGCGTTTCATTAAGAAAAGTCGTACTCATTGAGCATCATTCATTTAGGGCATTCACTTCTGTTAGAGGACAGGAATCAATTCATTCTGGATAGACACATATAGCCCACCAAATGAAGATTCAGGTTACAGCTTTGGTTAGAAGCATTTTGAAACGAGGTATTCGCCCGTAAACAAAACCTCGTCCTGCCAAATAATGCATTGATTGTTCCCAGTACCGAGGAAGATTTGAGAATTATAAAAGTTGCATCAGTCAGGCCAAAGTAAATTAGATGTAACTTATCAGCTTGTAAGATTATACACTAGAGCAAACTAATGTATTTGATAACAATGTAGATATAAAATTTATTGAAACGCGAAAAGGGTAACATATAATTATTTGTGAAGCGTATTTGTAGGGTATTATCCACCAAGAAAGATCGGTCAAGGTGGCAGACGGCTGGCGTAAAAGTGATACCGATACAGAAAAGATAAATGACGACTATCAAAGCCAGCATTAAAACGCAACGATTGATTTGGGGTTGACTATAGACGGATACTATAGGTGAAATAATTCGACTAAGATTATCCTTCTAATGTGATTGACGATCAATACATGGAAGAACTTGTGGAATAGCCGAGCAATGATAGGTAGGCTATTATTTTTTAACTAATCGACTAGTGCTTTGGCAAAATAGCTTCTATAGTTTCTCGGGCCGATGCCGCCCCGAGAAACTATAGAAGCTGATAATCAGGCATCTAGTGTCAGAAGAATCTAGTAGAATCAAAAGAATCTAGTTTGGAAGAGTACTAGTGTTGGATTCTTCAAGGGTGAAAAGGATGAGACCTATAAGCAGTTTTTACAGGGGGGGCGAGAAATCAAAGCGAAAGGTGTACAGAATCTAATCCTTGATCTGCGAAATAATGAATGTGGGGAAGAATCATTAGGTATCTTATTATACTGTTATTTAGCGGAAAAGCCTTTTCGTTATTATGACCACATCAGTGTTCGGTAAAAAGGAAATACTCATTCCTGCCTGGGCATCAAAGCTGTATCTTCTAGCGAAATGGTTGGCTGTAAAGAAACATGGAGCCGGTTATGTATTTACCTCGTAGCGAGGACTGCCTATGGCAAATCATAGAACGGTGGCCTATCACGGGAAACTATATGTCCTTCTTAATGAAAACAGCTTTTCGGTAACGACCGAGCTTGCCGCGCGTATCCATGCCGATAAACGATCTGGAGGAACAACCTTTATTGGGCAGGAGAGCGGAGGAGGCTATAAAGGCAACAGTAGTGGTATTTATACAATTACGCAATTCCCGAATTCTAAAATTGACCTCGGTATTGGCAGGTTCGGCTACAACCTGACGAATGTATCCGCTGATTCTTACTCCGACCGGGGCATTATTCCCGATCACCTTGTAGAACCCACGATTGACGATGTTCTGAACCACCACGATCCAATACCATGGGTCAGGTTGGACAGTAATTCACCAACGATCGACAGAACGATGAAAATTATATCCTTGGGGAGTCCAAGAACATCGCCCAGCCCGATCGGGATGCCCAATATACTATATTGGTCCTTTTTCAGGAGCAAAGAGCTACCTACCTCTGGTCAGTTCATGCTCACCCGGTGACGCCAATTCGCCAGATGTTTGTAAGTTGAAAATCCCGGCGTGTTTAATCAGAATGGACTGATTAGATGTTACATGTTTACCTTAATACCCATAGCAGCCCGCTTTAGTTAATCGTAAGAAGTAGATACAAAAGGGGCAGAATACCCTCTTTCGCTATTTCTGGTAACACTTATATAGATACCTACAGTTAGTTGGGAAGCTCTACTTTGATTTGGAGCGATCCCCAGTTGCTTCGGTTCGGTATCGTTTCGTTCCCGGATCGAGAATCGGGCGTAAAGAGCAGTTTCGCCGTTCCAGAAGCTGTAGCGGGTATTAATCCAAAATAGGGGTATAAGTTCGCGTAGCGGCCAACAGCTTCCATCTGAAGTGAGGGCCCGTTTCTTAATTTCGTACTGATGGTATAGCGTCCTACCGGGATATTCATTATCTGGAAGCCATAATTCAAAAGGCTTGCTCTCTTTTGAATGACAAACGTTCTAGTTTCGCCATATAAACCAGGACCATCCGGGGTGAGTGTCACCTGAATTTCGGCATTCTCTGGAATATAAGTCGGTGGATTAAAGACGGATGAAGGATCGCTTACGTTGTAGGTGATGTACAATGTGCCTCCTGCATAGTTGGTCTGGTCTCGGGGCTTCTGACTAAGGATATCCTTGCTATAAACACCGTAGGATAACAGCACAAAATTCTTCACCAGACCTGCAGCCGAAGGAAAGCTGCCCAGTTTCCCATCAGCAGAACTTAAACTCAGGACAGCTCTGCCTTCCCCATAATCAATGGTATATCCGGCGGCATAAAATTCGGCGGCACCCCAGGGAATGCTAATCTCATAATACCCTTTGGCATCTGTTTCGGCAGAAGCGCCGGAATAATAGCCGCCCGTAGCCGTTGACCGTATACCGATATACGCTCCTTGTAAAGGCTTCCCACTCAAGTCGGCAACATAGCCGCGAACTATACCGGTTTTGGTTGCCAATGCTGGGAAGTTTGGCATTCGGGGCGTTGTTGTACCCATAACACTCACATAATCTTCATTGGCATTTAGGGAAAATGTTGCCACACCACTCACAACCGGCAAAGTGGGTTGCTCACCCCAATTGGAGGCTTCTCCTCCGTTGACGACATCTGGATCTTTGCACCCCGCTACCAGAAGTGCGGCCATAACAAGAAGTTTGTGATACATAGCGTAACTGTAGAACAGTTGAACCTTGATTTTGGGCTGAACGGCACTGGTGTCAGTAATTCGTGTCAACTAGACGATCAGCTAAATGATTTGCAAAACAATCAGGCAGGAGCGGGTTGTTCAGAAGTGTTTATCCAAACCGGTGCAACTAGTATTTGAAGTGGTATTCTTAAAGGGTCAATAGGGCCTATTTTGAAGATATTGATTACTTCTTCAACCCTGGTAATCGAGCTCAACAAGACCCGTTAGAATTACAATTGACGATGACGGTAGTTTTATGTTTAGACGTCACAGGTAAAAAAGTTCAATTCAAATGATCATAGTGACGATTCAAATAACAGGCGGGGTAAAAACGGGCGAAGGGCGGCTAGATTCGTTCAACAACAAGATACTAGCCCTATGCTTAAGAATTATTATCGAGTGCTCGAACCCGAAATGATGACGCTATGCAATGGCGAGAAGGCTGTACTACGGTTTCTTCGGCCCAGCGATGCTTCCCGCTTATACACATTCCTCCATTCGCTTTCCTTTCGTAGCCGACGCCATCTGACGGCCCATCCTATGGATATGAAGCAAATTACGGCCCTTTGCGACACCTTAGACCCGTCTACTTTACTACGTTTCGTAGCAACCACCCCCGACAATGCCCAACTGATTGCCTATTTAATCCTACACATTGATACCGATCAGGCCAATTTGAAAAAATTTAAAGCAGTTGGGGGCGAGTTTTTGCCCGGAGCAGATTGCGCCGTTGCCATTGCTTTAGTGGATAAGTATCGTCGATCAGGTGTACTTGAAGGGCTGTTTAATAAAGCTGCTGCGGTTGGCCAGATGCTTGGACGAAGCCGGACGCTTTACTGGCATACCTACGCCAGTTCAATATCAGGACAGTTAGAGCCACAGCCAATAAATGCAATAGGATAGGCAAATGCCCGAGCTAGATGCTCGTTTTACCTGCTCCTCCTACAGGTTTACATAACAACTAATCCATTTTGGATAATCCGCAGCGGCTCAACGCTTCCCTACTCCTTCTTTTGCAGAACAAGTTAGCCAGCTAATTGGCTGATCGACAAATATATTCGTTTCATTTTGTTAACTCTCAGTGTATGAACTTTCCGTTGACACGTCTCTTGCTTGGCCTGACGCTTGGCCTACTTTTACTCACTACCTCCTGCAAAAAAGACCCTGATCCAGGCCCGGCCGGGCCAGCTTTTGTCGGTAAAACCTACCGCCTGGACTCCTTCACCTTAGAGCCTCCAATTGACCTCGATGGCGATGGTAAAGCGGATTCAGACTTAACCCTACTCATGGAATCCTGTGAGCTGGATAATACAATCCGATTTGATACGGGTGGCAAAATTTCGGTAGGCTTGGGAGCGTCGAAATGCCCGGACGACGATCCAAATGATCTAAATGGGGGCACTTGGATCTATGATGAAGCCCGGAGTGTCCTAAAGATTACCGACCGGGATGACCCCACTGTACAGACCGAATGGGAAGTAACTTCGGCTGGTGCATCAATTAAAACGGTAAGCCGATTTGTGGAAGGCGGGGTAACCTACACCGGCACCATGATCTGGCGGACAATCTGATGGCGGACACCCATAAGATTCTCCTTTTTACCAACACTTAGCTAATCCAAATATGTTGATCAATAAAATTCTGGTAGCCGCAATCGCTGCTACCGTACTCGTATCGGGTTGCAAAAAAGAGCCCGATCCTACGCCTACGACAGGAACACTAACCGCTGATGCCGGTATTAACCAAACAGCTCAGGTAGGAGCCACCGTTACGCTGGATGGCAGTGCCTCCAAAGACAGCGAGAATCAGCCGTTTACCTATCAGTGGGTTGTTGCCCAAAAGCCTACATCCAGTACGGTAGTTCTCAGGAATGCCACTACGGCCAAGCCTTCCTTTATGCCTGATCTAGCCGGTGAATACGAGATTGAAGTAACTATTTCGAACAGTAAGGCTAGCAGTAAAGACAAAGTCATTATTATGGTTACCCCTGCATTAGTCTCTCCACTAAAGGAGCAAATTGTTGAAACTACAGTGTTGGAGGACCGGATTGAGGATCCAACTGTACCGGATTACGTTGTCGACAAGAAACTGGATGTCAAAGCTCAACTGACGCTCAAGCCCGGTGTGGTGATTGCCTTCGCCCGGGACGCGCAGTTCAATGTAACCAACGATGGCGGAATCCTGATAGCAAAAGGCGAAGCCGACAGAAAAATCAGATTCGTGGGTAAAGAAGCCGTGAAAGGCTCCTGGCAGGGTTTATGGATTTCTTCTGAAAGCAGCGCCAACGTCCTGGAAAACGTTGAGATTCTGCACGGGGGTGGACGGGAGGTTTACCTGTCTGCCAAAGCGGGACTTACCTTGAGCGGTAAGGCGCAACTCAGTATTAAAAACAGCCTGGTTAGTCAGTCAGCCGGGTATGGATTGCACGCTGGTGATGGAAGTACGTTGCGGGAATTTACTACCAACACATTTAGCAATAATACTGAATCGGGGGCGTACGTGTCTGCTGATAATGTAAAAACGCTGGACTCATTGTCTGTTTTCAGCAGTAATAATGGGCGAAATGTAATTGAGGTTTTGAAATCCACTCTTTCGACTAAAACGACCGAAACGGTCTGGAAAGGATTTGCCGACAAAACACCGTACCGAATTTTGACTAATCTGGGCGTTCAAACCGGACTTCGGCTAAACCCTGGAGTTACCCTTCAGCTAAGCAATGATGTTTCTATTCTGGTGGATAGTAAAGGTTATTTGACCGCTGTTGGTACGGCAACAAAGCCAATAACGATTAGTGGCGTTGATGCAGGAGCTGGCCAATGGCGCGGATTGCACTTTAGTTATTCAGCTAGCTTGAGTAATAAACTTGACTATGTAAACATCAGCGGGGGCGGCAGCAGTCAACTGGTTTCAGGGCAGAAAACGAATATTGCCATCAGTGGTTCGACTACCCGCTTTTCGATCAAAAACTCAATAATCAGCCAAAGTGCAGGCTATGGCCTCTTTGTAACCTACGAGGCTCGAAATCAATTAAATGCTGATGCCGCCACGGCCAACAAATTCGAAAACAATGTTCAGGGTTCCATACTCATTGAAAAATAATCAGGAAGCAACGATGAATAAAGTGCTGAACAAAACAGCGTATAGCGTCTTCACTGCTTTCACTTTGTTAGGCCTGTTAACGGGGGGCGGCTGTACACCATCAGGGGCCGATCCTGAACCTGGCAAACAGACGGGAGGCTATCTGTCGGGGCGGGTAGTTGATACGCAGGGAAAGCCGTTACCAGGCGTTACCATCATTGCCGATAATACGATGTTCTATAACAATAACATTCTGGCAACCAGTGATGCCAATGGCAATTACCGTATACAAACACCCAACGGAAGCTGGGTAGCCACCGCCCAAATTCGGCGAACGTATAATGGTAAGGGTTATATGCTGGATCTTGAAGCGGATAAGACTGACGCCTTTTCGGGAAACGACGGGGCCGTTCGAAATTTTCAATGGAAATTGTCGGGTGAGAAACCGGACTATCCGGGCGCTTTCTATGGTGGTACAGTGGATGTTACCAACGAAATAGGGAAAGGTCCTTATGATACCGAGAATATTGACTTTACATTCACACCCGTTGGCCCGCTCATCGACGGAAGTATTGGCAAGCCAGTGGTATATAGGTACGATACCTACTACAATCGCATTCCCGATGTACCGATAGGCCGCTACAAAATCAGTGCAATTTACAAACCTACCGGTACTAAGTTGCTGCTGCGAAATCGAGTAGATGGAACCTACTCTGCCGATGGTTCGGCAACGATGGATTTTTATGGCGAAATCCCGTACTGGTCGTGTACAAATTGTATGTTTCTGGAGTACAAAGAGCCTTAATACATCAGCCATAGTTTTTTTCAGTCAGCCCCAAAGCGACTATCCAGATTGATTTTCATCTGGATAGTCGCTTTGGGCTGGAATCACCCGACATTGTATTCACCTGATAGTTTGCACCAGCAACACCCCCAGAACCATTATAAGGCGCAACCCTTGTTATCGTGTAGGATAAATCAGGGTAGAGGGCCATGTTAAAGAAATCCTCACTTTGTAAGTGATGAATCAATAACTGCTTAAGAGAGTCGGTTGGCAGGTTAACGTTTTTGATTGACGAAAGCGGAATGCTAAATGTCCCCCGTTACCTTCCCATCCTGAATCGTCAGGTTGTTGCTCTTGATTTGAATCGATCCTTCGTTGAAATAACCCGTACGAAGATACCCTTTCCATTCGGCTACCGACCTGGCCTTATCGAGCACATAGCTAGTAGCCATTACCTCTCCGTTTTTCTTGCAATTCCAGGCAAGAGCGGCAATAGCAAGTGTGCCTACTAAAACTGTTTTTTTCATACATTTTGATTATAAAGACGCTTGATTGTAATCCTTGAAAACAGGCAATCCGAGTCGACATGACTGGTTTTCAATCGGTCTACAAAGCTAGAATCCAGGTGTTTCGGCCTAAATCAGGATGCACTGAACGATAGTGCCCATTATTTGTAGCGCAACTTTTGTTATCTGGATTAAGATGAGCGGGGCTATCTCTTCTGATCCTGGATCAATTACCCTTAATCAGATTCTTAAAGATGAATACTGTGTTTGGGCCAGACCCTTTTCGCGCTAGCCTATAAAAATTTCAACCAGCATTTCACGCGGTTCAAATAACCAATCATCCAGTTGAGATAATAAATCCTGCTGGCAGATTGCCATGTACTTTAGTTTGCTGTACCATTTCTTAGCTACTTCATCATCAACTTGTATGCGTCAAATCATCTGGCTTTTTGCTGGCACTTTATGGATACATTCCTTTCTTTCCGATCCGCTCACGGTTCAGGCTGATTACGAACAATTGGTTGCCGCCGAGCAGGCCTTTGCCCAACAAGCGCTCGAACAGGGAATACAGAAGGCCTTCGTCGAAAATCTGGATGAACAATCGGTTATCTTTTTTAACAATCACTTCTTGCCCGGCAAATCGACCTATCAACAGCTACTAGACAGCCAGGGGAAATTAACCTGGCGACCTACGTATGCTGAAATTTCAGCTTCGGGTACGATGGGGTATACAACCGGCCCATTTGAATTTCGCCCGCATTCAATGAACGAGGAACCGGTTAGCTTCGGGCAGTTTACCAGCGTTTGGCATAAAACGGCAACGGGTCAATGGAAAGCGTTACTGGATTTTGGCTGCACATACGGAAAGCCGGAACAACCCGAGGTTAGCCTAGTACGACCCACTCAATTTGCGACCAAAGTTGTGGAGGTTGTAGATACAGCAGTTGTTAGTAGGGAGTTAAAACAAACTGAAGTTGCCTTTGCGCAGACAGCCCGCACCCAAAGTCTGCAAGGAGCTTACCAGTTCGTGCTGCCTGCCAGCGACTCGATTCGTTTGTTACGAGAGGGTAGTCTGGTTTACGCTGGGTCTGCAGCCCGAACTATGGCCGAAGCTTCCCATCAGAAAGTTGATTATCAGTTGGTGCGGGTAATGGCATCTTCGGCCGGTGATTTTGGCGTTAGTTATGGCTATGTAACGTTTAATCAGTCTCGGCAAGGTTATATTCGTATCTGGCGAAAGCGACAGGGGGCCTGGCAATTGGCCCACGAAGTCCTTGGCGTTAAACTTAGCTAACCCGTAAGCAGGCATGAACTCACTGCATTCAGGTTGACTCGCTTAAGCGTAGAAAGTAACCCGTCCAATCTTATCTTAACGGTTCGATTTATCGCCTATCAACCATGACGCGCATCGACAACCTTTTAAAGCAGGCCAACATCCCGATCTCCAGCCGACAGTTCTGGCGATATGCCTTTATGTTTTGGGGGGGCTATCGATCATTTCGTATATCCAGCATACGCTGGTCTGGCTGGTGGAGGGCAAATCGAAGATGTATATCGCGTCTTCAGGCCAATGGCTGATCACGTATTTGATGTGGCTGGCATTTACACCCGTTATTTTATACGCAGCCTACCGATTTCCTATCCGGCTCATGGAAAACAAAGCCAGTTGGGGAAAAACGATTGTTATTCATGTGTTGATTGCATCGCTATATGCGCTACTGATCGCTGTCGTTTCGTATGGTTGTCTGCTTCATTTATATTTCTACGAAACAGGGCAATGGATTGGTCCCGTTAATATTCTGTACTGGTTTTTTTATTCATACTCACTTTCAGTTATCACTTATCTGCTGGTTGTGGTAGGCTATAGCATCATTGTTTATACGTATCAATTTCAGGCACTTAAAGAGCAAAATCTTACGTATGAACTGAACAATGAGCAATTAAAAACGCAGTTGACCAGTGCCCAGCTTCAATCGCTAAAGATGCAGTTGAACCCTCATTTTCTGTTCAATACACATCACGCCATTGTGAGCCTAATGCTACAAAACGACACGCGCAAAGCAATCGACATGGTCACCGCCTTAAGTGATCTGCTACGCGGAGTGCTCGCCCACCAGGACACCAACTTCCTGGCTCTTCGCGACGAATTAAATCTAACCCAGCAGTACCTGGCTATTCAGCAGATTCGTTTTCAGGATCGGCTACGCATCGAATACGACATTGATCCGGTCACGGAGAACTGTCTGGTACCTCAACTCCTGCTACAGCCGTTGGTCGAAAATGCTATAACGCATGGGATTTCGGGCTTAACGACCGATGCGCTGATTCGGATCAAGACCCGAAAGCGATCCGGAGATATTCAGATTACTGTTTTTGACAATGGCGTTGGCCAGCGCCGGAACGGGAAGGGTGGCGGTAGCGGCCTGGGCTTAAACAATACCCGCCTGCGGCTGCAACAAGCCTATGGAAAAGCCGCGCATTTCGAATTTGATCAACCAACGGGTGGCAGTACCACCGTTTTACTGACCTTTCCCTATCAAACCAGCCTGCTAACCCCAGTCAATCATGCCCATCTATCGCTCAATCATCATTGATGATGAAGTGCTGGCCCGAGGAGTCATTCGCACGTTTCTTCAAACCGATCCATCAATTAAGCTCGTCGATGAAGCCGGTAACGGGCCGAAGCCGTTATCAAAATTCTACAGCACCGTCCTGATCTTATTTTTCTGGATATTCAGATGCCCGAGTTTGATGGCTTCGAAGTATTGACCGAAATATGGCCTCATCACCAGCCATTTGTCGTTTTTACGACCGCTTATGACCAATATGCTCTTCGAGCCTTTGAGGTCAATGCTATTGATTATCTGCTCAAACCATTCAACGAAGTACGGTTTTATCAGGCACTCGGACGGGTACAGGAGCGCCTGGCTCAGCAAGCCCAGCCCCGCATCGAAACCTTGGTCAACCAGTTAATAACGGAACAGGCTTCGCAACCCAGGGGCGCTTATCTGCGACGGATTCTGGTCAAAGAGACGGGTCGAATGTATTTCGTCAATACCGATGAAATAAGCCATCTAGACGCCGACGGGAATTATATTACGTTACACACAGAGAACCTGAGCGACAGAGCCGCAGGAGCAGGGCTGGAACGGCATACCATTTATGAAAGCCTGACCAGCCTGGAAACAAAACTCGACCCGGCCGATTTTGTCCGTATTCACCGCTCCTACATTGTTAACCTGAACTATATTGCTGAAGTAGAAACCTACTTCAACGGGGACTACATTGTGAAGCTAAAAAGCGGTCAACAGTTAAAATGGACCCGTAATTATCGGGATAATCTAAAGGCTTTTTACGCTAAGTCGATGTAATAATAGCTGTGTAACGGTTTAATTTTATGCACCACTACCCTCATGCACCTTCTGGTCTCATTTCACATCAACAGCATGAAATGGGGTTTCAAATAGTTGTTTGGTGCTTTTGAATAAGTTCACCTGGCAAACCGACAGGTATAGGCTTGCTTTGTCTTAAACATCGCAATTCTCTATCAAACCAAATGTTTTCTAAACGAATCCTGTTCGCCACCATGCCGATGGATGGCCACTTAAAGCCGCTGACAGGGCTGGCGGTTCACTTACAGAGTCAAGGCTATGAGGTACGCTGGTATAGTGGGCCGAGCTATGCGCCAACCATTCAAAAATTGTCGATCCCCTATTATAGCTTCCGACAGGCTCAAGAAATTAATCAGTTCAATCTGGAGCAGGTTTTTCCTGAGCGGCAACGCATTAAAGGCACTGTTGCCCGTCTGCGCTTCGACATGAAGAATATCTTCCTGTTACGGAT
This sequence comes from Spirosoma telluris, assembly GCA_003259005.1. GTDB lineage: Bacteria > Bacteroidota > Bacteroidia > Cytophagales > Spirosomataceae > Spirosoma > Spirosoma telluris. The sequence goes on from QLII01000001.1 coordinate 8,124,704, forward strand.
ACCGGAGTTTATAGCCGATCTAAAATCGATCCAGGAGGAGTTTCCATTTGACCTGGTGATTTGTGACGTTTTTTTTATGGCCTCTCCGTTCATAAAATCCGTACTCAAAGTGCCTGTCATAGCGGTCGGGGTGGCGCCCCTGGGCGAAACGGCTGCTAATCTTCCACCAGCGGGCATGGGTCTGGAGCCATCTTCTGCATTTTGGGGTCGCCGGAAGCAGGATTTCCTACGGTACGTCACCACGAATATATTGTTTAAACCCTGTACAAACCTGTTTAATACGTTTGCGAAACAATACGGCTTAGGGATAACCGATAGACTCTTTTTCGATACGTTAGTCCGGCGAGTGGATATCTACTGGCAGAGTGGCGTCCCTGGTTTCGAGTACCCAAGAGATGCGCTCAGTCCGACGGTGCAATTTGTAGGCCCGCTCTTGCCGCATCAGGCAGGTGATCAACGACCATTCTGTCCGGTTATTAAGTTAAATCGCTATCAACGGATTATACTCGTTACGCAGGGAACCGTAGAGCGTGACCCCGAAAAGCTGCTGGTTCCTACACTGGAGGCTTTCCGAAACGATCCGAACACGCTGGTTATCGCCACAACGGGTGGGACGGGTACAACTGCCTTAAGAACCCGATTTCCAGGAAAAAATCTACTCATTGAGGATTATATTGATTTTCAAGAGGTAATGCCATTGGCCCATGTGTTCGTAACCAATGCTGGTTACGGTGGCGTATTGATGGCTGCACAGAATGGCTTACCCATGGTAGCGGCTGGTGTGCACGAAGGTAAAAGTGAAATTGCCGCCCGTATCAATTACTTCCGGTTAGGCATCAGCCTAAAAACCGAAACACCTACCTCAGCTCAAATTCGGGAAAGTGTGAAGAAGGTGTTGACCGACCCTTCGTACCGGCGTAACGTAAAGCGCCTAAGCGATGAATTCAAGACGTATCATCCTCATCAGCTCTGCCAGGCGTCTGTTGAGAAATTACTGGCCTAATCTCAGGCACACGCCAACCTCATGAAACACCTTCGTCTTTCCCTTATACGTTGTATGATGGCGCGTATTACCAGGATACAGGCCAATGCCGACTCTACGATTAGTACATCGTTTGAAACTCCCTATAGCTACTTGATATTTTCTACACCTTACCCTGGATGAGTAATGTGTATACCAACATCAAAGGCTATGAGGTAGACCAGACTGGTAAAGCCGTTGTTAGTAACAGTGTATAAACTGATCAACGTAGTTAAGAATAGCCGTGACATTGCCACCAGGCAGACGGTTTTGAGCGAATTATATTTTATTCGATTCTCAGATGGAGACTCATAACATATTCTCAACTCAATCGTCAACATCTAAAAACACCCGTCAGGATTTGTAAGTCTGGCTTGTTTACAACAGCTGGTTTCGTCCCCCATACCGCCATGAAAGTCAACAACATTCTTTTATTTGTCATTTTACTGGTTCCAATTCTTTGCAACTCGCAGAACAAAATTCAGATACACCTCGCACCGGGACTCAAAGGACCCTATACCGGCCGCCTGGTTGTGTATACGTTGAGTGATACGACCAAACAATTTGGTGGCCCGATGAGCAGCGATAATGCCGGATTTGCTATTGAGGTAAGTAATTGGGGCCAAGGGCAGGTTCAGGAAATAGATGCCAGCTCCCATTGGTTTCTAAAAAATATAGACTCACTGACTCAGGGATATTACAAGTTCGTTGCTATTTTGGACACCAATAGGCAAGAACGCGCCATGTCTGCTCCCGGCAATTTGTACACCAGAAATGAAGGGATATTGCAAGTAATTTCCGGGCAGCCAAATGTGGCCTCAATTATATTAAATTCGGTTTTTCTGGACCGAAAATTTGCCAAAAATGATTCGATCAACGAAGTAAAGCTTCGATCAGACTTACTGTCCGACTTCCGAAAGGAATCAATTTTTTTGAAAGCAGGCATTATTTTTCCTGCGTCCTATTTCAGAGATACGACCAGGGTTTTTCCGGTGGTTTATATTATTCCCGGATGGGGTGGTACCCATTTTAATGCGCTTTCCAAAAACGCCAGAAATGCGTACGGAATTGGGCAGGGAAAAGACAAAGTTTATGTTTTCCTCAATCCTGAAACCCAAACGCCCTGGGGCTTACATGCTTTCGTTGATTCAAGGGTTAATGGTCCATGGGGTACCGCATTGGTAAAGGAGTTGATGCCCTTTATCGCTTCTCAATTCAGGGTTTCAAAGGATCCCGCGCTGACGTTCATTACCGGCCAAAGTTCCGGAGGATATGGAGCCATATGGCTGGCACTGCATTATTCGGAAAAATTTGGTGGCTGCTGGGCGACCGCACCGGATCCCATTGATTTCAGTTCATTCACAGGGGTGGATATTTATCTGGAAAACAACTTCTATCAAGATCGCCTGGGGCGGGAAAGAGGGATTTTTTTAATGAATGGGACTTTTAGAAGCACATTAAGGCAAGCCAGATTAATGGAGGAGCTCGAAGGCGATGGCGGTCAGCAGCAATCCTTCGAAGCCGCTTTTGGCTTATCTGGCGCTGATGGTAGGCCGAGGCAACTATTTGACGTCAAAACAGGAAAAATCAATAAAACTGTGTCGCGCACCTGGAAAGAATATGATTTGGCATTTTATGTACAGCGACACTGGAAAGAGATTAAAAAGAAACGTGCAGGCAGGATCCGGATTTATGTTGGATCAGACGATAATTTTAGGCTGAATGAATCCGTAGCCAGTTTTACCAAAAAGGTAAAAACGATCAATGCAGACATACACTGCGAAGTCATCCCCGCTGCAGATCATTTTAGCCTGCGTTCTCCCAAACTTATTGCTAAAATTCAACAAGAAATGGATGCAATAATCCAACAATTCGGCAACTGACCGGTATTTGATCGAGGCTAGCATCCATCCATCTCTTCGGGCAGGAAACGCTGGATGCAGTAATTGATAAGGAGGAGTCCAGCGAAAAATACGTTTTCTGATACTGATAAGCGGCTTTGAAGTTACCCTGTTTTTCGGCCCATTGCATACGGATAAACGCTAGTTCTCGATTATAAAACAAGGAGCCTATGGTGGGCAGGAGCGCTTCAGCCCGCTTAAAATAGTGGTCTATTTCCTTAAACTGATTTAGCCGGGTGAAAGCAGCGCCAATAATAGCGGTTGCCCGCAGGAACTCTTCAGGCTGATTTCGGGCACTAATCAGTTGAAGTCCTCGCTGTGCATACGTAATGGTTTGTTGATAATTTCCTTTTTCAACCAGAATACGGGCGGCATTCAGGTAAATTTTAATGAGATTATTGGTGTCACGATGAGCGGTAGCCACGCCTAAAGCCTGGTCGAAATACAAAAGCGACGCGTTGAACTGCCGGTTTTCTCCCAGGATCATAGCATAGGTTTGCATCGCTCGGCAAATTGGGTGGTTGACTGAGCTGCTATCCTTTGACAACCTAGAAGTAGTCTACAAAACAGGAGTCTTTGGATAAAAATAGACGATAGACATTGGGTTGCCATTGTCCACTCAGAGCGTATGTGCATTGGTCAATAAAAGCGTTGAGTAGATGTTTATATTTTAATACAAACATAATTTGAACTTGCAATATTATGCTGGACAAATCTTAACGTACGTGTTGAAATTACCCGTTATACTAGTGCTTTGCCAATTTAGTTTCTTTTGATTCTACTAGATTCTTTTGGTACTAGATACCTGATTATCAGAATCAATAGAATCAAAAGAAACTAGCAGCATCAAAAGAATCTATTTTGCCAGAGAACTAGTCAAAAAGGGGAAGTCGGCCTAACGTTGAATCCAACAGAATGCAGTGTCAAAACGTGGTTTAAAGATTTGTCCAGCATATCGTTGCAAGTCCACAAAAACACCCACTGGTTTTGCAAAGTATGAGTGGGAAAGGTCTATATCAGGCAGGAGTGAATGAGAGAATCCTGGATGTTACTTGAGTTTATTTTTTGACATATTGGTATATTTTTTACCAATTTTAGCGGAAAATCGCGAGTATGCGTTTCCTCTTTTTTTGTCAATTTATCCTTTTAGTATTTAGGTATGAAGGGCTTATTGCTCAGTCGAAAGGCTGGCAGGAGCTAACTATTTCGGATGGATTATCGCAGGGGATGATCTTCGATCTGAAGCAGGATCAGAAAGGATTTATCTGGATAGCCACTAAAGATGGACTGAATCGGTATGATGGGCATAATTTTAAGGTGTTTACCCACGATTCGTATAATCCGTATACTCTTTCTGAAAACGTTTGTACCGCCCTGCTCATAGACCAGCACCAGCGTATCTGGATCGGTACACAAAGCAAAGGGCTCAATCTGCTTAATCCACGAACCGGACGTATTAGCCATATTAAGATCAATGCCGGGGCTATAGACAATTCAAGTAGTTTTGCGATTACCCAACTTGTTGAAGACCCGGAAGGTAATATCTGGATCGGTACCGAGAATGATCGGCTCGTAAAGTTGAGTTTACCGCCATCGCTTCGTAGCGAATTTCCTGATCAGCCAGATTTTACCAGTCAGGTTAAACTGACTCCCGTTGTCGTTCGGGAAGGCGATGAAAAAACAGCCCCTGCTGTAATGACGTTTGCCGCTCAGCATAAACTGCTGGCTTCAACCTGGAAGGGATTTTATAGCCTCAATTGGCAAAAGCCCCACAATGCCCGGAAACTTCAGCTGTTTGACCCCAATAGGGTCCATCACACTATGGGGGCTTATGCAGATTCATTGCAGAATTATTGGTTTACCATAGTCAGAAATAAACTCTTTAGCTGGCATCAGGGCCAGATACATACCGCGTATCTAAAAACAGACGGCTCAATCCGAGTACACCTGAAAGCGCTTGATGGCCAGCGTATTGCCGTGCTGACTACCGATAATCTCTGGATCATGTCGCCCGAAGAGCTTTTTCGGCAGGACAGCCTGACGAATCAAAATGCCTATGTTGCCCTGCCACCAAACACATTTGGCGTATCAAGTTTGTTTGAGGATCAGACGGGCAATATCTGGATTGGAACAATGGGCTATGGACTTCGTAAGTTTAATCCGAGGATTCGGCTCTTTCATTCCTATTTGCCGAATAAGTCATTATCGCATATTGCCATCAACCAACAGGGGCGCACATTCCTGCGATTGTATGAAGGGTTCGCAGAGTTCGATCGGCAACGGCAATTAGTACCCTTAATGCCGCCCAATACGGCTTTGCCAAATAGGCCGGAATGGTTTGTTTTGCCTGATCACCAAGGCTTCTTCTGGTCGTTTAATACGAGTCGGGGAGTCACCGCCGAGATTGGTCCCCATGAGTTATTAAAATTCTCGCCCGACTGGAAACTCCTTCGCCGATACACACTGCCTGCGGACTGCCGTCTGGGTGTAATTGGTAATCAGGCGCTGGAAGATTCTTCCGGTGCTATCTGGATTGGAGCTACCAATGGTAAACTTCTCCGGTTTGATCCCCAGACCGAACAGTTTCAGGTAGTTGATTATGGAAGTGTCTTTCCCAAAATCGGTGCTAAGATAGAAGTATACTCGTTGCTGCTGGAGTCTGGCGGTACGTTGTGGATTGGCACCCAGCAAGGTCTTGTCCGCATACGTTCTTTGTTCCAGAAACCGGCGTTCACCTTGTTTCGTAACCTTACCAATGATCGGCAAAGTCTGACCGAAGACTTTGTTCTAAGTCTCTGCCTTGACCCCCGACAGCCCAATCAGTACCTATGGATAGGGACCAAAGGCGGAGGCCTCGACCGATTCAATAAGCAAACGGGGCAGTTTACGCACTTTACCGAGGCACAGGGGCTGCCCAACAAGGTGGTGTATGGAGTTTTAGCAGACGATTCAGGAAACCTATGGGTGAGTACCAACCAGGGAATTGCGCAGTTCAATCCCAAAACGAGCAAATTTCGCACCTATACCAAAAATGATGGTTTACAGGATAATGAGTTTAACAACCAGTCCTATGCGAAAGCCCCAACCGGAGAGTTGCTATTTGGGGGCATCAATGGGCTGACTATTTTTCATCCTTCGGAAATTGTTGCGGGCAATCAAAAACCACCCAAAGTGGCCATAGTGGGGTTGAAGATCAACAATAAAGCTATTGACGTTGGCGGACCGGAAGAGATTTTGTCGGAGGGAATTGACTATACCACCTCCTTGGATTTGCGGCACGACCAGAATCTGCTTACGCTGGAATTTGGGGTCATGGATCATACGAATCCCAGTGGCAATCGGTATCGGTATCGACTGGATGGAATTGACCAGGATTGGGTCGAAGCAGGCACCAACCGTTTCGCCAATTATGCACAACTTCCTTCCGGGAGCTATCGGCTGGCGATGATGGGGTCGGTTGATGGGGAGCATTGGAGTAAGCCTATCGAACTGTTTATTCGGGTCAGACCCCCATTTTATCAGACATGGTGGGCCTATTTATGCTATCTGGTTGTGTTGGGACTCTTAATCTGGCAGTTTATTCGACTTCAGGCCCAGCGACTCCTTTTACAGCAACAGGTAGTTTTCAAGCAGCAGGAAGCCAGTAGGCTACAAGAACTGGATACGCTGAAAACCCAGTTCTTTACGAATATATCGCATGAGTTCCGTACCCCTCTTACCCTTATTCTGGGGCCGCTCAGCCACCGTAGGGAAAAAGTATTGCAGGAGCCTGAGCTTTCCATGATGGAACGTAACGGCAGGCGATTGATGAATCTTATCAACCAGGTACTTGATCTTAGTAAACTCGATGGGGGGAGCTGAAAGTAGAAACCGAACCCGGCGATGTAGCCATGATTGTTCAGGTACTGGCCAGTTCGTTCGTGTCTTTGGCCGATAGTCGTTCGATACGATTCAGTTTTGAGCAAAATTGTGCTACCTACTGGGCGAGATTCGACCAGGATAAGCTGGAGAAAATTACGACCAATCTGCTGTCTAACGCTTTCAAATTTACTCCCGATGGCAACGAAATTCGTATGCAGGTTAGCTACCCGACTTTAGGAGATTCGGGTACCATGACCCTGACAATTAAGGATACAGGTATTGGCATCGCGTCCGAGAATCTGCCTCATATCTTCGACCGGTTCTATCAGGTTGATGCCAACGTGAACAGAAGCTACGAAGGTACAGGCGTTGGTCTGGCGCTGGTCAATGAACTGGTGAACGTATTACACGGTACAATATCGGTTCAGAGCAAAGAAGGAGTTGGAACAACGATGGTGGTTTCCCTGCCGATTGCTCGGATGGCTGAGCCCTTATCGGAGAAGCCAGAGAAACAGGGCACCAAATCCATCTTGATCAATTGGGATAAGCTAAGCTCGAATGCGGGCGATGAGCAGGTATTTCCGGAGGAGTTTTCAGGAAGATCGCCGGAATCAGCACTGGAGAAATCGGGCCTTATCGTCGATGCCCCTACGCTGCTGATCATCGACGATAATACAGACATCCGAACCTATGTACGAAGCATTTTTGAAGTAGATTATCAGATCGTTGAAGCGGAGGATGGCCAGCTAGGACTAGAACGGGCTACTCAGCTGATTCCTGATCTGGTAATCTGTGACCTAATGATGCCACGGCTCGACGGGTTTGGGTTCTGTCGCAGGCTGAAAACCCAGGAATCGACAAGCCATATTCCGGTTATCATGCTAACGGCCAAAGCGACCATTCAGGATCGAATAGAAGGGTTTGAACTTGGGGCCGACGAATACCTCACCAAACCGTTCAACCTCGATGAAATTCGCGTACGGGTTCGTAACCTTCTGGATAAACAGGATCGACTACGTCAGTACTTTAGCAAACAACCGGTCACGTTCCCCATTATCGAACAAGCTATACATGCGACAACGACCCTTTCGCGCGAAGCTATTTTTTTACAAAAAGCCCGACAGGTTATTGACGCGCATTATACAGACAGCCAGTTTGGGGTCGATCAGTTTAGTGCGGCTATGCACCTGAGCCCATCGCAGCTACTTCGCAAGCTTAAGGCATTGGCGGGTATCACGGCCGTTGAGTTTTTACGGCAGTATCGGCTGGAACGGGCGGCAACGTTACTGAGTGGTCGGGCGGGAACGGTATCCGAAATTGCCTATCATGTGGGCTTCGAAAGTCTATCTTACTTCACCAGAACATTTCAGGAGCAGTATGGCGTGTTGCCTTCGGAGTATGGTCCTGACTAGGTTTAAAGCCAGTACGCATGCGCTGGAAGCCCTTTTGGCGTCAGCTTCAACAACACTCTGACCAGCATCAGTGCCTCTTGAGGGAGTACTAACCCTGTTAGGGTACAGGACAGCAAATTGATTAATAACTTCGGCGCTTCCAAAACACAAGGGGCGGATTTGGCGTCAGGTATGACAAAAATCAACCTGGATTTTCTATAGACGAAAAAAACCAAACAGCTTCGTGGTTTAGTTTATCGGCACATCTCAAACGAATTAAACTAATTAAGTATAAGGCTTATTCAGTTGTAACGATAAGCCTTATACTATTAACCCACGTACCGGGTATTTTTTTGCTGACCATTTATGACTTCACAATCGTTACCTTCTGACGACTTTCTTACCCCTTTATCCTTCAGCATCTGACCTATTCCATTGGCTAAATAGATAGAAGCCTCGATCTCTGCTTTGCGAATGGCAACACTTTCGATATTAAAGCCGAAGGGAATAGAGCGTTCTATACAGAATGCGGTAAGCTCGGTAGCAATGTTGAGGCATATCTGTACAGATTTTTCAAGAATGTCATCCGATTTTTTCAGCTCTTCTTTCAATTCATCTGGTACGTGAATACCCAACCACTCCATAAAATGCAGTGTTTTAGCAGATCCGCAGGCGGTAATGGTAAAAATGATAGTCGGGGGGGGATTTGCTGCCTGTTACAACTGATCGCCAGGTCTTCGATGACCTGCCTGGCGTAGTCGAGATTGAACACACACTGTGAAATAAAGTAGGAAACCCCGCAGCTCATCTTATCCAGCATCCTGACATCTTCATCTTTCAGGACTTCATGTCGTTCAGGGATAGTTACCGCACCGATAACGGATGTGTTCTGGTGTTTGCTCCAGATCCTGTAGGCTTCCGGCAGGCTAGTTTTTACCGGGTAATCCGGGGCAGGTATGCCTACAAAAACAGGATAGAAATTGTATTCATGCAGCTCTTCCAGCCAATCAGATAACTCCAGAGTGGAAAATTTGCCAGCAGGCCGGTAGATTATTTTCGGGATCTTTAACGTTCCCAGATAGCCAGAGGCAAAAACAAGGGGATCAAGCGCATTTAAAAACGGGAAGGGCCTTTCTTCTTTTGTCCGGGCCGACTCATCCTGGACATCATAGACAACGAGTGCATCGATATCCAGAGTAGATAGTCGTTCAATTGTTTTTTGGGCAATCTCGGCAACGCGTTCAGGGGTTGTACCGGCTTTGGGAGGGGTGATGCCGTAAAGCAGCACGCCTGATTCGCCGGATTTGATCTTTTCTAGAAACATGATGGTACTTGAACCAGGGCTTAAAGCTTCGTAATCTGGTTTTAAAGATACTATCTATATAATGGATTTTCTGCCATCAGCGCTTGTAATTCCGTACGTCCCTTCTTTAATCACATCTCATCTTCAGGTAAATAATGCTGAAAAGAATATTTTTGAAACAATTGCTATATTGAAAATGTACTATTTTTGATATAGCAATTGTTTCAAAAGCCTCTTGTGGTTATTGTTGTTTTAGTACAAAAAACAAACAAGTAAAATTAGATAATTTTGCTTGTTTGTGAGTATTAACTATAATGAACCCGGTTAAACTTTATATTTCCTAGCTAAGAATTTGCGTGCTTATTGTCATCCCTGCTGGCGTTGGGATGACAAAAACGATTCAGTTTTAATGGAATTTACAGAGTTTAAACAGCTTTAATAAGTACAATGTATTGAGTATAGTAAAAAAAGATTTTTTGCAATTAAATTAGTGAAAAAATCTTATTTGTATGGATGTTTGAAAAAGAAAATCTGACAAGCTGAATTTAGATCAATTGGTCGAAGCCTCGCGAGAGATTAAAATCACTATACAGCGCATACGCTATTGAATAGCCTTTACTCAGGCGATAGTAAGGAAAGTCGCTGATCAGTCTCGTTGATCATTGTCCCAGGACTTTTGCTGCCCCAAAACTAGTGGTTAGACTGGGCCAAACCGAGGGGTGGAAATGGCCATCTTGTTCAACAATGGAATACTGTAAGCCCGCTTGCTTAGCGTGTTCAAAAAGCCGTTTGTAGTTAATACTGCCTCGACCAACTTCTGTATTGGCCGTACGATCCTGCTTATCCATATCCTTGACATGCCAAATTGGAAAACGGCCTGGATATTTCTGGATGTACGTCAGAGGATCAACGTTCATACGAGCAAACCAATAGAGTTCCATCTCCATGATCATTAGTTTAGGATCAATCTGCTTCAGGAATAAGTCATAGGGCACAATGCCATCGAAGGTCTCAAAATCGTATCCATGATTGTGATAGCCAAATTGCACCCCGTGTTTTTGGCATAATTCACCTAGCCGGGAGTATTCATCCACGGCCCGCTTGGTCGTTTCCAGGTCAGTTAATTTGTTGTATGGGACGATCATGTACTTAACCCCTACTTCGGCGGCTTCGGTAATTGAGGTTTCGGCCGTTTTGCCCAGGTTAAAGTGACTGGCAAATAGCGTCATGCCCAGATCATGGGCTATTTTGGTGAACTCAGCGGGTTTAAGGCCAAAATAAATGCCTTTGTCACCCTGGTAGGATTCGAGAAGCGTATAGCCAATGGACGCCAGTTGTTTGAGCGTGCCAATGGGGTCCTGATTCATCCACTCCCGGACAGTATAGAGCTGAACGCCGATGGGGTAATTGCCCATGGGGCGGACAGAAAGCGAGGGGAGTCCGGCTGCCAGCGCCCCGGTTGCGACAAGAAAATTTCGACGTGAAAGCATACAAAGAGAAGTAGAGTATCTAATCGCTAAAGCCATCTAAGTCTGTACTCCTACCCGTTACAGAGAGTAGCAGAGATGGAGGGAGGGGGAGTGTGACCCACTAATTGGTCTTGAAACTCGGAACTTACTTAATTGCGCTCTACCTTTGCATAATGAAATCCGCGTTGGCTCTTTTCCTGGGCATACTTATGCTACTGGGTAGTCTGTTCCCGCAGACTGACGTGGAAGAGGTCTATAAAATACCAGGGTTGATTGTCCACTATCAACTCCATAAAAAAACAGCGGGTAGCGATTTCGATTTCTGGCAGTTTCTGGATATGCATTATAATGCCTCATCGAAACATGCCAAACTGCCGCACGAAGGGGTGAAAATTCCCCTCTATAATCACCTCTCTGCCGGGTTTGTCTTTACACTATCCCCCTTTCAACCTCAGGGAGAACCCGTCGAATTAGTGACGCTTATCCCCTGGCCGCAGGTTCATTTTACCTATGAGAACCTGTATACCTATCAAAACGCTTCGTTTTTATTTCAACCTCCTCAGGTAGGATAACTCCGTTTTTGTGGTCTTGGCTGGTTGGCTGAGTATGTGCGATTGTTCATGTCCTCGGCTCGCTGGCTCTTGTTTCTCAACGAGTTCATTCTATCATGCTCTATAAAATTATTCAGTTCTCTGTCCAGAACAAACTGGCCATTGGCTTATTCATGCTCCTGTGGGTCATCTACGGCACCTATCAGGTTAGCCAGTTACCCATCGATGCCGTACCGGATATTACAAACAATCAGGTTCAGGTCATTACCACGGCCCCTTCTCTGGGAGCCGAAGATGTGGAACGCCTGATTACGTTTCCCATTGAGCAGGCCATCAGCAATATACCGGGCCTGAAAGAAAGCCGGAGCCTGTCCCGCTTCGGTTTGTCATTGATCACGATCGTCTTTGACGATGGCTCGGATGTGTATTGGGCTCGGCAGCAGGTTACTGAGCGCTTATCGCAGGTAGACATCAATGGCAATGCCAACAAGCCCGAACTGGCTCCTGTTACCACGGGCTTAGGGGAAATTTATCAGTATGTCGTTAAGCCCAAAAAAGGATTTGAAAGCAAGTATTCGCTGGCAGATTTACGCACTGCTCAGGACTGGCTCGTTCGTCGGCAATTGCTCGGTACACCCGGCGTAGCCGATGTAGCAACCTTTGGGGGTGAGCTTAAACAGTATGAAGTAGCGGTCAATCCAGCCCGGCTAAAATCGCTCGGGTTAACGATTAGTGATGTTTTTACGGCCTTGAGTCGCAATAATCAAAATACCGGGGGGCATACATTGAAAAAGGACCATCGGTATTATACATCCGCAGTGTCGGTCTGGCAAAAAATGGGGATGATGTTGGGCAAATTGTCGTCAAAAACACCACCGACGGAACCCCCATCCTGATTGCTCATGTGGCAGAAGTGCGACTGGGTTCCGCCATTCGGTATGGAGCGCTGACGATGGCCGGTCAGGGAGAAGTAACGGGTGGTATTGTGATGATGCTCAAGGGGGCAATTCCTCGGAGGTCATTAAAAATGTAAAAAATCGCATTCAGACTATCCAGAAAACCTTGCCTCCTGGCCTGGAAATCGAGCCCTTTCTGGACCGTACCAAAATGGTCAATAACGCTATTGGAACCGTCGAGCATAATTTACTGGAAGGAGCGCTGATTGTGGTGCTCGTCCTGGTCTTGTTTCTGGGCAACTGGCGGGCTGGGCTATTAGTAGCCTCAGTTATCCCCTTATCCATGCTGTTTGCCATTACGATGATGAACGCCTTCGGGGTTAGTGGTAACTTGATGAGTCTGGGAGCGCTGGACTTCGGCTTGATCGTCGATGGGGCGGTCATCATTGTCGAGGCCATTTTGCATCATCTTCATTCCTCTAAAAAATACGCAGCAATCAATCAGTTGTCGCAGGCCGACATGGATGAAGAAGTTACTGATTCGGCGTCCCGAATGATGAATGCGGCTGTATTTGGCCAGATCATTATCCTCATTGTTTACCTGCCAATTCTATCCCTATCCGGTATTGAAGGCAAAATGTTTACCCCTATGGCGCAAACCGTCGCTTTCGCCATTCTGGGCGCATTTATCCTGTCGATCACCTATGTGCCCATGATCAGTGCCATCTTGATCAGTAAACAACTCCGTCATTCGCCGACCATATCGGATCGCGTGATGAATAGGATCGAAGCCTTGTATCAGAAACTGCTGATCAGGGCCTTACGCATTCGGGCCATCATCGTTGGCTCAGCGTTTGCCCTGCTAGCCGTGGCTGTTTTGTTGTTTACCCGGATGGGAGGGGAGTTTATTCCTCAACTGGAAGAAGGTGATTTTGCGGTCGAAACCCGGCTGCTGGTCGGCACCAACCTCAGCACAACCATTGATGCCATCAGCCGGATATCCGACCGCTTAAAAGCAAGCTATCCGGAAGTCGAAAAAATTGTTGCCCGGATCGGTAGTGCAGAAATACCAACTGATCCCATGCCCATTGAAGGGGGCGATATGATTGTCGTACTGAAAGACAAATCTCAGTGGACCAGTGCCCATTCGTTTCCTGAATTGGCCAGTAAAATGGCCGCGACAGCGCAGGAGATTATGCCGGGTGTAACCACTGGTTTTCAATTTCCCGTTCAGATGCGCTTCAATGAGTTGATGACTGGTGCCAAACAGGATGTGGTTTGCAAAATTTATGGGGAAGACCTGACTAAGCTAGCTAGCTATGCCGAGCAACTCGGTGCCATCAGTAAAACAGTAGCTGGAACGGCCGACTGGTACATTGAAAAAGTAACGGGCATGCCCCAAATTGTCATTGACTTCAACCGACGGGAAATTGCCCGTTACGGACTCTCCATTGAGGATGTTAACCGAACCATCAATGCCGCCTTTGCGGGGGCCTCTGCTGGTCAAATTTATGAGGGTGAAAAACGATTTGATTTAGTCGTTCGGGTGGGTGGCGAAGGTCGAAAAAACATTACGGATGTACAGAATCTGCCCATCTCTACGGCAACGGGTGTGCAAATACCCCTCTACCAGATAGCCACCATTCAGGAAATCGAAGGCCCCAACCAGATTCAGCGGGAGAATACCCGTCGGCGAATCATTGTCGGCTTTAATGTTCGGGGACGGGATGTGCAGTCCATTGTGGAAGAGTTACAACGAAAAGTAGCGGTGAAAATTACGTTTGACCCTGGTTACACCCTGACCTACGGTGGGGCCTTTGAAAATTTACAACAAGCCAAATCCCGCCTGAGCATCGCTGTTCCGGTAGCCCTGTTTCTCATCTTTGGCTTGCTGTATTTTACCTTTTCTTCGCTGAAAGAAGGAGCGCTGATCTTCACGGCCATTCCGTTGTCGGCTATTGGAGGGGTATTCGCGCTGGCCCTACGGGATATGCCCTTTAGTATTTCGGCAGGGGTGGGCTTTATCGCTCTCTTTGGCGTTGCCGTTTTGAATGGTATTGTGCTGATTTCTGAATTTAACCGACTCAAGCTGGAAGGCCTACTCACTGATTCGGTGCAATTGGTGCTGACCGGCACGCGCAATCGACTGCGGCCAGTCTTAATGACGGCTGCGGTGGCTTCTCTGGGCTTTTTACCCATGGCCCTGAGCGACGGTGCCGGTGCAGAAGTGCAACGACCGCTGGCCACGGTCGTCATTGGCGGATTACTGACGGCAACTCTCCTCACCTTGTTTGTCTTACCTGCCCTATATCTACTCATGGAAGGCAAGCCCAAACGAGTGGTTACCCCTTCTGCAACAGCAGTACTCCTGGTGGTACTGCTCATCAACGCGGGCCAGGTGCAGGCCCAAACCACACCAATCCCTCTGGCTAATGCACTGGAACTGGCGCTGGCTAAAAATGGACAAGTTCAGAGTGCCCGACTAAGCGAGCAAGTTGGGCAACGCTTGCAGGCTAGTGCGGTGGATGTAGCCAAGACGGTCTTTAGCGCTGATTACGGCAAGTTCAACAGCGTGAGCAATGATACCCGTCTGGGAGTGAGTCAGGCATTTAGTTTTCCGTCCGTCTATGCCAATCAGCGCAAACAGCTGGAGGCCAATTATCTGGCCGCTCAGGCGCAACGACAATTGACCGAAGCCGACATCCGGTCTCTGGTACGCCAATACTATTTTGAGTATGCCGTACTCATTCAGCGTAAACAGCTATTGGTATATGCAGATAGTTTGTTCCGGCTTTTTGAAGCCAAATCCCGGGCCCGGTTTGAGAAAGGAGCTGCCAACGTGCTGGAGAAAACAGCGGCCGAGTCGCAACGGCAGCAAATTTCCAATCAATTGACCATGCTGGATAGCGACATCCGAATCGTGCTCAATGAGTTCAATCGACTCCTTCAGGATAATCGGTCGTATGTACCTCAGTCAGAGAAGCCCCGGATTGATGAACCCCTGATTCGTCCCGACTCTACCCAGACGGGCCTGCCGATTCTGGAGTTAACCAGACAACAGCAGCGATCTGCTCAGTTTCGGTATCAAACCGAAAAAGCCCGGTTACTGCCCGATTTTATCGTAGGCTATAACAACCAAAGCTTTGTGGGTACTCAACTGGTCAATGGGCTGGAGCAGACCTATACCAGCAGTAGCCGGTTTAGTTACGTCAGCGGGGGTGGCTATTCCCCTGTTTTTTAAAGCCCAATCGGCCCGCATCTCAGCAGCTAAACTGGACTGGGAGCGTAACCAGCGGCAGGCGGAATATATTCAGCGCCAGCTCGGAACAGAGCAGTTGAATGCGTTTCAGCAAGTTCAGAAATACAGCCAAAGTCTAGCCTATTACCAGAATCAAGGCCTGGCCAATGCCGATGTCATTATTGCCACAGCCGATCAGCAGTTTCAAGGCGGAGAGATTGACTACCTACAGTGGGTCATTTTGGTGAATCAGGCCATTAGCATTCGAAACGAATACGTCAACTCCTTAAGTAACTACAACCAGGCGGTCATCCATTACCTGAAGTTGAATAATTTATAAACCAGCGCATGAAACGATTCATTATCAGCACTCTATGCCTATGGGTAGTAGTGTCCTGCGGAAAAAACAGTAACACCGAAACCACCCAGACCCCGGCCAAAGCCGATTCGACCACCCGGCAATTAGTTTCCTTTACGAGCCAACAACTACACAGTGTTGGCATCGAAGTGGGCCGTCCTGAACGGGAGACGGTCAGCGGAGTCTTAACGTTGCAGGGTAAAGTTACCATTCCCCCGCAAGGTATGGTCAGTGTCAGTTTTCCCCTGGGGGGCTACCTCAAATCAACGGATATGCTGGCGGGCATGATCGTGCGAAAAGGACAGGTGCTGGCCCAGTTGGAAGATATGCAATACATCCAGCTTCAACAGGATTACCTGACGGCCAAAGAACGTTTTTTATTGGCCGTGAGTGAATATAATCGCCAGCGGGACCTGAATGCGACTAAAGCGAGTAGTGACAAGGTGTACCAGCAGGCCAAGTCGGAAATGGAAAGTCAGCGTATTTTAATGAATGCGCTGGGTCAGAAGCTGGAAGTAATCGGTATCAACCCAGCCAAACTACAAGCTGATAATATCTCCCGAAGTATTGTGATTCGCTCTCCCATCAATGGCGTAGTTGCCAAGATCAATGCCAATGTCGGCAAATACACGGCCCCGACAGACATTTTATTTGAACTGGTCGATCTTCGGGATATTCACTTAGTGCTCAATGTGTTTGAAAAAGATCTGGCTAAACTTTCGGTTGGTCAGCAACTGATGGCCTATACCAATGGAGAGCCTAATCGCCGATTCAGGGCTGAAATTATACTTGTCAATAAAAACCTGAATCAGGATCGCATGGCCGAAGTCCAGTGTCATTTTAAAGACTACAGCGTCTCGCTGGTGCCAGGTACGTTTATGAATGGAGACGTTTCGGTGAACAATAAACAGGCATTGACCGTACCCGAAGCAGCTATTGTTCGTTGGGAAAACAAAGCGTATGTGTTTACCGATCAGGGTAATGGTACCTTCAACATGGTAGAAGTGGTGCCAGGCTTACTCAACCAGGGTAAGCAGCAGATTGAAGGTCGTGGCATTACGGATCAGACGAAACTCGTCCTGAAAAATGCCTATGCTTTGTTGATGAAGATCAAAAATGCAGAAGCGGAGGGCTAATACAAAACAGTCAACCGGTTCACTTGCTTATACATACGCCTGGGAGGTAAGCACCAGGCAGGAGATTATTTTTTTATGGAACAACCCCACAAACCCCATCAGGCCGAACGAGGTCAGAAAACTACACTCATCGGGATTGGCGTCAGCATTGGTCTGCTGCTAGTAAAAGGTACAGCTGGCTATCTGGGTCATTCCTATGCGCTCATTGCCGACGCCATCGAATCGGGTACGGATATCATCACCTCTACCTTTGTTTGGTTCGGTCTTCGGGTTGCTGCCCGCAGTCCTGATCAGAATCACCCCTACGGGCATGGGAAAGCCGAGCCATTAGCAGCTATGATTGTATCATTTGCGCTGGTAGGGGCGGCTATCCTGATTGGCGTCGAAAGTGTTCAGCATATTCAGGTTCCTCATAAAGTCCCGGAAGCCTGGACACTAGCGGTGCTGGCGGGTGTGGTTATCGTGAAGGAGGTGCTTTTTCGGCGAATTGCTCAAGTCGGTTCGGAAGTCGAAAGCAGTGCCGTTAAAGCTGACGCCTGGCACCATCGCAGCGACGCCATTACGTCACTTACTGCTTTTGTAGGCATCAGTATTGCCCTGATCGGCGGGCCGGGTTATGAAAGCGCAGATGATTGGGCCGCGTTGCTGGCATCGGGCTTCATTCTCTATAATGCCTACCATATTTTTCGACCTTCATTCGGCGAAATTATGGATGAGGTTCCCAGTGGCAACTGGCAGGAGGAATTACGTGCCATTGCCGTGCAGGTCCCTCAGGTATCGGGCATTGATAAGTACCGGGTTCGTAAAACGGGATTTGAGTACTTTATTGACCTGCACGTACTGGTTTCGGGTGAGTTAACGGTGCGCGAAGGCCATGCCATTGCCCATGCGGTGAAGGCGGCTATTCTAATCGAGAAGCCATCTGTCTACGATGTATTAATCCATATTGAGCCAGCTGACCAGGCAAATGCCGACATCAGCTAAATGGGCATGCTGCGACAAAGCTAGTTTCGTCTCACTCATGGGTTAGCTACAAAGCGTATTGCCGACTTAATCAAAATCGATAGAAAAACTGGCCCATTCCAATTTTAGGCTCGTTTCTAGTTCATTTTCCATCCTCTTGTTTTTGTGATGACCCCCTTTATATCCATTGTCAGTTACGCCCTCTTACCTGCGCTGGCTCTCACGTCGAGTAGTGTATGGGCTACCTATTATAAATTGAGCCAGAAAGCCAAAAGCGCTATTCTGCACTTTGCCGCAGGGGTTATTTTCTCAGTAGTCGCTGTTGAGATTTTACCGCAGGTCGTTGAGTTGCACAATTGGGTGCTAACCAGTTTGGGGTTTGGGGGCGGTATTTTGCTTATGCTGCTGATCCGCCATTTAACTGAAAGCAATGCGCCATCCACGCCCCCAAAAACGACTACTTCTCTGCCAGTAACCTTTTTAGTCTTGCTAGGTATCGATGTCCTGGTAGATGGCCTGCTGCTGGGAGTAGGGTTTGCCGCCGGTGCTAAAGAAGGAAAGCTGCTGGCTTATGCTTTGGGTATTGAAAGTATTTCACTGGGCCTGGCAGCGGCCACCACGCTGGGGAACGCCGGTTTAACGCGGGGGCGCAGTATTAGCCTACTAGTTGGCATCGCCCTTGTTTTTATCATTAGCGCAGTCGGTGGGGCTACCTTGTTGCATAGCCTGCCTCCATCAGGACTGGATCTGGTACTATCTTTTGGCCTGGCTGCCCTTTTATTTCTGGTGACCGAAGAACTGTTACAGGAAGCCCACCTTTCGGATGAGCCTGCCTGGCTGACGGCTACCTTTTATATGGGGTTTTTGCTTTTCCTATTGTTAGGTATGCTTATCTGACGAATAACCCTTATTTGACTTAATGTAGAAATGAATAGCCTCGTCATGGGTAGACAAATACCATGTATGGATGACGATCCCCTCTAAGATGCACTATTTAGGCGTAATCCGAGCCACAGCATTGGTCAAATCAACAAATACTAGTGCCGTCTCAATTAGTATATCGAGACTATACTCTCTAATAACTGTTTTCTGTAGTTACGCCCAATTGGAATCAACTGCTGATTTATTTCTAAAGTTGATCCTTTAATGGACTCTATATGATGTTGATTCACAAGGTAGGCCTTTTGAGCCTGTATGAAATAATTCGGTAAGTCGTCCATTACTTTTCGTAACGAGCGTTTTAAGACATATTTCTGATCAAGTGTATAGATAATCGAATAATTCCCCTCCCCTTGATCCAGTAAACTTCGTCAAACGGCACCATTACTGGCTGCCTGTATTTCCCAGTTACAGGTATACCTGTTGGGGGCTCACTGGCTTGTACGGCATTCTGGATATGAGCAATTCTACAGAGGCTCGTAGATTAAAGGGTTCAAATGGTTTGACCAGAAAGCCAATATTGGGCATACGGATTGCCTTCATTAAAAACTCTTCTCTGGCAAAGTTTGTCTGAAAAATGACGGGGAGTTGCTTAAAGTTTAGCAGAAATAACTCAAAGGATAATCCATCGGGCAGCACGATATCGGCAATAACTAAATCGGGCAGTTGCTCCTCAATCAGTTGCCTAGCCTGGGTCAGCGTGGTGGCCGATCGCGTTGGACCTAGGTTTAGTTGAGTGAACATTTGTTGGAGTCTATATAGCCATATAGGATCATCCTCGATAATGAGCGTGTTAAACTGGTTCATTTATGAAGTTACGGTAGTTATTATCTTAATTTGGGTATTCTGGCAAGCTTAGGTAAGGTACATAACAAGTTTATCTTTTGCGGTAAGTTGCCTTTGTTAAGTGCTTTATAATCAATTTGACAACATTACTCTGAATAATTCGAGCCTCAACCCCCTGGTGGGTGATAATAAAATCTGGGAGGGTAACCTCATTAACATAGTTGAAATGTAAATATAGCGTTGATTATAAGTGATTTATGTTTAATTGAAGTGTTTCGCTTACATTCGGGTTGCCCCTTAGGACGTGATTCTTACCGAACGTCACCATCCTGTTGAACTTATTTTTTGTGTTCAATCCTAAAGAGTTGCCAGTTCTCGTTAGCATTCCCTTTACGGTAGCATTTAACGGCGTATCAGTCACATGACATAGGATATAATCGGTTTTATATTGATGTCTCCATTCCTTTATAGCGGTAGACATTGGGTAATCTAAATGGTAAAAAGTGCAGTCAATAGGTTTCCTTATAGTGCTCTTTGGTAAAAAAACACTTATGATAAAATAGAAATAATGTTTCCTTATTGGGAGCTAGTTAACTGTTGAATGCTAATCAGCTGTCTTGAGGAAATTCCACTCTTTAGTAAAGTCCGTTTTCATTGAGCCTTTGGGGAAAACATGATGCGTATTGGCCCAGCTAGTCCACTGCTGATCAAGTTTTTTAACCAGATCCGGTTGTTCCGTTGCGCGATTGTGCTGTTCGGTTCGGTCGGTTTCCAGGTTATAGAGTTCCCAGGGAGCACCAATGACCCCGACAGCCTTCCAGTTACCGAATCGGATAGCCCGGTGATTTTCGTGCTCCCAATACATATACTCGTGTGGCTGACGAGTCCCTTTTGTAAGTACCGGCAAAAGGCTTTTCCCTTCAAACGGATGGATCTTCTGTCCTTTCGCTTCCATTGGATACGTCGCTCCACTTACTTCCAGAAAGGTGGGCATAATGTCGATCAGATAACCCGGTGTCGTTGTAATACGGCCTTTCTGGCCTGCCATACCCGCGGGATAATGAATAATCAGCGGAGTGGCGATGCCACCTTCGTAGGAAACGTGCTTGAATCCTTTGAAAGGCGTATTGGAGGCATTCGCCCAGACGCCCCCATACGATATGGCACCGCCTTTGGCTGGATCGTTGATATCAGCTAAAGATCCTCCCCCCAAGACACCGCCTTCCTGACAGGCACCATTGTCGGACAGGAAGATCAGTAGGGTATTGTCTAATTTATTCGCCTTTTTGAGGTAATCAACCAACTTGCCTATGTTCTGATCCATTCGGTAAATCTGAGCAACATAGACGGCCATTCGGTAATCCATCTCCCGCTGCTTTGCGGTATCCTGCTCAGCCCAGGCCGGGTAAATGTCCGGACGAGCTGATAGCTTCCATTGGGCAGGCACAATGCCTTCTTTGATCTGCTTACGAAATCGTTGTTCCAGAAGAGCGTCCCAGCCCTGGCGATATTTTCCCCGAAACCGGTCAATATCTTCCTGCAAGGCGTGCAATGGCCAGTGGGGTGAGGTAAAAGCCAGATACAGGAAAAAAGGCTGCTGGTCTTTTTGCTCACTCAGAAACGTAATGGCATGGTCCGTAAAGGCATCGGTGGTGTAAAAAGGCTGACTTACTTTGTCAACAGGTTCATTATCCTGCCAGATGCCACGCGGCTGGATGGGGTCGAGGTAGCTGCTGGCACCCGCCAATAAACCGTAGTAGCGATCGAAACCCCGCTGGCGAGGGCGTAGATCAGGAGTTCCTGACCCCAGGTGCCATTTCCCGGCCATATAGGTATGATAACCAGCCGATTTTAACACTTCAGCTAACGTTACGCAGTTGCGATTGATCTCACCCCGGTAGCCATATACGCCATAATCATAGTCGATGCGATTGCTCGGCTCTTTGGTCATGTGGCCAATGCCCGCCTGATGCTGAAAAAGACCCGTCATCAGCGATGCGCGAGTTGGGCAGCAGCGGGCGGTATTATAAAACTGAGTGAACCGGACGCCCTGACTGGCGAGTTTATCCAGGTTAGGGGTTGGAATTTCGGAGCCATAACACCCAAGATCGGAGTAGCCCATATCGTCGGCCATAATCAGAACGATATTGGGTTTCTGGGCAGCTTTTTTAGTCGCAGACTTTTTTGGTGGTGTAGCACCTATGAAGAAGAGCCCGCTCAGGAATGCACTAAGGATAAGTGTTTTTTTCATGGTTTAAGAAGAGAATTCATTGCAGTTGAAAAATCGACGACGGTTTTTAGGCGCCATTCTCGTAACTGATTAATTAATTCGGTTCGTTTGGCTGGTAATTTTCCCGATAAGTCCGTCTGCTCACCTGGGTCTTCAGCCAGATTAAAGAGTTGAATCTGGCCGTTATCGAAGTACTCAATCAACTTGAAATCACCACTGCGAATAGCTCCGGCAGAGCGCCCACCCAGAAAATGCGGCTTGGCAAGCGGATAATGCCAATAGAGTGTTCTGGTAAACGGCTTCGCAGCGCCTTTCAGTACGGATGCGATACTGATTCCATCAACGGGTTGATCGTTAGTGGGTTTGATCGAAGCAAGTTCCAGTAAGGTCGGGTAAATATCCAGCGTATTGACCATTTGGGTTGAGACCTTTCCTGGCTGGATGACCCCTGACCAATACGCGATGAAGGGCTCCCGAATGCCGCCTTCATATAACTCCGATTTACCACCTCTAAGTGGCGCATTCGACGTTACGTTTAGCTCCCCACCATTGTCGGAGGTGAACAGAATCAACGTGTTGTCCTTCAGACCCAATTCGGTCAATGTAGTAACGAGTTGACCAACACCATCATCAATACGTTCCAGCATGGCGGCTAACTCCGGATTATTCTGTTTCGTACCAGCGCCCGCTTTTTGCCGGTATTTCGCTACATCTTCCGGCTTGCCAGCCAGCTTCGTATGAACCGCGAAATGCGACAGGTACAGGAAGAAGGGTTTTTTCTGGTTGCGCTTGATGAAGTCAACGGCCTCCTGATTCAGCCGGTCAGTTAGGTACTCGCCTTCGGTTCTGGCCTGAACATCGGGCATAAAAAAGTACGGATGAACGTAATCGCCGTTGGCGATATAGCCCGTTTCGGAGCAGATCACTTCATCCCAGCCGTGTTTAGCCGGTTCGCCTTTTTTCTTCGTATAATCACCTGTAAGGTGCCATTTGCCAATCAAGCCGGAATGATAGCCCGCTTTCTTCAACTGCTCATTGATGGTAACATAATCTGGCGACAGGAACTTTTCGTCTTTGGCATCCAGATAATCTGTGATGCCAACACGGGCTGGATGCTGACCAGTCATGAGCGCAACGCGTGTGGGCGTACAGACGGGCGCAGTAGCATAGGCCTGCGTAAAACGCATCCCACCAGCCGCCAGACGATCCAGATTAGGGGTTTCATTGAAGCGCGGTCCGTCGTTACGCGGTCCGTCGTTACGGTTTCCGTAGCAACCTAATTCACTCCAGCCCAGGTCATCAGCCATAATCAGGATGATATTGGGGGGCGTTTTGGTTTTCTGGGCGAAACCAGCTAACGCCATCAGAAGGCAAACGAGGAGAGAAACAGCCTTTGTCATATATCTAGTGTTTTTACGGACATATAAAAAGGGCCAACTATGCAGTAGCCTACCCTAAGCCTGCCTGTTTCCGTTCTCGGAAGGAATACCAATAAATAGCCTACGTTACATCTCACCAAAAGGAAAGAGGACTGACGGAACGTGCGATTGCTTCATCAGGCGATCCAGCTCCTTTGCTTTAGCCGGAAAAGCTTTGGAGATATCCTGCTTCTCCCCCGGATCTTTAGTCAAATCATAGAGTTCCAGTGTTGATGTATCTGGTTTATTGACATTCAGACGAACGGCTTTCCATTTGCCCTGGCGCACGGCCTGCTTACCTCCGCCTTCGTGGAACTCCCAGTATAAATAGTCGTGTGCTTTTTGATTTCCTTTGCCGAGTAAGCTCGGTACGATCGAAAGGCCATCCCCGTTTTTTGTTGACTTCGCCCCAGCTAATTCGGCAAACGTAGGGAACAAATCCCAAAATGCCCCGATGTAGTTGCTTTGGGTATTCGATTTGATTTTCCCCGGCCAGCGAGTAATAAACGGCACGCGAATGCCCCCTTCATACAGATCGCGTTTGAATCCACGGAAACCACCACCACTCGCAAAAAACGTTGGATCAGCGCCCCCTTCGAGGTGAGGTCCGTTATCACTTGTGAAAATAACCAGGGTATTTTCGTCAAGACCTTCGGCTTTGAGTTTATCCAGTATCTGCCCAACGTAGGCGTCCAACCGGGCTACCATCGCGGCAAATGTAGCATGTGGATAAGCCTGTGAGGTATACCCACCTGTTGTCGCGCTGGTTCCGTAATCAGCACCTTTAAATGGGGCTTCGGGAAATTTACCTTTGTAATAGCGAAATAAACTATCGTCGGGAACGAGTAATTCGGCGTGGGGCAGGATGTAAGGCAGGAAGAGAAAAAACGGTTGTTTACTATCTCGTGATTCAATAAATCCCAATGCCTGTTTTTGAATCAAATCAGGCGCGTATATCTGATTATTAGTGAGATTGGCATTTTCAGTTAAACTGATTCGTTGACTGTTCTGCCATAGGTGGTCTGGATAATAGCGATGAGCCAGGCTCTGGCAGTTATATCCATAAAATGTATCAAAGCCCTGATTGTTGGGGTCACCTTCAGAGCCTACCGGCCCTAATCCCCACTTGCCAAAAGCGGCTGTGGCATAGCCTGCCTTTTTGAGCACTTCGGCCAGCGTTACAACGGAATCCGCAATGGGCTCCTGTCCTTCAGGGTCAACTCCTTTATTCCCTCGAATGTAGGTATGTCCCGTATGTTTTCCTGTCAGTAAGGACGAGCGGGAGGGGGCACAAACCGTCGTACCGGCATAAAATTGAGTGAACCGAATTCCCTGGAATGCCAATCGGTCAATGTTGGGGTTTTGATAAGCTTTTGCCCATTAACCCCTATATCCCCGTAGCCCAGGTCATCGGCGACAATGAGCACAATATTTGGCTGGGTCGTTGTACGATGGTCCGGCACACGACTTATTGAACTACGCTGTTGGGCAACAGAACCGCCAGCGATAGCCAGCAGGGTAATCAGTAAACAAGCGATTTTTTTCATGGCTGGAAAAAGTAGAACGATTCTGTTGCCCGGATAGTCTTATTTCGACGCTACGAGCTTGGTGTCAAGTTCAGCTTTCAACTCGCTTAACCCAGGGCGTTTCAGTACGATTTCACCTTGTTTGTAGAGAATAAGGTACGGGAAAGACGACACGGTTTTGAGCGAGGCAATGAGGGAGGGACTTTCTTCCAGTTCAATTTCGATAATTTTCAGGGCATCACCATGCTCCTTCCGTAAGGTTTCCAGAATAGGCTTTACTTTTTTGCAGGAGCCGCAGTATTTAGAGCCGATGTCAACTAAAACGAGCTTGTTACTCGTCAGAATAGAGTTGTATTCGGCAAGCGTCAGCCCTTTTTTGGCGGTCGTGTATAGTGGATTGCCCGCTCCTGTCCAGGCACCAATGCCGCTGTCCAGTACATAGACTTCATTGAACCCCTTGCTTCGCAAATCCTTGGCCAGAGCAACGCTACGACCGTTGGCGATGGAGTAGACGAACACGGGCTTCGACTTGCTGATTCCCTTAACAAGTGTTTCGTAACCCTCGGTTTGGAGGTTGAAATTAACGGCGTCTGGAATGTGATTCAGCGCAAACTCTTCGGCACTCCGGGCATCAATCAGTTGGGGGATAGCCTGCGCTTTCAATTTTGAGGCAAACTGGTCAACCGGTAGCAAGCCTTCTGGTTTTTCGGTTTGAGCAATGGCCGCCGAGGCAAAGCCTAACAGGACAAAGATGAATGTGAGTTGCTTTTTCATGGATTATATTGATTTGGTTTACAGGTGATTACTACTTGTTTGATTTAGATTCTATTGATTCTTTTGACTCTATAGACAAGGTTGCCATACCCACGCCTTTAAGAAAAGGACTTCGTGAAAGTCACATGTTGTTACAGTGAGGAATGGATTTGTTTACTAGCTATGGAGCGATAGACGAACGGAGTTGACGGGTGCCAGGACCCCGTTGACGTCATCACCCTCTTGCCTAGGAAATTGATGGATCGTAATGATTTAGCCTGCTAGCAAGTCATTTAATTGTAGTTTGGTATTTATCCTATGGGTTAAATAGATATACAACATAAATATGTACATCAAATGCTTTATCGCAGTTTCTTAGCTAGGAAAACGTTAGAAATTTCGGTTTCCGAGCGATGATTTTTTGGGGGTGGGTAGAAGGGGTTCCTTCGGTTTTATTTTGTCGTAATCTACTACGTCGGTTTGTTTAGCCCAGTTGAAATACAGCGCTGACAGTTCATCGACCAGGTTCGAATTTCGGGAAGCTACATTCTGTGTTTCACCCGCATCGCTTTCCAGATCATATAATTCCCACTGATAGCTCGGGTAGATCGAAACCAGTTTCCACTTGCCACGCCGAACGGCCCGGTTGCCAGCCCATTCCCAGAAAAGTGGCCGCCCGGCATCCAGTTCCTGACCGTTGAAAAGTAGATTGATCAGGCTTTTTCCGGGCAACGAATTGGTCGTAGTTCCCTGATAAGAAGCCGGATAGGTGGCGTTGGCAAGCTCATAAAACGTAGGCGCTAGGTCGATGAGATGGCCGGTGCCACGGGCCAGAGTGCCCGCTTTGATTTTGCTGGGAAACCAGGCGATGAAGGGCGAACGGATGCCGCCTTCATACGCAAATGATTTAAACGAACGAAACGGTGTGTTAGAGAGGTACGACCAGTTTTTGCCCTGCGATTCAAACGAGCCCGCGGTACCAACCGGTCCCGTATTTCGACCGGCTTTGGCCCCCAGTGGGCTACGTCCTCGGCAGGAGCACCATTATCCGAAATGAAAACAATCAGCGTGTTCTTGTCTTTTTGGATTTCTCTCAGCTTATCGAGCACTTTGCCGATTCCCTGATCAGCCCGGTCGAGCATGGCCGCGTAGACTTCCATTTTAGCTTTCCAAAGTTGTTTTTCTTCATAGGTCAGCGCATCCCATTCCGGTACGTCGGTATCGCGGGTTGCGGCTGCATCGGCCAGTTTTTGGGTGATGATGCCCAATTTTACCTGACGAGCCAGGCGTTCTTTCCGTAGTGCATCCCAGCCTGCATCGTATTTGCCCCTGTATTTGGCAATATCCTCCGGCAATGCCTGTAAGGGCCAATGCGGAGCGGTATAGGCGAGGTATAAGAAAAATGGCCGGGCCGCGTTCGGCTTAGCTTCTTTACTCTGTTCATCCAGAAACGTTACAGCATGATTGGTTACCTCATCGGTGAAATAAAAAGAGTTGGGTTTAGGATGGATTCGTTTGTTGTCTTCCAGAATAACCACCGGGGAGGGGCGTCCTATTGGTAACGGATCGGCGTCGAAGTAGTTGGAAGCTCCACCCAGGATACCATAAAACCGGTCGAAGCCCCGCTGCTTAGGCCAGTACAAACTATCATTTCCGACGTGCCATTTACCGGAAAGCAGCGTACTGTATCCGGCCTGTTTGAGCACCTCGCCAAATGTTAACGATTGCTTATTGAGAAAGCCCTGATAGGCGGGTAGACCCAGATTGATGTTAAAATACCCTACACCTGCCTTGTGCGGATACTGCCCCGTAATGAGCGAGGCCCTCGTAGGAGCGCAGATGGAGTTATTGTAAAACTCCCTGAGCCGTAGTCCTTCCCTGGCCAGTCGATCCAGATTCGGGGTTTGGATTTCTGAGCCATACGAACCGAGATCTGAATAGCCCATATCGTCTGCCATAATCAAAATAATGTTGGGTCTTGGAGCAGGGGGATTCGAGTTCTGGGTAGAGGGTTTGGTTTGGGCAATACTGGCCGTGCCTGACGCCAGAAATACAGTGAATGCCAGAAGTCGTATTGTCAGTCTATTGCGTTTCATGAGGTTGCCTAATCTAACAGTAGTTATTCGATGCGCGTGGCTGATCGGTTCTGGTTAGCCCCAGCATTGCCGCCGGGTAATCCCTGACTAACAGGCCGCAGCTTTTCGTAAGGTTCTACGTCGGTGCGTTTGGCCCAGGTTTCGTAGTCGACGTTCAGCTCGCTGACAATTTCAGGGTGTTTAGTCGCCAGATCAGTCGTTTCTCCTCGGTCGGCTTCGAGGTCGAACAATTGCCATTTGTTCTGCGGAAAGATGGATACGATCTTCCACTTGCCTTTGCGAACCGCCCGGTTTCCAGCTCGCTCCCAGAAGATTGGTCGATCTGCTGGCAGTGCTGTTCCCTGAAACAGTAAGTTCGTCAGACTCAAGCCAGGGAGCGGATTGGTTTTCACACCGTTGAATGTGTCGGGGTATTTCGCCCCTGCCAGATCGTAAAATGTGGGCGCCAGGTCGATTAGGTGAGCGGTGCCTTTGGCAATGATACCTGCCTTAATTTTCTTCGGATACCAGGCGATGAACGGCGCACTGATACCGCCCTCGTAGGGCGTAGCTTTATAGTTGCGAAACGGTGTATTCGATACGTAGGCCCAATTTTGTTCCTGGTAATCGTACGAACCCGCCGATCCAATTGGCCCCGAACTGCGCGGGCGTTTCCGACCCGTTGGAATCAGACCACCCTGCGCCCCGTTGTCAGAAATCAGCACGATGAGTGTGTTATCCTCAAGGTTGAGTCGCTTGAGTTCGGCCAGAAGACGAGCCAGACTTTGGTCGACGTGATCGACCATGGCTGCGTACACTTCCATTTTCCGTTGCCAGAGCTGCTGTTCGTCGTAGGTCAGGCTTTCCCAGGATACCACTTCCGGATCGTGGGCCGCAATGGCTTGTTTGGGGTCGGCAATACCGAGTTTGATCTGTTTCACCAGCCGTTCTTTCCGGAGCGAATCCCAGCCAATGGCATACCGGTCTTTGTATTTGGCAATGTCTTCGGCGGGTGCCTGCAAGGGCCAGTGCGGGGCGTTGTAGGCCAGATACAGGAAAAAAGGAGCACTTTTCGATTCGTTGATGTAGGAGAGGGCGTGATTCGTAATCTCATCGGTCAGGTATTTGCCCGGCTCCAGGTTGATCCGTTTGTTGTCTTCGACTAACTCAACGGGTGGTGCTTTCTCTTTATAGGGACTGATGTCATAGTAATTGCTGGCCCCATTGATGAACCCGTAAAACCGGTCGAAACCGCGCTGCTTAGGCCAGTACAGACTATCATTCCCGACGTGCCACTTGCCTGATAGATAGGTACGATAGCCTGCCTGTTTGAGCACCTCGCCAAATGTTAACGACTCTTTGTTGAGCCAGCCCTGATAGGCGGGTAAGCCCAGATTGACGTTGAAATAACCAACGCCAGCCTTGTGATGGTATTGCCCCGTAATGAGTGAGGCCCGGGTGGGTGCGCAAATGGAATTATTATAAAATTCGCGTAACCGTAAGCCTTCACGGGCTAGTTTATCAATGGTAGGCGTTTGAATTTCGGAGCCATACGCACCAAAATCGGAATAGCCCAGATCATCCACCATCACCAGGATAATGTTGGGTTTATCGGCAGTTGATTTTGCCGATGCCCGTGGTTTTTGCTGAGCAACCGCCGTGCTGAAAGCGAGCGCTGTCAACGTAACACTTAAAAAAAATTGGTTCATAAGTACGGGTATCCTTTATGGCTTTTTGGCATAAACGGTGTCAGAAAAAACGATGATTTTTTCATGTATTTGCGTATTTTATTGGTTTAGTTGGTCTACCAGATTTTGGGCAGCACGAACATCATAAGCCGTATCGACAGAATAGCCTGCTGAAGCGTGAGCCACAATTTCCTTCACTTGCGGTAATGCCAGGTTTCCATCCTTCCCAAAGGTTTGCAGCACGCTCAACGCCTGAAGGCGAACCAGACGGTTTTCATTGGTTAAGGCCTTTTTTAGTGACTCGATGGCCTCATGTTTCTCGTTGAGTCCATATAGAGCTTCGGCCGCGGCAACCTGAACGGCGGCTTCCGGGTCCTGAAGTAGTTTTTGTAATGATGTTTTAGCGGCACCAGGCTTCAATACAGTACATCCCGTCGCGGCCCAATACCGGACCACCGGATCGGTATCGGTTAGGCGTTTGATTAGTTCAGCAGCATCGACTGGGTTGCGGGAGGAAGCCAGTGAAGCCGTTTCAATAATCCGATTGGTATTGTATTTGCCCTGATGCGCGTAGTCGTACAAGGGTGTCTGGCTGGCAATTTTCGACAGGATCGCTTCAGGTATAAAGCCAACATCGTTACTCTTCCGAAGCCAGTCGTCATTGGCTTTTCGTAACCGAGCTAACTCCTTGGTGTAACGAGGGTCGGTGACCAGGTTATGAATATTGTCCGGGTCAGCAGCTACATCAAACAACTCCTCCGCCGGTTTGGGTTGCCAGAAGCGCGACTGGACTTCATTGAGCCGACCGGCCTTATACTCAGCTTCCCAGGAGCGAATGGAAGGCGATTTCCATAGGTAATCAAGGTGTTGCCCGTAAATCTTGTGAGGCAGGTAATTCCGGATGTAGCGGTATTTTTTGTCGCGCACCGACCGCGATAGATCTATGGCTTCGTCCATGCGCCCCCGGAACCCATAGGCGTATTGACGTTCGGATTTTTGCTGACTTCCCAAAAACGCCAGCCCCTGCATATAATCCGGAATCTTGATGCCAACCAGACTTAAAATAGTTGGTGCGAAATCCAGAAACGTAACAAGCTGATCCGTCTGTGATCCGGCTTTCGCCTTTGCCAGATGCGCATATTTTTTGGGTAAATGGATGACCAATGGTACATGTAGTCCCGACTCATACATAAATCGTTTGCTGCGACCAAGGATACCGCCATTGTCGGCGTAGTAGAACACAATGGTATTTTCAGCCAAACCAGCATCAGTCAATTCCTTGAGTAGCTTGCCAAATTGCTGATCCATCGTTTCAACCTTGTCGTAATACTGTGCCCAATCGTGTTTGAACTCGGTCGTTCGGGGATGATAGGGTGGGATTGGCGCTTTCTCCGGGTCGTGGTGCAGGGTGGGAAGTGGCTTGTGCAGACCACTTTCATGTGATACAAACAGGTTGAATACTGCAAAGAACGGCTGGCCGGGTTTGCGTTTTTTGTACGTTGCCGAATCACTCGACTCATCCCAGGCATCCACCTGATCGGTCGTGTTGTAATCCTTCTTGGAATTATTTGTCGTGTAATAGCCCGCTTCCCGTA
The DNA here is from genome assembly GCA_003259005.1 of Spirosoma telluris. Taxonomy (GTDB): domain Bacteria; phylum Bacteroidota; class Bacteroidia; order Cytophagales; family Spirosomataceae; genus Spirosoma; species Spirosoma telluris. The sequence continues at coordinate 8,155,802 of QLII01000001.1, forward strand.
AGTACTTCGGAAAGAACTTTACAAACGACGGTACTGGATACATACTGCGCATGTGCTCGGTACCCAGCGAGGGCGGATATAGGCCCGTAATGAGCGTATTGCGGGATGGCGCACAAACAGGAGCGGTCGAAAACGCATTTTTATACAGAATGCTCTCTTTCGCAAACCGGTCGATGTTGGGCGTCGTGGCATACGGATTGCCGTAACAGCCAATCAACGAGGTGTTATTATCCTCGCTAACGATCCAGAGAATATTTGGCCGGTCGGCAGGTGCCTGTGCCTTTCCCTGAAAAAAGCCAAGCAACAGCAGGCCCATTACCCGTTTTCTAATTTTCATCATAACCGTTTGATTTTGTGGTTATTTTCTATTTTTCTTTCAGCGAAAAGAGTACTTGTGGATCATGGAAGAATGGCGATATATGATGGCGTCCGCGTAGTCTTTTTCATGATTACCTAGGGCTGTTTCCCCCAATTGGGTTTAGTGATGTCCAGGGGATCGTGATACGTTTTCATCTCGCTGATCAGTCGAGCTTCCAGTTGTTGTCTTTTCTGGCTGAATGCCGGGTTATCCGCCAGATTCTTTGTCTCGTAGGGGTCGCGGTTAAGATCAAACAGCTGAGTGGTTTCCTTCCGATTGACGTTGTAGCGGATCAACTTCCAGTTATCGTCCGTGCGAACAGCTCGCTGGAGATCGCGATAGGCATAGTAGACCGATGGACGCCCCTTTTTTTGGGGATTTTTTATAAAAGGCAGCAGGCTTTGACTTTCGACCGTTGGTGGCGCTGGAAAGCCAAGAATATCGGTTACGGTTGGAAAAATATCGGCCAGATACGTGAGCGCTTCGACCCGTTGGTTTTGGGGCAAGGTGGGGCTACTAATAATGAGCGGCACCCGCATGCTGTGTTCATATAGATTTTGCTTGCCCAATAGGCCATGACTCCCTACTGCCAGACCATTATCACCCGCAAAAACGACCAGGGTATTTTTAGTTAACCCCTGTTTTTTCAGTTCATCCAGAATACGACCAATTTGCGCGTCCAGCTCCGAAATCATCCCGTAGTATAGGGCCAGTTCTTCTTTGGTCTGTGCTTCAGTAAGTGGCCGGGGCAGTAGCTTCTCATCCCGTACCGCCAACTCACCATTGTCGAATGGGTGCTGAGGAAGAAAATTCGCGGGCAGTTTTATCTTGCCTGATGGGTAACGCTTGCGGAAAGCCTCAGTTGGCGTACGTGGATCGTGGGGTGATGTAAAGGCAACGTATAGATAAAAGGGTTTAGTTGTATTTTTTGATTTGTTCAGAAAGCGAATAGCTTCGTTGGCATACAGTTCCGATGAGTACGTATTGGCCGTTTTTTTTGCTGCTTTGTATTGACCCGACGAGTCAAAGTCAACATACTGCGGATGCTCCTGACCGCCATCCTCAGGAGAATGCATACCCCAAAAAATAAAGCTGCTCCCCCCGTATAACTCCGGGCGAAGGACGCCTTATCGTTGTGCCATTTCCCGATGACATAGGTCTGGTAGCCTTTAGTCTGTAGGTATTCCGGTAGCGTAGTATGTTCAGCAGGAATTACATCGCCAGATTTTTGCAGGTCGTTCAGGTAGCGGCCCGTATGCAACATAGCCCGGCTGGGTACACACAATGCCCCATGCATGCCGCCCATGGTTTGCGCACGGGTGAAAGCAACCCCCTGTTTCGCCAGTCGGTCGAGGTTGGGCGTCTGGATGTCGTCGTTTCCCAACGCATGAATGGTATTGTATCGTTGGTCGTCGGAATACAAGACCAGTACGTTAAGGGAGTATTTATAATCTACCCCACCCCAACCCCTCCCCTTAAAATCAGGGGAGGGGCTAGAGAAAGCCGATTTTGTACCCCTCTCCTGAAAACCAGGAGAGGGGCTGGGGTGAGGTAAACAGGCCCAATGAAACTAGCTATCCAAAGGGATACTATCCCGGTAAGTATCTCATTGATAAGGCTATGGTTAATCGTGCTTTCATTTTTCTACTGATTCCGAAAGGTAAATTTGTTAGGTAGAGCAGATTGCCGGGCCGCTCTACTTATGGAATCGTTACCAACCCGCATTCTGGGTTAGTTTAGGGTTATTGTCAATCTCGGTTTGTGGAATGGGGTACAAATAGTGTTTAGCGGCCACATTGGTTTTGCCTACTTTTTGTAAACTGGAGATGAGAATTCCGTTGCCATTAGCATCTTTTTCACGAATCAAATCGAACCACCGCTGGTATTCATAGGAAAGTTCAAGCCGCCGTTCCAGATAAACCGAATCACGAAACTGAGCCTGGCTTAAGCCTTGGGTTAGATCGGCCAGACCAGCCCGTTTTCGTACCCGGTTAATCGACTTGTAGGCTTTGGCGGTGGGACCATTCACCTCATTTTCGGCTTCGGCATGAATCAGGAGTAATTCGGCATACCGGATAATAGGGACGTTAGCCTCCGAGTTACTGGTGACCGATGTATTCGCCGGGTCCCACCACTTGTGCCAGAAGGGGGTCGAATCATTAGCAACCGCTGAATTGGCAATCGGAAGGCCGTATTTTCTGCCGTTTGTCGGGCTGGTAAAGTTGCGTACAAACGTGACATCCCGGCGTTTATCCGATGCTTTATACAGTTTGTAGATATTGAAAAATTTGTCGTTGCCTTCGGTATAGAACCGAACCATATGGGCATAGTTACCCGTGAGGCCCGGAATTGAGGTAAAAATGGCACGAGGATTTTCAGCGTTCCCCTGACTATAGGAGTTTCCCTTCATCTGCGCGGAGAAAATATGCTCGGCACCATTTTTATACGCGGGTAAAAAGACCTGTGAATAGTCTGCTTTCAGATCATAGCCATACGTACCGGTTCCCCCATCGGCAGTCGATAAAACCTCTTCAGCTTTAGCAATTGCCTTTTGGTAGTTTGCGGTTAATGTCAACGGCAGGGACGCCTTGATCAGGTAGACCTTTGCCAATAGCGCCTTGGCGGCACCCGCTGTAGCCCGTCCCGCATCGGGAGCGCTATAGGAAGCGGGCAGAGCCTGAGCCGCTTCGGTCAGATCCTTTTCGATCTGCGCATATACATCGGCTGAAGAAGCTCGTGCAACGGCGTAATCGGAGGCATACACATAGTTTTGATAGTCCGTAACTAAGGGAACGTCACCGTATAAACGTACCAGATTGAAATAGAAGAGAGCCCGTAAAAATTTAGCTTCTCCCAGAATTCGATCTTTCGTCGCGGGTACGGCAAATGGAATAGCAGGCACTTTGGCCAGAACGACATTGGCTTTCCGAATGGCCGCATAATGTTGTTGCCAGAGTTCATACACCCGCAGATTACTGGTTGAATGGGCTAAAACGGATAGCGAACGAACATCAGGATTGGTTGCGCCCGGGCCTGGGTCTTCGTCATCACCCGCCATATTCATCCCCGTATTGAACAAGGTGTTATAAGGCGACTGCACTTTAGCCGTGTTGAGAAAGAAATAAGCAGCGTTAATGGCTGTTATCGCGTCAGTTTCCGTTTTATAGTACTGATCTTCAGCAATGATCGACTCCGGTTGTTCTTTCAGAAATTCCGTACAGGAACTAGTAAAGAAAGAAGATATAATAAGTAGAATATAAGGGTACTTTTTCATGATTGCGCTGTTGAAAAGATTATTCAGAAGGTGATGGACAGGCCTGCCAGATACGTCTTACTATTGGGGTAGGCACCATCGTCTACGCCCCGATTAATCAGACTCTGTCCACTTGAACTAACCTCTGGGTCAAAACCGGTATACTTGGTCCAGGTAACCGGGTTTTGTGCCGATACATACAGCCGTAAAGCCTGTAGGCCAACCCTGGTAAGAACTGCTTTGGGTACGGTGTAGCCAAACGAAGCGTTTTTCAGCCGGTAGTAGGTAGCATCCTCAATAAACCGATCGGAGATGGTAATCGCTGGGTCCTGATAAGCCGCTTTTACGTCCGTATTGGTATGGGTAGGTGTCCATCGGTCCAGAAGGACTTTTGAGGCATTGGTGTAGCCAGTCGCTAATTCGAGATTGGCCCGGTTAACATTGTAGAGTTTACCGCCCACCGAAGCCTGGAAGAAAACCGACAGGTCGAAGCCTTTGTAACTAAACGTATTCGTTAAGCCTGCCGTAAACTTGATCTGGTTGTCAATAACAATCCGGTCACCCGCCTGCGTAATCAGGCCATCCCCATTCAGGTCTTTGTATTGTTGCCCACCGGGTTTGTTATTGGCTTGCGGAGTCAGGGGTTTAGTATCTTTTTGAATCAGGCCATCGGTTTGATAGACGATGAATGATCCAAGCGGATGACCAACTTTCGCAATGGAAGGGGCTGAGCTGGACGGAATATACTGATCAACCCCATCCCCAAGGCTCAGAATCTTATTCGTATTTTTCGCATAAATCAGAATGGTTGTCCACTTAAAGGGCCCCGTGATATTTCGGGAGTTAATGTTTAATTCGATGCCCTGGTTCGATACGGCACCCACATTTTGATAGGTCGTAGAGCCCTGCCCATTATAGACATCCGATAGGCCAGACGTTCCGGGAACGGTACGGGTGAGCAACAAATCTGTGGTCTTTTTATAATAATAGTCGGCTGTCAGGTGGATACGCTCGTTTAGCAAACCTACATCCAGACCAGCATCCACCTGAAATGTTTTTTCCCAGCTTAAGTTCTTGTTGGCCACTGTACTAGGTGCGTAGCCTGACACGGTTGAACCTGAAAAGTTGTAGGGGTAGTACGTTAACTGGGCTAGCGATTGATAGGGTGGTATATTCTGATTACCGGTTGATCCGGCACTTAATCGTAATTTTAAGGAACTGACATGACGAACTTCACTGAAGAATTTTTCATTACTGACGTTCCAGCCAAGAGCTGCCGACGGGAAATAGCCCCATTTGTTACCATCGCCAAACTTGGACGAACCATCGGCGCGAAAGGTAGCCGTAAACAGGTATCGTTCGTCATAGGCATAATTGATCCGGCCTAAATAAGAGGCTAGCGACCAGTCAATGGCCGACGATCCAGGTGTCCGGTTGGTAATGCCGGTTCCCAGGTTATTGAAGGTGAGGGCATCGGAAGTGAACCCGGCGGCTTCAGCCACAGCACCTCTAGTTTTTGATTGCTGGGCTGTGAACCCTACAACCGCGTTGAGCGCATGCTTGCTCCCAAACTGTTTATCGTAGCTGAGCGTATTTTCATTCAGCCAGTTGGTTGTAAATATAGAACCCACCAGCGCGTCGCCATTCAGGGAAGATCCCTCATAAGTAGCGATTGGGAGATAGCGATTCTGTTTATTATCAACGACATCGGCACCCACCAGAACCTTTCCTTTCAGGCCTTTACTAAAAGTGTATTCGGCCGAAAAATTCCCTAAAAACCGATTCGTAGACGTCTGGTTAATCTGATTCAATAATGAATTGATGGGATTGGCGTAGACCGTTTCAAAGGGGCTGTTTTTAACGAATGTCCCATTGTCCTGATAAACAGGTAGCGCCGGTGGGGTTAAAATTAAGGCGCCCACAATGGCAGCAGGGGCCACATTCGCCTTGGTATTGCTGCCGGTAATACTGGCTGAAAGCCGTAGGTTTTTACTGTAGTTGTGATCAATGTTTACCCGGGCCGAAATTCGTTTGAAATCCGTATTCTGGAGTACCCCATCCTGCTTGAAGTAATTAAACGAAATGCCTAATCGGGTTTTATCCGACCCCGAGGAAATGGAGAGGCTATGACTTTGCTGGGAAGCTTTTCGGAATCCGGCGGCCTGCCAGTCAGTACCTACCCCCGTCGTATCTAATGTATACCCTGAAACACTCGGTAGGGTAGGCGTTTTGCCTGAGTTCGTAGCCGCGTCTTTACGGAGAAGCCACCACTCTCTGGCGTTCATTAGGGGCAAGGTTCGGATCACTTGTTGTTGTCCGTAATAGGCATCGTAGCTAATGGAGGATTTTTTGGCTGATCCCCTTTCGTGGTAATGATAACGACCCCATTGGCTCCCCGTGAGCCATAGATCGCCGTTGCCGAGGCATCCTTCAGTACGTCGATTGACTCGATATCAGCCGTGTTAAGCGAGGACAGCGGGTTTATTTTGGGACCATCGGTAACACCCGCATCGCTTACGCCATAATCGTTATTGATTGGAAAGCCGTCGATCACATAGAGTGGGTCACTACCCGCTGTAATCGAGTTGCTGCCTCTGACCTGAACGCTCACCCCACCACCTGGCTGCCCAGAGGTTTGCGTAACAGTCACCCCGGCAATGGACCCCTGGAGTAGTCGTTCGAGGGATACAACCGGCTGTTGTTTGATTTCTAAGGGAACGGACGCTATGGAACCAGTAATATCGCTTCGCTTCTGCGTACCATAGCCTACGACAACGACTTCACTTAGTTGACCAAGATTTTCGTCTAATTCGATGTCGATCGTATTCGAAATAGCCGCAACTTCCCGTGTTTTATAACCGACATAGGTAACAATAAGCGTAAACGGTAGTGTCTGGGCAGTTTTCAGGGTGAACTTCCCGTTTACATCTGTCGAGGCCCCATTGGTGATGCCTTTTATCTGAATCGTAGCGCCAATCAGGGGTTCTTTTGTTTTCGCATCCACAACCTTACCGGAAAGAGTAGAGTTAATGACGGGGGCTGTGCCTTGTGCAAAAAGAATGGATGGCTGGGTAAGAATCCAAACCCACAGTAAAAAAATTAAACGTTTATTCATTGCTTTGTACTGGTTAGATAAACAATAGGGTGTTGTGTCAGTCGTGCCAACGACTGCACAAATTCGGTTGCCTCCGAGCCTTGTTTTGACCAGCCAACCCTGTTCCAGCAGGTAGGACCGCCGATGCGGTTGGCTTTTTTATTTACTTGTCATTAAATGGCCATTTAGTAGTCATTGATAGCCATAAGTTGTTTCTAGTTTGCGTTTTCAATAAATGACCACCAATGACTACTGAATGTCCACTTAATGACTAAAATTTGTTGGCTGTACGAACACACCGAAAGCCTAGATTATTGCTGGCACTGGAGGTTTCGCCTTTACCGCGGCTACCTGCCTTGTAACGGATACAGTATTGGTCGCTGCACAGAAACGAGCCACCGCGCTGTACATGCTTTACCGTGCCCGGTTCATCAGGATCAAAGCTATCGTTAGGCCCTTTCGGATTAGCTATAGGGCTTTTCTGGTAATAATCGGGGCGGTATAGATCACTACACCATTCCCAGACATTCCCATCCATATCATACAATCCGTTGGGGTTAGCCGGAAAGGTTTTTACAGGTGCTGCTGTCCTGAAGCCATCGTCAAGCGTATTGTTGGTGGGGAACGAACCCTGAAAGATATTAGCCACCCATTTGCCGTTTGGTTTCAGATTATTACCCCAATAGTAGGTTGTGTTCTTACGACCGGACCGGGCTGCAAATTCCCACTCTGCTTCGGTCGGTAAGCGTTTGCCCGCCCATTTGGCATAGGCCGCAGCATCTTCATAGCAAACCTGCACAACCGGTTCATTGCCTTTGCCCACCAGATTACTTTGAGGACCTTGCGGATGCCGCCAGTTGGCACCCGCAACATACTGCCACCATTGCAGGGGATTTTGCCGCGAAACCGGTTGACTTGGGGGCGTAAACACGGCCGAGCCAGGAACTAATTTATCGGCGGGTACGCCCGGATAATCAGCCGGATTTAGCGGGCGTTCGGCTACAGTACGATAGCCAGTAGCATTTACAAAGGCTTCAAACTGAGCATTGGTCACCTCATGCGTATCCATCCAAAAACTGGTCACCGTAACAGCATGAATGGGTTTGGCATCTGAAAATTCAGTCGACCCCATCTGGAAGCTAGTGCCTTTAATCAAAACCATATCGGCCGTACTTTGCTCACGACTCACGGCTGAGATCAGGCTAGTTCGTAGGGCTACGGCTCTTGATGGAACCTTACACGTTGATCCTCCGCAGAGAGCAATCGACTTTTGCGGACTATGAGCAGGCTTTTTAGCCGGTATTCCGGTCTTGCTGATGAACGCCATACCGGCAAACAATAACGTAACAACAGGAATAACTGATCTGAATGATTTCATAAGGCATATCACTTAGGCACTCACCAATTCGGGGGTGGTCTCTACTTCATCGCCCACCTCAGGGCCATTGGCGGCTAATTCGCTACCTTCTTTCTTTGATTTGAAGATTGGCCACAGAAACTGGGCATACCATTCCTCCTCTTTATAGAATTTGATGCCATAGGAGCTTGGATACTGGCGGGTAATCAGCCCCGTACCGAAAATGACATCCCAGAGGAAAAACATATTGCCGAAGTTGCCTTTGTAGTTGCCAATTCCATCATCGGCACTGTCGGCATGGTGAGCGTGGTGCGTAGCGGGCGTAGAAATCAGCCGCTCCAGCACCCAAGCGATGGGGTGTAAAATCCGGTATTTGTAGAAAGGCTTATCCCAGGCGATACTGCTGTGGGCTGTCATGGTAATCAGACTCTTAATGGCCGTTACAAACAAGGCAGGATACCCTAATCCCAGGTAGATGAGCGTTGCAGTCAGGTAGGTTTGTGAAAAGAAGATCGTGTAAATGAAATTCTGCCGACTCGCCATCGCCATGCCCATATAGGGAGCCGAATGGTGCGTCCGGTGGAAGCGCCACATAAATGGAATCTGGTGGTGCAAGCGGTGATACCAGTACTGAGTCAGGTCATCGGCGACGGCAATCAGGAAGAAGCCACCCCAGAAAGGAACCCACGAAAACACGTTGGCAAATCCGGGTAACAGCGTTGGCAGGAGTGTCAGGCTGAAATAAGCAACCACTGGCGGCACCAGAAATTTGGGAGCCAAAAAGCAGACAATGTCAATTTTCCGTTCGGTGGGCGTCCATTTGTTGTCATAGAGCCCCAACGCAAACTCAAGTACGCCTAGCCCTAAGGCAAGGGCGATGAACCCCCAGGATTTCAGGTTTTTAAAAATGGGTTCCAGGAATTTCAGGAAGGCGGGGGCCGAAACATGAGCGTAATCCCTGACCGGATTTTTCCAGGGCGTTTCGCCTGTATACGTGAACCAAATCACAAGCGCTACAACTGGCAGAGCGTAGAGAATAACGCTGATGAGCGCATCTCGGGTGAGCGTACCCCGGGTAATTTTCTTAGAAGAGGATTGATCGAAGGCCATTGTTTAGTAAATTACTTGATTATCAATAATTTGATTAGAGAAAGGCCGCCACCCAGAATGGCAAGCGGGATAGCATAAATGAGGATACTTACCCCAATTTTCTTCGCCAGAATTTTCACATCTTGAGTTGCCATACTAGTTTAGGGCGGCTATGTCATGCCGATTTTGGCTGATAGTGTCAGATAGCCTATAGGACTATCCTGTTTACAGATTGCCTTCGATTCTGTGGGTGGACAAATTCGTTCCTTTCAGATAGCTGCCAGCTGAAGAGCCTGCATTTCAAAAGCGGATAACTATCGTTTCAGAAACAGAATTTGCCACATACCACAGAATCAAAAGCGACTCATGATCAGAGAATGAGCTTATTAAGTCAGATGATAAATTTTGCGTTAATCAAGTTTAATATTACTAGTCAAAGTATATAGATTTTATATAGTAATTGACTGTAAAAAAAGTTTGTTGATGAAATGGTCTCATTGTGGACGAGTGCCGGAATAAATTCGTTTGGGAGCCACGGCTGAGTGAGGTTATAATCTCAACAGGCAATGGGTAGCAAGAGAGGAGAGACTTCTCTAGTGGAGCTACAACAGCAAAGTATAAAATGCATGTGCATAATGACGGTTATTTATAAGTTCGAAAACTAGTACTAATCCAATATTGTGCTAGTTGAAACAAGCGTCAGCTAGTGCCTACTATTTGATCAGTATAAATAACAACTACTTTGCAGGTAGTACTTGTCAGATGCCTCAAAGGTAGGAATGATTAATTTAGAAAAACAAGAAATATTCGCAATATTTTTTTAAATATCCTCATATACAGTGTTTTATGGATAAGAAAAATGTAATCTCTTACGGGATTTTTGAATTCGGTCTGGTTGAAAAAAAGTGAAGGATAAAAAAGTGAAGTCAGGTACTGGTTAATTCACCTGTGTTCAAGGTCATTTTTTAGTCTACACTCTTTTATAAATATTTTGTTTTTTTAGACCGTGCGGTACTTTAAAAAGGGCGTATATTCTATCGGGTTTTAGGGTTAGTCTTTCAATTCGATAAAATTTATATACTAATTTGGTGATTAACCTTGGCCCCCTTATAAAGAAAACTGTAGAACTGGTACTCAAAAATACGTAGCTCAGCGTAATACTGTTTGCTGGCCTCGCTGATACGAAGTATGTGTCGTATGAAGAGTTTGTGAAGGAGTTTAATGCAGATGTTAATCAGTTGTTGAACGAAACGACAAGTAAAGCATCCGTTAGGCAATCGGGCAAGTAAGTCTTCCTGTGAAAGACCAGAAATCAGGCTAACTACGGCAATAACAGCGCGGTTGACTGAACCTTTGTGAAATGGGTGACGTCTATTTATCAGCTTTACGATACCATTAATCAACAACGACGCTATGAGATTTTTCCTGTTACTGTCTGGCTTTAGTTTCTGGATCAATATAGCCTTCTCCCAGTCGGCCAGGGTGGAGGGTTTCCTGTCGGCAAAATTTTCTGGAAAGCCGGTGCAGTTAACACTTATGAATTATGAAACGCGGAAGGATAAGAAAGTTCAGGAAGTAGTTGTCGATGCGAAAGGGGCGTTTAAATTTACAATATCGCTGAAAGAACCGCTTATTTATACGATTAGTGTTGCAGATTCGGGCTTGGTGCAAGTCGTAGCCAAGCCAGGTGATGCCATCAATTTGCAGTTCAAAAAAGATGAAATCGTGTGCTCCGGCTCCCAAGACACACAATACCTGATCGATTATGAGCGTAACCGAAAGAACGTGTTTGCTAAATACCTGAAGCGTACCTATGATTCATCTGCAGTAGCAGTAAAAAGTGGTGATAAGGCCCGAATTGAGTACTGGAACGTTGAGCACGAGAAAGCGTCTGAAAATTATAAAGCCGAGCTGGCTACCTGGGTCGAACAACCCTTCTTTATCAACTCGCTCGCTGCTGTTCATCACAGCATGCGATGGCATTCGGATAAGGACATTAAGTTGATGGACCAGATGGTGGCCATCTTTCAGAAAAAATACCCTAACACTGAATTAACGCGCCAGCTTGTCAACAAAGCGACGGCCACCAAACGTATTGCGTTGGGAGCTATCGCGCCGGAATTTATTGCAAAGGATACGGCTGGCCATGCTGTCGCTTTGAAAAATTATCGGGGAAATATACCTTAGTTGACTTCTGGGCTTCCTGGTGCGGACCGTGCCGACAGGAAAGCCCAACGCTGGTGCGGCTTTATACGAAGTACAAAGGCAAAGGATTTGCTATTGTAAGTGTGTCGATCGACACGGATAAGACCCGGTGGGAAAACGCCATCAAAAAAGATGGGTATACCTGGGAGAACGTGTCGGAGTTGGATGGCTATTCGGGATCAACGGCTGCTTTATACACGGTTACGGCCATACCCAACAGTTTTTTGCTTGATAAAGACGGAAAGATTATCGCCAAAAATCTGCGCGGGAAAAATCTGGAGGATAAATTAATTTCGCTTATGGGCCAGTAGTCAAAGTCAGAATCTGATTGTGAGCAACGAAATCTAAAGCAACTCGTCTAAAAAAATACTGCCATGAAAACCGTTTTGCTGCTTCTAATCGTGCCCCTTCTTTTAGCGGTCTCATTCGTTTTCACGACTGCGCCTAGCCAAGTATTAGAACAAAGCAATGGTATAGTCCTTTGCGGTGCCCCTGCGGATGGTTCTGTCAACCGAATGGAAAACGGGAAGTTTATGGTGCCTTTACCGGGATGGGGGAATTATTCTTACAAGATTTCAACCAGCCAGGATAGCGCTCAATTTTATTTTGATCAGGGCCTGACGTTGTATTACAGTTACCATATGAAGGAGGCCATGGCTTCCTTTAAAGAAGCAGCCAGACTGGACCCTACGTGTCCGATGGCCTGGTGGGGGCAGGCATTGACGGGTGGGCCTTATTATAATGCGGCCCATACGTACAAGGTTCCGGCAGACATGGCATCTATTCTGGCACGCATGAATGAACTGGTTTCACATGCCAGTCCGAAAGAAAAAAAACTGATCCAGGCGATGAATACCCGCTATTCAGCTGATCCGGCTGATTCGGAACGCAAACAGCTTAATCAGGCATATGCCTCCGCTCTTCGCTCCCTCATCGCCGAGTTTGATGATCCAGAAAGTAAGATGCTGTATGTGGACGCTGTCATGTTGATCCATGCCTGGGATTTCTGGAACACAGATGGTACTCCTAAAGCCTGGACCCCTGAAGTAACTGACCTAACAGAAGCTGTACTTAAACAATACCCAAATCATCCGGCGGCCCTGCATTACCAGATCCATCTAACCGAAGCGTCTTATCACCCGGAGGTGGCCCTGGCCAATGCCGATAAACTCAAAAATCAGCTTCCGGGCGTTGCGCATATGGTTCATATGGCGAGTCATGAATACCAGCGCAATGGACTTTATGCCCAAGGGGTACTGGTCAACGACCTGGCCGATGCGAATTTGTTAACGTATGATTCGCTGGTAACACAATTGGGTTTGGTGAAACATTCTCCCCATTACTTTGCGGTGCAAACCTATTGCGCCTTGAGTGGAGGTATGTATGAAACCGGCTTACGAGACGCCCTCCGCTGCCGCAGGTCGGTATCGCCGGTGGCCGAGAATACCTATGATCAATATTTGTATATGCTTCCCTCGCTAACGTTGGTCAGAATGGGTAAATGGAAGGAAATTTTAGCCACAGAGCAACCTAATGACGCGTGGACCTATGCCGCCCTGCTTGATCATTTCTCAAGGGGAATGGCGTTAGTCGGGATCGGGCATCCCGAAGAAGCCCAAAAGCAATTACAACGACTTGGTGAACGCTTAACCGATCCGATACTCGAAAAGCGACGTATTCCGTTTAATGCTCCGCTACCCGTGGCCCAAATTGCTTATCATATCCTAAACGCTTCTATTCTCTTTGCCGATAAAAAAAATGAGCAGGCTGTGGCCAGCCTTCAACAGGCGATCAGTATGGAAGATCGCTTGATCTATACCGAGCCTAATGACTGGCCCTTACCCGCCCGGCAGTTTTTAGGTGCTTATTTGCTTAAGCTGCACAAGGTGAAGGAGGCTGAAGCCGTATACCGGCAGGATTTAGTTCATCATCCGGGCAATGGCTGGTCGTTGGTAGGTCTTCATCAGGCGCTTAGCCTGCAAGGTAAGCGAACTGAACTGGCGAGGATTGAGGGAGGCTATGGATCCGCCTTTTCAAAAGCGGAGCATATTCCAGGGGCTTCAATTTATTAAGTACTTTTTTATAAGTAATCACGCAGAATTAAGTTGAATTAGATTCTATTGATTCCTAGATTCTATTGTAATGAAAATCAGTGAATTGATGCAATAGAATCCAAAGAATCAATAGAATCTAAATTTGCGCGATTGCTTAGGTAGTTACGCAAAATTAGATTACATTATTTACTGCCCGGTGTGACACCGATGGGGTCAGATATTTATAGCAAATAGGGCCTTTCCTATAAACATTTGACCCCATTGGGGTCACACAAAATAAAGTGAAGTTTAATTTTGCTTAAATACTAAGGTGCCCATTTATTACTAATCATCGGAAGTGCACAGTGTAACCGAAATATCCACTCACTTTGTGGTAACGATACTTCTGTTGTAACTATTAGACTTGGTCGTTCAGTCTACTGACTACGCCAGTGCCGTCTTTAGGTTAGCACTACCCCATCGACATGCCGCCATCCACAATTAATTCGGCACCCACCACGAATGACGAATCGTCTGATGCGAAGAATAAGGCAACCCTGGCAATTTCCTCCGGTCGGCCGAAGCGACCAAGTGGTATAGCCTTAATAATACCCTGATTCATTTGGGTTAATTGCTGATCCGAAATGCCGAGTTTGGCAGCACTATGCAAAGACGTGTCGATTGGCCCCGGACTTATGGCGTTAACCCGAATATGATGAGTGATGAGCTCAGTCGATAGATTTTTAGCCATCGTCAGTAAGGCCCCTTTCGTGGCTGCGTACACGCTGGCACCGGGTGCGCCAACGTGCGCATTGATAGACGTGTTTAAAATGATCGAACCGCCGTTTTTGAAAAAAGGCACAAGCGCCTGAATGGTGAAATACGCTCCTTTGACATTGGTGTTTACGCTTTCGTCAAAGATAGCTTCCGACATATTTTCGAAGGGGGCGAATTTGGCTACCCCGGCGTTGACAAACAGAATGTCAATACTGGAAAAGTTTGCCTGTACGAAGGCCGATAAATGGCCAGAATTGCCCGGAATACTGGCATCCCAGACAATGCTATACGCTTTTTCCCCCAGCTCAGCAGTAATTTGGTCCAGTAACTCCTGATTGCGTCCGGTGATCAGAACAGTGGCTCCCTCTGCGATAAATTCTTTGGCGGTTGCCAGGCCAATGCCACTGCTTCCGCCGGTAATGATGGCTACTTTATTTTGAAGACGATTCATTTGGATCACCGTATGATTTATCTGTGCATGTTGGTCATCGAGGCCAATGGCTGCTTCTAAGGTTAGCATGATAGTAGGGGGGAAGGGTTAACGAGCGTTTATTGGGCTGGAACTTGTTTCGCAATGTCCTGAAGCAGAGCAGTCACCTCCGTTGGCATGGACAAGAATGGGCAATGACTACTGTTAAGCGTAGACACATTTTTAATTCCAGCTGCGGCCACCATTCGTTTCTGCAGATTTAGGCCTACTGCATGATCCTGCGCGGTATAGACGTAGTACTTGGATACTTTTCCAAAATTGGTGGCCGTCAGCGTAATCGGATTGGTGAAGGGAATAAAGGGTTCGGCCCGATAGTTATCGACCACCTGTTTTTTTACCGCATCCGATCCGTCCTGAATGAAGATGGGCGCTAAATTCTCGGGTTTGATACCCAGGGTAAGCTGATCAGCAGAAGGGATTAAAGCTGGTCCCAGTTGCGAGGTGCTATCCGTAGAGGCTAGGGCCAGTAAAGATTGCCCATTTGCCGGTAAAAAGGCTCCTATGTAGACCAGTTTATCGATGCGATTAGGGATTTTTTCCGCCACTGCCGATACAACCATCCCACCCATGCTATGCCCAACCAGAATTACATTTCCCGAGAGGGCATTGATCGCGGCTACGACCTTATCCCGGTATACATCCATGGTTAATGTAGCGGGTGAGGTATTATCCGATCCATGACCGGGCAATTCGACTACTACCACGTTTTGGCCTTGCTGCACCAACTGATCTTTAACCGATTGCCAGGCATAGGGTGCCTGCCAGGCTCCATGTACCAGCACGAACGTTTTAGGAGTGGGGTCCACTGTGTCATTTTTTGCGCATGACATCAGGGTGAAAAACAGGGATACAAATAGGAGTGCTGAGATGATTATTGTTTTCATGGCGATTGATTGTTTAGTAATTGGGAGAAAGAGAGAGATTGGTTAATTATTGATTTTCATTGACTTACTGGTAAGTTCTGGCAGAGGCAGTGTGTTGTCAATCCAGTTCAGGATGTAATCGGCGTCTTCTTTCCAGGTAGGCTGGCCCAGTACAAAATGGTTACGACCCTCAAATTCTTTGTAATCCGTGATGGAATTCGAATTCTGGTATTTTCGGTAATTATCGTAATTGAGCGAGGCCGGAATTGTGTGGTCTGTACTGCCAGAGGTAAGCAGCAGGGGCGCATGAGGTTTGCTGAAATCGACGTGGGCCGCTGCCGTAATGGTATCCCGAACAATGAGTTTGGATTCGGGTAAGGCCAACTGATAATAAGCGGCTTTTTGCTGTTCGAGCGGCATGCCATTGGTAAAGGCATATTGCCAGTCTTTGAACGACATTAGGTACGTTTCCTTCGTGGAAGTGAAAAAGCCCAACGGGCCCCAGCCAGCTTTCAGAAACGATAGTTTAAAGGTGAAGATACCCTGGGGAGGAACTGAATGAATGGCAATGCCTGCTGCACCAAGACCACGCTGCAACAACAGCTGCACCATCAGCCCCCGATTGAATGACCAATCAGGATGGGTTTTTCAGGTAGTTGTTCCACAATGTGGGCGTAATAGTTAGTTAGGTCGGCTAATCGGTTGGATGCGATCCCCTCATCGGGGTGCCGGTTTCGTAATACTTCAGCTGGGGCATCTTTGTGTGGCCAGGCAGGAGCCATGGTTGTGTATCCCTTTTGCTCAAAATAAGCTTGCCATTCCTGCCAGCTATCGTTGCTGACAAAGGCACCAGTGATAAAAACAATAGTTTTGGGACGGGTGATTTTCATGATCGTTTTAGTTTATTTGGTTGAACTACCTAGATCAAATGAAATGCCGTCATTTTAAACTATTGAAAATCAGTTAGTTGTGATTTCTCGCCAGAATTTTTACTACTGAATATCGTTGAACAACGAACAGAACAACGATATATCGTTGGCGGGGACTTGCCCATTCGATACAGCACGCTACTAAATCAGGTAAAAAAGCCTGATCTTTAGTAGTTATAGCCTGATTGATAGTAAGTTACTGGAATCGTTGTCTTCTTCAGCCAGCCTGTTACCTGCGGTGGCCTGATTTATGAATGAGTAGCCGAAAGAAAATAGAATGAGAAGACTGTTGTTGATTACCTGTCTTATAGGATGTACGCTGTTAACAGCTTCTGCCCAAACGCAAACGGGTAGCTCGTCGCAGGAATTACTGGCCCGTTTGCAGCAAAGCAAGCTGGATACCCATCGTGTTCATGTATTGCAGGATTTGGCTACCTATTACATGTTCAAACCGAACGCTCAGGTTGCCGATATGGACAGTGCCATGACCGTAGCCCGGCAGGCTGAGCAGTTGAGTGTTCGGTTACATGATCCGAAAGGGCAGGCAACCAGTTTTATTTTATATGCCCGCGTCTACAATCACGATGGCAAGAAAGAAAAAGCAAAAGCGCTGGTGCGAAAAGCCATTGCGCTTTTTTCCCAATTTCATTACCTCGATGAACTGGGCGAAGCCTATTTTGAACTCGGAAGTTATTCTCCCCTCATTGGATCGGGGCTGACGGAGCGAATACAGATGGCGGAACTGGCCCTGGCGACGTTCCAGCAATCAGGGAATAAACTCAAGCAGGCTAATTGTAATAAAGAGCTCGGCGATTTGTACCAGGTGGAAGGTAATAATGTCCAGGCGCTGGCTTCCCTTAAGCAGGCGTTGAGTTTGTACAAAGCTGTGGGCCGAGGCCGACTACAAGGGGTCTACGACTTACTGGGTCAGGTTTGCGGTGAACTGGGTGATTATAAAGAAGCGATTCGATATGGACTCCTGGCGGTTCAAACGGCTGAGCAGTCCGGCGATTCGACCATGCTGCTGGCTACCATCTATAATCGACTGGGTATCACTTATCAGAACCTGCATGACCTTAAACAGGCCAATCTGTACTTTAGAAGGTCGATTGCCATTGCAGAGAAGTATAATGACGCGGGAGCCATTTGCATTCTGGCGACCAATATCAGCGATACCTACGTACTGCTTCATCAGCCCGTTACTGCGCTCGCTTTTTTACGGACTATTGTCAAAAAATACCCGCTGCCTGATCTGGCTAGCCAGATTTATATTACCGGACAATTTATCAATGTCTATATGGCGAGCAAGCAGTATAGGTTGGCCCAACCCTATAGTGATCGTCTAGTCAGATTATCTGAAAATAGAGAGCGCATTGATAATGAAACTCAACTCTATGCCTATGGCATGCTGATCCGGTTTTTCTTGGCAACTCAGCAGTACCAACAGGCTGATAAATACCTGGTGACTCACCGAGCGCTGTCTCAAAAAATGGGGTCCCTGCGTAGCCTGTCCACCAATCATTTATGGACATTTAAAGTAGATTCAGCCCAAGCTAATTATCCGGCTGCTATTACGCATTACCAGCGTCATAAAGCCTTGAATGACTCCTTATTTACCGAGTCGAAAAGTAAGCAGATTGCCTTGTTGCAAACCCAGTTCGATACTAAAAAGAAGGACCAAGACATCAAATTAAAGGGCCAGCATATCGAGTTATTGAAAAAACAGAGCGAATTGCAATTAAACGACTTAAGCCAAACAAAACTTTTACGGAATGTTACGTTTATTGTTATCGCGTTGCTTCTCATTATTCTCGGGTTAGTCTACAATCGATACCGGCTCAAACAAAAAAGCAGTGCCATTCTGGAAGCCCATCAGAAAGAGATTAACGACCAAAATCAGTCGCTTCAGCGTTTGTTAACCGAAAAGGAATGGCTGTTGAAAGAGATTCATCACCGAGTCAAAAATAACCTGCAAATTGTGATGAGCCTGTTGAATACGCAATCTGCTTACCTAACCGATGAAGCAGCTATGCTGGCTATTCGCGATAGTCAGCACCGGGTTCAGGCCATCTCGTTGATTCACCATAAGCTCTATCAATCTGAAAACCTGTCGTCTATTGATATGTCGACTTACATCCGGGAGCTCGTCGAATATTTGCGGGATTTTTTTGGCACAGGTCAGCGCATCCGTTTTGAGACGCATATTGACCCGGTTAAACTGGGAGTGTCCTATGCTGTACCCATCGGCCTGATTCTGAACGAAGCCATTACCAACAGCATCAAGTACGCATTTCCTGACAATAGTGTGGGGCAGATCGTTATTTCATTCCAGCATACGGGGGGCATGACTTATTTGCTCACCATTGCCGACAATGGGATCGGGTTACCGGCAACTATGGATAGCCAGCAACATGATTCACTGGGGTTGAGCCTGATGCGTGGACTAAGTGACGATATCGACGGCCACTTTGCCATAGCGAACGATAAGGGTACCCGTATTACCATGCGCTTTTTCTACGAACCGACAGATCAGCCCGAATCAGCCGACATATCCTCCCATCTACCTTTTGAAACGACGGCCTTATGAACCAGTCAGTACTTATTGTTGAAGATCAGTTTATCGAAGCTAATGACCTGCGGTTAATGCTGCAAAAAGCGGGTTACCGGGTTACGGGTATTGCCCGTTCGGTTCCCAATGCACTGGAACTCATCGGGCAGGAGAAGCCGGATGTTGTCCTGCTGGATATTTTCCTGAAAGGCCCGCTGACCGGCATCGACCTGGCCAAACAGTTAAAGGAAGATTCGATTCCGTTTATCTATCTCTCGGCCAACTCTACGCAGGATGTTTTGACAGCGGCCAAAGCGACCCAGCCCGATGGCTTTTTAGTTAAACCTTTTCGGGAAAAAGACGTGCTGGTAACACTCGAAGTGGCACGATATCGGCATGAACATAGCCTGGAAGCCAGTTTTCGCCGGGGCACCCAGTTGCTCAAACAGCTCACCAAACTACTGGCAGACCCCATTGACTGGGAACAGAAATTACTACATGCAGGAAAGGCGATTCAACCATTTATTCCCTTTGATTTTATGTCGGCTGGTCTTTCAGCAGCCGATGCAACTGCGTATACAGATCAGGGTTATTTGCGAATTGGCTTTGACGAATACCAGCTCGTTGGGCCAACCGAACTGATGGTCATGACGAATCTAAAGCGGCATGAATTGGCTGCCTTGCAGGCAAAAACAGCGATTGAAACGGAAGCCATCTGGTACAGCGAGATTGAGTTTAAACAAGTATGCCGGCAACCTTCCATCCAAAAATTGATTGCGGATACCTTTCTGATGCGCTCCCATCTGGTGTTGCCGCTGGCCGTACCAACCGGTGAACAATTTACATTCTCCTTTTATAGTCGTCGTCCAGATGCTTATCAGGAAGAACACATCACCTTATTTGGCCAATTAAAGCCCGTATTGACAACAGCCGTTGGAAACTTGCTGAACACGAGCCCCAAAGCTGCACCGTCAATCCTGACATCAACATCTGAATACGTTTCCCAATCGTCGGACAGTCCTCCCATCCCGACTACGTTCGAGGGTATTGTTGGCAATAGTCACTTGCTATTGACGGTTTTCGATCATCTTTCGTTGGTTGCCCCTTCCGATACGTCGGTACTGATACTGGGCGAGAGTGGAACTGGCAAAGAACGCATTGCAGCTACTATTCATCAGCTCTCCCCCCGCAAACGGAAACCCCTCATCCGTGTCAACTGCGCCACCTTACCTGCCAACCTGATTGAATCCGAACTATTTGGCCATGAAAAAGGGTCATTCACGGGTGCCACTGACAAGCGAATCGGCCGGTTTGAGCAAGCCGACGGAGGTAGTATCTTTCTGGACGAAATTGGGGAGATGCCGGTTGAGTTGCAGGTTAAGTTACTGCGGGTATTACAGGAAAAAGAGATTGAACGTATCGGAGGACAATCATCCATTAAAATTAATGTGCGCATTATTGCTGCTACCAACCGCAATCTGGAAAAGGAAGTAGCTGAAGGACGCTTTCGACTCGATCTGTATTATCGGCTAAATGTTTTCCCCATCGCGCTTCCTCCGTTGCGGGATCGGAAAGAAGATATACCTGCCCTGGTTCAGCATTTTATTGGTCAGTATAATCAGAAAACGGGCAAAAAAATTACGGGGCTGTCGGCTCATGCATTGAGTTCGCTACTGTCATATCACTGGCCAGGCAACATTAGGGAGCTGGAACATCTGATTGAGCGTAGCGTATTGCTTACGAAAGGAACGCTGATTGAGGAGGTGGGCCTGCCAAATATGGGTCAACCGATGTTACCAAAGACGTCCGAAGAGTCCCGGCTTAAGACCATTGATGAAAACGAGCGGGATCATATCATCGCTGTGCTTAAAAAGTGCAATGGCCGAATCTGGGGCGCTGGTGGAGCGGCCGAAGTCTTGAATGTTCCACCAACAACGCTGAATTCTAAAATGAAAAAACTAGGTATCCGGAAAGAATATTTGGATCTTCGTTAGTTGGCTTTTCCTGAAAAATTGGCCGTTTAACTGAACGGTAATTGAGTTGACCCGCCCTAAAAGCGTTTAAGATTGGACAAATCGTAAATGATGATGCTTTGTTTAAGATACAGTATGTTGGTTAGACAACAATCATTGGCTGGCTGTAGGATACGAGCAGACTGTATTATCGGCTCAACGTTTTATCTGGATCACTTACATGGATAATCAAGCAAACTTTTTGCTAACTCAAACAGCTTTTTAGCGTGAAATGCCTACAGATTTTAGTCCAAAAGCATTTTGTTTGTCATATGAAAACTTAAAGAAACCGATGCAGTAAGAAGAGTTTGGCAAAGGCTTTTATATGCAAAGGGTATTTTAAAAACGATCGTAAATAGCATAACCAAGCATCGGATTTCATATTGATCAATAGGAAACAATCTGCCTGCCTATTTAGGAAAGTTGAATACGTTTTTCGATATAGTATTTCACCAATAAACTTATTAGCTTTAAGGTAATCCAGTGTAATAAACTCCTCTGTGTAAGCCTGAATAAATAAAGAGTCAACTGTTTTTTGTTCACTGATATTTGAATCATGTTTGCGGATAAATACTAACTCCCGAAAACTAATAATCGAATCGCCTAACGCAAGTATTCGTAAAAATAAATCGGTATCACCAAATTTTAAGTTTGTATTAAATCGTAGACCTATACTTTTTTTGAATGAAAAACAACTTGGATAAAGTACTGGCGTATGGTTTATTAATCTGTGCTTTAAAAGGTTGGTTTTTGAGCCAGGAAGCTGAGATTTGTGGAATAATGTTTTCTTCTCAGTTTCATTGCAAATAAAAGCATTAGAAATAACTGAGGTGACTTGTTGCTTGCTATAAATGGTACTTATCTCTTGGAGATAGTCAGGATGCCATGAATCATCAGAATCTAAAAAAGTAATAATATCACCAGTAGCTTTTTCAAGAGCTATATTCCTGATTTTTGAGAGTTGACCTATATGATTACTATAAAAATAGTTAATTCGTACGTCCTTATAAGAAGCTACCATTGTTGAGGTGTGATCTGTTGAGCCATCGTCAACAATAATGAGCTCGAAATCACGAAATGATTGCGCTATTACAGAATTAATTGCAATTTTAAGGTATTCTTCCCTGTTATAGGTTATTGTAAGTATGCTAATCATTGTATCCTAGTTCAGAAAGCGACTGGGGCTTACCAAAAATCCTAATAAAATTGTTGAACGAGATTGTGGGGTAGCGCCTTTGCAAATAACGAGAGAAATACTTAGTTTAGGGATACTAAAGTTATGACCTTGTCTAAAAAAATTTACAGAAAAATCCGATACCCACTTAACGACTTGCTGGGCGGTATTGGTGCAACTAAACATCTATTAAGAAATCGCCCAGGTAAACGAATGCTGATGTATCATGGTGTGGATGCTGTTGGCTCATTAGCGTACAATAGCCGTTTTATTAGCGCGCATTTGTTTGAACAGCAAGTCGCCTACTTTAAGGAGAATTTTAATATTGTTACATTGAAGGAATACTATGAGGCTGATGATCTACCTAAAGATAAGCTGACAATTACCTTAACATTTGATGATGGTTATGCGAATAACTTTACCCGAGTTTTACCTATTTTAGAGAAACACAAGGTGCCTGCCACTTTCTTTATAACTGCAATTAGAGAAAAAGGCTATGCCTATTTATGGACTGATTTTCATGATATGTTACGCTATCGCGTTCAATCATGCATATTTAACGGAGAAAAGTATAGTTTGAATCGTCAGAATGTTTTTTGTTCTCAACGTTCAGGCGAATTACTGCATAAACAATTACGAAAGCTTTCATTTATTGAAATTGATAGGTTTATACAAGATATGATCGGCCAAACGGGACTAAAAATGGAGGATTTTCATCCAGATTATTATCTACAAATGACCGTTGAACAGATAGCATTACTGGCAAAATCGCCTTATGCTGCGATTGGTTCGCACACGCATACGCATATCGATTTAACGCAACGGCCTATGAGTGAGATTATTGATGAAATGAGGTTTTCAAAAGAATGGTTAGAGACAATCACAAACCTTGAAATTGATTCACTGGCTTTCCCTTATGGAGTCTACACTCTGGAGGTTATTAATGCAGCAAAAACAGTAGGATATCGTAGGCAAGTAGCTGATAGATTGAGCCAGGAGGCTGATGCTAACATTCCTGAACTACAACAACGATTTGGCAATAACCCCTTTTTAACCTTTACGAATCAAATCTGGTGCCTATTAAATGAACACTACCTCTAATCTTATATCCAAAAACGGTAACGATTATCGGATTGAACGCGTAAATAATTCACTTTTTCCGTCAATTGCCGCACTGGTTAACGCTGCATCGAAGGCTAAATTTACTGGTGATTTTTTACAAAAGAAGTACGCTACTCAATTTTTGGGAAGCCAAAATGTAGGTTATACCGCATTTGATGGTGATTTAGCTGTCAGTCATCAAATGGGATTACTTATTGAATTACGGCATAAAGATATTACTTACCTGGCCATACAATCCTGTGATTCGGCTACTCATCCGGATTATGCAAAAAAAGGATTGTGGGCTATACTAAATGACTACATGTTTCGGCAGGCACAATTAGAGCATGTGACAGGAGTTCTAGGATTACCTAACCAAAATTCATACTCAATAGGAATTAATAAATTAGGATATAATGCAGGTGGAATTTTTATTAATTATAGTATAAAAGTTACTAAAGTCCCTGTGGGAAGAATTGTCAATAAACTTGGATTTAGAAAATGGACTGCCCATCACGCTGAAAAAAGTTTTAAAAAATATAAAATACCACCTGTATCATTTTCTTCTTTTGATACCGATATCTATTTAGCTGTAAATAGAACCACAGATTATCTGGAATATAAACAAAGGCTGGGGAGTTTCTTTATTCAAGTATATAGTACAGTTTTCTGGGTAAAAATTCGATCACAAAATTTGTTTATTGGTGATCTGAAAACGACTTCAGAGTTGGAATTTAGACAAGCGATGAATAAATTAAAATCTATTTGCTACTGGGCTGGACTTGAGTCTATTATTTTTCAGACTCAGAAAGGTAGCTTTGAGGAATCATTATTTGAGAAATATTATCTTTCAATTGAAACAATGCCAATACTTTATAAAGTCTTTGATAAAAAAGTGCCATTTCACTTGTTGAAATATACATATGCTGATTTAGATACGTTTTAGTTTATGGGAAAAGAAGTTCATACGAAGCCATGGCAATTGAATCGACCACCTAAACGTATTTTAGCAATTCGTTTCCAGGCCGTTGGTGATGTACTTGGAATTTATCCCTATTTGCAGGCAGTAAAAAACAAATATCCGGAGGTTCAGATTGATCTATTGACCAAGCAAGAGAAAACTGATGTAGCTAAACATATAGGTGTTTTTCGACATGTATGGGCCTATACTGATTCAACCAAGCGTTTTCCCGAAATACTTCACGCTTTATGGTTCATAATCAAGCTTCTACCTAAACGCTATGAACTGATACTTGACTTCCAAAATCATACAATAAGCCAATGGATACGTAAACTTTTATTCCCTAAAGCATTTTCGGAATTTGATCGTTTTGGGGATGAGATGGGGTCAGTGAGATATTTTCAGACAGTTGAGCGATCGGGGCTATTAGATGAATATGATCAGCCTGATTTACAGCTAAATGATAGTGGAGAGGCCTCTAAATTATTGCATGATAACGGCTGGGATGGGCAATCGAAACTTGTCATTCTAAACCCGGCAGGCGCTTTTCCAAGCCGTCACTGGCCATGGGAGAATTATGTAGCATTTGCCAGACTTTGGCTCAGGAGCCATCCAGATAGCCAATTTCTTATACTTGGAACTGGTAAAATAAATGTTGTTAGCCAGCGCTTCAAGGAATTGTTAGGTGACCGGTTATTAAATCTTACGGGAAAAACAACGTTGTTAGAGGCCTTGTTGATTACAAAAAAGAGTTGTTTACTGATATCTGAAGATTCTGGATTATTGCACATTGGCTGGCTTTTGAAAATTAACACAATCGCACTGATCGGATCAACTCACAAAAACAGGAGCGCTCAAGTTGGCGAAAACATGCATATCTTAAACTCAGATGATTTACCTTGTGGGAATTGTATGAAAATTAATTGTGAATTTGGCCCAGTACCACTCTGCCTAAGCCGATATTCCCCAGATTTTATTGTTTCAATTGCTGAACAATTAGTTGCTAATAAATGAAGAAAAAGCGAATTGCCTTTATTGTTAATGGAGGCATAGGGGGTGGATTTGGGCTAGAGGGAAATCGCTGGTTTATTGAACTATGCGAAGAAGTTGCAAAAGAATATGATTTAGTGGTATTTTCATTAGTGAATGTCGTTGATAGATTTGAGCCAAAAGGGTATAATCTAATAGGCGTTCCATTTGAAGGGTATACGAGTATATTAATTCGATTTAATTGGTTATCTGCTAAAGTTATCTATCAGCATTTTCTAAATAAATTTCACCTTATCCATGCATTTTGGGCATTCCCGTCCGGGACGCTGGCTATGTTAGTTGGAAAACTCCTTGGCTTGAAAACAATTTTAACATTTGCTGGTGGTGAAGTGACAAATATTCCATCTATCAGCTATGGACAATTTAGATATGAACGAGTAAAAAAAATAATAAAATTTACATCTAAAAACGTAGATGTACTTATTGCTCCATCCAATTATCAAGCTCGGAAGATAAGAGACGCTGTATTGTTTAAACGATTGGAAGTAATTCCATTTGGAATTGACCTGAAAAAGTTTCCTGTAATAGAAAAGCCATTGCATTCTCCTTATCAATTTATTTATGTTGGTGATATTAATAAAGTAAAAGATTTACCAACGCTAATCCGGACATTTACTATAATATGTCATAAAGTTGAGGCTAGGCTTGCTATTATGGGATTAGATACGCTTAACGGAGAAATTCAGGCAATGGTTAGGAAATTAAATTTGACCGATAAAATTACATTTCATGGCCGTCAATTGAATAGCGAACTTACTTTTTTTCTACGGAAAGCGCATGTTCTCTTACATACTTCTTTATCTGATGCTCAGATAGTAGCAGTGAATGAAGCGTTAGCTTCTGGAGTAGCTGTATGCGGCACGAGAGTCGGGTTAATTGACGATTTGGAAGATAAAATAACCATTGCAGTTCCAGTTGGTGATGCCGATTGGTTAGCTGAAAAAGTGCTTACATTACTTGAAAACCAAGCAAGATACAAAGAGCTAATTGAGAAAGGTGTAGACTGGAGCAAAGAGAATGATTTGATTGCTCAGTCCAGAAAATATTCACAAGTTTATCAGAGTCTTATAGGTAATTAACTTTCTAAAGCTTATTATATTTTTATTATTACTCAACGACTTGGGTTTTGATACCTTTTATGGAACTTACAGGAAATAAACTAGCTAATTCTTTTCCTGAAATTTGCACCCTAATTAATTTCATAAAATAGCTTATCTGCATACTAAATCAACTAATTGTAGAGATTTGGCTTGCTGTTTCTGAAAAATTATATCCTCCTGATTTTACTATATGTTAAAGGGTATATGTTATAGCATGGTTGCTCCTTCAATTTCAGGCTGACGGTACCGAAGCCAAAATCGTAGTAGGAATTTTAACTCATAAGGGAAGTTAAAGAAGTTGGTTTTATACCGGATTTGCGAAAGTAATGAAATCGTTTTTCGTTGAAATTTACTCAGCTTTACATCCTGTGCTGTTGGATAGCGGGCATTAAGGACTACTTCGAAGTTTCGAATTTTATTGATCATTTTCGCGGTAAGCCATGGTGTAAGTGGATTTTTACGTAAATCAAAGCCTTTCCATTCCTGATCTAACCAATCGTCTAATTTTTCAGGGAACTGAAACCCTGATGCTTTTACACTCTCATATAGGTCGCTTCCCTCAGTAAGGACAGGACTGTACACATAAATAATTATTTCGGTATCAGGATTGGCTTCCTTTACTTGCTTGATAAAGTTTATATCTTCATCAATCATCGCCATTACTTTTTGGGGAGTTTCCGCTGGAAAGCCTAACACGAATGAATATTCTGGGATTATATTGAATCGTTTCATCCTTGCTGCAAACCGTATCATTTGACTAGCGTTTTGAGTACCCCCTTTATCTATAGCTTTGAGCGTTTCTTCATTGCCTGTTTCTGCACCCAGGAAAATCATTTTGCATCCAGCATTTTCCATCAGAGACAACGTTTCGTCCGAAAATTTATCCAGGGTATCAATTCGGGCTTCTCCCCACCACTTTATATGCTCATCTTGAATTAATTCACAGAAGCGCCTGACTCTTTTTTCAGATACAAAAAAATTATTATCGCAGAACTCAACTGAGTCAACTCCATATTCGTCTTTTAAATATTTAATTTCTCTATAAAGTCGTTCTGCTGACATTCCCTTCCATCTAGCTTCAAAAATGGGAACAATTCCACAGAATGAGCAGGTGAATGGACAGCCAAAACTACTATGATAGAGTGTTGTTCTTAGGCCAAGGTGAGTTTTGCCAAAGTAGGACGTTATTGGATAAAATCGTTCAAGCTCCTGATATGGAAATGTTTTCAATGAATCCATATCAATTGATGTAATTTTATGCGTTTTTATTAATTCTTCGTTTTTTCTAAATATAAGATTATTGATTTTAAATAAATCGGTTGAGTTTTCTAAGGCATCTAGCAAAGCTGGAAAGGCTAAATCTCCAATCCCGTTAATTATATAGTCTACATAGCCTGATTCCATACAGACTTTGTACTGATTTGAGGCAAAGTAACCTCCCCATATTATTGTAATATCTGGGTATTCCTCTTTAATGCGTTTTGTGAAAGGTATTGCCTGACGTAATTGTGGGCCAGGCATAACGGTGCAACCAAAATAGTGAAACTCCCCTGTATTTAAATAATTTTTAATTTTGGACCACGGGTCATCTTCGCGATTTCCATCTACTAATACAAATTCGTAATTTCCGTAAATAGAAGCTGCCACCTGTAATATCGATAGCGGTATACGCGCTTTGTATTTAGTGACAAGCGGATTAAATAATATTACTTTATTTGCTTTTCCCATGGTTTTCTTTACTATCCAGCACTATGAATACTATCAAATTATAGTGTAATACTGAATAGATAATTCCATTCGTATCTATATTTCTTTCTGGCAATTTCTCGCCATGTAAACCCATTTATGATAGCTAAGTCACGAATAAGCTCAATATTGCAATCATCAGACAGTACCATGATAGCTTTTCCCTGACGTTCAATGTAATTAGCTAACTGAGCGAATAATTTACGAAAATAGTTATAATCAACGCCACAGTACCATGCTTTATCAGCTTCTGTTTGAGGATTTTTGGGATAATAGGGAGGATTTATGATAATTAGGTCAAATAGTTTCTTGTTGAAATTATCAAACAAATCTGAATGAATTATGTCGACAAAAACGCCATTATTAAGCGCGTTTTCCTTAACGGTAGCACAGGCTTTTTGGCTAATATCTGATGCCGTAAGTAGCGCTCCACGTTTTGCCATTGTTATCGATAAGAAGCCTGAGCCAGCTCCTAACTCTAAAATAGTGAGATTATTTACCGCTTGCTTATTAAGATAGTCCCCAAGGAGTTTTGTGCTCAGAAATAAAGTAGGGTGGAAAACACCAACAGGAATAATTAAATTTATGTCCCCAATTTTCAGTTCCCTATCTTTTGATAAATAATATTTTGTTAAAGGGACCCATATCCATTTACTTAACTTTTTCCAGATATGCTTTACTAGGCTCATACGTGGCTTATTTCTTTTTTAGTGTTATAATGAAATAGTCACCTATATAGTTGAAAGGAGCTATGCTTTTAACTGTTTTTTCTAACTTGATAAGATACTTAAATAATTTAGGGTATTTATTAGGGAATTTCTCAAAGTAGGAGGGAGGGACAACTGTACATAGCCCTTCGATAGCAACTAGATTAAAATCCTTTTTTAACCGTTTTGTAATATACGATGGACTGTAATACCAACATAAAAAATAAACTCCTTCAATATGTGCTTTAGCTCCGTCTTTTGCGAAGAAACGACGAAATGCTAATGAATAATTACCTTTGAGAATGGTTAAAAATTCCCATAGACAAAAGGATGGCATTATTGTCAGCGTAACAACCCCTTCAGGCTTGAGTAAATCAGAAAACGAATCCAAGATTTCATTAAGGTTGTTACTACAGTTTAATCCTCCGAAGTTCGAAAAAATTGCATCATACGGCCCTTTATTAGTTAAGTCTCGCAAATTGTCAAAGGAAATCTGCTCATACGTTATAAAGTTAGAAAACCCAGATTCAGTTACTTTTTTGCCAAGCTGAGAAAGCATGCCCTCCGAAATATCCGTAGCATGGACGGTATGGCCTTTTTGAGCAAAATATAGTGCATCTTCTCCTGTCCCTGAATTCAATTCTAATACCTTACTTTTACTCGTTAACTGTTTTTCTAAGTGCGTTCGAGTTCGTTCTCGTTTGTAGTCAACGATAACGTTATGCGCGTAAATTTTATCAAAAACTGTAGATTGCTTATTGAAAGCTATTGTTGCATTTGCGTTAATTGCTTTATGGCTTTCCATTGGCTATTTTCCTGAAGTCTTTATATTATCCTAGTTAATTTGAATTTTACTATTACTGTTTTCCTGATTCAGTAATATTGCCATCTTTTTGGCACTGATCTGCTCCCGAACCCATAAGTAAGGGATTTTTAGTATTGTTTTTATTGAGGCATGAGGAAAATTTTTCAATGCTAGTTCTTTTCGATAAACTCGATGTGTATATATATGTAAATGTCGATAGAAGTTAGGCGAAAAAGTGCCTTTATACATCATATCTAAATCATTTGAATTCTTCCAGTTTTGTTTACTTTGTAATTGTGATTTCACTTTTTCATAAAAAACAGTACCTGGTAAGGGGTATGAGACTGAAATACCTAAATCAAATGGCAGGAGTTTTTTTACCATTGATAACGTTTTTTGTATATCCTCCCATTGTTCACCTAAATCCGTATTGTAGTAGAAAAAAGCAACTTTTACCCCTTTTGCACGTAATAGCTGAGTTGAATTTTCAATTTCATATAGCGTAATTCCTTTATCCATTGCATCCAGAATCCGCTGCGAGCCGCTCTCTGCTCCGATCCAGACTTCATCCAGTCCTGCATCTACCAAATCCTGGATCGCATTATCTTTTACCAATAAATCAGCTCTCGACTGTATTTTTAATTTCGGATTTAAGTTACTCTCCTGTAAAATCTTTTTAAATTCGTTTACCCATCCTGATTTCAAACCAAAAATATCGTCACATACCCAAAAATGTGTGGCTCCCTGCTGCATTAAAAAACGAAGTTCATTTGCCACATCCTGAGGTGAACGCGACTTATACCGATTCCCGTATATGGGTTTGGCACACCAGTTACATTTAAATGGACAGCCGCGGGTAGTAACTATGTTTAATGAAAAATAACCATGAGATTTTTGCCAAATTTTTTGATAATCATCTAAATTCACCAGATCCCAGGCCGGTAGTGGATAAGCTGAGAAGGGTTCAAGTGAATTTGCTTTTTTCGTTTGCGTTATTAAATCAGCTTTTATAAACGCTATCCCATTAATATCTTCCAGATTAGCCAGGCCGTTGTTTAGTACTTGTTTGAGCGTTTCCTCAGCCTCGCCCAGTAGGACAACATCTGCCCCATGATGAAGGTATTTGTCGAAATGGTCAGTTGCATCTGCGCTGTTTATCAGAACTTTGCAGCCTGATGCTTTTCCTAGTCGGATTAATTCAAAGCAGGCCTCCCGCATAACGGTAAGGCACATTTTGCTTAAATAATTGAAGTTGTCGTCAAAAATTATTAAATAATCAGGCCTGTAGTCCTGAAGTTTAACATTAATATCTAGTGGTGATTTTGAGAGATTAGTATCGAATAGGGAAACCTCGAACCCTAGTTCGCGCATTATTGAGGCTGCCAATATCGTTCCGTAGGGAGGATATGGCTTTTGCGTTTTCCACTGTTTGCTGTCAAAACGGTAGAAATATGTATTGCTGAACAATAGCCTAGGTTTCATAAACTGTATTCCTTAATCTTTTGCGAGTACTCTTTTATAACCATTGGGTAGTGCTCATTAGTGTGATCTTTGGCAATGTATCTTTGGAAGTTAATATAGAAATTAGGATTCTCCAAAAATTTACTATTTACTTTTCTTTTTCTTCGCAAAATTGTTTTTTCCATAAACCACTTATCTAGTACGTCACCAAACCTATTATTTACTATTTTTTCTAGGGCGGATTGTATAAAAGGTTTTCCTTTTATTACATCATTATTTTCGTGAAGTGGATATTTTGGAAAAAAAATGTTTGCCCATTCATTTTTTTTGATCATATCGATATAATAACTATATCCAACTAAAGGTATTAGTGTTTTAATTTCGATCGCAGTATATATACTTTTTTCGTTTATTGCTAAGTGCTCAGTATCTAGTAGAAAATTTGTACAAAAATATTTTGACTTATTTAGTAGAATTGTTTTTCTGAAAATAAAACAAACTAATCGGACAATCCAGAGCCGGTTAGGTTCAGTGATAATAAAGTAATCTATGTCACTACTCGGATCCATGCAATTTTTAGATATAGACCCAGATAAAAATACACCCCTTACAAACGGGAAACAGGCAATTTTTTTTGCCATGCTCCTTGCTTTAACCATGCTTTTTTGGGCTAGGGCATTCCGTTTAAGTCTATTCTCTGCTATTAGTTTATCCTGATGTAATGTGTAGAATTCGTCTATTAAGTAGATTTTTTGTTTGCGAACTAAATAATCGAGGCATCGCTCTAGCTCTATCATTGTTATTTTGCCCCGTTCGTAAATTTCCTTTTTTGTAAGCGGGTACTGAAATATATCAGAATAGGCAAGGATATTTAAGGTCTCCTGCTTATTCTCTCTAAAACTTGACTCCTCACTACGTATGAATTCCATATTTGCCCGGGCTACGGTATGTGCTCCCGGTACGTAAGCGTAGATAATATGGTTGCGTAGTGACTAAAAAAGACTTTTTTGTATAGGTATTCAATACTATTCATCATACTACTTCACGTCTTAAATCGTCAGCCTGACCTGCTATTTTCTCCTCTTCGCTTATTTTTTGGTTATACTAGACTACTGTTGTTGCTTATCTTGGGGTATGAACCTTCGTTTATCATGGCGGCAGATTTCCGGAATCGCTTCGCTGATTGTAGCTGTATTGGTTGATTTGCCATTAATTACGTTAACAACCCGCTCGCGATGGGCTACGGTGGCGGGGATACCTGATGCAGGTTTTTCACTAAGCCGCTTGATCTTTCATATTTTCTTTACGTTTTTTTTTATTGAACTGAATCGATATGTATTAACGAATCGATCCTATCGCCCTCGCTTGAGTTTAGCCGGGTGGTATGGATTGAATTTTTTACTTTTTCTGGTCTTGACTGGTTTATTTGTCGCCTTTGCTGTATTACCCTGGTATTCAGAACGGCCTATTTTGGTGGTTGGCTCTACTTATTTTCGGACTTTTTTTGTGTGGCTAACGACCTTGCTTATTGGTAACTTCCTGACTGTTTTGAAACAAAATCGCCTAATGCAGGCGGAAAATGAGCAGCTTAGGCAGCAAAGCCTACAGGCTCAACTGGATGCGCTCAGAGCTCAATTGAATCCACATTTCCTTTTCAATTCGCTGAATGCGCTTAGTGCGCTCATTCATCAGGACGGTCCTAAGAGCCAGCAGTATCTAACTAAACTATCGCAGGTGTTACGTTATTCGTTGCAGGTTAATCAACAAACGCTGGTGCCTTTTGCCGATGAGATGCAGTTTACATCGGCCTATGCTTACCTTTTGACGATTCGGTTTGGTAGTAATTTGTTAATTGACAATCAGTTACCTAACGATGCTCTTTGGGAAATTCCACCTATGTCGTTACAACTATTAATTGAAAATGCCGTGAAACATAACGTGGTATCTTCTAGCCGACCGTTGGCAATTAGTTTGGCTGTAGATCCGGCTGGTCAGTATCTTGTGGTTCGGAATGCCTGCCAACCTAAACTCGAATCTGCCGATGGGATGGGCAGTGGCTTGGCTAATCTGGACAGTCGATTTCGTTTATTAGCGGGTAAGCCAATTCAGATCGTGCGTACTGATGACGAATTTAGTGTTCATTTACCTATTATATCGACGATCTAATGCGTGTTCTATTGATTGAAGATGAGCAGATGGCAGCCACTCATTTGGCGTCTTTGCTTCGTGAACTCGAACCTGCATTGACTATACTCGACGTGATCGATAGTGTTGAAGAAGGTAGAGCCCGATGGCCGCATTTGCCAACACCAGACCTTATTTTCTCGGATATACAACTGGCCGATGGGCTATCGTTTTCATTGCTGGAACAGGTTTTTGTACCGTGCCCAATTATTTTTACGACGGCTTATGACGAGTATGCGATTCGGGCATTCCGACATAACAGCATAGATTACCTGCTGAAACCCATCGAGCGGGAAGCTCTCGAAGTTAGCTTGCAGAAATACCACTCACTGGCTCGCCCAGATGCCGATGAGCTGGTTCGGCAACTGCACTTGTTGTTGAGTAGTCGGACATTCCAGTCTCAGACCTATCGGCATAGTTTTTTGATTCAATTTCGGGATAAATTGTTGCCGATTAATGTATTAGATGTTGCCTATTTTTCCATTGCAGGCGGGGTTGTTTCAGCAACACTTTTTGACCGTGGGACGGACCGACAGGTAGCTGATCATCAAGTCGCTGACCGTTCTGTCAGCTACCCCATTGATCTGAACTTAGAAGATTTGGATACGCAACTTGACCCTAACCAGTTTTTTCGGGCCAATCGGCAGTTTATCGTGGCGCGAACGAGCATTCGGGAGGCCGAATTTTATTTCAACGGCCGACTTCAGCTTAAACTTCAACCGACGCCTAAAGAACCTGTATTTATCAGTAAAGAGCGGGCAGGTCTGTTTAAAAAATGGATTGAGGCCTTTTGACTGTTCACGTGTCTCAATGGCGGTTTAACTAGTCAATCTTGCTTCTTGACCGTTGTTTTTCGGTAGTCGTTTCCTAAATCTAGTAGGTTTGTCTGACTTTATAACTCGTATCGCTTATGATAAAATTAACGCTGGTGACTCTGTTCAGTAGCATCATTCTTCGGATTCCCGCAGCTTTAGCGGGGCGTTCCGCGTTACCGCAACCCGTGGAACCAAGTGTTCGGGATACGTTACGGCTGGACGGGCTGACAAGAATTTATTGGCTACACCTGCCGCCCGCTTTCAAGCAACGTGATGAGCTATTGCCGCTGGTGATTGCGCTGCATGGGGGAGGGGGCAGTGGGCAACAGTTTGAATCACAATCGAAATTGAGCGAAAAAGCGGATCAGCAAGGATTTATTGTTGTCTATCCTGATGGGATACAAAATCCTGGCGTGTTAGGTTTACGTACCTGGAACGCGGGTGCCTGTTGTGGTCAAATCGCATCGGTTCAGCATATTGATGATGTTGGATTTATGCGAAAATTGATAGATAAGTTAATCGCTACCCGCCGGGTTGATCCTAAGAAAGTATACGCCCTGGGGCATTCGAATGGAGCCATGCTCTGCTACCGGCTAGCCTGTGAGATGCCGGACAAACTGGCGGCTATTGCGGCCAATTCGGGAACCATGCAGCTAAAAACGGCCTGCAAACCCAACCGGGTTATGCCGATTCTACATATCCACTCGCAACTGGATCGAAATGTACCGTATACGGGTGGCGTGGGTACGAAGAGTATCAATAAACAATGGAATTCGCCGGTAGATAGTACGCTGACTGTTTTTGCGCAACTAGCCAAGTGTTCTACTACAAAGCAGGTGGTCAAAACCACAGACAAATACACGTTTTACCAATGGTCAGGTTGCCAGGACGGAGCTGACATTCAGTATTATCTGACCACCGATGGAGGGCATTCCTGGCCGGGTGGAACGAAAGCGGTTCGTTTTATTGGCGATGCCCCATCCGAAGCTTTCGTGAATAACGACCTCATCTGGAGC
The DNA here is from genome assembly GCA_003259005.1 of Spirosoma telluris. Lineage (GTDB taxonomy): Bacteria > Bacteroidota > Bacteroidia > Cytophagales > Spirosomataceae > Spirosoma > Spirosoma telluris. The sequence continues at coordinate 8,190,930 of QLII01000001.1, forward strand.
TTTTTTGAAAATTATGCTTTGCCCTAATCTGTAACGCGGACATCTTGTCCGCATAGCCAAAAGCGAACAAGGTTCATCAATTAGAATCAATCTATAACTAGGCGGACAAGATGTCCGCGTTACGCTAACCAATCAACTTATTATGAAAAACAACCTGATAACCCTCATTCTATCCATTCCCCTGATTCTCATTTCTATCGGTTCGTTTGCCCAGCGTGGTGACCAACTCGGAACGCCCGAAGAGCGGGCTACCCGACAGACGGCCCGCATGAAAGAAGCCCTGAAGCTGTCGCCCGAGCAGGAAACGTCGGTGGCCGATATTAATCTGAAGTATGCCAAACAGATGCAGTCGGTGATGGAAACGGGTGGGCGAAATTTAAAAACAGCGCGGGCCGCAAAATCCATTATGAAAAGTAAGGATAAGGAACTCAAAGAGGTGCTGGACAAAGATCAGTTTAACCAATATCTGACTATCAAAGAAGAAATGATGAGTAAACTAAAAGAACGCCGTCGGCAACGGTCGTAATGCTCATCATGCGCATGAACTTCCCGAAAGTTTTGACCTTTCGGGAAGTTGAATACGCTAATCCTCACGACCTTCTTTTCGATTCGCATCGGCCATCCGAACGATTTTTGGGGTGAATTTCGCCAGTACTGATACCAGATCGCTTTGAGCATCGATGACGGTGTCGATGTTTTTATAAACCATCGGTGCTTCGTCCAGATCTCCACCAATGAGTTGAATATCAGCTTCTACCAGGGCTTTGTTCCACTGCGAACGAGTAAGGCTATTAAACGCCTGGGTTCGAGACATCAGCCGACCGGCTCCATGCGAGGCTGAATTCAGTGAATCGGTATTGCCACGTCCACGCACCACAAAGCCCGGTTGTGTCATCGACCCGGAATAATGCCTAAAACGTCGACTCCGGCAGGAGTGGCCCCCTTTCGATGAACGATCACTTCTCGCCCGTCGACTAGTTTCTCCTTCCAGGCAAAATTGTGGTGGTTTTCAACCATCACTAACGGCTTTTCACCCAGCGCTTTAGCCAGTTTAGCATGAATTTCGTGGTGGTTGGCCGAGGCATAGTCGCCCGCCAGGTTCATCCCAATCCAGTATTCCTGCCCTTCCTCCGTAGTCAGATCGAGCCATGCCAGATGAGCCGCCTGTTTGGGTAATCTGGTTTTCTGCATCGCCAGTTTGGAGTAGTAATTAGCGATGTTTCCACCAAAACCACGAGAGCCCGAGTGTGACAATAAGGCCAGATATTCGCCCGGTGGCAGGTTCAGGCTAGCCTGCCCAGACTGGTCATCGTTTGCATACACCTCGACAATCCCCCATTCGACAAAGTGGTTACCCGTGCCGGAGCTTCCAAGCTGGCGGTAGGCTTTGTCTTTCAAATCACGAATCACCTTAGTGGCTTGCCATTCGGGCAAATCCATTACGCTCTCGTCCAGCTTTTCGCGGGTTTCCCCTCCGATGCCAAATTTGGTTTTTTCCACCAGCGATTTCTTCAGTAAGTGCGGCTCCCGCTTTAAAAAGGCAGGCGGCAAATCGAACACCGACAGGCACATGCGACATGCAATATCGACCCCAACTGCGAAGGGGATGACGGTATTCGCTTCTGTGGCCAATACTCCTCCAATGGGCAGGCCATAGCCCTGATGTGCATCGGGCATGAGCGCACCCGCCAGCGAAATGGGTAGACTGGCGGCCGTTTCCATTTGTTTCAACGCGCCTTCTTCAATATGCTCTCGCCCAAACACGGCATAGGGCAACGGGCCAGTTAGCAGGTCAAAGCTGTTTTCTGCTTGTTTTTTGGTACTCGCCAACACATACGGGTCTGCCTCAGCGGGCAGGTAAGTTGCCCCCGTTTCACTAAGTGGAATGGCAATACCCTGCTTGTTTAGCCCATAAATTGACTGAGCCAGATTAGTGACTTTGTTTTTAGAATAGGCATACTTCTTTGGGTTCTGGAGCATCTGCGCCAGCAACCCCATTACTTTTTCTTTCGGGTAATTCGCCCTCTCGACCAGACCGTTTGCCACCCGCAGAAACGTAGCGTGTAAGTGATCGGGAATTGGCCCTAGTGATAGAATATCGTCTAGTGAAATTTGTGTTTCCATTGTTAGTAAACTTTTGTCATTTGCTTCGCTGTCATGGCTAGTCATTTAGTAGTCATTCATTGCTAAACAATTAATAGCTACTTGAATGACCAGTAATGACAGCGAAGCCTTCCTGTTATTTGCGCCCCCGAACGAACAGTTGCTTTAACTGATCGACCATGGAGCCGTCGTTCGATACGGAAATTGAACTGATTTTATCAGCAATCTTCTCTACGTACTCCATCTCTTTCAACTTCCATAGCATTTCATTGTCTTCCATCAACTTGGCTGTGTTCAGTAAGCTTCGCGTCGATGCGGTTTCTTCCCGACGCATGATGCTGTTGGCCTGAGCTTTCTTTTCAGCCATCAGCACCTGATTCATGATGTCGCGCATATCACCAGGCAGAATGATGTCGCGAACCCCGCCATTACGAAGTTCAACCCCAGTTCAGCCGCTTTTGCCGCCGTAGCGTTTACCACAAACGGAGCCAGTTCGCCTTTCTTGTCGAGCAGTTCATCGAGGGTCAGTCCCCCAATGTATTCGCGCAGAGCCAATTGCACAGCTATATACAACTGCTTGTCGTAGTCTTTATTGGCAACTAATGCTTTAATGATATCCTGCACATGATACTGAACGTAGAAACTCAAACGCAGTGATGCTTTATCTTTCGTCAGAATCTCCTGCCCCGAAACTTCTAGCTGCTGTTGGCGCGTATCGACTTTTAACACATGGATGGGCACGTTGTTTTTCCACCAGTAATACGTACCGGCCGTCAACACCCGGTCGAATTTCCAGTCGATAAACAGCACACCTTGCTCGTGGGCTTCAACAGGGTACATCCGTACAAAGGCCGACAATGGCGTTGACATGATAGACATCAGGTTGATGTTGGCCGGAATCTCCAGATTGCTAAAGTCGACTTTTTGGTACGTATAGTTCTTAACCCCTTTCCAATAGGCCCAACGTCCTTTTTGTAGAATAGACTGAAAGTGATCGCTCTCGTATTGCAAGGCGATTTCATTGTCTTTTACCTCAATTACATCGAGTTCGGCTGCTATTTCCGGGTATTCCAGTAATACGGCCAGATCGCAGGGCAGATTCTGTAAGCGCTCGTCCCGGTTATAAACATAGACGATTTCGCTCGACCAGACCCAATAGTTGCCTTCCAAAAGCAGTTTTTGATAGCCACCGTATTTGAATACCAACCCAATTTGGCGGGCCAGGATGCGAACAGTTTTCATTGTTATTGTGTGTTTATGTAGTGAAAAATAAATCAGTTTGAAGCTATCCATTTAGCCGGGGCGGAAGCCGGTTAGCGGTTGTTTCGGTAAACTGGTTTGGTGAAAGTGTTCTGGACGAGCGTGTACTAAAGTAGAAGCAAGCTTCTCCAATAAAACACATCACACCCAACTACTTTTCCGGAAACAGCATACGCCCCACAAACGCGGTACCTGCCTGCTGGCTTTGGCTAAACTGTTACGTCATTGGCAAGCCAACGACATAACCGGATAGCTTCTGGCTGATTCTTTAGCTATAGTGAGCCTTTTTAGAAGTGGCCCTTCTTCCCAACCAACGGATCAACTTTTTGAGAGTTGATAGCAGGATTCGAACCTGCATTTTCCTGCTGCTCTACCCACTGAGCTATCCTGCCGAAACAAGAGGAGGACTCGAACCTCCGACCCACAGAGTAGGATAGAAAAATCCATAACCAACAGCATATCGGAATCAGCCAGTGGCTGCGACACTATGGGGCTATCTAGAAACCCGCATCTGGTTTGGTTATTGATGTTTCCATCGCAACGGCGAACCGTCGCATCGGCGAACCGTCGCTACAAAGGTTATAGCCTACTACGCAGTGTTTTTGCGTAGTAGCGAAAATTTTTACATTTTTCTGAAAATTTCTGATAATCAATCCATGCCAGCTAACCGAAACGCGCTTGTTCGCTACAAAACCCTGGATGCCTGCCTGCGGAATCGGCAGCGTAAATGGACACTCGATGACCTGATGGAATCGGTTTCGGAAGCCCTTTATGACTATGAAGGCATTAGTAAAGGCATCAGCCGACGTACTGTTCAGGCCGATCTTCAACTGATGCGTAGCGATAAGTTAGGCTACTTTGCACCCATCGTGGTCATTGATAAAAAGTACTATACGTATGAAGACCCTAACTACAGCATTACCAATATCCCTCTGTCGGACGGTGACCTGTTACGGATGAATGAGGCTGTTGAGGTACTAAAGCAGTTTAAAGGATTTTCGCATTTTACGGCATTGAACGAAGTGGTTCAGAAGTTGGAAGACCATGTGTACTCAACCACCCAAAAGTCAGTTCCGGTTATTGATTTCGAGAAAAACGAACACCTGAAAGGGCTTCATTTTCTGGATGACTTATACCAGGCTGTTATTAAAAAACAAACCCTCCAGATTCAGTACCAGTCGTTCTCAGCGAGGCTTCCCCAAACGTTTATCTTCCATGTGTGGTGGCTGAAAGAGTTTAAGAACCGCTGGTTTGCGGTGGGAATACGCGATGGCAAAGGCAATGTTATGAATCTGGCGCTGGATCGGATGCTGACTATTGGCCCCGCTCCAGAAGTGGACTACGTCCCTAACCAGAGCATCGACCCTGATGCTCATTATCGCGACGTGATTGGCGTATCGGTAAGCGAGAACCTGCGACCTGTTCGAGTGAAGTTGTTTGTTACACGCCTGCATGCTCCTTATGTTGAAACCAAACCGCTTCATCATTCGCAGGAAGTCCTGGAGCGAACCGACGAAGGTATTGTTATTCAACTCCGGGTTCAGCACAATTTTGAACTGGAGAAGGAAGTCCTGAGTTTCGGCGAGGGTATGCACGTGCTCGAACCCGAACGACTCCGCCGAGTTATCCAGAAGCGATTGCAGGCCGGGCTGGATGCGTATAAGGTGGTGCAAACTACTTCGAACTCGTAGCCGGTAGTTGAGGAAAGGATACGCTCTGTCCTGCCGATCTTAGAATGAAGTCAACGATTGGCGTTGGATTGGGGAGACTGTGCGGGTGATGATTCACTCCGGGTTTATGAATAACCGTGATACGTCCACCCAGCTCCAGAGCCTGTTTTTCAAATGGTTCAGTGTTTTCGCTGACGGGTACGGCCTCATCGGCGTCACCCACGACATGTAGCATCGGGAAATTCCTTTAACGATCTGCGCCACTCGATCTAACGGATTACCCTTAAACTGAAGCGCTTCTTCTTCTGAGCTAAAGCCGTAATCTTTCTTGAAAATTTCCCAGTCAGATGAGCTGCCTTTGCTTTTTCCTTTACCTCCTGGCCAGCTTTTTAAATCCAGAACGGGTGCATCGACATAGACACAGGCTACTTTTTTTGGATTTTCAATGGCCCAGTTATATGCATAAATTCCACCCCGACTCATCCCTTCCAGACAAACCTTATCGGCCAGCCCGGCTTTGTTCATGTACTTGTAAAATTTGTTCCAGAGGGCAACGGCTTCCGCATTCCCAAAGAGTTCAGCTACATCGCAATAGACTACATGGAAGCCGCGATCCAGCAGCGCAATGTCGGTTTGTGGCTCATGGCCCCAGAAGCGTGCCCGCCAGATCCAGGGCTTTCCGGCAGCAACAACCCGTGGTTTAACCACTTTGCAGGCCCTTCCCTGAAACGTGAAATCGGCGCAGTCGTACCCATAAAAAGACGACACCGTAGTGGGCTCCTTGATTTTAGTGAAAATATCAAAATTGGCCTGGGTCTTCATCGTAACGGCTTCGTAAAGCCGTTTGGCAATCGTGGTCATTACCGGTGCTGATGGATGCAGTTTATCCGGGAATAAAAGGCTGTCGGTTACGGTCAACGCGTGTAGGTCAATCAGTTCCAGCTTTTCCTCGAAAGCCACCTGCCGAATGCGCGGAATAATCAATTTCCGGATGGCGACATCCGTTTGACGGGTGGTATCGGTTAGAAACGACGTTACGGGCAGTAGCAGAACTATCCGGGGATTAGTTGGGAGCGTTTTAAACGACTGAATAAGGGACTTGTAATCACTCACAAACTGGTCGATTTTCAGGCGATACGGTAACCGGCTATCGTTGGTGCCCAGTTTGATAAAGACAACATTGGGATTACTTTTCAGCGCTTCCTGATACTGATTGGTGGCCGTATAAGCACTTGGTGTATCCCGAAGTAACGTCCGGCCACTCACGCCAAAATTCAACACCTCATAACCCGTTCCCAGTAGCCGTTGCAGTTGACTCGGATACGAATCCTGCTCCCGATTCGTTAGCGTTGCGCCATACGTAATGCTATTGCCTACGCAGGCAATCCGTACCGGATGTTGGGCGTAAACCGATAAGGAAAGTAAGAGGAATAGGAGTAGACTGGCAGGATAACCAAAAAGGCGTGAAGGCATACGTTCTGCATACGAATGAATACGTTGAAAAGTCATACGCATAGCCTCCTTACTCTTTATTATGGTGTTAAAACACGAAACAAACCCCTAAATCCCCTGAAGGGGACTTTTCTCGCATATAGACAAAGTCCCCTTCAGGGGATTTAGGGGTTTTATGCTTCAAAAATGACTTACTCCCGTTTCTGTTTGTCGAAAAACTGACGCATGAACAGCAACTGATACGTTACCGCATTTGTCCAGTAATTCCAGTTATGCGCACCGGGGCGAGTCGTGTAGTCATGCGCAATATTTCGCTCTAACAGCTTATCGTGCAGGTTGTTGTTGACCCGAAAGAAGAAGTCGTCAGTGCCGCAGTCAATAATCAGGGAGAGAGCTCCGGGCGTTAGTAAATGAAGTAGATTGATGACGGTATTTTGCTCCCATCGTTCGGGAAACTGGGCGTAGGTGCCTAGTCGTTTGGCCATATCCCAGTTGTTCGGAAAGGGTCGGATATCGACGCCACCACTCATGCTACCTGCGGCACCAAACACATCCTGATGCCGAAACGCGAGATAGAGTGCTCCATGCCCACCCATGCTCAGCCCCGTAATGGCCCGCGCCTGTCGGTTTTTGATGGTTTTATAGTGACTATCTACCCACGATACTAACTCGCTGGCTACATAAGTCTCGTACTTAAACGAAGGATCTGCCGGACTGTCGAAATACCAGCTACCGTAGTTGCCATCGGGACAGACAATAATGAGTTGGTTCGCATCGACGGCCTGACCAAGATTCGGTGCTTTTTTTGCCCAGTCGCTATAGTTCCCGCTGTAGCCATGCAACAGATAGACTACTGGAAATTCGCTGCCAAGGGTGTATGAATCGGGGTCATAATCACCGCCTTAATCGTCTTTTTCATCGACGGGCTATACGTACTCACCGTGTCGATTTTAGCCGCCTGAATTTGGTACGTTAGGAATAGAAAGCTAATGATAAGTAATGTACGGAGCATCTTCATTAGGGCTGAGAGAGTATCTGAGGTTATTATTGTAAGCTTTTCACCCCTAAATCCCCTGAAGGGGACTTGGCTCGCATATAGACAAAGGCCCCTTCAGGGGATTTAGGGGTGAAAAGCTTTCTAAAAAGAGTTTATTACCTGGCTACCTACTTCTTTTTAATGTGCTTATCCAGAAAGGCTAAATACTGCGTCCAGTCGAAGTTAGTAACGTCATGCCCACCGGGACGAATATGATAGCCGATCTGCCCTTGCACTGACTGATTTAGTGGTGGCATTGTAGAGGTAGGCAGGCCTTGGGTTCCCAGAAACTGATAGACCGAACTGGCGGATTTGGCTCCTTCAAATTCGCCTTCGGGATCAGACCCTTTGTCCTGTTCGGCACTGGCGACATAGATCGGGCGGGGCGCAACCAGCGAAATGACCATGTGCTGGTCGAAGGGGAGAAGGGTATCCTGATCCATATACTTTTTAAAATTGCCAGCGAACCAATGCGGGAAGACCGTGCAGAGTCGCCGAATGTTTTCGCCTACGCCCCGATGAAACAATTTAGCCCCTCCCGCACCCGACTCATGACTGATTACCAGCGCAAACCGCTCATCAGTAGCACCAGCCCACAGAGCGGCTTTGCCCAATCGCGACCAGCCAAATACCGCGACACGGTTGGGGTCAATCCGCTTATCGGTTTGAATATAATCCATAATGCGGCTTAATCCCCACGCCCAGGCAGCAACCGTCCCGAAATTATCCCCCCGATTCTGAAACTCAGGATAGAGGGGTTGAACACCTGTAGTAAACATCGTCGATTTCTCATCGGAAGCGATATCTTCCCGGTAAGCTGTTACCAGTGCATAACCCCGGCTCAGGATACTATCGACAGGCCACTGGCGGGCGTTAATGCCCCGGCAACCTTCCGTAGACCGATGGTTAACTACGCAGGAAACATCAATATACGGATTGCCCCGGCCGGACTCCATCCAACTGGTCGAAACGCGAATACCGGGATCCGCATTGATGCTCTGATTCCCCCAGAAATTCAGGCCGACGATAGCCGGAACCGGGCCTTTTACCTGATTAGGAATATAGAGCAGCACGTCCATTCGGGGGCCGTCAGATTTCCCGTTGAAATAGACAGCTACCTGTTTCCGCGTTGCCTTTCCACCCAGTGCTTTTGTGTCCGTGTCGAACACCTCGAATCGCATTGTCGATGGTCTGCCGGGCGAATGACCGTACATCTCGTTCGCAAAGCGTTCCAGTAATTCAGGTCGCCGTTGAGTACGCCATTGGTTAGCGGTAGTTATCCGTTTGCCGTTGTTGAGTAGCAACGGGTCAGGTAAGGGCTGTTTCTGGGCGAACAAGGGCAGTGCCACCAGGCAGAGGAAGGTCGTTTTGAGCATTCTAGGATTCAAAGGTAAAATGGGCCGCTGATTTTTAAGATGGGCTATGATTTACAATGAATCATAACTCATCATATGGATCATGATAATCAGCGTTCTATTGTTGTTGCCAGTGCCTTCCGAACCTCGGGTGCTACTTTGGTCCCGAATAACTCGATGGCATGAAGCATTTTTGAATGAGGCAAATCATGTCCACTGATCATCTGAGCCAAATAGCGCGTATTCCCGAATAATTCATGGAAGTAGAGAATCTTGTCAATGATTTGCTGAGGACTACCCACCATCAGCGGGCCATATTGGCGGCTATGTTCAAACTGGGCTCGGGTAATGGGCGACCAGCCCCGTTCCCGTCCAACCCGATTCATCAACAGTTCGTAAGTCGGAAAAAATTCGTCAGAAGCCTGTTGAGACACATCTGCCATGTAAAAATGGGAATTGATGGCCAACTGCAATTGGTTTACATCATGCCCCGCTCGTTGAGCTGCCTGCCGATATAAGTTTACGAACGAAACAAAGCGGTCCGGGGGACCACCCAGAATCGCCAGCGTCATTGGTAAATTCAGGGTGCCTGCCCGAACCGCTGATGCCGGGGTTCCGCCAACCGCCAGCCAGATAGGGAGTGACTCCTGATAGGGCCGGGGATAAACCCCCAGATGCTGAATGGAAGCCCGATGTTTGCCAACCCAGTCAACAATTTCGTGCTGATTTATAGTAACCAGCAGATCCAGTTTTTCAGTAAACAGCTCATCATAATCCTTTAAATCATACCCAAATAAAGGAAACGACTCAATAAACGACCCACGACCCGCCATAATCTCTGCCCGACCATTCGAAATGAGATCCAGGGTGGCAAAATTCTGGAACGTCCTGACTGGATCAGCCGAACTCAGTACGGTGACCGCACTGGAAAGCTTTATCGTTTTGGTGATCGTAGCCGCAGCGGCCAGAATCACTTCGGGAGCGGATATGACGAAATCGGGTCGGTGATGCTCACCCAGGGCAAAGACGTCCAGCCCGACTTCATCGGCCAGTTTTATTTCTTCGAGGAGTTCCTGCATACGCCGATGTGCATTAACGGCTTGCCCCGCCACATCATCTGGCCGAACATCCCCAAAACTACTGATTCCTAATTCCATGGTTGTTTCTTCTGATATGTACTTACAATCGCTTTGAACCCGGATACGGTTCCTGACGTGGGTTAAAAGAACGAATGTGTTTACACGTTAAAAGTTGATTTAGGGTATGTAGTGCCGACAGTTCCGGTCGGTAGAGAAATAAGTTCTTCACGACCGACCGGGACGGTCGGCACTACACAAAAATGCCTGCTGAAATAAGAATCCTAAACAAAGTAATAAATGAATTGGCCCAGACATTGCATCTGGCTTTTGCTCTAATGTCTATTTTACCAATGCCCGTATGCGCGTTTCCAGTTCATCATAGCGTTGTCGGGCTTCAGTCATTGGAATTCCCTGGCGCATTTCGGGACGTTTATGACCGGTAGCCCCAAGCCAGGCATCTTTCATAATGGACTGACGCTGGCTTACCAGATTTAGTAGTTCGTCTCCCCGAGGGTTTACGGATAAGGTAGAGCGCACATCGGGGGCATTCGTAACCTTCTCGCCGAGGTAGTTCAATACCGCCTTTGCCATTAGCCAGTGTCCTTCGTCACCGGGATGAACACCATCGTTGGCTAGCTTGAAGCTTGGGTCAGTTTTTCGTTTTTCTTCCAGATAGTGGGCCATCGGAAAGTGAATATCGGCCACTTCCCATTTTAGAGAATCCCGTTGTGCCAGCAGCCATTCGCTGTATTTATCCAGGGTGAGGTTATAGCCTTTTATTCCCAGATTTTTATCATCATGGACTGGAGGAGTCAGGAAGATAATTCGTTTCGCGCCCGTTTTCTCCAGTTCATCATGCAGCCATGTTAACCCTTCCCGGTAGGGTCGAAAACGGGCTTCATCCAGGGGCAGGTAAATGCCGTCGTTCATGCCGTAACAGGCAAAAACGACATCGGGCTTCGTTTGCTCCAATACTCTGGCGAGCCGTTCGTGTAGATCAGGGCGCGAGAATCGGCCGTCGGCATGATTCGGCTCACTCAGGCCCGATACTGTTTCGCTGGGCAGACCTACATTAATAAACTCATACGATTGGGCTGGATAGTGAGCAACAAAATAGGCCTCAACGTCAGTAACATACGTACCGGCATAGGTAATGCTATTTCCCAGAAACAGCACCCGTTTGGTCCCTTCAGGAAACGGCGAACGAGTTTGCGCCTGGGCAAAGATGGCCGGAATGAGAAGGCTGAAAAGAAGAATACAATGCCTATATCGCGTCATTATCGCTTTTGGTTTGCTTGTTTATTTACTAACCAGCGTATAGCTTTTTCCCGCCATCGTATCGAAATCAACGAGTTGCGTTTCGGCAATGGCCACAGGCGGGACCCTCGATATGCGGGTTGACATCAGGGGTTTGTTAATGGCGTCAATTGTATAAAATGGATTCGGGTTTGGTCCCAGTGCCGTAGTCAGTTGCAGACCATCGGCACCTAACGCATTGGGCAAGCGCAGGCGACAGTTTCCACCCAAATTCGATTTTATCGTTACTTTCACAACCTTGCCATCTTTCCATTCCAGCGAAACGATCTCGAAACCACCCCGTGCCCGTAAGCCTGTGATCCGACCATCTTTCCAGCCATCGGGTAAGGCGGGTAACAAGTGCAATGCCCCATCGTGGCTCTGCATGAGCATTTCCGTAATGCCCGAGGTGCAGCCGAAATTGCCATCAATCTGAAAAGGCGCGTGGGCATCGAACAGATTATTGTAAGTTCCCCCTCCACCTTCGTTAACGCCTACCGGAGTAAGCTGATTTTGAATGAGTTTGTAGGCATGATTGCCATCCTGCATACGTGCCCACCAGTTCACTTTCCAGCCCATGCTCCAGCCGGTTGACATATCTCCACGCTGGAGAAGGGTTGTTTTGGCAGCACTAAATAACTCCGGGTTTCGGTAAGGCGAAATCTGCTGCGATGGGAATAAGCCGTAAAGGTGAGAAATATGCCGATGCTTGTCGTTGGGATCGTCGAGGTCGTCGATCCATTCCTGCAACTGCCCGTGCTGCCCCACCTTCATGGGCGGCAGGCGTTTTCTGACGGCGAGTAACGTGTCGACAAACCGATCGTCTTTGTTCAATAGTCGGGCGGCCCGCACCGCTACCGTCAGCATATCGTAGACAATCTGATTATCCATCGTGCAACCGGCATCGAACGAAATCCCTTTTCGGAAAGCAGGTGCGTTTTCGGGGGAGGTGCCGGGGTTGATAACCAGATAGTTGCGTTTAGGGTCTTCGACCAGATCATCGACAAAAAAGGTAGCGGCTCCTTTCAGAACCGGGTAGATATCCGCCAGGTACTTTTTATCGCCGGCGTACAAAAAGCGCTCCCATAAATGCTGGCACAACCAGGCTCCGCCCATACTCCAGACTCCCCAGTAAATAGCATCGACCGGCCCCGTAATTCGCCATAAATCGGTGTTGTGGTGCGCCAGCCAACCGCGCGAGCCGTACATCACCCGCGCCGTTTCTGTACCGGCTTCCGATAGCTCCCTTACCATCTGAAGCAGCGGGTCGTGCATCTCGCTCAGGTTGGTTTTTTCGGCAGGCCAGTAGTTCATCTGGGTATTGATGTTAATGGTGTACTTACTGTCCCAGGGTGGGTCCATCCGGTCATTCCAGAGGCCTTGTAAGGTGGCAGGTTGATTGTGTAAACCGTCACCAGCGTGTAGGGTGGCATCCGGCTGCGACGATGAGATGAGCAAATACCGCCCGTACTGAAAGTATAAACTCACCAATTGCGGGTCGTTGGTGGAGGCAAATTCTTTCAGTCGGATATCAGTTGGTTTACGAACGGCGTCGGAACTGCCCAGGTCAATTTTTACCCGATTAAAATACTTCTGATAGGTTAGGATATGCTCGTTCAGTAATTGCAGATACGGCTGTTTACTGGCCTTGGTCAGATATTGTTTCGATCGTTTTACCGGATCAGCACTCAAATCGTGGTAATTGACATAATTCGTGGCAATAGAAATAAGGATAAAGGCCGAGTTTGCATGTCGAACCTGAATCGTCGAATCAGTTGCCAATAGGGTGCCTCCTTCGGTTTGAATGTGCGCAATACCATCAAACTTGACCTGGCCTTCCACACCCTCATGGCCCACCGTTTTGCCATTGAGAATCAGCTCATTTTTGCGGGCTATAATCGACGCATTCGTTTGTGAAGTTGACAGTCTCGCCGTGAACGAAAGCATGCCGGGTTTATCTGCCGATAGTCGAACAACGATTGTTTGCGTGGGTACAGAGGCAAAGACATTTCGGGTATAGGTCACGCCATTTACCTGATACATGGTGGTGGCAATGGCCTTCTCAATATCCAGTTCCCGGTAGTAGTTCGTGTAGGTTTCGTGCCCCGGAAAATGCAGTAGCAAATTGCCCACGGGTTGATACATCTGCCCGTTCGACTTTTTCGACTGCATGGTCTGTTCGGCCAGTTTCTGGGCTTCCCCCTGTTTACCATCGAAGACTAATTTCCTGATTTCAGGGAGCGATGCCAGTGCATCGGGGTTATCATTTCGATTGGGACTGCCTGTCCAGACCGTGCTTTCGTTCAGTTGAATCGTTTCATGGGCTACATTCCCATAAATCATAGCCCCTAATCGACCATTGCCAACGGGTAGGGCATCGGTCCAGACCATATTGGCGGGTTTATCGTACCAGAGTTTTAAGGCGGTCGGGCTTTGGGCGAAGGCCGGGAAGGTAAGGAGACATGCCGTTAGAAGCAGTAAATTCTTCATTGAAGGATAAAGGCGTATGACTTGGTTGACTACTGAAAAAGCACTAGTACTCGTCCAATTTGATCCTATAGGATTCTGTTGATACTGTAGATTCTTTTTGTTGATTATCAATGCAATAGAATCCAGAGAATCTAGTTTGGTTAAGCACTAGTTATTAAACTATTGCCGTGGTTTGATGAATTAGACTCTTTCCAGGCCATTTTGTCATGATTATTATACCAGATCGTATTTTTAGTGTAGTGCCGACCGCCCCGGTCGGTAGAGAAATACATTCTTCACAACCGACCGGGACGGTCGGTACTACATATGCCAGGCTGTGCTGCGGTACATGCCAGGCGGACTACCGAAGCGACGTTTGAATAGGCGGGAAAAATAATAAATGCTGGGAATGCCAACTGATTCGGCTATTTCTTTAAGCGCTATGGAGGAAGTCATCATCAGAAGTTGCGCGCGTTCCAATCGTTTGTTGATGATATAATCCATTGGGCGAATACCCACAATACTCAGGAATAAGCGCGAGAAATAGTCGGTATTTAAATGAGCGTTCCGGGCCAGCAGCTCAACCGTTAGTTTTTCGTGCAAATGACTATCAATGTATTGTAACACCGATGCCAATTGATGAAACCCCTTTGCCCGTTGCTGATCCTGGTCGTTTTCTGCGCCTAAAAAACGAGAAAACAATTGAAGCAAAATACCATTTGTTTCAACAAACTGACTCATCGACTGATTCGGTTTCGGCTGGTTGAACGGCAATACTTCCGGGCGATTATCATAGGTCTTAGGGTCCGGTTGGATAATGGCCCGGTCAGGATTCTGTGCCAGAAGGCGTTCCATAAGGGCGTAGTCAATGGGCATAGCTTCGATCTCATAAGCCATTGACTTCAGGTCGTAAATAGACAATCCTTCCTGCAACGCATCGAAGAAACTAATATAATATTGCTCCAGAAACTGGTCGCAGTGATAACGGCTGTAGGTGAAGCTGGGGATCAGGTATAAATAGCCCGGTTTCAGGATAAACTTCTGCCCATTATGCAAAACCCAGCCTTCACCAGCCGTAATTAAATAGAGCCGGGAAAAGGGACTGATCACATTGTCGTACTGCCAGCGGGAATCTAACTGAATGAAACCCATGTGCAACAGCCTCAGTTGCAGACTTTTTATGATATCGAACATTGGTGACAGCAATTGGTAAAGTCGGATTTAGATAAAAGAAAGCCGTTATTGTGGATTTACTAATGGAGATAGAACACAGATCTTTATGATTCTTTATGATTTATGAAAATTACGATGACTACTTATTGATATTCAGTACGATGTAAAGCCTTCGCTAACAATTGAAAAAATCATAATTAATCCTGAAAATCATAAAAATCCGCGTTCCATTAAGCCGATAGAATTCTGTTTCCAGTTCCTTTTCCTTGCATCATGAACTATACTCCCCTGTCTCTCTTACTGATTCTCGTTAGCTATGTACAAGTATTGGCGCAGGCACAACCCGGCCAACCAGCTAACGTAGTCTGGACGAGCCAAAGCAAAAACTCGTCGGAGTCGATGCCTTGTGGTGGTGGCGATATTGGCTTGAATGTATGGGTGGAGAAAGGAGATGTCCTGTTTTATCTGTCCAGAAGCGGCACCTTCGATGAGAATAATGCCCTATTGAAACTCGGGCGGGTTCGGCTGAAATTATCGCCTAATCCGTTTAATGGAACCGATTTTAAGCAGGAGCTAAAGTTAACTGAAGGCGGAGTGGCCATAAGCGGAGGTCAAACACAAGTGAATTTGTGGGTGGATGTGTTCCAACCAGTGGTGCATGTGACTATCCAAAGTGCTAAGCCGGTCAGCATATCAGCTGCTTATGAATCCTGGCGATACGAAGATCACGTTGTAAAAGGCACTGAATTCAGAACAAATTCCTACAAAGCTCCGCAGAAATTCGATGTGATAACCCGGAACGATGACATTACTTTCAGCGGTAATGATGTCCTGTTTTACCATCGAAATCGTAGCGATAGCGAAACCATTTTCGATTATACCGTACGACTGGAAGGTATGGAATCGGTAAAAAACAGACTATTTGATCCCTTGAAAAACAACACATTTGGGGGCTTAATGCGGGGGCTGACTATGAAGCCAATGCGTACGGATACGGGCGTTTATGCTCATGCCCCTTTTAAGGCGTGGATTCTAGCGACTACCAAACCAGTACGTTCGCAGGAGATTACAATAGGACTTAACGTTGGCCAAACCAATACGCTTGAGGAATGGAAAACGGGTTTGGCAGGAATCATGAACGGAGCTGAGCGCACGAAGAAAACGGCTCAGCAAAAGAGTCAGGGCTGGTGGTGGCAATTCTGGAATCGAAGCTATATTCTCCTTGACAGTAAAGACACGGCAGTCGCGGCAATCTCCAGGAATTACCAATTGTTTCGTTACCAGTTAGGGTGCAACGCCTATGGAAAATGGCCAACGAAATTCAACGGTGGGCTGTTCACCTTCGACCCGGAATATGTGGATACTAAATATGCCTATTCGCCTGATTTTCGATTGTGGGGTGGGGAACGATGACGGCCCAGAATCAGCGATTGGTGTATCATCCGATGCTGAAAAGCGGGGATTTCGACATGCTGAAATCCCAGTTCGATTTTTACCTGCGAAACCAGAGAAATGCTGAGCTTCGGAGCCAGGTTTACTGGCAACACAGCGGGGCTTGCTTTACCGAACAAATTGAGAATTTCGGCCTGCCCAACATCACCGAATACGGAACAAAACGACCCGAAAGCTACGACCCCGGCATGGAATATAACGCCTGGCTGGAATATGAGTGGGATACCGTTTTTGAGTTTTGCCTGATGATGCTGGAAACGGAGCGTTATGAAGGTCGCGATATTACTGACTATGTTCCGTTCATCGAAAGTTGTCTCACGTTTTACGACGAGCATTATCAGCAACTGGCCAAAAAACGGGGTATTCGACCTTTCGATGCACAGGGGAATTATATTCTATACCCAACGTCGGCCTGTGAGACGTATAAAATGACCTATAATTCAGCAACGGTAATCTCAGCCCTGAAGACAATTTTGGGTCGTATGCTGGACTTGCCTGACAAGTATCTGGACGCAAAACAACGCGAGAAATGGGCTACCATGTTGAAACGGATTCCACCGCTGTCCTTTCAGGAGTATGAAGGCCACAAAACGTTAGCACCTGCCGTAACCTGGGCCAGAATTCAAAACTCTGAATCGCCACAACTGTATTCAGTGTATCCGTGGGGCATTTACGGAGTTGGCAAACCGGATCTGGATGTAGCTGTCAATACCTGGAAATACGATACGCTGGTTGTCAAATACCGCAGCCACGTGGGCTGGCGTCAACACAACATTTTTGCCGCCCGGTTGGGGCTCACGGAGGAAGCCGCCCGACTAACCAAACTGAAATTCAAAAACGCACCGCATCGGTTCCCTACCTTCTGGGGACCCGGTTTCGACTGGACACCAGACCACAACTGGGGTGGTTCAGCCATGATTGGCTTGCAGGAAATGCTCATGCAAACGGATGAGAAAACCATCCGCCTACTCCCCGCCTGGCCTTCTGACTGGAATGTAACCTTCAAACTTCACGCACCTTACAACACAACAGTAGAAGGCAGCGTTGTGAACGGCAAGGTTGAGCGTTTGAAGGTAACCCCGCAGGAACGCGCTAAAGATGTGATTTTGCCGAAAGACTGATTGATTTTTGTCATCTCGACGCAAGGAGAGATCTCCAAATAGCCACCTTGAGATTTCTCCTTGCGTCGAGATGACAGAAAAAGGATACATAAAAACCTTACACCCGCTCCAACTTTACCGGATACGTTCGGTTGGCATTCCACTGACAGACATATAGGTTATGATCTTCATCGACACAAACATCGTGGCCGTGGTAGAAGGTGTTGCCGTCCTGAAACAGTTGCTCTAATTGCCCATTTTTGTACTCAGGCTGCGTTCCTCCAGGATTTGAGACCACGCGGTTATTCTTGTCCAGAATCGTTACGAAGCCTGAATTGTCAAATCGCTTGCCCGTTTCCCGCGATTTCGACCAGCAAACACCCGCGAAGATGTTATCGCCATTGATGACAGGACGGCAAACGTAAGCGCCCGGTAGCTGAACGGTTTCAAGATAGTTGCCATCGAGGGTGAAGAATTTAAACGCGTTGTCTTCCCGCGATGTGCAGATGAGTTTTGGATTGTTTGGCTGTCGTAAGTCGACTGCTACACCGTGGGCATTGTTGAGGTTGTGATCTGGATTGGCATTGTTGTGCCCTCCGAAATGCCGAATGTACTGTCCCTGGTGATTATACTGGATGATGTAATCTGAACCATACCCATCTGCTACATAAAAGTCACCATTTGGCGCTACGGCCACCTCCGTAGGCATGAACTTCTGTTCCGGTTTATACACGCCGATTGTTGATGGGTGGCCAATGCTGAAAATAAGACTCCCATCGATGGTGGTTTTGAAAATCCCACCCGACTGGGCATGCCACTTGTTGTCGCGCCCGAAAAAAATAACCACAATCCGTAATGAACAGCGCATCTTCACCGCCTTCCGGTGCCAACGTGAGACCATGACCGCCAGGGTAACGCGTGCCCCAGGAGTCGAGCAGTTTTCCCGATTTATCGTACACCAGGATGTTATTCTTCACTTCATCATTGATCATGATCAATCGCCCTTTTGAGTCCTTTACCATCTCATGACAGTTGAAAACGGGTGTTTTGGCTGGGTCGAGAACACCCCATTCTTTATTGACCCGATAGCGATAAGCACCATGACCAATGATTTCGTGATCCGTATTTCGGGCGTAACCAACGAGATTTACGGCCAGGGAACTGGCGGCAAGGGCAGTGGAGTTTTTGAGGAAGGTTCTGCGGGTTTGATTCATGGTAGGTTTAGGTTTAATAAACCTGTTTTTTGTCATCCCGACGTCAGGAGGGATCTCAAGTTTCGTATTAGTCAAGCTTGAGATCCCTCCTGACGTCGGGATGACAAAAAACACAATACTTGGAAAGCTTAAATGGATAAATGTTTATGCTAGAATACCTTTCACTAATTTCCCCTCCACATCCGTTAACCGAAAGCGACGGCCTTGAAATTCGTAGACTAGTTTCTCATGGTCGATACCCATCAGGTGAAGCAATGTTGCCTGGAAATCATGGACATGGACTGGGTTGTGGGCGATGTTGTAGCCGAATTCATCGGTTTCACCGTAGGTAATGCCGGGCTTGATACCGCCCCCCGCCATCCAGATCGTGAAACAGCGCGGGTGGTGATCCCGACCATAATTATCTTTCGTGAGTTTCCCCTGCGAATAATTGGTTCGACCGAATTCTCCTCCCCAAACGACGACTGTATCGTCCAGCAAGCCACGTTGTTTGAGGTCCTGTACCAGGGCTGCCGATGCCTGATCGGTGGCTTTGCATTGACGAGCAATCCCTTTTGGAAGGTCGCCATGCTGATCCCAGCCCTGATGGTAGAGTTGCACAAATTTTACGTCGCGCTCCAGTAACCGACGGGCCATCAGACAGTTGGCGGCAAATGTGCCCGGATTTCGTGCTTCGGGGCCATACAGGTCAAATACCCAATCGGGCTCATCAGACATGTCGTTGACTTCGGGCACAGAGGTTTGCATCCGAAACGCCATTTCGTACTGAGCAATGTGGTTCGACACTTCGGGATCGCCGTAGATTTCTTCCTGCACCTGATTGAGGTCTTTCAGCGCATCGAGCATGTAGCGCCGATCAGAAGTAGTGAAACCGTTCGGGTTGTTGAGGTACAGTACGGGGTCGGCACCTGAGCGAAATTGCACCCCTGATGTTTGGAAGGCAGAAAACCATTTCCCCAGAGTCGGGCGTAGAGTGGCTGGTCCTTCGGGGCATCGTTGGAGACCAGCACGATAAAGGAAGGTAGATTTTCGTTGGCTGAGCCCAGTCCATAACTTATCCAGGAACCAATACTGGGACGACCAGCGAGTTGGTTTCCGGTTTGAAAAAACGTCAGCGCGGGGTCGTGGTTAATCTGCTCTGTGTACATGGATTTGATGAAACACAACTCATCGGCAACCTTGCCCGTGTAGGGCATCAACTCACTAACCCACGCCCCACTTTTGCCATGTTGGGCAAACGCATAAGGCGAACTCACCAGCGGTAAGACCGATTGCTGAGCGCTCATACTCGTTAATCGCTGCCCTTTTCGAACCGAAGCAGGCAGGTCTTTGCCATGCATTTGTTTTAGAAACGGCTTATAATCAAACATCTCCAGTTGCGATGGCCCGCCACTTTGGCACAGATATACAATTCGTTTGGCTTTCGGTGCCCGGTGTGGAACCAGCAGTGTTGGCTCTGGGCCCGGATTCGAGAATAGATTTCGTGGTAACAACGACCCAAGGGCCAGGGAGCCTAAGCCAATGGACGCTTTGGTCAGAAACGACCGCCGGTTGAAGGTATCGGCCAGACTTTGTGTTAGTTTCTCGTTCATGGCACTGGTTGTTTTTGACTTAATTGATTCTAATTGATTCTAATTGATTCTAACTGATTCTTTTTGTACTAGATGATTGATTATCAGGATCAATAGAATCAGAAGAATCAATAGAATCCAAATTGGAAAAGTACCAGTTTTAAATTACGCCGAACCCTACATAAATGGCCAATTGCTATCCCTGACAACTCCTGACCACAAATGACAATTAATGACTACTATTAATGCTTTGTCACAAACGCTTCCGAATTCATGACGGTACTGGCCACTATGGCACCGGCTGCCAACGCGGGTAGATCACGAATGCCCGTTGATTTATGGTCACCTGCCTGAAGCCAGCCGTTCATTTTCGCGGGGCTTTTTCTGAACATCTGGTATTCCTGTTCGTAGAGTCGCGTTAAAATAGCTAGTTCTTTAGGCTGAGGTTTCCGACTGGTCAGAAGTCGGAATA
This sequence comes from Spirosoma telluris, assembly GCA_003259005.1. Lineage (GTDB taxonomy): Bacteria > Bacteroidota > Bacteroidia > Cytophagales > Spirosomataceae > Spirosoma > Spirosoma telluris. The sequence goes on from QLII01000001.1 coordinate 8,211,632, forward strand.
CCTCCGTGAGTTCGTCAGGTATTGGTTTTTGGGAAGCCAATGACCGCTCGGCAACGACTTTGGCCGCTTCTACAAACTGGGGATCATTGAGCAAAATCAGGGCTTGCAGGGGCGTACTGGTTTTCTGTCGCTGCACCACGCAATAGCTGCGGGAAGGGGCATCGAAGGTATTCATCGACGGGGGGGATTTGTCCGACGCCAGAACGTGTAGAGGCTCCGTCGATATAAACCTTCGCCTTTATCCTGCTCATAAACCGCACTGTTGACGGCCCATAAGCCTTCGGGCTGATAGGGTTTTACGCTTGGGCCACCCATTTTTGTTGACAGCAATCCACTGGCAGCTAAGGCATTGTCTCGAATCATTTCGGCCGTTAATCGCGACATAGGCCCTCGCGCCAGCCAGGTATTTTCAGGATCTTTCTTTAGCCCTTCACCGGTGCCCCGTGACGATTGCCGATAGGTAGCCGACATCACAATTAGCTTTTGCATTGCCTTTACGTTCCATCCGGATTCTCTAAAGGTAATCGCCAGCCAGTCAAGGAGTTCGGGGTGGGTGGGCAAACCACCCTGGTTCCCGAAGTTATTGGATGATTTCTGAAGCCCCGTTCCAAAGTAGGTTTGCCAATAGCGATTGACGACTACGCGGGCTGTCAGAGGGTTGTCGGGGTGCAGCAGCCACTTGGCCAGGCCCAGTCGGTTACGGGGAAATTCAGGCGAAAAGGGTAGGATGCTGGCCGGTACATCAGGACGAACCCGTTCGCCGTGGGCGTCGTATACACCTCGCTTAAGCAAATAGGTTGGCCGTGGGGTTTTCATATCCTCCATCACCATAATTTCAGGAATCTCCTCTACAACCCGATTGCGCTCAGCCCGAAGTTTCAGGAGTTCGTCGCGTTGGTGTTGATAGGATGGCGAGACATTCGCCAAGTAATAGGGGAATAGGGTTTTTGGGTCTGGTTGCCTGATTTGAATAGGTGTAGAGACTCCCGCCGATGCAGGCAATACGGCCACTTCGGGCGCTGTGAGTTCGCGGCTATATACAACCAGTTCATCGACCAGACCATTCTTGAAACCGGTTCCCCGCATATCGGCTCCGACCTGCAAACCGGGTTGATCTTTCCCCATATGTTTGCCCTTTGGCCAGATGATATCCTTGTAAAGATTGTCTTTTTCGGTCACCATCGCGGCTTCTTTCCCGTCGATGTACAACTTCAGGCCACTTGCCTTACTAGACCCGTCGTAGGTCATTGTTAGCTGAACCCATTTTTGTTTCGGTAGTATTTGCTGACTTACTTTAATGATGCTATTATATGGCCAGGTGTGCGCCATCAGGAGTTCGGCTTTTCCATCGCGGATGTTCAGAAAATAACCCCGGAAATTGTACAGAATATCCCCCTGCCCTTTGTGCAGGATGACACCTTTATTGAGGCCATTGGGGATATTCACCCATACGCCAATCGAAAATGGCTGCGCCCGATTAAAGACACCCACTTTGCCGAGATTCAGAATGTCATCGCCATTCGAGTGGAACGCCTGACCAAACTTACCCGTTGCCAGAGTCGGTTCAAATACAGTGCCTTTATCCGTTGGCGAAACCTCACTGACAAACTGCCCATTCACTAATTTATCGAAGGTAAATCGAGCCTGTAGGCCCTTTTGTAGATCGACCGCTAGTTGATCGGTGCTGGTCTTCCATTGGGTAAAGGCAGTTTGTTCGACCTGCTTCGTTTGCGTAAGCGCGGTTTCTGCCGTTTTGATTTTTGTGTCGATAAAGGCGAGTAGACTGTCCTGCTTTTTCTCGGAGAGTAGCATGGTTGGCACGGGCATGGCATCATCCCAGGAGATTTGCCCGGCCTCGTCTACGTTATTGAAGAAGGCAAACAGGCTGTAATAGTCCTTCTGCGAAATGGGATCGAATTTATGATCATGGCAGCGGGCGCACTCCACGGTCATGCCCAGCATAGCCGTACCCAGCGTATTGGTCCGGTCGGCAACGTACTCTACCCGAAATTCCTCGTTGATGATTCCGCCTTCTGTATTTTGAGAATGGTTTCGGTTGAAGCCCGTAGCCAATCGTTGCTCACGGGTGGGTTGGGGCAACAGGTCACCCGCCAATTGCCAGGTCAGGAATTGGCTAAAGGGTTGGTTCTGGTTGAAGGACTTAATGACCCAGTCGCGCCAGGGCCACATGGGTCGATAGCGGTCAACAGTGTAGCCGTGCGTGTCGGCATAGCGGGCCAGGTCGAGCCAATCGACAGCCATTTTCTCGCCATAATGGGGCGATTGCAATAACCGGTTCACTACCTTTTCGTACGCATTCGGTGAAGTGTCGGCCAGAAAAGCGTCCAATTCTTCGAGGGTTGGGGGCAGGCCAGTGAGATCGAGCGATACCCGGCGAAGGAGTGTTTCTTTGTCGGTTTCCGGGGAAGGGTTTAATCCCTTTTCTTCGAGTTTGTGAAGCACGAAGTTATCAATTCCATTCCTGAGCCAGTGCGTATTGGTAACCGTTGGCAGGTTCGACTTCTGCGGTTTGATGAGTGCCCAATGCGGTTTGTATTCAGCCCCCTGTTCAATCCATTTGATGAGTACTGCTTTTTCGTAATCCGATAAGATTCGATTTGATGCTTTGGGAGGCATCATCTCGTGTTCGTCGGCAGTGATAATGCGGTGGTAGACTTCACTGTTGGCCAAATCGCCAGGGACAATGGCGTGTTTCCCTTTTGCTTTTTTTAGTGCGGCCAATGCCCCTTCGCGGGTGGCTAACTCCAGCCCTGCTTTCTGGCTGTTTTTGTCAGGCCCGTGGCAGAAGAAGCATTTGTCTGAAAGTATCGGCTTTACATGTAAGTTATAATCAACTGTTTCGGGAAGTTTATCGGCCAGCTTTGCAATGGCAGCCGGTTTCTCAACGCGGTTGCAACCCTGGAGTAAACTGATAATACAAAAGCAAATCAGGCTTGTGAGTAATAATAAAATAGGTTTTTGAAAAAGGGTAGTTCTAGACATGCCATATTTCCAAGATATGGCATGTCTAGAACTACCCTTTTTCAAAAACCTCAAAAACGAACTCTTATCCATTATTACCATCAATTGTCTAATCGATAGCAAAAATAGGATTTAAACGGGCAAAGTGAAATGCACAAATAAGAGGTTGTTTTGTCCAAATCCGACTATCGGGCCATCCAGCCGCCATCAACGGTCAAGATGGTGCCGTTTACGTAGGCACCTGCTTCCGAGGTCAGAAAGACGATGGGCCCTTTGAAATCGTTGGGATGGCCCATCGTCCGGCTGGGATTCGGTCGAGGATCGACTTGGAACGATCTGGGTCGGCACGTAAGGCTTCGGTATTGTTGGTGGCAATATAACCGGGAGCAATACCATTTACATTCACGCCTTTAGATGCCCACTCATTCGAGAAGGCTTTCACCAATCCGGCCACCGCACTTTTGCTGGCGGTGTAGCCCGGTACATTGATCCCCCCTGAAAACTCAATAGCGAGCAGGTAAACACAATTTTGCCAGACCCTTTCGCAATCATATCCTTACCAAATTCCCGGGCCAGAATAAACTGGGCATCCAGATTGACGGAGGTCACTTTATCCCACCACTCGTCCGTATGTTCGGCAACAGGTTTGCGAAGAATCATCCCGGCATTGTTGACCAAAATATCAATCGAATGGGCGGCTTTGACGGTACGTATAAATTGGTACAACGCTTCCCGATCTGAAAGGTCAATCTGATAACCAGCGAATGTACGACCCAGAGCCGTAATGGCTTTTTCGGTATCTCCACCTTGCATGGACTCTGAATTTGACGTACTAACGATATTGGCCCCTGCTTCGGCTAAGGCGATAGCCATGGCTTGGCCTAATCCGGTGTTGCTTCCGGTTACTAATGCGGTTTTGCCTGCAAGGCTAAACTGGTCTAAAAGGCTCATTGATAATTAATTTGATGTAACGGAATAGCGTGTTTACAACCACATTTGAGTAATGGACTGCTCTGTGTTCAATCAATAGGCGAAACTACGGATGGAGGGGAAACTGCGTAATTGAGCCATAGCACGATAGAGGAAATTCGCAACGGTCTGTTTTTCAATAGCCATTAGTTGGGCAATATCATCGTTAGAGAGACCTTTATAGAATTTTAGGAAAACGACTTCCTGTTGGCGTTTGGGCAACTGAGCTATAGCCCGCCGAAGACTTTGTTCCGTATTGACGAGTGTTTCATCTGCAATCCACTCGGTTTCGGCCGTCAGGTAGTCAGTGATAAGGATTTCGGCTTCAATGCCTTCTTCGGAGGTCGAACGACAACCCATCTCCATTCGCAATTTCCGAAACAGATTGTTGCGTAATGCTTTGATGAGATAGATGGTCACATAGGGCGTATCGGTAATGCCTTTGCGCCGACTCCAGAGCTCAAGAAACAAGTCCTGAACACAATCCTTAATCAAGTCCCGATCTTTGGTAAAGCGGGTCGCGTAAGTAAACAAGAGTCGATACCGTGCTTGTACTAGCTGATCGAATGCTTTCTCGTCGTCGGCTTTAAAACGAGCCCAGATTTGTGCCATAAGCATTTCATCAGAAGTAAGAGAGGCAGCCATACCGTATTTAGGTGAAATTGTTAAAAAGTAGTACCGTTTACCCCAGATTTACCTAACCAGATAATGACCGACTTTTACAGCCTTGGAAAGCAGCAGTTGATTCTTTTATTTCTGAATAAAATACAATTTTTCTGATTTTATTCAGGAGGATATAATAGCAGTGAAAAAGCTTACTATTGGGGTGTTTTCTGGGTATCCTCTACTAATATACCTGCTTTGTGCAAACTGACAAGGGTTTTTGTCCTGCTAAAATCGCTTTTTTACATGCAAGCGTTACCGCAAACGTTGCCGCAAACGCTTGCACTAACTAGGTTTAACTTAAAAATATTAAAATATTCTTTGTATAATTGCTGACACTGCTGGCGGCACAAGTTGAGGTCGTTCTAATCAACTTGTATCCTATCTTTTAAAAGTGATAGTTGGGCTATCCGCTTAAAGCCAATGAAAAACACACCCGTTACTATAAAAGATATTGCCCGATCGCTGAACATTTCGATCTCGACCGTTTCGCGGGCATTACGTGGAATGCAGGAGATTCATCCTGAAACCCGAAAGGCGGTGATGCGGCTGGCCGAAGAACTGGATTATCAGCCTAACCAGCTCGCTAAGAACCTAGCCAAGAGCCGGACGAAAACGATTGGTGTCATTGTTCCCAACCTGAGTTATCATTATTTCTCGGCGATGCTTAACAGCATTGAAGAAGCTGCTTTACAGGCAGGGTATAGTGTGCTGGTCTGTCAGACGAATGAGTCCTATTTGCGGGAAACCACCAACATTCAGAACCTGCTACGGAGCCAGGTGGAGGGCTTCATCATCTCGTTGTCACGCGATACGGATAACTACGAGCACGTAGAAAGGCTGGTTCGGAAGAATATTCCACTGGTACTTTTTGATCGATACGCTGAAAGCATCGACGTTTCTAAAGTCATTGTCGATAATCATGCTGCTGCCTTTAAAGCCACCGAGCATCTGATTGAAAATGGCTGTCGGCGAATTGGGTTTCTGGCGGGACCAATTCAGTTAGTATTGAGTAATCAGCGAGTTGCGGGTTATCGGGCGGCACTGGCCAAACATGGACTATCAGTCGGTGATCAATATGTGTTTCACTGCGATTATACGCAGGAGAACACGATTATGCAGACATTGGCCTTGATGAGTCTACCACAACCGCCGGATGGGATTGTTGTTATCAGCGATCGGATGGCGTATTCGACGATGTATGCGTTGAAGCAAAAGGGGCTGCGAATACCGGAAGATGTGGCCATTGTGAGTTTCAATAATGAACCCGTTTCAGCCCTTTTTTCGCCTACATTGAGCAGCATTAGTCAGCCTATTCAGGAGATGGGTACCGAAACCGTGCGACTGTTATTACGCGAATTGAATGCTACAGACAGTACCGTTACGAAAGAAACAAAGGTGATGGAAACACAACTAATTGTACGGGCATCGTCGATGAGACAGCTGCCCGCACAGTAGTTTTTATTGATTCTGGCAACGGTATTAATTGAAGCTGATTCCTTACTGATTACCTGACTTCATCTTATCGTCCGACATCTTCATTTTGTCTTTCTTCATCTTTTTGTGAGACATTTTCTTGTCGCCCATTTTATTATCCATCATTTTGCCATCATCCATTTTATCTTTCGCCATTTTATCGTCATCCATCTTTGACGACGACATCTTGTCCTTCTTCATTTTGTCGTCTTTCACTTTGTCCTGTGCGAATACAGCAGTGGAGAGGGACATAGCGGCTACAAAAGCCAGTGCGATTACATTTTTCATGAGAAAATACATTGATTTTACAGGGTGAAATTTTGATTTACTGACACAAAGGCTGCTTTAGTTGATCAATGATGCCGGGTAGATTAAAGCCGCCAATGATTCTGTACATAGAAGCTTTTTGGCTTTTGAAAAGTTATCACGGAAGTCTAACATTTTGATAGTCAAATTTTTCTGCTCAACTAGAATCGGGAATTTTGCGGAATACCCTGCGCCAGACTATACATAAGTCATGAAGAAAATATTGATTGTTGAGGACGACCCGCTCATTGTTGATCTGGTCCGTATTCATCTGCGTACCTTACCCGCTGAGGTTCTCACGGCAACTTCTGGCCGGGCGGGACTGGAGCAACTGACGCATCAGGCTGTCGATTTATGCATTCTGGATGTGATGTTACCCGATATGGATGGTGTCGAGATTTGCCGTCAGATTCGCCAGCACGATACATTTACGCCGATCCTGATGCTGACGGCCCGAATCCAGGAAGCCGATAAAGTGGCGGGGCTGGAAGCTGGAGCGGATGATTATCTGACAAAACCTTTTGGTATTCAGGAGTTTATGGCGAGGGTACGGGCTATGTTGCGTCGAAGCAGTTTGGGAAATGCCGTACCGCTCACATCTCCTCCGTCGATTATCACACACAACGCCCTGTGGATTCATACGGCCGATCGGATTGTTACGCTCAATGGGAGTCGGGTCGAACTCACCCCGAAAGAGTTTGATCTGCTGGTGTTGCTGGCCGAAAATCCAGGGAAGAGTTATAGTCGGAAGGAGTTACTTCATTTGGTTTGGGATTATCATTTTTCGGGCTACGAGCATACGGTAACCGCTCATATTAATCGCCTTCGCAATAAAATCGAGTCCGACTTTGCCCGTCCAGTGTATATCCTCACGACCTGGGGTATTGGCTATCGATTCGCCGAACCCCTAAAGTCTGAATCTATATGACATCAGTACGACCAAAATCTAACCGATTGTATCCAGCAACCTATGGTCGGCTGGCGGTTCTGTTGTCGCTGGTAGTGATCCTATTGGTAGCTGGCTATAGTGTGCTGACAGGCTTTGTGGCGATTCGCTACTTCAAAGCTACCCATCAGCGACTTAACCGGGAGGTTGCTGCTCATATTGCTACGTTCTCTCAGCCTTTCGTAGGCATGAATGTGAATCATGAAGCCACCGAGCGTATCTTTTTCAATGCCATGGTAACTAACCCCAGTGCCGAAGTGTACCTGCTCGACACGACCGGACGAGTCATGATTTATGAAGCACCAGCCGAAAAAATCAAACGCCATCAGGTTAAGCTAGAGCCTATCCAACAGTTTATTCAGACAAAGGGTTAACCTTTATCCAGGGGATGATCCAAAACAAACCGATGGACAGCAGGTATTTTCGGCGGCTGAGGTGCGTGAAAAGGGTCAGTTGCAGGGCTATGTGTATGTCGTCTTGCTAGGAGAGAGCTATGGCACCACACTCATGCAGTTGCTACAGGATTACGTTGTGGAATGGGGGCTTATAACAACGCTGTTTATGTTGTTGGCCGCGCTGGTAGTAGGTTTTGTCGTCTTCAATCTACTTACCCGTAATCTTACCCACATTATTAAGACGGTAATGCGTTTCCGCGACGGCACCTTAACCGCCCGTACCCAATTGAAACCCAATAGTGATTTGGCTCCATTGGCCAATGCCTTCAATACCATGGCCGATCAACTGGGTCAAAGCCTTGACCAACTACAAACGGCTGAGAAACTTCGGCGCGATTTGATTGCCAACGTCTCGCATGATCTTCGCTCTCCCATGACGTCGATCAGAGGGTATGCTGAAACGCTGGATATGGACGCTTCGCTCGATGCGACCCAGAAACACTATGTTGGGGCTATTTTGCAAAGTACACAACGCCTAACCAAGCGAATAAATGAACTGTTTGAGTTATCGAAGTTAGAGGCCAAAGAACGAAAACCCGAAAAAGAGCCGTTTCTGTTGTCCGATCTGGTGACGGAGACATACACGAATTTTCAACTGATTGCGCAGCACAAAGGCATTTCTTTCTTGTGTATCAATTGTGAAGTACCATTAGTCTGTTATGCCGACATTAACATGATTGAGCAGGTATTGCAGAATTTAGTAGAGAACGCCATTAACTATTCACCGGAAGATGGACGTGTAGAGATTCAGTTGTTTAATAATGACCAATTTGTCAGGGTATCGGTTATTAATACGGTTTCACCCTTACCTACATCCATTCTGGATTATTTTGGGAAGATCAATCAGGTCGATAGTAGAGAATCTATTGTCCGTCCACCCAATTCGGGACTGGGTTTAGCTATTGTGCGGAAAATTCTGGTATTACATAGGTCTCAACTGCAAGTTGCTTGTCTATCGGAAACTGAAATTAGTTTTTCGTTTGATGTTCCGGTTTATAGGAAGTTTATTGATGAGACTGTTTAAACTTTTCAAAAAGCCGGTGTAAAATGCGCATAAGGCTGTCATGCCGACCGTCCCGGTCGGTAGTTAAGCTACTTATTTCTCGTCCGACCGGGACGGTCGGCACTACAACCCATAAAGCCATTCAATTTTGACAAAAAATGGAAAGTTTAAACAGCTTCGATGAAAAGAAGAATTCAAATTGAATGAGTTAAAATTAATCATTGATTACACCCAAATGGAAAGGTATTTCGTAAGCAGGTTAATTAGAAGTGGTTTTATGGATTTTACTAATTGGCTTATAGTCAGTATAGTTAATGGTATTCAGATTAAACCGTTAGCCTAATGCTAAGGCCTTTTCTCAATGTATTATGGACTTCGGCAATCTGATCGGTATGTTTGATCAGGGCTTCAATTTCTGCCGCAGGTGCGTCTGAGGTTACATTGGTAGTATAGGTGAAATTGGAGCCGGGTTCGCCATCAGCCCCAAACTCTCCGGTAAAGACAACCTCAACTCCCGATACCACTAGGTTTCGTTTGCCAGCCTCCCGGTAAATATCATTGCAGAAACAGGTCGCTAAGGAGAGTAGCAGGAGTTCACCCCATTGATGGCCGATCCAAAACCAGACGATTTGACCGACATCTGCATTTCTTTGGCCGCCCCGTTGGTCTGTACTATAGTTTCCTGCTGGTTAAAAGCACTTTTTATAGTGGCCGAAATTTTCATGAAAAGGGTAATAAGTCAGGTTCTACGTAAACGGCTTTTGCCAGATCAGACGTATAAATGTCCAGTTGATAATGACAGGCAATCAGCTCTTTGAAATTAGAGTTTAATCGTGGAAACTGACGGATAAAATCCTGAAAATTGTCCGTATCAGACTTGTTAATGAAATGATTGACGGCGCGTATGGCTGCAATGGTAAGCGTTTTATTGTATTTGTCTTTTGCGCCTAACGAGTCAACAAAACAGACCAATTGATCGCAGATGTTTTCAACGGCCTGTTCAACGCCATATTTTTTTACGTGTATCCAGGCTAGCCGCAAATGGGCTTCATGGCTAAATAAGGCCGGATCTAATTGGCATGACTTGAACTGTTGTTCAAACTGGTCATCGCTTAAGTTAACATGTGCTTCCATAAAAGTGGCTGATAAGCTTTCTAGTAGTTTCGATTTAATTAAGCCAAAATGTATTTTTCATAATCTATTATTTTTTCGCTCAGGCGTTTTTCCAGATACGCATTTCCACCCTTTAGTTCGTGTAGTAGTATAATAGCTTCCTGTCTGTATTCACTTTTTTTAGAATTGCTCCAATGGCCTGGCGGAGCTTGAAGGTTGGTTATTCTATCGGCCAATTTTACCGCCCAGACTTCTATTGGCAACTGTTTTATTCGGCTTAAACTGTCTGTCATTTTTTCTGCTTTCGGTAGCGCATCGTTCTTGGTCAATGCTAAAACACCTCGCGCTATTGCATCGCCAAATTCGGTTGAAACTTCGGCAAATGTAGTGGATGTATCTTCCAGTGTATCGTGTAGCAAGGCTAGCTGAATAGCATAGTCCAGATTGAAGTTTGGCGAGTGTGGAGCAGCCATCAGGATTTCCATAGCCACATTACTGAGGTGAACCACATAAGGCAAATTCGTACCCGGAACCAGTTGATTTTTTTCGAGATGTTTTGCCGTTGCAAACCTGATGGCCTGCTGATATAAAGATTGTACGTCCATTACCCCCGCGCTGATTAACAACTAGTTTGTTCACTTTTGGCAAAGCTAAAGACTATACCTCATCCTTCACAACCTTTGTTAGCCATCGGATAATTGGGACTGGCGAGCCTGTTATTTTACGGCCCCACCCGTATGCCACTGCCAAGACCTGTCTGTAATTGTCCACCAACATCGTAACTCAATAGTCCCACCTGGGCCTCATAAGCTGCGGGCAAGCTTATGAGATGGCGTAACCGCACTACATAGACAACAGTGGGCACCTGATTGATCGACCAAACGGTAGGATCATCCCACGCTCCGGCCTTTACCGAATAAACCACGTCGAGGAGGCTTTGATAGACGGAAACCTTGGCTGTTGCGAAACACCCATTAACGTCCTTAACCGTTACCGAATAGACTCCCGCTGTATTGATCGTGATACCAGATGTAGTTTCACCAGTGGACCAGATTAAGGTTGGAACGGATGCCGTTGCTGTTAGGCTAAGACTGGTTTGTGTAGGGGTAAGGATAGCATCGCCAGCGTCAATACTCACCGTTGGTCTGGAATTAACCGTAACGTTGATAGCCGCCCGTGGGCCTTCACAACCATTGATCGTTTGACTAACGTAGTAATTCATTGTGCCTACGACTGAGGTAGATGGCGTAGGCGCTATCGGGCTTGCCGTTCCTCCACTAGGAGCTGTACCATACCAGTTGAGCGATGCCCCACTACTAGCCACAGTTGACAAAATGTTGGCTACTGCGCCTTGGCAGTAAGATACGGGATTGACGACCGGCGATGCGGGCCTTGGACGAACTATAACCGAAATAACGGCTCTTGGCCCTTCACAGCCGTTGATCGTTTGGCTGACGTAGTAATTTGTTATACCTGCTAGTGAGGTAGACGGAGTGGGGGCTATCGGGCTGGCTATTCCTCCAATAAGAGATGTACCATACCAGTTCAGAATTCCGCCAGAACCAGGTACAGCAATCAAAGGGGGAGCCATTGCTCCCTCACAATATTGGCCACTATTGATCAGGATAGGTGTCGATGGAATTGCGTTGATTGTGACTGTACTGGTACTTGTATAGGTCGTGGAGGGGGGACACTGTTAATAAGCCGAATGGTATAGCTTCCCGATGTTTGGGTGAAGGCAGTTGGAATCGCTATAGTTAAACTATTTCCCGCAGTTATAGACTGAATTCGTTGCGGAGATCCATAGTTGGCTGAACTTGTGCTATACAAATAAGCCGTAAGGGTTCCTGCCTGAAGACTAGTATAGGTAACGGTGATGGGAGTGCCTACGCAGGCAGAAGTTGGGGTAACCGAAGTGATTGTAATTTGTGCGTGAGCTGTTTTGAAAAAAAACAAAAAAACAATCAGTGATAAACACAAACGGGTAATTAGTAAGGGCATGCAGAAACAAGGCCAAAGGGTGGGTAGGGATATTGAGTTTAGGGGTCGAAGAATCAATAGAATCTAAGATTGCCAAGTTACTGATCAAGTAATTACGCTTCCCAAATTACCCGAACAACTTTCCCTCGCACGCCAATAGTTTGAAAAAACTCCAGCCAGTGCAGTTGCTGCGGGCCCAAGTGATCGGTGGGGGATTTAACTTCAACAAAGTCATACTCACCCTGCTCATTCCAGATAAGTAAATCCGGAAATCCACGTGTATGCTCGCGGACATTACGTGCCATTTCGAGCAGGATCAGCCGAAGTTGCTCAACGCTCAATAGTTCAATCATCCGCTGCACAAGCGTAAGCAACTCATCCGACCAATCGACCAGGACGTTGGTGATGCCGTATTTGGCGTTGAACATGCGGCCCGTATGTCGTCGCCAATCGTCAGTGGTGTTGAGCTCAGAAAGCCGCTTTTTCAGGAGATCTTCACGTTTTAGGTAAAAATCAGGCAGGTAGAAATCCGAGGGAGCACGTTGTAGCGGGTGGTGAATAGCCGATACGTTAGCATCATAAATAATGTCCCAGAAAACCAGTCCAAACAGGCCGCGCCAGGGGTAATTTTCCGTAAAAGCGGCATCGAAATCCTGCTCCAGATAATAATTCATCACGCCTGCTTCAACATGATGACGGTAAGCGGCCGGAATGTTGACGCTATCGGCATCCGATAAAAACCGGGTCGTCGCTTTACGCGTTCGTTTTTTCTCGCCCAGACCCAGGATTTTCTCGCGGAAATCGTTCGCAAAATAACGCTCTTCAGCATTGAGTGGATGTACGGCAATTTCGTCACAAAGGGCCAGGGCTTCGTCGATGGCGCCATTACGGAATAGCAACCGAACGCGCCGTTCGCGGGCGGGCACCCGGTCGGAGAGTTCGTAAACCGATAAGGCCTGTTCGGGTAATTTCTGCCGTTCCAGATAAGCCCCTACCCGGCAGACCAGTTTCTGGTAACCGGGAATGGCTATTTCAGTCAGTTCGGGGCGGGTTTCGTTCCAGTTCAGGAACCAGTTATAAATATCGTCGGCGGGTGTATCGGCTTCTTTGAGGTCATGAAATTCCTCGTTTGTTAGCGAAATCAGCAACTTGTCTTCCACTTCTTTGCGGGTACGGAAACGGGCCGTAAGCTTACTTTCGTCGTACCGTTCAAAGTTGACCATGCCCAGATCACGGATCACGAATTCGGTCATGCTGCTGCCTCGATTGCCGAAAAATAAGTACTTGACCATCATACCCTCGGCCTCGAAATTCATCCTGATGACTGTTTCGTGCGTAGTCAGGCTCGTAACAATCTCCCCCAAATCAAGTTCGTTTAAAGCATAGCGTACAACCTGTTCTTTCTTCTCTTTCGCTAATGCCTTTATTTCTTCGGGCTCTATCGGTAGTAACTCGAGTAGTTCGGGTTTTGTAAAAACGCTCAGGGCATCTTCGCCCATACTGGCATGCCGGGTCGACAGGCGTTCAATGAATCCAGTCTGGAGAAGCTCACCAACCGCTGCCGGTAAGTCAGTAATTTCAGCATACTGTAGTTTGTTGACTCGAAAAAAGAGTCCTTTGCGATTGCTGAAGCGAACATAAAGGCACTGGGCATCGAGGCTTAATGCCTCGAACCGGCGCACAAAATCCCATTCGGCATCGTTCAGTAAACCGCCGTACAGCCGTTTGACAAAGTCCAGCACATAGCGGAAATTGTCGAGGTAATACCGAGGGGTAAGAATAATTTTCTGTCGTCCAACCATACTATACAAGTAACAAAAAAATAACTGGTTATGTCCCCAACTGACGTTCTGAATGAACTCAATAAGCAAGGAATTTTGCCAACTGAACAGCAGGCTAAACTTGCTGAGATCGAGCAGAAAAGGCCGTTTTCGCTTCACTGGGAACTCCGGACCATGCTCTATATCGGCATCCTGCTATTGAGTTCGGGAGTAGGGTTATTGGTCTATGACAACTTCGACCGGATTGGACATGGAGCCTTGCTGGCCGCTATCGCGATAGCATGCATTGGGTGTTTCTTTTTCGCCTGGCGGTACCGGCCCGACTGGACGCCTGCTGAAGCCAAAAGCCGTTCCACGTTCGGTGATTATGCCCTGATTCTGGCCTGTCTGTTATTCCTTACGCTCGAAGGATACGCTCAGTATGCATATAACGTATTTGGCACCCGGTATGGACTCGTAACACTACTCCCTGCTTTGCTGTTTTTACCGCTGGCTTATCGGTTCGACCACCGAGGTATATTGGGTATGGCGTTAACGGCTCTGATTTCGTGGGTAGGGGTAACCGTACGGCCGCTTGAACTGTATTTTAAAACCAACTTTTTTAATCAGGATACGGTTTTTTCTGCCATTATTCTAGCGCTTGTTCTGATTAGCGCGGCCATCCTGCTTGATCGAAAGCGCATTAAACCTCATTTTACCTATACCTACCTGACCATGGCTGGAAACTTGCTGATGGTGGCGTTGTTGGGTGGTTTATTTAACTTCGAAGGTAGCCGGTTGTGGTTTGCACTGGGGTTAGCTATAGCCTGTTTCATCTTCGACCGATATGCGAAACGAGATAATTCCTTTTTGTTTTTGCTGATGGGTGTGGTCTATGGGTACATCGGGGTTACTTATCTGTTTTTTCACTATATGGATTTCAGCAGCGACGACCCCTATTTCTGGTATTTTATCCTGACAGGTATTGCAGTCGTCTATTACCTGATGAACCAGTTCACCAAACGAATCCGCACGAATGAAAGCGTATAACGAACAGTGGATTTACAACCGCAACATACGGGAACAGGCCGAACGATGGCATCGACAGCAGCTACTTTCCGACGAACAGCTAGCAACTGTGCGAAAAGCCTATCCGGTCGAATTTCGGCAGACGAGCGGCTTTCTCGAAATCGGGTTGTTTCTGTTTACGACGGTAGCGATACTGGCTTGTTATCTATTGCCAGCCAGCATGTTTTCTATGTTTTCCGAGTCTTCTACAACCTACGGTATATTTAATATTGTGTCTGGGATCGCCGTAGGCCTGGTTGGACGGGTGCTCATCAATCAGCGGCTGTTATACCGAAATGGAATTGATAATGCGTTTGTCGTGACAATGGCTGGATTTTTGGCCTTTGGTTACAACCAGTTTTTGCCGGATGGCCTTTCACTTAGTGCCCATTGTTTCCTGACGCTCCCATTGCTGTTACTCATTCTCTGGTATTATGGGGACACACTCATTGCGTTTTTTGCATTGGCTACGTTCTATACGGCTATTTTCGATGGACTGATCAGCTATGCGTGGGGAAAAGACGCTTTACCCTTCGTTATGATGGGCACTTCGCTTATCCTCTATGTCGTTGTCAGTCAGTTTATCCTACGGAACCCCAATCAGGTTTATTATACCGACCCGTTGAATCTGGCGCAATGGATTGCCCTGATTGTGCTGGCTGCCAGCAGCAACTATTTTGTGGTGCGCGAGCTGAATGGACTCCTTCTCAAAACCAGCATTATTGGTTCCCGGCACGTAGAGGCTCCCGAAATTGGACTTCCTGGATTATTTTGGTTGCTGACATTCGGAATTCCCGCGGTGTACTTATGGCAGGGATTGACGAAGAAGAACCGGATGTTAATCATTCTGGGGGTACTGGGACTAGTTGCCGCTGTGGCAACGGTGCATGAATACACGGCTCTCGTTCCGCTCAATGTAGCCTTAACAATAGGTGGGTTGATCCTGATTGGCGTTGCCGTACTCAGCATCCGATTCCTGCGGCAACTAAAGAAAGGTTTCACGGATGCTCCTGACGACGATTCGCCCAATGAGTTTTTTATGAATGTGGCGACTGTTGCCGTTGTTCAGGCAACCAGTTCGGTCCATCAGGCACCAAAAGACAATCTTCAATTTGGTGACGGCGACTTTGGCGGGGCCGGAAGTGAAGGGAAATATTGATGTGTATAAAAAATGATATATTTGTGTATAGATTCAGAAGGCGATGAGAACAAATATTGACATCAGTGATGAATTACTCCAGATAGCAATGGAAATTAGTCACATAAAAACCAAAAAAGCGGTTGTCGAACTGGCTTTGCAGGAATACATTAATATGATGCGCCGTAAGGATTTAACCTCATTGTTTGGCCAGGTTGACTGGACGGGCGATTTAAATCAAATGCGTACTGATACAAAGCCAAATGAATGGGATCAATAATTGTTGATACGTCTGTTTGGATCGACTGTTTTCGAGGCATTCAGGATGCACGGACTAGCCTGGTTGCTGAATCACTGGTTGGTAAAGATCTGATTTGTTTAACGCCCACCATTTTGCAGGAGGTGTTGCAGGGAATCCGTGATGATGGCCAGTTTGAGCGTGTAAAAAGAAATTTGTTAGCCTGTAAATTAGTTCACATTGCTCCCGAAGAGGCCGCTATTGAAGCCGCTAAACTTTATCGTTTGCTTCGTAAAAAGGGAGTTACCGTACGTAAGCCTAACGACTGCCTTATTGCCTATTACGCTATTTTCCATGACATTCCTGTACTGCATAATGATATTGACTTCGATCAGATTGCTCTCCATACAGACCTTCGAGTAGCAACTCTATAGGGGCAATCATAAACTTCCCTACTCGTGTCTCCCGAAAAACCGCTAAGTTTGGCCTCGCAAACCAACGACCATACGTAGTCGCATGAAAACCGTAGATTCCTACAACTTTGCTGGTAAGAAAGCCCTTGTTCGGGTAGACTTCAACGTACCCCTCGATAAGGCGTACAACATTACTGACGACACCCGTATTAAGGCCACCATTCCAACCGTCCTGAAAATCGTGAACGACGGTGGCTCTGCCATTCTGATGTCGCACCTGGGTCGACCAAAGGGTGGTCCTGAAGAGAAATACTCGCTTAAACACTTGCTGCCTGCGTTGACGGAAGCGTTTGGCCGTGAGGTGAAATTTGCTGACGACTGCATTGGTCAATCGGCTACCGATCTCGCAGCTAGTTTGCAACCCGGCGAAATTCTGTTGCTCGAAAATCTTCGTTTTTATAAGGAAGAGGAAAAAGGCGATGTCGAATTTGCGAAGAAACTGGCAAGCCTGGGCGATGTCTGGGTGAATGACGCCTTTGGAACGGCTCACCGTGCCCACGCCAGTACAGCCGTAATGGGCCAGTTCTTTGATGACCGTGTAGCTGGTTACGTCATGGAAGCCGAACTGGAAAACGCCAAAAAGGTACTGGGCAATGCTGAACGCCCCTTCACGGCAATCATGGGTGGTGCTAAAATCTCTGACAAGATTCTGATTATCGAGAAGTTACTCGACAATGTGGACAACCTGATTATTGGTGGAGGTATGACATATACCTTCACGAAGGCAAAGGGTGGCCAAATCGGAAATTCGTTGCTTGAAGCCGATAAGCAGGAACTGGCACTCGAATTGTTGAAAAAAGCGGAAGAAAAAGGGGTGAAAATTTACATGCCGCTCGATAACCTCTGTGCAGATGCCTTCTCGAACGATGCCAACCGGCAGGTTGTCGACACGGGTCAAATTCCGGATGGCTGGCAAGGGTTGGATATTGGTCCTAAAACCATTGAGTTATTTAAGGATGTTGTGTCAAAATCAAAAACCGTTCTCTGGAATGGCCCAATGGGCGTATTTGAGTTTGAAAACTTTGCCAAAGGGACCAACGCCATTGCCGAAGCCGTAGTGAAAGCAACTGAAGAAAACGGTGCATTCTCCCTCATTGGTGGTGGCGACTCTGCCGCAGCGGTTAATCAGGCGGGCTACGGTGACCGCGTTAGCTACGTCTCGACCGGTGGTGGAGCTTTATTAGAATATATGGAAGGCAAGGTATTGCCTGGTGTAGCAGCACTGGAGTAGAGACGCAATCCATTGCGTCTCTACAGACTGCTTAACCCTGCTCTCGCTTTATTATCTACGCTGTTTTTATACTCGTGGTGCTTGAAACTGAGGGCTTTCTGAAAAAACGACCGGGCGCGCGCCCGGTCGTTTTTTTGTTGGTAGATATAGCCTAATTGCAAGGCAGCCGTTGCCCCGAATGACAATTGATCCGGTTCGCTGAGAGCCAGAGCCTGGATCAGGTAGGGGATAGCCGTATCGGGGTCGTTTCTGCGTTGGTAGATGCGACCCAGGCGGTAGTTGTATTCCGCTTTTTCGGTCGTTAATGAGAATTTCGAATCGCTATACGGGCGAAGGTAGGCAAGGGCACTATCGGTAAAACCACCATCGGAAGCCAGTCGTGCCCGCATCAGAACTTTTTGGTTAGGCGATACTCCTTTTTTTAGATAAGCTTCAGCGAATTTCTGAGCAGCTTTGTCAGACTCGACCGTGGTTCGGCCAACGGTCAGTACTTTTTGGAGAAGCAAGCGAGCTTGTGCATCAATTTGAGTAGGGCCTAACCACTGACAGAGAAACAATTTATAATACGAGTCCTTCAGGAAATTCTGGCCTTTGTAACTAACCAGGAATTGCCTGAAATGAGCTGTTGCCGTTGAATACTCACTTTTTTGCAGATAAATATCGCCCAGAATATTGTCGATTACGGGCAGAGGTAGATAGGCCGGACCTGTAGGTCGTTTCGTTAAATAAGCAAGCGCCTGCTCACTATGTCCATTCTTTTGCTCGATGGTGGCTCCGAAAAAATGGAGCAACAGGTTATCTGCATTTTCACTGATTAAGCGTTGCAGCGTCTGCCCATCTCTATCACTGAATTTCAGGACGTAAGCCCGTACCATCAGGTCGATGAGTTGCGCTTCTAGCCGGAAGCTAGAGTCTTGCTGCGCACGAAGCAGTTCCTGTTGGCCTTGTTTGATGTTACCATGAAGACCCAGCAGGTTGGCTACCCAAACATAATTGTCTGGTACAGAGCCAATCATAATATGAAGTGTCCCGAGCGATTTGTAGGTCGGCAGGAAGCTCGGAAACAATTTCTGATTTTCGCTGAGTAGCTTATACGCCCTGATAACATCCCAGCTGGCGCTTAATTCTTTCCCGAATTTGAGTTTACTGAAAGCCCAGTGCAAACGCACTTCGGCGAGGAGCACACGCTGCCAGGGCGAACTGTCGTCTAACTTCTTTAGGGCGTCCAGCCGGTCGTCTTCGCGGTCACTCAGGGTAGCAAAGGTCTGGTCATCGTCAGAGGTGACCAGGAGGAGCATATCGGCATAATCATCGAGAAAGATGCGGATGCCATTTTGCCCGGTTTCTGCTGCCAGCAGTTGTTTTGCTGATTGGACTTTAAGTTTTTGCAGATCGGCGTAAGCACGTTGCAAACCAGGTGTCCACGTAAAATCCTGGGCGTGGGCAGCACTGATTGTCAACAGGAAAAGGAATAAAATACGCAGCATACCGACTGGCTCAGGCCCTGACAACTATAAAAACGCAAAAAAGGTCGCCAATAGACGACCTTTTTCATTCAATGCTGTCGTGAAACTACCGACCACGGCCCGTTGGAGCTGGTTCGGGGACTCCTTCGACATCGGCGAAAATCCGGCCACAGTGTTCGCAGACGATAATTTTCTTTTTGTCTTTAATGTCAGCCTGGCGTTGGGGTGGCACTACGTTGAAGCAGCCACCGCAAGCTCCGCGTTTCACCATCACAACGGCCAGACCGTTGAGAGCGTTACCGCGAATTTTGTTATACGAATTCAGTAAACGGGGCTCAATAGTCGTTGCCTGATGATCGCGTTGCTTGATGATTTCTTTCTCTTCTTCCTGGCTTTCCGAGGTGATCTGATCGAGTTCCTGCTTTTTGGCTTTCAGGTCTTCTTTCCGTTCATTGAGGGCCGCCTGGGTCGTTTTGATTTCTTCTTCTTTGCCCCGAACCCGGAACTGTGCTTCGTTGGCACGTTTTTCTACCAGTTCGATTTCGAGCGATTGAAGCTCAATTTCTTTTGAAATAGCGTCGAATTCGCGGTTGTTCCGAACGTTCATCTGCTGATCTTTATACTTGGTGATCAGCTTTTCAGCATCCTTTTTAGCAACGCGATTGCGCTCAATTTCTTCTTCTAATGTCTTAATTTCGCTCTGAAACTTACCAATCCGGGTTTCGAAGCCAGCAATGTCATCTTCCAGATCACGGACCTCTTCGGGTAATCCCCCGCGAATTTTGATTAGTTCATCTAGCTGAGAATCAAGAGATTGTAGTTTCAGGAGAGCGTCTAATTTTTGCGCAATCGTCAGTTCCATTCGGAGATTTTTGTTTTAATGTATAATGAATAATGTTTAATGTATAATGAGGTGTATGCTAACTGCCTGAAAACTAATGAATTCAGTGTTTTATATTATTCATTATACATTATTCATTAAAAGTATCGAACCGGATTTGTGTCGGTTTGGGATAAAATTACCGCAAAAGTAGTGAATTTTTTTGCCAAATGCCCGAAAATCAATTCTTTCGTAAAGACCTCGCTTTCATAGTGTCCAATATCGCAGATACAAATACGCCCGTCGGCATCAAAAAACTCGTGATATTTATAGTCAGCAGTAACAAATACATCGGCTCCGGCACGTAGCGCATCGGGTAATAGAAAACTTCCGACGCCCCCACACACGGCTACGCGTTTGATGGGATGGTTAGGCAAATCAGTGTATCGAATCAGGTTTAATGCCATGTGTTGTTTCAGATACGAAAGCCATTGCGCGCTATCCAGCGGCTCAGCCAGTTCACCAACAGCGCCCGATCCAACCGTTTGATTCGCATTATTGAGCGGGTAGAGATCATAGGCAGGTACCTCATATGAATGGGCGCGTTTCATGGCCGCTACTACCGAATTCTCCAGATAGGTAGGCAGTAGCACTTCCAGCCGTTGCTCATTGACCGTTTCGTCCTGATCAATAGTACCAATGGTTGGAGTGGCTCCATTCAATGGTTTAAATGTCCCCTGACCACCTACTCGAAAGGAGCAGTGTTCATAGGTGTCGATACGGCCTGCTCCCGCTTCATAAATGGCATCCAATACGGCGCTTAAGTCGCCGGTTGGTACAAACACAACCAATTTGCTTAATACCTGTGATTTAGGTGCCAGTATGCGCACATTTTGCAGCTTGAGTTTCTCGGCAATTTTAAAATTAACCCCGCCTGTTACATTGTCTAGGTTGGTATGGGCCGCATAGATGGCAACGTCGTGCTTTATGGCTTTGATCACGGTTCGCTCAACGTAGGTTTTGCCGTTTAGTTTTTTTAAGCCTTTAAACACAATTGGATGGTGGGCTACAATGAGGTTGCACCCTTTGGCAATAGCCTCGTCCACAACGGCTTCGGTCGTGTCGAGTGTCACTAAAACGCCCCTAATTTCAGTCGAAGGATCGCCCACGATTAAGCCTGAATTATCGTATGATTCCTGGTAGGCGAGGGGAGCGAATGATTCTAGATAAGCAGTCAGGTGTCGAATTTGAGGCATATGTACGGAGCCAGCTAAGCAAGATCACAAGTGATCAAGTTCTGCAAAAGTAACGACGTCTAAACAGAACCTGGGAATTTTATTCGTTTAAATGGAGGGCATTTCCGGCAATGGTAGTGATACATAAGTGAAAATTTATAGAGCAAAATCGAAAGTAAGGGAAGTAGATTAGTCGTCAACTTACTGATTGATAGTGTATTTAGTAACTAATCGTTCGTGAAAGAAGTTGAACGAATTTTGAAGCTCCTTTGACATGAACACTCGCTACGTTTGTTAACGCACAACGTCTGTGTACCCATATTAGAGGCCGCTAATGAGTAAACAACAGCCGGACTATTTTTTGTCTAGTATAGATTTCTAAACCATTTTCTAATGATTCCAGTAATTACTTGTTTCGGTGAAATTCTTTGGGATGTGCTGCCAACCAGCAAACAACCCGGCGGAGCTCCCATGAATGTTGCTGCCGACCTGCGCAATTTTGGCCTGAATGCCCAACTCATCAGTCGCGTTGGTAGTGACGATTTAGGAAAAGAGCTACTGGCCTTTTTAGCCGAAAAGCAGCTTCCCCTCGACCTGGTTCAGGTTGGTCAATCCCATCTGACGGGTATTGCCAAAGCCAACCTATCGGATACGAACGAGGTAACCTACAAGATTGTACAGCCTGTAGCCTGGGATTATATTTTCCTGGAGCCCCTGTTGCTCGAAGCGGTTCGGCAGAGCACGCTGTTCGTTTATGGGAGTCTGGCCGCCCGTAGTCCGCAAACCTATGAAACCCTGTTAGCCTTGCTGGAAGTTGCGCCCCGGAAAGTATTCGATGTGAACCTTCGCGCTCCTCACTACGAACGAACGACGGTCGAAGCGCTCCTGCACCAGGCCGACATTGCCAAACTGAACGAGCATGAACTGGTTGAACTGTCGGCTTGGTACAGCGATGAAACCGATCTAAAACAGGGCATGAACCAACTGCGCGAACGCTATCAGTTGGAAACGCTCTGCGTAACATTGGGTGAAAAAGGGGCTGCTTTGCTGGATAAAAACGGATTTACACAACAGGGTGGATTCTCGGTCGAGGTGGAAGATACCATCGGGAGTGGCGATGCATTTCTGGCTGCTTTTCTCTACAAAACCCTGCAGGGGCAACGCCACAACATACGCTCGAATTCGCCTGTGCGACCGGTGCTTATGTTGCCACACAACGGGGCGCTACACCTGCATTCACCGAGGAAACCATTCTCAATAAAATCCTGCGAACGGAAGTGCTTTAACCCGTTATTTACGGAATCTGTCTATCTATCATGCGAAAAATACCCCTATCTAGCCTCTTGCTGGTTGTCCTAAGTCATCTAGCCTACGGGCAGGTAAAGCAGACCGATACGAAACCGGAATTATACCGGCCTCAGTACCATTTTACGCCTAAAGCCCACTGGATGAACGACCCGAATGGGATGGTTTATTACAAAGGAACGTATCATCTGTTCTATCAATATTACCCTGGAGGAACGGTATGGGGGCCTATGCACTGGGGGCATACCACCAGCAAAGATATGGTGCATTGGCAGGAACAACCCATTGCCTTGTATCCAGATAGCCTGGGCTACATTTTTTCTGGAAGCGCCGTTGTCGATATAAATAACACGAGTGGTTTTGGTAAGAATGGGCAGGTGCCGCTGGTTGCTATTTTTACGCACCACAATCCCAAATTAGAGAAGCTGAAACCAGATAAGGCGCAGTATCAAAGTCTGGCTTATAGCCTTGATGAGGGAAAAACCTGGACTAAATATGCTGGAAACCCCGTTCTGCCTAATCCCGGCATTACGGATTTTCGCGACCCGAAGGTGCGATGGTACGAAGCCCAGAAAAAGTGGATCATGACACTGGCGACCAAAGACCACATCACGTTTTACTCCTCTCCGAATCTGAAATCCTGGTCGAAGGAAAGTGAGTTCGGGGGCGACGCGGGCGCACACGGGGGCGTTTGGGAGTGTCCGGATTTGATTCCGCTGAACCACAAAGGCAAGACGGTGTGGGTACTGATTGTAAACATCAATCCTGGTGGGCCAAATGGAGGCTCGGCCGCTCAGTATTTTGTGGGTGACTTTGACGGTAAAAACTTTAACGCCTACGCTAAAGAAACGAAGTGGATGGATTATGGGGCAGACAACTACGCGGGCGTTACCTTCGCCAACACAGGTAATCGAACCATACTGATGGGTTGGATGAGCAACTGGCAATACGCTACCGTAGTGCCCACTGTAGCCTGGCGTAGTGCAACGACTGTACCCCGCGAACTCGGCCTGAAAGAAGTGGGCAGGGAACTACTCCTGACCTCTAAACCGATAAAAGAACTGGATGCCCTGAATGAGCAACGCTTCTCACTGCAAAATCTGGCGGTGAAGGATTCCTATGAATTGACAGCCAAAACCAACAATAATACGGGGCTATTCAAACTGGAACTATCTACCCAAAATACCAATGATTTCTCCATCGTCCTGACCAATGAACAGGGAAATGAGGTACTAATCGGCTATGACAAACGGGCTAATCAATATTACATTGATCGTAGCCATTCGGGCAAAGTTGACTTTGAAAAAGGCTTCGGAAAGCGGCATACGGCCCCACGACTGTCTACCGACAAAACAATATCGCTGACTCTTATGGCCGATGTCGCATCTGTTGAGTTGTTTGCCGATAATGGGCTTACGATTATGACCGATATATTCTTCCCGGATAAGCCTCTGAATAAGTTATTCATTAAGTCGGCAACCGGAATAACGATCCCGAAGCTGACCTATACAAAGTTGGCTGCATCTGTTTTTTAGCGCAGATCAGAGGTCTACGCTAAAAAAACTTGTCGTAATAGGACCTGAAATTGACGTATTTACACCCGTTGTTTTGACCTGATAAGAAATAAATTTGCTGCTCTACTAAACAACAATACTATGTTTGAGCACACAAAAGCATTTAGCGGATTTTCGGTAGATAATCTTCAAAAAGCAAAAGATTTTTATCAGCAAACCCTGGGATTGAACGTAACTGAGGAGGCTATGGGCGTGCTCAGCCTGCACGTCAGCGGTGGGAGTACCATTCTGATTTATCCGAAGCCTAATCATACGCCAGCTACGTTTACTATCCTTAATTTCCCCGTGGCCGATGTGGAAAAAACAGTGGACGAACTGACAACGCTAGGTGTCAAGTTTGAGCATTACGAGGGCGATATTAAAACGGACGAAAAAGGAATTGTTCGTGGGCATGGACACACGATTGCCTGGTTCAAAGACCCTGCAGGAAATATTTTATCCGTCCTGGAGGAGAAGTAAATCCAGGAAGTTTATTGATAAGTCTATCTGTTTCCTATTGGACAGTTTATACGCAAAGAGGAAGCGTCCATGCTTCCTCTTTGCGTATAAACTGTCCAATAGGAAACAGATAGCGTAAATTTTGGCCCATTTAAAACCTTACTAAGCGTATCTGGTTAACTTGCAGTAGGCCGCCCTTAGTTTGATCGTACGTTGAATACCATTATGCCGAAACTGTATCCTTTTCTCCTGGCAGGTGGAGAGATGGGGCAACTCACTCGCAACTTCGACTGGTCGACAACAGTATTGGGTTCGCCTGACGAGTGGCCACAAAGTTTACGCACTACAGTAAGTATCATTCTCACCTCGAAGTTTCCCATGTTTCTGTGGTGGGGACCTGAACTCATTCAATTCTACAATGATGCTTACCGGCCTAGTATGGGCGTGGGTACTAATGGGAAGCATCCGACGGCACTAGGGCAGCGTGGTGCAGACTGCTGGCCAGAAATATGGCCCACGATCAAGCCACTTATTGATCAGATACTAGCAGGAGGAGAATCAACCTGGAGCGAAGACCAGCTTATTCCTATTTATCGCAATGGTCGGCTAGAAGATGTATACTGGACATTTAGTTATAGTCCTGTCAGCGATGATACGGGTCAGCCTACAGGGGTTCTGGTTACCTGTACGGAAACCACAGAAAAAGTAATTAACGTTCGAGACCTGAAAGAAAGTAAAGAGCAGCTTGAATTTGCTATTGAGGCCGCTGAATTAGGTACTTGGGATTTGAATCCGCTGACGAATAAGTTTACGGCTAATGCCCGCCTGAAAGACTGGTTTGGCGTGCTACCCGAAGAGGAAGTTCTGCTATCGAGGGCGACTGAAGTTATTGCTGAAAAAGACCGCCAACGCGTTGTAAAGGCTATTGGCGAAGCGTTGGATTACGCATCAGGCGGCCGTTATGCGATTGATTACACCATTGTAAACCCATTGAATAGAAGTGAACGAATTGTCAGGGCAAAGGGAAAAGCCTGGTTTACCGATGATAAAATAGCTTATCGGTTTAATGGTACATTGCAGGATATAACCAGCGAACGAAAAGCACAGGAAGAAACAGTTGCTGCCCAGCAATTGGCCGATATGGCTATTAAAAGTGCTGGCATTGGTCTATTTCGAGTGGATATGGTGACTGGGAAAATTGTGTGTTCGCCTGCCTATGCTGCCATTATAACTGGCGATGCCACGAAAACGGGGCTTTCCCGTCAAGGCTTTGCCAGCTATGTTCATCCGGATGACTTACTGCTGCTGGAAGCCAACAATAAAGCAGGTGGCGAAACGGGTGTTTTTTATTACCAACTGCGGGTTATTTGGGATGATGGCTCAATCCATCATATCACCGTAATGGGCGGGTTGGTCTTGGATGAGTCCGGTAAACCGATCGCTTATTCGGGAACGGTACGTGACATTACAGATCAGGAAAAACAGCGCCAGACTCTCCAGGAAGCCGAAGAGCGGTTCGCCCAGGCGCAGCATCAGAGTGATACTTTATTTCGTAATGTGACCAATAGTTCGCCAACTGGATTGTGGTTGGCTGATGAAGCAGGCTTGATCACCTATCTGAATAAGACGTTAGTGGAGTGGACAGGAAAGGCTCTTGAAGACCTTATGGGCCGTGGTTGGGCTGATGCGATTATTGAGCAAGATCGCCAGCGGAGTATAGATACGTTTGCGACTGCTGTTGGCGCCAGAGCACACTATGAAGCTTTGTTCCGACTTAAGAGGGGAGATGGCAGTATTGTATGGTGTCAGGCGGCTGGAGATCCCTATTATCGGGAAGATGGCAGCTATGCGGGTTATGCTGGCTTTTGCCTGGATATTAACGAACTCGTAGCCGGTCGGGAAGCTTTGGAGCAGAGTGAAGCTAAATTTCGGGCGCTAATTGAAGAAGCACCTATTGCCACCTGTTTGTTTGTTGGGCGGGATATGAAAATAGAAGTGGCCAACGAAATAATGATTGGCTACTGGGGTAAGGATCAAACGGTCCTGGGGCTTCCGCTAAGCGAAGCTGTTCCTGAATTGCATGGACAACCTTTTTTATCGATTCTCGATGAGGTTTTTACGACGGGCAAAACGCATGAGGCAAAAGCTACCCGTGCCGAATTAAAGGTCGATGGTGCATTGAATACCTACTATTTTGACTTTACGTATAAACCCCTGCGTAATACAGCTGGTGAGGTCTATGGCATTATGGATATGGCTGTTGACGTTACCCAACAGGTACGTATACAACAGCAAATTGAAGAAAGCGAAGAGCGATATCGCGTCTTATCCTCGGAGCTAGATGAGCAGGTTCAGGAGCGTACCCGGCAATTGGAGGACTCAATTCAGGATCTGAAACGCTCAAATGACAATCTGGAGAAGTTTGCCTATATCGCCAGTCACGATTTGCAGGAACCCCTCCGTAAGATTCAGCAGTTTGGTGATCTGTTGAAAACCCGCTATGAGACTCCATCGGGCGAATCGAGTGCTTACCTCGAACGTATGCAGTCGGCGGCTAATCGTATGTCGAGATTAATTCGGGATTTGCTAAGTTTCTCGCGAATTTCAACCCAACGGGACTCTAGTGGCGTTGTGTCGCTATCGGAAGTTATCAATTCAGTCCTGGTCGATTTAGATCTTCGAATTCAGGAAACGGGCGCTGTCATTGTTGTAGAGCCGCTGCCCGTTGTATCCGGTGACCCCTTGCAACTAGGCCAGTTGTTTCAGAATCTACTAAGTAATGCACTAAAGTTCCGTCAGGCGGAACGTACCCCACGGATTGAACTAACTGTAAAGCGAATAGCCGCTTCGGATTTGCCACTGTTGGTTAGACCTGCCCGACTTACGGCAAGCTACTATCAAATTGATGTAACCGATAATGGTATTGGCTTTGAGCAGAAATATGTAGATCGAATCTTTCAGGTATTCCAGCGACTACATGGCAAAAGTGAGTTTGAAGGTACTGGTATTGGCCTGGCCATTTGTGAAAAAGTAGTTGCCAATCATGGGGGAGGTATTACAGCCACGAGTAAACCAGGGCAGGGCGCGACATTTAGCATCTACTTTCCTGTGTAAGGATATATCTAATAAGTAATCAGGATTAGCAAGAATGTATGCATTGAGCCCATTTTGCACACAGTTGTCGAATAATGGACTAACAAAAAATTAACTCAGTTAAATTATTAGGGGGATTTAGTTGAAATTTTGTTTAACTTTTGGCTCTTCTATATAGCTAAAGGTTAAACAAGTTTGTGGAATGGATATTAATCAGCTCGAAGATGATTCAGGTTCAGTTGGTGGAATAAACCTTGAACGTGTTTTATCAGACTGGACGGAAGCGATCACTAATTTATATAAAAACTACAGCAAACTATCTGCTTACATTCATAAGACTTCAGACCAAAATGGCCATTCTGAAAAACGGGCTATCTATATTGGGCAATGCCCTACGAGCCATTTAGTTAAATTAGTTAGTAGTATGCAAGTGGCGTTGGAGGACTTGCTTAATGATATCAGCCACCCCCCGAACAGCTAAGCGCCGATCAGAATTATAGAAAACTGACTGATCATACTATACGTTTAAATCAATTAAATCAGCAGGCACAATCAAAACTTCATTTGCTTTCACTCTCTAGTTCCTAACGTGAGGAAATCGCATCGATATAAGGCCTACCATCATTTAAGAGGCTCTCTGATTGTTCTTTCGAGCTTCTTGATAGCTAATTGAATTGATTTATTCGTTTGATAATTCAGGCCCACCTGGCGGATATAGGTTAGCATTAATTGATCGAATGAATCAGTTTGGATTGATGAAGTTCCTTTCTTCTCAGACTCTTTCATTTAACTACAAGATTCGGTAGGATTGGTTTTGTAAATATAAGCTAATCCTTTGACAAGTAGAAGCTTATATATGCTCACTCTTACATGAACTTTATTTAAAGGGCTTCTACATATCTAGTTTGGCTACCTATTACAAAGTAGTGTTAGCCTTCCCACCAGTCCTTTCGGGAGAATTGAAAAAATAATACAAAAGAGACGTACATACAATTGGACTGATTTATCCGGCGTTTACATTGATTAATAAACCAACTACTATTTTTTTGCGAACTAACGATAGAATCTGGCCACTGCCTGATTTATAATTATATATAAATTTGTTTTTGATAAAGGTAGATTTTGTCGATAAAATAATAATTCTTATCGATGGAGTTTGTGTAGACTATATTTCTGTATTTGTGAAATCCTACATGCTATCTATACACTAATCAAACCTGTTATAATCTCTAGTGCCAAGTTTCTACTATTCAAAACTGACTTAAGCAATCGCGCAAATTTAGATTCTATTGATTCTTTGGATTCTATTGCATCAATTCACTGATTTTCATTACAATAGAATCTAGGAATCAATAGAATCTAATTCAACTTAATTCTGCGTGATTACTTATGATATCTGCGCCTTGAGTGATGGAACTTTACTTATTACTATAACTAAATAGCCGTAGGTAGAATAAAGCTACCTGCGGCTATTTAGTTATAGTAATAAGTAAAGGCAATAAATTTAACCCTTCGGTTTAGTGAATTTACCGCAGCAAATCGACTAAGATGAGTACTAGTCCAACAATAAGCGCAATTATACCTAAAGGAGCAGCAACATTAAGCAGCAGAAGTATTAGGCCAATAATACCGATGATTGCCCCAATTGTCAATATCGATTTTGCCATTGCCCGCTCAGGGTATAAATTATTCTTTATTTTCTTGTCAATCTGTTTAAGCATCAGCTTCTGAGCAAACGTCGTTTTTTGTGTATTAGATGCTTTAAGAGATTGATTTACAGGTGCTGACAACAGCTCATTTATGCGATTCATGCGCTTGGCTAATTTTTTGCTGGATGCCAGTTTACTATCGTTTCGTACATATGTTTCCAGTTGATTTATCGCCACTCTGGCCTGCGAGATTTGTTGAGGAGCATCTATTTGTTGCGCTGTTGAAACAGGTAGCGGAGTAGATACTGTTTCAGCCGATACAGGCTGGCTTACATCAACTGGCGTTGTTGCTACAATGGCTGGCGCTGATTTAAATTGTTCATGCGCAGTAGGTTGGAAGTAGGCAACAGGCCGGCTGCATGACGAAAAAATAACAGAGCTCATCAGAGCTGCTACCAGTAGTTTGGAGAACATTCTCATAGTAAAAGATTTTTTTAATGAACAGAAAAAAGTACTGATTTCATTAACATCATTTTTCTTAGTTTGTTGAGAAAAATGAAAATAAAATTAACAAAAAGTGGCTAACAGGAAAGTGATCGCAATTTTTAAGGTGTTAAGTAAACAAATTTAGAATTATTTTGTTTGCTCTCTTTTTTACGGGTAAAACTATACAATCAGGCGTTATTAGATATTGGTCTGTGCGAGTTTTACTAGATTTTAGGTAGGTATTCATACTGAGTTTATAAGAAAAAATAACATATTAAAATTAGGATAGTTAAGGGTATAGTTTAATTCACTTTTAATTTAAAAAGAATAAAGTCATGGGAAATCTATTATACACCATTGCTGTGATACTCATTATTATTTGGTTGCTTGGTTTTTTAGGGTTTAATAGCTTTGGTATGGGTGGACTAATTCATGTTCTGCTGGTCATTGCGGTTATTGCCATTATTCTACGCCTGATACAAGGGAGAAGTGTATAATAAAAATATGTTTATTATTTGATTTGTTAAACACAGTGCCTGACTTATTATCAGGCACTGTGTTCAGTGAAAGATATGTATTCAAAAAATGTTTTGCGGGAGAAGTATACTATTGCTCTTCCAAATTTAGATTCTGTTGATTCTATATGATTTGATAATCAGGCCATTATCGATAAAAAGAATCAATTAGAGTCGATAGAATCTATTTTGCTCAAGTCCTGCCTGTTTGTTGAGCAGACCTGAACTTACAAATTCTTGATGTCTTTGAGGGCTTTCCAGTTATTTTTCGATAGCGTACCTATTTGAGGGGTCCCTGAACAAATTCGGCATAGGTAGGTAATTTCTAAAGACCAGCCTCTATTTATATTTCCAAGAGCAAGGCGAATCTGGGTTCTTGGCGTCAGCCAGTTTACGGTCCTGAGTTCGCCTACCTGAACTACTTTTCCGGGACCGTATTTTTCCGATAGCAACCCTTCTAATTCAGTTGAGGTCGACATAACTTCGGCTTGGGTAATAGATGCAGTGGTATAATAATAATAGGAGGCCGATAGCAGTGAGTCGCCATTAAATTCGTACTCTAGCCCAACTGTCCGATTAGCCAGGGGTATATGTGCATAAACGATTTTATCGCGTCTGACTTTACTAGGTTTCAGAGATTCAGTCTGTTGCACTTCTTTCAGCGAAAATCCCCAGCGTACCTGACGAATATCAGCCGTTTGCTGAGCCATCAGTGAACTGATCACCACAAGGTGCATCAGCAGGACGTTAAAAAGCCATTTATACGTAATTGACATTGTAAATAATTAGTAAATCCAAGCCGTTTTTAATCCGGCCATTTCTCCAAACCAGCAGCAATACGTAAAGCTCGCTGTACATCTTCCCAGTAAAATCCACTATCGTAACCCGTCGAAAGCCGATCGCAAACCGTTAGGAAATCATTAGCCGCATCTACGCTTTTCTGCTGGGGGAGGGCTCATTCTCCTCGGGTAGTAGTTGATCTGATAGTCCTTCCATTGCATCCAGGATGAGAATAAAGAAGTTTTGATAGAACGCTCATGTAGACAAGCTCAACGTTCATGTTTGCGTCGTTAAGCAACGTTAACCCTAATCCTGAAAATCAGTGATCAGGTAGTAAACTATAAATCGCGTATAAATGGTTTTTATTTTCGATTAACCGCTTGGCAAGGCGGTCTAGTCGGACTGATTTGTAGTAAGATAGGTTGCCTTCATATGGGCAGTTGCAGCATTAATGCCCTGCTCGAACCTGGTAATGAGTTCACTGAGCTCGGGCGAATTGGTTCCGGTACTAGCCAATTCTTCTATTCGATATACTTCTTCAAACTGTGCCTGAAGCCCCATAATATCAATAGAGGGTTTGACGCGGTGAGCCAGTGATTTTACTGTCGTATAGTCTTCAGCCTCGTAGGCTGTTTTAATCTGAGCTGCCGCAGCTAGTACATCCGTGCAAAACAACTGAATCATATTCTGAGTAAACTCTTGATCGCCCCGGCTGATGGCCTCTAATTTCGTCAAATTATACATTGACTTACTCATTTCTTTATCCTTGGCATCTACCACGGTATCAACACAGCCCAGCCATTTTCGTAGTTTTTCCACCAGGTCGTTTTCATCAAACGGTTTTGCCAGAAAATCATTCATACCTGCCGTGTAGCATGCTTCTTTTTCGTTTCGTATTGCACTGGCCGTTAAGGCGATAATAGGCATAGAGGTGCTCAATTCACGACGGATAAAACGGGTTGCTTCCAGGCCATCCATAACCGGCATCTGAACATCCATGAGGATAAGGTCAAATGAGTTGGCTCGAAGCGTCTCTATAGCCTCTAATCCATTTGTTACCTCAACAATAGAGACCCCGTATGGCTCTAAAATGGTTCTGACAACCAACCGGTTCATTTCATTATCTTCGACGAGCAAAATCTGTTTCGCCCGTAGTAAGTCATCGTTATGAATATGAGATTCCCGCGTAACGAGATCATTCTGCGTTCCAATTGGAAACGTTAGCTGGATATGGATGGCTGTTCCAACATTCTTTGTACTCTCGACATGGATTTTTCCACCCATTAAGTCGACTAATTGCTTGGTAATGCTCATGCCTAAACCCGTCCCGCCGTATCGACGTCCGATTGTCCCATCTTCCTGCGTAAATTTTGTAAACAAATTCTGCAGAAAATCAGGCTCCATGCCAATCCCGGTATCGGTTACCGTAATATGGATTGCTTGCTGATTGCCGATGGTTTGGCAATTGCAGTGGACCTGTACAGTGCCATAATCCGTAAACTTGATCGAATTGCCAATCAGATTCAACAGAATCTGATTCAACCGATAGGGGTCACCCATAAGTACAGGTTCCAGACCCGGATCAATGGAGGTAATTAATTTAAGGTCTTTTTCATGCGCATTCTGAGCTACCACAAGTACAGCTCGCTGGAGTAAATCCGCTAGATTGAATCCAATATGCTCTAGCGCAAGCTGCCCTGCTTCAATTTTCGAAAAGTCTAATATGTCATTGATGATGACCAATAAATTACTGGCCGCCGTGTTGATCATGCTTAGAAAAAACTGTTGCTGCTGGGTCAGGCTGGTTTTGGTTAACTGCTGACCCAGGCTTAAAATGGCATTCATGGGCGTACGAATTTCATGGCTCATATTAGCCAAAAAATGTTCTTTAGCCCGTGATGAATGTTCTGCCTCTTGCTTCGCAATTCTAAGTTCAGATTCGAGCTGCTTTTGCTTGGTGATATCCAGATGAATACCCGTAGAGCCAATAACTTTGCCTGTTTCCGAATATAAGGGAGCACCGCTGACCAGCCACCACATGTCTTCGCCTTGTTTGTTTTTGATCTCTACTTCATACGCATCCATTACCCCTTTCAAGCGGCTCTCATTCTTTTCTCGCATTGCCTGAATATTCTGGCCTTTGAGCAAAATATCTGTGGCTATGTTCCCAATGAGTTCCTCGGGTTCGTAGCCACTCATGCCACAGAAACTCTGGTTCGTATACACAATGCGTTCATCCAGGTCGACCTCAATCAATCCCAGATTCATATTTTCAATAATACGCTGGTATTTTTCAGTCAGGTGCAGGGCAACACCTTCGGCATGTTTACGCTTTGTAATATCAGTGTATTTCCAAAGGTGGCCCGCGTAGATGTCATCGGTAAAAATGGGAATGTAGTCACGCTCGAAAATTCGCCCATCGGCCAATTCCAGTTCTTCGCCAATAACCTGTTCCTGCTTCTGTAGCAGTTGACTAACCCGATTTGTAAACTGATCCGGGTCTTTAAAAAAGTGTTTACTTTGTTCGGCCATGCCGGAGCAGTCCACCCCTTTCAGTTGATCGGGTGTTAACGGCACTGCGAACAATTCGCAGAAATGCGGATTGACCAGTACAATCGAGCGATGTTCATCTTCCAGTAAAATCCCCTCCTGAAGATCGGCGATTAGATTAGATAAGCGATTAATATTGGTGCGTAATGTCTCTTCTGTGCGCTTCTGGGCCGTAATGTCGGTTGTGATTCCAATCATCATCAGTGGGCTCCCATCTGCTGAATAGCTAAACAACCGACCGCGATCCAGAAAATATTTGTAGGAGCCGTCTTTACTCTGAAGCCTATACTCTACCCGATGGGTTTCCCAACTGCCCGACTGGTATCGATCCATCTCCTGAGTAGGTATCGAGTTGCGATCCAGAGGATGTAACAGATTTTCCCAGGCCTGAGCTATATCGGGAAGCTCTTCCGAACTATAACCCAGGACTTTACGGTACTGGGCTGAGCGGTAGATTTCGCCCGTTTGCAGATTTAATTCCCAGATCGCATCGCCTACGCCAGCCAGGGCTAACTTCCAGCGTTGTTCGATGAGACGTAGTTCCACTTGTTGTTGACGGATGGTTTCCTCCATCTGCATCTTTTCACGCCGAAGTTGTTCGTTTTCCTGAAGCAATACCGCTAAAGCTGATTGCTCTGATGCCTGTGGTGTAGATACCTGTTTCATACTGAAATGGATTCTAAAATCCCCTGAAAATCCCAACTTGCTTTAGGATAAAGAAAGCTCATTGGTCTGGAACATTTTGTAAATAGTCGATTGGCTGCGATCAAGTTTTTCGACAGCCATCACAACATGGTTGCCTCATTTTTCAAAACGTTAGGTATTGGATTATTCAACGTATAAGTCAATAGATCACGAACGATGATTTCTTTACGTCGATTTTATTTTAATTGTTACTGTTGTAGTTATTTGTTTTATTATTGAGATATGAATTTATGGAAAAATTGAATTTTTGGCTAAAGTAGATAAAATTCAACCAAAGGAGGCTAACTTATTTGGCATGGTGAAACGTGGTTGATCTCGTTGATTTTACCACGGTTAAGGTAAAAAAAGCCAAAATAAAGGGGATCAGCAGGATCTAAATCGCCCAAATAACTTACTCCGTTTTCCGTTTTATGGGTTAGTGATTTTCTGGAAAGGTATCGATAAGGTAAAATATTTTGGCGTACTAATCCTAAAAAGCTTCAACTTGCCATAACGAGTCTGGCTACCTAAGGAATCTTAGGTAGCCAGGCAAATCTATGCTAAACTATTCGGCTACTAATGGACTACACCAGATACAGGTAGAACCCATCATGTTACCACTGACTGATGACTTTAGTGTCCTGTATAATGGTAACGATAAGGGCAGGAATCTTTTCCAGCATGTGGAAACTAAGTAATTAAAGAAATTTGCTTGATTTTAGTATACAGACGTGGGTTGTATGCCTTCCTGTAGAGGATAAATAAGTTAACAATACGAGCGAAACCGTTTGTTAATCAGGAAATTACCTACCAGTTTATACTCCGGGAAAATAGAGTGTGAACGTTGCTCCTTCTCCCTCACGGCTATGGGCTATTACCGTTCCATGATGATTAATCATCACTTTGCGCACAATGGCTAATCCAATGCCTGAACCACTATAGGGACTGCTTCGACTGTGCAACCGCTCAAAAGCGCCAAAAATCTTTTCACGGTACGCTTCATTGAAACCTATTCCATTGTCGGATACGCTGATTTGCCAGTAGCTTTGACCAGGCAAACCGGGTAACCGAATGTCGGGAGGGAGTTCAGTTCGGCCTTTTTTTGTACACCTTATCCTGACAAGGGGCGGCTGCTGAGGTTTGCTAAACTTGAGGCTATTGGAAAGTAAATTCTGGAATAACTGGCGCAGTTGCAATGCATTGCCCATAATCGTAGGTAAGTGCTCTATGTCGATAAAGGCCTTTTTTTCCTGTATAAGTACTTCCAGATCTGTGACGACATCCTGTATGATTTGATTCAGGTCAAGCGGCTTGAACAATGCTTCATCATCTTTGGAGAGTCGCGAGTAGGCCAGCAAATCCTGGATAAGCGTCTGCATTCGCCCTGTTGTCGATTGAATTTTTCGGAGCAAGTTGATGCCTTCTCCAAGCCCGGAACCATATTGATCGAGTAGGGCCGTACCAAATAACTGCACTTTCCGCAAGGGTTCCTGTAGGTCGTGACTGGCTACTGAGGCAAATTGCTCCAGGCTGGTATTGGACTCTCGAAGCTGGCGTTCAACTTGTTTACTTTCCGTAATATTCATGAAGGTTACGACCACATTATCTAAACCATGCCGGACCGTTGATACCTCAAACCACCCTTCCAGCCCTAATTCATCCCGGTAGGGTTGGGTCATTTGCTCTGTCTGCCCCGTTTCAGCCACCCGCACATAAGAGTCAAAAAAACCATTCTCAATATTGCCCGGAAATTTCTCGAGCAACCGTTGTCCGATAATTTCCTCAGGTGTCAGGTTATTGCTGCGTAGCACGGCTTTATTCGCAAGTTCGATCAGGAAATCAATGATTCGTCCAGTTTCGGCATCACGAACGGCTTTCATGTAAAAGATACTGCTTAAGGATCCGTCGAGGGTTGCACGGAGCTGCTCTGTTTGGTGTTGAAGCTTTTGCAGATCGGCTGGGATATTAATAAGGTGAGCTATGATGCCATCGTCGTATTTATACACTGACAACGTAAATCGATCAAGTCCGTTGATGGTAGGGTGATAAGCTTCTCCTTGAAACGCGACCCCTGTTTCGACTACCGTGACATAGTGGGCAAATAGCGGTATCTGTTGAAATTGCTGAAATAAGGTCATCAGCGAGACCGATTGTACTTCTTTGCTTGACAGATCAAACTGCTTCCGAAATTGATCATTTACGAGCGAGAAACGAAAGTCGGTTATTTGGCTGGTGTTTGGATTACGTACTGCATTGGCGACGTAAATGGCGATTGGTGAATTATTAACTACTGCCCGAAGTAAATCGGATGACTCATCAGTAAAACTTGAATTCATACAGATGTTAATAAATAATTTAAGAATTTAAGTAGGTTAAGCGACAGTTAGTTAGGTTTTTATGGTTTTCGTGCTCCACCAAATACGGCTTTACTGACTTCATTATTATCAGGGCAACTTACCTGCCGAAGAGAAAAAGAGTATCCTGAGTAGACTGTAAATCGGGTATTTACATAGGTCAATCTGGGCAATACTATTTGTTAGGCAATTTTGTTTTTGTATGTAAAAATTAACTTGTTATCCTGTGTAAAGTTGGAATGGGTTTAGCATTGATACCAAAATGAGTGCCCTCTGTAGAGCGTCTGGCAACTTTGACGGAGTAAGTCTGTGTTAATAGCTAAATTCTGGGGAATACATCCGCTCGGTACCCATTATTAATCGGGGATCGGTCAAAATAATGCGTCATGATCAGGAGGGTCAAGAGGTACTACTCTATTATCTGGAAGGGCTGGATGCCTGACCATCCTTATTCGTAGGTGCCGTCTTTATTTGCCGTTTGGCATTCGAACCAATCTATTTGAAAAGCCAAGAAATTGAGGAGATGCCTTTTCCAACCATTAACTTATAGTAACGTCATTTTACACAGCATTTTTTTGGATTTGTAGTTTAAAAAGCTAGCCAAACTAGCAAGGAAAGCGACGAAGAGAGATCGGGAAAAGCCTCGATTCTGCAACTAGAACTTGCTGCCTTTTGTTGATCTTGTTGATCGGATTTGGTAAGCAGATGTGAGTTGGAAACCCAGATTTGGCCAAGTACTAGTATAAGCCAAATCGATTTAATTCTTAACGTAACTTTATGGAGTTTTTTGATCTAATCCGAAAGCCCTGGCCCTGGTATGTGGCCGGACCGCTAATCGGGCTTACTGTACCAACGTTGTTATTAATTGGTAACAAATCATTTGGTATCTCGTCTTCGCTTCGGCACATTTGCGCAGCCTGTTTACCGGCAACTATCCCGTACTTCCACTATAATTGGAGAAAGGAAATCTGGAACCTGATTTTTGTCATGGGAATACTCATTGGCGGTTTTCTGGCAACACAGTTTCTAGGAAATCCCGATGCGTTTCAGGTAGCACCGGCTACGGTAGCCGATTTAAAAGCATTGGGTATTCAGGATTTTTCGGGACTAATGCCCGCTGATCTGTTCAGCTTTGCTAACCTATTTACCTTGAAAGGCTTCTTTTTTTGTGCTGGGCGGGTTCCTGGTAGGATTTGGTACACGATGGGCGGGAGGATGCACCTCGGGCCACTCCATAATGGGATTATCGAACCTCCAGTGGCCATCGCTGGTGGCGACTTGCTGTTTTATGGCCGGTGGGTTTGCTATGACTCATTTGATACTACCCTATATTCTGAAGTTGGTTTAATGGAATAAAGCGATGCAACAGGCAGAAGAGTTTGATGTGTTGGCGTGCGATGCACCCAACGATATGAAAAAAGAAGAAACAGGATTTGCCAATCTTAAGTACCTGATTGTTGGCATTCTGTTCGGTATTGTTTTTGTAAAAGCCGAAATCATTTCCTGGTTCCGGATTCAGGAAATGTTCCGATTACAAAGTTTCCACATGTACGGCGTTATTGGATCGGCAGTGGTAGTAGGTATGATTTCTGTTTGGTTAATTAAACGGTTTAATATCAAGACCTTGTCGGGCGAAACTGTGGAGTTTCACCCTAAGAAATTTAGCCGGGGTCAGATTTATGGTGGACTATTATTTGGGCTTGGCTGGGCTATCACAGGTGCTTGCCCAGGACCCTTATTCGCCCAAATTGGTAGTGGATATGTGGTTGTGCTGGTAACGCTGCTGAGTGCTCTTGCTGGTACGTGGACGTATGGGTATCTGCGTGATAAACTTCCTCACTAATTAACAGCTTATAAAGTCTCGAAGAGACTAGACAACCGTATCCCAGAGCAAATAGCCGTTTAGGCCCATAATCAGGGCCGCTACAGCCCAGGACAAGACTTTCAGCCAACCCGGATTAACGAAGCGACCCATCTTCGCTTTGTCGCTCGTGAATTGTACTAATGGAACCACTGCGAAACTGAGTTGTAAGGATAGAATCACCTGACTGAATACGAGTAATTCACTGGTGCCCCGTTCGCCATAAAGAATAGCGATGACTAAAGCCGGAACTATGGCCAATAATCGGGTAACAAGTCGACGAATCCAGGGCTTAATGCGCAGATTCAGAAAACCCTCCATCACAATCTGACCCGCCAGCGTCCCCGTAAGCGTAGAATTTTGCCCAGAGGCCAATAAGGCAACCGCAAATAGAATACCTGCTAGTTTAACCCCCAGAATTGGTTCAAGCAGACGGTGAGCATCCGTAATGTCAGCAACTTGCTGGTTACCAGAGAAGTGAAAGGCGGATGCCGATAAAATCAGGATAGCTGCATTGATGAAAAACGCCAGAAACAGCGAGACCGTCGAGTCGATTGTTGCAAATTTAATGGCTGACTGACGACCGACATCCGTCCGGCCGAAATCACGCGTTTGCACAATGCTGGAGTGAAGGTACAGATTGTGTGGCATCACGGTAGCCCCCAGAATCCCGATGGCAATGTAGAGCATACCCGGATTGGTAACAATATCGACATGCGGCACCAGACCCACTACAACCTCGGCAATGGCGGGTTTCGAAACGAGCAATTCATAACCGAAACAGCCAATGATCAGAAAGATTAAACTGGCAACTACCCGTTCGAGTAATTGGAAGCCTTTGTTCTGTAAATACAGCAGTAACAGGACATCTAAAGACGTAATAAGAACGCCAACAACAATCGGAAGCCCGAAAAGCAGATTGAGGGCAATGGCTGAGCCGATGACTTCGGCCAGATCACAGGCGGCAATGGCAATTTCAGCGAGTAACCATAAGCCAATACCTACCGGGCGACTGAAATGATCGCGGCAGGCCTGGGCGAGGTCACGACCCGTGGCAATGCCTAGTTTCAAGGCTAAATGTTGAAGCAGAATGGCAAATAAGTTGGAAATCAATACGACTGATAACAGTCGATAACCGTATCGGGCCCCCCCGCAATGTCGGTGGCCCAGTTACCAGGGTCCATGTAGCCCACCGCTACCATCAGGCCGGGACCCGCATAAGCCCGTAATGTTTTGAAGAAGCCTGCACCTATTGGTACATGGACAGAGCTATGTACATCGGCTAACGAGTTTTCGTTAGACTCCTGCCGCCAGTTTTTTGTTGGTGTATTGGTTGCTTCCATCTATGTAAGCAATGTTGAGTAGGTCTGGGTCATTTAACAGCCCTATAACGGATCAAAGATAAGTATTATTGAAATAAAAATTTAGACTAGCCTAAATTTTTAGAAAGTTTAACATAAAAACTACCTTTGTGGGTAAACTGTTTTGAGTTAGTTCGCCGTTCTGTACAAGTAGCCTGGTCCATGCAATCGTTCACTGAAGAAAATTACCTGAAGATGATCTATTCACTTGCCAATCGTCGGCAGGGGGAAGTCAGTACGAATGCATTGGCGGAAATGACGTCGACAAAAGCGGCTTCGGTGACCGATATGCTACGTAAATTGGCTGATAAACAGTTGATTCACTATAAAAAATACCAGGGTGTTCGCTTAACTGAAGAGGGCGAACGCCTGGCCCTGCAGGTTATCCGTCGGCACCGACTTTGGGAGGTTTTTCTGGTCCAGAAGCTTGGTTTTGGTTGGGATGAAGTCCATGACATAGCGGAAGAATTAGAGCATATTCGATCGGAAGATTTAGTGGCCCGTTTAGATACGTATTTAGGCTGTCCACAGTTTGACCCGCACGGCGATCCCATTCCAACCCCGGCGGGCCAGATGCCCGAAATGGGGTACCGGAAACTATCGGAAGTGGCCATGGGTGAGGATGTTTGCCTGATGGCTGTGCTGGAACACTCAACCGAATTCCTGAAACATCTCGATCATTCGAACTTAACCCTCGGCTGCTCCATAACCGTCAACGAGATCAATACCTTCGATAAGTCGGTGCTCGTTCAAATTGGCACAGGCCGAACCGTGTTTATCAGCCATGAAGTCGCTAAAAATTTATTGGTTGATAGTCGTCAGTCAGTAGTCGCAAGTCATTGAAAGCCTGTTGGCGCTCTGACTACTAATGACTCTTGACCAACAACTATCGACTATCTACTATTTTTATGAAACTCTTAGACGCCTATATACTCAAACGTTTTCTCCAGACCTACATCTTCGTGGTGATGGTGATTGTGCTGGTGGTTGTCATGATCGACTACACCGAAAAGGTGGATAACTTTCATAAAACCCATGCACCCGGCAATGAAATCCTGTGGGATTACTACCTTAACTTCATCCCTTACTGGGCCAATTACATCAGTCCGCTGATGGTTTTCATTGCTACGGTCTTCCTGACCTCGCGGCTGGCTGCCCGGACTGAGATTATTGCTATTCTGAGTACGGGCGTTAGTTTCATGCGTTTACTGCTCCCTTATGTACTGGGGCATCCGTACTCGCTGTCGCAACCTATTTTATGGTTAACTACGTGATTCCGAAAGCGAACAAAACCCGGATTGCGTTCGAAATCAAGTACATCAACGATTCGTATACCTATTCTGGGCGCAACGTGCACC
Source organism: Spirosoma telluris (assembly GCA_003259005.1). GTDB lineage: Bacteria > Bacteroidota > Bacteroidia > Cytophagales > Spirosomataceae > Spirosoma > Spirosoma telluris. Next base: position 8,252,962 of record QLII01000001.1, read on the forward strand.
TCAAAATTGCGCCGAATACCTACGCCTATCTGGAGAGCTACAACAATGTAAGTAACATAGGCTATAAGTTCACGCTTGAGGAAGTTGTGGGCAATCAGCTCAAGCAGAAACTCTCTGCCGATCATATCGAATGGGATGCCAAAAAGAAAAAATGGGCTATTATCGATTACAAAATCAGGGCGATAAATGGTCTGAAAGAGACGCTCACTCCCGGCACTCGCATCGATACGACGCTGAACCTGAAACCCGATGATTTTAGCTCCGATTTTAACCTCTATGAAACCCTCACCCGTCCTGAACTCAACAAGCGTATCGAGCTGCTGCAAAGCCGTGGAGCGGATGGGGTTGAAACGTACTTAATCGAAAAATACAGCCGCGATACCCGCCCATTTGCCATTATTATCCTGACGGTTATTGGCGTTATTATGTCGGCGCGGAAGAGTCGCCGTGGGGTAGGGTGGCAGGTGGCGCTGGGCTTCATTCTGGCCTTTATTTACCTGTTGTTTTTTATGCTGGCCAAAGGCATTGCCGAATCAGGTAACCTCAATCCAATTGTGGCAGTCTGGCTACCAAACGCTATTTTTGCGCTCATCGGCGTTGTCCTGTATAATACAATACCGAGGTAATGGTAGTGGAGTAAGTTAAAATGAGTGAAGTGAGTAAAGTAAATAGTATGAATAGGTATACTAAATACATCATACTTACTCCACTTAGTTCACTTACTACACCTACTCCACTAAGTATGAATTATAAGCCTTCACTTACTGATTATCTTCAACTTCACTTCATTGTCCTGATTTGGGGCTTTACGGCTATTCTGGGTAAGTTGTTAGCCCCACTCGATGCATCGGGCGTGGTTTTATTCCGAACGATACTGGCCGTAGTCGGGATGGGTGTCGTGTTGCTGGGGCGCAGGCAGAATCTTCGCGTTACTCCGTCCGACCGCTGGCGATTACTGGCTACGGGTGGTCTGATCGGGTTGCACTGGGTTATGTTTTTTATGGCTGCCCGATTAGCCAATGTCTCGGTTTGCCTGGCAGGCATGGCTACCAGCTCCCTTTGGGCGAGTGTACTGGAGCCTCTTGTGCTGCGTCGGCGCGTGCGTATGATTGAAGTCATACTGGGTGCAGTCGTGATGGCTGGTCTTTACCTGATTTTTCGCTTTGAGTTCGATAAAGTCGTTGGCTTAATCGTCGCCGTGTTTTCGGCTATGTTATCCTCCTTGTTTACCATCATAAACAGCCGCTTTACCCAGCGGTACGATGCGCTGGTTATCTCATTTTACGAAATGATTGGCGCATCGGTAGGCGCACTCGGGCTCTGGCTACTGGTTAGAGCTGCTGATCCCTCGAAGCAAGTCATGTTGTTCAATATGTGCCTGACTCACCGATGCAGTGGCTCTGGTTGCTGGTGCTATCGCTGGTATGTACGGTCTATGCGTACACAGTAGGAGTAGGACTATTGCGAAAGTTCTCTCCCTATATGGCCGTATTAACCGTAAATTTGGAGCCGGTATATGGAATCTTGCTGGCCGTCCTGATTTTTGGTGATACGGAACGAATGACGCTGGGCTTTTACGGGGGCACTCTCGTTATTCTGGCAGCTGTTCTGGCCTATCCGTTTCTGAATAGCCGATTTACCAGAACACAAGCTACCTTACCCACCTCAACTTAATCCGTTACTATGCGTGAATCCATGCCTTTAGCGCGTGTTGTTACGAGTGCGTTACTTGTATTTGCCGGTGTGTTAGTCGTGCCTTTACTGGCTCTGGCGACCTATAATCACCCATCTCCAACCGATGATTACTGCTTTGCCAATACGGCTATGCAATATGGTTTCTGGGAAGCACAACAATTGTATTATGACGGCTGGACGGGGCGATTCTTTCATAATTTCATTGTTCATACGAACCCATTAGTGATTGGCTGGTACGGCGGCTACAAAGTCTATCCCTTTATTTTTCTCGCCATTCTTATGGGTAGCTTTTATGCATTGTCCAGTCAATGGATTTATCGGGCCTTTGGGATTGGTCCTAAAGCGGCTCTGGCAGCGGGTCTGTTTATTGGGTTCATGGCAACGCTGGCCAGCATTCCCGAATATTTGTACTGGTATACGGGCTTGGCCAGCTACGGCCTGTCAAGTGCCTTGTTCCTACTACTGCTAGCTACGCTGCTGGCTCACCAGCGAAAAGGGTTTGGCCTCCAGCCCAGTTATTTATTGATCGAAAGCGTACTGGTGGCAGCCATTATCGGATCGAGCGAAATGACGATGGTGCTCATGCTGTCGGTATTGGGCCTGATAAGTTTTGTGGATTTACTCCAGCGTCGGCGGCTTTCGTTACCAATTCTGATTTTATGGGTTGTGGCAGGTGTATCCTGTTATTTTCTGATGAAAGCTCCAGGCAATGCGATTCGGCTGGGTGGTAATCCGAACAGCAGCAATATTCCGCTGACACTGATCTCGTCGTTGCGCTATGCCGGTCCTTATGTTATCCAGCAAATTGTTCGAACCCCCTGGTTGCCACTTTCGTTACTCTACCTGCCAATTGCCTGGAAGCTTAGCGAGCGCGTAGATTTAGATGCATCAGGTCGCCCAATGGATTTGCCTCCTTATTTGCGGGTACATCCTGTGCTGGGTATGCTGCACGGATCTGCTACAATACTGGCATTGATTTCGCTGCACTTTTATGGTGTAGGTATTGCACCCATCCCGCGGTTGATTAATGTCGTGAATCTGACCTTCTGGCTAAGCTGGATCTATAACCTAACGCTTTGGGTAGCGTTTTTGCGTCCCCGATTAAATCCCGACCGCTGGCAGGTCAATACCCGAATGCTGACCTACGTTTTACTGGTCTGGGCAATTGCTTCAGCTGCGGTTGGGCCTGTAATTCCGGTTGTCTATGGGGATTGGTTGAGTGGGCGAGCGGCTCAATATGATCACGAAATGGAACAACGATATGCTCAACTAGCCAAACCCGGTAGTCAGGTGAGTTTGATTGCACCGTTAAGCAACTATCCGGTTTCTTTATTTTTGGAAGACATCCATGCTGATCCAAAGTATCTTTGGAATCGCTGCTGGGCCGATTATTACCATAAAAAAACGATCCTATTGGCGGAGAAGCCTAATCAGTCGGCACCGTAATCTTATGAAGTTAGTTTCTCTGTCTAATTCTCAGTCATTCCAATCCGGTCAGATGCGCCTACTGGCATCTGGACTGATCGCTATGGCTATTCTTTGCTTTTGCGTGATCTTAGGCGTCTACGTAGTCGATGTTCCCTGGATCGACGATATAGACGCGTTTTTGAGTTTTATCATTGGCTATATCGATGCGCCAACTTTGGGGCAAAAGCTTGATTGGCTGATTCGGCCCAACAACGAGCACCGCATTTTAATGGGTAAATTGATCACGCTATTCCTGTATAAGTTGACGGGTGTTGTGAGTTATCGCTGGTTGATTTTTGCGGCCTTTGCCTTTCTGCTGGGATTGTTGGCTCTGTTTTACCGCGTTTTTCGGTCGATGAATCTACCGCTGCTGGCATTTGTGCCTGTGGCTTTTTTGCTGCTTCAGCCGCAATATTACCTCACCAGCATGTGGGCTATTACTGCTATGCAGCATCAGGTGGTGGTTATGATGTCTTTCGTGACCATCTATTTACTGGCAAGTGGTGATCAACGTCGATTTGGGGCCGCGCTGGGCATGCAGGTCTTAACCTCACTGTCAATGAGTAACGGCTTGTTTGGATGGATTGCCGGAGCAGTCGTGCTCGCCTTGCAAAGGCAGTGGATTCGGTTAGGTATCTGGCTCATAGTGGGTGTAGGGACCATCGTCTTTTATTTTCATGATTTTCCGGATGGGCAAGGCAATGAAAGTAGTGTATCGTTCTTCCTGAAATACCCTTATCTGGTTTTCCTGGGGTTTTTTACCTTCACCGGCGGCCTGTTCGATTTCTTTTCTATGGCCAGCATCCTCTGGCGGAGCGTGCTGCCAACGCTGGCGGGTTTGGTTATCATTCTGGCCATGTTAGTCTTACTCTGGCGTATGAATGAACCAAGGCTAGGGCGGCTGATTGGTGCCTATGAGTCATCAAACCGGGCAACCAAAGCACTCTGGAAACGGCGGTATTTTTTTACGGGCTGCTACACATTTCTGATGGTCAATGCCGTTATCGTCGCCTTTCTACGGCCTCGCTTCGGGTATGAGGTAATGTTGATCAGCAACTACATGATTTACCCGGCGGTGCTGGTCATCCTGCTTTATCTGAATGTGCTCAGTGAACGCCAAACAGAACTGATCCTCAATCGTTGGGTAGGGTTTGGGCTAGTCGTCAGTCTGGTAATCTGGGGTAATTGGTATATTGTTCAGCTACCGAAAATGGCCTTTCGCAAACACCAGATACTCACCTATGCCTTCAACCAAAAGCATAATAAAACCGGCCTTGGTCCGAGCTGGGGAGTTCCTTTCTGGATCTGGCTGATCGAACCATGAGTGAAACGATTCGTCGGGGTATTTATCACTATCCGGATGCCTACTATACGCCTTACGAATCCCAGCTTCTGGCGTTTCGTCAGATGAAAGCCGATACAAGTTTAAAACTGCATATTTTGGGTGGAGGGTACAGCTACCTGGCAGAAACCAGCTACAATGCCCTCCCTCAGCCGATTAGCGACGCTGCGATTGTGATTCAATCAGCTCAGCGAACCTATCTTTTCCCGGCTGAACTAGCCTACAAGTTTGGCAATTTTTACCTGAACCGGCCCGTTCGAACGATTCAGGCTGAACTCATTAACCCAACGATTGCCCCCGACCGCTATCGGGTAGGTATTTTGTCGCCTTCGGATACTGAAAGTCCCATCCGATTTAGCCAAGAAATCGTGACTATTTCTGAGTACAAACCCTGACCGTTCCCGAATAAACGACTGCCGAATATATCCCCAATGTCAAAAAAGTTTACTTTTGCCAATTCTGCCACTGACTCACTAGCTATTGTTTTGCCAAATCCTCAGATTTCAATTATCGCTCCACTGTTCAACGAATCCGAGTCGTTTCCGCGCCTTGTTGCGCGACTGAACGCCGTGATGGAGAATTCGCCCCTGACTATTGAAGTTGTATTGATTGATGATGGGAGCCGCGATGATACCGCTGTACAGATGCAGCAACTGGCTTTGACCGATAGTCGATACCAATGCATATTTCTGTCCCGTAACTATGGTCACCAGATCGCCTTATCGGCGGGTATCGCCAGGGCCTGCGCTACGGAAGCCTTGTTTATTATCGACGGTGATTTACAAGACCCACCAGAACTACTGACCGACTTTTATCAGAAGTATCAGGAAGGGTATGATGTGGTGTATGCCGTTCGGAAAAAGCGCAAGGAAAATTGGTTTAAACGCGTAGCCTATGCATCGTTTTACCGGTTTATGCGGTCTATTTCCTACGTGGATATGCCGCTGGATAGTGGTGATTTTTCGCTCATCAGCCGTCGGGTGGCCGATGTGTTGAACCAGATGCCCGAAGAGAGCCGGTTTATTCGGGGTATGCGAAGTTGGATTGGGTTTCGGCAGACGGGCTTTGAATATGAACGCGATGCCCGCCAGGCAGGAGAGTCGAAATACTCCTTCAAAATGCTCCAGCGGCTCGCCTATAATGGAATCTTTAACTTCAGCGAATACCCCATCAAAATTATTACCCGAATGGGTATGTTTACGCTGGGTATCGCTGGCCTATATTTGATTCAGACCCTCATCAAGCGATTTGTTTACCACGATGTACCACAGGGGTTTACGGCCTTGCTATTTTTCATTATTCTGTTCAGTGGTATTCAACTCATTGCGCTGGGCCTGATTGGGGAGTATGTATTACGGATATTTTTTCAGGCTAAAGGTCGCCCACTGTATGTTGTCCGGGAGGTTATCCGACAGCAGCAACGTCAGCCCTTGTCAGGTGTAAACGGCCAGAAACCGCAGGAGAATGTTATTTAATTCACTACAATTTTTACTGTTTTTTATTGTCGTAACCCTAAGCTACTTCAGCCTGAAGTGGCAGGGGCGATGGATACTGTTGTTAGTAGCCAGTTGCTACTTCTACATGGTTTTCCAGCCGACTTATATCCTGATTCTGTTTCTAACCATTATCATTGATTACATAGCCGGTATCTGGATCGAGAAATCGAGCGGGAAAGCACGACGATGGTTACTGATTCTGTCCCTAATTTCAAATCTTGGTATTCTGGCTTTTTTCAAATACCTGGGTTTTTTTACTGAAAATATCGCGGCTCTGTTCGATGCATTTCAGATGCCGCATATGGCCGAATCGGTTACCAATCAGGTGAATCGGGTGTTTGTGAAGGTCTTGCATGTGTTTGGGCAAAGTGGCATATCGTCCTATAAAGACAACATGAGCATTCTGCCCATTGGCCTATCGTTTCATACCTTTCAGGCCATGAGCTACACCATTGAAGTGTACCGGGGAAATCATAAGGCCGAGAAGCATTTTGGTATTTATGCACTCTACGTCATGTTCTACCCGCAGTTGGTGGCAGGCCCTATTGAGCGCCCTCAAAACGTATTGTGGCAGTTTCACCAATACTTCAAGTACGATCGTGAAAATGTGAAGGCCGGGCTTATGCAGATGGCGTTTGGGCTATTCAAAAAGCTTGTTATTGCCGACCGACTGGCCATGCTCGTGGATGCTAGCTACGGCAATCCGTCGGAGCATAACGGGCTGACCCTTTTGGCTGCCACCTTTTTCTATACCTTCCAGATATACTGTGATTTTTCAGGTTACTCCGATGTAGCGATTGGGGCTGCACGGGTCATGGGATTCGATCTCATGGAAAACTTCAGAACGCCCTACATTGCACAATCCATTTCGGAGTTCTGGCGACGCTGGCACATCTCGCTCTCCACCTGGTTTCGGGATTACCTGTACATTCCGTTGGGGGGTAACCGCAAGGGCGAATTCCGTCAGTACCTTAACATGCTGATCGTATTTCTGGCCAGCGGTCTCTGGCACGGACCCAACTGGACGTATGTAATTTGGGGTGGACTAAATGGTTTATATCAGATCCTGGCTGTTTTACGGGATAAACTCCTTGCCAAAATGGGCTTTTCGAGTACACCCGCCCGGATGGTTACGTCGCCTGTACACGATACAGAAAGTCGCAAATCGCCCGTGCGTGTGATTGTCAACACCCTCATTACGTTTGTGCTCATCATGCTGACCTGGGTGTTCTTCCGGGCCCGTAATCTCGGCGATGCGTTCCTGATTCTGAAGCAGATTGCCACTCTGTCGATCAATGATCGTATCGAGAGCCCGATGAATTCAGTGGAAATGTGGTTCAGTGTGGTGCTAATCGCTTTCCTGATGCTGAAAGAATATTTCTACCTGACCATCCCAACGCGTAATACCGTTCGTTTCGCTGTTCTGTTTGGGCTGATTACCTTCATGACGTACCTCTTCGGGGTTTTCTCCTCGAATCAGTTCATTTATTTCCAGTTCTGAGAATCAATTTGAGCGATAATAGCTTTCCAGATTTTGAGAATACGCTGTGTTCGGGGACTTGCTGTACTCCGTTCCAAATGAACATAGATATTTTCGTCAACGTTTGGGTTCGCAAGTAGTGCATTTATCTCCCTTTGCAAGTACAAAAAAACGGGACCTGGACTCTGCATTATCTCATTCATCAGTTCGTTCCGATTGTCGAAGGGGTAAATAATATCCTCAAAGTCGGGATTTACGCGCGGGTCCTGACCATGCCGGCATGAATTGAACGCTTCGAGCTTAGTCGCAATAAAATAAGGAGCTGAAAATAGGCGTATAGATTGACGTTCATCTAGCTGATAAACAACCGACTGAGCAATTCCATCTTTATACCACGGATTAGGAAACCCTAATATGTCCGGATCGGTCGGCATAACGTCAACGATCAGGCCATGAATTTTGTAACGGCAAATAATCCCTGATTCTATATCATTTATGAATCCCAATTGACGTAATCGTTCTTCAATTTGGCTGCTGAATTCAGCATACGTAGCTACTTCAATAACAACGTCCACATCATCAGTGGGCCGCGCTTCCGAAGCAGCTGGGTCATCCGCATAAAGACTAACCGTGGCACCTCCTACAAATACGACCTTGTCTTTGAGTTCTTCTAACGTATTAGCTACAGCTCGTAGTCGTACCAGATTTACATGGTGATTCATGCGGTTACTAATAGACGTTTACGAAGCTCTTCTACTGCCAGAGTTACTTCTCTGGTTTTTCCAACCCGTATAGCATCTACCAGGGCCAGCATTTCATACAGGAGTGGGTCATTATTGACAGCCTGCACGATGGTTGGATATAGTGGTTCAATTGCCTGGCCACGCACGGTACCGTCAGCGCTTGGCCATACATAGGGTTCATTTGATTGGATTAGGTCAGCTAACGGTTTAGCTGAATGAGCAGTTGGGATACCACGCACTAAGGCTCCTGGCTGTTGAGGAAAGGTATATTTCAGGCCATATTGTAAAAACTCAAACAAGGCTTGCGACATAACTTTTTTTCGATCTGGATCATATAAGCCCGCAAATGCTGATCGCCCTAGTGATTCAGTCACCTCAGAGGGGCTGATCTTTAGACCAGTCGCAATATCCTTTTTCAGTAGCCCTGGTTCTGGTAGTATTATTCCCTTACCCAAATTTCCAAGATCAATAACCCTATTGTAAAAGGTGCTAACCTTCAATAAGATTGGTATGTCCTGAGGGCGCATTCCACTGTGTTTTTTCATGATTCGCGATTCGCGAATTGCGAATTTTTCAAATGTAGCAAAAATTAGAAGAGGCTTGTGGGTCGGAATTGATTTTATTGGTAGTCAATAATCTCCAATAAGTAGAAAGGTAAGAACTCTATGGTTTCAGTTCCTCAAACGTCAACGCCACGCCGTTCATGCAGTACCGCAAACCGGTAGGCTCCGGGCCGTCGTTAAATACGTGCCCCAGGTGGGCATCGCAAACCGAGCAGCGAACCTCCGTCCGGTTGCCATCTGCTTCATTATAAACCGCGTTTGAAACGATAGGAGCGTAAAAACTGGGCCAGCCGGTATGCGAGTCGAATTTAGTCTCGGAGCGGAAAAGCGGGTTGTGGCAGCAGATACAGCTATAAATACCCTGCCGATGTTCATTTGTCAATTCACTACTACCGGGCCACTCGGTGCCCTGCTCACGCGTGATGGTATAGGCAGAGCGCGGCAGGATTTTCTTCCATTCGGCATCCGTCTTTTCAACCCGGCGATCACCAGGGGACGTTACACCCGGAGGGCGTTTATGCGGAGGACGAGGCTTCGCGACATAACTGCCATATAACCACAATAGTCCAGCTACCAGAGCCGCAATCAGCAAAAACAGATAAGTTGGTTTCATGGGCGTAAAAGCATCAGGACCAAAACACCAGCCAGCAATTCCCCGTTCACTTATGCTTACCGTCCGATGGCAACCTTCCGCAAAATGGAATCAATGATCTGTAAGGTTGTAACACCGTCGGCTTCGGCTTCGTAGTTGAGCATAATCCGGTGGTTGAATACATCCGCAGCTACTTCTTTAATGTCTTCGGGTAGCACATAGTCGCGTCGATCGAAATAGGCAAGCGCTTTGGCGGCCAGGTTCAGATTAATGCTGGCACGGGGTGATACCCCAAACTGAATATAACGGGATTCATCGCGGAGATTGAACTCAAGCGGGCGACGGGTGGCAAAAACCAGTTCAATGATATATCGTTCGAGCGTTTCCGAAATGGTGATGCCGTTGATTTCATTGCGAATGGCAACCAGTTCTTCCTTGCCCAATACGGGTTGCACTTCATAGTCGAAATTCATGTTCGACATTCGGCGCATCACTTCCAGCTCATCGTCTTTACTTAGGTAATCGACAAAGACTTTCATCATGAAGCGATCAACCTGCGCTTCGGGCAATGGATAGGTACCTTCCTGTTCCACAGGGTTTTGGGTGGCCAGCACCAGAAAAGGTCGATCGAGAACAAACGTTTCTTCGCCAATGGTTACCTGTTTCTCCTGCATCGCTTCGAGCAGTGCCGACTGTACTTTCGCGGGTGAGCGATTGATTTCATCGGCCAGAATCAGGTTCGCAAAAATGGGCCCTTGCTTTACCTCAAATTCCGCCGTTTTCTGGTTGAAAATCATCGTCCCGATCAGGTCGGCAGGCAGCAGGTCGGGGGTAAATTGAATCCGTTGAAAGTCCAGTTCAAGTACTTTGGCCAGCGTATTGATTGTTAATGTTTTGGCTAAGCCCGGAACGCCTTCAAGTATGATATGCCCACCCGTAAACAGGCCAATGAGTAGCCGATTAAGCAGACGTTCCTGCCCAACCACAACCTGGCTCATTTCGCTGAAGATCTCGCGAATTTTAGAATGGTACGTAAACGTGGTGGTTGGTTGCATGTTTTAGTCGTCAGCCCATAGTCGTCAGTCATCAGTGTATTAATAGGGAGCTATTTACTAGCGACTACTAACTGATTACTATCGACTCTTTTTAAAATGTGGCCCGGATGCTACGATCCTTGCCGTGAATATCTTTGTACACCTGAATTTTGGTGAAGCCACGTTCGGCAAATACTTGCCGGGTGGCATCGCCGAAGCGTTCGTTTATTTCAACGTAGCAGGAGCCGTCTTTGGTTAGGTGACGGACGCAGAAATCGGCGACTGCTTTGTAAAAAACCAACGGGTCATTGTCTTCTACAAATAACGCGAGACCGGGTTCATAATCCAGTACGTTGCGATCCATATCGGCGGCCTCGGAGCGCGTCACATAAGGGGGGTTACTCACCACACAATCGAACCGGCGGCTGAAATCAGCCGGAACATTCAGAATATCCTGGATCTCGAAAATGACGTCGGCGTTCAGATGCTCGGCATTCCGGTGGGCAAGCGTAAGTGCCTTATCCGAAACATCCCAACCCGTAACAACCGACTGCGGCAGGAAGCGGGCCAGTGTAATGGCAATGCAGCCGCTCCCCGTGCCAATGTCAACAATGGGTACATCGTCGGTACGGTCGGCAAAATCGTGCATAATGAGCCGCACCAGATCTTCGGTTTCGGGTCGTGGAATCAATACATCGGGCGAGACTTCGAATTCTAAACCGCAGAAAATGGTTGTGCCAATAACATGCTGAATAGGCTCCTGTCGGTTCAGCCGTTCCAGGATCTTGAACCAATCTGGTTCCGTACGGTTCGGTGGGAGCGGTTTATCCGTCAGAATATCTGTTTTACGCAGCCCGAAGTAATGATCGAGCAGCATAAACGCCATTTCCCTTGCTTCTTCGGGCGGATAGGCTGTAATGTTTTTGCTTAGGCGGTCGTATAGAGGTTTGGCGGTGGCCATTGGATTCTGTCGAGTAATTTTGTCAAAAATAGGGAAGTTTACGGTTTATCGTTTCAAGTTTCAGGTTCCATATTCCTCGAACCTGCGCTAACCTGATTCGTGAAGCCTGAATATTGAAACGATAAAGTACAAAATATGAACCAATTCATGCGTCGTGCCCTCGAATTAGCTACGCTTGGCCGGGCCATGTCAGCCCCAATCCAATGGTTGGCTGCGTGATTGTGCATGATCCGAAAGGCACCGAGCCGCGAATCATTGGTGAAGGGTGGCACCAACGCTACGGAGAAGCACATGCCGAGCGCAATGCGATGGCATCAGTTCGACCCGAAGATCTGCACTTGGTGCCCGAGAGTACCGCCTACGTAACCCTGGAACCCTGCTCGCATTATGGTAAGCAGCCTCCCTGTGCGGATTTGCTCATCGAGAAAAAGATCGGACGCGTTGTTTGTTGTAATGACGATCCTAATCCACTAGTAGGTGGTCAGGGTTTTGCAAAATTGCGGGCGGCTGGTATTGCTGTTGAAACGGGTGTTATGGCTGACCTAGGCCGTGAAGTAAACGCACGGTTCTTTACGTTCTTCGAGGGGCAACTAATCGTCAGAAACGGCCCTATATCATCCTGAAATGGGCTGAAACGTCTGATGGCTTTATGGGTGCGGGTGCCGAAGGCGGTCAGCCCGTTAAAATAAGTGGCGACTTGTCGAACCGACTGGTGCACCGCTGGCGCAGTGAAGAAGACGCTATTATGGTAGGCACCAACACCGCCCGAATGGATAACCCCCGGCTAAATACACGACTCTGGCCCGGTAAGAATCCGACGCGGATCGTTTTTGATAATCGACTTGTGCTGGATAAAAATCTACATGTGTTCGATGGCTCCCAACCTACAATTGTGTATTATCAAACTAACGATAAGCTACCGGATGAACGTCCCAACGTCATTTACTCAATCACCAATTCGCTCATTCATACATTACAAGATCTTCATGAGCGCAAGATTCAGTCGGTTTTGGTAGAAGGCGGAGCAACTCTCTTGCAGTCGTTTCTGGAGGCTGGTTTGTGGGATGAAATACGTGTGTTTCGTAGTCGAATGATGCTGGGGAAGGGTCGGTTCGCTGGTGCGATAAAAGCTCCGGGCGTTCAGGGGAGGTTAGTTAGCCGGGAGATGGTAGGGGAGGACGAATTGACGATTTATAAGCCGTGAGTATCAAAGACTACCCCTGGAGAATGTCCATCATCGTTTGCATATTTATCGTTTCATCAAAAGCGGCCTGAATCGGAATGGTAAAGCCCGCTAGTGCAAAACTTCGTATAGTTCCTTCACTGGCTTTCAGGATTAACTGATACGCTCCGTCAACTAAGTGATACTGCTCAATGAATGGTTCATCGGAATCAATGATCCAGTACTCCTCAACGCCATGCGCCTGGTAGTCCTGAAACTTGATGCCCCGATCACGTTTGGCTGTCCCGTCCGACAATACCTCAATCACCAAATCTGGCGCTGGAAATAAGGTTTGCCTACGATCAAACTGATCAGCTTTTTGGCGGCCGAAAAAGCAAATGTCCGGTTCATAATCATTTCGGGTAAGTGCGGTCATGATTTTTTCAATGCCGACAAAGCCAAGTTTGTGTCGAATAACATATACATTGAGTAATTGATAGAGGAGTCCCGTAGCCTCATTGTGCATTTTCTTAACTGGAGAATGCATGACAATTTCCCCATTGATGAACTCTACCTTGAACTCATCAGTGATGTCGTTATAGAACGCTTCGCGCTTTTTGCGTTCTTCATTAATCGCGGCTTGAATTTCCTGCATGATCAAATAGGAATCAGGTTATTCCAGAATTTGTTCAACAAGTGTATTGTGCATGATACGGTAGTATTGTGCAACTAATATACGAACTTGTCGGAAACGTAGAAAATTTAGATACAATGCGCTGAATAGCAAACGCCCCGGCCAAAGCCAGGGCGTTTGCTCATTGAACTAGATTACAGCTGTCTAACAAAATCGCTTAGTTCGATTGGGCAACGGGTGTTGCATTGGCTCCAATATCTCCACTGGCTACCACCGTTGTGCCCGATAGTATTTTGACATGGGCACTGTAGGTAGTTAGCTTGTCAAAGAAGCCAGCCTCGCTGATGGTGAAGTATTTATTGCTGGAAAACTCGCCCGTTGCCCCGCTAATAGCATCAAGTGGTTTCAGGGCCGTGGTCGATTTGTCGGCCAGTTTTCCCTGATAAATAGAAGAGGCATAGGACGTTCCTGTTGTGGTGTTATACAGTCCTATCTCGACCAGTGTAACCGTGGAATTATATTTGTAAAACACCACCCGGCCATACACCGTGGACCCCGCTGCGGACGTTAGCGTATACGACTTATAGGTGGTTACGGTACCACCGCCCGGTGCTACACTTGTGTTCGGCTCGTATTTATTCTGTTCACACGAACTCAGGAAAACAAGTACGGAGAGGAAAAGACCCAATAGGGGAAAAATGCTTCGTTGATTAAAATATCGATTCATAGCTGGAGTTGCAATTAGAAGTTGAACATTACACGGCCATAGTAATAGGAGCCGTTGGAACCCTGTTGATTGTTAGAGTACAGATAAAAACCCTGGTTCTCCGGACGGAGGATTTGGGGATATTTATCGAAAATGTTGCTGCCTCCAAGCGATAATTTCAAATTACGGTTCACGGTATAGCCAACGCTCAGGTCAAAAATTGCCTGACCCGAAAACGTCTGGTCATAATAATTGCCGTCTTTATCCGACGATGTAGACCGTTCGGTAACTGAGCCGAAGTAGGTGCCTCGTAGCATCGCATCAAATTTGCCAAATCGATAGGCAACCGAAGCGATCAGTTTTGTGCGCGGTGTGCCCGTCTCAAACTGACCGATTACGCTACGACTCAGGTATTTTTCGACCACCTGATCTTCGGTAAGATTGGCTACGTTCAGGTTCAGCGATTTCCGGTTGAGTGCCGAATTTTTACTCAAAATAGCCGCCAGCGTAAACGTTAGGCTTTTGTCTTTGGGAAGCGCAAGGGTATAGTTGCCTACAACTTCGATCCCCTTCGAGCGAACATCAGCACCGTTTACGAAAAATTGAGCTTCACCTTCGCCGATTACTTCCTGGTAGTTATTGCCCACTTCCGACGCGTTGAAATAGCTGGTTTGGAAGATACGGTTGTCTACGTCGATCTGGTAGGCATCGACCGTTACTTCGAAGCCACGAACAGGCTGATAAGTAAGCCCAAACCCATAGGTACGGGATTGTTCCTGTTTCAAGCCTTTGATGCCTAATACCCGGGCAGCCGTGCTGTTGGTGGGGTAGGTCGTCACATCCAGAGGCTGTGGAATGCCGTTAGCATCAGGTACGAAAGCCGTGGCCGTGTGGGTGTAGTTCAATTCCTGAAGCGAAGGTGCCCGGAAACCGCTGGCAATCGATCCACGGATGGACAAAGTCTTCGAGATCGAATAGCGGGCGGCCAGTTTACCGATGGTTACGCCACCAAAATCAGAGTAGTTTTCGAGCCGGAAAGCGCCTGCTACCAGAAAATTCCGGTGAGTTCCAATTCGGCGTCCAGGTAAGCCGCCATCGTGGTTCTGAACTCATTGCGTTCGTTTTTGGGGCCAAACCCTGAAAAACACTGACAGTTTGCCGACAGGTTCTTAACGGTCACCTGTTGCCCGGCATAAACCGATAGAGGTTTGCCATTCGCATCCACAATGGGGGCGCTAGCTTCATTTTCCAGCGGTTTGCCATCCGGCCCGACCAGAAGCCCGGCTTGTAGAACTGTCAATATACCTGCATCGCCATAGGTATAGCTTTCTTCCTGGCCTTTCATGATTTTGTAATTCTCAACCCGCATCTCCGCACCAAAAGCGATGTTCAATCCATTCATGATCCCTTTGAAATAGCGGGAGAAGTCGAGGTTGGTGGAGTTCTGGGTGAACTGGTGTGTACCGATATTCATGTTCACCGGCGAGTTGGAACCCATGGAGGCATTGATCGTATTGACCATACCAATGCGCATGGTGTTGCTTCCGAACGTATTGCTGAAATCGACACTGAATTCACCGATCTTGCTTTTAATACCCACGGTGTTCGAGAGGTCAGATGTATTGGATGTCATCTGAGGCCGATAGCCGTTTGGATAAAGCAGGTAGTTGAAGCGGTCGGTTTGGGCTGGTCGGCGGAAATAGCAGGAGAAGCCTTCCAGGTATTTATACGAAGCACCCCCGAAGCTGTAAAACGTAGTCGTTGGATTGATTTCATAGCCTGCATTGTAAAACATGCTTCCGAGCGTAATCGCAGGCATACCGGCGTATACGGCAAAATCGGCCTTGGTCAGTCCGCGGGCACTCATCAGACCATCTTCTGTTTTCAGCGAAGTCATCAACGAGGTATTGCCTGCCACCTGTGCGCTAATTAATTCGGGGTTAGTGATAACTGGATTGCCGTTCTTATCGGTCCGAAGGTTATTCAGGTAGGTATTATCAAAGAAACCCCAGTCATTGACAAACGGACGAAGGGTAGGCCGACGCTGGGTGATCTGTCCGGAAATGTTCAGGAAGCCCTTCTCCGCAATTTTGAACCCGTAATTGGCGTCGAACTGATAGTTGAATCCGTCTGGCTTACCCGTTTTGGTCAATGCCCCGGCCTGGCCACCTGTATTCGCGTAGCCACCACCCGTGAGGCTGGCGGTTAATTTATTCGTTCCTTTTTTCAGGATGATGTTCACGACACCGGCCACCGCATCTGAACCATACTGAGCAGCAGCACCATCCCGAAGGATTTCTACCCGATCAATGGCAGAAACAGGGATGGTCATTAAATCAACCGTAGTAGAGGGGCTACCAACCGCTGTTTCGGTGATGAGCAGAGCCGACGTATGCCGACGCTTGCCATTTACCAGAACAAGAATCTGGTTGGGAGCCATGTTCCGTAACTGAACTGGATCGACGTGCGAATTGAGGTCACCGCCCTGCGAGCGCACCGAGTTGAAACTGGGAGCCACAACGGCCAGCATTTGCGCCAGATCCATTTGAGGAAGCGAGCCCATGATATCTTTGATCGAGATGACATCCACCGGCACCGGCGACTCAATGATGGTACGACCTACGTTACGGGTACCGGTTACGACTAACTCGGTCAATTGCGTTGCATCTTCTTCTAGCGGAATATCGAAATTCGTTTTGTCGCCTACTTTTATTTCTTGCGCTTTAAAGCCAATAAAGCTAACAACCAGAATATCCGTTGGCAGGGCTTCGAGTGAGAACATACCCTGAGCATCCGTAATTGCGCCTTTTCGGCTATTGCCTTTGACCAGTACATTGACTCCCTGCAAAGCTTCGGAAGATCCACTGGTGTATACTTTGCCGGTTATTTTCCTGGCCTGAGCCCATGCGTCTATTGGACATAGCGCACCTATAATAAATAGGGCGACTAGAGCGGGTAACATGTGATGTCTGCGTAGTTTTCTTTGCATGTTAATTGGGGGAGTTGTGTAGGGGAAGTTGGAGAAATTGACAATTGAGCAAGGCTGGAAATCTGATAGATGGGCATGAAGGAAACTTCCTAGGTTCAGGACGATTCGTATATGCCAGGATTATAGTTGATTAGTTCTGAGGTCTTTGTTGGGAACTTTCAGTTTGAGGTTGGCTTCTAAAGTCACTATACCGTCTCGCTGGTATGGAGCCTATACCGAAACGGGCCTTTGTTGAGTAGACGGGGGACGTGTACAGCATAATGCCCGGAGAATAACCCCCTCGGACAAAATAAGTGCTGCTTGTTTTGTGGCGTTTCATGGTGTTATAAGCTTAAGTATGACGGTTACGAATACTGGAAAATAGGGGCAATAACAGGTCTAACAGGCTGTTTTTACGACCTGTGGAATTACCCAAACACATACTGTAATTTTGCAGCAACTAGCCTGATTAAAGACTATATGCTAATTGTCTGCTTCCTGAATAGATGAACGCTCCTATAAAATTCGCTCGAACGAATAGAGAGTTATATTGTGTTGTACTTAATCGAAAGTACCAATTTTAATAATGCTAAAAAAGTATTAGATAAAATTTTATATTGATTTATTTGAAAAATACAATACATTGTGGTATGGCTTCTATTTGTACTGCTAGTATTCGCTGTAATAGCTATATCCAGCTGTGTTACTAAGTAATTATTCTGCAATACATTTTGCGTAATTACTCAGTAACACAGCTAGTTGTATAAAGTAAATTTCAGACAACCTGTTTGCCTAATGCCCAGACGCCTTTTGTATATAATCCCTTATCCGCTCTAACCAGATTGGCCACATAACCTTGTTGGATTTTTCCTATCTGGTCACTTAATCCAATAATCTCCGCCGGAATCATGGAGGCCATCCGGAGGGCATTCGTTAATGGAATTTCGGCCTGCTCAACCGCAATCCGAACGCAGTCAATTAGCGTAATAGCTGACCCTGCCAGGTTACCCTCGTTATTTACATACCTGCCAGGCCCATTGGCATCGGGTTCAAAATGGACGATAAATTGGCCTAATTCAAACGTAGGCCGGGGTGGGTTGGCAAACAGCGCGTCTGAAATTAGAAAGAGTCGCTCGCCTAATAGCCGATAAGCGATACGAATGGTAGTTGGGTTGCAGTGGTAACTATCGGCAATGATACTGGCCCGAACGGATGGGTGGTCAAATACGGCACCCACCACGCCTGGTTCGCGGCTTTCGTACCCCCGCATGGCATTGTACAAATGCGTTGCTAGCGGAACCCCATTATTGAAGGCGGCCGTAGCCTGCTGATAGGTCGCATTGCTGTGTCCGAGAGAAAGGAGCGTAGTTGGGTGTTTGAGTTTTTTCAGCGTACTGAATTGTTCGGGCGACAGAATTTCAGGAGCCAGCGTGAGAATCCGAATAACGTCGGCGTTGGTGCTGAATAGGGCTTCCAGTTCACCTTCGGCAGGGGCTCGGACGTAGGCCATGCTGTGCGCTCCCCGCTTGATGGGATTGAAATAAGGTCCTTCGATGTGGATGCCTGGCACGCCCAACGGATTTTCGTTTCGCACAATCTGCACGGCCGCCATCGATTGTTGCATGATGTCGAGTGACGTTGAGTGGATGGTGGGCAGTAGGGTAGTGGTGCCATTTCGGGCGTGGGAATCGTAAATGTGTCGGACGGTTTCAGGGGTGGGCTGATCGTTTAGGAATCGACTTGAGCCTCCATACAACTGCAAATCCACGAACCCCGGAAGGAGATAGTCATCATTGAGGTCAATCACATCTGGATCGCTGGATTCTGTTAACGTTTCTGCGGTTGATAGTTCCTGAATACGACCATTGTCGATGCGCACCGACGCGTTGGAAAGCCATTCGTCGCCGGTAAAAACAGTGGCGTTGATAAATTGAGTCATAGGAAAAAAACGGTTTCATGTCGGCTAACAAGCCAATGATGACCGGAATCTAGTAGTAATTTCGTTTTTTTGCGAACTATTTCGTGTCAGTACCAATCTGCTTATCTCTTGAACGCTGTTCGTTTATCCCCTCCCGCTACGCTGACGAAGCCTGGTATTATCCAGGACCATCCAGTCCGGGCCACCATTCCATTGGCTTCGTCGAAAAGCGAAAGCAACCGTGCCCTTATCATTGACGCCCTGACTGGCTTTCAGTGCGATCTAAAAAATCTATCGACCGCCCGCGATACGCAAACGATGATTCGGCTGCTAAAATCGCAGGACCCAACGGCTGATGTACTGGATGCAGGCACAACCATGCGTTTTCTGACGGCCTATTTCGCCGTAACGGGGCAACAAAAAATAATGACTGGCACTCCGCGTATGTGTGAACGGCCCATTGGTATTCTGGTCGATGCCTTACGAGCGCTCGGTGCTGATATTACCTACCTTGAAAAAGAAGGTTATCCACCGATGCAGATTAAGGGGTTTCGCTCGTCAGAAACTAATCGAATCAGCATTCGGGGAGATGTGAGTAGCCAATATATTTCGGCGCTGGTAATGATTGCCCCCTTGTTACCGAATGGCCTGACGCTGGAATTGACCGGAGCCATTGGATCACGGCCCTATATCGAAATGACGCTGGAGCAAATGGCGTATTTCGGGGCCGATGTTCAGGCCGATTGGGAACAAAAGACGATTACAATCGGGCCCAAACCCTACACGGCGAAGCCTTACGCGATTGAGTCCGACTGGTCGGGGGCGAGTTACTGGTATAGTGTGGCAGCGTTGGCGCAGGACGAAACGGCAGAAATTACCCTCCTGGGCTTGAAGGCGAAATCCTTGCAGGGCGATAGCGCTATTGTCGACATTATGCGGTCGTTAGGGGTCGAAAGCACCTTTACGGAATCGGGGGTTCGATTGACCAAATGCCCAGCCCGTGAATCGTTGGCCTGGGACTTTACCGACTGCCCTGATCTGGCGCAAACCGTTGCGGTGTGTGCTGCTGTGAAAGGCGTGACGTTACACCTGACCGGTATTGAAAGCCTGAAAATAAAAGAAACCGACCGAGTTGCGGCTTTACAGGCCGAGTTGCAGAAAATTGGCGCTGAACTGGTTGAACTTGACCCCAATCACCGGTATGAAGTTCATCAATTACCCACAAGCCACACGGTACCGGCTACGATCAAAACCTATGACGATCACCGCATGGCCATGGCGTTTGCACCCGTAGCAATGCGCGAAGAAATTAGTATTGAAGAGCCCAGGGTCGTTGATAAATCGTACCCGAGTTTCTGGGAGGATATGGCAACCGTAGCAACGGTTGATTTTATACAGGAGGAAGCTATTCATTAATTTTTCAACCGGGCCACCAGTGTGGTTGAAACTAGAAAACGAAAAATGACACGTCGGGAACAATTTGACCAGCAGGGCTATCTGATCGTCCGTAACGTTTTTACGTCCGACGAAGTGGCTCAATTACGACAGTCAGCCTATGACTATCGCGATCAGCAACAGAAACTTGGCCTGGTTGCGAAAGTGAAACAGGCAGCCTCGATAAAAGGCGATTTGCTCAGTAAAGAGAAACTGGGCTGGGTCATTTACGACCCACGGATCGTTGCCATTGCTACTGAATTACTGGGCGACACACCCGTTTATTTCTCCGACAGCACCTATCAAATTGGAACTGGAACGCGCGGCTTTCACCGCGATAACATCGATCGCTACCAGTTTGGGCAGGGGGCTGACTGGGACGGGGCTTACCCGTTGATTCGTTTTGGTATTTACTTACAGAATCACGATACCTACAGCGGAGGCATCCGATTTAAAGTCGGTAGCCATGATGCCGCCGACGGTGCCGACGTATTTGCCGACACCCGTGCGGGCGACATCGTGGTCTGGAATATGCGCACGCTTCATAGTGGTAATGCGCGTCGGATGAAAGTGTTGAACAATTTGCCGCTCCACGTCGGTCTTGAAAATCGACTACCCGATTTTCTATTCCGCGAGCAGCAGGGAGAACGGGTTTCCTTATTTTTTAGCTATGGTCTGGAAGGCAAACACCTCGACCGCTATCTTGAGCAGCACATCCAGAAACGAGCCGACATGCAGGAAAACGTACGTCTGTCGACCTATTCGCCCGAAACGCTGAAGAAAGCCGAGCAGAATAAGATTAAAGTATTGGATGCGAAAAAGCTGGTTTGAGGATAAACACCATGATCAGGCTATCGGAATTGTCTCATCGTAGTGGCCGCCAATCCCTACGTAAATAACCCGTTTATTGGTGCCTGTCAGGATGGCATCGTAGAAACGTACACCCGCTTGAGCTATACCTTCCATAAATTGAGGGTAGTCCGTTTTGCCTTGCTGATTAGCGCGAATTGCCTGAATTGTATCGGTTTCGTCAAAGACGGTAGCAATGGCTCGAGGCTCTATTTCTCTTGCGTGTAATAAGGTTTTGCCATTGGCTAGCCGATACAGTATCGTACTGGACGATACCTCAACGGTATACGATTGAATACCAGCTTCAACTAGTTTTTGAGCTAAATCAGGGTAATTTCTGGCCGTAGCATAGGCTTGCTTAATTACTTCTTCAGTTGACATTTTCTCTTCGTTTTGTTCATGACAAAGGTCAGAGCATGGGCGTCCTTATACTTGTAAAAAATCGTTTTTCGAGTAGTAAGTGTTTGGGTAAATTATGTAGAAATTCCCTTGGGGTTAGGCCAGTGAACGTTTTGAAGCCGTTACTAAAATGAGCCTGATCGAAGTAGCCGGACTCAAGACTTATATCGGTCAGGCTATTGGTTTTTGAGAATGCAGCAATGGCCTGTTTCATTTGAACGATGGACGAAAACCTCTTTGGCGAGGTGCCAACTAATTGTCGAAAGCGCTTTTCGAGTGGACTTTGACTACTACAAAGTGCATCGGCTAGTGCAGTCATTCGAATCGTTCCTTTCGATTGATAAATGTACTGAATGGCCAACGATACAAGCGCATCGGATTTCGGTTTCTGGAGTCGTGAAATAAGAAACTGCTCGATAAGTTGAACCCGCGCCTGATCAGTAGTCGCTGCTGCTAACTGGTCTTCTAACGAGCTTAGGGTAGACGAATTCAGAAAGTTGTCGAGCGATAAACTTTCACCCAGGAATTCATGAATAGGCTCCCTGAAAAACGAAGCAGCCCCTGTTTCCGTAAACACAACCAATACAGAACCCGTGACGGGTGCGTTTTTGAAAATGCGAAATCCAGTCTGGATACCTGTTATGCCTGCGGTTGCCAAGGGCAGTGTGTTTGTTTCCTTTACAGATGCGAGTTTGCCAGCATACTGAAATCCCATCACTAGCGACGTATCAGGCAATACTTTATACGTCTGCTCGTCGCTTGCTTCCGAAATGACGAACTGCCTGATATAAGGTTTAAGCCTATCGCAAGGTATGTAAACTTGATAGCGCATCTATTGATTGTGGTTCTTCACTTCCTGTTGCCGTCCATAAATATAACGCAAGGCAATACCAAATCCCCAGCCTGTTCCGTTGGCCGTAGCCGTCGATTGGGGTTGCGCAATGCCATTCACCGTGTAGACAATATCGGATCGGATAGCTTCTCCAAGCCCCCAGTATTTACGGAAGTAAGCCCCAAATTCAATAGAAGAGGAAAGCCTGACTGAGTAATCAATCCCTAATTCGGCTACACCCGAGATGCTTTTGGTTGTGGTCGTATTATCTAATCGTAAGGTATCTGTTCGGGTTCTATTATTGCGGTAGCTATAGCCAATAAGTCGAAAGTCGTCTAAGTTGACACTGCCATTGGGAATAAGCCATGCGCCGGCGGTTAACCAGAAACCCGTTCCGTTTGTGGCACGACTAGCAAGGCCAATACGACGTTTTATCCGTAACGGAATGCCATAGCCACTATTCTGGTAATTGTACGTAAGCGGTCTTGCCCCGTTGGCAATTGTAATATTCAGGTGAATAGGAGCCGAGGTGTATCCCGTTTCAACGGTCCAGGCGTTTCGATAGGTGTAGCCTAACAGCACGCTCCAGCTTGCCTTTGTCGATGAGTTGATACTGATCAATCCATCGAACGAATTACTAAGCATACTGCCATCGGTACGAAACCCACCATCCAGGCCTACATACCAGGTTTGGGTTTCCTTAAGCTGATAAGCCTGTTCGTACGTAGATTTTTCCCGTCTGGTAGATAATCGGTGATGATTCGGATTCTGATCAGGGTCGTCTGTGAGAACACGTTTACGGACCACGGGCGGTGGGGCGTAATAACTCGTATCAATCACGATTTCCTGGGCCATTGCTGAGATTGATAGCCCTACCAGAAGAAAAAGAAGTGAGATGTGTTTCATGGTCGTGTAGTGGGCTGCTCATCTTCACCGCCCAGTACGGTTATAGCTATACCAATTACGCATCTTTTTTCGTTTGCGTTGCTATTCTATGAAAACTTCTATCAAGACTGAGGCATTGGGGACAATATAGACCCAAATTTTCGCAATTGGTCAGTCGAATTGCGTAGTTCGTCAGCAGCTAATCAGCGGGTTAGGCTGACCTTTGTGATGTACTAACAGACACACAAATCTCATGAATACAACGCCAACTATCCTTGTTCTGGGTGCAACCGGTAGCATTGGTTATGCCGTAATGGCTAACCTGCTCGCCCGGAAATTACCCGTTACCATACTCGTTCGCAATCGAGCCAAAGCCGAAGCATTGTTTCCTAATCAACCCACCCTTACACTGGTAGAGGGCGATGTGCAGGATGCCGCCTTGCTGAACCGTATTGCTGCCGATAAAGATTTCATTTTTCATGGGATCAATTATCCGTACAATAAGTGGTTTGGGAATATGGACACCGCCACGCAGAAGATAATTAACGCTGCCGGGCCACGGAAGAATTCGACCATTATTTTACCCGGTAACGTCTACAATTTCGGAAATACAGCCGAGCCGATTCGGGAGGACAGTACACCAAATCCCTGTACGCGTAAAGGGCAATTGCGAGTTGAGATTGAAGCCATGCTGGAACAGGCTGCCAATGCGGGTAAATGCCGCGTTATGAACGTTCGTTTGCCGGATTTCTGGGGACCAAACGTATTGAACGAAGGGGTAAAGCCCATCTTTGAAAATGCCCTGAATGGCAAGGCGCTTCCCTGGATTGTGAACGTTGATATTCCCCATCAATCAGTTTACACCAAAGATGCCGCCGAGATTATTGTTCGCCTGCTCTTGCGGGATTGGGCTATGCAGACACAACTCACGTCAGCTGGTAAAGCTTACGAAGTATGGAATTATGGCGGAACAACCGTACCGTCTATACGATCATGGTTTGGTGAAATTAGCGCCCTGACCGGAAAGCCGTTGACTGTTCAGGTATACAGCCGCTTTATGATTCACCTGCTGGGCTTATTTATGCCGGTGCTCCGGGAGGTAAAAGAAATGCTTTATCTCTATGAAAACACGATTCTACTTGACGATCAGAAAGTACGGACCTTATTCCCCGATTTCAGCCCCACACCTATGAAACAAGCCTTGACTGAAACCCTGACGTGGTTTTCTGAACATGAATTAAAACGGCCATTTGCATCAGTAACTACAGGGGTATCGTCTGTAATAGTCTAAAAATGAGCTTAATCTATAATATCACACAATTACTAAAAACAATTAATCTAATGAAAACGCTATTGAAATCTGAAGAACTGATCCAATTCCTGGGTGCTATTTACCTGTTCTCCCGTCTGAATTTTGCCTGGTGGTGGTTTCCCGCACTCATCCTCGTACCAGACATCAGTATGATTGGCTATGCTATCAATCCAGCTATTGGCGCTATACTTTACAACATTGTGCATCACAAAGGATTGGGTATTGTCATTGGCTTACTGGGTTTGATGACTGGAAACCAAAACCTGATGCTTATTGGTGTTATCCTTTTCGCCCATTCAAGCATGGATCGTATGATGGGCTATGGCCTGAAATATTTCGATAGTTTCAAGCATACGAGTCTGGAGAGTTTGTAACGCAGACATCTTGTCCGCATTGCAAAGGACTATGTTGTATAGCATGTAATAGTTAGACTATGGCTATGCGGACAAGATGTCCGCGTTACGAGGCCAGGGCCAGCCGATAGGCACCTGGTGTTTGGCCAGTCCACTTTTTGAAGGATCGGAAAAAGACACTCGGTTCGGCAAAGCCCAATAGATAGGCAATATCGGTTGTACTCAGATGGGATTCGCGCAGGTGGCTGACAGCCAGCTCTTTTCGGGTTTCGTCGAGCAGTTGCTGATAAGAAGTGCCTGCCTCTTTTAAATGAAGCTGAAGGGTTCTGACGCCCATCGACAGTCGGTCGGCAACAGTGGCTAGGGTTGGCTCTTCGCCTTTCATAATGGCAACAATTTCCGATTTTACACGGCTACTCAGTGAGGGCGCTTTGAGCTTATCCAGAATATCATTCGCGTGTTTTTCAAATAGCAACGACAACGTTGGGCTGGCGTTCAGTACAGGCAAATCGAGTAAAGCAGCATCGAGAGTCATGGTAGTTTCAGGCGCATCGAACATCAGCCGGGCAGGCGCAAACACGCGCTCATGTTCACTCGTATCCACTGGCCGCGAATAGGCAAATCGAATTTCACTAGCCCCAATGCGATGCCCAGTTAAGGCCCGCATGGCCGACAAGTAAACCGATAGTTCGGAGTTAAGCGCGTGTTGCGGGTAAATAATATCGGCACTGGTTATTTCGAGCGACAATATGAATTGCTTTCCCAGCGTAGCAGACTCCACTACTTTCCCCCTCGTCCGTATCCCTTCGCAGACAATATCCTGATACTGGCAGAGTTTGTCAAACGCCCCGCCTAAAGTAGGACTATGCATCATCACATAGGCCAGCACACCTATGGCTACCGGATTGACCAACTCGCCGAGTTGTAACGCAATGGTGGGATCGCCTGTGGCGGCTATAACTTCACGCCAGAGCGCCTGTACCTGCCTAACCAGTACGCGGCTGTCGGGGTCACGTAGTTGCTCAGGGCTGATACCCACCGAACGGGCCAGCGCATCAGCATCGGCCCCACGTTGCCGGGCCACAAACAAAATCAGATTGATCGAGGCTACGGAGAGGGTATCGCCAGTGGTTAGCATTTAACGAAAGATACGGTCGTGTGAAATAAGGAGATCGGGGAAAATGCAACTGGGAATCTCGCCCGATTCATAGACGTCGACTAAAGCGTATTGACCATCTTCGAGTACATACACATTAACAGCCTTTTCTTTAGGCTGAACAATCCAGTACTCACGCACACCCGATTCTTCGTACAGATTGAATTTTTCACTAAAGTCGTTTTTCGCTGTTCGGGGCGATGTAATTTCAATGACCCAATCAGGCGCTCCTAAGCAACCATTTTCATCTAATTTACTGGCATCGCACACCACACAAATATCTGGCTGAACAACTGTATGTAATTGATCGGGCTTACGTTCATTTCGAATAGGAAGTCTGACGTCAAAGGGAGCAACGTAAATTTCACATCCTTTGCTGCCCAAATAAATACTTATATCGACAAGTAAATGACTAACAGCCAGTTGATGCGCTCGCTTTGGCGCGGGCGACATGCGGTACAATTTACCTTTAATAAGTTCAACGCTTTCGTCAAACTGCCATTTCAGGTAATCGGCGTAGGTGTACGTGCCGTTTGGGTCGAGTTGCGAAATGTCGGTAATCATGCGTTGTTCTGGGCGATTTCGTTACGCAAGTTCCTAAAATAGTCCGACGACTGCAATAACCGGCTACCATACCACGAAAAGAGCTCACCATCCACAATCATAATCTTCGCCGATGGGCAAATCGCCTTAAACTCTTCTTTATGTTTTTCGTCAAACGGGTAGGGTTCCGACGATAGGAAAATCAGGTCAGGCTGGGCAGCCTGTAGTTCGTCGGGGGTGATTTCTGGATAACGTGTCTGTGTTGCGAACGCATTCCGAAAACCCGCTATTTCCAGCATCGCGTGAATGAACGTATCATTGGCTGCAACCATGTACGGCTTTCGCCAGATGAAATAGGCCACAGAAGGGCGTAGGGTTGGCGGCAATGGGCATAGAGTAGTTTCGATTTGGTGGGCTATCTGCTCGGCTTCCGGCTTTTTACCAACTAGTGAACCTACTTCCCGGATCATTGCCAGTGCATCAGGTAGCGTTACGATATCTGTTACATGAACCGGGTAGTGCTGCTGGAGGGCCTCGATTTGCTCACGCGAATTCTCTTCTTTGTTCGCAATGATGAGATCGGGTTGGAGCGTTAGAATCTTATTAATGTTCAGGGTTTTAGTGCCGCCCACGATTGGCTTATGCTTAACTTTAGTGGCCGGGTAAATACAGAATTTTGTGATGCCAACAACCTGATCGTCAAGGCCCAGATCAAAAAGCAATTCAGTTTGCGAGGGTACGAGCGAAATAATGCGGTTGGGGTTCATACGTAGGCATTCGGCAGGTAAAATGACCGATTCAGCGCCGATTTAGCTGCTTTTAACGAGATTTTGGTCACGAGTTGAAAAAAATGTGCAACGTTTACAGCAAGAATCCCTCATTTCCCCATGAAACAAGCCTTTTTCATCTGTCTCCTTACCGGCCTGGTTGCCACGGCATCGCTTGCGCAGACCACGGCTTCGGTATCTGGTAAAATTACTTACGAAGGCATGCGTCAGATTGATCGGTCGCAAATGCGAATGAATATCAACGGGCAGGAAGTTCGGCCCGGTGCCCCTGGCGCTCCCGATGCCCCGGAAGGTACTCCTGACGTAATCTCATTTACGCAGAAACTCGTTTTTGCGGGTACTATGGCGAAAGAAGAACGTGACCGCCCACAAGGAGGTATGATGTTTCGTCGACAAGGTGGTGATGGTGCCCCCGATGGTGCGGGCGGAGCTGGTGGCAATCGCCCTCGCGATATGCGGGCAAATTTCCCATTCGAACAGCAGACGTATCTGGATCTGGCCAATCGGCAGCGGATTGATGTGTTGGTCGTGAAAAAAGATTCGGCGACTCAGACGTATCGCTCTGAGAAACCGATGCCAGCGGCAACAGATTGGCAAGCCAGCGATAAAACCAAAAAGATAGCGGGCTATGTCTGCCACAAAGCTACGGCTACACACCGGAAACTGCCTTATACGATCTGGTACACCACCGATCTGCCGTTTACGTATTCGCCCGTTGCCGATCTGACACCTCCCCAGGGTGTGGTGTTGCTCATTGAATCGGATACAGAGTCCTATAAAGCAACTGGCATTTCGATGGAAGCGATTGCTGCAACGGCTGTTGAGCCACCTAAAGATGCGAAAGCCATCTCGTCTGAGGAAATGGAACAGATACGCCGGAAAGGAATGGCTGATTTTCGTCAAAAAATGATGCAAAACATGAATATGTCTGCTCCCCGAAATTAAGCAAATTTAGATTTTATGGATTCTTTGGATTCTATTGTGTCAATTCGCTGATTTTGAGTACGATAGAATCTAAATATGCCTAAAGGTTTGGATTAAAATAGACTTGTTGTAACGCGGGTGGAAACCCGCGCCTATTTACTGACGAGCGCGGGCTTCCATCCGCGTTACAACGAGTCTAATGAATAATGAAAAACGTCTAATGAATAATGAAAAACTTTCTGACTGTAAAGCGATTAGCACGACTATCATTAGTCATTATTCATTGTATAGTATTCATTAGCTTAAAAAGCTTTGCCCAATCTCCGGGTACTATTAAGGGGACGGTAGTCGACTCGGTGACCCGTAAACCGTTGATGGAGGCATCTGTATCCTTGCTGTTGGCCAAAGATTCATCGCTGGTGAGCTTTGGTATTACCGATGGAGACGGGAAATTTGAATTTCCCAAAATAGCTGTAGGCCAATATCGGGTGTTGGTAACGTATGTTGGTTATCGGGGCCGCTCAACGCGTGTTTCGGTTACGCAAACAGAGCCTACGGTCGATGTTGGAGCCATTGATATTGTTGCGCAATCGCAAACACTGATGGAAGTGTCAGTACAGGGCGAACGGGCTCCGATTGCGGTGAAAGGGGATACCCTGGAATTTAACGCGGGCTCGTTTAAAACCCGCCCCAACGCGCAGGTTGAGGATTTGCTCAAAAAGCTACCGGGTGTTGAAGTTGACCGGGATGGAAACGTCAAGGCCCAGGGGCAGGCGATTACCAAAGTACTGGTGGATGGAAAACCGTTTTTCGGGAACGACCCTAAAATGGCCACCCGCAATCTTCCCGCCGATATTATCGATAAAGTACAGCTTTTCGATCAGGCATCGGAACAGTCTGCTTTTTCGGGGTGGACGATGGCGACCGCGAGAAAACGATTAACATCACGACCAAAAAAGATAAGCGCAAAGGGTCGTTCGGGCAGCAGACCATTGGCGCTGGACCAAAGCCCGGCGATGACGCTCGTTATTCGGGTCGGGTGAGTTTCAACCAGTTTAATAATGGTCGTCAGATTTCGATGCTGGGTATGGCCAATAATGTGAACCAGCAGGGCTTCACGGCGAGTGATCTGGGCCTGGGTAACAACTTCGGTGGTGCTGGCCAGGGACAGGGTGGCGGAGGTGGAAGCAACGTGGTTCGTGGCGGAGCCGGTGGTGGCAGCGGTAATGGCGCTGGCCAGGTGGGTAGCAATGCGATCACCACATCAT
The DNA here is from genome assembly GCA_003259005.1 of Spirosoma telluris. Taxonomy (GTDB): domain Bacteria; phylum Bacteroidota; class Bacteroidia; order Cytophagales; family Spirosomataceae; genus Spirosoma; species Spirosoma telluris. The sequence goes on from QLII01000001.1 coordinate 8,282,466, forward strand.
GGGCGGCCGGTATCAACTATCGCGATGGCTGGGGTAAAAAGATCGACGTGGTTAGTAGCTACAACGCCAGCAATACCAATACCCTCACGAATCAGCAAAGTCACCGGGAGAATGTGATACCCAGTGGGACATCCGGCACAACTACCCGACCTGATGCGGGCTTTGTTCGTGATCAGACCAATGGCTCCGACAACACCAATACCAATCACCGGGTCAACCTCCGGCTCGATTACCGACTCGATACCATGACCACGATCCGGGTTATTCCCAGTTTGTCGTGGCTAAATTCAAACTACTCCAATCAAAGCCAGGCGAGAACCGTCACGAACGAGGGTGTTTTGGCGAATTCAAGCCTAACGGACTATAATTCAACGGGTAGTGGTTTTACGGGGAATAACCAGTTGCTATTGTTCCGGAAGTTTCAGAAGAAAGGCCGTAGCTTTTCGGCAAACTGGACGATCGCAGCCAATAACCAAGATAATGAAGGGATTAATAAGTCGGTTAACCAGTTTAACGGCTCATCAACGAGTCTGACGTCGGGCGTAATAACAAAAGATACCGTAACCGGAATCACTACGCAGACGATTAATCAACGGAATAATCAGCAGACGCATTCGATGACCAACACGGTCAATGTTAGTTATACGGAACCGTTGTCATTGCGTCAAACGCTTGAGTTTCACTATAATCTGTCCGATAATCACAACACCTCAAACAGGGCGGTGAATGATTTTAACGGACTGACTAATCAATATGATTTGTCGAATACGCCGTTAAGTAACAATTTCGTAAACGACTATGTAACGAATCGGGGTGGACTAACATGGCAAACAAAACGGTTGAAGTACACCTATGCATTTGGCCTGGATGCGCAACAGGCAAGCCTTAACTCCAATAACCTGAGTCGGGAAACAACGCTGAATCGGACGTTCTCGAATCTATTACCCAATGCGTTGCTTACCTATAATTTTGCGAAGAGCCGAAGGTTGCGACTCAACTACCGGACGCGTATCAATGCGCCATCAGTAAACCAGTTACAACCGGTACCCAACAATACGAATCCGCTTAATATTCAGCAAGGTAATGCGGATTTGCAACCTGAATATAGCCACACAATATCGCTGAATTACAATCAGTTCGATGCGGCAACGTTCCGTAACATGTTTGTCTTTTTGAACGCAAGTCGGACGGATAACAAAATCGTCAACTCAACGGTATTCAATTCATCGGGCGCACAAATAACCACACCTGTCAATACCAGTGGGTATTACACCGTTAACGGATCGTTTGTCATTGGTCGACCGCTCAAATTGGGCGCACAGAAAACGAATTTGAACTTATCCACCAACCTGACTTACAATCAGGGGATGAGTTTCATAAACAACCAGTCCAATCAGGCAAAAAACTGGCTGATTGGTCAGGGCGCTACGATAAGCTCAAATTTTACGGAGAAATTAGATTTGAATCTGACGGGGAATATCAACTGGCAATCCGCCAAGTATTCGTTGCAACCCCAGCAAAATACAACCTTCCTGAATCAGTCGGTTACGCTTGATGTATACTACCAGTTACCGCTCAAGTTTACCTTCTCAACGAACGTTTATTATAATCACTATGGAGGAAGTTCGGCCAGCTATAACCAGTCGTATACACTCTGGAATGCCACCCTGGCCCGGCAGTTGTTCAAGCAAAATCAGGGTGAAATACGGTTCCAGGCCTTCGATTTGCTGAACCAGAATCAAAGTATCGTGCGGAATGTAACGGATACCTACACGGAGGAGGTCAAGAGCCGTGTGCTGAACCGTTATTTTATGATCAGCTTCGTCTATAATTTACGTCGATTTAGTGCTGGCATTACGGCCCCAAGAGATCCCTTCCAGCAGCAAAATGGGGGAGGCCAACGAAATGGTGGTGGTTTCCGGCGGAATAACGGGTAAACTATCTGGGCTATTTTGAGTTTTACTGCTATACTAATCTGCTACCGTTATGAATCACATGACCACCCTGACCGAAGTGATGGAGGAGCTTCGCACAAAAGGCTATACACACGAATTTGGTCCTAAAAAAGACTATCTGGAAGAAAAGAGTACTGAAACAAAACTGAAAAGTGAAGACTTCAATGTCGATAAGTTTTATCGCTTTGAAGGAACGTCAGATCCGGGCGATGAAATGACCTTGTATGCGATCACGGCCTCCAATGGAATGAAAGGCGTTTTTGTTTCGGCACAAGGGACATATGCCAACGAAGTATCGCCTGAGTTGATGGCTAAATTCAACATTACTGATCGTGCACACGTGAATACAGAAGGATCTGTGCAGCCAATTGGCCACGAGGAGACAACTCACTAGTCATTTCTGTGATATTTGCAAGAAAAATGCCCGGAAAATTTGACTTTTTTCGGGTTTTTTACTATATTTGCGGCCTTTACAAAAAACGCACCGTTCTTTTTCGTGCTGATATCATATGAAGTTATCCGAATTTAAATTTGATTTACCCGAAAGTCTTATTGCGAAATACCCAGTTGAGCGGGGTGAATCTCGGCTGATGGTCGTTGACCGAAAAGCCAAAACTATCGAACACAAGCAATTTTCGGATATGCTGGGTTACTTCGGTGATGGCGATGTAATGGTGATCAATAACACTAAAGTTTTTCCAGCGCGGCTCTATGGTAATAAAGAAAAAACAGGAGCCAAAATTGAAGTATTCCTGCTGCGCGAACTAAACCGCGAAATGAAACTCTGGGACGTCCTGGTTGACCCAGCCCGTAAAATTCGCGTTGGTAATAAACTCTATTTTGGTGATAGCGATCTGGTCGCTGAAGTAATTGATAATACAACATCTCGTGGGCGTACGATTCGCTTTTTGTTTGATGGCAATCATGAAGAGTTTATGAAAGCTGTCGATGAACTGGGCGAAACGCCGATTCCGCGCGCTATGAATCGTGAAGCCGAAGATGCTGACCGCGATGACTATCAAACCGTTTTTGCCCAGCATGTAGGGGCAGTAGCAGCGCCTACGGCTGGCTTGCACTTTACCCGTGCCATGATGAAGCGAATGGAAATCAAAGGTATCCACTTTGCTCCCATTACGTTGCACGTTGGACTGGGTACCTTCCGTCAGGTGGATGTTGAAGACCTGACCAAGCACAAAACGGATTCTGAAAACTATAAGATTTCCGAAGAGGCAGCTAAGATCGTTAATACGGCGCTTGATGCGAACAAGCGTGTATGTGCCATCGGTACCACATCACTTAAAGCGATTGAGTCGTCGGTATCGGCCAATAGCCGTCTGAAGCCCGTAGAAGGCTGGACAGATCGGTTTATTTTCCCGCCTTACGATTTTAAAATTGCCAACTCGTTATTGACGAGCCTGCACTTACCTGAGTCGATCCTGATTATGATGACGGGTGCCTTTGGTGGACACGAACTAATTAAGGAAGCCTATCAGGTAGCCATTAAAGAAAAGTATCGCTTCTTTAGTTATGGCGATGCCATGTTAATTATTTAACTGACTAGTTGACCAGTTGATAGTCATTAGTGGTAAATACGTCATGATTACTATTTTTGGGGCCAATTGGCCCCTTTTTTATGCATACTGGCTAGTACCAGACGGCTACCAACTAATGAGTGACGACTATCGACTGACGACTAATTTTGCTATAATCGTAGCTGGGGGAAGTGGCCGCCGGATGAAATCCGACGTGCCCAAGCAGTTTCTCCTCCTTAAGGGCAAACCCATTCTCCAGCATACCATTGAGCGTTTTCTGGAGGTATTACCCGCTTCACAAATTATTCTGGTACTTCCTGAGGGCGAACGATTGATCTGGGAAACCCTTTGCGATCAACATAATTTTCATCCGTCTATTCAAATCGTAAATGGGGGGGCAGTCGCTTCCAGTCGGTCCGTAATGGCTTGTCGGCCATTGGCCAAACTGAAGGCCTGATAGCGGTCCATGATGGTGTTCGTCCCTTTATTGCGCCTGATATTATTCGGAACAGTTTCGAAACTGCCGCTCGCACGGGATCGGCAGTAACCTGCGTACCCGTAAAAGATTCGGTTCGGGTAGTTGGGGTAGATGGGGTTAGTCAGGCCGTTGATCGTAGTTACTATAGACTGGTTCAAACCCCCAAACGTTTCAGTTGGCAGCATTCCGACAAGCCTTTCAAACGGAAGAACAGCCCTTCTTTACTGACTGCGCCAGCGTAATGGAATACGCTGGTTTTTCGATTACCCTCATTGAAGGAGCTTACGAAAATATTAAGATTACAACACCAGATGATCTTGTCTGAATGCGTCATCGACACCCCGCCCAACACTATATCAGCGGTATCCTGACGGGTGACCGGCTGGTACTTAGCCAGGCAATTACGCTCGTCGAGAGTCGCCGGGCTGACGATCAGGCCATTGCTCAGCAGGTTTTGGAGGCTGTTTTAGCCAAAACAGGTAATTCAATACGAATAGGTATTACCGGAGTACCTGGTGTAGGAAAAAGTACGTTTATCGAAGCGTTCGGAACGTATTTAACAAGTCTCGGTCATCACCTGGCTGTACTCACGGTTGACCCAACCAGTCAACGTTCGGGCGGTAGTTTACTGGGCGACAAAACCCGGATGGAAACGCTTTCCATGAACCCGAATGCATATATACGTCCCTCACCAGCAGGGGATTCGCTCGGAGGAGTAGCGCACCGAACCCGCGAGACTATCCTGCTTTGTGAAGCTGCCGGATTTGATACGATTCTGGTTGAGACAGTTGGCGTAGGGCAATCAGAGACTGTCGTTCACGGCATGGTTGATTTCTTTTTGCTACTCATGTTAGCGGGTGCAGGCGACGAATTACAGGGCATGAAACGCGGCATTATGGAGCTTGCCGACGCGCTGGTAATCACGAAAGCGGACGGCGACAATCGGGCAGCGGCTAACCGTGCCCGCGTTGAGTACCAGAACGCCCTTCATTTGTTTCCACCGACGGGCACCGGCTGGTTTCCTCCCGTGCTAACTTGCTCAGCCATGCCTAGTCAAGGTACCGAACCACACGGTATAATGGAGGTCTGGCAACTAATTGACGAATACCAGCAGCAAATGACTCAAAACGGAGCACGCAATCGCCGACGACAGGACCAGCAGTTGACCTGGTTCATATCGTTATTGCGGCAACGACTTGAAGAACGATTTTATGGGCAACCAGGTATCCGGGACACGCTTACCAGGCTCGAAAATCAGGTCTTTACTGGGACTCTTCTACCTTTACAGGCGGTAGACATGTTGCTGGGAGAGTTATCCGGTAAGCATTAGAGCGTACGAATTTTTGCTTTTACTGATATGCCTAAATTGATCCTGATGGCGAGCCTTCTGCTGTCTACATTGCTAGCGCAGGCTCAGCGCGATACCCTAATTACTCTGTCTACATCAGTAGGTCTTCAGTTTAATCAGAAGCGACTGATTATCAAGCCAAACACACGGCTGAAACTCGTATTTCAGAATAAAGATGATATGGCTCATAACCTCGTTGTAACCCGCCCTAACTCACGATTGCGTGTTGTTGAGTTTGCTCTGGCGCTTGGCAATAAAGGCCCTGCCCAGCATCATGTGCCTATCATGGACGACGTACTGGCCCATACCGTAAGTGTGGAACCTGGCAATGTTGACTCGTTAGTTGTTACCCTTCCCGAAGGAGCTTATCCGTTCGTGTGTACATATCCTGGTCATGGTTCTATTATGTATGGGGTTATCTATGCCACTAATGAACCCAAGCGGCTACCTCCTCCCGAACAGGATCTGAACATACCAAATCCTGACCGCTTAACTGAAAGAGGGCATCAGCATCATCAAACTGCCAATCACCCTTATGAGTTAAAGCTCCCTGCTGTTTACCGAACGTTCATGCCCGATTGTGGTCCGGCAGCCATCGCCGTTGGTTTGCCCGGTTCTGAAGGTGGTCAATCGTATGTTTTCGATGCGGGTCAGTGCCGATTACGATACGCCTGGTCGGGAGGATTTGTCGATAATGCAGAGCAGTGGGATGGCAAAGGGCAACGATTAACGAAGATTGTCGGGGAAATTTATTTTCGGGATACGGGCGGTTTTCCCTGGAAGGTTGGTTCAGGATTACAACAGCCTCCTCAATTCAAAGGGTATCAATTGGTGAACCGCTACCCTGAATTTCGCTATATCGTCAATGGGGTCGAAATTCGTGAACTTGTTAAATCGCTCCCAACTGGCCGGGGCCTTGTCCGAACGTTTATGTTCAACCCAACCAAACAGGCCATTATATTTATTGCTCCTGTCCAACCTGGCATGCGTTTACGACCGTCCATCGGAAAGTTGACGAACGGCGAAGTTCGACTACCGGCCGGAACCCGCCAATTCTCCCTTATAATGTCAAAAAGTTGATGTATAATGAAAAATTATTGCCATATTTATTTGATTGTCAATTGATTATATTTAATTATCCATTAATCATTTTTCATTAAAAATGCTTGTTTCCTTTTTGCTCTCCGCCTTTCTGACTGTCTTTCCGGCAGATACTATTTCCGATTATTATGAGGTGGAGACTATCCCGACTCCGCCCGGATTAGTGGCGGAAACGGGTGGCCTTTCGTTTCTCCCTGATGGACGTATGGCCGCCTGTTTCCACAGGGGTGAAGTGATGCTGTATAATCCCAAAACCAAAACCTGGAAACTCTTTGCCGAAGGGCTGCATGACCCATTAGGCGTGATAGCGATCAATAACCGGGAGCTACTCGTCATTCAACGACCCGAGCTTACTCGCCTGACCGATATAAATGGGGATGGATTAGCCGACAACTATGAGACGGTTACAGACCAGTTTGGTATGTCAGGGAATTATCATGAGTTTGCATTTGGACCTGTACGGGATAAGAAAGGAAATCTGTACATCAGTTTGAATACAGCCTCTAATGGGGCAGGTATTCGCGACGAAGTTCGGGGCAGTATGATGGACTTGGGCGACAGGGGCGTATGTATGCCTGCGTGCCTTATCGAGGATGGGTCATGCAACTTACGCCCGAGGGAAAGTTAAAACCTTACGCCAGCGGATTTCGGTCGCCAAATGGTCTTGGTTTCGACGAAAAAGGGCGCTTATTTGTAACCGACAATCAGGGTGACTGGCTGGGTACCAGCAAATTGTATCATGTTGAAGAAGGTAAATTTTACGGGCATCCAACAAGCTTAGTCTGGCGCCCCGGCTTCCCGGATGTAGACCCGCTAACGCTACCCGTAAAAACGCTCGACAGTATGCGAACGGTTGAAAGCATTGCGTTTCCACATGAGTTGATGGCACATTCGCCCACGCAAATTGTGCTTGACAATACTGGAGGTAGGTTTGGTCCATTTGCCAATCAGTTGTTCGTTGGCGATATGGATTTTGCTCATTTACTACGTATTCTACCCGATGAGGTCGATGGACAGATTCAGGGCGCGTGTGTGCCATTTTTAACAAAGCAGGCACCCATGGCGTTCCGATGCGGATTGGCAATAACCGATTAGCTTTTGCGCCTGATGGTAGCTTATATCTGGGTCAAACCGATCATGGATGGCTGGGGTCAAGGGGAATTCAGCGGCTCCGTTATAAGCCTGGTTCAGGTATTCCACTTGATATACTGGACATGAAATTAACGCCTACCGGCTTCAACTTGACCTTTACGCAGCCTGTTGATGAAGCTACTGCCCGTGATTTGACTAATTACCATTTTCGAAGCTACTACTACGAGTACCATCGTGCCTATGGCTCTCCGCAGATGGATGTTCAGCTAGTGCCCGTTTCGGCTGTCCAACTATCCGCTGACCGAAAAACGGTCTCATTAACGCTAGGCGAGTTAAAATCTAGTCGTATCTACGAATTAACATTGGGAAATTTACAGGCCAATAACGGCCAGAAAAAGCTAATGAATCGGTTGGTATGCTATACGTTAAATCGGCTGATGAAATGACTGATGGTAAACTATAGCCTATATTGACTACTGCTTCTATTGATAAGACCCCCTCAGGGTCAACTGTTTATAGAAAGGCTATTGTTTTCTATAAACATTTAACCCTGAAGGGGTCTTATTACAACTACCTAAGTTTATTTTGGCTGATTGCTTAATACAAGAAGCTAGTGCTTTGCCAAAATAGATTCTATTGTTCCTCGGGGCGGCATCGGCCGTCCGACGCCCGCGCGGTAGATTCTTTTGATTATCAGCACGATAGAATCAAGAGAATCTACCGCGCGGGCATCGGACGGCCGATGCCGCCCGAGAAACTAAATTGGACAAGTACTAGTTTAACCTTCAACCAGTCATCTATCGAAATTCACTTTATGCGTTCCCCAATGTCCGCTCGGGCTCGTTTGCTCGCGTAGCCGGAATGGTATCGTCCGTTGTACTAGTAGCCCAGTCGGGATTACCTTCTTCGCTGTTTACAGGTGGTTGCCCCCAGGAAGCCCGTTTCGACTCTTCGATATCTTCATTGGTAATACCGTTTTCATCATCGGCTTCGGCTGCTATAGCATCGGCTTCAGTAACGTCGCCCGGTACGTCAGTATCATTACTGGCTGCAACGCGGGAAGGCAATTCATTATCCAGATTTTTGTCGTTCAATTGTGCCAATGCTGGGGGAATACCCATAGTATTATGCATGGCCTGAGCCGCAAATGACTCAGTGCTTTCTTTTCGGGAGTTGCTACTTACGCTCATAACATTGCTTTGTTAAGTGTTGAGAAAGAAAAGTTAATATGTAGGTTTATTATTCAGATCGGTACCTGTCTCGGCAACGTCTGCTTCGCGCACTTTTTGCGTCTCCTCTTTTGAGGAAGCGTTCTTACCCTCGTTCTTTTTTTTTGCAGCTACTTCGGCTTTTGGAACCGGCACCTCGTTAGCAGACGCATAATCAGTAGGGCCATGCGTAGTTACATCTACCATAGCCGTATTTGTTTTTGCTTCATCGGCTACAGCACTATTCAGACCCTCATCGGTTAGTTCAAGGGTACTGTTGGCGTTATCGCCCATGCGCAATACCCCATTTTTACTATCCATGTCCGTACTACCAATCGCCCGGTCATTGCGTCCATCCTGGCTACCCCGAACCTGCTGGCTATCCAGTCCGTTGGCCGAGTTTTCTTGTTCAAACCGGTTCCTATTATCTTCATTCGGCCTGTCGATATCGGTTCCATCCGTACTAAAGGGCCCTTCGGTTTGGCCATTTATCTGGGCATTATTGCGATCTATATCTTTTTCGTCTTTCATGATGTTGAGTCGGCTAATTTCATAGAATAACTTCGTTTATGGCAAAAAGTTTGATGTCACAGGATATGTACGAAGCCTACCGAGAAATTAATATACCTACCGAAAAATATACATTATAGTAGGTTTGCTATGATTTTAATGAGAATAATCCTTACTTTCTGGTAGAATCTAGTGCCCATCAAGCCTATTTGCCATAGTTAATGGTATTCTAACGAGTTTTCAAGTAGAACATAAATTTTAATAGTTGGATAAAGCGTAATGCATAAAGCGGCCCGATTCTATCGGCCCGCTTTTTTTTATAGAGTAGTTTTAGCCTAAAAAAAGAGGCCATCCTGGGATGGCCTCTTTTGACAAATAATGATCAGGGATTAGTTAGTCAACATCCCAGAACAATTTAGTAGCAAATACGTCAATGGTACCTTGTGCAGTCACATTAGCCGAATTTGAGCCACCCTCTGTATTCGGATAGAAGAGACGGGTAGGCCGCTTATTGTCAGGCACCTGAATGCTTTGTGGGGTAACCGGCAGATTCGTCCGACGGTATTCAGCCCAGGCTTCCAGACCACTGAAGTTAGTCAGGGCAATCCATTTCTGGATAGCAATAGCCGCCAGCTTATCCGTTGACGAATCGAAGTCGTAGTTTTCAATTTTGCTCCCTTTAAATGCAGCAGCACCGGCCGTATTGGCACCCAATACACGGAACGACTGTACGATACCTTCTTCAAAATAAGCCTTAGCGGTATTGGGTAAGGTCACATCCGAATACCGTTGTTTAGCTTCTGCCAGCAGGAATTGAACTTCAGCAGCCGTCATGATAATATACGGACGGTTGTAATCCCCTTTCACTAACAAACTCGGTCCTACAGAGGAGGTGTTTGCTGGTAAATAGCCTGAACTTGCTCCAAATGGCGTGCCTGCATAGTTGGCTGCAATTTCAGCTTTTGTACTTACACCGGGTGTGTTCCCGTTTTCACCACCAATAGCATAGGCAATACGCTTCAACCGTAGTGTATCACCAGCTGCCTTCAGGCCATCGATTAGGAACTTGGTTGGGCGAGGGTAGTTATTCAAGGCCCGTTTAGCACCAGTTTCATTATAGCCCCAGCGATCATAGACGGGGTTTAATTGTCCGGCTGCCGGTTGAAAGAACGATGGTCCACCGATAGCAGCATCATAGCCCGTAATAAAGCCTGAGCCTTCGGTCACGATTTTGTTGATTTCGGTCTTAATATAAGACTCCATGCCCGCTACCTTAGACTGACGAATCAATATACGCATCTTGAGTGAGTTTGCGAATTGTACCCACTTCGTAATATTACCACCAAAGGCAATATCTGATGTGCTAAAACCACCCGTAAACGGATTCGCTTTTAAATCAACAATAGCTTCGTCCAGCGCTGTAATTAGTGCTGCATAAACGGCTTTCTGATCATCAAACTTCGGTGCCAGTACAGCAGCTGCTTTCAGTGCATCTGTATACGGTATATTTCCATATAGATCCACTAATTGCTGGAACAGCATTACTTTCATCACCTTAGAAGGCCCTTTCAGAAACTTCTGATTATTGGCATCAGCATTGTTAATGACAAACTGATAATCTTCCAGGTTGTCGTAATAGGTATCCCAGTAGTTAAAGTCACCATTGGTGAATTGGTAGGCAAACTGGGAAGTTGTAATAATATACCCATTCCCCTGCGTCCACTGGCCTGACCAGTAGAAACCTAGTTCATTTGAACCTTGACCGTTTGTATTTCCAGCTATGTTCGTTGCTGTCGTATTCAGCGCATTGGTAAATACATAGTTTGGTAATGAGGTTGGCAATTGGTTTGGGTTCGTGTTAATATCCAGAAATGATTTGGTATTGCAACTACTACCACCCACTGCCATTAAAGCAGCTATAATTAGTGTTTTGAATTTCATATCAAGTTCAATATGGCTTGTTGACTAAAACGTGAGGTTAATATTAACACCGTACTGACGCACTGGTGGAGTTTGGCCCGTTGTATTGATACCAATACCAATTGATGAGTTTGTTGTTGGCGTTTGTGTACCCTGACTGCCCGGCGTTGGATTACCCTGATAGCTAAATTCAGGATCTGTATAGTAGTTCAGTTTATCGACAATAGTGAGTAAGTTCCGTCCGTATACAGCAATGCTGGCTCCAGAGAAAATCTTCGTTTTGCTCAACAGGCTTTGTGGTACGCGATACGACAAGTTAATATCTCTGAGCTTGATGAACCAGGCTGGTGTCACGAAATTCTCGGAGATCAGACGATAGTTATCCACCCAAAGAGAATACTCTGCTTCGCGGACGTTTGTCGTATTAGGCGAAACGCTGCCATCGGCGTTCAGAATGGCTGAGTTCGGGAAGACGTGCGGGGCACGATCTTCAGTCCATTTACCCGTTCCAGTGAAGGTCATCTGACGGCCAAGGTCACTAAACATGACGTTACCACCCGATACTCGAAATTGAACGTAAAGCCAAAGTTGCCATATTCCATTTTAGAGCCTAAGCCAGCAATATGCCGGGGAAGAACACCACCACGGGGTAATAACGACGTATTACGTAATGGATAGCCTGTGGTTGCGTTTACCAGAACGCGTCCTGAGTTATCGGGAGCATATTGATAGCCATCTGTTTTGAGAACAGGGAAACGCGAATCCTTAATTACGTTCGTGTTTGCATACGAGAAACCGCCAATCTGGAATTCGTTGATACCTGGATAGAGGTCAACCACTTTGTTGTCGTTGTATGAGTAGCGAACACTGGCATCCCAGGAGAACTTACCTCCTCGGGCGATCAGGTATTTTAGTTCGGCTTCGTAACCCCAGTTCTTGGTTTCACCTACGTTGATTAATAAACTCTGGAAACCTGTCGAGTTAGGCACTCTAACCGTAATTACCTGACCTTTAGAATTCTGCGTGTAAGCCGACACATCAATATTGATTCGGTTGTTTAGCAGTTGGAATTCACCCCCAATCTCCGAAGAATATACCTGTTCAGGTTTTAAGTTCGGGTCGGGCAAGGTGTTACCAACCGTCAGACCAACCGTATTGCCGTATGGAAAACTCGTTCCATTTGGATAGGTCAGATCCAGGCCATACAACGGAATATTATCATTAGCGTTTTTGTTGTAGTTAGCCCGTAACTTGAAATAGTTCAGGAACTCACTCTTGATGCTGGGGAAGGCATCGGTGGCAATAAACGAAACGGCAGCACCATAGTATGGGTATGACCAGAAACTAGCATCACGCGTTGGCTTGTAGAACTTAGACGTCTGATCAAAACGGAACGAGCCGTTCAAAATCAGGAAGTTCTTATAGTTCGCGGTATAGTCGGCATAATAGCCCAGACGGCGCTCTTGCGTAAGAATCTGTCCACCTCTCAGGATGCCCTGACGGTTCGATACGTTATAGACATCAGGTACAACAATTGAGCTTGAGCCAATCAGAATGTTGTTCGTTGTACGCTGATACAGGCTGTTACCCAAAATCAACCGATTCGATACTGGACCAAGATCTTTCGATAACTGAATCTGGAATTCGTTGTTGATGACGTTTTCTGTACCCGAGTAATCCTCGACAGAACCTGGTGTATCGGTAAGAGCCCGGTAAATGCCGGTACCGTCGCCATCCCGATAGAACGGAGCCGGAATATAGGATTTGTTTTTAGCCCAGTCAGAATACGTAAACTTACCAACCGTATTTTTACCCGTCCGGGAGTTATTCATAACACCAACCCGGTTGGTCAAGGATAGCCAGTTAGTGGCTTTGAGCGTGAGGTTCAGGTTACCGTTCAGGTTCGCATCTTTGTAATTATACCGGTTGTTGTCGGCCTCAAAGTACGGGTTGTTGTAGTAATCGTTATAGAATCCATTCGGATTCGCCAGTGGATTGTTCTGCCAGTCCCGCAGGTCGCTTAATGGTAAGTTAGCAGGCTGATTCAATACCCCGTTATAAAAATCAAAACCTGTACGGTTATAAACTCCCTGAACATAGCCTGCGTTGAAGCTGGCCGTCAGTTTGCCGTATTCCTTCGTAGCCGAAAGACGGGTACCCGTCCGGTTACTCTTGTCATGAGGCACAATCCCGTTCACCGACTGATTCTCAATCGACATGTAGAACGAGCTGGTTTCGTCGCCACCCTGGAAGTTAACCTGATTGTTTACCGAAACCCCCGTGTTAAAGGCTTTCCGGCGAGCATCTTTTACGGCAGAATATGGGATAATGAGCTGGCTACCATCTTCGGCAGTTCGTCCCTGAATCCGCATCGAGCCATCAAAGGCATCCCCATACTGCTGGTTTTCGTACGCACGCCAGTTATCGGCCATACGGGCCAGATAATCTGTCTTATAACCCGTTGTACCGAATGCTGTAGCATAGTGCGAACCCGAGCCGTATTTGTCCTGAATCTGAGGTAGGAAACTAATCTGCTCAAAGTTCGTGCTGTTTGAATAATTCACTTTCAGCTTGCCTTTTGCACCCTTTTTGGTTGTGATGATCAGGGCACCATTGATACCTGATGATCCATACAAGGTAGCAGCCTGACCACCTTTCAGAATGGATACACTCTCGATGTCATTCGGGTTGATTGTGGACAGGATGGTCGAGGTTGTTTGCATACCATCAAGAACGACCAGCGCTTCGTTATTACCCGTCAGGGAACGATAACCACGTAACACGATTTTTACTGCTGGATCAACGCTGTTATTGACGTTGTAAACAGCTAAGCCAGTTACTTTTCCTGAAAGAGCCTGTGCTAATTGTGGAGACCGACCAACGGTTACGTCTTCAGTGTTAACTTTAGACATGGCATAACCCAACTCCCGTTGATTCTTCCGAATACCCTGGGCCGTTACGACAATTTCCTGAAGCTGTGAAGCATCAGGCTTTAGAGCGAGATTAACAGAACTCTGATTCTCAATTTTAACACTTTCGCTGGCAAAGCCAATAAAGCTTACCTGTAATACAGCCCCTTTAGCAGCACTGATTTGAAAAGTACCATCTGAGTTTGTTGTTGTTCCCTGAGTTGTTCCTTTAACAAGGATGGTAACGCCTGGTAGGGGAGAGCCGTCTTCTGATGAAGTGATCTTTCCAGTGATGGCCCGGTTCTGAGCAATCAATGGAATAGCGAATAAACACAGTAAGAGCTGTGTTAGTAAAAATTTACGCATAGAACGTTGTTTTAAGTTAAGAAGTGATACCTAAGTATAAAAACTAAATCAAATTTATTAAAAAAACATTAAATACAACAATTCCCAGAATTCAGAATTCAATTAACTAAAAGTCATTTACTTGTCCTAGTGCAGAATATTATTTTACTATTTTAGATTAAACTGATTTTTTGACTTAATGTTAAGGATATTTTATAGGTTTTATTTTTTAATTATAATTTAACATAGGGCACTCCTATCATTAAAATAGTTTTAAAAAGCCTAGCCTAGCCCATCCCTTTTTCGTTTTCATCGGTTATAGCTTCCTTATCAGTTATTTTCTGGCATTGGCTCACCTTTCTAAGCATAGCTGTAAACCACTATAGAATAAGCAAAAAATGTGAACACTCCATATATTATATGGGTTATATAGAAATATCGAAAATTATCTCTTTCGATTGCCCCGATTTCCTCTGTTGATCTTAACCATTTTAATTGAGTATAATCACTTAAAAATACAATTATAGTAACTCCTTCGCTACCACGGAGACCAATCTATTCTCTGATTTTTTCTCCGGCTAATTGGTACTATATTACCGGCACATTATCAATATTCCATGTTAGTGTAGTTTAATTTCACATTTCTTAACTAAACTAGTTTTACATTTTTCCATCAACATTTATGAGAAAAGTTCTAATTGGAAGCTGGTTACTTTCGCTCCTTTTCTGCCTGCCAGTACTGGCGCAGGATGCGGCTGTAACGGGTAGAGTGACCTCGTCAGATGACGGGTCTGGCCTGCCAGGAGTGAGTGTCGTAGTAAAGGGCACGAGCCGGGGTACAACCACCGATGTGAATGGGAATTACCGGCTCAATGTAGAGGCAACTACAACCCTGACATTTTCATTTGTTGGCTTTAAATCACAGGACATTGTTGTAGGTAGCCAAAGCACAATTAATGTGGTTCTGACAGCAGATGCCTCAACCCTAAATGAAGTCGTTGTCACGGGATTTGGTATTCAGCGCACAGAACGGGAGATCGGGACGTCGATTGCCCGAATCAGTAATGCCCAAATTACCCAGGCAGCGCCGATCAATGTGGCTAATGGGTTAACTGGTAAGGTTTCAGGTCTGCAAATCAACACCACCAACAATGGTGTAGGGGCAGGTGTTCGACTGACCTTGCGCGGTAACCGATCCTTTCTTGGCAATAACCAGGCATTACTGATTGTCGATGGTGTTATATCAGATATTTCTTTCTTAACATCTATTAATCCGAATGATATTGATCAAACTACTGTACTAAAAGGACCGAGCGCAGCCGCTCTATACGGCTCCGATGCCTCGAATGGTGCCCTGATTATTACCACAAAACGAGGTACTCAAACCAACAAACCACAAATTACCTATACGAACAACACGCAGTTTGAGAGCATCTCCTATATGCCCGGACTGCAAACTCAATTTGGAGCCAATGGCGGAGAAGGTCAGCCGTTTTATGATCGCAACTACGCCCGTACCTATGTTCCCTATGAGAATCAGCAGTTTGGTACGCCTTTCGACGGCTCGATCCAGCCGCTTGGTTATGGGGTACAGATTCGGGATGCTAATGGAAATGTTCGGCTTGATACGCTGAAAATTCCGTATTCAGCACCGTCGAAAGACCCTCGCAAGGCCTTTTTCAACACCGGCGTTACACAGCAGCACGACATTTCGTACCGCATTGGCGATAATCTGAATTATTTTGGGTTGAGCCTGCAACGGGTAGATCAGAAAGGGGTAGTGCCGAATGATAAGTATCAGCGAACTAACATCAGTATCAAAGGGGGAGATCGGTCGATCGGTTTACGACGAATGCAGGGGTACAGTTCTCGTATCAGAATACGAATACAGAAAATGGCGACTTCAATCAGAATCGCCCTGTTTACTGGAACGTCCTGAATCAGCAACCACAGGCACCGCTAAATAGCTATCCACTCAACGACATTACCTCTCCCTATGGAGATGTAAACGGTTATTACAATGCGTATTATCCGAATCCTTACTGGCAGATAACGGGCGATAATTCGCGTAAGATTACGGATCTATACACCATGCAAGGATCCGCTGATATTGGGTATAAGTTTACAAACTGGCTAAGTGTGTTGTATCGGGTTGGTGGTCAGCTGTATAACTCGCAGTTGAAAGCTCATATTGCCGATGTAACCTTCTCGGATTATGCCACTGGCGATCCCTGGGAAGCGGGTAATATTGCTTCATCGGCGGGTGGACATACAAATGCTACTGTGCAGGATGCTACTCAATTAAAAACTCGTTTTACAGGTGACCTGCTTGTTACCCTGAGCCCCACCTTTGGCGATTTTACAACCAAGCTGATTCTCGGTCAACAGACCCGGCAGGAATACCTACGGACTACGTATGATTATGCTGGTGCCCTCGTTGTTCCGGGCACCTATAACGTTGCCAACCGATTAGGGAACGCCACATTGGCCGAATACAGCAGCCAAAGCCGATTGCAGGGGTTATTTGGGGATCTTACGCTAGGTTATAAAAATGCGTTGTTTGTGCACGCATCGGGCCGTAATGACTGGACTTCTTTACTAGCTCCCAGCAATCGTTCCTTCTTCTATCCAGCAGTTGATGCATCGGTTGTACTAACCGAATTGATTCCAGCCCTGAAAAGCAACTCTGTGCTTAGCTACGTCAAACTCCGGGGTAGTTTGTCGAAAGTTGGTCAGGTGAACGTAGCTCCTTATCAGTTACAGAACGTGTTTAATCCGGGCACTGGCTTCCCATTTGGCAGTCAGGCTGGTTTTGAACAAAGCAATCAGCAGAATGACCCGAACCTGAAACCTGAGTTTACAAACAGCCGGGAAGTTGGTGTTGAGTTGGGATTGTTTGACCGGTTTAATCTCGAAGCCGTCTATTACAATACCCTGACAACGAACCAGACGGTGCCCATTGGTATATCGCAGGCAACGGGGTATTCAACCGCGCTGATCAACACGGGTACCATGCAAAACCAGGGCTTTGAACTGGATTTGCGTACCATACGCCCGCTGGTAAATACGGGGGCTTTACCTGGGATGTTAATGCCAACTTCACGTACCTGGAAAGTAAGGTAACGGATTTATATCAGGATCTCCCTCGCATTAATATTCCCTACGGTACAGATCCATATCGGCCAACGTTAACGGGTGGTGCCTCGAACGTATACGCGGCTAAAGGCTATGCGTATCCAGCCTTGTTTGTGAGTGATATTCAGCGTGTACAATCGACTGATCCGAAAGCGGCTAACTACGATCCCACGGGTCAGTACACGGGCCGCCCTGTAGTAGATGCAACGGGTTATCCTCTTCTGGACCCAACGCTCAAATATGCAGGTACAACCCAGCCTAAATACCGCTTCGGCCTGACTAATACCTTCAAATTTAAAGGAATAACGTTGGCGGCTGTCGTTGAATATCGTGGGGGGCGGTTATCTACAATGCACTTGGTAATGCGCTCGAATTTACGGGAGCTGGTATCCGATCGGTCTATGCAGGTCGTCAGAACTTTGTATTTCCGAACTCGGTAATCGTAACGAATAATCCAGATGGCATTACAACGGCTAGTATCACGCCAAACACCAACGTGACCACGAAAGATGGTAATCTGGTTTTCTGGACAAACTCGGGCTATCACAACGCAGCCTCTAGCTATGTAACAAGTGCCGATTTCTGGAAACTTCGTGAAGTGGTTCTGAGCTACAACATTCCAACCCGGATTGTGAACTATACCAAATTTATCAAGTCGCTGAATATTGCCGTGACGGGTCGGAACTTGATTATGCTACGCCCTAAAACGAACGTATTCACCGATCCTGAATTCTCGGGCGGCTCTAATGCCAATGACACCAGCAACGCGGTTGGAACCACTACCGAATACCAGACCCCACCCACGCGTTTCTACGGATTCCGGCTCAGTTTTGGTTTTTAAGAACTTAATCAGCAAACAACAATGATTCATATAAAACGACTAACAGCCGGTATGTTGGCTGTGATGCTGGCTGTAGTAGCTGGCTGCAAAAGCGATTATCTCGACGTCAATAACAACCCTAACCAGGTTACGGCAGCCACGCCACAGTTAGTATTGCCCGATGCCCTGGCTACAACGGGTTGGTATCTGACTGGCAATGCGCCAAGTGGTGCTACCGGTAGTTTCTATTTCCTGAATTTGTGGATGGGTTACTGGAACTGGAGTGGTAACTATTCGATTGCTACAGCGGATAAAAACTACCAGTTCACCCAGGGGTTCAACAACAGTATCTGGACGAGCGCTTACCTCAACCTGAAAAACTATAACTATGTAGATAATCAGGCAGCTACGTTGGGACAGCCGCTATTGCAGGGCATGGCAAAAATTATGAAAGCCCTGCATTTTCAGATTTTGGTGGATACCTACGGCGATGTTCCTTATACGACGGCCTTGCAGGGTACAGCCAATATTCTGCCGACCTACGACAAAGGTCAGGATATTTACGACGACCTGTTCAAACAGATTGACGCGGCTATAGTGCTATTGAGCAAAGGAGGTGGTACACTTAATCCCGGCCCGAACGACATCATGTTCCAGGGGGATATTAGTAAGTGGCTCAAGTTTGCCAACACCTTGAAGTTACGTATGCTACTCCGTCAGTCGGAGAAAGCAGATCGGGCTTCGTTTATTCAAACCCAGTTGGCTACGATCAAAGCCTCCGGCTATGGGTTTTTGGGAGCGGGTGAAAACGCAAGTGTCAGTCCCGGTTATACAAACTCGCAAAACATGCAGAATCCGTTGTATGGCGCGTTTTACGCCATCAATGGCAACCCAACAACGCTCAATAACCAGTATAAGGGAAATCTGTACGGCATCACGTTCTATAAAAGCACCAGCGACCCGCGCCTGGGGGCTTATTACAGACCGGTAGCAGGTACGACAAGCACGTTTAATGGTACACTCTTTGGAACTACTGATGTATTGGTGAATAGTCAGGTATCAGATGTTGGTCCAGGTATATTGAAGAGTGTCGATCAACGGTCGCCGATTCTGCAATCGCACGAAAGTCTGTTTATGCAGGCAGAGGCTGCCCAACGGGGTTGGATTACCGGAGACCCAAAAACGCTGTATCAGTTGGCAATTACGGAGTCGTTCATCAATGTTGGGCGCACTGCGGCAGAAGCAACCACTTACTACTCTCAGGCGGGTGTGAATGATGTCAACTGGGAGGCCTCGGCCAATAAAATCGAAGCGATTATTACCCAGAAATGGGCATCGGAAAACGGTACAGCTCCCTTCGAAGCCTGGTCTGATTATCGGCGTTTGGGTTTACCCGCTACCGTTCCCATTTCGCAGGACCCAAGCACTAGTGTGAAGCAAATTCCGCTTCGGTTGCTTTATCCTACGTCGGAATACAGCAATAACGCAGCGAATGTGGGTGCTCAGGGTACCATCAATCAGTTTACCAGCAAAATCTTCTGGGAGAAGTAATGCCTAATCAAAATAAACAACCATGAACAAGTTATTCACTATCATCATGGCCGCGAGTTTAGCAGTTGGGCTAACTTCGTGCCTCAAAGACGACGAACATTTTGTCGATTTCGCCAGTGCGGGCTATGTCGCTGAAATTCCCTACGTAGCTAACCGGAGCATCCTGAAAACGGTGACCGTATCAGCAACCAGTACGTCGCTGGTTGCCCCAGTCGACATCAATATTGCGTCGCCTAATCCACCATCGCAGGATGTGCCTGTAACCGTTGCCATTGACCAGGCGGCTCTTACAGCCTATAATACGGCCAATAAAAAAACGTATACCATTCCGCCAGCAGCTTCATTTCAGTTGACAAATCCGATGGTGACGGTTGCAGCGGGACAGCGTATTGCTACCGTGAATGTCAACTTTGTTGGCACACAAATACCGGCAACGGGTGGCCCCTATGCCATACCTATTAGTATAACAACAGTACCCAGCAATGTGGTCATCAGCGCAAACTATCATACACAAATCCTGGTCGTTTCGCTAACGAAGTAATGTTTCACTTACAACAACAACAAGCCCCGTTTCTATAATGGAAACGGGGCTTGTTGTTGTTGTAAGTGGCAGAACTCAATTAAGCGAAACACTTAGATTTATTAATCAGACCGACTTGCTGACTTAACCGATTATTTCCAAACAGCAAACCCGTGTTGTGCGTTATAGATGAAAACTAATTCATTGACAACCATGCGATACCTCATGCCTAATCCTAGCGAATTGACCGGCGGAGACTCCAGCCAAGTGCCAACTGGTATGGAAAATGATCCTACTGCCGATGAAGAAGTGATCAATCAGCAGGACAGTCATTCATTACAAGAATCCTATCCAGAGCCAGTCAGTTCAGATCAGCCTGCTTCAGGCGATGCTCAACCCGCGAAAATTGCGCCGGATGATTTAGCGGATTCGATTGCTTACGCGCTTGATGGGAGTGGCCCCGGTCCTACCAATGCTAAACCCAATGTATCGGGCCATAAAGTGATTACAGAAGGAATCACGGGTGCCGGGCCGCAGGAAGAAGAGGAAGCCCTCGGGGTGTAATTAAACCACTTCCTTATACTGCATCCGGTACAGGTTCGCGTAAAAACCTTCATGCTGGAGCAACTCTTCATGGTTGCCCTGCTCAACAATGCGGCCTTTGTCGACCACAATAATGTTATTGGCCTTTTGAATGGTCGACAGGCGGTGAGCGATGACAATAGCAGTGCGCCCTTTCATCAGTTTACCAATCGCATCCTGAATCATCTCCTCTGTTTCGGTGTCGACAGACGACGTGGCTTCATCCAGGACAATGATTTTCGGGTCCTGAACCATAGCCCGTACAAATGAAATCAACTGTCGCTGACCAACGGAGAGGGTTGAGCCACGCTCCATCACATTGTACTGATAGGCACCCGGTAAGCGCTCGATGAAGTCGTGAACGCCAACTAATTTAGCCGCTTCGACTATTTTCTCGTGGCTGATTGTTTTATCGCCCAGCGTGATGTTATTCTCGATTGTATCCGAAAAAAGGAAAACGTCCTGTAAGACAACGCCGATATTCCGGCGTAGATGGCCAAGCTCATAGGTATGTACATCGACACCGTCGATCCGAATATCACCTTTGTTGATGTCATAAAATCGGCTCAGCAGGTTAATAATAGATGACTTTCCTGCGCCTGTTGCCCCTACAAACGCGACCGTTTCACCCGCGTTGACCCGAAACGAAATGTCGCGTAATACCCAATCCTCATTATTATAGGCGAACCAGACATTATCGAATTCGACTTTACCTTCAATGGCGGTTGGCGTATAGGTGCCATTATCAACTGTAAATTCGTCGCTGTCAAGCAATTTTAAAATCCGATCTGTACTGACGATACCCATCTGGAGGGTATTGAACCGGTCGGCCAGCATCCGGATAGGACGAAAAAACAGGTTGATAAACATCACGAACGCGGTGACAGTCCCAAACGTAACATCGGAATGAATAATCTGCGTGGCTCCGTACCAGACTACTAACCCAACCGCCACTGCCGAAATAATATCGGCAACGGGGTAATAAACGGAGTAGTACCAGATTGAGCGGATGTTGGCGGCTCGGTGTTCCTCATTGATGACCCGAAACTTTTCGGCTTCAATTTTCTCGCTGCCAAAAATCTGGACAATGTTCATCCCCGTAATATGTTCCTGAACAAACGAGTTCAGATTGGCAACGGCTGTTCGTACTTCATTGAACGACTTCTTGATTTTTTCCTTGAAAACATAGGTACTAAACAGCATCAGCGGAATCGTAGACAGGCTGATAGCCGCTAACCGCCAGTCTGTATAGACCATGACGGCAATAATCAATACCAGTTGCAAAATGTCGCCTGCAATGGCTGCCATCCCTTCGCTAAATACGTCGGCCAGGGTTTCTACATCGGAAATAGACCGCGTAACCAAACGGCCAATGGGAGTATTATCAAAGAATTTAAGCCGTAAGTGCAGAATTTTTCGATACAATTGTGTTCGAATATCCCGGATAACATATTGGCCTAACCAACCTGATAAATAGGTGTTCAGGAACTGGATAACCGCCTGTACCACCAGTACCCCAATCATGACGACCAGCATCTGGGTTAGTTTTTGGTAGTCACCCATCGCTATCACGTTATCGATTGTATAGCGAATGAGCAGGGCGTAAGAGGTGCCAGGCAAGCTGCCAGCATAATGATCCCTATCAGAAGATAAAAGCGTGTTTGATAGGGCTTTACAAATGCATATAGTCGTCGGAGAATGGCAAGGTCAAAAATCCGACCAGCTTCGGCGCTTTTCTGTTCTTGGTTCACGGAAAGCAATAATGGCGAGTTCAAAAAGGTAACAGCATTTTGGGGTCGAACGTTTCCATAGCTACACCCTAAAACAAGGAAACAGTAAGAACCCGGCCTTTTGTCGCTTTACCCGCCAATGACAGTAGCCATCAATGAATGCCTACTCGATGCCATTCACTGACCAGGAATGCCAACAAAGTATATGAAACGACGCACATTTGCCCGCTTAGCGGCCACACTACCCGTTAGCTTAGGAGTTAACCAGAAAGACCTTTCCAATTCTGTTGCTGAAATTCAATTCGCTAAGGAAGCAGCTACCGACGACCGGGCTTACTGGGTACAAACCATCCTGAAAATTGCTGACCCCGTTCTATCGGCTCTGGCTCAGAATCGACTGAAAGCCACGATGCCAGTTGAATCAGCTCCTGGTCAACAGGCGAGTCGCGTAGAAGTGTCGCACCTGGAAGCTCTTGGACGGACAATGGCGGGGTTAGCACCCTGGCTGGAGTTAGGGGAGATGATTCGTCGGAAGGACGTTTGCGACAAAAGTATTTAGCGCTCGCTAAACAGGCTATTGCCAATGGCGTAAATCCAAAATCGGCAGACTATCTGAATTTTACTAAAGGTGGACAACCCTTAGTTGATGCGGCTTTTCTGGCACACGGGTTAGTCCGCTCGCCTAAATTATGGCAAGCTTTACATAAAGACGAACAGGATAACGTAGTGAAGGCGTTGCAGGCAAGTCGGGTTATCAAGCCAGGGTATAGTAACTGGCTATTGTTCACAGCAATGGTTGAAGCGGCTTTACTGAAGTATACTGGTTTGGGCGATGAAGTACGTATGGATTATGCCATTCGGCAGCATCAGGCCTGGTATAAAGGAGATGGCGCTTATGGCGATGGCCCCGATTTTCACTGGGATTATTACAACAGCTATGTCATTCAGCCGATGTTGCTGGATGTCGTGAAAACCCTGATGGATGCCGGGAAAGCGGATAAAAGTTTATACGAAACCCTGCTGACGCGCGCCCAGCGTTACGCGATGATTCAGGAGCGATTGATCAATCCCGATGGTTCATTTGCCGCGTTTGGCCGATCGTTGGCTTACCGTTGTGGCGCATTTCAGTTGCTGGCACAGGTTGCCTTGCAGGGAAATCTGCCACCGGAACTATCGCCCGCACAAGTGCGCTCAGCGTTGACCGCCGTGATGCACCGCACCATGGATTCGCCCGGTACCTTCGATGGGAAAGGGTGGTTGCAGATAGGTTTATGCGGCCATCAGCCGGGCATTGGCGAGACGTATATTTCGACGGGGAGCCTGTATTTGTGCTCAGTGGCGTTCCTGCCCTTAGGATTACCCGCCACTGACCCGTTCTGGGCCAGCCCTGCAACCGACTGGACATCTAAAAAGATCTGGTCAGGACAGGATATCAAAGCTGACCATGCGATAAAGGGGTAAAACAAAAGCGAGGAGACGTTAATGATCCTCGCTTTTTTAGGGTTGAGTCATCTGTCCTCGACTTAACTCACCGTCCCGCCATTCCAGACGGCATCGCCGGGCGCAATGAGGGCCAGTTTGCCATCACGGTCTTCGGCCATGAGGATCATACCCTGCGACTCGAAACCCATCATCTTACGAGGGGCCAGATTGGCCAGGAAGGTTACCTGCTTACCAATGATTTCTTCAGGGGCGAAGTGCTTGGCAATGCCGCTCAGAATTTGACGTCCACCAAGGCCATCGTCTACTTTTAGTTTCAGGAGTTTGTCGCTTTTCGGGACTCGCTCGGCTTCGGTAATGGTACCGATGCGAATGTCCATTTTAGCAAAATCATCGTATGTAATCTCCGACCGTAGTTCGGGTACGGTTTTGGTTTCTAACTCATTCATTCGTTTGGCATTCAGTAATTTCTGAATCTGTATATTAATTTCGTCGTCTTCAATTTTAGCGAATAACAATTCGCCTTTGCCCAAGATCTGGCCTTCAACCAGGAGATCGGCGCGCCCCGCGTTTGTCCAGTTAAAATGCTCCGTGATACCTAATTGGGCTCTTAGCTTCTCCGACGTAAACGGCAGGAATGGCTCACAAACGATACTTAGGTTTGCCGAAATTTGAAGCGCAATATTCAGAATCGTATTGGCTCGCAGCGGGTCCGTTTTGACAACCTTCCAGGGCTCTGTTTCTGCCAGGTATTTGTTGCCCAGCCGTGCCAGATCCATTAAGTGTCCCAAGGCTTCCCGGAATTTATAATTTCCGATAGACTGTCCAATTCGGTCGGGAAACTGCGCTAATTCGTTCAGAACTTGCTGGTCGTAGTCCGTTAGCTCGCCAGCGGAGGGGACTTTTCCATCACAGAATTTCTGCGTTAGCACGACCGCCCGGTTCACGAAATTGCCAAAAATGCCCACTAGTTCAGCATTGTTGCGTGTCTGGAAGTCTTTCCAGGTAAACTCGCTGTCTTTGGTTTCAGGCGCATTAGCCGCTAGTACATACCGCAGTACGTCCTGCTTGCCGGGCAGCT
This sequence comes from Spirosoma telluris, assembly GCA_003259005.1. Lineage (GTDB taxonomy): Bacteria > Bacteroidota > Bacteroidia > Cytophagales > Spirosomataceae > Spirosoma > Spirosoma telluris. The sequence continues at coordinate 8,307,723 of QLII01000001.1, forward strand.
CTTCCAGGTATTCGTGCAACCAGACTGCCCAGTTCCGTGACGTACTGATTTTGTCGCCTTCGAGATTCATAAACTCGTTGGCGGGCACGTTATCGGCCAGAATATATCGGGATGCCGCATCACTCCCCTCAGCCATCAGCATCGCCGGGAAGATAATGCAGTGGAAAACGATGTTGTCCTTGCCAATAAAATGGACTAGTTTGGTGTGCTCGTCACGCCAGTATAGCTCCCAGTCTTTTCCCTGCTCGGCCGCCCATTCTTTGGTCATCGAAATATAGCCGATGGGTGCGTCGAACCAGACATAAAGCACCTTGCCCTCCGCATCGGGTAGGGGAACTTTGATACCCCAGTCGAGATCACGGGTCATAGCACGGGGGCGCAGACCTTCCTTTAACCAGGACTGACACTGACCAAATACGTTCGTTTTCCATTCGGTATGGCTGTTGACGTATTCTTCAATTTTCGGCTGCATCCGGTCAAGCGGTAAAAACCAGTTCTTGGTCGAGCGCATCACGGGCTTGGAGCCAGAGAGCATCGAATGCGGCTCAATCAGTTCCGTAGGACTGAGGGCGGTGCCACAGCGTTCGCATTGGTCGCCATAGGCATTCGGATTCCCACACACGGGACAGGTTCCTACAATATAACGGTCGGCCAGAAACTGATTGGCAACCTCATCGAAATACTGCTCGGTAACTTCCTCATCGAAACCACCGTTTTCGTAGATTTTCAGGAAAATCTCCTGCGACGTTTCATGGTGAATCGGGTTTGAAGTTCGCGAGTAAATATCGAATGAGATACCAAAGTCGCTGAATGCCTGTTTGATCTGGACGTAATATTTGTCTACGACCTGCTGGGGTGTAATCCCTTCTTTCTTGGCTTTAATGGTAATGGGTACGCCGTGTTCATCGGTGCCGCTGATAAAGGCGACATCTTTCCCCGTCGAGCGGAGGTAGCGGACGTAAATGTCAGCGGGTAGGTAGCATCCGGCAATGTGACCGATGTGAATCGGGCCGTTGGCATAGATCAGGGCCGCCGTAACGGTATAGCGTTGGGGATTTTCGAGAGACATCTGAGAGTCGTTAGTCAATAGTTGTCAGTCAATAGCTACTAAAGGCTGGCGACTATTGACTGACGACTAATTTTGCCAAAATTAGCAATTCAGGCCCGAACGTTGTTATGTTTACGCAAAGAGTACAGTAGAGGCCTTCTTCATTTAGGAATGCTTCGCTCTATATAACATCTAACACTAATGGAAAATCTCGCGCAGCACAATCGATTTTCTGATTATTTATTTTGGGATGTTAATCAGAATAAAATGAGTTCAGATACGTATCGGGATTTTGTGATACGCCGTGTGTTTGAGTTAGGTACCCTCGATGATTTGATTGAGAGCCTGGCCTATTATGGGCGTGATGCTGTTAAAGAAACCTTAACTTCAGCCGATTCGTTGACTGATAACGCCTTGGATTTAGCAACCGCCCTGTTTCAACTTCGTCCAACTGATTTTCGATGTTATACCTCGAAACCGTTTCCGATAGCTTACAAACACTGATTCAGAGGGTTTGCCAACAACCAGAACTGACGGACTTTCGTTTAGTAGGCGGTACGGCATTGAGTCTGTTTATGGGACATCGAATTTCGGTTGATGCCGACTTCTTCACGGATCACTCATTCGACAAGAAACTCGTTGAGCAGACACTTGTTGAGCAATTTCCGGGCATTATAAAGGTACAGGAAGCGGCCTATGGGTTTACTTGGGTCTATCAACAACTCAAAATAGATTTTTATGATTGGAAAGTGCCTTTTCTTAAACCTGCACATATTGAACAGCAAATGCGTTTGGCATCGCTTGAAGATATCGCTGCCTATAAACTGGATGCGATTGTGGGACGTAAAACAGAAAAGGATTTTCGGGATGTAACCGAGTTGCTGACCCGTTTCTCGCTGGCTGAAATGATTGGATTCTATCGGGAAAAATACCCTTACAATAACCCTAAACTGGTGCTTGATCATTTAGCAGCTGTACAACACGTTCGGCCAGATGATACACTGGTGCTACTGAAAAAAGTAGTATGGCATGATACTGAGACCGCAATTTTGTCCGCTTTAAATCAGTATGTTACTGATTTGGTAGTGCAAAAAGAAAAAGCTGATAAGCAGAGTGAAGAACGGTTAGTCGAATTACTGGCTCGCAAAAACAAGCCATTAACGGATTAAATGAAGCATTGATTTTTATGAATTATGGGAAATAACGAACCGAAAACTGATACGAATAATTTCCTCAACTGGGTAGAAATCAAAAACTTCAAGTCCATCAAAGACTTGCGGCTCGACTGCAAGCGAGTGAACGTCTTTATTGGCAAGCCGAATGTAGGAAAGTCGAATATTTTGGAGGGGTTGGGATTGTTGGGGCTTAACTATAGTAATAGTGATTTATTCGGAAAAGATTTCTTTAGGTATAAGAGCATCTCTAACCTTTTTTTTGATGATGAAATTACAAGTGACATAGTAGTAAGTTCAGATAAAATAAATGCTGTTTTAAAATACAACTCTACATTTAAAACATATTATGCTATTGTTGGCACAGGCTTTTGGTTTGAAAAAGTAGAAAAAACCTTGCAAGAAAAAGAAGTAGTTCTTAATAGGAATATACTTAAAAATGAGGAAGCGTACTCATACATTATGATGTCGGTATTTGCGGGCTCGCAAATGGTAAAAAACAATAACGAGTATGAGAATGTTAAAGTGTTTCGTTTTGCTATACTTAATAATGGTAAGCAGTTTCCTGGTTTATTTAACAATAACACATACGGGCCTGTAAAACGTTACGAGTATAAAAAGATAATTAAATATGATGAAGTTGGAGAGAACTATCTTCTTCCTCCTTATGGTCGAAATCTTTTCAACGTTATTGATCATGATGAAGAAATAAGAAAAGATTTAGCTGAAGTATTCCGCCCAAATGGATTAACATTAGTGCTTTCAAAGAAAGATAGAAAATTTTCGGTTCAGAAGCAAATAGATGGGTACGTTTACGATTATCCTTACTCAAATATTGCCGACACCTTTCAGCGCTATGCCTTCTATCTAGCAGCTATTGAATCAAATACGAATTCTGTGATTGTACTCGAAGAGCCTGAGGTACATTCATTTCCGCCTTACACTCAAGAATTGACATATCGGATGATTTACAGTGAGGAAAATCAATTTTTCGTCACGACACACAGTCCTTACTTACTTCAAACGCTAATTGAAAATCTGACTGATGATCAATTAAATGTATTCATAACGTATTATGAAAATTACGAAACTAAGGTCCGTGCGTTAACCTCAGAGGAATTACGTGAGGTAATGGACTTCGGTATTGATATTTTTTACAATCTCGAAAAATACCAACCGAATGCCTAATATCCGCATGATACCTGAATGCTATGCAGATACAGCATTAGTTAAGGTTATTGTAAATGAACGGAAGCCAGTCGACCATGTGTTTGGTATTCCAAATGTAGCTAATGAAATGAAGCAGGGATTAGTAAATCAGCCTGATTTTATTTTAGTTGGTTTTGTTGATAATGATAAACGAACTCCATCTTACTTTGACGATTTCGTTACAATTACAGTGGAGAACAAAGTTATCTTTAAAAAGAAGCGGTTTGTTGAACACTATCTATTGGTAATTGATAAAGCCATCGAAACATTTCTAATCTGGAATGCTCAACAAGTAGACATTAATCTGGCAGAATATGGGTTTACGTCAAATCTCAAACGATTATGTCAGTTAATGAAACGAACAACAATTGGCTCTGACCCCAACTACCTCCAACTTCTCTCCGATCTCCACACTCGCCAGGCTCCCGGTTTCCAAACGCTTGAACGCATCCTGAATGACCTCATCACTACCTAATCCTGTTTTCATTACCGGCGCAACGGGTTTTATTGGCTCGCATATTGCCCGGAGGTATTTAGCCGATGGGCATTCAGTGTCGGCGTTGTACCGGCCTCAACATGGCTACGGTATGCTGGTTGATATAGCTGACCAAATTACCTGGCATGAGGGTGATATATTGGATATACCGTCACTCGAAATGGCGATCTTGCCCGGTATGGATGTGATTCATGCCGCTGCCATTGTCTCATTTGTGCCGAAAGATCGCGACCGCATGGAGCAGATCAATGTGGAGGGTACGGCTAATGTTGTGAATGTTTGTCTGCATGTGGGTGTGCGAAAGTTAGGCTATGTCAGTTCCGTTGCGGCTCTGGGCCGGCCAGTAGCGAAAGGAGAGAAATCCAACGAAGCGATTGTCATTGACGAAGAGCAGAAATGGGTGGACTCGCCCAATAATTCGGTGTATGCCAAAACCAAGTATTGGGCTGAACTGGAAGTCTGGCGTGGCATATCCGAAGGACTTAATGCGGTGATGGTCAATCCATCCGTCGTACTTGGCGCGGGCGACTGGAGTCGAAGTAGTCTGCAACTGATTAAATATGTCTACGATGAAAAGCCATTTTATCCGGCTGGCCTGGTCAACTACGTCGATGTACTTGATGTGACGGATGCACTGGTTCGGTTGATGCAATCCAATACAACAGCTCAACGGTTCATCCTAAATGGCGGCACCATTCCCTATCGTTCGTTGTTAGAACAGATAGCAGCCGCACTGAACAAGCGCCCGCCAGTCATGCAGATACCGCCTGTTTTGACGCGGATGCTCTGGCCACTGGAAGCTGTTCGGGCATGGATGACGGGTAAGGCACCGCTTATCACCCGCGAAACGGCCCGGTCGGCGAGTTCACATTATCAGTACAATGGGCAGAAAATTAGGCAGACTCTTGATTTTCAGTACCGACCATTAAGTGAAACGCTACGTCGGATAACCGACGCATTTAGCCCGAACTAACAGGTTCGTAAATTTTCGGGCCAAGGGTTGCAGTTTTGTTTTTTTGGATATATATTTCAATGCCAAAGGATAAATCGCACTCATTGATGCGGCCCCTATCCGTGACTTGCGAAGTACGATTTATGAATGACGATTTTGTCGTAGTTTTTATATCGTAGGTCGTAGATCGAACCAGCACCGGAATGCCGGACCACGGCTGCCCGGTCCTAAATTTTCTATACATGGAGCAAGAGTTCGAAGAACGAGAAGGCGATATTAAAGAATCTATCCGGCGTTTTGAGCAGATGCTGGACCAGCAACAAAGCCAATTTTTCGATCTGGATGTCTATGAACAAATGGTTGAGCATTATCTTAACCAGGGTGATCTAGACAAGGCGTTAAAAGCCGCCGAATCCGGTCTCGAGAACTTCCCTTATGCGCTGGAACTAATGCTCGATAAAGCCCAGATTCTGGCTAATTTTCAACGATTCGATGAATCGCTGGAGTTACTGGAACGGGCTTCGTTGTTTAATCCCGGTGACCTCGACGTGCCGTTTATGCAAGGGTCAGTGCTGAACATGGCCGGTCGGTATGAGGAATCTATTCAGATTCTGGAAGAATTGCTGGATCGGGCTGACGATAAGGATGATATCCTGTTTCAGCTTGGTCAGAGTTACCAGAACTGGGGAAATATGACGAAGCGATTACCCAGTACAAAAAGTCTATCGCATTAAACATTAACAATGAAAATGCCCTCTATGAACTGGCATTTTGTTTGGACGTAACGGGCGAGTTAGAAAACAGCCTGTCTTATTACCAGCAACTGATTGATACGGACCCGTATTCGTATAATGCCTGGTATAACATGGGCATTGCCTATAGCAAGTTAGCCCGGTATGCCGAAGCTGCCGAGGCCTATGACTATGCCGTGATTATTAAGGATGACTTCGCGTCGGCTCACTTTAACCTGGGCAATACCTACATGAATCTGGGTATGTTTGAGAAGGCGGAGCATTGCTATCGGGAAACGCTGAAATTCGAAGAAGCGACCGCCGATACATATTGCCACCTTGGGGCTAGTCTTGAAAAACAGGATCGCCTGCCCGAAGCTATCAAAGAGTACCGCGAAGCGATCAAGCTGGATGCCATGTGGGACGAAGCCTGGTATGGTATTGGCGTTTGCCTGAGTGAATCGGGGAAATGGTACGAAGCCTTACCGTTCTTGCAAAAAGCAGTTAAACTGAACGACCAGAACGGCGAATATTACATTGCCGTTGCTGAAACCGAGTATAAAATTGGCAATGTTTTGTCGAGCGTTGAAGCCTTCGAGAAAGCTGCCGAAGTAGATTCCGAAAATCCAGATGTGTACCTGACCTGGTCACTAGTACCCTTCGATCAGGGCGATTTCCTCCGGGCCAACGATATTATTCAATCAGGCATTAATGATATGCCAACGGATGCCGATTTGTATTATCGTTCAGCGATTTATCTGATTCACGCGGGCCATTACCGGGAGGCCCTTATTCAGTTAGAGGCTGCCCTTTCGCTCGATTACGATGCGCATGTTCAGCTATTTGAGTTCTTCCCTGAACTTGAAAAGCAGAAAGCCCTATACAAGATTATTCAGCAGTACAAAAAAGAGTAACGCTTGATTTGTCTATAAAAAAGCCGCTTCTCAAGGTTGGGGAGCGGCTTTTTGTTTCTAAACTATCCATCAGGGTATTGGGTCAAGTTGTGCCAGGCGTTTTATGATTTCGGGTTTTCTTCTATGCAGTTGATAAACGATTGGATAATTGGCGAGGGACAATAATCGATTAGTTTGCGAAAAAATGGCACGGTTATAGTAACTCAATAACTGCATCCTATATCGCTGCAAAACAATCCCCAATGATACTCTATAAGCAACTACTTCTGAGTACCTGTCTTGCCAGTATTGGTACGTTCTGCCAGGCGCAGGTGAGCGTTCAGAAACAACCAGCCATTCAAAAAACGGTTGTCCGGCTTACTCGGCAGTCCGACGAAAGTGCGCCCATTACAAACCAGGTAACGGGTAAGCGGATTACAATGGAAGATTATAGTCAATTGACTAAAACAGATCCATTTGCCTATCATCTGGTGCCCGATTACAATGAATATGGTATACCTGGTGCCTATACGATGCGGTCAGCTACCCCTGAAGAGCACGAAACCCATCGTTTCCGTGACCGCGATCCAGCTAAGCAACCCAAAGCAGGTCAACCGATTGCTCCTTTTGCCATGGTAGGCTTAGGAGCGAAAACGTACCGATCTGCTGATTTACTAGGCAAAGTGGTTATCCTGAGTTTCTGGGTAAGTCTGGATAAGTCGGTATGGGATGACAAACAGGCTACCGAATTTGTGAATGCATTACGCCCGTATCAATCCGAAGCGGCCCCCATTGTTCTGGGCGTTTTCAATAGTGAACAACCTAAAGAAGTAGACGAAGCTTCCTTGAAAAAGCTGCCATTCGCGCCCATTTTCAATGCGTATGGATTTCATAATAAATACCATATTACAACGATTCCAACCTTTGTCGTGATTGACAAAACCGGAAAGGTGGTTGCTAATCTCCAGGGAGCTGGCAGTTTAGAAAAGCTAAAACAGGTGCTGGCAACGGTCACGCAATAGCCTTGGTATTAGACTAATGACAGTTGACTGAAGCCAAATGAACGGAATGTTACGTGAATGGGTTAGGCAACAGAGTTTAATTTTGTACTGACCTTTCCTGGTTTAACATGAATAAGCCGACTTACGGCCTATTGACGTATCTTGTTCGCTACCGTTCACTGCTTGTCGGTACCGTGTGTGCGCTGACTTTTCCACTAGTAACCTGGGCACAAGCCGATTCGAGTCGTTTGGCTATGCATACGCAAGCTCCTCTGGCCAGGACCGATACCTCCGCAGATGTTTGGGATGTCTATTATCGATTTATAAACAGGAAAGGCCATCGTACTACAGAGGGCCAAAAACCAGGATTTCATCCCTCTGTTTTTCCAGAACTGGCATATGCCTTACAAACAGGGTTTGCCGTTGGATTGAATGCGAACCTGTCCTTTACCAGTGCCGACCCCAAACAAAATGTCTCGGTCATTTATTTTACTCCTCAATATACACAATACCAGCAGGTTATTGTGCCTGTTGAGGTTAACCTTTGGACAAAGGGGAATCGCTACAATATTGTGACCGACTGGCGTTATTACGACTATTCGGCCGATAATTTTGGTCTGGGCGATAATTCACGAGCCGACGTAGATGACCAACTAAAGTACTCCTATCTTCGGTTATACCAGTCCGTTTTACGGCAGGTAGCCCCTAATTTTTCGGTTGGTATTGGCTACTCGCTCGATTACCACTGGAAAATCAGGGAAGAGAATAACACCCCCCAGTTGAACAACGATTTTCAGCAATACGAGTCAACAACCCGGACAATCTCATCGGGGCCAACCTTCAGTTTTCAGTATACAAATCGCCGGAATCCAAATAATCCTCAGAATGGATTTTTCGGGAGCCTTGTCTTTCGGCCCAACCTACGCGCCTTGGGTAGTGACCATAACTGGCAATCGGTGCTGGCTGATTTTAGAAAATACGTGCCTTTATCGAGCGATGGACGCCATATTCTGACATTCTGGAATGTGAACTGGCTGAGTTTTGGGGGGCAGGCTCCGTATCTGGATCTGCCCAGTACGGGTTGGGATACGCATTCTAATTTAGGTCGGGGGTATGCACAGGACGGTTTAGGGGCAGAAACCTGATTTATCTGGAAACCGAATACCGTACCGTGTTGCTTAACAATGGCTTATTGGGGGGCGTTGTATTTGCCAATATGCAAACCTACAGCGATTATCCGAATACGAATCAATTCGGTAAACTCCTGCCCGGTGGTGGCGTTGGCCTGCGGATAAAAATTAATAAACACTCAAATCTGAATCTGGCGGTCGACTATGGCTTCGGCATTGGCGGCTCTCAGGGGTTATTTCTGAATCTGGGAGAGGTTTTCTAACATTGATTTTTTAACCACAGCGCCACAGAGAACACGGTGTTAACATACGACTCCGTGTTCTCTGTGGCGCTGTGATTAATCATTTTGCTACTTCGTGTCCACAGTTGGAGCCTGGTTTGTGGTAAGCTTCTGTTTCAAATCAAATGTCTGTCCAGCAAACACAATCAGAATCTGGTTTTCATCGAACACTTTTTTTACGGCGATCATGGCTTCACTCAACGCCGTCTGTGAGTTTGTAGCCGTTGGATTAATCCAGAACCAGAGCACAAACTGAATGTTAGCATCGCCAAAGTTTCGATAATGCAAATCAACCGAATGGTTTGGTAAGACAAAGGGTAGGGCTTTGACCGCTTCTTTGGCTAGGTGTTGTGCGGTTGCCATGTCGTCAAGATACGAGATACCAGCCGAGAGTTCGATGCGTCGCTGACCAATTCGGGAGAAATTGGTGATCGGTTTCTGAAAGACATCCTTGCTGGGAATCTCAACAGTTTGTCCCTGACCATTGTCTATTACGATAGAACGTAGCTTGATATCCAGCACTTTACCCGTATACCCATTCGTTTCAACGGTGTCGCCTACCTGAATGGGTCTGGCTAAGGCAATCATGGCCCCCGAAATAAAGTTAGCTGTTAAATCCTGGAAAGCGAATCCTATAGCCAGGGCAATAACCCCAGCGCCAGCCAGTAAAGAGGTTACGGTCTTATCGAGACCCAGTACGCCAAGGGCGACAAACAGCCCGACCGAGATGACAACGACCCGCATAACGGCCCCCGTCAGATTAATTAAGGAAACGTTATTACTTACCCGATCCAGTCCCTGCACAACCCAACGACTCAGCCAGCGCGATAAGAATGTGAAGAAGACAAATAACAGTAGAGCGACGGCTAACTTAGGCGTGTAGCGAATGGCGGTACGAATCCAGGTGGATAGTTCTGCGTAAATAAGCCCGGCAGCCTGCGTAAAATTCATTGGATAAGCGACTAGTGTTACGAATACAACGATGCAGATTTGGATAGTGTTTCATCAGTAAACTGAATCGCCGTACCTTTGCAAGGTAGACAAACCTCATCGACAATGACACCCACCGCTGCTATTTACCTCGATAATGCTGCCACAACCCGACTGGACCCCGAAGTGCTGGAGGCTATGCTTCCGCTGATGACTGAGCACTTTGGCAATCCTTCCTCCATCCATAGTCACGGCCGAGCGGTACGAACTGCCATCGAAAAAGCGCGTAAAACGGTAGCCATGTTACTGAATACATCCCCCGCCGAAATTTTCTTCACGTCGGGTGGTACTGAAGCCGATAATACGGCTATTCGGAGTACTATTGAAACCTATAGACTGACCCATGCGATAACATCGCCCCTGGAGCACCACGCTGTTTTGCATACACTTCAGCATTTGGCCCAACAGGGAACCATTCAGTTAAGCCTCGTTGATATAGACGCGAATGGCCATATTGATCTGGCGCACCTGGAAGACTTATTACGTACTCGGCCCCGCTCGCTGGTTTCACTCATGCATGGCAATAACGAAATTGGCAATATGCTGAATTTGAGTCGGGTAGGGGAGTTGTGTCGAGCATACGACGCTATTTTTCACTCCGATACGGTGCAGACGATGGGCCACTTTCGGCATAATCTACAACAACTTCCTGTTGATTTTATCGTGGGCGCCGGGCATAAATTTCATGGTCCTAAAGGGGTTGGTTTCCTGTATACAAATGCCGAACGGGTAAAAATTCATCCATTTGTGTATGGTGGAGCGCAGGAACGAAATATGCGGGGCGGTACCGAAAATGTATATGGCATCGTTGGACTGGCGAAAGCCCTGGAAATAGCGTACCGTGACATGGATGCGCATCAGCAGCACATTACCGGGCTAAAACGCCGAATGATTGACCAGCTACGTGCCAAAATGCCCGATGTGCAGTTTAATGGAGATTCGGCAGATGTAGACAACAGCCTGTACACCGTGCTGAATGTGAGTCTGCCTGCGTCAGACATGAGCGATATGCTCTTATTTAGTTTGGATATTGCGCGTATTTCTGCCTCAGGCGGCTCGGCCTGTTCGAGCGGCTCAAGTATTGGTTCGCACGTACTGGGGGCTTTGCCAGGATTGGACCCCGACCGTGGTTACGTCCGGTTTTCATTTGGGAAGTATAACACGACGGAGGAAATTGATTATGCTGTTGATACGCTGGTAGGGCTCTATCAGAAGGAGTTAGTGAAATAAATACGTTTTTTCGACAGGATTAACAGGATAAGGGAGGATTTTTACTGATTTTAAATCCTGCCTTATCCTGTTAATCCTGTCAGAAAGAAAATCAACCAATGCCAAGTCATCCTGTAATCATTAGTACATACAACCCTGACTGGCCTGAATTGGCTCAACAGGAACTGGATCGACTTGGCCAGCTACTTGGATCTAATCTGGTTGCCGGTGAACATATTGGCTCTACCGCTCTACCGGGACTAGCTGCCAAACCGGTTCTTGACTTGATGCCAGTTGTTCATTCGCTGGAGGCACTGGACCGGCACCGATCGGCTATTGAGGCTTTAGGCTATGAATGGTACGGGGAACATGGCCTACCTCAACGACGTTTCTGTGCCCGAACAGATGCCAACGGCAATCGGCTCTCCAACGTACATTTCTTCGCCAGTACGTCCCCGGATATCCGGCGTCATCTGGCGTTTCGGGATTATTTACGAGCGCATCCGGCCATTGCAGACGCCTACCAGGTAGAAAAACGCCGTGCGGCAGACCTCCATCCACTTGATTCATTAGCGTACAATCTGGAAAAGGCGGATTGGGTGAGGGAGCATGAGGCTGATGCCCTCAACTGGTATACAAAGAAGCAGTAAAACGGCTGAAGATTGCGCTTGTAGGTTTAACATTTGGTTAGCGATTTACCTCTAGCCTGAACTAGTTTATTGAACTATGCTAAAACATGGGTGGAAAGCCTTGACTGTGCTTATTTTAACGTATGTCTTTGTGGCTGGCCTGGTGAGTCCTGTGCCTAAATTGCCCATTCTGCATGAAGCTATACGAAATACATTCTTTCATCCGCCACTGTGGATTGCCATGATGACCATGCTGCTTGCATCGGCCATTTTTGCGATTCGCTATTTGAGAAATGGCAAACCCGATGATGATTTACGGTCGGTTGAGTTTGCTAATACCGCTATTTTATTTGGCATCCTGGGCTGCATTACCGGCTCTGTATGGGCCTATTTTGCCTGGGGGACCTATGGCCAAATGATCCGAAGACGAATGGTGTTGCTGTCGGTATGCTGATGTATGTGGCTTATTTTGTTTTGCGTGGTTCCTTTGATGACGATATGCGCCGAGCCAGAATTTCAGCTGTCTATAACATCTTTGCCTTTGCTGTTTTTATTCCCCTCATTCTTATTTTACCTCGATTAACGGATTCGCTTCATCCCGGTAACGGTGGGAATCCCGGCTTCAATCAATACGATGCCGACAGTTCGATAAAACGAATCATCAGGCCTGCTTTTATTGGATTTACCTTGTTAGGTTTTTGGATCACACAACTTCGAGTCAGATTACGCCGTTTGGAAATCGATTTGGATGAGGTAGAAGAAACGAAAAAATCAAAAGAGGTGCCTACGACGAAAACTTATTAATCTTTAGCCAGCCAGACATGGATCAACTTACTACTTCATTAACCGAAACCTTGCGTCAAGACGGGAAAATTTGGGTCGTGGTCGTCGTCATTGCTATTGTTTTACTAGGATGGCTGACTTATTTCCTTCGACTAGGTAGCCGGGTTGGTAGACTGAAACGGAGAATTGACGAATTGTCACAGAATTGATCGGGGATTGGTACAGAAACATACAAACGCCAAATGGAAGCCTGCCTGGATTCCATTTGGCGTTTTCTGCTAATGTAGGAATACAAGAATGTATATCTTCCGTTTTAAAGACAATTAACCCCTGCTCAACAGATGAAAAAACTAATTCTTATCGTTCGGGATTGCGGTTATTTACAATGGCAACGGGCTAAACATAACCATGAAGAGGCTCTTCAGAAGGGAAACGAATTCGCCGTTTTTCTTTTGACAATGTCCTGGAGTATGCCCGTATTGTCATTTCTGGCTATTGCGTCTAACAGATTGGGATACGGCCCCTACGCCCACTATTTGAGGCTTTTGACCAACTGTACTGGGTTTCCTCCTGTTTGCCCCTTTTTATCTGTTTGCCCGCTGGCAAATAAATACAATTAAGGATACTCCTATAAACCCAACGCTGTCCTATCGTTGGCTAATGCTCATCTCCTGGGGCATGCTTATTCTTAGCTTTTCGATGATGATCATCATCCCGTTGGTGATCCAGGAGTTATTTCCCCGGTAATCCTCTACTGTAGCTTACAAAAACTCAATCAGCAACTTTACCGGAAAGTTAATCGGTATACCCCGCTGGAAATCAATTAATGATACCTGTATACGCATACATACAAGGCGAAAAAAGCCCGGATCAGTTACAGAAAGCTTAATATAACCCAGTTAGAGTTAACGGTCTCTTAATATAGCTAACACTACTTTTGCGCCATTAAAACCGGGTTAATGGGGTTGTTTAATGCACTTATCCTCTGGATATAAATCCAGACTTTATACTACTCTTTTTTATGAAACACAACTAACATGATAAAGCGAATACACCTGAAAAAGAACCTGTTAATTGCCAAGCGTATCACAGCGATACCGCTGGCACTTCTGCTACTAGTTTGTAGTTTAGCGTTTGCCCATACTGTACAGGCGACATCCATCAGCACCGATCAAACCGTAACGGGTACGATTAGTGATGAAAAGGGCGAGGTACTGCCCGGCGTGAGTGTGGTGGTTAAAGGCTCGCAACGAGGTACAACTACCGATGCCAGGGGACAATATAAAATCACCGTTCCCAGTGGTTCCACTACCTTGATTTTCTCCTTTGTGGGTTATCTGCCTCAGGAAATTGTGGTCGGCAATCAAAGTATCCTGAGCGTGACGCTTAAAGTCGATTCCAAATCGCTGGAAGAAGTCGTCGTTGTTGGGTACGGTACCCAAAAGAAGGTGAACCTAACGGGTGCTGTCGACCAGGTGACGAGTGAAGTTCTCGAAAACCGCTCGCTGCCTAACCTGAGCCAGGGATTGCAGGGCACCATTCCCAATCTCAATTTAGTGATGGGGGATGGGAAGCCCATTCAGTCGCCTACTTACAACATCCGGGGTACAACCTCCATCGGTCAGGGGGGGAGCGCACTGGTGCTGATTGACGGCGTAGAGGGCGACCCAAGTCGCCTGAATCCCAACGATGTAGCCACGGTTTCAGTATTGAAAGATGCAGCCTCGGCAGCTATTTACGGAGCCAGGGGCGCGTTTGGCGTTGTGCTTATTACCACCAAAAGTCCGACCAAAGACCGCACCAGCGTTACGTATTCGGTCAATCATTCCATCAAAAGCCCGACCACCGTTCCCAAGTATGTAACAAACGGCTACCTGTTTGCGAAGATGTTTAACGAGGGCTGGTCGGCCTGGAACGATTACTCGCAAACCCCTCAGAATATCAACAAAACGGTTCGGTTTTCGCCTGCATATCTAACCGAACTGGAGCGGAGAAATAACGATTCTTCGCTGCCAAAGACCGTCGTTGATCCTACCTCGGGCGAGTATGTGTACTACGAAAACACCGACTGGTATGGCGAACTCTATAAAAAGAATACGAGCGCTACGGAGCATAACTTGTCATTTTCCGGAAGCAGCGGCAAAGCGGATTTTTACGTAACAGGCCGCTACTATTCGCAGGACGGTATTTTTAAGTACAATTCGGATGATTACCGAATTTTGAGCCTGCGGGCAAAAGGATCGATTCAGGTCTATCCCTGGCTGAAAATTGGCAACAATGCTGATTTCTCATCCATGAAGTACCACAATCCATTGAACACGGGCGAAGGTGGTAGTATCTGGCGGAATATCTCCGACGAGGGCCATACCGTTGCCCCATGTTTAACCCCGATGGTACGCTGACCTATTCGGCCGCCTATACCGTGGGTGATTTCTGGTATGGGAAGAATGGAATCGACATGGATCGACGCGTATTTCGGAACACGGCTGATTTCTCAGCTAAGTTCTTCGATGATAAATTACGGGTGAATGGAAACTTTACCTTTCAGACCACGGATAATAACGAGTACCGCACCCGCGTGCCAGTTCCGTATAGCCGTAAACCAGGAGTTATCGAATATGTAGGAACGAACTATAATGATTTGCAGAACCTGTATCGGCAAACTTTATACACCGCTACAAACCTGTATGCGGAATATGAGCCTCGGTTCAGTCCCAATCATTACGTAAAAGTGCTGGCTGGCTATAACTACGAGCATTCGAATTACCGGAAGCTGGAAGTTATTCGGAATGGCCTTATCTATCCTGATGCAAAAGATCTTAGCCTGGCGTTGGGGCAATCCATCACCACAAACGGAGGTATGGAGACCTGGGCAATTGTGGGTGGTTTTTACCGGTTAAACTACGGATTCAAAGATCGCTACCTACTCGAACTGAACGGCCGGTACGATGGTTCGTCAAAGTTCCCGACAGATCAGCGATATGCCTTTTTTCCATCAGTGTCGGCAGGTTGGCGTGTGTCGAATGAGCCCTTCTGGAAAGTATCCCCTAAGGCTATTACCGATCTGAAAATCAGGGGTTCATACGGTTCATTGGGCAATGGTAGTATTGCTTCGTATGCGTTTCAGGAACAGTTTAATATCTCGCAGTCGGGCCGGGTACTGGGTGGGGTAAAGCCGCAAAAAACGGGTCAGCCTACCGTTATTCCGGATGGGTTGACCTGGGAAACCTCGACGACATCTGATCTGGGTATCGACCTGGGTATGCTGAACAATCGGTTAACGTTTACGGGCGATGCCTACATCCGTAAAACGAAGGGCATGTTCACGACGGGTATGACGTTGCCTGCCGTTTTCGGAACGGATGTCCCCAAGGGAAACTATGCTGACTTAACCACCAAAGGTTGGGAAGCTGTGCTCACCTGGCGGGATAAGCTTCAGGTATCCAGCAAGCCATTTAATTATGAAGTTCGCCTGACGATGTCTGACTATCAGGCTACCATCGACAAGTTTAATAACCCCAATCAACGCCTGACGGATTATTATGCGGGCCAGAAAGTAGGTGAAATCTGGGGGTTCGAAACAGCAGGCTATTTCACGTCGACGGATGATATTGCCAATTCGCCGAAACAAACGCTGTATAAAGCATCCAACACAGGTCAACTGCTACCCGGCGATATCAAGTTTCGGGACCTCAATGGCGATGGGGTGATCAACAACGGCGACAATACAGTGGCCAATCCGGGTGATCGGCGGATTATTGGCAACTCGACACCGCGCTACACCTACGGTATTATGCTGGGTGCTGATTGGAATAACTTTTTCTTCTCGGCTTTCTTCCAGGGCGTTGGTAAACAGGATTGGTGGCCTGGTTCAGAAGCGGGTATCTTCTGGGGCAATATAACCGCCCATATAATAAGTTGCCGGAATGGCAATTAGGCAACATCTGGACGCCCGAAAATCCGGATGCGTATCTGCCTCGGTACCGGGGTTATGTCGCTCAAAATGGTTCGGGCGAACTGGCACAGGCGCAGACGAAATACCTACAGAGCATTGCCTATCTACGGATGAAAAACATTCAGATTGGCTACAACTTACCCCGCCCCCTCATTCAGAAAGTGGGTATGAGCAGTGCGCGGATATTTGTATCGGGTGAAAATCTGCTGACCTGGGCCAGGTTGTATAAACGCACAAAAGACCTTGATATTGAAAATACAGCTCCTTCTGATCGGGTATTGACGGATGGTAGCAGTGGAAACGGCAATAACTACCCGATTCTGAAAAGCTTCACGATGGGATTATCGGCCACTTTCTAACCTAAAAATTTAATAATCATGACTACAAAATATAGCTGGCTCTTCCTGATTGGCCTATTTCTAGCTGGATGCAGTGAGTTAGAGCAAGTTCCCCAATCGACGGCATCAAAAGATGCAGTGTTTGGCAGCACAGGCGGAATGGATCTATATACAAACTCTTTTTACGACAATCTACCGAGTGGTAATGACATCATTCGGAGCGACGAAATGGCTGATTTTTCGGCCAGAACGCAAGTTCCTGACTTTTTGCGCGATGGTGCTTATGGCCCTCGGCAAAGTTCAGGCTGGGATTGGCGGCCATTGCGAAACATTAATTATTTCATTGCAAACTGCACCAATCCTGCCATTCCGGCCGATACCCGCCGGCATTACATTGGTCTGGCTCGCTTTTTCAGAGCCTGGTTCTATTTCGATAAGGTAAAACGGTTTGGCGATGTGCCTTGGATTGGCAAAGCGATGAGTGTCGACGATCCTGCCTTATACAATGGCCGTGATTCACGCGCTATGGTGATGGATTCCGTCCTGGCCGATCTGGATTATGCCACTCAGAATATCAGAACCACGGGCGACAATACGCGTAGTCTGATTACGAAATACGTGGCTTATGGATTCAAATCGCGCGTCTGTCTTTTTGAGGGGACGTTCCGAAAATATCGCACGAGCTATAATCTGGGCAGCACTGCCGACAAATGGCTGAACGAAGCCGTTAATGCCGCTGACAAGGTCATGAAAGAGGGTGGTTTTAGCCTAAACGAAACTGGAGGCACCGATAAGTCGTACCGTCAGTTGTTCACCAATACGACCCCGGTTGCCAATGAAATTATGCTATCGGCAGTTTCTGATGCCACGCTGAGCGTATACAACGACGCTAACTGGTGGTGGACAAGCGCCACTTATGGCTCTCGTGTAAGCCTCATTAGAACCTTCGTCAATACGTATTTGAATACAGACGGAACGCCGTTTACTGACAAACCGGATTATCAGACAATGACGTTCATGGACGAGGTAAAAGGACGGGATAAACGCCTGCAACAGACCATTCGTATGGGGAATTACACCCGTACCAATGCTGGTGCTGTTGAGCCTGCTCCACCTGTTTTCTCCTATACGTACACAGGCTATATGCCTATAAAATGGTCGCTTGATGATACGTATTACGATGGCGGCACCCGCAACATCAACTCGATTTCGATTATGCGGTATGCCGAGATTTTATTGAACTATGCCGAAGCAAAAACAGAACTGGGTACCCTCACCAACGACGACTGGACAAAAACGGTGGGTGCATTGCGAAAACGGGCGGGTATCACCGCTGGTTTAGCCATCAAGCCAGCCGTTGTAGACCCGTACCTGAAAGCCAACTATTTTCCGGACATTTCCGATCCAGTATTGCTGGAAGTTCGTCGCGAGCGGGGTATTGAGTTAGTGTTTGAAGGATTTCGCTTTTCCGACATCATTCGCTGGAATCGTGGCCCGCTGATGGAACAGACCTGGAACGGGTTTTACGTGCCTGCTTTAGATAAACCTCTCGATTTGAATGAAGACGGGAAAAACGACGTCGTTTTCTATAAAGTGAAACCCGCCACACAACTGGCAGGCGTAACTTACGTAAACGTTGCCGAAACGGTAAACGGCGTAGCTAACCCGCAACGATTGAAAAATGACACCTTTGGTGAGCTAACCTGGTTGAACAACATTCCCAGAAAATGGGATGAGAAATTCTATCTCTACCCGATTCCGGAAAATGACCGTCTATTGAATCCAAAAATTGGCCAGAATCCAGGCTGGTAGAAATTGTTACGTTTCTGGTTTATGATATACGTGTTTGGGTTGGCACAGGTTTAAGCCCGGCTTACTCAAACACGTAAACCTATTGACATTAATTATTTAAACTCAACTTTAATGCGCGTATTAATTTTACTTCTGCTTGGCAGTTTACTATCAACAAATACCTTGTTTGCCCAGAAAGGCGCACCTATTACAGTGGCCACCTACAACCTTCGCTACGATAATAAAGGCGATGGGATCAATGCCTGGCCGAATCGGAAAGAGAATGTAAAAGCTCTGGTGAAGTTCCACGAATTTGATCTGTTTGGAACCCAGGAAGCCTTGCGTAATCAGTTGAACGATGTGGCCGAGTTAAACGAATTCGCCTTTTTGGGCGCTGGCCGCGATGATGGGAAAGAAGCGGGGGAGCACTCCGCTATTTTTTACAAAAAAGACCGGTTCAAGCCGTTGCAATCGGGTAATTTCTGGTTGAGCGAAACCCCTGATAAACCCGGTAAAGGCTGGGACGCTACCTGTTGCAATCGAATTTGCTCCTGGGCTAAATTTAACGACCTGAAAACGAAAAAAGAGTTTTATTTTTTCAGTGTTCACTTTGATCACCAAGGCGTCGAAGCGCGTCGGCAATCGGGGAAATTAATGGTAGAGAAAATTAAGGAAATTGCTAAAAACGTGCCCGTCATTCTCGTCGGTGATTTTAACTCAACCCCCGAAACAGAGCAAATTCAAACGATTCAAACCCTCCTGAGTGACGCGCACAACGTAACAAAAACCGCGCCCTATGGCCCTGAGGGCACATTCAATAGCTTCAAATTCGATGCCCCGATGGACAAACGAATTGACTACATATTTGTCAGCAAGCAATTCGATGTGTTGAAATACGGTGTACTGACGGATGCCAAAGAACAACGTTACCCGTCTGATCACCAGCCTGTAATGGTGAAGGTAGTTTTGAACTGATAGACAGCCATAGGTTGGTGTCTAAGAAAAAAGCGGAGCCTGTAAGCTCCGCTTTTCTATGTATTTTACTTTATACGTCGCTTAATCATATCGTAGATGTCCTTGCGGGGGCCTACGGCGACAACAATAACTACCAGCACATCATCTTCTATTGTATAGACTACCCGGTAATCACCGGTGCGTTTACGGTACACTCCTTTATATCCGACCAGTTCACGTACATTTCCAGCTCTTGGATTCGTCTCTAAAGTATCTATCAGTTTTGCAACCTGAACTTTCGCCTTTTTACTTAGTTTATCAAAGTCCTTCTCCGCACTCTCTATCAACTCAACTTTGTATACTATTCCTTCATTTTCTTCAATACCTTGACCCATTTTAACGTTTGAAATTATTTACAAGCCGATCAACAAAAACCTTTGTTAACCGGCTTCAATTACTCAAGGCCATTATCTGCCTTGACATCTTTCCATGATTTACGCTTGTTCCCTTCGGCGAGACGCGCCATTGCCAGTTCTCCATCCAACTGATCTTCTAACTGACAAAACCGCTCGTAGTCATTGTAAGAGATGACCACTGCAACATTCTTACCCGAACGGGTAATTACTGTCGCTTCGTTCGCAAAAGCTGCTTTGCTGATAATCTCAGAAAGGTTTTTGCGTGCATCTTGTGCCGTACTAACTGACATGTTCATTCTTTTTCTAAAATTCGTGGGTAAATAATTACCAATGAAACCATACCAACTGTAGGAAAGTTTCGTAGCTTAAGAAAAGCAACTTACGTACATTCTGTAACTTTCTTTACGTTGAAAAATAGTACCAATACCCAGCGGCCCAGATCACAAAAAAGCCTGACAGTAAAACTGTCAGGCTTTTTTGTGATCTGGGCCGCTATGAAATAGGTTGATACCGTCTATTTTTCTACTAAACTTGGCGTCCCAATCCACCGTTGTGCTACGTTCAGCGTATACTCCAAAAAAGCCTTAGCGGTTCGCTCGTAGACTTCGTGACCGTTGAAATGGCCGTTTTCATCCAGATTCTTATCGGTTTCGTGCGACTCATACAGCTTTGGGGAAACGATGGAGTAGCTATGAGTAAAACTTATAATTTTATTTACCACCGTCGTCATATCCAGCGCTGGTTGCCGACCACCCCGTCCGTTTGAGATTCCCACCATAGCAAATACCTTGTTGTCGAACAGGTGTTTGTAAGCTGGGCCACCTAATTGGTGAATCGCATTGGTCGCTTGTGGGGGGCTGTCCAGTTGTATTCGGGCATAGCAAAAATAATCAGATCAGCAGCTTCCCAGGCATTGATCAATTCTTCCTGGAAGGGTGTCAGCGACTCCTTTTTTACCGATCCCTGACCAACCAATGGTATATCGTAATGCTCAAACGTTACGATCGAAACCTCATGCTGCCCCTCTTCGGCCAGCAGGTGCCGAAGGTAGCTGACAAAGCGCAACGAATTGCTGTTTTTGCGCGATGAGGTAGAAATCAGCGTAATTTTCATTGTGTTAGGTTATCAATTCAAGTTAGTTAACAAACCCAGGCCTTCGGACTTTAGTTTCGTTACTCCACCTAATACGATCTTGCAACGTTTTGATCCTTAACTGGGTCTGTTTATTAACGTTCTATCAGACTGCCTAAACTCATGAGATTCGCCTGCTTATTTCTATTCATTACCAGTTTCGCGTACGCCCAGGTCCCCGGAACCGCCGTCCGTCGGGATTCTATGCCATTGGTTTTTCCGCCTGATCTGATGCCAACTGCCCGGCCAAACAACTTGTTTTATCGGGACCAAACGGATTCGAAAAATGTTATACGGGCTACCCTGGATAATATGCCGGTAAAAGTGCCTGATTCAGCCATGATTTATACGATGAGACAATCAGGGCAACCGTATAGGAGACCTCAGCAACTATTCCCCCGTTTTTTAAGCCAGCGCCAAGAGGAATGCACAAAAAATTTAAATGAGCTAGTTAGACAAGGTAGACATGCCGTATCTCCAAAAGACGTTGTTGCATCTATTTAGGGACGATTAAATGGGATTGGGGTAAACCAGGCTGAGCAAAGCAGTTTAACAGTTTGCCGTTCAGCCCTACTTCGGTCCTTTGATTAACCAACTTGCGTCCGCGAATCCGCTCGCCAAACCCTGTCTTGTCGCGGAACATGTTCACTTCCGCTTTTCTGCGCTGATGGTAGCCCACCGATCGTTTCCAACTGGCTCGATCGGTGGCTGCTATCTGACCGATGGCCTGGGCCCGTTGAGCAAAAAGCAGCTTCCCCTTCCTGGACTTGGCCAAAGCCGCCTTGCGGTGAGGAGGAATCAACTGGCGGGTAGTGGGGAGCGAAACTTCTTCTTGTCATAAGCCCCATCGGTCGCACAAGAAGCCACCCCCAAGGGTAGTTGGCCCAGTAACTCCAGACCGCTCTGGGCATCATCAACCGCGTTGTCGGTTAGGTTGTAGGCCAGGATTTGCAGACTCTGGGGCTCAGAAACTAAACTCAGCTTGAGCCATTGCCAAGTGCCCCTTTGCCGTGCTGGCGCACCTTCCACCGCGCGGGCGACCCCGTCGCCTTCTGCCTTGACTTTGAGGTCCGTAGAGTCAATCACGATCGCAACGGGCGTTGACTCCTGGACGCCTGTGGGCATCAGATCAACCTGGAGTTTGCCAGACCGACGCTGCAACTGGGAGTAACTGGTCACCGTTAAGGGTAAGTCCAGCCACTCAAAGAGGTCTTTGACAAAGCCTTGAGTCTGTCGAAAGGATAGATGAAAAAGTTGGCGCATGGTCAGTCACAATTCAATGGCTATGGCACAGTAGGTGTAGGCTCCGATGGGTTGGGTGGTGGGCTGTTCATCCCAAAGTTGGGCGATGTTGGCCGGTAACCACAGACTGATGGGACCTTGTTGCTGAAGGGCTTTATTGTAGTGGGGCCAGTTGGTGATCTTATAGCGGGTGTGGGCGGGCGGTTGCTGAGTTTCGCTATTGATGTAATGGCTTATGTGTTATCCTTAAAAGAAGCGTTTGAAAAATTGTTCATTAAAGCAGAAGGTGTATCGAACTGGAAGCCGCTCACTGTCCATTTCGTTCTTTCGGCAAGAGATCACCTGTTTGCCTCGTCATGTTCAATCATTAGCTCAATTTATCCGCTACCTGGAATCCATTGCTCAATCACTTTTGACACGCCAATGGATGTATGTCCCGTAGTCTGAAACATTTTCCCCGCATGTTGGCAAACGCTATAAATACAACCAATTTACCTCCCCGTTAAGGCGCATAACCGAAAACACTTATCGAAGCAGCGCAACTTTACCTTGATATACCTGATTTTGTCCGGTAGGAAATTGCACCCGGAGCTGGTAAGTATATATTCCCTCAATGACGACTCCCTGCTCGTAGCCATCCCACAAAATAGCACCGTTCTTAATTTCTTCAGCCCCTCTATGAAAAACAACCGTTCCCCATCGATTATAAATGATTAGGTCGGTAAACTGTAAACTGGTCATGGGGAAGAATACCACCCAGCCGTCATTGATCCCATCTCCATTTGGCGTAAACGAATCCGGCATATAGATGGTATTCACGCAGGGTTCACCCAGCATAATTGACCTCTCAACCAGACAACCCCGATCATCCCTTACCGTAACGGTGTAGGTGCCCAGGGGAAGTTGACGGAAGGACGAATCGGCTTGATAGGCCATCCCATTGAGTCCATAACTCAATGCACGTAGACTGGTTGCCGAAAGACTGATTTGCCCATCGGCCATTCCACAAGTGGGTGGTAAGGCAAGAATATGGTTGATGGTTGGGCCATCACTAGGGCCTACCGCAACCTGTTGCGCAGCCCGACAACCTGTCTCATCCTGGACTGATACCAGATAGGTTCCAGCCGCCAAACTATCAAACGTATTGGCAAATTGATACCGCAAACTATCGATTGAGTAGGTGATTCGGCCGTTGCCGGCCTCACTATGGATGGTAATAAGGCCATTCGTTTTTCCACAAGTTGTAGTTATGACTTCTACTTGATTGATCGTAAGGTTGACAGATTTTTCTAGAGATACTGATATAGAGGCCGTACATTGATCCCGGTCCTTGACCGTAACGGTATAGGTACCTCCTGCCAGGCTGGTAAACTGATTGTCGGTCTTAAAATCGACACCATTCAGCGAATAGAGTAGCGAACCAGATCCCCCGAATGCCAAAATCGTAATCGCTCCATCCGTCTGGCCGCAATGAGGGTCAAGCGGTAAAATGGACGAAATAGTCGGGCTTGGCGGGGCAGGAACGACGACCTCGCTGGTACCCCAACAACCAGCTGCCACCGAATCCATGAGTAGATAGGTGCCCGGTGCCAAATTAGTGAACACCGGGGTTCGTTGGGCGGGCCCTTTATTTAAGCTATAATACAACGGATTACGGGCCGTTCCGCCCGTTGCGGTTACCGAAATAACACCATCATTTTTTTCACAACTGGCGGGTATTATAATCATATTGTGTAAAAAAGCTTCGACAATTTCAATGGTGATGGCTATCGGCGAAGTTTCCACACCGGAAAGGGTTTGCGTCAAATAAAAGGTAGTAGTTTGATCGATTGGTGGTGAATGATACGTATTTCCCAGGTATAGCAGTCGTTTTTTGTCCGCATCGGCGTACCAGCGTACATTAGTTCCAGTAACGGTTAACTCCGGATTCCCACCCAGGCAATACGAATCGCGGGATAGTAACGCAATCGAATCGGCTAATGACTCACGTTCAGACGTAGGCAAGCTAAGTTGACCTTCAAACCAGAGTTTAGGGTTACTGTTACCAGAAAGAAGTTCATTCATAGTCAAACATCGGTTGCGGCTGGTCATTTGGCTTCCGCTCGGCAATAAATGCTTATGAGTTGGGTTTCGTTTCTGGGCTATTTCAGACCAGCCGGGCTGGGCGGAGGATCGATTCGTCAATAGAATAACTCCCTGACAATTTATGAAAAAAGCCCCCTCTACCGGTGTAACCAGTAGACTCATCCACAGGGCCAGAATGAAGGGCCACCTTATTTTCCACAGCTCCTGCATGGTACAATTCGCCAGGGTATAGCAAGCCGGCCAGTGCAGCTAAACACTTGGGCTATCCCTCGAAAAGATGGATCATTTGGCTCACTACTGCTCAAGTATACTGAATTGTGTTTACTTTAATCTGAAGGGGATAAAATGGCTCATGAAGCACTTTTTAAGGAAAGTGGATTATTTGCTATTAGAGGAGCAGTTATAGCAATATCACCTTTTTCGCCCTGTAGGGGGATCTAACACCGTTGGGCCGGACCTCCGTAGCGTTAAATTCGCCATGTATTGGTTATAATCAGTTGATGCTGCTGAACTTCATAGCATTTTTGCCGCACCGGCGGTCAGATTTTAACGTCCATTTTAACACTGAATGCATAGAAAATAACTACGCCCCATGTATATATGGTATAATAACCTGCTTACTAAAACGCCTGTTTGAATTTACCTAGCTTGTATAACTTTGCCTTTCTTTATATCAAATTATGGCTGTCAATCAAATGTCGGAAATTTGCCCTGTTTGTTTGATTATGCCCACTATTGCAATTCCAGTCATGAGTATAGACTAATGACTAAAAATAATAGAATAGATTGAGTGACCATACTCGGTTATACAACTTCTCAACTCGGTAATAAGTAGGAATTCCAGTTTGGGGAGCGGGGCTGTATAATTCTGCCTTATTGGTTGCATGCCGTAATAGTATCGGAGATCTACTGCGACATGTGACCCTAATCGGTACCCGACTCCACCGGTTATCCCAACGTCTATTTTATTTGTATGTTGCATGACAGAGAAAGTTTTCTCTTTATCAGATGAGTGATAACTATTAGCACTCACTAAATAACCAACTTGGCCACCTGCTTCAACAAATCCTCGTTCATTCTTTGCCCGAAACCGGAGCAATACAGGTAACGATATATAATCAATAGCTGTAATATATTTATCGGATACATACCCATTAGTTGATGTATAACGACTTCCTTGCCGCGAATAATTTAACTCACTAGCCAAAGCAAAGTTGCGTGTGAATTGTTGCTCAAATGCAATTCCCACCTTATATCGCAATAAAATGTCATTGAGCGTTAAACTAGCTTGGACTTGACCTGCACTAGGCCCAAATGTAATTCCAAATCGAGTTCCAGTTTGCCCATAACCCTCTAATAAATTAATTAATGAAAGGAAAATCACAATTTTCAGTTTCGTTTTCATCACCGTTTTTTTTTAATGAAGTGGCTACACAACTTATCAAACTCTATGGAATAGATAAGTTGTGTAGCCACTTCATTTACTGTAAAATGATTCGAATAGATTCAGTTCTATCTAAGCTATAAATCCCCTGTAAATAATATGTACCTCTTGGTAAAGAGTGTACATCCAACTCGATCTGTAATCCGTTTTTTACTGCTTCTTCAGAATACTGCCCTTTAACTTTTACTTCTCTAATTGTCCCATTTTTTTCGCTCGATAACCGCAAAGAGGAGGGTAGTGATTGATCTTCATCCCCAGCATCAAATAGGGCCGTAATTTTATCAGTAGTTGGGTTGTTAGCTACTCGGAACCCACAACTACTGATAAAAAATGTCCGTGAAGAGCCTCCTGTGGTGCTACATGCGGAATTAGTAACACTCATTTGCAGTAGAAATCCGCCAGTTGATCCCGCCGTTACCGTTGCATTTGGTCCATAGGAATAAAAATAGGAGACGTTACTACTTCCTGAAGGGATAGACCAGCTATAACTATACTGGGACAAAGGTAGATTTGGATTAGCTTGGTAATTACGGGTATTACCAACGCAGAACGAGGATCCATTATCACCCCCACCAGTAGCTGCAAATGTTATGTCACTGCTTCCAGGTGCGCCAAACCAGTAGGTTATAGCATCGCCTTGTAAATTACTACAACCAGGGATAACACCTCGAACGCTGACAGAACCAAAAGAATTATATTGTATTGTTACACTACTAGTTGTTGATCCGGTTGAAGTATACGTAGTTCCACTGTTAACTGTAACGCCACCAGTTGTCTGCCAAACTAAATCTAAAGGTTTTGTGCTTTGAAAGCTGTACGCATCTGATACAGTGAAGGTGGCTGAATTGCCTGTTGAACATAATGTAGATGTAGCTGTGAATGTTGGCATAGGTGGTTTTTGATTGACATAGACTCTAATAGTACCTAGACCAGGGTTATTTTCATAACCTACATCAATGTAGCCATTCTGCTTGTTAGAATCTAAATTTAGACTTTTCTCTATATCTGATGGTGTGTCGGAAACTGAAAAATTGGGTGTTGTCGTAACATCGATTCCGAGAATATCAACACCATCGGTAATTACGTCGATGTAGACGTAAACACTGGTTTTACCACATTCTACGTATGCTGTTTGCCCATTCGTATACCAGACTCCATCAATATTAACTCTAGAAGGGGCCGCAATAAGAGATCTAAAATTTGTCGTAAGTATTACGACTAGGACGTAGAATATTGCTTTCATAATGAGTTTTCGTTTAAAAAGTGATGATCGTTATTTTGAACTAAATAAATATGTTGTATCATCATTCTAATGTAGACTGACTATAATCGTTCCTACAAAAAAAATAGACTAAATTGGCGGTGAAATAGATAAAGAAGGGTTTTGAATAGATATAACAAATGTTACTGGATACGATTATCTAAGAAACACCAAAAAACAGCCTATTGGATTTGCACTAACTGGGATTTGTAAAAACGAGCCAAGTGATGATAAACAAGTACTTCGTAGCCGCGTTGGTTTTGATTAAATAAGCGGTTTATGAATAAGTGTATCAAACTGGCGATATAGGTTTGTAATTGATCGTTTGTTGAATGGGTAGACAGCATAAAGGGCTTAGCCCGACGACTGCGCTTATTTAATAACTCAAGTTGCGAGATAATAGGTCTTGCCAATTGCCAACCTCATCGGTAATTTTGGAGTATCTCACGCTCTAAAATCAATCCAATGCTGGCCGACAAGACCATCGCAATTTACTGCTTTGTGGATGATATGTTCCAGGCTATGGGCCGTAAAACCGACCCCCATTGTAAACTCAACGCGCTACTACTGCCTTATTAGCAGCCCTCAAATTTTATGGAACTAGACGGGCGAAGTTGGCAGGTCTAACTAAAAGTAGGGGAATTAACTTGACAAGCTACTGATAATCTGACAGTTTTACTTTTGTATGTGTCGCTTTACTGCTGGTTGATAAAACAAAAACGCTAGCCTCAGTAAAGCCAGCGTTCATTAGTACCTCATTCCTCAGCAGGCCTTAATTCAGCCGCCGGACATCATTGATCGCCTGCGCTGAAAACACTATCTCGTACTGATCGATACGCTCTGCTAGCTGGGTTACTTTCCGCTCCTAGGTAATGAGATAGAATCATTTGCCAGTCAGCTGGTCATATGGATAGGGCTATTTCATTTTCGTACTATTCTAGGAAGTACAAAACGAAGGCAGCCTGAAAATGCCCAAAGGTGAAGCTTAGAGGAGGAAAGGGAACTCAAACGGGCATTGCCTTTGGTACTTTAAGAAGAAAAGTACGAAAAGTAGTTTGCCTATTAACAAGCAAATGGCCAAAGTCTTAATGTATCACTCTGGGGAAAATCCCTCGCCTTTAGGCGAAGACTTTAGTTTAATAGCTTTGCATACCAACTCTTACGTGTATGCAGCACTGCCGAAAGACAAGCCACACAACTTATGATTGCAAGTATCATATCGTCTGGATAACCAAATACCGCAAGCAAGTGCTAGTCGGTTTGGTAGCCGAGCGAGTTCGCGAACTACTTCGGGACATCTGCAAAGAGCACGAGATTTTACGAGGTGTCCTGAACCCTAAAAGTGAGCCAGTGAAATTTAGGTTTTTTTACTCTACTTTTCACTGGCTCACTTTTAGGGGTTCAGGACAAAAGGTTGAAAATTGTTTTCGATTCAGAAGCAGGTTGCGTGCGTTGAATTTACGTAAAAGTTCAATTCTTTTTTTAGAGTATAGCAAATGAGCATGACAGTTCCTGGAGACTTGGGTATCGCGGTCTTCCTTTAGGAGTTACCCCATAAAAAAGCTGCCATTAGAAATAATGACAGCTTTTTTTAGTCTTATTTGATTAGAAAATCAATGGCGCGATTACTCTTTAATAAAAGCTAGTATATCAGCATTAATGGTAGCTGCCTCGGTGGTGGGCATACCATGGGGAAAGCCTGGGTACGAAATCAGTTTTCCATGTTTTAATAACTTTATCGCCTTTGCTCCAGAAATGGGGAAGGGAACGATCTGGTCATCCTCGCCATGCAATACCAGAACGGGTACATCCACGCTTTTAAGATCTTCCGTAAAATCTGTTTCTGAAAACGCTTTAATCCCATCATGATGGGCTTTGATGCTCCCCATCATGCCCTGGCGCCACCAATTATCCCGGATGCCTTGTGATACAGTTGCTCCTTCCCGATTATAGCCATAAAAAGGAATGGTAAAATCCTGGAAATATTGGGGGCGGTGGGTGGCTGTACCTACCCGAATTTCATCAAACACCGACATAGGAATCCCGTCCGGATTGGTTTCGGTTTGGACCATTAAAGGCGTAACCGCACTAATTAGCACGGCTTTCGCTACCCGGCCCTGACCATGTTTAGCAACATAGCGAATCACTTCTCCCCCCCCGTTGAGTGGCCAATGTGTATCGCATCGTTTAAATCAAGAAATGCCGTAAGCTCAGCCACATCCGCTACATAGGTGTCCATATTATGACCCTCAGAGGTTTGAGACGAACGGCCATGACCCCGTCGATCATGGGCAATGACTCGAAACCCCTGACTAACGAAAAACATTAGTTGTGTATCCCAATCGTCGCCTGATAAAGGCCAGCCGTGATGAAAAACGATTGGTTGACCCGTTCCCCAATCTTTGTAATAAATCTCGGTACCGTCACTTACTGTGATCTTGCTCATGTTTTTGAGATTAAATGTTGAGATTAAATGATAAATTAGCGATAAATAGTCTTCATTTATTGTCGTTACAAACCTACTGGGATAAGGGCTGATGAGAGCGGTACAAACAGATGGTATTCCAGTAAAAAGAGGGGATTTCAAACTTCGCGAAGTCGTTACTAATTAATTACGCTCTATCCGTCACTGGTTTGCAATTGTATCTCTTCCCGATCCAGTTCGTTTTCTAATTCATGAAACAATTCGACATCGATCAATTGGGCGTCGCGCAAGTTTAATAACTCAGACCGTTGCGCCTGTATAGATGATAGCGTCAGTTTCTGGCTGAGTTGATGCTGCGATAGCGTCTTCTCAGAATCTACCCGGTCAAGCTCGTCAACGCGCTCCTGGTGCCGGTCGATGATTTCCTGAACTGTGTCTCCAGCAAGTCCTTCTTTATTGACTACACGATGAATCACGGCCAGTGCTTTTTGGGATAGCCTTTTGCGAATTTCCCGTCGGGAAAGATAGTCGGTAGACTGCTGCCCAAAGTGTAAGGCTCGAATAACAATCGGAAGCAGGCTTCCCTGTCCGACCAGCGTAAACAGAATCACGCAAAACGTAATAAACAGGATTAGATTTCGGCCGGGACAAGGGAGCCCATTGGGCAGCCGTTCTGGAATCGATAGGGCAGCCGCCAGCGAGACAATACCTCGCATGCTAATATACGCTAATAAGGTCGTGTGCTTGTACGAAGGAAACACAGGGGGCAGGTGTACCTTCTTGCGTATCAGCGTAGAAACCGTATCGGCCCCAAAGATACCCACGAAGCGGATCGCTACGGCAGTCAAACTAATGAGCAAGCCGAACCAGGCGAGTTGCCCCAGCGACTGCCCTTTACTAGAGTCTACCACATGCGGCAGTTGCAATCCAATTAAAATAAAGATAAGCCCATTCAGGAGCACAACCACAAAGTCCCAAACCGCAACTGCCTGCATCCGCGTGGTCGGACTATGTACCCTCGATTGTTTATGGCCCAGTAGTAGTCCCGCTGTAACTACACTTAAAACCCCACTCAAATGAAGATGTTCGGCTGCTATATAAGCTGAGTAAGCCGTCACAAACGTCAGCACTGTCTCTAAAGCGGGTTCGAGACGCCCGTATTTATGCAACCAGAACGATAGGTATCCAATAACGAGTCCTGAACAAACACCACCCAAAGCTAATTGCACGAATTCTAGCAGCGAGTCGGTCAGTGAAAAGTGGCCCGAACTCATGGTAGCCAAGGCTAGTTGAAATAGGACTAAAGCCGTGGCATCATTAACCAGACTTTCGCCTTCCAGGATGGCAACTATTTTTCGGGGAACAGCCAGGGTTTTCATAATTGCTGTGGCGGCAACGGCATCGGAAGGCGAAACGATGGCCCCTAACAGCAAGCCGGTTGCCAAAGTAAAGCCAGGAATAAGCCAGGTCGCTACATACGCAATACCGATGCTGGTTGCCAGCACCAGGCCCAAAGCGAGCACCACAACAGGTTCTAAATTTCGGCGAAAGTCGCTCCAATTCGTATACCAGGCTGCACTGTATAAGATAGGGGGTAAGAAAACCAGGAGAACGACCGATGAGTCCAGACCGACATTCGGTAAACCAGGGATAAAGCCAATAACAAGACCGCCAACCGTTAGCAATATCGGAAAGACCAGGTTGAGTCGCTGAGCGATTAGCGCCAGTCCAATCACAAAAATCAGTAGCAGAAGAACCGTTTCAAGTGGATGCATAGGTTAGGCCTACGTTTTATTGGACACCATTGCTTGAACTATGTTGTCCGTTTGGTGGGAGATTAGATCCATTATTCCCTTGTTGGATTCGGTTGAGGAGCTTAGCTGAATCCCAATAAAAAGCCCGTAATTCAACCACTCGTTCAGCCTTCACTTTCCAGGCGTGAACAAAAGGCATAATAGCTAGTTCGTTGTCTACCATAAGTTTACCCTCAAAGAAGCCCGTTGTCATGATCAAATCCTGATGCTGATCATCATCCGGGGTGAAATAGATGAGAGATTGTACACTCAGGTTCTCACAGATCGTGTATAGACGTGACATCAAGGTTAAAAATCCGCTTCTCCCATGGTATTCACTTCCAGTAGGTCCATAATCAGAACTATAAAGCACGATTTCCTCATCCAGTAGGGGCAGTATTCGACTTAAATTATTGTCCGCAAAAACACTGTAGACAACTTCGATAATTTGCTTTGGATTGGCCATAGGAATAAGGAAGGTAAACGAACTGCTTATTCTTTATATCAAGGCGAGTGCCAACCCTTAAGCAAGTTGGAAAACAGGAATTGACTAGGAATCAAATTCCTCATTGTCAACCGAAAGGAAACCTCGAGCGGTTTTGTTAATTCAGGGTGTCTTATTTTTTTAATTTTGGAGTTCTCCAAAATAACTGGAGTTTTCAGTATTTTCCGTAGGAGATGATTAAATGAAGAAGTGCGACCCAAGTTGGACAATGGCATTATTCACATTAAATTTCATTCGATTACCTTTTTGTCTATCCTTATTCTGAGCTCTTAACAGAATTAATAAAGAGTTTGCATGACCACCTGGGCAAACTCGAGTATGAATGGGAATAATTCTTGTAAGCTGATGAAAATGCGGTCTATGCAGGCTATCCTCTAACCCAATCTGGACTATGCAATCACTTAGCAACCCTCCTCTTTCCTCTGCCTTATCCTGTAAGATTTTAATTGTTGAAGATGAATACATTATCGCCAATGATCTGGAACTGATTTTGGGTGAGGCAGGCTACCCCGTCATTGGTGTTGCCGACTCCGTTGCCGAGGCCTTAGCGCTCATGGACCAGCAAAAACCAGATATCGTCATGTTGGATATTTACCTGAAGGGAAAAGAAACCGGCATTGATCTGGCCAAGCAGTTGGAGGAGCTCAGCATTCCGTTTATTTATATATCCGCCAACGACAATAAGAGTGTGCTGGAGGCCGTAAAAGCCACGCAGCCGATTGGCTATATCGTTAAACCGTTTCGGGGAAAAGATATTCTCACTACACTGGAAATCAGCCGATATCGTCACGCACATAGCGTAGAAATGAAACTTCGGGAAGAAAAGGTATTACAAATTGCCCTGACCGATGCCCTGTCGGCTCCCGGAAGTTGGGAGCAAAAGCTTCTGAACGCAGCGATGCTCCTTCAGTCACTTGTGCCGTTCGATTTCTTATCGATTCAATCCCAAAAGAAAGGTACAAGCCAGCTTTTCAATTACTACCGGGTCGGCTTTGACGAGTATCAAATCATCAACCTGGCTGATATCCACCAACTAACGAATATAACTCCGGATCATTTGTTAATGGTTGAAACTGGAGACGTGCTTCCTGGTCCTGTACGGTATTCTGAGGAAAACTTCCTCAATTTTTGTGAAAAATCTCGTTTAGGACAACTGCTGGCAAAAAACTTCCGACTTGAGTCGGCCATGATCATGCCGCTGAATGTGGGGCTAGTGGACACATTCTTTATCACGTTTCTGAGTCGTAAACCTGACGTTTACCTATCCGGGCATCTTAGGCTACTGGAGCGGCTGGAACAACCGATTGTATTAATGCTGGAGCGGGTTCTTGCCTTTGAAGAAGTGGCCCGGCTTAGTGAACAGCTAAAACGGGAAAACAACTACTTACAGGAAGAGGTAAAAACATTAGCCAATTTTGAAGAGATCATTGGTCGTAGCCAACGTTTGTTACGTGTTTTTGATCAGGTTACTCAGGTTGCCAATACCAATACATCGGTTCTTATATTAGGTGAAAGTGGTACTGGAAAGGAGCTAATTGCCCGTGCGCTCCATAACTTGTCATCTCGAAAAGACAAAATTCTGGTAAAAATCAACTGCGCGGCTTTACCTGCTACTCTGATCGAATCGGAGCTTTTTGGCCATGAGAAAGGCGCGTTTACGGGCGCTATTGAAAAGCGAATTGGTAAGTTTGAATTGGCTCATGGAGGTACTATTTTCCTGGATGAAATAGGCGAGATGCCTTTAGAATTGCAAGCCAAACTCCTGCGCGTACTTCAGGAAAAAGAGATCGAACGGGTTGGTGGTAAAACCCCTATTAAAACAGATGTGCGTGTCGTAGCCGCTACAAACCGGTATCTGGAAAAAGAAGTAGCTGAAGGGCGTTTTCGGATGGATCTGTACTTTCGGTTAGCAACCTTCCCCATTACCTTACCCTCCTTACGGGAACGGCCTGGTGATATACCCCTACTGGCCCAATTTTTCGCTCAGCGATCGGCCCGTAAACTAGGTAAACCGTTTCGAGGTATTAGTGAAACGGTATTGAATGAGCTAATTAATTATAGTTGGCCGGGAAATATTCGGGAGTTAGAAAATGTGATTGAACAGGCTGTCATTATTAATGATGGCCAATCACCGCTGACATTGGGCCGACCATTGATCAACAGCTTATTTTCCACGGCTCTATCAGGCACCATGAGTCAGCCAGATGCCAGTTTCAAACTAGGAAATTCAACGCCAAAAGATTTACAGGATGTTAAACAGATCCAACAGGAAACGGAACGAGATTACATTCTGGCAATTCTGAAACAAACAAATGGTCGAATTCGGGGGAATGGAGGAGCTGCTGAATTGATGAACTTAAAGCCAACGACACTCGAATATCGAATGGAAAAACTGGGTATCCGGAAAGTCCTTTCCGCTCAGCCGCCAGGTTCCTCATTCGGTATCAATTAAGGCCTAGGCATTCATGAAGCAGTATATTCTTCTGATAATATGGACGCTGTTGGCCCTAACAGCCAAAGCCCAATGGTCTGCCGTCCAGATTGACAGTTTACAACGGGTATTAAGCGATCGTAAACCGGATACCGGTCGGGTAAACGCATTACTGCAATTGAGTCAATGCTACATTCTTAAACCTGGAGAAGAAGCACATGATTTAGATACGGCGCTACAAATGAGTCAACAAGCCAGCCGATTAGCACAATCCCTGCACTACCCAGCCTGCCAGGGCGAGGCTGATTATACATTGTTCCTGATTTGGCTGGAAAAAGGTGATATCGCTAAGGCCAACTGGTATGCCCAACAAGCCACTGATTTTTTTACACGCTATAAAAAGTGGGATCAGTTGGGCTATGTGTTCATGAACCAGGCTCGTTTTTTTACACTTGAAGGGGACGAGTTACCCAAAAAGATTCTACTCTATGAAAAAGCACTTAGCTATTTTATCGAGGCCGATGATAAAGTAAAAATGGCTGACTTGTATAAAGAACTCTCCGATCTCCATCAAATACAGGAAAATTATGCGCTTGCACTCAGCGAGTTACAAAGCGCCCTTCGGTTATTCCGTGCCATTGGCCATACTGATTTAGCTACGGTATATGATCTACTTGGCTTTGTATCGGCCAAGCTTGGTGACTATAAAGAAGGACTTGCCTACGGCTTGATGGCCGTTCGAGCCGCTGAAGCGAGTAAAGATAGTTCGCTGACGCTTTGTACCATCTACAACCGGGTTGGACTCACCTATTATGGACTGAGCCAGTTTAAACAGGCAAAAATCTATTATCAGAAATCGCTGGCTATTGCCTTAAAATACAACAATAACGCCTATATCCTGCATCTGGTAGGTAACCTGTCTGATTTGTTACTTCAACAACGTAAACCCAGAGAGGCACTCAATTTTTTACGGCAAAAATCCCAGC
Source organism: Spirosoma telluris (assembly GCA_003259005.1). GTDB lineage: Bacteria > Bacteroidota > Bacteroidia > Cytophagales > Spirosomataceae > Spirosoma > Spirosoma telluris. The sequence goes on from QLII01000001.1 coordinate 8,343,004, forward strand.
AGTATCCACCAACAACTGCGGAGAGTGCGCTTTTGGTCGACTTTCGGCTGGTTACGATTTATGCCGGGTTAAATCAATTTAAACAAGCGCAAGCGTATTGCGATCAGACCTTAGAGTTACTGGCCAACAAGGGGATAGGCAGTTTAGGGCGTGCCCGGATTTATCAGGCGGTTATCAACTTTTTTATCCAAAGTAGACAGTTTCAGCAGGCTCGTCGCTATTTAGCGATCAACGAATTACGGTGCCAGCAAAATGGCTCGATTATGGCGCTGGCAAAAAATCATTTACAGTGGTTCAAACTTGATTCGACTCAGGCTAACTACATTCCCGCCATTCGACATTACGAACGCTATAAAGTCTTGCAGGACTCCTTGTTAAACACTACGAAAAGCCGGCAGATCGCCCAATTAGAAATTGAGTTTGAAAGCGAAAAGAAAGATCAGAATTTAAAGTTAAGTCAACAGAGTATTCAAGCGCTGACGAAGCAAAGCTTATTGCAGCAAACCCAATTACAGCAGGAGCAAACCATTCGAAATGGTATTATTGCCGGTACCATTATGTTAATTTTATTATTGGGGCTTAGCTATAACCGGTATCATCTTAAACAACAAAGTAATAAACTTCTTGAGGCCAAACAGCTGGAGATCAATCAAAAAAATGAATCCCTTCAAAAAGCCGTTCATGATCAGGAACACTTATTACGGGAACGGGAATGGATGCTTCGGGAGATTCATCACCGGGTAAAAAACAACCTGCAAATCATTACCAGCCTGCTTCATTCACAGTCCACCTATCTTAAAGATCAGGCCGCCTTGGCGGCTATACGAGAAAGTCAGAACCGGGTTCACGCCATGGCATTGATCCATCAGAAATTGTATCAAACAAACCGTCTGTCCAGCATTCCGATGGCAGAATACATCAATGAAATCGTTGACTATTTAATGAGTACGTTCGATTTAAATGCTGGCATTAAAAAGCAAATAGACGTTTCACCGGTCGATTTAGATGTTACGGTTGCAGTTCCCCTGGGCTTGATCATTAATGAAGCCATTACGAACTCTCTGAAATATGCGTTTCCCTTGCGTCAGACTGGAATGATATACATAGAGCTTAAGCGACTGGATTACCAAAGCTACTGGCTGTTAATTAGTGATGATGGTATTGGCTTTCCGACGGATTTAAACCCGAACCGAAGTCGCACACTTGGTATGAGTTTGATCCGGGGACTCAGTAAACAACTTGGTGGGAAGCTGGAAATTAGCCAGATCAATGGCGTACAGATTAGTCTGATATTTAGTGAAGTGAAAGTTGGGCAACCAGCTTTGATCAGCGCGTAACGTTTTCTTTGATCGCTGATGTGGATAAGTAGGAACAGAAAAAGAGTTTAACGAACACAATCGATGCCTACTTGGGTACTCCCTTTTAAACCCGTGAACGAATTCGCTAGCTGGCATTCATCAAGACTTGCCTGGTTAAGTCTAGTTGGTATTGTGCTCCATTTTTTTACAAGTACCCCTTCCAATGGACAGAATATTACGCGAAAAATGGCCAATCAATTATTGATCAACTTACAAAAAAGTAAACCTGATACGTTCCGGCTTTCTGCTCTGATTGAATTAGGGAAATTTCACGTCTATAAAGCGGGAGAAGTTAAAGTCGACCTGGATAGTGCGCTATTTTATCTACATCAGGCAGAAGAGCTTAGCAGTACGTTGCATCTGTCAAAAGAAAAACATCAGGCAGAAAGTATCCTGGTTATTGCCTATATGGAACGGGGCGATATCCAGCTTGGAGAGTCTCTTTTTTCTAAACTAATAAAAGATTGCCAGCGAACGGGGGATAAAGATACTCAAGCTGACGCCCTGTATAGGTTCGCCACCGCTCAGCGGTATATCACCCGAAATTATCCCAAAGCTTTTTCGAATTATCGCCAGGCCGCTTCTCTGTACAAAGCGCTCAGGAACCCGGAGAAAGAACTATTTCTGTCCGAGCAGATTGCTGGCCTCCACGCGGATATGGGCGAGCTGGATGTAGCTGAAGGCGAATTTCTGGATATTTTGAAACGATATAAAGCGATTAAGTATCCAAAGCTTCATTATACCTATAGCTGGTTAGCGAGTATTAGCCGATTGAGAGGGAATTTCGAGAAAGGCCTTTTCTATTCGCTGCAATGCCTGGAAAGTATGAACAAGACCCAGGATACATTGTCAGCCGCTGGCTTTTATGGGACTATTGCTGAGGTATACATGGAGCTTGGCAAACGGGAACAAAGCATTTATTGGTTTAAAAAGACGCTTCAGCAATGGCGACGGGAAAAGCTTCCAAATTACTCATTGTATTATTCGGCAAGCTTTATTGTACAAGATTTAATTGAGCATCATAAAACGCAGGAAGCCCTTCGTTTAATTGTAAACCTTGTCAAAGAAATTCCTTCTGTAACTACCATTCAGAAAGGGTGTATTGCCCAAACAATAGCGTATTGCTATGATAATCTGCATCATTATAAACAGGCGGAGAAATACTATCTGGAGGCAATTAGCTGGTACAGTCAATCGGGCAATGATTTTGAAATGGCACAGAAAGCGCCAAAAGAAATCGGTGAATTTTATTTGAAACGTGGAAATTTTAAAAAGGCTGGTTTTTATTTACGAAAAGCCCTCGCTTTTTCACCACAAAAAAACGCCCCTTCGACCATAAAGGATATTCACTTTATGCTCTTTAAAGTAGATTCCACGGAGGGGAATTATCTATCGGCCATTAGCCATTTTCGGCAACATAAAGCGTTAAATGACTCCCTTTTTAACGAAACTAAATCACGGCAGTTTGCGGAGTTGGAGGTGCGATATGCTACGGCCCAAAAAGAACAGCAAATTCAGCGTCAGCAACTTGAACTAGAAAAAGGGGAGACAACGCGCAAGGGTATACTGGCAGGCGCAATGCTGCTTTTAGGCCTCTTGGGTATAAGTTATAATCAGTACCGCTTAAAACAAAAAAGTAATAAACTCCTAGAGTCCAAACAGCTTGAAATCAATCAAAAAAATGTATCCCTGCAGTCTATCCTTAACGAGAAAGATACGTTGCTGAAAGAAAAGGAAGAGTTGTTGGAAGAAAAAGAGTGGATGCTTAAAGAGATTCACCACCGGGTGAAAAATAATCTACAGATTATTACCAGCTTACTCCATTCGCAAGGCGTTTATTTGAAAGATAAAGCCGCGCTATCAGCTATTCAGGAGAGTCAGAATCGGGTACACGTGATGGCATTGATCCACCAGAAGCTGTACCAGTCAGATCGCCTGGCAACGATTCCGATGGCTGAGTATATCGAGGATATCCTCGATTATTTACTGGTAACGTTTGCCCGGCAGGATTCTGTTCTGAAAAAAATAGCCGTCATGCCAATCAATCTGGATGTTATTCTGGCGGTTCCACTTGGCCTTATCCTCAACGAGGTCGTTACCAATTCATTGAAATACGCTTTCCCTGATGGCCAGAAAGGAACCATTAGCATTGAACTTGTCGATTTGGCCAGCCAGACGTATCGACTCACGATCAGTGATAATGGTGTTGGCTTCCCCCCCGATTTAAACCCCAACCGAAGTCGTACATTAGGGATGAGCCTGATTCGTGGGCTCAGTAAACAACTTGGGGGAAGCTTCAAATCAATCAGGATTCAGGTGTCGAGATTAGCTTGCTCTTTACCCAGGAAAAAGTTGGTTTGACTGAAATTGCTACTATCTAGCACTACTTAGTATTTATCCAGCCTTTAGTGGCTGCTTCTTCTGGGTTTCTTCACGAAAAAGTAATTGAATCTGTACGCCCTGCTCGCTGGTAATCTGCAATTCTCCACCAAGCTGCTTGCTCAATCCCCTTATCAGGCTCATGCCCAGCGTACGACTTTTGGAAAGGTTAGCGGCATCCGCGAATCCAATGCCATTATCCCGAATGATCAGTGAAAACCTGTTTTTTCCTACGTCACTTAATTGGATGCTAATGACACCTGGTTGTTGAGGGAAGGCATATTTCAGGGAATTGGTAACGGCTTCGTTAATAATGAGGCCAATCAGCACGGCTTGCGTAACGTCTAAATCAACGGATGCTATGGTTAGTTGCGTATGAACAATTTCTTGCGCATCGAAGGAGCTAATCAAATAGCTGGTGATTTCGTCAATATACTCGGCCATCGGAATCGTCGCTAACCGATCCGACTGGTATAGTTTCTGATGAATTAACGCCATCGTATATACGCGATTCTGGCTCTCACGAATGGCCGACCTGGCAGCTGGATCTTTTAAATAAACGCCCTGCGAATGAAGTAGGCTACTGATAATTTGCAGATTGTTTTTCACCCGGTGGTGAATCTCTTTGAGAAGCCATTCCTTTTCCTCCACAAGCAACTGGAGTGAGTTATTTTTCGTTGCTATCTCGCTGGCTTTCTGCTGTTTTATCCGGTTTTGGTTATACAACAATCCGAGAATTAGTAGCAGTAGAATGAATCCTACGAGGGTTACATTTCGTAGAATAGCCGATTTTTCTAGTTCTAACTGATTTTTAGAATTGAGATAACTAAGCTCTTTAACCCTGGCTTTTGATTTACTTAACTCATAGTCTGATTTCAATGCCTCGATATGCTGCGACATATCTTTATAAAAAAAGCTATCCGCCAGGGCATGCTCACGTTCTTTCATTAAAAGCGCTTCCTGATAATTACCCTGCGATTTATACAGGCTGGTAATCTCTTTCAGGTACCGCATTTCCTGTTTATATGCCTTCTTCTGCCGGGCAAGTAAAACAGCCTGTTTAAAATAAAAGATTGCTTTTGCTGGATTGGCTTCCCCATAGGTCTTTGCCAGTCCAGACAGCGTTTGTAGCTCCCGCAGGTAATTGTGGATTTCCCGCGACCTGATCAGGGCTTTTTGCTGGAGCTCAATGGCCTTTTCTTTTAACCCTTCCTGCGCATATACACTGGCAAGATTGTTAATTAAGGTGATATTTAAGCCCTGATATTCAGGTATATTACTTTGCTCAATACCCTTTTGTAAATAGTATTTTGCTTTGTCAAAGTCTTTCGTTTCCCGATAAATGACACCGAAATTGTTGTAAATATTAAGTGAAATATTTGAGAAAGGAAGCTGTTTATTGTACTTCTCCGCAAGGACTAAATAGTGCAGGGCCTGTTCAGTATGATGCTGATCAAGGTGAGCCCAGGAAATACTATAATTGGCCTCCATCACACCAAATGTATCCCGCTTTGCTTCGGCTAATGTCAACGCATCGAAAAAGTGACTGATGGCTTTGTCATAATTCCCGTTTCGTAGCTCGACAACACCAATCCGTATGATGACGGTAGCGATTCCCTTCTTATTACCCGCTTTTTTATAGATAGCCAGCGCATGGCGGTATTTCCCGGCCGACTCGTCAAACCTGCCCTGATTGTCGTCAATCATGCCCAACTGAATCAGCATGGAGGCTACACCGCTACTATCTTTATGAAGGTGCGCGAATCGTATCCCCTGTTGGGCGAAATAGCTGGCCGAATCAGGCTTCAGATACCGATAATGTTTTACCAACTGCTCATACGCTACTATATTAGTTAGTTTCTTGGCGTTGATCGGATTAATCAGACCTTGCCCAAAGGTGAAGACAGTACTGCATAACAGTATAGAAACGAGTAGTCTGTAGCGCATAACATACGAATTTACAAGTTTCGGTTGATGCTACGCTTTACAAACGAGTGTATTACAGGCTACGAATAAGCTTTCTAAGAAGAGTTATAAAATGGCTTTTGAAAAGCCATTAATGGGCATCTAAACCTGATAACAAACCTGAAAGGCTGTATGCTAATCAGCTAAATTCGTTAGTACTCCAATGCACAATCCCGCCTTTCTGATCAACAACATTTAAGACGGACGGCCTGAAGTGGTTTAGGTGAAACTGAATTAGGGGAACCAGGCGAGCTTGAGTAAGTTTTCCATGAAATTGCTGCCCGCCAATGAACAAAGTAGGTGGGCAACGAACTCCGGACAGATGGCCTAATCGCCAATCAGTTTTAATCTGGTTGTGTAATTGATCATCAAGCAGATCTTGAAGAAACTGGTTCTGATCTAATCCTAGTGTTGTTGCCAATCCCATAAGAGTAACGCAATTAATAAGCGGTTGGGTAAATAGGGCTGAATACATTGGCCAGAATTTTCCTTGCCGTCTTGCCGCTTCAGTAGCCACGGCAGCCAGTAAGGATTGGTCACTTGTCAGATCAGGATAATGACGATAGGTATAGGTAATCGGCTGACCGTTGAACTGATCTAAAAGAGAGTAAATAACCTTTCGAATTTCCTGGCTTCTGTAACACAAGCAGTCCCCGAATTCGACAACTTCAACTGCACCTGTTACGGGGCCGTTGGTGGCCTTTATTAAGTTAAGCGAAGAATCCATATAGATAAGAATGAAGTAAACTCTTGAGAATTCGTTCTGACAAGCGAAATGCTGTTTTCAACTCAAAATGGGCACCTGACTTTACAATGAGCAATCCTTAGTATTGGACAAAGGCAATTGACTAATTCAATGAAGATTGTAAGTAGCTACTTCTGACGCGGCTTGGAACGAGTAAGTTTCGTCGATATTCTGTGGGCGTCGATTGGTAATATCGTTTGAAGAGTTTGTTCAGATGGCAGATATCTGTAAAGCCAAATTCATCCGCAATCTGCGAGATACTCATATTACTGAGCCGTAACCTGGTTTCAACGAGCTGAAGCTTATAGCGGATAATATACTGATTGATCGATTCACCAGCCTGTTGCTTAAACAGCGCACACAAATGACTTTGGGAGTAATTGAATGCATCGGCTATCCTGTCCATTCGTAGGTGATCTGGCCTGGTAATGTGATGGCAGATATACATACTAATTCGCTGCATAAGGGAAGCAGCCGTTACGCTTGATGCTCTTACTCCCTGTTGCTCAACCAGCTGGCGATCAATTAAGCTTAAAATCGTTTTCATCAGCGTGTCAACAATTTGATTAGCAGCCAGTTGTCGAAGGTTATTCTGTTCCGTTAAAATTATTTCGAAAAGGGCATTCAGATTTTGTTGCTCCCTATGATTGGTAATAATACTACCCGCCAGCTGCTGGGTTGCTGATTGGCCCCTTTCCCTAATCTGTAGCCAGGAGTCTGTCCCTAAGTTGGTTAACCTGCCCATATACAGTTCCGTAAAGGAGAGACAGCCAAAGCAGGTCAATTTGTCGACTACAAAATAATGGGTGTCTAAAGGGCCAAGTAAAAACACATCACCAGCCTGATAGGCGAATCGATTGCCATTAATTATGTGTTGGCCACTTCCTTTCCGAATCAGGATTAGTTCAAAGTGATTATGGTCATGAATGGGGTAAGGCCATTGACTTGTTTCAACGAGTTGAACACTCAGGAGTTCATGCTGGATGCTACGTTTCATAATGGGAGTAGTTCTTGTTGGAGATGAATGAAATCAACCACGATGAACTACTTTACCAATAAAATGCCAATCTAAAAATGCCTTAACATTAGCAATTATATTACGCCAACCAGTTAGTAATCAGTATTTTGTGTGTTTTAGTATTGCGAAGTCTACCTCCAAATAAATTGGAGAGTCCATTATATCTGGAGGTAGACTTTGGAGTTACAGTTCCGCTATATCCCTACTTAAGGTGCGCTCGCAACATCCAGGCAGTTTTTTCGTGCTTCTCCATCAGGCCGGTAATGTAATCACTAGTGCCTGCATCCTTATGGGCCTCTGCAAATTCATCAATATTACCCCGGATGAAGGCAATGATGCTTTCATGGTCACTCAACAGTTTTTTGATCAGACTTCGGCTGTCATTGCCATCCTCATCCTGCTCGGTCAGGTGGGTAAGTTGAAGGAAATTTTTCAGCGTAGCAGGCGCATAGTGTCCTAATTGGCGAATGCGTTCGGCTACATCATCAACTATCTGGGCCGACTGCGTATAGAGTTCTTCGAAATACAGATGTACCGAATGAAAGTCCATCCCTTCCAGGTTCCAGTGTGCATTTAATGTTTTAGTATAAAGCACAAATTCATCAGCTAGCAATATGGCTAATTGATGAGCAACAACTTCCCGGTTTTCAGCCGAGATACCAATTGACGTTTTCATGAATGGTGAATTTTAGATGAATTGATAGTTGAAAATGAGTTAGTTATCGTCTTTGGCGCTTTTCCAAAAGGTTGGCCTAACGGCAGAAGGGCTCATATTCGTGCCGCTATGAAGGCAGCAACTTCTGCCAGTCGATTTGAAAACCCCCATTCGTTATCGTACCAGGCCGCAACAGATAATAGCTGGCCTTCTTTAGCTGTTAAGGGCAAATCGATTATGGACGAATGTGGGTCGGCCACAATGCGGGAAGAAGCCCACTCACCTTCCAACACATCCATTACCCCTTTCAGCGGGCCTTCAGCAGCGGCTTTCCGAAATGCATCATTGACTTCCTGCACAGAGCAGTCTTTTTCGGTGATTAAATTCAGTTCAGCAATACTGCCTGTTCGGGTTGGTACGCGATACGCTTTACCGGTAATTTTCAAATCGTTCCAAATGAATTGCAGTGCCCTTGCCGCTCCCGACGAGGAAGGAATAATGTTTTCAGCAGCCGCCCAGGAGTCACGACGGTCTTTCATGGGCTGGTCTGTCAAAGACTGCGTATTGGTGTAGGAGTGAACGGTTGAGAAAAGGCCGTACTGGATGCCAAAATTCTCACGAATTACTTTAACCACAGCCGCCAGCGCATTGGTCGTGCAACTGCCCATGCTGATAATGTGGTGGCTAACGGGATCAAACGTATCCAGATTAATGCCTTTTAAAAGCACAGCGTCACAGTCAGCCAGCGTTTTACTAGGTGCACTGATCAGCACATACTTAGCCCCCCGATCCAGGTGCACCTGCGCTCCGGCTCGGGTCGTTGCCCGGCCCGTACAGTCAACGACTAAGTCAACGCCAAGCGAACCCCAATCGGGCACTTCTTTCAACGAATTAATGTACGGAATGGTAAGCTCGCCAATGGTTAGCTTTCCTTCACTACCAGTAACAGGCTCTGGCCATCGACCGTAATTTGTGTCAACCGAAAAGAGTGCCGCTAGGGTAGGCTCATCCCGAATATCGGCCACTGCCACCGGTACAAACTTGTTATGCTGTAAACCAATACGCAAAAATTGCCGCCCGATACGGCCAAATCCATACAAAGCTATCGTTGCCATGTCTTGTGTTTGCTAGTGAAAATGAAATGAATTACTTGTTGACTATAAACGAATTAGCCATATTGATCTCGTCTTCAACAAGGATATAACCTGTGTGCTCATAGATCTTTAGCTTGACAATGCTGAAAAAAGAACCGTAGTTTTTATCGTCAAGTTTCAGTTTTATAATGGATTCATTTGCTCATTGTGAGGCCAATACAGGAAGTGACTTTTCAATGCGCTCTCTGGAAGATTCGTACTGCTTCGGGAGTTTTAAATGATTACCCAGTTCCTGCAAGGGTTCGTCGACTGTAAAGCCGGGATTATCGGTGGCGATTTCAAACAAAACACCACCTGGCTCGCGGAAATAAAGCGAGAAGAAATAATCCCGATCAATTTTGGGGGTTATCTGTAGCCCCTTGCTCAAAATCTTCTCCCGAAATTCCATTTGGATGGTTTCATTAGCGACCCGGAAGGCAACATGATGATTGGTTCCGGCGGCATTCCGGCCGATAGTCCCTGTTGGCTCTTCGAGCAAATCGACAATTGAGGCAGTGGAAATGGCATCCGTAATGAACCGGTACCGATTGCCTTCCTGCGCTTGCAGCGTATACCCGAATATATCAGTCAGTACACGGGCGGTTGCTTCAATTTTTTGTAGGCTCAGCGTGACGCTATGAAATCCCTGCGTTGCCATGTCTTGTTTGATGTCCTCCGTTTCCCAGGCGGGTCGCTCATCCAAATGCTGAATTAGGGCAATTGACAGACCATCAGGGTCGGTAAAGGGCAAATAGGTTTGGCCAAATCGCTGGGCTTGTTCACCCATTGACACGCCAAACTCCCTGAATCGTCCTGCCCAGTTATCCAGGCTACCGATGGGTACTGAATAACCGATCTCCGTCGCCATACCCACGCCATTTTTACCAGGCCCAATGCCCTCCCAGGGGAAAAAGGTAAGGATGGTTCCGGGCGTTCCGTTTTCGTTGCCGTAGTAAAAATGATATGTGCCAGGGTCATCAAAATTGACGGTCTTTTTTACCATCCGTAATCCCAGCACATGGTTATAAAAATCGTAATTACGCTGAGCGTTGTTGGCAATCGCCGTGATATGATGTAGCCCTAAAATTCGGTTGTCCATACTTGATAAGTGAATAGTTGTTAGTAGAGTTTACCAATGAATTTTATCGATTCTGATGCTTCCCGGCTAGTCTAAAACTCGCAGACTGGTTGTCCATGTGTCCGATTGTCAAGCCATCGCAAGCGATAAAAAACAGACTTTAATCGCATCCGCAATCTGGTCATATTCGTCAACACTTATTGGTTTTTTGATAAAGGAGTTTATTCCATTTGCATAGGCCGATGTTATTAATTCGGGCTGGTCACTGGTGGAGAGCATGACGACGGGAGGAGAAAATAGCTGGTTTTTAGATCGGATGAATACCAGTGTTTCCAGCCCATTCAATCCAGGCATGTTCATATCGATAATGACCAACTGAATGAAATGCCTTCCACGCAGGTATAAGGCAAGGCTTCTTCCCCATTTTTGGCCTCCAGAATTGCCGAATCGTCGATGATCCGCTCGATAGCTTGGCGAATGAAATAACGATCTTCGTTACGGTCTGCCGTTGCGGTCATCGTCTGTTCGTAAAATGGTCGTCTGTTTTTGGTACATAGTCTATTCCAGTAATCAATGAGCGGATTCTTTGTAAACGATTGACCTGATCTTTGCGGCCTGATTATACCCTATTGGCAAAAACCAAAGCTCCCACTCTCCACTAAACGCAGGACATTTTAAGAGTGGGAGTTACATCGACTTTACTTTTTTTGCAGCCTCCAAAATGAACGCTGCCACTTTCTCCGGCTGAGCCAGCATGGCTACGTGGCTGGATTTTAATTCAAGGGTACTGGCCTTTAGTTTCCTGGCCAGTGTCCGTTCCAGATCTGGATTAATCATCCGGTCATTCGCGGCCACCACGTACCAGGAAGGTTTGCTTTTCCAGGCGGCTTTGGTGATTTTTTCTTTTAATGCCGTGAACGCCTGTGGCCCCTGAGTCGCCACCATTAACTTCCGCTCAGATTCAGGTAAATCCTGCGCAAAATCTTCATTAATCCCTTTGGGTGACAGGCTGACAAAGCCATACGCATCTGGCCTGATCTGGTCATTGCCGGGAGTGGATGCGGCTGTCTGTACCAGTTCCAAAAACGACTGGCCTTCATCAGGTGCGGCTGCTGCTATGTAAACAAGCCCGGTTACCTTATCATGATTTCCTGCTTCGGTAATGACCATCCCGCCCCATGAATGACCCACTAATAAAACAGGGCCATTCATTAACTCAATAGCCCGTTTGGTAGCTGCTACATCGTCAGCAAGTGAGGTAAGTGGGTTCTGTACAGCAATGACGTTTAGTCCTTTAGCCTCCAGCAACGGAATTACTTTAGACCAGCTTGAGCCATCGGCCCATGTGCCGTGAACCAGTACAACATTTTTTACGCCGGTGGCTGATGCCTGAGCCGAAACATTTTCGGTTGTTGAAAGTGTCATGATACTACTGACTAGTGCGCCCAAAATGACGCGTTTACTTGTTTTCATGGTTATTGATGATTAGCTTGATAGGATGTATTTGTACAGGTTTGACGTATCAGCTACAGCTAGGGCGGCTTTAGTTTTGGATAGAATTCCATAGCTTATTTAGTGTTAAGCAGGTCAGTTTATACTATTGTAATTCAGTTAATTATCTGAATTGGGGTACTACTTTTGGTGGAACAAAACTAGGGGGGAGGAGTCTGTAAGACGTGGTACAAACAGACGGTATTCCAGTAAAAAGAAGGGATTTTGGCAGGAGGTAGAATCAACAAACCATAGGGCTTGCATTGGTAAACCTCGTAGTACGTATAGAATAGGTTTGTTGATTTATTTAGCCAATTGATTGATAGGCTACAACCGTTTACGGAAAGGTTGCCTTTTATGGACGTCTGCTAAGAAAAGTACAAAAAATTGAAAAGTCAGGGAAGTAATATACTCATTTCCGTATTAGGGGTAAAATACTATTTTAGAGCAGATTTAGATTAGCTCGTCGTTAGCAACTTTGTTCACGAGTTGATGAGCGCACGCAGGTGGACTTACTACCTTTTACTGGACACAACCTTAAGCTCGTTTATTATAGTGCCTAGTAAAAGGCAATAATTCTAATCTTTATAATGTAGTATTGTAGTGGTGAATTTTCTTATAATTAATTCAACTCTAATTATTGCTTTAGTGCAAATATTAGTCGAACAATATCCGTTCAGGAAAACCCTTCAATAAGTTAACAGCTATTTTAAGCACCGGCCATCTCCGAAAAGGCTGAAAACATTCATAAAATGATTGACGTATAGCTTTTCGGTTGACAAAATGCGGCTATTGATATCTGGTCTACTTAGGTAGGTGCAATCTGATTGTTGATGTGCAAGATAGTCTGGCAGGGTTTGCCTACGCCAGCAGCCATCCCAACAATCGCAGGATAGGCTCTGTAGGGAACCAACGTTTAATCAGTCTCCTCTTGACTGGCCTGTTCTATTATTTCGACAAATTCCTCTGTAGAGACAGTGTGTACATACGGATCATCGAGTTCGTCCTCCGGATATGGAGTAGGCGAGGAATCAGTTACGCTCATGCGGCCAAAAGTTAATTGTAAAAAACAAAGGTGAAGGACTAAACCGTTTAGCCAGGCAGAAACAAACCTGGTTATGAAACCTAACTCATTAAACGAAAAAGCCCCAGCGGTAGGACCCCTGAGGCTGAAAAAACGTAACAAGATTATAACGCAGCTATGGACATTTTATTGTGTTGTCTGCAACAGACAAGTCTTAATTTTTCAGTTTAATTAACCACTTTGTAAACGCTTTAAAAAGTTAATAGAGCTGATTTGTCAGTTACCTGAATTAGACGTTCCTTATCAAAGCCTCTAAGGTAGTCTCTGAACCGCTTCATTTACCTTCTCTGTGCTGGTTGATTCCCCTGCTGAAAATCCAACAGGTCAATTTTTGCTTGTATGTTGATCAGGTTCCAGGCGAAGGAATATGGGGCTGAATCTGGCGCGATGACTATCAGTTGCCAGAGAAACTCCCAGAATTGAGTAAACAGATCCGCAATCTGCTCCTTGCCTGACTCCGTCGTCAGTGCCACAAATCTTGATTTAGTCAGCATCAGTTCAGCAAAAAGTGAATTAGCGGACGGGTGGGGGTTACACATTAAGGTCGTTTTGTTATACTACCAACAGGAAAGTTTAGGGTGGCTTATAGCAAAAAAAAGAGCTGGCTAAGCGGCCTGGCTCTTTTTGCTTTCTATCCACACCATAAGAATTGGTTAGGCTAATATGTTGAAAATGAACAGCAATCCAACATAAAGTTTATTAATTGGCGAATTAAATAGCTCAACTAGCAAATAGCATACCTTAACTTTTATACTAGGCTCCGAGATCATTAAAACCATCTGCCCGTTTGACTAGAACTTCGACAAGCTTATTGTTATACTGACTAATCTTGTGCCTGCTCATTAACGATAAAAAAGTTAGTGGACGATGGGACCGTGAGCTGTTTCGCTCTGACATAGCTTGACCTCTACTGGATCACTTTAACCGTCGCGGACGGGTCCACCAGCCGGGAATTTGCGTGGCAGTCCGCGTAAGGCGTTAGCCGCACTTGTGCCGCGCGCAACGTTCTGGTTGTATTGGCTTGTTTCTCATCAAAAACTACAGTCCCCGGTCGTTTCAACTCGCTATTAAGTGGCTCTAAGTGCCAAGCCAGATTTGTGTTACAGAATCTTAAAATTAGTAGCCGTTGCCTTCGCAAAAGCGGTCTTGTACTCGTCCTCGCTGATCCGGGGATAATAATTTTTTAGCGCATCAATTTCAATTCGTTCGCTCGGGTATCGCTGGTATACGTATCGACGCGCAGGTGCGGTGGATCATTCAGAAAGCAAACGACCTCAACCTTGTTGCTGAAGGGCTTTATTGTATGTAGTGGGGCCAGTTGGTGATCTTATAGCGGGTATGGGCGGGCGGTTGCTGAGTTTGTTTATCATTGCTCATCAGGAGAAGCGATGGGTTAGCTTTTGTGTTTGGACACTCAAAACTAAACCCATTCGCACTCCTGATTTTATTTCGATGCAACAACGTCTCTCCAAGATATGGTATGTCTAATTTGTCTAACTAGCTCATTTACGCCAACGCCTGGGCCAGATCGGCGAGCAGATCGTCGGCGTATTCCAGGCCAACCGAAATACGCAATAGGTTTTGGGCGTTTTTGAGGTTGGGCCTTCGGCACTGAACCGATGTTCAATCAGGCTCTCAACCCCCCCAGGCTTGTGGCGCGCGTAAACAAACTTAATTTGCCTATAAACCGAATCGCTTCCTCCGAACCTCCTTTCACCTGCACCGACAGCATAGCTCCGGGGCCGTTCATCTGCTGTTGAACCAGTGCATAGCTGGCGTGGTTGACCAGCCCCGGATAATGCACGTTTTCTACGGCTGGATGACCCTCTAAAAATTCAGCAATCGCTTGTGCCGTAAGACTTTGCGCCCTCACCCGAACGCCAAGCGTTTTTATGCCCCGGCTAACCAGCCAGCAATCGAATGGCGATGGAACGGCTCCCAATAAGCCCTGTAATAGCCGAACCCGTTTCGTAAATTCATTATCTTCCTTAAAAATGAGGGCACCTCCCAATACATCACTGTGGCCGCTTAGGTATTTGGTGGTCGAGTGCATTACAACGTCGCAACCGAAGTCGAAGGGGCGTTGCAGTACGGGTGTAGCCCAGGTATTATCGCATACGCAAATAGCCCCGGCCTCGTGCGCCATCTGACTGACTGACAGTAGGTCAGTTACGTCGAGCATGGGATTCGAAGGGGTCTCACACCAGACAACGCGTGTATTTTCGTGAATAGAAGCTTGTATTGCATTCAGGTCGCGCATGTCTACACGTGTGTAGGTTAGCCCCCAGGGATGAAATACCTGTTCGAGCAGGGCGGGTGTGCCGTAATAGGCATCGGTTGATAGCAGCACATGATCGCCGGGACGAAGCGCCTGAAATAAGGTCATTGTGGCTGCCTGCCCTGAGCCAAATGCCATACCCACGGTTCCACCTTCGAGGGCTGCAAGTGCGTTCTCCAACGCTTCACGAGTGGGGTTGTTCGGTCGGGTATAGATGTAATTAGCGGGTAATTCATTAGCTTCGTTGCGAGCGTAAGTTGTTGACAAATAGATGGGTGGCACCACGACTCCCGTTACGGGATCAGGCTGGTGCGTAGCGCGGAGGGCAAGCGTATCGAAGTGCATAATAGAGAAGAACCGCAAAACGGCTCATTTTTTGTATGCCGAAGTTCTTGCTTTCCATCGGTAATTCCGCACCCAATAGCTCAAATTGTTCACTAGTGCTTTTTCAATTTAGATTCTATAGATACGTTGGATTCTATTGATGCTGATTAGCAATATATTAGCTATCAATAGAATCTCATAGAATCCATCGCATCGGCGACCTGGTAGAATCTATTTTTAAGGTAATTCTCATTCACTTTTCATTGGAATGAACGCGACAAAATGGCCTCTCTGGACCCCTATACTACGCTGCTAACGGCCAAGACCGCAGCCCATTTGCTTCGTCGGGCAACGTTTGGGCCAACTCAATCTGAAATCGCTACGTTCACAGGTCTGACGGCTGCCGAGGCTGTGCAGCAACTGATCGCCAATGCCAATTATTCGCCCCCACCACCTGTCGATCTGGATAGCGATCAACCCACGGCTGGACAAACGTATTTAGATAAACCGTTTAACCATGCCAGGGACTTTGATTTTGGTCATTATCTACGCTGCTGGTGGCTGGGGTTGATGACGTCCCAAAGTGCCCCGCCAAGTTTGCTTGATAAGTTAACCCTATTCTGGCAAAACCATTTCGTGACGACTCGCTCAACAGTAGGCGATTACCGATTTCTAAATCAGTACTTGTTATTGCTGAGAAATAATGCGTTGGGCGATTTTCGAATGCTGGTTACGCAAATGAGCAAAGAACCTGCCATGCTGCGCTATCTGAACGGGAATGAAAATGTGGTAGGGCAACCGAATGAGAACTATGCGAGAGAACTTCAGGAACTCTTCACGGTGGGTGCTTTTGATTTTGCCGGGAATAAAAACTACTCGGAAGATGATGTGAAAACGGCTGCTAAAGTACTAACCGGCTGGGGCTATACGAATTATGAGGAAGATGGTTCAACTAGTTTTGCGACGACGTTTACAGACGAAAAACACGATAGTACAGACAAAACGTTTTCGGTCCATTATAACAATACCGTCATAACCGGGCGTGCTGTATCCCTTCCTGGTACAACATCGGCAGGAGATGCAGAGTTGAATGATCTGATAACTATGCTGTTAAGTCATCCACACTCGTCCCGCTTTATCTGTCGAAAACTGTATCGCTGGTACGTTAATCCGAACGTGACCCAAACGATTGAAGATGAAGTAATTGGTCCGTTGGCACAACTATTCCTGGATGCTAATTTCTCTGTCCAGCCGGTCATTGTCAACTTACTGACGAGTCAGATTTTTTTCGACGATACGAACATCGGTGCTATGGTTAAATCGCCTGCTGAACTGGCCATTGGAGCGATGCGATTCTTTAATCAGCCCGTACCCGACATGACAACCGAATACGCGGCTTTTAAAACCTACTTCGACTTCGTGTACTACCGCATGCAGGACATGCAGTTGGCTATTTTAGACCAGCCATCGGTGTTTGGCTATGAAGCCTATTATCAAACGGGTTATTCGAAAATCTGGATCAACACCACGACAATTGGGTTTCGATATGCCTATACAGATGCCTATGTGCTTCGGTATCTTCAGGTTACACCCGACTATTTAATGGGGATTGATGTACTAGCCCGTGCCACCGACCTGCAACCCAATTTTTCGGATGTGGCCGCAACCCCTGCCATCTCCTGTGTGGATGTACTGAACGGCTTTACCGCCAATTTATTTGTACACCCGTTGATGCAGTCACAGCAGGATTTCCTGATTGATTCGATCATGATGCAGGAACTGCCCCGTACATCCTGGATTTTTCAGTGGAATGCCTACCGAACTAATCCAACTGATGGAGGGGCACGGTATGAAGTGCGGTCACGCCTGGAGAATCTAATGAAGTACATGCTTCGAATGGCCGAATATCACATTTTCTGAATCCAACCTTACGAACCCTTTGCGTAGGCATTCCAGAGTTGTTGGTGAGCTGGTATGTTTTTTGATTTGTGGGTAGCAGAAAGTTTAAACAGTACCGTCTCATCAATTAAATGCCTTATCAACTTTTGAGAACACTAAGCCGGTGACCAATACCGTTTATCCGCTTAGCTATTGACTTTTAAAACAGACTCTGGACCATGATTGCTAAAGCGCTAGTTCTCTGTTTATTGTTTATTATTTTATTGATGTATAAACTTATTTTTAAGTAATCCTTTGAATGGTTAGTGAAGCTGCTACTTTTTGCCTATTTTGTTGACTAAGTGGTATGCTTTTAGCGAGCACTACCCATAGCGCTCTGTTACCAATCTCTTTGTTGAATGCCTTATCTGGATCAGTATACAACCGTACTAACGACTAAGACAGCCGCGCATTTGCTTCGACGGGCAACCTTTGGACCAACCCAATCCGAAATTACGAATTTTACGGGCCTGACGGCCGCACAGGCTGTACAGCAACTGATCAGCAACGCCAATTATTCTCCCCCACCACCTGTTGATCTGGACAGTACAAAAGCAACCGCTGGACAGACCTATCTGGATAAGCCCTTCAATGGTGACCGGAATTTTGATTTTGGTCATTATCTGCGCTATTGGTGGCTAGGATTGATGACTTCTCAAACTACTCCGCCCAGCCTGCTCGACAAACTAACCCTGTTCTGGCAAAATCACTTCGTAACAACCCGCGAAGTGGTTGATGATTACCGCTTTGTGAATCAGTATTTAGTGTTGCTACGCACTAATGCGCTGGGTAATTTTCGAACGCTAGTGACCAAAATCAGCAAAGAACCCGCCATGCTGAGGTATCTCAATGGCAACGAAAATGAAGTTGGGAAACCTAACGAGAACTACGCTCGTGAGCTTCAGGAGTTGTTTACGGTGGGAGCTGTCGATTTTGCCGGGAACAAGAATTACACCGAAGATGATGTTAAAGCAGCAGCCCGAGTGCTGACAGGCTGGAAATACACCAACTATTGGGTTGTTGGCTCAACAAGTTTTGCCACTACGTTTACGCTTTCCAAACACGATACGGCCAACAAAATATTTTCGGCCAAGTACAGCAATACAGTTATAACTGGCCGATCAACGAACCCATCGGCTACCGTTACCGCAGGCGATGCCGAGCTGGATGATCTGGTGTCGATGTTGCTGGCGCATCCTCAAACGCCCCGGTTTATCTGCCGGAAACTCTATCGCTGGTACGTTAATCCAAATGTGACTCAAGCTATTGAAGATAACGTAATTATACCCTTGGCTCAGTTTTTGTCAAGCCCTACAAATAACTATGCGATTCAGCCTGTACTCGTTAAACTGCTGACGAGTCAGATTTTTTTCGATGAATCGAATCGGGGAGCAATTGTCAAATCACCCGTAGAGCTGGCCGTTGGTGCAATGCGATTTTTCAATCAGCCCGTGCCCAATATGACAACCGATTACGCAGCCTTCAAAACCTATTTCGACTTCATGTTCTGGCGGATGCGTGATATGCAGATGGCGCTTGTGGATCAGCCTTCTGTATTCGGCTATGAACCGTATTACGAGACGGGTTACTCGAAAATATGGCTGAACACCACCACCATTGCCTTACGAAGTGACTATACAGACGCCTATATCTGGCGATGGCTCCAGGTAAAGCCGGACTATAAAATGGGAATTGATTTGCTGGCCTGGGCTACATCTCTCCAGGCTAATTTCTCTGATGTAACCGGAACCGCGACTATTTCCTGCGTGGATGTACAAGCTGCTTTTGCCAAAAATCTGTTTGCCACAGATCTGTTCCCATCGCAAGTCGATTTTTTGATTGACACGATAATGATGCAGGGTATTCCGCGCTCATCCTGGACGTTTGAGTGGAATGCCTATCGCTCTGCACCAACGAATACGAGCAAAAAAAACGCAGTCCTGTACCGATTACAAAATCTGATGAAATACATGCTCCGCATGGCCGAGTATCATATTTTTTGATAGTCATCAGTCGATAGCCATCAGTCAATAGTGCTAATGACTGATGACTATCGACTGATAACTATCAACTGACGACTCTTTTTTATGAAACGTAGAGACTTTTTAACAGCGGCTTCGGCAACTATACTGCCCGTAATGCTTGATGGTTTTGGCCTGAAAGCCATGTCTCGTCAGTCTGCATTAGTACAATCGCTGGTGGGCACAACGGCACTTGCCAGTGATCGGGTGTTGGTGATTGTTTATTTAAACGGCGGGAATGATGGTCTCAATACCGTGATTCCTCTGGATCAGTATTCGCTTTACAATGGCCTCAGAAGCAACATCGCTATTCCGCAAAACGCCGTTTTAGGCTTAGACGGTAACCCGGCAACAGGTCTTCACCCGGCCATGACGGGTATGCGCGATTTGTACAACAACGGCAAACTCTCGATAGTCCACTCCGTTTCTTACCCCAATCCCGATCAGTCTCATTACCGGGCAACCGACATCTGGATGACAGCGGTTGATTCCAGCCAGACGTCTAGTTCCGGTTGGGCTGGTCGTTACCTCGAAAATCGATTTCCGGGTTACCCAACGGGTTATCCGAATACCCAAATGGAAGACCCGCTAGCCATTCAGATTGGTTATCTGACCTCAACCGCGTTATTAGGCAGTCAGCAGTCGATGGGTATTGCGCTGAGTGACCCCAATAGCTTCTATCAACTGGTTGGCTCTGCCAGTGCCACCTCGCCCGGCGATTTGCCCTGTTGCGATGCTGGCGACCTGATTGCCTATATTCGAAAGCAGCAGGCACTGTCGGTAGGTTATGCGTCTGAGATAAAGTCGGCGGCTGACGCAGGTCAAAACCTGGCGACTTACCCGACGGCAGGTCAAAATTCCCTGGCCGATCAGTTGAAAATCGTGGCCCGATTGATTCACGGCGGGCTGAAAACAAAAATCTATTTCGTTTCATTAGGCGGCTTCGATACCCACTCGGGTCAGGTAGATAGCGGGGACGTAACCGTTGGGAGCCATGCTGCGCTGCTTGGTAAACTTTCGTCGGCCGTGGCAACTTTTCAGCAAGACTTAAAATTACAGGGTATCGAAGATAAAGTGGTGGGTATGACATTTTCGGAGTTTGGTCGGCGGGCGAACTCCAATAACTCAAAGGGCACCGATCATGGTATAGCTGCCCCTATGTTTGTCTTCGGGAGTAGTTTGAAACATCGTACCATTGGCCATAATCCCGATCTGGCCAACTTAACGGGTCAGGCTGGTAACAAGGATGTAACGATGCAGATTGACTTTCGGCGGGTGTATACTGATATCCTGAATGATTGGTTCGGTACGCAGCATACCACAACAAACGCGCTCCTCTTTCATGAATTTCCAACCGTTTCGTTGTTCTCTGATACGGTCGAAAGCGTGGCCACAGGAAACTGGAAAGATCCGAACGTGTGGACGGTTGGACGAGTGCCCTTTGCCAATGAGTACGTCAAAGTCAATGCTGGTCATACGATGACAATCGACAAAACTATTTCGGTTAAGAACATTCGATTGGAGGGTAAATTACTCTTCACGGGTCCCTATTCAATCCAGATGACGGGATAGTGTTTTCTCTTTTATCATGCTGCCACTCAATCGAAACCGGATCGTTTATGGCTTTCTAACAATCAGTAGTATGCTGTTAGGATTGGCATCAAGACGCTTTTTGGGCGATGTTTCCTTTGTGAAGGACTATGTAGGCGATGTATTATGGGCGTTGATGGTATATTTCGGGCTTGCCTTCCTCCGCAATCAATGGTCTATAAAAGCCATTTCGCTGGCTACATTCCTTTTTTCCCTGAGTATCGAAATCAGCCAGTTGTACCATGCTCCGTGGATTGACAACGTGCGGGCTACACGCCTGGGTGGCCTGATTTTAGGATTTACCTTTGTCTGGAGTGACCTCCTATGTTATAGTGTTGGAGTTGGTATTGGTCTATTTGCTGAACTATATCTAATCCCAACGGCCTACCAGACCAGGGCGAAAACGATGCATCTGTGACATTATAGGTTTGGCCTAAGGCTATGCCAACTGAGGATCTAAATCGGTAAAACCCATTCTTCATACGGTAGTCATATGTGATTGAGCGAAAACGGCTTATTGAATAAATGTGACTACAATCTACTGATTATCAGAAGCTATGCTGCTTTTTGTGCCTCTAAGCAGGCTCGTCTCTCCGTTTACTCAAAAGTTTAAAAACGGTTAGCTAAGGTTTTCTACCTTAGTTATGAATGCTTTTATGTAGTGAAAATCCACACGGCGCCAGATTCCTGAAGCAGGCGTTGGTGCATTAACTGAACCATTCCCATGCAAAAGACCTCATTTCAAAATGAATTGACCCTTAGTGCTACCCAGCAGCGAAATGGAGCAACAAACACCAAGAAAGACGTCCGTAAAATCCAGTCCTGGCTCACCCTTTTCTCTATGTCAAATCCTGGCTCCGCTACGGCTACCGGCATTGATGGCGATTTTGGCAGTGCGACAGAACAGGCGGTAAAAAACTACCAGAAAGCAAAAAGTTTAGCCCAGACGGGCATTGTTGATCAGGCAACCTTCAATCTGCTGTCGGCTCCCATGCGTGCTGCTTTCCTCACGATAATTAGTGGAAATGGATTACGTGAGCTTGTTGTTAATGCGGCAAAAAACCACTTAATCAATCGTCCGTTTGAGTTGATTATTAATCAGGAGTCGAATTCAGGTCCGTGGGTACGGGCGTATATGGATGGCAATGAAGGATCGGAATGGTTCTGGTGCATGGGTTTTGTACAGGCGGTCATTGATCAGGCAGCTTCTCAGCTAGGGAAAAGCTTCAGGAAACTCATGCCACTTACCTACAGTTGCGATACCGTTGGTACAACGGGTTTACAAAAAGGAAATCTGTTCAGATATACACAAGTGAGAAATGCCCCAACGTTAGTAAAGCCCGGTGATATTTTCCTCCTACAGCAAGCTCCCAACGACTGGATACATACGGGTATTATTTCGGCGGTTGAGGATGATGTCTTTGAGACAATTGAGGGCAATACTAACGAAGGTGGATCGAACAATGGCAATGCCGTTTTGAACCGGGTCCGGAATTTCAGGAAATCTAAACTCGATGTGTTTTCGATAGAAAGCCTGGTATAAAGAAGGTGGGGTGGGTACTATGGGCTCTTTAGATTCTATGGAAACTGTTTAAACTTTTGTTTTTATACAAAATAGTAGGCTATTTTCTGTCATTTCGACGTCAGGAGAAATCTCAAGTTTAACGAATAGGGAAGCTTGAGATTTCTCCTGACGTCGAAATGACAGAAAATCTATTCAGTTTTAACGAAATCTGGAAAGTTTAAACAGGTTCATTAGATTATTTGGTATTTTGAAAAAAGTTGACATAAAAAAGTTGTAAAAGTTTAAAAGTACAACGGATGTACGGGAAGATTGAGTAGTTTACAGGTATAACCACTTCATCCTGTGACTAACTCTATTTTCATCCTCTTTGTCCTTTGCCTGAATGTTATCATCTGCGAATGGCTAATCAAAAAACCAGGCTTCAGCCACATCGGAACGGCTTTGCTGGTTATTATTCTGACGGCTATTGAAGCGAACCTGGGCGTTATTCCCACCACAGAAACGCCCGTTTATGAAAGTATTTTCAGCTATCTCGCGCCGTTTTCGCTGTTCCTGTTGCTGTTGAGCGTAAACCTGAAGGATCTCAGAAAGGCTGGGCTACCCATGCTGACCATGTTTCTGGTGGGATCAGTAGGTACAATTATTGGCGTTTTCGTGAGCGTCTGGGCCTTTGCCGCTCCGCAAACCGTTGGAAAACTGTTTTATGCGCTGGCCGGTATGTTTACCGGAACCTACATTGGCGGAGGGATTAATTTCCATGCCATAGCCCTTCACTACGGTGTGTCGAAAGCGGGGAATTTATTTGTGGCTGCTACAGCCGCTGATAACATTATGACGGCGCTTTGGATGATTGCCACCCTGGTCCTGCCCCGTTTTTTTCAACGCCGTTTCCCGCGTAAACTGGCTGAAAGCCAATTGCCTGCAAACGAGGTAGTCGATGGAGCATTGGCTGAGCCGGATAACGATCCATTTTCCGATTCAGAAACGATGACGCCTAACGATCTGGCGGTCTTACTGGCTCTGGGGTTTGGGGCTATTTTTCTTTCCCAACAGATTTCGGCGTTGGTGCCGGTTATTCCATTTGTGCTGATCCTGACAACGGTTGCGTTGGCACTAGCCCAATTTCGGGTGATTAATAAGCTGCGGGGTAGCCGTTTATTAGGCCTGTTTGGGATCTATATTTTTCTGGCAGTCATTGGGGCTTACTGCGACATTGCCGCACTGTTGCACGATGGTCAACTAGCCATCGTCTTATTTGGCATGATCCTATTGCTGGTGCTTATTCACGCGGTTATTGTGTTTGGTATTGGCGCATTCTTCCGGCTGGATTGGGACATTTTAGGTATTGCCTCACAGGCGAATATTGGCGGAGCTACGTCGGCGCTGGCCTTAGCCCGCAGCCTCAATCGTCCTGATTTACAGCTCCCTGCCGTGCTGGTTGGCACGCTGGGAAATGCGATTGGCACCTATCTGGGCATTCTGGTAGCGGAGGTGCTACGGTATTGAGCTGAATCGGTAATTAATTGACCCAGCAGACTCCTTCGATTGCCTTTGCTTCGCCGGTTACCAGATTGATTCGGCCCTCAACGCAGCGATTGGTCGTCGAATCAAGGGTTCCGGCACTGAATAAATAAGGTTCGCCGGTTGGAAGGGCGGGAAGCTGCATTGACGGATAAAACGAAACCTGATTGGGCTTAAGTACCGGAAACCCAGTTTTTGTTTTTAATGCCTGACAAGCGGCTTCGCAGGAAGCAAAGGCCAGTTTCGCGCCAATCTGAATGGGCTGATAATCATCAAAGAGCCCACGTGCGGGAATCTGTGCTTCGGTTAGATAGACGCCACGGGGTACATCAGTGTAAAAGGCTTTGGTCGTTGCCGGATCATAGTAGACCATAAATTGCTCATGGTGACGGATGCGGAGCCAATCCAGTTGATATATAAAATCAACCCGAAAAGAAACTCCGGACTGCCAGTTGAAGAGCGTCGGACTCACGTACTTAATCATGGCATCAAAGCGAGTATCATCGAGGCCATTACGCTGTATAAACTTACGCTTCCAGATTGCCAGATAATACCGCGTGAGCGAGTCGGGGCTTTGATTAACTGTATAGGTCGGTTGATCACTCAGGAATGGGCAATCGCAGGGAGCATCTTTGAGGACAAGCGGAGCGGGGTCCGTCGATTGATGCTGGCAACTACAAATTCCGATCAGGAAAAATAGGGCGATAAGACGGTTTATAGGCATAGTGGGTATATGTATATACATGACTAGACCATACTGACTGGAAAAGGGTTGGAAACAGGATGATTTTAATACGCGGGCTTCCGCCCACGCTACTTACTATATAAAAAATGCCGTAACACTCAAGTTACAGCATTTTTACTGGTTAGTACAAATCCATTAATTCGCTACGACAATGACGGGCGGAATATGTTCCGGGTCGTTATCCATCGACGCTTTTTTAGGTTTGCCAAGACTCTTGTTCAGGGCTTTTTTAGCCGCTTTTTTCAGGTTTACCTCATATAAATCCGTCCGGCGATCTTTCAGTACCTGCACTGAACCATGTTCGTGTAATTCCTTCAATAAGCTCAAATCCACGTCGGCAATGAGAACCATTTCAGTATTGGCGGTGGCTTCGGCTTTCACGGCATTGGTCGGGAACTGGAAGTCGGAAGGCGTAAACACGGCTGACTGGGCATAATTGATGTCCATGTTCTGCACACGCGGCAGGTTGCCCACACAGCCCGAAATAGCCACGTAGCATTCATTCTCAATGGCACGGGCCTGGGCGCAGAGCCGCACTCGTGAGTAGCCGTTTTGGGTATCGGTCAGAAAGGGAACAAAGAGAATCTGCATACCCTGTTGTGCCAGAATCCGACCTAGTTCGGGAATTCTACATCATAACAAATGAGCATCCCAACTTTTCCGCAATCGGTATCGAACGCCCGAATCTCATAGCCACCCACCATACCGTAGTGCTTTACTTCGTTAGGCGTAATGTGAATCTTGCGGTATTCTTCGAAAGAACCATCCCGTCGGCAGAGGTAAGCTACGTTATAGAGTTTACCGTCTTCGTCGACCAGCGGCATACTACCGCCAACAATGTTAACATTGTAGGAAATCGCTAATTCACAAAGTTTTTCGCGGACAGGCACGGTGAAGTCGGCGAGTTTTCGGATGGCTACTGGCTCGGGCAAGTCGTTAAAGTCGGCCATAAGCGGTGTGTTGAAAAACTCCGGCAGTACCATGAAGTCAGCCCGGTAATCGCTGACGGCATTGACGAAAAATTCAACCTGTTCCAGAAAAGCGTTCAGGTTTTTGAACAGCCGCATCTGCCATTGAATAACGCCCAACCGAATAATAGAATCGGTATGGGGGCGTTTGTCTTTTTCAATAACGTAGTAAATATTGATCCACTCCAGCAAGGTTGCATACTCCTTCGATTCGGTATCGCCGGGCAGGTAGCCGCGCAATACTTTCCGAACGTGGAAGTCATTGGAAAGCTGGAAGGTGAGTGTAGGGTCATAAATCTCCTTCTGCTTCACTTTGGCAATGTACTCGCGCGGGGTAAGATCATCGGCAAATTTGTTGTAGTTCGGAATGCGACCACCAGCCAGAATACCCTTTAAGTTGAGTTGTTCGCAAAGTTCCTTACGGGCATCATATAGCCGCCGACCCAGCCGCAGATCGCGGAAGTCGGGGTGCACAAATACCTCGATGCCGTAGAGGTAATCGCCTTCATCATCATGGGTTTTGAACGTATAGCCACCCGTAATCTGGAAGTACGTATGGTTGTCGCCAAAGTTGTCGTATTTCACCCGGATCGCCAGGGCACTGGCTACCACCTTTCCATCAACCTCTACGCAAAACTGGCCTTCAGGAAAGATATTGAGAAGCTTGGTAATTGAACTTTTCGGCCAATAATCGCCCCGATGCCACTATATACTTCAATCATGGCCTCTTTCAGGTCATGATAATCTTCTTTCTGTAATGTTCTGGTTTGTATATGCATGATTAGCAGTCAAAAGTCGATAGTCGTCAGTCAAGAGTCACTAACAAGACGAGTGCTAATGACTCTTGACTGACGACTATCGACTATAATCGTTTTTCCATTTCGGCCAGCATCTCGTCGGTGAAATCCAGGTGCGTTACGAAGCGTACCAGATGTTTACCGAAGGGAATGGCGCGAATACCTTTTGTTTCTAATTGTTGAACGTAATCGGCCGCCAAGATGGTTTCGGGAAGTCTGAAAATGACGATGTTCGTATCAATGGGCAGAATTTCTACTACTTCAGGAAGCCGTTCGAGGATGGTACCAATTTTTTTGGCGCGGGAATGATCCTGTTTCAATCTGTCCACGTGATGGTCGAGCGCGTAAATGCCCGCTGCGGCCAGAAAACCAGCCTGCCGCCAGCCTCCCCCATTAGTTTCCGAAAGCGCCGGGCCTGCCGAATAAAGTCTGCTTTGCCGAGTAGGAGTGACCCTACCGGACAGCCCAGCCCTTTCGACAGGCAGATACTAATCGAATCGAACAGTTGGCCATAAGCCGTGGTGGGTTCGCCCGTTTCAACAAGGGCATTGAACAGGCGGGCACCATCTAAATGCAAAATCAACCCATGTTCGGGGCATACTTGCCGAATGGCGGCAATTTCGGGGATTGTGTAATAGCATCCCCCCCTTTGTTTACCGTATTTTCCAGAACTACCAATCGGGAAAGGGGTTTGTGCGAGTCGGCAGGACTATAGATGTGCTCGCGAACCAGGTCGGGAGTAAGTTTGCCTCGTTCGCCATGGGCCAGACTGACGGAAGCCAGCGCATTCACCGAAATTCCTCCTCCTTCATACTGGTACACGTGCGACAGATAATCGCAGATGACATCATCACCGGGACGTGTATGGGTACGAATAGCAAGCTGGTTAGTCATGGTACCCGATGCACAGAACAGGGCGGCTTCCATACCAAATAACGAAGCGGCTTTGGCTTCGAGGGCATTCACTGTTGGATCATCGCCCAGTACATCATCGCCAAGGGGGGCGTTAAACATGGCCTCACGCATAGCGGGAGTAGGATGAGTAACGGTATCGCTACGCAGATCAATAATCATTTTACAGGGTTTACTATCAGGTTGATGCAGTTTAACCCCTAAAATTGATGAATTAAGTACAAACTTGAAACTCTCTGCCCGTAAGCTGAAAGCGATGTCGGGTGATGTTTATCGTTATTTTTGTCAAAAACGTTGATAGTCTTGCATTTATAGCACATGCGTGTATTTTTGAGCAACCTTTTCGGTTCTTTTCGTCTCAATGTTGGAATCCGAAATACGGCGTCCGTAAACTCCTACCTTTATTATGCTAACAAACAAAGCTCCCTGGATCGTCCTACTGATAATCTGGATGATCGGCTCGACCTGGTGGCATGTCTGCAAAATCAAGCAGCTATGCGGTGATGACACAACCCCATCTACAGTATCGACTGAGACAGATCTGGAAACGACGCCACCCGGTGCTGATGGGTTCACGATTGCAGACGGCAATCTGTTCCGGCTGGACCTTCCCGGAAATTTCAGCTTCGCTAAATCGGGGGCCAATGCCAACATGAACGGTTTGGGTGGATCGCTGGAATCACTCATTACTTACCTGAAAGCAAATCCTGGTCGCACGCTTGAAATTATGGGCTATTATGCACCCGGTGAAACGAATACTACATCGTTTCCAAATCTAGGGCTGGCCAGGGCAGAAAGCATCAAGCAATATCTGGTACAACAGGGTATTCCTGCCAGTTCACTAACGACTAAAGCCGAAGAACGTAATCTGCCATTTACCGCAAAAGGCGATTCGTTACGGGGTGGTCTTTATTTTGCCTTTGGTGGTGTTGCTGAAAAGCCTGGGGAGGAAACGGTGGAAAAACCCGATACTATGCCTACAGAACCGATTAAACTCACAGAACCAACAACGGAGAAAGCATTGGCTGAAGCAGAGAAATTTACCTCTGTCTTTAAACCGATTGATCTTTATTTCTCATTGGGTGAGGCTAACTACATCAAAACCGACGAGACAAAAAAGTTTTTTGAAGAAGCTATCAAATACCTGGCAACCCACAAGGACAAAAAACTCCTCCTGACCGGGCATACCGATAACTCAGGACCGGAAAGGGTGAACATGGAACTGTCATTGGATCGAGCTAATGATGTGAAAAACAAACTGCGCAAAGCGGGTATTGATTCGGACCAAATTAAAGTAAAAGCCAAAGGAGAGTCAGAACCAAAGGCCGATAACAGTACAATGTCGGGTCGGAAGGCGAATCGACGTGTAACGGTAGTCGTTCAATAAACTATATAAACAGTCAAGAAGTATGTTTACCCTGAATCCCCTCAACCTGGCCGATGCCCAAATGCAGCAATGGATTATGCTAATCGTAGCAGGTATACTGGGTTTTATTATCGGTTATATTTCCCGCCAACGAACTATCCGGGAACTTGAAGGTGAATTGGCTAGTGTAGAACGTGCGGTTGATGACTGCCAGCGCGTTCCTGTTGCGTCAGTTGCGGCAACTGATGGGGAAACCCTCGTGCTCAACCGGATTCGTGCCCGAGCCAACGAAATCAACTTTGCTCGTATTGGTTTGGCTTCGCCTGCTAATGCTGATGACCTGAAAGTGATTGTAGGTGTAGGCCCTTTTCTGGAAAAGAAACTACATGCCATCGGTATTTATACCTTCCGCCAGATTTCGAATTTTACGCAGGAAGACATCGAGAAAGTCAACGATATTATCGAGTTCTTCCCCGGCCGTATCGAGCGTGATAACTGGGTTGGGCAGGCAGCCCAGTTGGTAAAAAAGAAATGAATTCTCGGTTTACGCCGAATACTATAAAACGTAAACCACAACCCCACTTAAAACGTCAATCCCATTATGTTTGGATTAGATCCCTTAGTCGTCCGGTGGCAATCACCGAAATACTACTTTTACTGGCCCTGGCTGCGTTTATTGGCTGGTTGCTGGGTCGATTGATACCAGCTGGCCGGATCAGTTCGCTACGTGCGTCGATCGCCGATAAAGAAGCCGAACTGGAAGAATGCCGTCGGTCTGCAGTGGGCAAAGCGACGCCTACTGTCCGTCCTGAATTACCCAGAAAGGAGCCTCCCGCGTTTGTGCATGCCGATCCGCTATTGCCTGCCTTCACGTTCGATGATACGCCAGACCCCATTGACGTAGAGACACCGCCAGCACCAGTGGTTAATACTCCTGCTAATGTGCCAGTCGCCATTGTACCACCGATTGTTGTACCTGCCACTCCAGCGCCACCCGTTAAACCACCAGTACCAGTTGACATACCCGTATCGAGTGCGACGGGTAATTCTGAAGCAGCTGTACTGAACCGAATTGCATCCCGCGCCAGTGAAATCAACTTCGACCGGATTGGGCGGGCAGCAGCTTCGGAAGCCGATGATTTAAAAGACATCGTTGGTATAGGCCCGTTTTTGGAACGGAAGCTCCATAGTTTAGGGATCTATACGTTCCGACAGGTCGCTAATTTTACCAAAGAGGATATCGATAAGGTAAATGAGATTATTGAATTCTTCCCCGGTCGTATTGAACGTGATAACTGGGTGGAGCAATCGAAAGAGTTTTACAAACGGAAGTATGGAGCCAAAAGCTAAGTGTTGACCCTGTTGAAACGGCAAGAGCCTGATAAGTTGACTTATCAGGCTCTTGCCGTTTCAACAGGGTACTAATGCGGCCAAGTTAGAGCCTTACCACATCAACATGACGCAACTCGCTTACTTCCAGGTGATGGTACGTTTGCGGATACAGTGGTTGTACTTATCCAGCGTGAAGAGCTCTCCCTTGCTATTGATCGCCATACTGGCAGTTGTTTGGCTTGTCCCTGGGCTTGTGTCGGCATAATCACTCGAGAGAACACGGCCCAGGCTATGTACGTAGTCGTCGGATGTAACCATCAGCAGGCGACTGCCCGTATCGACCACAATAATCAACCGCTTGTTGACAGAATCATATTGCACGCGATAGGGCTGGTAGACCCCACTTTTGCTGCGGGGTTGGTCGGCAGTGTAGCCGGTACCCAGACCCATATAGGTCGATACTATGCCATCTGGCGTGATCATTCGAACGCTATGTGTTCCCCAGTCAGGTACATATAGATTACCAGCGTTGTCGAACGTAAAATCTTCCAGCGTGCAAAACTGTGCTTCGCTCCCTTTACCATCCACTAGCTTGCAAACCGACGTGTTGTCCAAAGGTTTACCTGCGAAAGTCGACACTGTATTGGTGCTGAGGTCTACCTTGCGGATGCAGTGGTTCAGCCCGTCACCTATGTAGAGCATACCGGCTTTGTCCATAATGATACTCCAGGGACTGTTGAATTTAGCCCTGGCCAGTGGGCCGTCACGGTAGCCGAACGTGTAGCCACCGTCGGGGTCGGGGCCACCACTCAGGCGGGTGACCACGCCAGTACTGCTAATGCGAAAGATGCCGTTAGGCACTCCAATCGCATCACCACTCTCAATCGCATAGAGCGTTAGGCCATCGCGGGGGTCCACGCAGATGTCGGTAACAGAACCCAGTCCTCTGGCGAACGTGGTAACGTTACCCGCTGGATCTACTTTGCGGATAACACTGCCGCCGTAGTAACTGATGCGCTGGTCGATGACGTAAAGGTTATCATATTTATCGAAGACCATCTGGGCGGGGTATTCAAACTTGGCGGCTGTCCCTTTTCCATCGACAAATCCTTTTTTTGTGTCCGATCCCGCAATGGTGGTGATAGTCACGTAGGGGAGTTTACCGGCCGTGCTGCCATTGTCAGGGTTTGTACCACCGGGTGTGGGTGTAATGGTATTGGAGTCTGGGGTGGTACAGGCGAGCGATGTAGTTAGTAAGAGAAGCGAAAGGAGCGTCTTTTTCATAGTATTTGTCGTTTAGTGAATCAAAACTATTCGAACCAAGACGGGCGTATAATCATGAATGGGCTGAAACGGAAAAAGCTGCTAATGAAGTAGCTTTTTTGTGCAGAACGTACCTGATACTCATTAGTGGAGCACGGCCATCCCTGGGCTGGTGCGCAATGGTTCCGGAGCGCCCTCGAAATGCTTGTACTTGCCCAGTAAGCGACCAAGCTGATAAGTAATTGGTATAATAACGTTACGCACAAATCGGGGTATCTCAACCATATCGAATTCGGTCGTGTACCGGGTCAGTAGATAGGCCGCATCGAATGTCTCTGGTTGCGCCTTACCTGATTTGTTCTGAGCTGCATAAATAGCCGAAAGAAAAAATACGACCGAGTTAGCCGGATTGATCCAGCCAGTGCATTGAAGTGTCTGTCTACCAGCATTCCAGAAGCGGTGTGGCACCCCTCGCCTGAACACGACGGTTTCACCTTCCCCGGCAAATTGTTCTGGTTGCCCTTGAATCTGATAACCGATCCTGCCATTAACCACGGTCAGTCCTTCGTCCTGTAGCCAATGTACATGCATGGGTGGGCCACTTCCTGGTGCTACAAAATTTTCTACGATCACCCGGTCGCCGTCGGCCTCATGGCGCACTTCCCGAAAAATTAATTTTTCGCCAATGCAATTCTCAATTGTATGCGGATAAGTAATGTTCATGGTATCTGTTGTTTTTAGTATACATACTGGTAAAAGTTGATGGTGTCAAAGGTTGGAATTTGGCGGTATGTAGCCAATGATTAATCCAACGAAACGGAAAAAGCTACCGCTGAAGCGGCCTTAAACAATTCATAAACTCACTCCACTGCCCAGTTGATCCAACTGCTCGACCACTGTGATGACCCGACGGCGGGAGATGGTCAGACTGGCTTTATCGCGCATGATTAGATAACTGGGCGATCGTAAACTAGATGCCAGTTTGATATGCTTGACGTAGGCCAGATTTACTAAAGCATGTTTGTGTACCCTCACAAACGAAGGCCACTGTTGGGCAAACCATTTCAGGGTCCGGGAAGAGAGAACGACTTGTCCATTGAGCAGATGGACATAGCTGTAATTCACGTCACCGGTCAGGTACAAGATAGCTTGAGGATCAAAATCATTGACCGTCCATTTTCGGGTTCGGCTGGTTTTCATGGTATGAGCTATTAATGAACAAGGGGCAACCCCGGCTTCATAGAGAGAGCGGGTAAAGCAAAATAACTTTTCAGGCAGTAGTTGATTGAGTAGGTACAAATCTGGCCTACAGACCCCTCTCCTCGTTAATCCATTTTCGACATTCTTTTGCTCATTTTCGACACTGGGCAATTCTGGTTGACAAATTCATTAAAAAGAAGCCCTTGCCGAGGCTATAAATCCGCTCTTTTTACTGCTGGCCGTCACCACCTCGCTGCTGATCGACTGGGATATGCTTAAGGACCCGTACAAACGAAGGCCATTGTTGAGCAAACCATTTCAGGGTTCGGGAGGAGAGTACAACGTGCCCATTGAGCAAGTGCACATAGCTGTAATTCACGTCACCGGTCAGGTACAAGATAGTTTAAGGATCAAAATCGCTGACTGTCTATGTTCGAGGGCGCTTACTAGTCAGGTCAGACTTTGTATTTGAAGAATAGGGTAGGGGTATGTTTAAGGAATAATTGAAACTGTACAATGTACAGTTTCAATTATCTCAAAGCCCATGTAACTTGGAGAGAAAGGTCAGGAAAGTTGCTTTCATACGATAAATAAGCCCCCAGTCTCATTGGTGCGAGACCTGTTGCGTGAACGACTCATACCTGAAGGGAGCTTAAATGGGCATGAAAGTTTTGATGGATACAAACGATTGGACGCGATATTGACCGGAGATCGCGAAAAACGGAAGCCGAATTGTAAATTCGGCCACCCGTTCGCGGTTATAGTTGGATAGAAGAAACTAGCTTTGAAAGGTCCTCATGAAGAGCATGACGACTAAAAAAAGGGTAACCATCAGGATCAGGATAGATAATTTTTTCATGAGTCATTGGGGCTGTAGGATGGCGTTTTCGCCATTGGCTTGCCCTGCAAAGTAGGCTACTATTTCTCCGAACGACTGTTGATTTTCGGACGGATCCTACTAAAAATCGGACACAATAAGACTCAAAGGAGATTTTTTGGAGATTAAGTATGATTTTTTATTTGTAGCTAGTGGAAGAGGTGCATGCGCTTCAAGAAATAGAGGATTGTCGGAACAGGTTGAATGTTCGTTCGATGCCCTATGGACGAAAAACAACTGGATAGTCAATTGCCTGACGAATTGGAACGTCCAGCGCATCGCGGGGCACCCCTTTTTGTACCTCCCTGACGGCCTGTAGAACAGCCTTGTCGAGCCATGCCCCCGCCGAGCGTACAATCCGAACCTGACCAATCTGGTTATCCGACAGGAGTTCGACCCGGATCATGACCGTCCCTTCAAGCCCCATATGGAGCGCTTCTGGAGGATAGTGTACCCGACTGAGTAGCGCAACCCGAAAGGCTTCGAGGGGATGGTAATAGTCTGAGCCAGTTGATACAACATGCGGATGTGTTACGGCTAATGGTAAGAACGCTAGCTGATTTATCCCTAAACTGTCGGTCTGGGTATACCCCACAGACCGAATGCCAACGACCAATAGGGCTACGAGCAGGTGGCGGAACGCTGTCATGGCCATAAATCACTATAAAGTTCATCGGTAGTCCCGTCTGTACCAAGGGATTCGAATTCATAGCGATGCAGCCACTTTGCCAGCAAAACAAGGGGGAAGCTGGCTACTAAATAGGATGTGAGTGTTTTCATAATGCCGTTATAAAAAGGTTTACAAAGGTGCGGATACCCCTTTTTATCGGCTGATAGAATCCGGACAGATCCTGTTAATTTTCGGACAAGCTAAGTCAAAAAATGAATTTTCCTGTGCGTAGCCAAGCGTTCATTGCCTAACCGGGACGGTCGGCTACACACAGCCTTAAAAGTCGGTCGGAGCGGAGGTGTTTTTTTTGCCGTATTCAGATGGTGTAACTGTGAAGGTTTCTTTGAACAACCGGCTGAAGTACGATGGGTTATCAAATCCTACCCGGTAGGCTGTTTCCGTAGGCGTCAGACCCGTTCGTAATAGATCGGCTGCGCGCCTGAGTCGATAGGTACGAATAAATTCATTAGCCGTAATCCCCATCAGGGTATTCAGTTTACGGTTGAGATTTCGACTACTCATGGACCCTGCGGCAGCTAGTGCATCCACATCGAATTCAGGGTGATCCAGGTATTGCTCCAGGGTGGCATACAGGCTCTTAACAAAAAACTGTTGCTGTTCAGTGAGCGGGTTTGGTTTTTCGGGTGCTTCGGCTTGTCTCTCCTGAATCGGCAGGGCTAGTTGACGCTGGAAATAAGCCCGTATGTTCTCCTGCCGGCGCAGAAGGTTCTGGAGCCGTACTATGAGTTCGACCGGAACGAAAGGTTTGGTCAGGTAGTCATCGGCTCCGGTTTCGAGGCCTTCCAGCCGGTTTTCAATCGCTGCTTTGGCCGTCAGCATGACCACCGGGATGTGGTTGGTTCGATTATCGGACCGTAACGCCCGGCAGAGTTCCAGCCCATCGAGCCGGGGCATCATCAAATCAGTCACGATTAAATCGGGCATGGCCTGCTGAGCAATATCCCGTCCTTGTAGCCCATCGACTGCTTCCAGGATACGGTAATGCGGGCTGAGAACCGAGCGGATATAGGTGCGCAGATCATCGTTATCCTCAACAATTAAAACAGAAGATTGGTGACCCATTTCCAGGTCGCTGAGCCCTGCGTTCATTCGGCCGGACCGTTCTACTGGATCAAACTGCCCAGGGCTGATCAATCCGGTAGTGGATTGGTCAGACGATTCAGTGGTCAGACGATTGGCAGGCGAAGGCACTGCCAGAGACGATTTGGTGGCTGGCCGTATGGGTAAAACGACGGTCATTGTCGTACCAACCTCTAGCTGACTATTGGCCGTGATTTCACCATCCAGCAGTCGAACCAGTTCCCGAACCAGTGCTAAGCCTACACCAGTTCCTTCGTATCCGCGTCGCTGGCTGGCATCAACCTGATAGAACCGGTCAAAAATGTAAGGCAAATGTTCTGGTGCAATACCCGTTCCCGTATCGGTTACAGTTAGCGTTAATTGCCTGGCACTATACCTCGCTTCGACCCGAATCTGCCCCCTGTCGGGGTGAATTTGAGGGCATTACTGATTAAGTTCGTTGTTATTTTTTCTACTTTATCCAAGTCGTAGATAGCTGGATACCGCTGACTGGGTTGTTGAAGTAAGAGTGAAATCTGACGACTGGCAGCTAAGGATTCGAAGGAGGCTACCCACGTCCGAATATCAACGGCCAGATCCCCGTCTTGAAAGTCGGGACGAAGTTGACCGCCATCCAATTTCGAAAGGTCAAGAAGTTGATTGATAAGTGTTTGTAAGCGGTTTGCATTCCGGTGCATAATCTGGTACATCTCCTCCGTCGGAAACTTCTTAAGGAGATCGCTGAGTGGCCCAATGAGCAGGGTAAGGGGCGTTCGGAATTCGTGTGAAATATTGGTAAAGAAGCGGGTTTTCAGCGAATCGAGTTCTGCAAGCTTTTCGGCTTCCAATTTCTCGGCAAAGAACGCCTTTTCGGTGTCCAGTCGTTTCTGCTCGGCCGACTGGATAATCTTCCCCAGCACCAGCGCCAGGGCAACAATTTCCAGAAAATTGGTCCCATAAATCATGGGGTAAATCCAACCATACTGTATAATTCCCAACGCTCTTAGGTTGAGGAAAATAAACGGAACCAGCGTTATGAAGCAAGGTATTAGTAAGTACCCATTCATGGCTACTCGCTGAATCAGTGCATAACTACAGATGCTGATCAGGAAGGCCTCCATGAACAGAAAGAGGTAATTATTGGCAATCAGCAAATACATTCGGGGCACGAACGGATAGAGTACCAATTGCAATAGGCTTAACCCCACAATAGAAAAAAATACCCACTTTAGTTTCGGATAATTTACCCGAACCGATAGCAGGGAATAAATAAAAAGCGTGTAGGTGGCAGGCATTAACTCAAAAAAGGCCGTATTGAAGAAACTGGCCAAGCGAGGGGCTTGGCTCAGGAGCGTACCAATAACGCCAAACGAACCTAGTACCGACGCTGTAACAATGACGGTGTGAAAAACGTACCATCGGAACGAACTATCCTGAATATATCGGGCCAGAATTATATTGTAAAAAACTCGCAGCAATTGGATTCCGATGACCAGCCATGCCATAGCCAGAGAAGCGGGCATGTCATCGATATAGGCCTGATGGGTTAGTAGAGTGAGTTGCCCATTAATCGCTTCACTAGCATCCAGTCGGAGGTAGTAGGTTTGTGGAATCGTTGACTGAAATACGCCTAATGGATAGAGGGGGAATAAACCTTGGTAGGCTTTTCTATCTGGCGGGGCCAGCATGCCCCCTTCCATAATTTTCCAGGTTCCATTTACCTGGGGTACATATATATCAACGTTATCCCGTAGTCCGTCGCTCCAGAGCAAATACCATTGGTTGAGGGTAGGCTGTTTGCCTGGATCAATCGTAAACCGAAACCAGAATATTTTGGACGAAAAACCCATCTGGAATTCTTGCCCACGATAGGGTGTAAATGATTGCCGTTGTACTTGATCAAAAGGGAGACTGCCGGTCGTATCGG
Organism: Spirosoma telluris; assembly: GCA_003259005.1. Classification (GTDB taxonomy): domain Bacteria; phylum Bacteroidota; class Bacteroidia; order Cytophagales; family Spirosomataceae; genus Spirosoma; species Spirosoma telluris. The sequence goes on from QLII01000001.1 coordinate 8,380,244, forward strand.
CAAACAGACTCGTAAACGGGCATAAATTTAGTTTTTTAGTTTCTGGAGTCAAGGTAATAGTCTGGGCGGAAACCTGCATACAACCGACCAGCAAGAATAGGCAACCAAATACAAGTAAACGTGTCGAATATGGGTGTAAATTAACCCTAGAGGTAGTGCAGTTAGGCATTGCGCCAAATATAGAGTTATTTTTTCTAGTTGTAAGGCAACAAATACTGAGTCATGAATGAATGAAATGTTTACTCCATAGTATATGTCACCGTAAGTATCAAAGCTCAAAAAAAGCATCCTTACTTGTAGGTGAAATTTATTTTTCGGAAATAGGCTGACTGCCTGGTACTCCAATCGTTGAGCGTGCTTTTCCTGCGCAGCTAAATCTTTAAGGAAACCCTATATACCCAAAAAAACAGCTGGACATAAGCCCGGCTGTTTTTTTGGTATATAGGGTTTCAAAGGATAGGTTCCTCAGGAAACTAGTGCTTTGGCAAAACAGATTCTAGTGGATTCTCGGGGCGGCATCGGCCGTCCGACGCCCTGAGAATCTAAATTGGACTTGGTGATAAGAGTGTCATTCTTTTCGCCGAAGGTAAATATTGTTGCTAATCGACTCCAACTGGACTTTTGGCCCTCCGCCATTGACGATTCCTTCCAGCTGATAGCCTACAATCGGATTTTTTTGCTTCTTATTTTTGAAGCTGATGTCCATGTCTGAGTATACTTCGCCTGTAATAGTTTTCATAGCCACATCGGCTCCTTTCGATTTAGGCCAGCTCATGTCCACAAAGCCGCTGATGGTTTTGGCAAATACCGGCCCTGTTGCGCCCTGAATGTCAATATTACCGTTAATGGTTTCTATCTTCAACTGGGCTTGCCGAGGCATGAACACCTCATAGTTGAGGGTGCTGCATACATAATACCGTTTACCATCCTGATCAGAACTCCAGGAGTGTCGCTGGTCGGGGCAGTCTTCTGCCTTGCCTTGCTTGATCATTTCCTTATCGAAATCCGTTTTAACACTTACCTCCATAGTGGTGGAAGCCGTTGTAACAAGCAGCGCATCGTTAAGCCTGCCGTTGTTGATCGTCACGCTAATGCGGACTGATACTGTTGGTTTGTCCCAGTAACGAATCTTGATACTGTCGGCGAATTTCAGATTGAGATTCACCGTCTGATCAGTAGCAACTGGCAAGGTTTTTTCAATGATTTTCTGCGCAAAAATGGGCCGTATAAGTAGACTAAGTAAGCCCAACAGGATGAGGAATAGGGGATTTTTCATGTGCGTAAAGGTGTTTAGAGGGCTCACTTTTGCTTGCGGACATAGATATTACTGTTGATGGTCTTGAGCTGGACCTCAACCCCACCGCCATTAGTACTGCCGTCGATATTATTGCCACCACCGATTCGAGGCATACCATCTTTACTTGCTTTCAACCCAAGCTCGAAATCCGTATACATTTCACCCTGAATGGAGCGAAGTTTTAGATTGGCTTTGGAATTGGCTGGCATCGTAATGTCGATGGGACCGTTGATGGTAGATATGGCCGTCGGCTTTTCCTGACTCAAACTGGAATACACGACCTTTACTTCCCCATTGGTGGTATTGGCTACAATAGGCCCCGTTACATTGGTAAGTTCAATGGACGCATTATTAGTCCGTACTTCCAGGTCACCATCCATATTGCTAATGCTCACTTCAGCACTCTGCCAATTGGTCTGTTGATAGAGGATCGCCACTTTACGGGGTAGGCGAATCGTGTATTTGATGGCTTTCCGGGTGGCTTTTTCAATTTTTAGTCCTCCGTTTTCGGGCGTTACGGCCAGTCCAATTCCTGAGTTGTCGACGGCCTGGTAATAAAGTGGCTTCAGACCTTTGGCCCGTTCAGGTGGGGCTTCGTAGCCCGATGAAGCCTGAATGATGACTTCATCGCTGTTGTGTCCCTCAATCTTGATGTCGCCTGCATCGATCTCAAGCGTCACTTTGTGGTCTTTGGAATTCGCCAGTTTGGTCTTGTATTCCTGAGCCTGCGCGTTCGTTAAAAGGCATAGGAGTCCTGCACTCAACAAAAGGAGCTTTTTCATAATGGTCCGTTAGTACGGTTGTTTAAGGAATTGATTTGTATTTGTTAACTGATTGGGATTCTGTGGATTCTGGGATTCTTTGAATTCTGGGATTCTATGAATTCTGTATGGATTCTGGGAATCTGTGGAATCTCAGAATCCAAAGAATCAATAGAATCCACAGATTCCCAGTACTTACGAGGGCGTGTTTCCTTCGTGAGTTAGGCGATGAATACCTTCTTCGGCTTTTTGGCGGACTATATCCAGCACTTGCCGATCCTGAACGAGTCGTTGTATTTCTTCGACGGCCCGTTTTTCTTTAATGGCAACCAGCGCATCGATGAGCGTGATCTGAATATTGGGGTCGGTCTGAATTTTGAGCGACTGAATCAAGGCTTCGCGTACATCGGGTTCGTTCTCGAAGCGGATCAATGCCTGACAGGCCGCCAGACGCACATTGATATTCTCATCGAAGTTCAGGGTGTTGATCAGCAGTTTCGTGATTTCCTGGTCGGCCTGATCAAGTTCGGAACTCTGATTGACTGCCTGAATGCGTTCACTGGCCGATGTATTCGGCAATTGCTCAAAAGCCAGCACCTTTTTCATCGCCAGGGCGGATTGCGTATCGGCTGAGGAGGCTACCCCCCGGTAGAATCAGTTCGCCAGTGGGTGTAAAACAAGCCAGCGTAAAAGCCGAGAATAAGCAGGGCCACACTAGCCGCTAATCGAAGGCTCCAGGTTGTCAGGCTAATAACCCGACCGGGTTCCGGCGCACTTAACTTTGTGGCTAACTGGTTGGTAAAAGCAATCGAAGGATGCTGTGTTCGGGCACTCGCAAAATAGCGGAACTGCGCAGCGTGTGACTGTAGGTGTTGCGGGATGTTTTCCTGCTGAAAAAATTGTCGCAACTGTTTTTCTTCCTGCAGACTTGTTTCGCCCTCGTAATATTTTTCCAGTAGCTGTTCAATGTCCTGATTCATAATCATTGACTTTTAAGTAATTGTCGCGCAAACGTTGACGTGCCCGTGACAAAATCACACGAATATTGTTAACACTCAGGCCGGTTACCTGTTCGATTTCGTCAAACGAATACTCTTCCACATCGCGCAGGTGCAGAACGAGCTTCTGCTGATCGGGTAATTCATCCATTAACTGCTTCAGCAACTCGTTACTATCGGCTACCTCCACCCGTCGGTAGGGCGAAATTTCCTCTGTTGCTATCCCCAGCAGGGCAGAATCGTCGGCAACCTTTCGTTTGTTGTGGGCCTTTAGTCGATCCAGGCATAGATTTTTGGTCATCTGAACGGCCAGAGCTTCTACGCTATGATAGGCATCTAACTGTTGGCGATTGGTCCATAGTCGGAGCAACACATCCTGTAAGGCATCTTCGGCTTCTTCGCGATTACGAAGAAACAACTGAGCCAGTCGAAAAAGGCGGCCCTGCACCGGAAGTATGCGTTGTTTAAAGACTTGTAGATCCATATCAATCACATAGACGCCTAAGCCGGGAAAACATTACAGGTAGGAGAAAACTTTTTTGTGTCGTATGTATTTGCTCTCGCAGAAAACCCAGCGTCAGAAAAATAAAAAAGCCTTCCCCCTGAATCATTCCTGTCAAATTATGCAGGAGTGATATAGGGGAAAGGCCTTCTAAAAAGAGGGTATTGGTTAACTCATATAAGAACGATGGCCCGCCAATTGCCGCCGAACCAGACTCCAGCGCCGTCGTGAAACCGGGAGAACTTCGCCCGTACTCAAATGCACCAGCCCGCCGGTTTCGGTCCGTTCCAGCCGTTCTACAAACTGACGATTGACAACACAATTCCGATGGAGTCGGATAAATAACTCCGTAGGTAACTGGGGGAATAATATTTAAGCGTACGAGGCATTAACATTCGACGGCCATCAGACCAGTTTAACCAGCTATAGTTGGCAACTGCCTGTAGGTATACTAGGTCTGATACAGGAAAAAACTGGCGACCGGTTTCTCGAAGATAAAGCTTTAGCGGAGGCCAATCCGTTGGCATGGATCGATTAGAATAAGAAAAGACAGACATGGACATACGCGGAGTACTTTTCAGAAAATTGATGAAATAATACCTACGCAATACTAAGCCCAATGCTTGCGCTCCTCTTGCTCATTCGTAACAAGGACTATAAAATTTGTAACATCAGGTATGAACATTCGTTAGAATGGCTCAAATACTGAATGAATAGGAAACCGAAGGGGCCTTGTCAGTAAGAAATAATTAGAGGGAGTAACCGGATGATGGAGCCATTAGACGATCTCGTGGCGGTTCTGATCGACATACTCAGAGGGGGTCAGATGATACTGATCTTTAAAAACTTTAGAAAAATAAGCGGGCGTATCGAAACCGACCCGGTCGGCAACTTCTGATACGGACACGCCGGTCAGGAGTAGTTCGGCCGCTCGTTTTAGGCGGACAATCCGAATAAGTTCATTCGGGCTTAAACCCGTCATGGCCTTTACTTTTCGATTCAGGTGCATGCGACTCATACCAATGGCTGTTGCCAAAGGCTCCACCCCAAATGTGGAGTCATCCAGACGATTTTCCAGTATGCCATATACACGATTCATAAAGTCATCCTGTGGGTTCTGGCTGGTCATTGGCAGGTTGCCCTGCCGTAATAACTGAGACCGGAAATGTTGCCGGGTACGCAATTGCTGCTCCAGTCGGTTGCGTACCCGGCCATGTAATTCGGCTACTTGAAAAGGCTTGGCGATATAATCATCCGCACCAGCACTTAGGCCTTCCAGCTTGCTTTCTATAGAGACCTTAGCGGTTAGCAGTATAATTGGAATGTGGCTGGTAACTGGATTTCCTTTTAGCTGGCGGCAGAGTTCGTAACCATCCATTTCGGGCATAAGCACGTCGCTAATAATAAGGTCGGGACCATCGGCAAGGGCTGTTGCGACTCCTGCCTGACCGTTACTGACCCGCTTAACCTGCCACTCCGTATTCAGCGTCGAGGCTATGTACTCGGCCAGTTCGTCGTTGTCTTCAACCAGTAAGATCCGATGTATTTTTTCATCTGTGGGATCTGGGCTGACAGGAGCCTGACCAGGGGCTGCGGTAGGATTGGGTTCGCTCGATGGCGTTGCCACGACTAGATCGGCTCGTGCCTGACGGCAAGGTAGATCGACGATAAATGTAGTGCCCTGTTTAGCCTGACTGGTTACCTTTATTGTACCCTGCATCATCTCGACCAATTCTTTGACTAATGCAAGGCCAATGCCCGATCCTCCCATAGATCCTTCGAGCGGGTCGGCCTGATAAAACCGGTCGAAAATACGGGGTAATTTCTGGGCTGGAATCTTCGCTCCCGTATTATGGACCGTTAGCCGTATAAGATCCGTCTTTGCTGAGCTGGCCATCGTCGGATCCATAGGTTCAACATAAATTGAGATCGTTACAGAACCATTGTCATCTGTAAATTTCAGCGCGTTCGATACTAAATTACTTAGTATTTTTTCGATTTTGTCTGGATCAAACCAGTAGTAAGGCTGTTTAAATTGATCGGTCAGTTGTAATTGAATGTGTTTCCGTTGAGCTTCCTCCGTAAAGACAGCCACGATTCGCCGGATAAATTCGGGTAAATCAGCAGGCGTGGGTGTAATCGTCAGGTTTCCAGCATCGAGTTTTGCCAGATCAAGTAACTCATTAATCAGTCGAAGAAGACGATTGGCGTTGCGATAAATAAGCGTGAGCCGATTATGGTAAGGAGAGTTGGTGGTATCATTTAACACCTGTTCTAACGGAGTTAGAATGAGTGTTAACGGGGTTCGGAACTCGTGGGTTATGTTGGCAAAGAATCTTGTTTTAACCGCATCGAGGTGTTTTAACTGAATGGATTCCTGCTCGCGAAGTTCCAATTGACTTTTTTGATGGATACGACGAATGCGCACCCGTAGAAATAGCACAAGCGCCCCTGCCAGCAGCAACCCATAGAGCGTATAGGCCCACCAGGTTGCCCAAAGAGGAGGTTCGATAACAAGGCGCAGCGAATGCGTAGCCGGACTCCAGATGCCGGATGTATTCGATGCATTTACGACAAACGTGTAGGTATTTGGCGGGAGATTGGTATAGGTAGCTGTAGCCAGATTGCCGCTGTAAACCCAGTCTTTGTCGAGCCCAACTAATTTGTAACGGTATTGATTCTTACGGCTTTGGTTAAATTCGAGCGCAGCAAAATCAATGGATAGAAAGTTTTGTCGGTTTGTTAAAACGATCTCTGATGTTTCGTTGATGTCTTTCTCGATTGGGGAATCGGGTGTGGTGGCTGTTACCAACTGATTATTGATACGCAGGGCTGTGAGAGCCACATTAGGCTTAACGGGATCTTCAGTAATTTGGCGAGGGTCGAATGCTGTATAACCACCAACACCACCAAAAATTAGCCGATCGTCGGGTAAGGTTACATCATAATACTGTTTGAATTCTTCGCTTGGCAACCCATCGTCGGTCATGTAGTTCCGAACTTCATACGATCGGGTGTCGAACCGACAAAGTCCTCGGTTGGTACTCAACCACAGATGGCCATCCCGATCGGTTCGAATCGCATAAATCACGTTGTTCGATAAACCCTGCCCAACGGTGAACCGCTGAATTTGGCCGGTCATTTTATTCAGTCGACAAAGTCCTTCCCCAAATGTGCCAATCCAGAGATATTTATACTGAATAGGGTCCTGAGCCAGGCACAGTAAGGCATTACCCGGTAGGGAGTTAGGGTCGTCAGCTACGTTACGCCAGTGGATAAGCCGTTTTTGGGATAGATCGGCGCGGAGTAGTCCATGATTTTCGGTAGCCAGGTAAATACGACCTCCATCGACTACCATAGCCGTAATCACATAAGGGTGATTGGGGGAAGGGGGAGGGGAAAGGTTGTAAAGGTACCCAGGTCTGGATTATGGCGTACAATAGCCTGGTTTGAAGGGCCTAACAATCCCCAAAGTTCACCCTGTGCTCCAGTGGCAAGGGTAGTCAGCCGAAATTCGCCATCCGGGAGCCAGCGGGATTCAATGCCCTTTGGCTGTACGGACAAAAATGTTCGCTGAAGAGGATCATATAGGTAGGGAACGGTTTGTCGACTGCTGATCCAAAGCTTTTTGCGACGATCAAACTGGTAGCGAATACCAGAGGGAGATTGCTGACGAATATCTACCGGAATAGCGTCTTTTGCTATGCCTAGCTGTTGGCTTAACCAATCGGTTTGGAAGTTACTGGTATACGGCCAGGTTTGAAAAGGGCGTTTATTCAAATCGTACTTAATTACGCCATCGCCATTAAGCCCAATCCAGAGAACATTGCTTCGGTCCACCAGCAGGGATAAAGCAGAGTACCGGGCTAGTTTGGGAGACTCGGCCGTTCGGTCAGGCCACAAGGAAGCCAGGCCGTGCTGATCGGTAAACCGGTTTTGATTAACGTAGTCAACTCCTTTCTGATCGGTTGCGAATACGGGTAGGCCAGGTTCGTTAGGTATTGAAACTACCTGCCGAACTTGCCCGTTAACAGGATTGAACAGGGCAAACTGCCCCGGAAACCCCAGCATTAATCCGCCATTTTTTCGTTCATGTATTCTGTAAACCTCATTTTGGGGCAGGCCCTGGGCTTCCAGAAAGCTATCTAATTTTTTCGATCCTGGATTGTACCGAACGAGGCCATACTGGGTGGCTAACCAGAGCTGGTTGTTTTGGTCCACCAATAGCGAGTGAATGACGTGATAGGTTGAATCATTCTGCATAGCCCACTGCCGATGCGAAATGGTACCGTTTGCATTGAGCCGGAAAAAGCCATTTGTATAGGTAGCTACCCAAACGTTGCCCGCCTGATCGGGCATGATGCCAACGAGCTGATCGCGCCCTATTGCTCGCTTGAAAGCGGGTGTGTTAGAAATTCGGTTTGACAGCTCCGTAACCGGATCGAAATAGTCGATATGGTTATTTTCTGTCCGAATCCATAGTTTCCCTCTCCGGTCTTCCCGAATTTCATAAATACTACTGAACGAAAGCGATTGAGTTTGCTGGGGATCATGCGTATAAATACGAAACCGAATGCCATCATAGCGGCAGAGGCCATCGCGGGTAGCCAGCCAGATGAACCCACTGTGATCCTGAATGATAGAGTTAACAAACCCCTGAGGTAGTCCATTTCGGACAGTAAGATACTCAGGTTCAGGGGAGGCAGCACCCGCCTGCTTTGATCCGGCGAGCAGTCCAATAATCAGCAAAAAAACGAACCAACGGGAAAGTCGGAGCATAAACTGATCATGAATTTGCCCAATTGGGCTTGGATAAAGCGAATTATAAACGGGCAAATATCTACCTTTAGCTGCTTTCAACAACTTGAATATAATCTTATTTCGTGAAAGGTAAATATAAAAGTTTGCTTTCCGCTCCACAATTCGTTCCCCTGTTATGCAGTTTATTCTTAAAACCCAGGTTAATCAAACGTTGCCTGTTGTCTGGGCTGGCTTTACGCGAAGCCTCTTTGAACGGCTTTCCCCCGCGTTTCCACCTGTGAAGGTAGTGCGCTTTGATGGATGCTTACGGGGTGATATAGTTCATCTACAGTTAAATTTTCTCCTTTTTCGCCAGGACTGGATCAGTCTCATTGTTGATCAGCAAACGGATAACGAAGAAATCTACTTTATTGATCAGGGCACTAAGCTCCCTTTTTTTCTAAGCTTCTGGAAACATCGACACGGGCTTCGCCGTACTGCCGATCGGATAACTGGTCAGGAGCAGACGACTATTATTGATGACATTACCTTCCAGACCCCATTTGTACTGACTAACTATCTTCTTTACCCGCTCTTGTGGTTACAATTTGCATACCGAAAACCCATTTATAGGCGGGTATTCAGTTTATCCTGATCGTGTGATCTTTCTGTACTTAACCCACTGATTTAGTCGCATAATACGACAGGGAACCTAAACATACAAAAAAAGGACTTAATGGCTCTTGGAAGTAGCGCAAAAATAGGCCAAATCCAGTTTGCGTTGGGATTGTAACCGATGCATACGTATTTTCGGAACCGCATGGATTCCTTTACATTTGTTAAATAGGGTTCTTTTAATCTCGCTTCATGAAACTCCCCAATCTGACTACACGAATTTTTCTGGGCATGGTGCTCGGTATTGCAATTGGCTATTTTTTCCCAGATACCGGTTCTGGCTTTTCGGGTACTGACCTGAATATCCTGTCCAAAATTTTCCTGCGGCTCATTAAAATGATTATCGGGCCACTTGTCTTTGCCACATTGGTTGTCGGAATTGCCAAACTAGGTGACTTTGGTACCGTTGGGCGCATTGGCCTCAAAACCCTGGCTTATTTTTATTTCGCTACCATTCTATCATTGGTTGTTGGTTTGCTGGTTGTTAATATTATGCGGCCTGGCGAGGTTATGAATATACCACAGTTACCGGCAAAAGGTACCGACGTAGGGGTCGAAGCGCATAAAATGTCATTTAATGGGTTTATTGAGCACATTGTTCCGACGAGTTTTATTGACGCCTTAGCCACTAACGAAATTCTTCAGATTGTGGTGTTCAGCATCTTTTTTGGTATTGCGGTTGGCTCCGTTGGGGCACACGGCAAAGTCATGATAAAAGCGCTTGATGCGCTCTCGCATATCATGTTTAAAATTACCAGCTATGTGATGGCTTTTGCTCCATTCGGGGTGTTAGGGGCTATTGCTGCTATTGTGGCCCAACAGGGACTGGGTATTCTGGGCGGCTATGTTTACTTGATTTTGTGCTTTTTCGGAGGGCTGCTGTTCTTTATTTTCGTGGTGCTGGCTACCATCTGCGTAGTCGTGGGTATTCCCTACATTGCCCTGTTGAAAGAAATTCGATCGGCGGTTATCCTGTCGTTCAGCACAGCAAGTTCAGAAGCCTCGTTTCCACAGACCATCGAAGCACTGCGCCGATTTGGCTGCTCGGAACGGATTATCTCGTTTGTGCTGCCTCTGGGTTATTCGTTTAACCTCGACGGGTCTATGTTATATATGACCTTTGCTACGGCCTTCATTGCGCAGGCGTATCATGTGCCGCTTAGTCTTGAGCAGCAGATTACGATGATGCTGACGCTGATGATTACCTCCAAAGGAATTGCGGGTGTACCCAGAGCTTCATTGGTTGTTATTGCCGGAACTATGTCGCTGTTTAACCTTCCTATTGAGGGATTGGCGCTCCTATTAGGCATCGATCAGGTACTCGATATGGGCCGCTCGGCGACCAGTGTAGCGGGTAATGCGGTTGCCACCTGTGTTATATCCAAATGGGAAGGGGAATTTAGAACGCAGCCCATTGAGACTGATGAAGTTACCGCTTGATAAATCGCAAAAAGTTTAGAAGGTATTGCATGGGTATTCAAGCTTGATTTCGTAGGTTAGGGATACAATTGCCAGATGGATTATTTCACCTAAACCCCTAAGCTTGTGCAACCCTCTTATACTCCTGTCAGTACCTACACGAAGGCTACTCCTGTTCAGCGTTTCATTGCCGTTTTCATTGATGGTATTGTGGGCAATATACCTTTTTGGGTATTGGCTATAGTATCAGGTAAGCTAGCCATGGTCGGCTATGCAATTACTATAGCGTATCTTCTTACCAAAGATGCACTTCCAGAGACAGGTGGTTTTCTGGGTGGTCAAAGTATCGGCAAAAAGCTAATGGGTATTAAAGCCATTAAAGAAGATACAGGCGGTAGCCTGGTTGGGGATTATGGCACGGCTATCACCCGTCAGGTATCGCTGTTAATCCCGTTCTTCAACATCATTGATGCGCTTATGGTATTCAGCGATGAAGGAAAGCGATTTGGCGATAAATGGGCAAAAACGATTGTTGTGAAGGCCTGATTTTTGGATAGCTTTATACGTAGAAGGCCACAATCTCACGGGTTGTGGCCTTTTTTATGACCGTTTGTCTAGTCAATTGAGCAGTTCATCCGTAAATAGATTGTTGTTGACGAATCAAAGTTCGTAGCTTAAGCCCCGAAACGCAACCAATGGTTCTTCCCTAAACTAAATGAACATTCTCGAAACCCATCACATTGTAAAACAATATGCCGAACACCGGGCTTTAGACGACGTCAGTTTATCTGTGCCGAAGGGCAGCATTTTTGGTCTGCTTGGTCCCAATGGTGCCGGTAAAACCTCCCTCATTCGTATTATTAATCAGATTACCGCACCCGATTCCGGCGAAGTTATTCTGGATGGCGAACACCTGAATCCCAGCCATATCAAACGTATCGGCTACCTGCCCGAAGAACGGGGGCTTTACAAAAAGATGAAAGTAGGTGAGCAACTGCTTTATCTGGCGCAACTCAAAGGGCTGACGGAGAAGCAGGCGATGGACAAGCTGAAAACGTGGTTCATTAAGTTCGATATCAAAACCTGGTGGGATAAGCAGGTTCAGGACCTGTCTAAAGGGATGCAGCAAAAGGTACAGTTCGTCGCAACGGTCATGCACGAACCTGACCTGATTATTCTGGATGAACCCTTTTCCGGTTTTGACCCCATCAATGCGAATCTGATCAAAGATGAGATTCTGGAACTACGCGACAAGGGTAAAACGATCATTTTCTCGACCCACCGAATGGAATCGGTCGAGGAACTCTGCGATCATATTGCGCTCATCAACCGGTCACATAAAGTGCTCGACGGGCCCAAGCGGGCTATTAAGGAGCAGTTCAAAACCCACACCTACCACGTCGAATATCAGGGGGAGTTGGAAAACCTGCCAACGGCATTTGAAGTCTTGACAACCCGACAAACAGAGGATGGATTCCTCCGTACCGATATTAAAATTCCACCCGATGCCGCTGTCAATGAGTTGATTCGGCACCTGCTCGACCGCGTCACTGTCCGGTCTTTCGGCGAGAACATTCCCAGTATAAACGACATTTTCATCAAGACCGTTGGCGAAACCAATGAGTAAAATTAAAGGCGAAAGAGCAAAAGAGTGAAAGAGCGAAATTTAATACGCCAGCCACTCATTCACTCTTTCGCTCTTTCACTCTTTAAAATTATGAACATAATTTTCCTGATTATCAAACGCGAATACCTGGTCCGGGTGCGTAAAAAATCGTTCATCATCATGACGATTCTGGGACCGGTTCTGATTTTTGGCTTCTATGCCATCATCGGTTGGGCAGCTGTTAGCTCCATCAACCAGAAAAAGATTGCGGTCGTCGATGAAAGCGGTCGCTTCTCCGGTAAGTTCAAGAACGACGACGAAACGTCGTTTGCCTATCCAAAACAATCGCTGACGGAAGCTAAAAAAGCGTTCGTCAAGCAAGGCTACGATGCGTTGGTCTTCATTCCGAAAGACGTGATCGAACACCCTAAAACGGTTCAGATTTTCGCCGAGAAAAGCGTCAGCCTGTCATTGCAAAGCAATATCGAACGGGCTATTGGGAAGGAAATTGAGACCATTAAGCTAGAAAATGCCGGTATTACTCAGAAAATTATTGAGGATGCGAAAGTGAACGTAGATGCACAGACCATAAGTATGAGTGACGCCGGTGAAAAGAGTAGTAACGGGATTGCAACAACCATTATCAGTGGTTTTTGTGCGTTGCTGATCTACATCTCGGTACTTATTTACGGTACGCAGGTGATGCGGGGCGTTATGGAAGAAAAGACCAGCCGAATTGTTGAGGTCATCATCTCATCGGTAAAACCATTCCAGTTGATGCTGGGCAAAATTATTGGCGTGGCACTGGTAGGTCTGACCCAGTTTATGCTCTGGATTGTGCTGACCGTTGGCCTCATTACCCTGGGCTCAACTGTTATGGGGCAGAAGGAAACGGCTAAATCGGCCGTGACGGCCCGGATGAATGGCATGCCGGGTGGACAGGATGTGCAACATAAAATGGCTACGGCTAAAAATCCGGTTGCTGATGTGATGGCCGCTATTGAAACCCTTAATCTTCCGCTGATTATAGCCTGTTTCCTGTTCTATTTCTTAGGTGGTTATCTACTCTACAGCGCCCTATTTGGTGCCGTTGGTGCCGCTGTAGATAGCGAGACCGAGACGCAGCAGTTTATGTTTCCTATTATGATGCCGATTATTGCGGCCATCGCCTTTGCCCAAATTGCTGTTCGAGACCCCGATGGGCCACTCGCTTTCTGGACATCCATCATTCCCTTTACCTCGCCTGTAGTCATGATGGTTCGAATTCCATTTGGCGTACCTGCCTGGGAGTTAATCCTTTCCATGCTCTTGTTGGTCATTGGGTTTATTGGCACCACCTGGATTGCCGCCCGGATTTACCGCGTCGGTATTCTGATGTACGGAAAGAAAACCTCCTTCCGCGAACTAGCGAAGTGGGTGTTTTATAAGGGGTAAAAGATGGAGGAAAGGGAGGAGGGGAAGGAAAGGGACAAAGTAGCTGACGCGAAAGCAACACCTTTTTTCCTCTTCTTCCCCCTCCTCCCTTTCCTCCTTTTTTAAAACCCAATATCAATCACCAGCGGCTGAAGTAGCCATTGTCCTGTGGTAAGATTATAAATGGTTCGGAAACCGGCTTCGAAGGAGTTCCGTAAGCGCAGGGTATTAAAGACAAATGAGACATCGAGGCCAGTTGTCTGAAAATCATGGTATTGCGTTTCATAACCCCGCAGGCGACCATACACATCCCGCACTTCGACATTGCTTTGCCCCTTGGCCAGATCGTAGAAGCCACCCGCTTTTATCCGCTGCACGTAAAGCCAGCGCCCGAGCGACCAATGTGTATCGGCAATGGGTAGACGATATTCCACGCTGCCCGCTTTAATCTGTTCGTCACCAATGTAAGATTGCCCACGCGGATAAAACACGAGTGCGCCAAACTGATAGGTGCCCTGTGCCTGCAGTTGATAACCTGCCCGGAAACGCAGGGAATGGTGCTTCGCTAAGCCTGGGAAAAACAAGTTTGCCTGAACACCTACTTGCTCGCTGGTGAGTTTGCCGCCAAATGGTGTGGTGCGGTAATTTGCTGAAAGAGTTTGTCCCCACTGTGGCGCTATATCACGCTTGCTTTGCCGGAGAAGATGTGAATAACTAAATCCATACGTCAGGGCGCTAATCGACCCTGACGAGCCAACTTCTGTTGGATAGCGATACGGTAGGTCATAACCCGTCACTTGCAGGTAGTTATAATAGGCCGACAGACTAATTCCCTGAATGTATTTAGAATTTGTCAGTTGCAATGGCAAACGAAAACCGGCCGTAAGCTGATTGTACTGCCAGCGGTCAGTACGCAGGCTGTCAAGTGGATAAATCTTATCAATATAAAGCGATGTACTGCGTGTGCCACTCTGAAAACTTACATCAATGATTGGATAGAGGCCCTGATAACTTATCAATCCGTAGAAATTACCTGCGCGTTCAGACTGATTATAGGTATACCCTACGCCAATTTGGGTAGTACTTAGCAAATCCTGCGAACTTAGTCCAACAGATAAGGCCTGCCCGGTGCTGGCAATAGTTGGCCCCCAGCTATAAATGTTGAGCGCATGAGCCAGCCGCCGAAAGCGTGAATGCGTATATAGGGTTGGGTTTGGGATAGAATCTCCTAAAATACGACGTCCCAGTGCGGCCCCGGTTCCTGTTTAGTTAAAGCACCGAAAAAACGAATGGGTTGCTCCTGAGCAGGCTCGTTAACGGGTTTCCAGGAGCCAGGGTCAAGGGTCATGTCGGCAATACGGTAACCGGTAGCGGCAAAGTCGTCAAAAGCAAGCCGTGTGCCCGATGGCGATACGGCAGCGTGGTAAGCCGCTAGTGGCCGCGACGTAACCTGTAAGACCTGTTTTGAATTGACATCTACCGCGTACAGATTGTCGATGCCCGACCGGGGTGAATTGTAAAGCACATACTTGCCCCAGGGTTGCGGGTGGCTGATATTCTCGTTAACACGGGGAAGTAAGTCTGTTTTGGTGCCGGTTTCAGTGTCGATGGACTGAATGGTTTTCTGGCCGTCTTTAAGCGCGATCGTTACGATGGTACGATTGTCGTTCATCCAGCGCGGGTGCTGATAAAAGGAATTATCGGGGTTTGCAAGTTGGTTCAACACGGAACCCGTTTTTGCGTTAAGCACCAGCAAACGGATTTTGTACCGGTCCGTATTATCGACCACAACCAGTTTCGTATTGTCGGGCGAGAGGGCTACAGTGGTGTAGCGGGCACGGTGTGTCAGTCGCGTCAGTTTTCCGGTTTTTAGATCGAGCAGCCGGATGTTGGAGTAAATGCGCTGGCCCCAGCGGGGATCATAACCAAACTCAATCCAACTCGCTTTGGTAGCCGTAGCCGAAAGTAAATCGGGATCATTCGGAAACCCCTGTACATGAATAACTTTCTCTGGTTTATTTTTGGATAAAACGACCAGTCGAGGAGTATCGCCAAGGCCGCTCTTTACACATAATACGGTTGAGTCGGTCAGGAATTGCGGATGCTGATAATTAGTAAAGACTTTTCTGGGCGACTCTTGTTTTTCTGCATTAACAGAAAATTCCGTTACTGGGGTAATCGGTAAAGCCTGCTGCTGTTTCTGCCATATTTCGGTCAGATCGGCCATTGTTTTTTGGTATAGATCTTCTGTTCGCAATTGGGTTTCTTCTTTAATGCTGGCCGAAAAGGCAAAGGGTAGCGGCCATCGCCGGTAATTGCGGTTCAACACCCGACTCCATACATCGGGACCGTAGGTGCGCTTGAGGTAGGTTGTCAGAAAATACCCTAACACGTAGTGGTTTGGGACATTATCACGGTAAGAACCAGCAACGGCTTTGGGATAATCAAACGCCCTTCCCGCAAGCAGATTGGCTCGTAGACCCAGATCGAAATTTGGAATTCGCCCACGTCCGCTGTTGCTCAGGAGAGTTTCGTTACTAACGGCATCGCCCTCGGTAAACCAATCGGGAACAGTTAAGGAAGGCAGAAGTAGCCCCGTGTTGCCAAGCAATGTATAAAGAACTCGCCCATACCCCTGCAACCCTTTTTCATACTGGACAACGTGCCGATATTCATGGGCTACGAGCAAATCAAGCCAGTTATAAGTGCCTAGTAAACCAGGGTCCTGTGGAGCAACGGCATTAAACTCTGATCGTCGCGGAAACAGGGTAACAAAGCCGTTGCTATTGGTTGTCTGATTCTGAAGCAGTACTGAAATTGGACGAGGTTGCTTTTCAAGCGATTCACTCGTTGGTTCATATAAGCTTTCGAGCCTACTGGCCGTTTGTTGCGCCGTTGAATCCAGCCCCTTGGGATAGAGTACCCGGAAGTGGGGTGTCGTCAGTCGATACCAGCGCAAACTGGTTGGATTCTGATTGAGAATAGGGAGTGTCTGAGCCGTGGCTATCAGCGCTACGAGCAGGAATGGGATCGTAAGGGCGTATCTTCGTAACATGCGGTATCAATGTACGGAGTTTTTACGAAAAAAGGCCCTGGCGTTGCATGTCTCTAGATTTTCAATTCATAAAGCACAATTAATCTTTTGTAAGAAAGCTTTACAAAAACTTCAAAATATACTTAGTCAGCCTCTTTACTGTATCCGTATAAGGCGGATAGACGAATTTCATCGTGCCGAAATCGCGCTGCATAACCCCCCGCTGATTGGAAAACTCCTGAAAACTGAAAAAACCGTTCGACTTGCCTACGCCACTATTATTGACGCCACCAAAGGGGAGTTCGAGGTTGACGAACTGGAGCATTGTTTCATTGATCACTGTATCGCCTGCCGACGTGTGGTCCAGAATGTATTGTGTATGCTGACGGTTGCGACTGTGAATATAGAGCGCCAGTGGTTTCTCGCGTTGATTAACAATCTGCAAAGCATCGTCCAGGTTTTCGTAAGTCAGTACGGGCAATACTGGGCCGAAAATTTCCTCCTGCATTACCTGCATGTCGTCGGTGACACCTTCCAGCACCGTTGGCTCAATGAAGTTCTGGTCGGCATTCATCTTGCCACCGAATGTAACACTGGCCCCTTTGGTCACCGCATCGTCTAGCATATCACAAATTCGGTCAAAATGCCGGGTATTTACCAGTCGGGCGTAACTATCGGAGGCTTCAACTGGCCCCCATCGGGGCTATACATGGCCGTTAATTTCTCGTACAATGCCCGCATAAAGGCTTGTTTAACCGATTGATGGACAAGGATATAGTCGGGCGCAATGCAGGTTTGCCCACAGTTGACGCCTTTGGCCCAGGCTAGCTGACTCGCAGCCTGCTGAATATTCGCCGATTCATCAACAATGGCGGGCGATTTTCCACCTAATTCGAGCGTGACTGAGGCTAAATGCTTGGCGGCTGCAGTCATCACGATACGGCCAATGGCAGGGCTTCCTGTAAAGTAAATGTGATTGAACGGGAGTTCGAGCAAGGCTTGCGACACGTCGGCGTCGCCTTCAAAAACTATGACTTCCTCCGGTGGAAACAGCTCATGAACCAGTTTCTTAAGTAGGGCAGACGTGTGTGGAGTCTGCTCGGAAGGTTTCAGGATCACTACGTTTCCGGCGGCAATGGCCATGATTAAGGGGCGGAGGCTGAGCGCAATCGGATAATTCCAGGGAGATATAATCAGTACATTCCCTTTGGGTTCATAGCGCACATAACTACGAGTGCCAACCAGGGGTAAGTGCGTAGGTAATGACTTAGGCTTCAACCACAATTTCAGATGCCGAAGCGTGTGCTTGATTTCGACATGTACCGACATCAAGTCCGTTAACATGACTTCGGACGCTGGCTTGCGGAGGTCGTCGTACAGGGCTTGTTGAATATCCGTTTCGTGAATAGTAATCCAGGTTTGCAGACGTCGGATACGGTCAAGACGCTGATCGACGGTGGTCAGTGCCATTTGTGGCGCATAACGACGTTGTGCATCGAATGAGCTCCTAAAATCAGTTTTACTCTGGATGGCGGTCATAGGGGCTGTGGTTTCGCTGTAAATCGAATACCGTCTACTTTTTACTCTAAAAGTACAAAAAAGAAGACGATGTGGATTTAAAATATGAATCGTTTATCTTAGCTGAAACTTTAGCCACCCTAAACTGGATGACGCTCGTCAGTGACAACATCCGCTACTTACGCAAACTGAATGGTTTGACGCAGGAGCAATTTTCTCGAAAAATAAACATAAAACGCTCGTTGCTAGGGGCTTATGAGGAGGGTCGTGCCAACCCGAATCAGCAAAATATACAGACTATTGCCAAGGCCTTCAATACAACCGTTGAGCTGCTTACCCGGCAGGATCTGCGTAAACTTCGTGAAACGCCTAGCCTAAGCATTCCACTTGGGCAAAAAACTGCCGATGTATACGCTCATCGCAACGATCGGGGAAGTAGTGAAAACAGTTCTTCCATCCGATCCGATGGGAAACTGGCCGACGATGATGATCCATTTCAACATCCCGACTTCCCGGATATTTTTTCTCGGCCTGAAGTGGCTCGGCCTGAACTGGCGCAGCCGTCACCCCCCACGCCCGAGCCACAACCTCTGGCGTCGGTGTTGAACAAGTATTACAAAACGCCGGACGAACCGCGCCGGGTTCAGGATGCGCCCGTGCCGCCCGTTATTACATCGCCGGTACGACCCAATTCTGGAAATGATCGTCCACAGCAACCTACGTTTCAGCCGCAATCGGATAATCGACAGGCAGATCGTTCCGGGCAATTGGCGGTTGATCGATTGTTTGCTTCTCAACCCGAGCCTCAGTCACGGCCTGAACCTCGAACAGCGCCACCGGCCCGGCAAACTGAACCACTCCTGTTCAATAATGTGTATGAAGGGTCGGCAGCCTCATCCTACGCAACATCAGCTGCTCAGTCAATTGCGCCAACGATTCCGGTGGTAATGCAACGCCAGTTTGCCGAATATGGGCAGCGTTTTCAGCAGGCTGATTTTCAGCACCGACTTCCAGCCATGCATTTGCCCACCTTGCCCGAAGGCCATTATCGGGCATTTGAGGCTGGCGACGATTTTACGTTTCCTGGGGCCTTGCTCGTCGGGAAGTTTATTCGGAACTGGTTCGATATTGCCGACGGGAAGTTGTACATCCTACTCATTCATCAGCAACCTACAGGTTCCGGGATTTGCTGTCGACGCGTATACAATCAGGTTAAAGTAAAAGGTTCTCTCTTGCTCACTGCCGACCGGGCCGACCTGCCTAACCGGGAGATCGCCCTGAAAGATGTGCTGGAGGTATGGGAAATCTGCGCCTTCGTGAGCCAACAACTACCCCCTCCGGCACCGAATACGGATCGCTTGCGGCAACTGGTTGATGAACTACGATTTGAGGTCGAACGTCTTTAATCGTTCCTGACAACGCCGACAACGCTTACTTTTGTCGGAATTATGCGGTATTTTCTTCAATTAGCCTATCGGGGCACGAATTATCACGGCTGGCAACGGCAGCCCAATGGCCTGAGTGTACAGGAAGTTCTTGAAACAGCCCTGGCAACTGTGCTGCGCCAACCAATTCCCATTGTAGGCAGTGGTCGTACGGATGCAGGCGTACATGCAGGGCAGCAATTTGCTCATTTTGAGGTTGATGGACCATTGACAGGCTACTTGCTCCGGTCGCTGAATAGTTTGCTCCCACCAGATATAGCGGTTTATGATTGCTTCCCGGTGAGAGCTGATGACCACGCCCGCTACACGGCTACCTTTCGCTACTACCAATACCAGATTAGTCGGCGAAAAGACCCATTTCGGCAGGGCCTGGCCTATCTGTTTACCTTGCCACTGGACGTGAAATCCATGAATGAAGCCGCCTTGATTTTACTAAACCATACGGATTTTGAAAGCTTCAGTAAGGTAAAAACCGACGTTCGGACATTTAATTGCCAGATTGAACGAGCCTATTGGGAAGAAAAACCAACCGGCGATTTAGTGTTTCATATAAAGGCCAATCGGTTTCTGCATGGTATGGTACGCGCTATTGTCGGTACGTTACTCGCCGTAGGGCAGGGGCGGCTGAGTCAGACTGAATTTGACCAGATTATTCTGGCACGAGACCGCCGACGGGCTGGTCGGGCTGCTCCTGCCGAAGGCTTGTCGCTGATAGAAGTAGGCTATCCGATTGAGGTGTTTGCTGCGAGGAATGTGACTGAGTGAACGAGTTTCTCGGCAATTTTTTCACGCTTTCGCTCATTCCCTCTTTCACTTTTACTACCTTTCATCAAACTAAATATTTGGCCAAATTTGATTCTTTTGATTCTATCGTTGATAATCATCAGATTTATAGGCAATAGAATCAAAATACAAACAATTCTGTCTTAGTACTTAATAAAGAGTTCGCTTGAAAATTGGAACGATCATATTGGCCGCCGGAGATTCTTCCCGAATGGGTGGTGAGCCAAAACAGTTATTGACCTATAAAGGCCAATCGCTCATTCGTCGGGTTACTGAAAATGCTTTGGCCTTGCAACGAGGCCCGGTAGTTGTCGTATTGGGTGCTAATCGGCCCCGTATTGTACCCGAACTGGCCGGGTTGCCCGTCACCATTGTCGATAACCCAAGCTGGCCAACCGGGCAGGCATCCTCGCTAAAAACGGGACTGGCCGCGCTGTATATCACCCATAAAGATATTGAAGCTGTACTGGTTTTGCATACCGATCAACCATTAGTATCCCTGGGGTTATTGCTGCACTTATTTGATGTTCGCAAAGAGGAAGGGAAGGGGATTGTTGCCTGTCGGTATGATACACAACTCAGTGTTCCTGCCCTTTTCGACCGGGATTACATTAATGAACTGCTTCAGTTAAAGGACGATAAAGGCGTGAAATGGGTAATTGGC
The DNA here is from genome assembly GCA_003259005.1 of Spirosoma telluris. Classification (GTDB taxonomy): domain Bacteria; phylum Bacteroidota; class Bacteroidia; order Cytophagales; family Spirosomataceae; genus Spirosoma; species Spirosoma telluris. The sequence continues at coordinate 8,401,099 of QLII01000001.1, forward strand.
AAACATCGTGCTGATTGTTCTGAAGTGCCCTTTGAAGCCGGAAGTATCGACCTTGATTCAAAACGCGACGTTGAAGCGTTTCAGCAAGCGCAAATGCAGTCACAATAGTTTTTGGATGAATGCGATAAAAAAGACATACACATTGACATGAGTAGGAGCAACCGCAAGACGGTTTTACTACCAATACGAATTATCTATAGTCTATTTCAATAAAGTAAATCGTAATGACAAAATCTGCAGATATCGGCTTAATTGGTCTAGCCGTAATGGGTGAAAACCTTGTGCTTAACATGGAAAGCAAAGGATTTACCGTAGCTGTTTTCAATCGAACCGTTGAGAAGGTTGACCATTTTATGAATGGAAGAGGAGCGGGCAAAAACTTCATTGGTGCTCACTCTATCGAAGAATTGGTTGCCTCTTTAGAAAGACCCCGAAAGGTGATGATGCTGGTAAAAGCCGGACAGCCCGTGGATGATTTTATTGAACAGATCATCCCACATCTGGAACCAGGCGACATTATCATTGATGGTGGTAATTCGTATTTCCCTGATACTATTCGCAGAACCAAGTATGTAGAAAGTAAGGGGTTCCTGTATATCGGCACCGGTGTTTCTGGTGGAGAGATTGGCGCATTGCATGGCCCGTCTATGATGCCGGGTGGCAGTGTGGCTGCCTGGCCCGCCGTGAAAGGAATTTTTCAGTCCATTGCGGCCAAAGTGGATGATGGTACGCCTTGCTGCGACTGGGTGGGCAGCGACGGTGCGGGCCACTTTGTGAAAATGGTGCATAATGGAATCGAGTATGGCGACATGCAGATTATTGGCGAGGCTTATCAGGTCATGAGAGATCTGCTGGGTATGAGTGCCGATGAGATGCATGAGGTGTTCAAAAAGTGGAATACCGAAGAGCTGGATTCCTATCTGATCGAAATTACGGCCGACATCATGGCCTATAAAGATGAAGACGGTACTCCGATGGTCGATAAAATCCTGGACACTGCCGGGCAAAAAGGAACCGGAAAATGGACGGGAACGGCTGCTCTTGATCAGGGAATTCCATTAACGCTGATTGGTGAATCGGTTTTTGCTCGTTTTCTATCAGCACAAAAAGAAATGCGGGTTGAGGCCTCGAAAGTTATTCATGGACCTAAGCCCGAATTTAATGGGGATAAGGCCCAACTGCTTGACGATTTGAAAATGGCTCTTTATGGTGCTAAAATCATTTCGTATGCCCAGGGGTATAATCTATTTATGGCCGCTGCTAAGGAGTATGGCTGGCAACTCAACTATGGTGATATTGCCCTGATGTGGCGGGGCGGTTGTATTATCCGCTCTGCGTTCCTGGGCGACATCAAAAAGGCCTTTGATACTAATCCCGCGCTCCCACATCTACTACTTGACGATTTCTTCAAACAAAAAATAGAAACGGCACAAGCGGGATGGAGACGAGTGTGCGCTGCTGCTTTAATCAACGGTATTCCTGCGCCTGCGCTTACGTCGGCACTTTGTTATTTTGATGGCTTCCGCACGGAGTGGCTACCCGCTAATTTGCTACAGGCGCAACGCGACTACTTTGGTGCCCATACCTACGAACGGATCGACAAGCCACGAGGCCAGTTTTTTCATACGAACTGGACAGGTGAAGGGGGCGATACCGTATCGACGGCCTATAATAGCTAAGAGGATGATTTGGTAGCTATTCGGCAAGGCCGCTTGTATCTGGAAAAGCGGTGCCCAGGCAAACGGGCACCGCTTTTCGGTTGTACCACGTGCGTAGTAAGGCTAAACGAAAAACTCTCATGCAAAAACTTACAACTGCCCACGACCTGCAAACGCGCCTTTCGGCTGTTCTGAAAACAGCGAAAACGGAGTTTGCCACCCTCTCCGACGCCCAGTTGCGCTGGAAACCAGCCCCCGACCGTTGGAGTATTCTGGAATGTCTCCAGCACCTGAACCTGGCCGAGCGGTTTTACATCCGCAACATACAGCACAAGGTTGATCAACTAGGTTTTTTACAGGCCAATGCCACCGATCAGGTTCTCGAAAGTGATTGGGTAGGTAAAGCTATGTTGTATGCTGTTGATCCGCAGGTGAAACTGAAAGTGCCTGCACCGGGTATGGTTCGGCCACGTCCAGCCGCCGACTTGAATCCGGCAGAGGTGATGAGCCAGTTTATCGACCTGCAAACCCTGCTGCATAGCTTGTTGAACAAAGCCGTTTATCTGGACTGGAATAAGGATAAAGTGATGACCCTATTTGGTAACTGGCTCAAAATTAGGCTGGGCGATGCTTTCCTGATGCTGGTGGCGCACACAGAGCGGCATATCAAACAGGCTATGCGTGTAAAAGCAGAAATGGCTACTTTTGCGATTACGACCAATAACCTCTGATGAAACACTATATTACGCAAGACCCCTGGAACATTGTTGAAGAGGGATTTCACCGTGACTTTAATGAAATTACCGAAAGCGTTATGTCGATCGGCAATGGCCGATTAGGTGGACGCGGTTCATTTGAAGAAAAATTTACGGGCAAAACCCTACAGGGCAATTATGTGGCCGGGGTATATTATCCCGACAAAACCCGCGTAGGCTGGTGGAAAAATGGGTATCCAGAATACTTCGCCAAAGTCCTGAATGCGGCCAACTGGATTGGTATCGACATCGACATCGAATACGAAACCCTTGATCTGAATCATTGTGAAGTCCGCGATTTTAGGCGAGTGCTGAACATGCAGGAAGGCTATCTCGAACGCTCATTTATCGCGATCCTTAAAAGTGGAAAAGAGCTTCAGGTCAATGCCAAACGGTTTTGCTCGATTGTCGATGATGAATCCGGAGCGATCCGCTACGCCATCAAACCGCTGAATTTTGAGGCCAAAATCACTATTACACCTTACATCGACGGCGACATCCGCAATCGGGACGCGAATTACGATGAAACGTTCTGGGATGAAGTACGGAAAGAGACCGCTTACGGCGAAGCCTATATTGAACTCCGAACCCGTAAAACCGGCTTTCACGTAGCTACGGGCATGTGTGTGGAGATTGAACAGGATGGTGTGAAGGTGGATTTTCAGTCACAACCCATCAAGTACGAAAAATACGTTGCAAATCGGATTACGCTCGATTGCCGAAAAGGTCAGGAAACGGTCATTTATAAATATGGTGTAAACCTGTCGTCGCTGAATTACGATTCGGATACGATTATCAAGGATGCGCATCTATACATCCAGCGCATTACGCGTAAGGGTTTCGATAAGATGCTCTTTGAACAGAAGCAAGCCTGGATGGATAAGTGGAAAACCAACGACATTAGTATTGAAGGCGACATTGCGGCCCAGCAAGGTATCCGGTTCAACATTTTCCAGTTAAACCAGACCTACACAGGCGAAGACGAACGGTTGAACATCGGCCCGAAAGGCTTTACGGGTGAGAAATACGGCGGGTCAACCTATTGGGATACCGAAGCCTACTGCCTGCCTTTCTACCTCGCTACCGCCGATCAGAAAGTGGCCAAAAACCTGCTGGTGTATCGCTACAAGCAACTCGGCAAAGCCATCGAAAATGCACAGAAGCTTGGCTTCCGGCCGGAGCTGCGCTTTATCCGATGGTGACCATGAATGGCGAAGAGTGCCATAACGAATGGGAAATAACCTTCGAAGAAATCCACCGGAATGGGGCCATTGCCTATGCCATCTACGACTACGTCCGCTACACGGGTGATGAGCAGTACCTTGTGGACTATGGCCTGGAAGTACTTATTGCCATCAGCCGGTTCTGGAGCCAGCGGGTCAACTGGTCGAAAGCGAAAGAAAAGTACGTCATGCTGGGTGTTACGGGACCAAACGAGTACGAAAACAACGTTAATAACAATTGGTACACCAACTATCTGGCCGCCTGGACACTTCGTTATACGGTTGAGGCAGTGGGTAAGGTAAAAGCGCTGGACGCCGACAAATATGCTGAACTGATCGACCGAATTCATTTTCGTGAAGAAAAAGAACTGGCCACCGCCCGGCAGATTATCGACAACATGTACCTGCCTGCGGATGAGAAATTAGGTGTATTCCTGCAACAGGAAGGCTTTTTAGATAAAGACCTGATGCCCGTTTCAGATATTCCGAAAGGCCAGCGTCCTATCAACCAGAACTGGTCGTGGGACCGGATTCTGCGGTCGTGTTTTATCAAACAGGCCGATGTTTTGCAGGGGCTTTATTTCTTTGAGGATGAGTTTACTACCGAAGATCTACGGCGCAATTTTGAGTTTTATGAGCCCATGACGGTCCATGAGTCGTCGTTGTCGCCCTGTGTTCACTCCATCCAGGCGTCGAAACTGGGCATGAAAGAGAAAGCCTACGAAATGTATCTGCGCACGGCCCGACTCGATCTCGATGATTACAACAACGACACCGAAGACGGTTGCCACATTACATCCATGGCGGGCACGTGGTTGGCTGTTGTGAAGGGCTTTGGTGGGTTACGTATTGAACATGAACAGGGGGCCGATCAGCAGGTTGTGCTTAATCCGTATTGTCCAGATAACTGGCAATCACTGGCGTTCAAGATTCGTTTCCGTGGAGCGTTGTTGCAGGTGACAACCACCCAACAGGACATTACCGTGCAGAATTTTTCGGCTGATCCGGTTACGATCAAGTTGTATGGAAACGATGTAACGGTAGCAGGAGAGGGGAAGAAAACGGTGGGGATAAAAGCCAAAGCCTAGTCATAAATTACTGATGCCTGAATAGCCTTGTCGATTTTCCGGCAAGGCTATTTTTATGACTGGTTCGACTTAACTCTGAAAGCCTCTTTGTATTGGGTAATTAAGTTGTGCCCATTGTATCCTATTGGCTTTTTTGTACGCGTAGTTTACCCACCTATGCCAGATACTAACTAGGTCTAACGGATTCAACCCTGTCGGATTACATTTGACCCACTGACCAAAATGAAAGGATATGGATGAGTTTTTCTCGCCTGATCAGCAATATAAACTAAGTATTAGCAGCTACGATATTCGCATGAGTCATTGGATTGATCAGCCTTCCCTGATTCGGGTTAGCGACAATGTGACTCTATTTGATCTGGAACATCTATGGTCTGCTTCCGATATAAAGTGGCTGAATCCATCAACGGTTACCATGTATCTTCGACTGTATCCCGGTTTGTTGGCGTGCGAAGTAACCCTTAATCCAGCTTCGAACCAGGGACAGGTTACCGGGCAGGCAGGTACGTTTGAGGGTACCCTGACGGACGTACAGGAATGGATAAATGGCTTTGAAAATCCGTCTGAACAGTATAGATATTGATAGAGACAGACGCCAGGGAAGCTAATTTTGGCTGGCATCTGCTAACATTAATGGCGTGACTACTTGACTAATGGTAAACGTAATGGACGTATGCAGGCGCGTAATAGCCTTCATGCTTCTCTGTCTGAACTTTGTGGCCTGCAACTCTTCGGATCGCCAAACCGAGGCAACCTCCCATGTACTAACACCCGCTTTTTATCATTGGAAAGTAGCTTATAATCCAACCCGGTTCGAAATTGATCAACTTAAACGCTTAAACGTCAATAAGCTGTATGTCCATTTCTTCGATGTTGACTGGGATATCCGCACACGCCAGCCCATTCCGAAGGCCTTTATTCAATTTCGGCAAAAGCCAGTTGGGAACATTATCCCCGTGGTGTTTATAACCAATCGGACGCTGGTCAAGCTGTCGCCGAATGCATTGCCTGACCTTGCTACGCATATTACACAGGCTATTACGAAAATTGGCCAGCAACAGGCCTTGACATTCGCTGAAGTGCAGTTCGACTGCGACTGGAGCACGGGCACTCGTGATCGCTACTTTCAACTGTTGACCTTACTGAAAAAAAGGCTTCAACGCCCATTGTCGGCAACGATTCGACTGCATCAGATTAAATACACGGATCAAACAGGAATTCCACCGGTAGCGCGGGGTATGCTAATGCTCTACAACGTGGCCGACTGGAAGCGGACCGATACCCGCAACTCGATCTATGACGCCGACGTTGCGAACCAGTATCTGTCATACGTATCAACGTACCCGCTCCCACTCGATCTGGTGATGCCCCTGTTCCGCTGGACAGTAGTCTATCGCAACAATCGGTTCCTGATTTTTCTGAATAACCTTGATCGGAAAACGTTGGTAAAGGGTGATTTTCTGAACGTACAGGCAGATAGCAACCGCTTTATGGCTACTCGTGACACATCGGCCTTTGGGGTTTCCATCCAGCGGGGCGATTTGTTTAGAACCGAAGCCGTTTCGTCTGAATTACTGCTAACCGAAAAAGTCAGACTGCTCAATCAGATTTCCAACCAGCGACTTACATTTGCTTTATACCACCTCGACTCTACCATTCTAGCCACTTACCCGCGTGAAACGCTTCAAACTCTCCTTCGGCCTCAGCCGCTTCCGTAGACCCGCATTACTTCTGGCTATTTTACTTGGTTTTGCCTGTGGCCCCTCGTTCGATATGAACGAGTACATGAGCTTTTTCATGCCCGAATCAGCTACCAGCCAGCCGGGGGATAGTCGCTATTTTTTTACCCCTCAGTTTTACAATGATGCCGAAATAAGTGAGCAATACAGCGATAGTATCGTGATCGACGAGAATATTCGGGCCTGGTCTACTTACGTGGGAAATAGCCTGTCGGAAACCCAAATCTACAAGGCGTTGTATAGCGAAGAGGCCGATGCGGTGGAAGCCCTCAAGGCGAAGCTAGCTAAAACCAATGCTCCGGCGGTTACGTATCTGGACTTCGCCTGGGCTGCCGATGATGGCCAGGGAAATCCGTGGGACCCTAACCCAACTCAAGCAGACAGTACGCAACTTCCTGAACTCCTCGATAATGCAAAAACAGCCTATCGAACCACGACAGATGCTTTTCTAAAAGAACGCTACGCATTTCAGGCCGTAAAGCTGGCCTGTGAAACCGAGGAGTATAAACAGGCGCAACAATTGTATGATCAACTCGTAAAGCCCTTGCCCAAACATACCTTTATGAGTGATTGGGCCTTATGCCGCCGGGCGGGGCTACATTAGCCTTGGGCGATACGGCACAGGCTATCTATGAATTTGCCCAAGTATTTGACCGATGTCCATCGCGCCGGAAAGCGGCCGAAACAAGCTTGCGCAAAAATGGTATCCGGTTTAAGGAAGGCGCTTTGCAATACGCTAAAACCAATAAGGAACGAGCGGCAGTTTATGCCCTCTGCGCTATTCAGCCGGGCGGGCCAATGGTGCTGGATTTGCTCAGGGAACTGATCCGCTTAACGCCAACCAATCCGTTGATCGAGTTGGTTATGTCGCGGGAGATTAACCGAAATGAGTACTACTTTTTTTCGACCGATAGTGAGTACATGCAGAACAACATGAGCGATCATCCGGATTCGGTGGGTTTCGTGAACCGGAAGGCGGATTCTGAATCGTATTTTGATAAACTGCGATCGTTTGCCCTCGAATCGGCCGATAATAAAGCACTTGGAAATCCTGCTTTCTGGTACACGGCTGCTGCTTATCTGGATTATATCGGGAAAGACTATAAAGCGGCAAAAACACATCTGGATGAGGCTGTGCTTCAGCCGACTACTAACACTCATCTGAAAAAACAGATTGCCGTTCAGCGCATGTTATTGCTGGCTGCGCAAACGACAACTATTAGTCCTGAAGCAGAAAATCAACTGATCGGTTATTTGGAGGAATTCGACACCACCGGAAACTTTCGGTTAAACAACGCCTTTGTCGCCGTTTGTAAGCAGTTTGCGGATACGTATCGGCACAAGACCGAAACAAAAAGCGGCTGGTTGTCGGGTTGTAGCCGGACTAAAGAACAACCGGTTGATGGGCCGAGTGAAGCAAAAGCTTATTTACTGACGATGCTGACCACGCAGGCTGGCTCCGATAGCTACTTTGCCAGCACGACCGACCCGAATACCATTGAAGATACCATTTCTGCAGCGACAATTGGGCAAACGATCACCTTTGCCAGCCAGCCAACCACTGACTTTGATAAACGATTGCTGAAATTATCGGGGGTAACCAATGATTATCTGAGTCTATTGCTGGGACGTAGGCTGATGATGGAACACCAATATGCTAAAGCGGCTGATGCCTTCGCGAAGGTGGACCCCAAAACCTGGGAGAACGAAGCCTTCTCGATGTATTTCCAGACGAATCCATTTGCGGTTAAAATGCCGCCGATTCAAAGCGCTGATGGGAGCGTAAACTTCCCGGCCGAGGCCGATGAAAATCCATATACACCCGTTCAGTTTGCCCGGCGCATGGCCGATCTGGAGCAACAGGCCAAAGCTGCAACAGGCGACAAAGCCGCTGAATTGTACTACCAGCTAGGGTGTGGTGCCTGGAATTTGAGTTGGTATGGCAACGCGTGGCTGCTGGTAAAATCATATTGGAGCGCGGGCGAACCACCCGTTTACAGTCTTCCTACCAATCCAACCGAGAAGCAAAGACGCATCGACCAGCTCATGAATACCGATTACTATACGACCACCCACGCCAGAGGCTATTTTGAGCAATCGGCAAAAGTGGCAAAAATATCTGCTATTGCGGATCGGTCTGCTTACATGGCTGCTCGTTGCGAAGCGCATGCATTTTCGTTACAACGCTCCATCGAGCAGATTCGGAATGGGTATGTCTATGAGGATGATTCAACCTTTGTGAAGAAGATGCTGACCTTGCGTAAGACTAAATACGCCAGTGATTACAATGCCTTTTTTAACAACCACACCCGAACGATGTTTAACAAAGAAATGATTCGGGAGTGCGCGATGTACAAGGATTTCCTGACGTTTGGGGATCGGGTTGAGGAATAGACTATATGGGGGCAAAAACGAATACCGGGGTAATTTTGATTGGATTGCTCCGGTATATGATACCCTTGCCTTCATCGTATTTGGCCACCGGCTGAAACAGGCACAAGTTGTATTTCTGAATCGCATTCCGCCTACTGCTTCCGTGTTGATCGTGGGTGGCGGCTCGGGTTGGTTATTGGAACAGATCCTGCGCAAACGTGAACCGAAGCAAGTGGTTTACCTAGAAACGTCCGCTCAAATGCTGGCGCTGGCTAGCCAGCGAATCGTTCGGAAAGCGTTGGTTGGTTCCGTTGACTTTCGGGTAGGGGATGAGACAAGTCTGCAACCAGACGAACGCTTTGATGTAATACTAACCCTTTTGTACTGGATCTTTTCCCTGAAACAACCTTAGCGTCCTCTTTTATTCCTCGACTACGAAATGGGCTGGAAACAGATGGCTTATGGCTCGTTACTGATTTTGTGAGACCTCAAATCAAGTGGCAGAAAGCGCTCTTATGGACCATGATTCGCTTTTTTCGGCTTACTGCGGGAATCAAAGTCAAGCGCTTAGCCGATTGGCAAAAACTCCTTGCTGAATCAGGATTAAGCCGCGAAAAACAACAAACGCAGGTGGGAGGGATGGTGTCGACAGAGGTGTGGAAAAAAGAACGATAGAGTGACTGGCGCGAGTGAATACGCGCGCCAGTTTACAAACCCTTTAATAGTTTCGCAAGCGCCCGAAAGCTACTTATTTCGTACCATTCCTCCGTTCCCAGATTGAGCCATTGCCCTTCCTGTTTAGGTCGTTTGAGGTGAGCATCGTCGGGATCGTAATCATTATTATAGACCTGGCCCATTACATGTTGCAAGGTTGACCAGGGTAGTAGTTTAGTTTCCTCACGCCGATTCTCAATACTCGAAATTTTAACCGTACGTTCAGCGAAGGAGGCTGTTAAGTGCCTTTCCTGTGTGCCCTGTTGACTGCTTATATTCAGGTAAATCAACTCAAAAGGACGCTCACGACCGACTGCTTCATAGGAAGCCTGAATTAACTCCTGCATTAAATACTGCCAATCGTCGGCTTTCGCGGGCTTTCCCTGGGTTTTGTTGCCGCTATCGGTTTCAATCGTAATGTCCCAGAAATCATCGTCTTCATCCAAATCATCTTCATTGATCGGTTGCAGACGTGTTTTACGTACCAGATTCGCCAGGGTTTCCCACCAGGCTTTGGGCAATTGCCCTGACCAGCTGTAATCGTCATCGCGCGTGTAGCCTTCTGCAATCAATTCGTCATCATCGATATCGTCACGATCGGGATATGTGATGGCAAGATCGACCTGAACCGCGTTTCCGGCAATTTTATGGATGGTCAGCGTATAAAAGTAAGCATAGGGGGCAGGTAGTGACCGGGCGGTCTGATAGCGAATCTGGAGACTTTTGAAAGACATAACACATCGGTTAATAGTCTCACAAAGTTAGCGTATTTGTGCTACTGTCGCTTTTTGATCAACCTTACCGGTGGGTGTTTCTATAAATTGGTCAACAGCAATGAGTTCTTTCGGTACGGCATAAGCCCCTAATTTCTCCCGAATAACCTCCTGAATCTTCGACCATACATCTCCCTCTAAACCCTCAACATCATGTTGCTCTGCGCTCCGTGCTCCGTGCTCCCTGCCCCTTGCTCCGTGCTCCACGCCCTTTCCCCCACGCTCACAAACCACCACAACCCGTTGACCCAGGCGTTCATCCGGCAATCCCATGACAAATAGGCGCTTACTGGTTTTGCCAGAATCAATAGTCGCCAATACGTTCTGAATCAGTTGTTCAACCTGTTCGGGCTGCACCTTAACGCCACCGCTGTTGATGACCCGGTCGGCCCGGCCCAATAGCCGAAAGTGCGTCGAGTCGATTAGGTCAACAACATCGTTGGTTTGGATGCGTTCGAAATTAGTGGCAGCCGAGGTGATGTGAAGACACCCTCGCTCATCGGTGCCAAGGTCAACGCCAGTGAGGGCTGTGAATAGCTCGCTGGCGTCAGGGCCATTGAGTCGGCGGAGGGCGATATGGGAGACGGTTTCAGTCATACCATACGTGGCATAAACGGGAGCCGTAATGACTTGTAACGCCTGTTCCAGAGCAGGACTCGTAGCCGCTCCTCCTACTAAAATAGCCTTCATGCCATTCAGAATAGCGAGTGTATTCGAGTCGCCCGTTTCCAGTATTGTCTGAAGTTGCAGCGGAACCAGTGCGGTGAACGCAAAATGGTTGCTTGATGGGTTAACGTTGATGAATGGATTCCCCGTGGGCTCAATGATGGTCATGGGCAGACCCAGTTCCAGCCCGCGTACCAGCATCATGACACCGGCTACGTAACGAATGTTCAGGCAAACAAGGGCCGCGTCGCCCGATTGTAAGCCAAGCGTTTGCCCGGTCAGATGTGCGCTCGCCTGCATTTGCGCTCGTGTGAGTTGAATCGGTTTGGGGGTGCCCGTAGAGCCAGACGTATGCAGTGTAAATTCAGTCTGACCGCTCAACCACGCTCGACAAAACGCAAGAGCCTCCGTTTCGTAAGGCGTTTGCGGCAGAGGCCAGAAATCAGGTTGACCAGGGGAGAGGATCATTGACGAAATGAAAAATGTAAAATGGATAATGTAGAATGAAGCGAATCATCACCCATTCTTCATTTTACATTATCCATTTTACATTCAGTTGTGCACCCGAAGTGTACCCGCCGAGAAATTTGAATCAATGATATAGAGAGTTAATGACTGTTGGGCAGGGCCAGCAACTACTTTACCATTGATGTCAAAACGAGAGAGATCGAGTGGGCAATAAAACTGATTATCAGCTAATTTGTAGACTAATTTGGTTCCTTCATGCGTGCAATTGGCTGAGACGGCTACGTATTTACCATCTTTGGTTTGAACCACAAGGACATTGTCGACAATGACAGACCCCCCTTAACAAGCAGGTTTTGGTTGACATTATCATCCAGACGAAGGGTAAAATCAACTTTCTGGCTCTGATTTGGCGTTGGATCTACGTTACCTTGGCCTGCGCAAGCTGCCATAGAGCGTGTCATGATAAGTGCGCCAATGCCCATGCCGACGAGCTTAAGAAACGCCTGCCGATGCATTGTTGGCTGATCTGTGGATGGAAGGGTAGTTTCCATAACGGTTTTCGCGTACTTTTGTGGCAGTATGCCGTTTTACGGTGTAAATATGGTTTTTTTTTGTCATTCAACGACAGCGAACAAAGACGTTCGCAGGGCGGTTACCCAATTATTATCTATGGAAGAAGCGAAAGTTATCATCAATCCGATTTCGCCGGATAAAGTAGCCGAGGCTCCGGGCCTGCTGGCTTATGCACACACGGCCGGTAGTGCTGTCATTCGCCCCGAAGACAAGGGCAAGATTACAGGACGGGCTGTTGCGGCCATGCGCGAACAAACCGATATGCAGCTCAGTCAGCTGTATAAACAAATGCAGTTGCTGGCCGAGCAGGCTACAGCCATTCGGAATCGCGTCGAAATATCGGAGCGGATTTACTCGGCTCAAATGAACTTTGAACCTGTTGTGGGACATACCTACCACTTTTATCAGCGCAAAAACGGCACCGATCTCTTATCCATGATTGGTCCGAATGAGTGGGGACGCAAATTCCCCTTCGAGCGCTGCCTCGCCACCGTCCGCATGATGGCTGATCATACATGGGACGTGCAGTATCACGAAACAGACTTTTCAACGACTGAATAAATTTTCATTGAGTGATTGAGTGAATGAGTGATTGAGCGCTTTGCGAACAGGTTTTCACTCAATCACTCAATCACTTATTCACTCAATACAAAATGCAAAGCAACTACCCTTGGGAAACCATTAAGGAATACGAGGAAATTCTGTTCAGCTATTACGACGGAATTGCTAAAATCAGTATCAACCGCCCCATAAGCGCAATGCCTTCACTCCATTGACTGTCCGGGAAATGTCGGAAGCGATGGAGTTAGCTCGCCAGGACGAGCGTGTGGGCGTTGTAATTCTCACCGGCGAAGGGGGCGAAGCGTTCTGCTCAGGGGGCGATCAGTCCGTTCGTGGGCACGGAGGTTACGTGGGTGAAGACAAAGTGCCCCGCCTGAACGTACTGGATCTTCAAATGCAAATCCGGCGTATTCCGAAGCCAGTTATTGCCATGGTAGCGGGTTATGCCATTGGGGGTGGTCACGTTTTACACGTTGTCTGCGATCTCAGCATTGCTGCCGAAAATGCACGGTTTGGCCAAACCGGTCCTAAAGTTGGCTCGTTCGATGGCGGATTTGGTGCGTCGTATCTGGCACGAGTTGTGGGGCAGAAAAAAGCCCGCGAAATCTGGTTTCTGTGTGATCAGTATGATGCGCAGGAAGCGTTAGACATGGGCTTGGTCAACAAAGTGGTACCCCTTGAACAACTGGAAGAAGTGACGATTGCCTGGTGCCGTAAAATTCTGGAGAAAAGCCCGATTGCGCTTCGGATGCTCAAGGCATCGTTAAATGCGGAACTCGATGGTCAGGCTGGTATACAGCAATTAGCGGGCGACGCGACCTTACTCTATTATCTTTCCGAAGAAGCGAAAGAAGGGAAAGATGCCTTCCTGGAAAAACGCAAACCCGATTTTAGTAAGTTTCCAAAATTTCCGTAAAAGAGCAGCTTAAGCACTCTCATTTCATCAAACACCGAACCGATAAGAGGTATCAAACCACTATCAGTTCGGTGTTTTGATAATGGACATTAATTTCGCCCTTAACCTGCTAAACGCTTGTGACAAAATTCCTGCTCTGGGCAATCCCTATCTTATTCTCTGCCAGCCTTAATGCTCAGCAAACGGCCAATCACTCGATTACTCGCCTTCGTACTGAAATAGAACAGCTAGCCCAGGCCGCTCAGGGGCGAGTAGGGGTAACGGCTACTGTACTGGAAACAGGGGCGTCGGTAAACCTGAATGGCGATCAGCAATTTCCCATGCAGAGTGTCTATAAACTACCGATAGGCATGGCTGTCCTGCAGCAGGTTGATCAGGGAAAGCTAGCGTTGAGCCAAACGGTTCATGTTACACCAGACGAATATATTTCCAAACGTCAGCATAGCCCACTTCGGGATAAATATCCCACGGGAGCGGATGTCAGTGTCGCTGAATTACTACGTTATGCCGTATCTGAGAGCGATGGCTCTGCCAGCGATGTGTTGCTTCGGTTGCTTGGTGGAGCGAAGACTGTCATGGCATCTCTGAAAAAGTTGGATATAACCGGAATCATCGTTGCCAATACCGAAAAGGAAATTGGGAGTGATAACGCGGTTCAATACCGTAATTGGGCAACACCAACTGAAGTCGTTGCTCTGTTGCGAGCCGTGGAGAATGGCCGGAATCTGTCAGCATCCAGTCGAACATTGCTGCTTCATTTGCTAACCGAAACGGAAACTGGTCTCCATCGGTTAAAAGGGTTGCTACCCGCAGGAACTGTTGTTGCCCATAAAACGGGAACTTCCTGGACAATTGAGGGCCTAACAGCCGCAACAAACGATGTAGGTTTGATTACCCTGCCCAGCGGAAAGCACATCGCCATTGCTGTCTTTGTCTCCGATTCAAAAGCAGATCAGGTTATCCGTGAACGAGTAATTGCTCAGATTGCACAGGTCGTATGGAACCACTGGCATTCTCATTGACTTACTGCCTTTCTAGCTGTATGTTCTGAACTACATCATCGGCTATGTCTATCTGCCGATGATGTAGTTCATTCATAGAGATGGGAGCACTGCTTCAGAAGCTAGTACGCTTAGCCCTTAATGATAGCCACTGTTAGTCGACTTACGCATACCAGTTTGCCCTGTTCGTCGGTGATTCGAATGTCCCATACATGGGTTGTACGACCTGTATGAATAGGTGTACAGCGACCATACACCCAGCCTTCGCGTACAGACCGGATATGGTTGGCGTTGATTTCGAGTCCCACCGCTCGTTGCGTGGTTGGGTCATCTAGGAGCATAAAAGAGGCCACGCTCCCCAATGTTTCGGCCAGTGCTACCGATGCCCCTCCGTGTAAAATGCCGAACGGTTGATGTGTTCGTTTATCTACAGGCATTCGGGCCATCAAATAGCCTTCTCCGGCTTCAGTAAACTCAATCCCTAAGTGTTTACCCAGGGACTCTGTGTGAATAAAATCAAGTGCATTTAGATCGAAGCCAGCTTTCATGTGTACGGGTTTAAACGTTTCATGTTTATAGTTTCATGTTTCTGGTTTACAAGATGAAACATTAAAAGTGAAACTTGGAACCTAAAACAGTTAATTGATGTGTTTTATGTAATTTTGCGGCTCAAATTTGGAAAAAATTGCCGGTTGGCAAGGGGAAAGGCTTGGCACAAAAAATAATTTATCTAATTCGCCACGGCGAAACCGACTATAACCGGCGGGGGATAGTACAGGGTAGTGGGGTCGATTCGGATCTCAACGATATGGGGCGGGCGCAGGCAATGGCGTTTTTTCAGGCCTATCAGCACGTTCCGTTCAATAAGATTTACATTTCCGGGCTAAAGCGTACCTATCAGACCGTAGAGCCGTTTATTGAACTGGGTTTGCCTTTCGAAAAGCTCATTGGCCTCAACGAGATTAGCTGGGGCACTATGGAAGGGAAAGCACCTGGTAATCTAGATAATGAATATTATCGCACCCTTATCGAGGCCTGGGAATCGGGGCATACAGATCAGGCTACCGATAAAGGAGAAAGTCCCCAGCAGGTAGCTGACCGTCAAAAAGTTTCCATTGATACCATCCTTTCGCATCCCGAAGAAGAACTTATTTTAGTGGCTATGCATGGGCGAGCCATGCGGATTCTGCTCTGCTGGATTACGAATCAGCCCCTCGCAAAAATGGATCAGTTTGAGCATAGCAATCTATGCCTTTATAAGCTTTCCTATGATTACGAATCAGCTCAGTTTACGATTGAACTGGCCAACGATACGGCGCACCTGCTTTCGTTGGCACTCATGCAGTAAACTCCTGCTAAAATGAGTTACCAGTTAACAGGCGGCATCGGCCGATAATCCATGTATATACCCACTGATAACTGCAACTTGATAACTGCCAGCTAAAGAGTGTATATTCGCTAATTGCCTGGTCGTGGTTGCGTAATGAAATGGGAATGTCAAAGCAGAAAGTATATTGGATTTGTCAGCTCTTTGGCTGGACGCTCTTCGTTACGGTAGAGTATATAGCTTATTTGCTCGATGATGGTTTTGATTCCGATACGTTCTACCTTGCCATTACCAATATTTTTTTGGGTATTACCCTAACGCATCTGTATCGACTAATGATTCGGCGCTGGAACTGGGTACGGTTGCCCTTTTTTCGTCTGGCTCCCCGTGTATTATTGTCAGTTTTTGTCATGGCCGTGATTATGACCATGCTTAACCTGCCTGTTGACCGAATCCTTGTTCCGGAGCATATGGTCGATGAACCCTGGTTAGTCATTGGGTATATCATGAATTTTGGCAAAATCATGCTTACCTGGGTGCTTAGTTATACAGCCTACCACTACTTTGAGGAAAACCGTAATGCTGAAATCGAGAAAATTTTACTGAAGACGAATATTCGCGAAACGGAAGCCAAGGTATTGCGCTCGCAACTGAATCCTCACTTCGTGTTCAATGCGTTAAATAGTATCCGGGCATTGGTCTATGAAAATCCCACTAAAGCTCAGCAAGGTATTACCCAACTCTCCAACCTGCTGCGGAATTCACTCTTAGCCGACCGGCGAAAAACCGTTGAGCTACGGGAAGAAATTAAAACCGTTGAAGATTACCTGGCCCTCGAAAAAGTGCGCTACGAAGATCGGCTTAGATCGCATATTGACCTTGATGGGCGAACCCTTTTCTGGCAGGTGCCACCAATGATGTTACAGACACTTGTCGAAAATGCTATCAAGCATGGTGTTTCAACGGCTGTTGGGGGCGGTTTTGTTGACGTTCGCTCCAGTATTGTGTCTCGTGAGGATGGACCTGATAAACTGCATATCATTATCAGAAATACGGGCGTTCTTGGCGACAAAAAAGCATCGGGTGGTTTTGGGTTGGCCAATACAGCCCAACGACTTGAGCTGCTTTACGGCTCTGAGGCTCAGTTTCATATTTTTCAGGAGGACGACAATCGTGACGATGGGCCGGTTGTTTGCGCTGAAATCATCATTCCTGCCCAGTCGGAGGGTATGTTCCGACGAGAAAAAGTTAAGAATGGTGAATTCTGAAGAAACCTTAGTGCTTTGGCAAAATAGATTCTATTGTTTCTATAGATTCTTTGGATTCTATCATTGACAATCAGATACGATAGAATCCAAAGAATCCATAGAAGCTAAATTGGACGAGTACTAGTAGCGATTGCGTGATAAACTCCAGCGATTGTGACTTGTGTATTACTCCTCATTTATCCTTTATAATCGGACCGGCGACCCGGTGATCCTTCATAATGAAAACTCTTATCATTGACGACGAACGCTTAGCCCGGAATGAACTGCGCCGGCTTCTTGAAAACTTTCCAAAGATTCAGATTATTGGTGAAGCTGCCAATGCGGACGAGGCTTTGCCGATGATTGAAGAACTGGAGCCTGAGCTATTATTTCTGGACATTCAGATGCCGGGCAAAAACGGGTTCGAATTGCTACAGTCGATCGAAGGAAAAACGCCTGAAGTTATCTTCACGACAGCTTATGATGAATATGCCATCAAAGCCTTTGAATTTAATGCGCTGGATTACCTGCTCAAACCTGTTGAGTTAGCCCGTCTTTCTGAGGCTATTCACCGGGTCGAAGAAGAGCAACATGTTCCCGAAGCGTCGGGAATGTCGGGAGGGATTTCGTCCAAAATATTGGGTGAAAACGATCAGGTGTTTGTGAAGGATGGCGAAAAATGCTGGTTTGTCAAGCTGGGTAAAGTGCGCCTGTTTGAGTCGATGGGGAATTATGTTCGGCTGTATTTCGACGACCAGAAACCGTTAGTACTTAAATCGTTAAACGCACTGGAGGATCGACTCAATCCGGCCACATTTTTCCGGGCGAACCGAAAACACATCATCAATCTGCAATGGATTGAGAAAATTGAACCCTGGTTTAGTGGAGGATTGCTGGTGACTTTACGGGGAGGAGACAAAATCGAAATTAGCCGCCGACAAGCTATTCGGTTCAAAGATTTGTTAAGTTTGTAGTACAGGTAATCAACTATAAATGGGTGTTAGTCTGTCCATTAGCTGGCCAATTGCCTGTTTCTTGTAATTACCATATTTCCTCTTCATGAAGTACCTTGTTGCAACGTTACTTTTCAGCTTAATCGGTTTTTTATCCGCCTGTAGTTCCACAAATTCAGGACCGCCGGTTTTAGAAAGGCAGCATTACACGTTTGCGGGATCAACCCGTTGTGATACCACGAGCAATACGGGTGTTGATGTTGATATTTCGTATGTTTTGCTGAAAGATGATTCGGAAGGTGCCCGGAAAATTAACGATAGTCTTCGTCTGCTGGCCGTGAACAGCGTGATAGGCTGGCTCGACAGTGCAACGGTAGGAAATCACCCTGATGCCCGAACGGATCTGGCCAAAGCGGCTTCGTTATTCGCCACCGATTACGAAGCAATGCGAAAGGAGATGGGTAGTCTGGGCGGCTGTTGGGAGCTTGAGACCAAAGCAGATACCGTTCATGCGGGGTCAAAAGCGTTAACGGTTAAAATCGAAACCTATGCCTACACAGGGGGCGCTCATCCAAATTCAAGCCTGTCTTTTTATACGTTTGATCGGGAAACAGGCCGGATGTTAACTCTGAACGACATGATTGCCGATACAACAGCCTTGCTTGGAGTACTGGAACAGGCGTTTCGGCAGCAACAGAATCTGTTGCCAAAGACTAATCTGGAGGAGCAGGGGTATTTTCTGCGCGATGGACATTTCTTTTTACCCGCCAATGTAGGAACAAGTCGTGAAGGAATGGTTTTCTATTACAACCCCTACGAAATAGCGGCTTATGCGGTTGGGCCTATTCAGGTAACCGTACCTTACGAAAAGCTCAACGGCATCCTGCGCGACGATTGGTTATAGCTACAAAATTTGCCTGTCGTATGACACTCCATCAATTTACAGATTCACTCTCAGAGCGGCAACCCCCAAACAATCTACATCCTGTATTGCAGGGACTTTGGTACGATGCCAGGGACGATTGGGAGGCTGCGCATACCATTGCCCAAAGCCGGGAAGGTACGCAGGCGTATGACCGGCTACATGCCTATTTGCATCGAAAAGAAGGTGACCGCTTCAATGCGAACTATTGGTATCGGCGAGCGGGCGCTTCGTTTTTTAACGGGTCGCTGGAAGAGGAGTGGGGCATGTTGGTGCAGCAGAATCTATACTGAAGCCAATTATCATTATACTCCGGGTTATGGAAATATAATGATTTGCTTTTCTATAATTTGGTGTGTACTAAAAAACAGTTAAATAAATTTGATTTTATTAAGTGCGAAAAACGTCATTTTCAGGAGAAGCCAGCCATGTTTAAAGCGGGAGATATTAGTTTCCCCATAGGTACGGGCGCGATAGCGAATTGGAATTTCTACAAATTTGAGGTTAAGTTTAGCAGATCCAAAAATCAAATCAAAATCGCCAAAGGGGTCAAAATCACCAAAATAGGATCGATTGGTAATGAGTCGTTTATAATTTTCCTGGGTTAACACTTTCGTACCACAAAGTGTATCTTTAATGCGCTGGTTCAGTATCCAGGAAAAAGCAATGGAGAAAAACTTGTTGCCAATAAGATTGAGTGTTCGCATGGCTTCTTTCTCCATCGGATATACTAGGCGTGTACCATTGATATATTCCCCCTTTCCGTTGGCAAGAGCCTCAAAAAATTTAGGCAGGTCTTCGGAGGTACTGTCATATCAGCATCCAAAATCATCAATATATCGCCGGTGGCCATGCCGAAGCCCTTCCTGACTGCATCGCCTTTCCCTTTGCCTTCCTGCTGAGCACATTTGATGTCCAGTTCGGGGGTGTACTTTTGGGTAATCTTCTGGATTTCGGACCAGGTATCGTCGGTTGAGTTTCCTTCGATAAAAATTAACTCAGTATGGCGGCCCATCTGGGGAGTTCGACGAACGATCTCTTCAATATTGCCTTTTTCGTTACGGGCTGGCACAATAACACTTACGCTATAATCTGTAACTGGTTTTAAATCGTTCAGACTCCGGGCAATAATGAAGTTGAACAGGCCTAACTGATTAAATAGGGGTAGATTAGCAATATACCGATTCAAAAACCAGGATATGAGCGGTATATAGCGCGGCATCAATATTTTGCGACCTGTTCGGATAACATCCAGAGAGACTACATTCAAAAGGTTTATGATATCACTTTTGTCAAGCCAGTTCTGACGTTGCTCTGGCATTTTAAGCCCAATGGTTTCTGCCAGATTAAGAACTGGTGTCCAGAGGAAATTTTTGTATGTAATAATGATGCGTGTGGTTGGATGGCAAACCTTGTGCAATTGGCTAAATATCTGTTGCACATCATCGAAAGCTCCAATGGTATCGCTTATAACGACATAATCAAATGTCTCCTTGAGATGACCAACCTGCTTGGCATCTAGGCAATGAGATGACCAACCTGCTTGGCATCTAGGCAATGAAACGTATACTGTGGGTATTCTTTTTGGGCATATTCAATAAATTCAGGATTAATATCAATACCTACTCCCCGAGACGGAGATAGTTTATCAAGTACATAACCAATGCCACAGCCAATTTCAAGAACTGAGCTTTGGAAAGGGATAGTATAATGAAGAAAATCAAGGAGACAACTGTAATAATAACGGTTACGTTGGATCCAACGTTTGCGTTCAGGTCCAGTCATGAGCTAGTATGGTTATAAGAGGTAGTGGATATTTATCCGTCAGTGTGGTAACCAAAATAATTAGTATGGTTATAAAAAAGTAATAAATAGCTTGCTTATAAACCAATACATTGCTAACTTATTTAAAAACGCTTATGTTAATCAGTTTTAATATTGATTTTGTTCTCACATGAGAAGCTAGGAAAAGTAAAGAAGATTGATAAGTTATCGTATCTATAAATATGAATCGTTGGACTTATATAATTGGAGCTCTTTTAATTGGATTTTTCTTTTTAAAGTAGTACGCTTTCAAACACTAGGCTACACATTTAATGATATGTATGCCTTTCTGCAAATGTCCCGCAGTTGGGTGGATGATCGTCCTTTCATGTATGAAAATGTCTGGGGCTATCATCACAAAATACATAATTATTATACGGTCCTTCTTTGGGGCCCACTTTGCCGTGCTTTTGGTGCCTATGGCTTATTTGCTGTCCAGGCAGGTTTGTTATTAATCAGCTATGCTGCCGTTAATGAACAACTGTATAAACGACATTTACAGGATTGGGCTCGCTATGTTTTGCTTGGGGTTGTTCTATTTGGGCCAGTGTCCTTTTGGCTGAATGATCACCCCAATATTGGCTGGCATACCGAACTGACGTATTTGCCATTTGCCTTATTATTTGCCCTTGCCTTATTGAGAAGAGTGCGATTGCCCGCGATTATAGCTGGCATTGCCATTATTCTGGTGAAAGAAGATGGAGCGGTTCTGGCCGCTATGATTCATTTAGCCTATGAAGGAATACAATTTACCCGAAAACGCTCAGGTCAACCCTTGTGGAAATGGTTGGGTCAAAGGCGATTTTGGCTGATTACAATAGGTTGGGGAGTTGTGTTTTTGCTTGGAATGCTGTGGGTCGGCTATAAAAACAATTTTGCAGAACCTCGTTTACAAATTGCCCTTACACTACTGGCTGGTAATATTTTCGAAAAAGTGTTCTGGAGCCAGATGGCATTACTGTTTGGGCATTCGATAATATTGTTAGTGCCAATTATTGGCGTGCTAGGTCTCTTGGTCGTGCAAACAAAAAATAACCTAGGTAACCGATTGTTTTTATTATGGAGAGCCTGGGCGTGGGCGTCTTAACACTCCTAAATTTTATACAAAGCGTTCATTATTATGATCAGCCTTTATTTTACCTGGTGTCGCTAACCTGGCCTCCACGTTTTGTGTTATTATGGGCATTTTCGGCCGCTTTTCTAACAATCGTTGCTGGCCTCTTTACCGATCAGCTCTTGCCTATTCAATCCGTTAAAGTTTGGGCGCTGGGGGGCTTTTATTCATTGTCCAGGTGCCAATTCTATATCTGACGCGCCCCGATTTTCCATCGATACGTGATTGGGGACGCACCGTTCGGGGGCGTTTCTCAGGAGATAAAAATCCAGTTTACCTTCAGCCTGCCGACCTTTTTATTGTGCGGTGTCTGGCCGATAAGCTCCCCCACACGGCTAATGTATTAGCATTCGATTTCCTTGTGCCTTACTTTCATCGCCAATACGGCATCTGGCCGACAGGCAAACACTACCGCCCGGCCGATCTAGCCATAATCCCAACCGATGACTTTCAGGGACTAAGGAAGGTGCTGCCTATGACTCAACCTTACCGCGTGATTCGATTAAAGAGTTATGATCTGTACGTATCTCCCTTATATGAAGCAACTGTGCAGGAGTGTATTGAAGGGAAATAGCTTGGTTAAGGCATATAAGGTCCACCGGTTTCCCCCAGCCCCAGGTTGGCATAGGCGCATCGGCCGGCTCGCTGACTGATGCGGCATTTGAATTGATTACAGCCAATCGGGAGCCCCATTCCAGGTAGCCAACCAGAGCAGAACGAAATTCCGGGTCGTCGGGCAATCCAATCGTATCGGCAGTATCCAGAATTAAGTCGATCCAGCGTTTTCGTTGCGTTTCGGTCAGGTATTTGCCCAGGTGTTTATGAATCATTGCATAATGGCTTCCTTCTTCGCTACTGTATCGGGCTGGGCCACGAAAAACTTCGGCAATGAAGTGCGCCACATGTTGGGCATGTTCAGGGGCCATCCCTCGAAAGACAGGCTCCAGTATTGAATCCTGATGAACACGCTGATAGAATAACGTTGTCCAGGCTTCAAACTTTTCCATACCGCCGGCCCACTCATATAGGGTAGGCACTGTTCCTTTTGGTTGAGTCTCCATTTTTCTTTGTCATTAAGTTGTCATTGGTAGTCACCGTAGAAGAAATGATACGGAACGATAACTTAATGACTATCAATCTAAGATAAGGCAATATAAGCAAAAAAAAGGCCGCACTCCGAAAAGTGCGACCTGCGTCTGTCGATGAATTGGTAATATTGGTAGTCGCTTATTGAGCTAGTTCTTCTTCGGTAAGTAACGTGTTTACATCGGTAAGCGGCAACCCGAAGGCTTCAGCAACGCCTTTGTAAACTACTTTTCCTTCCACAACATTCAGTCCCAGTTTTAGGTCTACATTGTCGCGGCATGCCTGTTGCCAGCCTTTATTGGCCAGTTGCAGCGCATAAGGCAGGGTAGCGTTCGTGAGCGCAAGAGTGCTGGTATAAGGTACAGCACCGGGCATGTTGGCTACACAATAGTGAACAACACCGTCAATGATAAATGTTGGATTTTCGTGGGTAGTTGGGTGGCAGGTTTCAATACATCCGCCCTGGTCAACGGCTACATCGACCAATACCGTCCCGGCACGCATTTCTTTAAGCATGGCGCGGGTAATAAGATGGGAGCTTTTGCACCCGGAATCAGAACAGCACCAACTATCAGATCGCATACTTTGATCATCTCCCGAATATTGTATTCGTTCGACATCATTGTCTGCACGTTTGGCGGCATGATATCCGACAGGTAACGTAAACGGGCCAGGCTAACATCCATGATGGTTACGTGAGCACCCAGACCAGCCGCCATCTTGGCCGCTTGTGTACCAACAATACCACCACCCAGAATCAGCACATTGGCTGGTTTTACACCCGGAACCCCACCGAGCAGAATACCCCTTCCTTTCAATGGTTTTTCGAGGTATTTAGCCCCTTCCTGAATGGCCATGCGACCCGCTACTTCCGACATAGGTACCAGCAAAGGCAGGCTACGGTCGGGACGCTCAACGGTTTCGTAGGCTAAACAAACAGCACCTTTTGCCAGCATCGCCTGCGTTAATTCTTCTGACGAGGCAAAGTGGAAATAGGTGAACAGTAATTGATTTTCTTTAATAAGGTCGTATTCAGAAGCAATGGGCTCCTTAACCTTCATAATCATCTCAGCAATACCATACACCTCTTCGATGGTAGGAAGCATAGTGGCTCCGGCTGCAATGTATTCTTCGTCTTCGAAACCGCTACCCTCACCCGCATTAACCTGTATATAAACAACATGGCCATGTTTGCGAAGCTCGGTTACACCGGCGGGTGTTAGCGCAACGCGGTTCTCGTTGTTTTTGATTTCTTTGGGAACACCAATAACCATAAAGACTAGCGTGGTTTGGGAGATTGTTACTTTGATCCTACAAAGTTAAATGCGTAGTAAATGTTTTCTAGTAGTAATTGTTTTTTTAGGAAATTAGGTAGTTAATTTGATTTATAATAGGAAATTGTTCTAATGAATAGCCCGTTTCAGAGGTTATTCCGTAAAAATTCCCCTTATGGATATTGTTGACGCGACTGATCGGAAAATTCTGGATTTGTTACAGCAGAATGCTCACTTAACTATTCAGGATATTGGGAAGCAAATTAACCTCTCGAAAACGCCCGTTCATGAACGGATTAAGCGGCTCGAGCGGGAGGGGATTATTGACCGCTATGTGACCATTATTGACAAGAAAAAACTGGGAAACCTCCTGATGGTGTATTGTCAGGTGACCCTCGACCGGCAAACCAGGGATTCATTCACGGCTTTTGAAGTTGATGTACGCGAGCTGCCCGAAGTATTGGAGTGCAATCGGGTATCGGGCACCTTTGATTA
This sequence comes from Spirosoma telluris, assembly GCA_003259005.1. Taxonomy (GTDB): domain Bacteria; phylum Bacteroidota; class Bacteroidia; order Cytophagales; family Spirosomataceae; genus Spirosoma; species Spirosoma telluris. Next base: position 8,425,849 of record QLII01000001.1, read on the forward strand.
TTTGCTGAAAATTGTGAGCCGGGATATGGACACCTATAACCATTTCTACCAGGAACAACTGTCAATTATTCCGGGTACCCTACACATCAGTAGTTTCTTTGTTATGTCAGAAATAAAAAATTCGACTGTTGTGCCGGTGTGAGGTCAACGCACTTTTTATAAATAATATCCGTATGTGGTGGACCTATGCCTTACTTTCTGCACTGTTTGCAGCCCTAACAGCGATACTGGCCAAAATTGGCATTAAAGGAGTCAATACCGATTTGGCAACGGCTATTCGAACCGTTGTGATTCTGTTTGTGGCCTGGGGAATCGTGTTCTGGCGGGGAGGGCTTGACGCACTCCCTGCTTTGAGCCGTCAAAACTGGCTATTTCTGACTTTGTCTGGCGTGGCAACTGGTCTGTCCTGGATTTTTTACTTCAAAGCGCTACAAGTGGGCAAGGTCTCACAGGTGGCCCCTGTCGATAAGTTGAGCGTGGCCATCGCCATTCTGATGTCCGTTATTTTTCTGGGCGAAGTACTAACCTGGAAAGCGGCTATTGGGGCTGCGTTGATTATTGCCGGAACCCTGGTGCTGATTTTATGATAAGCGACCTGTAAACCATAGGCTATTTTTTGCGCTGATAAACATAAATGGACTGTGCTGTTAAAAATGTCTTCTCTGTACCGGTATAATAAGCTGTGCCATCCAGCGACCAGCTAACTGCTTCTCCCTGCGCTTCTTTGCCCAGTGGAACCAGGCGGGGAGCCCGTTTTAAGGCATCTGGAATGGTTTCACCTGATTGACGGGTATAGTAAAAAAGCTGGGCATACATGCGAATCAACAGATATTGACCATCAGTCGATATGGCTCCTGCTGTTACATTTTCGAAAGGCAGTAGGAGAAGGGGAGTCATCATGGTAGGCTGCGTAAGCGATTGGGGGAAAGTAGCCCGGTATAGTTCCGTCCTGTCACCTTTTGAGAGAATAAACAGGTCTTTGGTAATCGGATCGACCAGAATGGCTTCGGCATTTTGGGGGCCATTGGGTAGTTGTAGCCGGATAGTGTCTGGATGAGTTACGTGCCCCACAAACGGGAATTTCTGACCAGCAATAGTGGGTTCAGGAAAACGATAAATGATCTTTTCGGGATACCGTAGCTGGTTATCGCCAATATCAGCCAGATAAATATACGTTTCGCCGGGTACTGGGCCAGGACCAACAGCGATGTCTTCCCAATCGCGATTTTCAGCTCCATCCACATAGAAGCGGGCCACAATGCTTCCATCTGGACGGATTAACTGAATCTGATTTGAATTGCCGGAATCTTCCTCTGTCCAGAGATAGCCCGGATTTCGGTGGCTCGGTGCCAGTCCCGAGGACTCAGAAAGGTCAGAATCGTCCATGACACCAATTTCGCGGGGAGGCATAAACAGGGTCGTATCCTTTTTTAGATCAAGTCGTGCGTAGCTTACCCTGGGGACTGAATCGGTAGCTGAGTGCTCAGTTACCGAATGACAACTGCTAAATAACCCTGTTAACAGAAGCTGGAGTAGAATAAATTTTGTTGCTGGCATACGTGCATTAATGCCCGGATGAAGCGCTTAAGGAGCTATCAACCGGGCATTCACCTTGTCCTGATGAAACAGATTATGTTCAACGGATGTGCTTATCCTTCGCTAACGTTTGAGGTAGGCCCGTTCGTTCATCCAGGATGAAAAGTCGATTTTGCGGTTTGCTAACGTACGACAACCGTCGATTTCAGGGTGGTTAAAGGAGCCAGTTGTAAGGCCGCTATTTGCCAATGTCCATCGGTTTCATTCAGTACCTGGGTAAAACGTATTTGACTGGCATGGGGCAAAAGAGGGGTGGCAATCCCGGTTGCAACGATCACATGATCGTCGAGAACGGTAGTCTGTTCTACCTGTATCCTCATAGATTCGATAGGATTGCCCGGTTTCAGCGACTTAAGCAATGCCGTGCTACTCATTACATTGCCTGCCTCGTTACCAATTGATGCTTTCTTGCTTAGAAGGTGCGCTAGTTGAGTCGTGTCACGTTTGCTGATTGCCAGCGTGTAATCTGTCATGAGTTTGCGGGCAATGGAGTCAGCGCTGAGTTGGGAAAGGCCACGTTCTTTCTTTTTATCGGGTCCAAATGCCCGTTTGCCTGCATTTGCCAAGTCTTTAAAAACAGGCAAATCGGCGGCAATCCCTACCGTAAATACCAGTGTGATCAATACCGGAAGAAGCAGCTCGCGCCGGATACCACCCACCTTTCGGTTTACAGAATAGGCTTTGATCGACGCCCAGTTATTAAGAATGTGAAACACAGAGGCTGCGAAAAACAGGATGCCAAACCAGGCATGGAGGTGCTTGGCAGAAAAATAATTGCCCTGTCCCAGATAGATCATCAGGCCAGTGACAGCAAGCACCAGATAAATAGCAACAACAAATAGGCTGACCAAATTTTTAGATTTCACGAGAATAGGTGGTTTTTTGATGCCTTACTTGGTCACTCTAAATGAATCGAGTTCGTTGCCGTTCACATCCACCTGGCGGATGGTTAACGTCTTTCCATCTACATCGGCCACGGTGAGTGAATGAACATTCGAGTAAAACTTATCCGTAAATTTCTGCCACGAATCAGGATCATTGTTTTGTTCGGGATTATAGAGCGTTTGACCGCCCGCGCCCGTTACCAGATAAATGATGCCCTCGGGCGTGGTGTCTGTTTTTCCGTCAAATGTTTTGTCGAGCGTCCAGCGGCCGTTCACAACGCGTCCTCTGGCCATTTTAGCCCCCATGTTGGCTACCAGTAGAACTCCTTTTTTGTCGGGAACAAACTTGAGCGGGAAAGACCGTTGGTAATTGTGTACGTGACCTGTGAAAACCACATCGACTTTGCCCGCTTCGAAGATCGGCGATAAGAGCCGGGTGTGTTGCTGCTCAAAATGCTCTCGGGCTGAATTGAAACCCGGATGGTGGAACATTACAAACCGCCAGGTTGCATCGTTAGCACTGGCTAAATCATTGGCTATCCAATCCTGCAACGCTTTGTCGGTAAAGTCGACGTAAGGGTTCGAGTCGATCACCGTCCAGTGGGCGTTACCATAGGTGAACGAGTAGTTCGACATTTTTAAGTAAGCATCACCTGCTGCGTCGGTGAAGGCTTTGCGGTTGTCGGCCGAAGCCGTCATAGTTGGTACAAGCGGACCGCCTTCGGTACCGGTTAGTCCGTTCAGTGGCTGATTCCAGTAGTAGTAATAAGCCAGCGCATCGGGAAATTTGTCCAGGTCGCGGGTATCGGTGTCGTGGTTGCCGGGAGCCACAATCATGGGCACCGACCGCAGCAGGGGCGCTCCCGACGAGTCGATTTGGTTCGCGTTGTAAATGGGCCAGAAGCGGGAACGGTATTCAGAAATCAACCCACGCTCATAGACTATATCGCCCGGAACGACTACGAAATCAGGCTTTGCCAGTAAAGCACGGGACGCTAGTTTTTTCTGGGCTGGTGTCTCAGCACCAATATCTGCAAAAGCCACAAATCGGTACGGCTGATCGGCCTTTTTCGAAGCCTGGCCCTCGGCGGAAAACACGACTTTCCCCGCTTTCGAAACGCGATAGATAAACTTGTTGCCAGGTATCAGGCCGGTAAACGTAGCCTTGTAAACCAGATGTGGTTCGATACCGGACACGGCTACACGTACTGAGGTAGGGGCATCGGTTTTCATCCAGGGGGTAGCGGCTCCTGTTCGGTACTCAACCGCCCAGTCGTTGCTAGCGTCTGGGGCATGCCAAAGTAATTGAAGTGTTTCGGGCGAAGGGGTACGACCAATCTGGAGATAGGGGCGGGCGATGAAGGGTTCGTCCGTTTTTTTGTCCTGTGCCGAACAGGCCTGAGACAGCGCAATCTGTCCCAGAAGTAGCAGGAGTACAAATTTATGTTTCATTGGCGTTTTAGGTGGAAAGGGTACTATACAGAGATACACGGAAACTAAGGATACACATTGAAACCCCTGTGAATCTCCGTTAGCCTCCGTGTATCTCTGTGTAATAACTTTTTTAGTGCAGGTTACCCTTGCCGTTGCTTGGGTAGCAACCCACATCTGAACTTGGGGGTGTAATTTCCGTTGAACCAAAGTTCGCGCTAACAGGCACGACAGTGAGCGGGCTGAAGGTCGTAGTGCCTTTGCCAATAGCGGGCGATGAAGCCTGTAGTCGGAAATTCCACGTTCCTACGTAACTGACATCCGATACTTTCTTGGTTGCGACGTAGGGTAGCGGGAAGTTTACGAAGAGCGGGTTGTTTTTTTGCACAACCACCGTGCCGTCGTAAGCCTGACCAGGCTTGTAACCCGCTGGTAGAAAGGTTGATGGAGTTGGAATGTCGGTCGTTTGGGGCTTAGTGGCAAATAAAACCGGATAAATCTGGTTAGCCATCTTCAGTGAATCGACGTAGTTGTAGTTATAGCCATATTTGATATTCGCTGTATCGGCCACAACGAGTGCGTTACCTGAGTAGGACTGCGTTGCGCCTACGATTCGGGGGCCATATTTGTCGTTAACCATCAGGTTGTTATAATACGCACCTCTTGAGCCTTCCTCAAAATTGATCGAGCCGCCCGGCCATCGGCAGTCCGGCGATAACCACTGTGGACGATGGTGTTATTGTAGAAAAGAACGTTTGTCTGTGGCTGGCCGGGTTTCTGCCCATTGTTTGATGCTTTGGGCCCATTTGTAGCAGAACCAATTACCAGATTATAGGCAAAGTTACCAACCGTACCACCTTTCACATTCCAGGCTTCGCCACCCGTGAATCCACACTTTTCGAAGGTGTTCCGCATCACGTTGTATTTGCCACCAAATGGACGCATGGGATCATCGACCGAGCCATAAATCCACGAATCTTCCATTACAACAATTCCATCGGAATTGGCCGAAGAGACTACATAGGCTTTACCGCCGTTAGCAATAAATGACACGGGCGAAGTCACCACCGTACCGCCACCAAACTCCAGGTGCGTCCACTTAATGATAATGTTTTTGAAGGTCGTTTCGCCCAGAATGCCGCCCCAGAGACCGGAGTAGGCTGGATCTTTGGTCACATCAGCGCCAAGAGCATCGGTTTTAGTCGCCGTCGGAACGGTGAAATAGATGGGTTTTTCCTGCGTACCCAGCGACAAAAACGAGCCTTTTACGATAAAACTCCATACTCCCTTGCCATCAAAATAGACCTTGGCACCCGGCTGTACAACCAGCGTATCGCCTTCGTTAATAAACACATCGCCCGTCACCCGGTAGGTTGAATCAGCCAGGAGAGTCCCTTTAACTACGCCCGACAGGGGTGTTTTCGTGCTAATAGCAGCCCTGTTTTAAAGAACGGAGCCGATACCTGCACATCTTCTGATTTACTACAACCGGTAAGCCCGGCGATTAGTCCGCCTGCTACCGCAACGGCGGCTAAACCTAAACGAATCTGATAGTTCATAAGTGATAGAAAAAATTGGTAAGCAATGAAGAATAAATGCGTTAGTGCCTATAGCGAAACCCAATCAGGTACGATTGGCCGAATACATCTTTCTGTACAAGAATCCGGTCCGTACGAATTTGCTCCGGCAGGTTAGCCAGTGTGTTGGGCTTCAATACCTCAGAAATGATTGGGTTATTGAGCAAATTGGTTAGCTTGGCAAAAACGGAGAACCTCTTTCCCCCCAAACGTTTCTCTGCCGAAAAGTCGACCTGCGAGGTGCCGCGTTGCCAGTAATCCAGATTCAGATAGGGCGACACGACATTGATTCGCTTACCGGTGTAGACCCAGGCAAGTTGGGCATCGAAATTGATCCGTTGATTCTTGTAGACCAGCGATAGGTTGGCAATGTGATCGGATTGACCTTGTAGTGGACGCGTTTGCTGGGCATCGGTTACCACGGTTGACCCTTGTGCATCACGACCGTATACCCGTTTGGTGGTTGTAATGCTCGATTTTGTGAAGGTGTAGTTGCCCGTTACGCCCCAGTCACGCCAGAATTTGGAAAACACCAGTTCAGCCCCAAAGTTGGTCGCTGTGCCGAAATTAAGCGGCTGATATACCGTGTTTACATTGCTCACTACATTAAAACCGTACTCAATCGGGTCTTTAATAGTCTTGAAGAAACCACCGATCAATAGTTGCTGGCTTCCGCCCGGAAACAGTTCGTAACGTAGGTCGATGTTGTCAGCGACGGTGTGTTTCAGGTAAGGATTACCCGATTCAGTATAATAGTCGCCGGGGAAGTTTGCCGGAACGAGTTCAAAATAACCAGGACGGCTAATGCCGCGGAAGTACGAGAACCGTACATTTTCCCGGCCCGATAACTGGTATTTGAGGTGAAGGCTTGGCAGAACATCCAGGTAACTGATTTTCCCTGTCTTCCCGGTTGAGGTAACCGGCAATTGCGAAACATACGACTGATTGGTATTCTCGAATCGTACGCCACCCACTAGTTGCCAGCGTTGGGCAAGTGTGACTTTGCCCTGCACATAACTGGCTGCGATTTGCTCTTTGGCCGTATAGTTGTTACCATTCGCACTGTCAGATAAAGCCGTTGCCGCTGGAAAGAACGACAAGGTTGCCTGGTCGATGGTTGTATAAATCTGCCGATCACCACCGGGCAATACCGTTGATAAGCTATAATCGTTGTAATAGTTGGTTCGGTCCTTGTCGCGGTACATGCCACCTACCGACAGTTCAGCGTTCGGGAGCGGGTAATAGGTAAGGTTAAGATAACCCGTCAGGTCTCGGTCGCTGTTGCGGGTCCAGATGTAACTCACCGGGTTGATGAACTGCTTGCCATTCACCGGATTCCCGTTTAGATCAGGCTCCACTCGGTAGGTAACACCGAAACTGGCCCAGCTCGGCGTCTGGCTTTTGGCTTGCGAATACACCGCCGACCAGTTCAGCTTTAGGCGGGCATCCGTTGCTTTGCCAAGTATAATATGATCGCCCTGCAAGGTGGCGCTATAAATATTCTGCCGCCGGAATACCGACCGTTCACTGGTGCTGATGTCGCCAAATTTGGTCAACTGATCGCCCAGAATAGTCCGGTGTTGCTTATCGTCGAGTTGCATATATAAGCCATATAAACTCAACTTATGCCGCTCCGTAAAGGCATAATCGAACTTGGCATTCAAGCCCGTCCGGGCCTGTTCATTGGAGTTGATCCGGTTATCGACCGATGTGAAAATAGGTGTGTTGGGTACTGGATCGGGGCTGGGCTGACCATTGATTGAGAAAAAAGTGGTGGTACCGCCCCGGTACGTGTGCTGATAGCTGCCGCCGAGCAGGAAGCCAAGCCGATGGTTGAAAATCCGATTGCCAATCGACAAACTGAACAGGCCATTTACGGGCAACGACACTTTATTGTAATTGAGGGACGTGCGCGAAAACTGGGAAGGTTGCGCATAAGCCGTGTTACTCCCCATTATTTCCGACGGGGAACGGAAGTTGATATCCTTTGTGCTGAACCCCTGAAAAGGCTGACTGCCGAAAATCTGGCTATAGCCACCCGATGCCGTGGCTGTCATAACCAAATAATCGGGTGCCGAGCGCATAATCATATTCATAGAACCGCCAATGGCATCACCTTCCATGCTGGGTGTCAGCGCTTTGACAACTTCCAGCCGTTCGAGCAGATCGGCTGGGAAAATATCCATCGGCACGTAGCGGTTTTTGTTGTCCGGGCTGGGAATTTTGATGCCGTTCACCAGGGTGTAATTATATCGGCGATCCATGCCCCGGATGATGGCAAACTGTCCATCGCCCGTGCCGTTCCGCACGACCGATACCCCCGATACCCGCGCCAGAACGTTGGCCACCGTAATGTCGGGCAGCAACGAAATGGCTTTGGCACCAATAATATTCAGGACATTTTCTGCCTTTTGCTCGGTTTTTCGGGTGTTGTTTTCCTGCTCCCGATCGCCCGACGCGGTTACAACGATTTCGGCCAAATCGTGATTAGATTCAGCCAGGGAGAAGTTTTGGGTGAGTACAGACTCTGTACCGACGACAATCATTTTCTGGGTTTTCTGGTAGCTGATGTATTGCGCTACGCAGGCGTAGGTTCCGGCTGGAACACCTTTGATCACGTAGTGTCCATCGAGCCCGACCGTGCCGCCGAACTTGGTGTTTACCAGAGTAACCGTAGCGCCAATAAGAGGCTCTCCCGTTCGGGCATCCGTGATGGAGCCTTTGAGCGTAGCCGCCTGAACAGCGTGCAGACCCAGTAGGAGAAATAGGTAAAACGTGTAGTTCATGCTATCGAATTTTGAAGGGAGTTCGTACATCTATTCTTGCCCAATTGCGTCTTCCATTTCGCAGAAATGGGCAAAGCGTGGCCAGACAGCCTGATTCAGGGCTTTTTACGTTGAGAAATACGATACAATTGAGGGGTGTTTTTCCGCTAATAGGAGTTCAGTGCCGTTCCCTGAACAGCTTGCTTTTATTGCCTAGTTTGAGGTTCGTAAACATATACACCAAACGTACCGGGGGCCGGGGTTTTGCCATCTGCCAGGTAGTCAGCTCCACTTAGGTAAATGCGGTGCGTTGTACCCCGGTGTACCATTGTTTTTAGGCCAGGTTTGGTCGTAAGTGTCTGAACGATAGAATACTTGTCGGGCGAATCCTGATGAATAATCGTCACATTCCCCTCACCGTTCGACGTCATGATGAGTTTCAGCTCTTTCTCGTACACCACGGCATCAACACCCCGCCAATGGGCAGCGTCTGGATGATTTTACCCGTCGAAGCGTCCATAACGACGAGAGCCTGGGGTTTACGACAAACCGAGAACAGCCGATTGGTACTGGCATCGAAAGCCAGCCCCGTTGGTATGCCACCAGCGGGAGCTACCGAGTATTTGTTTTTGGGTTTGAAGGTTCTGGCGTCGAATTCGAAAATCTCGCTGGTGTCTTCATTGTTATTGAAGATGCTGCCTTTCTCGTTCGATACGGCAAATTCGGGGGCTCCGCCCATTTCTATATTTCCAACTACTTTGTCGGTGATAGCATTGATAACGACCGCGTTGCCACTACCGTTGTTGAATACAAAAATCTGTTTTGTGCCCTTATCATAGAGGACTGCATCGGGTTTCTTGCCCGTTACAGGAATCGTTTGCAGAACCTTGAAGGTGTTATAGTCGAAAACGGTTACCGTATTGTCGGCCCCGTTTGTGATGTACCCTTTGTTCAGGTCTTTGGCCAGCCCGATCCCATGCACTCCTTTTAACCCGGTGATTTCTCCAATCTGTTGATCGGTGGTGAGGTCAATAATATGTACCCGATCGAAGTGTGAGACGAACAGCCGCTCCCGTTCGCCATCCATTTTCAGGTAATCCCACTTGCCATCCCCCGAGGGCAGGCTGATTTTTTTAAGGAATGAATAGGTAGGTGTTGGTTGGGCCAGTGCTACTGTGGAAATACTGAAGAAGAAATAGGCAAGTAGACGTAGATGGTTAGTAAGCATTCTTATCGAGGTAGTTTGCACCTAATTTTTTGCAAAACTAACTACCTGATTATTAGTGGGGTATCTTAATGGTAACATTCACAAAATGGTAATAATCAGGTTAAAACAATCTGTAGCAATTCTGATTTTTCTCTTTGACTGAGTTGACTGGAGGGTTCCTAATGTGCAGTAGATCAATCAAAAAGCTATTTTTTGAGGGTAGACATAGGGCGTTTTTTGATTCAGACCTATTGAATAGCCAAACAGGCTGTATTAAGAAATTATAACGGCATGTGCGCCCCTTATTTCCTACAGAGACAGCGGATAGGTGGTTCTTTTTTATAAAAATGACACTCTATCGTGGTTTACTATTTTTATGAAAAAGCGCTGTAAGCGCAATAAATCCCTTGGAAAATTGACGATAACTTTAGAAACTGCATAAGAGTAGGAACGAACTGATTTTCGGTTTTCAGTTCAGACTCATTTATCCCTCTTTTTTATTTTCATGCGTACCTATTTCCTTATTTCCTTAGGTCTGCTTAGTGTAGGCTTTGCCGCTCATGCTCAGAGCTGGCAAGCCGTAACGACTCAAAATACCTGTTCAACCCGCCATGAAAATGCCGCGGCCCTTATTGGTGATAGTCTGTATGCGGTGGGTGGTCGGGGTATTAAGCCGCTGGAAGCGCTTAACCTGAAAACGCTGGTGTGGCAAACGCTACCTACTCCTCCGCTCGAAATGAACCATTTTCAGGCGATTACCTATAATGGTGAGCTGTATGTGATGGGTGCTTTTCAGGGGAAATACCCGCATGAAACGCCCATTCCGAACATCTATATTTATAGCCCAAAACAGGGAGCCTGGCGCATGGGGCCAGAGATTCCGAAAGAACGGCTTCGTGGTTCGGCAGGTGTGGTGGTTTATAAGAACAAGATTTACATGGCCTGTGGCATTATTGATGGTCACTACGATGGGCATGTGGCCTGGCTGGATGAATATGATCCGAAAACGAATACCTGGAAACGATTGCCCGATGCGCCCGCACCCGCGACCATATTAGTGCAGCTGTCGTCGATGATAAGCTCTACCTGGCGGGCGGCCGTAACTCAACGGCCCGAATCAATAAAGTGCTGGAAACCACTATTGCGGAAGTAGATGTCTATGATTTCAAAACAGGTAAGTGGACAACCCTGCCAGCGGCTTCAAATATCCCAACCCAACGTGCTGGCGGTACGGCTGTGACGCAGGGTGGCAAAGTCTGGATTATTGGCGGGGAAACGGTGCAGCTGCTGGCGCATAACGAAGCTGAAGCTCTCGACCCAAAAACCAATCAATGGACAAAAGGCCCTACGCTCAAACAAGGGCGACATGGCACGCAGGCTGTCGTTTACAAAGGGCAAATCTACATTGTCGCCGGGTCGGCCAATCATGGTGGTGGTCCGGAATTGAATACGGTTGAAGTGATGAAATAAGACTTATCAGAACATGAAAAACCTAATACATCTATTGCTGTGTCTGCTTTCAACTACGTCAATCATACAAGCTCAAGCAACGGCTGCCCGACAGGAGTGGACGCAGCTTTTCAACGGGAAAGACCTGAAAGACTGGGAGATCAAAATTGCTGGTCAGCCGCTGAACGATAATTACAAAAATACCTTTCGGGTCGAAAACGGGATTCTGCGCATTGCCTATGACCAATACAAAACCTTCGATGGTAAATACGGTCACATGTACTACAACAAGCCGTTTTCCTATTATCGGGTCCGGTTTACATATCGGTTCGTGGGTAACCAGACTCCCGGTGGCGATACCTGGAACGTGCGGAATAGTGGGGTAATGGTTCATTCGCAATCGGCGGCAAGCGTATCGATTGGGCAGACGTTCCCCGTTTCGCTGGAAGTGCAGTTGTTGGGCGGGTTGGGTAAAGGGCCACGCCATACCGGAAATCTGTGCACCCCCGGCACTCAGGTATACATGCATGGGAAACTCAATCCTGAACATTGCATTGATTCGGATTCGAAAACCTACGATGGCGACCAATGGGTAACCGCTGAAGCCATCGTTCTGGGTGACTCTATTGTACACCATCTTGTTGAAGGGGACACTGTCCTGACCTACGAAAGACCCGAAGTAGGAGGGGGCTTCGTCAACGAGGGCCACGATTGGAAAGTGGCACACATCGACAATGCCAGTTACTGGATCAGCCGGGCGAATACGCCCCTTGGCGAAGGATACATTGCTCTGCAGGCTGAGAGCCATGCCATTGATTTTAAGAAAGTAGAGGTGCTCAACTTGAAAGGCTGCATGGACCCAAAGGCCTTGAACTACAAGTCATATTACGTGAAATCGGATAACACCCAGTGTCGCTATAAGAAACGCTAGTCGTATTTTTTTGCCATTCCGTATAGGCAAAAATAAACTTATCCCTCCTGAATGAAACGCGTAACCGCCATTGATATAACCCGTGGTCTGGTAATGGTAATTATGGCCTTAGATCATGTGCGTGATCTATTGCACCTGCCAGCAATGAGCCAGAATCCTACCGATTTAACCACAACGACGCCCGCTCTTTTCATGACCCGATGGGTGACTCACTTGTGTGCTCCAACCTTCGTGTTTTTGTCGGGAACGTCGGCTTATTTATCCCTCAGGAAACGAAATGATGAGGCCGCCCGGCAGTTTTTACGAAAACGGGGACTGGTACTACTCCTGCTCGAACTAACGATTATCAACTTTGCCTTCTGGTTCGATATTCATTTTCACTCCCTGATGCTACAGGTTATCTATGCCATTGGGGCGGCCTACTTATCCTCTCCTTCCTTGCGAAATTGCCAGTCAGATGGGTAGGTATTATTGGCTTGGTCATCGTGTTTGCCCATAACCTACTCCAACTTGTACCGACGTTTACGAATACGGCGGCACGACTGGGGTGGGCCTTACTCTTCCGAACCGATTTCTTTCCAATCAGCCCTTCGTTTGCCTTGCTGGTTGGCTACCCAATTATTCCCTGGTTGGGCATTATGCTTGTTGGCTTTGCCTGCGGAGCACTCATAGAGCGGCCTGTCAACGAGCGTAAGCCGATACTGTTACGCATTGGTTTGGGCGCCTTATTCTTATTTGTTTTGCTTCGTTTCCTGAACATCTATGGTGATCCGGCTCCCTGGTCGGCGCAGAAAGACCAAGTGTTTACCATCCTGTCGTTTATCAACGTAACCAAATACCCGCCTTCGCTGCTCTACACACTCGTCACAATTGGCCCGATGCTGCTGTTCCTATCAGCTATTGATGGAACTTCGAACGGGTTCACGCGCTGGCTTACGGTGTACGGCAAAGTGCCTATGTTTTATTACATTCTGCACTGGTATCTGGTGCATATATCCATGCTGGTCATGAGCTTTCTTCAGGGTTACACCTGGGCCGATATACCGTCGGGACCGCTGAATTTTGGTCGTCCTGAAGGGGCTGGAATCTCGTTAGGGGGCGTGTATGCCGTATGGCTTGGCTTAGTGATACTACTTTATCCGGCTTGTAAATGGTATGGCCAATACAAAGCCGAGCATCCGGAAATTGGGTGGTTACGCTACATATAATGAATTTGTATTACCGCTAAACGACGTTTATGTCATGTTAACTCGATTTGCCAACCAGGTGGCTATTGTTACCGGCGGTGCCGATGGAATTGGGAAAGCTATTGCCAAACGAATTGCTACGGAAGGAGCAACAATTGCCCTATTCGATATAAATCACGTTCAACTCGAACGCACTGTGGCTGACTTTACCCGACAGGGATTCGCCGTGACGGGTCATGTTGTTGATATTTCGCAGGAGAGTTCAGTTGAGAAAGCCGTTCAAACCGTAGCCGAAACGGCTGGCCGACTGGATATTATTGTAAACTCGGCGGGTATTGTGGGCCCAACCAGTACTAAAATCACGGACTATTCAGTAGCCGATTATGATCGGGTGTACCATACCAATTTGCGAGGGGCTTTTCTGATGACTAAATATGGAATTAAAGCCATGGAACACCGTAATTATGGCCGTATTCTCCATCTGGCTTCCATTGCTGGTAAAGAAGGGAATCCATACATGACAGGCTACTCGTCGATGAAAGCGGGTGTAATTGGCCTGGTTAAAGGCATTGGAAAAGAGTATGCCGAAACGGGTATTACCGTCAATGGGCTTGCCCTGCTGTTATCAAAACGGCTTTAAATAACGATACCGATCCCGAACAATTGGCGTATATGACGGCCAAAATACCGATGAAGCGACTAGGTACTGTTGAAGAAGTGGCCGCTATGGCTGCCTGGATTGTATCGGAGGAGGCCAGTTTTACAACGGGATTCATCTTCGATTTATCGGGTGGGCGGGCAACTTATTAAAGCAGACTAAATGAAAAGGTCTTCTGCTTAAAAACTTTTTTGCGTCACTCGCGCTCCCGAAACCGGCATTCCGCTGGTTTCTTTTTTGTAATTTACTGGGGCTAGGTAGCTTTGTTTATAAACCTATCCTACTATGTCCAATCGCTTAACGACTTCGCAAAAATGGCAGCTCGCCCTGAGCGTGTTCGTTATTTACTGGCCTATTCGTTTGTATGTCAATGGCGCAACGCTGGATTGGCTTTTTTCGCCACGGAACATACCCTTTTGGGTGCTGGAAATAAGCTTAATCATTCTGTTTCTATACGCCTGGCTTACCGTAACAGAATGGTTGCAGCAGCGGTTCGTTAGTCGCTTTGGCGATGGGTTTCTTATTGAGTTCAAAATTCCGGCTCAAATTGCAACCTTAGTGATAGCCAGCGCACTGGCGGTTGTGTTTAATATTGGCTTTGGTACACTCTGGCGCAATTTAGATGATGTTTTGCAGCAACAGTTTGGGTTTTATCGCGAACAGGAAGCGCGCCCTCCACGTTATGTTGGTCCACCTCGTACAGAAGAAGATCGACGCAGGAGCCGGGAACAGCGTCGGCGGGTTAACAATGGCCTGACCGTAATGTCCATGCTATCTGCCTTCTACCTGGCGGCTAATCGGCGGGCTAACCGGCGATTGGAAGAAATTCAGGTGCGCGCCGAACGATTGGAGAAAGAGAATGTCCAGGCTCAGTTTGCCGCGCTCAAAAGTCAGGTAAATCCGCATTTCTTGTTCAATAGCCTGAGTATCTTATCGTCTTTAGTACATGCCGACGCTGAACTGTCCGAAAAGTTTATCGACCAGCTTTCTCGCGCGTACCGCTATATTCTGGAACAGAAAGATAACGAACGGGTGCTGTTGAAAACCGAACTGGAGTTTATTCAGGCTTATCGTTTTTTACTGAATATTCGCTTCGAGAACAAATTCGACGTGATTATCAATGTGCCCGAAGCGGATCAGACCCGGTATAGCATTGCGCCATTGACGTTGCAATTGTTAGTGGAAAACGCGGTAAAACATAATCGAATGTCCACCAAGGAACCCTTGAAAGTTTATATTCAGCTTGACAATGACTGTTTGGTGGTCAGAAATAATTTGCAACTCCGTCCACAGTCGGAAACCTCAACCGGGGTCGGCCTGCAAAATATCATTACCCGTTACGCCCTGCTTACCGACGAATCGGTTTGGGTAGGTGAGAATGAAGGCAGCTTTGTTGTGAAAATACCCTTATTACTTAATGAACGGATAAATGAAGTGGTGAGTGACCGGGCTAATGTACTGGCTAGCAAATAATAGCAAACCTACTCACGCATTTATTTAGTTTGACGTTACTGATTGAAACATGAACGTAGTCATTATTGAAGACGAAAACCTGACAGCCAAACGACTCGAAAGTTTGCTTCATAAATACGATCCTGCCATTACTGTGTTGGCCAGGATTCCGTCGGTGGCCGAAGCCGTGACATGGTTTGATGAATCAGATCAATCGGTTGACCTGATATTCATGGACATTCACCTCGAAGATGACCTGGGCTTCCGTATTTTCGAGCAAACACAACTGACCACGCCTGTTATTTTCACGACGGCCTACGACGAATACATGATTCAGGCCTTTAAGGTCAATAGTATCGACTATTTGCTAAAACCCATCAATTACGATGAGTTGGTCGCTGCTATCGAAAAATTCAAATCGCTGAAAAAACAGTATGGGCAGAACACGTCCTCTTCCCACGATATCGAAACGCTGCTCAATCTGATTGGTAAATCGAAACAGACCGATTATAAAGACCGGTTTATGATTACCGTCGGTACGAAAATCCGGAGTATCGAAACCAACGATGTTGCTTATTTTTATCTGGAGGAAAAAGTCGTCTTTCTCGTCACCAAGGATGGTCTGAGCCTCCCCGTCGATTACAGTTTAGATAAGCTGACTCAGTTGCTGAATCCCCGTCAGTTCTTTCGAATTAGCCGCCAGTTCCTGGTTTCGTTAGCCGCCATTCAAACTATTCATACCTTCTCGGCAGGTAAACTCAAGCTAGACTTAGTCCCCAAATCCCGTCAGGAAGTCTTCGTTAGTGGCGACCGCATGACGGAGTTTAAAGAGTGGCTGGGTAAGTAAGCTATGATTTTTGGCTTTATTCTACTTTCTGTAATACCGTAAATTTTAAATTTTATTTTAAATTTACGGTATTATGATTAGGCGATTCCTAGAAAAAGAACTTCTTGAACTGATTAGTGATAGACCTGCTGTAGCCCTTGTGGGCCCTCGGCAGGTTGGCAAAACTACCTTAGTGCGTTCCCTCACCCCCCAATTGCCAGGAGAACCGATTTACCTTGATTTAGAGTCGAACCAGGATATAAACCGGTTACAGGAGCCGGAACTATACCTCACGGATAGACAGGATAAGCTTGTCATTGTAGATGAAGTTCAACGAATGCCAGAATTATTCCCTTTGCTTCGTTCGCTTATTGACAGACACCGGGTCGCGGGTCGATTTGTGCTCCTGGGTTCGGCATCTCCACATCTCTTACAACAAAGTTCTGAGTCATTAGCCGGACGCATCGCCTATCTAGAACTACAACCATTGATTTGGCCTGAAGTACGTGGACAGGTAACTTACCAGCAGCATTGGCTTCGGGGAGGCTACCCTGATGTCTTACTGGCTCCCTCAGATCGTCTGGCAAATCGACGTATGAACGATTTTATTCAAGCCTATGTAGAACGAGATTTGCCCGCTTTAGGTTTAGGTGCTTCTCCGGCGCGGGTTCGAACGTTATTATCTATGTTGGTAAGCGTTCATGCTAATCTATTAAATACCTCCGAGTTATCGCGTTCATTAGGCTTAAGTGTACCAACGGTTCAGAGCTATCTTGATTTTTTAGAGAACGCCTTTCTAATCCGCAGACTGGCCCCCTATTTCGTTAATTTAACGAAGCGGCTGGTCAAAACACCTAAATTGTATCTGCGTGATAGCGGCATGTTTCATACTCTGGCGGCAATCGATAGTATAGATGTGTTGACAGGTAGTTTGTACATAGGTAGTTCCTGGGAAGGTTATGTCATTCAGCAGGTATTGGCCAGTCTATCCTATGATACACAAGCTTATTTTTATCGAACAGCCGATGGCTCAGAGTTAGATCTTGTACTAGTGCGTGGTGGCGAACCGATAATAGGTATAGAAATTAAATACACGAACGCGCCGAAGTTGAGCCGGGGTAACTACATTGCCAGTCGCGATTTAGGCGATATTCCTCTGCTGGTTATTACCCCCTCTGCAGAAGACTTTCGTTTGAGTGAGCAGGTCCAGATATGTAGTCTAAGTACAATCTGGCAGCATCTGATTCCATTTAAGGTAATAAGTAGCTGGTTAACTGAATAGCTGTTCTCGGAGTTTAAAGAG
Organism: Spirosoma telluris; assembly: GCA_003259005.1. GTDB lineage: Bacteria > Bacteroidota > Bacteroidia > Cytophagales > Spirosomataceae > Spirosoma > Spirosoma telluris. Next base: position 8,443,115 of record QLII01000001.1, read on the forward strand.
TGGCTGGGTAAGTAGTTCGGTTTGGAAACCGTACCTTTGTCGAATGGATAATACCGACAAGCCTCGCCGACAACGCGGCCAACGTACCGATGTCAAATTAACCGTATCGGAACCCACCGAACTGATGGCGTTTTTGACTGCTCAATTGCCCCATAAGAATCGGAATAACATCAAGTCGCTGCTCAGCAACAAGCAAATTCTGATTGACGGGAAAGTTTATACGCAATTCAATCACCCCGTAAAGCCAGGTCAGATCGTAACCGTAGCGGCTAACCGCGCTCCTCAAACGACCCAATATCGGGGGCTTACTATTCTATACGAAGACCCAAGTATTATTGTCATTAACAAACAGGCTGGGCTGCTCTCCATGGCTACCAACAAAGAGCGGGATCGCACGGCCTACGGTATTTTAAGCGATTACCTCAAGAAAGAGAACCCTAAGAACAAAATATTCATTATCCACCGGCTCGACCGCGAGACGTCGGGCGTGATGATGTTTGCCAAGAGTGAGAAGGTACAAAAGTTAATGCAGGAATCCTGGAATGCGACCACCAAAGAGCGAACCTATGTAGCACTGGTCGAAGGCGTGCCAGAGCCGCCAACGGGTACTGTAACCTCCTTTCTGAGGGAAAGTAAAGCCCTCATTGTCTATTCGAGCCAGAATCCCGATAATGGTCAACTGGCCATTACGAATTACTCGGTAGTAAAGACTAACAACGATTACGCTTTGCTGGAACTGGAGCTGGAAACCGGCCGCAAAAACCAGATTCGGGTGCACATGCAGGATATTGGTCATCCTATTGTTGGCGATGCTAAATATGGCGCTACAACGGACCCCATCGGACGCCTTGGCCTGCACGCCGAAGTGCTGGCGTTTGAGCACCCTATTACGGGCGAGGCTATGCGTTTTGAAGCCTCGATACCAAAAACGTTTTTGGGTTTGATGAAGGAAAGGGCAGAGGAATAGTCTGACCATAGTTAGTGATTGTCAATTATGAACAATCACTAACTACGATTTTACTTCACAATTCGATACTTCAGTAATACCCAAATGGCTTCGATGCCATCCAGCCACGAAATCTTTTTGCCTTCAGCAATGGAGCGGGGATAATAACTTATGGGTAATTCCCTGATTCGGATGCCCCGTTTCGCTACTTTAGCTGTTACCTCCGGACAGAACTCAAAACGGGTGCATTCGAGCGGAATAGAGCGCAGGAAATTGGCCTCAAATACTTTATAGCAGGTAGGCTCGTCTGTAAGCCGTTGGTTAAAGAGAATGTTGGTCAGCAAAGTAACTACCTGGCCACCTATGTAAAAGCTATAGTACGAATGCCGATTTTCAGGTTTCAGGAAACGAGACCCATAAACCACTTTTTCCTTGCCCTCAATGATGGGTTGTATCAGGGCCGGATAATCCTGAGGCTCATATTCTAAGTCGGCGTCCTGAACAATGGCAATATCGCCAGTCATATGCTGGATCGCCGTGCGAATAGCCGCTCCTTTTCCCTGGTTTTGTTCGTGAAAAATAACCTGAATGTTCGGTATTGATCGGTAAGAATTCAGGCGTTCACGTGTACCATCCGTAGAGCCATCGTCGACAATGATAATTTCTTTCGTTACTGGAACAGCCTGGACTTTCTCGAGTAGGGTATCAATATTGTTAATCTCGTTGTAAGCAGGAATAAGAACAGATAGCAGCATAAAGCAAATATAAGCGAAAACGATGGGTTTACTTTCTCCGCCAGTAGGGGAGCGGGAAGTGAGGGTCATTAACCTGAACAAAGTCCTTTTGCAGGCCCGCACGCAATTGTCGGATGGCGTGGACATTGACTGGTTTGTTCAGCGCAGTACTATCGTCAATTAAACTGGACCGATTACCGAAAATGACAAGCTTCAGGCTCGTATCGGCTAAGGCCTGCCCGTAGGTATCGGGGTGTGACTCCAGGTAATGGGTTGTTTGCATTTCGGTAAAAATAAACGGCACGTTTGGCTCCCGATCCGATAGATAATATAAGGCCATGGCATTATCGAAGATCAGGACATGACCCATAGGCCCTGCTTTCTCCCGAATAAACGCTCCAGCGGGTTCTTCATCCCGATAGTCTTTTATGGTGATCAGGCGGTTGAGAGCAGCAGGGCGATAAAGTAACAAACTAATCAATAAAAGTGCACCAAGTCCACCACCACTCAATACGATCAAGCGGTAAGAAACCTTCTGACGGCGAGCCTCGTAGTTGGTCAGCCACTGGTCGGTTATAAAGCCAAGGTGAAGAACAAAGAACACGGCAGCCTGAAAAAAGTAATGACTGGCCTGTGTTTTTAGCATGGTAACACAGGCAAAACAGGCTAATAATAAGGCTAGCCAGATCGCTGGTGTCTGCTGGTAGATAGTCCGGTAAGGCTGTTTCAGAACAACAATGAATGAGAGCACTAACAGGAGGAGTAGCCAACTCAGCTTGATTAAAAACTTGGTCAGAAACAGGGTGTGGGCCGGATAGCCGCCAAAGGGGTAAACATAGGTCCACTCCAGATGAGCCTCTAACCGATTGGTTGCATAAAAATAGCCTATCGACAGGAGCAAAGGGATGGCAAAACCACCCAGTACCAACATACCCCGACCGACCATTGGCCAGAACGTTAGCCGTCCCGTAAGCCATAAAAGCAAAATAAAGGCACCAAATCCGACCACATAAAAGGCGGCTACGCTTTTGAAGCACATGGCTATGCCGAGTAAAATACCCGCGCTAAGCCAGCGCCAGTTTTGTTTGCCACTATGGCTAACCGCCACGGTGAATGCATTTAGACCAAAGATGGCGATCCAGCTTTCTGGCTCCAGGAAGTTCATTTCCATGAAAAAGCAACAGGCCGCTGTCAGCACTACGGTTAGTAAAGCCGCTCGTTCGCCAAATAGGCGCGCAGCCCGCCAGGAGGATACCAGCACCCCAGTAGCCAGTAAGGTAATCAAGACCGAAACACTAAGGTGATTATAGCCCCCAGTAGATTCAGCAGTACGTTTGTAGAGGAGTAAAGCAGATAAGATTTCGACGGGATGAAGTCATACAGGTTATAGCCTTCGTTTAGTGTGCGGGCAATGATTAAGTATTCATATGCATCGTAGCCGTAACCAGAGTTATAGGCAAAAAGAAAAAAAATAGGGCAGAAAACAGCCAGAAATACTAAAAAACGCATCATAAAAACCGTTACCGCCTTAAATCAAGTTACGGATTAACCGACAAATGTACTGGTTTGCCAACAAGTCACCATGTTCTGGAAAACCTTTTTATTAACCGTTCGCTCAGTTCTTAGGCCTTGTAGTAAGTGGTCCAATCAAGATTTTCGTGTCGATACCAGCACTGATTTGTCCGTTCAGTTGGGTAGCTACTCATTTAAAGACAATTAGCTAAAAGTCAAAATAATAAACGTTTTTGACTTTTAGCGGTTCAGATAGGTAATCTATAGCCCTATTCTTCACAGGTCTATTTTTTGCATTCAACACCTAAAAACGGGCATTCCGCCAAATTGATTTTCTGGAGCAGGCAGGCTATTGCACCTTTGGATCATCAAATCTAATCGTATGAAAACGCTATTACTTTCTTTACTCATCGTTAGTGCAACTACCGGGTTTGCTCAGGTGTCAACAACAACGGCACCCGCGAGCACGCCACCAGCTAGTGCTACTGTTCCTGTTTCTCAGCCAGCAGTGCCGGACCCTTTCGAAAACAAGACTCCAGCCAGCACGGCTCCTGATACGTTCACGGCTCCTGCCGGTTCGACACCGAGCCGCATTAATGCACCAACGGGTATACCGCCCCAATCGGCGTCTACGCCATCAGAAGCGGAGCCCATTGCCCGTGGAAATGGCAAAATTAGCGGGGTGCTGATGGATTCAACGACGAACAAACCTGTTGAATTTGCTACCATTGCCTTATTGAACATCACTACGAATAAGCCCATTGACGGTACTACGGCCGATGCGAAGGGGCAGTTTACCATTGGCCGTATAGCACCTGGTAGATACCGGCTCCTCTATTCCTTCATTGGCTACAAAGACAAACGAAGCAGCATCATTACCGTTGATAAAGGCAGTGCCATAACCCTGGGTGCCGTTAAGATTTCTCCTGACGTTCGGACATTAAGCGAAGTGAACGTGGTTGGGCAAGCTGCCATGATCGAAGAAAAGGTGGATCGGATGGTGTATAATGCCGACAAGGATCTCACGGCAAAAGGTGGCGATGCAGGGGATATTTTGCGTAAAGTACCCATGCTTTCAGTCGATCTGGACGGAAATGTTAGCCTTCGTGGTAGTAGTAACGTTCGGGTATTGATCAATAACAAACCCTCTACCATTGTTGCCAGTAGTGTAGCCGATGCATTGAAGCAAATTCCGGCAGACATGATTAAGACCGTGGAGGTCATTACCTCACCATCGGCTAAATATGATGCAGAAGGTTCGGCTGGTATTATTAACATTGTGACGAAGAAAACGACCCTTCAGGGCATGACGCTCGACATAAACGGGGCGCTGGCAACCGGGGCGCTAATCTTGGCGTGAATGGCAATTACCGCACCGGTAAAATGGGCTTTTCACTTGGCGGATTTGGCCGGGCTGAATACAATGTGAAAGGCGCTTTTTTGAACGACCAGACCACCCGGTCCTACGATCTGGCAACCAATACCTACTCGGCATCTACACGGACGCTGCAAACGGCTAATACACTGAATCAACGAATATTTGGGAATTATCAATTAGGCTGGGATTATGATATCGACAAGCGTACTTCGCTGACGGCAAGCCTTCGTTACGGGGCTAGAAATGGCCTGAGTACTCAGAATAATCTGCTCACAACGATAACGTCGCCCAACAGTTACTTCCCCATTGTGAGTAACCGGAATGTGGATACCAAAGATCTTTCGGGTACGGTAGATGCCAACGTGACCTATACTAAAATCTATAAACCTCAGCAGGAATTCAGTGTATTAGCTCTTTATAGCCGTAACAACCGGACGAATAGTTTTGTCGCTGACATTTTGGGTGGTACCGATTTCCAGACGATCACCTCCCGTCAGAAAAACGACAACCCCAGCTATAACCAGGAATCGACGCTTCAGGTCGACTATCAAACCCCGATCAAAAAGAATCAGCTTCTTGAGTTTGGTGGCAAGGGTATTTTCCGTCAGGTCAACAGCCAGTACCAGTACTATGTTGCCAATGGTTCCGACGCCCCGTATATAGTTGATAACACCCGCACGGGCAACGGCCTTGATTATAATCAGAATATTGCAGCTACGTACCTGTCTTATACCCTTACCACCAAAAGTAAGTATACCCTTAAGGCGGGAGCGCGTTACGAATACACATTCATTAACGCTACGTTCAGCAATGAATCGGCAGGGGTAATCCAACCATCCCGAACTATGGAAATCTGGTGCCCAGCATCAACATTTCTAAAAGCCTGAAAGGGGGTAAGATTATCAAATTGGCTTACAACCGTCGTATTCAGCGCCCGGGCATTCAATTCCTGAACCCGAACGTAAATACCGCGAACCCTACAAATATTACCAGGGTAATGTGAATTTGTCGCCAGAATTGACTGATAATATCGAATTTGGTACCAGTGCCAATATTAAAGGATTGTATCTAAACGCCACGGTATTTGCCCGTCGGACCAACAACGAAATCACGGCAGTCCGCGATGTGCAGCAATCACTGATTAATAATGTGTTGCAGCAGGTGATTAGCACGACCTATCTGAACGTAGGCCATCAGGACGCTTATGGACTGAACCTGTTCGGTAATGGAACCCTGTTTGGTAAATTGCAACTTGGTGGCGGGCTCGATATCTACCATGTGAACCTGACCAACAACAACGTAAATCCAATTTATTCGGCCTCAAATTCGGGCTGGGTTCTGGGTGGTCGGATTATGAGTAGTCTGTCGCTGAGCAATGGCTGGGGCTTCCAGCTCTTTGGAGGTGGCCGTGGCAATCAGGTACAATTACAGGGACAGCAGAGCGCCATGTATTTCTATAGCCTTGGGATGCGGAAAGAGTTCAATAATAAAAAGGCCAGCTTAGGACTAGCTGCGGAGAATATCTTTAATCATCCGTTCACGCAGCATTCGGAGTTGTCCTCGCCTATTCTGACGCAAATGACGCAAACGAGTTATTATAACGCCGGTGTTCGATTAACATTTAGCTACAAGCTGGGCAAAATGAGCTTCGACGCGCCACAGAAACGTCGGAAGTCGGTTGAGAACGACGATATAAAAAGTGGTGATAACGGGGGCGACAACAATGGGCCTCAGCAGCAGCAGGCAGCACCTGCTTCGGGAGGCCGGACCGGTGGTGGTCGTGGTCGACCATAAGGATTTCCCAGATTTTTAGGACGTTGGCTCATAACCAACGTCCTGCTTCATTAGATTAGGTTGGTGATCAATTCCTCCTGCTTTGCGGGAGGAGTTTCTTTTTATAATTCTCAATCTGTTTACATTTGCCTGGTCACTCACTCTATAGCTCCTATGAAATCTAAAAATTTAGTTAGCCTTTCGGTTGCCGCCGTATTTTTTGTCTTAGCCATTACCGGCCTTCTCATTTACTTCGGGCAGGGGACACACGTTGTTGAACACACGCATGCCTGGTTTGGGGTTCTGTTTGTGGCTGCAGCGGTGTTTCACATTGTCAATAACTGGGCGTCGATTGTAGGGTATACGAAAAATCGGCGGACGGGTAGTATTCAAAAGGAGTTCGTCATTCCGGTTATTATTGCGGCTGTTTTTGCCCTCGGAATTGGGTTTGATCTGCCCGTTTTTGGGAAACTGGCCAACTTTGGTAAAGGATTGTTTCGAGGTGAGCGGCCAAGGGGAGGCCCTATGGCCCAGACTAAGGTCGATTCGATTGCAAACGCTGTTGAAACCGCATATGCCATGGCTTACACTAAAGGAGACACGGGCGCATTGGCAGCTGTAATGCCTGTTAAAACGGCTTTACTGACCGAAGCCGGAACCATTTTGAACGGCTCTGATATGCAGAAAAATATACTGAAACGGGAAAAGCCGGAGGTCATCAAAACTAAAGTTGACCGAGCCGAAGCGCTGGACGACCACATGATTTTGGTATATGGTACGGCAACAAACTCAACCGCCACAACCCCGTCTGTTTATACGCATTTACTCAAAGAGCAAGATAAAAAGTGGCAGATTATTGCCGCTCAGCGAGCGTATCCAGCGGTGCAATAGACTGGTTGATAGCCCAATAAATCCTACTGAATAGGGAAGCAATTGCCAGCTTCCCTATTTGTTTTAGTAAAGCACTATTACTTCATTGCAACAGAAATACGCTAGCTTACGTACTGATTATCAGATACCAATGAGTAAATCGGCTTAATACTATTTAATCTTTTTATTCTGCAAAATGACTAGCCGATAGTGACACCCAGAAAAAATAGATCGAATTCTGACTATATAGTAAACTCTATTGACTATTTTTCGATTGCCTTAAGCAACGTACATTTCTAGATAAGGATTGAATGACGCAATTACTACGAACGCTTGTTGTCTTTAGCCTTTTGCTGTTCGGATGGCCTTTGTGGGCAACCGCTCAGCAAACAGTCTATACAATTAATGGTCGGGTAACCGATAAGGCGACTGGCGAAGGAATCCCTTTTGCCAGTATTGCCTTAAAAGGGAAAACGTCGGGCACAACGTCGGATGCGGATGGGCGCTACTCACTCAAAATCACCCAGCTATCCGATTCATTACTAGTCCTGAGTTTAGGTTATCGTACCGGTTCATATCCCCTTCTGAAACAGGCAAGCCAAACGATTGATGCCCAATTGACGTCCGCAGCGACGAGGCTTCAGGAGGTAAAAGTGTATGCCAAAGGGGGCGATCCGGCCTATCGGGTTATGCGCGAGGTTGTAGGGCGAAGGGATCAGTTCAATCCGGCGCAGCTTCAGGCGTATCAATACGATAGTTACACAAAGATTGAAGCCTATATCAACAACTTCGCCCAGAAGCGTAAAAACAATAAAGGACCCGGCCCCCTCGGGCGATTACTGGGCAAACTTCCGGCCATTATCGACGAAAATGGTAAGCCGGCTGTGCCCGTGTTTATCTCCGAGACATTCTCTAATTTTTACGCCCGCATCAATCCGGAAAAAACCAAGGAATACGTTCTGAAATCGCACGTGACGGGCGTGGGGGTTACGGATGGAGGGCTGATCGCCCAATTAACGGGCGCGTCGTTTCAACAGTACAATTTTTACCGGAACGCGCTCTATATTCTTCAGAAAGACATCCCTTCGCCTTTGGGTAGTCAGTGGGAAACGGTTTATACATTCCGGTTGAAAGATACGGTTGCGCTTAACAATGCCATTTGTTACGCCATTGAGTTTACGCCAAAACGAGCAAGCGATTTAGCGTTTACGGGTACCGTTTTGATCGATACACTCCACATGGCACTGGCACAGATAGACGCCAGGGTTGATAAACGGGCTAATATCAACTTCGTTGATGAACTGCATATTGAGCAGGATTGGGAAACGACCGCTTCGGGTCTTCGCTTTCCGACGCAGACGCAGGTGACCATTGACACCGATGAGCCAGCACCGCGGGCACCAGGGGCTCTGATCCGGTTTTTTACCTTTGCCAGCAACATCATCGAGAATAAACCGAAAGAGCTTACGTTCTACGATCCATCTATTGAGTTGGCTGACGATTACAAAGAAACCGACACGGCTTTCTGGCAGAGTGTGCGGCCCAATTCACTCTCACCCGATGAGTTACGAGCCATGCGTGTTGTCGATTCGGTGCGAAATGTGCCGTTTGTGAAGGTGGCTGGCGAAATCATTAAGTTAGGGGTAATTGGCTATAAGCCGCTGGGCAAATGGAACGTTGAGTTGGGACCGATCCTGAATTCCTACGCCAGCAATAATGTAGAAGGGCATCGCTTTCGGCTTGGTTTGCGAACCACCACAGGTTTCAGTAAAAAGTGGCTCCTGAGTGGATACGTAGCCTATGGCACACAGGATGAACAAATTAAGTACAGTGCCAATATTGAATACATTCTGAGCCGCAAGCCCTGGACGGTCATTGGGGTGAAGCGAAGCTATGATCTGGAGCGCGTTGGCGTATCTGCTGACAACATTGGTAACAATTCACTTTTTGCAGCCTACTCACGTTTCGGCAACATTCGGCGACCGTATTTTCAGGAGGAAAATCTGGTGTATTTCCGGCGCGAGATGGGTCGGGGATTTACGCAAACGCTGGCCTTGCGTACCCGCAGTTTCGAGCCTTTGTTTCCATTTGCCTTTCAGCCCCAGCAGCATGATGATGATCAGACCATTCGGAGTACCTATCAAACGACCGAACTGATCTCGGAAACCCGTTTTGCTCCGGATGAGGTAATTCTTCAGAATGACAATGTACGGGTTAGTACCGGAGCCGTACGTAAGCCTATTTTTACATTACGCTATACCCTTGGTGTCCGGAATGTGCTCGATGGCGATTTTACTTATCACCGAATCGCACTGGGTATGAAGCATTCGTTCCGGATGGGGTGCTGGGTAGAACCTATTATACACTTGGGGTGGGCATTATCCCCTCTACGGTTCCTTATCCATTACTCTATACACCCCTTGGCAACGAGTCGTCGTTTTACGTAGGCAATGCCTATAACCTGATGAATTACTTTGAGTTCGTTTGCGATCGTTGGGCTACGGTACAAGTTGAGCACAATTTCAATGGGTTGTTATTCAATCGGTTGCCTTTATTGCGCAGGCTCAAGTGGCGCGAACTTATTACGGCGAAAGTTTTGGCAGGTAGTGTTTCGTCTGATAATCTGGCTATGATTCCTGCTACCAACGCAGCAGGGCAAGCGGTTGAAGGCTTCAGTTCGCTCACTCGAACACCGTATATCGAAGTGGGCTATGGCATCGACAATATCTTTAAAGTACTTCGAGTCGATGCTATTCATCGACTTACCTATCGCGACAACCTTAGTCGAACCGGCGTTCCCGTTACGCCTTTTGCCATCAAGCTCTCTGGCTGGCTGGCGTTTTGATGGTTTGCCATCGTAGGTAACTGGTTTTGTGAGTTATACTACTTATTCTTTTTCTTTGGTCAGTACCCTGCGAATCATCATGACGCAGGCCATAAAGAGCATGATATTCACAAAAAGGTCATCAGTAAATTAAACACAGAAATGACTTATAGACAACAACTTAGGAGGTTAATGTACAACTCGTCAACCCACGCCAGACCGCATGAATTGGTGGATATTTGTTCAATTGTACCAATGGGTTGTCATCCCGCCAAACACGCCCGCCGATTACCTGCTTTCGGATGCTGCTTTTTTTGCCCAGGCTCGTAGTCAGCAGCCATTGAATCTGGATCACCCAGACACATTATTGCTGGATGTAGCGATTTTTCAGGCTACCAACGAAGTTAGGCGCCAGTTTGGCTTATCCGCTTTTCTTTACGATCCAGGTTTATATCAGGCTGCCCGTACGCATGCGGAGTCAATGATCCAGAAACACTATTATGGTCATGATAACTTCTATAGTCTAGCTGAACTCACCTCGGCTAAACGGATTAAGAGGTATACCAATCGGTTTAATTATACCGCCGAGAATATCGGACAATACCCAACTATTGATACGCCTGACTATTTCAGTGCCCGTTACAATGGCAATACCCATCAATACGAGTACTTTGATGTAGAGACAAAAAAACTGTATCGGCCATTTAGTTATGCAGGGTATGCCCGGACAGCCGTCCAGGAATGGCTTCATTCGCTTCATCATCGGGCTAGTCTGCTGAGTCCGTTGTATACCCATATAGGATGTGCCGCCCGCTTGTCGCCCAATCCTTATAGCGAACGTCGCCCGCCTTTTGGGCGACTTGTTCAAAATTTTGGGGCACAGTGTACGTCCCAACTGCCAACAACTCATTAGCTCACACCTTTGGGGGAGTGAATAGGGTCACGTTGAATCTATCCCTTTTGGAAAAGATGGAAAATCTGCCCTAAACAGCATCCATCTTGAGTATACTCAATCGGGATTCGCAACCAGAACAATAGGTTGATACGAATGCAGTAGGGTAGTTAGTTAAACAACTTCTTGACCGGAAATAAAGACAAGATAAACCCTGGTGTATCCAGTAAGGAAGCCTGGAAGTAATAAATGAGGAGATTAAGGATAAATATTCAATTAATCCGGGAAGTTCTGAGATAGGTTTTGTTATGTTTGAAAAGTTAATTCATTCATATATAGTTACCCTATCAATGATAGCACCATCTCTACCTAAGAGTAGTTCCGATAAAGTAGTGTATTTGGTAGACGATGATGAAGAAGATGCTTTCCTCTTTGAGATGGCTATTCACGAAATCATCCCTTATTGTCGGTTACGCATCTTCTATAATGGCCTGATCCTATTAGAAGTTCTGGCCGACCCAGCGGCTAAGCCACATCTCATTTTTCTGGATATGCATATGCCTTACCCCGACGGCCTGGAAGTACTCATGAATCTAAAAATTAATCGACAATGGGCTGATATTCCGGTTATTATGCTGACGGGTGTCGATGATACGGATAAGATTTCGTTAGCCTATCAGCTTGGTGCCCAATCGGTGATTAATAAACCAGACTCTCACAGTAAGCTACTGGACATTGTGATGAATATTCGGGAATACTGGTTTAAGACGGTGCGCCTGCCTGGTCATGCGTCGTTGGAATAACATGCTGCTCAATGTGCCGAAGCGATTGGAGGTAATTCTTTAGATCTTCTTCCGTGCCGAAGAGTTTGGGTTCTTTGATGGGGAGTTTGAGTTTCAGGGGCACTTTGACCAGATCTTCATAAATCCCAATAGGCTTAAGTTCATAAACCGTATTGGCCACTTTCAACTCATAAGTATCCAGAGGTTCGTCAATGACGCTCATTTCTTCAAGGCGACCATCGAAAAAGATGCGCTCAATCTGCGCCTGAAAATAGGGATAAGTAGGTCCTTTTTTGTCAGAAAGGCGTTGACCATGTTCTTGGTTGACAAATACGGTGTCACCTACTTTGAATGGCAACTCAATTGTAGTAAAAGTAATAGTCATGGCGGTAATTTTTAGGTAAAATTACAGATGAAATTACTGGCTGGCAATGGACTGGTGAGTACCACCTTGTCTTATGATTGACATTGTACAGCTTAGATTGGCACTACTACTACTATTCTGGACATTAGATAAGGGAGCCTGCAAAAAAGTTCTTTTCAAGATGAACACAACAATGAAAGATCAGGAGCCAGCCGAGGGAGATTATTACGGTACAATTTACAAAGGCCCTCTTATACTCCCAATTCTTGGGATCGTAGTGGCAGTGGCACTTTGGTGGTTTTGGAAGAAACGAAGGTAATTAAACGAAGAGTTTGCACAACCCAGAACTGCTCACGCGTGAGCAGTTCTGGGTTGTTAGGTTTTTATTGTCCAAACAAACCGAGGATTGTGCCAAGGGCGCCAATAAGGGCTAAAATCAGGCCGATAAAGGCAGCTGTGCCCGTACCTGCAATTAAAAGTATCAGACCTCCAATCAGCAGTACAATTCCTCCGATCAGAATCACGGGATTGGCCATCGTTTTTTCTGAATGATTGGGTGCCAGTTGCCGATTTATCTGTTTGTTAATTTTCCTGATCATTAACCGTTCCACTACATTCATCTTATGTGGAGCAATGACGGCTTTGGACTCCAGTGTTCCATGCGTTGGCATCAGCAACATTTTGGCCTGCTTCATACGCTTAGCCAATTTTTCGTTTACTGCCAGTTTGCTGTCATTGCGAATGTAGGCATCAACTTCTGTGAGGGTTGCATTCGCCTTGGCCATCAGCTCCGTGGGCGCTGTTTCCATTTGAGGAAGTTCAACTTCGGCTGTTGCCAGCGGCTCAATAGGGCCGCGTTGAAAATAAGCAACAGGACGGCTGCAAGACGACAAGATAGCCATTCCGAGTAGAGTGGTACACAGGTATTTCGTGAATGTATTGGTCATGAATCACAATGGATTTGATAATAGAACCCAGTAAGTTGTCTGGGGACAGTTTAGATTTGGGTAAAGTTCTTATTCTAGTTATGACGTAGAATTAAACTACCGTTAAATCGCTTCCTGGTAAAACCAGCAAAAAAAATGCTGACCCTAAGTAAGGTCAGCATTTCCGCTTCTATCCACACCATCCATTTGCTCGAAAGCAAATGGCAATCAAGTAGCCAATACCCGCCAACTAGTTAGTTCGATTTGAGTCAACTTTAGGTTTCTGTTGACGCCATGCTCAGTCGACCGGTCTTCACTAAACTTCTGCTTAACCAGTGCCTGTTTACAAGTTGGCGCTGACTAATAAACTGGCTCTAGTTAGCGCGGCCAGTTTATTATAGACTTACAATTGTCCAGGTGGTTATAATCGCCAGAACAGCCAGCGCACAGAGAATGTAGTTTAGAACGGTCGAGTGATAATTGCGAGTATTCATTATAAACAGAACAAGTTAGATGGGTACGGTTTCTTCATTAGATACAGATTGGTGAAATAGATACAAAATATTTATTAAAAGGTAGGTTGGCCAGTTTTGTGACTGCCTGACCCAGCTGTGTGGCATTCAGGCTCAAGACATTCCGTTCAATCCTGAATTGTATTTTTGTTTAATATTTTTTCCTTTTAACTCTTATTTGTTACCAATAAATAAATATAAGAAATAGTATAAGAGCAATCCAGTACCTTAAATTCCTGTATGCTTAGCTAGTGAAATTTATGCCTTTTCCTCCTAATGAGAATAAGCGATTAGAAGCGTTACACCGTTATCAGATTCTGGATACACTGCCTGAAAAAGCCTTCGATCGGCTAACTGAATTGGCATCGTTGATTTGTGAGACGCCTATGTCACTCGTAACCCTACTCGATAAGGATCGGCAATGGTTCAAATCGCAGGTAGGAATTGATGGGTCAGAAACCAGCCGGGATGTTGCTTTTTGCCAGTACGCTATCATGGATACCAGTATCCTTGAAGTAGAAGATGCTGCCCAGGATGTTCGCTTTAAGGAAAATCCGTTTGTTACCGACGCGCCCAAAGTCCGGTTTTATGCCGGTTATCCCTAACCGATCCTGATGGCTATGCTTTGGGAGCCCTTTGTGTATTAGACCAGACGCCCAGAAAACTGACAGATAATCAACAAAAAGCATTGACCATGCTGGGTGAGATGGCCATTGGGCTCATTGTTGAACATCGCCAAAAACAGGAACTGGCTTACTTTGAAAACCTCTTTACGCTTTCCAATGATTTGATTTTTGTAGCAGGTACGGATGGATACCTCAAAAAAATCAACCCAGCTTTTGGCCACGTTTTAGGCTGGGACGAATCGTATTTACTAAGTACATCTTTTTTTGAGTTAGTTCACCCCGATGACCAGCTAGCTACTCAGCAGGAGATCCGTCAGTTAGCAACCGGAAACACGACCACCAATTTTACCCATCGCTTTCGATGTCAGGATGGTACCTATCGCTATCTCCAATGGGTGGCTACGCCGGAGCCTGCCACCGGTTATCTGTTTGCTATTGCGAGGGACGTTACCGAAGAAAAACAAAAGGAGTTTCAACTCTTTCAGTCGGAGAATAGATTCCGCTCATTCTTCGAGAATTCCCAGGGGCTCATGTGCATTCATGATTTGGAAGGAACACTTTTATCCGTTAATACCGCTGGGGCTCAGGCATTGGGGTATCAGCCTGAAGAGTTGATTGGCCGCCGTTTGCGAGACATCGTTCCGGAGGAGCAACATGCAGGATTTGATGCGTATCTGGCGAGTATTGGTAAAACCGGGAGAGCCAACGGTCTGATGCATACGCTTCATAAAAATGGCTCCCTGCATATCTGGTTATTCGCCAATATTTTGGAACATGAGTTGAATGGCGATTCCTACATTATTGGAAACGCCATCGACATTACCAGACGGCACCAACTGGAAGTCGATTTGAAGTGGACAACCCAAATGCTGGAGCAAACCAATGAGGTAGCCCGAATTGGTACCTGGGAGGCCGATTTTAGCCAGGGTACTATGTACTGGTCATCCGTTACCAAAGCCATTCACGAAGTGCCTGCCGACTTTGTGCCTTTGCTTGATTCAGGCGATACTTTCTTTAGAGGAAAAAACTATGAACTAATTGTTGAAGCCGTTGATCGATCCAGGCGTGATGGTACAGCCTTTGATATAGAACTACAGATCGTTACGGCACTTGATCGGGAGGTCTGGGTACGTATAGTAGGCAAACCAGAATCTGAAGAAGATGGATATAAGCGCCTTTACGGTACGTTTCAGGATATTGATGAAAAGAAAAAGGCAGAGCAGGCACTGGTCAACGAAAAATTACGGCTGGCAGCTTTCGTTGAACATGCTCCGGCGGCTGTAGCCATGTTCGACCAGAATATGACATATCTGGCCGTTAGTAATCGTTGGCGGGAAGATTATAAGCTAAAAAACACCGTCGTTGGCTTATCGCATTACGAGGTATTTCCAACGCTATCCGCCGACTGGAAGGCTAGATTTGCCCAGTGTCTCCATGGAGCCGTGGAAAAGAGCGATGAGTATGTCTGGCGCCCACAGGGAAGCGATAGTGACCGATATATGTGCTGGGAAATAAGGCCTTGGTATCAATATGATGGGTCTATCGGGGAGTCATAATGTCAACCCAGGATATTACCGAATCCTATCTGCAACGGGAAGAATTGAAGAGAGCCAAGCAACTGGCAGAACAGGCTAGCGTTGCCAAATCTGAATTTCTGGCCAACATGAGCCATGAAATCAGGACTCCGCTAAATGGTGTCATTGGCTTTACCGATCTGGTGCTTAGAACATCACTTAACGAAACTCAGCATCAGTACCTGTCTATTGTCGATCAATCGGCGAACGCGTTATTAAGCATTATCAACGATATTCTGGACTTTTCTAAAATTGAAGCCGGTAAGCTGGAGATGGCGATCGAGAAAGTTGATGTCTATGAAATCAGCAGCCAGGCTGCTGATATTATTACTTATCAGGCTCAGAATAAAGGGCTTGAGATGTTACTGAATCTACCCGCCGACTTGCCACGGTTCATTTACATAGATTCAGTACGCTTGAAGCAGATACTGGTGAATCTATTGGGCAATGCTGTTAAATTTACTGAGCAGGGAGAGATTGAACTAAAAATAACGCCATTAACCGATCCAACGCAGGATTACGTCACCTTCCGCTTTGAGGTACGGGATACGGGTATTGGTATCAAGCCCGAAATGCAGGAGCGCATTTTCGATGCGTTCTCGCAGGAAGATGCCTCTACCACAAAAAAATACGGCGGCACGGGTCTTGGATTGACCATCTCCAACAAGCTGTTGGGCTTGATGGGAAGCCGCCTTGAGTTAGTGAGCAAACCAGGGGAGGGGAGTTGCTTTTCCTTCGATGTACGCCTTAAAACGGAAACCGGTGATGCGATAAACTGGCAGGGCATTGACCTGATTAAAAGCGTACTGATTGTGGATGATAATGAAAACAACCGTCTGATCTTACGGCAAATGTTTTTGTTAAAACAAATTCATGTCGATGAAGCCAGCAATGGATTTGAAGCGCTCCAGTTATTAGGCAGGAATAAGCAGTATGATGTGATTCTGATGGATTACCATATGCCGTATATGGATGGGCTGGAAACCATTGAAAAAATTCGGGCAAATTTTTCGTCGGCCACCGATAAGCAAACCGTAATCCTCTTACACAGCTCATCTGATGATGAACGACTCATAAAAGCCAGCGAGTCACTAGCAATTAGTCAGCGCTTGGTGAAACCCGTTAAAATGACTGATTTGTTTCGGGCCTTATCCCGACTTGGCCAGCAGAACGACACATCGTTGTCTGTTGTAGAGATAGACACGCCGGAGGAAGTGGTTATGCGCCCTATTAACGTGTTGCTGGTCGAGGATAATAAAGTGAACCAGTTGCTGGCTAAAACCTTAGTCGCCAAAATAGTGCCCAATGCGCAGATTTGGGAAGCGAACAATGGGCAGGAGGCAGTGGACTTATTTGCCCGACAGCAGCCCGATTTGATTCTGATGGACATTCAGATGCCCGTCATGAATGGGTATGAGGCCACCCAGCGCATTCGGGAGTTGGAGAAAGACCGTTATGAACGCTCAATTCCAATCATCGCTTTAACGGCTGGTACCGTGAAAGGAGAAAGGGAAAAATGTCTGGCAGCGGGTATGAACGATTTTATTACGAAACCCATCGTTGAAAAGTCGATGGTATCGCTGTTTCAGAAATGGCTGGAAACACAACCAGTTGACTCGCAAGTAATTACTAATTCAGAGGGACCTGATGCTCACTTTGACCCTCAGGTGCTAAAGAGCATAGCAGGCGAGGATATGGATTTTATGGAGAAGTTGATTGAAGTCGCTGAAAGTGAGCTTCATAGTTCGCAGGCTGTGCTGTTAGAGCAACTACAGGCTCAGAATCTGGACGGCTTAAAATCGGCGGGGCATAAACTGAATGGAACTGCGCTGAGTGCGGGTATGCCTAACCTGGCTAAACTAGCTTACAAGTTGGAACATCTGGACCGTTTTGATCCGAACGTAGTCCGTGAATTGATGGCTGATACGCAAGCAGAAATTAAACAGGTCATTTCCTTAATGAATGACGTCCTCAAAGCCGTGTGATGATCGGGGAGTGTATAAGCCATTTATTAACCCACAGCTTTAGGTTAATAAATGGCTTATACACTCCCCGATCATCACACAGTATAGAAAATCAGTACGTAAACAGTCGATCACTATCCGCAGCCAGCCGAACCAGTACCGTTGGCAGGGCAAATTCGGCGGGTTTGCCATTTATATCGGCATCGGTTAGGCCACGCGCTTTCGACGACATGCCTGACAGATAGAACCGACCACCTGCCTTCGCAATACTTTCATAGTGGTCACGAAGTTTTCCTGTCCCCAGTCCAACGACTTTATCTAACTCGCTGTCTTTGAGTAGTGTAACGGCATCGCCCGCCAGGAAAAGCGCCACGGTATGCCCTTCCTCCAGAGCTGTTTTAGCAACCAGAAAGCCTAACGCGGCCTTCGTTGCATTGTCTGGAGCACAGGTGATGTGAATCAGGAATTTCATCTTTTGGGCTGTACCGGCTGTCGGGGCTTGTGCGTGGGCGATTGCCTCCATCCAGACAATCGCGAATAGAGTGAGTAGGATTCGACGAGTGGTCATCGTCTTCATCAGTTGGCTAAACGGCTTCATGAATCAGGGGTTTGATTTGCTCCGCCATTTCTGGAGTAACCGTCACCTGATGGGCCTCCTGGGCATGTTTTGCCGCTAATTGTAATACTTCGGATTCGCTTTCTGCCTTGATAATGCCTGGGCAATCGAAACCAACGTCTTTGCAGTGTAATTCTTTCATGGCTCTTTGTAGGTAAAGGTGCTTGATTGGTGGTTTTGAGTTTGTTTTCTAGTTGGTGAACCAAAGGTATTAGAACTAAAGGGCTCGGATGAAAGGACTATATGTAAGGCGGGATTGGCTTTAAAAGTGGCAGCTTTAAGACTATAACTGGCTAACTAACTACCTGCATGAATGACTATAGATTGGGTGCGAACGGGTGATTGGGGCGTAGACCATTTATGTCCATTGGTTGGTGGGTAGAGGCTAGCTCTGTAAAATGTTAAATAACTATAAATCAGATACTTGTTAACATTTATTAACAGGGTAAACAAGTAAAGTAACCTGATTCTGACTGTAGTTTTGGCGAGTTCTTACACAAATAGTTATCGCTAAATCTCTACGTCTATGCTGTCATTTAAACGCCTGAACAATTGGGTTGGCTGGCTCATCTTTGCCATTGCCTTCATCACCTACGCCATGACCGTGGAACGAACGGCCAGCTTCTGGGACTGTGGCGAGTTTATTGCCTCTTCGTTTAAACTCCAGATTCCTCACCCGCCCGGAGCACCCTTGTTCCTCTTACTGGGCCGAATTTTCTCAATGCTCTCCCTGGGTGACTTAACGCGGGTGGCTTACTGGGTCAATATGGGGTCCGTTCTGGCGAGTGCCTTCACCATTCTTTTTCTATTCTGGACCCTTACTTTGCTGACCCGGAAGCTACTGGGAAATCGGAATGCCAGTCAGACTGAACAGGAATATAGCCTGACCGATACACTATTGATCTTGGGTACGGGTGCCGTTGGAGCCCTGGCCTACTCCTTCTCAGATACATTCTGGTTCTCTGCCGTCGAGGCCGAAGTATACGGCATGTCGTCTTTCTTTACGGCCATTGTCGTATGGGCAGCCTTTAAATGGGAACGCATCAACGACGACGCGGCTGCGAACCGATGGTTGATTTTGATCGCCTACCTGATCGGTTTATCCATCGGCGTTCACTTGCTGAACCTGGTTATTTTACCACCCCTAGCTCTTATTTATTATTTTAAAAAATACCCGCAACCAACCTTCTGGGGCGGGGCTACGGCACTGGGTATTGGGTTAGGTATACTAGGCATTATCAATGCGTTGATTCCGGGTTTGCCGGGAATGGCCTTTTTTGTGGAGCGTCTGTTTGTCAATACGTTAGGACTGCCTTTCAATTCGGGTGTGATTTTCTTTACGGTAGTTCTTCTGGGAGCGGTGGCCTATGGCATTATCTGGTCAGCCCGCCAGAGACGAGTTATCCTGAACACCTCGTTGCTTGGCGTAGCCTTCCTGCTGATTGGCTATGCCTCCTACATGCAGGTGTTGGTACGGGCTAGTTTTAATCCGCCCATCAACGAAAACAATCCCGACGATGTGCTCAACTTCCGGTCTTACCAGAACCGGGAACAATATGGCAGCCGCTCGCTGCTCTTTGGGCCGGTGTTTACGGCTCGCCCGATAGATCAGAAAAAAGGAGCACCAATGTGGAAAAAGCAGGGTGACAAATACGTCATCTTCGACTATCAACCCGAGTACATTTATGCTCCCGGTGATGAAATGCTGTTCCCTCGTTTATACAGCAGTCAACTTAGTCATCCTCAATTGTATCGGCAGATGCTGGGTTTGGCCGAGGGTCAGAAACCGACGATGGGCGATAATCTCCGGTTTCTGTTTACGTACCAGCTAAACCATATGTGGTGGCGCTACCTGATGTGGAATTTTGCAGGTCGGGAAAGCGATGAAGAAGGTGCCGGTTATCTGTTACCCTGGTCATCGGATCAGCAGGTGCCCGATCTGCTGAAAGCCAACAAAGCCCACGACAACTTTTACATGCTGCCGTTTCTATTGGGGCTTTTCGGTCTATTGTTTCAGTACGTTCGTCGACGGCACGATTTCCTCATCATTGGTTTATTGTTTTTGCTAACGGGCATCGGTCTTCAGGTTTTCCTGAACTCACCCCCTTCTGAACCCCGCGAACGTGATTATATCTATGTCGGGTCCTATTACTTTTTTGCGATCTGGCTTGGTTTGGGTGTATTGGCCCTTGTGGAGGGGTTGCGCACGCTTCTGGTCCGGTTTAAATCGGTTACGTTTCGTAACGAATTTGTGATCGGCATGTGCCTTCTGGTACCGGTCATGATGTGCGTGAAAAGCTGGGATAATCATAACCGGAATCACCGCTTTCACTCGGTTGATTTTGCCAAAAATATGCTTAACTCCTGCGCACCCAATGCCATCCTGTTTACTGAGGGTGACAATGACACCTTTCCACTCTGGTATGTGCAGGAAGTAGAAAGTTTCCGGCGCGATGTGCGGGTGTGTAACCTGAGTTTGCTGGGTACTGAGTGGTACATTCAACAGATGAAGCGCAAAACGTATGAGTCCGATGCGGTGCCGATGTCGCTGGAATTCGATCAGTTTAACAAGGGCAAAAATGATATTGTGCCGTTCTATGAGATCGCCGGCGTAAAAAACGGGATTGATTTAAAACAATACATCAACCTGATCAAGACCAATAACCCGGCCATTCAGGTGCCCCTGACTACCGGCGAGATGACAAATATTTTGCCCTCATCGGTTCTGTTTCTGCCGATTGATAAGCAGGCCGTCGATCAGGCAAAATTCGTTCCGCCCTCGCTACGTCCCCTCCTGAAAGATACCCTACAGTGGACATTGGGCAAAAAGGATCTGTTCAAGCCCGATCTGGTCATGCTCGACATGATTGCCACCAACAACTGGCAACGACCCATTTATTTTTCGAGCACACTTGCCAATGATCATTACCTGAATCTAAAGAATTATATGCAATTGGAAGGCTATACCTATCGCCTGATGCCCGTTGCCGTACCGGGAGCTACAGATGGGTACGTCAACTCAGAACTCATGTATACCAACATGATGAAGAAAACCTTCTGGCGGGAATTTGACAACCCGAGTGTTTATTACGATGAAACCTACAAAGGCCCCCCCGTTATCTCAGCAAGACTAGCTTTTTTCCGACTGGCCGATCAGTTGATCCGCGAAGGGAAGGTCGATAAAGCCCGTCAGGTTCTCGATTACTCATTGAAGGTCATGCCGGATAAGAGTATTCCATATGATCAGATTTCTTCCAATTATGTCCGGTTCCTATTTGCCGTGAATGATACCCAGAAAGCCCTGACGATTGCTGATACGATGGCTACCCGTGCCGATCAAAATCTTAACTATGCCCGGAGCAGCCAGGGACGCAGCCCCAATGCAGATTTATACATACTCCAAACAATAGTGGAAGCTTGTAAGGAAGCGAAACAGCCAGCAGCCGCTATGAAGTATGAGGCAATCTTTCAAAAGCACCTCAATATCTTTGGTTGATCTTCTGGATTCTATTGTGCGAATAGTCATCAGACATAAAACAGCAGCCCTGCCGGTTACGGCAGGGCTGCTTGCATAGGTTGGTAGTTGAAAAGCATTCCCCAAGGCATTTCTCCAAACCCATTTGATCACGATACGTAGGTGACTCGCAAAACGTTGCGTACCCTTACTACAGGAAATGCATTATCAGGCCATTATTTCGTTTTTTGCGAGGACTGGAGTTGATTCTCCAACCGTTGAATGCGCCGATTTTGTTGATTTAACTGCTCACTCTTTTGACGATCTGCCTTTTTTAGCTCAAGTAGATATAAGGTCAGTTCTTCTACTTTCTCCAGCAGTTTAGCATTCATCTTTACCAGGTCGACACCTTCCCGAACCACCTGCTCTGCCGACGGTATACCGGGCAAATGACCATGCTGGCCAATGTAAGCAGCTACTGATTCCAGCGGTTTGAGTTGGTAGGTGGGTTCAAAAACTTTATCACTCCATTCGTTCGTGCTGTTAATTCGTAGCAGATAACGGGCTTTAACCACATCGCCCTGTTCATTAACCGTCAGAAATTGATCGGTAGCGCCTGTAGCAGGGCTATTCGCCGTCAACTGGGTTAATCGAAAACCACTGGCATCAGGAGTTTCGCCAACTACTTCCAGGCGGGCCATCGGTGATGATGTACCAATGCCCACATTCGCCTTGTTGCCCAGCACTACGGCATGGCTAACACCTACCCTGGCATCTGCGCCAATGGCCGTAGCATGGCTTAGGTTCTGCGCCAGTACGTCGGTTCCCGAGCCTAAGAGCATATTATGCGAGCCCTTGTCGGACTGCCCTGTGTTATACCCTAAATAGACGTTGTCATTTCCATCCTGATTGGTTGGACCAGCTCCGTTCCCTATAATGGTATTATGACTGCCCGTAGCCGTACCCCGACCAGCACTTACCCCCATAAACGTATTTCCTTTGCCCGTAGTCGTTGTTAAACCTGACTGGTAGCCAACGAATGTATTCGAATCGGCAACCGCATTATAACCCGCCTGGTAGCCCAAATAGGTGCTTTTTTGTCCTGTCAAATTCGTGAATCCAGCTTTGGAGCCCAGCATGACATTACCGTCAATGTTATTATTGAATCCGGCACTGTCGCCAATAATCACATTCTTATTGGCTGTTACGCCTTTGCTGGCGGCCCGAAGCCCAACCGACACATTATTAGACCCGGTCGTATTTCGGAGGCCGGTTGAGATGCCTAGAAACGTGTTGCCCGAACCGGTCGTATTGAACGAACCCGTATTTCCACCCATAAACGCATTACTGGACCCTGTTGTATTCTCATAACCCGCCGAGCTCCCAATAAACGTATTCGTAGATCCTGTTGTATTCGTATAGCCCGCATTGGTACCGATGAATGCGTTTTGGGAGCCCGTCGTATTAGCCTGACCCGCATACGAACCTGCAAACGCGTTAAAGCTACCTGTGGTATTCGCCTGTCCTGCATTGACACCAACCAGCGTATTTCCTGTGCCTGTTGTATTGGCATAGCCTGCATTGTTCCCCAGAAAGGTACTTCCCGCCCCTGTCGTATTCGCATACCCGGCTGCATTACCAATAAAGGTATTTCCGAAGCCCGTAGTAGTGTTGTAGCCAGCCGTATAGCCTAAAAAAGCATTCTGATAACCGGTAGTTGTACTATAGCCGGATGAATAGCCAACAAACGCATTTTGAGTGCCGGTTGAATTTAGGATGCCCGAGTTACCACCAATAAATGTATTGTTAATTCCGGTTGTCGTAGCCTGGCCAGCTACACTACCGATAAACGTATTCCCCGAAGCAGTCGTCGTATTATAGCCCGCCCGATACCCTACATACGCATTGCTGGAACCCGCCGAATTAGAATAACCAGCATCACTCCCAATGAAGGTATTATAATAGCCAGTATTATTGGTATAGCCCGAATTGTTCCCGAAAAAGGAGTTGTTGTAGCCTATCGTATTTAATTTGCCTGACCCATTCCCGATAAATGCGTTAAAGCTTGCGGTTGTAGTCGAAGAACCAGCCTCATACCCCATAAACGTGTTCCGGTTCCCTATCGTAATGGCCTGACCGGATAGTGACCCTATAAGGGTATTATAGTTTCCTACCGTGCTGGATATGCCTGCATGATGCCCCATAAAGGTGTTGTCCATCCCCATAGTGTTATACTTCCCGGCACCATTACCTACGAATGTATTTTCGAAGCCTGCCGTGTTCGATAAGCCTGATTGAAAGCCATAAAAAGCATTAAAATAACCTGTTAATGTACCATTCCCGGCAGACGGTCCAACAATCGTATTATAGGTACCCGGAGAAGATGCATTGGGGGAGGTTGTCACGTAGTTTGTTTGGGCTAGTAGCAGTCTTGTTGTGCAGCTAAAAAAAGCTATGTATAAGGCTATTCGCATACAGAAAAAAGATAAAGCTTGCCAATCAGATATAAGTTGAGCCAAATAAAGAGTTAATAGAATGAGCTCTATATGTTACTCTCTTGAGGTAACAGCAAACATCTGGCCAAAAATATATTTACAGCTTTACGAATATGAATAAATAGATGAAGATATGGCTAAACTTACTGGGTGGCTGAAAAGGGCGAGTAAATGCCTAATTTCTATGGGAATGAAAAGCCTGTTAACAGCCATACAGTTGGCCGTTTGCTAGTAAGTATTGGAAAATTTTATGATCTGGACAGATTGTTGCTAACTAGTTTTTACGCCACTTCCTGTCGATAACCACGTAAAGCCAAGTGACTAATAGTCAAACCAGGGTAACTGCCCTATTTAATTACCTCCGTAGACGTACATATTTTTCAAACAATACTTATGTCTTATGCCTTTCGACACATATGCTACAGCCTTGAATGCTGATTTTACCCCCAATCCAGCAATTCCAAGCGATACCTATGCAACAGCCTCGAACGCCGATTTTACCCCCAATCCAAACGCAGCGGTGCAGATGGTTGTGGCAAATCCGGAGCTATTTACCCCTGGTGTCGAGTGGAATGCGCTTGGCAAAGCCCGAATTGTAAACACCGTACAATTGAATATTGGGCAGGGAGAGTGGGCCTTTTATTTTATTGGGGGAATGCCACCCATAACGAGCCTGCCAACGACCTACGACTTTAGTCCGGGTGATAGCATTTCTATTATAATGACCGTTGCACAGGTAGCAACGGCGCCTTATAATTGGAATAGGAAAGCATTTGTTCACCTCATTTTAGGTAATGATCCTCCTCCTACCTATCAGCCAGTTCTGCCATATAGAGTAACCAGGCCCCCCTGGCTTGCTCCAACTGATATCTGGTTGGCCAGAGGTATGAAAGACGCACCGACTCTGTCCTTACCAGATAACAAGGTTTTTGCCATTGTTCGAAAGCGAACAGATATTACCTCTGACAGCATCGTTACCTTCAAGCGAGGGGGGTGCAAGCTGTAATGGACAGTAATCTGCCTGATAATCAGCGAATCAATTGGACTCATAGCAAAAATCTGCAAACACCGGGGGCACCCCCTCCTTACACGGGTGATGGGTATGGAGGGCAAAGTCTGAGTAATGACGATATGATTAGGGCTAGTAATAGTATACCATGTGCTCTGTTTGAGGCTAATGAGCTTCAGGAGGGTATCTATGGGATGCCTAACTATTCTCCACAATATTATCAATGGTATGCTGCACGCATGCAAAAGTATAGAGATCCTCAGGCAAATCCACTAGGCTTACCCTTTCGGGATTTTGGAACCTATGGGGGAGATGCCAACTATAATGGTGACCCGTGGAATTTCCAGGTACCTGGTGGCGGAGATACATCTCCTACTGATCCGGTGTTTAAACAGAAGATTAGTAGTATTGATGCCGCCCGTCAATCCTGCAATTATTTTTTCCCGCTGGCCGGGCTTGAAGCCATGGGTGTTGGGGCCATTATTAAACACTATGCCGATCAGCCCGATTATGCGAGTCGATATTATAATAAAGCCTTTGCCGCTGAAGTCATGGCAAAGGGTATTAATGATACGCCTGCGGGAATTCCCCCAAGTCAATTGATTTACTTAGACTGGGGGAAGGTCGAAGGACTTGGTGTTGAAAATGGGAGCTTACACAATGGTTACTACTTTACTCGTTCGGTAAGTAACCTGGGCGTTGTGAAAACGGATAGGCATCCTCAGGTTGACTATGACTGGCAGGTAGGAAATATCTTTGGGGTTGGCTTTTGCCGTACAATCGGCTATATCATTTTTGATGAACGAAGCGTGAATGATCAATTTGGGACTAACCCTAACGAAGTGAAGGCCAGAGATCCTGACACGAGCCCAACAACCTGGCAATGGCAACCAACAACACCAGGCACACCAGCGCCTATTACGCCGGCAGGGTATCCAACTGAACCGTGCCGTTGGCATGACGCAGGTTTTGAAGCCGCTTACTATTATTTTCAGTGTAGCCGAACAGAAGGAGCCCCCTGGCAATACTGCCGATATCAATTTAAGGCTTCAGGAGAATGGGTTGAACCCGAAACTGACGGAACCACTATTCTTGAACATGCAGCCGCATTCGATGGACCCTATGGCACGGGACCCAGTGCCCGGCGTGGTCGCCCCGATGCTATGTTCAGGATTAAAGATAATGCGGTGGACGTTTGGGTTTTTGACCCTAGTCGAGGTAAAAATAGTTACGAAACAATCATTCTGAATCCGACTCCCAATGTCCTGATAGAGGTGAACCTACAAGGGAGTAAACTAGCCTTGTTTAATACCGTTGAGTTCTTTTTCTAACAAATCCAACCGAATAACTACATCCTGTATGGCACTAGGTACACAACTTATAAAAATTCGTCGCACCACCGATGGACAGGTGCTTTATCTGGCGACTACACTTCGTAATACATCCGATTTTCCCCTAAATGGTGCTGGTCAGGCGGCTTTTGAGGCTGCTGTCAATGCCGGTAGTTTTACACTGACGGTCGATAATGGGGCCATTATTCCGGCAGGTACAGTACCTCCTCTGATAAAACCCGGAGTCGTAACTGGCGCTGCTTTTTCGCAAAAGATACAGGCCGAAGATGCAGCAGGGACAGGTACATCGTCTGGGCCGTCGGGGATGACAATATGCGTGGCCCCTATAGTACCAGCAGTGAGTACTTAGTTTATACGATAACGGGTGCACCAGCCACAGCACCTAATTACAAGCTGGCTCTACGCTACCAGACAAGCACCCAGGCAGCAGGTGTTGCCAGCCTTATAATTAACGGAGGGGCTCCGGTGGATTTTCCCATTGAAGGAACTGATGGCGGAAAGCGTACCTACAATGCAATGATTTCGCTGACGCCGGGTAACAATACCATTCGGATTCAGGGCAAATCGGGTGCCGCATTTTTTCAGGATTATATTATCGTTACACGCCCTGCCGGTTGACCGTGTTTTCTAAATCTGGTGAATGGCAGGCCGGTAAGGCAGCGCAACAAAGAATCAACCAACAGATGCTTATAAACAGTGAGTTATCTCCTTTGATATGCCCGTTATTAGTTTAGACTGGGAGACACCTGCCCAGCTACCTACTTTCGGGAGCCATTTAGTTACGCAAACTCACTGCAAATGCTCCGATTTATTTATCAGGTCGCTGGCTTCGGCCTCGTCTATACCTTAATTCTGGTGGCTACGATTCCTTTTCTGGTTTACTGGGGAAGGCCAAGCCCTGGCAAATGTTCGTGCAATTCCTGATGGAGTTTCCCGTCGACAATGAAAAAATAGGAGTCTTTTCCCTTCCCGGCATGGTCGCGGTTATGTTTTTAAATGGGCTACTATGGGGTCTTGCATTGGTTGGTCTTCTTCGACTTGGGCTCCTTTTCTGGGAATTGACTTCCTAACGGACCAACTGCTAGAGCTTGTTCATTGTAGATTCTATAATGCTATTGGTCCAGATTATCAACACAATAGGGTCAAAAGAATTAATTGAAACTATTTTGCCGCAGCATAAGTCATTTACTCTCCTGCTGCTGCTGTTGCCGTGGAGCTACCAGACCGTAGACGAGCTACCCGAATGCCAGAAAGTTGCTTATGCCACAGTACATAGTCGCTGATGGGGTAGGGGGTAATCACCACTGCACCCTGGTCTGACGATGCGTGGAGTAGGTGCATGCGTCCGTCAGGCTGACGAATGGCAAGGCCCACATGCTTCATGTCTAAACCTGGCCGGGCGGCTGTAAGCATCACAATGTCGCCTTCACGAAGTTGCGTTTCGGCCTGTCGGATATTTTTTTTCGGAATAAATGAAAAGGCCTTCTGGCTTAACGACGCTTCGGTTTGGGCAACCTGTTTAAAAACGACAGGGTCATTCAAATGTGGATATTTATAGGTCGAGTTGGTCATATATGACACAGACTTAGCCACTGAAATACTGCCTGGTAAATCATGAGTTACATCTGTGACAAGCCCTTTGCGTTCGTTATCGCGAAGCCAGTCGGAGAAATAATGTAACCGACTGGCATAGCCATCAATCTGTCCAGCCCGAT
Source organism: Spirosoma telluris (assembly GCA_003259005.1). Taxonomy (GTDB): domain Bacteria; phylum Bacteroidota; class Bacteroidia; order Cytophagales; family Spirosomataceae; genus Spirosoma; species Spirosoma telluris. The sequence goes on from QLII01000001.1 coordinate 8,471,433, forward strand.
AACGGAGCTTGGTCAGGTATTTACGGAAAGTTTGTTCGAATAGGGCTTGATTTTGCTTGTCGGTTACGTCTTGCCAGGTCAATGAAAGCGCCAGAACCGTCTCCAGATAGGTAGTACAGTCAAACTCAAGTACATTGACAACCAACTGCTCAGTCGGATTCACATCCAGCGTATGCGGAACATAGGGTTTTCCAATGAACTGCTTACCAATATTGATCGTCGTTTCAGTCGCTGTTTTACCACCCACAACCGTCAGTGAGTGTAGATTGGTTGATAAAACAAGCTCCTGAGCTTGCCCAACCAGCGAAGTTAACATCAAGAAAAAAGCAGTAAACAGTTTTAGCATAGGTGGGTATGAGTTTCTGACTGATGCCTATTGACGAAGCAAAGCCCGAAAAGTACCATGAATTTACGATTTAATTTCCAGCACACGTACAGCCCTTGGCGGTAAAAGTATAGGTACACCCGCTAAACCGACTGTTTCAATCTGCGTATCACTGATAAAAATGTCGCCGAACTGATACGTACCAAGCGGGTCTAATCCCATCGCACCAAAAGCATTAGTAGGAATCATAACGGTCGTTTCGTAGGTTGAAAAATTAGAAAAATTACAGATAATCAAAAGTTTCTGACGTTCGGTATAGCGGAGGTAGCTATAGATCTGGTGGGCGTCATAACCCGCACTCTGGCCGTTATCATTAGCGTATTGCAAGTCGTAAAAATAGCCGTTCTGAATGGCATCGGAGCCGCTGACAAGGTAGTTTAATTGCTGATAAAACGACCGCAATCGGCGTTGATCCTCGGTTAAGCCATTACCATCATAACGTCCCTGATTAACATACCCCTGCCAGTCGGCCATTCCCCAGTAGTCGAAAATGGTGGTGCGTCCATCATCTCCACTGAAGCCCTCGATACCCTCTGCCCGAACGCCAATTTCCTGCCCGAAGTAAAGTAGCATAGGGCCGGTGTGCATGGTGGCCAGTAGGGTCATGCCCGGTATGGCTGCCCACGGGTCGTTGGCAAAGAAACGGGAGGCAATACGCTGTTCATCATGCGTTTCCAGAAACCGTAGCATATGCTGAGCGAAGTCGCCGGATTCCTGCTGCCACACGCGGGTAAGGTCGTAGCAGGAGCCATGATTCTCCATGAGTCGCCGAACCGCATCATACAACCCCACTTTATCGTATAGGTAATCGAAACCTCCCCCGAAAATGAAGGAACGGTATAGACCTGGATCGTAAATTTCGGCGATGAAAATCATTCGGGGATAGCGCTGCTTCACACGGCTGATGGCCCATTGCCAGAACTCAACTGGCACTAAATGGGCCATATCGCACCGAAAGCCATCTATGCCTTTGTCAGACCAGAATAGCAGAATATCAAGCATTTGGTGCCAGGTCGCTGGAACTGGATCAAAATGACAACTCCCATCGAATATATTGAAACCGTAATTGAGCTTAACTGTTTCATACCAGTCATTAATGTCGGGAGTGGCTGTGATCGACCCACTTCCCGTCACTTTCGCCGGGAATTCATGAATGGCCGCAACAGAAGGGGAGCCGCTTTGGCTGGTTGGGGGCACAAATAGTTGCCCTGGCAAATAATAAAAATTGTTTTTTGTGGAGAAGGCAGCCATTGTATCATCGTTCTGGCCAAGATCAAAAACGTCCGCCGGTTTCACATCAGACTGATATTGGCGGGCAACGTGATTCGGAATAAAGTCGATGATAACCTTCAGGCCATGGGCGTGTGTACGCTGGACAAGCGCATCGAACTCAGCCATACGATCGGGTACACTGACAGCCAGATCGGGGTCAACATCATAATAGTCCTTAACGGCATAGGGTGATCCCGCTCGCCCTTTCACTACGGCTGGATCGTCAGCACGAATTCCTTCGGCCGAGTAATCGGTTTGCGTTGCGTGTTCAAGAATACCGGTAAACCAGATATGCGACGCCCCAAACTGTCGAATGGATTTTAGAGCGGCATCATTGATATCATTAAATTTTCCGACACCATTCTCGTCACGACTTCCGTTTATCTGGTTCGTGATGGTCTGATTGCCAAACAGGCGCGTAAAAATCTGGTAAATAATCAGTTTGTCCATCACCGGGACAACAGATGCGGTATACATAGGTTGGCTTAATTCAGGTTTGAGGAACAAGGCAGGTTAGCCTCCGCAAAACTATGGCCTTTTTCAACTAAAATCTTGGGTTAATTTTACGTTCTTGTTGCATTATTCTTAGTTAAGTCAATTGCTACCTATGAAAAGATTCTTTTTTACACTCCAGATCGCTTTGTGGTTGGTTTTTACCAGCGTATTTGCACAAAATGCGCTGATTCAGCGGGTTAATCCTACCAACTGGTGGATAGGCATGAAAAACCCAAATCTACAACTATTGGTATACGGCCCGAATGCCGGAACGCTCGCCTATTCGCTCAACTATCCGGGGGTGAAACTGGTCAAAGCACATACCGTCGAAAATCCTAATTATGCCTTTCTGGATCTGGTCATCGCCCCCACAGCTAAACCAGGTAAGATTGCTATTGTGGGTAAGCATGGCAATCAGACCCTCACCCAATCGTTTGAGTTGAAAGCCCGCGACGCCAGTCCTAAAGGACAGGGGGTGACGTCGGCAGACTTTATCTATTTAGCCATGCCCGACCGCTTTGCCAACGGCGATCCAGGCAACGACAAATTTGCAGATATGGCCGATCCCAACGCCGACCGAACTAACCCTTTTTACCGGCATGGGGGTGATCTGGCGGGTGCTGCTCAACGGCTCAATTACCTGAAAGATCTGGGGGTTACAGCCGTTTGGTTTACGCCTGTACTCGAGAATAATCAACCGCTCACGAATGAAGGTGGAGTTATGCGTTCGGCCTATCATGGGTATGGATTCACCGATCATTATGCGGTAGATCGGCGTCTGGGAGGCAACGATGCCTATAAAGCCTTTGTCAGGCAGGCGCACGCAGCCGGTATGAAAGTAGTGCAGGATGCCGTCTATAACCACTGTGGGATTAACCACTGGTTTATTAAAGACATGCCCAGCAAAGACTGGCTTCACCAATGGCCAGCTTATACGAATACGTCCTATAAATACCAGCCCATCACCGATCCACACGGTGCCGAAAGTGATCGAAAGGTGACCCTCGATGGATGGTTTGTTCCATTCCTGCCCGATCTGAATCAGCGTAATCCGTTTGTGGCTAATTTCCTGATTCAGCATGCGATCTGGTCGGTCGAAAACTTTGGCGTAGATGCCTGGCGCATTGATACCTACATGTATAATGACCAGCCATTTATGAACCGCTGCAATCAGGCTTTGCTGACTGAATACCCTAAAATTCACATTTTCGGCGAATCGTGGGTCAATAACGTAGTCGATCAGGCGTACTATACCCGCAATAAAATTGAATTCCCCTTTAAGTCGAATCAACCTGGTGGACTCGATTTTGTCGTCTATGCCGCTATGAACGATGCCCTGAAGCAAAAATTCAGTTGGGACGATGGAGTGAATCGATTCTATCAGGCTCTGGCGCAGGATGCCGTATATGTAGATCCTGGCAAATTGGTAACCTTCCTGGATAACCATGATACAGATCGGTATCTGTCGGTGATTGGCGACGATTTCGAGAAGTACAAAATTGGTTTAACCTGGCTGCTGACAACACGGGGTATCCCATCGATGTATTATGGCACCGAGATTTTGATGAAGAACTTTAAAGACCCTTCGGATGCCGAGGTTCGACGTGATTTTCCGGGCGGATTCCCGGGCGATAAAGACAATAAATTCGAGACCGCCGGGCGTACTGATCGTGAAAATGAAGCCTACCAGTTTGTTCGGAGGTTAGCTACTTACCGACGAGATAACCCTGTGCTGCACAGGGGTAAACTGATGCAGTTTCTACCTCAGGAAGGGACTTATGTGTATTTTCGGTACGATGGTACTAAAACCGTGATGGTGGCCACCAATACCAATGAAAAAGAAATTTTGCTTGATACGACCCGCTTCATAGAACGAATGAAGGGCTTTACTTCAGCACGGGATATACTGACTGACCAGAAGTTGACCGATTTGAAAAATATAAAGCTACCGGCTAAAACCGCGATGGTCTTAGAATTGATGAACTAAAATCCTCTTATGACTTTCTACCATCAGCAACTGATAAAAATCAGGGACGAAGTTTACCCGGATGCCTATGTATGCAAACGGATAGGTGAGGCCAAACGATTCATGGACAGGGAGTTGGAGTGCAGTATGAGTCTTGCCGATATTGCTGAAGAGGCTTCTTTTTCAACCTTTCATTTTATTCGACTTTTTAAAAGACTGTATGGCCAAACGCCGTATCAATACTTAATAGCCGCTCGAATTGCGAAGGCAAAAAGACTGTTGCTGAGCGGCAAGACAGTTAAGGATGTTTGTTTCTCGGTTGGGTTTGAAAGCACAAGTTCGTTTACAGGGCTCTTTAAAAAGCTTACTGGCTCAACACCTACCGCATTCAAGAATAAGTATGTTAAGCAGAAGAGTGGCTACTAGATGGCCTTTTAAAAGTGCCTCATAGTAGACTAATCGCCAATAGAATATTATGGAAAGAGCAATTTTCAAGAAGTGAATTGAGGAGCCTTTGTCGATTTTTGCTACAATAGTCAGTGAAGCCAATGATGCCACCTGCTTTTAGTAAAAATTTTTTTCAAAAAATTATCTCAATTCGAGCAGCCATGAAAATTAAAGTAACCAGCCTACTGGTTGACGACCAGGAAAAAGCCCTGAAATTTTATACAGATGTATTAGGGTTTATCAAAAAAACAGAGATTCCCATGGGCGACCATAAGTGGTTAACGGTTGTCTCAAATGAAGAGAGAGATGGTGTTGAATTACTCCTTGAACCAATGGCATTTTCACCTGCTGTTGTCTACCAAAAAGCATTGTTTGAGGCTGGAATTCCGTTAACGGCTTTTAATGTAGATGATGTTCAAACGGAATATGAACGATTAGTGAAATTAGGGGTTACGTTTAGTATGCCGCCAACAAGGATGGGGCCAGCAACGCTTGCTGTTTTTGATGATACGTGTGGTAATCATATTCAGATTATTCAGGTATAATCATAAGACTTTCAGCCGACTTATAGGGTAACTTAACGAGTTTATTTGTTTGACAATTGAGTATAACGACAGTTTTGTTTTATTGCTTAATAGTCCTGTTAGCCCGTTGGTATAAACGAGAGGGATCGAAAATGTATTCATGTTTACCAGGAATGTGAGTAATGATGCTATCTATACAATGGTACCCGTTAAATAATGTTTAGGACAGAATATCTCTGGCTTATAAAATTTTTCTTGTCCTAAATGTCTTTTTTAAGATATTTGGAACATTATTAATAGTCGGTAGTTAAATTATTTAAACTTTGAGTTCACGATTATGATCAGGAAACTTTTACTTTTAGTCTTATTGGGCATATGTGGCGGTTATGCGGCCTTTGCGCAGGACCCTTCTGCAACTGGGGTTGTCTTTAGCCCAACCCCTCTCCAGACTAGCCAAGCGGCCAGTATTACTTTTAGCTTTGGTAATGGGAGTTCCGCTGATATCCCTACAAGTGCTACGGCTACCTATACCCTTGATATACCAAAATATGTTGGGGTAGTTTCATATAGCATTACAGTGCCTTCTGGCTCAACGAACACGGTCGGTAATCTGGTGGTAACACAAACCAGCAGCGCTACCAGTACGATTCTAACGGTTAAAAACCCGGCAACTCCAATTCCGGGTAATGCTATCTATGATCTGGTCGTATCTGTAATTGGTGTTAATCCTACGCCAACCCCGCCCCCTACTACGCGTGTGCGGGAAATGCATCATCTACTGGACTGGATGCTACGAATGTCACAGATAATGATAATACCAATGCGCAATTTACTGTTACAGGGCCTATGCCTGTAGCACTGGTTTCCTTTACGGCCAAGGTTCAGGAAGATCGTACCGTTGGGCTGGCCTGGACAACCTCGCTGGAAACTAATAACAAGGGATTTCTAATCGAGCGTAGTAAGGACCTGACCCGCTTTGAGAAAGTAGGCGAAGTGACCGAGATTGGTGCCAACAGCAACGCCCTCAAATCCTATCATCTGACCGACTTTACGCCATATCAGGGCACCAGCTACTATCGCTTGACCCAGATTGATCTGGATGGTAAGACAACCGTTTTCCAGGACAAGGTGGTCTCGGTTGTGTTGCGGGATGGCGCTTATGGTGTATTTCCTAATCCAGTAATCAATGATCAACAGTTTCGGCTGAGTCTGGATGAGCCTGAGACGGCAGTAATTAATTTCTACGGAGTAGATGGCCGGACAATGCCTTTCCAGAAAGTAGGGGTAGAGTCGGGAAATCTGTTGATGAAAGTGACGGGTAAACTCTCGAGTGGGGTGTACATTCTGACGGTGGGTGAACGGGGGCAGCTTCGCAAGCATCGTTTAGTGGTCGAGTAGACAGCTCACCCAAATTGTCCGAGTTCACCTTGTGGTGTCTTGGTCATCAAGAAGGTTTCACAACATTTAATTCCCTGGCAAATGAAAACAAAGTACAATCATATATCGACGAATTCGCCGAAAAAGGCGTATCAAACTCCCCGCGTGAAATCGCTGGGCAATGTGAAGAAGCTCACCCTAAAGACCGGTTCAAACACCGATACTTTTGGAGGTTCCTTTGCCCCTTAATTAGCAACCGTTTGGTTAAGCACATTTTTAACGTTCGAACACCGTTATCTTTGGTAGTTCCTTCGTATAAAAAAATAAACAAGTAGTTTCTACTAACAAAGCCCGGCTGCACTAATAGCAGTCGGGCTTTGTGATTCGCAGCAAAATCCGCACATAGATTGCTTAAGGCTAACCAAACGCGCCATTTTTCCAGTTCACATTATTTCCTTGCAGCATAACCATAAGCTCTTTGTAATACCTTTCTAATTCCTCCGTACTTATCCCTTAGCTGCAATATTGGGAGTCGAGGTCTCTATTATTAGCTTAACAATTTCGCGCCAGAACCTACGTAAATACCAGTTAAGTTGTTGGGGAGTATAATCAAATCCTTCAAATTCCCGTATCAGGCTTTCTCGTGAATAAGGGTCTGCCTGTTTAAGAACAGCTTTAAGTGCGGTGTAAACCTGATAAAGCTCGTCGTCGCTAAAGTCTTTCCCCCATTTACGGGGTAAAATCCCTGGGAAAACTGGCTTTGAGGCAAAAAGGGTTTTTATATATTCTTTCAATAGAGCGGATTGATTATTTTGTGAAATCATGGTAGTAGTAAATTTTATACCAGTCAAATCACTAAAATCTTGCCAATCATGAAAAAGAGTATAACAGCTAGCTGGTAATTTTTTGAAAAAGTAAAACTGTTTTTTCTGTCAACACATTAGACTTGATAATTGAGAAGTTGGTATCATGATGCCCACATGCCCGTGCGAGGAGCGTACTTTCGGAAAGGGCTTTTTACTCGCAGGTTATGTAAAGCACAGCCAATGCTGACCATCCGATCCCGAACATCATAGAATTTCAATCGGATTCGCTCTTTGAGTATGCGTAGGCGTTTGAGGCCAGCAATGGCGTGTTCGATCACAACTCGTTCCTTGGAAATATGGCGATTCACTTCTTTTTGTTGGTCGGTAAGGCTGGCCCCCCGCGGCTTTTTAGTCGGCTGAAGGATGGTGACTCCAGCCGGATTATAACCTTGGTAACCAGTATCTTGCCGTAGTTTTATGCCCACAATCCAAGTCAGTTGCTCTTCATCTAGGAGGGCTTTATCATGCGTTTTTCCCTCATAAGTAGGGCTTACGTAGAGAAGTTCACTGGCTTGGTCGCTGACGATCTCGTTTTTGCTGGTGTGGGCTTTGCTTTTACCCGAATAGTCTTCTTTCTGGGCCTCATAATCGGTCTTGCGCTCAATAGGGCGTTCGGTAGCATCGTGATTAAAGGTATCATCGGGGTGGTTTTGTAATTGCTTGACCAGTCCTTCACTATCACGGGCAGGACTCAGGCCCATTTTATGAAGCGTCTCATCTAGAAGCCGTTGCAATATTTTTACTAGACTCGATACCTTGGCTTGGGAGAGGTCATAGACCGCTCCATGAAACTCCTGTAATTGATTGCCTTTCAGATAAGTGAGTAGGAATAATAGTTTATCGCTGCTGGTGGGCAATTTTTCATCCTGATGAGGTTTGAAAGCGGGTAACTTCCGTTTTTTGCCTTCGTAGGTATGATAGCGGAAATAGCGCTCACAAATGGGCGAAAAGTGTTTCAGCAGATAGTCGAATTCGCCACCTTTCAAGCTGGTCAGAGCGAGTAGTCGGCGCTCGTTTGCTTTTATCTCGTCATACTTTAGCATAAGCAAAATTACAAACTCGTGCATGCACACGTTACAATACCAAAATTTGACTAATAACCTTTATTACTTTATGCTGATTTAGGCAGTAGCCTACAAAACAGCGAAGACTGAAAATAGATAATATTTGAGCAAGTAGCCTCTATAAAGCAGAAACAAAAATGGCCCTTCAGGTCTTCTGAGGGCCATTTTTGTGCTGATTCGATTTTTTTTGTTCTATAAATAATCAACGATACGTTTACCCGTAATTCCGTTTTGCAATTCCCTGCGTAAGACAGCCCGACGACGACGTGGGTGAGTTGACACATATTTCACCCGCATTTTGAGGGTAAAACTTACCAGCATATAAACACCAAACAGGCAACCCAAAATTATAATTGAGAGCGTATTAGAGATGTTTCGATGCAGTAAAAGGAACGTAATAGTGTTAAATAAAGAGGCTCCACAAAGCACAGCAGTGGCACCAATATGCGAAAGGCCATTATCTAATAGAATATGGTGCATGTGGTTCCTATCGGCAGAAAAAGGAGAGCGACCCGCCAGAATCCTGACCAGAAATACCCGCAAGGTATCGAAAATTGGTACAATCAGAATAACAATGGCAATTATGGGTGCGTTGAAAAAAGCAGTCGGTTCATATCGGTAGGATGCATTAAGGCTAACAAACCGAACGGCAAAGAAGGCAAGCATGAAACCAATGATCAGCGAGCCCGTATTTCCCATAAAAATTTTACTGGTTTTTGAGAAATTAAACCGTAAAAAACCAAGCAATGCACCCGTCAATGTAAATGCTAAACAAGCCATTGTAAAATGATTTGTCAGTAGAAACCAGCCACCAAATGTTCCGCTGGCAATCGTGGCTATACCACCCGCCAGTCCGTCAATCCCATCAATCAGGTTTATAGCATTCGTTAGCGTAATGAAAATAAAGCACGTTAACAATATACCCACAACTAAGTCGATATGATGAAAACCCATTATGCCATATAGATAGTCGACGCGAAGATCACCGAAGAGAATAAGTATCATAGCCGCCAACACTTGAAACATAAGCTTTTTGGCCGGGTCAATGCCAACCAGGTCGTCCTTAATACCGATGAAAAACAGGATGGTCATGCCAACAATTGACAGATTCGTCTGGTAAATTTCGGTCTGATCAATACTAGGCCATAAGAAATAGGCGATTAATATTGCGGCAAAGATGGCAATGCCACCAAAGGTTGGCGTAGGAGTAGAGTGTGAGCGACGTTCGCCCGGTTTCTCCATGAGCGATTTCAACTCAGAAATCTTAATGATAACAGGAATCGCAACAACCGAAACAAAACAGGCAACTAGAAAAGCAAGTATGCACTGATAGAGCCCGAGTGTAAACAGATCGTCGCTGAATTTATGTTGTAAATAGGCAATAAATAAATCAATATTCATAAGGCAGGACGTTTAGATATTGTTTCCCTTTTTGGGTTTTCCTAAACAATTCGTCGAGTAACGCTACCTGGGCCGGGATTAATTAGTCGATTTCGGCGCGGAAAGGAGCGTAAAAATTACCGCTTTAGCTAATCATACAGATAAAATTTGATTTAACGGTCTTCGTTATTATTTGTCAAGTGCTTCGGGTGGTTTGCTAACATACTGTTTTAGCTTTCGTAATGGCTTTAACCAGAAGGTAAAAAAGTAAGGTGTTAGGCCATTAAGCTTCCAGGCTAACTTATCTTCCCGATTGGCTCGCAAACGGTTCTGTAAACTACTGTTACTAATTCCTCCCGCCCGCATCACAATTGTTACTTCATCCATGTAAGCGAGTTTGGCTTTATTTTTGTGAATGAACCGTAGCAGTAATTCATAATCCGCTGCACTTTTCATATCGAGCCGGAATGTACCATATTGTTCATAGAGCCATCGCTTCGCAAAGAAGGAAAGGTGCCCTGGCATCCAGCCCCATAAAAACGCATTCTCACCATACCAGCCTGAACGCCAGTATCGCTTAAGTATTTTCGGATTAGTACGATCCACATACAACATATCGCCATAAACGGCATCGCTATCGGTACGCTTGAAGGTTGCCACCATGTTTTCGATGACGCGATTATGTCGGTAAAAATCGTCCGCATTCAGTAGCCCAATTACCTCGCCAGTAGCTAAGCCGATACCTTTATTCATGGCATCATATAAACCTTTATCAGGTTCCGATATAAAGCGCGCAACTTTCGTGCCGTATGATTGGACAATTTCTACAGTACCATCTGTCGATTGCCCGTCAACAATAATGTATTCAATATCCGAATAGGTCTGATTCAGAATTGACTCGATGCAGTCCCGAATAAACGCTGCGCCGTTATAAACAACCGTTATGATAGAGACTTTCACGCTGAAATAATTCGTTGCCGGACATACACGGCCGGGTTACCCTGATAAATACCATATGCATTCAGTGAATGCGTAGCTACTGAATTGACCGATAGTACGGCATGAGATTCGCAGCGAACACCCGCACATACAACGGCTTTGGCTCCAATCCAGACACCATCGGCCAGCGTAATGGGCCGAGTGGTCAGATCGAAGGTTGAAAGTCGATAATTGTGATTTCCGGTTAGCAGCATGGCCCCCTGAGAAAGACAGGCGTTGTCGCCGATAACTACTTCACTAAGATTGTCAATCCAAACCTTTTCACCAATCCAGACGTAATTACCCACCTGAAGTAACCAGGGATATTTAATATTGACGGCTGGTTTTATCATAACGTGATGCCCAATCTTTGCCCCAAATAACCGCAGAACAGCTACTCTAAGACTGGTTGGGATTGGCAAATAGGTGTTCACAAAGAAGGAATTTACAATAAACCACAGCACCAACCGCCAGCGTGGACCGTGATCATACCAGCTATTGTCGAACCGGGATAAATCAGTTTTGCCAAGGGGTTGATCTGTTGATACGGAGGTTTTTTTCTGGTCTGATTCCATAAAGGGACTGCGGTCGATTTAAGACTGACTTGCCTGTTGTGGGCGGGTGGGCCGGAGATCTTTGCCATACTCTGTCCGGAAGTAGTCAATCAGGGCTTCTTTGTCATTCCCAACCCGAAGATGTACCTCCATCAGTTTGGCATCCACCAGAAAGCGATACCAAAGGCCTTGCAGAAAACACCAGGCAAACCCCGCTCGGCCATCCAGAAAGCCTAAGCGTATAAAGTAACGGTAAATAAAATAGAGAACTGGTCGGGTGAACAGAGGCAGTGATGCGTATTTCTCCTTTAAAAACCGCATACGCTGGTCCTGAGTGCCAAAGAAACGCGCTTCTACCGTATCAGCCTGATCGAAATGATACCTGTAATTCAGTAGATTAATCATTTCCAGGATTGTGTAGTGATTATGTTTCTGCGTCCACCAGGTCAGGTTATTCAGGTTATGATCAACTATGTCATGCTCGAAATGAATGGGGTCTCCTTTGGTGAGCTTTATATGTTCATCATGCCAGACCTGCTCACAAAACCCGTCGCCCCGTCGCCATAACCGCATAAGCCAAATAGGGTAAAAACTACCATGACGTATCCAGCGATTCAGGAAAAAGACCCGGCGCTTTACATGGATACCACCTACCTCAGCTGGTAACCCCACTAAGCGACGATTAATTTCATCGGCTAATTCAGGCATTACATATTCATCAGCATCCATCCGCATTTGCCAGGCGGTCTTGAATGGCGAGTGCTCAATGCCAAAATTGAATTGAGTGGCATAATTGACCCAGGCATTCTGTACCACAACTGCGCCCAGCGAACGGGCGATTTCAACCGTCCGATCCGTTGAAAAGGAATCAACAATGAATATTTTGTCCGTAAACGAAAACAAACTCTGTAAACATCGAGTAATGTGTTTTTCTTCGTTATAGGTCAGAATGATGACAGATACGTCACTCATACTTTTTATGGCTACTGGCACGATATATGCCCTGTTTTAATTCGTTCCTGAGAAAAAGCCGTATTTTTATGGCCCCGTTCTTAACTTAATAAGTTACGCAATATTATAACTTTTTTTATACGGGACAAAGCCGATGAAGAGACTTTACGTAGCCCTTGTATTGTTTTTGTCATATTTTTGCTCGTTCGGGCAGGTGGTTTTTGATCAAGTGCCTCGTGACTTGCAACTTTATCCCCGTGATGCAAACAACCAGGCAGAAGTTGTTATAAGTGGTAAGATGAGTGCTACAGGTTATACTAAAATTGGTATGCAGGTACGGCGCGAAGGTGTATTATCTAAAGTGATTAGCCAAACGTTCGTTCCAACAGCTAGTAATTCAACGTTCAAACTGTCTTCCATAATTAAGGCTGAGCCCGCTGAATATGGGTTTCGGGTATTTGTTTATAAGGGCGCTGATTCTACACTAGTTGCCGATCGAAAACGGATTGTTTGTGGGGATGTTTATATATTTCATGGTCAGTCGAATGCATTGGCGCTGGCGGGCCTGGATACCTATTACTCCGTTAACTTCGATGACAAATACCTTCGGAATGCTTCCTATATAGGCACTCCTGCTGATATGGCCTGGTATCCTGCAAAGCAGCCCTATGGCAGTGTGGGTGGATTAGCGTTAACTATTCAACGACTGATTTTGCAAACCTATGGTATCCCAACCTGTGTGTTGAATGGTGCCCAGGGCGGAACGGCTATTGCCGCTCTGATGGCTCGTAACCCAGCCAACCATGCTGATCCCACTACGCTTTATGGTAATCTGCTTTATCGGGCACAGTGGGCAGGAGTGGCCAAACAGGCTAAGGCCATTATCTGGCGGCAAGGCGAAGAAGATGCTGGAAGCGGAATTCCCGGTTATGGCGGAAAATTTACAACCCTGTATAATCAGTTTAGGGAAGATTATGGTGATATGCGTATTTACGTTGGGCAGATAAACATTCTGAACAACAAAGATCAACAGGATAGTACCGCGGCTTTGCGGGATTTTCAACGACGTACCAAGTACTTATTCAAAAATGTGGAGACTATCGCTACCGTAGGAACTCCTGGTTATCAGGGGGTTCACTATGAACCATTAGCTTATCAGCGACTTGCCTTTGAACAGTTCAGACAGATTGCCCGTGATATTTATGGCTCGAAAGATACGCTTCAGATTAATTCGCCTGATGTCAAAAAAGTGTTTTACAATACACGGAAAGATTCCATCACGTTAGTATTCGATGATCAGATGCAGATGGTCTGGAAGAGTGATACCGCTTTTTATAACTTTGCTTTAGGTACCAAAATCTATGGTCGTGAGCAGAAAGATTACTTCTATTTAGATAGTAAGGCTGGGTTGCTGGCTGGTGGTTTAGCAAAAGGAAATCGAGTCATTCTAGGACTTAAACAGCCTGCTACTGCCAAAACATTACGCTACCTGCCCGCTTTTTTCTCTGATAATTTCTCGGACTATTATGATGGGCCAGTCCTCAAAAATACACGCGATATGCGCGCATTCTCGTTTGATGGGGTGGCTATTGCTGATGCGATTACAACCGTAACCACACTGGCAGCCAAGCCTGTATCAGACAAACAGATTCAACTGAACTGGTCCGCATCGGCAACAGCGCAAACTCAGATTCTGGAACGATCGGATGGTTCTACAGCCAACTTCAAACAAATTGCCTCCCTTGCGGGTACAGTAGCAACTTATACGGATACAACCGTGCCTGATCCCTACGGGACCTACTATTACCGGCAGCGGTCGTTTAGCAGTACATCAGAATCGCTCTATAGTAATATCGTTATAGCAAGGCCATTGATATTAGGTCTGGAGCCTATCGAGCCGCTGATTAAGCTCTATCCGAACCCACTGAGTAACGATAGAATTCTACATGTGGAGGCTAACCAGGTTACCTTCACCGGACTCCTGTTGCGTGATATGCTGGGTCGAGTGGTGAAAAGCTGGCAAGGAACAGTCAGAAATACACTTTCGCTTGAGCTAACCAATCTGGAAGCCGGATTGTACATTGCCAATGTGCAAACCTCAGATGGGCAAACGCTCAATCGGAAAATAGTGATCCGTTAAGGAACAGATGCGACCTTTCCGCTGGAATACGTAGTTTTGTGGCATTACCATTAGCCAACAGTTTATGCGCCTTGTGATTCTTACGCAGGATGATCCATTTTACCTCGCTCGCAATATTGATTACCTCCTGAAAAAACTGCCGCCTTATGCCGAAGTAGTAGCAACAGTCGTGTTCGATGTGTCGCCGTTCGGTAAACGGGAGAGCTTCAGCGAGAAGATGAAAAAGACATATGACATCTTTGGTCTGCCTTTTTTCATTCGTTATGGGACCAAATTTGTGCTGTCAAAGTTAGATGCCCGAAACAATGTTCGGAAAACCCTGGCTGATCGAAACATCCCGTTGATTCACTTCGACGGTAATATCAACAAGGACGAAAATCTGGAGAAAATACGTGCTTATAAGCCCGATTTGCTCGTGTCGATTGCTGGTAACCAGATATTTAAACGTAAACTGTTAGACGTTGCTACCTACGGTTGTATTAACCTGCATACGGCTTTGTTGCCCAAGTACCGTGGCCTGATGCCTTCTTTCTGGGTGCTGAAGAATGGGGAAACGCATACGGGGTATCTGTATTTTTTGTAGATGAGGGCATCGACAGCGGCCCGATTCTGGTTCAGGACAAGCTGGCTATTGGCAACATGAGTCAGGCCGAATTGATTGATGTGACCAAGAAAATGGGCATGGATGCTATCCTAAAGTCGATCGACAAAATTCATTCGGGTAAGTACACCCTCATTGAGAATGATGCCTCGCAAATGACTTATTTTACCTTTCCCACCCGCGAAGACGTTAAAGCCTTCCGTGCAGCCGGGAAACGATTTTACTAAAAGAGGGAGGAAGGGGAGAAGGGAGGAATGGGACAAAAGATTAACGATTTCTTCTTTCCCTCTCTTCCCATTAATCCCGCTCCTCCCTTTCCTCCTTTCTTATGAATATCCTGACGTTTGATATTGAAGAGTGGTTTCATATTCTGGATAATGACTCAACCCGGACGGAGTCGGAGTGGAGTCGATATGAGAGTCGTATTCATCAGAATATGGATCTTATTTTTCAGCTTCTGGATGAAACAAACAGCCGGGCTACTTTTTTTTGTCTGGGTTGGGTGGCCGATAAACATCCCGATGTGATTCGGAGGATCGATGCAGCTGGTTATGAAATTGCAACTCATTCGTATGCGCACCAACTGGCCTATGAACAAACTCCCGCTCAATTTCAGGCCGATCTGGAACGGTCGATCAAGCATCTGCAGGACCTGACGGGCAAGAAAGTACGGTCGTATCGGGCACCCGGTTTTTCGATTAAAGAGTATAATCGCTGGGTGTTCCCAATTCTGGTAGAACAGGGTATCGAGATCGACTGTTCAGTTTTTTCGGCCCGGCGTGCCCATGGGGGTGATGCATCGCTGAAACTGTTTGAACCCGGTTATCTGAACGTTGGCGGTACGCTCCTGAAAGAATTCCCGATCAATACGGCGGCTGTACTTGGGCAGGATCTGATCTTTTCCGGGGGCGGCTATTTCAGGCTATTTCCTTATGGAATGATTAAGGAACTGATGCGTCGGTCACCCTACGTGATGACGTATTTCCACCCGCGCGATTTCGACGCCGGGCAGCCCATGATTCCGGGGCTAAGTCGGACGAGAAAGTTTAAGTCGTATTATGGCCTTCAAAATTGCTGGCCAAAGTTAAAACAATTGCTCCTCGAATTTCCATTTGTCGACTTAGCCGGAGCCGACCAGCAGGTAGACTGGACTAAGGTCGTGGAGCGGGTTGTGTAAACAAATTTTTGGCTACTTATTAAACAGTTAAGTTGGTCATCTGCCAACTTAACTCATTCACTTTTTTAAGAAATGACTGCTGATTTATCGAGAAATGGACGTACGGCTACATGGTTTATAGTACTCAGCATCATTCCTATAGTTATATTTTTCTCTGTTTTTTTTCAGTATATCAGTAATATTCCTTTCCAGGATGATTACGATGCCTTATTAGAGCCTGTTACTAAGTTTACCCAATTAGCTCATTTTTCCTGGCGTGCGTTTGTAGAAATTGTTTGGACGCAAGACGATGAACGGCGAATTGTAGTAGACCGACTCGTCGCTATTTCAACTTATTTACTAATCAATAAATTAGATTTACGCCTACAGGCTTTTCTTGGATTATTGTCGTTAGTTGGTATATTTTATCTGGTTTATACAATAATCCGTGATGGAAAACTGCCGTTTCTACTGTTGCTTACCTGTTCATTATTATTATTTCATATTCAGTATTATGAGACAATTTTTTGGGCAATGATTCCATTGCAGCATATCCTTGTCTATTTTTTTGTTCTACTTGCTTCATTCTTTTTATATTCGTCTAAACCGTTTCATTTATTACTTGCCTTAGTATTCGCCATTTTTGCTATTCTAAGTGATGTGAGCGGAACATTTATTTTACCTGTCGGCCTGCTTTTATTGTTACTTCAACATCGTTGGAAACACAGTATAGTCTGGGTGCTCCTGATTGGGGGAATGGTGTTTCTATATTATCAGAACTTTGCCGTTCCGTCGTTCAGACCCAAACTATCCGATAACCTCCAACGCCCTGACCTGATCCTTGGCCGGATTCTAGTCGCCAGTGGCTTATCGTTCGATGCTAATACACTCCTGCCTCCTAGATTGCGTGTTGGCTTAATTATGGCTGTTGGTGCTGCTTTGTGGGCGGTTGTCCTTTTTTATGGCTTCATGCTGCTTAAATCAGCGTTCACTCGGGCGGGGGTAGTATTTGCCCGCTGGGAAAGTACGTTATGGGGAGGGCTATTTCATTTCAGTGTAACGTTGCTCGCTTTAGCTGTAGGCAGGGCTGTTGAAGGCATTGACCCCTTATTGATTAGTCGATATAAGCATATTGGGTTTATCTGGTTGATTCTTGTTATCCTTTTGGTCGCCAGTAAACTGAAACCAGGACGCCAGCTTATTTATAGTAAAGTATGGCTTGTAGTAAGCACTTGTTTATTTCTATTTAGCTATTTTTATTATCTAGCTCCGCTCGATTTTTATTATAAAGATAGATACACAGATATATACGGATGGAAAAATAGCCGTACCATACCCAGTACCCCTATTTATATCAGTTTAAGACCAGCCATAGATAGCGTCACTAGCCAAGCCATTCGTGCGGGGGTTTATCAACTGCCTGAGAGGTATTTTTTTGATGGTCCATATCAGAAAAAAAACGACACGCTTCAGGTAAAAACGGAACTTATAGGCGGCCATACCTTATCGTTTGTGAACGATTCCTTTACCCGAAGTTTTGGCAAAAAAAATGGTGCTTTTATTGTCCTTAAAAGCGATGCGCAGCAACAAATTATTCCAACGCAGCAGAATAGGTATTCACTAAAATTCTTCCTGTTTTCGCTCGGACGGAATTATTACGCCAATGGGTTTTCAGCCGTACTTGCGAGCAAATACTTAGTAACGAACCAGAAATATCAAGTATTTTTGTTAGAGATTGATGGAGAAAATAAACGAATTTACCCGACTAATTCGACAATAGAGACAGCTAATGATTCGGTAAGAGTCATTTCGTTATGATGATCCAGAATTCGTAAACGAAGATCGAATATAGCCTTATTTCTTGCGAATAATTTTGGCATATTCGTCCAGAAGTTGTTTCGCTACTACATCAATATCGTACTGCTTCTTTACCATGTTGGAGGCATTCTGCGCAACCTGTTTACGAAGCAAATCATCACCTAATAGGTTTTCTAAACCAGCCTTAACAGCTTCGGGCGTTAAACTACTCAGCACACCAGCTGCATTATGTTGCCGGATGGCATCACTAAAACCAACCCGATCGGATACGAGCGTGGGTGTTCCGGCGGCCATCGCTTCGAGCACAGCCATCGAAAAACCTTCTGAATAGGAGGGGAGGGTAAATAAATCCGCGTCAGCAAGGGCAGCCTTCTTATCATCGCCTGTTAGCATGCCTACCAAACGAATAGAGTCGCCGAGATTATGCTGGTTAATGAACTGCCGGGTAGTGGCTTCGTAGCCATCATCAGAACCCGCCAGGGCCAGTATTGTGTCGGGATGTTCCCGTACATACTCCCGAAAACCGGGTAAAAGTAAACCCAGTCCTTTTTTTACATTCAGGCGGCTCATAAACAGTACTAATTTCTTATCAGTAGGAATCGAGAATTTCTGACGGAAAGTGCCCTTAGGAGGGAGTTGTATGAAGTCGCTGGTTTTGACACCATTCGGAATAATAACGACGTTGGGGTGTGGCTGACCGAGGTAGCGCAATACATCCTCCTGCTCATCCGTATTATTGATCTGCACTAAATCGGCCCGTCGCAAATACGCTTTTTGAGCAAGCGTATTCATCAGTTCTTTTTTCCAGTTGTGGTGAGCATACACCCAACGATCCAGCACGCCATGAATGGTAATAACCTTAGCCACTTTCCGATCGAGCATAAAGGGCGCTAACGTTCCGAAATGCCACAGCCCATGACAGTGAATCACATCGTATTCGTGAACGTGTTTTTGAAGATACTGATATAACTCAACAGAAAACTCCCGAAAGAAACGGCTCACAAGCGGGGTTCGCTGGCACAGAATTAACCGAGCTCCCTCTGGTACAGGATAGGGTTTTTCGCCCGGAGTGAACGGGCTCAAGATATCTACCTGATGACCATACCGGAGAACAACCTGGGTATGATCGAAAATAATTTTAGGTGGGCCTCCCGCTTGCCAGGTGTAGGCACAAATATTTAAAATTCGCATAGATACCGCGAAATAACCGCTTAGTTGGTGATTTTTATAAAGCCATTGAGCATTTCCTGAGCCACCACTTCGGGCGCATAGGGTGCAATGAATTGTTTAGCTGCCTTCCCCATTTGCTCCATATCAACGGCGCTATCCATAAACTGCATCAACTGTTGCGTAAGCTGAGTGGCTTGATCAGGGTCGAATACAAAACCGTTTTGGCCGTGGTGTACTAAATCGACAGCACACCCACATCGCTCCGACACAATAACTGGCAGACCACAGGCCATCGCTTCGTTGACTACTAATCCCCAGGGTTCTGATCGACTAGGCAGTACTAATACATTACTCAGCGCCAGTATTTCCGGTACCCGAAACCAAGGCCGTCCTGGCAATAAAATGACATGCTCAGTAAGCCCTAATGTGTGAATAGTCTGGATAAGCTTAGTTTGTTCATCACCTTCGCCCAGCAGAATTATTCCCCAGGTATCTCCGTTTTTTGAACGTTTAGTTGCTTCTGCAAAGGATGTTAATAACATAGGGAGATTCTTGGCTTCAATGAGCCGGCCCACAAAAACAAAATTGTTCGGTTTCAGTCCTAATGCTTGTTGTTGCTGAATACGGGTGGGTAATGCCCGTTCGTATACTGCCCGAAGGGCGTTATTATCGACGGCATTTTTTCGCAATAAAACCTTCGCGGGTGGAACTCCAAGCTGGATAACGTACTTGGCAGCCTGACTGCCAAAACAGAAGAAACCATCGCATTGACTGAAGATCCACCGTTTAAAACGTTCTTTCCAGCCTCCTCGTTGTTGGTCGGCAGCCGTACTTTCGTTTTGCATGACAACCTTGATGCCGTTGATTTTGGCCCAAATTAACAGTAGCAGTTGAGCAGGGTCATAATAGCCAGTCAGATTAATAACATCAGGCCGATAAGCCCGCGCCCGCTGAAGCAACAGGCGAGTGCGTTCACGAACGCTAGTTTCTTCCAGATAGCGGTCGAAAAGTAGTTCGTAATTATAAGTGTAGGTTGGAGGAGTTTCTCCTCCACTAGTTTCTAAACCAGCGCGCGAGCGTTCGTTACGGGCAATTTGCAATACCTGTACCGAGAGGTCAGCCTGCTGATCAACCAAGTGTTGTAATGCCTGAAATACGCTGGATTTATAGTGAGCCCAGAGCAGATTATGGACAATAAGAATACGCATCAGGCCGACTCGGGGTTTGATACGACGACAAATTGCTCATGAGCATCAACGGGGGCATGCATATTGTCGTTTAAATGAGCCGGAAACAGATGGTCGACCCCCATAAATCGGATCATTAACGCTAAGGGGAACCAGAATGAAATTTCATAGGGCCGCCCATTTGTAATCGACTGAATCAAAATCAATAAGAAAAAATAAGCAAGAAAGACGCTCAATGGATTTGGGTTTCGACGCATAATCCCGAATGCATAATACCCTGACATGCCAATGACACCGCCAAATAAAGCTAATCCTACGATACCCTGATCGGCCAGAGCTTCCATGATAGGTACGTCCAGGTATAGAAACTTGTAACCATAGCCAAGAATAAGCATGTGCAGGTGCCCTAGAAACACGTTTCGGAGGAAAGTCGCGCTCACAGAACGGTTAGCGGTCGAGTCATCCAGTGCTGCTTTATAGTCGGCTCCCTGGGCTTTCAACCCGAGCAGCGCATAGACTGTTTCTAAATTTCGGGTGGCAAATGCGGTTACGTAATCGTATAAGACCAGGTAAACGGTCAGATAACGTTGGAAAAAATACAAAACCCCTAAAAAACCCAGAACCATAATGGCGATTGGAATGGGTTTAACCAGGCTACGGGCCGCCGTACGAATCTGAGCTGGTCGGACATTGAAATATAGAAATAAACCAACTGCCAAAATGAACGCCACAATAGCCGAACGAGTCTGGGTTAGCACCAGAACCGCTATATTCAGGATACCCGCAAAAAACGAAAGGAGACGAAATATGACGTGGGTTTTGGGGCGTAGAAGCCAAATGGCGCAGGCAATGACACCCATAAAGGCATTCCGTGAAAAGGCATGTGGGTTGCCAGATCCTGGATCGCCATTGTTTAGTGTGATGGTTGCCCGTTGCCCAATTGCCCAGGTTGGATCGGTTATCAAGGAGTAAACCAACCCTAAATTTGATGCCAGAGTGAACAGTACTACCACCGGAATAAAGACCGGAATAATTTCATTGGGTATACTGATGAGCAGGAATATAAAAATCAGCATATACGCGTAATAGATCATATCCCGGCCAGCATCCTGATAGCCGGGTACACCATTGTACAGGTACATGTATAAGATACTCATAAGAAGAAATATGACCCCCATCCAGAACATGGTCAGGTTTGGTCGATAAATCCGCCGTAATACGGTAAATGGAATCATGAGTACCAGGCCTCCGGCCAGGGCTGCTGCCGTAAATGCCGTGCTTCCCGGAGCAAGCCGCATGGTTTCCCGGAAAAAGAAGATTAACGGGTAGCCATCTACCAGAATGCAGATACCGACAACCATCCGCATGTAATCGAGGGCTTTTACTAAGCGAATAAAGTTGGTCATAAACAGATAATGGTTTGTGGTTTATGATTTTCGGTTACTATTCCTGGATGGTATAGCCTTACTATCAAAAATAGTAAACCGAAAACAAGAACTTATTAATGTCTGGATCGATTCAGTTTTAGTCGGTGGCGGACGTAGCCCCACTCGCCTTTCAGGACAAAGGTGAGTAGTTTACGCAGGCGGCAATAACGTTGCCAGAATGAAACCCCAGCGATGATGTTAGCATAGGCTGGTATTTTTCTTTCACCAGCTTATGCTCCTGAAGCCCGACAGTCGCGGCAATCGTTGATGATTTAGCATCAGGTTGAACCCGGAATCCACCCCAGAAGCCATCTACGTGCCGGAATTGCATACCCGATTGAACACCTAATCGGGCCACAATCTCGTAATCAATCACGAAACGTAAGCTTTCATCGAGCAAACCGAACTGTTTCAGTCGGTCGCGCCGAATAAATAATGACTGATTAAATACCTGCATGCCTTCGTAAATCTGACATTCGACACAAAAGGCTGGCGCACGCATCTCTTCCAGAATAACGTCTTCTTCGTCGATGATATACATATCTCCGAAAAAAACGTCGGTGGCCGGGGCTTTACGCCAGGCAGTTGCTACCCGATTGAATGCGTCTGGGGCAAACACATCATCCGAGTTCTGGAAAGCTACATAATCACCCGTTGCCAGCCGGAAACCTTTGTTGACGGCATCTGTCTGGCCCCGATCTTTTTCACTGACCCATCCTGCCAGATACGGTTCATATTTTTTGATGATCTCTAAACTCCCATCTGTAGATCCTCCATCCATAATGAAATACTCCAGATTTGGATAGCCCTGATTCAATACACTCAAAATGGTGCGTTCGAGATAGTGCGCCTGGTTAAATGAAGGTGTAACTACTGTTAGTTTAGGATACGCTTTCACATCAACGACAGGAGGTGTCTGCGGATGATGCGGTTGGATGACAAATGAATGAAGTGCGTTGGTTGTTGAATTCATGCCTTCGTTAGCGTAGAGATTGATAAACCTCCAGCGTTTGCTGCGCAGTTTTGTCACATGAAAAATCACGGAGCCGTTCGGTTCCCTTCCGGCGCAGATCAGCAAAAAGCGTATCATCGGTTACGATTCGCTCAATGGAGTCAGCAATAGAGTCGTCGTCCTCGGGTCGAAATAAATGGCAGCGTCGGCACCTACTTCGGGTAGCGAACTCCGATCACTCAACACGACCGGACACCCTGCACTGTAGGCTTCCAGCACCGGGATGCCGAAGCCTTCATTTAGGGACGGGAAAACAAAGGCACGTGCGTGTTGATAAAGCGTTACCAAACCAGCATCGGTTAGAGGACGGTAATGGACACGTTCACTGAGCCGGGCGGAGTGAAACAGGGCTTGTTCATCAGGTGTAAATGACCCTCCTCCAGCGCAGATTATGTGCAGATCAGGATGCCGCTGTAACACTGGCTGAACCGCCCGGAAAAAACCGTTAAAATTTTTGTAGAGACCCCGTTTGCCAACATAGAGTAAATAAGGGGCTGCCAGGGGAGAGGCCTCCTGCTCAGACGGAGCTACATATTCATTCATGGTCGTACCCAGCAGAACGACCTTTACTTTATCTGGATCAACCGGGAAGTACCGCAGCAGATCCTGCTTTGAGAATTCAGAGATGCAGATTACACAGTCGGCCCGGCGAAGAAGCTGCTTTTTTGTTTCGTAGATACCTTCCCCTAATTCAGGATATTGTTTCCCGAATCGTTCGCTGGTGGCATCAAAAAACGTCAGCACAAACGGTTTTTTGCCAATAGAATTCAGAAAATAGCGATGGTAATAGGTTGGATGGAAAATATCAAATTTCCCTGATCGAACCCGTTGCAGGCTATACAGGCGGTTGAGGACAGAAGCAACACGATGGGCATTTCGCAGATGGGCAAAGCGAGGATAGCGTATATGATTGCTAAACGATGCCTGATTCAGGTATTCATTATTCGATAGCCGCAGGGATAGCTCAAAATCAATATCCGACCGTTTAGTAAACGAATGCATCAGTTCGAAAAAATAGCGGGAAACCCCTCCATAAGGCAGGCCCGTGAACGATTGATGGTCGAAGAGTACTTTCATGAAAGGAAAACCTACAAACTAATTTAGTTTGTATTTTTCTGAGATAGTTTACCCGCAAAAATAGAGCTATTTGCCGATAAATCCTTACTGTCGATTGATTAATCGGTTAGTGGACTTACTTGATAACGGGAATGTATACCTGGTCAAGAAAGCGGGTTACGGTTCGCATTGACTTGATGGTGGCATAGCGCCAGCCTCGTAAAACCAGCGGTTCAGGTTGTTGGCCGTAAGCAGGATTGACCAGGCCTAAAGCCGAACTCAAATCGTTACTGATCAACTGGCGATAACTGGTTAGTAAAGAGTTAATTTCAGGCCGATCTGCTAGTCGAACACGCGTTTGATGCGGGAAAAAACCCTCATCTGGATTTGAGAGACCCTTGAAATTAACAAACAGCAACGGTTCGTTCTGGCCCGTTGGCCCACTGACAAGCCTATGATTTTCTCGTAATTGTATTGTTCGTTCATGCAAATTCCAGAGGCCTACATGCCAACCCGGATTTTTCACAATAGTTACCCCCCTAAACATGACAGGTACATGCATAAGCCAGAGTTGGTCAAGACAATGGCCTTCACAGAAGTTGATAAAAGCGCGTTCCCGCACCCGATTATCCCACCAGTCCAGAAGCCGATCGGTTTCTGTCGATCGCCGGAATGCTAAAAAATCGGAGCTATAGAGGCCAATGTTTTGAAAAAACTTCTCGTCTGGCCATCCCTCATCTGTGGAGCCATTCGCTGGATTGCGTGTAATAAAGGGGGTTAGCAGGATGTTTGCTGTATCTAACAGGCTCCAAATTGGGGCCAGAGAATGCAAAAGCTGGATATTGGGATCGGCATATACGAGTTTATCTGCTTCAGGATACCGACGAAAGGCTTCGGCAATAAACAGCGGTTTGCAGGCAGCTGAAAACTCGGTTGGCGTATACATAGCCGATAAGGCACTAATCTGGTCGGCAGGTAGCAACTCCCCGATTGATAACAGTGGATAGGGCGAAACAAAACCAGAGGGCAGATGGGTTAGGTCATCGACTAAACCGATTAGCATTGGTTCTCCTTTGCCGTCAGCAGTAAACTGACGGAGGCTATTGCCCAGTCCAAAAGCCTGGGGTAATTGACGGATTGTACAGATCGTTAGTAGCACAGTGGACGCAAAACTACGTTATTCGAGTATATCGCCCAAAACGGCTAACAAGGGGCATACCAGTTGGCGGCTGCATCGGCATAGCGTCGGTAATTGCCACGCCAAAAATTAGTTAATACCGGAGCAACCCGTCTCAGTCGATTATGGGGTAGATTACTACGCATAGAGAAATGCGCTAATCTCCGTTGAAGTTGGGGTAAGCCTGGTGAGTTATAAGGGACCCGTTTACTCAATAATTCATTGATTATACTTAGTTGAATCTGCTTTTTAAGCAGAGGTGCGAGCTTTCTGGCACGGTGCCTGGTTAGCCGGTCGCGCAATTTGATACGAGCACCTACTTCCTGCTGGCGCACACCTACCTGTTGCTGAACGTGGGTTCGGTAAAGTTGAAGCGGCTGATTTATAAAATGAATAGCATTCTGAGTAGATGCTACCAATGCAATCCATCCGTCATAAATGTAGCCGGGTATCTTTTCTGGGATGGGCAGTATAGTTGGTAGAAATGCCCGACGAAGTACAGTAGCGCACCCCATCATACGATTTCCATCCAGCAGTACATCCATAGTTTCGCCGGCTATCCAACGTTCCTGGGTTTTCTTATTGAATCGGACTGTTTCCCAAAACCTGTTCTGGCGTCCTTCCAGGTGTTCATCAGTCACCCAGGCATCGCAAAATGCAACCTGAACTTCAGGATGATGAACCATATACTGAGTCATGGTACTGATTTTTTCAGGCAACCAAAAATCATCCTGGTCACAAATAAAAATCAAATCACTGGTACAGGCTGCCAAGGCTCGTTCAAAGTTTTTATTGTACCCTAGGCGCGTTTGATTTTCCAGGATACGCACGGGGAAAGGGGCTTCGGCCGCCAGCTTTAGCAGTAGGTTACTGGTGCCATCCGTCGAACGGTCATCAGAAATAACCACTTCATCGGGTAACTGTTGCTGTCCAAGCAAACTATTCCATTGCGTGGATAGGTAAGCCATGCCATTGTAAGTACACAAGGCAATGGAGACAGTTGGTTGGGTCAGTGTAGTCATACGAACAGTCATAGTTGGTAGCCGTATTGGGCGAAAATAAGGCGCCAGTACTCTGTTCCAGGAATGTTCCAGGCGTGACAACCGAATGGTAATTGATTATTTAAGCTACTGACTTCACGAGGAATAATACCATCTTCTTTGCGATTTAACTCTACTGACTTCATACAAGTTTGGGTTGACCTAATCGTTCCTGAACGGCCTCCTGTACCCAGCTGTAGGGCAGCTCGGCACAGGGATGTCCATAATCGTTGAGGATAGTTATGTCTTCACCCCGTTTAAAACGACCAGAATAAGGCAGATAATCGACAAAGTCGAATAGCTTGCCTAATAAAATAATAGCCTCTGTATCCATCGCATTCGCCATATGAGCGGGGCCACTATCGATGCCAATAAACAGGCGGGCTTGTCGGATGACCTCAGCGGTTTCGAGTAAACTCAGTTGACCGGCCAAACTGCGGAACTTTGGATGCGTTTCGGTAATCGTTGTGGTTAAACCAACTTCAATAATTGGATAATGATACGTGCTTATCAACCACGCTATGAGTTTATTCCAATTTGCTGCTGGCCAGTCACGCATGACATGGCTCGACTGGCAGTGAATGACAATCGGGTTAGCGGGAATAGACAGTGCCCCTGTTGTTTGTCGAACGGACTGTGGAATATACATTTTCGGGTCGGCAGTTATCGCAGGTAGGCCAGCGGCTTGTGAAAACATATACAACAAGTCGCCCCGATCGTAATAATTATCAAATGTTAAGCCAATTTTATCCGCGGTGGGGTTGATTGGATCTTCAGGGCAGTATTTACATTTGCGGTGTGAGATGTGCATGTTATAGACGACATCGAAGATACCGGATCGGAGCAATTGCACTCGTTCGCCGGGGCATTTTTCAATGACATAGCCATCCAGATTCGGGTGGTATCGGACTAGTTCAACGTAAGCTTTACGCACCATCCAGATAATATAGTCGTTGGGATGTAGCCGACGTACCTCACGGGCAACTGGCTCACAGGCAATGATGTCGCCCATCTGCTCCGAAAGAATAATGACTACCAATTGCCGGGTTCCAATCTGCCGCTTTAGCTGACGTAACTGCACATATTTAAGGGCAAATGACCAGAACTTCCCCGCAATGTGGGTATACTTATGAAAACGATACGTCCAGAGCTTCTGGAAGCGTGACCAATCTACCATATTTAACGAGATTCTAACAGCGCAATAGCTCGGTTGAACGGGGTTTTAAGCAATTTACGAACTCGAAGATAACGAAGAACTACGGGAGGCTTAATATAAACGCAGGGATATTGCCGATATTGGTCATTATGATTAGCTAACAATCGCTCCCGGTACAAATCGAACAAGGGTTTTGCATCAGGTCGTTGCTTTTTTTGCTGGGTAGTGTCGATAAATGTATAGCGCGTTTGGTATTTAGAAATTTCATTTGGGCGCTCAGGATTATACCCGCTATAATGGAAAAATTGGAGTGGTTCTGCTGAGGTCAACTCATTGGCATACTTAGCAGGCTCATCTGGGCTTTTTACCTGCCACTGACCTGTCTCATCCTGTGAAAAATAACGTTCATGTAAATTCCAGTAGGCTACGTTATAGCCCAGGTGCAGATCAATCAGCACGTTGTCGTAATAAACTGGTGCAAAATTTACCCAATGCTGATCAACAAAGAGCCCTTTGCAAAGATCGATTCGACATTCATAGACCAGCCGATTTTTCCACCAGTCAACGAAGCTGCGGGCCGTGGTATCGTTGCGTAAGCCAATAAAACCCAGGTTAAATATACCCGTGTTTAGATGGTGTTGTTCGTTGGGTCGCTCCCAGTCGGGCGTGGGTGAGCAAGTATGCGGAGTCAGGACCAGGCTGTACGTTTTTAAGGCCTCGTTGAGTTGGTGAAGCGGCTGAAAAACAATTATATCCGGGTCAAAATAAATGACCGCTGTAGCGTCTGGATTCGATTGGTAGAAATAATCGATGAAAAATGGCTTGACGGCCGTGTTAAGCTCCGTTATATCATATCGGTCGCACATAGCCGAAAAATCAGGTATCCCGATCTTATCTACTTCGAGCATGGGATAGACAGGTATTAGTTCAGGTGGCAAACTGGCTTCGCTCAATTTGTCGACTAAACCAATTATATACTGATAGTCAGGGTTAGTCTGTCGAAGAGAATCCCCTAAGGTGCGGGCCTGAGCCAGATAATTTATCGAACAGATGGTAAAAGCAAGCGTCATAGTAAGGTTTGGTGGTTAGTCGATCATGCAGTTAGGATAAAACGGCTTGCCTAACTCACCAATTGGCCAATTCTTTTTTGTACAAAGTATCGTTTCAGCGACAGAAATGGCTTCTCGATTAGATACCAGGAAAGTGATGCTACACTGAGCAAAATAATTAGACTAACAAACCGATGAGACCAATAACCCAACATAAGCGGCCTGTGTATTCGATTTGATAGATCGGATAGTAAGGCTATTGTATAGCCTGGAACGATCATATGGAATACGTAAAGACCATAACTGATACGCCCAAAATATTGTATAACAGGATTATTTAAAATCTTCCCTAGCAGACCCTGAACGCCCAGGCTTGCCCGGCCAATCATAAACAGAGCCACTACTGAAATGAGTGTTCGTTGGAATAGGACAGTCAATAGGTGATCGCCAGGTAATAAAAGTAGCGCTAAGAAACCAAGCAGCGCTAAACCTGCTGTTATAGATAATTTCTTCAGAAAAGCATCTATTGAATCTCTATAATCGACAACAATGTAGGCCCACATAGCCCCGGCTCCAAAGGTGTCGAAACAGGCAGGTGTCAGAATGCCATCAAGATTTCCCTGAGTATACTCATATGCGCGGAAGGCTATGCCACTGATAATCATAGTTATAATAACCCATCGAAACGTGTTTTTTGGGGTTAGCAATACGATCCAGGGCCAGATAAGATAGAGTTGCTCTTCAACGGCTAGTGTCCAGAAGGGCGAGAGCGTATCAGCCCAATTACCGGTTTTCTGAAGCAGGAAGTTATACCCATAAAAATAGTAGTAGAAGGGATGCTGGTCGATATCAGAAGCCTCTGGTAATACGATCAACACGAATGTAAGGGCCAGATAATAGAGTGGGAAAAGCCGTAGAACACGCCGAATGAAAAAATTACGATAGCTCTCTTTTAATGAATAATCACCTGTCTGAATCAAGTCTCTGTTCTGGAGAAGAATTCGGGTAATTAGAAATCCGCTAAGTACGAAAAAAATGACAACGCCAATAGTGCCATTCGGTAAACGATTAATGCCCTCACCAGTTGGAAACCAGTGAAAAATAATCACTAATAGAACAGCAAATGTCCGTAACGCGTCTAATTGAGGCATATAGCCGGAAGGACGTCTTGACATTCAGGAGGTTAGTTGATTACTAGTCAGTTTATTAAACAAATATACTAAAGTATCGACGCTTTGGCGGGCTGGATGACGTTCCAGAATTTTGTGCCCAAGCCTGTTTCCTAGTTTATGACGAAGCTCGGGCTGGCTAAGCAACTCAAGAACCCGGTTGCTCATGGTTGCTAAATCGAGGTAGGGAACTACAAAACCACCATCTGCTTCTACTAATTCAGGAGAACCACCAGCCCCCTCGAAACAAACGACGGGTATACCACACAAACCAGCTTCAAAAACGACTAAGGGATAGGGGTCTTCGCGTGAGCAAAGCACAAACACATCAAACCGGCTCATATAACGCAAAACCTCAGGGGTTGGCGGAATCAAATGAACCTGATTGGTCAGACCTGCTTTATGAATATCCAGGACTAAATCGTCATGTAATGAACCAGGCGGCATACCTACCCAAACAAAATGAATAGGTTGGTTCAGGCCGGGTTCGTTGTGGGCACCCACACTAACCTCAACCGAAGCCTGCCCGATAACCTGACGGGCTAGTGCAATAAATAAATCATTGCCTTTGCGCCATTCCGCATTTCCACAACCACCGACTACCAGCGCGTTGGCAGGTAAACCAAGTGATGCATACACGCTTGGCTGATCCCGTGCCTGTTTTACGTTTCGTTCCAGCGAAGGTGTGTCGATGAGTGTATAGAGTGTTATGCGCGCTGGATCAAAACCATGTTCAAGCTCATAATACCGAGCCGTGGCTTTTGAGACGGCCAGCAAATGAGTGGTTCGATTGAGGAGATGAGCCAGCTCGTCGGGACGGGAATAAATCCGGACGGACATGGCCAGTTCATGCACGAAGGTAACGACAGGAGTGTTGTCGGGAATGGTTAATTGGCTAAACCAGTGACTAGCAGCAACCGTATTGACCAGTACTAAATCAACAGACTTTAAGTCAAGTTGCGCCAGGATGTCGTGTTGCTGCGCCTGGGTTTGTCGCTCATGTAACTGTTGCCACAGACCTAACTTTCCTAATACTTTATCGGCTAAGGCGCCCATCACATAGGGTTCCGGCGCAGGCCAGATCGTAACAGGGCAAATGGCTTGAAAATCCGCTAAGAGGGGTCCTCCTTCGCCTAATACCAGGCGCATCTGCACGCCTTCTGCCTTCAGCAAACGCATGAGGTTGAGTAAGACAAGCGGTGCTCCGGCGCGGTTGGCATCGTGGCCAATTAACAGAATGGTCATTCGCAGTCATTCTTTGTCATTACTAGTCATTCAATCGGTTGTAGTGACAAAGAAAATCAATGGCAATCAATGGCGATAAATGACTACTGATGACAATTTAGTAGGCTTCGTAACTGGGTTTGGGAAGTTTTTTTGCTGGATTGCCGAGGTACATACCCCACTCTTCGGTGTCTTTATAAATGGCTGATGCCATAGCTAAAAGGGTACCGGTAGCCACATGGAGATAATCGCGTATCGTGCTGTTGACACCAAAAAAGCAGTAGGGTTCAATGACACAGTGCCCGGACATAACTACGTGCGACGTAAAGAAAACGTGGTCTTTAATTTGCCCATGATGGCCAATGTGGTTACCACTCCAAAGAACAACATTATTACCAATGGTCGTAAATGGCTGAATGGTGTTGTCTTCCAGAATGAAACAGTTTTCGCCAATTTGGTTGCCAAACAGCGTCGCTTTTGAGCTGATGTACGAAATGAACTCGTAGCCTTTTGCTTTGGCTTCGAGGTAAATTCGTTCACGATTCCGATTCATATTGCGGCCGGTCATTGGCGCGAAAAATTTATACTCCTGAGGAGAGAATAGCGTCTCGACTTCCTCAAATGCAACGAGTGGCAAGCCCTGAAACTCGTTGCCATTCATATATTCGCGGCTAACCGTAAAGGCCACAACTTCGTGTTCTGAATCGTGTTTGAGGTAGAAATGGGCTAGCTCGGCCGTATCCATTACCCCGAAAATGATAACTTTTGCCATTTGTTAAAGAGTGAAAGAGTGAAAGAATAAATGAGTTTAAAAGGAGTGCTTACCTGTGCACTCATTCACTCTTTCGCTCTTTCACCTTTTGTTTACACTAATTCGTACTCAGTCAACATCGTCTTGACAGTGGCGATGTCGTTGAACATCAATAGATCAATAATAGACAACCAGGGGACAAACTCAGTGCGACCGTCGCCCCGGTTAAACTGCGGATACTCGATCTTCCTGGATTTTATGAAATTCAAGTCGATGCCTGCCTGGGCAAAGGTTGGTTTGTCATACAGTTCTGTACCGCCAATCGGATTGATGTAGCGTTGGGCGTTTTCCTGCCGACAGATGTCCAGAATTCGCTCCTGTGCTTTCAATTCCCCATTGTTATAAATCGTTGACGATTGTACCAGTCGGGTTGTAATGCCCAGATATTGGTTTAGTTCGACAAGGCTAAAATGGACCAAATCGGCGATTGAATCAGTCGTAAAATTGATGATTTTTTCGGTTAATGGCATCACCGTTTGATAACAGGGCGCTTTCCGATAACCCTGTTCAATTGTCTTCAGCAATTTACTTCGCCATTTTGGATCATCGGCCAAGTGAACCTCATTGATTCGTTTGTTCTGACTGGCATCCTTCAAAGGAACCGTAAACAGGTGCTCCTGTCCATTGATGAGCAGTCGATTACGATTAACCCAGCCTCGATTAATAAAGGCCACATCGTCGTACAGTACAAATGTATCAACAGCGTTTATCAACTGCATATAGCCAATGTAAGGCAGAAAATAGGGCTGCATGATAGCAAGAGTCATAGGCTAGGGTAAGCAGCAATAGGCGAGGAGCGAGGTGCGAGGAGTTACTGATGCGTTTATAGTCTTGCCTTGGCAACTCCCAATTCCTTACTCTTTACTACCTGCTCCTTTTTTTAGTTTTCTTAAATAATAATCTTCAGCCGGTACGATCATAGCGGCCCGCAGCGTTGTGTCTGTTCCTAAGCGCAAATCGCCGGGTTGAGGCTTAATAACACTTTTGTCAAAAAAGAGATAATCAGCTTCTTTTGGAATTGGTTTTAGTCCCTTTTCAAACGGATTGATGGCAATAAGTCGACGTGATAAATGTGGCCCGTAGAGTGGGTACTCATAGTCGTCGTTGATCGTAGCTAACGCAACAGTTGCACTATCGGGCACTAACTCGTCGAACCGTTTATAAGGAATGTAGGTATCTGGTCGACCAATGGTCATTTGCTTGATTCGATCGGACTGGAAGGCCGATTGAAAGGCTCGCCCATCCGGAGCCGTCCAGGCAAATGGTAAATCTCGGGTGTTAAAGAATATACATAAGATGGCGGACAGGCAACCCAAGACGGTTATTAACCCGACATAGCTTTTCCAGATCATTCGTCCGGGAGAATCTACACTTGTTCGTGGATGCAGAAATAAAAGCGCCAGAAACATGATTCCAAATAGGCCCGTTTCGATGAAATATCGGCCTTTGAATGGGTCGTAGGGTGCTGAGTAGGAGAGGGCTGCAAAATGAAGCAGCAAGGCTATTGCCAGAAAAAAATGAGGGGTTGACCGAACATAACCAATCAGTACCAGAACGAGCAGAGGCAATATAAGGCCAAACCCAAATACACCCCAATACGGATTGGCATTATAGAAGACAAACTTTCGGTCGAAAGCGAAGGGCTGAATCGAGAAATCCGTTTCTTCATCTAAGCGTAAATGCAGTTTATCTTCCAGAACCACGAGGGGTTTCCGCATGGTATGATTGATTTCTGCCCCAATAGCCAGATTTCGGATACCATCTAAATTGACATGGTCGTAGCCATAACGGACCAGATTTCGACTACCCTGTTCTAACAGATTCGACAATGATCCTGCCCGCTCAACCGACTGATGTTTTAACGCAGTTGGTGGCCCAATTGGATGACCAAATACTTCGATATTTTTAAGATAACCCGTCGGAAGGGTCCACAGACAAACGCCAATACCTATGGCCGCTGCCAGTCGCCAGGTACGCCCAACTGTAATGGCCCAGGAAGGTGATAGAAAAACGGTGTAAATCATGATAACAAACACCGAGGGCAAGAGCAAGGCGAATGTGATCTTATGCCCGAACGCGATGCCGAACGCCATTCCTGCCAGATACAGATACCGACTGTCTGGTTGTGATGGTGTGCCAACGTTCTTTGGTTCAGCATTTCTGTAACTAAAGAGCATGTATAACAGTACACTCAGGTAAGCCGTCAGGACAATATCCGTTTCGGTAGTGAGGGACTGCATTAAAAAATCGGGCAACAAGGCGTAGGTCAATGCACAGAAGAAACTTGCCGACAGTCGATTCTGGCCAATACGCTGCACGATACCAAATACGGCAACAATGGCCGTCCAGTAACTCAAGTGATGAATAAACTTAAAGCCATTCTCGAAATGGCCCGTCATCAGAAACGAATAAATCTGAAGGGTGCAAACACTTTTTGGGTAAGTATCGATGTTCCAGTTTGTGCCCCCAAAATGGCGCATTGTACCTCGTTGCACATATTGCATAACCCGGTTCAGGTGGCCGGTCATGCTGTCCCACTCATTTGGGACGGTGAAAAGCACGAGCAGAAGATTCGTAACCGCAAGTAGGGCTAGTGTTCCGAATAAGATAGCGAAGAGAAACCGGGAATAGCCCGATAAGCCACTGAACCATTCCCGACCTGTTTGCCAGCGTTCCCGAATAAGAGGGACTACTGAAAAACGCTCTTGTTTGACCAACCGACTTAACACGCCACTAAGTATAGTAGCCGTAATAAATACGGAACCAGCCCAAACCGGCGTATTCGCTGTCAGGTACAGTGCTGATAAACTAAAGCCAGTCAGAATTACACTACCAACTCCCAGAAGAAAGGTGGTCAGCCACCACTCGGTCAATGACCGACGAGCGATTCGCGTCGAAAGCTGACCGACATAAAGAATAAACAGAAAAAAAGAAAGAAGATAAATTAGGGTCATCATTAAACATCTTCACTAATGGCAACCACGGCTTCATTAACAAGCGCGGCAATTCGGTCGATATCTTCTTCGGCCAGATCTGGATACATGGGCAAACACAGCACGCGTAGCGCCACGTCTTCTGAGATGGGGCAGGGCTGTTCGGCTCCTGTGACCAGCGCAAACGGCAGTGTATTCAGGGAGGGGTAAAAGTACCGGCGGGGTACAATGTTCTGAGCGACCAGCGTTTCCATCACACGCAGTAGCGTTTCTTCCGAGTCGAATACAACAGGATAATAGGCATAATTATAAATTACCCCAGGAGTCAGCGTAGGACGGGTAATTCGCGTAAAATCAAGCCGACTATCATAATAGTTAAATCGCTGTTTCCGGGCAGCAATCAGGTCAGGCACTTTGGGCAGCACACACAAACCCATTGCGGCATGAAACTCAGAGTTTTTGGCATTGATACCCAAACCGAAATAGGTATCGTTTTTATGGCCGAAGGAGCGGTAGTGATGTAATTTCTCGGCTAGAGCATCGTCATTTGTAACAATGCAGCCGCCTTCAACCGTATGAAACACTTTGGTGGCATGAAAACTACACGTACTGATATCTCCATAGCTAAGAATAGAATTGCCCTTATAAGTAGCTCCGAAGGTATGCGCAGCGTCGTAAATGACTTTCAGATTATGTTTTTGTGCTATCGCCTGGATTTGCTCAATCTGGCAGGCATTACCGTATACGTGTGTGGCCATAATGGCCTCCGTATTTTCGGT
Source organism: Spirosoma telluris (assembly GCA_003259005.1). Lineage (GTDB taxonomy): Bacteria > Bacteroidota > Bacteroidia > Cytophagales > Spirosomataceae > Spirosoma > Spirosoma telluris. Next base: position 8,506,597 of record QLII01000001.1, read on the forward strand.
AATTAGAGACTCAATTTTGTCCGGATCAATATTGAAATCATCTGGACGAATATCGGCAAAAATGGGGGTACAACCTTCCCAAAGAAGCGCGTTGGTGGTGGCAACGTAAGAGAAGGGAGTTGTGATTACTTCTTTTTTGATATCCAGCACCTTAAGGGCCATCTGGAGGACAATGGTGCCGTTGGTGCAGAATTTCAGGTGCTTTACGCCCAAAAATTCTTTCAATTGCCCTTCTAAGTCGCGCAACAGGGGCCCGTCGTTGGTCAGGTGAACGCGTTCCCAGACACCTTTCAGAAGGGTAACATAGTCCTCAAGATCGGGTAAGTACGATTTGGTTACGTTAATCATTAGTCAGTTATCGGTAAACAGTTACCCGTTAGTACTATTCACTGATAACGGGTTCCAGCATTTTGGTATGAAAAGGAAATTGCGGACGAACGTAGCCTGGCCATTTGCCGTACCAGGCGATTCCTTCGCGATAATCCTCGACGTCAAAGGTAATGCCTTCTTCCATTACATAGAGTGGCGTAACCGTATCCTTTACGATCATTATCGAAATGGTATAAGAACCATCGTTCAGGAAAAAGCCTGGAATGGTACATTCAGCGGCAATCAATCCTTTGCCATACGGCTGGGATAGCGTTCCAATGTTAAAAATACATTCACCTGTAAGTGAATTGAGGTGCAAACTCAAATTAAGGTTCGCATGATCCATTTGATTCCAGAATTCAAACTGGAACTTCATAGATGTTCGAACATCAATATGGGTCAGATTGTCCTGATAATCAGGAATTAACTCAATTCGGCGAACACGCACCAGATCATTACCCGGCGCTTCTTCGGGAGTATCCCATTGACGAAGCAGGCGCGTTTTTGCTACTTTACTTAGATATGAGGCAATCACCTGATTTGTCTCGCCCTGTTCGATCAGACGACCCTTTTCAAAATAAAATGTCTTATTACAAAGGGCTTGCACAGCCGTCAGGTTATGGCTGACAAAAATGACGGTTCGTCCACTGGCTGAGTTATCCCGCATTTTACCCAGGCTCTTTTTCTGGAACTCTGCATCACCAACGGCCAGCACTTCATCGACAATCATAATTTCAGGGTCCAGGTGAGCTGATATGGCAAAGCCTAACCGGACATACATACCTGATGAATAGCGTTTGACAGGCGTGTCCAGAAATTTCTCGACACCGGCAAAGGCGACAATCTCGTCGAATTGTCGCTTGATTTCACTGCGACTCATGCCCAATAAGGAACCGTTCAGAAAGATATTTTCCCGACCGGTCAATTCTGGGTGGAATCCCGTCCCTACTTCAAGCAAACTAGCCACCCGCCCCCGGATACGTACAGTACCAGTTGTGGGTTGAATAATCTTGCTCAGAATTTTGAGCATCGTTGATTTGCCTGCCCCATTATGCCCAACCAGACCTACGCGGTCGCCCTGTTCGATCGAAAAATTTACGTCGCGCAAGGCCCAGAACTCCTCGTGGGTGATGGCATTCTTTGTCTTTTGGCCAAACATCGACCGGAGATTTTCCGTCAGAACATCGCGCAACGTGTTAGTGCCCTTGCCCTTCTGGTGGTCAATGATGTATTGTTTACTTATATTTTCAACAGTGATAACAGACATAGGCTACAATTAGTCGATAGTCGATAGTCGATAGCCATTGGTCAATTATGGGTAGCCATGGGCTAATGCTATTGACGGACGACTACTGACTGACTAAATTAAATATCATCTACAAAGGTATTCTCTCGCTTCCGAAAAAAGTAGAGCGATAAAGCTAAACACACGGTTACGATGCTAACAGATAAGAGTAAACTTTGCGGATTAAAATAGGCTTTTTCACCGAGTAATGACCAGCGGAATCCATCAATAATACCAACCATTGGATTGAACCAGTAAAAGGGGGCCCACCACTCGTTTGCTTTTTCGGCAACCAGCCGACTGCTGTAAGCGATTGGACAAATATAAAAGCCAACCTGAACAATGAATGGAATAAGCTGGCCTATATCACGAAACTTGACATTGACTGCTGCAAAGAAAAGTCCGAACGCAAACGAAGCCAGTAAGGCTAAGATGATGAAAGCAGGTAATAAAAGTAAGTGCCAATCGGGTATAAACCGATACCAGATGGACAAGAGGATAAACAAACCCAGCGAAACCAGAAAGTCGACAAAACTGACGGCTATAGAGCTTATGGGCATAATAAGCCGGGGGAAATAGACCTTAGTGACTAAGTTGGAATTCAGTGTTACGCTGTTACTGATTTGGGTAAAGGCAGTTGAAAAAAAAGTCCAGACGGTAATGCCACCTAGCACCATTAACGGATAAGGAACCCCCGGATCGGCTGGAAGCTTGGCAATCTTACTGAAAACGAACACCATAATCAGCATGGTGGTCAGGGGGCGAATAAGACCCCAGGCCGTGCCTAAGGCTGTTTGCTTATAGCGAACAGACACATCGCGCATCGACAAGATATACATCAGCTCGCGATTGCGCCAAAGATCCCGCCAGTAATGCCGCTCAGAGCGACCGGGCTGAATTATTACTTCGTGGGTTTTCAAAATCAGTTTATAGGTTGGTAACAGAATCGTTTGGATAGCTAGTCAATTAATTAGCTATGGCTTACTCTTCCTTCATAATTGAGCGATAGGTCTCTCGTATGAAAATGATAATAATCGCAAGAATAAATGAGAGGGCAGTACCAATTTGTAAACCTTGTGTACCGAGCACTTCCCGGAATAGCGGTAGCGTAACCGGCTCGATAATGGTAAATAAAGGAGTTTCCCGAATAAGGGATAGCCGCATGTTATCAGCCTGCTGTAATGCCTGGTAATACAGAGTTGTTAGAAACGTTGAATTTCGAGTTAGCTTATTTTCCTTAATACGGGCTTGCGCTACTACTACCTGCTGATTCTGATCCATGAACTGCGCTAACTGATTCTCGGTACCACTAAGAATCCGGGCCAGCGAATCTGCCCGTGTATTGAGCATATCATACATCTCGCGGGTTTTTTTGGTCTGTTTCTTTTGATAATCTTCTTCAATTGTTTTGAGGTGGCGGGAAAGAAAGGTAGCCGTCAGTAATTCATCTTCCATGAAGCAACTCAGCTCCATAAATGATGATTTCCGTTCAGGTTGCTTTATCGCTATTTCGCCTTTGATCCGAGCGTAAATATCGGCCATCGCCAACTGCTCCATTTTGGTGTATTCTTCCGGCTTTTTTTCCTTCTTAAAGTAGAAGGCCCGTAACGAATCATTTTCTTCCCATTCCCGATCCCGAATGCCGCTGTGACGGATGTAATAATTTACCAGCAGTGTGTCTTTTCCGTGAATGGTATCATGCTTCATCAAGGTTTTCTCTACAACAGGTCGTGACTGCGCATAAATTAAAAAGTTATCGCCAACGAAAATATTGGCATCGGGAGCCCCTGAACTTAGACCAAATGCCCCTGCCAGTTGGCCTAGTTCGCCAAAGCCATTCCCCGATGATCCCCCACCGAGGTTGAACATGATTGAACCTGTATACGTGGTCCTTGTTTTGTGCAGAGCGTCATAAATAAAGCCGATACCCGCACCAAGCGCTGTTAGAATAACCAACAGTTTCCAGTTGCGCAGAAATACGTACTTTATTTGTGAAATGCGGTACAAAACGTCTTTGGGTGAAATCTGATCAGGCGGTAATGATCGGGCCGCAACCAAAGGACTCGGATTGTTTGTATCTGTTAAGTTACTAGAAGCCATGTATTGGAAAGACCTGTTTTAGTTAATCTTGGTAATCAATAGAACCGTGGTGATCAGTGTCAATAACGAACTGGCAATACCGACAGTTGACGACAACACCTGTTGAGCACTTAATGGCGTAGAGGTCCGTCGGGGAACAATGATTTCGGCACCTGGCTCAACACGTGGGTAAACATTGAAGAACATAAACTTGCGGGTTCGATCTACAGAGCCATTGGCATACACGATAAAGGATCTCCGGCGCTGCGATTTAGTCGTGAAACCACCAGTTTCGGAAATGTAATTCTGGAAGGACTGCCCTGCTCGATATTTTACTGTTTTTGGCAACTGGACTTCACCTTCAATACGCACCGTTTCGAGTAATTTAGGGATACGTAAGGTATCACCTTCCTGCAACAGAATATCTTCCGATGAGCCAGGTTTCGCCAGTATCTTCTTTAGATTAATATTGATCGACTCGACCGAATTGGGAGAAATCACTTCTGCTTCGACTACTGATTTTGATGCATTATCGGCGACCTCTTCAATGGAACGTTGCTTTCGACGCAATTCCTCGGCACTAAGTCTGACAGGCCGAACCAGCGTGGCTCCTTCTACATAAGCATAAGGCGTGAGACCGCCAGCCTGAGTGACGAGGTCTGAAATTTTCTGGTCTTTACTAATAATGGCGTAAGCGCCGGGCAGAATCACTTCGCCTGCAACCATAGCAAATGTCTGAACGGCGTAGTTGGGCGATCGTCGTACAATAATCTGATCGAATGGCTCCAGGGTGAACGTCTTGTTCTCATCTGAATTGATCGATAAATCACGGTTGACATTAAAGCGATAGATCGTGGCAATCTGGGCAGAAGGAGAACGAGGGTCTACGTCTTTCTTCCGACGGATCACTTCAACCAGCGAAGCTGCTGCCGATTCCTTCAGACCACCTGTACGGATAAGGGCATCGTTCAGGGTCATGTTCGCCATATATGGCATATCGGTATCTATACTATTTACTTCCCCCGTCACCGAAATAGTTGCCGACTGAGCCAGTTGGAAACGTGATGGAATGATGACCTGATCTTCGCGTTGAAGCGGAATGTCTGGTTCAGTGCCAGCCATAATGTTGGCCAGGTTGATGGAAAGATTTTCCATAGCCAGATCTTCGCGTGTCCGGCTAATGGTAATACGCCCGTAAACGCATCCCCTTTTAGTCCTTCTGCCGATGCGATAAGCTGCTTTAGCGTCTTGTTATTATCCAGCGAGTACTCGCCAGGGCGATAGACTGCTCCCTCGATGGTCAGTTTGTTTTCAAAGCGGTTCAATAGTCGTTCGATGTTAACCACATCGCCATCCTGCATGACAAACGTCTTGAATTCAGGAACAGTAACATCCATAAATTTCAATTCGCGGTCGGTTAGGCGCGTCACCTGAACCCGGCTTTTATAGGCATTCGACGTGAAATCGCCAGCGTAGAATAAGAGTCGTTCCATGGTTTCCCCTGGTAGCATTTCAAAAATATTCGACCGTTTAACAGCCCCATTAATTTCAGCTCGCTGAATATAGGTTGTAAACCGAATGTTGTCATTGTCCTGTAAGCGCAGGTCATTATGTTGAATACCACTCAACAGATAATCGTAGAGGTCGAGCGTTGCCACAACCCGATTGTTGCGAATAAGCTGAACTTTTCGAAACGAACCAATATCGTTAGGGCCACCCGCTTGATAAATCGCATTCATAACTGTCGATAACCCCGACATTGTGTAGGTACCGGGCCGCATAGCATCGCCTGTTACAGTTACCCGGATACTGCGAATGTTCCCTAATGAAACTTCCAGAAATGTATTCTGCGCGCCATAGGACGAGTTTCGAAGGCCTACAAACTTGGCCGACATCCGGCTGATCAATCGTTCTTTCGCTTTGTCAACACTCAAACCTGACACGAAAATAGGGCCAATGCCGGACTGCCCAGTAATATAAACATAACCTTCTGGCGATACTTTTTGGGAGAAATCGCCAACCGAATAGCCATACATCTGGATGTTTAACTCGTCGCCCGGCCCAACAATATAATTGCGGGGAGTGGCTATATTCAGATTGGGCTGAAACGTTGTTGCCATCGCCGGGTCATTGAAGAGCGAATAGCCAAACAATTTCTGCCGTCTCTCTGCCTGTTCGCGAAGTTGTGCTCGTTTGACGGCTTGTTCAGCAATTTCTTTTTCAGATGCTCCCGCGTCCAGGGTATCTCCTTTTTGTGAAAAGTCATTTCCGGTTGGCGATTGAGTCGTTCCTGGGGTTGCCGTACGCCCATTAGTAGCCCCCTGACGCCCATTCGTGGCTCCCTGACCCGTTCGTTGGTTAAGCTGTTGTTGAAGGTTGGCCGGTAGATTATTTAAATTGCCTCCTTGTTGATTAGCTCCTCCTTTAGCCGGCGCTGCTTGTATACTACCTGGTAATCCAGATGCTGGAGCTGCGCCTGCTCCAGGCGTTGGGGCTACCTGAGCCTGAGTCGTTAAGCCTACAATAGATATCAGCAGAAGGAGTAAAGTGACTCGAATTTTGCGTTGTAAACGGGTTGCCACAAAAAGAAAAAAAATTAACGGCAAGACGTGAATATTTCCTGATTTTTGCATATTTTTAAGAAGTCGAACAGCTCGCAAACGATGAGGGCGAAGACCTGTATCTAACGTACAGATAGGTTATGTAGTACACAGGACAGTTCAGTCGGCAAAGTAAGCGAACTTTTGTTGGATTATAAATAGTTTCCTCTTGAGCGGTAATTTTTATACTCTCTCTTATGCGAGGTATGATTTTTCCGATGTTTGGTTTTGGGTAGATACGCTACGTAACCGCCCTATTTAGTCTATTAGTTACTAACTCCCTATGGCAGAATTGCTGAATCAATCGGTTCAATACAATGAAGACAGTATCCGCTCGCTGGATTGGCGCGAGCACATTCGCCTGAGACCGGGCATGTACATTGGCAAACTTGGCGATGGGTCGGCCGCCGATGATGGCATCTATGTACTTATTAAAGAAACAATAGACAACTGTATTGATGAACACGTGATGGGCTTTGGGAAGGTCATCGATGTTCGGGTGACAGACCATCGGGTAGAGGTACGTGACTTTGGTCGGGGTATTCCACTCGGAAAAGTTGTTGAAGTCGTTTCCAAAATTAATACGGGTGGCAAATACGACTCAGGGGCGTTCCAGAAGTCGGTGGGCCTCAATGGTGTTGGTACAAAAGCGGTCAATGCGTTGTCCACCTATTTTAAGGTGCAGTCGTTTCGGGAAGGTCGCACAGTTTGGGCCGAATTTGAGCGCGGTGAACTCAAAAGCAAAGGCGAAGACGCTACTTCCGAACGGAATGGTACGCTGATCTGCTTTGAGCCTGACGATACCGTCTTCAAGCACTTTCGATTTATTCCGCAGTTTCTGGAAAGTATGATCTGGAATTACTGCTATCTGAATGCAGGTCTGACTATTTCGTTTAACAAGCAAAAATATATTTCGCAGAACGGCCTGCTGGATTTGCTTCGCGACAAGACCAAAAAGGATGAGGAGTCGCTCCGTTACCCGATCATCCATCTGAAAGGCAGCGATCTTGAAATTGCGATGACGCATGGCAATCAGTATGGCGAGGAGTATTATTCATTTGTAAACGGACAATACACCACACAGGGTGGCACCCACCTGAACGCCCTTAAAGAAGCTGTCGTTGAAACGATTCGACGTCACTTCGACAAAAATTACGAAGTATCGGACATTCGCTCCTCAATCGTTGCAGCAGTCAGTATTCGGGTTCAGGAGCCCGTTTTTGAATCACAAACAAAAACAAAGCTTGGGTCGCAAAATATGTCGCCTGAGTCGAACGCCCAGTCCGTCAGTTCATTTGTCAAGGATTTTGTGAAAGAACGCCTGGATAATTACCTGCACATCAACCCCGCCGTGCGCGACGCCCTGAAAAAGCGCATAGAACAATCGGAGCGGGAGCGCAAAGAACTCGCCGGTATTAAAAAATTAGCCAATGATCGTGCCAAAAAAGCGAGCCTTCATAATAAAAAATTACGCGATTGCCGTAATCATCTTCCCGATCTGAAAGCCGATGATCGCTACCAGTCTACCTTGTTTATTACAGAGGGTGATTCGGCGAGTGGTTCCATTACCAAATCGCGTAATGTGCAGTCGCAGGCTGTGTTTAGTTTACGAGGTAAACCCCTTAATTGTTTTGGGCTGACCAAAAAAGTGGTCTACGAAAACGAAGAGTTTAACCTGTTGCAACATGCCTTAGACATCGAAGAGGGGTTGGATGGATTACGGTATAATCGCATTGTTATTGCGACTGATGCCGACGTGGATGGTATGCACATTCGGTTATTGATGCTCACGTTTTTTCTCCAGTTTTTCCCTGATCTGGTGCGAAACGGGCACTTGTATATTCTTGAAACGCCTTTATTCCGGGTTCGGAATCCGAAAAACCATAAGGAAACAACCTATTGCTATTCAGATGACGAAAAGCAAAAAGCAATTGATAAATTAACAAAGGGTGGGAAAAAGGTTGAAATCACCCGATTTAAAGGGCTCGGTGAAATTTCTCCTGATGAATTTGGCCTGTTTATCGGCGAAAATATGCGCCTGGAACCAGTAATTATGGAGAAGGAAACCTCTGTTCCTAAATTACTTAGCTACTATATGGGCAAGAATACACCCGACCGTCAGCGGTTCATTATCGATAATCTGCGCATCGAAAAAGATATAGAGGAAGTTGCTTTGGTGTGAAATAGTTTGACGTTTGTAGTTTGATGTTTGATGTTATTCCGCAAATTCGCAGGATTAAACCGCACCAGCGACCCGACACAAACTACAAACGTCAACTGTATTTTAATGACTCTCGAATCTCTCCGTAACGACATTGATGCCCTGGACGATCAATTACTAACGTTGCTAAATCAGCGTATGGAACTGGTTCGCCGGGTAGGTGAACTAAAACGTTCGACCAATGCTGTTATTTACCGGCCCGAACGTGAAAAGCAGATCATTGACCGGCTTCATGAGCAGAACAATGGGTTATTGAATCGCCCGGCTATTGAGGCTATCTTTCTGGAAATATTTGCTGTATCGCGCAATCTTGAATTGCCTGAGCGAGTCGCTTACCTCGGCCCAGAAGGCACGTTTACACACCAGGCTGCGGAAAGTCGGTTTGGGGCAATGAGTACGTATATGGCTTTGCCAACCATTCGGTCTGTATTTGAGAGCGTGGAGACGGGTAGAGTACGATTTGGGGTCGTACCAATCGAAAATAATCAGGAAGGTGTTGTTGAAGAGGCTATTGATCTACTGCTCGAAAAAGACCTTCGGATTGTCGCAGAGATTAAGATTCCCGTACACTTTACCTTTGCCACGCAGGCTGAAAATCTCGCAGACATTACGCACATCTATTCCAAAGATATTGCCTTTGGTCAATGCAGTCGATTTTTACATGATTATTTCGAAGGGTTAAAGGCTGAGATGGTACCGGTTGATTCGACGTCAAAAGCGGCTAAACTGGCTTCAGAGCAGCCCCATGCAGCAGCTATCTGCTCCGGTATTGCCGCCAAATTATTCGATGTACCCGTTTTATTTGATAACATTGAAGACAGTGACCTGAATCGGACTCGCTTTCTGATTCTGGCTAAAGACTTTGTTAACCAACCGAGCGGCCACGATAAAACCACGCTTATCGCCCGCCTGGCCAATACCCAGTCGCCGGGCGTGCTGGCTGAATTTCTTCAGGAATTCAACGCGCGGAATATCAATCTTACGAAGATTGAGAGCCGTCCTCTGCGCGAGGGCGCTACGTTCAAATACTGGTTTCTACTCGAATGTGAGGGGCACGCCAGCGACCCTGATTTGCAGGAAATTCTGAATCATCATGCTGCCGAAGTAAAGCTTCTGGGAAGCTACGTGCGCGTTGCGTAGTAGGCTACTTAAATCTGTGAACAAGTGCTTTAACTTTTTTCGACGGAATAAGCTTATATACCTATGGAAGCGAACGAGAAAACCGATAGAATTATCGAAGCCCGTATGAAACTCAAACGTCGGTTTGAGGATAAAATGGCGCAGACCCCTTCGTTAACTGACGAAAAGCCACGTGGTTCCGGTCCGATTAATAGGCATGGCATGCCAGCAGTTCCGGTTGGGCAAACGGTTACGACTAAATGGCCTGTTCTGGATTTGGGCTACCAGCCGAGCATCCCGCTCGATAAGTGGCAACTCAATATTGACGGAGACGTAAATCACCCTGTCCGGCTCAAATGGGAAGATTTGATGGCGCTGCCACAGGTCGAAGATACTAGCGATTTCCATTGCGTTACCACCTGGTCTAGGCTCAATGTTCCCTGGGTTGGGGTTCGTTTTATGGACCTAGCAGCCTTGGTCGATCCCAAAGGTTCTGCCACGCATATTATGTGTTATGGGTATGACGGCTATTCGACGAATGTCTCCCTCGAAGAAGCGCTTAAACCTGATGTGCTGCTTGTCCATACTGCCGATGGCCAACCCTTGTCTCGTGAACACGGTGGTCCACTCCGAATGATTACGCCCCAGCTCTATGCCTGGAAGGGCTCAAAGTGGATTAAACGCATTGAGTTTCTGACGAAGAACCAGCTTGGCTTCTGGGAAGAACGGGGCTATTCCAATACCGCCTATCCCTGGCGCAATGACCGATATTCTTGAAATGGGTTATTCCGTTAGTAAGTACTAAGACAGAATTGTTTGTATTTTGATTCTAGGGATTCTTTAGCTACTATTGCTTATAAAATCCGATGATTATCAACGATAGGATCTAAAGAATCTATAGAATCAAATTTGGTCAAATACTTCGTTATTCGGTAACGGGATAGCAACCCGTTTTACTTCTTCACTAACTCTAACAATAGCTCTGGCTCATTGGTGGTAAGATAGTCTACGTGTTGATCCAGAAACCATTGTAAGGTTGGTTGATCATTGACTGTCCAGGCATTGGTAGTCAAATGCCGTTGTTTGGCATCCTGCAACCAGGCTTCGTTTTTCTTAAGTACAGAGAAATGATAATCAAAACCAGTTAGCTGATCCGCTTCCAATTGGGCGGGTGATTTGTCTCCATTAAGGTAGGCAACCTTGGCGGCAGGATCTAAGGCTTTTACTTTCTTGCAAACCTCATAATCAAAGGCGATGTACTCAACCCAGGCCTGCGCTTTTAGCTGGTGAACCATCGCTACTACCCGCTCCGTTAGTGCCATTGACCGGCCCAGCTTCGATGTTTTTATCTCCAGAATCAGACGGGTCCGGTTCTGTTTCATGCCTTCCCGCAGGTAAGAGGCTAAGGTAGGTAAGGACTCCCCGTTACTCAGTTTAAGTTTCGCTAAGTCAGTTGCAGGTGTTTTTTCAATCTCAATTCCCTCAATGGCAGGGTCATGGTGAATAAACAAGACCGAATCGGACGACATATGCACGTCAAATTCACTCCCCATACAACCTAATTTGATAGCGTTGTTCAGTGAGGTCAGTGAATTCTCTGTTGTGCCACTTTTTTTCCAGGCACCCCGGTGAGCGATAACCTGATTACGAATAAACTGGTCTACTACAAGTCGAAACGTGTCCCGTTGAATTCCCTTCGAATTTCGACCTTCTATAATTAGGTCATACCAGGGTACTGACGACTTCGCGGCCCCCGGTTTGATTGCAAGCTGATTAGCTTTAGTTACGCTAAACAACCCTGCATTTGGCCCACGCAGGCTAAACCGTGCCATTGGCTCTTTTGACTGGATTGTGCCAATCACCAACTGCGTTGGCGAATAGGTATAATTTGTAAGTGACAGGGCCGATTGTGCCATGGTAACTACCGATCCACAGTAAGCCATGTAGATGACAAAGATCAGGTGAAGGCGTATTTTTCTCATTTGTTGACGCATGAAACAACAGCCGACTTACTATTTTCTACCTTCTTCAATAAACCCGTAACACAGCATATGGCAAATGGTCATCTGGGCATCTTCAACCCGGCCATAATGCTCATCCTGAATCGTAATTGACTCGTGGGCAAGATCAGCTAATTTACCGCCTTTCCCCCAACCAGTGCGATGGTTGTCAGCCCATTTTCATTGGCCCACTCCACGGCTTTCACAACATTAGGGGAGTTTCCACTAACACTGAGCGTTAAGACCAAATCGCCGGGACGGGCGTAATTCTGAAGTTGTCGCAGATACACATCTTCGTAAGCATAGTCATTGCCAAGGGCTGTGATCCAGGACACACTTTCATTCAGTGACATACACCGGAAGCGTTTGCCCATGATATCGGAGGCACTTTTGCCGAGATCAGTAATAAAGTGCGACACGTTGGAAGCACTACCACCATTCCCGAAAGCAAACAATTGACGATCATCTTCCCAACATTTTTTGATAAGGTTGATGAGGTGCTCTACCCGATCAATGGGGATCGCTTCATAAGTAGCTTTCTGCTGGTCTAGGTAGTTTTTAAAATAAGCTTGGTTCATGGACTCAGGTAATTGAACGTTAAGGTACGATGATAGTACGTTAAAAGTTGACCTAAAGACTACCGTAAATTGAATAGTAATAAATTAAATTGGGGTAGCTACTAATTCTAACGCACCAACAGGTACGGCATCTTCGCCAAGTTTAGCCAATAGAACGATTGGGGCGGCTGGAATGATTTCATGACAAAACGAGGTAACGTCTGTCGGATAGCCGCCCGCAATGGTTCGCCAATTAGTGAAATCCCTCCGCCCAGCACAATGGCGTCTGGGTGAAATAGATGAACAACGTGTGAAAGAGCCAGGGCTGCCACTGAGCCAACCTGCTCAATAAGCATGCGGGCGACGGGATCACTAGCTTCGTAAGCGGGGTGTAGAAACCGGGCTTCTTTGCCAACAGACCCATTGGCATGTGCTTGCTGAACAGCTAGTTTCAGCGCAGAGTCATCGGGGAGTTGTGGTAGAAGGTCGCGAATTTGCTGGTCGACAGCCCAGCCCGATATAGTTTGCTCAACCGTTTGGCCTGGAGTAGAGTCACCTGGTGGAACAAGCCACAGATGCCCGATCTCTGCTTCGCCGGGTAAAGCACCGTGGTATAATTGCCGGTCTACGACCATGCCCCGCCCACACCGCTCCCGAGGGTAACATAAAAGACTCGTTTAAACCCCGTAGCCACACCACGGCGCGCTTCGCCAAGAGCGGCTACATTAGCGTCGTTTTCTACCCGTACCAAGGCACCTGGTACCTGCTCCCGTAGCCAGTTAGCTAACTCGAAACCAGCCCAACCCGGAATTTGGTGTGAGGTCGCAATATGTCCCGTTTGCCAATCGACCGGACCACCGAATCCCACGCCAATTGACTCAGGAGGCTCAGAGAGTTGCCGGATTGTGGTTGAAATTTGAGCTAAAATACCTTCTGCACCCTGTTCAGGGGCAATCGCGAATCGAAACCGTTGCGTAATCTGGCCAGTTGTGTCGCCTGTAACCAATTGCAATTTCGTTCCGCCAATTTCAATACCAAGATTCATGCGGCAAAGATAGGTTGATCACCCTCTTTTCATAGTTGCCCGACCCAGATAAATTTCGTCGCCTTTGAGCGAAATCGTCGTGTAAAAATTGTAGCCGTTTTGTATGTAACGGAGCATAACCTGGTTCGTTTGCCCCGACCGGGCGTATGCCTTGGTGGCTGCAACCAGAATCTGATCGCCGTTTACAATGGCCCGCACAAAAGGAACATCGTGTGTTTTTAGCTGATTAGCGTTGTACTTATACCAGGTTTTACCACCATCATACGAGCACTCTGTGGCTTCATTAAGGTAGGTCTCGCGGCCGTTGAACAGGTCGCCGTGATGCTTGAAAAGTCGCCATAAGCCGTGAACGTAATGTTCATAGCAAGCGTAATTTCGGTCATTCCCGACACCTTTCTGGCCAGGGTCGGCAGGAGAGGGCTGATCGGGAGTCAGATCAATCTGATCATCCCATAATAACACGCCAAACGCACCGGTAAACCAGTAGAAGATACCCATACCTTCGGCCACGGCGGGCGGTGCAGCGTGTTCGGCTTTGGCACTATTGGGGAGTTCGCTCTGCGTATTGAACAGCCATTGCCAGGCAATCCGCTTCTTGGGCGATAGTTTCATATTGACCTCCTGTTCACCAAGCAGAGCCGCCAGCCAGTGCCGGTCGCCATCACCGGTATGGGGAGCTGAATAATCAAAATCAGGATATACATAATACGTGCCAGGCATCTGAAAATCAGCATAATCGCCAAACGATTTACCCACGATCTCGTCGGGCATACCTCGCTGGCGGCTGGTCGCCGTATGCTGGGCGGGCATTGTCCACAACCATTCGGCACTGGCTTTATAATCTTCGGCTCGAGAGTAGCCCACGCTATTATGCAACACGGGCGCAATGGAGCCAACCAGTGTTTGCGGGCTACAATTTTCCTTGATCGTTTTTATCATGTAGGTATACAGATTGGCCTGTTCCTGGCGGTTGGCCACACTGATGCCGTCATTTTCAATATCCAGGTAAATCAGGCCGAATGTGCTTTTCCAATCGACGTCCGGGCAGTCGCCAAAACTTAAGCAGCCCCCCCGTAACTCTGTGGATGCCTGGAACAGGGTGTTACGATTCAGTGGGGCTGAGGGCCGGGCACGGCTAGGATCGACTCGATAAATGGTTTCCCCTGCCTTTTCGCTATTCTGTGCCCAGGCAAGGCCAAACGCATCCCGAAAATGATTCTGGTAGATAATCCAGGCCCGCTGACTTGGTTTCAGCGTACTTTTCCAACCTTTAGCTGGAAAACCATCTCGCCAGATTTCAACATTGGGCACCATGCGGCTCTGGTCGACTGACGAAAAACCGCGCCGGAAAATTTTCGTTCGGTCCTGTTGTATGTGTAGATTTCTCCCGGCTCCACAGAAGGTGAGAACCTTAGTCGTAGGTAACGTAAAATCTCCCACAACGTCCAGGCTGTAATACCCTTTGCGGGTGCTGGGCGTGAATTGAGCACGGGGCGTAGCCGCCAATGCTACTTGAGGAGGTAAAGTTCCCTGTAATACTATAGCCGTTGGCTCAGGCAGAGCCGGGCGCAAAACCCAATAGCCTGCACCGGCCAGACAAGCCGTTAAACCGACAACAATTAGTTTCATATTGGATGTCAAGGAGTAATGATTTACGACTTACGATGTTCGATTTGTTTGCCTATTTAACTCAAACAGCTTCTAAGTCAGTATGTCAATCAATGTACCGTTGTGTAATGGGTTGATAGGAGTCAATGCGCCGGTCGCGGAAATAGGGCCAGGTTGTCCGATATTTCTCGGATAGAGCCAGGTCGATGGTTTGCACGTGGACGAGTTCCTGATCGTGTGGGGCCAGGTAGAGCAGTGAACCAAAGGGATTTGCCACGAAGGACCCCCCCAGAATTGCTGGTCGGCTTCACGCCCGACCCGGTTAACGGATACGACGTGAACGCCATTAGCGATGGCATGACTTCGCTGGATGGTTTGCCAGGCGTTGTATTGTTCTTCGTTTTGTTTGGGATCGGGCTCGTTGGTGTCCCAGCCAATAGCAGTAGGGTAGAAGAGGACTTCAGCACCCATCAGGGCGGTGATGCGGGCCGCTTCTGGATACCATTGATCCCAGCAGATGAGTACACCTATCCGGGCAAACTTGGTGTCGAAAACTTTATAGCCAAGGTCGCCGGGGGTGAAATAAAATTTTTCGTAATAGCCCGGATCATCGGGGATATGCATCTTCCTGTATTTCCCCAAATAGGACCCATCGGCATCCAGTACAGCCGTAGTATTGTGGTACAATCCATGCGCCCGTTTCTCAAAAAGGGAGGCTATGATGACAACGCCTAACTCACCGGCCAACGCGCCCAGACGGTCGGTTGTGGGGCCAGGAATGGCCTCAGCTAAGCCGAAGTTATGATGATCTTCGACATCGCAGAAATAGAGTGATGTGAACAATTCCTGCAAACAAACAATTTGGGCTCCCTGTTGGGCTGCTTCACGAATGCCATTAATGGCTTTCTGGATATTAGTCTCGACATCTGCCGAGCAACTCATCTGCACTAAACCGATATTGACGTTTTTAGACATGGCGCAAAAGTAGGGTGTTCTGTATGAACAGACCCCATTTTCAACAAAAAGCTTATCCGGCGGGTTCGGTGAGGAAAGTTTTTGAGTTTTTCGGTTGACGTTTGTCGTTTGATGTCCGAAGTTTGTCGTTTGAGATTTGACGTTCAATGCTGCTTTCAAATGAACGTCAAACCTCAAACTACGAACCTCAAACCTGAATAAGAAATGTCTTCTCGTCGAACATTCCTGCAAACAACGGCGCTTACCAGTGCTGTTACTACAATTTCGCCCAGTTCCTTTGGGCGGCTACCCAACCTGCTAAAGAACGTCTTGGGGTTGCATTAGTCGGTTTAGGTTATTACAGTACCGATTTGCTGGCTCCTGCCCTGCAAAAAACAAAAAATTGCTACCTCGCTGGTATCGTGACAGGCACACCCGAAAAAGCCGAGAAATGGAAGAAGCAGTACAATATTCCCGATAAGAATATCTACAGCTACCAGACATTCGATCAGATTGCCAACAACCCTGATATTGACGTTGTGTATGTGGTACTACCTCCGTCTATGCACGAAGAATACGTGGTGCGGGCGGCAAAGGCAGGTAAGCACGTCTGGTGCGAAAAACCAATGGCCGTTACGGCCAAGGAATGCCAGAATATGATTGACGCCTGTGCGAAAAATAAAGTATCACTGGCAATTGGGTATCGGCTGCAACACGAACCAAATACACAAGAGTGGGTGAAGGGATTACGTGATGGGAAAATAGGTAACATTCAGATGGTAAGTTGCTCCGCGGCTTACTACGACGCCCGAACTACGCACTGGAAACAGAAGAAAGAAATGGGTGGGGGTGTCATGTATGATATGGGTGTATACGTCTTGCAGGGCGCACGTCTAGCTACGGGAGAGGAACCCATTGCTGTTACAGCCCAGCAATACACGTCTCGCTCGGATGTCTATAAAAATGGTCTCGATGAAACGTCAATGGCCCAACTCATTTTTCCAAGTGGGGCACGGGCGGCTGTCCAGACAAGCTATGGCATGAACATGAATTATTTAAACGTCACCGGTTCAAAAGGTACGTTGATGATGGAGCCTTATTCGGCCTATAACGGCCAGAAAGGCGTCTGGAGCAATGGTGGAAAAATTGAACACCCCTATGAAGTACCCTTTCAGCAGACAAAGCAAATGGACGACGATGCCGAAGCGATCATGAACAAGAAACCTATGCTGGCACCCGGCGAAGAGGGACTTCGTGATATTAAAATCGTTGAAGCCATCTACCAGGCTGCCCGAACAGGCCGGGAAGTAAAAATTGTTTGATGATCCAGGAGGCAAATACTATAGCACAACTTTAGTACTTAGTTCGCTAATTGTCTGAGACTTGAAATTTGAAAAATAGCCTATTGACCTGTTGGTTGTTTTTCCTGTATGTTAATGCTGTTTTAGTTGTATTATATAAAGTCGGGTGGGGTGTTTGGTGGAGCGTTTGCTTTTTGCTTATTTCGCCTGTCAACCCCATCTGCCCATGCAACCTGCCGATTTTACCAGCCTCCCCGCCGACCAGCAACTCGATACTTTATATTTCACCGGCGACATTCTCGCTAATCGCTACGAGGGCGACAACATCTTCCTACTCTACAACCTCCGTGATTTTTATGTAGAGCTGCGGTACGACGCCTACAATAACAAGCTCCATCAGGTAACCGCCTTTCGTGATACGGGGAAACTAGAGCCGTATTTACCGTATTTGTCGGTGTAAGCAAGGGGTAGCCTTACTTTTCTGGTCTAAATCTTAAGTTTCTGTCGAACCTGTTCAAGCCATATACTTCGCCCTTCGCAAGTCCAGTGCGTATCGCTTTTGAGGTAGGGGAAGAGGGAGCGCGCTTGAAGGAATCGTAAATGTTAATGGTGGGCACAGCTAATCGTGGATTTCCCTGAATTCGCTCAACCAGGTGATTGTAGTCGCTACGGTTTGTTTCCAGAATAGTCGCTTTGTTGGGTATGATCGACATATAGACTTCATCGAAGCCTAGCTGTTGGTAGTATTTGGCTACCGCATTGACGCTGTCGACCAATGCGTTGACTTCCTGATCGCCCAGTTTCGAAAAAGACGAAACTTCATGCAGCGTAGTGTCGGTATCTAAATGCAGGAATAAATTCGTGTGATCTTGTGATAAACTTACTTTTGTATTAGCCCGGTCAAACCAGTTAAGGGTTAATGCTGCTTTAAGTTCTTTAAACCAAAAGGCCCAATCCTGACTGAACAGGGTCGATTCGAGCCGCTCCTCTACGTCAGTCCTGTGAAAATCTTCACTAAATCGTTGAGTCAACGATAATTTAGGAGATCCTGCCCGGATCGTGTCTTTTTCGACAACAAATTCGCTTACAGGATGAGCCAGGTGCTGACGAAAATGGCGCTCGACTGATTCAATAATTAATACATTTCGTTTGTGAGGGTCGAGTTGTATTCGCTGCTGATTCCCCCAACTTACCCGTTGAAAATGGCTTACCCGAAAATCGGACTGACTCAGGCGTTGTGGCTCCGTAAAACTGTCGCCAATCAGATAGAGGTGGGTTGATGCCGTATCACTCGACCGATGAGACGGTGGGCAAACAGGTTGGGCCAGCTTGAATTGGGGCAAGGCTGAAAGTCGGTATAGATCCCCAAATCGGTAGTCGTCGGCGATGAGGCCAATACCATAAAGCCAGTGCGATACAGTGGAGGAAAGTCCACCTCCCCATAAAACAAGCGCAATGAATAAAACAGTATAACGAAGAAAACGCATCTTGGTAAATTGGTGGAGTGGGTGAGTGAATGGAGTTGATGCAGTTGGTGGGGTGAGTAAATTGGTGAAGTTGGTAGAGTAAGTTTAGTCATAACCATTCACTCCACTTACTTCACTAATTTACTTACTTCACCTACTCCACTCACTCCATCACTTCACCTCAGTCGAATACTAAATAACAGTACGGCTTGTTGAGCGCCACTTAATATATATAATTCGTTGGTACGTTCGTCGAACTGCAACGCTACCGGAAAATCACTCGGAATTGGTCGTTCACCTATAATACGACCATTTAGGTCGTACAAGGTTGTGAAGCCACCTGACTTAACACTAATCAGATCGATACCCGCCCCAAGTCGATGATAACGGACATTGTTTCGGCCCGATTGCAACGCCCGCACATCGAACAAGCGTTTACCTCGTTGATCCAGTATAGTTACTTCGGTATCGGTGGTGCGAAGGAGCAGCCAATTGGTTTGATCTTCATCCGGGAAAAGCCGGAACGATCCCCTCCGAATGGGTCTATATAACTGGGTTCGTTTGGCAACTAGTCCATTGGTATTTATAGAAAACAGTTGGCCTTCGTCGGCAATCGTCTGAATCAGCGATTGACCCGCCGGTAGTAAAGCCGGACCAACGAATTTTATTTCAGGCTCTTCTTCGTTCGTTCGTTCAATGCGGCTTGGGAAGTGAGGGTACTCGCTACCATTGTCGCGCCAATAATTTAGGGTACCATCGGCCTGAATTCCCAGAATATTCATGCCTGCTGGTGTAGCCAACACTTGAAATGGAAGTTGTAGCTGACTTTTATGAGGTGCCGTCATGATGCGTATAAAAGCTCGCCGTTGACGGTCGAGTGCATAAATGTGACCGTCTTCATGAGCAGCTAAGGCAACCAGATTTCGTTGTAAACTACCCCGAGGCCGGGCTAGATACGAAGGATCAATGCCTTTGGGGAGTGGAATGGCCTGTAGGGCTACCTCTTTACTGATGCGTACTGGGTCAGCAATATAAAGAGTGTGGTCGGTCATGAACAGGTATTGCAATCGCCCATTGTTCAGAAAATCGACCCCTAAGGCATTGCTGCGAATGGGGCCATCAGTGTTATTCTGGACAATCTTGTCGCCTTCGGGAGTTACCAGTACGAATT
The DNA here is from genome assembly GCA_003259005.1 of Spirosoma telluris. Taxonomy (GTDB): domain Bacteria; phylum Bacteroidota; class Bacteroidia; order Cytophagales; family Spirosomataceae; genus Spirosoma; species Spirosoma telluris. The sequence goes on from QLII01000001.1 coordinate 8,526,372, forward strand.
GCCCCGCATTATTCTGGGCATAAAATTGAGCCGAACTGTCGATCAAATTACCAGTCACAATGGGGGCAGCAATAAGTGGTGCGTTAAATTCTGTTTTCTTTCGCAACAGTAATTTATTAAGCACCGCCCGGCTGGCCCGGCGTGTGGTACGCCCTAGGATGACTGTCGATTGGATATTTTCATTACCATAGCTGGCCTGATACGCCATATTTTCCAGATTCGACAACGCCGTGCTACCCGTAATTGGATCAACCTGGTCGAGTAGATTTTGCCAGGCCAGCGGCCAGGTGGTTGGTACGGTTGTTTGTGTCCGGTTTAGTCGAACAAAAGCGGTAAAATTGGCAGGACGCAGTGTGGTTGAGAGTAAATCGGCCTGTCGAGGGTCTGCTGTCCAGACTGCTCCCCGCTGTAGTTGTTGCAGATAATCCTGCATGGACTCTTCACTGTTCGCAACAATGAGTGATGTACCGTGCTGCGTTATCCAGCTTTGCGAAAACCCGGAAAACAGGCTGCTGAATAAGGAGGCTGGTAGCTCGGGGACATTGAGTTGCAGGATCTTGTGCCCCAGGTATTCTTTGGGAGGACCAGGAGCCTTAGCTCCCGCTAAGTAAGCCACCTGCTGGTAGGCATTGGCAAGTAGTTTACCATTCTGGGAGGTCAGGATAAGGACTTGCCGGAGTGCTCCACTGGGCGACTCCATCCGACAAAGTAATAAATCATTACCCAATGTCTGATACAGTGCTTTGGTGGCTGGCTCGATCTGAGAAAACCGATCGCGCAGAAAATCACTGGAAGCCGAACCCAGTAGTTTGCTCAGCGAACGACCAAAACGGGAAGCATCGCTGATACTGATATGATAGAGGGTCGCCGTCGTTTGCGGAATGAGGTGTGGGTACTGAATTCGCTGCGGTGTTTGATCCGCAAATAGGGCCGCCACATCACGCCGGCCACCAATCTTATCAACGGCATAACCAATCAAGTGCGAACGGGAAGCGGATTGCCGAAATTGTAGATTCAACTCTTCAGGTAGAAACAGCCGTACAAGTGATCCAACATTGTTAAATAAGGATTGAAGCACTTCAGGCCGAACGGAAAGAACTGCCAAATGGTCGGCATCGACCCGGAAATCAGGTTCTTTCTGCATTAGTTTAAGCGACTGGTGCATTCGTTTCGCCACGTTCTCGATCAGAATACCCGATACGCTACCCACCAGATAACCGTCTGTCAGAATAAATGAACCAATCGGCTCATTCATTCGGGTTACAAAGTCCAGAATTTTTTCACCGGCAAAGGTGTGGTTCAACACTCTAAACTTGCGTGGGTCAGGGTTGGTGATCCTGGTTAAAAATGCCTGATCTTTATCCGCAAGCGGGATGTAGAAAATGAACTCAAGCGTTGTTTTGGAAACAGCGTGGAGGAGTAGCGAATCGTTCGGCCCTTAACAAATTGCAGTACAGTTGCAGAATCAGCAGTTGCGTACAGGAACCTATCTAACCGCTGGCGGGCTTCATCGAAGACAGGTATCTGCCGTAACGACATTTCGGTGCGCAACGACTGCGCCGAAATGGTATCCTGTAAACGATCACTGGCCAGAATCATTAAAGCTCCTGGTGGAACTAGCGAACCAACCGTTCGAGCCGCTGGAAAGAATTGCCGGTAAGTCCACCAGCTGAAAGCCAGCAAAAGCACTACACCGATACCAATCCAGGGAGTTCGTTTCATAGGGTGAAAATAGTCAATAGTCGTAAGTCAATAGTGGTTAACAAGCACTATTGACTTACGACTATTGACTTGTAAACTTATTTCCCCCACATCGCATTGGCGGTTTCGGGGAAAGGCATGGTAAGTTCAGGAACATTGGCTGCCACTCGGTTAGCCCATTCAACCCCCTGCATCAAGGAGTGATCCTGATTACTGACCTCATATTTCCAGGCACCAAAACGGCCTCTGGAGTAGATACCAAATGGCTCCAACTGGGGCAGAACGGCTTTCAAAATACTATCTCGCTCAACCGAGGGCGTTGGATATCCATAATCAAAGGCCATATGGAAGGTCGAGATCACATCGTCGGCCGATTCGATGAGCTGGTCTTCGATCAGGGCGCGAATCGTGTCGTCAATCAGGGTTTCCCGGTTAACCGGTTTGGCCGATGATTCGCTCGTTTCAGTCATTAATGACCAGTGCTGATTAATATCGGGAACGTTATTCGGGCTATAATTTGAGAATACCGTTACGCGGTAATAAGGGCTGTTGTATTCTGGGAAATACATCCAGCACATGGTTTTCAGACTTTCTTTAGGTTTGCCTTTCAGCCCTATTCCGACTACGTTGGTCGATGAGTGTTTGAGCCCCTGTGCCGTTTGGATGGTTTCCGATGAGAGCCCTTCAACACGCTGGGTAAACAGGTCGAGAGGCATCGTACTCATCAGATACTCATAATGAATTTCTTCGCCATCGGCCAGTATGACTTTTTTCTCCGGGCCAACTACCTTCTCAACCGTAGCGTTTAGCTTCACGTACTCACGGCCAACAAGATCGCCAACGGATTCCCAGATACCACCTGTACCACCGTTTTTTGGGAATTTAAATGTACTGTTAGGTCCCAGGAAAAGTCGTCCTGATCGAAAATAATGTTTTTGGTAACGCGCTGTAAGTCTGTAACAGCTACGCGTTCGCCCACCCAAACGGCGTTCATATCTTCGGGTGGATACGCCCACACTTTGAAGTTGTAGGGAAACATGAATGTTTCAGCCAGTCCAGCTCCAAACGTTGCCAAAATCCACTCCCGAAAGTTAGCCGGCTTCTGATTCGTTGGGAATTTATAGTTATGGATAATGCCTTCGAGGCATTTCCACATCGTTTCAGGAGTTAGGTATTTGATATTGTTCTGAAACGGATAAGGGACAAAGCGGTTTTCAATCCAAACCCACGATTCACGTTGATGACTTAGCCAACCATCTTCGCCTAATGCCTTAAGCATCAGATCGTCGAAGTATTTGTAATGCGAAAACTGCACGTGGCCACCAACGTCCCAGGTAAATCCTTTGTCGTCTATAAAACTCTTGGATAACCCCCAATTCGATTTTCTTTTTCTAAAACGATGAAGTCGGTGATCCCTAATTCTTTCAGTCGGTAAGCTGCTCCAAGCCCTGTTGGACCAGAGCCAATGATAACGTACTTATAGTTCATTGTTGAGTTGTAGTTTTCAGTTTACGGTTTGTGGTTTACGGTTGTGGTTCCCCCGGGACTTACGCAACCGTAAACCACAAACCGTAAACTGAAACACTGTTTTTATGCTGCTACAGGTTCTGGTTTTTTAAGGGCTTTCACTTTGCTGCCTAATTCGAAGCGGAACTGTGCCAGTTCTTTGAAACTTTGAATGCATACTTTCAATAGTTTCCATTTCAGAATGGAGACCGTACCGGTTAGACGCTCTTTGTGTGTAATCGGAATATCAAACGTATTGAAGCCCGCTTTTTTTGACATAACGGCCAGAAAAATATTGGGGGCAAACGGTGTTGGAGTAGGGAGTTGTGCTAATAGTTTTTTCAGAAATGTGCCTCTGATCAACCGAAATGGAATGTTGCTGTCCATAATATAGGTTCCGTAAATGAAGGCTATGCTCCATCTAAGAATCCGGGTAATGAGCAAACGGGCCATGGCGTCATACCGCTCTTCACGATAACCCAGAATAAAAGGCGATTCATTCCGCTTCGCCCATAGCTTGCCAAAGTCGTCGGTGATGAACTGATCGTCACTATCCGTCTGGAACACATAGTCGGAATCTAGCGCAACAGCTTGCCGGTACCCATTAACGACGGCATTTCCATGCCCACCGTTGACCTGATGAACAACCATCAGTTTGGGGTAACGACTTTTTATCTGATCCAGAATCTCACCCGTTTTGTCCGAGAGCCGTCATTAACGACAATCAGGCGGGTATTTTCAGTAGGAAACTGACGGGTCAACAAATCGGTCCACTGTTTAACAACAGTCTCGATCACTTCTTCTTCATTGTAAGCCGGCATTACAATTGACAGCAGGAGGCTCATTCAGTGTACTTTAGGAGGTTGGCAATGCGTTCAGCACTCGCCAACAGGTTTAAAATAAGTTGGACGCATAAATAGTGCCAACCAGATTATGTATTCCTATGAATACTGCAAATATAGGAAATTGTTAACGGCTAACAGACTTAATGAAAGAGGACATTAGCAAGCGGTTCGCTTTCCAAAGAACAACCCATATTGAGAATTAATACGAAAATTTGTCTTTCAGCGCATTAATTGGTTTTTCAATCAGATACCACGATACCGAAGCAACCAGGATAGTTAGCAATAAAAAATACGAAAATTGAAAAAAATAGGAGCTGCTCAGAAAGGGCATGCTGTTCGTAAGCCAACTCCAGGAACGTACGGTGAAGTGGGTCGGTTTAGTATGATAGACGTTGAAAACGAAGTTATGGTAGAGGTATAAGCCGTAGCTGATACGACCCAGGTACTGACTGACTGGATTTTCAAGCACCCATTGCATCAGTCCGCCATAGCCTATTACCGCCCGCCCGATCAGGAAAAAACCAAACAGCGAAGCCGCCAGCCGCTCCCATACATCAGACATGATATTATGGTAGCCTCGGGGCGAGTCGATGGAAATCCAGTTATTTAACACACCAACAGCTATGAAACCTGCTAAACTTAGCCAAACCCATATAGATGATCGAAAGGTGCGCATGAATCGATCGCGCTGATACAGCCAGCCATACGCCATAATAGCGCCTAAGCCGAATGAATCCAGGCATGTGGGCGTTGAGACGTAGCCGATAAACCAGGGCATATGGGCACGATAGAGCACATACCGCAAACCAACGCTGCCAATAATCATGAGCAGGGCAGTTAGTGGGACATACCGACGAGGGACAAAAAATAATAGGAGAGGTAAGAACAGATAGACTTGCTCTTCAACGGCCAATGACCAGAGGTGATCGACCGTTCCCATCCAGGTATGGTAAAACGCAATGTAAATGTTTGTCCCATACAGGGCTAACCAGGCGAACTTTTGCCGAACGGGTGGCTCATTAAGTAGCGCCAGTATAATTAATGTCAGATAATAGACGGGGAAAATCCGAATGGTTCGTCGGATATAAAATGTTTTGAGGTACTTCGACAGGCCACCATTAGGTTGGTTGCTAAGCTTGTCTTTGCTGGAAAGCAGAATACGGGTTATCAGAAAACCGCTGAGTACAAAGAAGATGGTAACCCCAAGCGCCCCAAGTGCCCCTACCGGCAATTCGATGCGTTCCATTGTCCAGTGGTCGAACAACACTAAGGCAACGGCAATGAATCGGATACCATCCAATTGCCGAAGATGACTAAGCGCCTGTCGTGCGGGTGTACTTACTGGAGTGTTGGTTTGCATGTTTTTGCTTGAATCGGATAGTTACATCATTCCTTACCAGTTCTTTGCTGTTGTCGTAACAGGTGGCCCTGACGATGTCAGTGTTTGGTTGGTTGGGGATAGGGTTGATTTTCCTTCCGACATCGTTAGGACAAAGAGTTGATACAGGCCCGCGTCTAGTTCTGCGCTTGATATGGTAGATCGAAAACCCGTTGTGAACAGATTGGCTGGTTGAATAAGGGCCCTCCGAACGGAACCTTGATTTTGCCGAACTGGAAACAGGTAGGTTCGCTTTGCCGACCGCGCTACTATATAGGCACCCGAATCGTCCAGACCCAAGGAGGGGCTTGTCATATTTACGAGTTCGTAGCCGCCGGGTATTTTAGTTAATTGCAGGGGTATTGTGGGTTGTTGTGCGGAACCAAATATCGTTGTTAGGGCGGAGTCGTAGAATGCTGGATATAGGTCTATGTACTGGCTGGAAACAGAATCGATGGTAACAGTGGGATTATTGTCTGGGTGCGTCCAGTTAAATTGACTTGTAATTAAGTATTGCCGTAACCCGATTGTATCACCCAGATACGTTAGGTAAGAACACCACATCAGGACAAGGCTAAATAGGAGTCCTATAGACAGTATCCATTTTTTGACTGATGCCTGTATTTCACCGACAACATAGGTGTACAACACGACCAGTAAAAGTAGTGAATAGAGCTTGTAGCGGCTGGTAATGAGCGTGTTTATGCCAAAGCCTGTCCGAGTCCAGGCGACAATAACTCCGGTGCCAACTAAAAAGGCAGCTGTTGCCAGAAAGAAATAGTCGGAAGAGGAAAGGCTTTTATGGTTTAGCCATTTTCGAAGGATATGGAGACAGACAGCCAGTACGATCAGTAGGATTATGCCACCAAACAGTATGCAACTGCCAATGACTGGGCGTATCGGTAAGGCTTCGACTGCCGACCCAATGAAGGCAAACCAGCCACCAATGAGGTCGGTAAAAGAACCTCTGGCGGGTGGATTGCCAGGTGGGCTTTTGTAATTTAGAAAATAGAGAGGAATTGAAATGAGTGTGCCTAGTGTCCAGAAAAGTAAGGGCTTTGGGCTTGGTCGATCCTTTAGGATAACTTGAAAAAGTAACAAGGCAAAGCCAACGGGCCACACCAATAATCCATTACCACTGGTTAAAGTAGCAGCTACGGCGACTACTAAAGCGCCCCCAATTTTTTGCGTAAAAGCAAGCAGATAGATAGCCCCAAATACCCATAGAATAACCGTGAAATTTTGCAGGGCAGCCATACCCCAGAACATATTTTCCCACTGCGACAGGTTTAATAGTAAAAACGCAACCGGGGCAGGTAAAGGAGGCAATTGGCCAGGGTAAGCGAAGGATGGCGGTTCTGGTCACGTACTTGCATCGTTGCTGATTGCCCCAACACCAGCCCGAAAATAGCGATCAACCCAAGTAGGCTAAGGTTTCCAACCACCATCAAATGGCGGTAACTGAACTTGCCAAATAGATGAAAATCGAGCCAGGTTATGATGCGGTCATAGACGATTCGGTGTTCGTTATGCTGCCGGAATAGTTCGTAAATTTTACCCGTAACCGAAGATTCTTTGTCGAGATTGTAGAGGAAGGCTTTCAAGACATGATCGTCCCACTTAGGTATGTTCACCGCATAGCTTGTCCAGACATACCAAAACACGAAGACCGGGATCAGCAACAGGACAATTGCTACCCAAAGGTCAAGGCGTCCAGAGCGAGTCTGGCGTGATTGTCGGGTATCGTGTAACGTGACCAATGGGTAAATGACTAAAAAACTAATTCATGAATGAGGCTAATTGCCGGACAATATTGGCCGGGTCTAGCCCCGACAATTGCTGATGGTATTTCTGATCACCGTATACGCCATTCGGGTAACCTTGTGCCGAAAGACTCACAAAATGACTGGGTGCCACGCCATCAGTAAGAAGTTTAACCGACAACTGTTGTGCCAGACCACCAATTGATACATGTTCTTCCACAACCAGTAAAGGTTTACCTGCCCAGCGGTGTGCCAGATCAGCAGGTAGATCGAGGGGAAGATTTGTGGCGGTAAATACATCAAATTGACCCGTCAGGAGTTCATCCTGCAACGCTGTTAATACGTTGGCTGCTACAGGACCAAGGGCCACTACGGTGCCAACAGGTGCCGAACTCCGAACAATATGTTTAAACGAGCCATGTACTTCGGAACCGTCGGGGGTAGAGGGGCCAGCCCCTAAGCGAAGATAAGTTGGTCGGGCTTCGGCCACAATCTGATGAAGCATCGGCGATACCTCGTCGGCAAAGGCCGGGATGTAGGTATTCACATTCTGAAGACTGCTCAAACAGGCCAGATCCTCAATAGCATGATGCGTGCTGCCCATGATACCATAACCATAGCCACCGCCATTGCCGACCAGGAAAACGGGCATTCGGTGCAGGCAAACATCATTACGAAACTGTTCCAGGCAGCGATACACCACAAAGGGGGCAATACTATAGCAAAATACTTTATAGCCTTTATAGGCCATACCGGCGGCTACACCAACCATATTCTGCTCGGCTACGCCCGCATTGATGAAGCGTGGCCCCAGTGCATCAGCCACGTTTTCGAGGGCAGCATACCCTAGATCGCCGGTGATGAATACTACTTTATCGTCTTCCCGCCCGATTTTCTCGATAGCGGCTGCAAATTCCTTACGCATAGCTTAGGGATAGGTTATTACACAGAGGCCTTTACAAATATTTTGTGTACCTCTTTTGGCCTCCGTGAATCTCTGTGTAATAACTTTTTTTCAAGGCCCAGTCAAATTTACTTACTTTTTCGCTGTTCAATCATCGTACCGATTTCAGCTGCTGTTTTGTAGATCCGATCGCCTTTACGGACCATCGTTCGGATAAATTTCGGGCGTTTTTTTGTCTCCTCAAATATTTTACTGATATACTCACCTAAAAACGAAATACCCAACAGGTTGATACCGCCGAAAAACGTGACCAGGATAATAACCGTTGATAGCCCATAAGGGGTATTCGGGTCGAAGTTTAAGAGCCGGGCCACAATCTGCCAGATAATACCCAGCATCGACAGCCCTGTCAGCACAAAACCCGCATAGGTCATCAGTTCCAGCGGAGCGAAGCTAAATGAGAAAATGGCTTTCTTCGCCCACCAGATGTTCTTGGTCCAGTTGTTGGTCGAAACGCCAAACATCCGCTCCGGGCGTACATAATCCACTCCCGTTTGTTTAAATCCTACCCAGGCCCGTAGGCCGCGAAGGAACTGCTCAGTTTCGGGCAGATTCACTAATTCACGCACGACTTTTCGGTCGATAATCGAAAAATCACCCGCATCGACTGGAATATTGATATAGGCTGTCCGTTTGAACAGTCGGTAGAACTGTTTGTAGAAAAAATGAACGTGAGCAGGCATTTCCCGTTGCACCCGAACACCATAGACCACATCGAATCCTTGCTGCCACTTTTCGAAAAACTTAGGGATCACCTCGGGCGGATCCTGTAAATCGCCATCCATGAGTACTACGGCATCGCCCGTTGAAATTTCCATACCACTCAGAAAAGCCGCCTGCGAACCGAAATTGCGTGAATGCTTGATCGCAATTACATTCGGATCTTTGGCACAAATTTCATTGAGCACGTCATCGGTATTGTCGGGTGAGTTGTCGTTTACGAAAATGATTTCGTACCGAACCTTCAGTTCATTGAAGGTTTTTACTAACCGCTCATACATGTATGGAATGGCCTGTGCGTCTTTGTAGCAGGCAATAATGGGCGAAATGACAGGATTAAGCGTGGGTGTTTGAAACGCAGGAATAACCCGACTTTCATACTGATGCGCTATTTGCCAGTCGGCGGTTTGGCGCAGACCATCGCTGAGTGAGGTCGTTGCCTTCCAACCCAGATCGGCCTCGGCGGCTGTCGGGTCGCCGTACCAGTCGGAGAGATCCCAGTTTCGGTTGGTCATACTGCCCCAAACGGGTTCCTGCGTGAGCCCAAAGGTTTGTCGCGCTACATCAACCAACTCGCGCATGGTTGTTTTCTTCCCTGTAGCAATATTATAGGACCGTCCTCGAATGTCGGGATTTACGTTCAGGGCTGCCTGTACAAACGCATTGATGCAATCGTCTACGTAGACGAAGTCCCGACTAATGTCAGGCGATACGAGGGGAGGTAACTGCCCTTTGCGATTTTCTTCGACAAGCCGGGGAATGAGCCGATCAGGTTCTTCCCAACCGCCGTAGATGGAATATAGGCGGAGGTTAAGGGTATTAAGCTGATGGATCTTAGCGTAATACTCCAGCGTATAAGCCGCCGATACCTTCGAGACGGCATAATGGCTGTTAGGCTCAACGCGATCCGTTTCTTTCGGGGCTGTGCAGTTAAAGCCATACTCCGAACTGCTGCCCGCATGGATATAAACCATATCAGGCGTACAGTTTTCGAGAATGTTGACCGTGCCTAATACGTTTGTTTCGTAGGTCAGGCTAACATTTTTCTGCTTGCTATAAGCGCCGTAAGCGGCCAGATTGAAAATCGTTTTAGGCTTAATTTTCCCAAAAACATCCTGTACGGATGTATTGGACAAAATATCGCAGTGAACGATATTCTCGGCAGGCACATCTAAAAGCTTAAGGCGCCAGGCTTTGGTGGCGTCGTGGGTCAGCGCGTACACATCCTTGCGGACGCGGAAGAGTTGCTCGAATAGGTTGGCGCCGATGAAGCCACTGGCTCCGAAAACGACGATGGGACCCTTGAGTCGTGTACTATCAGAAGGTAGCAAATTGGGGGCAGACTGATTCATTCAGGCCGCAATATTACAGCAAAAGACGGATATGCCCGCTTTACTAGTCAGTTTTATAGGAAACGGTCACGGGTAGGTAGGTCTACCTAAGCCGGTTGTTTAACAAGATAACGTTCGCTTACTTCGGCATGGGCCTGCTCATATTGAGCTTCGCTCATGGGTAAATAGTGCCATTCGAGCCTGTTTTCCATATACGATACGCCTTTACCCTTCACCGTTTCGGCAATGATGAGTTTCGGCTTTCCGTTCGGAGTGGCGGTCAATTGGTCGATTGTAACCAGAAGTTCGGCAATATTATGTCCATCGACAACTACGGTCTCAAAACCAATGGCTTTCCAGGTTTGAACATCGGCGGTATCGCCTAAAACCTGGGCGGTCTGGCCAAACCCCTGTAATCCATTTTTGTCAATCAGAACGATCAGATTATCCAGTTCATGCTGAATAGAAAAGTGAGCTGCTTCCCAGGTGGTGCCTTCATTGGTTTCACCATCCGACATAAGGACAAATACGCGGGAATCGTCGCCCCTGAGTTTACCTGCCTTAGCAATGCCCGTTCCAATAGGGAGTCCATGCCCCAGAGAACCCGTAGCGAACGGAATACCTTTGTGCTGATTGGGAGCTGGGTGGGCGGGTAGGGTCGTGCCATTCAGGTAATAGGTAGCCAGTACGTCGTCCGAAATTTCCCCCAAATGATTCAGACAGGCATAGAGTGCCGCTGCTGCATGACCTTTCGAGAGCAGAAAGGTATCCTGTTCCCGTTTGCGCTGCACAAGCGTAGCAATCATCAGGTCGATACAACTCAACGAACAACCGATATGACCGGCATGAGCCTGGTTATAGAGTCCTAATAGTTTGAGTCGTAGTTGTCCCTGAAGCGTTTGCAAGTCAGTTAGTTCGGTCGTTGATGTCATGGTTGTTAAAGTAAATGGATAATGAATAATGTAGAATGAATAATAGGCTATCTGACAGGCATTATTCATTCTACATTATTCATTATCCATTATCCATTATGTATTGGTTAATCGCCATAGCGATAAGTATGATCTTGAAAATCAAAAATAGTAATTTTTTTGCCCGAATTTCCTTTTACCAGTACAATCCGGTCGCGTTCGTTTGGATCGATTCGCTGAATATATTGTGCGTCTTTGGGTAAATAAACATTCACTAATTGGGCGTCGATAAGGGATACTGGCGAGAAGGTTCGGTCATTTTTCTCCGAAAAGATAAGCCGCTTTTTATTCGGGTACAGAATCGTATCGCCCAGAGCATAAAGTTGCTTTAACTGTAGGGCAGATGATCGGTAAGGATTTGCAATTCTGGGTTTGCCGAAAAGCGTGTATTTCGGAGATGTATCCGCGTAAATGTCGCCCAGAGTTTGTATAATATGGACAGTCTGGATCAGTAAAACGACTGCGACGGGTAGGCTAAACCACCAGCGTAGGGTTGCCAGTTGATAGAACCCTAAGGCAACTAAAATACAGACATAAGGAAATGAAAATCCTGAATACCGCTGCGTAATACCATAGGTATGCCCAGATCGCCAGGCCGTAAAAAGGAGGAACAGAGTTGGTACAAAAGCCAATAGCACTAAAAGCACGACAAATCGTTTCTGACTCGTATCAGTATAGGTGATTACAAAGCGGCCAATGAGATAGACAAAGGGAATGGCTATGGACAAAACGAGCAATCGAGCTGGCTCTATCGTATAAAACGGCAGTCCGGCTAAAAGGAGCAGCGATACCGCAGCGTAGACCCAGACTGGCGGTTTTGACACGGTGAGATAGCGATGCATAACCAGCGTTGAACTCAATCCCAAGCCTAGTGCCAGCAGCGAATTTCGCACACTACCCAGCACTTGACTCAATCCATTAGTAACAATAAATAAGTCGGAGAAAACAGGGATGGCCCGAGTTGCAATATTGGGTAGGGTAGCTGGAAGAATAATGCCAAAGCCATTTCCTCTTGGATTGGTGATGGCCAGATGACGGTAAAAATTCTTCTGTTCTTCCAATATATAAAACGTATAGGTTCCTCCGCCGTAAATGAACCATAATGAAATAAAGCCTAAGCCCACAATAGCCGTTAAGCCAAGTGTAACCCATACCCGGCCATTGCGAAGGTAAAGCAAGGCATAGAGTCCATGACAAAGAAATACCGTAATTGCCAGGTAATGGGATAGTACCGCGGTGACAAAAACGGCGCCATAAGCAACGTAGAGCCAGGGTAAGGAGAGCCCCGACGAATGACGGGCTGAGGAACGAATCCGCTCCTGAATGAGTAGAAAAAGATGCGTAGCCAGCAACGTCAGAAAAAACGTCATGGAATAGTTGCGGGCAATGTGGCTGTAGGACACAAAAAATGGCTCGATGGTCGCAATGGCTGCGCTGGTCAGCGCCAGCTTGTCAACCGAAGCCAATGTAAGCGCGCCTGAGCTAGTGGGCTCATCAGCCAGTTGTTTTGGGCGTAAATGCCGGCGGACAAAGACAAACAATAGCCAAACGATCAGCGTGCTGAAAATAACGGATGGCATCCGTAGCGACGCATCGCTTAAACCAAATACCTTTAGCCAGAGCCACAACACACCGTAATAGGCTGGACTGTTGCCAATATCTCCCCGGATATCGGCTTCAATAAAGTCATTGATGGTCTTCGTCTTCCAGAATTCAGCAGGGGTGAAGTAGGGTTTGCTGAAGACATCTTTCTGATTGGAGCCTTCGAGGCAAATAGCCTGACTAATCAGTAAAGTCGATTTTTCGTCGAAATAAATGCCATACGTACCAACTCGATACAGGCGAAGCCCAAGGGCAAGTGCCAAGATGGCACCTAGCAAAAGCAGGGTACTGCGGGATAAAGAAACAGACATTGGGCCAAAACTACACGCAAAATCCGGGTTCTCATAGTTTCATGATCGTGAATTCTACCCGCCGGTTTTGTTTTCGCTTCTCTTCGGTTTCATTGCTGGCAACGGGTTTGCTGGGTCCCCAAGCCTTAGTCTGGATGCGTTTTTCTGAAATTCCTTTACTGGTCAGATACTCTTTTACCACCCGAACGCGGTCTTCTGAAAGTTTCATATTAGGCTCCCAATCCCCTGATTGTCGGTATGGCCTTCAATGAGCAACTCCATAGTCGGGTATTTTTCCAGCATAGAAACCACTTGGTCCAATTCGGAATTAGCCCCAGGAAGCAGGGCAAACTGGCTCTGCTGAAACAATACCTCACGCATCACGATTTTCTGCCCCGGCTCAATTTTTACCAGGTATAGATTTCGCCGAATATCCCGAAATCGTTTGTCTTTGCTTAAATCCAGGACTTCAGTCGTTGTGAAATAGCCTTCTTTTCTGGCTTTCAGGTTGTACACTTTCTGTGTAGGCAGAATCAGTTTAAATTCCCCTGATTCTGGATTGTAATCCACTTTCGAAATCTCTTTTGTATCACCGAATAAGCCTGAAGCTACCTCCGATGCGACCGGTTTTTTACTTTGGGAATCCAGCACCTGTCCCGATATAATGGCAACCGGGTCTGGCTTGATGGCTGGGAATAGTTTTAATCGGAAAATATCATCTTCGCCCAGGGAGCCCGCCCGCGAACTCAGGTAGGCATAATCGCCCGAGGCTGGAATTGTGAAATAACCATCCCACTCAGCGGTATTGATTGTCGGGCCAAGGTTTTCGGGTTCACTCCAGTTGCCCCATGAGTCGTCTTGTCTACGACTGACAAAGATATCGCCGTTGCCAAATCCCGGGTGCCCGGCCGACGTAAAGTAGAGGGTTCGGCCATCGGCAGCCAAAAAGGGTGAGCTTTCAAATTCGGCGGTATTTACAACGCCACCTAATGAGACAGGTTCCGACCAGGTATTATCTGGTTTTTGAAGAGAGACGTAGAGGTCGCGATTACCACGCGTATCTTTCCGTTGTACGGCTAGAATAATTGCTTTCCCATCGGGCGAGACGCAAAACTCCAGTTGGTTTTTTTCGTGTAGGTTATAATTGTTGGTAATCTTACACTCAACTGGCTGCGACCAACCCGCTTTGGTACGGATGGATTTGGAAATGCCAAACGACATACCGCCATCGGGTCGATATACATTGATAAGGTAAGCCGTTCGTCCATCTGGTGCCATACCGCTAATGGCATTATCGCCCGTATTATTGATGGGAGGGCCAATATTTACAGCTTCACTCCAGCTAGCTGAGTTTCCATTCGATGCGGATTCCAGGGTTGAGTACCAGACATCTTGCCGGTCGGGGCACCCAGATTTGCTTTATTGAAATTTCGGGTAAAGTAAAGGGTTCGGCCGTCAGGCGAGATAACCGGGGCCACTTCCTGACCAGAGGAGTTAACCGTTTTTCCGAGATTTTCTTTCTGAATGTCTTTTGGGGTATTTTTGGAAACGTTGATCGCAACGGTAATGGGCTTTATATCGTCCGAAATGCCAATGGCATCAATCTGATTTAGGCCTTTAAGGGCAGCTCCATTCAGTACAACTTTAACCTGGGTGCACAGATAGGCCGAGTCTTTTGGGAAAATCCGTAGAAGTGGGTCCTGACGCGCCTGAACAGTCGTTGCCTGATAAACAACGTGCTCCTTTCCTTTTTCGTCGATAACAATAACTTTTACAACCGCGCCTGGATTTATATTTTCGGCCACGACAATTTGACGGGCCTGCATTGGGGTTTCAAACCCTACCTGAATCCACTCATCGGCAGTTCCATCAGCATAGAACGGAGCCCAGGCGCAAGCGCTTTCGCCCATTTCTGGAACTTTACTGGGGCGGCCAAGTGCCTGAGAGGCTTTGTATTGTTCGCCAGTAGGTTCGCCTTTTTTCTCCGACGACACCCCCACTACCCGCCTAGCCCATTGAACGGCGTTTTTTTCAGTAGAGGGCACAGTAGTAGGGCTGTTGGCTCGCTGGGGCGCATCAGTCGATTGAGCCTGACCCATTGAACTGGCCATGCTAACCAATATGCCCGCCAAAATGCTCCAGACTCGCATAAACGATTAAACGGTGAGTAATATAGACTGATTTTTGTTGCAATAGTTGCAATGTTAAACACAGAATTGCATACTCATGGTGCCATCTGCCAAGAAAACTTAGTTCGTAAGTACCCGATATTCCCAGGGTTTTAGGGTTACAGCCATTTCTGGTTTTAATTCTACGGGTTGATGACTGAATATTTCGGTGTATACACCTATAAAACCGTCACCCGTCAGACGAACCGTTTTGGGTTGACCACTCAGGTTAAGTATAACGACAACACGGTCATTGTCACGTTGGCGGTGAAAGGCATAGACGCTATCATCATGGTCAGTTATAATTTTTACTGCCTTTCCACCTGCCAGACCATTCCACAGTGCCCGGTTGCGATGTTTCAGAGTGAGGAGTGTTTTGAAGAAGTCACTTTTGGGGTAATTACCCCAGGAAATTGTGTCTTTCTCCAAAACCGCCAGTCGTTTGTTCAGATTGGATTCCATCCCATTATAGACCAATGGCATACCTTCGAGGGTACTGCTCAGGACAATAAAGGCATCCGCCCCAGGCCCAAACGACTCGTCCAGCGTACCAATGTTAGTATTTTCATCATGATTCTGGGTAAACATCAACTGATAGTACCAGCTTGGAAACCGTTTCTGATTCGCTTCTCGCAACGAGTCGATTTTATCGGCAGAACGGGCACCACTGGCTACAGACTTCATCATGTTGTACATACTCCAGCTATAATTCATATTAAAACAGGTTCGAAACTGGTCTGGATCGTTTTCCCATTCTGAGAGCATGAATACAGTCTTGATTTTATCCAACTGGGGGCGAAGTTCAGCCCAGAACGTATTCGGGACATAGCCTGCTGCGTTGCAGCGATATCCATCAATATCGGTTTCCTTTAACCAATACTGCATTGCCTCTACCATCGATTTACGCATAGCTGGGTTGTCGTAATTAAGTTTAACGACCTTGTCCCAGCCAGTTGGTTTACCCGCTTGAGGATTACCTGGAGAGACCATCTTCCCCTTCTCCATAGCATACCAGTCGGGATGTTGTTTTACCCAGCCATGATCCTGAGCCGTATGGCTGGCTACCCAATCCAGAATAACGCGTAGCCCCAGTGCGTGTGCCCGATTAACCAATGATTTGAAATCGGACAGGGTGCCGTAATCTGGATTTACCGATTTGAAATCGGCAATGGCATACGGACTGGGGAGTATTCCTTTTTTCGTATCCTGACTGATTGGATAAATCGGCATCAGCCAGATAATATCGACCCCCATTTCTTTCAGACGGGGTAACTGAGCTTCTATGGCTTTGAAATCACCCTTGGGGAGAATTGGCGGGTATTGACTTCATAAATCGTCGCGTTTTTAGCCCAGTCAGGCGCGAGTGGGGTGGCTGACGCCGTTGAATCAGAAGGCGGCTTTTCAGTTTGATTACTTGTGGTATTGCGACAGGCCGTCGCCAGAAGGAGCGAACTGAATAAAATGGCCAGATATAATTTCTTCATAAAGGATGCCTACTGAGTCAATTAACGAAAGAGTTTCTGAATGCATCAGGCCACCATAGGCCGGTTGCTATTTTTTAATTGACGGATCGCATCCAATGGATCGCTTGCCCTGAAAACGGAATTGCCTGCTACTAAAATATTGGCTCCGGCATTGAGTAAAGAATGTGCGTTTTTTTCGCTTACTCCCCCGTCAATTTCAATCAGAGCTGCCGATTGATTGGCTAGGAGTAATTGTTTTAATTTCGCTACTTTCTGAATCGTATGAGGTATAAACGATTGACCCCGAACCCTGGATTTACGGACATGATTAAAACTACATCAATCTGTTCCAGTACGTCTTCAAGCCCCGAAACGGGTGTGTGAGGATTAAGAGCTACGCCTGCCCGGCAACCTAACTCCCGGATGCGGGTCAATGTTCGGTGCAGGTGAGTACAGGCTTCATAATGCACATGAATAACCGATGCCCCTCCTTCAGCAAAATCTTCGAGGTAGCGTTCGGGTTGCGTGATCATCAGGTGGACATCCAGTGGTTTCTGGCAATAGTTTCTGGCAGTTTCCAGTAGAGGGAAGCCAAAAGAAATGTTTGGAACAAACACACCATCCATCACATCAAAGTGCAGATAATCGGCTTCGCTGCGGTTTATTAATTCCAGTTCCTTTTGCAAATTAGCAAAGTCGGCGGCCAGTAGCGAAGGGGCAATAAAAGGCTGATTCATGGTTGTTCTGTTGTCCCAAAAAATCAATCGATTGAAAAAGAAAGACTTAATCAGTCGCTGATATTAATTGCTGAAATTTTTATCCTGTAAAACTAATGTTTTTTTGCTTGAACGCGGAAACAAACCCAATATTGCTGAGTAGTCGTTAGTCAACGGTCATAGCATCTGACGCATCGTCAGGACTTTCAAAACAACAGGCTTGTGCCCGTTATTAACGACAGACAACTAGTGGCTATTGACTAACGACTTATTTTATGACACCCCAGGAGCGCATTGCCCATTTAACTGATCGTCTGAATTATTATACCCACCAATATTACCAGAATAGTATTTCGGAGGTAGATGACTTCACATTCGATAAACTCCTGGCCGAATTGGCCGATCTCGAAAAACAATACCCTGAGTTTCGTCAGCCAGAGTCACCAACCTCCCGCGTGGGTGGTACGATCAGTAAGGAGTTTGCTACAGTCTATCATCGATTTCCGATGTTGTCGCTGGGAAATACGTACTCTGAAGAAGACTTAATTGAGTTTGATAAGCGGGTTCAGAAAGGATTGAATGGGCAAACCTATGAATACATCTGTGAACTTAAATTCGATGGTGTGGCGCTGAGTATGACCTATGAAAACGGCTTGCTGGTACAGGGCGCTACGCGTGGTGATGGTGTTCGGGGGATGATATCACCAATAACATTCGTACCATTCGGACAGTGCCGTTGCGCGTGGGTCATGGGGCGGGGGGCGAGGAGCACGGAGCGGGGGGCATAGCGCAGTCAGCAGGACAGGTTGCCATAAACTTTGACGATAGTGCCCCGCTGCTTCCCGCTCCCTTCCCCCGCTCTGTTTGAAGTACGGGGGAAGGGTTCCTGCCACTTGCCGAGTTTGAACGCATTAACAAAGAACGTGAGGACATAGGAGAACCTTTATTAGCGAATCCGCGCAATGCAGCTTCGGGTACGTTCAAACAGCAGGATTCAGCAGCCGTGGCCAAGCGTCGACTCGATTGCTATGTCTATTCGTTTTTGTCAGACGAAGAGGTGTTCAAAACCCATGAGGAAAGCCTGATTGCCATGAAACAGTGGGGCTTCAATGTATCGCCAACCTGGCAGAAATGTGCCGATATTCAGGAGGCTATGCAGTACATCAATCAGTGGGAAGAAAAGCGATTTACGCTGCCGCTTGGTACGGATGGTATTGTTCTAAAAGTGAATCGCTACGACCAGCAACGCGAATTAGGGTACACCGCTAAAAGTCCGCGCTGGGCTATTTCCTTTAAGTACAAGGCAATGGCTGCCAGTACGGTATTGACGAGTATTCGCTATCAGGTTGGCCGCACAGGCTCCGTTACCCCCGTTGCCCTGCTTACCCCCGTATTATTGGCCGGGACGGTTGTTAAGCGGGCTTCCTTGCACAATGCCAACGAAATCGAGCGCTTGGGCGTCAGGCTGTATGATACCGTTTTTGTGGAAAAAGGGGGTGAAATTATTCCGAAAATTACGGGTGTAGATCTGAATCGACGCACGGAACAAAGTCAGCCCATTAGTTACCCAACAATCTGCCCTGCCTGTGGAACGCCCTTAGTTCGGAAGGAAGGCGAAGCCAATCATTATTGCCCCAATGAGCGTGGTTGCCCACCCCAGCGGCAGGCCCGATTCGAACACTTTATCCAACGCCGTGCCATGAACATCGAGAGCCTGGGCGAAGGCAAAATAGAGATGCTTATTGACCGGGGCCTGGTTGAAACCCCCGCTGGTCTCTATTCGCTGACGAGCGAACAATTGCTGGGACTCGAGAAAATATTCCTGGATGAAGAGACTGGGAAAAAGCGCATTGTCAGCTTTCGGGAGAAAACGGTTGACAATATACTGACGGCCATTGAACGATCGAAGGCACAGCCGCTTCAAAATGTACTGTTTGCCCTTGGCATTCGGTACGTCGGGAATACAACTGCCGAAAAATTGGTGGATTATTTTGGGTCCATGGATGCGATTATGAATGCCAGTCAGGAGGAATTACTAGCCGTGCCTGATACCGGTCCACGTATCGCAGAAAGCGTGGTAGCCTGGTTCGCTGATCCTTATAATCGAACCTTCGTTGAGCAATTGCGGGCGGCTGGTTTGCAGTTTGTTGGCGAGAAAAAAGTGGTCGAACGCGAGGGCGACGCACTGGCTGGGAAAACCTTTTTATACACAGGTACATTCGCCAATTTCAGTCGCGAAGAACTCGAAAACCGGATTGCTGCCAACGGGGGAAGGTACTCAGCGGTATTTCTAAAAAACTAAACTACCTGATCGTCGGCGAAAATGCGGGGCCATCGAAAGTCGATAAAGCACAAAAGCTGAATGTACCCATGATTGGCGAAGACGAGTTTCTGGCGATGCTGGAGGTCTAGTTATTTTCTGTACTAATTTTGCTATCTTTGTATACTTACAAGCTATACCGAACAATGGAAGCGACTGCCAATTTTGATGATGTCCGGCAGATTCTTAAAGAAATAGCTGAAAGCCAGAAAGAGACTGATCGGATAACAAAGCAGAATGCTAAGCTAATTGGGGATTTAGGTAACAAGTTCGGCAGCTTTACGGAAGGTATGGCATTTCCTTCGATGGAAAAAGTACTAAGGGAGCGCTTCGGTATGACCACCGTTACTACCCGTTATAAAACACAGAAAGGGAGCGATACGATTGAAATTGATGTACTTGGCGTTGCTAATGGGGCTATTAATACCGTCGTCATTGTAGAAGTTAAAAGCCATCTTAAGCAACGGGATATTGAGCAGATGGTAAAAATCCTGAATCGGTTTACCGACTATTTCCCAGAACAAAAAGGTAAGAAATTATACGGGATACTTGCCTTCGTTGATGCATCAGAGCACGTTATGCAAGAGGCTGAGAAAGCGGGCTTATACGTAGCTCGTATTCACGATGAGCTTTTTGATTTATTGCCTCAACATGATTTTTCACCAAAAGACTTCGCCCAAGTTACCGAGAAGCAATAACTCCCCACTAAATTCCCGTAACTTTGCAGGAATATTACATTCCTGTTTCTTCTAATGGATACTAAATTCCATGGCGTAGGTGTTGCCATTGTAACACCTTTCAATGCCGATCTATCTATTGACTACGACGGCTTCGGCCGCATCGTTCGGCACATCTCCGATGGAGGTGTTCGTTACATCGTCCTGCAAGGCACTACCGGCGAATCGCCTACGGTGACTAAACAGGAGAAGAAACAGTTGCTACAATACCTCAAGGAAAATAACCCAAAGAACCTCCCTATCGTGTTTGGGGTAGGTGGCAATGTTACCACCGAGGTTGTGTCGGGGATGAAAGATATTGATTTTGAGGGTGTTGATGCCATCCTGTCAGTTTGCCCCTACTATAACAAACCGGGCAAACGGGGGGTTATCGAGCATTTTACGCGAATTGCCGATGCGAGCCCCGTCCCCGTTATTCTGTACAATATTCCGTTCCGGACAGGCATCAATATGTCTGCCGAAACGATCTGCGAGTTGGCCCAGCATCCTAACATCATTGGTGTAAAAGAGGCCTCGTGTGTTATTGAACAGTGCATGGAAATTGCCCGTGATAAACCCGATGATTTCCTGCTTATTTCGGGCGACGACGT
Source organism: Spirosoma telluris (assembly GCA_003259005.1). Taxonomy (GTDB): domain Bacteria; phylum Bacteroidota; class Bacteroidia; order Cytophagales; family Spirosomataceae; genus Spirosoma; species Spirosoma telluris. Next base: position 8,547,437 of record QLII01000001.1, read on the forward strand.
ACAGGGCGTTCCGATTATTAGTATTGGTGGAGTAGGGGTTATGTCCGTGGTGGCCAATGCCTTTCCCGCCAAATTCAGTGGCATGATCGAAGCCGCTTTAAAGGGTGATTTTGTTTTTGCACAAAAAGAGCTGGGCCATTTCCTTCGCATTGATCCCCTCTTGTATGAAGAAGGAAATCCAGTAGGTATCAAAAATGTTCTGGAGATATTCGGTCTGATTTCTGCCGACGTTCGACTGCCCTTAATGAAAGCTTCTGAGGATCTGAGCGAACGCCAACGGGCTGTCTTACAGCGTGATGGCTTGCTCGAGTTGGTAGCCTAACAATCAGTTTGTTATATGTAATGGCCCCTAGCTTAGCTCTTAAGTTAGGGGCTATTACGTATAAAAAATGGGCGAAAACAACGATCTTGTTGCGCTTGTCTTCGTTCGCCATTATGCCGGTTATATCCAGAAAAAAACTTGTTTACCCCATTCGGGATTTGCTTCGATCCTACCTGACTCAGTATGATCGGGAGTTGGTGCTACCTACCCAATATGATGACCTGCTTCGGTATGACAATGCGATTAGCCTGTACGACAAGAATGGAAAGGATACGCTTTGGGAAACCGTATTTTATTCGGCAACAGAAGCGCAGGAAATGCGCCTTTCCTTAAAAGCAATCTACGCCTACCTGAAGGCACACGGTGACCTGTCCATTACAAATCACCTCACCATCGACCGGGTCGATATGTGTATGTATGGGAATACCCGGCCTTTTCGCATACGGATTCGGAATCTGGTCAACGATAACTTCGACTACTTCTATATCAAACGTGCCGATGCCTCCCGGATTTACGGCCTGGAATTAGAACATCTTCTGTCGCCTAACCGGATTAATTACCTCACGAGCGGCCAAACGCTGGTGGAAGAACACATTGCCGGCATTCCAGGGGATACCTTTTTTGAAAATCAGTTGTTTGACCCAGCCCTGAATCCGATTCGCCTGTGTAAAGAGTTTATCAAGTTCAACGAACGGTGTTTCGTTCGATTACTGGGCGATATGCATTCCAGTAATTTTGTCGTCGATGTTACGCCCGATTTCGATGAAACCTATTATCGAATACGGGCAATTGATTTTGATCAGCAATCGTATGAAGGCCGCCGGTCGGTTTATATGCCCCAATATTACAAACAGAATCAACCCATTATCGACCTCGGTATTCGGTATATGACCCCGGAGAGTGTTCGACAGTATCAGATTGAAGAACGGGCACTCATCGCCAGCCGACTACGGGCCGAGGCCATTCGGATTCAGGATTTAATGCAGGCTATGCGCCGGGATGAACTAGCCCCAAGCGATCATGTATATACGCTACGGAAAGCGTTAGCCAGCTACTACAAACGCCCCGATTTCCAAAACTGCCATTCGATGGGCGATCTGGTATGGGAAAGTTTATCGATTGTAGAGGTACATTGACGAACAAACTACACAAAAGCCTTCTAGATGTTATTCATAAAAAAGCCGAGCCTTTTAGGGGTCTCGGCTTTTCCTTTTCCAGGTTGGGGTATTACGAATTGCTACTTCCCCACCAAAGAGTTTGGAGATTATCCAGATGACAAGGCCGATACCCAGGATCACAAGTATGGCACCGGTCCAGGCGCCCGCTTTGAAAATATCGCCGATGGCTGCACAACTGGTTAGAAATAGCATTAGAAACAGGGCTACGATAGCCGTTGGGAAAAAACGCAACAGAGTTTTCATAAACGTTGACTGGTTTTAGTGTAGTTATTTACCGCTCGCTTTTCGGCGGATTGTCAAATAAACTTACACGGATACAGTTTGTTTAAAACCCTGAAAATTAGAGATTCCACCAGTAGGTCCACTTCAGCACCAACGCCCGATTTCTAACCGATAGGAAGCCCGGAACATCCTGGCCAATCTGCCCCGAATTGGGTAAATAATTGTCGGTGTAGACCAGAAAAAAATCAGATGCGGGCTTGTAGCGCCATTGTACGCGCGCATTGATGTTCATGTTTTTCTGCTGCTCGTTATATTGCACAAAGGTGGTTAGATAGAGCTTGTTCGTGAACGTGAAGTCGAAGCGGGGCCCGACCAGCCAGAAGGTAGTTTTTCCCCAGGGTTGTGGTAGCCGGATGTCATTATAACTCGCGCTGGCTGCCAGACTTACGTAGGGCTGGAACCGATAACCCAGATCGGCGGTGAGGTTCAACCGGGTGCCATTGGCATAATACCCACCGTAGCGCGATGAAAACCCGTAGGTAAAGACACTCTGGGGCTTGGAGTCAAAATCGGTCCCCAGGCTGTCCAGTTATGTTCGGTACCGGTAGCCAGCGTTTCGCGACCTGAGTTGGTCGGGTCAAAGGGTTGAAGTAGTCGGACGTAATCGGTGGCAACCCAGGCCGTAAATACGCTTCGGCTGCGGAATGTAATGGCATAGCTCAACGTACTTTCGTTATCACTCTGTTTCCAGGATGGGTCGAAAAAATAGGTAGAGGTCAGCGTGGGGCCGTGGTTGAGGACTCCGCTGCCCGTGGGTAAAAATGTATAGCCGAGCGTTGCCATGCCCCGTTCATAACCCGGCGCGGGACATAGCCTGCTTCGGCGGTGTAATTCTTGCCGACCGACTCCACTTGCCCACTAATGAGCCATCGGCGGGTAAAATACTGTAGATTCCCTGCATAAACGGCATCACTTCCCAGCTGCTCGGGGCTAAATGATTTGACATACAGGGCTTTTCCACTCCATAAATTGTTGGAGGAGGCCAGATTATACTCTAAGCCTAAATTCCGATTATACCGGCTATAAAGCGGTTTATCGGGAGTTGGCGTATAAGCCAGCGATTCCTTATTGACGAACATCATTCCGATGTTTGAACGAGCAGACACCCGCCGTTGCAGGGCCACCACGGCGAAGTTCTGAGCCGGCAGACCCGTATCGTCAACGCGCCCGGTTTGCATGTCCATGATGCCAATCCGCCAGTCCTTGTTAAGCTTGCCACTCAGCCGGGCACCAAAGCGAATCGGCACCCCGCCCAACCCGATCCGACGACTGAAAAACGGGCGGATCGTTGCGTACCCGAAGTTGGTAAACTGATCGCCGTTTTCTAAGAAGAATTGCCGTTTTTCGGGGAAGAACAGTTCGTAGCGGTCGAGATTCGTAACCTGCTGATCAACGTCCACCTGCGAAAAATCAGGGTTAACCGTCAGGTCAAGATTCAGTGAAGAAGTGACGGCTACTTTAGCATCCAGACCCGCATCCAGCCGACTTTGGGTCGGAATATTATTTTGATAGTCGCGGGTAAGACCACTCAGGGCATACGGAATAATCGAGATATTAGGGCCTGGTTGTGGTGGTGGTTGATCCCAGACCAACACACCGGTTAGGGCCAGAGAAGCCGTTGGGAATTGGCGTTGTATAGGCGTCCAGGACGACTTTTCGGTTGTTTTTAAATCCTGGCGACTGAAGTTGATACCCCAGCGGGAGATTCCTTTTTTGTAGCGAATCGTTTTGAAGGAATGGCCAGTTCAATCACGTATCGGTCTGGGTGATTCCGCACGACAGACGTCCATTTATTATCCCAGCTTAGATTCGCTTTGCCGCCTTCATACAACAGCCCATCCCATTGGGCCCCGGCGGCATTGGTGCCAAAGGTGAAGCCATTCGTCTGGTCATCGAAGGTATCCATGAAAAAGATAAAGTTGTCGTTTTTGACAAAGGCCCAGTCGCGCCGGAGGGATTCGACCATGTAGGGACCTGGCACATCGCCATGGTAACAAACGGCGCTCAAATACACGTGATGGTCATCATACGTCATCCGAACGTCGGTGCGAACCTTGGCGCGGCTGGTATCCATCGGAAGTACCATCCAGAAATCAGTGGCTACCTCGGCAGCCTGCCAGGCGGGTTCATCTATCTCACCGTCGATATGGACAGGGGACGTAGCGCGGCTAATGTGAAGCTGATAGCTCTCGTTTTTTTTCTGAGCCTGGAGAACCGTGTGGCTTAGTAAAAGATAGGCAATAGAAAGAAGAAAGGAAAGTTTCACCAAGTGACAACGTTAAGGGGCCCTATTATAAAACACAAATGTACGTCAGATTTACCCCACGCGTTCTAAAACAAAGTGCACTGATTGGCCAATCAGTGCACTTTGTTTTAAAATAGTATGCTTCAGTAGCCTTTGGCCCTCAGGCTTGATCCTCGTCTGTCCAGGTAGGATCAGGCTCGGTGCCATCATTGTTGCCCAGTGCATCCCCGTTACCGTAGTTGGAAAGGTCGGGCTCCATATTCGGGCTTCCCGAAGCGGCCCCACTTCCTTTGTTTACCGTGGCTGCTTCCTGTTCATCGGTAGGGGTGGTAGGAGGGGCATTCACGTCGCCCGCCAGATCGGTCGGATTGTAATCCTCATTCAGCATAATGCTGTCGTCTGGGGTTTGGTCGGTGCCACCTGTGGTGGGGTGGAACGTTTGCGATTGCTCGTTAAGTATCGCATCCTGATTTACATTTTCCATGTATGTTAGCTGTTAAGTAGATAGTCATTGTAGTTGTCATTGATTGTCATTTTATAGTCATTATTGTCGTTTAACAGTGAATGACTATTAATGACAACAAATGACTATAAAATGACAACATATTAGCCTTTCGTGAACAATTCCCATAGCCGGTTATAGAGTTTACCCGCGTAGGTTTTCACATCGAGGTGCGACGCATGGATGGTAAACGGTACGAACTGGCTTGCCGATGATGCCAAGGGCTCGATGTGGACGGTGCGCCCTGTAGTCCACCGCCCCGCCAACTGCCGAACCGACCCCGTTAGCCGCACGCCCGCATCCAGTAGATCGACCTGACAGGTTTCCGGATAGTGAGCCGTTGCCAGATTCTGTGAAAAATGTTGCAACTGACTCGCATCGAACCACGACAATTCGGGAATCTGTATGTGGTTGGCATAGCGGTTGTTCCTGCACAAAAACCGCAAAGACAGGATTGCTTTTCCAGAAGTTCGTCGGGAGGTTACCTGTAAATCAAGGACTTCCAGGGGAGATTGATCCGTAGCTGTGGAGAGTTCGATATTCATGGGTGATGAAGAGGATAAAACTACTTACTTAACAAGGCAAAGGTGAGGATGTTTTGGCCTTGTTGGTTGCGTAGTTATACGTAAATCATTTTACGGGTCATCCCGCCATCAACCACAAAATTCTGACCGGTAATAAAACTGTTTTCGGGAGCAATCAGAAAGAGGATCATCCGGGCAATGTCATCTGCCTGCCCCACCCGGCCAGCCGGGTGTTGACTGTGATCTTCGGGTTGAAGGTCATCGGATTTGGCCCTGGCTTTTTTCTTTAATGCCGACACATCGATCCAACCAGGACTAATGGCGTTGACGCGGACATCGGGTCCCAAACTAACTGCCAGCGAGTGAGTTAGTGCTAAAAGCCCGCCCTTACTCGCCGAATAAGCAAACGTATCGGGCTCCGACTGGAAAGCCCGTGTTGAACACATGTTGATGATACTACCCTTTTGCGCAGCCAGGTAGACGGCAGTGTGTTTAGCACACAGAAAGGCTCCGGTCAGGTTTGTACTGATCACCCGATTCCACTCGTCGAGGGTTAATTTGTCGAGTGGTTTTTCGATCATAATGGCCGCATTATTGATCAGCGCATCGATTTGCCCAAAATGGGAAATAGTTTGCTCGGCCGCTTTCTTGACGTTTACGTCGCTGGAGACATCACAGGAAATGAAAAGGATCTGGGCCGATGAGGCTTTAAATGCTTCTTTAAGTTCGGCTAGTGCGTCGGTGTCGGCTTCCCAGATGGCCACCCGGTAGCCGTGTGTGAGTAAATATTGTGTTGCCACGCGACCAATACCCTGGCCGCCCCCGTAATAATAGCTGTTTTCATGCAAGCCAGATTATGTAGTTGGATAATTAGGTAAACCCTACCAACGAACAAATAGGCCGATTTGGTAACACAACCCGTCGAAGATGGGTTAACTAGAGCGTATCCTTATCGAACGGGACAAGTACTTTTTTACGACTCACCGCCAGCTTTGCTTCATGCTTCAGATTGCTTTTTCGCCTGTCTACCGACTCCGATTACCCGAAGGACACCGGTTCCCGATGCTTAAATATGAACTAATCTATGAGCAACTTCTCTATGAAGGCACCTGTACTGAGGCTAATTTTTTTGCTCCCGAGCCTGTCGATGATCGCTGGGTAGTAGGTGTGCATACCCCCGATTATGTGCAGGCATTAAAAACTGGAACGGTCGATCCGAAAATGATGCGACGGATCGGTTTTCCCCTGACCCCCGAGCTAATTGAACGGGAGTGGATCATTACGCAGGGCACTATCGACGGCACCCGAATTGCCCAAACCGACGGCGTCGCCATGAATGTAGCGGGGGAACCCATCATGCATTCCCGGACCGGGGAGAAGGCTTTTGCATGCTCAACGATGTGGGCGTGGCAGCTCATTACCTGCTTGAAACGGGTCAGGCCCGGAAAATCCTGGTGATTGATTTAGATGTGCATCAGGGGAATGGAACGGCCGTTATGTTTCAGCAGGAGCCCCGCGTATTCACCTTCAGTATGCACGGGAAAGACAATTACCCACTCAAAAAAGAGCAATCTGATCTGGATATTGACTTCCCGACCGGTACAGAAGATGAACTCTATCTGAACACCTTATATGACACGTTGCCGGGTTTGATTCAGCGGGAGAAACCGGACTTTCTGTTTTATGTATCAGGCGTTGATATTCTGGCATCGGACCGACTGGGAAAACTAAGTATTAGCCGGGAAGGCTGTAAAGAGCGGGACCTGTTTGTGTTTGAGCAGGCGATCAAAAACGGACTTCCTATCGTTGTTTCGATGGGGGCGGCTACTCACCCCGCCTGACCGATATTGTTGAAGCCCACTGCAACACGTTTCGGCTGGCAGCGGGTCTATTTTTCTGATTCGGTCGTATCTTGCCAATCTATTTGAGCTGCAAGTGTTTGATCAAATTAGATTCTATAGATTCTGGTTGATTCTGTTTGTAAACCAATACGTTGCTGCCAGGAAAATCTATAGCATCAACTTTTTATTCTTCCGCTCTTTCCTTTTTTAGATGAAACAAAATATTGTTAAAACCCGGCTCAAAAATAGCCAGCCCGTTCTGGGCGTCCTTTCGAATAGTTCAGACCCAACTGTTGCCGAACTTTGTGGCTTTTCGGGGCTGGACTTTTACATGATTGATGGCGAGCATAGCCCCGTCACTACGGCACAGGTGCAGGACATTGTACGGGCCTGTGACGTGAGTGGCATCACCCCGTTGGCCCGCGTGCGTAGCAATGACCCCAAATTGATTTTGCAGTTTCTGGATGCCGGGGTAATGGGTATTATGATGCCCGGCGTCAGCACCGTTGCCCAGGCCGAAGCGCTCGTTCAGGCGGTTAAGTATCCACCGCTTGGCTTGCGGGGATTTGCACCTGCGCGATCCAATGATTACCTGCTGGGCAATATGAACCAGGGCGAGGCTGTTGAATTTGCCAACGAGCAAACGCTGGTATTAGCGCAAATTGAAGATACAGAAGCCATCGCCAACCTGGATGATTTAGTGCAGGTTGAGGGTATTGATGGATTTGTGATTGGTCCCCGTGATCTGGCTATGAGTATGGGCTATTTCGATGGTCCCGGTCACGATGAGGTAAAACGCACCATTGCGGGGTAGTTGAGAAAATCAGGAAAGCCGGGCTGATTGCCGGCACGACAGCTGCTACCGGCGATCAGGCCAGAGCATTAATTGATCGGGGTGTTTTATTCTGTCTGAACTCCTTTGCGGGCTTATTGAAGTCGGCCGCTGGCGAGTTCATGAAAGGTAGGGTGTAGCCTCTCCATGATTACAACGATTTCAGTACTTGAAAACAGCCTGCTTGGCTCCGTTGAGCAATGGCCCGAACCACCAACTGGTGGGGCGCTGGTACCAGAGGCTGTTTTTCAGGCATTGCGCAGGTTTGTGTTTGCCGACGAGCAGGCCGAAGGGCTTCTGGCATTTTCGGTACAAAAGGGACGCGAGCTGATTCAAGTTCGGAATTATGTTGGGCTACTGCCGCTTTCGGGCCACATGCAACTTGAAATCCTACCAAAAATCGGGCCGATGGATGCAACCCGACCTTTGTTGTTGAAGATGTTACGACACCTTCGGCACAGTCCATTTCGAACGCTTCCATCGGGTCATACTCGTGCGATTCAAGTACCGCTTTGGGAGGTATTCATTTCCGCTTTTCTGGATACGGTAGAGCCGTTGGTTCAACAGGGAATCCAGCACGCCTATGTATCGGTTGATCGCAATGAGCGATTCTGGAAAGGTAAATTTCAGGCCGTACGCCAGCAGCGGGAGAACGCCTGGCATGCTGAGCGCCTGGCGGTTACCTATGATTGTCTAACGGCTGATGTTGCCGCTAATCGGATTCTAAAAACAGCGTTGGTCTATCTAAACAGAGAAACAACCAACCCGGTTATCCTGCGTCGGATCAGGCAACTCCGTTGGGCATTGGATGACGTACCCGAAACGGAATCCTTATCCGACGATTTACGAATCATCCGACGGTCAAGTCGATTGTTTCTTCGGTACGAAGCTGCTCTTCGCTGGGCCGAAGCCTTACTTCAGGGGCGGGGTTTGGTATCAAAACGGGACAGATACCGAGTCTGTCACTCCTGTTTCCTATGGAGCGGGTCTTTGAGGATTATGTGGCCTACGGTATCCGAGCGTACTGGCCCGATACCGACGATGTGCGTGTACAGGAGTCATCGGCTCACCTCGTAGACGAGCATGTTGGCGCACCCAAATTTAAACTTCGCCCCGACATACTGATCCGGCATAAGGATAAGGCAATGGTATTCGACACAAAGTGGAAACAATTAAAAGGGCAGGAGTTGGGGTCGAACTCAGGTGCCAGTAACTACGGTATCGACCAAGCGGATATGTACCAATTATATGCCTATGGCAAAAAGTACGCAGCCGAGGATTTGTTTCTGGTATATCCGGCCAATGAAACCTTCCAAAAACCACTGCCCGTGTTTGGCTTCGACGCCACGACTCGCCTGCACGTTGTGCCCTTCGACCTGACCAATTCGCTAATGAATGAAGTAGAAAAATTAGCAACCTACGCTTTGTCGTTCAAATAACCCACCTGCTCGCTTATGCCCCTTATTCTAACCTTAATCGGGATTCTGACGCTTGTTTTTTTAGTTGCCTTTGTTCGTTTAGATACCTTCATCTCGTTTGTTATTGTATCGCTTGGCATCGGTTTAGCGTCGGGTATGGACGTTGTCGCTGTGGGCAAATCAATCCAGACCGGTATTGGCGGCACCCTCGGCGAATTGGTGCTGATTATTGGTTTTGGAGCGATGCTGGGCCGATTAGTGGCCGAAAGCGGGGCTGCCCGACGAATTACCGATGTGTTGATCGGCTGGTTTGGTATCAAAAATATTCGCTGGGGATTGGCCTTAGCGGGCTTCGTGATCGGGATTCCCTTGTTCTACAATGCGGGATTCATTATCGTTGTTCCCTGATTTTTACCATTGCAGCCTCATCCCGCTTACCCTTAATGTCGGTGGCTGTGCCTATGCTGTCGGCCTTGTCGGTAGCCCACGGCTATCTGCCACCGCACCCGTCCCCATCTGCCGTTGCGGGACAACTCCACGCTAACATTGGCCAGACGCTCATCTACGGTATTATTGTCGCTATTCCGGCCATCATTATTGCTGGTCCCTTGTTTGGTAAAACCCTGGTGCATATTAAGGCAACGCCCAACCGGGATTTGTTCAATAATCGGGAGGTGGCAACGCAAAATTTACCAGGAGCGGGTATTAGCTTTTTTGTGGCTCTGTTACCCGTATTGCTGCTAACGACCTTTGGCCCGTTGAAAAATGCGATGCCTGGTGAGTCGTTTTTGAAAACCATCGTTACCTTGATGGCCGAGCCGTATATCGGTATGCTGCTGTCGGTGCTGGTGGCTATGTATGCGCTGGGTCTCCGTCAGGGACAGTCCATGAAAGCCATTACTAAAGACATGGAAGAAGCGGTTAAAGCGATTGCGCCTATTTTACTGGTCATTGCAGGAGCGGGTGCGCTGAAGCAGGTTTTTGGCGACAGTGGCACCAGCAAATACATTGGTAGTCTGTTAGCCGATGCCGCTATTCCGCCTTTGTTGCTGGGCTGGGGCATTGCCGCTTTTATTCGCGTCTGCGTGGGTTCGGCAACGGTTGCTGGGTTGACAACGGTGGGCATTATTCTGCCTTTACTACAATCGCAGCCTATAAAACCTGAATTGATGGTGCTGGCTATTGGCTCGGGTAGCCTGATGTTTTCGCATATTAACGACGGTGGTTTCTGGCTATTTAAAGAATACTTCAACCTGACCATTGGCCAAACCATACGAACCTGGTCGCTCATGGAAACCATCGTGTCGATTGTCGGGCTGATCGGGGTATTGCTGCTGAATCTGGTCGTGTAGCGCGGCATTCCGACATCACCGCCTTCAAAAATCCGTGTCACGGTTCCAGATCGTGCACGGATTTTTTGTTTCTGAATAGATCACTTGCAGATAACAAAACCTGTGTGGCAGGCGCAGCCTAAAGTTATTCAGTATTCCAAAGAAAATTCTGAAATAATAATTATTTTACAATATATGTATCTTAATATTTGATAATTTTGAAATTATATAGCAAAAATAGGCATGTTGTCCACATTGAAACAGCCATTCTCGTTACTATCCCCTTTATTGGTTATTCTCGGTATTTCGCTGGTGGGAATTACTGGCTACATGTACATCGAACAGTATAATTTTATTGATGCGCTGTACATGACTGTTATTTCGATTACGACGGCTGGCTATACCGAAGTACGCCCACTGTCGCCCACAGGGCGTCTTTTTACCGTTTTTTTGCTGGTATCCAGTTTTACAACCTTTGCTTATGCGCTGGCGCTCATTACCCAATACATAGCCAGTGGCGAACTCACCCACTATTTTAAACAACGGAAAATGGCCAATCAAATAGACACACTCACGAATCATGTGATTCTTTGTGGTCTTGGACGTAGCGGTCAGGAAGCGGCTCTCACGCTACGCCAGCACAAAGTTCCTTTTATTGTCATTGAACAAAATGAGGAACGTATACGAGCCTACGAGTCGAAAGATACGTCGGTGCTGTATGTGATCGGGAGCGCCACTGAAGATGAAACGCTCTTGAAAGCAGGCATTAAACGAGCGAAAGCTCTACTGACGGCCCTGCCGACCGATGCTGATAATGTGTTTATCGTTCTAAGTGCCCGTAGTTTGAACGATAAACTGACCATTATCAGCCGGGCCTCGCACTATTCGTCGCAGAGTAAGCTTCGAAAAGCGGGGGCTAATAACGTGGTTATGCCCGACAAGATTGGCGGTGCGCATATGGCCAGTATCGTGAGTCGCCCCGATATTATGGAGTTCCTGGACTACCTGACCGGTAATGCTGAAAATGGCTCCATAATGGATGTGAAGGAGATCAATAAGCTGCCAAAAGACTATCGGGGCTTACCGCTACAGCAACTTATCGACGATCAACTGGCTGAAGGACTGATTGTTGCCATCCGGACAGCTTCTGGTTTTCTTGTAACCCCGAATCTGGTCTACTGCTTCAGGCCGACATGAAGTTGTTTTTCCTTCACCAGGCTTCTAGCCGTAGCAGTTCCGTGTTGGCAGATCGGGTTAATTAGGTAGTGGACCCACTCTTTTTTCGACAGGATTTACAGGATAAAACAGGATTTTAGCTTTTGAAATCCTGTTTTATCCTGTAAATCCTGTCGAAAAAAGACAGTTAATTGGTTAAAGAAAACCTGTCCTATACACCTTTGCTCTGGGCTATGAATTGCGTAATAAACTGATCAAAGCTAGTATCAACCTCGAAGCCAAGTTGAAGCGCCCTTGTGTTGTCAAGAAGCCCAGGCCAACTGCTTACAATGGCGTTTATGGCTGGATCGGGCCTAAATTGTACAAGTGCCCGCGTTTGTGGGTTGGTGAGCCGTTCAAGAGCGTCAAGCATCTGTTGCACGGTTACACTAATGCCGGGCAGGTTTACGGTTCGCCATTCGCCCAAGGCAGCGCCAGTCAGCGTTGCTCCTTTGATGATATTCTGAATGATGGTATTCGGGCTTGACAACCATAGGGCGAGTTCTGGCGACACGGGGCAACTAGCCGTTTCGCCGTGAATAGGTTCCCGGATGATACTGCTTACAAAGGAGGATGCCGCCTGATTCGGACGACCGGGCCGAACGCAAATGGTGGGTAAGCGCAATACCCGCCCATCCACAAAGGCTTTTCGCGAGTAATCATTGACCAGCAATTCCCCATCGCTTTCTGGGTTCCGTAGGACGAACGAGGGTAACGACGGTCATATCATTGACAAGCGCAGGGAGCATTCCACCATATACGGCCAGGGAACTGGCAAATACAAACCGGATTCCCGAATGCTGACGACGGCAGGCTTCCAGAAGTTGCCGAGTACTATCGAGGTTCACTTTCCAGCCCAGATCAAAGTCTTTTTCCGCATGACTACTCACGATGGCTGCAAGATGAAAAACGATCCCGGTTTTGGACGTAACCAGATTATTGGCAGCGCCTTCTTCCGAAAGATCCAGCTGTTTGCAGGTGACCCTGTCGTCATTCCCCGGATCAAGAGGCATGACAATATCCGCTAGTACCAGTTCATCAAAAACTAGTGGGCTGGTCAATAACTCTTTCGCCAGCCGTTGGCCCAGAAAGCCCGCTCCTCCCGTAACGATTATCTGCATAGCATAAGTAAGTAGGTAGATCAACCCAGCTACTTACTTCACCCTAAAAGATCGTTCAACTGCATATGTATGTTACTGTAAGCCAGAAAATGGAGCAGCTACCTCCCGACTATCAGCAGGAGTTGCTTACCTCCATTCATGACGAATTTAGTAAGATTGGGAAAACCATTGTCGTGCTGGACGATGACCCGACCGGTACCCAAACTTCTTGTCATGTAACAGTGCTTACATCCTGGCGAGTAGAATTGATTACGGAAGAGTTGAGGAAGAAACCCTCTATTTTATTCATCCTCACCAATTCCAGAAGCCTGCCAGAACAGGAAGCGATTGAGCTTGCTCAGGAAATAGGGACTAACATAAAAGAAGCGGTTAAGGAGAGTGGCCGGGAGGTCGTCGTTATCAGCCGAAGTGATTCCACGTTAAGAGGGCATTTTCCGGCTGAAGTAGATGCTATGGCCGATACGCTGGGTATGGAAAATGCCGTCACCGTGTTAGTGCCCGCATTTATTGAGGGCGGTCGGTTTACGATTGATGATGTTCATTATCTGGTTGACAATCAGGAGTTGGTGCCGGTTTCAGATACGCCCTTCGCTAAGGATGTCGTATTTGGGTACAAACATGCGGATTTGAAACGATGGGTAGACGAAAAAACCAAAGGCAGGGTCAAGGCATCGGATGTGAATTCCATATCCATTGACGACATACGAGCAGGTGGGCCTCTGGTAGTATGTAAGAAATTACAAGTTTGTCCTTCGGGATCGGTGTGTATTGTCAATGCTGCCAGTTACCGCGATCTGGAGGTTGTGGTGATGGGGCTGATGCTGGCAGAAAAGGCGGGTAAAACGTTTCTATATCGGAGTTCGGCAACCTTTGTGCCTATCCGTGCTGGTATGGAATCGGGCAAAATTTTTACACCCACTAAAGGTGACACGGTTTTTACAAATGGATCACTCGTAGTTGTAGGCTCGCATGTTCCTAAAACGACCAGTCAGCTTGCCTATCTCCTGAAAAAAGGAACGTACAAGGTGATAGAGGTGAACGTTCAGGCGTTATTGAATTCGGAGGAAAAGTTGACAACGGCGACCGCAATCAGTCGACAAACTGATGCCTGGCTTGCGTCGGGGAAAGATGTCGTGATTCATACCAGCCGCAAACTGGAGGTTGGCTCTGATTCAGAAAGTAGCTTGACGATCAATGCGCTCGTGTCTGATTTTTTGGTCAGCATTATGCAGGGGCTTACGGTTCGTCCGAAATTTATTGTGGCCAAAGGAGGCATTACTTCCAGCGACCTGGCATCAAAAGGCCTCTCTACCGAAAAAGCGCTGGTGCTTGGCCCCATAATCCGGGTGTTCCTGTCTGGCAGATGGATGCCGCCAGTAAATTTCCAGGAATTAGCTACGTTGTTTTTCCAGGTAATGTGGGCGATGAAACGGCATTGGAACAGGTTTGCCGAAAGCTGGATCAATAGAAATAGTGCTCTGCCAAAATAGATTCTTTCGATTCTATTGCTCCTAATTATCAAGACGATAGAATCAGAAGAATCTACTGCGCGGGCGGCCCCGAGAATCTAAATTGGACGAGCACTGGTAGATTACCGGACGGCTACAGCAGGCCATGCTTCACGGCATATTTGATAATGCCGATGGAGTTTTTTACCCCTAATTTTCGGAGAATGTTGTGCCGGTGAGTTTCGACCGTTCCGGGGCTGATGAACAGTTTTTCGGCGATGGCGTTGGTCGATAGCTCCTGGGCTACGAGTTTAATGATTTCGATTTCACGGTCAGTAAGAGGCACTAAGGGGGCGGGCGCTTCATCGGATGGGCGGACAGGGTCAACGGGCAAGGCCATCAACTGCGTCATGACCGATTCGGAAAAGTATTTTTCGCCCCTGGCCAGGGTTTTAATCGCCTTTTCTAACTCCGCTTTGCCCGCCCTTTTCATCACATAGCCCGAAATGCCTGCCCTAAATGCTTCCCGAATTCGGTCGGCATCTTCAGAAACCGTTAGCATCAGTATTTTAAGCTGAGGGAAATGCTGACGGACTTGCAACGTCAGGTTAATCCCATTCAGCAGAGGCATGTCCATATCCGTTAACAGAATATCGACCTCATTTTCTTCAAGAAAGTTGACAACTTGTCGGCTGTCGATTAAGGTGCCCACCACCTCCACACTGTCAATGCGGCTGAGGAGTAGAGATAAGCTGTCCAGGATAATTTCGTGGTCGTCAGTTAGTAATACACGTATGGGTGAGGGCATAGGAAATACGAGTAATAGAGGAATGGAATAGGTCAAATATACTATGTCTTTTAGCGATTGGCAATGAACGCGTTTAGCCTACGGGCGAGAACTTTTAGGAGGATTGAAACTTTCGGGATGTTGATCGGGTATATTCACGATATGCATACGGCACTACCTCTAGTATTCCTGTCAAGCCTGATTCTGCTTGTATTTGCCTGCGCCCCACGGTACAAAGGCCCCATTACCGATCATTTCGACGGAAAGAAATTCGTCAATCCGGGTATGCCCGAGCGCACCTCGGGTGGTTTATTAAAATGGCTGCTTCACCGTGACAAGGGACCCTGGCCTGAACAGCTCAACGCCTTTATTGGGGCGCGTCCGGCCACACGTATAGAGGGTGATAGTCTGGTGCTCACGTTCGTGAATCATTCAACGTTTTTGATCCAGATAAATGGTTTGAACATTCTGACCGACCCCGTCTGGTCGAAGCGGGTAGGACCAACCTCGTGGCTGGGAATCAAACGTAAACGACCGCCAGGGTTGCGATTCGAGGAACTGCCACCGATTGATGTGGTGCTGCTGAGTCATAACCATTATGATCACCTCGATTTGCCCACCATTAAGAAATTGGTGAAAGCCTATAACCCACTCTTTGTTACTCCACTGGGGGTATCTTACCTCCCTAAATCTGTAGGTGGGCGAACAAGCCGTGAACTCGACTGGAACGATACGCTGCAAGTCAGTGAAAAGCTACGACTTACCTGTACGCAGGCACAGCATTTTAGCAATCGGGGTATGGGTGACCGGGATGAAACACTCTGGTGTGGCTATCTGCTTCACACGAGTTTCGGCATAACCTATTTCTGTGGCGACAGTGGCTACGGTCCTCATTTCAAGCGCATTGGCGAACAGGCTGGAGGGCCAATCAAGCTGGCTCTGTTGCCTATTGGCTCGTATCGGCCTGAGTGGTTTATGGCCCCTGTTCACGTATCACCGGCTGGAGCTGTCCAGGCATTTTTGGATCTGAAAGCGACACAGGCGGTAGGCATTCACTTTGGTACGTTTCAACAAGGGGATGATGGCCTGGCCGAACCTGCTAATGATTTACGAAAAGCGCTCCTGGAAAAGAAGATTCCTGAAAATCAATTTCTGGTGCCTAAAGAAGGAAAGCCATTGGTGTTTAAGTAATTCATTTTCCTACGCAGTAGTTGCAAACGTTTAGGATAGTATTTACAACGTTAAACGAGTGTTTTTAAATCACTGTTGTTTTTTGTAATAAAAATTCTGGTCTATATCATATACCAGTTCGCAATCTTGTGAAAATGATTTCCTGTTAATAATGAGACCGTATGTTAAATGTTCCTTTGTTTCTTTATCATACCAGTTGTGTAAAAATAATTTATGAATATCATCACTATCCCATGTGCCTTTATTTTCTTTAATAGTGTCGCTCTCTTTGGATTTTCGTGTGTAATGGCTATCTGAAAATAGCTTAAGGGTATCTGTACTGTCAGTACTATTAATGTAGTTGCCATCTAATGAGGCTGAGGTACAGCTAAGTATAGCTAATGCTAAGCTTAACAATGCGGTTATTTCTAAAGAAAGTTTCATGGAAATACCTTCATTAAATTGTAATTCATAGCTCAATAATACGACTAGTAATACTACTCCAAAAGAAGGGAAGCCAATGGTGTTTAAGTAGTATAAAACCTATTGCTCCCAACCTCAAGCCAGCTTTTTCTCGTAGGCCAGGAAACGCAATCCGGGCCGGAAGCCGAGTGTGATATCTCCAGCATACAGATAACCAAGCTTTGGGAAGAGTTTTTGGGTCGTTTGGTTTTCGGAATTGGTGTCAATTCGTAGAAAATGAATGCCACGCTCAAGGGCAATTTTCTCGGCCTGCTCCAACAGGGCAACGGCTACACCCTGTCCACGAAAAGCAGGATCAACGGCGAGCCGGTGCGTGACAACGGCCCGCTGACTAAGGTCGAAGCCTACCTGTTCATATTCGGGTTCCTGATCTTCGGTTAGGGCGGCTACACCGGCCAGCTGACCATCGATGTCGGCTACCCAAAGTTGCTCTTTACGAATGTCATTCCCGAAAACAGTTTCGTTCGGGTATTGGTCGTCCCACTGGAAATTACCCGCTTCGTGCATGAGTGGAATAACATTTTTGAGAAGGTTCATTAGGGCTGGCATATCAGCCAGAATCGCGGGGCGAATGGTCATGGAACGAATCAACGTTTTTGATTTTATTTACACAATTATAAGATTTCTACATACCCGTCCGTTCCATTCACGCGAATTTGTTGCCCGTCTTTTATAAGTTTGGTCGCATTTTCTACGCCAACAACGGCTGGTAAGCCATATTCACGGGCAATCACCGCTCCATGAGTCATCAGTCCGCCCACTTCGGTGACCAGGCCTTTAATGGCTACAAACAAAGGTGTCCAACTGGGGTCTGTAAAGGAAGTGACTAATATATCGCCCTCTTCAATAGTAGCCTCTTCCATGTGTAAGATAACACGGGCCCGTCCTTCTATCACCCCCGAAGAAACCGCCAAACCGGCAATCGCTTCAGCCGGGAGATTTTCCCGGTTGTATTTCCCGGTAAGGATTTCACCCTCGGATGTGATTACCCGTGGCGGAGTTAGTTTTTCATAGCGTTTGAACTCCTCTTTTCGTTGGTTGATGAGTCGGTAATCTGGTTGATGGGTGCGTACAAGCTCGCGAAGTTCGTCAAACGTGAGATAATAGATATCTTCTTTTTCATGGATAAACCCGGCTTGTACAAGTTGCTCGGCTTCGTTCAGTAAGGCCTGTTTATAAACGAAGTAGCGACTAACTATGCCGTATTTGGGATACTCACGGTATCCGGCATAATTGCGAACCAGTTCGATCATTCGTTTTGTCTCTTCGGCTTTCTGCTCACCATCTGGTAGTTGCTTCAATCGCTCCAATAACTCCTCTTCTTTTTTCAAAGCGGCCTGCAAGCCCTGCTCAAATTTCCGCTTGCTTTCACCGGGTTCAAAGTTTTTGGTATTACTGAGAATCGTAGGGACAAGTATCGTTGGTTTTTCGCTCCAACGGGTTTTCGTAATATCAATTTCACCGGCACATCGCATCCCGTATTTGTTGAGAAAAGTATAGATAGCGTCCCGGCTCTCCTTTCCGCCATCAAACTTACCCAGTTCATCCAAAAAGTCATCCTGTTTTATCCCGGACTGAATTTGAGATAAATAGGCTATGACTTGTGGATGACGACGAACCACATCGGCGACATCCAACAACGCCAGTCCCATTTCCGACGTAACGTTGTTGGGTACCGATTGAGAAATGGTGTCTGCTGCATTTTTCTCATCCAGCCATTCGTTCATGTTGGCATTGAGCCAGGCGGCTGCATTCATGCCGGTCATAATCACCCCAAAGCTCTGTGGATGAATCGTTGTTGTCTTGGATTGCTGAATATCTTCCAGGATAAAATCAAACAGCTCCGATCCTGATTTGGTTTGGATGTTTTGCTTTAACGACGCTACCGCTATTTGATTACGCGTGATCAAATCAGCAACGAGGGTTGGATCGTATTCGTTTAATGCCCCATAATCCGGAATTGCCGGTGCTTTACTGTTTTTTTCGGTACCTGACTCTGCCGGATTGCTATCAGGATTGTCCGGTAACGATTTTATAAAATCTTCCCTCTCTACGATGGTCGTAAGCGCGTCTTTTACGAGTGGATCGAATTTCCCCAGCATATCGATAATCGCTTTCCTGCCAGCAGCGGAAGTCAGCATTGGGTCACATCCACAAACAGCCTTCCACCGGCAATACGCGTAGCGGGAGGAGTCATTAAGAGCCAGCAGGACCATCCCAATGGTTTCATCGCATCGGTCATCATTTGTTGATGGCCCACCGATAAATAGACGTGCGGGATCGTGCTGTCTTCGGCATATCCCTGATTAGGTGCTTCCGGAATTGGGTATAAGGTAGTGATCGGACGGCTCTGGACAATATAAACTATATCGTCTGCCAAACACCATTCGATGTCCTGCGGACTGCCGAAACGGGCTTCGATCTTTCTGCCGATGCGCTCCAACTCCAACATCTGCGCATCCGCCAACACTTGCGTATTTTGTAGCTCCGGCTCAATCTCCTCTTCTTTCGTACCACCCTCTTTTACTGCATAAATAGCTAGTTTCTTGGTAGATATCTTTTTCTCAATCACCTTACCGTCACGCACCTGATAGCTGTCCGCATTCACCAAGCCAGAAACCATAGCCTCACCCAATCCGAAGCCAGCATCGATGGATACTACTTTCCGATTAGATGTTATGGGGTCGGCCGTAAATAAAATCCCTGCCGCCTGCGGGAAAACCATCTTTTGAACAACCACCGCCAGTTGGACTTGACGATGGTCAAAATTATTCTGAAGGCGGTAAATGACAGCCCGCTCGGTAAACAGTGACGCCCAACATTTGCTGATATGTTGCAGGATGGACTTCTTTCCGATAACGTTCAAATACGTATCCTGCTGACCGGCAAAGGAGGCTGTCGGCAGATCTTCCGCCGTAGCGCTGGATCGTATCGCAAAGGACTCGTTTTCAGTAAATTGTGTGAGATATTCCTCAATCTCTTCCAGAATGTCCTGAGGGATGGCTATTCCTTCGATGGCCCTGCGAATTTCGGTGCTCAATGCACGGATTTTATCCCGGTCTTCTACCTTTAGCAGCGATAATTGATTCAGTAATTCGTTAATTGACGACGTTTCCTCAAAGATTCGTTTAAACGCTTCCGTAGTAATACAAAAGCCATCCGGTACGTGGATTCCGTCGATTTTGGAAAGTTCGCCTAAGTTTGCGCCTTTACCCCCGACAATAGGGAGTTTCGTTTTGTCAATATCCTGAAAACCAAGTAGGTGTGAATTCCTGTTTTTCATTTTTGCGCTTGTTCGTTGTTGAGTTGATTGGTTGCCTTCTTCATGACGTCAATTGCCTTTGAAAAATAGGTTTCAAGGATTTTGATTTCCTCGATTGAAAAAGACGCAAGAAGCGCTTCTGACTCACTCCGGAATTCTTTGTAAAGCGGTACTAAAAGCGCCATGATAACTTCAGTGTTGGGTTCAATGATCACCTTCCGTCGGTCATCTTCCGCAAATTTTCTTTTCACCAGATTTCTCTTTTCGAATCGGTCTATCAACCCAGTAACGGCCCCTGTGGTCAGACCGGTTAATGTGGAAAGTTCGCCCGCTGTCATTTGCCCTTTTTCCATCAAAAATCCTAAGTACTTATGGTCAGTGCCCGATAGCCCGCCTTTCGGGCAACGGCTTCGTGCATCTGAATAGAGGTATAGGCGTAGTATTGACTTAGTTTTCTTATTTGTTTGATCAGGTCGGCCTCCATTATATCTTAGTTACTAAATATCTTAGTAGCAAAGATAATGGTAAATTTATAAGCTCGTCAAAATTAATTGGCGAGCTAGGAGTACTTATCGCACGTTTGTTAGTGGATTACCTGCGTTTATCAGCGCAGAAAAACAGATTGATAAATAGGTTGACAGGTAAAGCAGATGGTTCAACGGGTCAGCTGTTTAGACCTCAGAAAACCTCACCTAAATTGAAGAATAATCCATGGGAGCCATCCATCCCGAAGCCATAGTCGACCGATAGATTGGTACGGGAGATTTTGTTCATTTTGATCCGAATGCCACCGCCTACAGCCGGTACCACTTTGTCAAACTGACCGGTGTTTTGCTCCGTTACGGATTGCGCATTGGCGAAAACGACTCCGCCAAGTAATCGGTCATTCGTAATGTGAAAACGGTATTCGGCTTCTGCATAGATGAAGTTTTTTCCCCGAAACCGACCCTGAATGAATCCCGGCCTACGTTACCGGTGTTATCCCAGCCTGTACTGGGCAAATCCAGAAAGGGCGGATTACCATTTAACGTCAAGGCATTGTAGGACCATAAGGCCAGAATATTACCTGATTCTAGGAAAGTGGAATATACTTGCGAGCCTCTACTAACAAGGATTTGTAGGTATCATCACTCCCTAAAAACTCCATATTGGCCCGAAGAACGGCGTTAAGGTAAAGCCCACCGCTTGGATTAATGGCATTGCTTCGGTTGTCATAGAGCAAATGTAGAGCGGGGCCTGAAGAGACTGAACGCCCTTGAACACCATAGGAGTAACGGGAAATTCGAACTAATTCATGCACACGATTAGGGCCTTCAATGTAACTATCTATATTCCAGTGGAGGTCCAGATAATAGCCGACACCGCCGTAAAAATTGGGCGCTAAACGCCGTAAATAACTCTGGTAAAATCGGAAATAGGCATAGTCCATGTTTATTTCCCGATCGGTGGTGGTATACATACCCAGCCCATACGTGGCCTGAGGGTAGTGCATCAATCGCCAGTCATTGGTCCACAGATAGCGATTGTTTCGACTCCAGATTTGCGAATTGGCCGTTAGAATGATCTGATTATTTTGCGTGTAGGATAGCTGACCGCTTATCGATGACATGTTGGCACCGGGCTTTCGGAAAGGGGTATTGACCAGCACAGCAACTAATGCTCTGGTTTGTAAAGTGTAGCCAATTTGAGGGATAACTAACAGGAAACGTTTGCCTTCCTGTAGGTTCGAAGAGTCGTGCGGAGTAATGTGTAAACGGGGATACCAACGCTTAACCAGGTCTGCAATATCATGTAAAGGAGGTGTTGGCTGGATGATGGGCGTCGTATTTTTTACCGACATTGTATCCGCTAATGGCATTTGTGCCATACATCGGGTAATCGATGATAGACTCAATAGCAGAAAACCCACAAACAAACCGATATAAAATTTCATGAGTGGGTTTATAGGTGTTGCATAGGTTGAGAAACAGCGTGTTAAGGGCGGCAATAGGGTAGTAGGTATGCCCCGTTCTACGCCATTCAAAACGCAAAAAAACGATGGAATGTTGTAAGTGCAAATAGCAGGGATAAAAATCAATCTGGAGCGCCGGTACGGATCTAGGGCCGGTTGTAGTACGAAAATACGGCAATCAGGCCGGATCTGGATTTGAGGTCAGGTTTTTCCGTTTTTAAAAACGCATCTAACTGCTCTTTTTTATCCGCCATAAGTTCCAGAATTGCTTTTCGGCCTGGCGAGAATTTGGTGGCCTTTTTATTGCGGGCTACGTACCAATCCATCTTTTTAACCAGTTCATCGTCTTTATTGCCGGTATTCAAGGCCATGTTAAAATTGGCCTTCTGAATGTAAACAGATGGATAGAGGAGCAGATCAAGCTTTCCCGTGACCACCTGCTCGAAAAACCCTTTGAGTGATTCAGTATCGCCCTGATATTCGTGAACATTCATATACCGGCTGGCAGAACCAAACGAATTATTTATATCTACATAGCGAATCGCCGTTGCTTTCACGGCCCTGATATCCGTGGCACCAGCCTTAACTTCTATTTCGTTGGCCGATAAATCGAGCCGGACGGGTACCCCCGCTAAGGAGTCGGTGGTTAATGAAACACCCAGTCGATTGTAAAACTTCACATTACCCGCCTGCCAGGTTGTATCGAGATAAGGGTCACCGATCAGTTGGCCGGGAGGTCCTTTGACGGTCAACAGGGTCAAATTGTTTGAGATGATCATATTTGTCGTATTGATCCGATCACGGGTGGCCTGGGACATAGTCTCTGGTTGTATCTGCGAAAAAGCAGAATGCACACTGACTGCAAAGCCAAGAAGGAAAATGAATAAGCGCATGGTAGAAAAAAAAGAATGGTTATTACGGAATAAAGAAACTGTTTTCTTTGCTAAAATAAATTATTTTCTTTAATGTCGATTTACGAAATTTTCTTTGGGTAAACTACTCGGCACCCCATTTATTTCTGTATTTTTGGCTGTTCTCCCAATCATCAACTCATCAATTTCATGTTAAAACATTTCCTGACAGGGCTGTTTGCCGTCGGTTTGACCTGTTCATCCATGGCGCAAACGACCTTTCCGCGCAATGGCGTTTACGACGAACGACCGGGGCTATATGCCTTCACCAACGCGACCATTATTGTTGATCCGCAGACAACGTTACAGAATGCAACCTTACTGATTCGCAACGGGCGCGTCGAAGCGGTTGGTACGGCTGTTAGTGTCCCCGCCAGCGCCGTCGTTACCGATTTGAAAGGCAAACGAATCTACCCGGCTCTCATTGACATTGATTCTGACTATGGAATGCCCGAAATCGTCCGAGGTGGTGGCGGTGGTGGCCGTGGAGCCGGGGGGCACCACAGTATGAATCGAATAAAAAAGGAGCATATTACTGGAATCAGGCCATCCAGCCCGAAAACGATGCCAGTGTGCTCTTCAAGGCGAATCCAACCAAAGCTGATGAACTTCGTAAGCTGGGTTTCGGAGTAGTGTTGACACACGCTCACGATGGCATTGCGCGGGAACGGGATCACTCGTAACACTGGCCGACGAGCGTGAAAATATGGTGGTGCTGAAGCCGACTGTTACCGCTCACTATTCATTTAGTAAAGGCACCTCGGGTCAGCAGTACCCCAACTCGATGATGGGCGTAGTGGCTTTGTTGCGTCAGGCAATGTATGATGCCGATTGGTACAAACGGGCGGGCAGCAAAGAGCAGGCAAACATGTCGCTCGAAGCGTTGAACCGTACCCGTTCGTTACCTGCCATTTTTGAAGCGAATGATAAGTTAGGAATCATTCGTGCCGATAAAATCGGGGATGAATTTGGGATTCAATACATTATCCGTAGCACGGGCGACGAATACCAGCGTCTAGATGAAGTGAAGGCTACAGGGGCTTCGTTAATTGTACCCCTCAACTTCCCCCAGCCCTATGATGTCGAGGATTCATGGGATGCCGACAACGTTTCACTCGCTGAACTCAAGCATTGGGAAATGGCGCCATTGAACGCCGGACGAGTAGCCGCGGCCAATATTCCATTTGCCCTTACCACGGCGGGACTTCGCAACAAAGCTGATTTCTGGGCCAATCTTCGCAAAGCCATCGAAAATGGATTGTCGGAACAGAAAGCCCTCGAAGCCTTGACAACCATCCCGGCAAAGCTGATCCACGCCGAAGATATGGTGGGCACGTTGCAGAAAGGTCAGGTAGCGAATTTCCTCATTACATCAGGCAATCTATTCAGCGCCGATAATGTGATCTTCGAAAACTGGATGCAGGGAAAACAGTACATTGTCGCCAATAAAAACGCTGCCGATTTACGCGGAACCTGGAATCTGACGGTTGGTGATCGAAGCAATCTCAAACTGAATATTACAGGTAAAACACCCGATAAACCTGAGTATCAGATTTTAGCAGATACGGTTAAAATAACGCCTAAAGTAGCCATAGCAGGTGATGTGATTTCGATTCAGGTTCAACTGGATCGCCGGAGACCCGGCACGACGCGCCTGACGGGTTACCGCACGGGTACCACCATCAAAGGTGATGGGGAATTGCCTGATGGAAAGACGATTACCTGGTCAGCAGTTCGCGCCGGTGATGCGCCCGTGTCCACGTCGGCGGTGTCGACAAGTGCGACGAGTTCAACAGCCCCTATTGCCTCGACTACCGCTACGACACCAGCGAGTAACACAGCCGCTACGCTACTCTATCCGTTTGTGGGAATGGGTAACCTGAAAAGGCCACAGGCAGAAACCGTGTTGATTAAGAACGCGACCGTCTGGACGAATGAAAAAGACGGTATTCTTGCCAATACAGACGTGCTGGTAGAAGGCGGTAAGATTTCTAAAATTGGGAAAAGCCTCATTGCTCCGGCAGGTGTTAAAGTCGTTGACGGAACCGGCAAGCACCTGACCAACGGGATTATCGACGAACACTCGCACATCGCATTGCTATCCATCAACGAAGGGGGACAATCCAGCTCCGCAGAGGTTCGGATGGCCGATGTCATTAACCCGGACGACATTAACATTTACCGCCAATTGGCTGGTGGGGTAACTACCTCGCAACTCCTGCACGGCTCGGCTAATTCCATTGGTGGCCAGTCGGCCATTGTAAAACTGAAATGGGGTGAGTCGGCCGATGGCATGCTGATCAAAGGTGCCGACGGATTCATCAAGTTTGCCCTTGGCGAGAACGTGAAACAAGCCAACTACCCCAATCCGAACGTACTGACGCGCTTCCCGCAATCGCGTATGGGCGTAGAGCAGGTATTTATGGATCACTTCATCCGGGCGAAAGAGTACGCAAAGGGATGGGCCGATTATAACAAGTTGACGGCCAAAGAAAAAGCAACCGCCATTGCTCCCCATCGGGATATTGAGCTGGACGCACTGGCCGAAATCCTGGCGAATAAACGCTTCATTACCTGCCACTCCTACGTGCAGTCGGAAATTAACATGCTGCTGAAAGTGGCTGACTCACTCGGCTTCAAAATCAATACCTTCACACACATTCTGGAAGGCTATAAACTGGCCGACAAAATGGCGAAACATGGGGTAGGCGGCTCGTCGTTCGCTGACTGGTGGGCGTATAAAATGGAAGTACACGACGCCATTCCGTACAATGCAGCCCTCATGCGTAGTCAGGGAGTAACCGTTTCGATTAACTCCGATGATGCAGAAATGGCCCGCCGTTTGAATCAGGAAGCAGCTAAAACCGTCGAATATGGGGGAGTGCCCGAAGAAGATGCCTGGAAAATGGTGACGCTCAATCCGGCTAAACTCCTGCATTTAGATAGTAAACTGGGTAGCATTCGGGCAGGTAAAGATGCTGATCTGGTCCTTTGGAATGCCCATCCGCTCTCTATTTATGCACGTCCGGAAATCACCATGATTGAAGGCGCTACTTATTTTAGTCTGAAAGATGAAGACGCCAAGCGTGATGCGGTACAGGCCGAACGCGCCCGCATCATTCAGAAGATGCTCGTAGCGAAAGCGGGTGGCGCTTCGACCGTTCGGCCACCTTCCGTCGGGCCCATATGTGGCATTGCGAAGATGTAGAAGGCATGTTTGCTGAAGAGGAAGAGAAGAAATAGTCTGACTGTGCCTACAGAGAATCAGGGCATTGCGTTCTTTGCGAAAAACCATTGTGTCTTTGCGTTAAAAAAACATGAAAAAACTACTCATACCTATACTTACCCTGGTCGCGCTTACGAGCTACGGCCAGAACCCCGCTCCGGCTAAGCCGCAGACGAAGACGATCGCGCTTACAGGCGGCACTGTCCACGTTGGAACCGGACAGGTGATTCCTAACGGTATTGTCCTGTTCAGCAACGGCGTCATTACCAATGTTGTTGATGGAACAATAGTCCGTCTGAACCTGACGGATGTAGATGTGATCGATGTCTCAGGCAAACATGTGTATCCTGGTATCATTTCACCGGTTTCAACGGTAGGTTTACAGGAGATTGGCGCTGTTCGGGCTACAGTCGATATGCGTGAGATTGGCATTCTAAACCCCAATATCCGGTCGTTGATTGCCTACAATACCGATTCCGAAATCATTCCAACTATCCGAAATAACGGTGTGCTGTTTTCGCAGGCTGTTCCACAGGGCGGTACGATTTCGGGAAGCTCGAGTGTCATGATGTCTGACGGCTGGAACTGGGAGGATGCGGTACTGAAAAAAGATGATGGTATCTGGCTCACCTGGCCCGCCTATTTAGCCCGAGATTTCAACTTTGAGGACTTCACGACGGTAGTTCGAAAAAACGAACGTCGCGGACCGGCCATTGATGCGCTTCGGGCGACATTTGCGGATGCCAAAGCCTACTCGGCTCTTACGAATCCAACCCCAATGAACCTTAAGCTGGAATCCATGCGGGGGTTATTTACGGGAAAACAGAATCTCTACATTCGCGCTGATTACGGCAAAGACATCATGGAGGCCGTTACGTTTGCCAAGTCAGTTGGTGTGCAGAAGGTGGTGATTGTTGGGGCGAAGAAGCGTATCGTGTAACGACTTTTCTAAAGGAAAATAGCATTCCGGTCATTTTGAGCGAACTACACCGTCTGCCTAATCGCGAAGACGAAGATGTGGATCTGCCTTATCGTATGCCGGGTATTCTGCAAAAGGCGGGCGTATTGGTTGGTCTGAGCTATTCTGATGGCTGGTGGCGGACCCGTAACCTGCCGTTCCTGGCCGGAACAGCCGCTGGTTTCGGGTAACAGACCGTGAAGAAGCCCTGAAAATGGTTACCTCAAACACGGCTAAAATTCTAGGCATCGATAATCTGGTGGGTACTCTCGAAAAAGGCAAGCAGGCTACCCTGTTCGTCTCGGCGGGCGATGCCCTGGATATGCGGACCAACGTAGTTGAGCAGGTATTTATTCAGGGTCGGAAAGTGAACCTGGATGATCGTCACAAGCGGCTCTATAAAACGTATAAAGACAAATACGAGGGAAAGTAAATAAAGCAAACAAGATTAACCACAGAGGCACGGAGAACACGGAGTTAAGTAAATCTAATCTCTGTGTTCTCCGTGCCTCTGTGGTTAATCTCGTTTATACGCACGCAAAGGCTGTTGGTTAATACCAAATAATAAACTGTTCCCAATTGGCAGCACGGAGCGCACATCGCCCGTTAGCTGAAACCCTGCCTGTTGCTGTGGTATCGCCGAAAAACTCCCCTTTCCATCGCCCCGCAATAACAAACCATAGTTTGCGTCGGACCGACCGAAGCGCAGTCGAGCCTGGGCCGTATTGCCGCATAGTAGCAGATCTTTCCGACCATCCTTATCATAATCCAGCGCTGTTAGCGTAAAAACTGGAGCTTCCTGAACGGCTAATGGTAATGGTTTTTCGATTAATTTACCCGTTGATGTACTCAGAAAAAGGCTGGTTTTTAGTTGATTCGCTATCAATTTATTCGATCCTTCGAGCTGGGCTTCAGTAAAGACATCGGCCAGGGTCGCATTCGAATAACTGTCATAATTGGTGAATTTGTGGCGAAGCATACCGAGTTGGTCGAGCAGTTCATCCGGGTGGCGTGGGGATAGCTTTTTCCCTGCACGTATAGGCAAAGAATCGGATCTACTTTGCCGTTATTGTCGAAGTCCTTGTAGATCAGCTCAGCAGGTTCCTTATCGCTGGCGCGGCATTGGGTGTTCAAGCCTTGATTACCTACCACCAGATCAGGCCGACCGTCGCCGTTGAGATCATCGACCAGTAGTTTGTTCCACCAACCCCGGTATTCTTTTTCGAAAAACGTGCTGGTTTGGTCGGATAGTTTTCCCCCGCTTCCTAATGCAAGTACAGTTAGGGGCATCCACTCGCCTACAATAACCAGTTCCGGTTTGTGGTCGGTGTTGAGGTCAACCCAGGCGGCATCGGTAACCATACCCAATGTGGAGAGCATCGGGGCTAACTGGGCTGTCTGATCCGTGAATTTGCCACGTCCATCATTTATCAGCAGAAAACTCTTAGGCGTTTCGGGGTAGCGACCTGGCACGACACGCCCCCCTACAAACAAATCAGGGCGTCCGTCTCCGTTGGCATCCGCCACCCGTACACACGCTGTGCTGGTGTTCATGACGGGTAAGGCATTGGGGCTTTTGGTGAAATTCCCCTTGCCGTCATTCAGATAAAGCCGATCCTGCAAACGAGGGTCATTGGCCACTAAATCGCCGTAGCCACCGCTGCATACGTAAAGGTCCGGGAGGCCGTCAGCATTGGCATCGAAGAAAATGGCGTCGGCATCATTGCTTAGCTTATCCGCGTCAAAAGCAGGCTGTTCTTTCCGACTGAACTGATTGTTCGCTTGCTGGATGAACAAAGCACCCGCCTGTTCCATACTGCCGCCTGCATACACATCCTCGCGCCCGTCACCGTTTACATCCGCTTTGACCAGACACGGCCCATTAAACGACTGGGCATTGACCAGCAGCGTTTGTCGTTTAAAATCATTGATTTTGTTAATGGGTCTGTAAAGGCAATGGGTGATGGGATTTCCTGAAAGAGGGCAGGGGCTGGGCGAGGGGCCTGGAAGGTCGATTGAGCGTTTTTCTCCTGTATTGTCAACAATTGGTCTGTTTTTACATTGGTCAGCACCTGCTGCTTCCCGGTTGGCCAGACGATGCGAAGTGAATCAACGGAGGAATCTTCGCCTAAGCCAAAATGCAGCCGGGGCGACATGCTCGACTGATAACCACGTGTTGGCATCTGTTCAAGGTACTGTTGTTTGCCTTTTCGATATAGGGTTACTTTGGTGCCCACGCCCTGTGTGTTCGCCCCTGCTCCTTCCAGCTTTAGCGTCAGATAGTGATGATGAAGTTCCTTGTTGGCTTCATTCTGAAAAATGAAGGCGGGCTGGTTTGTGTTGTTGACGACAAGATCCAGATCACCGTCATTATCGAGATCGGCATAGGCGGCTCCCGTACTATTGGAATGCTGGGTGAGTCCCCAGGCTGAGCCAACATTAGTAAACGTAACTTCGCCAGAAGGATCGCCCCCGCGATTTCGAAACATATAATTCACCACGTTGGAGGACGGTATTTTATGCACGAGTTCCAGAACATCTTCGCGACTGAAATTAGCAGGCCGGTTTTTCATGTAGTCGGTCATATACTTCAGGAAATCCAGATTCGTATAGTCGCGAACGTAGCCATTGGTAATGTACAGGTCCTTCCATCCGTCATTGTCGTAGTCGGCCAATAGGGGAGACCAGCTCCAGTCGGTATTGGAGATACCCGCCAATTGCCCAACTTCGGAGAATAAAGGCGTGGAGCTCTGCCCCTTGCCCCTGCTTTGAGCTCCCTGCCCCATGCTCCTTCATTAAGCTGAAGCATATTCCGCATGTGCTGGTAATGAAAGCCAGACTGTACGCTAAGGTCAAATTTGTCGTAGTTATCAGGCGCCATCAGCAGTTTTTGCCGCCGATTGTCTTCGGGCAGCATATCGAGTGTCAGGATGTCCGGGCGACTGTCGTTGTTCACATCGGCCACGTCGTTACCCATCGAAAAATTGGATATATGCCGGATACTGTTTTTTAGTTGGTTGGTAAATATTGGGCCACCAGACCGTTCGCTTAAGTTATTGATATAGAGGTAATCAGGTACGCCGTAATCATTGGAGATATACAAATCAGGCCAGCCATCATTATTCAGGTCTGAGACGCCGACCCCAGGCCATAGCTCAGCACTGAACTGCTCAGACCCGACTGCTCGGTAATGTCGTCAAATCGATTCCCGGTATTCTTCAGCAGTCGAACGCCAATCTCCGGGTTGGGTTGTTTCATGATGGCCGCCGTGGCATCGGGGTCAAGTATGGGTAACAGGCGTGGGTTATGATTGAGCAAAAACAGATCGAGGTCGCCATCGCGGTCGTAATCAAAAAAGCTCGCCTGTGTGCTTTGGCCCGGCCTGTCTAGCCCATATTGAGCGGTTTGTTCAGAGAAACGTGGGATACCCTGCGCATCAGGCCCTTCGTTGATGAAGAGTTGTGGGATTCGCTTTTGGGGTGGTAAGCTGCCTGAATAGCAGACAAATAAATCAAGTCGACCATCGCCGTTGACATCGGCCATCGAAACGCCCGTTCGCCAGGGGCCTTCCCGGCCAGCGACGCCCGCCGTTGCCGTGACATCCGTAAATTTCAGACCACCTTTATTGATGTATAACTGGTTGGGAACCATGTTCCCACTGAAGAAAATATCCTCCAGTCCGTCGCCGTTCAGGTCACCAACCGCTACGCCACCACCATTATAGAAGTACTCGTACATGAGCACGTTTGTATTCAGTCCTTCGGTCAGGTTATTGGAAAAGGTAATTCCGGTTTGCTCGGGCGATAACGAGGTGAAGAGGGGAGGGCCGTCACTACCAGTCGATTCGTTGGACTGTTCTGACGTTGTGCAGGCAACCGAAGAAACCAGACTGATAAGAATAAACAGACGTGTAATGGTTTTCACGTAATCCGGGTTTTATAGGAAATCAGCTAAAACTAAACTAAAAAATGCCAGTACCTGTAAGCACTGGCATTTTTTAATCAAAAACCAATTAAGGCATTTTATTGGTAACCTGGGTTCTGAATCAGTTTGTTGTTCCGGTTGATTTCATCCCGGCTGATAGGCAGGAAGTAAATCTTATCATTCCACTTCCGGTTTTCTTTACCCGTGCCCAGGTCCTGCACACTATAAGTATAGTCGTAGTTTTCTTTGCTATACTTATAGGTCGTGACCGATTTGCCCGGTTTCAGCTTACCCGTGATCGAAATAATCCGTGCTTGCTGGCCAAGTACGGTTGGCGCGATCATCCATCGGCGAACGTCGTAGAAACGCTGATCTTCCAGGAACATTTCAACGTTTCGCTCATTCTGATAGCGTGCAATCAACGCGGCACCCGTTTCAGTAACGGCGGGCATACCTACCCGGAAGCGAACGGCGTTGATCCATTTCTTGGCTTCCGCTTCCTGACCCAGCATCAAACAGGTTTCGGCATAGTTCAGCACGACTTCCGTATAGCGAATCTGGATGGAAGGAATTTCCTGACGGATGTTCTGATCGACAATAGAAACGTCGGTATTGAAAAACTTACGGATGGCGTAGCCTGTCCAGGTACCGTTCCAGTTTTCGATCGTGCTGTTACGTGTATCTAAACCCGAAAACTTGGTTGGGTTGGCTGATGTGCCCACTTCATATTCGCCCATCTGAATCTGACCAGCGGGATCGATACCGGCACCATCGGGTGTGCGGGGTTTCCACTGCGCACCATCGTACAGGATCGAGGCATAGAAGCGGGGATCGCGGTTTTCGTAGGGAGCAGCGGCATGGGCTGGATTTTTCCAGTCGAATTTGGTGCCATCCATCATCTCGTAGTTATCCACCATTTGCTGGGTCGGTTCACTGGAAGTCCAGCCGTGATATCCGTTGGGCTGGTTGTTACGTGGGAACCAGGAGCCCCAGTCGTCATTAGATGCACGAATGTAGTATTTGAGGAAAATACCATCGGTTTCACCACCGTTCTGCGACAGAGACAGGTTAATATAGTTCTGTTGCCCTTCTGCAGGCGTAACGGGAGCCGACAGGTTCAGTTTGTAACCGTAGAGATTCAGATCCATAACGGCTTTTGCTGCATCCTGGGCTTTTTTCCAGCGGGCCATTCGGTCGCCACTCACGTAACCCAGCAGTTCAGGATTGGCGAAACCGGCGATGACACTCGACTTGGCTTTTGCCGTTGGGATGTCGTGCAGATCACTAGCGGCATACAATAATACCCGTGCTTTGAGGCCATCGAAGCGCCCATCGTTGCCCGTCCAGCGGCCATGCTACGTCCTTTCAGCAGCGCAGAGGCCGAATCCAGATCCGTAACAATGGCATTGACGCATTCTTCATACGTGTTACGGGCAACGGTGAAATCTGGTTCATCCAGTGTGTAGGGCGTTTTGATAATGGGAATAGCCCCATAATAACGCAGCAACTGGTTGTAGAAGTAGGCACGCATAAAATACATTTCACCGCGCATCCGTCCCGCCAGGTCTCCACTATTATCAAACGTAGGCTTCGCTAATTTCGACAGTGCAATGTTTGCGGAGCGAATTCGGGCATACATCTCCTGCCATTCCATTGTAGATTTAATCGTACCCGTGTTAGATGGGCTAACGTTTGCTTCATTTACGTCCTGTTTGCCGAAGCTATACAGGGCGTTATCGGTCTGGCAGTCAAAACTCATCTGATCCAGTAGACCATCCCGAATACCGTTGTATACATCCGTTACAAAAGCTTCGGAAAGGGAGCGGTCGGACCAGACAGCGTCGCCTGACACCTTATCAAGCGGTTTCGTATTAAGGAAATCGGTGTTACAGGCGATCATCGTTGTGCCTAACAATAGGCTAAACGATAGACACTTTGCTATATAATTCATACTAGTCTAATTAATCATTTAGAAACTAACTGTTACACCCGTGTTAATAACCCGCGCTTGTGGGTAATACTGGCCACCACTGTTGGTCGACTCGGGATCGAATATACCTTTCATGGCAGGTGCATAGGTTGCCAGGTTCAGCCCGTTTACATATACCCGCAGGTTGTTCAGCCCAATTTTACTCCCTATAGTACTTGGCAGGGTGTAGCCCAGCTCCAGGTTTTTCAGGCGTAAATAGTCTGTGCTTCTTAGCCAATAGGTGGTACCGTTGGAGAAGTACTGGTTACTACGATCCACAATTCGTGGATCAACCGTGCTTGGATTATCCACCGTCCAGCGGTGATCGTAGCTGTATTGTAGGAAGTTGCCAATGGTGCCCGATTCCGTTTGCAGGAAGATCTGGCCACCAGTCGAACCCTGGAGCAGAATGCTAAGGTCGAAGTTTTTATACCGGACACTCGCATTCAAACCACCTTGAAAACGAGGCTGGTTGTTACGGTCGGCCCGCACACGGTCGTCGCCATTGATCTTGCCATCGCCGTTGATATCCTTCAGCTTCATGTCACCAGGCCGTAATAAGCTAGCACCTACACCGCTGTAATCCAGTTTGTTGGCATCTATATCGGCTTGTGTACTGAAAATGCCGTCGTACTGATACATGAGCGTACCATTGGCATTGTTCGGGTTATTCACATCAGTTGGAATGGGTTTACCGTCGAACGCTGCCACTCGGGTGCACCGGGTGTTTCGTCCCAGAACGTAATGGTGTTTTTGGCATATCCACCATTCACGCTCACGCTGTATTTGAAGTCGCCTGCCTGACCATTGTAGCCAACCCGGAATTCGTAACCCTTGTTGGTAACTTTACCAATGTTGGTAGCCGGTAAGGTGGCACCCGTCGTTTGCGGAATCGACGCACTCTTACGCCATAGGATGTTCGAGCGTTTGTTCTGGAATACGTCGAACTCGAAGAATACTTTACCGTTGAATAATGAACCCTCTAAACCAATATCTGAGTTGTTGGCTACTTCCCAGGTGAGGGAGGTATTGGGTACACCATTTTCATAAAGCGTCTGTGCTACTTGCCCATTGATTACATAGCCCCAGTTTGCGTTGGCCCGGTCGCCATAAGCGTAGGTAGGCAGGTAATCATACTCTCGCAAGGTATTGTTGAAATACACCTGGTCGTTACCCAACTGTCCCCAGGATGCCCGCAGTTTCAGCGAGCTAACGGCTGCAGGGCTTTCTTGAAGAAATCTTCTTCGGAGATACGCCAGCCCGCCGTTACACCGGGAAGAACCCCCACCGGCTAGAAGCCGGGAACATATATGAACCATCATAACGCCACAGAAATTCAGCCAGATATTTCTCTTTGTAATTGTAGGCAGCCCGACCAAAGTAACTCATACGAGCCCGTTGCCAGATTGGTGTTTGGCTAGGATCATTAGTAGCAACCTGCTGCGAACTCCCTCCTGCAAACAGCTGGTCAATAGCCGTCGAGTTGAAGTACTGGCGGAAACCCCGGAAACCGTTCGAATTAGACTGTTCCTTCGTGATACCGGCCAGCAGCGTAATGGCATGATTTGCGCCGAAGGTATGATCGTAGGACAAAATGCCAGATAGCAACGAGTTAAACTGATCATTCGTGTACTGGTTAAGCGTTGCCTGAGCTGGACCTTTCTGTACACGCTGGAGAAGGGGTTCCTTCGTTGTTGGGTCATAAGACGTATAATCCCAGCTATACACGAACCAGGGGGTCTGCCACCGTTTACCTTGCTGAATGTATTTATCTAACGCGACACTACCGGTTAACTTTAGGCCCGGAATCCAGGGGTTCGTGATGTTTATGCTGGCATTGCTTTGCACATAATACCGAGTATCTTTGTCATAACCGGTAGCACTAGTCGTAACAAGTACGGGCTGCTGGCCATTCTCGATATCAGGAGCGGGTAAGCCATTGGGCCAGAAAGCAGGCTTGTTCGGATACCCCGTGCCAGCATCCGAAAAATAGATCCTGCATCAACCGTTGGGTAAAACCGGTTTTCCTGACGTCCAACCACGCCCGTCACTATATTGATGTATTTACTTACTTTGGCATCCAGATTCAGACGGAAGTCATACTGCTTATAGCCCGTAGCCGCATTTTTGTAATAAGCATCCTGATTCTGGTAGTTAACTGAGGTCAGGTACTTGATGTTTTCCGAACCACCCACCAACTGCAACGTATGCCGAACCTGAGGTGACCAGGTTTTCAGTGCCGCGCCAAACCAATCAGTGTTAGGGTGACCCCAGGGGTCTGAACCATCATTGAACTTCTTAATATCATCCGGAGTGAAAGCGGCTTTGGCAATAGAGCCATTGTCAGGCCGGGTGTAGCTACCTGTGGCATTGAACGCAGCATTGGCATCTTTCCAATACTGTGCAGGCAGGTTATACAGGTTAATTTCGTTATTCAATTGAGCATATTCAGCCGCCGATGCCATCTTGGGAACGACGGTTGGCTGACTAAAGCCCTGGTTGAAGCTGTAGGAAACCTCCGGTTTACCGCTTTTACCCCGTTTAGTCGTTACCAGAATTACCCCGTTGGCCGCCCGTGAGCCATAAATGGCTGCCGAGGCATCTTTCAGAACAGACATGCTTTCAATATCCGCCGGGTTTAGGCGGTCAATACCTCCAGCACGGGCTGGTACACCGTCGATAACGATCAGCGCGTCGTTGTTACCCAGTGTATTGGAGCCCCGGATACGAATAGTAGCCCCATCCGCTCCCGGCTCACCACTTTTATTTGTGGCAATTACACCTGGCATCCGACCTGCAATGGAATTACTCAGGTTCATCGCTGGTGACTTAACCAGATCGGTACCTTTTACGGTAGCAACGGCACCCGTTACGGTTTCTTTCTTTTGCTCACCGTAACCTACTACAACGACTTCATTCAACATTTTGTCGTCAGACTCGAGTGTAACGTTAAGCGAACTTCGGCCAGCTACTGCGATTTCCTGGCTAAGATAGCCGATGTAGGAAAACACTAATGTTTCAGTCCCCTTGGACAAATTCAGGGTGTAACCGCCATCGGCAGACGTGACCGTACCGGTGGTAGTGCCTTTTACCAAGATACTGACGCCCGGCAGGGCCAGGCCTTGCGCATCGATGACTTTGCCCGTTAATTTAGATTGGGCAAAAGCGCCAATCGAGCAAAGTAGACTGAACAGAAAAAGGGAACAAAACACAATTTGCCTGGGTCGAATCGTGTTGATTGGGAAGCTTCCCACACGTAAGTGGTTTCTCCTCCAATAGGTAGATGGTTCTTGCATAAGCATGATGGTTAAACTTGTGGTAACATCTATCTAAAGGCAATTGCTCAGGCGTTTATACTTAGCATTTTTTACCCTATATCTCCTCTTTTTTACCCTATTTTTAATATTTTATTAGTTTTTTAGGATAATTTTATTGAATTAACTTAAGATTTTCGCTTTATAAAACAATTCGGAATGAGTAGGTCAATTAAGTTGTTTTTACTCTTTTATAGTATAAATACTTAGCCTTCTCAGGATGAGAATA
This sequence comes from Spirosoma telluris, assembly GCA_003259005.1. Classification (GTDB taxonomy): domain Bacteria; phylum Bacteroidota; class Bacteroidia; order Cytophagales; family Spirosomataceae; genus Spirosoma; species Spirosoma telluris. Next base: position 8,583,880 of record QLII01000001.1, read on the forward strand.
GATAGCATATTACGGGCTTCTCGTCTATGGAAGCTTCACACTATCTTTTTTTCTTGTAAATTTCAGGAAATCCGTCCCCAGTTGTTTTCAGTCTGTTTCAGCCCGTCTACATGATTTCGAATGGGTGCATGCTGGGGTAGCACAAGCTCAGGGTCTTCATTTAAAATGGCTTGGGCAGACTCGCGGGCAGCTGCGAGAATAGCACCATCTTTGGCTAAGTCGGCAATCATTAGGTCCATTACCCCACTTTGCTGGGTGCCGGTCAGGTCGCCGGGGCCGCGTAATTGGAGATCAACGTCGGCAATTTCGAACCCGTTATTGGTCCGTACCATCGTTTCGAGTCGCGTGCGGGTGTCGCTACTGAGTTTATAACCTGTCATCATCACGCAATACGACTGCTCAGCTCCCCGTCCAACCCGGCCCCGTAGCTGGTGCAACTGCGAAAGTCCAAACCGCTCGGCACTTTCAATGACCATGACGCTGGCGTTAGGGACATTGACGCCTACTTCAATAACGGTAGTCGCCACCAGAATCTGGGTTTCCTGCTTCAAAAACCGCTTCATCTCATCATCTTTTTCGTAGGGGAGCATTTTGCCGTGCAGCATGCCCACTTCATATTTAGGACGAGGGAAAGCTCGCTGCATGCTCTCAAAACCATCCATCAGGTCTTTATAATCGAGCTTTTCTGATTCTTCGATCAGTGGATACACAACATACACCTGCCGACCCAGTTCGATCTGTTGCCGCATAAATCCGAATACTTCGGAGCGATGTTTGTCGTATTTATGAACGGTTTTGATAGGCTTACGACCTTTGGGTAATTCATCAATGATCGACACATCGAGATTGCCATACAGTGTCATGGCTAGTGTTCGCGGAATAGGCGTAGCCGTCATGACTAAAATATGGGGGGAACCACTTCATTTTTACGCCAGAGTTTGGCCCGCTGTGCTACGCCAAAGCGATGCTGCTCGTCAATGATACACAAACCAAGATTTTTGTATTGAACGGCGTCTTCGAGGAGAGCATGGGTACCCACCAGAACGTGCATCTTACCTGATTGCAGTTCCTCATGCAGGATTACCCGGCGCTTTTTATTGGTTGATCCGGTTAGGATACCCAGGTTCAGCCCCATGGCATCGGCGAAAGGCTTAAGGCCGTTGTAGTGCTGATCGGCGAGGATTTCGGTTGGGGCCATCAGGCAGGCTTGTGCGCCGTTTCCAATAGCCAGTAGGCAGGCAATGAAGGCCACAATCGTTTTTCCACTGCCTACATCGCCCTGCAAAAGTCGGTTCATCTGCTTGCCCGTCAGAAAATCGGCATAGATTTCTTTGATAACCCGCTGCTGGGCACCGGTCAATTCAAAGGGTAGCAGTTCGTTATAGAAGTGCTTCATCAGCGATGTATCCCGGAAAACCTGACCAGGGAATTCCTCTTTCTGAATGAGCTTATTCTTAATCAGGCGTAGCTGATTATAGAACAACTCTTCAAATTTCAGTCGCCGTTGCGCCTGTTTCAGCCAGCCTTGATTTTTGGGCAGGTGAATATTCCACATGGCCTCCCGCTTACCAACAAGCCGAAATTGCTGGATAAGCGAGTCAGGCAGGGTTTCACGAATATGTGGCCAGGAAAGCTCAAGTAATATCCGCATCACTTTGCCCAGCACTTTACTGTCGAGGTGGCGTTTGCGGAGTTTTTCGGTAAGGTTATATACCGAAAAAAGCCAGGCTCCTGCTCGGGTGCAGTACTCGTATTTTCCAGTTCCGGGTGAATGATACTGAACTGTCCGTTGAACGACTGGGGTTTGCCATAGGCAATGTACTCGCCGTCGCGCCGGAGGATTTTCTCGATATAGGTGATACCCTGAAACCAGACCAGACTAAGCGAGCCAGTACCGTCTGTAAACGTAGCAACCAGGCGTTTTTTAGGCCCTCACCCTCCAGGTACCAGTCGCGGAGACGCCCACGTATTTGTGCTGAGGGCATGGAGTCCATCAGTTCGCTGATGGTATAAAAGCGGGAGCGGTCGTCGTAACGAAAAGGATAATATTGAATCAGGTCGCCGTAGGTGAACAGGTTCAACTCTTTATTGAGCAGTTCCGTGCGTTGCGGCCCTAACCCTTTCAGGTAAAGTAGCGGTGTATCGAAAAAAGTAGCTCGTTCGGTCATAACAGACCTGGTAAATCCCTGTTTTTGGTCAGGATTTGACCAAAAATACGCATTTCTGGTGAAAATGGTGTAGTTGGTGAAATGGGTGGAGTAAGTGGAGTAAGTGTAGTAGGTGGAGTCAGTCCGACTAACTGCACTTACTCCACCACTCCACCTACTGCACTTACTTCACTCTTCTTCAATTCGTCCAATACCAAAGGCAATGCCAGCGTAAATATCTAACCCGCGTGGGTGGATACCGTTGGATTTTGTGCCGAGCAATCCCAGTAGATTATCAGTCCCTAACCAGCCCGGTCCTACCCGTATAGATGCCCCTGCGGTCAGTCCGCCATTCAGGTAGGCAACGGGAACGGCTAAACTGAGCCAGCGTACATCGTAGCGAGGAGTGACTGCCAGAATAGAGGGCTGATGAATAGCTGTTGCCTGCGCTGACCGCATATCCTGCAAATAGGTAAGGTTTATACCGAAGCCGCCAGGAAGTTGATAGTCGGCTGTTAGGTTTAGCGATGTTGGCAAACCTGCCCTGAAGGTATTGTTATCAGGTGTTCGTCCCGTGTTTAACTTATTCTGAATAACCTCGATAATAGAACTGGTTCCATTGAGGTTATTGAAATCACTACTTCTAAATTTTACTGGGTTCGCACCGATATCGGTATACTTATATTCCTGTCCCTGATACGTTAACCCGCCAATGTCCGTAAGGGCAATACCCAATTGTAAGGCCGGACTTTCTGGATCGTATTGATCCATGTACGTCAGACCGAGATCAAAGCCGAATCCCCGACCAGGTGCGGATGAACTAAACAGCGTTGAGGGCGTCAGACTGCGATTTTGAAGGAAGGTCGTGTAGGCAAAGGTTGCATCTAGCTTATTGACTTCCAAAAGGGCACTATTTACATTGGCAGGGTCCTGTACAATACGATAGTTCATCCCTCGATTAATTAACTGCTGAGCATTGTACCCCAGTAAAAATTTTGCCGTGCCCCAAGCAGGAGTTTCCGGCCATCTCCCTCCATAATAGTTCCAGCATAGGTAAGCCCCAGCTCAGCATACGTATTAGTATTGGCGTTGAATTTATTGTCGTTACTAGGAATACTGTACAAAGCTCCATCGTTTAAACTGGCCCGCAGGGCCGAAAGTAGGTTCTCGGAGGCCCCAACTACTTGGGCAACAGCTCTAAAGCGGGTTGTTATGGCAAATGCCCCCCGCTACCTGCTCGTACCAGAAGCGATGGGCCGCGAACTTCCCCCAGACTGTCCCATTTTTAGCTTTGCCGTTCAGGGTTTCCTGTGTGTAGGATTGATCGAATTTGATGGTACCATTTGCATTTTTATATTGGGAAGGAACTGTGCCTGAAATCAGACTTAGTAACGAAAAGGGAGCCTGATACCGGACATAATTATTATCAACATGCCCATTGCCCGTAAAAACGTTCAGGTAAAATTTAGAAGGGGAGTCGGCCGCTAAAGCCGGATTAATGTAGAGTCGGTTTGTTCCTCCGTAGCGACTGGTTGAAATGCCGAGAAGATTTTGGGTAAAACCTGTCGTTGCTGTTAGTAAAAACAGCCCCCAATTGAGCAAATACTTCATGTAGTGAATAAACGAATGGAAAAGCGTTCTACAAATGAAACGCAAATCCGACGCCAGGGTTAGTTGAAAACGGATTTATTTTGAGTGAGTGGCAAAGATTCGACCCTTTAGTTGCCGTAAATGAATGGTGCTGAAACATGGACGTTTCGTAGGAGAAACAACGGTAACCGTTAGCGTTTGTCCAATTAACTGTACAGCGGGATTCAAAGAGGGCTACTTACCCGTAGAAATTGGCTCAGGCATTTTATCAGTTTACCTCCAGCAATTAAATGATGTCAACGGCTTGTTAAGGTTGGTGCCTAACAAGTCGTTGACAAACGGTATAGCCCGAGAGTCAAGAACGCTACGTTTAGCAAAATCATGTAGACTTTATGGCGATAAGGAAGTAATTTTGCGTTATTTGGCTACCTACCGAACTGGATCTGTATGAGATTTCTTCTGACTATGCTTGGCCTGGCGCTTTTGGGCCTACCAAATGCCCAGGCACAGCGTCGTGCTAATTCGCAATTTATTCCGTTTTCTGAAGTGGGCCTGGGGGGCGGTTCATCGTTCTATTTAGGCGAACTATCTCCACCAAGTCAAGCATTTCAGAGTTTTTCGTTTCTACCTCGCTGGAATCTTGGCGGTAGTTTTACCCGCCATTTTAATCCGCACTTTTCCGCACGGGCATCGCTGATGGTAATACGCCTGGCTGGCGATGATTACTCTTTTAATAAAGATGAACCCAACCTGCATCCAATTCAATTTCAGCGAAATTTGCACTTTCGGAATGATCTTAAAGAACTGGCATTGAGTGGCCTATATCAATTCATCCCCGAAGGCCGTCGGACCAATCAACGGCCGTCCTTTACACCTTATCTAACATTGGGTGTAGCGCTGGTAGCCCACAATCCTAAGGCACGGGCACCGGTTAATGCAGATGGCTCTCTAGCGGATTGGGTTGCCTTACAGCCATTGGGGACCGAAGGACAGGGACTGCCCGGTTATGCTAAGCCTTATTCATTGCTTACGGTGGCCATACCTGCTGGAGCAGGTCTACGCTGGCAACTTACTGAAAGTCTGAATCTGGCAGCCGAAATTAGCTTTCGCTACACCTTTACAGATTATCTGGATGACATAAGTGGCCTTTACCCCAATCCTGGCGACCTACCCAGTGGACTGTCGACTACGTTCTCGGACCGACGCGCTGAACCCATTGCCGCTCGTACAGGCGATGACCGTACTAAGGCTTTATCGACCTTATATGCAGTTCCTACAGAGGTCAGGCGAGGATTGGCGGGCAATGACTATTATATTCTTACCCAGCTGTCAATTCATTATCTGATTCCGCCGTCAATTATCAAATGTCCAGTTTTTCGACGTTGATCCAGTGCCTGGTTAAAACAAAAGCGCTATTGAGCATCACTCGATAGCGCTTTTGTTTTAACCAGGAGTAGAATGCACTTTAGAAAAGTACCTTCTGCTGGCAAGTTGTATTTTAGACACCTTCTGCTTCAACGAGTTTCACTTCTGGAACCAATCGAGTCAATAGATTTTCTATACCGGCTTTCAGGGTAAGGGTAGAGGAGGGGCAACCGCTGCATGAGCCTTGTAGCAAGACTTTTACAGTTCCGCTCGGTTCATCAAATGAATAGAAACTAATGGCTCCGCCATCCGATTCAACGGCTGGTTTGATGTATTGATCCAGTACCGCTTTAATTTTCTGTACGGTTTCAGAATCCATGTCAAGTTTGGTAGAATTGACATCCATTGTCCGTTGCGCAAACACGGGTTTCTGATCACCAAAGTAGTCTTTCAGGAAGAGCTTGACCTCAAATAAAACCTCGTCCCAATCGGTTTCGTCGTCTTTTGTAACGGTCACGAAGTTGCCTGCTATAAATACCCGACGAACAAAGTCAAAGCCAAACAGCGCTACGACTAAAGGCGATGCTTTGCCTTCGAGGAGAGCGTCGCCCGGTGTTGCGTAATCAAATGAAAGACCAGCGGGTACGAGTTCAAAATTGACCACGAACTTCATTGAGTTCGGGTTGGGGCTTCCTTCCGTAAAAATGGATACGGGACGGTTTAACGTAGAATTCATTGTTAGGAAAGTTTCAGTTTACCGGCACAAGAACCAGTATTGGTACAGACGTAACAGCCAGGCCGTTTTTTTAGTTTTTATACACGAAAAAACCCGTTCAACGATTGTTAAACGGGTTTTTATCAATAAGCCTATAGGCTTATAAGGTTACTTAAGCTGCAACTTCTGCAACAGGAGCCGTTTCAACAGCCGATGGGCCTGCTGGGATGATATCCACATACGAGCGGCTATCGCGGCCCGGACGGAATTTCACGGTACCCGCTACCAGAGCGAACAACGTATAATCTTTACCTAAACCGACATTTTTGCCGGGATGGTGTTTCGTACCGCGTTGGCGAACGATGATATTGCCGGCAATAGCCGACTGACCGCCGAATAACTTTACACCCAGGCGCTTGCTGTGTGAATCGCGGCCGTTTTTGGAACTACCTACACCTTTCTTGTGTGCCATTGTCTTTTGAAGTCTTTAGTAGTTAGTCATTAGTCGTCAGTTTCTTTAGAATACTGTCAGCTAGCGACTACCGACTGATTACTAAATAGTTATGTCTTCGATCAGGACCTTCGTCAGATACTGACGGTGACCATTTTTCTTCTTATATCCTTTCCGGCGCTTCTTTTTGAAGACGATAACTTTCTCGCCTTTAAGGTGTTCGACGATTTTAGCCGTTACCGTCGCTCCAGCGACGGTCGGAGCACCGATGCTAATGCTCCCTTCGTTGTCAACAAGGAGAACCTTCACCTTGTCGGAGGCAAGTGCAGCGTCCACATCGCCCTCTAACCGGTGGGTATAGATGAAGCGATCCTTCTGGATCTTGAATTGCTGCCCTGCGATCTCTACGATTGCGTACATGTGTTGTGTATGAAATTGGAAATGAGGGTGCAAAGGTAGCGTTTTTTTGCTAAAATGCAATAGGTTACTTAATGCACACGTATTTTTTGGCCAGGTCGAAGCCGTGAACCAGATATATGATTTTTACGCTTTAAGGTTGATAGCGACATACCATATCGCTCGGCAATAGAGCTTAGTGTTTCGCCTGATCGAACTTTGTGTAATACGGTTCGTTTGATGCGTGGTCTCGAACTGGATTCCGATGACGAGGAGCGGCCCCCACGTAAGTAGTCCCATACAGAACCAGTTAGCAGAAAGTGGTCGGAGTTGATCGTATTTTCTGGAAATGAGAAAATATTGAGCGGGCTAAATGGATTGCCCTCATAACGCGTTTCGAAGTGGAGGTGAGCACCAAAGCTACGGCCTGTATTACCACCCAGACCAAGCTGGTCACCGGCTTTAATCAGCTGACCTGTTTCAACAGTCTGTTTAGACATATGGCCATAAAGGGTTTCGAGACCGTTATAATGGCGAACCAATACATAGCGACCATAGCCGTTACCATCCCAGCCTACTACCCGCACAATGCCATCGAAAGCGGCATAAATGGGCGTACCCGTTTCCAGATCAAGATCAGTACCCGTATGCCACCGCCCCCAGCGATACCCAAAATTCGACGTCATTTTACCTTCAGTCAGCGGAGCAGACCAGTAGCGGTTAGCCGGAGGGTCATACAATTTAATATCAATCGTTTCGTCAAATTCGAGTGGATTAATATTATACGGATCAATCGTGCGGGAATCCCAAACAGCATAATAATCGGCAATTTTCACCCATTCGTTGCCCACGAGTACTGAGTCAATGACTTCAACTACGCTCGTTTCGCCCTGGTCAAGCTGGCTGGTGTCTTCACTGACAACCGGGTTTAATTCTTTTTTCGGTTCAAACTGGTTGTTAAAGCGCAGTTGAGTTGGTTCCTGTTCAAATTGGTCGTCCGCTTTTTGCGGCTGTTCAACGACCGGGGCATTCGGACTTGATCCGTTTTTGGGCGTGATACGCAGGTTATTTTTAAATCGCCCGCGCTCCTGAGCCTGTGCTGTTACCGTAATGCACAAGCACCCAATGGCCAGTAGCCACTGTGTAGCGGTTCTTCTCATCGTATATGAGCCGATAGTCGATAGTCATTAGTCGTTGGGTAGTTACTTAATAGTAGCTTGTACGAACGACTAATGACTATCGACTATTGACTAGTTTTTGTTAATGAACAATTTCTGCGCCCTGCATTTCCAGCGTGACTAAATAACGTTCTGCGTCAAGAGCAGCCATACAGCCTGTGCCGGCTGCTGTAACCGCCTGTCGATAGATGTTATCCTGTGCGTCTCCGCAGGCAAATACACCGGGTATATTGGTTCGGGTGCTTCCCTTCTCGGTTAGGATGTATCCATTGTCATCCAGCTCGAGAAACTCCCGGAAAATGTCTGTATTGGGTTTGTGGCCAATAGCCACGAAAAAACCGGTCACATCCAGAACACGCGTTTCGCCAGTTACCGTATTTTTCACCAGCACACCCGTGACGTCTTCATCGCCCAACACCTCTTCGGTGGCTGAGTTATACAAAATTTCGATGTTATGGGCTGTTTTAACACGTTGCTGCATAAAGTGGGACGCCCGCATTTCATCCCGGCGAACCAGCATATACACTTTGCGACAGAGGTTGGCCAGGTAGCTGGCTTCTTCGGCAGCAGTATCGCCCGCACCTACAATGGCTACATCCTGACCTCGGAAAAAGAAACCATCGCAGACGGCGCAGGCCGATACTCCCCGGCCATTGAGTCGCATTTCGGAAGGTAGACCAAGCCATTTGGCTGAGGCACCCGTTGAAATAATGACAGAATCTGCCGTGATCTCATGTTTATCATCGACAATAGCCCGGTGTGGATTGCCAGGACCAGGTTGTTCGGCAAAGATAACTTTCGTTACCATCCCATAGCGGATGTCAGTACCAAACCGACGGGCCTGTGCTTCCAGGTCCTGCATCATTTGCGGACCATTGACACCGTTGGGATAGCCTGGAAAATTGTCTACTTCGTTGGTGATGGTGAGTTGTCCACCCGGTTGTTCGCCTTGGTAGAGAACGGGTTTAATATTAGCCCGTGAAGCATAAATGGCAGCCGTATAACCAGCTGGACCGGAACCTATGATTAAGCACTTAACGTGTTCGGGAGTCATTGCAATGAAAATGAGTTGCCTGGTAACTACAAAATGCCACTCCCTAAAAAGAGAGGGTATGGAGACAACGTACACAAAATTGAAAAAAATCCCGCAAAATACAATGATTTATGAATTATGACCACGCTGTTACAATTCATAAATCAAAGGAGTTTCCATTCAATACGTCGATTGAGTTGCCGATTTTCATCGGTTGTATTCGGTACCAGTGGACGGGTTTTGCCATAGCCAACCGCACGGATGCGGCTTGCTTCGACGCCTGCTTTCGCCAGGTACGTTACAACAGCCTGTGCCCGTTTTTGCGAGAGGGCCAGATTCGTTGCGGCATCTCCTTTATCATCGGTATGGCCCGAAATCTCTACTTTAAGGGTTGGGTTTGCCTGTAAAAACGCAGACAAGCGATCTAACTCAGTCTTTGATTTTTCTGCGAGATCATACCGACCGGTTTCGAAGAATAGATTATTTAAGGTTTCATTCGCCGATGTGCCAGCTAAAGCAGGTTCCAGAAGTACCGTTAATGCCATACCGTCGCCCTTGGTTTTCTGGGTAAAGTCGAATGACAAGCTTTTAAAGAGATAACCCGGCTGGCTCACATACAAGGCATACTCGCCCCCGCTCGGTAAGACTGCCGTGTATTGGCCTGTCTGACTATCGGTTTGCAAGCGGGAAACAACCTGATTTGTTTTTAAGTCGATGACTTCAAGGCTGGCGGTAAGCGGCTTTTTGGTTTTGGCATCCGTCACCACGCCTTTCAGGTAAGTAACGGGTTTAATCCGTTCCCGTAGCGATTCCGGCAAATCGAAGGTGTAGAGCCGGGACTTCTGCGAAACGCCATCTTTTTGTTCTTCGTAGGAATAATAAGCCCGTTTGCCATTCGCCGACACAAATAACGATGCCTGATCTTCCGAGGTATTGATCGGATAGCCTAAGTTCGTTGGAGCCGACCAGCCGGAGGTTCCATTATCGGCCACAAACAGATCATACCCACCCATGCCTACATGCCCTTCTGAAGCAAAAAACAGACTTTGCCCATTGGGGTGAATAAACGGGGAGGCTTCGTTGAAGGGCGTGTTAACAGGTTCGCCAAGGTTGACCGGCTCATTCCAGTCACCCGTAGTTGTATTGCGCTCGCTCCGCCAGATGTCTCGTCTGCCTTTGCCACCTGGCCGGTCTGAAACAAAATAAAGCTGACGCCCATCGGCCGACAGGGCGGGTTGCGATTCATAATAGCGCGTGTTGATGGTCGGTCCTAAGTTTTCGGGGTTCGACCAGTCGCTACCCGTTTTGCGGCTCATGTATAAATCGCAGCTACCAAATCCTTTACGACCCTGGCAGGCCGTAAATACAATCGTACGGCCATCTGCCGACAGGCTGGCTGTGCCTTCGTTTTCGGGGGTATTGATATTGCTCGCGAGTGAAGTGGGGGGAGACCAGGTTTCGCCGTTGAAGGTGGCTGTCATCAGATCTTCATCGCCTTCGGGTTTCAGGGCAGTAAACACGAGTGTTTGTTCATCGGCAGTCAGCACGGGGAAGTATTGAGAAGGCGTTGTTTGCAGCACCGACGATAGCGGTTTCGGCTCAACAGCCTGCGGATGTTGCATGGCTTCCTGGGCAAAGCGGGCCGTTTCAATCTGCCGGGCAATTCGCTTTGCCTGTGCGGACTGAGGAGCAAACATGGTCTGGTATTTTTCGAGGTAGGGGAGGGCTTCGCCGTACCGACCCAACCGAAGCAACGTATTACTTAGTGACTGGTAGGCTGATCCAGATGCCGGGCTGTCGGGCTGGAGTTTTATGGCATTCCGATAGACAGCCAGAGCGGGGTCATAGCGTTTTGTGAACTCGTAGAGTTGCCCAAGCTTGAGATAAGCATCCGTAAAATTGGGATCTTGCTTGATGGCCTGCTCCATATACGGAATGGCTTCATCCGCTTTTCGTTCGCCAAACAGTTTGATGGATTGGGCGTAGAGTTCCTGGGCTTTAGGGTTTTGGGCAGAAGAATAATGGATAATGAATAATGTACAATGAATAATGAGAATGAATGAGCGGATCGTTATTAATTGTACATTATTCATTATCCATTTCCTTACGGAATATCCATGTACTTGTGTGTCTGCAACGAAATTTGCCATTGCGGGTGATCTTTTACGTACTCAACGATGCGAGGTAGCATTTCATTGGAACGACCCCATTCAGTTTGCAAAAAGAGCCTGCAATCGGGTCGTAAATGCGGCACAAACGACTCGGCAAAAGCAAAGTCAGATTGGTTGTAGATAATAACTTTCAACTCATTGGCTTTAGTATAAATAGCCGGGTTGGGGGCTTTAAATTTCTTGGGCGAAAAGCAAATCCAGTCCCAGGAGCCCGTTACGGTCTGACACACGCCCGATGTTTCAATATTGGTCTGAAATCCTGCTGCTTGCAGGGCTGCTGTTAATCCGGTTAGATCGTGCATAAGGGTTCACCACCCGTAATGACCGCCATTCGTCCGGGATAGTGTAAGGCTCCATCTACAATACCTTGAATGGATAGTTTTGGGTGAGCATCAGCATCCCATGACTCTTTTACGTCGCACCAGAAACAGCCTACATCGCAGCCACCTAGCCGGATAAAGTAAGCTGCCCGCCCTGTGTGAGCACCTTCGCCCTGAAGCGTATAAAAGGCTTCCATTACGGGCAGGGTGGCGGTTGTTGATTCTGTGGTTGTCTGTTGATTCTGTTCTAAAAGCATAGACAAAGATACGAACGAGCAGGCTCATAAGGTTTCTTTATCGGATTGGTTCATTCCCATTTTCTTCCTTACCTTTGCGCCATGATTTCCCAACGGGCTACCCATTCTCCTTTCCGACATCGTCGCCATCATCGCGGCTGCTAACTCCCTGTAGCAAGGTGTTGTCCCGGTCAAACGTCGAAACCTGTTCATTTTCGCGTATTTTTGCCCCCTAATTTACTGAGCCGCTTTAGGCTATACGGCCAATTGCTGGTTTCGCCACAATATCAATGAATTACGGGTGTACAGAATACATCTTACATCTTATATCATACCTCAGTTAATGTCTTCTGTATTACGCATTGCTCTGCAAAAAAACGGTCGGTTAAGTGAAGATTCATACCAGCTTTTTAAAGAATGTGGTATTCGCTTCGACTATGGTACCGGTAAACTCAAGTCCGTTTCATCGAACTTTCCCGCTGAATTTCTATTCCTGCGCGACGACGATATTCCCGGTTATGTTGAAGATGGCGTTGCCGATTTAGGCATTGTTGGCGAGAATGTAGCCGTTGAAACAGGCCGACCCGTAACCACCATTCACAAGCTGGGCTTCTCAAAGTGCCGTTTGTCCATTGCTGTCCCTCGTGGCGTCGACTGGACGGGTATTCAGCATCTGGACGGTAAAAATATTGCTACCTCTTACCCGAATCTATTAGGCAAATACCTTGCCGAACAGGGTGTGCGGGCCGAGATCCATGAAATCAGTGGGTCAGTAGAGATTGCCCCCAGCATAGGACTCGCTGAAGCTGTGTGCGATATTGTCAGTTCAGGAAGTACGTTGTTGAGCAATGGGCTGAAAGAGGTCGAAACCATCTTTCGTTCCGAAGCAATTCTCATTGCCCGTCCCCAACTGGATGCGGACAAACAGTCGTTAGTGGATAAACTTCTGTTCCGAATCAAATCGGTACAGGCGGCCAAAAATAACAAATACATTGTACTCAATGCGCCTAATCATGCCCTCGATGAGATAACGGCCTTACTGCCCGGCATGAAAAGCCCGACTGTAACCCCCCTGGCCACTGAAGGCTGGAGTTCGGTTCATTCGGTGTTGAACGAAAATGAGTTCTGGGAAAACATTGAAGCCATTCGGGCCGCTGGTGCCGAAGGTATTCTGGTTATCCCGATTGAGAAAATGATTTATTGAAAAGGAGGAAGGGGAGAAAAGGAGGGCAGGGAGGAGGGATAGTATCCGTAGTTTTCCTTTCTTCTTTCCTCCCCTTCCTCCCTCTCCTCCTAAAAAAATGAATATCATCCCCTTTCCCTCCCGCGCTGAATGGCCTACCTTGCTGGCTCGGCCCGTACAATCAACGCAGCAGATTGAAGCTGCGGTGGCACCCATATTGGCGCAGGTCCGCACTGGGGGCGATACTGCCCTGGTTGAACTGGCGAAGAAATTCGATAAGATAGACCTCGCTAGTAGCCAGCTACTAGTTAGTGCCGATGAACTCGATGGGGCAGAAGCCCAGTTGAGTGATGAACTGAAGGCAGCTATTCGGCAGGCGTATCAGAACATTCGCCTGTTTCATGAACGACAAAAACAGCCGGTTGAGAAAATCGAAACGATGCCGGGCGTTATGTGCTGGCGCAAAAGTGTAGGTATCGAAAAGGTTGGACTCTACATTCCAGGGGGACTGCTCCCTTGTTCAGTACGGTGTTGATGCTGGGTATTCCGGCGCAACTGGCGGGTTGTCGTGAGGTTGTCCTTTGTACGCCTGGCAATCACCCCGCCATTTACTTTGCTGCCAAACTGGTTGGCGTAACGAAGGTGTTTCGCATTGGTGGGGCACAGGCAATTGCCGCTATGGCTTACGGAACGGAGTCGGTACCAAAGGTTTATAAAATATTTGGACCGGGCAATCAGTACGTGACAGCCGCCAAGATGCTGGTCGCTAAAGAAGGGATGTCCATTGATATGCCAGCCGGACCAAGTGAAGTAGCGGTGTATGCGGATGATTCTGCCATCCCTGCCTTTGTCGCTGCCGATTTATTGTCGCAGGCAGAGCACGGGGCCGACAGTCAGGTCTTGCTGGTTTCGACCAGTAAAAAACTGCTTACTAGTGTTAATCTGACGCTGAGCACGCAACTAGGCCGACTTCCCCGACAGGCGATGGCTGCTAAGGCGCTGGAAAATAGTAAGATGATTCTGCTCGATAATCAGGCCGATGCCATTGATCTGTTGAACGACTACGCGGCCGAACACTTAATTCTGAGCATTGAAAATGCGGAAGAAGTAGCCGATCAAATCATCAATGCGGGCTCTATTTTCCTAGGCAATTACACGCCCGAATCAGCCGGTGATTATGCATCGGGAACCAATCATACCTTGCCGACTAATGGATTCGCCCGGGCCTATAGTGGTGTGTCTCTGGATAGTTTTGTTAAGAAAATTACCGTACAACACATCACGCGGGAGGGTTTGCAGAACGTTGGCCCTGTAGTGGAAGCGATGGCCGAAGCTGAATCGCTGGATGCGCACAAGCGGGCTGTGAGTATACGACTGGCGAGTCTTGCCGAAGTAAATCCGGTTTTATAGTCAGTGATTTTTATGCTTAATCTCTCCTCCCTCCGCGCCGACACTCCCGGCGTTCAGCAGGTCATCCATTTTAACAACGCCGGCGCATCGCTAATGCCACAGCCCGTTATCGACGCAATTACGGATCACATCGCACTGGAAGCCGAAATTGGTGGATACGAAGCCGCCGACGTTCGTAAAGACGCTATTCGAGGTTTTTATACGTCTACTGCCCAGTTGCTGAATACCTCTGCCGATAATCTTGCCGCCATGTCCAGTGCAACAGATGCTTATGCACAGGCATTGTCGGCAATTCCTTTTGAGCGGGGGATGTTATCCTGACTACAATCAACGATTATGTCTCCAATCAGATCGCGTTCCTTTCCCTGAAAAAGCGTTTTGGCGTTGAGGTTGTTCGGGCTACAGATGAACCGGGAAATGGCGTTTCGGTCGAGGACATGGCGAAGAAGATAAAGTCATTACGTCCGAAACTGGTTGCCGTGACCCATGTGCCGACTAATTCAGGTTTGGTTCAGCCCGTTGGATCGATTGGTCAGCTTTGCCGGGAGAGTGACGTATTGTATTTGGTTGATGCATGCCAGTCGGTGGGGCAATTGCCCGTTGATGTAACTCAGATTCACTGTGATTTTCTGACGGCTACCTGCCGAAAATTCCTGCGTGGCCCGCGTGGAACGGGGTTTCTTTACGTTTCCAATAAGGCTTTATCCGCGAATCTCGCTCCCCTGTTTATCGACTTGCATGGGGCTAGCTGGGAATCCGCGGATACATTTCAACCCATAAGGTCCGCCCTCCGCTTTGAAAATTGGGAATTTCCCTATGCCCTGATTCTGGGAGCCACCGAAGCCAATCGGTATGCCCTGAACGTAGGCATTGAAAACATTGCGAAACGAAATGATGAGCTATGTGGTACACTACGTAGTCAACTGACTCAGTTGCCGGGCGTTCGGTTACTGGATGAAGGTAATCGGTTATCAAGCATTATCACCTTGTTTAGCGACCGCAAATCGGCTGATGAACTGAAAGCAGCCTTAGCTGCCGAGCACATTAACACATCGATTAGCACGCATGGTGCCGCTATTTTAGATTATGATCGAAAAGGAATGTTCACCGCTGCAATTCGGATTTCGCCCCATTATTTTAATACGGAGGATGAAATTAATATGTTGGTTGATACCCTAAAACGAATCCTGGAATGAAACACCTCGCCGACCTCCTGCTCCTGGGTGATCCCCGCCTGTATGAAACCTGCGAGCCAGTTCTGGAATCAGAGCTTCCGTTGGTGGCAAGCTGGGTGGCTGATTTGCATACTGTCATGGAGGAAATTCGCGCAACATATCAGTTTGGGCGAGGAATTGCCGCTCCGCAGCTAGGCATCATGAAACGGCTGATTTACCTTAATATAGATAAACCTCGGGTTATCATCAATCCCGAACTGGTGACCGTTAGTGAGGAAACCAGCGAACTTTGGGATGATTGTATGAGTTTTCCAAACTTACTGGTACGCGTCCGGCGACATTGCCAGTTGACACTCAAGTATCATGATGAACACTGGCAGCAACATACCTGGGAGGTTACCGATTGGGGCTTGTCTGAATTAATTCAGCATGAATATGATCACCTCAACGGGGTTCTATGTACCATGCGTGCGATTGATAACCAGTCGTTTCGGTGGCGACCAACACCAACTATCTGACTTTATTAACCCCGGTACTCGTCCAATTTAGATTCTATTGATATTTTAGATTCTTTTTTGTTGATTATCAAGGCAATAGAATCCAAAGAATCAATAGCAACAATACAATCTATTTTGGCAAAGCACTAGTCACTAGCAAACCAATTTGGGTTAACGGAAAAATGTCTGTATTTTTAAGGAAATAATTCCTCATTATGACAATCATAGCCATCGCCAATCGACTGGGCGGCCATGAAATACTCGGACGAAGTATTCGTAGTGAAGCCGACCTGATGCACCTGATTGAGCAGGGTGTTCCAAAAGCAACAATTCGTTATTTGGCTGATTCACTGGGAATTGAGCCTAAAGAACTCGTGCAATACCTACCAGTTACTCCCCGTAATTTGCAACGATATCAGGATAAGGATCTCCTTTCTGATAGTGTCTCAGACCATATTGTGGCCCTGGCCGAGTTGTTTGAACATGGCGAAGATGCCTTGGGAAAAGACTATTTTCGAGATTGGCTGCATGGGTCGATTTTAGCGTTGGGTAACCGGCGACCTGTTGACTTCCTCAAAACGCACAAAGGTATTGGTATCGTTGACCGGGAAATTGGGCGGATTGAACACGGAATAGTTGCCTGATGGAATTATTTCGAGTTACGCGCCAGAAATATGCCAGTGATCTGTCAGGTAATGGGGCGGCTGTGTATGGAGGGAGATGGAACGAAGCAGGTAGGCCTGTGATTTATGCGGCCAGTAGTCGGTCATTGGCTATTTTAGAGACGCTGGTTCATCTACGGCAACCACAACCCCCAACCGATTATCAGGTCATGGTGCTGTATGTTCCTGATCATATTCCGTTTATCAACAGCCAGCAATTGCCCGAAAACTGGAAAGTTGATGAAGGCTATACGCAACAGCTTGGGAGCCAATGGCTGGCCTCGAACGAATCGCTTCTGTTGCGTGTGCCTTCGGTTATTGTTCGGGCGGAGTACAATTATCTGCTCAATCCCGCCCAGGAATTGTTCATGGAAGTAAAACTAATTGCCGTGGAGTCGATTGAATTTGACCCACGATTTTTTCAGAAATTAAGCTAATGCAATCATTCAATCTCAACAACCTCCTCCGTCCCCACATTCTTACCCTGACACCCTATTCATCCGCTCGCGATGAGTATACGGGTAAGGTGGGCGTTTTTCTGGATGCCAACGAAAACCCCATCGGGTCTACAACAGATACGGGCGATTACAACCGCTACCCCGACCCGCACCAGTGGGCCATCAAGCAGCGGCTGGCACCCATCAAAGGCGTTCGGCCCGAGCAGATTTTCCTGGGCAATGGGTCCGATGAACCGATTGATTTGCTCGTTCGTGCCACCTGTACGCCGGGCGGTCCGACGCATCGGAAAGACAATCTATTAATCATGCCGCCAACCTATGGCATGTACGAAGTTTCGGCAGCGGTGAATGATGTTGAGCTGATCAAAGTGCCATTGACGCCCGATTTTCAGGTAGATACCGATGCTGTTTTAGCCGCCATTCGACCAAATACGAAACTGATCTGGTTGTGTTCGCCCAATAATCCGTCGGGGAATTTGTTACAGGCTGATGCCATCCGTACGATTCTTGAAGCGGCTGATCATTCATTAGTGATTGTGGACGAAGCCTATATTGATTTTGCCGATACGCCATCCTGGACTACGGAGTTGGACAACTACCCGAATCTGGTTGTCCTGCAAACCTTCTCGAAAGCGTGGGGCCTTGCTGCTTTACGGTTAGGTATGTGCTTTGCCTCTGAGGAGTTAATTCAGGTGCTCAATAAAATTAAGCCGCCTTATAACATCTCGGCTCCGACCCAGATGCTTGCACTGGATGCTCTCAATCATGAGGCTGAGAAGAATGAGATGGTTCGTCAAATTTTGACGGAACGGCAGTTTTTGGCCGAGAAACTGCGTTCTTTGCCATCGGTGCAGGTAATTCATCCCTCTGACGCAAACTTTTTGCTTGTTCAATTCAATGATGCGAAAGGTATTTTTGAACACCTGATTGAGCAGCAGGTAATTGTGCGAGACCGGTCGAAAGTGAAACTATGTGGGGGCTGCCTGCGTATTTCGGTGGGCACACGGTCTGAAAATGAGCGACTCATAGCCGTCCTCCAAACTATGAACAGTGCACAGCCTGTACCCAATTTGCCGCTTGGAACCGGAGATGAAGCGACAAAGCCGCAACTTGTGTCAAATGCCTGATTTTTCAGGATGGCTAGCCGTGCACCTGTTACAAGACTCGGTCCATGTAGTCTAATGAAGACTAATCAATAACTCTATGAAAAAATCGTATCTATTAGCAGTACTTGTTTTAGCCAGTTGGATACTAATACCCAATGATGCACAGGCGCAATACAATAACTGGGCCGTGGGTTTCGCATCGGTGAACCATCGGGGGTGAATATTCGAAAATATTTCGGCACGAATCACGCCTTCGATTTGAACATTGGTACCTATGGGGGCATCTATGGTACCAAGCGAAGCTACCGATCTGGCGAGTATCAAAGCGTAGGGCTAAGTATTCAGGGTCATTATATATGGCACACAGCTCTTACGAAAAGCGAAAGTATTCGGGCGTATTATGGATTTGGGGGTCAAATAAATAATCGCCGGTATTACCCTCCCCGGTTAAATGGTGAGTACGAAAATGCGTTGTCATTAGGAGGTTCTGGGATTGGTGGACTGGAGTTTTTTCCGGTTGGTAAACCCTATTCGTTTTTTCTGGAAACCGGCGCTTATGTCGAACTCCTACAGGCTCCATTCTTCCTGAATTTGAATACAGGATTAGGGTTGCGGTATAATTTTTAGACGGGAGCAGGGAGCACGGAGCAGGGAGTGAGCATGCTGGTGCATGGTTTTCTCCCTGCTCCGTGCTCCCTGCCCCTCGCTCCTTATGTTTAAAATCTATAGCTCTTCGGCAGGGTCAGGTAAGACGTATACGCTTACAAAAGAGTACCTGAAACTGGCGCTGCGGCCAGATGCCAAAGACGATTATTTCCGGCATATTCTGGCGGTGACGTTTACCAACGCTGCGGCCAACGAAATGAAGAACCGGATTCTGGAGCGACTCTCCGACATTGCCGGAACCAAAGAGCTACCCTTGCTGGATGAATTGGTCGTTGACCTCTATGGCACGTCACTTCACACCGATGCCTTCGAGGTTGCCAAGGCCAGTTTGCGTCAGAAAGCCTCCTCCGTTTTTAAGACTATCCTGCACCGATACGCCGATTTCAGCGTAACCACCATTGACTCCTTTACCCAGCGGGTGGTAATGGCGTTTACGGATGAATTGGGCCTGCCTTACTCGTTTGAGGTAGAAATGGAAACCGATGAAGTCCTCGAACTCGCCATTGATAACCTGATTGAAAAGGCGGGTACCGAGGAAATGGAGGAGATTACCACGATTCTAAGCGAGTATTATACCCATACCGCTACCGAAGGGAATAGTTGGAATCAACTGCCCGAGCTGCTGAAGGAGTTTGGCCGAAACCTAACCTCCGACCAGTTTTATGACGCGGTTAATGCGGCTCAGGAATTATCGCCGGGTGCCTTGCGCGCCATTCGACTTCAACTGATGGAGCATAATCGGCAGGTAGAAACGTCTATTGTCGATCAGGGGCAGCGAGCCTGGTCATTGATTACCAGCAAAGGACTTAGTGAAGAGGATTTCAAAGGCAAAAAAAATAGTATCGCTGCTTATTTTAAAACCATTGCCTTTACCAACTTCGAGAAAGAGCCAACGGCTACGCACCGGAAACAAATTGAAGGTGACTGGTATTTGCCCAAAACGCCCCTTCCCATAGCGGGTGCCATTGATAGCATTACAGAGGAATTGTGTAATTGCTTTGATCAGATTGAGACCATCCGTACAGAGAGCAGCCGGGAGGTAAATTTGTTCGATTGTTTGTTACCGCATTTGCAGAAACTGGCGCTGCTGAAACAAATACGTGTGGAGTTCGATGACCTGCTTCAGAAAGATGGGCGGGTGCATATTTCGGAGTTTAACAAGAAAATTTTGGGCATTGTGGCCTCGGAGCCGGTGCCGTTTCTGTATGAGCGCCTGGGTACGAAGTACAACCATATTCTGATCGACGAATTTCAGGATACGTCCCGTTTACAGTTTGCCAACCTGCTGCCACTCATTGAAAACTCCCTCGGTGCCGCTCATTTTAACCTGGCGGTGGGCGATGGCAAGCAGGCAATTTACCGCTTCCGGGGGGCGATATGGATCAGATTGTCGCTCTGCACCGGCAGGATTTGAAAAGCCTGAAAGAGGCACATAATCCCAGCTCATGGACTGCTGAGCGGATCGGTATGCTCGACGGGCATCTGGAACCAGAAATCCTTGACACGAATTGGCGAAGTGCGGAGCCGATTGTGCGCTTCAATAATGACTTTTTTGAGTTCGTTGCGCGACAATTCGAGTATCAGCACCCGAAACTAGCCGATGTGTTCGACGCCGAACAGCAGTTCCATCAGAAAGCGCAACCGAAAGCGAATAAAGCGGGTCACGTTCAGCTAGACTTCGTTGACAAAGACGATGAACTTGGGAAAGACCTGACCACCCGAATGCTCGAAACCACCATCGCGCATCTGGAAAAGTCGTTGGCCGAAGGCTATCAATACGGCGATATTGCGATTCTGTGTCGCAAAAAGTCTCATGCCCGAGCGCTAGCCAATGAATTGAACGCCCGTCAGATTCCACTGGTATCGGCAGATTCGCTGTCGCTGGAGTTTTCGGACCCTGTCAAATGGCTAATTACGCTCATGCGTGTACTTCAGCGTCCTGATCTGCGAATGCTTCGGTACGAATTGTTGTATCTGTTCCACCGGGTTGTGCAGGGCATTTTTCCCGATGATGAACTAACAGAAAAGCTTCGGAATGTAGCCGAAGGGGATATCGCTACTGTATATGACTATTTGACTGCCGAAGGCTATCCGCTCGATCCGTATGCGTTGGGGCAGCTTAATCCCTATGAATTAGCGGAGCGATTGACGGCCCAATTTGGGTTATTCAATCAGGCTGAACACAATCCGTTTCTGTTTCGCTTCCTGGATGAAGTGTTAACATTTAACCAAAAACGAAGCGGCCACCTGAGCGATTTTCTGGTGTATTGGGACAGCGTTCGTCAGAAAATTTCGGTAGAAGGAAATGCCAGAAATGCTGTAAGCATTCAAACGATCCACAAATCGAAGGGGCTGGAGTTTCCGGTTGTCATTATCCCCTTTGCTAACTGGCGCGTTGAGCCGATAAACGATAGCACAATCTGGCTTGATCTGGCTGATGTTCGGACTGATGCGCTTTCGCATGACAGCGGAGGTGGTATTAGCAAGATCCCCCGGCTCCTGTCTGCTCCATCTAATACGACCAGTAAACTACGTAGTGCGCCCGCATCCATAGCGGCTCAATATGAGGAAGAACTGACGCGTACCTTCATCGAAAATATGAATCTGCTCTACGTGGCGTTCACCCGTCCAACTGCCCGATTATATATCCTGGCGAAGGCGTCTGATTTCGACAAAGTAAGCAATCAGAAAGATGTAAGCTACTGGCTGCATGCATTCCTGCGCGATAGTGAAGTCGCTCGTAATTGTGGCTGTGCCTGGGAGAAAGGCCGAACCAGCTACGAAATCAGCCTATGCGCCGATTCGTTTTCACACCATCAACTGGACGAAGAGCTCGACGAAATTTTCCTGGATGATGTCGTCAGTGGGAATCGGGGTCAGGATATGCAACTACGTCGGCAGGCCGACCGAATGTTCGATGTGGCTACCTTCGAGCGCACTCGTGAGCGGGACCGAAAACTATGTGCAGCCCTAAGCCTAATTAAAGGCCCGGATATGATTGATACGGTGCTTCGCCAACTGGTGAGTGAAGGATTAATTCGGACAATCGAATGCGAGGTGTTGAAACAGAACCTGCTGGCTATTGTTTACCATCCAGGCTTATCGTCGTTATTTGACTCGACTCTTCGAATTGACACGGACCGGAGTATTCTGAGTAACAAACGGATGCATGGCGCGCCCCATCGAGTCGTCCATTATCCTGATGGGCATATCGTTCTGGTACAGTATGAGTCAATGCCGGGGAATGAGGTTTCGCCGAGAGGCAATCCCGCCGATACGTTACGCTATTTCACAAATTTGTATCGGGATATGGGTTATCCTGAAGTTGAGGGCAGGTTAGTGTACCTTTCTGATGAACCAGAAGTGGTGCGTGTAGTTTAATGATGTAAAATGTATAATGGTTAATGTATAATGATGAAAAAACGTACGAGTAGCCTGAATGTACCTCGATTTAAGCAATATATTATATCATTATTATTCATTATACATTGTTCATTATTCATTCATCCAGCCCTTGCTCAGTCACCCTATCAATTAAAGACAGGCCAGGAACTTAGCTTGATGGGGTAGGGGCCGTGTCTTTAGGGGCTTCATTTGCGCTTAGTCATAGCATTGAACCACTTACACAAACCGAGATTAATACCCTCAATTCCGCTGATGTTAATGCCTTTGACCGGAAAGCAACAAGCCATTGGTCATCTGGTGCCGATAAGCTAAGCGATGTTACACTAGCGGGAAATTTCGCGCTGGCTGGCTTGCTCACAATCGGTACGAAACCTATGCGGCAGGATATTAAAACAGTGGGAGTGATGTTTATTGAGACTATGCTGATCGCAAATGGCATCGAACGAACAGTAAAGGGCATAACTCAGCGAACCCGTCCCTTTGTGTATAACCCGTCGGCCCCGCTGGACGAAAAGATTACCCGTGATGCCCGACAATCGTTTTTTTCGGGTCATGCAACAAATGCCTTTGCAACGGCCGTCTTCACGAGCGAAGTTTTTCGGCATTATTTTCCAGATTCAAAACTGAAGCCTGTTGTCTGGGTTGGGTCATTAGGATTGGCAACAGCCACGGCTGTTTTGCGCTATGAAGGAGGATTGCATTACCCCTCCGATCTGCTGGCTGGAGCCGCGTTCGGTTCGCTGGTAGGATGGGGAATCCCAAAGCTACATGAAGTGAAAAATAAATCAGAACTTGGACGAAGGCTTGATATACAACCCTGGAGCAGTGGTGCTGCCAATGGAATTTACATGCGGCTGGCCGTGTTTTCGCGTTAACGTTGATCCGCTAAGTATGAATATATTTATGTTTATCATAGGGCTTGGGATTATGCTGTTAGGCGTAGCAATCTGGCGATTCAAGCTAATCAATATCCTGTCGAACGTTGATATGAGCCAAGTCGACCTTACTAAAAAAGATGACTTAGCTCGATACGCTGGTTGCTTCCTTCTACTGATTGGAGGTATTTTTTCAATAGTAGCCTACTTGCTTGGATTGGTGGAAACAGAGAGAGGAATACTGGTTTTACTCGCCTGTATCATTCCACTCATTATGGTTTCCTGTATATTTTATTTAGCTGGTTTAGGGCGCTATATGAAAAAATAATTTTCGGCAATCCCATCAGAGCGAATTTTTTTGAAATGACTAAAATTACTGATCATATTAAGGCCGCAAACGGTAAACCCATTTTTTCGATTGAAGTGATTCCGCCTATAAAGGGGGATAATCTGAAGAATCTGCTCGATAACATTGAGCCGCTAATGGAGTTTAAGCCGCCTTTTATTGACGTTACCTACCACCGGGAAGAGTACATTGAACGGCCTCTACCCGATGGTACCATCCAGAAAATTGTGACGCGTAAACGGCCTGGTACGGTTGGTATCTGCTCGGCTATTATGCATCGGTTCGGCGTTGACCCGGTGCCGCATGTGCTCTGTGGCGGCTTTTCCCGCGAAGAAACGGAAGATTTTCTGATCGACCTGCACTACCTGGGTATCGACAATGCGCTGGTGCTTCGGGGTGATCCGGCCAAACCGTTCACAACCTTCAAAGCCAAAGAAAATGGATACATGTATGCCAGTGAGTTAGTGGAGCAGGTGGCCAATATGAATCGGGGTATTTACCTGCATGAAGAAGATACGACCCTGGCTCCCAGTAACTTCTGTATCGGCGTGGCGGCCTATCCCGAAAAACATTTTGAAGCCATCGACCACGATATTGACTTTCATTACCTCAAACAGAAAGTTGACAAAGGGGCTGATTATATTGTGACGCAGATGTTTTTCGACAATCAGAAATACCTGGCCTTTGTTGACCGATGTCGTCAGGAGGGCATTACGGTGCCTATTATTCCTGGTCTGAAACCACTTAGCACCCGTAAACAACTCCAGATTTTACCGAAACTCTTCCATCTTGAACTGCCCGAAGATCTTGTTAAGGCAGTAGAAGCTTGCGAAAACGACCAACAGGCTCGGCAAGTAGGGGTCGAGTGGTGCATTCAACAGTGCCGGGAACTTACAGCCGCAGGGGCACCGGTGCTGCACTTTTATACGATGGGCAAGGCCGATAACGTCATGAAAATTGCCCGAGAAGTGTTTTGAGGGATAGTCCTGTGCAACTACTAAAACTAGCTGAGCCACCAACCCGATTGCTATCCCTTTCGAAGGAAGCAATCGGGTTGGTGGCTCAGCTAGTTTGCCAAAAAAGTGGAGGTGTTATAGTCCCCAGAAGCTACTGAGGTCCCGAGTATGCAGACGCCTGGTTCAAGGACGATAACCTACCCGCAGGTAGACTGATGCGTTCATTCGCTGCTCAAAGGGAATTGCCAATTCCCACCAGGACGATTGAAATAAGAATCACAATAATGCCGGTGATGAAGGTGCGGAAGGTAGCGCCCGACACACCCGACCACTCCTTCAGATACAAGCCCCATATATTCGCGGTCAGAATAATGGTGGCCATGTGTGTAATCCAGGAACTGGCACCATTGCCCAGCTTACTTTCACCCATCCCGTAGAAGAAAAACTGAAGAAACCACATGGTACCAGCGGTTGCCGAAAAAAGAACATTGGCCAGAATTGGCGTCCGGGTATCGGTGTAATTACCGAAGGTTTTATTTCTGGCGTTTAAGTACATGCACCATAAAAAATTGGTTGTAAGGCCGCCCCACAGTAGTACCACGTAGGTTACGTTATTCTGAAACAGCGGATTGCAACCTTGCACAACCGCCTGATTGGCGAGGGGTTTGCCCGCTTCAATTCCATAGTTAAAGAAGGCACTTAGGATACCGGAGATCACTGCAATTGTCAGGCCCTTCACCAGGCTGAACTCTTTTACCGAAGCTCTCTTTTCGGCTTCCGAAAGCTCAGCTTCCTTCATCATGCCGGCTTTACCCGAGATGGCAATTCCGATAAGGCAAACCAGTACGCCTAGCAACACTAACTGCCCTCCACTTGAGCCCAGCATATCGGTAAACGAGACTTTCCCTTTAACTGGGTTGACATTATAATATATAGAAGGTACCAGTGCACCGAAAGCCGAACTGAACCCTAATACGACTGAATTCCCCAGCGACATACCCAGATAGCGAACGCCCAGGCCATACGTTAGCCCACCGATGCCCCATAGTAAACCAAATACGAACGTGAGCATCTTAACATTCATATCAGCCGAGGCAATAATGGCTGCAAAGTCCGGGATGGTTAAGTAGGCTGCTAAGGGAGGTACAATGAGCCAGGAAAAAAGGCCTCCAACAATCCAGAAGCTTTCCCAGGCCCATCCTTTCACTTTATTGAAGGGCATGTAAAAGCTGCCTGAAAAACCGCCACCAATCGTGTGGTAAATGATGCCAATCAGAACTTGCATAAAGAAATCAATTACAATACTATTTTAAAACTTTGGTAACCGTTTAATGCATGAAATACAACACCACAGATTAGTGCCACGATTATCTGATTATAAAAGCGTTACTAAGGGGCAGCCATTACCGCGTAGACGTTCCCGTCCTGATTTGTAACAAATTTATCCTTGTTTGTTGCTGAAACTTACCTGTTCTCTCCTGTATATTCGCCCATGTGGACTTGAAAAAACGTTCGTGTGTTTAGGTAGGGCTTTCTCAAATCAGATTCTATAGATTCTGTTGATTCTATCGTTCTGACAGCTAGTTGTTTAACGATCAAAAGAATCAATAGAAACAATAGAATCTATTTTGCCTAAGCACTAGTATAAGGTGATTATAACAGGAGAGTACATGAAGCAGGAGAAAGTTAGCCTAGCGTACTTTGTACAAAACAAGATTACTGTCGGATACTACTTATTTATCTTTTTATGAATACAACGCAAGCGTTCAACTACGTTAGCTATCTCTGGGATGAGCAAAAGGCAGCTGAGCTGGCCGGTGACGAAGTGGCTTTGTTTATTTATCGTTCCAATCTACTCGGAGCCGATCTGCGCCTGACAAACTATGCCGGGGAAATACATCCGTTAAATTAATGGAAACCAATCCACTTACCGGCGAGCCTGTCGAAGTAATGTGGGTAAAAGGGTCCGGTGGTGATATTGGCACACTGACTAAAAAAGGCTGTGCGAACCTGTATGTTGAACGCCTTCATGCGTTGAAAAGCCGTTATCGGGGCCTGGCGTTTGAGGATGAAATGGTTGGTCTCTTCGACCACTGCCTCTTCGATCCTAAATGTGCAGCTCCTTCGATTGATACGCCCCTGCATGGTCTGTTGCCCTATAAACACATTGATCACCTTCACCCCGACGCGCTGATTGCCATTGCTGCCAGCCGCGATGGGGAGGCCATTATGCACCAAATTTGGGGCGACAAAATGGCCTGGATTCCCTGGCAGCGTCCTGGCTTCGATCTGGGTCTGAAACTGGAAGCCGCGATACAGAAAAACCCAAATCTGCGGGGTATTATTCTGGGTGGCCACGGCTTGTTCACCTGGGGCGATACGTCGTACGAGTCGTATATGAATACGCTGGAAGTGATTGAGCAGGCGTCGGAATTTCTGCACGCTAATTTTGGGAAGAAACGCCCCGTATTCGGTGGACAGGTGCTGGAGAATACAGATGCTGATAGCCGCAAAAAACAGGCGGCTGCCTTGATGCCGGTTCTGCGTGGGTTGGCCTCCGGTCATCGCCAGATGATTGGCCATTTTACGGATGATGAACGCGTTCTGGAATTTGTGAATTCGAATGACCTGCCTCGTCTGGCTCGTTTAGGAACAAGCTGCCCTGACCACTTCCTACGCACCAAAATTCGCCCGCTGGTATTAGACCCCGCTCAATTGGCAGGTGAAGGCAGCATCGCTTATCTGGAAAAAGCCTTTGAAGAGTACCGCGCTGATTATACGGCCTACTACGAACGTTGCAAGCACGACAATAGCCCGGCTATCCGTGACCCAAATCCGGTTGTGTTGCTGTGGCCAGCGGTGGGCATGTTCACCTTTGCCAAAGACAAGCAGACGGCTCGGGTAGCGGCTGAATTTTATACCAACGCCATTAATGTGATGAAGGGGGCCGAAGCGGTGTCGGACTATGTTGGTCTGCCCGAACAGGAAGCCTTCGATATTGAATACTGGTTGCTGGAAGAAGCTAAACTTCAGCGGATGCCAAAACCGAAACCGCTGTCGGGTAAAATTGCCCTCATTACAGGTAGCGCGGGTGGAATCGGTAAAGCGATCGCCAAGAAATTTCTGGCAGAAGGTGCCGTTGTCGTGATCAATGACAATGATGCTGATCGGCTGGCGGGTGCCAAAGAAGAGTTTCTAAAACAATATGGCAAAGATGCGTATGCTGCCGATCAGTTGGATGTGACGAAAGTTGATACCATTTCCGCTACGTTTGACACAGCTACGCTCGCCTTTGGTGGTGTCGATATTGTCGTTAACTGTGCAGGCTTGAGTATATCCAAACCAATCGAAGAGCACACAGAAGCAGACTGGGATCTGCTGTATGACGTGTTGGTGAAAGGTCAGTTTTTAGTAACGCAGAAAGCGGTCGAGGTAATGCGGAAACAGAAACTGGGCGGAGATGTGCTGAACATTGTCAGTAAAAATGCCCTGGTGTCGGGCCCCAATAACGCAGGGTATGGCTCAGCGAAAGCGGCCCAGTTGCACCTGAGCCGGTTGAACGCGGCTGAGTTAGGCAAAGACCACATTCGTGTTAACGTTGTCAACCCTGACGCCGTTATTTCCGACTCGAAAATCTGGGCGGGTGCCTGGGCCGAAGGGCGCGCAAAAGCCTATGGCATTACCGTTGCCGAACTGCCTGCCTACTATGCTAAACGAACCTTGCTGAACGAAATCATCCTTCCCGACGATATCGCCAATGCCTGCCTTGCTTTCACAAACGGCTTACTCGCCAAATCGACCGGCAACGTTCTGAACGTAGACGGTGGTGTCGCGATGGCGTTTGTCCGGTAAAAATTAATGAATAATGTACAATGAATAATGGATGATCGGGGCCGCCCGTGCGGTACAATGAATAATGCTGATGTGCCATAGATGAGGCATTCACCATTGTACCGCACGGGCCTTTAGATTTACACCGTTGTGCGATTCCAAGATAGTCGCGTAACTTAAAGCCCTCACAAACTGTGAGTAATCAACCTCGGCGGGACACCTTTGCGCACGGGCCAGGTAAAACCTATGGGCCGATTGAAGCCCCGCCGAGTTCTTAACTCTTCAACTCAAATAGAAATGCGGGTTCGTGGCCCATTAGCAAGGTAATGAGTTGAGTTAGGTGTTGATCATTATTCACTTTAACCAAGTCAAAGATATGAATTTTACCCATTTCGTTGGTATTGATGTCTCTAAAGACACCCTTGATTTTGCCGTTGTGATCAGCAATAAAGTTGTCTTTCATCAGCGGGTGAGCAACGACAAAAAAGGCATTACTCAGTTCCTCAAAGAGCTTCGCAAACAAACCAAAGCCAAACTGGTCGATTGCCTATTTTGCCTGGAGTTTACAGGTATCTATAATAACCCTTTACTAAATGCTCTCCACTCCCAAACATCAATTTGGGTCGAGCGGGCAGCTCATATTAAAGACAGTTTGGGCTTATGCCGGGGTAAAACCGACAAACTCGATTCAAAACGCATTGCCTTATTTGCCTATAAAAACCGCGAAGATGCCCGCCTGTGGGCACCCCCACGCCAGGTTATCAGCAAGTTAGATCGACTCACCGCCCAACGGGCTCGCTTGACCAAGGCCATCAAACTGTTAAAGACTCCTCTATCTAACACCGAAGGATTTATCAGCAAGGATGATCAAAAAGCCAATCTGCAAGCTTGCCAACAGTCCCTAAAAGCGCTCAAATCAGATTTGAAAGCCACGGATAAATCAATTGCTGAGGTGATTGAAAGTGATGCTGAACTCAAGCACCTATTCGAGCGAGTGACCTCCATTAAAGGCATCAGCCAGACGACAGCAGTTGAAGTGATCATTACGAGTAACGAGTTTAAGAGCATTACAGACCCTAAGAAGTATGCTTGTTATGCGGGTGTTGTTCCCTTTGAGCACAGCTCAGGCCAGCGCAAAGGGAAAGCAAAAGTGAGTCAGATGGCGAATAAAAAAGTCAAGTCATTACTCCATTTAGCAGCCTTGTCGGCCATACAACATTGTCAAGAACTGAAGCTTTATTACGAACGAAAAGTAGCGGCCGGCAAGAACAAAATGCTCGTCATTAACAACGTGCGCAATAAGCTCGTGCTCCGAATTTTCGCCTGCGTTCGAGATGATCGAAATTATGACGAAAATTATACGCATTCGCTTGCGTAGATCATAGAAATCGGCCCCGATTATCCATTATTCATTTACCATAAACCCTTATGCAACTCGAACCCGAACATATTGCTGAATATAACCAGTCGCAGTTGGAAGGTCACCAACGGAAATTGTCGTACTGGACACAGGAGGTCGCTACGGCTGAGCCGATTATTCAGAAACTGATTGATTTTCAGATTGCGATTCCAAGCTGGGCGCTGGGCACCGGTGGCACACGCTTTGGCCGTTTTCCGGGCGGAGGAGAACCTCGTTCGCTGGAAGAGAAAATTGCCGATGTGGGTCTGCTACATGCCCTAAACCGGGCTAGTGGGGCCATCTCCCTGCACATTCCCTGGGATATCCCAACCGACCCTGAGGCTATTAAACAACTGGCAGCCAGGCACGGATTACGATTCGATGCGGTGAACTCGAATACGTTTCAGGATCAACCTGATCAGTCGTTAAGCTATAAATTTGGCTCGTTGCAGCATACCGATCCGGCTATTCGTCAGCAGGCTATCGACCACAACATCGAGGTTATCCGGCATGGCGTGGCGCTGGGGTCGGATGCCTTGACGGTCTGGTTGTCAGACGGTTCGTGCTTTCCCGGTCAACTTAATTTTCGTAAAGCGTTTGACAGAACGTTGTCGAGCCTGGAAGAAATCTACGCAGCTCTGCCCGACAACTGGAAACTGTTTGTAGAATACAAAGCATTTGAGCCGAATTTCTATTCAATGACCGTTGGCGATTGGGGTAGCAGTTTTCTGTATGCGAACAAACTCGGACCGAAAGCTTATACGCTTGTGGATTTGGGTCACCATCTGCCTAATGCCAACATCGAACAAATAGTAGCAATTCTATTGCATCAGGGCAAACTGGGTGGATTCCACTTCAACGATTCTAAATATGGCGATGACGACCTGACGGCTGGTAGTATCAAGCCCTACCAACTATTCCTGATCTTTACCGAACTAGTCGATGGATTGGATGCCCGGGGTATGAATCACGCCAAAGACCTGGGCTGGATGATTGATGCCAGCCACAATGTAAAAGACCCGCTCGAAGATCTTCTCCAGTCGGTAGAAGCAATTCAACTGGCTTACGCACAGGCTTTATTGGTAGATCGTACTTCGCTGGAAGAAGCCCGCGAAGCCAACGACCCCGTTCGTGCCCAGGAAATTCTACAGGATGCTTTCCGGACAGATGTGCGCCCCTTAGTGGCCGAAGCCCGTCGTCGGGCTGGTGCCGCATTGAACCCGCTGGGGTTATATCGCCAGTTGAATGTTCGTCAACAGCTCATCGGTGAGCGGGGCGCTAAAACAGTAACAACGGGACTGTAAACCAATGATGAATGATAAATGATGAATGAGTTTACCTAGACCATTTGTTATTGATCATTCATCATTCATAATTCATCATTTATGAATGTCATTGCCATTTTCGACATCGGTAAGACCAATAAGAAGCTATTTCTCTTCGACGAACACTATCGAATTGTCTGGGAAAAATCGGAGCAGTTTGAGGAGATAACCGATGAGGATGGTGACTCGTGCGATGATCTGGACCGGCTTACAAACTGGGTAACTGCATCACTAGCGGAGGTCATGGCCTTGCCTGAATTCACCGTAAAGGCTGTAAACGTATCGGCTTACGGGGCTAGTTTGGTATACATCGACCAAGCTGGTCAGCCAATTGCACCTTTATACAACTATCTTAAAGCCTATCCTGACAAATTATTGCACCAGCTTTTCGATGCCTACGGGGGCGAATCGGCGCTAACCCGGCAAACGGCGTCTCCTTCGCTGGGTAGTTTGAATTCGGGCCTTCAGTTGTATCGACTCAAATATGAGCAGCCTGATTTGTTTGCGAAACTGGGTTTTGCGCTGCATCTGCCCCAATACATAAGTCACGTGATTAGCAGCTGGCCCGTGTCCGATTTGACTAGCATCGGATGCCATACTATGCTCTGGGACTTTGATCGTCAGGCCTACCACCAGTGGGTTATGGACGAAAAACTTGATACGCGTCTGGCGCCCATTGTTGCTTCCGATTTCACTCGTCTGACGGTTGTGGGCGGTGATACTGTGCCGGTTGGTGTTGGACTTCATGATAGCTCGTCGGCGTTGATTCCCTATCTGGCCTCGTTTCAGGAGCCCTTTGTGCTCATTTCGACCGGAACCTGGTGCGTGAGTATGAACCCTTTCAATAGTCGCCCATTAACGCCGGAAGAGTTGCAGTACGACTGTCTGAACTACATGCATTACAAAGGGCAGCCCGTGAAATCGGCTCGCTTATTTGCGGGCTACGAACATGAACAGCAGGTCAAACGGCTGGCTGAGCATTTTCAGGTGCCCGTTGGTCAGTACAAGCAGGTGGCCTACCATCCTGAAATCATTGACCAGTTACGTCATCGGGCCAGTCAGGTAACTACAGAACAGGATGCGAAAGGGAACCAGCTCCTGTCGATGAAAGGGTCGCTGTTTGGGCAACGAAATCTTGCTGAATTTGACACCTACGAAGAAGCCTATCATCAGCTTATCCTAGACATTATATCGCAGCAGTTGATATCGACCAATCTGGTGCTGGCAGGCTCACCGGTGAAGCGCATTTTTGTGGATGGGGGTTTTGGTAAAAATCCGATCTACATGAACCTTCTGGCTACTGCGTTCCCGGCCATCGAAGTCTATGCCGCATCGGTTGCGCAGGCATCCTCACTGGGTGCTGCCCTGGCCATACACCATGAATGGAATTCATATCCGCTACCCGGCGATTGCGTCGAATTGAAGAAATATACCGCTCACGCTGTTGCGCATTAATTGTAGAGACGCGATCCCTTATGTCTCTACAATCCCTCGATAGATCATGACATTCAGATTCTCAGTCATCCGCATTTTACTGCTGACTTTCTCGGTAATCTTAACCGTACAAGCGCAGAAACTTCCGGGCAAAAAGGAGATCATCGCCAAAATGACGTTGGCAAACGATTATTTCATGAAGACCTGGCCCGATCCCGGCAAGGAAATCGTGACCAACAAAACCCGACCCAGCAACATCTGGACACGGGCCGTGTATTACGAGGGGCTGATGGCGTTATATGGCATCGACAAACAGAAAGCGTATTACGATTATGCTATTGAATGGGGTGAAAAACACCATTGGGGCCTCCGAAGTGGAATAAACTCTCGCAATGCTGACGATCAGTGCTGTGGACAAACGTACATCGACCTGTACCTGATTGATCGGGCTACCGGCCGTCTTAAGCCCGAGCGCCTTCAGGCCATCAAAACGTCGATTGACGGGATGGTGAAAAGCGATAAAGTCGACGATTGGAATTGGATTGATGCCTTGCAGATGGCCATGCCCGTGTTTGCCCAACTAGGCGTACTTGAAAAAGATCCTATCTATTTCGAGAAGATGTACCAGATGTATATCTATTCGAAAACGAAACAGGGTGGTAACGGGCTGTATAATCCCGAAGATCATTTGTGGTGGCGGGATAAGGATTTCGTGCCGCCCTACAAAGAGCCCAATGGACAGGATTGTTATTGGGCGCGGGGGAATGGCTGGGTTGTGGCTGCCTTAGTCCGGGTACTCGACATCCTGCCAAAAAACGCCCCACACCGGGAGGAGTATGAAAAAACTTACCTGGAGATGATAAAAGCCCTGGTTCCCCTGCAACGTCCGGATGGCTACTGGAATGTAAGCCTGCATGACCCTACCAATTATGGCGGCAAAGAACTCACCGGAACGGCCTTATTCGTTTATGGGATGGCCTGGGGCATTAATCATGAGTTGCTGGATGGCAAAACGTATCGTCCTGTTATTGCGAAAGCCTGGAATGCGATGGCTACCGATTCGGTGCACTCAAACGGCTTCCTGGGCTACGTGCAGGGAACTGGCAAAGAGCCCAAAGATGGCCAGCCTGTAACTTACGAAAGTAAGCCCGATTTTGAAGACTACGGTCTCGGTTGTTTTCTACTGGCAGGAACGGAGTTGTGTAAACTGAACTAGTTTGACGTTTGAGGTTCGAAGTTGGCTGACGCAATGTCTGGTTTGCACCAACCAACTTCAAACCTCGAACCTCAAACACGAAAACTATGGAAGAAGTCGCCTTTACAATGAAACTGAAGCCGGGTGTTGAGGCAGAGTATCAACGCCGTCATGACGAAATATGGCCGGAGCTAACGGCTGCCCTGGTTGACGCAGGTGTTCGTGATTACTCGATCTTTCTCGACCGCACTACGGGAACGCTATTTGCTGTTCAGAAACGAGTTGATAACCACACCGTTGCGGAGTTGCCAGGTTTACCCGTCATGAAACGCTGGTGGGCATACATGGCTGATTTGATGGAAACTAATCCCGATAACTCGCCGGTTGCTGCCCCGTTGGAGCGGGTGTTTCATCAGGAATAAGCTGTTGGGGACTGATCCAGTCCCCAACAGCTTCGACAGAAATAAAAAGTAGCTTTAAGGCAAGTCCGCCAGCCATTGCTGCGCAAACAAACGGGCTTCGGTGACCGGCTCTTTACCCAGCCGGTACAGAAATTTCCACTCGGCAGGTTTGCGTTGGTAAAGTGGATTGGCGAACTCCTGTTTGTAGCCCATGGGTACCAGACGAGCCTCAAAATCAACGGTTTCGGTTAGAGCAATAAAATCCTGCAACCGCTTCTTGAGTAATGGCCGAAAATCGGCGTGGGCGTCGAACTCAGCTTTCTGCTTTCGTTGCTGGGCCAACTGGTCCTTATCTACAGTAGCCGAAGCATTTGATTGGTTTAAGTTGGCCTGAGCTTGGTCTTTGAGTGAAGCCAGATACTGCTTTTTAAACTCCGCCGGAGGTAGATTCAGCATCTTTTTTAGCACGGCTATATGGTTCGCCTTGTTTGCCCGTTCATTGCCTGATAGCGAGGCTAGTTCCTGCTCTTCCTGCGACAATTGCGCCCGAACGGCTAGTTGCAACATGCCTGGGTCCATTTGTGCAAATGCCTGATCCAGCGATGCCATTTGGGTTTTTAGCGATGCTTTGTCTGCTTCCTGGGCCTGTTGCTGTTTAGCCAACCCCTCGTTCGTGTACGACTCATCATATGGGTAATACGTTCGTACATCCTGAAGCCATTCCTGTTTAAACGTTGACGACTCGACGTAAGCCCGAACAACCTTGCCCAAAGCCTTTACAGTTGCACCCCTGGATGACTCAGGAAGGCGACGTGCCATCTGACGCATGGAAGCGGTTGCGGTGAAGAAGAACCATTTCGATTCTTTGAGATTCAGCAGAACATCCTGACGGAGTTTGCCGGTTTGGATACTTAAATCGGTCATTACGTCACCAGAACGGGCAGCTACCAGCCAGTAGCTAACTGCCAGCGTGAGAAGGGTAAGTTGTTTTATCGATTTCATGATACGTTAAAAGAGAAAGAGTTCGTGAGGAAGCGGATGCATAGAAACCTGTTCCAATCTATAATGCCTTCCAGGTCATAATGGTCTTATAAGACTGCCCAGGCTCATTGACCGATAGTTCAACCTTCAGACCATTAGCCGATGCTTCCATCACTTTCCAGTCCGACATATCAGTAGCGTCGCTATCTTTTGTGATGTGAATGATTTTCGTTTGCTCATTGTACGTCCAGTGGCTGGGTTTAATGGCCGATGGATCTGATTCGTCGTCGGAGCAGGAGAGTTGACCATTACTGCCGGATAAAGTCCCGTTCTTCTCGAAAACAATCGTGTTGTCTTTGTCACAGGCACGAAGGAAAACGGTAAGATCGGTATCTAGTTTGCCATCACCATCCAGGTCAATAGCGGGATCAACCTGAAAGGAGGTCATGATCAGATTCTTGCCAACAAAAGCGGGTGTCGAGCTGTTGTTGGCGGGCTGTACGCCATCGTCTCCTTTCTTACAGGACGAAGTTACCAGCGAAAGAGTGGCTATGGCAGCCAGCAGGCATGTAGTAAAGCGTTTCATTGTATCGTGTTGTTTACAGTTGAAAAAGAGGATGTTGTTGACAGGTGCCATCTGGATTACCTGATTGACTGGACAAAGTTGTCGCAGTATGGAGGTTTCTCCCAGGCTCAGTTTAGTCAAGCGGCAAAAGCATGGAGTGAGGTGGTACAAACGAATGATAAAACGGTGGAGTCGCTTGTCTGCCCAATTAGTCGTCATTCCCTTACTTTATTTCCCGCTGGTTTAGATTTTGCAAACAACCCGCTACTTCGGGAGTTCGAAAGCTATAGCGATTCAATCGACTCAACCTAAAACGATATGACTCTTACTGATGAATCACCCCCGATGGTTAACCAGGCTCCATCGGTGCCCGCTACCCAAACCGTTACGCTAACCGTCAATGGGACTGCTGTTGAGTTACAGCTAGCCCCCTGGACGAGTCTGCTCGATGCCCTGCGCGAGTACATGCAGTTGACCGGTACCAAAAAAGGCTGCGATCATGGGCAATGTGGAGCCTGCACGGTGCTTGTGAATGGCAAACGCATTAACTCCTGCCTAACGCTGGCCATTATGCAGGAAGGTAACTCGATTACGACCATTGAAGGACTGGCCCAGCCGGAAGGTTTACTTCCCATTCAGCAGGCCTTCATTGATCACGACGCCTTTCAATGTGGTTATTGCACACCGGGGCAGATTTGCTCGGCGGTTGGATTGATGAACGAAGGGCACGCGAAAACAACCGATGATATCCGCGAATTGATGAGCGGAAATATCTGTCGTTGTGGAGCCTATACCAATATTGTTGACGCCATTCAGGCCGTTATGCACCCTCAACCAGACAAGCTATGATTAATTTTGACTACACCCGGGCTGATGGCGTGACCAGTGCCGTGCGTGATCGGGCATCGGAGCTGACGGCTAAATTCATTGCGGGAGGCACCAATCTGATTGACCTGATGAAGGAAAATGTGGAGCGGCCGACACGACTGATCGACATCAACCGTCTCCCACTGGCTACGATTACTGAAACAGAAGGGGGAGGGTTACGATTAGGAGCCCTGATGACCAATGCCGATACCGCTTATGACAAGCAGGTGTCCAAACGGTACCCGTTGTTATCGCAGGCGATTCTGGCCGGGGCATCGGCCCAGTTACGCAATATGGCAACGGATGGCGGCAACCTGATGCAACGAACGCGCTGCTATTACTTCTATGATGTAGCCACTCCCTGCAACAAGCGCGAACCCGGTTCCGGCTGTTCGGCGATTAATGGATTCAATCGAATTCATGCCATTTTGGGTACTGAAGCCGGAACGCCAGACCGGTCAATACACTGCATTGCTACCCATCCGTCGGATATGTGTGTCGCATTGGCGGCTCTGGAAGCTGTTGTGCGGGTAACGGGTCCAGACGGGGATCGGACAATTCCATTTGCCGAATTTCATCGGCTTCCCGGCAATACGCCCCATATCGACAATACGCTGAAGGACGATGAGCTGATTACCGCCATCGACCTGCCTGCCAATGGTTTTTCGAAAAACTATGCTTACCTCAAACTTCGTGATCGGACATCCTATGCCTTTGCGCTGGTATCGGTGGCAGCAGCACTGGAGATGGAAGACGGACGCATAACGGATGCCCGGATTGCACTGGGGGGGTAGCGCACAAACCGTGGAGACGGCCTGAAATCGAAGCAACGTTAGCCGGTAAGGCGCCCTCAAAAGCCGATTTTCAGGACGTTGCCGAAGCACTTCTCGAAGGAGCCCAGGGCTTTGGACACAATACATTTAAGATTGAATTAGCCAAGCGCGCCATTGTGCGGGCATTGTCACAGGCAGCTAAACTGAACCAGTAGTATGACCCAATACATCGGAAAACCCATTAGCCGCGTTGACGGGCTGGAGAAAGTGACAGGTAAAGCCAAATACGCTGCCGAGTTTGATACGCCCGATTTACTGTATGGCTATGTTGTAAACAGCACCATCGCAAAAGGAAAAATCAAGCAGATTGATGCCACTAAGGCGTTGAGCCTTGCGGGTGTTATCCAGGTTTTTACGCACGAAAATCGACCTAAACTGGCCTGGTTCGATATGAACTACAAAGACCAGGATGCCCCGCCCGGTTCACCGTTTCGACCCTTACGTGATGCTAAAATCAAGTATAACGCACAACCCATTGCGCTGGTCGTTGCCGAAACCTTTGAATTAGCTCGCTACGCAGCTTCATTGGTTCAGGTTGATTATGAGGAGGAGGCACACGAGACGAATTTGCAGGCTAACCGCCACAAAGCCCGTAAGCCTTCACTAGGGATGGCTTCGCTACTGAAACCGCCACCACCTAAACCGCGTGGTAATTTTGAAGAAGCGTTTAAGGAAGCTCCTGTTCAAATGACGGGCGAGTATGTTCACAGCATGGAACATCATAATCCGATGGAGCTATTTGCCAGCACAGTGGTTTATGAAAAAGGCAGGAATAAGTCAGGCGCTCGCTATACGATTTACGATAAGACTCAGGGCGTAACGAATAGTGTGTTGTATGTCTCACAGGTGTTCGACATACCGTTCAAGAATCTACAAGTTTTATCTCCCTACGTTGGGGGTGGATTTGGTTCTGGCCTGCGACCACAGTACCAACTATTTCTGGCAGTTATGGCCGCCGAGAGTTGAAACGCTCAGTTCGGGTTACGTTGACACGCCAGCAGATGTTTACGTTCGGGTATCGACCGGCTACAGTACAGACGATTGCTCTGGGAGCTTCCACGGATGGGACCATGACGGCGCTGTATCACGACACTGTTGGCGAAACCTCACAATTTGAGGACTATACCGAGATTGTGTCCAGTTGGGGTGGATTCCTTTATCCGGCCGAAAACGTAAAATTTTTGTACAAACTGGTGCCACTCGATGTAGCCACACCGCTGGATATGCGTGCACCAGGTGGCGTAACGGGAATGTCGGCCCTCGAATGTGCAGTTGACGAGCTGGCCTACAAACTCGGTATGGACCCTGTTGAGTTTCGGCTTCGGAACTATACTGAGCGAGACATGAATGCTGATTTGCCCTATTCAAGTAAAGAACTACGTGAATGCTTTCGGCAAGGAGCGGAGCGCTTTGGCTGGCTGAAACGGAACCCGGAACCCCGCTCGATGCGAAAAGGGCATACCCTGATTGGGTGGGGCATGGCGACCGGTATCTGGGAAGCTAATCAAATGCCAGCCCGTGCGGAGGCTGTTCTGATGGTTAATGGTAAACTTCGGGTGAGCAGTGCTACGGCTGATATTGGGACGGGCACCTACACCATTATGACGCAAATTGCCGCCGATACGCTTGGCATGCCGATTGAGGACGTTATGTTCAAACTCGGTGACAGCGACATGCCCGCAGCTCCCATTGAGGGTGGTTCGTGGACAGCCGCAACCGTAGGAACGGCGGTGAAAACGGTTTGTGAAGATTTGGCGAAAAAGCTCTTCAAACTGGCTAAGAAAATGCCCGGTTCGCCCTTTGCCAAATCGTCCTTTACGGATGTTGTTTTTGCAGACAAGCATATTCAGCTTAAAACAGATCCATCGATCGCTATTTCTCTACAGGCTGTGGTTAATTCTAATGGAGGAGCTGCCGTTCGGGAAACATCGGCGGGTCTACCCAAGATGTTACAGCAACGGAAATATACCCGCAGTGCGCATTCGGCGGTATTTGCGGAGGTGGAAGTCGATGAAGACCTGGGTACTGTCCGGGTTACACGAATGGTAAGTGCGATTGCAGGGGGAGGATTCTGAATCCAAAAACAGCTCGCAGTCAGATTCTGGGCGGCATGGTGTGGGGTATCAGTAAAGCGCTGGAAGAGGAAACTATCATGGATCATAATCTGGGTCGAATTATGAATCACTCACTGGCCGAATATCACGTAGCGGTCAATGCCGATGTACATGAGCTCGATGTTATTTTCGTTGAGGAACATGACGAGATCGTGAATCCACTCGGTGTAAAAGGGCTGGGCGAAATTGGCCTGGTAGGCGTCCCGGCAGCTATTGCCAATGCTGTTTTTCACGCAACCGGCAAGCGAATTCGTGATTTACCCATTACGTTGGATAAATTACTTTAATTGATTGTCATTGGTGGTCATTGATAGTCATTTGTTGACAGTGAATGACCACCAATGACTACATAATGACCACGAATTAAGCAACAGCCTTGCCTTCCAGCACGGGGCGTTTGTCTTTTCCTTTCGTGATAATGCTTATGCTATTCTGAAACTCGACCTGAACGCCGTCGGCACCAAACCGGCAGGTTACGGTTTCATAGTGAGCGGTTTCAATAAATCGCCAGGTCATGACAAATGTATTGTCGTCCTGCCAGCCACCACTACCCGCCACTTTTCGGTTAGGGCCGTTCGGTACAGGCGTAGGTGTCAGCGAAAGTGGGGCTACAGAAAAAGTCGTTGTGCTATCCCGCCAGCGACCCATACCGCACAATACCTGGTGATCGCCCTGATCGTCCTGAAGTTTAAAGATGCAGCCATCCTTGCCGAATGTCAGGGTCACATCTTTCACGTGTAACGAATTGTCAGCGACCGCGTAGGTCTTGCTGCTTATTTTAGACTGTATCGATGAGGCTGCCTGGGAACTGCTTGGGGGTAAGGTCAGCGTAGCCAATTTTTGGGTTAAGGCCGCCTGCTTTATTTTATCGGAAGGAAGCCCTGTTCCGCGTAGGGCGGGCAGAACGTGATCCCAGATGGCATTGAGAATTCCCTGCGTATTTGCCGATTCGGCCGTGATGGCAATCAGCGCATCTTCTTTGGGTAACACAACACAGAACTGACCGAACGCACCATCGGCCCGATAGGCGTCGTTGCGGCATCGCCAGAACTGGTACCCATATCCCTGAATCCAGTCGTTTACGCTGGCATCTCCTTTTCCTCCCTTCGAGTCGACTTCCTTGCGGGTTGCGTCATGAATCCAGGCTTCGGAAATCAGTCGTTTTCCATTCCATACACCCTTTTGTAAGTAAAGTTGCCCAAATTTGGCAATATCTTCTGTCCGTATGCGTAGTCCCCAGCCGCCGGTATTGATGCCGTTTGGGTCAACCTCCCAATCCATGCCCTCAATGCCTAATGGACCGAATAAGCGAGGTTTTAAATAATCGAGTACGGTTTGGCCCGTTAGCTTCTGCACAATGGCCGAGAGCATATACGTGGCTCCACTGTTGTACATATAAAAAGTACCCGGTTCATGATCGACGGGTTGGGCCAGAAAGGATTTAACCCAGTTGTTATCCGTTCCTCCCCGTAGCGCAGGGGTTGTATCCTTATCATGGCCCGTCGACATAGTCAGTAAGTCCTTTACGCGCATGGCAGCCAGGTTCGCGCTGATGGTGGCAGGTACGTCTTTGGGAAAGAATGAAACCACCTTATCCTCAACGGTTAATCGCTTCTCGTCAACGGCCATCCCAACTGCCGATGAGGTAAAACTCTTGCTAAGCGAATAAAGCGTATGAATGTACTGAGGAGCATAAGGTGCCCACCAGCCCTCTGCCACAACCCGCCCATGTCGAAGCACCATCATGCTGTGAATATTGAGCTTTTTGGCTTCTATAGTATTGACAAAATCGAGCAGACCACTGGGCGCAACCCCCTGGGATTCAGGTAAACTGCGGGGAAGTTTGCCGGTCTTGGCGGGTATAGCCCACCCTGTTGCGGGTAGGGTAGAAGCAATGGCCAGGCCAGCAGCACCGAAGCCGAGCTGCTGGAGAAAATCTCTGCGATTGAGGTTCATGGTTATTGGTAAGAGTTGTCAGGAGATAATAGACTACGCAAGTACGGGATTTGTTTGGGTAAGGTCAAACAGCATAGTCACTTTAACGTGATTAAACAGAAAGGATGAAAAATTGGACTTTTTTAGGTCGATAGCAATTCTTCTGACTTAGAGTTTATTTTTATGATAAAAAAATGGTCAATTGCCTTTGCATCGATAAATTATTCTGTCATTTTTCAATAAAACGTAGCCAATCATTCGTGAACAGCCTAAAATGAAGAATCCGTTACATCCTCTTTTACTTAGTTTACTGTTTCTGGTCAATGTTGTTAGTGCCCAGTCGTTCAAGCCGAAACAGTTGCGTGAAGCCACTATCGAACAGCTTCACAGTGCCATGCAGTCGGGTAAACTGACAGCTGCTCAACTGGTGCAACTCTACCTCGACCGGATTGAGGCTTATGACAAACAAGGCCCTTTTCTGAACACGATCATTATGGTGAATCCGAAAGCAATGGCCGAAGCCAGTCGACTCGATTCGCTGTATAAAGTGACAGGTAAATTTGTAGGGCCGCTACATGGCATTCCGGTGATCGTAAAGGACAACTATAA
This sequence comes from Spirosoma telluris, assembly GCA_003259005.1. Classification (GTDB taxonomy): domain Bacteria; phylum Bacteroidota; class Bacteroidia; order Cytophagales; family Spirosomataceae; genus Spirosoma; species Spirosoma telluris. Next base: position 8,625,710 of record QLII01000001.1, read on the forward strand.
CACCTTTGATATGCCAACGACCAACGGAACATTGGCAATGAAAAAGAATATCCCGCCAAAAGATGCCTTTGTCATACAGCGAATTCGGGAAGCGGGCGCTATTATCATTGCTAAGTCGAATCTGGCCGAATTTGCCACATCGGGTAACGTTTCTGTAAGCTCAATTTTGCCGGGCTATTCCCGAAATCCATATGATACCAAGCGAACAACGGCTGGGTCGAGTGGAGGAACAGCCGCAGCTGTAGCTGCCGATTTTGGCACGATTGGTCTTGGAACCGATACGGGCAGCTCAATCCGGGGCCATCGTCGCACCAGAGTCTGGTTGGTTTTAGACCCACGCTGGGCCTTGTAAGTCGCAACGGAATTGCGCCCTTATCTATGACAAATGATACGGGTGGTCCAATTTGCCGGACGGTGGAAGATGCAGTTCGTGTACTCGATGTGATTGCTGGCTATGACAAAGCGGATACCGTGACCCGACGGAGTGAAGGTAAAATTCCGCAGACGTACCGGCAATTTCTGGATAAAGATGGGCTAAAAGGCGCGCGGATTGGCGTATTTCGGCAGTTATGTACAACCAAGAATTCTGATCCGCAAGTCTATGCGCTTTTCAACAAGGCCCTGGATGAACTTCGGGCTGCGGGTGCCATTGTTGTCGATTCGGTTCGGGTGCCCGAATTGGATACAATCAATAAATCATTTGATACGATTCCTCAACTGCGTCGGGATTTTAACCTGTATCTGGCCAATCTAGGGCCCAATGCACCGCATAAAAGCCTGAAATCCATTATTAAATCGAGACAGTTTCATCCCAGTATCGAAAAAACATTGTTGGATTCGGACGCCGATACACTAGCGCCAGAAGCGCATAAAGGCTGGGGGAAAAATATGGCCCTTCGTGAGCGACTGAGGCAATTACTCCTTCGGGCAATGGATTCAACTGGGGTCGATGTGCTGGTATACCCGACATTCAGTTACCCGCCCCGGCTGATCGGCGATCTGAACACCCCATCGGGAACGAACAATAATGCGCTCTCTCCTCCAACGGGTTTCCCCGCCTTTTCGGTGCCCATGGGTTTTACGTATGATAACTTACCCGCTGGTTTACAATTCTTTGGCAGGCCGTTTAGTGAGCCTACCCTCGTGAAGTTATGTTACGCCTATGAACAGGCCACCCATCATCGAGTGCCGCCAGCCAGTACACCTGTTTTGCCGAAGAAGAAAAAGAAGGGTAATGTCTAATTTTTTTAACCGCAAAGGGTGCAAAGTTTATCGCAAAGAGCGCAAAGTGTATTCTTCGTGAGCTTTACGATTCATCTTTGCGGTTAAAAATCAAACCACTTATGATCAAATTATACGCTTTGTTTTTTCTAATTGCCTTGCCAACAGCTATGTATGCCCAAGCTAAGGTTGGCGATCTCACACCTTACGAGCGCAACACGAACCAGACCGCTACTTATGCGCAAATTATTAGTTGGTATCAGCAACTGGATAAACAGTATGAACAGGCAAAGCTCGTGGAAGTAGGTAAAACCGACATTGGCAAACCGCTCCACGTATTTCTATTAGCTGCCGATAAACAATTTACGGCTCGCCCGGATCGTGTAACCCTGCTGATTAACAATGGGATTCACCCTGGCGAACCCGAAGGGATCGATGCCTGCATGATGATGGCTCGGGATTTATTGAAGGCCAACAAACTACCTAAAAATGTACTGCTGGCCATTGTGCCGGTATATAATATCGACGGTGCGCTGAATCGGGGTGTATCGCGGGTGAACCAGAATGGACCGGAAGCGTACGGGTTTCGGGGAAATGCCCGCAACCTGAATCTGAACCGTGATTTCATTAAAGCCGAAGCCGAAAACACGAAGTCGTTCCAAACAATGTATCAGTCGCTGAAGCCGCAGGTATTTATTGACAATCATACCAGCGATGGCGCGGATTATCAGCACGTTCTGACCTATTTCGCAACGCAGAAAGACAAGCTTCATGCAGCAGTGTCAGGCTACATGAAGCAAACATTCCAGCCAGAACTGGACAAAAGGCTAACGGCGCAGGGCTTTCCCCGGCTCCCTACATCAATAGTTTTTCGGAGACGCCTGAAAGTGGTTTATTGGGCTATAACGATACCCCTCGCTATTCGACGGGCTATGCGGCCCTCTTCAACTGTTTTGGTTTCACCCTGGAGACGCATATGTGGAAGGACTATCCTGCGCGGGTCAAAGCGTCCTATGCATTCGATGAGGCTGTGTTGCGGTTATGTGAGCGCGATGCCCGAACGATTCTGGCGAATCAGCAAAAAGCCAATGAGGTTGTGAGCCGACAGACAAACTTTCCGCTGAGCTTTAAACTGGACCGCAGCAAAACCGATTCAATTACATTTCTGGGCTATGCAGCTGCCTACAAGCCCAGCGAAGTATCGGGTCTGAAGCGACTCTTTTACGACCGGTCGAAGCCATTCACCAAGCGCATTCCGTACTGGAACACCTTTACCGTCGAAGCGCAGGTTGACAAGCCACGCGCTTATCTTATTCCACAGGCCTGGTCGGAGGTAATCACTTTGCTTAAACGGAATGGGGTAAAATTGCAAAGCGTGGCTAAAGACACGTTGATGACGGTATCTGCCTATTATATCACTGACTATAAAAGCGGGCAACGACCTTATGAAGGGCATTACATCCATACGGGGGTAAAAGTACGATCGGAGTCACAACAGATACAATTTTACAAAGGCGACTACCTGATTCTGACGAACCAACCCACGAATCGATACATTGTTGAAACCCTTGAACCACAGGGCGTCGATTCGTTTTTTGCCTGGAATTTCTTCGATAGCGCGCTCGATCAGAAAGAGTATTTCTCCGATTATATTTTCGAGGACACAGCTGCCGAACTCCTGAAGAAAGACCCGGCATTACGGAAGAAGTTGGACGAAAAACGGGCATCCGACAAAGCCTTCGCCGACAATGCCGATGCTCAGTTAGACTTTATTTATCGTCAGACACCCTATTACGAAAAAACGCACAACCGGTATCCGGTTTATCGGGTAAACTAATTCTTTTATGTCACAAACAGCATCCTGCTGTTTCAGTAAACTATTGGCAAACAGCAAGATGCTGTTTGTGACAACGGGCCATGAAATTTCTCTTTATCCATTTGTTGTTGAGCGGCTTTCTTCTGATTTCGCTTTGTGCACCAGCCCAAACTAATCCATCCGAATCGCCCGACAGTGTTGCTATTAAAGCATTACGGGCGCAATCGAATCGGGCTATTCAGTCCCGAGATCTGCCTGCCTTTGGCGAAACGATGTTGCCGGATATTGAGGTAACGCGGGGTAGCGGTTCACATATATCCGGGAGAGATTCCGTGCTGGCATCGGTAGCGGTGCAGTTCAACGATCCCAATTTCAGGGGCTATGTTCGTGATATAGATCGTATTGACATCAGCACGACGAGTCCACTTGCCGCCGAGCATGGCCATTGGACCGGCCGTTTCCAGCGCCCCGACGGTATCCAAACGATAACAGGGGTTTACCTGGCCATGTGGCGTAAAACGGAAGCAGGCTGGAAAATTCGTTCCGAATTGTTTGTAAGTCTGGCCTGTACGGGAAGTGCGGCTTGCGGGAAGTAGGCGGGAATCGACTACTCTCATTGGCCAGGTAGGTTCTCTAAATCTCGTAGATGGTTAATTGGTAGTTTTCGGTGCTCTATCGGCTTATCAGATTTAAGTACTTGTCCTCCATTTCCTAAGGGTGGGTTTTTAGGATTTGCGTAATAAATAGCCTTAGCCCGACGAATCAGTTTTAGCGCAGCCGCCAGGCGTTCCTGTGGCGTTTTGGCCCACCAATATTCTTTATCGTAAGCCGGAATATCGTTGATATTGCTGGATTTGCGGATGATGGACATGAGGAAGTAAATTGGGATCTCATTGAAATCTAGCGGACTAAAATGTGAGAATCAAATATTAATGAGCGTTAAAGTTGATTTCCAATTGTTTCTTACCATCATAAAAGTCAAAAAAATCAATGAAAGTTTTTCCATACTCGTTTAAAGACATTACATAACGAAAAAAGGCAGCTTCACCATTATTATAATAAGCTAATTCCTTGAAATTATCCCAATTCCAACCTTTAGCTATAATTGTAATATAGCCGGGTGGATTTTCTTCATCATAATCATCGTAGTTTTCGTAAAATTCAATATCTAAGTCAAATTCAGCCCAAGGATATATATGATAGAGGGAATTTCGACCAGAAATACCAGTCATGCTAAATTTGTATAACTCTTCTTCCCTAATTATAGGTACATCTTCGTCTTCGTAAAGCTCATCATCTTCAGAAACTTTAGCTCTAATAATTTCTATAATTCTTATATTAGCTCTCTGACTGCTCTTATTGATATATTTTGCTAGTTCAAGAACAATTTCATCTCCTGATCGAATTTTTTCTATTAGACTCTTTTCAAACAATAGCCTTTGTAGTTTTAAAAGCCCAGGAGGTAGAGTATTTAAATTACTGAGTTGATACTTAAAGGTTTTATTTAAAATATTATTTTTAGGAACTTCTATCTTGTAGTTTTTTCCTAATTTTTCAATAGTTTCTTCTTTCACTACTTGCCAAATTGTATTATTATCTACGGGATTGTGTAGTACAATTATTATGGGAAGTGAATTATTTAGCCAATAATTTATGTGTATACCATCAGTCCTAAATACTACGCTGTCAGGCTTTTGCTCACTAAAATAGCTAATACCCGATTTAATTTGTACTCCAAAAAATTTACCAGTAGGTAAACCATTATTAGAAATTTCCACAAACATATCGATTCCAACATCTGTCTGGAGAATTGTTCTAGGAATCCATTCAAAATCACTTAAAAATATGGATTCGACTCTATTAACGCCAACTCTTTCAGTGTTTGAGAAACGAGACATATTTTTTTTTTTTTTTTGACTACTAATTTTTGGTAACTATTTTTTTTTGATTTTTTTTTCTTATAAATCTTTCAATAAGTATAATCGGATTGTAGAGCAAGTTTCATTTTTACAAATACAGATTTTTTCCAAACAATACATTTTCTACTCCAATTATTTCATCAATATCATCCCAAAATACGTTGTAAGCACTAATCGTAAAATTAGTACGTTGCTCGGTGGAGGCCACGCTCAAGAGTTTAGACCACACTAAGGGAATCGTTATGGTACGGCCATCACTCAAGCTAAAAATAACTGCGTCTGAATCTATCTGCACATTTGCGAAAGTTGGCAATTCAGATAAATTCAGACGCATTTTCATAGTAAATGGATTTTCTTCAATCTTACCCCTTTTTCATCTCCTTCGCCCAGCCGTCTTTCAGCGTTACTGTCCTGTTAAATACGGGCCGGTCGGTGGTGGAGTCCTGATCAAGGATGAAGTAGCCTTTGCGCATGAACTGGAAATTGGATTGGGCACCCGAACGAGCAGCTTCCACCAGCGCGGGTTCGACAAAGGCGCGCACGACGACCAGCGAATTTGGGTTTAATAACTCACGGAATTCACGTTCGTCGGCGGCTGGATTCTCGACCGAGAACAGGCGGTCGTAGAGACGAACCTCAGCTTCTACCGCGTGAGGAACCGATACCCAGTGAATTGTGCCTTTTACATTGATACCTGATGTATCGGAACCGCTTCGGCTTTCGGGAATGTATGAGCAGCGTAGTTCGATGATTTCGCCTGCATTGTCTTTCACGACTTCATCGCATTTGATGATGTAGGCCCTTTCAGACGCACCATGCCGCCTGGAAAGAGTCGGAAGAATTTCTTCGGTGGGTTTTCCATGAAATCATCCCGTTCGATATATACCTCCCGGCTGAAAGGTACGTCACGCTCACCTGCCGTCGCATCCTCGGGGTTGTTCTCGATCCGCATGATTTCCTCACGACCCAGTTCGTAGTTCGTAATAACAAGTTTCAGCGGCTTCTCGTCCAGAACGGCCATAACGCGGTGGGTCGTTTTGTTCAACTCTTCACGCAAACAAAACTCCAGCAATCCAACGTCGATGAGGTTATCGCGCTTGGCAATTCCGATGCGGTCGGCAAACTCACGGATGCTGGCGGGTGTGTATCCGCGCCGACGAAGACCCGCGATGGTTGGCATGCGAGGGTCGTCCCAACTGCTTACGTGACCGTCTTCTACCAGTTGTTTCAGTTTACGTTTGCTCATGACTGTATAAGTCAGGTTGAGCCGCGCAAATTCAATCTGGCGGGAGGGAAAATGTTTAGCTTGTCGATAAACCACTCGTATAGAGGACGGTGTACCTCGAATTCCAGCGTACAAAGTGAGTGCGTAATATGCTCAATGGCGTCGGACTGCCCGTGTGCGAAATCGTACATCGGGTAGATACACCAGGTGTCGCCCGTGCGGTGGTGATGCGCGTGTTTGATGCGGTAGATGATCGGATCACGCAACTGCATGTTCGGTGAAGCCATATCGACTTTCGCCCGAAGCACTTTTGCCCCATCCGGATACTCGCCCGCTTTCATCCGTCGGAACAGATCGAGGTTTTCGTCAATACTCCGGTCCCGGTACTGACTCATGCGACCTGGCTCCGTAGGTGTACCTTTCTGAGCCGCGATCTCTTCTGAGGTTGAATCATCTACATAGGCTAACCCTTTCTGAATCAGTGTTTCGGCAAACGAATAGATCTGGTCGAAATAGTCTGATGCATAGAACTCGTTCTCCCACTCGAAGCCCAGCCAGCGCACATCGTTCTTGATCGAATCAACGTATTCGGTGTCTTCTGTAACGGGATTTGTATCGTCGAAACGGAGATTTGTCTGCCCGCCATATTTATCGGCCAGTCCGAAGTTCAGGCAGATGGATTTGGCGTGACCAATATGGAGGTAACCGTTTGGTTCGGGTGGAAAGCGCGTATGAATACGCCCACCGTTCTTACCAGAGGCCAGGTCTTCTTCTACAATTTGTTCAATGAAGTTGAGGGAGCCACCAACGGTATTATTATCGTTGGTTATGCCATCGTCGGAGTCTTTGCTTACTTCAGTCATGTGGTTGCGTACTGATAAATAGTCCGAAAATTACGGCCTTTGGCTCGCTTTGGCAAACCCAAGCCGTGGTAAAGCAAAAACGAAGGGATTTATGTTGTGGTGTAAGGGTGCTTATGAGAAGCAGGGAGATTCGAAGGAGCGGTTATATGAGGAGATAATCGGGACGGTCGGCCAGCCGTCATACCTAATGGGCGATTTGGCACAGTATCGATCACCTCTCGTTAGATTTAAGAATAAATTAACCTGACGATAATTGTACGGGTAACATAATTCGTAAGCGGTAAAACAGACTAATTATCAGTGTGATAAGTTAGAGCATTTTCTATCGGTGAGTAGTTGAAAAATTACTTAAGTAGCCTGCTCCTCATGCTAATTTCTTACAGATGACCGAACAAAATGGTTACCCGAAGGAGTTGTAACTCGTACACGCCGTTGACAATATCTCAAAGGCGGTTTTCAGGATTCATTCTCTATGAATAAAACGTTTATTGGCTTACTCTTTGCGATTGGGTGGTTGTTAACGATTGATTCCTTAGCGCAGAAAACAGCAGATTCGCTGTCGAAACAAGCCTATTTAACTGATTGTATTCAGTATGCTTTAGGCCATCAACCTGTTGTTCGACAGTCGATTATTGATCAGGATATTGCCGAGCGAACGGTTCAGAGTGCACTGGCAGCCTGGTACCCACAGATTTCGGCTGGCTATAATCTACTTCATTATCTCAAACTACCCGTTACACTCATTCCCAATGCGCAGGGAGAGCGCATTCCGACGCCATTGGGTGCTACAAATACATCGACTGCCTCGCTTTCGGTAACGCAAAGTATTTTCAACCGGGATGTGCTGTTGGCCAGCCGAACCGCCGATGCTTATCGTGCACAGGCCACCCAGAATACCGTCAGAAATAAAATTGATGTGGTTGTAAACGTGAGCAAAGCGTTTTACGACCTGATTCTGACCCAACGCCAGATCGATATTCTGACCCAGGATATTGCCCGCCTGCAACGTAGCCTACAGGATGCCACCAACCAATACCAAAGTGGCATTGTCGATAAAACCGACCCGCAACGAGCGAAGATTGCCCTCAATAATTCCCGTGCTCAGCAGAAACAATACCGGGATTTGGTCGGTGCAAAATACCAGACGCTTAAACAGGTTATGGGGTACCCACCTACCAGTCAACTGACGGTGGCCTACGATACCTTGCAACTAGCGAATGAAGTCGCACAGGATACCATGTTGCTGGTAAATCCGCAGAACCGCATCGAATATCAGCTTCTCCAAACGCAGGGCGTCTGCTGGATGCCAACGTTCGTTACAATCGCTGGTCGTATCTGCCCTCTGTGTCGGCCTTTGGTAACTATAATTTATTATTTCAGAATAATGCCTTCGGGCAACTGTATAGTCAGTCGTTTCCAAACTCGTTGATTGGCCTATCGCTTGCACTACCCATTTTTCAGGGGGGCGACGGATTCATCAGACAAAAATTGCTGAGTTGCAGGTACAACGATTGAACTGGGACTTAGCCGCGCTGACGAGCGCCGTGGATGCCGAGTATGCAACGGCATTGGCCAACTACAAGGGTAACCTGGCGAACTATCAGGCATTGGTCGAGAACCAGCAACTGGCCGAAGACGTGTATCGGATTATTAATCTGCAATACCGCTCGGGATCAAAACCTATCTGGATGTAACCATCGCCGAATCCGACCTCCGAACCGCACGACTTAATGTATTTAATGCCCTCTATCAGGTGTTGATCAGTAAGTTAGATGTTCAGCGGGCCTTGGGTGTCATTCGAATTTGACACTAGTAAAACCCGGACTAACGTCCTGGGCAAAAGAAGAAATACACATGATTTGCCCAGGACTAACGTTCGGGTTTATGGAATGCACACAATGAAAAAATACCTCAGTATCTTTTTTGTAGCGTCTGCCCTGTTATTAACCGCCTGTAGTGGCAAAAAGAATGAACAGCAGCAGGCCCCTCCACCGCCCACCGCCGTATCTGCCGTGAAGGTTACCAAAGGCAGTGCAACCTATTATGACCAATTCCCCGCAACAGTGACCGCCCTGCTCGAAGTAGAGATTCAGCCGCAGGTAGCCGGAAATATTACGGGCATCTTTTTCAGGACGGTCAGCACGTGAGTAAGGGTCAGAAACTATACACCATTGACCCTCAGCAATATCGGGCGACCTATGATCAGGCCGTGGCGAATCTGAATGTACAGAAAGCGAACCTGAATCGAGCTCAGAAAGATGCAGATCGATACAATACGCTGGCTCAGCAGGACGCCGTTGCCAAACAACTGGTCGACAACGCCAACGCCACTCTGGAAGCCGCCAAAATGCAGGTAGAGGCTTCACAGGCAGCTATTCAGCAGGTAGCAACGAATCTGAAATACACGACCATTTACGCGCCACTCGATGGAACGATCGGCATCTCGCAGGTGCGGCTTGGTGCGGCTGTAGCACCCGGCTCAACACCCCTTAACACCATCTCATCGGATAATCCGGTTGCTGCCGATCTTCAGATTGATGAATCCCAGATTCCACGCTTTCTCAAACTACAGAGCCAGCCAAACGTAGTGCGCGATTCAATTCTGGTGATGTTGTTGCCGGACGGAAGTCAGTACAAGTATCCTGGTTCGGTACGGATCGTTGACCGGGCGGTTGATCCGCAAACGGGTACGCTGCGTGTCCGGGTTGCCTTCCCGAATCCTAACAAACAATTGAAGGTAGGGCTGAATACTAATGTCCGGGTGAAAAACAACACAGGTGAACCACAATTGCTGATTCCTTATCAGGCTGTAACGGAGCAGATGAGCGAGTATTTTGTATTCGTCGTTGGCGACAGCAGTAAGGTTAGCCAGAAAAAAGTAACACTCGGCGCGCGTATCAATGACAAAGTAATTGTGAAAAACGGCCTGACCGAAGGGGAGACTATCGTCACAGAAGGAACACAAAAAATCCGCGACGGGGCTAAGGTGCAGGTTAAAATGTAAAAGTAGGGGAGAAAGGAGGAGAGGGAGGAAAGGGACTCAGAAAAACGGTACTCCCTTCTCCCTTTTCCTCCCTCTCCTCCTTTCTCCTAAAAAATTATGTTCGCAGAAATATTCATCAATCGGCCGGTTACTGCTATCGTTGCATCCATTGTGATTGTAGCGCTGGGGTGTTGGCTTTATTAAGTTTACCCGTCAGTCAGTATCCCGACATCACTCCGCCCGTGGTTCAGGTAACGGGTACGTACACCGGCGCTGATGCGCAGACCGTAGAGCAGACGGTGGCCACACCCATCGAAACCCAGGTAAATGGTACGCCCGGTATGGATTATGTGCAGACCAATGCCACCAACGACGGTCGGATGACCATGAACGTGACGTTTAAGGTAGGTACCGATGTAAATATTGCCGCACTCGATGTACAGAACCGGGTGGGAATTGCCCAGCCGCAGCTCCCCGAAGAGGTAACGCGCCTGGGCGTTGTGGTTCGTAAACGGAATCCCTCGCTGTTTATGCTGGTCGCGATTTTCTCACCGAAGAAGACGCACAACGTCTCCTTCCTGGATAACTATGCGAACATTTACATCCGGGATGCTCTGTTACGGGTGCCGGGGTAGGTGATATTTTCAGCCGGCCGACGATTTTAGTATGCGGATCTGGCTCAAGCCCGACCGACTCGCACAACTCGGCCTCACCTCCGACGACGTAGTAGCCGCCCTTCAGGAGCAGAACTTACAGGTAGCGGGTGGATCGGTAGGTGCTTCTCCGCAGCCTGCGTCACAGGCCTTTGAATACAGCGTTTTTACCAACAGCCGACTCAGCAAGGAGGAAGATTTTCGGAATATTATTGTGCGCAGCGACCCCGCTCGTGGGCACTGGTGTATCTGAAAGACGTAGCCCGGGTGCAATTGGGTAAATTTTCCTATGCCAGCAACTCGTTTGTCGATGGCAACCGGGCAGCTTACCTGCTGGTGTATCAATTGCCGGGAAGTAATGCATTGGCCACGGCAAAGGGCGTGTATGCGGCCATGGATAATCTGAAAAAGACATTCCCGAAAGACATCGACTATGTAGTGCCCTTCGAGTCGGTATCAGTGATTCAAGTGTCGATTGGCGAGGTAGTGAAAACCCTGGGTGAAGCCCTGGTGCTGGTGGTTTTGGTGGTGTTTTTGTTCCTGCAAAGCTGGCGGGCAACCCTCATTACCTTGCTCGCGATTCCGGTGTCGATTGTCGGAACGTTTGCCTTGTTCGTACCGCTTGGTTTTACGATTAACACGCTGACACTCTTTGCGTTCGTGCTGGCGATTGGGATTGTGGTGGATGATGCCATTGTGGTGGTGGAGGCCGTTCAGGTGAACCTCGATAAAGGGATGTCCCCGAAAGACGCGACGAGGGAAGCCATGCGGGAGATTTCGGCCCCGGTTATTGCCATTGCTCTGATTCTGGCGGCTGTGTTTGTACCGGTGGGTTTCATTCCGGGCATTGTCGGGCGACTGTATCAGCAGTTCGCGATTACCATTGCCGTGTCGGTATTGATTTCGGCTTTTGTGGCCCTCTCGCTTACACCTGCTTTGTGTACGTTGCTTCTCCGTCCGATGCACATCGACGAAAAAGCAAAGGGTTTGGATAGATTCTTTTATAAGTTCAATCAGTGGTTTGAGCGAGTCACCAATGCCTATTCCAATGGCGTGAAGCGCCTGATTAAATTAACGCCCCTGGTTATTGTTGGGCTTGTGGTTGTCTACGTCGGAACGGCCCTGCTATTCAGGGCCAAACCCACCGGCTTCATCCCGACGGAAGACGAGGGACGCCTGATTGTTACCTACGAAATTCCCGAAGCGGCATCGACTTCACGGAGTTTGGTGGTGCTCAACAAGGTGATGGATATTCTGAAAAAACAGCCTTACGTGGCTCACTTTTCGGCCCTGGGTGGTCTGAATGCCATCACCTTTGCGTCAAAATCCAATAGTGGTACGGTTTTCATTCAGTTGAAACCCTGGGAGGAGCGAACCGAGCGGGGCATGCAGGCCGACTCGCTGGTTGTCAAACTGCAAAAGGCCTTGTCGGTACTCAATGACGCTCGCCCACAGGTGATTCAGCCACCGGCTATTCCGGGTTTAGGGCAGAGTTCTGGTTTCACCTTTGAAATCCAGCAGCGCGAAACCAACGACGATGTGAAGGCCTTCGACAATGTGGTACAAAACTTTCTGGCCGAGGCCAACAAACGACCCGAAATTGGCCGGGCTTTTTCCTACTTCACGGCTAAAGCTCCTGCGTATCGGGTTGATGTAGACCGCGATAAGTGCAAGAAACTCGGCATTTCGGTCAGCAATGTGTATCGAACGATGCAGACGTATCTGGGTAGCCAGTATGTCAATGACTTCATTATTTACGGGCGAAAGTTTCGGGTTGTCGCTCAGGCGGATACCATGTACCGGACCGACGTGCAAAACCTGGGTCAGTATTATGTTCGCAATCAGGGTGGTCAATTGGTGCCTATTAGTACAGTTATAAAAACCACAATCATTGAAAATGCGCCCCTGATCTCGCACTTTAACCTGTTCCGTTCTGTCGAATTGAATGGCGGGGCTAAGCCCGGATTTAGTAGCAGCCAGGCCAACGACGCCCTGCGTGAGGTAGCTGCCAAGGTGCTACCTGCCGGTTATGCGTATGATTTTGGTGGCCTGAGCCGGGAGGAAATCAACGCGGGCAACAGCTCGATTTATATTTTCATGCTGTCAGTTGGCTTTGTGTTTCTGTTTCTGGCCGCTCTTTACGAAAGCTGGTCTGTACCGTTTTCGGTTCTTCTGTCGGTCCCGATTGGTGCGCTGGGAGCCATTATCGCGTTGATTTTATTTCCTTACCTGACCAATAACGTCTACGCTCAAATTGGTTTGATTACCCTGATCGGTCTGGCTGCTAAAAACGCGATCCTGATTGTCGAGTTTGCGAAAGAGCGCGTCGATAAAGGTGAAGATCTGCTCGAATCCACTATTGAAGCCGTCCGGCTGCGGCTGCGCCCAATTCTGATGACGTCTCTGGCGTTCATTTTGGGCGTATTTCCACTTGCCCTGGCGAGCGGGGCCGGGGGAGTTGCCCGTGCAACCATTGGTCGTACGGTGTTAGGCGGTATGCTGGCGGCAACCTCCTTAGCGATTTTTGTCGTGCCGGTCCTGTACGTTGGCATCACAAAACTGGCCTACGGGAAGAAAGGGCTGGAAGCGTTGAAGACGAATGCAAAAAAAGAGAACGAGGGCAAGGAAGAAAAACCAGCCCAAGCCTGATAATGCCGTATCTTCGTGGAGTGGGAACATGTAGATTCTTTTGATTCTATGGTTTCTGTGGATTCTTTGGGAACGATAGAATCAAAAGAATCCACAGAAACCATAGAATCAAAAGAATCTACAGAATCAAATTAGACCAATTACGTAGCTTGTTCGATTATCATGAATTTGTTCATTACCTCCTTAAACTCGGGCAGTAACGGAAATTGTTATTACGTTGGAAATGAGCGGGAAGCCGTATTAGTCGATGCCGGAATCTCGTGTAAAGAAACCGAACGGCGGATGCTTCGTCTGGGGTTGTCGATGGAGAAGGTAAAGGCTATTTTTGTTTCTCACGAGCACTCTGACCATATCCGGGGCATTCCACAACTCGCCAAAAAATACCAGTTGCCGGTCTTTATCACGCCTGGTACACTACGAAATTCAGGCTTCCCCGAGAAGACATTTCCACTTCGTGCCTTGCGTGCCTATGAGCCAGTCTGGATTGGCGAACTCTGCGTGACGGCTTTCCCCAAATTGCACGACGCCAATGACCCGCATAGTTTTCTAGTCACTTACCAGAATACTAAAGTGGGCGTTTTTACGGATATTGGTGCCCCCTGCGAACATTTGATTAGCCATTTTAGTCAATGTCATGCCGCCTTCCTGGAGGCCAATTATGATGATGATCTGTTGGCCAATGGACGATACCCTTATTATCTCAAACAGCGAATTCGGGGTGGGAAGGGGCACCTGTCTAACCAGCAGGCCCTGGAGATTTTCAGGACGCACAAGCCTGATTTTATGAGCCATGTGTTGTTGTCGCACTTATCGAAGGATAACAATTGCCCGCAAGTAGCCAGTGACTTATTTAAGCCTCACCTGGGTACTACGGAGCTTATTGTAGCCTCTCGCTTCCAGGAAACACCAGTATTTACCATCACGGCTGGATAGAATAAAATGGTAACCACAGAGGCACAGAGAACACAGAGTTTAAAATCAAATTTTCAAACTCTGTGTTCTCTGTGCCTCTGTGGTTAAACCCATTAACTCGGATCGATCAGCGGCAATTCTACGATAAATTCGTCTGCTGTTTCCTCTACTTTGGGCGTCGCTTGTCCCAGCAGCTGGTATTTGGAGAGGATATTCAATAGCCCCTTCTGCGTTGAATTTGCCCGATTGACTACCTTTCGCTGGAGCGTATTGCTGACCGTTAACCACCCGTCGGCATTGGTCGAAAAACGAATCACTAAAGGTTGATTTGCTGAGACGATGTTGTGCTTCACCGCATTTTCGAGTAATAGTTGCAGGGTTAGCGGAGGTAGCTGGCAGGTCAGGGCCGACTTGTCTATGGTTTTAATTAGCTCAATACCGGCTCCATAGCGCGTTTTCAGGAGGTGATAATACGAGTCAATAAACGTCAGTTCTGTTTGTAATGTCGTTAGGGCAAGGTTGTTTGTTCGCAATAGGTATCGGTATACACTCGACATCTCATCGACAAATCGCACCGCCTGAACGGGCTCGTCGATAATGAGCGATGAGAGCGAGTTGAGGCTATTAAACAGAAAATGCGGGTTCAACTGCGTCTGCAATGCCATCATTTGCATGGCCGACATCTGTTGTTGTAATTTTTCGGTAACCAGTTCAGCTTCAATCTGTTCGCGCTGGTGGCGTTCGCGCTCTCTGGCGAGTCGCTGCTCAACAATAGCACTCTTGATAGCCCCCGACGCTGCCGATACCCTAGTACCAGCGTGAAACAGATTAACTCGGCCAGGATGCCAAACTCCAGGTACGTCAGTGGTGCTGTTAGGAATGGTTGCGGTTTCCCTATCGAATGGTTCGTCATGGATAAGACCATCGACGCGATACCGCCAACGAGTATGTACGCCGATCCTAAAGCCACGTAGCGCGGTACCACACCGTTTAACTGCCTGATTTTTATAATTCCGTAGGTTGCCAATCCAACCATCAGCAGCCGCATCACCGTATGCGCAGTGTCATAGAGCGTATCATGCCTGTCGGCTATACCAAAACACAATACACCCATCAGGATCAGATAGGCTAAAATGATACCTTTCGCCACGCGAAACAACCTAAACAGACCTGGAAGGCGGCTTTGGAGTTTAATCAGGGTATCGGCAAAGTCGAAGTAGACAAAATAGGCGAGGATGGGTGCCGTAGCCCGAACAAAATACCAAATGTTTGCCGATACATGGTTATTGATTTCATCTATCCGTAAGCTGAAGTAGACCAGCCACGCCAGCATGTACAAGGTGTATAGGCCATAAATTCGCTCCCGGTAAATACCCCATTGCACTACGTTCAGTAGCAGAATAGAGCTAACCATGCCTGTAAACAGCAGATTCCAGGTAGCAAATGTCATGAAAGAAGTTACCGATAGGTCAAGAAAAATGGCCTAAAAATGAGAAAATTTAGTCGTTCAGCCCAACCTAAAGGTTTGTGAAACGGAAAAAGCCCCCAGTGAAGCGTTACATCTGGGGGCTGAACCGTCAATAGGGGTGCCGAAGCGGAAATTTGTGTGGATTTGTACTTCTTAGATTGCCTTCCAGCTCATAATAATGTTCGATGTTTTGCCACTTTCCGTTACTGTCGTCTTGATTGTCAATACATTTGACGAAGCCTCGACAACCTCCCAGCTTGACTTGCTACCCGCTTTGTCATTGTTGATGAGTTGAATGGTCTGAGTAGCTGGGTCGTAGCTCCAGAAGCCCGGTTTCCCCTTTCCATCAAGTTTGTGGTCGCAGCGGACAGCTTCATCCGATAGAATGAGTTTGCCAGAGGGTGCAAAAACGATGGAGTTATCACGGTCGCAGGCCGCCATGAATGGAAGCAGGTCAGCATCAGGCTTACCGTCGCCATCGTAGTCAATGGCAGGGCTAAGCTTGAATGAACTCATTTGCCAGCGTGCCCCGACAAAAGAGGGCTTAGTCGGATTGTGATTACCAGGGGTTAGGGAGTCCGAGTTTACTGTAAATGCGGTGGTTGTGAACAGAAGGCCGAGCAAGACGGCACTAAGGAAAAGGAATGGGGTGCGTTTCATTGACTTGTTGTTTTAGAGGAATGATTCGTGTTTGTTAACGGGACAAAATTGGTAGCAAATGCCCCGGTAACCATCGGTCAAACCCATGAAAGCGCACAGATGTAGGTTAGAACGGAAGAATAGGGGGTAGATAGTTTTTCTTACTTACGTGCTTCCACAACAGTAGAGGTCTATAGTGAAAATAGAATAAAAGGTCTGATCTTCAGTGGTTTGTGTATCTGCATTCTCCGTCTTCTTTGTGCCTCTGTGAAGAGTCTGCTGGTGCTGGAATTTATTGCTGGTTCAACCGGCTAAAGTTCCGTTTCAACTGGGCACTCCTTGAAGGCGAGTTGGTTCATTGCCAATTTTGGTCTGTCATAAACGACCAATTGAACAACTCTTTTAAACCGCAAAACAATGAACACACTATTGCCTCTTGCTCCCGTATTGAAACGGGGCTACACCACTGAAAATCTGTATTGGTACGCGGGTACCCTGATGAACATCTTAATTGATGGTGAACAGACTGACGGACAATTTGCCCAGATTGAGGTGACCACCCGGCCAGGTTCTGAGCCACCCCTTCACACCCATACCCGCGAAGACGAGGCTGTTTTCCTGCTGGAAGGCTCTATTCGCTTCATAGTAGGCGACCAGGTTTTTACGGCCAAAGCGGGTGATTACGTCCTACTGCCGAAGGGTATCCCTCATACGTTTCAGGTGCTCACGGAATCAGCCAGAACGCTATTAACCATTAGCCCGGCTGGTTTTGAAAACTTTTTCCGTCACCCCAAACTGGCCAAACCCGCTCCAACACTTGCTTTACCCCCGCTCCACAAGGGCCACCATCGGCAGAAGCTATCCAGGTGTTCCAGGAACTGGCTCAGGAATTTGGTCTCGAAAGCTAGTCGTTAATAAGGCTTACAAACAAAAGAAGGCAGACTATGTGGTCGGCCTTCTTTTGTTTTGGGAAAGTTGTAGTGCCGACCGTCCCGGTCGGTCGTAAAACTCAGTATTTCTCTACCGACCGAGACGGTCGGCACTACTAAAAAAAGGCCACTGAATTGCTTCAGTGGCCTTTTTAGATGAGAATAGTCTACTTATTGACGACTCTGGAGATTTTCCAGAATCACTTCGTATTGCTTCTCGGCAGCATTGTATACGTACCGATAGTCGGTCGGGTATACCCCGGCTTTCTCTACTTTTTCGGGCTGTTTTACGGGTAGACGCTCGTCTTGTACCTTCTTCAGGAAATCAAGGGTAAACATCGACTCCGTAAAAGTCACCTTGCCATCGAGCGTTCCGTAGATAAAGGTCGTCGTAAAGGGTTTGCCGTTAAGTTCCGGGCTGGTCGGGTCTATCCAGTGAGCACCCATTTGAGGAATAGCTGGCCCTTTTACATACCCTTTCGGCAGATAAGCGCCTTCGGGATCTTTACCAAAACGAGGGTCGTTCTCTACAATTCCCATTCGTTCTTCGTTCGATGTATAATAAAAATGGCAGTCAAAATGAGGCACATTGTAGACGCCATCTGGTTCGTGGCCATGGGGCATCCAGTTGAACGAAACGTGCTGTACCTGAGACTTTTCGCTTCCCTTCGGCATGGTTAGTACCCAGTAAGCATCTTCGGCAGGCAGGCTCTTTAGCGTGGCTTCCGAGATAGCTACGCCCAATTGAGTAGGTTTGCCTTTGGCATCGAGCCGCACAAAGGAACGGAGTGTGCCATTTCCGGCTTTCACTGATTCGCCATACTGGATCGTGGTGGCGGGTTTCTTATCGCCCGTAGGCGTGTCGTTGGACCCAGTCAGGGTCGTGGCGGCCACGAGGGCCAGTGCAAATAGGTTCATTGGATTGTATTTGATTGTTTATGGTTGAAAAAAAGGAACTCGCTTTAGTAAAACACTGGTGTTCTGGCCCTGCCAAACCTGATAGGCAACCAGCAAGCCTGTAGCGGTTGGCAGCAATACGGGCAGGGATGTTAATTCACCGGCCGCCGTGAGGGCTATCGTTTTAGATTCGCCAGTAGATGCATAGGTGCGTACCATCGTTTGTCGATACGCGTCGGGAGCTTCGCCCACCAACTCCTCCCAGACCATAGCCATCCGTCCATCGGCCCAGCCCGTTACCTGTGGGTGTGTTCGATTCGCCCCTGTAATGAATTCGGGCGTTTGGGGTTTATCTAACCGGGCCAGCCGGATACCCTCGTGCTTACTGGCACCGGAATACCAGGTAGCATAGACCGCTTCGTCACGAACGAACAACTGCGGTCCCGAATGCGGACAGGCGTTGATCTGCCAATCGTCGTTGACCAGCACTTTCGGAGAGCTGAATGACTGGCCATTATTGACAGATACGACGTAGCTAATATCCCGTGCTCCTGGCCCGGTTTCCGTAGGTAACCAGTCGCGGTAGGTCAGGTAGATGCGGCCCAGCTTATCGACCACGATGCCGGGTCGGCAACACTGACAGGCGCTGGAGTCCACGACAATCTCAGGGCCGAATCCTCCGTTTGCCAGGGTTTGGGTAAACCGAACCGAGCGACCTTCGTAACCAGGTAGTTTCTCATCCAGCCAGATCAGGCCAATTTCGCCGTTGGGCAGGCGGGTCAGTTCGGCGTATGAGTGACTTTTACCTGCTGTCGTATCGCGGTGTACAGGTTGTTCCGGGCTCCAGGTTTTTCCCTGATCAGATGAGAGTTTGTACAACAGGTTACCTGCACGAAGCGCGTCTGGCGTTGGTCTGGGTAAGCTGAAGACAACCATACGGGTGCCGTCATCTTTGAAAATGAGTTTTGGAACATCTTCGCCGTGGGCTGAGGTCGTAGCGGGCAGGCTTATACGCATCGGCGCACTAAACGTTTGACCGCCATCGGTCGATACACAATGCATCAGTGACAGACTGGTTTCGCTGCGTTCGACCCAAGTGAGCACTGGGTTTCCCCGCTCATCGGCCAGCAGTCGGGGAAATGATGCGTTTGGGATTTTTAGGAATGAGTCGCCCGGATTTGTCGCGAACGCTACCGTATTGACCAGAAGGGCTGTAAAAAAGAGGAGTGTTTTCATAGTTGACGAATGGTTAATTTCCGTTGAAATTGTACTGTAACCCAATCACAAACGTGCGGGGTGCGGCTGGTGTGAAGGTGGTTCGGTCGGTGGGCGCATTGCCCCGCGTCGCATTGTTGGCATACAACTCGTTGGTCAGGTTCAGTATGTTTGCATACAGTTCAAAGGATTTGTACACGTAACCGGAACGCAGGTTCAGGACACTGACGCTCTGGGCACCAAACGCCCCCCGGTCATTGTACCGGACTGTATTGATCTGGTTCTGATACCAGGGGCCAATGTGCTGCCACTCCATTGCCATCCGCACCCCTTTCGCCCAGCGGGGCTTATAGGTTAATTCGGTGTTAGCCACCCAGCGGGGAGCCTGGGGCATGTCGTAATTAGCCAGATTCTGCACGGCGTCAGCCTGTTGATTGCTGAGCGCAAAATCAATAAATCGATGAATACTATTGGTGCCTCCGAAGCGAAAAAACCATTGATCAGTGGGTTTATAGGTCAGGCTGTATTCGATACCCCGATGAAGAGTTCGGCCCGCGCTTTGGTAGTCGGTTGAGTTATCGGGCTGGCGAATACTGAGCAACTCGTTCGTGCCATTCATTTGATACAGAGCCCAGTCTATATTGACTTTCCGGTTCAGGAACGACGCCCAGCCCCCTAGTTCCACATTGGTAAACTGTGCCGACTGGAGGTTATAATAGAATGGGGGCTGGCCAGCCGTTGCGTTCGGATTTTTGCGAAACACGGCCGTTAAACCTGGTGGCGAAAAACCACGGCTGGCGTTTGCATAGACCCCTTGCCTTGTCCCAGATCGTAGGTCAACCCTACCTTAGGCGTTAGTTGATTATAGTCTTTCGTTTCGGTCGTTTTGTCCAGATAATTCTCGTAATCGAACGCCATCCGGTCGTAACGAATACCAGCCGACAGGCGCAAATGCGGCATTGGTGCGAAGTCATACTGGGCATAAGCGGCCAGGTTATGAATCGTAGCGTTATACCGGCTCAGGAACTGATTGGGGAGTTCGCGCAGTTGAATATAGCGTTCTACTGATCGCTTATCGGGTCGTAAGGTGGCTTGTAATTCTGTCTGGTAAGCGTAGTAGGTCGTTGGTGAATTGTCGAACAACGCACCTGCCAATAGTCGGCTGTCCATCCAGGCGAACCGTTGGCTGTGTTGCGCCATCAGGCCCAGACTATGAAAAGCATTTTCATTGATTTCGCCCGTAGCCGTCGTTGCGCCTGATTTCCAGCGGATACTGTAATTCGGATTCTGTTTCAGACTGTTATCGCGATAAAAGGCGGTTACCGAGGTTTCGCTGTTGGTTGCCCAATGGTGTTCCAGGGTTAGCCGTGACCGGAGCGAGCGGACATCCCGGTAGGTGAAATCGGTTGTGCTCACATACTGGCGACTGTAATAGGCGAGGCTGTCTACGCTGCCGCCGGTTTGGGAGTGATACTGGTTATAGGACACCGTTCCCGTCAGGCGTGTCTGGGTGTCGAAGGCATATTCGGCGCGTAGATTTAGCGAGACTTTATCGAAGTCGCTCTGTGCCTGCCAGCTATTACGTTGCCGGGCTACCGAGGCACCCGCAAACAGGCCCAGCCGGTTTGATAACATGCCTCCACCACCCGCCTGAGCACGCCCGTATCCCCAGCCATCGCCCATAACACTTAGCCGAACAACGGGTACGGCTGTAGGACGATGCGTCAGGAAGTTGATGGCTCCGCCAACGGCTTCCGGCCCATATAGTGAGGATACTGGTCCCTTGACCACCTCGACAGAACTGATGGAAAAACTGTTCAATTCAATCAGGGCGTTGTGATTAAAAATGCCCATAGGTCGAACCGGCAACCCATCCTCCAGATACAGATAATAAGCATTGGTGCTAAAAGGTTGCCGGATGCCCATCATGTGCTGTTCGTTGCCGAGGTTTGGCATGACCACGCCCGGCGTTTTGTTGATGACTTCGTAGAGGTTGGCGGCCTTGGTTTCCTGCAACAACCCCGGCGACAGTCGACTAATGGCCATAGGTGCTTCTGAACGCGCCTGAGCTTCGCGACTGGCGGTAACCACAACGGGTTGAAGATCTTCAATCCGGGGCATCAGCGCAATCGTGAGCTTACCTGAGCAAGCAACCCGGCGTTCCTGATAGCTGATGCTGGTGATTATCAGGCTATCGGTTGCTTGTTGGCCTGCGACCGAAAAGTGCCCCTGCGCATCGGTGGCTGCCCCGCTAGTGCTGCCTTTTATGCGAACAGTGGCCCCTGGTATCGGCTCTTTGGTTTGCCCATCGATAACTGTTCCTGGTGGGTGACAGCCTGGGACTGCGCCAGCGTATGTAGGCAGAAAAGGAGGAAAAAAGAGGTAAAAAGTTTCATGGCGATCGGTCTGTTTGACTCGGTGTGTGTTGTTTACGGGATCAAAGTTGGGCGGTGCTTCGCCAATCGCTAGCTGGCAGGTGGGTGAAACGGAAGTTTGAGCCGGTGAAATGGAAAATCCAGAATGTGGGGTATCTGAAAGACCTAAAAAGGGTCTTGCAGATGATTCTTGTGAATTCTATTGATTATCAAGATGATAGAGTCAATAGAATCCAAAGAATCAAACTATAAACAATTTTGCCCTCGTACTTACTTGGATAGGTATGAAGCCAGAAACCGTTCTAAATCCGGCTTTGGTCGCTTCACCAAACGGATTTTCCACTTCACTGGATCGGCTTCTGGGGCTTTTTGGCTATGGCCCTAGTTTTGGGCCGTTAATCAAACAAATTCCTCTTTTTATGAAAACCTCTCATTTCCTCGCGCTGCCTTTACTGGCCTTGACACTGCAACTCAGCAGTTGCAAAAAAGACAACAACGACACTCCGAACCCCACCGATCCTCACTATGGGCAATCGGTATCGCTGGGTAATGGCGCTGCCCGCACCTTTGTGAAGCTTGACGCCAGTGGCAATCCGGACGAAATCGGGATATCGGTGTCGGAAGCGGCTTTGAACAGCTTGCCTGCCGACATGGCAGAACTCGTATTGGAGTTACCCGCAGAGGGTAATAAAACGCCTTTCAAGCATGCCTATGTGACCTACATGCCGCATGGACACGAACCAGACGGGGTGTATACCCTGCCACATTTTGATTTTCATTTCTACAAAATCACCAATGCCGAGCGATTAACCATGACCCCTGGCAAGGAGGCTGAAATGAGCAAAGCCCCGGATGCCGGTTACCTGCCTGCCGATTACATTACAGCGGGCCCTGTGCCGATGATGGGTAATCACTGGGTGGATGCAACCAGTCCGGAATTGGGTGGTAAAACGTTTACAACCACCTTTTTATACGGTAGTAACAAGGGTGATATCATCTTTTACGAGCCCATGATTACGGTGGACTATCTGAAGAAAACGACCAATCAGACGCTGACGATCAAGCAACCCAGAAGATTGCCCCATCGGGCTATTACCCTGGCGAATACGCCATCCGCTACAATGCGGCCAGTAAAGAATATGAAATTGTATTAAAGAAAATGCTGAAGCAGTCGTAGTCGGGAAGAGTAGAGTACTAGTCAATCGCTAAGCGATTAACTAGTACTCTACCAGAAGAGCCCATACTTGATGTTTACATAAGCGGGCGTAGAAAATGTATAATTCGTTTTATGATAGATGATGCCCGGAATTGGTCTGTTATTCAATAGTTTAGGTTTAAATCGCTGAGTTAAAGAAAAGCAATGCATCAGATAGATGCTCCTGCCAATACGGCCATTCATGTCCACCAGGGTATTCCGTGTACGTATGAGGTATTTGGTGGTTCAATAAACCCTGATGTAAGGCTCGATTAGGCTCAATTAGTACATCATCCGTGCCGCAGTCAAACTGAATGGGGAGTAACTTCGACCTATTTCGAATCATAACCTCCAGAACCGATTCCTCCACTGGATCATCTTGTGCGTACTGGCTAAGCGGTTCTTCTACAAAAAGCGGAAGCTGATTGAGGTGCGTAATGGACGACAGGCCATAAACGGCACTGAATTGCTCTGGAAATTTGGCGGCCAGTCGCAAGGCCCCAAACCCACCCATCGACAGGCCCGCTAAAAAAGTTTGCTTTGGGAAATACTCGACCCGCTCAGTAGGGAGCGCGGCTCGTACCGCATTCGGGACATCATCGACAATCCAGCGTTCGAAATTTTTCTCATGATGGGGCAAATAGCCGCTTCCATCGCCCCAAAGACCATCCGACGGCATGGCCAGAACCATTGGGCGAATGCGACCTTCCCGAATTAACCGATCAGCGGTTCGGTGGGCACCCCTTTCAGAGGCCAGGCCCAGTGACTGCCATAGACGCCATGCAGTAGAATAACAAGGGGCAAGGGTTCCGGGCCAATTAACTCAGGGCTGGGTAGCCAGACAGTTATGTCCCCCCGGCCTTTCAGATTCGGCGTTTTCACCGTGATATAACGAAGGCCGTCCTGCTCATAAGCCGGATCGGAAAGCTCGATTGTTCGGAAGGTTGAATCCATCAGAAAACTAGTACACCTTTGGCATTACGACCCTTCAGCATGTCGTCGAAGGCGACGTCGAGTTGATGAAGAGAATAGGTTCGGGTAACGAGGTCGTCGAGGATTAAGTCGCCCTTCTGGTATAAATTCAGCAGAATTGGGAAGTCAATCTCCGGGCGGCATTTTCCGTAGAGCGGGTTGATGTAGATCTTATCCCACTCGAACAGATTCATATCGATACTGATTTCCTGTTCAATACCGCTCACCTGACAGGCAACCCCGGCATTTCGGACCATGGCCAGCGGCACTGCACCGAGTTCGGGAATGGCGGTACATTCGAAAGCGTAGTCGGCACCCCGGCCACCCGTCAATTGCTTCACCTGACTAACGGCCTGAAGTAATCCCTTGTCGGCCCGGTCGGCCAGAATAGTGTGCGTGGCCCCATAGCGGACGGCCATTTCCAGCCGGTTGGGATTGACATCGACCGCAATAATCATCCCGGCTCCAGAAATACGTGCCCCCTGAATCACGTTTAGCCCCACACCCCAGTGCCCACCACCACCACCGACCGGCCGGGTTTCACCTGAGCCGCGTTGATAACCGAGCCTACGCCCGTCATAACGCCACAGCCCACGATAGCCGCCGAAGTGAACGGAATAGGAACCGTTGTTTTTACGACAGCCGCTTCTCGCACAACGGTCGCTCCTGACATGGTGCCGAGACTAAACGACCGTTCAATGGGCTGGCCTTTGTAGGTTGTCCGGTCAAGACCGGCGTGGCCTCCGCTGGCTTTATTGCCCGATGTGACGGGTGAGTTTACTTCGCAGATGTGCTGATTTCCCTCCAGGCACTGAAAGCAGTAACCGCAGGGAATGGCCCAGTTAAGGATAACCGAATCGCCCGGTTGCACTTTTCGAACGAGTGGCCCAACGCTTCGAACAACGCCTGCCCCTTCGTGTCCCATGACAATGGGTTTTCCCCACGAAAGCGAGTCGAAGTCTGTATGGCAAATACCAGCTGCTTTCATGTCAACCAGTACTTCGTCGCCCTGCGGCTCATCGACGTCAATAAAATCAATCTGAAAACTTCCGGTACCCGTAGCAATAGCAGCTTCAACCTTCATAAGTAGTGGTTTTACCTACCTGAAAGAAGTGTCAAATTGCTTCCTACTTAACAAAGGTCCAAACAGTCTCCGGCTGTTTGATTAGCTATTCTCGTTTCAAACAGCCGGAGACTGTTTAGGCCTTTGTTATAACCAGCGGCTAATGAATTGGCCAAAAACATCTTTGTACTGGTCGCTAACCGGAATCATGGCCTGCCCGATCTGCACGGAGTTACGCGTAACGGCATTGATTCGGTCAAGCGCGACAATGAATGACCGGTGCACCCGCATAAATTGTCGGGTTGGCAGTTTTTCTTCCAAAGTCTTTAAACTTGTCAGCGACAGCAGGGGCTTTGCCGGATCGCTCAGCCGATAAACTTTTACGTAATCTTTTAACCCTTCGATGTACAGAATGTCGTTGTAGGCAATACGGACTAACTGATATTCAACTTTCAGAAACAAATAGTCGTCGGGTACTTCTACGGGGCAGGTGCCTGTACAGCAACGGGTGTAGGATCAGGACGTTGGATGAGTTCGAAATAGTGACGCGCTTTGCTGGCCGCACGTAGGAACTCTTCATAATTGAAGGGCTTGAGCAGATAATCCAGCGCATCGACCCGGAACCCATCGAGGGCAAATTGATCGAAGGCGGTGGTAAAGATGATGCGGGTAGTGTGAGCTCCCCGATTACTGCGTTCCAGCACACGGGCAAGTTCCAGGCCGGTCAGATCCGGCATCTGAATGTCCAGGAAAATAACATCTACGGGTGTCGTCATTAGCCCCTGCAAGGCTTCAACGGCACTGCTATACCGGCCAACCAAATTGAGGAAGGGTGTTTTTTCAATAAAGGCGCAGACCAGACCCAATGCCAGTGGTTCATCGTCTACGGCGATGCAGGAAAGTGTCATGACAGGTCCAGGGTTAGGTGAACGTGATATTCGCCGGCTTGAGTATGCTCATTGATTTGCAGTGCGTACTGATCGGGGTACAGCAGATCGAGCCGTCGGCGGGTGTTGGTCAGGCCAATGCCATTCCCTGCTTCGAGGGAGGGCGTTTTCTCCACAAATACCGTGTTATGCACATCCAGTAACAACTTGTTCTGCTGTTGCTGAATGGCAATATGAATCCGGCTCGGGTGCAGGGCACTTACACCATGTTTAAATGCATTTTCGACAAAGGGCAGCAACAGCATGGGGGCAATCGGTTGATCATACAAGGGACTTGGCGTATTGAGGGTCACACTCACCTTATCGGTCAGCCGGAGTTGCATGAGCTGGATATAGTCGCTTACGAACGAGAGTTCTTTACTCAGCAACGTCGTGCCAGACTGGGTTTCATAGAGCACGTAGCGCATCATCCGAGAGAGCCGATGAATGGCTTCACGAGCTGTTTCTGTGTCGATAAGGGTTAGCGCGTAGATATTATTGAGGGTGTTGAAGAAAAAGTGCGGATTGATCTGGGCTTTTAAAAATGAGAGTTCCGAGGTGGTTTTGGCCTGTTCCAGAGCTGTCCGGAGGTTAGCATCATCCTGCCATTTCAGTAGCATAGCTATGCTGGTACTGATCCCTAAAACGAGAAAAATGGTGAACAACGTGGGCTGAACCCAGCCGTAGGGCTTAGGCTTTCCCTTACCGTCAGGATGAAAAGCCAGATGCATTTTTGTCGATAAATCAAACCCAAATTCAACGCAACCCACCAGAACAATCACAACGATAATCACTGCCAGTAAGGACAGAATGTAGTGACTGGTTCGGCCCTGTAAAAGTAGCCGGGGAACCAGCCGCTGCGAATTTAAATAGAATGTGCCCACCATGAGGCCAAAAAAGATGCATTGCCGCACCCAGAAAAGGCGGGGGAACTGGATATCGGAGTTGAACGACTGATAGAAAAATAGGAGGTAACCCATTAGGAACCACCCCAGCACATGAATCAGGAGTGGAACGTAACGACGGGAAAAGAGGGTGACAGCCATAATTGAGAGGAAAGCTACAAGTTTACAGTAAATCCTGGACTCCACGTTGGGCAATCGCTGGTTACCCCAACTTTGCCGATGGCTTGGTCAGTTTAGCCGACGAATGGCCTGATTTTTGACTACCTCCGTTGGTAATCCCATTCATCGGCTGAAACGGGCTATCTGCCGATGTTTTCAAGCCCTCAGTCTATTGCGTTTTTTGGATTGATGAAACCACTGTTGTTTTGAGCCATCAATCTGATAAATATACTTAACGATGCGTAAGCAATTACTACTTGTACTTCTCACCCTTGGGCTCTGGATCGGTCTGACAGAAACCCAAACAACATATGCTCAGTTTGGTGGCCCTCCAGGTGGTGGCCCTGGCGGATTTAATAATCAGGACAACGGACGCAAAAAAGCTGAATTTACGGGTGTTACAGATGACGCACCTAAAGGCAACGGTAAGATCGCTGGTATTCTGGTCGATTCGACATCGGGCAAACCAGTAGAGTTTGCAACCATTGCCCTCATGAACGTAAAAACCAACAAACCCATCGACGGTACAACGTCGGATGCAAAAGGGAGTTTCTCACTTTCTAAACTGGCACCGGGAGAATACCGACTTCAATACTCATTTATCGGCTATAAAACCCGCGATTCCAAACCGTTTACGGTTGTGAAAGGCACCGATCTTAACCTGGGATCAATTAAACTCCCCGCTGATATACGCATGCTCGGGGAAGTGGTTGTAACCGGGAATGCCGCCCTCATCGAAGAGAAAGTGGATCGACTGGTTTTCAATGCCGATAAGGACATTACAGCCAAAGGGGGTGATGCTTCGGATGTGTTGAAGCGCGTACCCATGCTATCGGTCGATCTGGATGGCAACGTTAGCCTGCGCGGAAGTTCCAACATTCGGGTACTGATCAATAACAAACCATCGACCATCGTAGCCGCCAACGTAGCCGATGCACTGAAACAACTGCCTGCCGACATGATTAAATCGGTGGAAGTGATTACGAGTCCATCGGCCAAGTACGATGCCGAAGGAGCCGCCGGTATTATCAATATCATCACTAAAAAGAACACCCTGCACGGTCTGACCCTGAATGTAGACGCTGGAGCGGGTTTGCGGGCCTCTAACCTGGGCCTGAATGGATCGTATCGGCAGGGAAAACTGGGCATTACCCTGGGTGGTTTTGGCCGGGCCATGTATAACCGGGCTTCATCGACTTTAGATCAGACGACACTGTCGGGTGGGCAGTCCATACGAACCAGCCAGGCGGGTACAGCCTTCGATAAACCCATATTTGGTCAGTATACGCTGGGGTTTGATTATGATCTGGCGAAGAATCAGTCATTGTCTGCCAACGTTCGCTACGGTACCCGGAATTTTATTCAGCAGCAACAACAACTAACCAGTACGTTTGCGAACGAAGCGTTGGTGAACATGACCAATCGGGATGTAAACCGGAAAGACCTGTCCAATTCGGTCGATATGAATCTGGATTATGTTCGTACGTTTAAGCCTCAGCAGGAGTGGAGTATTTCTACTCAGTACAGTCGCACAGGTTTGACGAACAACTATTTCGCCGACCTGCTGAACAACAGCACAGGGATCTTGACGGGTCGCCAGCAGAATTTGAACAACAATACCAATCAGGAAGTAACCTTTCAATCCGATTACCAGACACCGGTCCGAAAAAATCAGCTGCTGGAATTTGGTGGCAAGGCTATTATGCGTCAGGTCGACAGCCGCTACCAATATCTGGTTGGAGGCAGTTCGGGCGAGCTTTCTTTAGATCCGACGAATCCTGCCGGATCGCTGAAATACAGTCAGAATATTGCGGCAGGCTATATTTCATACACGTATGTGACGCCCAGCAAATACACCTTTAAAGTAGGGACACGCTACGAACACACAGGCATTACAGCAACGGCCAATGAAAATACGCCCTTAAATATTCCGGCCTATAGCAACCTTGTGCCAAGTATTAACGTATCGAAGGGGTTGAAGGGCGGTAGTACGCTCAAAGCAGCCTATAACCGACGTATTCAGCGTCCGGGTCTGCAACAATTGAATCCGAACGTAAATACCGCTAACCCATTGATGATTATGACGGGGAACCCCAACCTGAGCCCTGAATTAACCGATAATGTTGAGCTAAGTCTGAGTTCGACCATCAAGAAAACGTACCTGAACGCAGCCGTTTTCGGACGGTTAACCAACAACGCGATTTCACAGGTTCGTATTCCCGGCGACACACTACTGGGATTTGCAAAGGGAAGTATCATCACTACGTTTCAGAACCTTGGGGTGCAGCGTACCTTCGGCGCCAACGTTTTCTTCAACACGAATCTAACCTCAAAATGGAGCCTGAACGGTGGCGTGGATGGCTACTATATGTACATGCAGGGAACAACGGCCGGGGTAGATGGAAAATCGGTAACGATCAGTAATTCAGGGATAAGCATCGGCGGTCGCCTGATGAGCCAACTCCAACTCAACAAAGGCTGGAGCGCTCAGGTGTTCAGCTTCTTCCGGGGACCAAACCCACAGTTGCAGGGTACGATGGGTAGTTTCTATATGTACTCGCTGGGGGTTCGGAAAGACCTGGCCAGCAAACGGGGCAGTATCGGACTGGCGGCTGAGAACTTTGTGGGTAACGGGGTGACTATGCGTACTACGCTGAATTCGCCACTGCTTTCGCAGGTAAATGTCAACCATTTGTATAATTCGAACCTGAAAGTAACGTTCACCTACCGTATCGGTAAAATGACCTTTGAAGAAAACCGCCGTAAGTCTCGCTCGGTTAGCAACGACGATGTGAAAGGTGGTGAAGGTGGCGAGGGCGGTGGACAGCCCCAGCAGGCAGCACCAGCAGGGGGACGGCCAAGATAAATTATCCAGTAGTTAAACCAATAAGACCGTCAATGGTCTTATTGGTTTATAATCATTATATTGCCTGTAATACTGGCTTTTACGAAGGCCATACACGACGAATATCAACCTAGTTTTATTTCCAGTTTTACATTTAATTTTTCACCAATCCAATTCCAATCACGCATGAAATCACTTGTGTTCACTGTAGCCACGTTACTTTCCTTATCGACTGCTTACGCGCAAACCTGGGGAGTAGACAAAGCTCACTCTGGCGTTGCCTTCACGGTTACTCACAATTTACTGTCAGAAGTTGATGGCAAATTCAAAACATTCGACGCTAAAATTACCTCGGCAAAGCCCGATTTGTCGGATGCCGTCTTTGAATTAACCGCCGATGTAAACAGTATCAGTACCGAAAACGAGCGTCGGGATGGCCACCTGAAAAGCCCTGATTTTTTCGATGCTGCCAAATACCCTACCGTAACCTTCAAGAGCACATCGTTCAAGAAAGTCGAAGGTAAAAAATACAAACTGATGGGCGATCTGACCATGCACGGTGTGACGAAACCAGTTGCTCTGGATGTTACGATGAACGGTCCTGTAGCGATGAAAGGCATGGGCGGCAAAGAACAGGAAAAAACGGGCTTTAAAGCCAGCGGTACCCTGAAACGTTCTGACTTTGGTATAGGTACGATTCCCGTTGTCGTGGTGAGTGATGAGATCGAACTCAAAGTAACGGGCGAATTCACCAAACAGGATGCTTCTGCTACGGCTGAGAAGAAGTAATCGACGGATATTCTTTCTACAAAACACCCTGATTTGTGTCTTATCAAGTCAGGGTGTTTTGTGTCCTGGCTAAATAAAGCGAACTGGATAAGAATAGCGCCAGTCCTTTCGTACTTCTGGATAATGCTGTTTTACTACTGGAGCCAATAAACTTATGATTCGACATACTGTTGTTTTTACCCTTAAGGATCAAAAAACGCCGTTGGAAGCGCCTGATTTCTTTGCCGCTGCGCTGAAATTAGCGGCTATTCCGGGGGTGCAAAACTTTGAATGCCTTCGGCAGGTCGGTAAGAAAAATAAATTTGATTTTGGGCTATCAATGGAATTTGCGAGCGCTGCGCTGTATGAAACCTATAACAATCACCCGGATCACGTTCAGTTTGTACAGCAATATTGGTTGAATGAGGTCGATGATTTTCTGGAAATAGATTACGAACCTTTGATCTGATCGTGTCTACACCGGTTCTTTCTTAATTTATCTAGTCTAATCGGGTTTTAATGGGTAATACGTACTCGTTGCCCGTTAAAAAAGATAGCGTATAATTGCCGCTAGTTTATTGGGGAATAGTATAGTAATATGCTTACATTCGTCTGTTAATCAAGGTCTTTAAAAGCCAATTGCCCTCTACAACTATGAAAAAATAGTTTCCTTACTGTCTGTCGGCGTCGCTGGACTTCTGGTTCTGGCAGCGACTACTCGCCCCATTAAAAATCAATATGGGTTTGTGACAGGAACCCCCGCCATTAAGTCGATTAACGCCCTGACTTTTGGTCCCGATGGTGTTTTATTCATCGGTGATGGAAAGAGCGCAGCCGTGTTTGCTATCGACACTAAAGACGCCAATCTGGTCGACAAAGCCGCACAGGTTGATGTCAAAAACATTGATCAGAAGATTGCTGCACTTTTGGGAACCGAAGTAAAAAACATTACGATTCAGGACATTGCCGTCAACCCGAAATCGAAGACGGTGTATTGTGCCGTGCAGCATAGCGATGGCACGCCGGTATTGCTCAAAGTAGAGGGCGATAAACTGACCGCTGTCTCGTTGAAAGATGTACCGTATTCAACCCTGGAACTAACTAACGCGCCGGCTGCAGATGCTAAAGATGGGCGGGGAGAATCCTTACGAATTGCCTCCATTTCTGATATGGGTTTTGCCGATGGCAAGTTGCTGGTGAGTGGCTTGTCGAATCAGGAGTTTGGCTCTACCTTCCGTAGTATTCCATTTCCATTTACGAGTGCACAGGAACAGGCTTCGCTCGAAATTTACCACGCGGCTCATGGTAAGTACGAAACGATGGCCCCTATTAAGACCTTCACAACCACTGAAATTAAGGGCAAAAAATACCTGCTGGCCAGCTACACATGCACTCCGCTGGTTTTGTTTCCGCTTGATGAATTGAAAGCAGGTAGCCACGTGAAAGGACGGACGGTCGCCGAAATGGGAAGCGGTAACCAGCCGCTGGATATGGTCATCCTCAAAAAAGGCACTGAATCCTTTTTAATGATGGCCAATTCAAGTCGTCCGGTATTTAAAGTGAAATACAAAAGTATCGAAGACTATCAGGGATCATTGACAACACCCGTCGAGGAAAACTTTGCAACTGCCGGGGTTAATTTTGTTTCGCTCCCGCTGACAAACGTGACTCAACTGGACAAGCTGGATGATTCACGGATGGTATTGCTCCAGCGTCGTTCTA
>QLII01000002.1 GCA_003259005.1 Spirosoma telluris
CCTAAACCCGGTTTTTGTACTTTCACCGTACCAGAGACACTCAATTTCAAGACTGAATCCCGTCAAAATTGCCGTCGTAGCTTTGCTGGCAATGGCTTTCAGATTTTATCGAACGAGAAAACCGGAATAACAGCCGCCAGTTTACCCGATCCAACAATGAATTCGCCGGTGGGTCTACGTCGCAGCCGTGGGGCATTTGGGCAGGGCATAAAGTAACCAATCAGGGCATTCTTTGGATCGAGCGTCATCACTTCGTTGATGATGTCGAGTTGGCCGAATGCGTGCTTTCATCATACACATTATGGGCGTATTTGGCCGGGACAATCTTGCCTTTCCCCTGTTTGAGGTATTCTTCGGCTTTTCCAGTTTACAGCCAGAATAAAGTCTTTGTCC
This sequence comes from Spirosoma telluris, assembly GCA_003259005.1. Classification (GTDB taxonomy): domain Bacteria; phylum Bacteroidota; class Bacteroidia; order Cytophagales; family Spirosomataceae; genus Spirosoma; species Spirosoma telluris. The sequence continues at coordinate 394 of QLII01000002.1, forward strand.
TTCTGCGAAGCATTCACTTCCAGCAGCGTGCTGGCCTGTTCGGTGGTAGCAGGAGAAGAAAACCAGCCGTGCGATTTGCCTTTCCCGGCCCGTGCCAGGTCAAAACTGATACCCGGCATTTCAACTGAAACTTGATGCTCAGGCGCCCCGTTTTTGGCTCTACGCTGATAAAGCTGATATAGCCTTTAAGTTTTTCTTAAACGTGCTGATCGGTACATCGCCCTGATTATCAGGCGGCACCGAAAAGCGCGTGCTGGCCACTACATACTCGGTGTTTTCGGTAATGAAAGGCGACGAGTGATTGCCACCCGAGTTGGGCAGTTCCAGAATTTCCTCGGTTCGGAATGTCGAGAGGCTAATCCGGGCGACGCGGGGCGTATGTTGGCGTTGCCGAAGGCCCAGCGGCCATCGTGTTCGCCCTGGTTTGTGACAGCGAAATATGGTGAAGATCGTCCCAGGAATAAAGCCATGGGACGTGTTGAGCATGGGTTTGGTCTCTTCACTGTAACCCCATCCATTTTCCGGAAATACCGAGAAGACCGGAATAATTTTCAACATCCGCCCTGACGGTATGCCATATACGGACATCTGCCCGTTGAACCCGCCCGACAGGAAATTGTAGAATTCGTCGTGTTTGCCGGGGGCCACATACACTTTTTCGGCGGCATCGCTCGCAATAGCGGAGCCCGCGTCTTTCGGTTTACAACCCGTCAGGCTGATACCCAAAGCGCTACGGCAGCAAAAATTGATAGGGATCTTAGTTGCATTATCGTGAATGGTTGATATATACTGAGTGTTTTTATTTCTCGCCGTCGTTTGAGCGCATAAATTCCACCATTGAGCGGGCTTCGGCTTCCGACAGGTTTTGGTTCGGCATCCGAACCAGACAGAGTTCGAGCAATTTCTGGGCTTCAGCATCTTTTCCCAGCATCATGTCCACGTTCAGAATCATATTCATGATCCATTCGGGTTTACGCCGGGATGTCACGCCCTTCCAGCCGGGTCCACCAGTTTCGTTTCGTCGAGCCGGTGGCAGGACCCGCATTTCACATCATAAATGCCTTTCCCCTTTTACCATCGCGCCATCGAGGGACTGGATAAGACCACTTCTTTCACTTCCGTTCCGTGAATCTCTTCCTGCGATACGGCCGCGCCGGATCGGTGGGGGCTTCCTCGGCCCGTTGTTTGGCGCCATCCGATGAGCAGCCATACCAGCCGACTGAGAGCGCTAGTAACACGAGTGTAACCGTCTTTTTCATGATTATTTTGTTTTTGTTCTTCCATCAAATAAAGAATAATGTATCTTTTATTCTTTGACCCCAAAGTAACGCCTTCTCCAAAGCCTAAATCCTGATTAAAATCAGGTCGCCACCGTTTATTTGTCAATATTCAGAATAAAAGACCCCGTTATCTTTATATCCAAATTAGTGAATCTATTATTGACCGTTATTTAGTTACATACCATGGAAATGGCTTTTGATTTTGAGACCCCTGCCCTAACGGTAGGCGAAATAGTAGCCGCCCACATTCGGACGGCCGAAGTATTTAAACGCCTGAACATTGATTTTTGCTGTAATGGCAAGCGTACCTTATTCGAAGCCTGTGTGCGGGCCAACGTACCGCTAAAAACGGTCGTGGAAACCTTACACAAGCTACCAACCGAAGAACGCCGGTCCTCTGAAAAATTCGATGAGTGGGAACTTGGTTTTCTGGCCGATTACGTCCTGGCCGTACACCACGGGTACCTCTACGATAATCTGCCGTTCATTGAAGAACTCGTAGTAAAAGTAGCAGCCAAACACGGCGACCGGTATCCGGCCCTGCTCCTTGTTCAACAGGCCTACGTAGTGTTAAAAGCCGATTTACTGGCGCATTTACAGAAAGAAGAAATTGCCCTTTTCCCGATCATTAAAGAACTGGCGGCTGCCAAACGTAAACCGGCCACACTCCTGACCGGGCGACCTTTATCCATTAAGGCTCCCGTTGCCTGTATGGAACATGAACACCAGGATGCCGGATCGCTGCTGTTTCAGATTAGGGAACTGACCAATGATTATACACCCCCGGCGGATGCCTGCAACTCACATCGCCTGATGCTGGCCAAACTCGCTGAGCTTGAAGCCGATTTAATGCAGCACATCCATCTTGAAAATAACATCCTGTTTCCGAAGGCTATAGCCCTGGAGAAGTAGAATGCGTACTGGTTTGTGGGTCAGTTTGCTTATTTTAGCTACAAATCGCACAAACGACCCAGTAAAACGGCGAATTACAACCTTGTAAACCTATGATTTCTAAAACGAGTGGCTATGCAATCCGGGGATTGGTTTATCTGGCCCTGAAAAGTTCGGACGTGTCCAAAGTGGGTATTCATGAACTAGCGGATGAATTAAACGTACCGCAACCGTTTTTGGGTAAAATCATGCAGGGGCTTGTTCGGCGCGACATTATCAGCTCGACCAAAGGCCCGAACGGTGGCTTTTTTATCAACGAACGAACCCTGGCGACGCCGATCATCGAGGTGGTCGACGCCATTGATGGCTGGGCATCTTTCGTCGCTGCTTTCTGGATTACCCGAATGCAACAGCCAAAAGCCGTGCCCGCTGCATCATCATGTCGTTGAATTTCGGGATTCGCTCCAGCATGCGCTGGAAACGTTGACCGTTCATGACCTGGTGCTGGATATAGAAGGGGCTTGTCCGTATTGAAACGATTGGACAATCCATCACACGAGGAGTTTACCGTGTAAACTCATTTTTTAGTAAACTAAATAATTCATGAAAACCTATATACTCACTGTCCTTTTTGCTGGGACATTGCTTGCCTGCGACTCAACGTCTTCGCAACAGGAAGCCTCTTCTGGTACAGCCAGTACAGAGCAAACCCCGGCAGGCCAGTCGGCTGTTGAGGATAACGATTCACAGAAAGATGTTGTCAAAGTAGCCATCGGATCGCCTGACCATACCACGCTGGTGAAAGCGGTTCAGGCCGCTGATCTGGTCAATGTGTTATCAAATGCCGGACCCTTTACCGTTTTCGCCCCGACCAATGCCGCTTTTGCAGCCTTGCCCGCTGGTACGGTTGATGAGTTACTGAAGCCCGAAAACAAGGAAAAACTGGCGGATATTCTTCAATACCATGTTTCGGTAGCGGGTTATCCACTCGAAAATCTGCACGATGGACAGATTATTAATCAGGTCAACGGCGGCAATGCCACCATTACCGTGAAGGATGGTAACTATAAAATCAATGATGCCAACATCATTGCCACCGTCAAAGCGTCAAACGGTATTGTTCACGTCATCGACAAGGTCATTTTGCCACCGACGAAATAGCTAACCGGCTTTCAAAGTCGTACCCGCTAACCACCTTCGGTTTGTAAGTACGTCTACGGGTCTACCCACATGGCAACAAGGCTTCTTTCAAACCATCCCGTACAGGAAACCCGGGCTAATCAGCGTAACTGGCGAACCGCTCTAGGCTGGTGGGTGGTAGCGGGTGCCCTTGGTGTGTTAATCCGTTACCAATTGGTATACCCCGTGGCTGGGTTGACCTATCCGTTTTTGCTCCATGCCCATTCCCATGTGGTGCTGCTGGGCTGGACATTCAATGCCCTGTTCCTGGCCCTGGCAGCCACGTTCGGGTCTGGGTTACGCTTATCCGCGTATCGAAAAGTTTGGGTGGGATTTCAGGTAGCTGTATTGGGCATGCTCCTGTTCTTTCCCACACAGGGGTATGCTACCGGGTCGATTGTTGCGTCGACGTTACATGTTTTCGTTTCCTATTACATGGTCTGGTGTCTTTGGCAGGATCTTCGTTCAGACAACAGCCTGTCAGCCAGGCTGGTCAGATGGGGACTGTTCTTTTTTGTATTATCAACACTAGGGCCCTATTCGGTAGGCATTCTTAAGGCCCGACACTTACAGGAAACGATCTGGTATCCCCTGTCCATTTATTTCTACCTGCACTTTCTTTACAATGGCTGGTTCATCTTTGGGTGTCTGGCCCTGCTGTTCCGCTGGCTTGAAAATTGGGAACTGGTGCCTACCAAACAAGTTGGTAACCGTTTCATCAGGGCCATGGCGCTATCAGCTATGGGGACGCTGGCTTTATCGGCATTATGGACCAATCCTCCTGGTTGGTTGTGGCTGATCGGTGGGGGAGCGGCATTACTGCAAGCGGGTTCAGGGGTTTGGTTACTTGGGTGGCTCTGGCAAAAACGAAGCGCTTTATGTCAACAACTTGAGCCGCAGGCGTTTGCACTGGCGAGACTGGCTTTTCTGAGTCTTGGTCTGAAATTGATGTTGCAACTCCTGTCGGCGTTACCCTGGGCAACCCAGTTGGCCTATGCCCAGCGAAATCTGGTAATCGCCTATCTGCACCTAGTCTTTATTGGGGTCATCACGTTTTTTCTGCTAGCCTGGGCGTTTCAGCAAGGATACATTCGCCGTTCCGGCCTGGCAATTGGCTTGATCAGCCTGTTTTTTATGTTGACCGAAAGTGTATTGGTAACGGAATCCCTGTGCCAACAAGGAAGCAGTTATGTTCCTCACCTAGGCGAATGGCTACTGGCCTTGTCGGTTGGCCTATGGATTGGCGTGTTGCTGCTTTGGGTCCGGCAGCTACCGGTTCACGTCTACCGGTCCTTCTCTTTATTCAGGCGTTAACAACCTACTGGGAGCAAAGCCTTTCATCTGCTCACTTACTCCATTTGCTGATCCTAATCTGGTTTCCGCCTGATGCAAATCAGGTTTCATGAACGTACACGCTTCCATATTTGCAGAAATAAAGACCTTTTTATCTTTTAATTAAAACTATACGATTAACATGCAATACCGTAAACTTTGGTGGGGCTTTCTGCTGGTTATGGTCGGGTCATTTTCCGTCCTGGGCTATTTCGGCTCGAAAATATACCGGGAGGCCCCGCCCATTCCCACCTCCGTTGTCACAACGTCTGGCCAGGTTCTTTTTTCGGGTCAGGATATAAAAGACGGCCAGAATGTCTGGCAATCCATTGGTGGTCATTCGGTTGGTTCTATCTGGGGCATGGCGCGTATGTCGCCCCCGACTGGACGGCTGACTGGCTTCACCGGGAAGCGATGTTTATTCTCGACAACTGGTCGCAAACCACAACCGGCAAACCCTTCCTGAGCGCTAATGCCGAAACGCAGGCGGCCTTGAAAGTACGTTTGCAAAACCTGCTTCGCAAAAACACCTACGATGTAAAAACCGGCATCCTGACCGTGGCCGATATCCGGGCCGAAGCCATTTCGGCAGCCAGTCAGCATTATACGGGACTGTTTACTAATAACGCAGCGTTGGAACGGTATCGGGATGCCTACGCCATTCCCAAAAACACGGTGAAGGACCCGGAGCGGATGCGTAAGCTCAATACGTTCTTCTTCTGGGCCTCCTGGGCCTGCGTTACTGAGCGGCCCAATCAGGTCATCAGCTATACTAACAACTGGCCGTCGGAGGAACTGGTGGGCAATAAACCCAGCACCGATCTGATTATCTGGACGGGGTTCAGTGTCATTGTGTTACTGGCCGGGATTGGCTTGTTGATCTGGTATCATGCTGCTCACCAGGAAGGCGAAACAGACCTGAAAACCCTGCCCAAGCACGACCCTTGCTGGGACTGGCCATAACGCCATCGATGCGGGCAACGGAAAAATATTTCTGGATCGTAACGGCCCTAATGCTGGTGCAGGTGGGCATGGGGGCCATTACGGCTCACTATGGCGTGGAAGGGCAGGCGTTTTTCGGGTTCCCCTTAGCGGAGTATCTCCCTACGCGGTGTCGCGGAGCTGGCACGTTCAACTGGCCATTTTCTGGATTGCCACGTCCTGGCTGGCAACAGGTTTGTTCATTGCCCCGGCGGTTTCGGGCCACGAGCCAAAATTTCAGCGATTGGGCGTAAATTTCCTATTCATGGCGCTCCTGGTCATTGTAGTCGGTTCGCTGGCCGGTCAATGGTTTGGCATCATGCAGAAATTGGGCTTTGTGCAGAATTTCTGGCTGGGTCATCAGGGGTACGAGTATGTCGATATTGGCCGATTCTGGCAGATTTTCCTGTTGATCGGATTGTTTCTGTGGTTGTTTTTGATGGGCCGCGCCATCTGGCCTGCCCTCAAACGGGGTACTGACGGGAGTCCGGCCGAAAGCCGTCATCTGCTGGCGCTGTTCCTGATATCCTCCATCGCCATTGCCGCCTTTTATGGTGCGGGACTCATGTGGGGCCGCCAAACGAACCTGGCCATTGCCGAATACTGGCGGTGGTGGGTCGTTCACCTGTGGGTGGAGGGCTTCTTCGAAGTCTTTGCGACGGTAGTGATTGCCTTTCTGTTTGTGCGGCTGGGGCTTATTGAGATAAAACGGGCCACGGGACAAGTTCTTTTTTCGACGATCATCTTCCTCTTCGGTGGCATTATTGGCACGTTTCACCACCTGTATTTCAGCGGCACGCCCACCTCGGTAATGGCCCTGGGGCAACTTTTAGCGCCCTCGAAGTAGTGCCACTGGTGCTCATTGGTTTTGAAGCCTATCATAACCTGAGCTTAAGCCGGTCAACCGAATGGATTAAAGCCTACAAATGGCCCATTTACTGCTTTGTGGCCGTAGCGTTCTGGAACCTTGTCGGTGCGGGTGTGTTTGGCTTCCTGATCAATCCTCCACTGGCGCTTTATTACATACAGGGCTTGAATACCACCGCTGTTCATGGTCATACGGCTCTCTTCGGTGTTTACGGCATTCTGGGGATCGGACTCACGCTTTTTTCCTTACGGGCCATGGACACACGCCGGGTCTGGAAAGACGGTGTTATTCGCTTTTCCTTCTGGTCGATCAACATCGGGCTGGGGCTGATGGTGCTGCTTAGTGTGCTGCCCATTGGCTTATTACAAGCCTGGGCCAGTATCGAACACGGCCTCTGGTATGCCCGCTCTATGGAGTTTATGCAAACCGACCTGATGCAGACGCTGCGCTGGCTCCGGGCCATTGGCGATACGGTCTTTGCGGCAGGGGTGATAGCGCTGGCCTGGTTTATTCTGGGCTTGAAAACGGGCTGGTCGCTGGTAGATCCCAAACCGGAGAAATCCCCTGCTACCTATCAACTACTGGAAGAAACAAACGCCTAATGCTTTCCGCGACCAGTACCTACTGAATTTGGTACTGGTCGCGGTATAGTTCATCCTAACTAGCAACTTCGAACGAGTTTCCCATGCGCCAGACGATCATTTACCTCTTTTTAAGTTTAGTACTGATGCAAAACAGTAGTCGGCTTGGGGTGCTGATCTGGTTTGACGTAAACCAATCGGCCATCGCACAAACCCGTTGCGAAAACCGATTTCAACCGAAAGCCCGCTGTAACGGCCACTGCGTATTGGCCAAACGGTTAAAAGCCATTGATCAACGCGAAAAGCAGTCGGCTCAACAAGCCCAGCTACCCGAGATTCAATGGTTTATCTCCGCATTTCAATTGGTCTATACATTCAATACAACGGACAACCTGTCGAATACAAAGGTTGGCATGTCAGCTGATTACGCCCGCTACCCTGCGCCTGAACACCCTATTTACCACCCGCCCAACTGCTGACCTTTCGTTAATCTAATCTTTACCAGCACCCTTGCGGTACTGGGCTTACTACGTATTGGATTTCATTTAGACGTAAGTGTCATGACACGTTTTTTATCATTCTTTTTTGCCCTTTTTCTGGGCCTACAGCCTGGGCTATGGGCTCAACAAATTACCTACGAAGGCGTCATTCTGGATGCCCAAACCCAGGAGCCCATTCCTGGTGTCAGTGTCCAGTTGATGGGAACATCTATGGGCACCAGCACGGATGTCTCGGGTCAGTTTCGGTTGGCTAACCAGGGTAGTCCAACGGGTTTGCTGGTCAGTTGTATTGGTTACGGTAGTCAACAACTGGCCCTGTCGAACGGACGAATCAAGGTTGCCCTTTCCCCAAAGACGGAAGACCTCCAAATGGTTGTTGTTACCGCCAGTAGAGAGGCTCAGGCCCGAACCGATGCCCCGATTGCCATCGCGCGACTGTCCCCAACCCTACTGGCAGAAACGAAAGCGACTAACTTGGCGGAACTGATCAACAAAACACCCGGTGTTTTCATGCCAAATCTGAATAATGAGCAGCACATGATGGGAATTCGTCAGCCCTTTGGCACAAGTGCTTATTTTCTCTATCTGGAAGATGGGGTGCCCATTCGCCCAATGGGGGTGTTTAACCACAATGCGCTTATCGAAGTTAATCAGTTTGCCATTAGCTCCATTGAAGTGGTCAAAGGTCCGACCTCTTCCCTCTATGGCCCGGAAGCGGTGGGGGAGCCATCAATTTTATAACCCATAAACCAACCGTCGTACCGGTAATTCGACTGGGTGTTCAGGGGGATGCGTGGGGCTATAAACGCGTGCAACTGGGAGCCGGGGCATGCTGTCCAAACGACTGGGCGTTTTTTTGGGTGGTTATTATGCGAAACAGATAGGGAGTTGGCAAACCCGTAGTGATTTTGACAAGATCGCCTTAAATGGTCGAATCGATTACGAGTTGACGAAACGTACACACCTGATTGGCACATTAACCTACGCCTGCTTCAATTCACAAACGGGAGGCAATGTCGATAGTCTGGCCTACTACAGCCGCCAGTATACAAGCACGACTGATTTTACGTATCGGAAGGTGTATGCCCTACGCTCACGAATAACCCTGGAACACCGTTGGAACGACCATGCCGAAAGCTTCGCTACGGGATTTTATCGGGATAATTCGATTGAGCAAAATCCGAACTACAGCATCCGCTGGACCACTGGATCGGTGGCCGCAACGGGTGAAGTTAATAACAATTCATTTACGAGTTATGGCCTGATTGCCCAGCATAGCCAGCGTTTTTCCTGGCTGGCCAGTCGGTTGTTGGCAGGGCTAACGTACGATTACTCCCCAACGGACTACTATGCGTATCAAACATCGCTTCAGGCTCAGGTAAGACCCGATAAAAAATCAGTCGAACGGTATGTTCAGGTGGCTGAATTACCAGACCACTTCTTAAGCCATTACGCGGCTACCATTCAAAATTCGGCTCTCTATGGTCAGTTTGACGCGCAGCCTTTACCAAATCTACGGGTATCAATGGGTGCCCGTTTCGATCGGATGGCCTTTCGGTATACCAACTATCTTGATAAGACCAGTGGACTAAAAGAGTTCAGTCAGGTAACGCCCAAACTGGGGCTTACTTACGATCTGGGCCAGGGAAGGGGCCTGTATGCCAACGTCAGTCGGGGGTTTTCTCCTCCCGGCCTGACGGCTATATTTCGGCAAAACCCAAACGCTTCGGTAGGGTTTTCTCCCTTTTATTATAATTTGCAACCCGCCCGTTTCAATAACTATGAACTAGGGGGCTGGGCCTCCCTGGCTAATCGGAAAGTCTTTATCGACTGGGCTTTATACCAGATGAATGGGCAGAACGAACTGCTTAGCATTCGGCAACCCGATAATTCGACGGATTACCAAAGTGCAGGCCGGACGCTTCACCGGGGTATCGAATACAGTTTGACGGTTAAACCCGCTGCCCAATGGTTTTTGCGGTTTGGGGGTACCAATGCCATCCACCGGTTCATTAATTTTGCCATCAGTAATCGGTCAATTGACGGGGTACAAAACCTAAGTGGGTACGATATGCCCCAGGCACCCAACTGGATTATGAATTCGGAAGTAACCTATAAACCCAGATGGGTTAAAGGGCTTCGAACCGCTATTGAATGGCAACGGGTCAGTCCCTGGTTCGAGAACCAGATTAACACTGTCCGCTATACCGATCGAACCGACTTGGGATTGATGGGGATCAGCGTATTCAATGTACGGGCAGGTTATACCTGGAAAGGCATGGAGACCTATATCAATATAATGAATGTGACGAATCAATTATACGCAACTACTGCAACCCGGGGTAATGCCTCGACAGACCGAACCGTATTTACGCCCGCAGCCCCACGAATGCTGGTTATTGGTATACAGTATCAGTGGAGCGGAAAATAGGCATCAATAAATGAATGTTGTACTTATTTGGTTGGCAGTGAAATACTATTTCTAAAATGGGAAGTTGACTTTATGATAAATTCCCATTTTAAAAATACAACAAAAAGCGTTCAAATAAAGGTATTTTAATTGAACGCTTTAGTCTTTAATTTACTAATAATGAGCGCTTTATTAAATTGTAAGTGGTCGTAAAATTGTCCACGAAAACGTCCAATTAATTGATCTACAAGTTTTTAATCGTCTCCACAATTTGGGCAATTTTTTCAACCTCCTCTTTACTCCACAACCGAGGATCTTTTTGCTTTCTATAAAAACTTGAAGGATCTGTGTCTAACTTCTTACAAACGAACGTGATGGTCAAATCAGCTTCCTTAATATAATCAGTTATTTCATTGGAAAGTTGATGACCTAATGTCTGAGTCTGCTCATATAGCTGTATCAGGATTTTGTCGTTAAGCAACTTGGCAAAGGCGGCAATTTCGTCAGCGGGAATATTCTGCGGGTAATTCAAGCGCTGGTAATACATATTCGCCGTTAAACCTAGCTCTTCTTTTAAGGCTTTAAGCGAAGAACTGGCTTTCACACGGTTCTTTAAAGTAGTGGCCAGCTCAGCTAATGCATCCTTGTAAGCTTTAAAGGCAGTTATTATTTTAGATTCCATCCAATTCGTTGTTTAACCGCAAAGCTTCCGCCAAACCCTATTGGTATACCTGAGAATCGACCAGTTAAGTTAATTCTCATCGGATAGCGGTTTACCACACTCTATATGAAAAGCGTAGTCTTCTTCGCTCAAATTTTGCCGCAGAAACTCGTCCATACCCAGATCGTGGCGCTCAAGAACGTAACGACGGAATGGATAGCTATTTTTTGCTTTATCAAGCCCACCATCCTTTTCTGCTCTACGTAGTCCATCATGTGGCAAACCCGCCAGGTATTCTTCAAAATAAACCTCGAGCAACTCACGGGCCGACCTACTTTCTGTTTGTATGCGGTCCCCTACAGATGTACCGTCTGTTAGATTCATACGCTGTTCCAACCAATCTAACAAATCACCTGTAGTTTGTTCGCTTTTACTCCCCTTACCAAATACAGCTAGCTCTTTAACTTGGTTATGATAGGTGTAGGTCGCATTCCCGATTCGAAACATTCGTGCCATATAATCTCGCTGATCTTCGGGCAAGTTCGCTAGAACTTCAGCTTGTTGCTGATTGTATTTTTCGATTGGGTGTCGCATGTTAAAACCTACCAAAATATGGAGTAAATAAACCCTTTTGGTAATCGTGGTTCAGTTTACCTACATTATCAAAACTATACGCTAAATCAGTTGCCTGATTTAATTCCAGAAACTTCCATGTTTCAGGCTCCCAACCGCCTAAATTACGACCGTCCTCCGCAATCAGGCTAATTCCATAGCTATTATCAGGCCGATCATAAACTTCATACACTAAGGCGTTTACCCCTTCTTCGCTTGGGTGAGTAATGGTTACCAGGTCACCCACCTGCCAAAATCGTAAAGACTGCACTTGCTCAACTCTAATCGGCTGCAACGCAATGCCCCTGCTTTTTTCCTCAACGGATTCTCTCAGCATTGACAAACTAATTTCCTCAACCTCTGACTCCATCCATTCCTGATCATTCTTTTCCCTTTCTAAGGCTACTTGTAATCGATCCCGGCGATCAATAAGAAAATCCGTTATATCGATTTCTTTCTGAAACGGTGCTCCAGCGGGTTGCCAGTGACTGACAAACGTTTCCTTAAAGGATTGATAGAGCACTTCTGCAACGTGCTGATTCTTGAAGATCTGAAGGCAAATTGCCAGGGCACTCTGCGCAGGCCCGGAGCCACTGTACCCCCAACTAAAGCCATCCGGGCTGTGATTTACTAGTTTCTGGCTTTCACCGGGCAAAATTTCGACGCCATCCACAAACAACCTTTGGTTCCCTCCATTGGTAATGACCCCATTGATAACAAAGGTCGTTTTCTCCAGATAAAAAACAGGTGCTTCCTTTTTCATTCGTTTTTAGTCATTCCGGCGTAGCCGGACAATTTTACAAGTTTTTACGCACAAGCCCGCAAACCACGTGATTGCGAGCTTGTGCGTTGCTTCTTATTCCTGCTCAGCAGATTGCCAGTCCGTCAACGTAGGGGAAATAAATTGAACGGCTTTCTGCGCTTCCTTTGCGGCCCAAAAGATAAATTTCTTATCCTCTTTCAGGGGGCGTAACCACCCCTTCAGATAAGCCGCTGCATTATCTAACAGCTCCGGGGTTGCGATCCCGGTAAAGGTGGACAGAAACGATGCACCCAACTCCGCCACTAATTCTTCTTTGCTGTAGTTGGTCGATCCGTAGCGACAAAGCTGGGTAACCCCTTCCCGATTTAATCGGCTCGGATGGCCGGTTGCATGGGTCAATTCATGAAACAAAACTTTATAGTATTCAGCGGAAGAGGTGAACTGCTCCAGGTCTGGCATATTCACGTAATCAGCGGATGGTACGTAGTAAGCAGCGTTTTTATTCGAGTGACGGATAACCGGTGCCTGAGGCATGGCAGCGACCAGGTTTTCACAAACAGTAATGGTCTGATTCTCCTGATTAGCCAATTTAGGTTGAGGAATCACAAAGTCTATCCCTTCTACATCGCGAACATTAAAGACGTTATAGTACTTAATAAACGAGTTTTTCTTAGGTTCCTTCTTACCATCTCGGGTCACGGTCTCGGTTTTACTTTCCACTACATTCCAGTAAACGACGGGCAAACTTTTAGCCCCTGCCCGTATCTTACCGCCTTGCGCTTTGACCTGATTGAACGTACAGAAAAAAGGCACATCATACGGGGTCAATGCCAGCAGGAATAAATTAATGCCCTGGTAGGTCGATTTGGTAAAATAGTTTTGTGGAGCGAGACCCGACGTTGACCACGTTTTGTTCCAGGGATTGACACCTTGTTCAATTTTTTCAATGAACAGATTGGTGATTTTTAGGTAGATGTCTACACTCTCTGACGCATTAGAAGTTGTTGCAACTGGCGATTTAGGGGTGAATTTCGCTTTCATAAGTATCAAGTATTTAGTCGTTTAACTGATTGATTATGAACTAAAGTTAATTATTTATTTCATATTTTACAACACTTAAAATGTCATTTTATAAAAATAATTAAACTACCACCCCTTTTTTTCCCCGTCGTTCTTTTTGTTGTTTATCGGCTACTTTGTTCAATAAAAAAACCCACGCTTAGTGGGCTTCCTAGTTTTAAATAAATCCTTCAGTTCGTTATCCAGGCTGATTCCTGGCTTGATAAAAATGGTTGTAAGTCAGCTCAAAGGCTTTGTAGGGTGATATTTTTAAGAAACTAGCTAATTTGGTTATTTCCTCAACGGACACATTTTTGCAACATACCTGGCGATTTTTATACCAGGTAGTGGCTTTCATATCCATGGATTCGGCCACTATTTTATGCTTTAGCCCTTTTCGATTTACGTAATGTACGATGGTCTCATTGGTGGTTTTCATGGAGCTTTGATTTAGGGCTTTACATTGACATTCCACGTTTAGACTCCTGTTGCTGACTGATATCCTGCTTAGTATCCTTTAAGTCGGCTCCATCCACATTTCCCTTACCCGCTCCTGTAGCGCTTGCGACTTCCTTGTTCATCGCCGTTTGCAGGTCTTTTCCTGAGGTACCTTCCCTGGTTAATTCTTCCTGGTCGTACTGTGATTCTTTACGCAGCTTTGTCTGGCCATTGGCTGCTATTTCAACCGTATATTCCGTTTTAGCCACTGTATTGCCATCTCTATCGACTACTTTAATATCTCCTGCATTTGCTTTAGCAGCTGCCAGGCCTACTTTCTGTTGCCGATCCTGAATTTCCTGCTGTTTTTGCTGCTCCTCAACCCGTTTTCCAAATTCTGGAGTAGCAATTACCTTTTGGCTCTCCTGATCATAATGGGCTAATTCTACTTTTTGGGCACCCTCTAGTGTTTTGATTTCCATATAAGCGGATACCTGGGCTTGGGGCTTTTCCAGGGCTTTTTCGGCAACTGCCGCATAGGCGTCTATCTCTTTCTTATAGCGCCCGGCGATATACTCCCGGCCACTGGCTTCCTGGTAGGCAACGATGAACGGAGTTGCCCGTTTTAAATCTTCATTGTAGTCCTTTTCAATGGGACGCTGAACTTGGACATAATTACTAAGACCACGTTCCTGAATCAACGTCTTTTCCACCCGAATTAGATTTTCCCGGTTGGCTGTAAATGCGATTTCCAGTTCAGAGGAACGCGAACCGTTTTGAATGATGGTGGCCTTGGCTTCTTTTTCAGCACCTTCCGGAATTGTTTTATTAATGGTCGTTGTAAACCGCTCCGCTAGTTCGGTGAGTCGCTGTTGGCCTTCCCGCTGATTCTGGTGGGCAAGCGTGATCAGCAAACGTCCATCCGTTCGTTCATGTACATTAAGTTGAGCATGAATGGTTTCGCTTTCGGGTGATACGTTCAATCGACCTGCCAGGTTAATATTCTGTCTAATTCCCCCGGATCATTATCATTGGCTAGAATCAGTTTGTCAGCCTGGCTTTCTTTCACAAGTTTTTCAATGAGCACCGGTTGCTCCCTGGATATATTACCGGCGGTAGCGATATATAATCGTTTTTCATCGGCTGCGGGTGGGTTGAGCTGGTGATAGGATAGTGAATCAATCGGACTTTCGTGAATGACGACTGTGTTTACTGGTCGTTTATCATAATCTGTTCTGGATGACCATACCGCATTTTCTTTCGACTGTTCGATACGGTTATACTCACTGTTTCGATTGATGGCCGCAATGACATGTTCTTCATTTCGCAAGGGGAACGATGTGTTCACGATTATTCGGTCGGTAGCCCCTTCCGGTGCCTTATACCCATACGTATTGCGCAACGAATCTAAATAGTTGTCAGGCAGCTGACCCGTATCTTTTACGTGTCCCTGGATCGTTTTAAGCTGGTCAAAAAACGGTTTAGAATAGTATTTCTCCAGGCCAATCTCCTGGATTGCTTTTTTCTCAGCCTCCGGAATAGGAGTCAGTTTACCTAATTGATTGACTCCCTTCTCCAAAAACTCTTTGTAGCTAAATTCCTTATTAAAAATTCGGTCCTTAAACTCCTCAGCATAGATCGTGGCTTTACTAATGCCCCGACTTTCCAGATAGTCGGTCTCCGTGATCATTTGGAACTTGAAGTTATGCTGAAATGCCTGGTTATGTGAATGCGTATTCACGGGTTGCGACACTAAACGCTCCTGCGACACATCCCCCACATAACGAGCTAATTTGTCATTAATTTCCTTCCAATCCGTTCCGTTTTTAATCCGCTCAAAGCTGATAACGTCTCCTTTCTCCCGGTCATGATTGGGTGTATAGAAGTAATCATGATCCTTACCCTTGTACACAACAATGGTATCCTGCGTCTCACCGAGAACCTTTTTATCCAGAACGGTTGCTGTGTTCGTTGATTTATCACGGTCTACCTCCCATCCCTGCCGCTGGGCATACTCGCTTAGGTCTATTCGCTTCTTATACTCATCAAAGGTCGTCATAAGGCTTACTTAGGATTAATGTAGGAACATTTATTAATGCTACTTTTTTCTACCACTTATCAAATAAAAAAATATTTTTATTATGACAGAAAAAAGTAGCATACAATTCTAAGAAAGTTTTTGCTATACTTGCTAATGAATGGAGTAAAATTGCCTCAATTTTCAATTTGATTATATTAATACAATATTTAATATGATTATTATGATAATATTGAAGACTTACTGGCCTATCGCCTTGCTGACCACTGCAAGCGTTTTTTATTTTTTCTTTGGTATAAATTTCTTCCATAATCTTTATGATTTTTCAATTGGAAATCCTTACGATGAAACAGGTATTTACCTAGCAATTTTCTGGTTTACAGGCCTCTTCTGGATAGGTCTAAACCGCAAACAACCAGATCACTTTACGGCAACTGGCCAGGGTGGTGGCCTGTACCAAATTACCGGCTTACGTGAAAAGCAGCTACTGCATGTCTCCGCGCTGTCCTACAATGAAGGGAGTAAACGAGTGATTAACCGCTTTCAACCCGATAAAAATAACGAACCTGACCTAAGCAAGAAACCCCAGGCTTTGTCAAAGCAGGAACCAATAGCCACATCGATCACTGGCAAGTTCCAAAAGGACGGGGCAAAAAAAGAGGAACCACAGACTAATTCAAGCCCTAACGACGCTGGATCAACTGGAGTCAGTCAATCCACGAAGGCCGTTGAATCCGGCCCGTTGGCAACCATCAATACGGCCCTGAAAGGGGTAAGTCAGTTTGACGAAGAGAAAGCGAAAAAACTTCGGGCCAGCCTAAAAAACTTTGGCCCTAAGCGAAAGGAGACGACTCAATCTTAATCCTAAAATTCACCTAAACGTATGCTGCTCCATATTTTATTTCTAACGAGTGATGGGCTAAAAAGCTGCCCCGTACCCAATCGATTCCTGTGTCAAGGCACCTATGAAAATGCGTTAAAAACACTGGGGAATGCGTTGCTCGACGACGTGTTCACACTCTTATGTATCGCCCTTTTCCTGTCAACCATCGGCCATTTAATCAGCTATAGTTCATCTAAAAGTTTAATCGCCTTAACCGCTTGCCTGTGGAAAGCAAAAAAGCCAATTCAGCCTTCACCAAAACCGAGTAATCCAGCTATAGTTACTGACAGTCAATCAAATACAAACTCCTTTCATTTTCTAAATCAATAGGTTCACCTCTAAACACAACATGTTATGTTACTCTCAGAACAAAAAAGTGCTCAGTCTGTAACGCGATCAGTAGCCTTCTTTATCATCGCCTTTGGGCTAGTGATCCTGGGTCCCGAGGCTTATGCGCAATCCGGGATATCGGGGTCGGTAAAAAACATTGCCAAGATTATTCAAACGGCGGCCAATGCACTTTTTATCATACTCATGGTCGTCGGCCTGATTCGGACTGTTGCGGGCTTCATTTCTAACTCACCCAATGCGGCTCGCAACTTATTGATGCTTGTCGTAGGGGCAATCCTCTGGTACGGCTTTAATACCATCGTAGAAGATATTACTTCATCTGTCGGCAGCAGTTCAACAGGTGGCTTTGAGCCTAGATAGACTAGCGATGGAAGTGCGAAAATCACTGGAACAAAAGACGCTAATTCTTGGCATAGAAATCCGCGATTTAGGCGTTACGCTGGCCTTATTTTTTGGCATCATGATTTTTATTAGCATCGTCCGCATGTTTATTCCCATTTCGGTCTGGTATAACATTGCGGGTATTGTGGCCATGGGCATTTACGTCGGCATTGTCCGCTATGGGCTAAAAAACAAGCATCCTTCATACATCGTCAGTTTGCTTTCCTATCACTTTTTCCAACCCAAACGGATCTGGATGAAAAAGTTAAGTTTCATCGATAAACGCAACCAACGCCATGTTCAGCATCGACAACAATACGAAAACAGTTGATGACATTATACCCATCTTTTCGGTAGAATCGAGCCAACTTATTTTAAAAGATGGGCGGGTGGCGGTTGGCTTTTCGGTCAATGGTATAGAAGCCGAAAAGCTATCTGCTAAACAGTACGATTATCTGAATACCCTGCTTTTTGGCGCGTTAAAAGTACTTCCGGAAGGAACGATCGTTCAAAAGCTTGATGCCTATTATTTCAAGGAGTATCAGACCTCTACCCGGGATAAAACGTACTTTCAGCGCCGGACCATAGAGCATTTTACCGAACGAAAAATTTTACTTCATGACGGCTATTTGCTGATCAGCATGGGGCCCGAACTCGAACGGGATCGCAACGCAGCCAACACTTTATTTGCCCTGGGTCGGAGTTTAACCAAAAATCCATTTGACAGAATTGAGGATCGCCAAGCCGCTATTGAGCAGGTGGCGGCCGATTTTACAACTACGCTGGCTTCGTTTGAGGGTATTTCGTTCAACCGGCTAGATGATGAAGGTTTGCAAAACCTCTATCTGCAATATTATAACCTGGAATTTGATAAGGCGTATCAGCCAACCGATGCATTGAGAACCTTTGGCCCCTCCTCAACCCACGCGGCCATTGGTGAAAAGCGGGTGAATGTAATTACCATGTCTGGTCAGGGTAGCCCGCTAGAGCCCTTCGCACGCAATGCCCGTAACATTATGTCGCCCTGGCTGTATCCGCTGACTAATTACCTCTACTTCCCGCATGTATTGAGCGTGTCGATAAAGATCATGAATAAAGAAAAGATCTTATCCGACATGGATACAACGGCTAAGGTCATTCAGAACCTCGACTTTATGATGACCCAGGATAATCGAATCAAGCGGGAAGAAATTCTAGACTTTACCGAAGAGGTCAGAAGTGAGAATAAAAACATTGTTTCCACTTCCGTCAATGTCATTCTCTACGGGGGAAATGCGTCCGAGTTAGAACGACACATTCAGCGAACTGTGGCTGCTTTTCGGGAAATGGGTTCATCGGACTGTTTTATTGAAAGTATGGATACGGCTAATCTATTCATTGCCAACGCACCCGGAAATTCCGACCAAAACTACCGGTGGCTGACGATGACGGGGGATAATGGAGCCGCTTATCTAAATTTTCTGACCAAATATACTTCGGATGTGAAAGGCGACTTACTGTGTGACCGCTTTGGGGTTCCAGTTTTAGTCAATCTGTTTAATACCGAATTAGAGAATCAAAATGCACTGGTGATCGGGCCGACCGGGAGCGGAAAATCCTTTACGATGGCCTGGTTTATTCTGCAACGATTTGACCGGGGCGAACCACAAATCATCAT
The DNA here is from genome assembly GCA_003259005.1 of Spirosoma telluris. Taxonomy (GTDB): domain Bacteria; phylum Bacteroidota; class Bacteroidia; order Cytophagales; family Spirosomataceae; genus Spirosoma; species Spirosoma telluris. Next base: position 19,259 of record QLII01000002.1, read on the forward strand.
TGATGTGGGCGGTACTTACCTCAGTGCATCGATTGCGCTCGGCGGTAAATATTTTGAGTATGACCCCGAGCGACCGCTTAAATTCAATCCCTTTTTAGTGGAGCGAAATCCAGATGGAACCTTCGTTTTAAATGGCGACAAAAATAATTTTCTAACGAACTTATTAACTGTCATTTGGAAAGGGCAGAACGGTACCGTTCGGCAGTCAGAACGGTCAGTCCTAAACGAGTTGCTGTTGCATTATTATGTTCACTACAACCAACAGTCTTTAGCGACTGATTCATCGGTTACGGTACCTTCTTTAGCGGGCTTTTATGAGTTCATCATCGAGTATATGGAGTCAAGCAGTACGGATCGGGAGTACCAGAAACAGGCCGGATCGTTCCATTTTGACGAGTTTTTATTATGCCTAAAACCCTTCGCCATTGGGCACTATAAGGAGGTCTTAAATTCGGATGAGTACGAGGATTTAGCGGAACAGAAGCTGATTATTTTCGACATGAAAAAAATCAAAACGAACCCTATTCTTTACCCCGTTGTGGGCATGCTCATCACCGAATTAGCGGCTGATCAGTTGGCGCGTTATCCCAAAATCAATAAATGGATCTACATGGACGAGGCCTGGTCCATGCTGTCGGACACCATGACTGACTTTATTGAATTGATGTACCGCACAATTCGGAAGAATAATGGCAGTATGACCATCATTACCCAGGGTATTAACGAAATCATTACCTCTCCGATCGGGAAGGCTATCAAAGTGAACGCATCGACCAAGTACATTCTACGCCATACCGATACGGAAGAAATTGATGTGCTTTCCAAAGAACTCGCCTTCACCCAGCACGAAAAAGACAAAGTGCTCTCACTGCAACTTGACAAGCATTACCGGGAAATCTTTCTAAAGCAGGGTGAATACGGCAAGGTATTCCGCTTAGAAGCTCCGTTTGCCGTCCAGGCCGTATCCACCTCGAAACCTCAGGAGCGGGAGACACTGCGGCAGCTCACGACCGAATACGGAGACATCTATGCGGCTATCCAACAATTTGTTGAACTTAAAAAAACAGGAAAACTATGAACATGGCTGGCTTTATTCTGCTTCAGGCTTCCTACAACATAGGCGAAATATTCTTCCGCGCGGCCCAGAAACTAATTGACGGCATGGCCACCAAATGCCTAACGTTCATTCCCCTCATGCTCTTTCTGCACGTGGTGATTTCGCTGGCCAAAATGTATTTTGGTGATATGCGGTTTGATCCATCGGCCATCATCAAAGTAATAGCCATATGGATTTGTCTGGCGGCTTACTCCCCTTTAGTATACGCCATTTATGATGCTACCCTGTGGTTTACAAGCTTAACGGGAATCGATAGCAGTACAGACATTTTAAAGTCATTGAACACGCTCTCCGAGACGGGTTATTTAAAGAAACATACGTCTGAATTTTCCTTCCCAAACGTCAAAGTACCCTTTGACGACGCCACGTCGTTTTTTACCTGGTTGATTCTGGCCGTGGAGAATGGATTGGCGATGATTGTACGGCTGTTTGTTGAGCGAATCAAAAGTATGCTATTGGCCTTTACGCTGGCATGTGGGCCGGTAGCGTTTACCATTGCCACCATACCGGGGTTTGGGGAACCATTGGCCACTGGCTACGCATCTTTATCTCTACGTCACTCTGGGGTCTTACGCTATCCATACTGGATGCAATTATGGCCGCTTTTATTCACGATTTCGATATTCCATCGGGAACAACGCTGTCCGAAGCATCAGCCGTCTTGGATGTATTAGTCATCAATGGGGCCGTTATTCTCATGTACTTAAGTGTGCCCCTGTTAACCTCTTTCTTTATTGGCAGTGCGGCATCAGCTTCGTTTCTGCGGGCTGCGCAGGGCGCTGCCGGTTCAGCGGCTATGCTGGCTGGTGGAGCAGCCAACAAAGCCCTGAATGATTATCGCCAGGATCGCGAAAAACGAAAAGAGCAGCAGCGTGAGCGCCAAAAGATGTTAGAAAGCAGCGATCAAATCGCCTAAACGAGCAATCATGGTAACAGAAACGAATAAACTCGGTGTGGCCGTCAATTTTAGTAAGGCGTTTACGGCTCTCAAATGGATTACAATCGTTACAGTCCTGCTCCTGTTTATTTCCAATGCCTTTTGGGGATGGACCTATTCGACTAGTTTAAAAGAAGCTCGCCAAACGGTGTACGTGGTTTCGGATAAAGGGACTACGGCCGCGGTTGAATCGCCAACCGCTACCCCTTCGGTATATGAAGCCCGAAACCACATAAAAAACTTTATGCGCCTGATGTTCAGTCATGACGCAGAAACCTTTAAAGACCGTATCGATCTGGCCTTTAAGCTTATTAACCGGCAGGATGGGTTAGCCATTTATCAGACGTTTCGGGAAGGGAAAGTCTTGGAGAATTATAACCGCTATTCGATTCGAACCGAACTGCAAATCGATAGTGTCACCGTCAATGTTTCCTCTCAACCCTATACAGGCATTGTGTATACGCAGCAAAAGGTTCTCTATCCTGATGAAGTTCAATACGTCCCAATTGCAGCCAAGTTCAATCTGATTCAGACGTACCGCTCCGAGGATAATCCATTCGGGTTGCAGATTAAAGAGTTCAATTTCATTGAATATACCCCAAAACGAGAACCCTGATGAATAAACTATGGACACTTGCGTTTTGGGCCACCCTACTTCCGGCCACAGCGCAGCATTTAGACACGATTTCGGTTACTGTCGAAGGAACGAGCTACGTTATTTTTGATGAGCCGATTAGCCTGGTAAACCTGGGAACAAAAGCCTACATTGGTAAAGTGGAAAACGAACGAATGCTTTTTTTAAAAGCATTAGCACCCAATGCCACACCAACTACTTTATTAATTCAAGCGGGCTCCACGCTATTTACTGGGTACATTCGATACGAGCGAAAACCGGCGAAAAGCTTTTATGATTACCGGGTATTGGACGGCCCAACTACCCGGCTTGGGCAACCTTCATCGTCAACAGTGGAAGCCCCGGTGAGCTCTAAGCTTACCCGGATGAAAGTGATCAAACCAAATACGCATATTCGGGAGGTGAAAGATGGCATTGAGCTGGAATGTGTGCAGCTTTTTAACGATCCGGAGCGCACCTATTTAAAGATCGCTTTTCGGAATACGACCACAGTTGCCTACGTGCTGGATATCGTTTCGTTCACCTATAAGGAAAAATTACCGCGTCGGTTGCGCAACAAGGTCTCTCCCCAATTTGAGGAAATGAAACCGGATGATCGGTTGGAGCCTGCCCGAATTGAAGCGGGACGAACGGAAGCATTTTACTATTCTATTCCGCTCTACTCCACAACGGAAGATGGCTATCTGGAAATCATCTTCCGGGAAAAAGTAGGTGCCCGGGTGGTCACCCTAGAAGTACCTGCTCAAAAGATTATGAATGCCCCCTTGTTGTAATTCCTCAATGTATCAACGTATGACGCTTCAAGCTAAACTAATCGACATTCTGGGGATTCGAAAACAGCCAGAGATGCCACTCAATCCCCCAACGACAGAGAGTCCGTTGACAGATTCTCCTGACCAACGCGTTCAAAAGGCCCGGGCAATAGCAGCAAAAAACAAGATGACCTTACTTGTCTTGTTAGCCCTAGTCTTAATTGCAGGGGCTCTGTTCGGTTTACGGACAGTCAGTTTGGGGCTAAGAGGTCTGCGTGTAGTACCCAATGACCCGAATCTGTATAAAACCGTAAAAACCAGGTTAGAAAAGTCCAGTATAGTCAGTTCCGTTGAAGCCGAAATCAATAATAACAACCTGAACGGGCAAACGGCAAATCCTGATGTAAACTATATAGCCCGTAAATGGAATTACAAACCGATTGGTCAACTCCAGTCGAAGAAGCTACTGGATACGGGTCGTCAACAGACCACCTTGCCGATCCCGGTTCAGGTAGTCAGAACAGACGCGCCAGTAGCAACTCCATCCAAAGCAAGGTCAGTTGTTCAAAAGCATCAGCTTAAGCGTCAACGCTCAAGGGATGTTGCCGGGGAGGGCGATCCATTTAATACAGTTCGTGTCACCTTAACAGAATCAGTTACTGCTTCTACACCACGTCCTTCTGCTTCGCCATCGGTCGTCAGTTCCAGTAACGACGTTGATGGGATACGCTACATTCCAGCGGCAGTATACGGAAAGCAACTGATACGAACAGGCGGGAAAGTCCGCTTTCGAACAACGGAAGCGGTGACATTTCTATGTGTCTATATACCCCGGAATACCATATTAACGGCAGTGGCGTACCTGGGCTCCGGGCGAATTCAATTTCAGGTTCCCGCCCGTATGATCGCTGGCCAAAAGTTACCGGTTGATTTGATGTGCGTCGATACCGATTACCAGACCGGCATTACCTACAATTACGATTATGTCAATGACAATATGCGGCAGGTAGGCGGCACAACCGTCAACGATGCGGTCAGTAGCGCTACGACGTATATACCCTATGGTTCGGCACTGGGTGTTGTCGGCTCGATTGGTTCTTCAGCGGCTCGGGGAATAGCCAACGCCGTTACGGCTGGCAGTCGCCAGCGCTCGATTCAACAGGTAGAAATTCAGGATGGGTACCAGGTTTTTTTCAAATCAACTAAATAGGAAACAGAATCATGAAACGGAAAATCATCTTAGCGGGTGTTCTCTCTTTTTGTATGTTGATCGCCAGACCCGTAAAGGCGCAAATTGCCATTGATGTAACGGCCATCCAACGGTTAATTGAACTTAAGAATCTGGTTGATAAGGCCAAAAAGCAGCTTGGTGAATTACAAAAAGGGAATACCATCAACAATGGTACCCGGCAAAATACCAGCGCTTTACTCGAAACGCAGATTGAAATAGAAAACCTGCTGCGGACAGCGGACGAGTTTCTCAACATTGCCGCCCGATTCAGTAAATTTTCGGATGTGGGCAAGCTGGATACCTTCGGGGAATATGCAAAGGTTCCTTACAATGAATACATCCAGCCGCTTCTGTGGGATCAGGCCTACATTTTCAGCGTCGTTCAAAGTGATCGGGATCTGAAAGAAACCGACGGCATGAAATTGTATGATTACATCCAAACGGGTAGAACTGCCGAAAGCCAAGCTGAAATAGCTGATTTAGGGGAATATTTCGAGGTAAAACGAAATACGTTGAATCGCACTTACGGCTTACAGACAGTCATGCAGAAGCGCAAAATTCAGCAGGCGCTTGTTTATTACAAGATGGCCGAGGAAATCGAGAAGAAAGCCTTCGCCATGAATCTGGCCGTCAAGGGAGATATCAAAGGTACGCCCCTGATGGTCGCCAATAAAGGGTTATTCAGTACAGGCTCTCTGGCTAATGGAAACATTTTTAGTGATCCCTTCTCCTTTGACAATACCTGGAATGATGGAGCGATGCAGAATATGCTCCAGCTTATGACAGGTGGAAGTGGTACGGGTGGCCTTCTAAATGCAATTGGCGATCTGTTTAAAGGACCTGATCAAAAAATGATGGAGCTCCAGGTGCAGAACATGATTGCTCGGGCGCAGGCCGATGCTCTAAAAACGGCAATGGCTTCGTTTCAGGGAAGTTCAGGCGTGGATTATGGGGCATTTTCGCAAGCTCCATCGACCGGCGCATCGGCATTTGGTACATCTTCGGCGGCTACCAGTCTACGGATGACGACCGGCGAGCGCATGTCAAATCAAAAAGGGGCCATTGATCTGTACGTAAAAGCCGCTGAGCTCCGTCAAAAAGGAGACGAGTTAATGTTTGAAGCGGTCCAACGGACAGCGGAGCAAAAATATGTCGACGGAGCGCGCGAACGAAGCTTCCAACGGTATGCTTTGGCGGCCATTAAGTTATGAAAACCACTCTGCCTCTTCTGCTTATCTGTCTGATGGTAATGGGCTGTTCGTCTAAACCGAACGCCCCTGAGCATATCTGTGCGGTTTACCTCAGCTGCATCAATGCGCAAAAATGGGAACTGGCCTCCCGGTACGTATTCGATGAGACGCCCTCACTCCTGCAACTGTCACCCCTGTTAACCAAGAATTATCAGTACAAGAAATTCAACTTTATCCGGGCTGACTACGGAAAAGATTCAAGTCGGGTACGGGTAAACGGTGTGCTCATCTATGCCGATGAGACGTATTTGGATTCGGTTTTTCTGCTTGAAAAAGATTCAACCCAATTCCCAAACACATGGAAAATAAAATCACTCTAAAAAGCAGGCTACCCATTATCACGTTTATAGCATTAGCATTACTGGGGTTTTCGGTCATGGTCGCTGAACTCATCGTTCACGTTTCGGCTAAGAAACGAAAAGCCACGTTGCCTGCCATCACCAATACCCCAATGGAGCCCAAGCAGGTGTTACTGACAGTTTACCAGGAGGCTAATAAGTACTTTCTCGGCGACAAAACGGTGTTGAATCAGGCTGTCTATACGTACTGTTCTAAACCGCTGATTCAGGAATTTAGTAAAACGCCGGGCATTATGGAACAGACGTTCGCCAGAGAAACGCGCATTGGCCGGTTAAAAAAGGTAGAGGTGGTTACTCAGCACTATCAAGGAGCGGATTCGGCGATGGTCAGTGCCAGGGCGTTCTATAATGATGGCTTTTCCAAAACATTTAACCAGCTTTTCGTCAAAGAGAATGGCCGGTGGAAATTAGGCCTGTCCTACGGGCGTGATATTAACTGATTCAAGTAAGATCCGAGTCCGTAAAAAGAACCACTCATCTGGGCTTTTTACGGACTCGTGTACAGTTCTCTCTGGTTATGCATATAAATCAACTTAAAATTGGCATCTGGAGCCTGACACTTTTACTACTGGCATTACTGTGCCTGGAGGGGGTGATTCAATATAACCCCCTCCTATTTACTCCTTTTGTCTTGCTTCAGGTTTTTAAAACGGGTTTTGTTCTCCGGGTTGGATTTATTGTCCTGTACGCTTGTTGCTTCTTACTGCCTGAAACCTCCCTACAGGCTGAACTAGAACGAAAAAAGCAAAAGAGTTTTTTCAGTGTTGACCGAATTGCCTTACTACTGATCGGAGGTTGTTTTTTACTGGGCTGTCTGCTGCTGTTTAAATTTGAACTCTTTCCCTTCAGCTATTATGTGGAACTGGCAGGACTACTGCTGGTGATTCCATCAACCCCATTTTTAACTCATTTCGTAAAAGGCGACCAAACGAAGTATAGAATACCAACGGATAAAAAGCAGATCGACAATCCGGATTCGTTCAGTTTCCGGGGAGCCAATGGAACGTGGGTAAACATTCCGAATCCAGCGCGGGGCGTGGGGATCATCGGTTCAAATGGCTCAGGTAAAACGGCCTCAGTCGCCCATCAGATTATTGCTCAGGCTGCCTATAAGAATTACACCGGTGTACTCTTTGATTTTAAGTTTCCCTCGCTCACGGAGTATGCATACAATCACTATAGCCGTTCTGAATGCCAGGTCGATCTAGCTATCGTCAATTTTGTCGACCTTTCCAGAAGTCATCGGATCAACCCCCTCCTACCCGAACTGTTATATTTTCAGGCGTACGCCTACGAATTTGCCGCTGCATTTTATTGTACGCTCAACCGGAAAGCCATTCGGGAAAAGGACTTTTGGGATACGTCCGCCATTTCCATTTTAGCGGGTGTCATCTGGTATATGAAGATTCATTATCCCAACTACTGTACATTACCGCATGTACTCAATATGATTCTGGGTCATGATGTATACCAGTTGATCGGGTTATTAGAAACTAACTACGAGACCAAAACGATTGTGGCCAGCGTCAGTACTGCCATTCGAACCAAAGCAGAACCTCAGCTAGCGGGTCAGTACGGTACGCTGCAAAATGCGTTGGGGCGAATGAATACCAAGGAGATAGCCTGGGTCTTATCAGGCGATGATTTTGACATTAACTTGAATGACCCCCAACACCCCAAACTGCTTTGCATTGGTACCAAACAGGATATTATTGAGGCCCTTTCACCCGTTGTCTCGCTGCTGATTACGGCTTCACTGAAGCAGTTAAATAACCCCGATAAATTACACAGTATGGTGTTGCTGGATGAGGGCCCTCAGTGCTACATACCGAACCTTTCCGATCTACCGGCTACGGCGAGAAGTAACAAAGTAGCTACCATTTATATGGCACAGGATATTAGCCAGATGATCAAGGCTTACGGTAAAGAAGAAGCATACGCGATTATATCTAACCTAAACACCCAGTTATTTGGGAAGAATCCTAATATCGAAACGGGTGAGTATGTGAGTAAGCTGTTTGGGAAAGAGGAAATGCTTCAGCGGAATGAGAGTCAGAACCGGAGCAACCCTAACGGTATAGATTCAAAATCTGGCTCCCACAGCCAGGGCGTAAGTTTTTCACTTCAGGACAAAGCGTTGTTTAAGCCTCATGAAGTAAACCGAATGGAAACCGGCGAATTTGTGGGTATTACAGCTGAAACTGTTGAGCCCGTTTTTCATACGCGGTTAAAGCTGCCTACGTATACCTTTGCCGAAGGGACGAACCGTAAGCTACCCGTTTTTTATACAGACGTCGATGCAGATTTAAATTTTGAACGCATACGGGTCGAATGCGAAGCTATTGTTAAAGGGTTAATTCAGCCAGAGAATGAACATCAGTTGATAGCAGGTAATCTGCGCTAGTCTATTACATAACTACAACTTTAATTTAAACTGGGCTTCTTATTGTAACTGGGCGGAAATTTACGCCGGGCCGTCGATACGGTCGCTTCAGCGCTCCGATTCAAACGAGATATATAGTTTATAGCAACAAGTTTTTGTCTCAGATAGGAGCGTTTTCCTTAGAATGCAAAATTAAACAAGCAAGAGTGCCTCCCCTGCTTCTTTTACTCCATTAATTTCTCAGCAACCTACTGCTCTGTAGCTTGATAGTCCCTAATTGCTGGCAGACAAGTGGTAACTGTCGCCGGGAGATGGCCAATTGAACCTGATTACTCATCACTTAATAAGAGAGCGAACGTTGGCTGCTAGTCAACTTGACTTGGCCAGCATAGGCCGGATTAACCAGCGCCCCCTTGTGCACTCGCACGAAATCGGGCCAGCGGTCAGCATACCATTTCAGCGTCCGGCTCGAGACCAGAATCTGACCCGTTTGCAAATGCACGCGGCTATAGTTGACATCTCCCCTTAAATACAGTACACTTTGTCGATCAAAATCATTGGAGCCATGTTGGCCAGTTAGTCGTCGTTTCATTGCTGTCAGGAAGTTATGGGTTAGCTCAGGGGGCAACCACGAAGAGTCGATTATTGCCCCCTGAAGAAGAGTTTACAAGCCACTAATAATTCGGGCGTAGCCATTGTTGGACAGGTTGCTGTCATACTGCATCGTCAGATCATCCTTCACATTGACGGTGATGCTGGAGGTACTGCCCGGGTTGGCCGTTGTCCGGGTGATCTGGAAACCTAAAGTCGATTCATGCCCCGCCCCAATAAACTGCCCACTGTTCATCACCAGTGTCAACTGCCGATCTGCCAAGGACCTGGTCACTGTCCAGAGGGCATTATCGACCGAAACGGGTGTTTCTGCTCCCCCCGAAACAAGGATGCTCGACAGGGAATTGGCGAAGGAGAGGGTATAGCCAATGGGGCCGTAATGGTAATGGTGACATTTCCGGCCGAGGTAGGTAGTCCGCCCACTTCAAAGACATCGACCAGGAAGTTTCCAACACTGCCCGGACCTGCGAAATTGGCCTGGGGTAATGTCAGTGTGAGTGTGAGGTCGGCTCCGGCAATGGGAACACTGGTGGAGGCTGTACAGCCACTGGGGCTTGTCAGGGTAACCGAGTAGGTGCCGCTGGCAGACACAGAGATGACGGGTGAAGTTTGTCCGGTGGACCAGAGCAGGGTGCCCGCGCTGCCGATGGCTGAGAGGCTGGCCGTAGGGGCCGCACTGGTGAGGGTGGCACTGGATGGACTGATGCTGATGGTGGGACCGCTTACCAGCACACTGACGGTGGCCGTCTGACTGCAAGTCCCCCATTGCTGACTACCACCGTGAAGGTCTGTACGCCCGCCGTAGTCAGACTCGCCGACACGACTGAACTGCTGGCACTGCTAGTGAACTGGGCACCAGCCGGAGCTGTCCAGCTATAACTGCTGCCCCCGCCGTGCTCAACCTAACCACACTCCCCACACAGACCGCCGACAAACTGGTGGAGGCTGTAACCACAAAGGCATCGCTACCCTGACCTGTGCTGCAGAAAGCGCTAAAGCCAGCATCGCTGCCGCCACCAGGCAGGCCACTGTTGCCCGAAAAGTTCTTATACGGTATCCCACACAGGGCCGACAGACTGGCTGGATAACACCCACTCAACTGATTATTGGAGAGATACAAGGTTTGCAGGTTGGTCAGCCTCCCCAGGCTGGCCGGGATTGACCCAGTCAACTGATTCTGAAGGAGTAGCAGGGTTTGCAGGTTGGTCAGCGCACTCAGGCTGGATGGAATCTCCCCACTTAACTGATTTTGGTGGAGATCCAGGGATTGCAGGCTGGTCAGTGCGCTCAGGCTGGCCGGGATCGACCCACGCAACTGATTATTGTTGAGCATAAGCTGTTGCAGGTTGGTCAACGCGCTCAGACTGGGCGGAATCTCCCCACTCAACTGATTATTGTTGAGCAAAAGCAGTTGCAGGCTGGTCAGTGCGCTCAGGCTGGCCGGGATCTCTCCACTCAACTGATTATTGGAGAGATACAAGGCTTGCAGGTTGGTCAGCGCGCTGAGGCTGGCCGGGATTGACCCACTCAACTGATTTTGGTAGAGATCCAGGGATTGCAGGTTGGTCAGCACGCTGAGGCTGGATGGAATCGAACCACTCAACTGATTTTGGTAGAGATCCAGGGATTGCAGGTTGGTCAGTGCGCTTAGGCTGGCCGGGATCGACCCACGCAACTGATTTTGGTGGAGATTAAGCCGGGTAACCCGTCCGTTACCATCACAAGTAACCCCATACCAGCCACAGGGGCTACAACTTGTTAGCCAGCCGGATTTGTTGGTCCAGCCCGGTCCGTTGGTGGCGTTGTAGAGATCGACCAGCGCCTGGTAATCGGGTGAGGGGGTCGTGATGGTGCCACTCACCGCTACGGTTTGTGAGGTAGCCCCGCTGGACGTCAGCGAGACATTACCCGAAATACTCCCCGCCGGGGCGGTGGCCGACGAGCGGACATAGAGGGTAGTGGTCACCACCGACCCGCTCGTTGGGGTCAGACTCACCGAAGATCCGAAGCCACTGCCCGACTGGGTCGAAATCTCGAAACCCGCCGGAGCCGTCGCCACCAGATTGGCCGTCAGGTTGCTGGCCGAGACGGTAAGCGACTGTACATTCCCCGACGCCGTGCCCGCACAAGCGGAGATGCTGCCGGTGGCTGTGCTCACCAAGATGGTTAGGGGGGCGGCCGTAACTGTCACTGTGGCGGTAGCCGTGTTGGAACAACCATCGGTGGTGGTGCCCGTCACCGAGTACGGCCCGGCCACGCTCACCGAGATGGGGTTAGTCGTTTCACTGGTGCTCCAGACGTATGTATCCGCCCCGGAAGCGGTAAGCTGGGTGCTGTTGCCCTGATTGATGGTCAGCGAGGGGTTGGCCCCGATGCTGATGGCTAGATTGCTGCTGAGCCCACCATTGGTGCAGAAGGCGGTTAAGCCAGCGTTGCTGCCGCCATCGGGCAGGCCCGTATTGCCCGAAAAGTTCTTACTGGGTATACTACAAAAAGATTTCAGGCTGGCTGCATAACACCCACTCAACTGATTATTGTTGAGCAAAAGCACTTGCAGGTTGGTAAGTCTCCCCAGGCTAGCCGGGATTGACCCACTCAACTGATTATTGAAGAGAACAAGCTGTTGCAGGTTGGTGAGCGTGCTCAGGCTGGCCGGAATCGTCCCACTCAACTGATTCGCATAGAGAGAAAGCAGTTGCAGGCTGGTCAGTGCGCTCAGACTGGATGGAATCTCCCCACTCAACTGATTCGCATAGAGAGAAAGCTGTTTGAGGTTGGTGAGCGCGCTCAGGCTGGCCGGAATCGTCCCACTCAACTGATTGCTGTTGAGATACAGGTTTTGCAGGTTGGTGAGGGCACTCAGGCTGGCCGGAATCGTCCCACTCAACTGATTGCTGTTGAGCAAAAGCAGTTGCAGGTCGGTCAGCGCGCTCAGGCTGGCCGGAATCGTCCCACTCAACTGATTAGTAGAGAGATTAAGCAGAGTCACGCGCCCGTTGCCATCACAAGTAACCCCATACCAGCTACAGGGCGTACAGCCCGTTAGCCAGTTTGTTTTGGTCCTCCAGCCCGCGCCGTTGGTGGTGTTGTAGAGATCGACCAGCGCCTGGTAATCCGGCGAGGGGGTCGTGATGGTGCCGCTCACGGCCACGGTTTGGCCGGTAACCCCGGTGGACGTCAGCGAGACATTACCCGAAATACTCCCCGCCGGGGCGGTGGCTGACGAGCGGACATAGAGGGTAGTGGTCACGACCGACCCGTTCGTTGGCGTCAGACTCACCGAAGCCCCGAAGCCACTGCCTGACGCAGTCGAAATCTCGAAACCCGCCGGAGCCGTGGCCACCAGATTGGCCGTCAGGTTGCTGGCCGAGACGGTGAAGAACTGAAGAGCGGGAGATGCTGAAGCCGTACCTGCGCAAGCCGTAATTGTGCCCGTGGCTGTGCTCACCAAGATGGTTAGGGGGGCGGCCGTAACTGTCACTGTGGCGGTAGCCGTGTTGGAACAACCATCGGTGGTGGTGCCCGTCACCGAGTACGGCCCGGCCACGCTCACCGAGATGGGGTTAGTCGTTTCACTGGTGCTCCAGACGTATGTATCCGCCCCGGAAGCGGTAAGCTGGGTGCTGTTGCCCTGATTGATGGTCAGCGAGGGGTTGGCCCCGATGCTGATGGCTAGATTGCTGCTGAGCCCACCATTGGTGCAGAAGGCGGTTAAGCCAGCATCGCTGCCGCCATCGGGCAGGCCCGTATTGCCCGAAAAGTTCTTACTGGGTATACTACAAAAGGATTTCAGGCTGGCTGCATAACACCCACTCAACTGATTATTGCCGAGATACAAGGTTTGCAGGTTGGTAAGCCTCCCCAGGCTAGCCGGGATTGACCCAGTCAACTGATTAGTAGAGAGAGACAAGTTTCGCAGGTTGGTCAGCGCGCTCAGGCTGGATGGAATCGTCCCACTCAACTGATTTTGGTGGAGATCCAGGGTTTGCAGGTTGGTCAGCACGCTCAGGCTGGATGGAATCGAACCACTCAACTGATTCGTGTTGAGCAAAAGCTGTTGCAGGTTGGTGAGCGCGCTCAGGCTCGCCGGAATCTCTCCACTCAACTGATTCGTGTTGAGAAAAAGTAGCTGCAGGTTGGTGAGGGCACTCAGGCTGGCCGGAATTGGCCCACTCAACTGATTGTTGCTGAGTTCAAGCCGTTGCAGGCTGGTCAGCGTGCTCAGACTGGTCGGGATCGAACCACTCAACTGATTAGTGGAGAGCACAAGCCGTTGCAGGTTGGTGAGCGCGCTGAGGCTGGCCGGGATTGACCCAGTCAACTGATTAGTAGAGAGAAACAAGGCTTGCAGGTTGGTTAACGCGCTCAGGCTGGCCGGGATTGACCCAGTCAACTGATTCTGAAGGAGTAGCAGGGATTGCAGGTTGGTCAGCGCGCTCAGGCTGGATGGAATCGAACCACTCAACTGATTTTGGTAGAGAGCCAGGGATTGCAGGTTGGTCAGTTCGCTCAGGCTCGCCGGGATCGACCCACGCAACTGATTATTGGAGAGATCCAGGGATTGCAGGCTGGTCAACGCGCTCAGGCTGGCCGGAATCTCCCCACGCAACTGATTTTGGTAGAGATTAAGCCGGGTAACCCGTCCGTTACCATCACAGGTCACCCCAGACCAGCCACAGGGGCTACAACCCGTTAGCCAGCCCGACTTGTTGATCCAGCCCGGTCCGTTGGTGGCGTTGTAGAGATCGGCCAACGGCTGGTAATCCGGCGAGGGAGTCGTGATGGTGCCGCTCACCGCTACGGTTTGCGTCATAGCTCCACCTGAAGTCAGACTCACTTGACCCGTGATACTGCCCACCGGGGCGGTGGCCGACGAGCGGACATAGAGGGTAGTGGTCACGACCGACCCGTTCGTTGGGGTCAGACTCACCGAAGATCCGAAGCCACTGCCCGACTGGGTCGAAATCTCGAAACCCGCCGGGCCGTCGCCACCAGATCGGCCGAGAGGTTGCTGGCTGAGACGGTAAACGACTGTACATTCCCCGACGCCGTGCCCGCACAAGCGGAGATGCTGCCGGTGGCCGTACCCGCCAGAATGACTGAAGCTGGCTGGGTAACGCTCACAGCCACGCTCGCCGTAGCCGAACAGCCACCTGTAGTGCCCGTTACGGAGAGAACCGTAGCACTCGTTACATTACTCACAATGAGCGGGTTGGCTGTACTAGCGTTACTCCAAACATACTGATCAGCTCCCGAAGCGGTCAGGTTCACCGAGCCCCCGGCGGTGATGACTAGGCTGGGGCTGGCGGTCACTGTAAGCGAGGGTAAAGCATTCACCGTGACGGTTGTGCTGGCTATTGCTGAAGCCCCGTTATCGGCTACCGTTAGCGTGAAGGTTTGCACACCGGAGCCGCTGGCCGTCAGCGTCTGACTGAACGACGTATTGGACGTAGTACCTATAGACGTACTAGTACCATTCGTGATCGTGTACGTATAACTGCCCGTCACGATGCCTACCGTGGCGGTGAAGGTGATAGGGCTCCCTGCGCAGACCGTGTTGTCCAGTGTAGTGAAGCCCGCGACGGTGGGGGTGGCATCCACCGTCAGGCTGAAGGTCGTACTCGTCAGGCTATTGCAACTGCTACTAATTACGACCCGATACGTGCCCTCATCGGCCGTAGTGGTCATCGGTAGCGACAACGTAGCCGATGTCTGACCGCTGAGCAGCGCAACACCTTTGTACCACTGGTAGCTGAACGACGTACCCAGCCCCGTAGCACTCACCGGTATCGACACCGATGTACCGGCACTGACGGCCGTACCCGCCACAGGCTGCACGGTAATGGCCCGCACCTGATCAAACACTTCGCCCTGATACTGGTAAGCACCGATATCGAGCCGACCGTTGGTAAAGCGGGCATTTCCCGCCAGATCGGTCGTGCCTACCGTAGCGCTTGTCGTAGCCGGATCAGCGCTCCCAATGGCGAGCGCACAGTTAGTGAGCATGGTACTGGCCGTACTCACAAAGGGTGAGGTGGTCGTGGTGAGGTTGCCCGGGCCAGTGATGTCTACGCCCGTCGTCACGACCACCGGCTCGTACAGGCTGTAGCGAAGCTGAACAGTAGCGCTTGAGTTGACAACGCTGTTACTGCCTCTATTATCCCACAACACACAGTTGACCACCACAGGACTTGATACGCCATTGGATCCAATGTTGTACATCGCCCCGCCAAAGCCAGCAGCCGAATTGCCTTGCAGCGAGCAGTTGGTCAGCACCGGAATCGATTGACCATTACTGCTTCCATTGTTTAACATCGCCCCGCCGTGGCCAGCAGCCGAATTGCCTTGCAGCACACAGTTGGTCAGCACCGGAATCGATACGCCACTAAGCCGTCCATCGTTGTACATCGCTCCCCATGGAAAGAAACGGTATTGTTTTGCAGCGAGCAGTTGGTCAGCACCGGACTCGATTGACCATTATTCGCTCCAATGTTGTACATCGCCCCGCCAAGGCCAGTAGCCGAATTGCCTTGCAGCACACAGTTGGTCAGCACCGGACTCGATTGACCTGAATTCGAACCATCGTTGTACATCGCCCCGCCATTGGAAACAGAGGTATTGTTTCGCAGCACACAGTTGGTCAGCACCGGATTGGCTATGCCACTAAGCCGTCCATTGTTGAACATCGCTCCGCCGTCGGGAGCGGTATTGCTTTGCAGCACACAGTTAGTCAGCACCGGACTCGATACGCTGTTGTACATCGCTCCCCCGCCTCGTGTAGCGGAATTGCCTTGCAGCAGGCAGTTGCGAAAACTGGGGCTACACAGACGGTTGTAAGCACCGCCCCCTTCGTTATTATCACCACCATTGGCATTGCCGCCGGTGATCACAAAGCCATCCAGTACGGCCGTTGTGGTCAGCCCCGTTAGGTTACTAATGACATGGTAGCTGTTGTCGCTGGCATCACCCAATGTACCAATATCCCCACTCAGCGTACTGCTGGATGGGTTACCGGATACAGGGTTCACACTCGGGCGTTGGCTGAGTTGAGTTTCCGTACCCTCGAAGCCCCCGTAGATGGCCACCCCGTCTTTCATCGAAAAGCTGATGGTGCGTGCCGTCGTACTGGTCGGTTTGTAGGTACCGGCCGCCACCCAGACCTGCTGGCCACTGCCGCTGGCATCAATCATAGCCTGTAGGTCGCTACTGGCATTTGGCCAACTTTCGCCACTACCGGTACCGGTAGCAGTTGGTTTGACGTAGCGGATGGTCTGAGCCTGTAGAGGCAGTTGACTACCGAGTCCGGCCAGGCTTAACAACAGAAAAAGAAGACGAAGGAGGTACTGGTTTTTCATATAAATAACAAAAGGCTGTTGATGCTACAAAACAGCCACAATACCCCGTTAGCCATTAACCCATTTCCGCCATTCCTTTGCTCATTTTGGACATGCAGGGCTTTTGAACAAAAAAAAGGCCCCGAAAGGAGCCTTAACGAAACTAATTAGCTAAAATCGTAACCAATTAGGTCTTTTCTAGTCCACCAACATAAACCGACGGTAACACGCCAAACTTTTCCTGAAAACTACGCGTGAAGTACGATAAACTCTCGAAGCCTACCTGATAGGCCACCTCCGAAACCGTTAAACCACCTTGTTGAATCAAGGTAGCTGCCAGTTCCAGCCGACGGTTACGAATAAATTCTACAGCGGTTTGGCCCGTCAGCGCTTTTAGTTTTCGCACCAACTGGCGCTGGCTCAGGTTCAGAAGTTCACTCAGGTTTTCGACCTCGAAGCCACTTTCCGTTACATGGGCATCTACAATAGCCTGCACTTTCTGAAGGAAATCATTTTCCTTCGCGATCAGTTGCTCAGGAGCCGGTGCTGCCACCAGCCCCAATTTCTCCTGAAAATAGAGCCCCAGCCGCTCACGTTGCCGGATCAGGTTGCGCACCCGCACCCGAATTTCGGTCTGATTAAAGGGCTTGGTCAGGTACTCGTCGGCACCCAGTTCAAAACCTTCGATCCGGTCTTCAACGGTGGCTTTGGCCGTCAGCATCACCACCGGAACGTGGCTGGTGGCTATTTGCGTTTTCAGGGCCCGGCAGAAACCAAACCCATCCAGGCGAGGCATCATTAAATCGCAAATAACAATAGTGGGCAACTGTTCCGTCGCTTTTTCCAAGCCTTCCTGCCCATCGCCAGCCTCCAGAATCTGGAAGTCGGCCTCAAAAATACTCCGTACATACGCCCGAATGTCGGCGTTATCGTCGATGATCAGCAGCAGCGGGTCGGCTTTCACGGATCCGTCGGTTATGGATTGTGAGGACACAGCCCAAGGAAAAGAAATCGTGTCGGCTGCGGGCTGCGAGGAGGCTGACCGCGGGTGAGCTGGTTGGTTGACACTATGATTTGAATGTTGTTCCGTTACACCAGCCAACTCCTCAACGGGTTGGCCGATCTGGGTTGCTGGCAACATCGCTCGAAACGTGGTTCCTACTCTCTCTGCACTATCAACCGTAATCGTTCCGCCCAGCACCAGCACTAATTCTTTGACTAAGGCAAGGCCAATACCTGTCCCTTCATACGAGCGATTTACATTCCCATCCACTTGATAAAAGCGATCAAAAATGCGAGGTAGCTTGTCGGCTTTAATACCAATGCCCGTATCCCGTATGGTCAAAAACGCCATACCGCTTTGATACTCCGCCTGCATAGAAACCGTTTTACCGGCTGATGTAAACTTGAACGCATTGGATAACAGGTTCGTAACAATTTTCTCAATCTTATCCTGATCAAACGATGCCCAGTATACGGGTTCTGACTGGGTGAACGTAAAGTTAATCTGTTGGCTCTCGGCCAGCGATGTAAACGAGCTCGCCAGGAGCCGCAGAAAACCAGCCAAATCGCCGGATTCGGGTACTGGCTTCAGTTGACCAGCCTCCAGTTTGGTCAGATCCAGTAGCTGATTAATCAATCGTAGTAGCCGTTTGGCATTTTGCTGAAGGATCGGGAAACGCCAATCGTCAGCATATTCCCTGGCCATTTGCTCGACCGGCCCCGAAATTAGCGTCAAAGGGGTTCGGAACTCGTGGGAGATGTTGGCAAAAAACTGAGTTTTCAGCGCATCCAGTTCGGCCAGGCGACTGGCTTCCTTTTGCTCAAACGCCACCTGCTGCTTCAGCAGCAATCGCTGCGTCTGGAATTTGTAGAGTTGCACCGCCACTACCAGTAAAATAATCAAATAAAACAGATACGCCCACCAGGTTCGATAAATCGGGGGATGTACCCGAATCTGAAGCGTAACGGGTTTACTCCACACCTCGCCATCTGCTGAGCCCATCATCTGCAAGGTATAGTTGCCATCGGGTAAGTGTGTATAGTTGGCAAACCGGTTGGTGCCCGCTTCGACCCATTGCTCATTAATGCCTTCCAGCCGATAGCGATACCGGTTTTGGGCCGGGTTTCGATAGTCGACCAGGCCAAATTCCAACGTCAGGATATTCTGGTCATGGTTCAGGTCGATCGCCCGCGTATATTCAATAGCTTCGGGCAAAATGCTGCCTGGTTTAACGACAGTAACCCGTTCATTATTAACCGATAATCCAATGAGTTGTGCCGTTGGTGCATCCGTTGATTTCCCGACAAAATCGCGGGGCCGAACAATGGTCAATCCATTGACACCCCCTAACAGCAGTTCACCCGATGCCGACTTAAAATACGACCCCGTATTGAACTCGTCATCCTGCAGGCCATCGCTTTTGGTATAATTATGAAAGGTCTTTGTTTGGGGGTTAAACTGGGCCAGGCCGCGATTGGTGCTCATCCAGATGTTCCTGAACTCATCGACCAGCATACCATACACTACCTTGTTAGGCAGCCCCTGCGCTTCGGTGAAATGGTCGAACTGACCCGTTTGTTTGTCAAGCCGATCAAGGCCTCCGCCTTTCGTACCGACCCACAGGTAACGATTCGGCTGATAGGGGTCATGGGCCAGGCACAGAATAAAGTTGTTGCTCAGGCTTTGCCGGTTGGTCATAGAATTTTTGAATAGGCTGAACACTGGTTTTGTATCCAGGTTTCTGGCCCGGACTAATCCTTTCTGAGTGCCGATCCAGAGCGTATTGGCCCGGTCGAAATACAGAGCATAGGTTTCGGCAGACGTACCTTTACTTGGCAACACGTGTGTGTACGAAACTACCTGGAATGTTTCGGCTACGGGGTCAAACCGAAGTAGTTTAGCATTGCTAGCCCCAATCCATAGATTCCCCGCCTTATCTTCAATTGTTTGATTACCAAACACGCCGAAGGAGATACCCGCTGGAAATGGATAGGTTTTCAGCAGCTTCCAGTCGCTGGAAAATTTCTGGATGAAGAACTGATCTGGCTCAGGGCCGCCATTTGTCAGCCAGAAATTATGCTGGTGATCCTGCATCAAAAAGCGTTGTACGATATTTTTTGTTCTTTTGGGATCAATCGGTATCATCTGGCCCGTAGCCAGCTCAACCCGGCTATAGGTATATTGCTGACGTACATAGGTTCGTCCCTCTCGATCCTGAAAGAGATATGACAGCGAAAGGTTGGGCAAATAGGTATTGAAGAGCTTGATTTTGGGATTAAACAGCCGCAGCCCATAACCAGACGTACCGACCCATATAACTCCAGTCTGGTCTTTCAACAGTGCCCGAATGCCAAACAGATTAGGAGGCATCGTGGCAAAAGCATTCCTGGACGTCAGACTATCTCCCTGCATAAACTCCGAGGTTGACATTACCCACAAATAATCGACCGTTGCAATCGCTACTGTACTATCGTTCAAGCATTTGATCATCAAACTAGCCGTGTGTTTCGAGGAGAACCAGCGCGTTTTGACCGTACCATTATGCCAGGCAAAAACGCCGTCCTGAGTAGCTGAGAACCAATAACCTGGCACGGCATCGTCGTTGATCGATTCAATGGCGATGCCTCGGTGCATTACCCGATTAACCGGCTTCAGACGGATTGGCTGTCGCCAGTTAAGTAGTGACATGCCATCCGACATACCGAGAATAGCCTCACCGTTAGAGGTAAAAACGAAATGGTGGATATTGATTTCTTTCCCAGGAAAAGAGAGCTGCTTAATACGAACCTGACGGGTAAAATTTGATGAATCAGGAAAACCAGTTTTAAGATGAGCGGGTAAGGTGATTCTAAAAAGCTGGTTTTTATCGGTGCTAACCCAAATATTACCATCCGGGTCTTCGGCTAACTGCCGTATTTCGTAGTTCCCTGCCCCCGATGCTGCCCGGTCACTAATGTTGAGGTGATAAAACCGCTGCGTTCGGGCATCAAACAGATTGAGACCGTTGGTCAGCGTACCCACCCAAAGGCGTTCGTGGCGGTCGATTAATAAGGCCGAACAGGCATTATCAGAAATACTGAATTCATTATAGGGGTCTTGCGAAAACACCTTGAAATTATAGCCATCGTAGCGGTTCAGGCCGTCTTTAGTCGCTATCCAGATGAAACCCTTCTGATCCTGTTTTATATCAAAAATCATGCCCTGAGAAAGGCCATCCGAAATAGTCAATTCTTTCCAGCCTTTACCGGCCGGACGGTTCTGCTGAGCCAAAAGCGTCAGCGGTACAAAAACCAGAAGTAAGAGGAAGCGCATACAGTACAGTACTTACCTGCCAAGATACGCTATTTTTATATACATATACGTTGATTTATGTACATGTGTTTATGCATAAATCAACGTATATCTATCACAGAATTCAATTGGAGAAGAAAAATCGAAAAACTTGTTTTGACCCGGTTTTCGACGTATCGATCGTCTGGGCAAAAACCGTATGCTTTAGGGCTACGGACGCTGCCATTGTCGTTATTATACATCGCCCCACCCTCATCTTGTGGGGATAGCCTCCCCATCAGCCTAGCCTGCGGTGAGTAAAAAGCCACCCAGAATGGCCGGGTAGGTT
Source organism: Spirosoma telluris (assembly GCA_003259005.1). Taxonomy (GTDB): domain Bacteria; phylum Bacteroidota; class Bacteroidia; order Cytophagales; family Spirosomataceae; genus Spirosoma; species Spirosoma telluris. Next base: position 40,490 of record QLII01000002.1, read on the forward strand.
AAGCTCGGCCCATTGCTGATGGCTACAGAAGGAGCACGGTTATAGGGCAGCCGATGGAATCCTAAGGGTTATCCCTTACTCTATACTACCTCCTCGCCTGCCCTGGCCTTAGTCGAATCGTTAGTTCACCAACCTCGGGTCAAGTACGACAAGTTGCCTAAACTAGTTCTATTTACCCTGGAAGTGCCCGATGACTCGTTGACCACGTTGTCGCCGGATGACTTGCCTGCTTATTGGAATGAAGAAAGTTACGAGAAGACCCAGTGGATTTTACGGGATTGGCTGAATGAACCCACTACGCTAGTGAAGGCTATTCCCTCGGTGGTGGCACCGATGTCCTACAATTACTTAACATTTTGATCAGTATGAGTCAGCAAGGTGATCCCTACGAAAACGCCATCGCTGAACGGGTCAATGGAATTCTAAAGACGGATTCCGCCTGAACCGAGTGTTCGTTACTTTTGAGGAGGCTGAGAAGGCGGTACACAAAAAGTATCTACAATTATAACCGCACGGGCCTTTAGATTTACACCGTTGTGCGATTCCAAGATAGTCGCGTAACTTAAAGCCCTCACAAACTGTGAGTAATCAACCTCGGCGGGACACCTTTGCGCACGGGCCAGGTAAAACCTATGGGCCGATTGAAGCCCCGCCGAGTTCTTAACTCTTCAACTCAAATAGAAATGCGGGTTCGTGGCCCATTAGCAAGGTAATGAGTTGAGTTAGGTGTTGATCATTATTCACTTTAACCAAGTCAAAGATATGAATTTTACCCATTTCGTTGGTATTGATGTCTCTAAAGACACCCTTGATTTTGCCGTTGTGATCAGCAATAAAGTTGTCTTTCATCAGCGGGTGAGCAACGACAAAAAAGGCATTACTCAGTTCCTCAAAGAGCTTCGCAAACAAACCAAAGCCAAACTGGTCGATTGCCTATTTTGCCTGGAGTTTACAGGTATCTATAATAACCCTTTACTAAATGCTCTCCACTCCCAAACATCAATTTGGGTCGAGCGGGCAGCTCATATTAAAGACAGTTTGGGCTTATGCCGGGGTAAAACCGACAAACTCGATTCAAAACGCATTGCCTTATTTGCCTATAAAAACCGCGAAGATGCCCGCCTGTGGGCACCCCCACGCCAGGTTATCAGCAAGTTAGATCGACTCACCGCCCAACGGGCTCGCTTGACCAAGGCCATCAAACTGTTAAAGACTCCTCTATCTAACACCGAAGGATTTATCAGCAAGGATGATCAAAAAGCCAATCTGCAAGCTTGCCAACAGTCCCTAAAAGCGCTCAAATCAGATTTGAAAGCCACGGATAAATCAATTGCTGAGGTGATTGAAAGTGATGCTGAACTCAAGCACCTATTCGAGCGAGTGACCTCCATTAAAGGCATCAGCCAGACGACAGCAGTTGAAGTGATCATTACGAGTAACGAGTTTAAGAGCATTACAGACCCTAAGAAGTATGCTTGTTATGCGGGTGTTGTTCCCTTTGAGCACAGCTCAGGCCAGCGCAAAGGGAAAGCAAAAGTGAGTCAGATGGCGAATAAAAAAGTCAAGTCATTACTCCATTTAGCAGCCTTGTCGGCCATACAACATTGTCAAGAACTGAAGCTTTATTACGAACGAAAAGTAGCGGCCGGCAAGAACAAAATGCTCGTCATTAACAACGTGCGCAATAAGCTCGTGCTCCGAATTTTCGCCTGCGTTCGAGATGATCGAAATTATGACGAAAATTATACGCATTCGCTTGCGTAGATCATAGAAATCGGCCCCGCATCTGCGTCCCCACATGAGCTGTGGTTACCTGACCCCAGTGATGGCTCATCAGAGCGAGCAACCGCTAAAAAAGCACTGGAAACCGAAGGTATATAAACGGTCGAGGGTTGTCCGCGACCAAGGCCAGTTTGGGTAAGTCAATCCGTTCTATCTACTTTGACAACGCTATATCAGGATTAAGATTAACCAATACTTTTTGACTCAAAAACTGACAACCGCCACGGCGGACCGTTTATTTTCAGGATCGGACAACGGTCAACACTTTCCAGGACAGGTCACCGAATTGACAATCTCTTTAAACTGTTAGGTTTGCCTCTCAGACAAAACCCAGAAAGACTGCTGGCCTTTGTCACTAAAAATCAAGACCTTTCAAAGGGTAGTAGGGCGAGCTAATCTTTAAACCAGGTGCAGACCTATCGGTGCGATATAGCTCCTACTAACCCTTTGAATGCAGAGCCAGGAACCTATAGGAATTGAGGCATAAGGCCTACCATCACAGTTACGTTCAGCTGTCTGCTACTCATAGTGTATTACCTAAATCAGCCCTTACCCATGATCGCTTACAACTACTTTATTGGTACTGATATTGGCAAGACCACTAACGCCATTTGTGTGATTGACCAACTGGAAAATCGGAAGCTCGAACTAACCATTCCCAATTCCAAAACTGGGATGGAGACCTTGCTCAAACAACTCAATAAACTGCCTGACTTCAGGCTGGAAACAACTTTGTTTTGTATGGAGCACACCGGGATTTACCGCCAGCCGATGGTTAATTTCTTTTATCCCGTCGGCGCTAATCTTTGGTTACAATCAGCTGTCCACATCAAACACTCATTGGGCTTGAAACGCGGAAAAACCGACAAAGCGGATGCCCGGTTGATTGCCAAATACTGTATCCGCCATCAGCGAGATCAGAGGCTCTTCAGGTTGACGGATAAAGCATTATCTACGATTCGCCAGCTCGTCCAACAGCACGAACAGCTGATGGAAATGACCAAGGCCTTTACTGATTTGAGTCAGGACTACCAGGCAATGGGCCTAGTGGCTGAACTGAAACTCCATGAGCAGACTAGTGGGGTAGCCTTAGCGGCCTTACGCAAACAACTCAAGCTGGTAGAGACTTAGATTGAGTGCCATATCAAGGCTTCACCTGAATTAAAAACGAATCTGGATCTACTCATGAGCATACCGGACGTGGGCCGGCAAACAGCGTTGTTTATGCTCATCTTTACAAGCAATTTTACGCGCTTTACAGACCCAAAAAAGCTGGCTAGTTATGCTGGGGTTGCGCCTTTCGCTTATGAGTCGGGCACGTCGGTAAGAGGCCGAACGAAGGTCAGTCAGATGGCGAATACCAAATTGAAACATCTCCTACATATGGCCGCCTTAGCCGCCGTTAAAGCAAAAGGGGAATTGAAAGATTATTTTGAGCGGAAAGTAGCAGCGGGAAGCGCAAGATGAGTGTTTACAATGCGATTCGCAACAAATTGGTGCATCGTATGGTCGCGGTCATGGAGCGAAGAACTGCCTACACGGTGGTATATGCGAAATAGAATAATTTTTAGTTGGAAAGGCTTGTTTTGTTCATAGGAATCGCCCATTTTACAAAGCACCCGTTATTTTACTTCTTGCCAAGCTAAGTATCTGTAAACTGTTGCTCGGCTTAGGTGAAACAACTGACCAATCTCTAAAATCGTATGGGTTTTAAGAGTATGCATCGACTTCACTGCCCGTGCCTTTGTTTGGGCTTCGGCCGAGAGTCCTTTTGGTCGTCCGCCGATGCGTCCCCTAGCTCGAGCCGCAGCTAAACCGGCTTTGGTTCGTTCTCGGATCATATCTCGTTCGAACTCAGCCAGCGACGCAAACAGATTAAACACTAATCGTCCTTGAGCGGTCGTAGTATCAATGGCGTCATTCAAACTACGGAATCCGATTCCTTTAATTTGAAAGTCATTGGTCAATGTAAATAGCTCTTTTAGTGATCTACCTAGCCGATCCAGTTTCCAAACTATAATCGTATCTCCTTCTCGAAGGACCTCTAATAGCTTTTGAAGTTGCGGTCGTACTTTAGCTGAAGACACCTTTTCTTGAAAGATTTTCTGACAACCTGCTTTTTTGAGGTCATCCAACTGGAGAGCTAGGTTCTGATCTTGAGTAGACACGCGTGCATATCCAAATAGCATAGTAGTACTGCAAAAAGGTTTGATGAATAAACCATGGTTTTTTATGAAGATGCAATAGCCTGGTTACGAGTTGCATTTTTACAAAAACCATCTTCTGTTACCACGCTCTAGAAGTAGACCATAAAACCGCTTTGTCCCAAAGGAGAGTTTTTTTTAAGATTGTGATACTGGTAATGATAAGTCATTTGGAGGAAAATCTCAGGTGCAGCCTGGCCTAGTTACCTCGTTTGCGTCTAGTCTAGTTTGCCAAACGAGGTTAACTGGTAACAGACAGGTTAACATGCTAGGCTTGTAGAAAGGCCAAGAAACTTTTAGTGCAAATTTGCCATTTACATTGTGTAGTTTTGCACTGTACATTCATACCTAGCTTATGCAAGCGGTTCTGCCAGTTACCAGCCTTATTAGCCAAGCCCGTCAAGGCGTCTTGCGCCGACGCGTCGATGAAGTCGCTCGCTTAGTGGGACTTACCGACAAAGAGATGGCCCGTATTCTGAACATGTCCATCAGAGGCCTGCATGGAAAAGCCACGGCGACACGATTGAGTTTGGCCGCTAGTGAACGACTCTTGCTGCTGGAGCGACTCGTCCAGCGAGGCCTTTCCGTCTTTGACGGACGAGCCGACCTGCTGGCTCGTTGGTTACGTACGCCACTGGCTGAATTGGCCTACCGTCCAGAGACGGACTTGAATCTTGAACTAATCGCCCCTGGCTCTCTTCGAGATATGGGGAGTTTTAGTCAACCCATTGAGCAGACTACTCAGCCAGCTATCAAAGAAACGCCCCTTGCCTTGTCTAAGGACTCAGTGGTAGCCCAATCCCCTCTAGCTGTACTGGATACAGTATCGGGTTTCTCACTGGCCGAAGATGTACTGGGTCGCATCGAATGGGGCTTGGTGGGCTAAACGAATGGACGTCTATCGTATCAACAAAGAACCTTACCACCAAGAGCCATTATCGGTTGTGGGAAGCCATCGACATGGGGCCGCTGGAATCCGAAAGGTACGGGAATCCTGTACACGAGTCGTACACCCGAACTGGCTCTGTTGGAAACATTGGTGCATTTACCTCCCTTAACTTTAACCGAACTGCCTCAACTATGGTTGAGTACCCTACGTTTGCCTATCGAAGCTGACAGTATTTTTTGGCTTGATCCGACCAAGCTACCCTCTTATTGGAAGAGCGGCACCTTAGGCGAAACACAAACGATCCTAATCGAATGGTTGCAAGCCCCATTTTGCTTAGCTATAGCGGTACCGTCTGTTATATTAGAGATGTCATACAATCTCTTGTTGCACCCCCAACATGCTTCCTTTGTGGAAGTAGAGGTCGTTGGTCAATCTCCTATACCACTCGATAGCCGACTGCGTAAATGAGCCTTTTAAGCGACATGTACTTGGATAGCTAAAACCGATTTGTTGGCTTAGTGAAGTCAGCCTGTAGCTCAAGCAATTGATACCCAATAGATGGAAACTATATAAGTAGTTCTGAGTGCTCGGCTTCTTCTTGCTTAAATAAAGGCAAGTATGAACGCTATCCACTATAGCCTATTTTTTCTTTTGATCAGTGCGGGATGTACCAGGCAACCTAGCCTGCCCGCAAGTAGTCCATTCAATGTGACCAGTAGGCTTAACGATTCCACCTGGTATGGTACGGGAGAACTCTTACGTATCAAGGAACCCACCCAACAACTTAAGCAGGTTCGGCAGTTGAACCTGCTGGTCTATACCGATATTGATTATCCAGGTATGGGCAGTGAGCCAAATCCCAACACGACTACGGGGTGCGTTAACGGGGAGTGTACCCGGACCCAGATCTTGATGATTTATACTATTCCCTTCAAAAAAGGGCGCACCACCCTGGCCAAGCTAAATAAACGTAGCCCTATCAAACATGAACAAGCCAACCTGTCGTATGTGGGCAATTCGGGGGGCTTAGCGAAACGCTATATCGCCCAGGGCGCAAAGCCTAATTGGATCAGGGTCACGAAGATCGATCAGGCAACCGGTGTAGTAGAAGGGCGCTTTTCTCTTTCTTTAAAAGAAGATATGACTGTCTACAACCGGCTAGCGAACGGTATGCCAGAGACGGCCCAGTTCAGGGGTGGCTTGTTCCGTATTAAAGTCAAAGATGTAATCTTGAAATAGCGAAGATACTCCTGCTTTTCTAAAAACAATCTGTACCTCTTTGCGTACGCTTCTAGTATCGACAATACCCGAGCTTATGCCATCGCTTATATTCCTTCTAGCTGAGCACACTATCAAATATAATCTGCTTCGTCTCAGGTTGGAGCATTTTAAGTGACATTACTCTGCACCCATTGGCTTCAGGTTCAACAGAAATAAGAGAAGCAGGAACCCTACTTTTTAACGCTCTACTCCTGTTGGATCTCTCGCCTTTGAGCAAACAACCACTCCAATAGGCCGGGCGTAGCGTCTAAGCTTGGGTTAAGATAGTGCCCCACTCCTGCAAACTCGGTGTAACGTGGATGTCCACCCGCTTGTCGGATGGCCTGGATGACAGTTCGGCATCCCTCAACTGGCACATTCCGATCTGTTTCACCATGAAAGGCCCAGATGGCTATGTTTACCATGTTTTTGGCCAAGCTAGGGTCACCGGCTCCACTTAAGGGGAGGGCAGCGGCAAACACCCCCGGGCGAGTCCCGATGAAAGACCAGGTGCCATAGCCTCCCAGCGAATGACCGGCCACATAAAGCCGATTGGGGTCAATGCTAAATTCCCTTTTCAGAGCGTTCAGCAAGTCAAAAACGATCGTATCCCGTGGCACTAGGTGCGGTAATCCACCCCAACTGCTGCCACGGGAACACTGAGGAGCTAGAATAAAGGCAGGGTATTTTCTCCGATTTACCGGTTCGGTCAGTCGCTGAATTTCCCAACTGGCTAATTGGCGGATATTGTCGGTGCCGTAACCCGCTCCCCCGTGCAGGCTGACTACTAGCGGATAGCGTTGGGTAGAATCATACCCTTCTGGCCTCAGCAGGCGATACGAGAGCTGGTCACCACGCCGATTGGTAAACGTGCGCGCTTCGAAAATCCGGGCTTGTTTGATGGCTTCCGGCTGGGGATAGCTGGCCCTAATTCCTTCACCGAACAGGCTTACGCCCAGAAACAGGAAAGCGGCTATGCCGATGAGTCGAGCCGCGTCTATCAAGTTTGTTTGCCAGGAAGACAGGTTCGAATCCGAGGGTTGTGACGGGGCAGGCGGATGTTGCCATAAATAGCCAACGAAAAATAGGGGCTGCAAACTGGCCATAAACGAAAGCCCCAGTTGCCACTTCTCCAGGGTTGGCGTCGGGCGACCGCTATAGAGCTGTATCGAGACGATCAGTAGGGCCAAGGCACTACTTGCCACCAGGAAGCTGGAGACCCCAGCGGCTTTTAGCCAGCCGTTTCTTCCGGCGGGAGAAAGCATCAGGCTGCTCGCTGCTAAGAGGTTGGCAGCGAGATCTAGTACTAAAACAAAGGGGTAATAGCCTTGAAATGCCCTAGTCAGCGGGAACAGAATACAATAGAGCAGCACCACCCGCAGCAAGGTGGTAAAAAAAGCGAACAAACCCGTTAGAAAAGCGACCCGGAATTGCTGGATATAGTACAATCGAAGTAGCAATGCTGTAGCTACCAAAGCGGTCAGATTAGACGCCAAAAAGTAATTGGCGAATGAGGATTGTGTCACCAGGTCCGCGCCAACGATCCAATAGAGCAGGCTTTGGAAGAGGCCCATGGCTAAGGCAAGGCCCAGAAAGAAAAGGGCACTCTGGCTGAGAGTTTTCGTCATTATAAGCGTAGGACTATGTTTGCCAAAGTACAAACCTCAGACTAAATACCGTTTTAAAAAACGCCCTATTCTTGAGATGAATCCAGCTATCATCCAGATAAATTCTTACTATATTAGATAAAGTCTCAAAATGTCGTCTCACTAATCAAACTCGAAATCTCACATTTAAGCTGAGTTTGTGAGACTTTTACAAGGCTATAAGTTTACATTTTTGCTTTTTTAGGCGCTAACTTAAGATTTACCCTTTTAGTTTGGCCATGCCTAAGCTCCCAATAAAGTTAATAATTTGAGTCTTTTTCTAATTACATTTTTCTAATTAGAAAAATGTAATTAGTAGCCATCGTTCTTAAAATGTTTTTTTACAATTGCATTCCTACCTCCCCCTACTCCTGCTGGATAAATCCCTTAAAATTTCCCGATCGTCATCTTTATTGTCATTGGCACCTTTGAGTACTGACTCAACAGCAAAGCTTACTGATTTTGCTCGTATTGGTTGATTAACCTGATTTCTGACAAATGTCCGATTTTCCTGTCTGTCTGCTTTACGAAGAGTTTCAAATTCGGGTAGTTCATCCTTCTTCCCCTCTCCCCTATCAAGCCTTTTGGTGTATTCTTTCATCTTTTGGTAAAACTCTTTCGAATAGCCTGTTTCAACGGCTTTATCTCGCAGCCTATGAACAGTCTTTTCACCTAGATCATATTTTTCCGCTAGCTGGTTGATGCGCTTTTCAAAATAGCGTATCTGGTCTATATGGGTTCGTACAGTCTGTGGTTTTTCTTTGTGATAATGGGTTCGTTTTTCATACTTAAATTCTTTCTGAAACAGTTCTGCGCTGCTCTTTTGAAACTCAATGATATTAAATCGAGCCCTGCTTGTCTTTGGATTTAGAGTGATCTTTTGTTCTTTATCTCGCGTCGAAACTACGATATGAATATGGGTTTGTATCCCCGATTTTTGCTCACCTCGCCTAACTTCCCCTCCCCTAACTTCCTTATCATTCCATTGGTATTTTCGGGTTTTGTGTACGATCCCATACCAAACCAGATCCTTGCCTTCCAGCTCTTTCCCATCCTTAAGTTTAAAGTGTTTTGCGTAATTGTCCATAACCTGGCGCGTGTATACTTTCAGCTTTTCTGAATCATCCCTTATATGAGCCAACTCTTCACTGGATGGAGCAATCACTAGCGATACAAACTTGGTGTCCTCCCGCTTTAAACCCTTTACATTTCCGTCAATCTGTTGCACCACTTCCTCCTTACTCAGCCCGTCTTGTTCCTGGGAAAAATAGAAAGCATCCTGATCCAACTCTTTGCCCTCGTGCTCAAAATAATTTACTAACCGCTCGCAACTACCTTTGTTATCGTAGTTAATCTCTCGATTCTTTGTCGGTGGCAGTATCTTCGTTATCATCCAACACTCGATTTACGGTTTGCTTTTTTTTGAGCAAATAATTTTGTGGCTTTGGCTTTGTATACTTCCTGCTCCTGCTCGCTTAACCCCAAACCTGCCAGGAGTAAATCAATAAATATTTCCATAAGATTCAGCATGTCTATGCTGGTTTCTTCTAAGCCTTCTGTTCGATTTCTCAATTCATAGACATCCTGAACAAAGGGCATTAGATAAGTACGCTCCTGTACTTGCATAAAGGAAAACACATTGTTTCGCAACTTCTTCACCTCTGTTACCACATCCCTTTCTTCACCCAATGTTCGTGGATCTATATGATTCTTACGAAAGTATTCTACTGCACTCTCCGTGTAAGACTTTAACGTTAATTTCTCTGGCTTTTTTAATTTCCTTCGTTTAGTAGCATCCGCTAACTTGTATATATCTTGGTATTCACGATCAGCATTTGCATTCAGCTGTTCGACTTCTGCAACCACGGTACTGTATATTGCCTCCTCAATCGCAATAACTTTATTTGCCATAATTTGTGTCTTTCATACAGATTATATACAAATAAAGAAATTATCTAACAGATTATCAATCTATTAATAAACTATATTATATTATAATAAAAGCTATGCTTTTGATTTTAAGCGATTTAGCTTTGCTAATATTGTTCCTTCTTGCTAAAAAAAATTTCTCAAGAGCATTTCCCATTATAGGTCTAAGGCGCAAAGGAATTGTAACATGAAAAACGTATCATATTGTTAACAATATAACATAATTAACTTTTATACATAATTACATTTAAATCATTATTTTAATTTAACGTATTAGACGTAGTTTATTTATAAACATTGCCTATTTTCACACATAATGCACAAATTAACAGTACCTACATTTCAATCAAGTACGCAGATACGCACCCTCCGTTACTCTTCTCGCTGACTATGTAACTTTGTTGATTAGGTAATAAAAAAAAAGTATCATACATTGTTAACTCTGTAACTATATATATTATAATATTTTGTATAAATAATAATTATATAGCATAGTTACATAATATTTTGTGCAATTATTAATTTTTGTATCATTTGTATCATTTGTATCATTTGTATCATTTGTATCATTTGTATCATTTGTATCATTTGTATCATTTGTATCATTTGTATCATTTGTATCATTTGTATTATTTGTATTATTTGTATTATTTGTATTATTTGTATTATTTGTATTATTTGTATTATTTGTATTATTTGTATTATTTGTATTATTTGTATTATTTGTATTATTTGTATTATTTGTATTATTTGTATTATTTGTATTATTTGTATTATTTGTATTATTTGTATTATTTGTATTATAATTATTTTTTATTATTATTAATATAATTATATTTTAAATTATTTTACATAATTACAGTATTGAATAATATATTTTGTATGTTTGTTAACAAATATACAAAGTGCCATTTAAAACTAAAAACGTATGAGAGTCATTTGCGCATCGACCATGAAGGGTGGGGCAGGTAAAACGGCGACAACCTGTTGGATCGCGAACGTGTTGGCTAAGCATAGTGACCAAAAGGTACTGGTTATTGACGCCGATAATCAGAAGTCAATTACGGATCTACGACAAGAGGACAAGGAAATTGCTGAATCGGGTGGGGGAGGAGTAAGCTTTGATTGGGATCTTAAAACGGCAAGTCCGGAAGAAGCCCAGGCAATTATCGAGGAGGCTTTTGAAAATGAAAGCTATGATCTCATTTTCATTGATATGCCCCGTATGACGGGCTTGGAGGATGATGCGATCATTGCCCTGCTGGCCATGTGTGACAGCTTTATCATACCCATAAAACCAGCCAGGGCTGATGCTCTGGCGACTGGCCACTTTATGGCAACGATGGCTGAACTCAAAAAAATCAGGCAGGACGAAGGTTATCCGACGTATGTCTATGCGTTTCACAATTTTTACCGAAACATCAGGGAGAATACCTACCTGCCTGAGTTTGCCGAAGAAATTGGGATACAGTTATTTCAATCAAAAATCAAGCTTAAAAAGATCTACGAAAATTACAATACCTATACTTCCTTATTGGAAAGCCAGGAAGGCAGAGATGAATTTCTACCCTTTATCAATGAGTTTCTAGAGAAGTATGAAATTGAAGCAGATCTGACAATTCCAACCACTAAATAAGACAAGACACCGATGGCAAAAAGCTTTGGATTAATCTCGAAAAGCGCTAGAAATAAAGCAGCTGAACAAGGCACCAAAACGCTTAATAATACCGATGGTACCGAATCCACTTCGGAAGTTGAAGCAGTGCTTCAGCAAAATGAACAAGTACCAGTTGCCCAAGCGGAAGAATTGGTAAAGCCTGATGCGATTGAACCAGCCAGCCCACCAGTACTTGAAGCGGTGAATAATGGGCCATTACAGATTATCACGCCGGTTGCTGATTCAATAGAGACAGAACCGAATACAACTGAATCAGCAGACAAGGCGGGCACGACAATCAAAAAAGGGGGGAAATCAAAAAAGAAAGTGGAGACACCAGCGCCTACACCTTTGAACGCAGCGCGGGTATCGGCTAGGGCTCACAAGTTACTAAATATGATTAGTTCACTGGAGAATAAAACCCAGAGTGCCATTATTGATGAACTGATTGTGCTACATCCCTTGTATCCTAAACTGAAAGCATTAGTCGAAGCAGTAGGGTAGGGGACTTAATCATCCTCCTTATCCACATCGCCAGCTGACTCATTCATTTCGCGAAGAATTATCTTCACAACAGCGGTAGGCGTTTTCTTTAGCATTTTCGCCAGAGTGACAATCTCTAAAATTGTGTACAACTCTGGGTTCTTTTTACGCACCCGTATTGTAGCACGGTTATAATTCAGAACCTCCGCCAGGTCCTGCATGGTTATATTTGACTCTTTTATAAGGTCTGATAACTTTCTTGAATCAGACTTATCAGAATCTTTCATAGATCAATTTTTCCGGTTTCTCGTAAATTAACGGCTCAGGGGTGATTTTTAAAAATTGCTATAGCCGATTTGTCTTTATTTACAGATCCAGACGCACTATTTTTAACTTCCAAACCAGGATGTACCAAAATAACGTCAGGTTTTCTTGTGCATTTCTCGAAATATAGGGCTCATCCAAGGTATGCCCCAAAGCGGGCAGCTGATCTCATGAATTTACTGTCATTTTGGCACGGATAAGTGTCGTATATTGATCAGCTAATTACAATCTGTACTAAATGCTATAAAACTATCATAACTATATATATAGTTGCCGGAAGATTTTTTTAGTATTTCAGAGGAGATTTGATAAATAAAATTAGTAAAATATGAACATTTTATCATTTCTTTAGCTCTTTTTTTCCCCTTTGTCCTTTTTTTTAGCAAGATTGTCAAAATTTTCTAAAATTTTCTAAAATTAGATAGATTAAGGGTTAACTAACTAATTGATTATTAGTATTTTACTAAAAGAATAGCGACCAGAGTACGAAGCTATAGCGACCAGAGTACGAAGTAAAAACGACTAATGTACGAAGTAAAAACGACCAGAATACGAAGCTATAGCGACCAGAATACGAGTTAATCGCACGAAAAACGACCAGAATACGAAGCGTATAAAGCTCATTTAAAAAGCGACCGGAGTACGAAGGGATAAGGTATAGCTAGCTTCCAACGAAAAGCGACCAGAGTACGAAGTCATAGGCAAATAAATCATATTATTTTAGTACAATTAATGTATCAATATTGTGCAATAATGTCTTTTCTAGTGACCTCTAAAACGGGCTAAATCCAATTTTAACCTGTGTAATGGAGACCTCGCTAAGTCCTTAAAACCAATGATTTAACAAATGGTAGATTTTTTTACCATTTGTTAAATCAGGAAAACGACTCAGATACGAAGGAAAAGCGACTTGGCAACGAAGATTCATTGTAATAACATTCTGACAGATAAGTAGTTGTAAATACATCGATTTTGCAAGAATTCGATTTGGTAGTGTATATTTTATTTCTAAATTGCAGTTGTTTTTCCTGAAAACTTAATTTTTTGCTATGTCGGATTCAACGGAAAATTTGATGGTTGTGCCTAGTAAGAAGCAAAAGAACAATTACCAGCCCAACCTGATAACGGAGTCCCGGCAGATGTTCACGGCTCTTGAGAAGAATATAGTCGTTATGATTATTAATCAGTTGACCATACGCTACTTTGAGAAAAGCCAACCCCTATTCCCGAATCAAAATGTTGAGTTTTTAATCCCGTTTGCTGAGCTCAGTAAGAGTAGAAACTATAGTGAGATTGAGCGGGCCGCTAAATCGTTGCAGCTAAAACAGCAAGGATTCGCCTTTACCAATGAAAAGGGTGAACGCTATTTTAAATACATGATCCCCTTTCCGTTGGTTGAGAACCTAATGAGTAAAGGGAAGATGTGTTTGAAAATTACCATGTTCTCGGGCGCGGTTCCCTACTATACGGAACTGGGAAAAACATGGACAAGCTATGATTATGAAGTAATGCGTTCGTTGGGCTCCCTCTATTCAAAACGGGTATATGAGATTCTGATGAGTCACTATCGAAGCGATACGTTTACCTATGAGGTCGATCACTTACGGCATATTCTCAACGTTCCCGAAACGTTCAAGTATTTTGATTTTACGCGTAAGTGCCTGGACGTTGCTAATAGTGAGATCAAGGAAAAGACAGGTATTGAGTTTACCTACGAGCCAGTTAAGAAAGAGGGTAAACGAGTAACCCGTTTAAAGTTTACCAAGAAAACACCGCTAAGCCAGATTGAAAGCGAGGTGGATGCAAGCAGGGAATACATCCAGAAAATGCCTATTGGTGAAGCCGTTGCATTAGCATGGCAATGGTTTGCCGGGTACACACTCAACGAGGCTCAGAAAGCAGCCATAACCGACAGTTCTGATAAGCTGGAAACATTCCTTCGGATTCATACGGAAGTAGCCTCAGGCAAGCGGAAAAACGTCAAAAATGCTACGGCATACATGGTTAAATCCTTAGGCATTGAAAACGTCAAAGTAAAAAGGAAAGAAACTACTCCCAAGTCGACCACTCCACGTCGTACAGGTACACCAAAAGCAATTAGTTCGATTATTGGTACCATGAGTTTGTTTCAACCTGAAGAATAAGAACGGCGGGGAAAAAAAGTGTATTGTACGGTTAATTTGAAAACATCTTATCCTATGAACACATATAAAATCATAAACTATATAGGGGTTTTGCTTATACTGGTAAGTGGTTGCAAAAAAGATCCAGACCCCGTGAGCCTGAATAATCAGATCGAGTTAAGTGAAAATCCTGACCCAATTCAACGTGTTTCGGATACATACCAGGCTGTTTTGATCGATGCGGCATTTAAAGTAGGAGATGGCTTTAAAGCCTACCAGGAGGGTAGCTATAGCCTTAATCAACCAGATGGGAGCATTAAAGGAGGAGGCTATCAATTAACGATTAAACCCGCTGGAGCGCAAACTGTAACCGTGACGGTTGAAGGATCGAGTACCAATTTTGCCAATGTGCCCACTCATACCCTCGGTACGTTCTCTGTATTTACTGTACAGAATGGAAGTACAACTGAATATCAACTACGCAAAGCGATAGCTGATCCCATTGCCTTATTAGTCAAACGGTACGATACCTATAATACCTTAACGGGATATGAGTATGATGTAACCCTCCACTACTACTACAATAAAGCTACCGGGGACTTTCATTGGGGGAAACAGAATGAATTAGAACCAGAACCAGCATCCTGGTTCTATTTGAATGGAGATTCTTATACTGTATACTTCAAAATGCTTCGTAAAGTGTCAAAGAGTTGACAACGTAGGATAAGGTAGCCTCCTCCATCATTACAGGATTAACCACCACTACTTAAAAGCTCATTAAATGAATTTTAAAAAAATCTGTAATTAGAAAAAAAGGAGCATTTGAGTAGTATTATGTTAGAAGATAGGAGGTTGACATAGCTAAAAACATTGTTATTTTGTAAACGTAGAATCGTGACTGAGACGAGCATTCCTTAGCCTATAATAACAGTTCATTTATTAAGTACTATTTCTGTACTACCGATAAAAATGAGTTGCAGCTAAAATAGCCTTAAAATGGATACTGAAAAACCCCCTTTAAATCAACCAGTTAAACCATTACCGACGCCCTCTGATAAGCCACCACGACCTAAGCGACCACGGATAAAAAAAGCCAATTGATACATTTGAGTGCCTTCGTTATGTACTTAGTATAAGGCAATCTGGGTTATACTGTAAGACATCATTTATTTATGATAAGATCATAGCCATCAACTATGCCTCATCCTTATTTACATAAAGACTTAATTCCCATAGGCACTGACCAAGGTCCCGATGGGGCTGTAGATAATTACTATAACCTTCCGTCTCCTATTCTATGGGTCTTTCGGATTCCTCATCCGGATGACGTAGATGCATTCACACGTGTGGAGACGATTGTTACGAAAATAGCCGTGAGTCTTATTCCAGCCTCTGTCGAAAATAAGTCTACTGCACTGGTAGTTCCCCTGGATGAGGAAGATGAACCAGATCTTAACGGGGCTTTAGCCTTTGAGGGAGTTAGTTCGTATGAAGGGGTTTTGGTGAAGTTAGGATTTACACCTGCTTTACCAATTAACTAACAAATTAAATACCCATATTAAAATCAAAGGGAGGTTTTCCTGAACGATTTCCAGCGGTTGTTGATAGAAACACAACCCATTCATTGTTAGCAAAATAACGATTTCATTAAATTGTATTTGCTCCCATTTTATTGAACGAAAACGGCCATGGCCTGTCCGGAAATCATCCGATAGTGCAAGCACCATCGAATACCAAGGACGAATCAATAAATGGCAGGTATCGTTACTATTGTGATGGCTTACTAATTGTCTAATTAGATCCGTACATTATGAAATTAAATATCTGAGGGGTGGGCCTAAATAGGAACCAGCGAATGTTAAAGTGTTGATGACCAAATCAATCCAATGACACCCGCAGTTCCATGCAAGCCAAATTACTGTATTTGTCGGACTTTCTGACTACCTGCTGGCAACAGCCTGAGCAGAAACAGCCTAAAAGGCGAAAACCCCAAACCTATCGCTTCGGCGCTCCGATCGAGCATGTCATTCGTTCTCTTTTTTATGATGATGCTGCTCAAACGTATTCACGCTTTTGCCGCCATGCACCGATGGGCCAAGGCCAACTATGCTCTGCTGGGTTGGCAACAGGCTACAGACCGTAAAACCATCCGTAGACGCTTTCTGACTCTGCCTACTCTGATTCAGCAACTCATGCCCGCCCTGGCCCCACAGTGCCAGCAATTGAATCACCCTACTTTCGGTTACGCCTGTAGTTTTGCCGATAAATCGGAGCGCCGAAGCGAGCGCGTTTCGGGCACTAGGTGGCATCTGGCACAAAAAACACATGCTCCTCAAGGTAGTACCCCATTTCAGTATTGACACGGAGGCATCTTGGGCCAAAAGCGAGTAGCATGGACGGTCCGCCGTCGCGGTGGCGATTTGGCTATGGTCTCCACCTGATCTGTAATCCCTATCGATTCCTCTTGATGGCTACAGTCACCACAGCCTCCACCAAAGACTACCGACTCTTAGCGACCTTAGTGGCTCCTTTACAAGAGCGACTTGGGCTCGTGGTAGCCGATAGCGGATACTTTGCTGCTCGTTTTTTACAAGCCATCTACGATCGCTTTTCAATTTTAATTACGACTCCCTGCTTGTTCAAACTAGACCAGCGAATGAGCCATTTTAAGCAATACTATAATGATATGGCCGGTTCTTGGGCTGGTAAGCTCACCTACCGTCGCCGGAAACCCTCTATTGAACCCAGGTTTGCGCTCATTAAAGAGCTTACGGGCCTGACTGGTAATACGATGTTACCTTACAAAGGCTTGGATCGAGTCAGTGCTTACTTGCTAATGGCTAGTTGCACTATCCAATTAATCATGTACGATAATTTCACCAATCAGCGGGAGTTGGGCAGTTTAGAAGCGTTTAAAGCCACTTTTCAATAATGCCCACCCCTCATATAAATAACTTCAGTCATTTGATGTGGTCAGACGAATGAAATTTACAGAATAGGGAATTTTAGATTCATCGCCATTGTGTGGGTACATGAGCCTTGTGTTCGCGGCCGTAACTCAATTCGCGGGGTCAGTACTTAGCCTGCTCAGCAACGGGTACTGCAAACAACTCATCGACCGTCGAACAAAATAAGGATTGCCACCCTTTGAAGTACTTTGAAATACGCTGACTCCAAGAAGGGCGTCAGGTTTTTCTCGACGTGCTGTTAAATTATATTCAAAGCGGGTCAAGCAAGGTTGAATAGCAGCTGCGCCCCCAGGTCCACAATTTGCAGAAAGTGGGTGGCCGGCCTCACCCGCGCTACCAGCATACCGATCGTCCCTGTTTCTTCATCGAAGAAGACCCGATCGTAAAAGGCATCGATCAGCCAGTCAAGATCGGCGCGGTTGGTGATATTAGCTATGAAAAAAAGGTGTATTTCCTGGAATAACTAAACTGGTAGGTGGTATGGTCTAACGCCGTTCCTTTGTGTAGTTACTTCGGTGAGGAGGACGCAGCCTTTGTTGGCGAGTCAAGGGCCTGTTCCTGTTGCGAACGCCCGGAAACGGGGCGGGGCACCTTCTCCGAGGACGATTTCAGGACAGCTTTCACTTCGGCCATATTGACAACCGGCAGAAACTTAGCAAACAGTAGAAACAGGGTAAAAAATAGCCCCATCGTGAACAGAAAGTCGCTGATATCGAACAGGGTAGGGTGAAACATGGCCCAGCTGGAAGGCAGGTAGTCGCGGTGGAGCGAGGTAACAATAATTACAAATCGCTCGAACCACATACCGATGTTAACCACCACCGCCAGCACAAACGACCAGATGACACTCCGCCGAATTGTACGGGACCAAAACAACTGGGGCGTAATGACATTGCAGGTCATCATCGTGGCGTAGGCCCACCAGTAGGGGCCCGTGGCCCGGTTAAGGAACGCGAACCGTTCAAACTCATTGACCGAATACCAGGCAATAAACAATTCAGTTAGATAAGCTACCCCTACAATGGAGCCGGTAAGCACAATGATTTGGTTCATCGAATCGATGTGCTCTACGGTGATGTAATCTTCCAGTCGGAAGACCACCCGCGTGACCAGCATCAGGTTTTGCACCATCGCGAAGCCCGAAAAAATGGCCCCGGCCACGAAGTAAGGTGGAAAGATGGTAGTATGCCAGCCGGGAATGAGTGAGGTAGCAAAGTCCATACTGACAATTGAATGCACAGACAGCACCAGGGGTGTAGCAATCCCAGCCAAAATTAGGCTCATATATTCGTAACGAGCCCACGTTTTGGCCGAGCCGTTCCAGCCCAGCGCCAGCGCACCATAGATGTAGCGCGAGATGCGATTACGCGCCCGGTCACGGATGGTCGCCAGGTCTGGTACCAGCCCCATGTACCAGAATACCAGGGAGACCGTGAAATAGGTACTGATGGCAAATACGTCCCAGACCAAGGGCGATTTAAAATTGACCCAGAGCGACCCCAATGTGTTAGGAAGCGGTAAGGCCCAATAAGCCAGCCAGGGCCGCCCCATATGCAGCATAATGAACATGGCGGCACAGATGACAGCAAAGATGGTCATCGCTTCAGCGGACCTGTTTACGGATGTACGCCATTTTTGGCGAAACAGCAGCAGTACAGCCGAAATTAAGGTACCGGCGTGTCCGATGCCCACCCACCAGACAAAATTGGTGATGTCCCAGGCCCAGCCAATAGTTTTATTGAGCCCCCATACGCCCAGGCCCTGCCACCAGGTCCAAAATACGCAGGCCGTACCATATAATAAAACCGTGAGCGATAGACCAAACCCGATTTTCCATTCCCGGGTGGGCCAGGCTTCGACCTGACGGCAAATGTCTTCAGTAACATCGGCATACGTTTTGCCTCCCGTCACCAAGGGCGCTCTGACTGATGCGGTAACAGAACCATGCCGGGTAGGAGATTGCGTTTCCATAATAGTGGATGAGTAGAGGGTAAAATTTGGTATAGTCCCCCTTTGTTAGGGGCACCGCAATGATACGTAGCTAGCTTGTTTTACAGATGAAGGCATCTGATAGGATGCATTAAATAATTCTAAAGTCGTGTATTTGGCTGTGTAGGATTTGTTGCCAGACAGGTTGTAGATCGATATGCGTATTCTAATTGTTGAGGATGAGATTAAACTGGCACTTTCGCTCAGGCGTGGTCTGGAAGAATGTGGCTTTACGGCTTCGGTGGCGCTAGATGGAACCGCTGCCCAACGGGTGCTGGCGTTGGGCGACGTGACGCTGATGCTGCTCGACATTGGCCTGCCGGATGTGGATGGGCTCACCCTGTGCCGACAGATGCGGAGCCACTACCCCAGGTTCCCGTTATTATACTGACGGCCCTGGGGTCGTTAGACGATAAGCTGGCCGGCTTCGACGTGGGAGCCTCTGACTATATCGTTAAACCGTTTGAGTTCGGGGAGTTGCTGGCCCGAATTCGGGTGTGGCAAAAGCGTGCTGCATTATCGGGAGGAGACGAGACCCCAACCTGCTAATCATCGCCGATCTGGTATTGAATGTCGCCGAAAGGCGAGTAAGCCGGGCAGGCCAACTGATTAACCTAGCCCCTCGGGAACTGGCATTGCTAGCCTATTTTTTACGTCATCCGGGTGTGATCATCAGTCGGCAGCAAATCGCCGAGCACGTCTGGGACATCCCCGTTGACTCCGGCACCAACCTCATTGATGTGTATATCAATTCGCTGCGTAAAAAAATCGACCGCGATTTCCCCACTAAGTTGATCCATACGCGGAAAGGCATCGGGTATATGCTCAACGTAAGCCAGGAGGCTTGATGCGTCAATGGAAATTCGAACTCGCCTTGCGCTCACGTTTATCGCCTTTGTGCTGCCGGTGTTTCTCCTACTACTCGGTACCTTTTATGTTTATTTCGACCAGTCTAAACACGACGATTTTCTGATCAAACTCCGCAACCGGGGTATCACGATGGCGCAGCTACTGATGAAGAAACGCGTCATTCAGGAGCCGCTGCTTCGTCAGATCGATGAACACACACACACCGCTTATTCGGATCGGCGGGTTGTCATATTTGACAATAAAAACCGGCTAATGTACGATAGTGGCGAACTGGACAACCGGACCGGAACCCACTCACCCATCTCCATTAACGCCCATTTGCTGAGCCAGATTGGTCCAGGACGGGAAGTACGCCTGGCCAATGGCCGACGAAGAGGCCTGGGTCTGCTGGTGGAGCAACCAGGGCAGCGGCTCAAGGTAATTAGCTACGCCATTGATGATTATGGCGTGCGTACGATGAATAAGGCCTTGGCTGTTATGGGGTTTACCTTCGGCGTAACGGTGTTGCTAATGGTCGGACTAAGCCGCTTGTTTGCCAGCCGAGCGGTCAGCCCCATTGTCGACATGATTCAGCAGATCAATCAGATCACACCTTCGAACGTAGACACCCGCTTGACCACGTCGAGTCATACCGATGAACTGGCGCAACTGGCGCGAACCTTCAATCAGATGCTCGACCGGTTATCCGCCTTTGAATTACAGCGTAGCTTTATTGCTAATGCGTCACATGAATTACGGACTCCCTTGTCGGTACTGACCAACCAAATCGAGGTGGCGCTAATGAAGCCCCGCCCAGCCGCCGAATACGAACAGCTATTGACCTCGCTGCGGGAGGATATCAGCCAGCTCAATGCCCTTTCGAATGGGTTACTTGAGCTGGCGCAATTAGAAAATCGGCAAGTGAACGAAGGGGGAGCAGTCGTGGCCCTTGATGACGTATTATACGAAGCCGTAGGGCTGGTGATCCGTAAGCAGCCCACTTACCGCATCACGCTGGGCGCATCCACCGCACCAGCGGACCGGCCGGGCGAATCCACGCCGGGTGTCACATCGGATGAGGCCTTACCCGACGTGACGTTGAATGGGGACCCGTCGTTGTTGAAATCGGCCTTTATCAACTTGATCGATAATGGGTGTAAATTCTCGGCCAGTCATCATGTCCAGCTCACGGTCGTCGTCTCTGATAAATCAGTTGAGGTAATTGTTTCGGATCAGGGCATGGGGATTGCCGCAGACGAACTGGATTATATCTTTCAGCCCTTTTATCGGGCCACGAACGCCCGCGCCATCAAAGGCAGCGGTATCGGCCTTTCGATGACCCGTCGGATCATCCAACTCCACGGTGGCTCTCTGACGGTCAACTCGCAACTGGGGCGAGGAACGGCTTGTACGGTGTCTTTACCTCATAGACAACCCCTCGGACAATAAGATTACTAAGAGCTGGGTCTAAGACGGCAGCGATAGCTGGAACGATTTTTAGGATACCGCCCGCAACAAGGCCTACGTTGTTCTATTTTCGATCTTTTCAAACCTATCGGTTCCCCATTGGTACAAAACAAGAAGAACAATCTAAAAGAGGTTAAGCCCTACGTTGCCTATACCCGTTTAGTAAACATTATTAAGCTAGTCTGTATCGTTGTTAAGCGTACGGATCTAATGGAGCCAGATTCAGACTTGCCGACCTAGTCAGTTAATTTGATTTTTCGTTAGTAGTTATGGCCTCACCTGAACCTACGGTGTATACACATCTTTCTGATAGGCTTGAGCCACCAAGAAACCCTGCCATTGGTCGTAGAATCGCTGTAGACCCGTAAAGAAATCGATTGGGCCGGGTGGACGCTGGCTTTCATAACCGCTCCACCCACCCAACCCCGCAATGAGCCAAGCCCCAAAAGCTAAACTCTCTTTGGGGTGAGGATTCTGCTGCTTACTGGTTCGACCTGCTAACTGGGGCTTAAGCACACCCAGAAACGTGGCTTCCTCTTCACTAAAGACCACCCCTAAACCCTGCGGGGTATGGCCCTGCCGAGCGCGGATCAATTGTAAGATCTTGACCGACCCCAACAAAGCCACCACCATCAGCTTGCGCAGCTTTTCATAATTCGATAACTGACTCGACTCGAAACGCAAGCACTTGGTTTTAAGCACTCGGAACACTTGCTCCACATTCCACCGCTGTTTGTAGTAACCCACAATAACCAAGGCTTGCTGAGCACTTTGAATCGGGTGGGACGTCAACAGCACCCAATCAATGGGCGACTCCTGGTTAACTACCGTTTGAGCCACTTCGCGAACCCAAACCACCCAACTGGGGTAATTAGGGGGCAAAGCCTGACGGGTTTTGCTAGCCGATTTTTTGAGCATCACCTGCCCAAATCGAACCTCTAACCGGGCTAGGTGCGCGCTACGCCCGTCGGTGGCGGGTAAGTCTAGCTCAACGGTTAAGGCCAGGGGCCATGCCTGAATGGTTTGATATAATTTGGGCGGGTTGGCTAAGAGTCGATCCAGTCGGCTGCGAATCAGGTAATCCACCCCCAGGGTCTTATGTAAGCCCACAATAACGGCGTAAATATCCCCCTCCCGATCCATGATGGCCGTTTTTTGGGTGGTCGAGGGCAATTGGTCGATGGCTTGAGCAATGCTACTTTGCCAGCGATAGCTCTCTTTATCTTCAAAGTAAAGTTGATCACGAGCTATTTTTCGTTGCTGGGCACTCAAGCCATCCTCGACTTGGGGCCGGTTTCTAAATTCTACCGCAGCAATACCATGACAGGCGCCTGTGGTGGCATCCAAGGTTAAGACCGGATGCAGATAAAATCCTTGCTTAAGGCCCTGGGCGAGTTTACCCAGTCCGTCAATACTACGCTGGAGCCCCAAGGCGAGTTGGGAGCTATCTTCCAGCAAGAGTAGGTGGCTATTGGGCTCAATATCAGCGGCACATTGTGCATACAGGTTCTTATCCAGAGCCTCCAGACTCACACGGGGGTTGGCTAAAAATCGACCAAATTGAATCTCTTCGTTCCGGCAATTGGCTAGCTGGCGCATAATCAGGGACTGTTTGGCGGCCACTCGTTGGGTGAACTGGCTAAGCACATTTTCTAACCGAAGGTCTGGTAAATGCATATGAACAAAACTACCAAAATAGATGTGTATATACCGTAGCACCTGAACCTGACCGGCCTTTACTCGGCTACTAAGTTAAGCATGATCTAGTCTAGTATCCAGTTAAAGGGAGCAGGTAGAATAGGGTAGCCTACACTAGATACACGAATAGGCCTGATAGTATCAATAGCCCGTCCAGATAGGCATAATACCAATAATCAGATACCCAATTCGGAATAGATTGAACGGTGCCAGCTAACAGCAACATGGGCGAACCTATACCTATTATAGATCGAAATGCCATTCCATGTAGATACAGCATCACCAGTGACATCGTGAAGCAGCCCACCAGACCATAAAACATATACAGTGCCCGCTGGTACGTCATCATTGACACGAGAGTCAGCCATCTCGACCGTCTGTCGTCATCTCGATCCCGGTAATCGAACCAAAAGCACAGACAATAAATGAATATAAATCTGTTTAGCGCCCACAGGCTCATCGTAGCCGTCCAGGCAGCAGTAGCCAAAAGAAGTGGTAACACCGCCGTCACGTAGGTCCAGACAAAAGCCAGGTAGGCTGTTTTGAGAATAGCAATCTGGCGCAGATATCGAAACGGGCGGTGGTCAATTTTAGGTGCCGTATAGAGAAAGGTAGCTACGATAAGAGGCATTAAATAGCATAGATAGGGTATCAATTGACTCAACAAAGCCAGCAAGAGCACGGAGGAACCAATAAATATCCCCAATAGGGTAGGCTTATGACGCCTGTTCCATTGGTTGCGCTCACGCTGGTTTACCGCTGTGGGCGTCAGATACCAGTGCAGGGCATAGCTGCTTAAGGTCCCTAGGAAAATAAAGAGCAGGAAACGAGCAGGAAGTTTGAGGTGAAACAAACGGGCCGTCATCCAACACATCACCACCGCACCTAGGGCTATATAAGTATTACTGAACAGAAAAAACTGAAGACAGGCAATAGAAAGTTTACGCGCTTGCTTGGGCATTATTTTTTGTTGACGATCAGGGAACATTAAACGGGCGTTTTCACCTCTTCTTGTTACGTTTAGAGGAGCATATAGATACGTATTAGTACCAGTTAGTACCAGGAAACCAGTTTTATCATTCGTTTCCGCTCAACGCACCTGATTTCCAAGGAGTCTGCTTCCCTTTCTTAGCATAAGCAAATCGTTTGCTCAGGGACTTTCTGACCGAAATATGTTTTTCTCGGTGCGTATATTCACGCAGACCCGTCTGATAGGCTGAAAACAAATTGGTGTAATCGAGAATACGAATAGTCGACTCGTCGGCCGACACAACCGTCAGCATATCGACCTGTTTACGCGTCATTAGTTCAATGGCGTCCTTTAATGAACTGGTAGGTGAAATAGAGGGGTACTGCTTAGCGGCCATCACGACATGAAGAGGAGCGGTTTGATCGGGGTACGTGATGAGGGCTGACAAACTCACGATGCCACGGAAGTGGTGATCGGTATCCAAGACGACAAACCGCTGGCATTTGGTGGTGGTTTGCCGAAGGTATTGATAGACCTCAGGCAGGGTACTTGTATCGGCTAAGAAAACCTCACTCCGGGTAGCCACTTCCCCGACGGTCCACTTCTCCAGCCAATCTGACTCGTACGATTCTGGGGTTTTAGTACCCCGGCGGGCAATCTTCTCGGTCATGATGGTATTTTCCATCAATAAAAATGAGATACTGTATGAACCGGCGCAAGCGGCCAGCAGGGGCAGCAGGCTGTTGGTCTGATGGGTTGTTTCTAAGGCAAAAACAATGGAGGTCAACACCGCCCGGCTGGCCCCGGCAAACAGGGCCGACATACCGACCAGAGCGGCCAGGGGCAGGTTGATCGCAAGGCCAGGAAACACTCCTTCAATGGCATGACCAGCCAGTGCTCCGATGGCTCCACCAATGGTCAATAGCGGAGCCAAGGTACCGCCGGATGTGCCGCTACCCAGGGAGATGGACCACGAGAGGAGTTTGAATAGGCACAACGACAGAATAAGGGACACGGGCATTGTCCCCGACAGAATATCGGTGATGTTCCGGTAGCCTACCCCAGGGTTTTAGGAGCAACGTAACCAATAAGGCCCACTGCCAGTCCCCCAGCGCGGGCCACCACATCCAGTGAAGGGGTAGTTTTTCAAAACCATCTTCAATAAAATACACCAGCCTGGTTATAACGACCGATAATACGCCACTCAGCAGGCCAATTGCACTGTAGGCCAGCAAAGCGGCATTGCTGGCTTCGGGAATTGTTTCGGATAGGGCAAAAACCGGGTCGGTGCCAAATAGCAGATGGTGACCGGCGGCCCCCGTAATACAGGCCAGCGCAACGGGAATGATCGAGCGGGCCGAGAACTCGAACAATAGCAGCTCGATAGCCAGGAAAATAGCGGCTAAGGGTGTACCAAAAATAGTGACCATCCCGGCCGTAGCCCCAGCAGCCAGCAACGTTTTTCGCTCGCTATCGCTGATGGTAAGAATCTGGCCGATGGTGGAGCCAAGGGCTCCACCCGTCGCAATGATGGGACCTTCAGCACCAAAAGGTCCCCCTGTTCCAATTGAGATGGCCGCTGAGAGGGGTTTCAAAAAGGCGATAATGGGTTTAATCCGGCTTTTATTGACCAGGATCTGCTCCATGGCTTCTGGAATACCGTGCCCCCTGATGGCTTTGGAGCCATAAAAAGCCATCAGGCCCACTAGTATCCCGCCCACCGCCGGTAAGGCAATGACCCACAGGCCCAGCGTCGCATGGGCCGGGCTGCTCTCGGCCAGTGACCACCGCCCAAAGAAAGAAAGGTTGGTAACTAAATTGATAAGGCCAACCAGTAGGCGGGCAATCAGCGCTACACCACCCGCCAGCCCTACGGCCAGCATGGCTATATATAGAATGCGCTTTTTTGAGCTGGTTCGCTTCGGTTTTAGCGGTTCCTCATTGAGAAACTGTCTCAATGATGTAGAAATGGGGATGGGTTCCAGCCCGATAGGGTGGTGATGCATATGAGAAAACGAATAATATGATTTATATCATAGTTAATTCATTATTGTATAAAATGGTTTGCCGATATTTGTGATTTGAATAATACTATTCATAAACCTATGCTGAAGCTGATAGCACGAAGGCAATACCGGATCGTTCGGTATGTGGTGTATCGTCAGACGCTGATCGAACCCGCCGATCACTTCTGGACATTCGTCGGGACCTTTACGGCCATTGCTTCGTTGGGGTTACTTAACCAGTCGCATCTAATTCAGCAGGACAGTGTGTTTCTGATTGGATCATTCGGAGCCTCCTGCGTGTTGATCTTTGGGGCCACTCAAAGTCCCTTGGCTCAGCCCAGAAACCTAGTTGGGGGGCATTTGCTGGCTTCGGTTATTGGGGTGAGTATCTACAAGCTGCTGCCCGACCAGCTATGGCTGGCAGCAGCACTGGCCGTTTCGCTGTCCATTGTGGGTATGCAAATCACCAAAACCATGCATCCACCGGCGGGTGCGACGGCTCTGATTGCCAATATTGGCTCCGATAAAATAAAAGCGCTGGGCTTTTACTACGTACTGACTCCCGTGTTGACGGGGGTATCGATCTTACTCGTTATGGCACTGATCGTTAATAATATCCCTTCGAACCGGTCTTACCCTAGCCAGCCGATCCGACTGACAAGACGCCTGGGCAGGTGGCATAAGCCCCTAAAATACTTGCGCCACCGGGCAGCTTCCCGAAAACGGGCACGCGCCCAAGTCATTCCATGAAAATCACTAAAACGTCCTGTGATTTAAGCAGTTGCCTACTCTGCAAAAACAGTGTGGCGGGCTGGCTTCCCCTGATCGATGCGAATCGACAGATGCTGTCCTTCAAAAAAAAGAGGTGATTTTTTCGGAGGGGAGCCTGGTAGCAGGGGTCTATTTCGTCTATAAGGGCACCGTCAAAATCCACAAGGCATGGAGTCCCCAAAAAGAACTGATCCTGAGCTTCGCCCGGAAAGGTGACATGATTGGCTATCGGGCACTGGGCAACGACCAGATTCTGCCTATCACCGCCACCGCGTTAGACGACGTTACCCTATGCTTTGTCGCGTTACCTTTTTTTGAACTTTCCCTCCAGTCCAGTCATCCACTTACCTACGCGCTGATGAGGTTTTACGCCAATGCCTTGCAGGAAGCCGAAAAACGGATGCGTAATCTGGCCCTGATGGACGTAAAAGGCCGGGTGGCCGAAACGCTGCTAATGCTGCACCATAAATTTGGAGCGGACGAAATGGGGCAGATCGCGATGAACCTAACCCGTCAGGTGATGGCGGCCTACGCGGGCACGACTTACGAAACATTTTTTCGTATGCTCAACGAGCTAAAAGCCGAAGGGTTGATTCAGCAGACCGACGAGAGCCTGATCCTGCTGGATGCCGAGAAACTGGCTACCCTGACCCATACCGCTCCCTAATCCCGGACGATACTCGTCGGGCCACAATACGTTATGATGAAAAAACAGGCATTTCATACCTACCAGCTTCAGGAGTATCCCGATAATTCGACGGCGAAGGGTGGGTTTTACATGATCCGGCTCCGGGACCTCATCCGGCAAATCAAAACGATTGACCAGCCCCATGCGCATTCGTTTCACCTGCTGCTATACCTATGGAAAGGGTCAGGTACGCACACAATTGATGGTCAGACGTACTGCGTTACACCCCCACAACTTTACTTCCTGACGCCGGGTCAGGTTCACGGCTGGTCACTAACCGATGATACGGAAGGGTATCTACTTTTCTTCGAGGCAGCTTTTTTCCAGGCTCGCTACCCGAAACGGCTGTTTGATTATACCTTTTTTCGGGCCGACCGAACCACCTCCCTACTAACACTTTCGGCTGATGCCCGTAGGGTACCCACCCTTTTCGACTGGGCCTATCAGGCATTTATCCTTCCCCATACCCAGCACACGGAGGTATTTGCCTCGCTGCTTCATTTGCTGCTCGAACAGGTCAGCGATCTCTACGATCAGGCAAATCCCACCTGTCAACTAAACAGGAGCAGCCTGGTGAATCGGTTTGTCGAATTGCTCGACACGCAGTTTATTCACCAGAAAACCTGCGCCAGCTACGCCGGGCAGTTAGGCATTAGCCCCAATTATCTCAACCACTGCTGCCGCCAACAGATGGGCAAAACCGCCAGTCAACTCATCTACGACCGCCTACTGGCAGAAATCGGCCGGCTGCTGCTCAATACCGACCTGCCCATTAAAGCGGTTAGTTACGCCGTTGGTTTTTCGGATTCGGCTTATTTCTCCCGGTTCGTTCACAAGCATACGGGGCAAACCCCGCAACAATTCAGACAGCAAGCCGATAATCGTTGATTTGTCCTGATTGGGGCTGGCTTTGTCTATTGATGGCCCAGGGGATACTGGTAATTTTGTTCCTATCCAACGCATATAACGCGCCGTCATGTACCGGTAGCCTTTGTAGCGAACCGGCCATTCTCCTGCCTGTCATGAATGAAATCGCGATACCACTACCCGTTACGCATAGCAACGAGCCGCAATCAGTCTGGTTCCGTTATGTGTTCAGTACCGACCACAAAGTGATTGCCAAACAGTATCTAATTACAGGGATTGTCTGGTCAATCATCGGGGTAGCCCTGTCGGTCATGTTCCGGCTTCAGCTGGGTTTTCCGGGCATGAAACTGAATTTTCTGCGCCCCGTACTAGGCACCTGGATTACTGAATCGGGTAAAATTGATCCTGATTTTTACCTGGCCTTAGTCACGATGCACGGCACGATCATGGTCTTTTTTGTGCTGACCGCTGGGTTAAGTGGCACGTTTTCCAACTTCCTGATTCCCCTCCAGATTGGCGCCCGCGATATGGCATCGGGTTTTCTAAATATGCTTTCTTACTGGTTCTTTTTCGTTTCAAGCGTGATCATGTTTTCCTCGCTGTTTATCCAGACGGGCCCTGCTGCTGGGGCTGGGTCGTTTATCCGCCCCTGAGTGCCCTGCCGCAGGCGCACAAAGGCTCCGAACTGGGCATGACACTTTGGCTCATCAGCATGGCCCTGTTCATTGTTTCTCAGCTACTGGGTGGCATCAACTACATCACAACGGTTATCAATCTACGAACCCGTGGCATGTCGTTCAGTAAGCTGCCACTCACCATCTGGGGCTTTTTATTAACGGCGGTACTGGGCCTGATTTCATTCCCCGTATTGTTTGCGGCGGTACTGCTGCTGATTTTCGACCGGAGTTTTGGCACTAGTTTTTACCTGTCCGAAATTTATATCAAGGGAGAAGCGCTGCCCAACGTAGGGGGAGTCCCATTTTATTTCAGCATTTATTCTGGTTCCTGGGGCACCCGGAAGTGTACATCGTTATCCTGCCCGCCTTTGGTATTATTTCGGAAGTCATGGCCACGAACGCCCGTAAACCTATTTTTGGTTACCGGGCCATGATTGCCTCCCTGATGGGCATCGCTTTCCTGTCGTTTGTGGTTTGGGCGCACCACATGTTTGTATCGGGGATGAACCCCTTTCTGGGATCAGTTTTCATGTTTTTAACGCTGATTATTGCGGTTCCTTCGGCCGTTAAGTCCTTTAATTATATCACTACCTTATGGCGTGGCAATCTGCATTTTACCCCGGCTATGCTGTTTGCCATTGGGTTCGTTTCCGTATTTATTTCGGGCGGGCTAACGGGTATTATCATGGGGAGTTCGGCTCTGGACATCCAGTTGCACGACACCTACTTTATCGTGGCACACTTTCACTTAGTGATGGGAGCCGCGTCGGCGTTTGGCTTACTGTCTGGTATTTACCACTGGTTTCCGAAGATGTTCGGGCGTATGATGAACGAACGGCTGGGGTATATCCACTTCTGGCTGACATTCATTGGGGTTTACCTCATCTTTTTCCCGATGCACTACCTGGGCATTGCCGGTTTCCCCCGTCGATATTATTCCTTTACCAGTTACGATTTCATGAAGTCTACCTTCGTTGACATGAATAGTTTTATTACCATAGCGGCTGTTGTGACGTTCACGGCGCAGTGGATTTTTGTCTGGAATTTCTTCTACAGTATGGTCAAAGGCCGCAAAGCCACGCAGAATCCCTGGCGGTCAACTACCCTGGAGTGGACCGCACCTATCCATCCGGGTCATGGCAACTGGCCGGGCGAGATTCCGGCGGTCTATCGCTGGTCGTACGATTATAGCAAGCCGGGAGCCAGAGAAGATTTTATTCCCCAGAACGTGCCCTTTTCGCAAACGCCTGAATCCAACCTGCCCCACGAAAACGAGCAGATTGCTTTTGAAAAAGAAATCAATGCTCAAAACCTGAACGACCAGTTTAAGCAACCGACCTAATCTTGTCATTCGTAAACTTGTTTCGGTGATGAAACTCATTTCAGGCCCTAGGTTGGTAACGATCCCTCTTGAGAACGTTAAGCTCTATGCCGACTGGTGGATCCCTCAGCAGGCCGATGGACTTATTATTTTTTCAAATGGGAGTAGTTGTAGCCGGTTTAATTTGTGCAACCGGTTGCTGATGCAGCAATTTCATGAGCAGGGACTAGGTACGCTGCTGGTGGATTTATTGACTGTTGAAGAAGATGAGGACTACAGTAATCGGTCGAATGTTGACTTACTAGCCACCCGCCTGGTGCAGGTAAC
The DNA here is from genome assembly GCA_003259005.1 of Spirosoma telluris. GTDB lineage: Bacteria > Bacteroidota > Bacteroidia > Cytophagales > Spirosomataceae > Spirosoma > Spirosoma telluris. Next base: position 71,386 of record QLII01000002.1, read on the forward strand.
CGCCTGGTGTCGACGTCACCTGGATTTGCAGGAATTACCAATTGGCTATTTAGGGGATAACACGGCAGCCAGTAGTGCGTTGAAAGCAGCTACTCAACTCTCCAATTCAGTACGGACGGTTGTCTCACGGGGGAGTAGACCTGACCGGATTCTAAGCCATCTGGCTACCGTGCCGGTTCCTGTTTTACTGGTGGTAAGCCGTTTGGAAGGGTCATTTATTCGTAAAAATCAAAGCGCTTACGATGGAAAGCACCTTAACCGAAACGTAACCATTGTTCGATTGGATTCACCTGATATAGCAGAGCGAGCTAGTATTCCTGAACAGGCCAGGCTGATGATTAACTGGTTCCGCACCCATTTACATAGCTGAACATTTAGATGCCCAACTGCCGGACCACGATGCGCGTGTTGGCCAGTTCATCACTAACGGCTACCCCACAGGACAGGCTACGTATGCCGTCGACTTCAACGACGCAGGTGCCGCAACTACCCATGCCACTGCATAAGCCAAACCCGACCACTGGGAGATAAGCTGAAATAAGGCTCATCAGTGAGTGATATTGTTTCGGCCTCTCTGCACTGGCCATTCTTCGCCTAGGTAGACCAGCGTAAACATAATCGTGTTTTTTCCCTGATTCATCAATGTATAGACGGGCATTCGTGTTGCTGTTAAACCGGCTTCCTATTGGTCCAACGAACATCGGGGAGTAGCCAATATCTAATCTAAAGTGCATGAAAATCCTGCTTATCACCATATTGATCAGCACAGCAACCACTACTTTTAAGTTGGACCAAAAGGTAACCTATCAATTGTCGAGTGATAGTCTGGATAACTCTAAGAGAATGCCCGTCAGTGGGATTTCCATCAAACTGAAAAAACGCAATGACCAAACGAATGCCTGATGGCTGATCGACGAAAAAGTGACCGATGGGCACAGGCGCATTGCCGATTTCCTACTGGTCCATGCCTCGAATCCCGGTACCTACCGGGTGGTACCCTACTTTAAAAAATAAAGAGGAGAGCTTTTAGCTGTTTATTGAGGTGGTGTTCTCTCTAAAAAGCACCAGTCATTATCAGTGCCCATGACGCTGCCGAGCTACGGTTATTCGACGTAGCGGAGCAATTGATTCGACGAATAGCCAGGGCAAAAGTCAGTCCCTCCTGATAGTGAGCAGTGGATATTAATCCATAGCTCGTCAATCTGTAGGGGTACTGTTTTTTCGTAATAAGGCATAGCCCAGTATACCCGCCGTCAGGGAGGAAACCAGAATAGCGATTTTTGCCTCATTCTGCCGAACAGATTGTCCTTCAAATGCCAACAGGGTAACGAATATCGACATGGTAAAGCCGATACCGGCCAGTACCCCAACCCCGACCAGTTGTCGCCAGCTTACTCCTAACGGTAAGCTGGCCCAACCGCACTTCACCGCGACATAACTCAGCAGCACAATGCCAACTGGTTTGCCCAGCAACAGCCCACCTACAATGCCCAACGCCAGCGGGTCAGTGAGTTGACTAAGGAGGCTGAAGTCAATGAGCAGACTGGTATTGCAGAAAGCGAACAGCGGAATGACCAGAAACGCGACGGGGCCATGCAGGCCGTGTTCAAGCCGCTGGGCGGGTGAACTAAGTCCTTCCGAAAGGGCTTCCAACTCCTCGCTCAAGTCGCGGGAGCCATGGTATTGGTCTGGATTCGCCGCTGCATGGTCCCTAATTGAAGCTGCACAGCATCTGGATCAGTCAGGCGGGTACGGAACGGAATGACCATCGCCAGCAGCACGCCAGCAAGGGTGGCATGTATCCCCGACTTCAAGGTCAAGTACCACAACACGAACCCCAGCATCAGATAAATTGAAAGCATTCGGACGCCTAGCCGATTCAACAGGAGCAGCATCAGCCATACGCCACTCGCGCCGAGCATGTAACGGATATCGATAGCCGGGGTGTAAAAGAAGGCAATGACCAGGACCGCACCGAGGTCATCCACGATGGCCAGGGCCGTCAGAAATACCTTCAGTGCCAGTGGTACCCGATCACCCAGGAGCGTAACAATTGCCAGGGCGAAGGCAATGTCGGTCGCCATGGGAATACCCCAGCCGCCAGCGGTGGGCGAATGCCGGTTAATTAGCCAGAACAGCCCCGCAGGTATCACCATGCCTCCCAGCGCAGCCACCAAGGGCAACATGGCCTGCCTGACTGATGACAGCTCGCCTTCCAGTACCTCCCGCTTGATCTCCAGGCCGACAATCAAAAAAAACAGGGCCATCAGCCCGTCGTTTATCCAGTGCGAAAGGCTTTTGGTAAGCACCATACTGCCTACCGAAACAGCCAATACGCTATCCCAAACCTGGGGGAAATAACGCGCTATGCCAACGTTGCTGTTGGCCAGGGCCAACGCTGATACACTGCTCATCAGCAGCAAAATACCACTGGCGGCTTCGAGTCTGAAAAACTCGGCGAAGGGTTGGATTAGGGGCCTGGACAGGTTTTTCAGTAGGCTGCTTCGACTCATCATAATTTTAGTGTGCCCGACTGTATGGCCGGATCTGCCGGTATCTCCGGCAGGACAGTCCTGGACCACAGTCAGCTACCTGGCTAAGTTCCTAAAGCACTGGTTGTTGGGTTAATTACCCGTTGCTCCATAGCGCGCATTCATCCCTATTGGAAACGGTGCCAGACCAGGCTCAATCCAATCATCAGGACCAACCCTATTTGTAAGGCCGTCAAGACGTAAATATAATTGGTTTGGCCTCTCGATTCGCCCAGCAATTCTTCACCGATGCTCAGCTGTAGACTCGCCAGTTCATCAAGCGTGTGGGCCACCTGGCCAAAAGCCGTGCTACCACTACCGGCAAAGAGCGCCTTCCGGGACGCTGGTAAATCAACTAAATTGGTTGTTAGCTCACCTTCCAGCTGATTATAAACGGTAAGCTGTTGCCGGAGCTGCCGGAGCCGGTCGGCTTCTTTTCTCGTTAATTTAGTTCGTTCAAACTCGGTCAGTAAGGAGTCCGTCCGCCGGTTGAACCGGTCGAGCGTTGAGGCTATCAATTCCGGGTTTGGTTTTTGAGTAGCCAGCACGTATGTTTCCAGCAACAGCCGTTTTCGGTAGACTGTTGCGGTCAGATTGACCAGCATGCCCGTGGGCAGCAGTCGATCTTTGTAGATGGATGAGGATGCCTCCTGTATATCCTGGATACTGCGACGACTTAGGAAAACACTGGTCAAAATCAGTCCCAGCAAAGCAATCACCAGCAGGATGGAGCGTACCGATGAACGAGTATGGGGTAAATGTGTCATACTGTAAGTGGTTTAATCAATGCACAACCCGTTGGTTATACGGAGTCCTTCGGGTGTTAGACTGGTTACAGACCGAAGCTCATGTGACAATGAATGATTCCTATCCAATACTATGCACCAGCCCGCCAGGGACACTGCGTTTTTTATGAATGTAGCGGCATGCTTTTACTTGTTACCCTACCAAGTTAATTTGGGGAGTTAACTCACTTGCTCCCTGCTTTCGTTATGGTCTTGATCTGAATCACATTGACCAGGAAAGCAAAGGCCATGGCAAAGTAAATGTACCCTTTGGGTATCTCGACATGCAGTCCTTCGGCCACTAAGGACATGCCGATAATCAGCAAAAAACACAGGGCCAGAATCTTGAACGACGGGTGCCGGGTTATGAATTCACTGATGGGTTTAGCCGCCACCAGCATGATCCCCACCGACACCACAATGGCCGTGTACATCACCCAGAGCTGATTGACCATGCCCACGGCCGTGATGATGGAATCCAGTGAAAAAACCAGATCCAGCATCAGGACCTGAATCAACAGGTCGCGGAACGAGTTTTTGGTCGTATCGGGGCATGGGCATCGTCGCCGAGTTCAGCGTAGTGGTAGATTTCAGCCGTACTCTTGTAGATCAGAAACAGCCCCCGGCTAGCAGAATCAGACCTTTCCCGCTAACGTCGATGCTGGCTAGGGTAAACAGCGTCGTGTTAAGCTGCATGATCCAGGCCAGCAGGGTCAGCAGCCCCAGTCGCAAAAACATCGCCAGGCCCAGGCCCCAGTACCGAAACCGATTCCGCTGAGCGAGGGGCAGTTTACCGGCCAGAATCGAAATAAATATAACGTTGTCGATGCCCAGAATGGTCTCCAGCACAATCAGGGTAAACAGCGGGATAAGTTGGGGGGTGCTATCCATAGGGAAGAAGGCTGGTCAATGTAAGAAGAGCGCATTGGCATAGGCAGATAGTTCGTCTCTGACTGGGTCAACGGTACATTTCTGCTTATGTTCGTTGCAGTTCCCGCCAGAACCGCCGGATAAAGGCCCGTTCTTCCCGTGAGATGCCCTCGTGTGCCCGCGCCACCCGCAGCAGAATACGGACAAACCGCTTCTTGGTTTCCTGGCTGATTTCAACCCGCTTGTCGGCCATCCGGCGCAGGCCAAACGCGCAGGCTTCTTCGGCGGGTTCACCTACATTATCCCGTAGAAACATCGCGCAGATGGCCAGATCACTGTAAGGCCACTCAGCCAGCAGTTCACAAGCCACCTTCGTCTCTTCTTTATGAAGCTGACCGTCCAATTTACACAGGGCATAAACGATACTGCCTAATCCCATGGCTACATCCGGTGAATACATATCAGTTGAGTTTATAGGTTGTTGTCAGAACGGATTTATGGGGGATGAGGATGCTCCTTCAGGCGTACGCCTGAGCGGCTAGGTGATGAAACACGCGCTCGTCGAGACGGTACCGGTCGTTGAGCGTCAGGCTGCTTCGGGCCGTAAACAAGGCATAATTGACCGCGTTGTAGAGCAGCCAGCAGGAGGGAGGGGAGTTCAACAAGCGCTCCTCCAGCCGCAGGCGCTCACGGGCCTGCTTGATCAACTGAACCGGTACGGGCAATTTCCGAAGGACGTTCTCGTGACTACTGGCCATATCCATCTGCTGAAACTGGTCATATACGGTCGCCGTCAGCGTAACGCCGGTCGTCAGGTGATCGACCAGTAACTCATGCAATTGCTGCTGAAACAGGGGAATGGTCAGCGCACTTTGATGGAGTTTACGAATATCCGGCGTAGACCGTTGCGGGCGGGCGGAAGCGGACGGCGTTTTGGCGGACGGTGTTTTTTGGGGACCCTTTGCCCAGTGGCCCAGCCAGGTCTGATAGGCAGCCAGATCGGCAAAGGAGTCCGCCCAGCCCAGCAGCCCATTCTGGCAAACGTTCCGGTACACACTGCTGCCCAGGTGGGTCGACGGGTCCAGCAGGGCCGTCAGCGACTGACCCTGAATGCTGAATGGCGTCTTGCCATTATAGCTGTTGGTAATGGTCAGACTTCGCTGCAGTTGCTCGGTCCCGACCGACAGCGATGCGGGCAGAATAATGCTGATGCTGAACTCGCCCGTGTTGGTATGTTTAATCAGGAGCTGGTAATCCGGGATCAGCTCGTCGACCACTTCCTGAATAGCCCGGTTGGGAATAATGGTGTAGTCGGCACTCTGAATGCCGAACAGGGTTTTACGCCCCCCCGCCAATTGGCCCACAATCAGTTTCTGACGGTCGGTGGCTATAATGTCATAGTCAGGCAACAGATCGCTGAGCAGCAGCGGCTCAACGGGAAAGCAAATATCCTCCCAGCTAGTCGATAGTTCCGGTTGTGCACTAATGTATGTCATATATTTGCATTTGTATTTTTACAGTTGTAAATTTACAGCAAGAAATTAAGAAATCAAAATACGAATGTCATGGAAAGGCTCAAACGAGGAGTTCCTCACGTCAACAAATTACTGGTCGTCAGTCTGCTGGCCGGCCTTGGAGTCGCCATACGTTATATATACGGGTTATTTCAGCCAGGTCAGAAGGCAGCAATACCGTTTAGGCAGCGTAGCGATTACCCGACCGAGTGGCTGGGCATTTAATCGAAATAGACGAACCCCGGCTGGCATTGGCCAACGGAAAACTGTCGGTAAGGGGACTAAGCCCTTTTTTGCGCCCGACAACGCTATGTTCAGGAAGTACTACTAACCAGAAAAAACTATGCAAATCCATTCTTTCGACGAGTTGAAGGGGCAGATGCCCACTTATCGCTGGTTGCCGGTAATTTACTTGCTCTTTTTTGGCGGGGTGTTGCTGATCTGTCTGTGGGCGGAAGTGAACCGGCGGCACCAGTTACCTACCGTGCAACCTACCTGCTTTGGCGTTGGGCATAACCCGCCCAGCCGATCCGTCCTTATACGAACCTGGTTCGGGGCTATTAAAAAGCCCGTGTTTAGGCTCCGTGATCACATCCCGGCCGAAAAACTAACCTTATATGGATGAGCCTCTGTTTTGGCCAGCCATGTCTAACCCCTAAATCCTTATTACTATGTCTTGGTTTGATTATAGTCAATGTGTGCTGCAAAAAGTAAGCTTTGATAAAGCACTTTTCCGCAAGGAACTCCGCAAGGTACTCCGCTACCTGTCGGTCGGGGAACGCATTCAACTGCTGCGTTGGTGCCGGCGGCAAAAGCCCTGGCATCAACCTGAAGCCGCGCTTGTGTCGGGGTAAAAACGCGGGCCATACCAGTACCCAGTCGACCCATCGCTGGCCGTGAATAAACTGTAGTGTAATTTTTCTCCCTGAATCCCATGAAATGGTCGTTCGCCCTCCAACAAAAACTCAAAGTGGCCGGGCTGTTGCTGAGCCTGATGCTGGTCATTTTATATACGGCAACCAGCCTGAAAAATGACGTGCAGGACATGGAACAAACGGTGGTCGCCCTCTACGCCGACCGTTTGCAGCCGGCCATCGAATTGGTTCATATCAACGAAAGTATCCACGCCAAACGACTGCTGATCGAACATCAGTTCGTCAATGAAGTGCCTGTTTCACCCGCGGCACTAGCTGGGCAACTGGGGCACTATAACCAGCGAATAAACGAGCGGATCAGTCAATACAAAAAAACAAAACTGACTGCCAGCGAGACACGCTGGCTGAACGCATTCAACAAGAAATTCAAGCAGGGGCAAGACCTGGAGAAGTCTATACAGGCCTTGCTAATTGTCGAACAGCCGTCCCAAGCCCGTCAGGTTTTTTATGGCCCAGGGGCACTGGTGTTCAAACACAGTGTTCAGGCACTCCATGAACTGGTTCAGATCCAAGCCGAAACGGGTCAACAATCGGTGAAGGACGCACATCGGATGGCCGCAGGCGGATCGCTGAACGTGACCCTGTTAACAGCCCTTTCACTCCTGGTGGGTCTGGTGATTCTGGGCCTAATTCACAACGCGCGGTTAGTAGGCCAGCCCGCCCCGCCGTTTCATCTCAACTAAGGAATTGCTTTTTAGTGGCTTTGGGGCTGAGCAAAGCATCTCTAGAGGAGCATATTAACCGTATTTACCATCAAAAACCAACGAATGATGACAAATAGAATCATTAGTAAGCTGGACTATCAGCGCTTAAAAAAACGCATCGAGCAAGCTAAAATCAATGCCCGGGTATCCCCTACGCAGCTCATGAAACTGGTGCGGGGTGTGGACGGCGCAACCCTATTGGACCCGGTGAAGATACCCTCGGATGTGGTCACCATGAATTCGGTAGTAAGTCTGGAATATATAGATATGGATAAGCATCTGGATATTTGCTTAGTGTACCCCGAAGAGGCTGATGGCTCACGCAACCGAATTTCCATTTTTGCCCCCTTGGCCACGGCCCTGCTGGGCTGTCAGCGGGGAACGGTGGCCAATCTGACTACCCCATTTGGTTCCATAAACATTCGAATCAACCAGATTCTCTATCAGCCCGAAGCCGCTGGTGACTTCTCACGCTAATCATCAGCCCGATTAAGGTAGCCATTCATTCGTTTTAGTACGCCCGATTTTTGGAAAACAGCCCGGTATGGTTCAAGCAAGCTATGTGATTTTAAACGAAGTAGATGAAGAGACTAGCCTGGAACAAATCGGTAATCTGATTGGGGACATCCGGTTACAGGCTGATTTGACGCAGCAGGAGCTGGCTCAAAAGCTAGGCGTAGGCGTTTCTACCGTGCATAAATACGAAACAAACGGTCAGAAAATACTCCTGCACACACTCGCTAAAATTGCCCACATATGTCAAGTCGATTTAGTCGTAGGCTTTCAGACAAAGCCCTAGTGAGGGTTCATCTGCCCCCTTTTCTCATAATGGTTTCGCTTAACGCTCAGGCTACAGGTCGTAGCTTGAGAAATTTGGTAGGCTTATGTGTGGTGCCACCGGGATCAATCCCTACCGGATGAATCAAAACAGGTTCCATTCATCCACCGATGGTCAAATAATCAGCTCTGTGCTAGGTAAAAATACCGACTTTACGTTCCACATGGTTTACGAAGTAGGACAGCGGGTTAATCACTCAGGAAGCGATTATAAGCCAAATTTATGCGAATTGATACCTACTCAAAAGCTTGACAAGTCGCCTAAAGGGCAGTATACACGCTTTTTCTTGAGAAAAGTGTGTCGTGAATCGACGGTGGATGCAGCCTATATTGGCTCGATGAATAGGGCCCGAGAAGGGTAGGTTTTACCAAGAAGACATACAGTCAGTGGGTTTATCAATAAAGGGAGAGAATCGAGATGAAAACTATTTTGTTAGCCACCAATTTGCGGGAGCAAACTACGGCAGTATTCGATTGGGCACGCCTGTTTGCTCACCAGTATTCTTCATCGTTCCTCTTATTGCATGTACAACAGACTCCGATAAACGTGATGAGCCAGTCGTCGGATTCGGACCCCGTAGACCTAAACACATCGATGGATGTGGTGGTCGAAGCGGCCTATCCAGCCAAACTCCGCCAACTAGCTACCCAATTTGGGCGGGAAGGCATTGGCTGCCGGGTTCTTTTGCGGCAGGGTAATGCAACCGAGGTCATACTGGCCACGGCCCAACAACAAGCCGTTGACTTGATCCTGATGGGGCATGATCCCCTGGCTAGTATCTATCAGCAATTGCTGACGGGCAGTGTCGCCCTCAGCATTGCCCGGCGGTCAGGGTGTCCCGTTCTGATCGCACCCACTGATGATCTGGAGATGGTATCAGGACGGGTTTATCCGCGAACGATTGTCTACACCACATCGTTGGCGTTTGATCAGCCGGAGCCCTTCACCCAGGTTGTTGAGATGGCCCATCGGTTTGCGTCCAGGCTACGCCTGCTTCATATACAGACGGATAATCAATCCAATAAAACCAGTGCCGATAAACGAATCGCTCATTTTCAGCAGCTTATGGGTGATAACCCAGTTGAGTTGGATCGGGTTAACGCCCCGACCGTAGTGAGCGGAATCGACTGGTATCTGTCCACCAATCCGGCCGATTTACTGGTGATGACTACTCATGAACGCGATTTTATATCGGGACTGCTGAACCCTAGTCTGACAGGCCGAATGATTAGTCGATCGACGATCCCTATCCTGGTTTATCACCTAAAAGCTGACTCCTAATGCGTTCCCCCAAAACAAACTCGTCAGCCATGCCCTTGACAGCTGTTGCTGATCGCCAGGCTGCCGATTAAACGTTCCTTTGTTTTTCGATGACTTGCTGGAAAAAGAGTTAAACGTCCTTTTACTTCCTGAGGGATTTTAATCCGCAGCAGGGTCACTATTCAAGTAGAAAATCCATATGACTTTCCCGTACTGGCTTTTTTTTCTGGTATTCCTGATTGGCGTTGGGACGGTAGCGAAACGAATTGCCCACTCATCGCTGACCGAATGGCTACTCATCGTCTTTATACTCTTCGTTGGATGCATCATCCCAACCGGTTTTAGTTTATCAGCATGGGATCTTACCGCTAACACCATCAGTTGGATAGTCGGAACATCTGTCGGACTAGCCCTACACTTTCTTTTTTGGACAATTCTTTTACCAAAAGGGGAGACTTACTCATTGAGAACCCTACTTTCCAGTCGATTCACGCTAGTTTATCAATGGAGTCAAAACTTACCTATCTACCTGAAGTCTATTCTTAGTTTAATGGCGGGTACACTGGCCCTACTGAGTGTTACTAATTTGATCCTGGTGATATTCACCCCGCCTAATGAATGGGATAGCATGACAGGCCATCTAAATAGAGCCATTCGCTATATTCAACTTGGGACCATGGAGCACTTTGGCGGCTCTAACTGGAATATGGATACCTATCCCAAGAGCATTACTACCATTCAAATCTATTCCTATTTACTAAGCGGAAAAATAGAAAGTGCCTTAAAACTAATCCATTATGCATCATATTGGATCACCCTTGTTTCCGTTTTTGGTATTGCCCAGCGGATTGGCAAAAATCTCTCCGCCAGTTTTTTCTGTGTACTGGGCCTGAGCCTGTTCCTGGGGCTTTTGCTTCAGTCGATCTCTACCGAAACGGATATCGTTCTCACCGCTTACCTAAGTTGTCTGCTTTATTTTTTATTTGCCTTTTTTGACACGAAGGCAAACAAATATCTTTATTTAGCCGGCATGACTTTTGGTATTGCGCTTGGCCACAAAATCACATTTGTGCTACTGCTTCCTTCGGTATTGGTCATCATGTATTATACATTATTCCAATCGATTACCTTCCGAATGTTGGTCGACCGATTTCTACGACTAAGTATAGCCATCGTCTTAGCCGTATTAGTCTATACACTTCCGACTGGTTACGTAAAAAATATGCAGATTTATGGGCACCCAATCGGACCGCCAACCGCCCGGCATCACCAGTCAGTAGAACGGGCCGGACCATTTGTAAATCTGCTTAAGCAAGGCAGTCGAAATGTTATGCGCTATTCGTTCGACTTTTTTAATCTGGATGGAATTCGAAATGTGCCGTGGGGAGACAACCTCAATCAACTCATACGTAAACCGATTATTCGCTTGGAAGATAAATTCCATCTGCGACTCGAGGAAGAGCAGAATTATACCATCGTTCCTTTTAGCTTTACCACCCGCTTTGAGTACTTCAATGTACTTCCCTATTGGGGTGTTTTTGGATTTGCCTTGATTTTGCCATTTGTTCTCTTGACGCTTTGTGGCCTAATTAAATCAAGAGTTCATTGGTTTCTGGCGCTTGCCGTACTGCTCCATTTTCTGACAATCGCATATTCGGCCCCCTATGATCCCTTCAAAGGGAGATATTTTATTGAAACGGGCGTATTCGGCGCACTATTTTTTATGTTGCTATTTTATCAGCCAAATCTATCCATCTTAACACCCACAAGAAGCCTATGGAGAAGCTATGTTGCGTTTGTTGTACTATTGGCCTGCATGTCTGCGATAATGGGCGTTTTCTTAAATCGGCGAAATCTGCCTTTGGCCATTTATGGTTTGGAATCGGCGGTTAAAATGGATCGGATGGCTTATCAAACATTGGCTAGACCCGATATTACCAAGGCTTACCAACACTTCGATTCCCTTGTTCCACAGCAGGCAACTGTCGCCTTGGGTACGACCAACAGTGATTTTGAATATCCGCTTTATGGGCGGAAACTGACCCGACGGCTCCTATCAATAAACCCATTTGAAAAAGGTTTGCAGCCAATTCCCGCCCAGGCCGATTATTTGTTTTATGCTAAACGTGTCATCAACGATACGAGTCGCATTAAGTCATTACCAAACGATATCCGTTTGGGCAGTGATACAACGATGACAAACTTGATTGAGAAGGGGGAGGATTATTATCTAAGAAAGCTTAAGTAAGCGCTCTACCTGTTAGCTATACTTGAAAACGTACTACACCGCTATGTATGGATAATGCCTTTCCTTACAAAAACGAGTAAGTCATCGGGGTCGCTTGGACGATTACCTGTTAACTACACAATTAGCGAAGTAACTAGTTTACATAGCTAAAAAATCGCAGCAAATTTTCATCGAATAGGACTACTTAGTGGAATAACACGCAGCTCATCGCACAGTCGGCCCAATATACTGAACCGTTTCCTGTTCGCAAGTTGGCAGTAACTAAGGTTACATCGATCCGATGGTGAGATAGGCCATTGATTTTCGAGAGATAATGTCCATCCTGCACGCTCTCCGCTGTATCAACACCTATCCCGTCTAGGAAGACGCCCTGCTGGTCAACAGTAACAGAAAGGGTTGTGGTACCCATTAAGTCATATTCAAAATCGAAATTGGAAAAATAACACCACATAATGAGATTGAATCTGAGTCGGCGAAAGTCCTTTACAAACGTAGGGGTACTAAAACCACATCCGCTATCAATGATAGGTGTAGTTTCCCCTGAAAGGATCGCCGATTGAGGAAAACAAATGGTAGTTGACTGTCTTTGATGAATTGTTTATTCGGTTCGGCAATAATGTGGTCGACAAGGTATTCAATCAAAATCGCCTCTCGGGCCGGCTAAGCCACTCGTTTACTGATACTGCCACGCTGGAATTCGACTATACGTAGGTTCACCGTCTTGCCGAGCCTGATCCCAGTCTCCAGACGGTCTGTAATACAACATGACTTTTACAAGTAAGCCCTGAGTCGATTCACAACCTGTTTCTAAACGCACAAATTATAGCTTAATCAACCTACTTATTAATTAAATTCATGCCATGGCCTTTTTTTATTCTTCCGTCTGGGTTGTTGCCAACACAGAAGACGACGCCATTTTTCATTCGTATTAAATGGGTTAAACTACTCCCAAATCTAGTAAGATACGCGCCAAGTATACAAAGAGTAAACCGGGATAAGTTTATAGGGCACAAATCTAAAAGCATACTCTTTTCAAGGTATGAAGCGAGTGAGTGTACTTCGTTGATTGGATAAGGAGGCTTTTAGCTATCAACTTCTGAAAATAATGCAAAAAACAGTACCTTTAAGCCAATGCTGTTAACATACACTTGCTGAATACCTGTGCCTACTGCCTATCGTGTTTACTCTGATAATCAACTCCTGCAACTGGTTGCCCAAAGCGACCAGCAGGCGTATGACGAACTTTACGAGCGGTACTTTACCCAGTTATTCAACTATGCCTACGAAAAAACCAGCGATCGCTTTCTGGCCCAGGAGGTCGTTCAGGAACTCTTTATTACTATTTGGCAACAGCGAACGCGGATTGAGATAACCGGCCTGGCAAAATCGTACATTTTTACAACGGCTAAACACTTAATTATTGACCAATATCGTCGGGAAGCCAGTCGGGCTCATTATACCGATACGTTCATGAGTCGGCAACCGCTCTTCACCAATCAAACGGAAGAACAGGTTTGGGCAAATGAATTAGAACGATCCTACCAGGAATTTTTAGCGCAATTACCCCCAAGTGCCAGCAGGCTTTCATGCTCAGTCGTCAAGGCTATACCAATCGTGAAATCGCGCAGCAAATGGGTATTGCCGAAAAAACGGTTGAACAACACATCTCCAAGGCGTTGCGGTTAGTCCGTGACTGGCTGCCCAATTATCTATTGATGGTGTTCATTCTTTCACTAATCCATTAAAAAATAGTGTTTGGACTAAGGGTGTCTTCAGGTGGCAACCGTCTTGTGGGTAAATTGGTTAATCCAACCCCGCATGAACCGTTCCTCTATTTCGCCTGACTTACTTCAAAAATACTTGACGGGTACGGCAACCGACACCGAACGGCGTACCGTTGAGACTTGGTATGGGTCACTGCGGGGACAATCGGATTATCTACAGTCATTACCCGAAACCGAGCGCCAGCAACTACAGGCTGAGACCTACCTTGCCATCCAAAGCCGGCTGCGGGATTTTGCTCCGGATACCCTAAAAATCTTGCCCACCAAGCGTACTCAACCCTGGTTTCGTCAGACGTGGGCCGCTGTAAGCGGGCTGGCAGCAACCCTCATCCTAATTGCGTGGATAAGTGTTAAGCTAATTGATACGGGTTTACCACCCAGCCACCGGTTGGCCGTTACGCCTTCGCCAACTTTTGTTCGATTTATCAATCAACAACCTCGCATCGTTCAACAGCGATTACCCGATGGTACGCTCGTTTGGTTGCATCCGCAGGCTGAGCTTCGGTATCCGAACCAATTTGCCGCCCGTCGGCGGGATGTACAGTTTGCCGGAGAAGCGTTCTTCGAGGTGACCAGAGATGCCAAGCGACCCTTTCGCATTCAAAGTGGTAACCTACAGATTCAGGTTGTTGGCACTAGCTTCAATGTGAGGGCGAACCCAAAACAGGCACTTTTTGAAGTAGCCGTCGTAACGGGGAAGGTACTGGTCCGTTCACTGAATAAAACCAGTCCCCTGCCCGCCGAACCAGTCATGCTACTGCCAAAACAGGAGGTGCTTTATAATGTGCTTACGGCGCAGCTTAGCCGCCACCAGCGACCGGCTCAACCGCGCCTTGAACTCTACGAACCGATTTCCATTTCCTTTGCCGACATGCCTTTGCCTAAAGTACTACGTCAATTAGAGTCCCGTTTCAACATACGTATCCGCGTTGGCAATCCAGCGTTGACGAATTGCCACCTGACGGCTGACTTCAGTGATCAATCGTTGCCGGTCATTCTGCAACTGCTCTGTGCCTCACTTGATGCCACCTATACGATGGCCGGAGAGACGATCATGCTGAATGGCGAGGGCTGTCCATAACCTTTATCAAATAAACCCATAACCCGACCATGATTCAAGACCGTGCCAGCCCCGGTGATACCCGGCTATAAATAGAAAAGCCGAACGTGTACCACCACGTTCGGCCCATTGGTCAGTTGACCACCTTCTAGCGTACCACCGCCAGGTCAACTGCCCCGATCTAATGTGTTACCATATAGACAAATCAAAACTATGTTTTTTTTACCAAATACCACGCCGTTTTTTCGGCGTACGCTCATGCGTATTGGTTTATTGCAGGGATTATTCATTGGATTGCTCACGGGAACGGGTTTTGCCTACGATGGCCAGGCTCAGACAATCCTAAATCGGGAAATATCGGTGAATGTGGCCAATCAACCTTTGAAAAAAGTGATCGATCTGCTGCAAACACAAACGCAGGTCCGATTTATTTATAGTTCCCGGATCCGGCTCTCCGAACCCGTCAGTTTAGTCGCGACATCGGAAAAATTGCAGTCCGTACTCAATCGGCTATTAAGTCCCCTGCAGATTGATTACAAAGTCATTAATGACCAAATTGTGCTGGCCCGGCTGAAATCCTCACCAACCGACCTAACAACCCCGCGTCAGGACTTGAGTCGGGACCTGCCCGCTGACCGAACGCTTACGGGCCGGGTGAGTGAGCAGTCGTCAGGGCAGGGACTACCTGGCGTTAGTGTGGTGGTGAAAGGAACCAGCAAAGGAACCACGACGGACGGTGAAGGAAACTTTCGGCTGGTGGTGTCTGAGGATACAGACAGCCCCGGCGGACTTACCCTTGTCTTTTCCTTTATTGGTTACCTCACCCAGGAAGTGGCCGTAGGAAGCCGTACGAAGCTGGATGTACAACTGGCCACCGATGTGCGTTCACTCAATGAGATCGTCGTCGTCGGGTATGGTACTCAGAAAAAATCAGACGTAACGGGGTCCGTAGCGTCCATCAGCGCCGAAAAATTAAAAACACAACCCGTAGCAGGCATCGATCAGGCGCTGGCTGGTCAACTACCTGGTGTACAGGTGACCCAGCCATCCGGCGCGCCGGGAGGGGGCGTACGGGTTCGTATCCGGGGAGCCGGTTCCATTTCGTCGAGTAGTGAGCCTCTTTACGTTATTGACGGATTTCCCGTACAGGGCAATTTCGACCAGAACTATAATCCACTCACTACGCTGAATCCAAGCGATATTGAATCGATCAACGTTTTGAAGGATGCCTCCTCAACGGCTATCTATGGATCACGTGGCTCCAATGGTGTTGTGATTATCACCACCAAACGTGGAAAAGCGGGTAAAGCCCGGATTGACTTTGATGCGTATGTGGGTTCACAGTCGCTAGAACGGACGATCAAGGTGATGAATGCCCAGCAACTGGCAGAGGCCAGCATTGAAGCCCGGAATCAGTATTACCGGGATGTCATCGGGGGAAATCCAGCGGATAGTAATGAAGAGCGTTTAAAGAAAACAACGGCCGGCTTAGCGTTATTACCGCCTATTTTTACCCAACCTGGCCAATACGATACGGACTGGCAAAAAGCCTTCTACCGAACGGCTCCCATCAGCAGCTACAATCTATCGGTTAGTGGTGGAACCGAGCGGTCAACGTATTCAGTAGGGGCTGGTTATTTTAATCAGCAGGGTATTATTCCGAATACGGATCTGGTGCGCTACTCCCTGCGGGCCAACCTCGAAAGTCGGGCAAGTGATCGGCTAAAAATAGGCGTGAGTTTGTTACCATCGGTTCGAACCCAACGGGTTGTGGATGCCGAAGGGCATCCCTGTTGCGGAGGTACCGTGCTCGGTGCTTTGACTTTCCTACCCCAGGTACCCGTTACTAACCCAGACGGCTCCTACAGCACCATGACTGATTTCCAGTACGGATTCCAGACGCCTGAGAATCCATTGGTGGTAACGCAGGAAGAAAACCGTCGGCAGTTGGCTTATCGTATTCTGGGAACGGCTTATGCCGAATACACCGTGATTAAGGATCTGAATGTTCGTATCACGCTGGGTGGCGACCTGAATGCGTCACGGGAAGACCGTTTCCGATCTTCGCGCATTGGAAACCCGAACCAACCCGCACCAACCGTTCCATCGGGTTACGCTAATGATGGGATGAGCTATAACTGGCTTAATGAAAACACGTTAACGTACACCCGGCAAATGGGGAAGCACAGTCTGACGGCGTTGGCTGGTTATACCATACAAAAAAACCGGTCTTATGGCACTAGCCTGACGGCGATCAACTTTCCCAACGATTTAGTCCCCACGCTCAATGCAGGCCAGATCAACGGGGGAAATACGTCCCGTGATGAGTGGGGGCTATTGTCCTGGCTGGGGCGAATTAATTATGGGTACCGGGATCGGTATTTACTGACGGTTAGCGTTCGGCGCGATGGCTCAAGCCGGTTCGGCTCGGCCAATCGCTGGGGCAATTTCCCGTCGGTGGCGGTGGCCTGGCGGATCTCGGAAGAACCTTTCATGCAGCCTTTTAAAGCGATCAGTGAGTTGAAGCTGCGCGCTAGTGCTGGCCAGAATGGGAATAACTTTATTAGTAACTACGGCTCGATCGGGCTGGTTAACTCGTCCAACTACATTCTGGGAAGTGGTTCGGGAAGTCTGGCCAATGGGCTTGTTCCCTCAACGATTGCCAATCCCAATTTGACCTGGGAGAAAGCCAATCAAACGGACGTCGGGCTGGAAGTGGGGTTACTGAACAACCGAATCCTGTTTACCGCCGACTACTACAACCGGATTACGTCGGGCCTGCTGTTGAATGTGCCGGTCCCCTCCATTACTGGCTTTACCAATGCGCTACAAAACATTGGTAAAGTGAAGAATTATGGACTGGAATTAAGCCTGACGACCCGTAATGTTACCGGCAAAGCCTTTACCTGGACAACCGACGCCAACATCTCCTTTAATCGAAATACTGTGCTGGCACTGGGACCCAAGGGAGACCCCATCCGCTCATCAACTGACGTATCGGATACGCACATTACCCAGATTGGATCACCCATCAGTAATTTTTATGGCTACCAGGTCGATGGGGTTTTCCAAAATCAGGCGCAGGTCGATGCGGGCCCCAAATGGGCTAGTCCGGTCGTGACTAAACCCGGCGATTTTCGCTTCAAGGACCTGAATGGGGATGGAAAAATCGATGCTAGTGATCGAACGATACTTGGAACACCTTACCCCAAGTATGTATTCGGCCTGACCAATACCTTGACCTTCAAAGGGTTCGATTTAAGTGTGCTTATACAAGGCTCGCAGGGCAACCAGGTGCTTTTTCTACAACGGCGCTTCTTTGGCTTCATTGCGGCTTCCAATGCGTATGCTGATTTAGTCAACCGCTGGAAAAGTGAAGCGGACCCCGGGGATGGTAAACACACCAAAGCCTACGCGACGGGGAATTCGAACCAGGTGACAAGCTACTACATCGAAGACGGTTCCTATCTGCGTATCCGAAATGTTTCACTGGGATTTCGATTACCCAACCCATGGGTTGAACGCTTGAAAATGCAAAATCTACGGGTTTATGCGAGTGGGCAGAATCTTTACACGTTTACCCATTATGCAGGCTATAATCCGGAAGTGAATCGCAACTACAATGGGAATCCGCTTACGGAAGGCGTCGATTATGGCGTCTACCCACTAGCCCGAACCTTCACTTTTGGCGTGAATGCCTCCTTTTAACTCCTATTCGATCATGACACGATTTACGTTTATATTGGCACTGTGCCTGTGGTTGAGCTTATCCGCCTGTCAGGACGATTTCCTGGCGCTCACGCCCATTTCCTCGGCTAACGTCGATAATTTTTACAAGACACCGGCCGATTTCCAAACGGCAATTACGGGTGCTTATTCAACCCTACAGACGTCAGGCATGTACGGAAACTGGTATCTCTATACCGATGAACGGTCCGATAACACCGAGCAGGAAGATTATGCCGGCGGCTCACAGACCTACGGGGATTTCGATACGTTTACGCTGCTTCCCTCCAACAGCTTTATTGTTGATACCTGGAATACCCATTACCGGTTAATAAATCAGTGCAATACACTTCTGGCCCGGATCAATACCGTTAGCTTTTCCGATGTGGGTCAGAAAAATCAATTGATTGGTGAAGCGGAGTTTTTACGGGGTTAGCCTATTTTAACCTAGTGCAGGTATTCGGCGATGTGCCGTTGGTAACGAGCATACTAAGTGCGACGGATGCGTATCAAGTGGATCGAACGCCTACCAAGGAAGTATACACACAGATTGTAAACGACTTGACGGATGCAGGTACAAAGCTACCGGTAAGCTACACGGGCAATGCGATTGGCCGGGCGACTAAAGGAGCGGCAGGCTCACTGCTGGGGAAAGTGTACCTGACGCAAAAACAGTATGCATTGGCCGCTCAGGTGCTCAAAACCGTCATCGATGCGGGGACTTACAGCTTGCTGCCTACCTATGCGGATGTATTCCGCGATGCGAATGCGCAAAACAGAGAATCCATTTTCGAAGTCGCCTATAAAGCCAATAGCCAGGGAGAAGGAAGTTCCTATGCCACGACGTTTTCACCCCGGCGGGGAGCCGTTGCGTTGACCGGGCAGGGGAGTGGTGGAGGGTATAACCGACCGACCAAAAACATACTTGTGGCGTATGAGCCAGGCGATTTGCGCAAGTCCGTTTCCCTGAGCGAAACCTGGACAGACGGGCAGCAGCTCTATACGGACCCCTACGTCCGAAAACAATACATTACTCCCCTGTCTACTGTGAATGATGGCGATGGCAACTGGATTGTGTTGCGCTACGCCGATGTTTTGCTCATGTATGCCGAGGCTCTTATAGAGCAAAATCAAACCACCCTGGCGTTGCCCTATCTCAACCAGGTTCGTAAACGAGCGGGTTTGGCGGATCGCATAGATCTATCCCAATCGGATGCCCGACTGGCTATTGAGCAGGAAAGGCGGATCGAACTAGCCTTTGAAGGGCACCGCTGGTTCGATCTGCTACGCACGGGCCGCGCCCTGACCCTCATGCGGGCTACGGGCAAGACCCTTTCTGAGCGGGATTTGCTTTTCCCTATTCCTCAGCAACAAATCGATATTAACCCCCTCCTAAAACAAAACCCGGGTTATTAATTCCAACATCGATGTATCATAGCCAAGTAAAGAGGTTTAGCCTATTAGTGGATTATTGGCCATGGCCGTATTGGGGCGCACTTCTGAGATGGAGTGCCCCAATACGTTTCAACGCGTGCAAAATTAAAGGTTGCTATATTTCCCCGCAGTGCTGTGTTGCCTGGCTGTTGTGTGCTGTGCCCATTACGGGTTTAGCCCAACCCAGCGGTAGAGGTTTGGCTCAAGCCAACGTATATTCTGTGCTTGACTTTGAAACACCCCGTAATCAATACGTCAATGCGGAACCCTACATCCAGCGAGCGATCGACAGTTGTGCCGCAGGTGGAGGTGGGGTGGTTTTCTTTCCGGCGGGTGACTACTATTCTGCTACTATCCGATTGCGCAGTCATGTTGAGCTACATTTTAGTCGCGGGGCGACCCTGCACGCCATTCCCGATGCGACCTTATACCGCAACGATAAAACAGGGCTTGAGCATTCCGGCGAAGCCGTGACACCCGTCCTGATCCTGGCCCGGAACGTGAGCCACATTGCCATCACGGGGCTTGGTCGCATTATGGGCGCTCCAGCGTTCGGCATGCAGACGGTAACCGACCAGGATACGTACCCCGGCTGGAATGAAACAGCCCGGCGGGCTGGAGTTGCTATGGAAAAGCCGGTGGTTCAGCCCCCAAAGTTTCTCTGGTTTACCTCACTGGTTGCCAGGACGTGGTCCTGACAGATGTGTCCATTCTGGATTCGCCGAACTGGAGTTGCCACCTGCAATGGTGCCGCCAGGTGCGGGTTCGATCACTAATCATTACATCAAGTCTGGAAAAGGGGGTTAATTCCGATGGCCTTGATATTGACGGGTGTAGCGATGTCATCGTTTCCGACTGTATTATCCGTACCGGCGACGATGCGATTTGTCTGAAGTCTACCCGACAGGCAGGCCGTTCAGAGCCCTGCCGGGATATCATCGTGACCAACTGTCTTCTTAGCTCGTCATCCTGCGCTTTTAAAATTGGCACGGAAACTCACGCTGACTTTACGCGTATTCGGGTGTCCAACTGCATCATTAAAGAGTCGAACCGCGGGCTGGGCATTATTGTCCGGGATGGTAGTCTAGTCAGTGATGTTCACTTTGATAACATCCTGATCGATTGCCAGCGGAAACCATTTTTCTGGTGGGGTAATGGGGAAGCCTTCCATTTTGTGGTGATCAAACGCAGTACCGATTCAAAAATTGGTCGCATTGAGCGGCTTCGTTTGCACAATATTGTGGCTACATCGGAAGGCACCTCCCTAATCCAAGGGTATGACGCGCAATCAGTCGCCGATATCGACCTTTCAGCTATTCGCATGACGATGAATCCGGAAAGTCAGCCGGACCGACGAATGACCCACGCCGTCACGATTGGGCAGGCGACGAATGTTCGGATAAAGGATTGTAACGTCAGCTGGAATGCTGCTTTTCGCAAGGATCACCATCGTCATGCTTTATCGGTAAGCAATGTAGATAAAGCGCAAATTAGCGGTTTTACGTGTGATCCAGCCACGCAAAGTCAAACGATACATTTACAAAACATCACCGATGGCTCAATTATGGTACCTCCTTTCGTAACTGATCTAACGAAGTACCTACTCATCACGGGGAATCAGACGAACCGAGTGGTTATTGAAACAACACGTCATACCCCTCAGAAAGTGAGGCTACTAATTCCATACGCTTTAGAAGGACGCGTCCTTGTCCATTAACGTTTACTAAACTAGCGCATGCAACTTATTCTTTTGTGGCTTATAAGCGGTCTAAGCTTCCTAGAAGTTCCCACGCCAACTAGGAACCGACTTTCCGCTTTATCGTCTCCGATCCTATTTCGGGGCGATGAACGCACGGCCTATCGCGACCCGGCCATGTTGTATCACCAGGATAGCCTGTACGTCTTTTTTACCTTAGTACGGGTCGAAGACGATAACCGGGTGTATTCGTACACGGCCATGAGTCAGTCAAAAGACCTGCAGCACTGGTCACCAGTCCGAATTTTAACACCCCGCGATCAGCGGCTTGACTTCAGTAGCCCTGGGAACCTAGTTCGGCAGGGTGATGAATGGGTGATTTGCCTGCAAACTTACCCTCGCCCCGACTATACCGCAGATCAGATGCCTCGGTTCGGGACGGGTGAGGCCCGTCTGTTTACCATGCGCAGCCGGGATTTACACCACTGGTCGGCACCAGTATTGCTCCAGGTCAAAGGCCCAGAGGTGGATGAAAAAGCGATGGGACGCATGATTGACCCGTACCTACTCGAAGACAAAGATGAGCCCGGAAAATGGTGGTGCTTTTATAAACAGAATGGAGTCAGTATGTCTTCATCGTCCGATCTGGTCACCTGGCAATACGTCCGACATACGGAATCGGGTGAGAATGTCTGCGTGTTGGTCGAGGGTGGGGATTACATTCTGATTCACTCGCCTAAAAATGGAATAGCCATTAAGCGGTCAACGGATTTGCAAAACTGGCGGGATTGGGGGAATTGATTACGTTAGGACAGGCAGAATGGCCTTGGGCCAAAGGTCGAATAACGGCTGGTACCGTACTGAACCTAAAATCAAACCCCGCCTTTGGTAAATACGTGATGTTATTTCATGGGTCCGGTCCACTGACCGAGGAAGCGGGTGATTTTGATAAAAATGCCTCCATTGGTATTGCCTGGAGTGATGACTTACTGCATTGGCAATGGCCGGGCCAGAAATAATATGTTTTCTTGTTTAGGCTGTCATCACGAATTTAAAACGAAATGGGCTAGTTCAATTAGATAGTCATTAAAACTGTTTATTCGGTTTTTGTAAGAATAAACAGTTTTAATGGTTGATCCAATAGTGCATTAAACGCTATTCAACTTGCTAATGGATAGGTATTTACGCTTTATGTAAGACCAATTTACTGAATGCAACTTAATATAACCCGTCCGGAAATGAATCAAGAATTTAAGCAAACGATTTTTAAAATGAGAATGGGTTTAGTGGGGTGGGATCAGGCTTGTTGACAGTTAAGCCCAGCCACTATTACTAGACTTTATTCAGATCGAATGAGATACTTTCCTAAATCGAAACATCGTAAGTGTTTTATTTCCCAGACTGGTGAAAAAATCGCATACACCCGATTGTCTTCCCGCCCAAATAGGTTGAGGAAGACATATTGAAGCCCTACGTATGATCGCCAAAGGACTTATTGGACTCCAGATTTCTCAGTAACCTGACTGTGTAGCCTGATGGGATGTTGCACTACCTGGCTGATCAGGTATTCGGAACTTTTTCAATGTTTCCCAGCATTGATACAGGCCGCGTGGTATGTGGAAACAGCCTTTCCATTTCCCCCCTTTAAGGGCAAAAGCACCTCACCCTGACGAGTCAAGTACCCGTACCATTCGCCGTGAACCGGGTCCGGGAAATGCGCCCAGGTATAGGCATGTACGCGTTCAAACCAGGTCCAGCAGGCCTGATTCCCCGTTTTCTGATAGCCTTTTAGCAATGTAACGAGCGTTTCAACATGCACCCACCACAGCTTCTGATCCCATTCCAATTGCTGGGGCGGATGTCCCTGACTATCCATCAAATAAAAGAGACCACCGTGTTGTATATCCCACGCATAATCCAGTGTGTCGAGCGTAATGCGAACGGCCTTATCGAGCAGGGCCTGGTCGTTTCGTCGGGTGGCCAGGTCCATGATGAACCACATGGCTTCAATGGCGTGACCGGGGTTGAGCAAACGGCCTTCGAAGCTGTCTGAAAACTGGCCATCGGGCGTAACGTTTTCTCGAATTAAACCTAAGTCTGGATCGTAGAAAACATCCATCACTTCATAAATGCATTCGTCAATGGTCTGGTCGACCAGCTGACGATCAAGCAGGTGTTCGATTTCCAGCGAGAGGTTGCACAGAATCATGGGCAGCGCAAAATTCTTAAGCGGACGCGTGCCCACAATCGCTTTATTCCATACCCCCTTTGGGTTGTCACGCCGACGGAGAATCTGCTCAAACGTCGATTTGGCAATCTGTGCCTGTTCGTCGTCGCCTGTAGCTATGGATAACTGCCCGAACGCCATCGTCGCGAAACAATCCGAAAAAATATTGTAGGGCTGCACGAGTGGCCGACCGTCGCGGGTCAGTGAAAAATACCAGCTTCCGTCGTCGGCGCGCCCGTATTTTTTTAGAAAATCGGCTCCATGCTGAGCCGTCTTCAGCCAGTCATTACGTTGCTCAACCTTGTTGTACAGCATCGAGAAGGTCCAGACCTGCCGCGCCTGAAGCCAGATGAATTTATCAGTGTCGTAAACGTTGCCCTGCTGGTCGAGACAAGTGAAAAATCCGCCGTCCTGCTGATCGATAGAATGGGTCTGCCAGAATGGAATGACATCATTCAGCAACGCGTCACGGTAAAGTTGCGTGTAAGTTTGGGTTACAATCATGTCAAAGAATCGTTACTTAATCAGCCAGTCGTAGCGAAAGCGAGCGTAGGTGATTTTGGTGTATTTGTCTTTTTCGTAGAGCACGCCAATGGTGGAGTCCTGCTGAATGACCAGATCTGAGTAGGCGGACGAGCCCGCGTAAATAGATTTCCCCGCCGACCAGCTTTTGCCCTCATCTTTGCTTACCCGAATTGTTAAATTCGTGCGACTGGTCTGACTATTGGCATTCGAAAATAGAAGTACGTTCTGGCCGCTACGTGGCTGATAATCGATCATACTTCCCTGGCAAACCGGGTCAGGTAAATCGTTGGCGACAATCACCGGCTCCCAGCTTTCGCCCCCGTTCACAGATGCTGCCAGCAACCTGTTTTTGACATCGCCCGACTGGTTGCGGGCATTCAGCAACAGACTCCCACTGGCCGTTTCAGCAGCTGTACTTTCGTTACCACCGGGATAGGGAATGGTCGGCGAGAGTTTCCAGGTTTTACCATGATCATCCGAATAAAATCCGTGCGCCCGGTAATCGCGAAACTGCGGTTGTGGCTGACCTTCGGAGTGATTGGCCGCAACAAAAATTCGTCCTTTGTACCGACCTTTGTGCAGTTGCAGCGCGTGGCCGGGCGTGTTGGCATACGAGCGCCAGTCCTCCGAAAAAGAATACTTCGGGTTCATGTCCGGTTTGTTGGGCCGGGATACCTGGGTCGTAATGTTTATAGGTTCCGACCAGCTCTGCCCGCCGTCTGCACTGGTTTTATACCAAACCTCCCGAACGGCCAATCCTTTTCGAACATCAGCTTCCGAAGCAGTGCCTGTATTATACAATAAAAAAAGTCTGCCCGCCGGAAAGCGAGGGTCAGTCAAGTCGAACACGGGCGCAGCATTACCGGCTTGCATCGTGCCAAAATCAACAACCGTTTGAATGGGGCTCCATGATTGCCCGTTGTCTTTACTAGCACGTAGTACGATATCGACATCACCAAAATCCCCGCAATCGGTTCGGCGCCCTTCGGCAAACGCCAGCAGCGTTCCATTCGGCGCTTTTACAATAGCCGGTATCCGGTAGCAGAGGTAGCCCCCATCGCCATTTTGAAAGACCGTCGTTTCCTGAACGGCCTGATTTACCGAATCAGTAGCCAAAGCGCCCTGTTCCAATACGTTGGGCTGGCAAGTTGTAAGGCCAACTGCCAAAATAAATGAATACAACATAACTGCGTCAGAATAACCGTTGAAAATGATTCTCGAAGTGGTTACGCATCGCATTTCGAAGGGCTTCGGGCGTGCCATGCTGGATAACGTCGACAATGCCCCGGTGCGAGACAAACTTTTTCTGTTGTACCTGCTTTTTAAGGATACCGCTTTCGTGCACGTACTTGAAAATGGGAAGCAGCATCCGCTGAAACCGCCGTAGCGTTTCGTTGCCGGTAATGTCGTACAACTTACCGTGGAAGCGGATTTCCTGCTCCGAGTCGAAAATCATGTCTTCGGTATTGTTGGGTTCATTAGCGACAATGGCGTAGAGTTCGTCGATGTCATTCTGGGTCACCCGCTCAAAAATCAGATCGCCCATCCCGATCTCCATGACCATGCGTAACTCGAAAATATCGCGCAGGGTCGCGTTGTCCAGAATGCCTGGATACAGTGTTTTTTCAATTAGCGACAGCAGATCCGGATTGGTGATCACCGTTCCGCGCTTTTTCTTGGTATCGAGCATTCCCCGCATCCGCAACCGTAATAAAGCTTCGCGCAGCACCGTCCGGCTGACACCCAATTGGGCCGCTAATTCGATCTCCTTTGGAATCACATCCCCCACTTTAAACTGCTTGTCGTTGAAAAATTCGAGTAGGTCGGTCTCCACTTTGTCGACCAGTGTCGCATTCTCATTCAACTTAAAATCATTCTGGCTATGTACGTACTCCATGTATTATGTATAATATAAAAAGTCAGTTGCTTCGATTATGTATGACAATATTCGGGAAACTATGGGGTAAAAAAAAATATTTCCTTATTTTTTGACTTTTATGTATAACATAATACCTTTGTCAAGTCATACTTATTCCTTAGCCTACTGAAAACTATGTCACTACGTTCTATTTATCCTAACAAATACAGGCGATATGTACTACATATTGTCTGTTGGTTGGTCGCCTTTAGTGCCTGGGCGCAACCGACTCCGCTCTCCGGCACGGTTCGAGATGCCCGCACCAACGAGACGCTGCCGGGCGTAAACATTACCATTAAAGGAACGACCCGCGGGACGGTAACCAATCAGGATGGTCAGTTCACGCTACCCGTTCGCAAAGGCGACATTATAGTGGTCTCGCTCATCAGCATGAGCACGCAGGAAGTCGTGATCGATAACCATACAGCCCTCGACATCAAGCTGGCTGAAAGTGCCAAAAGTCTGGACGAAGTGGTGGTCGTCGGCTACGGTCAGCAAAGCCGAAAAACGCTGACCGGGTCCGTGTCGACCATCGATCAGACGGTTTTCAAATCCGTTCCCCGAACCAACGTAGGCACCGCCCTGCAGGGAACAGCCCCAGGTTTGCGCGTGCAGCAAACAACGGGTCAGCCCGGCTCGACACCAACAATTGTTTTCCGGGGAGGCACTGACTTTAACGGTTCTGGTTCGCCACTAGTCGTGCTGGATGGCGTTATTGTTCCCTCTCTCTTTGGTATCAATATGGAAGATGTGGAGAGCATTGACCTGCTCAAGGATGCGGCATCGGCGGCTATTTACGGAGCGAGGGCCTCGAACGGGGTCATTCTGGTGACGACCAAAAAGGGAAAGAAAGGCCGCACGTCCGTGACCTATAGCTACAAACGAGCCAACAA
Source organism: Spirosoma telluris (assembly GCA_003259005.1). Classification (GTDB taxonomy): domain Bacteria; phylum Bacteroidota; class Bacteroidia; order Cytophagales; family Spirosomataceae; genus Spirosoma; species Spirosoma telluris. Next base: position 98,334 of record QLII01000002.1, read on the forward strand.
TTATATCCGGCGAAACCCACTCCAGTATATGAGTGCGGAAGACTACATCGTCTGGAACCGACGAGGCTTGGCTAGTCGATTTGCCGCAGCACAGGCTGATAACAACACCGCCGAAATGAACAACGCCCGAAACCAGTTAACGGGTGCCTGGGGCTGGGGCGTCAACTCGGGCTGGACTGCGCCCGATGGAAAATACTCGACCCAACTGGTGTCGAACAGCAACCGGAATCTGCTCACTGACCCACAGTATCATTTATTGCTCGATAAAAATCCGTTCAATGCCAGTCAGACAGACAGTTTGTTGTACCGCTCTATTTCGCAACGCCAACTGGAAGACCTGATTCTACAACAAGGCACGCTCAATGAGCATTACCTGAACGTATCGGGCGGTAACGATCAGGGTAATTTTTCGCTGGGAGTGGGCAGTATCAGCGACGTAGGCACCCTGATCGGTTCGTCACTGAGCCGGATGAACATGAATTTCAACGGTGGCTTAAACGTCGGCAAAAATTTGGTCGTGAACCTGAATATATCGGGCTACAGTGCAAAAACGACACCGTCGTACCTGTCTGCCGATGGCGGAGGGGGCGTTGGGGGCGGGATCGTTCAGCGGTTTACGGGCATTGCGCCCACCGTTCGATTAACGAATGACTTAACTGGCGCTGAGCTTCCCGGCGTTGATGGCAGTACGCTCGGTAACCCGACGTATTTCCGGGATAAATTTTACAACCAAACCCTCGAACAACGCTATTCAGGCGGCCTGAATCTGGAATATACTATCCTGCCGGGGTTGAAAGCACTGGCGTCGGCATCAGGGTTTTACCGATATACGACGAACGACAGTTTTACCAAAGCGTACATCAACGGAACCGGTGGTGCGTTGGTCAACACACGCAATGCTTCCTTCACCAACCAGCGGGCCAGTCAGTATACCTACAATGCGTTCCTTCAGTATACCAAAGATGTTGGCAAGCATACCGTATCGGCTTTAGCAGGCGGGGAGTTTTTTGAATCCCGGGTGTATGATTATGGGGCGACGGCCAACCTGGCCGCTACCGATTTTATTCCCTGGTTATCGGCCTCAACAGCCGCGGTAGGCGTGCCAACCTCTTCATTTTCAAGCTGGCAACGGCTGGCCTCGGTCATTGGGCGGTTTAATTACACCTTCGCCAATACGTACCTGCTGAACATAAATATGCGGTACGATGGCACCTCGAAGCTCATCACGAATCAGTATGGTTTCTTCCCCGGCGTTTCATTAGGCTGGAACATGCACTACGCCGATTTCTTCGCCAATTCGTTCCTCCGACGCTACGTGTCCACGCTCAAACCGCGGATCAGTTTTGGCGAAAATGGTAGCATCAACCCACTTAACAGCGCGGGTCAGCCGTTGATTGGCGATTACGCAACAATTCCGCAGTATGGCAGCGTTGGTACGTATAACGGACAGCCTGGTTTTGCGGCCGGTATTACGAACACCAACCTCAAATGGGAGCGGGCCAATACGCTCAATTTCGGTCTGGATGTTGGTCTGCTGAACAACCGCGTCACCGTGATTGCCGATTACTTCATCCGCAACGTGTACGATAAGATTACGTCACTGACCATCCCGGCCTGGACTGGCTATAATGCATACGTAACCAACCTGGGTCAACTTCAGAACCGGGGCATTGAGCTGGAAATCAGAGCAAATGTGTTGAAGCCTTCGAGCGCCAACGGGGTATCCTGGACCGTCAGTGCCAACGTATTCCATGTGAAGAACTTTGCCAAAAAGCTTCCCAATAATGGCCTGGACCTGAATCGGCAGGGCGCTGTTCAGATTTTTGATCCCGGCCAGAACAAACTGGTGTGGGTAGGCGGTTTGCAGGAAGGCAAACGCGTCGGGCTGGATGAAATTTATGCGCCGATCTATGACGGTATCTATACATCGCAGGCCCAACTGGATGAGCGCGCCAACCTCTGGAACTCGTATCTGCCCTATACGAATAAGCGAATTAAATTGCTGGGCGATGCCCGCTGGCGGGATACCGACAAGAACGATACCCTGGATTACCGAGACAACGTCTACGTCGGTCGCACGACGCCAACGATCCAGGGCGGGTTTTCGTCGAATCTATCTTGGAAGGGATTCAATCTGTACGGCCAATTCGATTACTCGCTGGGCTTTATTATCGCCAACCAGTCGTACCTGCGCGGTATGTCGCAGGTGCAGGGTTCGCAGAATGGGCCAATTGACGTAACGAATACCTGGTCACCCGAGAATCCGACGGGTACGTTGCCCCGCTATTACTGGGCCAACTACGGCCGGAACTACTTCACCGATGCCGGTGGCAGTACGACACCCCCCGCCAATTTCTGGCAGAAAGGCGATTATCTGGCCATGCGCGAAGTAACGCTAAGCTACGATATGCCCGCTAAGTTGCTCGAACGGGTAGCCCGTAATCGGGTCAAGAGTCTTCGGGTATTCCTGACGGGCTCAAACCTGGTGTATTTCACGGGCTATAACGGGACGTTCCCCGAAGTGGGTGGCAACGATGTGGGTCGCTTCCCGTTGCCCCGAACCGCCACATTGGGGGCAACGATCAGTCTTTAATCTCCAAGCCGAACATCATGAAAACGTACAAACTAACGATTGCATTCGTCGGCTGTCTGGTTGCCAGTTCCGGCCTGTTTTCCTGCAAAGAGCAACTTCAGGAAGTCATTCCGCAGACCTCACTCAACCAGAGCCTGGTTTTATCGGATGCCAACGCGGCCCTGACCCTATATACGGGTGTCTATTCTTCCTTCCGAACGTATCACAGTACGTTATTCACGCTGGGGGAGATGCGTTCCGATATCTGGGCGGATGGTCTCTTTACCGAATCGGAGGATACGGGACTAAAACAATACTGGTCGCATAACATCAGTGCCACGAATGTGCCCATCGACAACTGGGGGGGCTCTACAACCTGATCGACCGCATCAATACGGTTATTAAACTGTTTCCGGCGGCACCCCTCGACGAAGCCAAACGGAAAACCTGCCTCGCCGAAATGTATGGCATGCGGGCTTACGTGTACTATACACTCCTGCGAACCTGGGGAGGTGTTCCCATCAGCACAGAGCCCGTTACGTCCGTGGATAATCTGACTGATTTGTACAAAGCCCGGTCAACACCCGACGAGGTGATGAAACTGATCAAAAGCGATCTGGAGCAGTCGCTGACGCTTTTTGCGGGTAACAATGCGTTTGCGACCAAGCGCGTCAACTGGAGTCGGGCGGCTACGCTGACCCTGAAAGGCGATGTATTTATCTGGTCGGGTACGCACATGGGTGGTGGAAACGCCGATTTCACGACGGCTAAATCGGCGTTGGACGAGGTAAAAGCGTTGCCAACGCTTGGGCTACAGGGCACGTTTGCCGACATCTTTGACCCGACCAAAAAGAGTAATAACAAGGAGATCATTTTTGCCATCAACTACGAGAAAAATGAAGCGACCCAGGGCGTGTATGGCAATTTTCTGGTGAACACAACGCAGGCTGGTACGTTGTTTTTCGATCCGGTTCCGGGCCCGGCCGTAGCGGTGAATGCAACCTATCCCCTCGTGAGTGGAGCCAGCCGGGTGGGCATGTCCAGCGCCACCATAACCAAACTAAGTAACGCCAAAGACCAGCGCATCCGCCCTTCTTTTCGCGTGATGTACCGCAATACCGCGGGCTTTCCCATTGCCGGTGTCATGCTGACAAAATTCATTGGCCGGGTCGATTCGGGTATACAACTTTACGACAATGACTTTCCCATTTATCGATACGCGGATGTGTTGCTGTTGCTCGCCGAAGCGAATACCAAACTGGGCAACGATCCATCCGCCGACATCAATGCCATTCGGGCACGGGCCTATGGGACAGGCTTTACCGTATACACCAATGGAAGTCAGGAAGCCAACATGAATGCCATTCTGGATGAATACCTGCGGGAGTTTATTGGGGAAGGGAAGCGTTGGTGGGTCTTGCGCCGGGCAGGGAATGCGTATGTATTCGCGGCCGTAAACCCCGTTTATCTGCCCGCTACGCAGGTTTATAAATTGCTTCTACCCATTTCCATTTCCATGCTTAACACCGATCCAAAGCTAGTTCAGACGCCTGGGTACTAAATCAAGTAAAGGTCTTTGTGTTGTTTGCCAGTAGAGACCGTATACACTCACATTAAGTATAAGTTAGGTTCGTTCGCAGTTCCTTCGGATTATGTCCGAAGGAACGCTTCTTCCTCCATTTTTATGTCATATATTCCAAAAACCGAAGGGCTGGTGGCCGCTCCGTTCACCCCCATGCACGCAAATGGTAGCCTGAATCTGGCCGCCATTCCTCAGTATGCTCATTTTCTCGTCCAAAACGGTATCAAAGGCGCTTTTATCGGCGGCTCAACGGGTGAGGGCGTATCGCTTTCCTTTCCTGAAAAACTGGAGCTGCTCCAGGCCTGGGGCCAGGTCGATGAACCCAGCTTGGCTAAAATCATGCTGGTTGGCGGTACATCTCTGGAAGAAAGCAAGCTACTTGCCAAGGAGGCCTCCCGTGCTGGTTTTCAGGCGGTAGCTGTACTGGCTCCGTTTTACTTCAAACCAGTGAATGTAGAGCTCCTGGCTCAGTTTTGCATTCAGATTGGCGAAGCTGCGCCCGATCTAGGACTCTATTTCTATCATATTCCCGCTCTGACGGGAGCCAATCTGTCGATGATTGATTTTCTGGCCTGCATCGACGGGCGACTGCCCAACTTTTACGGCATCAAATACACACACAATGACCTGATGGATTTTCGGCAATGTGTATTATTCGAAAAGCAGAAGTACGATATTCTGTGGGGTTGGGATGAAATTTACCTGGCGGCCATGGCTATGGGCGCTCGTGGGGCGGTGGGTAGTACATTCAATTACGCAGCTCCGTTGTATTATGAGCTCATGGCTGCCTTCAACGCGGGGGATCTGGAAAAGGCCCGGCAGTTGCAGGATAAATCCATCGCCATTGTCCGTATCTTAGGCAAATACGGCGGTATTGCCACTGGGAAAGCCTTCATGCGGGCGGTGGGCATCGACTGTGGTGGTTTTCGGCTTCCTATAGCCAACATGTCGGCGGAGCAGTATCCGCGTTTTCTGGAGGACCTACAAGCCATCGACTTTTACTCCTATGCCTCACAAATGCCCGTATCGACGGTTGTTAACGCGGATTAAACAAGCTGGCACTGGGCTACTTATGACGTATTTATCGGTATTTTCAGCCAGCGCGCAGGTTAAGTTGCGCTATACCCAACTCCCGGATTTGCCTGCCTTGACCGGTCAGCCAAATCCGGGTGTAGCCGGGGCGTTTGCCGGTGTCAGTCATGGCGCCTTACTCATAGCGGGCGGAGCCAATTTTCCGAACGGCTTTCCCTGGCAGGGTGGCACAAAAGTCTGGCATTCGACCGTTTATGTGCTCGTTCGCGAAGGAAATAGGTATCGATGGCAAGCCACGCACCAGCTGGATCGGCCACGGGCATATGGCGCTTCGGTGGTCTGGAATGAGCAACTGATTTGCGTGGGTGGTAATGACGATAAGCAACGATTCGCCGATGTGTTTAGTCTCCAGTGGAATCCATCGACGGCCACACTCAACCAGCAGTCGCTTCCTGCACTGCCCATTCCGCTGGCGAATCTGGCCGCTGCCATTTCAGGCAATTGCCTATATGTGTTTGGTGGTGAATCGGATCGGGGAACAGAAACGGGCTTATACGTACTCGACCTGAAAGCGCTGACCCGCGGCTGGCAAAAACTGGCTGATCTACCCGGTCCGGCAAGAGCGTATATGGCCATGACAGCGCAGTCAGACGGAACTGATCAGTCGCTATACGTAGTGGGTGGTCGGCAGACGGTAAATGGCGTAACTACCATTTATTCTGATGTCTACACCTATCAAATCAATCGGAAACAGTGGCAACGGTTACCCGATATACCTCAACCGCTGGCGGCCCATCAGGTCATTGCCTTTGGTTCCCAGTCACTCGTTGTGTTTGGCGGTGACGATGGAAAGCGACTTCAACAGATTGAAGCACTGTCAAATCAGGTAAAGGTATTGCCCGCAGGGGCTGACAAGGAAAAACGCACGACGGAACGGAACAACCTTCAGATCGATCATCCGGGCTTTATCAAAACGGTCTGGCAGTTGCGAACGGATACAAAAACTTGGTCAGTGGTGGACACATTACCGTTCCCGTCGCCCGTAACAACTCCGCTGGTCCTCTGGGACAATAGCATCATCATTCCCAGCGGTGAAGTTACGCCAGGCATCCGAACGCCTGCCATCTGGAAAATTGACTAAGGTTTTTTTTGACAGGATTGACAGGATAAATCAGGATTTTCTTTAGTCTTTAATCCTGCAAATCCTGTCAAAAAAATACCATTATGACATCTGGCAAATGAACGACAAGGCAGTAAGTCAACCGGGGAGGCTGTATCCCTGGGTGGTGGTGGGCCTCTTATGGGTGGTAGCCATGCTGAATTATATGGACCGGCAGATGCTGGCTACCATGCGGCCTTCCATGCAAGTGGATATCAGCGAATTGCAGTCGGCCACCAATTTCGGTCGGCTGATGGCTATTTTTCTCTGGATTTATGGCTGCATGAGCCCGGTATCGGGGATCGTTGCCGATCGGTTCAACCGGAAGTGGCTGATTGTGGGCAGTTTATTCGTCTGGTCGGGGGTTACGTTCTCAATGGGATACGCCACGACCTTTGATCAGTTCTACTGGCTTCGGGCCATTATGGGGATCAGTGAAGCCTTGTATATCCCGGCGGGTCTGGCGCTTATTGCCGATTTTCACACGACCAAAACCCGGTCGCTGGCTATCGGTATTCACATGACGGGCCTCTACATGGGCCAGGCGCTAGGGGGATTCGGCGCAACTGTGGCAGAGTCATATTCCTGGCCAACGGCCTTTCAGGGATTTGGAATTGCCGGATTGGTGTATGCCGTTATTCTCAGCTTTTTCTTGCGGGATATCAGCCGGGGCGCGTCAGCCCAGTCCCTGATTACGGATAAATTTAAACCCCAAAGCATACCCTTGACGAAAGGCTTGAGTTTGCTGCTGGCGAATACGTCGTTCTGGATCATTCTCTTCTATTACGCTATCCCTAGTCTACCTGGCTGGGCAACCAAAAACTGGCTTCCTACGCTCTTTGCCACGAACCTGAACATCGATATGGCTACGGCGGGACCACTTTCCACGATCACGATTGCTATGTCTTCCTTTCTAGGTGTGATTTTTGGCGGCATCTTATCTGATCAGTGGGTGCAAACAAATCATCGGGGACGGATTTATACCAGCGCTATCGGCTTATCCCTGACGATCCCCTCGCTACTGCTCATTGGCTTTGGCGACTCCCTTTTTCATGTAGTGGGGGCAGCCCTGTGTTTTGGGTTTGGTTACGGCATGTTCGATGCCAATAACATGCCGATTTTATGCCAGTTCGTACCGGCCCGCAATCGCGCAACGGCCTACGGTATTATGAACATGACGGGGGTCTTTGCGGGGGCACTGGTGACTAACTGGCTGGGAAAATCGATGGATTCGGGTCAACTGGGTTCTGATTTCGCTATGCTATCGGGTATCGTACTGGTGGCGTTGTTGGTGCAGTTGTATTTTTTAAGACCGAACGTCAATGATATTGTCGCAGGCGAAAGTTAACGTATTCAAGTGGCTGACGTATGCTCTCATTTTCTGCGTAGCAGTTTGTCCGGCTTACGGGCAGCTTCGTCTGGCGGATGTCTGGCAAAGCGGGATGGTCATCCAACGCGATAAACCCATACCGATATGGGGATGGGCCAGGCCCGGTCAGACGGTGCGAGTCCAGTTTGAAAATGAACAACGGCAGACAGTGGTAAAGGCTGACTCAAGTTGGTCGCTTCACTTACAATCCCGTGCTGCATCGGCAACACCTACCCGCCTGACGATCAGAACGGATCAGGATATGCTCCAGCTAACTAACCTGCTGATTGGCGATGTCTGGATTTGTGCGGGGCAATCGAATATAGCCTTCCCGGTAATCAATGACCAGTTTGCGGCTCAAACGTTACGTCAACCGAAGAACCGGAGCCTTCGGCTTTTCAATAAAATTCCGGCGCTGTCAACCTATAACGTAGCGTATGAACCGGCCGACCGGCCGCACCTGAATCCGACAGGGTTTTATCAATCGGCAAGTTGGCAGGAAGCTGATTCAGTAGCTGTCCGGTTGTTTTCGGCGGTTGGGTACTACTTTGGCCAGACGGTTCAGCAATCGCTAAATATCCCCATCGGATTGATTAATCTGGCGGTAGGCGGCTCCCCGACGGAAGCCTGGATGCGTCCGGCCAGTGTCATCACTGATCCAATAACCCAACCGATAATTAAGGGCGATTGGTGGCAAAATGCCGCCTTGGAACCCTGGTGTAGTCAACGGGGGCACGAAAATCTGGATAAACTAATTCAGGCAGGCTGTACGTTGCCTGCCGATTTGCTGGGCTATCAGCACCCGTTCAAACCGGGCTTTTTATATAAGTCGGCCATCGAGCCGTTGCTCCGATTACCCATCAAAGGTATCATCTGGTATCAGGGAGAGAGCAACGCCTTAAGCCTTACGAGGGCTAAACAGCATGAGCGGCTGTTTCCGCTTTTAGTTACCGATTGGCGGAAGCAGTGGCAACAGGGCGATATGCCATTTTACTTCTGTCAGCTTTCCTCCATAGGTACCGAAAAAGGCTATAAATCCGAGAACTGGCCGTGGTTTCGGGATAGCCAGCGTCGATTAGCTGAGTGGCTGCCCAACGTCGGTATGGTTATTACTAGCGATGTTGGCAATCCCACAGACGTTCACCCTCTCAACAAACGGGTCGTCGGGGAACGGCTGGCGCGCGAAGCGTTGGTCAAAACCTATGGTCAGCAGGCTGTAGGAACACCTGAGCTTGTGTCCGTCTCTCGGGCCAGGAACGGAATCAGATTACGCTTTCGGCAAACAGGGACGGGACTTCGAACCGCCGATACCCAAGCGATTCGCGGTTTTTCGGTTGGGGATTCTAGTGGCCCTCAACAGGACGTACCAGCGCACTATCGGGCTAATCGAGTCTTTCTTTGCTTTCCCAAAGGGAAATCGTACTCCCATATTTATTATGGCTGGAAACCGTATACCACGGCCAATCTCGTCAACAGCGCCGGTCTACCGGTCTCTACATTTACCTGTTCCATTCCATGAGAATACTCGTTTGTTTTCTAATTTTTGGCATCACACTTGATGGCTGGGCTGCTCATCCACCTTTGCTTCCCGCTCCTCAGCAAGTTGCCTGGACGGGAAAATCGGTAGCGATAAAAGGGATGATTAATGTAGTAGCCCATTCACCCGGAAGCGAATCTGTTGCCGACTCCATTCAGCACTTTATAAAAATGGTTGGTGGTAGGAGCGTACAGTTGACATCGCAATCGGCCTCAAAGAGCGCCTTTGTTATTACGGTTATGCTGGATACCGATTTACCGGCACTTCGGCAGAACCAGGAAGGCTATCAGTTGCTTGTGTCGCCTACTCAAATTGAACTGAAAGCGCAGACAACGACTGGCCTTTTCTGGGGCTATCGAACCCTTCAGCAATTAACAGATGTGGAGAGCAAGTCAATTGCTGGCTGCACCATTGTCGATTTTCCGGCCTTCCCCATTCGGGGTTCATGCACGATGTGGGTCGTAGTTTTATTTCGATTGAAACGCTCAAACGGCACATCGATCGGCTTTCCCATTATAAAATCAATACGTTTCACTGGCACCTGACCGAAGATCTGGCCTGGCGATTACAGAGTGACGTTGTCCCCCGTTTAACCGATTCATCGGTAACGGTCCGGTTTCCGGGACAGTACTATACCAAACAGCAGGCCCGCGATTTGGTCGATTATTGTAAACAGCGTCACGTATTGCTTATCCCTGAAATCGACATGCCGGGACACAGTGCCGCTTTTCGTCGGGCTACCGGATATGACATGCAGTCCAGCGAGGGCAAGGCGCTTGTAAAGCAGTTGTTGCGCGAGGTATGCGACCTTTTCGACGTCCCTTATCTGCATATTGGTACTGACGAGGTGGCGTTTAACGATTCACTCTTCGTCCCCGAAATGGCAACCGTCGTGCGTGACTGTGGCAAAGAAGTGATTGGCTGGCTGCCCGGTGCCCGGCTGGACAAAAAGATGATCCGGCAACTATGGATGAGTACTGTAAAGCCAGCCGCTGGACAACCCGTGATTGATTCGCGGAATCTATATCTGAATCATTTTAGCACACTGGCCGACTTGATCAGTGTGTATCAGCGCACGATCTGCGATACCACCTGGGGCTCATCGGAACGCCTGGGGGCTATTGCCTGCGTGTGGAATGATCGAAAGCAGCCGAATGAAACTGAAATCGAACGGCTGAACGGGTTTTACCCGATCATGCTGGCCGTTGCCGAACGGTCCTGGCGCGGGGGCGGCTTACCCGAAACCGAGGCAGGAACCGTCATCCAGAATCAACCTGATTTTGCCGAATTTGAAGACCGATTACTCACCCATAAACGGCAATATTTCAATTCATTGGAGTTTCCCTACGTTCGCCAAAGTACTATAAACTGGCGAATTAGTGAGCCGCTTGCCAATCAGGGAAAACTGGAAGCTGTTTTTCCTCCCGAGACGGAGAACCTTGATTTGCAGGGTATAGAGGCAACGGGGGTACAATTTATCTGCGTCACGTTTGGGGGCCAACTGTCGTGCGGGCGTACCTGACCAACCCACAGCCGAATCACACCGTTTATGCATATACCTATGTGTTTTCGCCCCGAGCCCAGACAGTAGGTGCCTGGGTTAATTTTCACAACTATGGACGATCGGAGAAAGATGCCAGCCCGCCCCAAGGCCAGTGGGATTACAAAGGAAGTAAAATCTGGGTCAATGATCAGGAGCTAATACCACCGACGTGGACGAATGCTGGTTTACATCCGCTGGGCAATGAGCAGCCCTATACAGACGAACCCTACGAAAATCGTCAACCGAAGTCAGTTTCGCTCAAAAAAGGCTGGAATAAAGTGCTGATAAAATTGCCAATTGGTGAATTTCGGACGGATACGTATCGATTAGGAAAATGGATGTTCACCTGCGTTTTCGTTAAGCCAGTAAACAATCAACTTGAAGCCGTTGATGGATTGATTTATTCTACAGATAAAATGAAAAGGTTGCGATTAAGATAACGTGCTTAATTTGTCTTATCCAAGGATACATCGGAGGTTTTCGTGTACGATTTTTCGCAATCTTTAATAATAATGTAGAGGGCTAAATTTCAGGACAATAGGCACGGAATTGTCAAATTAAATGACCATTTGTCTGGACGGTTTTTGAGTACGAGAGGAGTATCGTCTAGCTAGATCCGCAATTTTAATAACTGCTAACTAGGAGCCGTAGCAAACGTAGCCTTCATCTCGATGCCCTTTAACAAATCTCTTCATTTTAACCTGCCCATAGTGGGATATAACAATAGGAGAAGAGTCGTGTTGCTGCGCTGCTCCAAGGTACCCGGAATTTTCTCCAAACGGGTTTGAAATATCCAGAATTCTTGGATCACTAACTCGTTTAAAAAAATAGGAAAGCGGCCAACAGTCTTCTCTGAAAGGGCCTCAACAGTCTTTCATCCTGCATTTTAACTATTACTCTTCCAGACATCATCTTCGGCACAAGTTTGGCGCATCTCTATCGAAGAAGAGAAACTACCAGGGTGGGTTCAAGACTATCTCGTTGTTAAGCTTTTGAAACTAATCATCACAATCATTATCTGTCTAGGATACATGGAAACTATAACATTGATTCCTGCGAATAGCCTCATCACGGCTACCCCGGAAGAAGGTCGCCAGTTAGCTATCAAAATGGCCCGGTTAATCATTAAAACGACTCAACCCGATGCCCAGATTCGGGAAAACCTGCGGGCTGTTTACGCCAATGATGCGATGATGTTACTAGCGGTTGGGCAAACCGTAGCTATCGAGTTTTCGACCATTGCGGCCGCTAATGACTACTGGCGTGTATCCCGCTAAAGAGAGGCCTATAAATGACGATCTCCCAAGCGAAATACAATTTTATTTTTAACTGGAAAAAACAATGGAAAAGCGTTTAAAAATTGGCCACATCGACCCTGAGTTCTATAAATTGCTTTCGGCCATAGATACGCACATCGCGAGTTCTGGCCCAACGGTATCCCAACTGGATCTGCTCAAAATCCGGGCATCACAAGTTAATGGGTGCGCCTATTGTATTCAATCGCACACCAAAGATGCCCGGGCTCATGGCGAAACTGAAAAGCGCATCTACGCTCTGGATGCCTGGGAGGAAAGCCCTTATTTTTCGGATGAAGAACGGGCGTTGCTGGCGCTAACTGAAGAAGTGACGATGATCCGCGAAAAACGGGTATCAGACAGGACTTATCAGCAGGCCATTGCTCTGTTTGGTGAAACACTAACGGCGCAACTCATCATGGCGATCATTAGTATAAACGCCTGGAATCGGATTGGGATAGCTACCCGTATGACGCCTGCCTGATAAAAAAATAGCTCAACCAAATTAAGTTGTATGTCTTATGCCATAAACCTGGCTATCACTGATACGTGAAGCTGGTCATACTGGAGGGCTACGGAACCGCTTGCATCACTGAAGAGCATCGTGGCTCTTCAGTGATGCAAGCGGCTTTTTTGATTATCAGCATATCGCGGTTGCGGTCAAAAAGGTCAACTTCGACGATAGCAAAGAGCTTGTTATCGGGATTTTTATAGATGGGTGAAGCTTTGGTGAACCCCTTTTTGAGTAGATAAGCAGTATCCAGCCAGTACCATTAGGGAATTGGTTACAACGCTATGACATTGTAACTGTTCTACCTTCAAACAACGTCTATCCGCTTATTTTGACTTTCATTCGTTCTGGCATTAATTGCCGGATTAGTCTAGAAAATACGAGTCTTCTGGGAACTTGTAGTAGGGGAAAATTGCCTTTAGGGGCATTTAGTCTATGTACTCCTTATACACGGGTTTAAAGCCAGCTAAATAAGCAATTGGCGTAAGGAAAAAGAAGACAACCTTTTGGAATATAAAAGGGAAATTGCTCAGCCTGAATACATTCGAAAACGAATTGGCCGTTAAGGCGATTTGGAGCATTCGAGAAATACCTTTCCGGTTATCCGCTTCGGTACTCGCTATTCCAATTACTGTTTCCAGAAGATACTCAGTGTTAAGAGCAGGGCGTACCCGACAATTGATGGTCGTTTGCTGAGTTGATCCGTTCCACAGTGCATGAGGCTGATTAGCCGCAATAGTTATTGCTTGGCCTGATATCAAGTGCTTATATTTTCCCTTCAGAAGAATAGTAAGCTCGCCCGATAATACATCAAAATCCACCGTTTGTTGTGGTAAACAATAAAGTACTGTGGGTTTGGGCTGCGGCTGAAATGTAGCATACATGCCCAGAAATTGACCGTCTGTGTTTTGGGCGGTATGCAGGAACATGATTTCCTGACCTGTTTTGGCATTGCGAATTATTTTATTCCGGTAGGCCATATTGCGATAGAGTATAGGGTAGATACGTACCAATTAACAAGGCTTATGCCAAGCCGGTCGCCAAACGAAAATGAAACAAGATAATCCGTTTGCTTCTACCGAAACCCAGTCGTAAATCATAAGTGTAACCTCAATATTAGCTAGGAGGGCCTATTTAAGGTTTCGTTAAAGTGACATTGGAGCAATTGCCATCGCTTAGCTGTTAGATTTTTAGGATTGTAAACTTTCAGCACATCTAACATCCTCCAGTTGAGTCGTACTTCATTACGGATTTGTCTAACTACTCCAGATATACTGGATTAAGCAAGCTAACCTGAGGTTATAATCACATTCATCTGGCGGTTAAAAAGGTCGTTTCTGACCTTAAATGAGGGGATAATGATTATAGTTAGTTTTTAGCGGCCTTCGGCACAGGGTTTGGTAAAGGGTGGTTGAACCATAACTAATCAACTATATGCACACTCTTTCGTGTACGCCAAACAAGTCAACCGGCGCAGGTTATAGCTTTAAACGCAACCGATTTAACGTGGCTTTGCAGCTGACTGCGCTCACACTAAGCACAGTGCCCGGAGCTCATGCTCAGGACGGGAATGCCGGTATCAAATCCACTACCAGGGCCACACCTATTCAGGTCGTTGATATGTTTCATACGGCTTTTGGTAAACATGACGGGCGGGCTGTTCATGCCAAGGGCTTCATTCTGGAGGGTAGTTTTACACCCGCACCCGAAGCTCGTACGCTGACAAAAGCGGCCCATTTACAAAGCGGTTCGCTGCCGGTTCTCGTTCGATTCTCTGATTTTACCGGTATTCCAGATATTCCCGATACGGTAGGGGCCTCGCACCCACGGGGTATGGCCATCAAGTTTCAGATGCCTGAGAACCAATCGACCGATATCATCTTCCATAGCTTCAACGGCTTCCCCGTATCCACAACGGACGAGTTTAAAGTTATGCTGGAAGCCATCGGTGCCAATCGTGAAGGAAATCCGGCCCCACTGAACCAGTTTCTGACGACACATCCTATCGCGAAGACGTTCCTGACAACGCAAAAACCGTTCACTCCAAGCTGGGGTACGCTGGCCTACTTTGGAGTGAATTCATTTAAGTTCACCAACAAGGCTGGCCAATCGCAGTACGTTCGCTATCAGATCATTCCTGAGGCTGGTGAACAGTTCCTGACGGCTCAGCAGGTTGCCGCCTTAGGTCCCAATTACCTACAGGAAGAAATTAAGGAGCGGGTGGCTAAGAAACCGGTCGTGTTTAAGCTGTATGCCCAGATTGCCCAGAAAGGCGATAAGATCGAAGATCCTTCCATAGCCTGGCCCGATAGCCGAAAGCGTGTTCTGCTCGGAACGGTGACAATAACTAAAGTGGCCGCGAACACGGTTGCGGAGGATAAAACGCTGTTTTTCAACCCAAACAACGTACCCGAAGGAATTAACATCGCCGACCCAATGCTGCTTGACCGGGCACGCGCCTATCCTATTTCGGTAGGTGGACGTCAGGGGGCATTTGAGGTGCATTGACTGTCAATCATTCTGTTGCCAGTCGACGTAGAAAAGTCCGAATTCACAGTAAACTCTTTATGGATATGCGAACCGTATTGATTACCGGAGCAACCTCAGGTATTGGGTTGAGTATTGCCAACAAACTTCATGAAAATGGCTTTACCGTGTTTGGCACCAGTCGTTTTCCGGAACAGCATCAACACAAGGTTGCCTTTGAGCTGTTGCCCATGGACATAACGTCCGAAGAGTCGATAAAAAGCTGTTTAGTTGCCTTATCGGCCCGGACGTTGGTGATCGACGCGTTGATAAATAACGCGGAAAATGACCTGAATGGAAGTGCCGAGGAAACCAGTTCAGCATTAGCTCGCAGCCAGTTCGAAATTAACTTTTGGGGAACGGTCAACATGACAAAAGCTGTCCTGCCGTTGATGAGAGCCCAAAAAAGTGGTCAGATTATCACTATTGGCTCCCTGGCCGGCTTGGTTGGGATTCCGTTTCAAAGCTTTTACGTGGCCTCGAAATATGCGCTGGAAGGTTTTTTCAAGTCGTTGAGATTCGAAGTGAAACCGTTCAATATTCGTATTTCAGTAGTTGAGCCTGCTTTTTTTAAGACCAATCTGGTGCAGGGGTTTGCGTACGCTGAACCAACAATTGCCGCCTATACGAAAGACCGGGAAAATGCCCTGTCGGTTTATTCAAGTTCGATAAAGAACGGTCCCTCGCCGGAGCCGGTAGCTAATGTTGTATTAAAAATACTTCGGACTACCAGGCCACAGTTCAGCTATCGGGTTGGTAGCGATGCTAAAACACTCCCTGTCATACAATTTCTGTCGTATCCCTTATATGAGTGGGGTGCGGCAAGAAGATTTAACATATAAAAACACATAATACGTATGAAAACCTTACTTATCTCCCTCCTCCTGGTCAGTGCCATGCTGGTTACGCTCACAGCCTGTAAAAATGACGATGACCCGTCACCGGCACACACATTTGTGCTCGTACACGGTGCCTGGCAGGCTCCCTATGCCTGGCAGTATGTCAAGAGCCAACTGGAACAAAAAGGCCAGAAAGTAGTCGTGGTGGAATTGCCTGGTCATGGTGCCGATAAAACACCCCCGGCTACCTTAACAATGGATGTTTATCGGGACAAAGTTATTGCCGCCATCAATACGCTATCCGGCAATGTCATACTGGTCGGTCACAGTATGGGTGGGGTGGTGGTGACTGCAACGGCCGAGAAGATTCCAACCCGGATTGATAAGCTGGTCTACATTGGTGCTTTTCTTCCAGCCAGCGGACAGTCACTGCTGGCATTGGCCCTGACAGACAGCACGTCTCTGCTTGGCCCTGCCTTGGTCCCATCGACCGACAACCTGACGCTGGGTATCAAGACAGAGAATCTGGTTCCGATCTTTATTCAGGATGGATCCGACGCGGCAAAAAAACTGGTTGTCGATAACTACCAGCCCGAACCGGCTATTCCCTTCACCAATCCCGTGATACTGACCGCGGCCAATTTTGGAAAAGTAGATAAATACTACGTGCATACGGCGCTGGATCATGCCGTCGGCCTGCCCCTGCAAAAGCGCATGGTGGCAGCGGCAGGTATCAAAAAAACATACTCGCTCAACAGTAGCCACTGTCCATTTCTTTCGATGCCCGACCAGGTGACAACTGTGCTCATGGATATTGCCAACTAGGGGTCAAAAACGGCTGCAGATAATAGCGTATATAGTATACCGTCAGCATTCGATTGACTCCTAAATCTTTCACTAAACACATTTCTACGAACATGGAAGCAAGCAAAAATCGACCAATTCTATTTATTACGGGTGCCTTTGTCGGCAACAACTGTTGGGACGAATGGATCTCGTTCTTCTGCGCAAAAGGATATGCCTGTAGCGCCCCGCCCTGGCCCTATAAGGATGCTTCGCCGGCCGAGCTCCGAAGCCGTCAGCCCGACCCGGATATTGCCTCCATCCGGCTGGCTCAGTTGACCGATCACTACGCTGAAATTGCCAATCACTACACCGAAAAGCCCATCCTGATTGGCCACTCGATTGGCGGCCTGATGGTCCAGCTTTTACTACAACGGGATTTGGGAACCGCTGGCGTAGCCATTCATCCCGTTGCTCCGCAAGGTCTCTTAACCTTTGAACTATCTTTCTATAAATCGACCTGGCACCCGTTGGGCTTGTTTACCGATTCGGACGAAAGCTATTTAATGTCGTTCGAGGATTGGCAGTACATATTTACCAACGGGATGCCTTATGAGGCTCAGCGCGAAGCGTATGACAAATTTGTGGTACCGGAATCGAAGAAAGTATCGAGGGATGGCCTAACCGAAGCAGCTCATATTGATTTCGCCAAATACCACCCACCGCTATTGATTACCTCCGGGAGCACTGACCACATCATTCCCGCTTCACTGAACCATACCAATTACATGAAGTACAAAGACAGCCGCTCCATCACCGATTACAAAGAATTTGAAGGGCGTAATCACTTTGTGCTGGGCCAGCCAACCTGGCGCGAAGATGCCGACTATATCCTGAATTGGCTGGAAAGCACAACGGTTTAGTGCATGCGTTGATTACGTCTCATAGTTTATCTTCTCCGCAGTAAACAGCAAAATCAGCTGTAATCCGTCGTTTTTATCGATTTGAAGGGTGCCTTTTAATTGTTTACTCAGTCCCCAAATTAAGCTCATACCCAGCGTTTGACTTTGATTCGGATTGACATCGGAAGGTAAGCCAATGCCATTATCCCTGATCGTGAGCCGGTAGGTTTTGCGATCAGGTTTTGTTAGTTCAATGGCGATAAAACCGTCCCTTTCTGACGGAAACGCATGCTTTAGTGAGTTGGTCACCGCTTCGTTTATGAGTAGGCCCAGCGGAACGGCCAGCGTTATGTCTAACCCAACAGGCGCCACGGCAATCTGCTTCCGGACGGTATCCTGACGGTCAAAGCTTGTAATCAGGTAGTCAACAATTTCTTCTATGTACTCGGATAGCTCAACGTTGGCCAGTTGGTCGGACTGATAGAGCTTCTGATGAATCAGCGCCATAGCGTGTACGCGGTTCTGGCTTTCCCGGATGGCTGACTGGGCCGTCGGATCGGTTAAAAACACGCCTTGAGAATGAAGCAGACTGCTAATAATCTGAAGGTTATTTTTAACCCGGTGATGGATCTCTTTGAGCATCCACTCTTTCTCCTCCAAAAGCTGATCTTTTTCGATGAGTACTTGCTGGAGGGAGTCATTTTTCAGGTTGATTTCCTGTTGCTGAGCCTCCAGAAGTTGATGACTACGTTGTTTGAGTCGGTACCGGTTGTAGCTCACGCCGAGCAGACCCGCCAGCAGAATAGCCCCGGCGATGATGCCATAACGGGTTGTTTGTGCCCGCTTCAATTCGCTTTGTTGGCGCTGTTCTTTTTCGGTCAACAACTGTATTTGCTGCTCTTTTTTTTTAGTTTCATACTGAATTTCCAGTTCATTAATCTGCTTGCTTTTACCTGCATTAAACATGGAGTCATTTAACGCTTTGTACTGCTGAAACTGAGCAATAGCGGCAACGTAATGACCGGCAGCAGAATCAACTTTGAACTGCATCAAGTGCACTTCCATGAGGATGTTAGCGGGCACTTGACCCACCGGGGCCGACAGCAGTTTCTGTAGAAAGGGACTGGCTTTGGCAAACTGATTTGTTGCTACATAAAATCTCCCAATGCCCATGTTGGCAACCAAGGCTACCCATGACACGGTTTTTCTGCTCCACTCAATGCTTTCTAAATAATATGCTTCTGCCCGTTTGTATTGCTTCAGGGCGGCATAACACTCCCCAAAACTTTCGGCCATTGTCATTTTGTCATCAACGACAAGTGGCAGGTTTTTTCGATCAATAGCTGTCAAAAATTGGAGCGCTTCCTGTGCTTTCCCCTGTTTGAGTAAAGCTCTGGCTAACTTTTTAGCCATTGCGGCATCGACAATCACCTGGCCTTTTTTCATACTTATGGCCAGCGACTTTCTATACGTCTCGATACTTTTGTCGATCTGCCCTAACTCAAAATATACGTTTCCCAGCCTGAAGTAAGCATAGTCTAACTCACTCATTTTCCCACTAGCCTCTATGCTCTTGATCATCTTCAGCGCGTTAGATAGCGCATAGTTAAAATCGCCCCTATAAAAACCAATATTCGATAGTGCCGCGTACGTCCTGTAAATACTTTTGTCGCCGATTGATTTTTGGATCGTCAGGGTATGCAGGTACTCCTGTTCTGCCTCCTTAAACTTACCCTGTATACTCTGCGTTTCGCCTATAGACGACCGTATAATGGCTTCCTGTTGGCGATCACCCAGTTGGTTTGCAAGAGCCAGCGCATGCCCATAGGTAGTTAAAATTTCTGTGTAGTGCTCTTCTTTCTTAACAAAACCAGCTGCCATCCTGAACCAGGCTTTACTTTCCTGCGCTTTATCACCTGCCTGTCGGTAGGCCTTGATGACCTGATTGAAGTACGTTTTTCCTTGTGCCAGTTCGTTCTTTCTGAAGTAGTAGGTACCCAACTGATACAGACTTTCGTCTTTCCATTTTCGCTCATCAAGCCGATTACTCAGCGTTAATGCCTGTTTAAAAAGCAGGAGGGTATTGTCCTGATTCGCTTTTGTCTGAGTGGGCAGACTGAGCTTATACGTGCCTAATTCGAGCAATAGTTTCATCCGTGTTGTATCACTCTGATGGCCTCTCAGTTGAGCGCGTACGCTGTCAAGTTGTGGAGCAGACAACTGAGCCTGAACCTGAAGGGTAAACAGGCACCAGACACTCAGATTAATTAACTGCTTCCTGTTTATCATTTGCGAATCAAGTTCCTTGGTGCGGTAAAGGGTACGTTGAGGCCTGAGAAGTAGCATAAGTGAAAAGACGGCTAGTCCTTACCGACCATTTCTTTGACTATTTTTTCTTCGGTAAACGTCAGGCTTATCTGCACACCATCGATATGATTGATTTGCAGACGGCCACCCAGTTGCTTACTCAATCCCCAAATTAAGCTCATGCCTAACGTCTGACTACGATTTGGATGTATATCAGCGAGAAGACCAACACCATTATCGCTGACCGTAAGCTGGTAGGTTTGGATGTCCAGCTTTATAAGGTCAACCCGGATAAGGCCAGACTGATTGGATGGAAAGGCGTGTTTCAGAGAATTGGTCACGATCTCGTTGATAATCAGTCCCAGAGGAACAGCAAGTGTCACATCCAGATCAACGGGAGCCAGTGAAATCTGCTTACGAACCGTATCTTCCCGATCAAACGATTGTATTAGGTAATCGACGATTTCTGTCACATAACCTGCCATGGGAATAGCCGTTAGCCGGTCGGACTGGTACAGCTTCTGATGAATCAGGGCCATAGCGTGTACCCGGTTCTGACTTTCCCGAATGGCCGACTGAGCGGCCTGGTCGGTCAAAAACACACCCTGAGAATGGAGTAGGCTAGTGATGATCTGGAGGTTATTTTTGACCCGGTGGTGAATCTCTTTGAGCATCCATTCTTTCTCCGTCAGCAGTTGTTGCTGATCGGATAAAAGGGTTTCCAGCGTCTGGTTTTTCTGGTTGATTTCGCGTTGTTTTGTTTCGAGGAGCTGGTTGCTCTGTTGCTTGATCCGGTAGCGGTTATAACTCAAGCCCAGCAAACAAAGCAACAGAAGCGAGCAGATCAGGATCGTATTTCGGATCGTTCGTGCCTGGCTTAATTCAGTTGCCTGAAGGTTGCTTTCTTTCCTGAGCAGGCTAATGTTATGTTTATTTTCTTTTGTCTCATACTGTATTTCCAACTGAGCAATCTGCTTTGCCTTGGTTTCGTTGAAAAGCGAATCGTTCAGCGCTTTATGAAGTCGGAAGTGCCGAATGGCAGATAAATAATTTCCTTGGGCTGAATCAACCTTAAAGAGCATGTAGTGGATGTCTTTCACCGTTGGCAATGCGTGTTTCTGGGGAAAAAAGGCCAGTGCTTTTTCCAGAAAGAAACCCGCCTTTTTAAGGTCCTGTTGCTCCAGATAAAACTGGCCGACTTCTGCCTGAACTTTCTGCGACATCTCTGTATTCTGATGGGATTTTTCGTACCAGTCAATCGCTTCCAGGTAGTAGCGCTCGGCCAGTGCAGACTGGTGCAGGGCTTTGTAGCAATTGGCCAGACTTTGTGCAATACAGCCTTTTTGAACTTTGTTGATTGGCGGAATTTCCCGGACCAGCGTATTCAGCAGGTTTATGGCTTCCAGCGCTTTATGGCGGGCTGTCATATCACGGGCAATAATACTGGCAACGTTATACATGGGCAGGTCAGCCTGTTTTTCCTGTCGCCATTTCTGGAGTGATTTTTTGTACCAGCTAATGGCCTGTTCCTGTTTGCCCAACTCCCAATAGATCTGGGCTACGTCACCATAAAAAGTGGCAGCGAGCAGAGTGTCCTGAGTCCGATTCATGCATTCCAGACTCTGAAACGAGTAGCTCAGGGCTTTACCATAATTTCCTTTTAATCGGTTGATGTACGATAGCCAGCTATAGGTGTAATGCAGTTTAGGATACTGAATGGCTTTGTATCGATTCAACACATTGATGAACTCGTCATTTCCCAAATCCAGCTTTCCCTGATTGGTATGAAACGCGGCAATCTCACGAAGGATAAAAATTTCGGACTCATAGTTCCCCAGTGCGTGATAAAGGGAAGCCGCCTGTGCATAGCAAACCTCAACCACCGGGAAATTCTTTGTCGTAAACACAGAACAAGCACCAAATCTGGCCAGCGCGTTGGCTTGCCCACTTTTGTCATTTGTTCGTTTACAGTCGTTGATGAGTTCGTTAAAAAGTAAATTCCCCGTAGTGGTGTCCCTTAATTCCATGTGGGCAACCACCAGCATCGTCTCGGCTGCGTGGCGTTTGGCAGGCAAATGAAGAGTGGTACTTAATGCTATCGCCTGATTCAAAAACCCTCTGGCGCTGTCTAAATCTAGTTTTACTTCGCCGTATTTCAGCACATGGAATTTACCCAGCTCAATCAGCGCATTGATGCGGTTAGTGTCGTTCGAGCTACTCGCCAGCTGCTTGAGGTATTGATTCACCATTTGCCGGTTTATATTCTGTCCCTGGCTCGACAGGCCGGTCAAAAGCAGGCCAATCAACAGCCCGTAATGGTGCAAAAGGTTCTTAAAAAGAAGCAAAAGCATAGTCTTGTCCGACAAGACAACCTTAGGTAGCCCTATTGATGATTGCCGTTGATCAGACATAGCGATTTGCTTCATGGACAACTGACTATACGGGATAGTCCAATTCGTATTCCTTATGCAATTTCAACCATATTTACCAGAATACTAGCAACCTAAGGTGTTGATTAGAGTGTGGTTATCTGCTCTTTGCCTACAGCCTCCTCCGAAAACTCAAGTCGTACCTCAACCCCTTTATCGTCATTCTGACGAATTTGCAGGCTTCCTCCAATCTGCTTGCTCAATCCATGCATCAGACTCATGCCCAGTGTCTGGCTCATCTGCGGGTTGAAGTCGGCGGGAAGGCCCGTACCGTCGTCGCTTATAACCAACAGGTAATGATTTTTCTGTGCTGTCAGTTTGACGCAGATGATTCCCGGTTTACCGTCCTTGAAGGCGTATTTTAAGGAGTTGGTCACCGCTTCGTTCAAAATCAACCCTAGCGGAACCGCCAGTGTCACGTCCAACTCTAGTGGCGCTACGTTGATCCGTTTATGAATGATACCTTCCCGGTCGAAGGACTTTATCAGATAATCGACGATCTCGTCTATGTAACCTGCCATGGGGATAGCCGCCAGCCGGTCTGACTGGTAGAGCTTCTGGTGAATCAGGGCCATGGCATGGACCCGGTTCTGACTTTCCCGAATGGCCGACTGGGCGGCTTCATCTTTAAGAAATACCCCCTGAGAATGGAGCAGACTGGTGATGATCTGGAGGTTATTTTTGACCCGGTGATGGATTTCCTTAAGCATCCACTCTTTCTCGGTCAGTAGTTGTTGCTGTTCAGACAGGAGGGTTTCCAATGTTTGGTTTTTCCGGTTTATTTCATGTTGTTTGATTTCCAGTAGCTGATTACTGCGTCGTTTGAGCCGGTACCGGTTATAACTCAAAGCCAGCAAACAAAGCAACAGGATCGACCCACCCAGAATACCATTACGGACAATTCGGGTCTGTTTCAACTCTCCATCCTGAACTGTTTTCTGTTTCTCCAGAAGCACTATATTTTGCCTATTCTTTTGCGTTTCATACTGGACTTCTAACTGATCAAACTGATTGTTTTTCGTTTCGTTGAAGATGGAATCATTCAACGATTTATGAACTCGAAAATGAGCGATCGCCGATTTGTAATCGCCCAAGGCGGAGTCGATTTTGAACAGAATGAAGTGAATGTCCTTCAGCAGTGAAAGTGAGTTCTTTTTTGTCGAATCAACCAGGAGCGGTCTTACATAAAAATTGCCCTTTTTAAACTGATTACGTTCCACATAAAACCGACCAACTTCCAATTGGGCCTTACGCGACATTTCGAAATCGTGGTTGGCTTTCATGTACCACATCATAGCGTCCAGATAGTATTTTTCGGCTAGTTTATCATTCTTCAGCGCATCATAACTGTACGCGAAACTCTGTGCTACCGACCCCTTCTGTATGAAATTTATCGTTGGGATCTGAGTGACCAGATCGTTAATCAGTTTTAGCGCTTCCTGTGGCCTATGCTGGTCAATTAAATCCCGGACAATGATATTGGCCGCACTGTACATGCCAAAATTTGGTAACCCCTCCTGTCGCCATTTAGCCAGCGTCTTTCTATACCATTCGTTGCTCTGCCGGTACCGCCCCAGCTCAAAATACATCTGGGCCAGGTTACCGTAAAAACTGGCCGCTGACAAGGTATCACCCGTTCGGTTCATGCTTTCGATGCATTGCAGGGAGTAGAAAAGGCTTTTATTGAAATCGCCCTTCAGTCGGCTAATAGTCGATAGCCAGTTGTAGGTATAATGAAGTTTTGGATAGCCAATCGCTTTGTAGCGCTTCAGGATTGTCTGAAATTCCTTCTCGGCCAGGCCCAGTTGCCCCAGATTTGTATGTAGTCCCGCGATTTCATGCAGGATCAGCAACTCCTGTTTCTGGTTATGAAGCGACCGGTAGATGGCGATGGCCTGGTTATAATTGTCAAAAATTTCGGGATACTTCTTGGTCGTAAACGAAATACAAAAGCCCAGACGAAAGCGGGCGTTGGCTTCGGATGCCCGATCGCCCGTTCGTCGGCAGTCAGCGATCAACTGGTCAAACAGCGCATAGGCCTCTTTGCTGTTGGCTCCCTCCAGGTAATTCGCCACTCGTACCGCGTCTATTTCGTGCTGCCATGCCAGAAGATGCAACGAATCGCTCAGTTGCTTCGCCTGGTTCAAATAGGCCAGGCTTCTATTCAGATCTTCGGGAACATTACCCGGTTTAAAAAGCTGGTACTTGCCCAGTTCGAACAGGATTCTTACCCGGCCGGTATCTGCCTTGCTTTTGGTCAACTGAGCCAGAAGCTGGTGCGCCATCTGCCGGTTTATGTTTTGTCCGTGGGCGGGTAGATGGCTCGTTAACAAACTAAAAAACAGGCAGACGTTTACCCAGGCAAACCTGGAAGGCCATTGAAGGATTGACCGGGTTGATCGTACCGAGCCAATCGGCCTTATTCGTGATTGAAGAAACGGAAAAAAGGTAACTGACTCCATCATGATAAATTAAGCTACAATACGTTCGGAATGTCAGCGGTTGCCTGGACCGCCGACGTCTTTAAACGCTTAATGCCCACCCTACAAAAATGGCACCGGGTTTGGATGCCTCCTTTCACATCAAACGGCTTTGGCGAGTTGTACTTCAGATACGGCTAACTCTAAAAAAATTGGAGTTATAGAGTGGATGTATCCATGGTTTTGGAGATTTTATTGCGTTTTAATTTGTCTATTAGCCAGGTATTTATAAAGAAAATGGCGATCTGGGCTTTGCGTTGGCCATTTTCTACTACCCAGGCCCGATTGCCGTTAAGTGGCACAGGAGTTGACCTGCTTTAGGTAGAAATCAGTTTGTCGTTCACCCAAATCCAATCTCCATGAAACTCCTCGTTACCTTCTTCCGCTGGCTTGTTGGCCCGTCCATGACGACCCTTATTGAGGACCTCCACGTTCGTTTGCTCAACGACTGGATTCAGACACCAGCTCCGGCCTTTATTCATCCCCACTGCATCTGGAAACTGGACGATGGGCATGTCTGCATAGGTATTCACCAGGGACGCGACTTTTTCGAAAACTACCAGCGCCGGATTGACAGCACCTTCCCGGAATGGTACGAAGTTGTCAGTGAAGTGATTGGCTCTCCCATTGGCGGTATTGTGATTGGCAAATACCAGTTTCAGCGCGAGAAAAATGGGCTTTGGTATAGCGCACCCTTTACCCATTTCTACCGGATTCAAAAAGGGCAAATCGTCAGCGGGTATTATTACATGGGGGAAGTAAGTAGGCACTTAAGCCGGTGTCGACCTACGACCTATTTCCCCACTTACGGTACCTTGCCTTCGCTCAACTAATGTATAGCCTTCGGGTAGAAACTCTACTGGTTGATCAACTTTCTCTTTTTAGGTTTATGAATTCGATAGCGAACAATTTCCTTGCCGACATGGGTGGTCCGATACCTACCGTCGAGTTGACTGAGTTTGGTGACTTCACCTGCGGCCAGTGCCGCCGGAGCCGGAGCTTACTCACGTCGGTATTAAACGCCTTCGATGGCCGGGTTCGGTATACCTACCGCCACTTTCCCAACGACCGGTGTGAAGCATCCAAAATGGCTGCGCTAGCGGCTGAAGCCGCACGCCGGCAAGATCAATTCTGGCCTATGTATCAGGCGTTATTTACACTGCCAAACATTACCCGGACAACACTTTCTGTGCTTGCCATTAGTCTGGGGTTACAATACCATCAGTTTCTAACCGATTTGGATGATGATGACCTGCATCATCGTATTGAAGCCGACCGAGGAGAAGGACACCAACTCGGCGTACTGACGACACCCACGCTGTTCGTTGGCGGGCAACGATTTTACGGAAAGATGACGTTGTCCCGTCTGGCCCCCTAATCCAGTCTCACCTAAGTCGCTACGTTCAGCCCGTGCTCAGTAAAGTGGATGTTGCCAGGGGAGTGATCTACTGGGGACGGGGTGAATAATACGTGAAGGAAGCCGTAATGGTTTGACACTAGGCTCACCATAACTCCTTCAGTCAGGATCAGGCAAGGGGGAATTAGGGTCAATTGGGTCAATTGAAACGGTTTTTCGGATCCCCAGTTTATCCATCCGGTACTCTAGTGTTGTTGGTTTTAGGTTGAGTACTTCGGCCGCGCCGTTGCTGCCCCGAATGCGGCCATTAGTGCGCTTGAGCACAGCCAGAATGTATTCCCGTTCGGTTTGCAGCTGAATCTGTTTTATGTCATTCAGGTCTTTAGGAAGGGAAACCGTCGACTGATTAGGGTCATGAATACCATTCACCGGAGGTGGAGTGGGCCTGCTGGCCATGAAGAGATTGCTTACTAAAGGTCGACCTAATTCAAGAGGTGTCTGTCCGTCATTAAGAATCACTGCCTGCTCCATGACGTTTTCCAGCTCCCGGATGTTACCCGGCCAGGCGTAGTTGACCAGGTCGTCAAGTACCTGAGGGTTGATACCCCGAAACGATTTTCCCATTTTCCGGGCTGATTTCTGAGCGAAGAAAGTAGCCAGTAGAGGAATATCCCCAGTTCGTTCGCGCAGGGCCGGTAACGTAATGGGGAAGGTTGCAAGCCGGAAATAAAGATCCATCCGAAAGCGCCCTTCGGCCACTTCTTTTTCCAGACTACGGTTCGTAGCGGCAATAACACGCACATCGGTTTTTATGGACGTTTTACCCCCTATTCGCTCGATCTCCTTCTCCTGTAATACCCGTAGTAGCTTGGCCTGTAACTCCAGCGGTAACTCCCCGATTTCATCCAGGAAAATAGTCCCCTCCTGAGCCAGTTCAAACTTGCCGATCCGTTTTTCAAAAGCCCCCGTGAAAGCTCCTTTCTCGTGGCCAAACAGCTCTGACTCGATGAGTGTGGCAGGCAGTGCAGCACAGTTTATTTTGACTAAAATCTTGCTATTCCGGGGAGATAGGTTGTGAATAGCCCTGGCAATTAGTTCTTTGCCGGTCCCACTTTCGCCCAGAATCAGCACCGTTGTATTGGTATAGGCAACCTGATTTACCTGATCGAAAACTTGCAGCAAGGACTGGCTTCGGCCGATGATTTCTTCAAAATTGGCGGTTGTTTTTACCTCTTCCTGAAGATAATTCTTCTCGCGCTGGAGCTGTTCACTGAGCCGGGCTACCTCCTCAAAAGCCAGTACACGTTCCAGCATCAGGACGATTGGCTGTTCTAACCGCTCTAACAGGGTCAGGTGCGAGGAACGGTACACGTCGGGTTTGCGGCTCAGAAACAGGATCACGAACGAATCGTTGCTGTTCATTCGGAGCGGCATAGCCAGCCCCGACTGGAGCCGAAATGATTTGGCGAGTACCTGCCCATAGCGATGGGTTTGACAAAAGTCCTCGAAGGTCTCTTCATTATAGCGCACAGGTTCATCAAAGCGCATCCCGGTTTGCATCGCCATCAGTTGTTCTGCTGAACTACCGGTCATTGGTTGCAGATCGGTCAGGGTGAGGGCTTTGTATTCGTCAAATCCGATCTGGTAGAAGTTATAACTCTGGTTAATACCTTTTTTTTTGTACTGAATCGTCAGAAAGTCGAATGGTATGTAAGGCTGTAGTAACCTGGCTGCATTCAGTAGTTTCTGCTCCCAGCTTTCCGACGCTGACAAAGCGTCGGTCAGGCCAATTTGCAGGGCTTTTTCCTCCCGTAGTCTCATCTCAACGCTGTGCGCGTGACGGTACCGGCTGATTTCCAGCGTTGTCAGAATATCTTTTTCCCGAAACGGCTTCACAATGTAGCCGCTGGGTTGCGTCGCTTTTACCTGCTCCAGTACACTTTTGTTATCATTGGCCGAGATGTAGATAAACGGAATACCCTGGTCTTCGAGCTGTTTGGCCAGGTCGATTCCGGTTTCTTTTCCTTTCAGATAAATGTCGAGCAACACCATATCGGGCCTATGCTGGGCAATAAGTGTCAGGGCTTCGTTCACAGAATCGGCAACTCCCAGAACGGGATAACCGGCAACGCGCAGAATCAATCTCAGGTCATTGGCGATGATGTATTCATCTTCCACGATCAGTATCTGACAGGCTGAGGTGGAGGAAAGGGGAGGCTTAAGTTGTTGCTGCATAGTCTGGTAATATCCGGAAGGGTAAAATTCGAACCGCCTTTTATATTGACCTACAAAAATTGCGCCCGTAGCAGGGTAACAAGTAAAGGTAAACAGTTAATCTCCGGGTAGTTACTCCTTTATATATAACTACCCACTGATCAGCTATTGTGGTAGGAAATGTGATTTTTTTTTCTTGAAATTTAATTTACCAAGGTGTTTCGATCGGCATAAAACTTATTCTCCAGCCTGAAAAAACTACAGACAAGCTGTGGAAAAACCCAGATTTACTGGAGTTCTCCAGTTTGCTTTAACAAGGTCACTAGTCATCAAAGAAATAGCGGCTAGGGATCGCTAACAATGGTGAGAAGCCTGTCATCGATCATGCATGATTTCGTCCGCCATTCGACCTATGATAAACCCCAGAAATAATGGAGTAGTCTACTAAAAGTCTGAATTATTTGGATGCTTATGCAGTTGACTAGCTTCTTTCTACGATTAGAAATAGCCCCTTATCCGTTGATTAAGGGCTATTTCTAAAATTCCTGATCGAAGATGAATATTGGCACAAAAGCGGATAGAGAAGCAGTGGTGCTGGACTTTCAACGGAATTCAACTAGCTCCTGACATACCACAACTGTGTACTCATGGCTACCATATTCATAACCGGTGCTTCTGGCGGGCTAGGCCAGGTCGTCACCCAAACCCTGCTGAACGAAGGGCATCTCGTTATTGCTACGCGACAGTACAGCGACAATCCACACAACCTTATTCATGGCTTCTCAGACCTGCTGTTTACCTATGAAACAGATCTGTCGGACGAAGCCCAAGTTCAACCGTTGATTCAACGGGTTATTCGCAATCACGGCCCTATTGATGCAGCGATCTTGTTAGCGGGTGGCTATACGGGTGGTTCTCTGGTGGAGACGACTGGAGACTTACTTGAGCGTATGATAACGCTGAATTTTAAAACGGCTTATTATGTGGTCCAACCTCTGTTTGACCACATGAGTCACCAGCCTACCGGAGGGCGGTTTGTCCTTATCGGTGCGAGGCAAGCTTTAAACGCCCAATTCGGTCGGCAAGCAGTGGCGTATACGTTATCCAAGTCACTATTGTTCGAATTATCGAACCTGATCAATGCGTCGGGTGAGGAGTATGATATTGTCTCCACGGTTATTGCGGCCAGTGTTATTGATACCGCTGCTAACCGTCAGGCTATGCCGGATGCTGACTTTACGGCCTGGGTCAATCCACAAACACTGGCAGACACAATCGCCTTTGTGCTGTTTGGAGCGGGCCGCGCCCTGATGGAACCCATACTTAAGGTGTACAATCGAGCCTGATCACAGGCTGTTAACCAATTCACTCGTAAACGAATTTACTGATGGAGGTCAACATTCCAAATTCCAGTTTACCCCGCGTTGTCATCGTTGGCAGTGGGTTTGGCGGTATACAACTGGCAAAGTCCCTAAAAGGAAAAGCGTTTGAGGTGGTATTGATCGACAAGAATAATTACCACACGTTTTTACCGCTGCTTTATCAGGTGGCAACGGCTGGGCTGGAACCAGATGCTATTGCCGAACCTGTTCGTGAAATCTTCAACGGACAGCCCCATTTCCATTTTCGAATGGCGGAGGTTCTTCAGATTGATCCACAGCAAAATGAACTGAATACGACAATTGGTACACTGCAGTATGATTACCTCGTGCTGGCCTGTGGTTCACAAGCCAATTTTTACCGGAATGACGAGTTGACGCGCCATGCCCTACCCATGAAGACGGTGAGAAATGCCCTGGCCTTACGGAGTCGCCTGCTGGAAAACAGTGAGCGAGCGCTGGAACTATCCGACAAGCAACAACAACTCGAACAGTTAAACATCATTATTGCTGGCGGTGGTCCAACGGGTGTTGAACTGGCTGGTGCCATTGCTGAACTGCGCGATGTTGTACTGACCAAAGACTACCCCGAACTGCCCATAAAACACATGAAGATCCACCTGGTCGAGGGGAACAACCGCTTATTAAAAAGTATGGGAGAAGACTCCTCCAGGAAAGCCCGTCAGTTCTTGAATCAGATGGGCGTAACCGTTCATTTGAACGCCCTGGTTCAATCCTACGATGGAACGGTCATTACCCTTAGTAACGGAGATATGCATGCCGCCAGGACCTTGTTTTGGACCGCCGGGGTCGAAGGCGTGATCATTCCGGGGTTATCACCCGCCAGCATTGGAAAAGGGAGTCGATATGTTGTTAATGCGTTTAATCAGGTGGCGGGCTATGAAAATGTGTTTGCCATTGGCGATAATGCCCTTCAGGTATTTCCTGATTATCCACTTGGCCTTCCGGGATTGGCTCCCCCATCCATTCAACAAGGCCAATGGCTGGCTAAGAATTTAGTTTCCCTGCATCAAAAACAACCACTTCAACCGTTTCGCTACGCGGATAAAGGGGTAATGGCTGTTATTGGCCGAAACCGGGCGGTCGTTGAACTACCCTTCTGGCACACGCAGGGTTTTATAGCCTGGCTACTCTGGATGGGCGTACACCTATTGTTACTGGTTGGTTTCCGCAACAAAGCGTCCACGGTACTGAACTGGGTGGTCAATTACTTCAGCTACAGCCGGGCTTCTAGGCTAATTACTCGATTTCAGAATACTCCCGTTGAATCAGTGACCAGCGTTTCTGGTGCATCCGTTCCGCTTTAACCATCAAAAGCATTGTTTCAGTGTTGCCGCCAGTATTTTTATCTAATTGAAATAATGAAGCTATTAATTCTAGTGGCCGTTGGTGTTCTTTTTAGTATACCAGCCCTGTCTCAGTCATTTAGCGCTAATGCCGATAGTATAAAAAAGGTATTGGAGACTAGCCCGCGCGATACTAATCGGGTGAAAATGCTACTTGCTTTGGGTCATATCCTGGTTTTCAAATCAGGTGAAGCAAATACTGATCTGGATTCGGCCGTATTGCTCAGTCAACAGGCTTACGCGCTTAGTCACTCATTAGGTTACTTAAGAGGGAAAGGGTTGAGTTTTATGATCTGCGCTCAGGCATACCGCGAAAAAGGGAATCGACCACAGGCCAGGCGCTTTACCCAACGGGCAGTCGATTTATTGGTAAGGTATGGTTCTAAAGAGGATCAGGCCGATGCTTGCATAGAACTGGCTAATTATTATGAAAATTCTGGTCAGGACTTGAATGAGCAGATTCATCTGTATGATCGAGCCATTCCCCTTTTGCAGCAGACAACTAATAAATTGAAGCTGGCCAATGCCTTACACGATAGGGGTGATCTATATCAGATCCGTTCAGACTATCCACAATCCCTGCAGGATCTTCAAGGGGCACTTGGCCTTTATCGAAGCATTGGATACGCTGACCTTCAAGGTATTTATAAACTAATTGGTTCGGTTTATGAGCGCAAAAGTAAGTATGCTGAAGCGCTTAAGTATGATTCACTTGCACTTAGGCTGGCTGAACAGCGAAAGGATTCCTATCAACAATCACTTATTCTTTCCCAAATCTCAGGTACACACGGTAAACAAGGTAAATTACAACAAGCCTTTAATGAGCAGCAAAGTGCATTATCTATCCAGAAGATACATGGCTATAAGGAAATTTATGATTCGTACCTGTCACTTTCTTCACTGAGCTGTTCTCAGGGTTACTTCAATATTGCGCTGTTTTATAATTTGGAGGCATTAAAAAGAGCAATTGATAACGGTGATATCGAGAAACAGATCTACGCTTACTATGTCTTAGGCTATGTTTACTTCCAGGCCAATCTGGTTGAGAAAAGTATTGAGGCCTTCAAAAAATCATTAGCGATCAGTCGGCAAAAGAACCAACCTATTGATGCGCGTATGGCAACCTTGTTGACCAGAGCACTGCTTAAAAAGGGGAAAGCGTCGGAAGGGCTGCAATTTCTGCGAACAATGGCACAACATAATGCCGGACTAGGCGTGCCAGCCACGACAAATGACAAGCGGATGATGGCCGAAGGCTTTGGAACTTGCTATGCTGCCCTCAAGCAGGATCAACGAGCCGAGCGGTATTTCAAGGAAAGTATTGCCTTAGGTAAACAGTCTGACTACGACGATTGTCTGATTGCTTACTTAGGCGCAAGCCGTTTTTTTGTGTCCAGAGGCCAATATACCAAAGCCCGTCCCTATATCAACCAACTATTGGCGGCCCCGCCGGGCATTGTGCCACCCAATGCGTTGAAAGATGTTCACCTATTAAGTTATAAAGCGGACTCAGCCACAGGAAATTATCTGATCGCTATTGCCCATTATCAGCAGTATAAAATCATGAATGATTCGCTGTTCAATATCGCTAAAAGCCGACAATTTGATGAACTGCAGGTCCAATATGAAACCAGTCAGAAAGAACAGCGTATTCAACGGTTAATGCAAAAAGAATTGCGACAGCGAAGTGAACTGGATCGTACAAAAATGACGCGTAACGGTATCATTAGCGGAGCCGGGATGCTGGCTTTGTTGCTGGGGCTAAGCTACAACAGGTACTGGCTTAAAAGTCGAAGCAATCGCTTACTGGAAATGAAACAAACCGAAATTAATCAGAAAAACCATTCCTTGCAGACTCTGCTTGAAGAGAAAGAATGGCTACTAAAGGAGATTCACCATCGGGTGAAAAATAACCTTCAGATCATAAGCAGTTTGCTTCACTCCCAGGGTATTTTCCTTAAAGACGAAGCGGCCCAGTCGGCCATCCGGGAAAGCCAAAACCGGGTCCATGCCATGGCGCTGATTCACCAGAAGCTCTATCAGTCGGAACGACTGACGGCTATTCCCATGGCAGGTTATGTGACGGAGATCGTCGATTACCTGATACAATCGTTTGATCGGGAAGATACGGTTCGGAAGCAGATTTCACTGGCTCCCATTGATCTGGATGTGACACTTGCCGTTCCCCTGGGACTAATTATCAACGAAGCCGTAACCAATTCCCTAAAACATGCCTTTCCATCCAATCAGACGGGGATTATTGGTATTGCTCTGAAAAGGTTGGACAGCCAAACGTACCAGCTTACGATTAAGGATAATGGGATTGGTCTGCCTGCTGATATACATCCAAACCGTAGTCAGACGTTAGGCATGAGCCTGATTCAGGGGTTAAGCAAGCAATTGAGTGGTCTTTTACAAATCTATCAAAACGATGGTGTTCAGATAAGCCTGACGTTTAAAGAAGAAAAAATAACCCGATCAGAGTTGATGTACAACTAACGATTGTATTATCCTATCCATGCGAGCAGTGAAAGCATAGTAGAAAAGAGATAAGTATCACACAAAGAAGCTAATTTTTATCTTTTATTTCAACATTTGATATGCACCTCTATACTGAAAAAGTACCTCTATTTTTTAGCCGGGAATATGTTTAGAGCCGACCTTGAATACTCTTCGAATAGGCTGATCAACTAATAAGAACCAATTTTTTCGATTTTTGAAAAAACGCTATTGGTTGTCTTTAAGAGCTTATAACCACAAAACAACCTTTATAGGTAAATCAGTTTGCCCTAAGGGGTCCAATCGCTTCGATTCTTGGCCAACCTATAGGCAAAACGGGCTAGTTTATAATCTATTCAACTTTCCTTATCCAGACAGTTAGTAAACACCTGACTAGTTCTGTCAAATCGGCAAACTGATGAGGCTTGGTTACGAAAGCATTAGCACCTGCTAAGTAGCACTTCTGTCGATCATCGTCAGAAACAGAGGTAGAGCAAATGATGACGGGGATAGTTCGGTAAAAGGGATGAATCCGTAACTGCTCCACCAGCTCAGCCCCATTCAGTCTGGGCATATTCAAATCAGTTAGAATAAATACCGGAAGGGGCATTACCTGCAAACTGTCCACAGCCTCTTCACCATCTTTGGCAAACATGGGCGTAAGTTGAGGACAGGCTAGCTTAAACGCCTGGCCCATTAACCAGCGATCATCTTCATCATCATCAACAATTAATACGGGGGTAGTCGTCGACAAGGTTTTCATAATGCAAATTGGGAGATTGTGATAAAAACTATTCTTCCTTTACTAGCGCATCCTTTCCGGTCATATCTGCCTCTTCATCAACTTGTAACCGGAGCGTCAGGAATAATAAAGCAATACTTAAGGCAATAAAAAACCACCCTACGAATTGCATGGAATCCTCACCTAGGGGCTGTAACAAAAGTATGAAGGCGATTCCGCCATAAATGAGTACGTTAAGAAAGTGAATAAGCGTACTTGAACTATCTCTGTTTTTCCCAGATGTCTGTAGACCAATAAATACGTACATGGCTTCTACTGCCTGAATAATTCCTATCAAAATACCCCAGGCACCCAATATGAAAACAATCCCTTGATTCGGATTGTGAATATAAAACAGCAGGGCAAGGCCAGCCAGAATATCCAGCATGCCTGCAAACAAAAACCAGTTTGTGGCCCTTTTTTGATTAATCTGCCGATAGTAAATTGCCAGCCACCCGGCTATTATCATCTGAACACATAATGAATTCAGTACCAAGGGGTGTGGACTCCCAGAGAAAAACAGCAGTATTCCAATCCCTGCGAAAAGAGCTGAGCGTAGGTAAAGCAGCCACCAGGATTGACGGGCCGAGCGAAGCGTTGAAAAGGCCATATAGAGTCAGGTTTTGTGTAGGTATTCACGGTCACAAATCGTTACGACATAGCAGCATTGTAGAGTTGTTTCAAACTGCTCGGGTAATTTTGAAAGTGTCTATAGATAACCTACAGGCGATATGCATGCCAGTCAACCAATCAAGGAACCATTTCAATAAAAAGCCTTAAACTTGGCTTAAAAGGCGCTTCTCTAATTCATATCTATTAACAAGCGAATAAGAAAGGCTCCAGCCAATTTGGATTTCTGCAGGTATACTCCAAAAATTTTCGGGGGATTGGCCCGTATATGGTCGCTATTTACCGAGACGATTCGCTCATTAATATGTAGGTGAGTGTTGAATACAGACGGACTATTTTAATGGCTGTCTTGTCCTAGAAATAAACCGACGTTTTTCTGAACGATGGTCGGGTAGGAGAGAAGTAGCCGAAGACAGGCATTTTGCGTCCAATAAAGCCGTTCAGTTTAACAGTTCAGTGATTAAGCTTAGGACAGACTTTAACTGAACGAATGAAATTCAAAAACTACTTCAAACCTCTCTCTACGCCGGAGCTAATTTTTCAACCAAATGAGATGTTTCTGAGATTTAAGTACAATTCGTTAAATCAAAAGGCCACTTTTGAACAAGTGGCCTTTTGATTTATTTGTGGGGTTTTCAAAGACCTTCTTCTAATTCATTGAGAATTAATTCAAAAACTTCTGTTGGCGATTTCTTAAGCAGCTTGGCAATTCCAATTATATCCTGAACGGTGAAGGTTTCTGGATGCACAATTAATTTTTCTACATCTGTAACGGAGAGTCGGGTTACTAACTGATTCATGGTCGTTTACGTTAGATAAAGAAGTAAACTAATATCCTTAGAAAACCCGAACCCTGAACAGGTGAATGGATAAACAGGTACAAACTGGGGCTATACAAGAGTAAATCCATGATGAATCCTAAAAAAACAATAGGTTACTATTGGTGAGTCTACGCAGCTGTTTGTCTTATTTTAGTGACAAACACTTTATCTAAATCTTAGTTGACTGAAGTAATCTTTAACCTTGTGACAGCCCAAATTTCGACTAATGATGAGGGCTATTTAGTCATGGGTTTTCAACCTATTTGGTTACTCAATGGCGATTTTAACAGAACCAGTACCCGCGCCCAACGAAACGATTCTCAGCCAGATTGGACCGGTCAAACTAATCGTAAAACCAGTAGCAGATCCAGAAGCTGTTACCTTATTGAAAAATACCGTTTACGGCACGAGTGGCATTCGGTATAAACAAACTGGCCAAGATCAGAAAATAAACCAGTTGTCCAACCCATTTTTCTTCCATCTATACATTTCTGAAATCCTTCAAGGTATTTACTGTCTTGATCATCGACTCGTTACCTACCCCTTTGGAAGCACTAATGCCTTTTATGGGCGCTACTTAGCCATTCCTGAATCAGCTCAGGGAAAGGGGTATGGCCGATTATTAAAAACTTCGGCGGTCAATTACATTGCGGGGACAATTAATTCGCCTTATCTATTTTACTCGTTCATTGAAGAGAAAAATACCCGTTCTCTCTCCCTGTCAAAGCAGATGAATTTTGCGAGTGTTGCCCGACTTAAAACGTTTGTTTTCCGTAGCCTACATCCACAATCAGATGCGCGATTAAAGCGAGTATTACCAGTAGATCTTCCTGAAATAATTTCATTGCTGGAGGTCTACTATGCTGATTATGGGCTAGTAAACTTTGACAAAATAGGCTACCATCAAAATTACTTTACACTGATAGCTGAGGGCCAAGTATTAGCAGGAGTACAAGCCAATCCCGTCACATGGAAGTTTTCACAAATGCCTAATTGGACCGGCTGGTTTTTAATGAATGTTCTACCCAGCATACCCTACTTAAAAAGACTTTTCCACCCAGCCTATTCGTTTTTAGCGCTGGAAGGTATTTATCTGGCTACGGGCCATGAACAGCTATTACCGGTTCTTTTAGAGAGTGTGCTGGCTTATTTCAACTTGAACAGTGCTCTCTTCGAGGTTGACTGTCAGGACAAACGGATAACGCCCCTGCTCGCTAGGATGGGTTTACTTAGCGGTTATCAGGCTGGTGTCACCACACATGCCATGATAAAAACCTGTGGTTTATCGTTAAACCAAATAGCTCAGCTACAGGAATCGCTTGTTTATTGCTCTTCTTTCGACTTTACGTAATTAGTGGAAACTTCGAACTCAACGCAACTAACAGAACTATTAGAACAGGCAAGACAACACCTGTCCCAACCGTTTGCGCATAAGCAACGCAAATTGCTTACGTATCTCAATATTGCTTACATCACGCTGGCCGTCTTTTTTCTGTCTATTGAAAAAATTGAAACGGGAAACTTCGTTCCTCATGTATCGCTGGCTTACGTCTATTTATTTGTTGGAGCGGCTAATTTCTTTTCTGCCCTTTATAACTATTGGATCTTAAGTGGAAAAACTAAAATCACCCTAGCAGGTCAACAGGTTGATTTAGATCCGGAAAGTAAATTTGACATTGCCGCCCGGTGGGTCAGTATCATTTCCATTATGTTTCTGGCCTTCTTAAACATGATCGGATTTGAAAATCCATCCAATGATTCAATTTTGGTCGATTTTGCCTTTGGTCATTCCCTAATCGTCCTGGCGGCTATACTACTGGGCCGCAAAGCTGCATTTGTTTGGTTTTTGATTGTCCTAGGTACCCTCTTGCTAAAATCGTACAGCATCGGCTTTACTTATCAATATAATTACTTGACTAGGGCCGAATCAGCTCGTTACGAAAAAGCCCTTGAACAAAATGAAAATTGGGCCATACGGCGGAAAACTACCTTACAGCAGGAGGGGTTAAATCCACCCAAAGTAGTCCGGTATCTGAATGAATGGATCGTCTTTATTTTGATCGCTTTCTTCACGGCTTATTTCTTTACCGGTATCTCGCTAGATATGATAAAAATCATTCCGTCCGTTACCCAGCGGTTAGCCAATGCGATCGATACCGTTAAAGAGCAAGAATTGGAACGGGAGCGGGAAAAGAATTTACAGGAAGAGCAGAAAATGCGCCTTGAACAGGAAACCCTGCATGCTGAGCTTAACTTTTTAAAATCACAGTTGAACCCTCATTTTCTCTATAACACCTTATATTATCTATACGTAAGAAGCCGTGAATACTCTGATGATTTAGCCGATTCACTTCTAAAAGTGTCAGATATTATGCGCTATAGCTTGCGGGAAGATTCAAAATTTGTTCTAGTTCAGGAGGAAATCACCTATTTAAAAGATTTCATCGCCTTGCATCAGATGCGCAATAAAAATAAGCTCCAAATTGTGTTTAACGTACAGGGGCCTACTGATCAGAAGTTTATTATTCCCTTCATTTTAATCAGTTTGGTCGAAAATGCGTTTAAGCATGGGCGGATGACGAACCGAGATTTCCCCGTCATCATTAACCTAACCTGCTATGAAGATCGAATTGATTTTTACATGCGAAATCAGAAAGGGCATAAGCCTACGGTTGATTCAACGCACGTCGGTTTAGCCAACATCCAACGTCGGCTTGATTTAACGTACCCTTCCTCCTATACTTTTAAAATCGAACAAGATCAGGATTCCTTTTCTTGTTGGTTGTCGATCCTAGCCTAAGTACTTAATTTTTATTGTCATGACCTGTATCGTAATTGATGACGAGGAATTTGCTATACAGCACCTAGAGGACTTAATCCGTAAAGTGCCGTATCTTGAGTTAAAAGGCTCATTTCCTGACCCTTCCGAAGCCATTGTCTATTTGCAGGAAAATCCAGTAGATCTCATTTTTGTCGATGCCGAAATGCCCAATCATGCTATTAATGGGATCGACTTTATTAAAATCGTTGGACAATTTCAGAAATATGTCCTGACGACAGCATACCCTCAGTACGCATTACAAGGCTACGATTTAGATGTCGTTGACTTTCTGCACAAACCATTTGGCTTTGATCGCTTCTTAAAAGCTGTACAAAAAGCACAGACAAGCCTAGAGCCGGTAGAGAAACCATTTCTGGTTCAACCTAGGGAATCGTTCATTTACGTCAAGTCAGAAGGCAACTTAATTGCAGCTTATTTTGATGAAATCTGTTGGATTGAAACAGCTCCAGAGCGCAACTACATTCATATTCTTACGCAAAACGACCGATTAACCTCCCATCTATCACTTACCGATATTGAATCTCAATTACCCAATACGCTCTTTTCAAGAATTCATAAATCATACATTGTTGACAGGACTAAAATACGAGTGGTCAATAAGGAAAAGAACACCGTCAGTATTCTTAGACAGGGAGAACTGAAAGAATTACCCGTTGGGGAATCATACCGAAAATCATTGTATCAACTGATTGATAAAAAGGTGGTTCGGAAAGATGGTAAATGAACGGATCTTCTACCTTGCAGCTTAAAACTGGTTGATAAACGTATATGCCCGGATTATGTCACACATTTACCTACAATGCGGGCCGCTTCTATTCGATCTTCTTAGGTCGATGGCTTCCTCATAAACGCTCAAATCACCATTATCTTAAGAATGTTGATTTACACCCCAATTAATTTACCGCATAGCCAATGTTTTGGCAACCTTAATTTCCGTTTTTCACTCATCCAGGTTGACTCGTAAGTCATCAATTCAATGACTTATTTTCTAATTAGAAAAATATAATTAGAAATAATAACCATACTTTTTTCCCCGATGTCTTAATAAGGTTTGACTTTTACTTTCTGCGAACTGTTTATTTAATAAAAACGCCCTGGCAAATCTGCCAGGGCGTTGTGAATCAGGTGATTTTGTTGATTCACATTTTATAATGATTTCGAATCATGAGTTCGTACATTCCAGTCGGTAACAGGCTTTTAAGCAAAACGGAAAATTTCTCCAGTGATTTACCCACCCGGTATGATCGATCAACCTGGGGCGACAGAATGATTTTTTCGACAAGAGGCCCAAATACGTCTGGTTCGATCCCTTCACTGACGCTTTCATCGATTAGGGCATACGTGCGGTCAAACGTTTCCTTATAGGCACTATCGGCTGGTAAGGATACGCGCAGCCTATTCTTGTTAATATCCGTTTTCGTTCCACCTGGTTGGATGTAGCAAGCCTGAATCCCGAAAGAGGCCAGCTCTAATCGCAGCGCTTCAGTGAGCCGGTCAACTGCCGCTTTACTAGCGCAGTATCCGCCCCGAAACGGAAGGCCTGCCTCTGCGGCAATGGAACTTATGTTAATAATTAAACCAGACTTTTGCTGACGCATTGTAGGCAATACGGCCTGAATGGTGCGGATTGTACCAAAGACATTCGTATCGAATACCCGCTGTACATCGGCAAGCAGTAAGGCCTCAACCGGACCCGCGATAGCCAATCCAGCATTGTTAATTAATACATCAATTCGGCCATGCTGCTCCACAATATGGCTAACCCCTTTCTGAATGCTTGTTTCATCACAGACATCCATATCCATTGTTAAAAAAGGCTTCGATTGCTGTTCAATAGACCGGGATGTTCCGTACACGGTAAAGCCCTTTTGCGCCAAATAGGTGGCCATGGTTTCTCCCAATCCCGTTGAGGCCCCTGTTATTAAAATGATTTTTGACATACATTAAACCGGATAAAACGCTTATTAACTCTCCATTTAATCTTTACCCTTTAATTTTATAGCATTGATTTTTGTTTACCGAGCCCTCAAAATTTCATTCCATCGGGTCGTGTACCGCTTGCTTAAAAACTTGCTGCGCGGCTTCCAATGCTCACTAAATCCCTGACAGGCAAATCGTATTTTGTCCCGACCATACTTCGCGTTGAGCTTATCAACAGTCTGGCTTACCGCTCGTAGGCGGGGATCAGAAACATTATTAAAAATGGTTGGCTGCTGATGATCGTGGGGAACAAAGCCCGATAGCATTACTCCCACTCGCTTATACTTGTAGCCAGGCTTGTAGATTGTGTTTAATCATACTGGGGTAACTCAGGGGTAGCATTGGTAGGATGGGGCAGCGCTGTAGCCTGGCTATTTAAATATTGCGGCTGATCGGTTCGGAATGGATTCGTTTGCAAATACACGGTTACTAAGCAGGCCGCTGACTGTTGTCTTCTTAATTTCTCGGCGCATCGAACTACGTGGGTAGTCAGCGCTTCTTGCATGGTCTTCAGATCGTCAACGGGCTGACCAAAACAAGGTAAGGTTAAAATCGACTTCTTCGGCGCTGGATACTGCTGGACGGGACGACGGGGATTTCCTCGCAATTCATCGACTACACGTAAGCCTTCAATGGTCATGTGTTTCTTAATCTACACATCATGGCACTGCGTCAAGTAATTGGAAACTGTCTCTAAGCTTTAGACAATTCCACAAGTCAATAAGCCATAACCGGTTATCTATGAATAGTTAGAGACTCCTGGTTACCTTCTACCTAGCAATTACTTCAACCGTTGTTCCGATTTTCCTCTTTCAGTTTACGGTAAGCTTTCCAGTAGGTAGCCCCCCTTGTATAGTCAATCAGTAATGCTTTGGCTCCTCGACTGTATATGACCAATCGGTCAACGCGTTGTTCCTGATACAACTTGTCAACTGATTTTAATGCACCCTCGTAGGCTTCCTGATGGATTGCGAGTGGGGTAAACCGGCCTGAACTACCGATCTCCTTTTGCCGTTCGTACCGCATATAAATACCCTCTTTTACTGTTTAATATACACTTCCACTTTCTTCTCCCCCTCCGTATCTTTCCTTAAGGTAATTATTTGAAAAAATCCTTAATTTCAACGATTATCGGAAACACGTCTTTCCGAGATGTTGAAATAAATTGTACCTTGCTACCTGAAATGCCCGAGCGTATGGCTAAGTCATCAAGATCTATTTCTACACTCTCCTCGAAAAGCGAGGCCATTCAGACGAGCAGCACGGTGCTGACTCTGACCCAGGTGCTAAACTACTTTGCGGCCTGGCTGCCCAAACCAGGTAACTATCCCCGGATCGTGCGACCCTACCTGGTTTATTGTCTGACCAATAAATATTCTATTGACCGATTTAGCCTAAGTTTGTTTGCGGCTGGCTTACCCGCTAATCGGATTTCTCCGTTGCGAAAGTTTCTCCTGTTTTATCAAATCCAGGGCATGCCCCGCTTGGTCGTCGATCCCCGTCAGCTTCTACAACGATTCCAGCGGCCAATGAATTAATTCTGGGGTTCCTGCATGATTCAACTACCTTACGAGGGGAGGAGTCTAAAGATACATATACTAAATCCCTTAACGCGTTCTTTCTCTATCTAGCCGATGAACAAGGGCAGGGTAATCAGGCGTCGTTTACCGGGCAAACGGTGAGTCGCTACGTCGAGTGGCTCAAGAAAGAAGGCTTATCAGCATTTACAGTTAATATTCGCCTGTCGGCCATTAAGCAGCTGGCGGCCTGGGTAATTAAAAATCGTAGCCAGGTCGGATTAGTTGCTGATCAGGTCGACGCACTAAGGGATGTAGCTGCTGTGCGTGGCCTGACGACCGAACGTAAGTTTTATAAAGATAGTCTAGAGCGAACGGAACGGGATGCGCTACTGAATTCTATTGATGACTCTGCCGACCGGGCACTAGTCGCCTTATTAGTCATCGAAGGCTTACGAACGGTTGAAGTGACCCGGCTGCGTGTAGGTGACATCGATTTTGATCGAAAACAATTATGGGTTAAAGGGAAAGGGAAGGACACCCGGAAAGACGTGCATTTGTTTGATTCTTGCGCTCAGGCATTAAAGGTTTACTTACAGGATAAAGACTATTGGCCTATTCACCCACAGTCTGGAAAAGCCTTATGGACTGATTTAAAAACCTACCAGATCAGGTACCGAGTCGATAAGTATCTGCGACAAATGGAATTAAAACGGCCCCGGTTGTCCGCGCACAGTCTACGCCATACGACGGGCCAACTTCTTATTCAGGAAGGCGTTGAACCGGTTCATGTGCAGCGGCATTTACGGCATGAATTATTTGAAACAACGCAATTTTATATCAAGAAACAAACAGAAAAAGACTATTATGTTAAACTCTCAGACATTCATGTAACTATTTGATAGTTAGTTATTTGATAGGCTTGTTAACAACGTAACAAGTTAATTTTGTCTATTATTATTTTTGTTACATAATTAATTTATTACAATATTATTATACGTTTACTGGACAACGGGGAAAAAAGTGGAATAATTATTCTTCCTTTCATAATTAGTAATTATGTATGTTGCATAATATGAAATAATGTATTATATTTAATTAATAATCAATTAGTTAAATATAATATAGCTGATTATGCGCGCTTACTTAATTGATCCCTCAACCCGAACAATTTCCCTGGTAGATACAGATGGAGAGTTACTAAGCATTTATGCTTTATTAGATTGCCAGTTAGTGACTACAGCCGCTGGTCAACCGAACGGTGACATTCTATTTGTGGATGATGATGTTTCAGAAAGTGAACATGACGCCTTTTCATTCGAAGGTTGGACGATTTACAGCAAGGCACTCGTCTTAGGAACTGATGAAGAAGGAGAAAGTACTACGCCCCAAACATTAATTCACATATTCGAGGATCAGATTAGCTGGTTAGGTAAAAAGGTATTTGATCCTAATGTGGCTTTTTTATCCTGGGAA
The DNA here is from genome assembly GCA_003259005.1 of Spirosoma telluris. Taxonomy (GTDB): domain Bacteria; phylum Bacteroidota; class Bacteroidia; order Cytophagales; family Spirosomataceae; genus Spirosoma; species Spirosoma telluris. Next base: position 142,063 of record QLII01000002.1, read on the forward strand.
ACGTCAAATTTGATTTGGGTAGGCCTATTTCCTAATTAAAAGTAGTACCTATACAACCTGTAACCGAAATAGTTACGGGCCACTTACTAAAGAAATATGTTTGAATCTGAGAAATCTAAAGGCGTCCAGCTGTCGGATAAAAACAACATAATTCCGGGTGCCTTTGTCGGTCTTTCCGTCAGTTTATACGTACGGGTCTGGTGTCTTCAACCCTCAGATACGGGTGACCTGTATCACCAATAAACCGCTATTTATCCATCCGTTGAAGCGTATAATACGCGCTCCGTTCGGCCTGAATACAAACTTTTACCCGGGATTATTAATGATTATGATCGACCGGTTCATATTGATCTAGCAACATTGACCATTGAACCTTAATTGTTTTCTTCACAAACAATCAAGGGAAACAAACGCAAATAGGTATAAAATGTGTTAGTATATTTGAGAAACGATCCCTGACGATGGCACTTACCCTACAAACAGAATCTCCATCGGTTATGACCGAGTGGCTACAGCTTGAGACGGCGGTTGAAGTTATTGGCCAGGTCATTGCATTTTACGTAGGCCAGGTCGCCCAGGAGCGCAACCAGAATGCGCCTAATGTGGATCGTATTCAGGAATGGGAGCAGAAAATAAAAGACTTAGGTAAGGAACGGCGGGCCTGCTACCGTGCCGCGACTAAGGAAGCGATCATTGCCAAAGCTTATTCGGTTTACGCGCCATTTATTCAGGAACAGAGTAACCAGTATGCTTGATGAGTTAGGGGTTACTCCCTCGGAATTACAACTTGCTTTACATCGAAGTCGTGAAGAGGTGTTTGCGTAAGCCGTTGCCCAGCAATACCCTATCGGCGTTATTTTAGGTGGACAACCAGCTGCTGGTAAATCGTTGTTGATTGGCTGCATACAGGACGACCGACCCGATCTCCCCTTCGTAGTGATCAATGGGGATGAGTTTAGAGCATTTCACCCGCGATTTAACGAACTTAACAGGTCTGGAGAACTGAAAGCAGCCAATGCTACTCAACCCTTTGCCAACTACATTGGCCAAACGTTATTGACCGAAGCGATTAAAAACCGGTATAACATTATTATTGAGGGAACGATGCGAAACCCCGACGTTCCAGCTGCCACAGCGCATCGGTTTCGGCAGCACGGTTATTCGCCCGAAGCCCATATACTTGGCGTTCCATTTGAACAATTCATGCAGGGTTTTCTTGGACGATTTGGCTAAGTACAAAATTTAAGTCTAAAACTCTGATTAATAACAGCATAGGCGTTCATTAAATTTATCGCAAATGGCTTTAAATGAACGAATTAGTATTTGACTGGTCCAGTAAATTATTGACCATTTGTTGTTAATTCGTTTTTATATTGACCAGAGTAAATTAAACCAAGTTCTTTATTGGCTTAAAACCTTTCTAAAGCTATGAATGAGATATATTCTCTCCGAATTGGCAATTGTATAATATACACAGGTCCACTACAAGATTTTACAGGTAGACTCGGTATAATTGAAACTATTGAAGAGGTAAAGACTAATATCGTTGAAACCTTGTTCTCAATTAGCATTAAATCTGACCCTGAGGGTGAACTACAAAGTATTGCAGCTTATTCAAATGGAATAAAAACCCATTTACACCCTTTTCTATTAACTGACCACGTTCTCCAAACCCTTGGATTTATTTATGACGAGCAAGGATTTTATGTGTTGAACTCGACAACTATTGTAAACATACCAGGCTACATTGAGTATGAGCAATACGGTATAAAAAAATATGTTCGTGCCAAACTAAAAATATCCGAGGGCGATATCTCTCAGAATGAACCAAAGGATGGTGAAGCCTATGTTTCATATTTACACCACATTCAGAATTACTTTACGAATGTGCGTGGAACTGATTCACTAACTAATTCAATTAAAAATCTAATAGGATTCGAACCGCAAAAGCTTATTAATTAGCATTTACTAAATACTCCATTTAAATCTACAATTCTTTGCAAAAGGTCGTAATTGGACTTTAGTACTTCTTGCTGAGTTTTTTTAAGCGATTCGTCGATTGGATGTGTTGTTGTAATTAGCAGCACTAACGTAAATCCTTGATTAATGTTACTTCTGCATACGTTAACTTATACATACAAGACTAGAACGTATTCAAGTGGAATAGTCAAGTAATCTGGGTGGCAACGGTCATATACTCACTGGCTACATAGTGATAACTCCTAGCCACCCAGATTACTTGCTAACGATATACAATACTAATTGACACAATGGAGCTCTGATTAAGTTCTTAAAACTACCTGAAAGCTTTTCAATCCTGATTTTATCTTTTCTCCATCAAGATTTCTGAAACCATCAACTATATCATCGATAAGGTTTGGAGCAAATCGATAAACTTTATTTCTGGCGAAGGCAGCAAGCTGTAATTTGCTAGCTGACTTAGAGTTTAGTTTATAGAATGTACGATATCCCCTTAACTCCATTGGCGCGCCGGCAAATTCAATTACTGGCTTATCCAATAGTATAGAAATTATATCCTCTAACGTACCCCCACCTTCGATATTCTCAATCTGTACCCATTGCCAATACCAATTTAAGAATCTGTTCATCGACCTAACCTGTATGATGCTTAATTCTGATCCTGTATCGACAAAGCTCCACATAGTTTCAACTGCACTTTCGATAGCATTGCAAAAAAATGCCTTTAGCCCACGATTTAGTTTCTTCCGTTCATAAATCGTACAGTACTTATATTCCGTTAATAATCCCCAAACATCCGCTTGATAATCGGCTTCTTCTATAACTTTCGGAAACTGACCAATACCATTAGCAACTTCTTTTGTTAAGCGGTGGCCATCTCTACTATAATGCAATGCTTCGTGAAAGAAGAATAACCTGGAAGCTTGCATGATATCAGTTTCTGACTTCATTGTTAATCTTTTACTTAATCCGAATAGAAAGCCATCATCAAGTAGCCAGCTGTTAGTTTTTTCAATGTATTCAAAACCATCATCGACATCAGTGGTTTCCGTGTCGATGTTATCATATTTTAAACTGGTTTGATTTATATCAGTTACTGAGCTCCAAGGGTGTTTAAGGTGTTTTGAAACGGTATTATACTCCGCATCGTCAGCACAAACCATCTGCAGCCAATTACTTGACTGCCTAGCAGCAATTGTACTGATGAATGGCTTAATATTATTTTCCAATTGATCCTGCCAACTTTTTCTTATACCATTAGCTAGCTCTCTGTCTCCTTCGGAAAGCACTACCCTGCTGTCTATCTCTTTTGTCACCAAAATTGCTTCCTTATATTTCGGCGTTTCATTTCGGTCAAACTGATAGGTCTGTATAAAGGGGTAAATGTTAGGATTGATCCTAGTTCCCAGCGCAAAGGGCAGTCCTGCAGATGATGCAATAAATAGGTGAATCTTGTCACGATCACTTAATTTATTAGCATATACGTCCAGAACATCCTGAAATGTCCCTACTATGGATTTAATCGTTTCTTGGTTATAAAGAGAATCTACTTTGGGATTTTGAAGGACTATATCAAATTCGTTTAAAGGATTCGGAACGACTTCGTAAGTGGCATGCTTATCAATATTAAAAGAAGTCGCTATGCGAATGCTAATATCGCCTTTGCCTTTCTGAACTTCTACTGGCAAAGTCAATGGGAGTATTGAAAAATTATAATCATGGGTAGGCTTATCTGTGTCTTTATACCACCTATTTTCAATATGATGCCATTGATATATAGAAGTCGGGTGAGTGTTACCAACAAGGTAGCCTAAGTGAAATGACACCGGTATTGGTGTCAAACCGAAATACGCAAGTGTAGCACCTGGATTGGCGTCAAGTACCGGCTTCAAAATTTCCACATACTTCCGTTGCTGGAATAAGGCTATATTATCAAACGAGAGTTCATACAATTCGCTCAACTTAGCATTGCCTGACTCAAAATCAATAAAAATGGCTTCACTTTTCTCATCAGTAGTCAAAGCAGAAATACATTCCTGTTCTGTAATTTTCCGGTCAAGGCCATGATGCGCTATAACGATGGTTAAATTAGATGTTCTCATATTTATTTTATAATTGGTGAGGGTTTAACATTTTTAATCATTGCCATGTACACATCCTTTCCAAAAGGTTGGTTATTTTGAATAGCATAATACAATGATTGTTTACCGGCTTTCTGTATCAGGTCAGAAAAACTATAAGGTGTATCAGGATGTGTGCTTGCTTCAACAAGGTCCGAGTAATCCTTCTCTGATAATGTAGACCCTTTGAAAATTCGCTCAAACACAAGTTTTCTATCATTTGAATCTGGTCTGTTAAATTCAATGATCTGTGTAGCTCTGCGTATAACCGCCGGGTCTAAAACCTTTAGCCTGTTGGTTATCAAAATCACAGCAAGGTCAACGTTTTCCCTGGCGATCAGGTCAATCTGTTTAATTAACACGTTAAGTCCTGCACGATCTTCATGGTGTGCTTGGTTTTGATCACGGTCAGTGGCTAAGTCATCAGCCTCATCAATAATGAGGATACCCATCTGCCCAGACTTCACTTTGGATTTGACCTGTTCAAACGCATCTGTAATACGATTAGAGATTTCACCCACCCTGCCTGCACCGCGGATATTAGATGGTGTTTCAAAGACAAGAATACGTTTATCAATTCGTTTTGCTAATGGCGATCCTATTGATTGAGCCAGGGCAGTTTTTCCACACCCTACATCGCCTGACAAAATAATTAATGGTGTGCCTCCCGTTAGGTTTTGAAAAAAATCTAGGCCTTGCGGATGGTGTTTTTTCTGCCATCTCTCAATCTTATCCTTGTCAAAAAATAATTCGAGCGTATTTAATAGAGTATCTTTCTGCTTATCAATAGCTATTAAATCATCAAATACTGATTCAGCCGCCTGATTTGGATGCTTATGCTCCTGTAGTTTAACTTCCATATTTATTTCGTTACGACCGATCTTTGAAGTCTTAGATTATTGCTGACATAGTTCCTTTCCTGGCTTTCAGTACCCTGCAAAGCAGCACCTGTCCCCCAGCCGCGCCTGTTCAACTCCTCATTTACCGCAGCTATATTTGATTTCGAAAAATCAAGATCAACGAATAAGGTTGCACTACATCCGCTTGGTATGGTAAAATAATTTATACCGCCTGAAGCCGCCCCCGTAGATAAGTAACCATACGTATCCACTGTATATCTGTAGCTCATAAATTTTTGTCCAGAGGCATTATTGATCTGAATCTCAAAGAACTTTACCACCTTTTGATTCAGCACATAGGTCAGATCTTCGATCCAGCGCTCTGCACGGGCATATGTAATGATCTGTCTATTCGCAAACCCGATAATATCCTCATAGGTATTCTGCATTACCGCTTTAACATCGGACTCCGAATATGTTTCAGTCCCGCTAAATGTATATGTACTCATGTTTTTGTGGATTTATTCGCAATGAGAAGAAAAGATAGAACCAAATAACAGTTGCATTTGAGCCAGGCTATCGGAGTCCCGTCCCTGTAGATCAGCGACAATGGCCCTGTTTATAATTTCTGAAGCCTCCTGCAACCAGTCTGCCAATTCATCTACTTGGTAGCCTGGCCATGATTTCACAATATTGTTGTCGGCCATGACAGGATCAAGTACGTTCCATGGCTTATAACCATCAGGCTTTGCCGCACTATAGTAATCTTTGAACCAGATCGTTTCCTTATTTTTAACGATGTAAGCAAGGTAAGAGAACCAATTAGCCAACGTTTGCGGATAGGTGGTATCATCACCACAGGTATCATATGCCTTTGCGCCTAGCAGGTTAATTAAAAAACTTGGCAAACAAAGGCTTTGGCCCGTTTCGATCTCTTTAACTTTGCGCCACCATTTAAAGAGCCGAATGCAATCGTTAAATGTTACTATACCGGCGGTTTCTTTTGTTTCCTTAGTTCGCTTCCTAATAAATTCTCGGTGCCTTTCTATTGAAGTGGTTATGATATCGCCATTGCCTCTAATCAATGTTTGATATTGAGCCTTTCCTGTTTCAAACATAGGAACAATATCAAACGTCAACTTTTCCTTCTCAAACACTACGTTAACAGAGCTTTTTGTAGGTTCTACAGCATGATCCGGGTAAGCCGTCCTTGTATACTTTTCAAACCGGTCGATCAAAGGGCCAAATTCTGTTTCCTTATCCTTCTTAACGACAAATGGTAAGTCAATATCCTGGCCTTCTATAGTTGTATTGCCACGCATGTTACGTCTTAAACCTGTTCTGGTCGAAAATGAACCAGAATAAGGCATATCGACAACGGTTAGGCCATCTTTTTGGGCTTCTGCTTTTATACTTTCCCTTACCTCATCTGATTTGGCTTTAATAGCATCACGGGTTTCTTTAGGCGGTGCTATCCAGGCAACAAAATTTTTGATTCTTACATGCAGAGTACTCTTTTGATTATATGTGTTCATATGTTTGTTGGCTTTAGGATATATATGTTACTTTCTCACTAATAGTTAGTGCGCTGATTTTAATGGATTTGATACTATCAAGGCAGGCCATTTTGTTTCTACACACTTTTCGGTTATAGTTATTTTCGCCATTTCTGGCGCGTAACCGGAAATATGATTGATTGTTGGCAGTGCTTTTCAACACCTGGTATTTGGTATTTTCCACGTTTGGGCTCGTGTTAAACGGTTCGAAACTTAAAATTCTTCGTGCGTTTTCCCGACCGGACGTTGATCGCACCTTTTTAGGGTACTATCTTTGCAAACAGAAAACAGAATCCCCTGCACACTGGGTGAGTAGCCCGTGTGGATACAAATTAGCCGTCCAAAGCTTTGTATCGGATCTCGAAAGGAAAGACGAACACCTAGGTCGGGAAACTTTGGGTCGTTCGTTTTTCGCTTTTATTGACTTCTCTTATTATCTCTCGTTTGTACGTTTTCTCGTGGGTGCTTAACTTTAGTAGTACTAGGGCCACAATCGGCTCCCCTGTTTCAGATAATGAACATCCTGTTCCAGGTATTTCAGCGCTTCTCGGGCCGATGTCAGTAGTATCTACCGTTCACTAATGTTGTGGCTGCTTGCTACTGACCTTCACCCTAACTACACATTCTAACTTAGTGGCTATTAAATTAGTTCACCACCACAACGAACAATATGGTCATATTGTTGAAATTTATTTTACATTTACATCGTGAACGGATTTCAACTATATAGTTTAGCTACGGTTAGTGTGGGTGTCCCTCGGATTGAAGGCGATGGATTCGAATCCTTGGTTGGATTTTTGCAAACCAGCGATGTTGACTCATTCGGTCGACTACTACCTGATGCGCCAAGGTCCACGACAGCATTACTTGATTCGCAGCTAGAACGCGCATGGGTACAGCCGGGAGATGTGTTGTTGGCTAATAAAGGTGCCCGGTACGTAGCGGTCTTTTACAGTGATGCATATCCCAGAGTAGTAGCCTCTGGTTCATTTTATATTCTTCGAGTGCTTGACTCAATGACTCTTTTGCCTGAGTTTTTAGCCTGTTACTTAAATCTGCGAGCTACTCAGTATCAATTGCAGGTTCGGATCGGTAATCCCTCAACCGTGTCTACTCTCAACAAAAAAGACTTGCTTGACCTATTTGTGACAGTTCCACCACTTGAAATACAGAGGGCCCTTGTCGAGCTAAATAATTCATTTATAGATATCTATGACAAAACTCAACAGCAACTTAATCTACAACAAGCCTTATTAAATCAATGCTTTTCGACAACGCTCCAAATCCACCGCTAAGACCCGGTCAACGGCTGGTAACTGCTTCTGAAATCAATAGTGCTGTTTGGCGGGCCTGTGATACCTTTCGGGGTGTTATTGATCCTTCTCAGTATAAAGATTACATCCTGACATTCCTGTTTCTAAAATACCTTTCCGACCTCTGGAAAGATCGTCAGCAGTTCTATTTAGAGAAGTACAACGAAACGATCAACAATGCTCCTCGTACCGAGCGAGCTCTGGAGCAGTTTGAACGATTCCGACTGCCCGAGACATCGCGTTACGCTTATCTGTACGAGCATCGGAACGCTCCCGACATTGGCGAAAAGGTGGATATTGCCCTGGAACAGCTTGAAGAAGCTAACCGGGCTAAGCTGGAAGGTGTTTTCGGTGACATTAGCTTCAATTCTGAACGGCAGCTCGGTCAAACTAAAGATCGTAATCGGCGGGTGAAGAATATGATCGAAGATTTTCAATTTATTGATCTAACGCCCTCGCATTTGGAAAGTCAGGATGTGATTGGTGATGTATATGAATACCTGATTGATAGTTTTGCTTCCGATGCGGGGAAAAAAGCAGGAGAGTTTTACACGCCCTCAAAAGTATCCACACTGCTGGCGCAACTGGTTGCTCCTAAACCGGGTAGTCGGATTGCCGATCCTACTTGTGGTTCTGGATCGCTCCTTATTAAGGTAGCCCAGCAGGTTGGGTCTAATAACTTTGCGATTTATGGGCAAGAGATTAACCGCAGTACCTATGCCCTGGCCCGGATGAATATGTTTCTTCATGGCTTCGATGATGCGGTAATACGCTGGGGTGATACGCTCAATAACCCGCTGTTGCTGGAGAATGATCGGCTTATGAAGTTCGATGTTGTAGTAGCCAATCCACCATTTTCGCTTGATAAATGGGGGCTGAATCAGCTTCGGGCGATCGCTTCGGACGGTTTCATCGGGGGGTGCCCCCTAAGTCAAAGGGAGATTTTGCCTTTATATCTCACATGATCGAAACTACCTACGAAGGACGCGGGCAGGTAGGCGTTATTGTACCGCATGGGGTGTTGTTCCGGGGCAGTTCGGAGGGGTTATACGTAAGAGACTTATTGACGAAAATCTTCTTGAAGCGGTAATTGGTTTACCGGCCAATCTATTTTTTGGAACCGGTATTCCTACGGCTATTTTACTCTTCAACCGAGCCCGTACCAATTCGACAAACACCGATGTGTTGTTCATTGATGCCAGCCGTGAATACGCCGAAGGGAAAAACCAGAACAACCTGCGGCCCGAACATATTGCCCGTATCGTGGAAACGGTGCAAACGTTTCGGAACACTCCGGATGGCGCTGCTGGTGTCGTAGCAGATAAATATGCTTACCGTGCTCCGCTTGCAGAGATTCAGGAGAACGACTATAACCTCAACATCCCCCGCTACGTCGATACCTTTGAAGAAGAAACACCCATTGATATTCGGGCCACGCAGAATCAGATTCTCCAGTTGGAAGGGCAATTGACCGAGGCCAAAGCCCGGATGCAACGGTATTTACAGGAACTTGGATTCTAAATCTTGCCACGGATGATAAACCTGTCAGACCAGTTTACTGAAGTGGTCAGCCTGATCCAGCAATCCCGGAACCGGGTCATGCAGCAGGTGAATGCCGAACTAATTAACCTGTACTGGAATGTCGGAGCCTACATTAGCCAGAAAGTAGCCCGTAGCGAATGGGGTAACGGTACAGTAGACCAACTGGCCGACTTTATCAAACAGCACCACCCTGATTTGCGGGGATTCAATCGGCGGGGACTGTACCGGATGAAGCAGTTTTACGATACTTACCAACCGCTGCACGAAAAAGTGTCGGCAGTGCTGACACAAATTAGCTGGACCAATCACCTGGCGATTCTGTCGCAATGCAAAACCAATGAAGAGCGGCAGTTTTACCTAATTCAGAGCGCGCAGGAACATTACAGTTCCCGGGAACTGGAACGCCAAATCGACAGCGGTTTATTTGAGCGAACCAGGCTGGCCACGGCTCAGCTATCTGATTCAGTAAAACAATTGCCCCAGCAGGCAGCCGATGTATTTCGGGATAGCTACGTATTCGAGTTCCTGGATTTGCCTAACCGCCATACTGAGGCCGATTTGCAACAGGCACTGATCCGCAACCTGAGCAAGTTTTTGCTCGAAACCGGACGGGCTTTTACGTTGGCGGGTGAAAATGTACGGATTCAGGTAGGTAATCAGGATTTTTACATCGACTTGTTGCTTTATCACAGGTCCTTGCAATGCCTGGTAGCGGTCGAGCTGAAGGTGACTAAGTTCAAACCTGAACATATTGGTCAACTAAATTTTTACCTCGAAGCACTAGATCGCGATTATCGTTTAGCTCACGAAAACCCGAGCATTGGCTTGTTGCTGTGCGCCAGCAAAGAGAGTCAGGTGGTTGAGTACGCGCTGAGCCGAAGTCTGTCGCCAACGCTGGTGGCCGACTACAGTCGTGAACTCATTGACAAACACCTGCTGGAAACGAAAATGGCTGAATTATACGGGGCTATCGAACCGCTGTTACAGGACAAATCCACGGACTCACTTACTACTGATGACTGATGGAAACTCCCGACGATAATGATGATTGGCGAGAATCGCCCGACTCATATCAGAAGTACGTGCTACTGAAAAGCTTTTATCAACAAAGTCTATTTCCTTTTCTGGATTGGCTTCATACGAGCTTGACGCTGACTTGGCAGAGCCTGACTGAACGGATTACGTATAGGTGCCAGTTCAATCACCGACAATTCCTAACGGTATCGAAACCATCGGAACTACACGACGAATTTATCGGACTTGGACAGCCAAATTCAAGTGATTTGCTGGAGGTTCAAATTAGCATTCAACTTACACTAAAGCCTGAGTTCAAGCATCCTAACGGAACTGGAGCCTTGGTAACGTTTCGCTACATTGATGGCTATTATTATCTGTCGGATGACTGGGAAGAAACCAAAATAGTGCACCGAGTTATTGAGCAACTGCACTTAAACGAATCCAGCCAACTAATTCAGGATATTCAGGCGCACTTGGTTTTTGCATTAGCCAATGAACACCCGTCAGTAATTGCCCCAAAATCATTTTATAATTCCAACAACGACTAATGGAAACTGTCCTAATAGAGACCGGCAGCTTTGAAGCTGTTAAAATACCCAACGATTGGCGGTTTAGTACAGTCGGAAAATCATTGTTAATACGTAATAACCTACGGTTTCCTATCTCGGAAGAAGAAAGAGAAAAGATACCAGGAGATTATCCTTATTATGGCCCCACTAAAGTGCAAGGCTATGTTGATCACTATCGTGTAGAGGGTAAATACGCTTTAATTGGAGAGGATGGCGATCATTTTCTGAAGTTTAAAGAACTACAGATGACTCTGCTAGTTGAAGGGAAATTCAATGTAAATAATCACGCACACATTATAGAAGGTACTGATCAATGCACCACTGAGTGGTTTTATTACTTTTTCGCACACCGAGATCTTTTCTCCCACCTGACACGGCAAGGTGTAGGTCGCTACAAGCTGACAAAAGATGCATTACAAAGATTACCAATACAGCTCCCCCCCTCTCCCAACAACGAAAAATTACTGCCATCCTCTCCACTTGGGACGAGGCTATCCAAACGGCTATTCAACTCTTGAAGGCCAAACAGGAGCGCAAACGAGGTCTGATGCAGCAACTTCTCTCTGGCAAGAAACGACTTCCGGGTTTTTCGGAGGAGTGGTACGAGGTTAAATCTGGAGAAATCTTTAAAAACATTTCAATTAAAAACCATCCAAACGAAGAGCTTCTGTCCGCAACTCAGGATCGAGGGGTTATCCCGCGCTCAATGTTAGAAGGTCGAGTTGCCATGCCAGAAAGCGAAACAAAAGCTTATAAACTGGTCAAAAAAGGCAATTTTCTGATTTCACTCAGATCTTTTCAAGGTGGCATAGAGTATTCTGAGTATCAAGGTATAGTAAGTCCTGCCTATACTGTTCTGACATCACGACTTACAATTGACGAGGGGTTTTACAAACATTACTTTAAGTCGGGACGCTTTATTCGCAAACTTGGTGTGGCCATAATTGGTATCCGAGATGGTAAGCAAATCAGTTTTGATGATTTTTCAGTCATTAAAATTCCTCAACCAGTCTTTCAGGAGCAATGCGCCATCGCAGCCGTACTAAACGCTGCCGATGACGAAATCCGGCTGGCAAAAGTAGAGGTAGACGCTTTAAAACAGCAGAAACGGGGGCTGATGCAGGAATTATTGACGGGCAAAACGATGGTAAAGGTTGAGGAAGAAGAACATCAATCGGACTTGCTTAAAAGTACCCTTGTATGAATCCATCCTTTCGCGAAGATGACGCCAGCCAGATTCCGGCCTTGATGCTGTTACAGGCTATGGGATTTACGTACCTGCCCCTGACGAAGCACTACGACTGCGCGGGGGCCGCACCAGCACCGTACTGCTCGAACCGGTACTTCGAGAACAATTGCGGCTGTTGAATCCATACACCTTCAAGGGAGAGACGTATGCTTTTTCGGAAAGCAATCTGACCAATGCTATTTACGCTCTCAATGACTATCCGCTGCAACAGGGATACTTAGAAGCCAATCGCTATATTTTCGATCTGCTGACGCTGGGCAAAAGCTTTGAAGAAACTATTGGTTCAGACAAGAAAAGCTTTTCTCTCCAGTACATCGACTGGAAAGACCTAGGGCGCAACGTTTGGCACGTCACCGAAGAGTTAAAGGTAGAGCGGTCCGGGTCCAGTAAACATTTCATACCTGATATTGTCCTTTATGTCAACGGTATTCCACTGGTGGTGATCGAGTGTAAACGCCCCGACATGGAGAAACCCATGAGCCAGGCCATTTCGCAACATCTACGCAACCAGCAAGATGATGGAATCCGGCCGTTGTACGTGCTCGCTCAGATCTTGCTGTCCATCTGTGAAACCGATGCACGGTATGCCACCAATCAGACCCCAGAGGAGTTCTGGCAAATCTGGCGGGAACGCCAGCCCGATGGAACGCTAGCGTCAAAGCAGACCATTCATGCTTTGAAAAACGAAAGTATTCAGGACGGAAAGTACTGGAGAGCATTGCAAACGAACCCAGAACGACGTGGTCAGAAAAACACCGTAGGTACTTCGAGTGATGGGCAAAATTGGACCGTTACAGCTCAGGACGAACTACTTTACTCCCTTTGTCGCCCAGAACGTCTGCTTGATCTACTATATAATTTTATCCTGTTCGATGCGGGCACGAAAATAGTAGCCCGGTATCAGCAGTTTTTTGGTGTCAGGAAAACCCTTGACCGGGTACACCACCAGGATGCAACAGGCCGACGGCCGGGCGGGGTGATATGGCACACCCAGGGCAGCGGCAAATCATATACGATGGTTATGCTGGCCCAGATGATAGCCAATGATCCAGAAATTCTGAATCCTAAAATAATTCTCGTAACGGATCGAGTCGAACTAGATGATCAAATCTATCTGACGTTCAAGCGCTGCGGTCGTGAGGTAGTTCAAGCTAAAACAGGACGGCAATTAGCCGAATACCTTCAGGACAATTCAGATGCTATTCTGGCCACGCTGGTTCATAAATTCAATGCCGCTATTAAAGGAATTCAGTCTCCCATCAGCAGGGAAAACGTGTTTGTACTGGTGGATGAAGCCCACCGGACGCAATACGGGTCTCTTAATGTAAAAATGCAGCAGGTGTTCCCCAGAGCTTCTTTTATTGCCTTCACGGGAACACCGTTGATGCGTAGGGAGAAAAATACGGCGGCTAAGTTTGGGGGCATCATCGACAGCTATACTGTGCGGGATGCTGTTGATGATGAAGCTGTCGTTCCTTTACTCTTCGAGGGGCGGGCACCTCTTTTTAACGTTAATGAGCGGCCGCTCGACAATTACTTCAACCGGATTGCTGAACCACTGAACGAGTACCAGCGGGAAGATTTGAAAAGACAATTTAGTCGGCGGGAAACTTTACGATCTGGAGAGCAGATCATTTACGCTAAAGCCTGGGACATTAGCACGCACTACGCCACTACCTGGAAGAATACGGGGTTTAAAGGACAACTGGTCGCGCCAACTAAACAGGCGGCAGTGCGGTTCAAGAGGTTCATGGATGAAATTGGCCTGGTCACTACGGAAGTCCTCATTTCGCCCCCTGACGATCGGGAAGGCAGTGAGGATGCCTACGGGAGTATTAATAATGAGGTACTGGTTTTCTGGAAACGAATGATGGACCGGTTCGGTACCCCCAAGCAGTACGACGAGATTATGCGGGCTCAGTTTAAAACCAATGGAACTGCCCCGGATATCATGATTGTGGTGCGCAAGTTGCTGACAGGTTTTGATAACCCGATCAATATTGTGCTCTACTTATGTGACCGCCTGAAGGAACATACGTTGTTTCAAGCCATAACGCGGGTTAACCGCAAAGCGAAAGGCAAAGACTTTGGTTTTATCATCGACTATGATGGTGTAATAGAAGAGCTAGCCAAAACACTGGAATTGTACGCTGATAATTTTGAGGATTTTGACACCGTTGATCTGGAAGGAACCATCACCGATATACGTCAGCAAATCGCCCGGTTGCCCCAAGCGCATTCTGAGTTATGGGATGTGTTCAAAACGATCACCAACCGACAGGATCGGCCGGCCTTTCAAAACTTTCTGGCCGACGAAGCCATTCGGGATGTGTTTTTCGAGCGATTAAGTACGTTTAGCCGATTGCTGAAACTAGCTCTATCCAGCCACGAATTCGTTACGCAAACAACCGACGAGCAGCAACAAATTTATCGGGATGACTTACTGTTTTTCCAGAACCTCCGTAAATCCGTTATTAACATCTACGCGCTGGCCGTGGATTACAGTCAGTACGAACCACAAATCCAGAAACTGATTGACACCCATGTCACAGCTGATGAGGTGGTTCAGATTACGGATCAGGTCAACATATTTGATCGTGAACAATTTGAGCAGGCTGTAGCCAACATCGAGGGGACTGCTTCACGAGCACACGCCATTGCTGCCCGTACAGATCGCACAGTGACAGAACGAATGGATGAAGATCCTGCATTTTATCGGCGCTTTTCCGAGTTGATCAGAGATACTTTAGAAGAATACAGACAGGAACGCATTTCAGAAGCGGAGTTTTTAAGGCGTGTAACGGCCATCAAGAACGAAGTTGTAAACCGACCTGCCGACAGTTTACCTCTTCCGTTACAGCATCGACCCACCGCTACGGCCATATATGGTTTGCTTAGAGAAAAGGTGCGTGGTCAGGTTATGACGGATCTATTAGCCGAATGGTCCGTGCGGGCTGAATCTGTAATGGATTCATTACTCACCGATGACGATCGCCCCGTTGTGGATTGGGTTAATCGCTCTGAGATCATGAACCGACTCCGCTACTCATTAGATGATCTGGCGTGGTCATTGAATGATAGTACAGATACCCAGTTAAGTCTAACTGATATCGATGATTTAATAGAGCAATTGGTACAGGTAGCCAAAGCACGATATTAAATGGAATTGCCTAATCAGCCGGAACCGCAAGAAATTACGTATGGCTCAGCTACCATTCTATATAGTCTTTCGTTCCGGGATCGGAAAACGATCACGATTAGCGTAAAGCCTACTGGTGACGTAGTTGTTGTGGCTCCAGCATTAGCCACACTATCTCAAATTGCCGAACGGGTACGTCGACGGGCGGCCTGGATTATACGACAACGGGAACGCTTTCGGCAGATAGGACAGCATGAAATACCAGTACGACAATTTATTTCGGGCGAGACTCATTATTACCTTGGCCGTCAATACCGACTGAAAGTGACGAATGGGGAAAAAGAAAGAGTTAGCTTTCAATCAGGCCGATTATCTATAACAGTCTTACCTGATAGTACACGTGACCACATCGCGGCACTATTAACGGATTGGTATCGCTCTCGCGCTGAACGTCTAATATTTCCCTTATTTAAAAAGTGCCTCGATAAGCTACCAATCACAAATGCAATAAGAAAGGAAACGATAACCTGTCGGCTAACCAGAATGAGTCGACGTTGGGGGAGTTGTAGCCCATCAGGCATCGTTCGGTTGCACCCAGATCTGATAAAAGCGCCAAAGGGATGTATTGAATACATCATCTGGCATGAATTAGCGCATCTTATCGAACCAAACCATGCAAAATCTTTTTACGCGTTACAAGAACGATTGATGCCCGATTGGCGGATTTGGGAGGAAAGATTGCGTCAATTCAAACCGGAATAGAGGTAATCTATAGGTACGCATGCTATAGACCCCAAGTTATTCGAAATAACACCAATCCGCTGTCTTTAAACGCTCAGTTGTTAAACTGCCACTTTACTCTGGGACATTCGGCTTTTCTTACAAGTTTGGGAATTAGCTCAGACTTTTATTTCACGTAATGCAACACCAATCGCTTGGGCTATTGGCAAAAACTCTTGCTCAGTAAAAAAATTGGATTTAGCATTATTGCACCAATAGCAACACCAAACGACATTATCAAGCACATCGTAAGACTGATTTGGGTCTTTTCTGTCTAACTCTAACCTTTTTCCTCTTTTACCACCCCGTGTTGCGTCTGGCCTAATTCCATTCCTCTGACTATCATAAAGTTGTCGACAACGTTCATTTGTCGTGCCACAATAATGGCATCCCTGATCGAACGCTGACGCATTAAACCATACTTCAAATTGAGCGAATGATGTATTAATAAAACCAGCAACAATCTTTCTTGTTTTAGGGTCAATCTTTTGCTTCTTCTGGCTGAATATTTTTCTTTTCTCTTCTAAACTTAGCATAAAGTTTTTGGTGATAGACTATAACTTAATTGTAAGATAAAATTTATACTAGCTAATTACTTTCTAGGCATTGCCTACCTAAAGCCTTAGACTCTAGTAGCCAAGAACCGGCATTAAAAGTAAAAGTCTACCAAATCTGGCCGTTCGTTTTGTCACACAAAGCCATGAAATGCAAATCAAAGCTTGCCACGATTGAATTCAACCATCGGCCGAGGCAAACCCGCGCAATGAATTAATTCGTTTTAGCATTAATCATTTTCGCTTCTTTTAAACAAGTTAAGCAACATTCTAAGCCAAACTTTTCTAAAGTCTTATCGTCAAACCGTTTCTCATTTATATCGTAAGCCCACTTGATATGATCTAAAATTAAAGTTATTATTCTATTTGTTAAATATTTAGAAATCTTGAACTTTATTTTTAATTTTTCCAAACCGTAATTTTTTATGAAGTTGATAGAAAACAATTCTGAGATTTTATTTTTTATTTCTTCATCATCCTTTGTTAATAAATACTTAAATTTAGCTATAGTCTTTGTAACACCACAAGGGAAATTCTTTTGCCACTCATATTTAAGTTTTGTAATTTCTCTTCTTCCCTTTTCAAAGTCGTATGACTGCTCTACCATTTTAATGCTAGAATTCGGTTGTTCAATTATGAGCAAGTTAGAATTATCTTCTATAGGTTTGATATCATACTTGTTCGGATATTTTAAATTAAACGCAGCAATAATTACATTTTTATCAATCTGTTTACTTCTATATCTGTCGCCAAATTTATTTTGATTGAACCATTCTCTGTATTCCTGTATAGCATTGTCTCCAATACTTTTTATTTCTTCAGGTATATTGAAATCTAAGTAATCCTTATTTATCAACGGACACGATGAAGATAGATGATACTTCATTTTCCCGCCTTTATTGAATACATAACTTTTGGTATCCTCCTTTTCTGGAACCTCATTATAAAACTCTATGACAAAATTCTCTTCATCCTCTAAAAGCATCTTGTATTTGAATAAATATTCAATTTCTCGCTTATTTAGAACAGAATAAATTTCCGGATCATCATAGACATGTTGTAAAAACATTTCTAAGGATATATCAAGATTAATATCTAACTTCTGACTAAGCTGACTTAAATTGTATTTTGTCAAATATGCCATAATGTGACAATTGTATTTATGCGTATCCGACTAGGGAGTTTAGTCAGTTAGTCAGAACTTGAAAATGTAAGCCTATAATTTATTTACTTTAGCGTTTTTTCCGTCGACCGCAACACATTTTCTACGTTCCGTTCGACAGGCATTGACCTGCAATCGAAGATGTGCGGTTTTCAATTGTAATACTTGTAGAGTAATTTTTATGCAAATAATTCCTCCACTGTCCAAGTCCCCTCCCAACTGAGAAAATCCTCTTCTCTGCTTCAATACCAGTGCAATTTAATTGAATTCCTAATTTATCAATTATATCACAATATTGTTCATAGGTGTCTGGCCCGTTTTCGTCAGTTACCCACCCATTATTGGTTATCTTAACTATCTCTTTTCCTGTTAGAAGATTGATGGATTTACTAGCCCATTGATCCATAATATAGCCATTCAAATTTGGAGCCAAAAAGCATATGAGTTTCGTAAAATACCCTATACCAAGACCAGGCAATTTTCCTTGTGCTCTGCACAATTGAAAAGCAGCGAAAGCTTTTTGTCTTGAACTATAATGACCGGTTCGCAACTTCAAAATTACTTGGTCTAATATTGTTGAATTTTCGAAAAGTCTTCTTCCGTGATCTCTCCTCATTCCTCCCCATGAGAGAATTGCAATTAAACTATTTAAATTGTTATTGTTGTGATCGCTACAGTAATTCAATAAACCGTAACGATCAAGTTTTTGATCTAAAAATAGATCTATTTGACAACTATCGCTCAAAACTGATCTAGCCCAGCTTAAGGAATTATTGCCAATGTAACCATAGCTGTCTTCTCCAATTTTTTTTAGATATTCTAAGTGTATGTCTATCATATCTTAACTTTTGGCTTAAACACAAAACATTAATAGTAAGTGCTAATTATCAGGCTGTTAACATGCTAATAGTAACGCACCAGCGCCAGTTACACTTTATGTAACACCTAGCAAAGTAATGTGGATAAAACCACTTAAATATCACATGCTAACAATCTGCTAAAAACCCTTAAGTGAGGTTGTAAATTGTTTTTAACTTTATGAAGAGTAAAATCCCAATCCATTAAGATGATTACAACAGGCATAATGGCTAATGGAATTCCTATTTATCAGATAATCGAATGGATTTGGGGATAGGTGTATGTTGTCATCTAAAAGTGGGGAGCTTGGATTGGCCCTTCAACGGCTTAAACGCCGACTTTGAGTCCAGCAGTTAATAAAAGAAAGATAACCCTTCAGTTTTACTGGGATATCTATAGAAATCGTCCAAATAAATATCAGCCTCGTCAAAAACCGTGAACTACTAAAATGAACGGGTTTTTTGAACGCAAAAAAGCTTGATTTCACCCCCTTCCCTCCTACCCGACTACCGTTCAGAAAAACGTCCGAATAAAATCAGGACAAGATAACCCGATCGCTTCTCACGAGTTAAGGCCACATCCAGATTCAACAGACAAGGCTTTTCTGTGAGATGATTAGTACGGTGCACCTTCCTTCTCTTACGATTTTCAATTAATTTTTAGGAGACAAACGGTCGCGCTCCATCGTACCGGCCGTGGTAACCGTGCCCGGAATGGCCGCCGAAGCGGTCGGAAATTTGCCGACAGGGGCCAGCCACCTCTTAGTTTGGTTATGCCCAATAATCTCATAAAAAGGCTCAATTGAAATTACAAGTCAGCCCCAGCTGCTTTTCGAAATGTGACGTACGTCACAAAATTGAAGCCCTTCGCGCAATGTGATGTACGTCACACAACCGCTGCCGTTTCTCAGTACACTTTTGTGTCGTAATCAAACTGATGGCCACGCTGTAGAACAGAATCGGGCCATTATTTAAACACTTTTTTACAACAAAAGTCAGCAGACAATGGCAAAGACACTATTCATTACAGGTGCCTCGAAGGGATTTGGTAAAATCTGGGCGGAGGCTTTTTTGAAACGTGGCGATAACGTGATTGCTACTGCCCGGAATTTGGACAAGCTGGATGAGTTGATCCAACAATACGGGGAGCGTGTTTTCCCCATTCAATTGGATGTGACCGATCGGGATGCGGTTTTCGCGGCTGTTAACAAAGGGAAAGAGCACTTTGGGCGGATCGACGTATTGATCAACAACGCGGGCTTTGGTCTGTTTGGTGCGGTGGAAGAAACCACCGAACAGCAAGCACGTGATCAGATGGAAACCAACTTCTTTGGACTCTTGTGGGTCACTCAGGCAATCATTCCCATCATGCGGGAGCAGAAAAGCGGGCACATCATTCAGTTATCGAGTGTGTTGGGCCTGGCAACATTCCCAACCCTGGGCCTCTATAACGCGTCAAAATTCGCCGTAGAAGGCCTGACCGAATCGCTGGTTCAGGAAGTGGCTCCGTTTGGTATTAAGCTATCCCTGCTGGAACCCAACGCGTTCTCCACCGATTGGGGGGAGCATCAGCGGTGCATACCGAACCGAATCCCTTGTATGAAACCGTAAAAGCGGAGTTGCTCACCCATTTTACGCCTGGTTTCTTTGGGGACCCCCAGGCCACAACAGCTGCGGTGTTAAAACTGGTTGACAGCGAAAACCCACCGTTACGGTTGCTGCTGGGCAAAGTAGCCTATCCATTCGTTCAGCAAACCTATGAAGCGCGCTGGGCCGAATGGAATGCCTGGAAACCCGTTTCGGACGACGCTCACGGCCTTTAAAACGACTCACATGAATACCGTTGAAAAGTTTATCCGCCTGCACCGGCAAACTAAACCGCTACTTTTACCCAATGCCTGGGATGCGGCCAGCGCAAAAATCATCGAAGAGGTAGGTGCCCCAGCCATCGCCACGACAAGCGCCGGCGTAGCCTGGTCGCTGGGGTATCCCGACGGCTATCAGATGAGCGCCATCCTGAACGCACAGGTAGCTGAACGTATCGTGCGGGTCATTACCATCCCGCTTTCGGTCGATTTTGAAAATGGGTACAGTGATGATCCAGCTGTCGTAGCGGAACATGTCAAGCGGTTGCTCGATGCCGGAGTAGCTGGAATTAATATCGAAGATGGCCGGGATAGTCCGGATCGGCTGGCCAGAAAGATCGAAGCCATCCGACGCGCTGCGGAAAGTTATGGATCGAACCTGTTTATCAATGCCCGGACCGATGTCTATTTAGCATCACTCGTGCCGGAAGCCGATCGCATCAGGAAAACCATTAACCGGGAAAAGCACTATGCGGCAGCTGGAGCCAGCGGTTTATTCGTACCCGGTTTGACGGATGGGGAAGAGATTGCCCGGATCGCCGAAAACAACACCCTACCCCTAAATGTAATGGCGATGCCTGGTTTACCCAAAGCCGACCGGCTCGCTGATCTGGGCGTGAAGCGAGTCAGCGCGGGTACCGGTGTAGCCCAGGTTAGCTGGCAAACTGTAGCCCGGGTAGTTCAGGCATTTTTAACCGATGGTGATTCCGCAGTCTTTGCGGAGGTTGCTATGCCTTTTGGCAAACTTCAAGACTTATTTTCAGGGGTCAACTGATCCGTTTTGTTCGTAAAAAAGCGGTAAACTCGTTCGGGGTTTATCGCTTTTTTAATGCCCACCCTGCATTTGGCAACTCACGACCCTTTTCGTTTATATGTAAGCCGACTCAAGGTTTCCCTGGAAACGCCCAGATAAGCGGCTATGAGCTGTTTGGGTACCAGATGATATAGTTCGGGATACAGTTTCAGTAGGTCTTCGTAGCGACCATTGGCATCGTTATTCATAAACGAAAGCAACCGCTTTTGGGCCGCCACATAGCCTTTGTTGGTTCTCAACCGCAGGAACCGTTCGAAGGAATGCAATTCCGTACACAGCTTTTCCCGATCATTACTGCTCAGATAAAGCACCTGTGCGTCCGTCACACAGTCCACGGTGATCGTCGCTTTCACCTGATACATCAAGGCATTATAATCGGAAGCCCACCAGTTGGGCATCGCAAACTGAAGAATAAACATTTTCAGCGCATCATTCAGATAGAATGATTTTAAGCACCCGCTCAGCACAAAATACTCGGCATCAACCTCGTCGCCAGGGGAAATGATGGCTTGCCCTTTTTTAAACGAAAGCGGTTTAAAATGGGAGAAAACGTACGCAAACTGGTCGTCGGTAAGGGTAATTGTTTTGAGTAAGTGCTGCCTTAACTGTTGGTCAGCTTGCATGAGCGTAGGGGTTAGGAATCATAAAAAAGAGTTGGCACCGATGCCTATTGCCAGAGCAAGCCGGATCGCTTTCTGTCACCAACTACCGGCAAGGCCGACTTCCCGGTGACGAGGAACTATAGCCGGAAGGCGGATAAAACCGATCGGCGACGATACGTCCTGGTATACCCGCTACGGATGCCAGTTCATTTTGCTCACAAGACGTTTTTTGTTGTCGGATTTCGTTACTCGGCTGGCTTTGTTACTCCGTGGGCACGAACTGGCCTTCAGGTTTTTCCGTCGATGGTGAATGCGTACCCGAGGCCTTTGGCGGCTGCGACTGGCCTGGAGTTGCGGTACCATCCGGAAGCCAGTACAGCATGATGCCTACCCCTACTACGCAAACCAGCAACCCTAGTGTACCCGCCTGAAAAGCCGCCTGCCAGCCATCTTTGGTGTAATAGAAGAATATTCCCCCAATGATACTGACCCCCAGGGCCGAAGCAGTCTGCTGAAAGGTCGAATAGATCCCGGCGGCTGCCCCCGCATAGTGAGCCGGTACATTTTTGAGCGCCACATTCAACAGCGAAGGCAGAACAAGTCCGTTGCCAAGTCCCCAGATGCCCATGAGTCCAACAATCAGCCAGGGGCTTATTCCGGGTGTCCAGAGTTCCATCTGTAGATAGAAAGCAATACCCAACAGCACAACACCGACTTGCAAAACGCGTTTCCCATACCTGACAATCAGTTTGGACGCAACGACCGAAGAGGCAATAAATAAGAGGCCCGGCACAACAAAGTACAACCCGCAGTATAAAGCGGAAATACCCAGACCATTTTGAAGATAGACCGCACTCAGCAGCAGGTAGGCGGTATGCAGCATAAAATGAAACAGCACGGCCCCTAATCCGATGTTGAAACTGGGGATGGTAAACAGCCTGACATCGATCAGTGGATTTTCCTGTCGGGCGAGCTTGCGTTTTTGATTGGCAATAAAGAAGGCGAAAATGCCGATGGATAAGGCCAGCAGTCCGAAACTCCAGACTGGCCAGCCTGCTTCACGGCCCTGAATCAGGGGATAAATAAGACAAAACAGGGCGGCTGTCAGAATCAGGATGCCCGAATAGTCGAATGGGGTTCCCTGATCGCTCTTCGTCTCAGTCACGTATTGATGGGTTGCCCAAAGCGTTAGGATACCAATCGGCAGGTTGATAAAGAAGATCAGTCGCCAGCCTTCAATGACCCAATGCGTATCGGACAGGTAACCGCCCAATACTTGGCCAATGGCAGCGGCCGTACCCAGGGTAATGCCAAACAGACCGAATGCTTTGGCCCGCTCTTTGGTGTCGGTGAACAGGATCTGAATAAACGCGATCGTCTGAGGGACCATAAACGAGGCACTCATACCCTGAAAGAATCGGGTAACATTGAGTTGCAGGGCGGAGGTTGATAAACCACATAAACAGGACGCCACCGTAAAGGCAAACATGCCCCAGAAGAAGACCTTCTTGCGCCCAAAATGATCGCCGGCCCGTCCTCCGGTAATCAGAAAGGCGGCATACCCGAGTAGATACCCCGCAATGACCAATTGAATCTGGGCGTCGGTTGCTTGTACTCCCTTTTTGATAGTCGGGATGGCGATGTTAATAATGAAGACATCGATGACCGACAGTAACGGGGCTGCTAGCACAATGATCAGCTCCAGCCATTTGTTTTTTACCGGGTTCATGTTAGATCAGTTTTTGAATGATTGTTCGGGCCGCTTGTAGTTCGGCGGCCTGCTTGAATACGGAGGCTGTGGCAACCGCTCCTTCCAAGGCGAGGAAGATCAGCTCTGCCAGTTCCTGATCGGTCAATAGCTGGTTATGGCCTGAGTTAGCCACCAGCGTTTTGATGAAGTCTTTACTATGCCGTTTTGTGAGTTGGATCTCTGCTAGCACCCGTGGATCACTCGTTCCCGCTTCATCATTGGCCTTTATAAACGGACATCCGCCAAACTGCCTGATTTCCTGCCGCACCAGATGATGGTCAAAAAGTGCCAGTAGCTTGTCTTTGGGATCGGCCACCTCGTTAACGGCCGTCTCGAGCCGATTGAACCAGCGTTGATGGGTGCGCTGAATGTAAGCCACCAACAAATCTGTCTTGGTGTCAAAATGTTTGTACAACGATGCCTTGGCGATATCAGCCTCTTCGATCACCTGGTTAATACCGGTGTTGCTGTAGCCTTGCTGATAGAAAAGTCGCTCGGCGGTATCGAGTATCTTGTCAATGACCACTTGTCCTCTTTGTTTCATGGGACAAAGTTAAGTCATAAATAGACAAAGTTGTCTATTTATCGTAATTTTTTTGGGATGACATGTTAAAATAGCTTAAAGCAGTCTTACGCCAAATGGTGGCCTCCATTCTGCACGGTCAGCTTAACCGCATCGAACTTTGGTTTTAGGGTCGGTAAAATTCCAAAATTTGTTTTACTTAGTGCGAAGCAGTGTACTCATTAGCCCCATGACTTAATCCCGCACCAAGCTAAATTGATTCAAACCAGAACGCTGGGTTGTGCGTTGACCACAAGCTACTGACGCCAACTTCTTCTGACAAACAAGTTTGTCGTCGCTCAGATAGAACGGGGGTTTAGCGATTTATCAGCCGCTAAAATTGCCTTAACACATATCCGATGCATTAAATGATCGGTAAAATCGTACGATTCAAGCTAGATAACAGATGTAACATGCGATAGCCTACCGATGAATAGCTGAGTAAAACTAAGGCTGATTATAATTTATGACTTGTCAACAAAAACCAATCAATAAGGAAAATATAGCCGCTTGCGAACGATAATTACCAGCATACAAATCAGAAAGATACCAATCGCAATTCCCTGCATAAGTCCGCCCGCCATCCGACAGACGCTATCACCCTGCCAGTCGCCCAGGGTACGAATCAATAATCCAAGCAGTTGCCCGACACTACCCACATACAAAATCGGGTGATAAAATACACCTTGCCTGCCTAAAACACCCGGCAATATTATGGGCGCATGAGCAAAAATCATGGAGAAAACGAAGCCCGCAAAAAAGGTATGTAAGGTAGCATCATAAACAAAGGGGAATACAATCGGCAGCGCGAACAGCAACCCACTGAGCATCAGCCAGCCGTATCCCAGTAGCAACATCGTACCACTGTAGCGCGGCTGACCTGCTTTACGAAGGGATTTTACCGCCATATCGAACCGAAGCAACCAGGCGGCTACCGCAATCATAGCAACGCCTGTTATCCCCTGCCCTGTACCGTGAAAGGGTTTGGCTATACCAATAAGAAACACCCCGATCGCTCCCCATAACAGCAACCGTTGCCAGGATTTTATAGGTAAAAAGCGGCTCAATTCGAGCCGTTCTGCAACGATGGTCAGTAACAAAAAGGCAATCCACCAGGGAACGGCTAACGGGTAAAAGCCCGTTTTGACTACCAGCACATGCCCGATAACCAGACAAACGCTTCCACCAAACAGCAGGTAATAATAGGGATGTTTGTAGCGAATCAGAAACAGATAGGTCATCAGCACCATACCCAGACTGCCCACGATCAGCAGCCAAAGCCCCACAACGGGCCAGCCTAACAAAAATGCGGGCAGGCTCAATCCGTTTAAGGCCGGAGCCAGAAGCGCCCATCGGTTTTTGAATACCACGGCGCGTTCGAGCAGAATCACGGTGCCCAGAAAGGAGCCAACCATGAGGGCGCCGTGCTGCCCGGCCGTTTCAGAGATGGGTATTGCCCAACCCAGCCGCACCAATCCCGTCAGGATAGCCAGCACCAGCGACAGCATGGCAAAAGGCAATAAGACAGGCACTAACGAGGATGATTTCATGGCCATTACAAATCCTTTTTACAAAAGACCCGTACGGCTGCCCAAATGGGCACCACGATCCAGACTCCCATTACTCCCAACGCATACAGCGAACCTAACGCACTGCCAAAAAACTCCTGATACAACGCCCCGGTAAAGCCCATGAGCGCCGACACATCCATTTGCAACATGATGAAAATGCGCGCCAGATCAACCGGATTCAGCGTTGTCAGCACCAGCATGGCCTTTTCGAGTGGGTAGTCACTGAAGGTAAACAGGATCGTCAGGACCAGTCCGTCGTAGAGCAGGCCGAAGTAAAACCAGATGAGTAGCGCCAGCCCAATGCCTTTGGCTTTGTCGCGGGTGCACACGGAGGCCAGAAAGGCCAGCGCGACAAAGACCAGCGTGAGGGCTACACCGGCCGCCAGCAGTGCCGCCCCCGTTGCGCCTGGGGCGTAGTACAGCACCGGGCCACCTACCCCAACCAGAAAGGCGGTTACCAGCGAGCTGGCCACGCCCGCAAACTCGCTCAACAGTAGCTTGCTACGGTTAATGGGCTGGGCGAGCAGCAGCTCGATAAATTCGTAGGAATTATAAAAATGGATAGTCGTAAAAATGAGGCTAATCAGCGGAACCACCATCAACACGATGTTCAGCAGACTCATCAGCCCTTTGCTGGGGTTGGTTTCCATCCCGAACAAGGTAGCCGACACCACCAGTAAAAACACCGTGTAGGCCAGCACGATTCGGTTTTGTAAAATATCCAGCCAGACGTATTTGATGACTTTGATCATGAGTGACAGCGTGAAAGAGCAAATGAGTGAACGAGTGAAATGCCAGATAGTTATTAGTGCGTCAGCCGCTCTTTCACTCGTTCACTCTTTCGCTCTTTAGTCATGATTGCCGCAATGGCCCGGCCAAGTTTTTCCTCACCGGTATCCGCTTTCAGTTGGTCTACCTCGGTAAAGAACTGCAACTGCCCATCCTGTAAATACATCACAGCCGTGGTCAGTTCGTCGAGGTCGCTCATGACGTGGGAGGTGATGAGAATAAGTTTCCCTTTGGCCTTTTCGCGCAGGATTTTAGCCTTTAGTAGCTCAGCCGCCAGTGGGTCCAGGCCCGCGGTGGGTTCGTCCATAATCAGCACGTTCGGGTTGAAGAGAAACGCCAGACAGGCACTCACTTTTTGCCGCGTGCCGCCCGATAACGAGCGCATGGTTTTATCGTATAGTTTGGGCAGCTCGAAGGCTTCGATCAGGTCTTCATCGAGTTGTAACAGCGCGTTTTTTCCCAGCGTACTCTGGCGTAAGTCCTTGATCATGGCAAACACCTGCCGGATTTTCATGGTATCCGGATAGCGGCCAATCTGGGGCATATACCCGATCTGCTGCCGGTACTGCCATCCATTGTGAATCGGTTCGCCCAGGAAGCTGATTTCGCCCCCGTCGGGCATGACCATACCGAGAATTGACTTGATAAAGGTCGTTTTGCCCGATCCATTCGGGCCAATGAGCGAGACGGCCTGCCCGGCATTCAATTGAACTGACAGGTTATCCAGCACCTTCAGGCGACCGTATGATTTTTGGAGGTTCGTGACGGTAATCATCGTGGTTTCATTAAGGGTTTGGCGTCGACCAAGGCTTCGGGGGTCAGGCTGGGAATTACTTTTTCGGCCCGGTCAAGCAGGGTAACGATGAAGCTGTGCAGCAGTACCACGCCGTAGGGCATCTGCTCAATAATCATCGAATAGAGGCTTACGGGGTGAAAGGGTACATCGCCCGTGCCATCGTGATTCAAATCGTAGCCTTCGTATTTGTCCCAGTAATTGCGGTCAAAGGTATTCAGGACAGTTTGGCCATTGGTGGCCACATCGAAGGTATTGGACTGGAAGGTGTTTCGGGTAAATGTGTTGTCGTTGCAACTGGCCTGAATCCGCATACCCCACCCGTTATCAATGAACAGGTTTCGCTGACTGACGATCCGGCTGGTGCCTTCCATATGAATACCGATGGTATTCCGGCGGAAGATGTTGTCCTCAATTTTACTGTCCGATATATCTTTTAGCAGCATCCCGTAGGCTGCGCTACCCCAGTTGTCTTCGAAGATGTTGTGCCGCATGATCACCTTGCGGGTGTACATCACAGCCACGCCCGCACCATTGTGTTGAAAGGTGTTGTAGAAATAGCTGTTTTCGTGCGAAAACATAAAGTGAAGGCCATAGCGAATATTGCCGAAACTGATGTTTCGCTGAACGGTCGAATGGGTAACAAACTCAAAATAGATCCCGTCGCGGTGGCCGCTGATCCGGTTGTTTTCTACCCGGATGCTATCACATTTCCAGGCGTGTACGCCATTGCCCGTCGTTTGTTCTTCATGGGGATTGCCTTTGATGTCGTTCTGTCGAACCAGACAATGATCCGAGGCCGAAAAATAGACACCGAAATACGCATTGCGAATTTTATTGCCGATTACCCGAACGTGCCGGGCGTCAAGCACTTTTACGGCGGCCCAGTCAATGGTGCTGGTCATGCCCACATTGCGCAAATCGAACCCCTGAATGGTCACGTGGCTGGCGTGAACGGTGAACAGCTCGCCCTTCATTTGCCCGTCAATTATCGGGAAATTCTCTCCCCGAATCACCAGTGGTTTATCGACCAGCAGGTTTCGTTCGCGGTAGAGTCCCCGACGTACCAGAATCGTATCATAATCAGCGGCAAGGGATAGTGCCTGCTGCACGGTTCGAATGGATTCGGTGGGACCAACGACAATTGTTTTGGCCGACGACAATAACGGGAGCAGAAGAAGCCAGCAGAGTTTCATATGGCGAATGATTAGTGTAAGTCGTGCAACAGCTCGTGCCAGGTACGCAGTTTGGTATTCACCAGTTGAGTCTGGGCCGCGCGGGCCGATTCGGTATCCGAAAAAGCCGCCGTGTTGCCCATCATCGGGCTGCGGATCACCTCGCCAGTTACATAAACAGCCTGCCGAACATCCACCAGCCCCCTGGTTTGTTGTACTGATCGACCAGCAAAAACGCCAGATCCGCTTCGGGTACTTTGTTTTCGTTCAGGTAATTAACCAGGCAGGCCACATCATCGAACTTGTATGATTTGCCTTTTTGGGTAACAATTTCGGCGGCAAATGTCTGGTCAACGATGGTCATTTTACAATGCGTACAAGCGTCCTTCCCGTAGCGGATCGGTTCGGGCTGAACACTGCACCCTTGAGTCACAATACCCGTCAGCACCAGAATTGATATAATAGATCCCGATATGCTTTTCTTTACCATTAAAGGGGCTTTGATGCCTATAAACCTCTCACTGATTACTGAACCGGCCACCAGCAGACCAGCCACCAGAAAAATCCAGCCGCCCCAGTCGGGGATCGAAAACGCGCCGAAGTTGAGCAGGGCTTTGTAGCCCAGGATTGGGGTTGATACGACATACCAGGTACCCGAATTGGCGCTGTAGGATCGAGATTATGACCGTATTCATACCCCCATTTCCAGAAATCATATAATGCCATAATACCCGCCAGCACAAATAAACCAAGGTTAATCAGCAGCAGCGTACGGCTTTTGAGGGCGACCGTCAGCAGGCCAAAGGCTATGAAAAACCCAACCAGATACGGCATGTAAGTAAACTCAGGGAACATCGATTCCTTGATGTGTGCCATACCAATGTAGTGATTGAGCCCATTGATGATCGCCACATCACCCGTGAGTTTATTGAGCCAGATATTCATCACCAGTCCTTCAGGATATTGGGGAGCCCAGAGGTCAATACGCCACAGCGGCAGAAAGTACGTACTGATCAGCGACAGGGTGGCCAGCAGAACGACCAGGCGGGAAGAGGTTTTCATGATTTTTTTTGTTAATAAACTTCCCGAAAGGGTACCCTTTCGGGAAGTTAGTC
The DNA here is from genome assembly GCA_003259005.1 of Spirosoma telluris. Lineage (GTDB taxonomy): Bacteria > Bacteroidota > Bacteroidia > Cytophagales > Spirosomataceae > Spirosoma > Spirosoma telluris. The sequence goes on from QLII01000002.1 coordinate 171,776, forward strand.
GAGCTTATTTCTTCACGACCTTATCCGCTGGGTCAGGTGGATTCACTTTCCCGGTGCTGAATGTTAGTGGAACGGTACTGCCAGCGGGTGACACCCGAACGTACCCCTGCATTTCCTGGTGCAAGGCCGAACAGAAATCGGTACAATAGATGGGGACTATACCCACGCGGTCGGGTACCCATTTTAACGTTTGGGTTTCGCCCGGCATGATCAGAATTTCGGCGTTGTTACTGCCTTTTACGGCAAATCCGTGGGGAACATCCCAATCCTGTTCGAGGTTCGTCAGGTGAAAATACACCTCATCGCCCAGGCGAATACCTTCAATATTATCGGGGGTAAAGTGCGACCGGATGGCGGTCATGTACACGTGTACCTTGTTGCCTTCGCGAACCACTTTGGCTTCCTTCTCGCCCTTCGCTGCGTATTTGTGGTGGTTGTCTTCAATTTTGAATATCTTCTTCGAGTTTTTCTCGATCAACGCAGCCGGAATGGCTTCGGCATAGTGCGGTTCGCCCACGGTTGGGAAGTCGAGCAGCAGCTTCATTTTATCACCCGAAATGTCGTATAACTGGGCCGATTGCGCTAATTCAGGGCCTGTTGGCAGGTAGCGATCTTTGGTAATTTTGTTGTAAGCGATCACGTATTTACCATGCGGTTTGCTGGTCGGTCCACCGGGAATGCTCAAGTGGCCCGGCGAATAATAGGTCGGTACGCGATCCAGTACTTTTAGGTCTTTGATGTTCCATTTCACCAGTTCCGAAGATACGAAGAACGACGTAATGGCGTTACCGCGTCCGTCAAATTCGGTGTGCAGCGGTCCTAAACCCGGTTTTTGTACTTCACCGTACAGGACACTTTCATATTTCAAGACTGGAATCCCGTCAAAATTGCCGTCGTAGCTTTTGCTGGCAATGGCTTTCAGGATTTTATCGAACGAGAAAACCGGAATAACAGCCGCCAGTTTACCCGATCCAACAATGAATTCGCCGGTTGGGTCTACGTCGCAGCCGTGGGGCGATTTTGGGCAGGGCATAAAGTACACCAGATCAGGGCATTCTTTTGGATCGAGCGTCATCACTTCGTTGATGATGGTCGAGTTGGCCGAATGCGTGCTTTCATCATACACATTATGGGCGTATTTGGCCGGGACAATCTTGCCTTTCCCCTGTTTGAGGTATTCTTCGGCTTTTTTCCAGTTTACAGCCAGAATAAAGTCTTTGTCCTTCTGCGAAGCATTCACTTCCAGCAGCGTGCTGGCCTGTTCGGTGTTGTAGCAGGAGAAGAAGAACCAGCCGTGCGATTTGCCTTTCCCGGCCCGTGCCAGGTCAAAACTGATACCCGGCATTTTCAACTGAAACTTGATGCTCAGGCGCCCCGTTTTTGGCTCTACGCTGATAAAGCTGATATAGCCTTTAAAGTTTTTCTTAAACGTGCTGATCGGTACATCGCCCTGATTATCAGGCGGCACCGAAAAGCGCGTGCTGGCCACTACATACTCGGTGTTTTCGGTAATGAAAGGCGACGAGTGATTGCCACCCGAGTTGGGCAGTTCCAGAATTTCCTCGGTTCGGAATGTCGAGAGGCTAATCCGGGCGACGCGGGGCGTATTGTTGGCGTTGCCGAAGGCCCAGCGGCCATCGTGTTCGCCCTTGGTTTGTGACAGCGAAATATGGTGAAGATCGTCCCAGGGAATAAAGCCATGGGACGTGTTGAGCATGGGTTTGGTCTCTTCACTGTAACCCCATCCATTTTCCGGAAATACCGAGAAGACCGGAATAATTTTCAACATCCGCCCTGACGGTATGCCATATACGGACATCTGCCCGTTGAACCCGCCCGACAGGAAATTGTAGAATTCGTCGTGTTTGCCGGGGGCCACATACACTTTTTCGGCGGCATCGCTCGCAATAGCGGAGCCCGCGTCTTTCGGTTTACAACCCGTCAGGCTGATACCCAAAGCGGCTACGGCAGCAAAAATTGATAGGGATCTTAGTTGCATTATCGTGAATGGTTGATATATACTGAGTGTTTTTATTTCTCGCCGTCGTTTGAGCGCATAAATTCCACCATTGAGCGGGCTTCGGCTTCCGACAGGTTTTGGTTCGGCATCCGAACCAGACAGAGTTCGAGCAATTTCTGGGCTTCAGCATCTTTTCCCAGCATCATGTCCACGTTCAGAATCATATTCATGATCCATTCGGGTTTACGCCGGGATGTCACGCCCTTCCAGCCGGGTCCCACCAGTTTCGTTTCGTCGAGCCGGTGGCAGGACCCGCATTTCACATCATAAATGCCTTTCCCCTGTTTTACCATCGCGCCATCGAGGGGACTGGATAAGACCACTTCTTTCACTTCCGTTCCGTGAATCTCTTCCTGCGATACGGCCGCGGCCGGATCGGTGGGGGCTTCCTCGGCCCGTTGTTTGGCGCCATCCGATGAGCAGCCATACCAGCCGACTGAGAGCGCTAGTAACACGAGTGTAACCGTCTTTTTCATGATTATTTTGTTTTTGTTCTTCCATCAAATAAAGAATAATGTATCTTTTATTCTTTGACCCCAAAGTAACGCCTTCTCCAAAGCCTAAATCCTGATTAAAATCAGGTCGCCACCGTTTATTTGTCAATATTCAGAATAAAAGACCCCGTTATCTTTATATCCAAATTAGTGAATCTATTATTGACCGTTATTTAGTTACATACCATGGAAATGGCTTTTGATTTTGAGACCCCTGCCCTAACGGTAGGCGAAATAGTAGCCGCCCACATTCGGACGGCCGAAGTATTTAAACGCCTGAACATTGATTTTTGCTGTAATGGCAAGCGTACCTTATTCGAAGCCTGTGTGCGGGCCAACGTACCGCTAAAAACGGTCGTGGAAACCTTACACAAGCTACCAACCGAAGAACGCCGGTCCTCTGAAAAATTCGATGAGTGGGAACTTGGTTTTCTGGCCGATTACGTCCTGGCCGTACACCACGGGTACCTCTACGATAATCTGCCGTTCATTGAAGAACTCGTAGTAAAAGTAGCAGCCAAACACGGCGACCGGTATCCGGCCCTGCTCCTTGTTCAACAGGCCTACGTAGTGTTAAAAGCCGATTTACTGGCGCATTTACAGAAAGAAGAAATTGCCCTTTTCCCGATCATTAAAGAACTGGCGGCTGCCAAACGTAAACCGGCCACACTCCTGACCGGGCGACCTTTATCCATTAAGGCTCCCGTTGCCTGTATGGAACATGAACACCAGGATGCCGGATCGCTGCTGTTTCAGATTAGGGAACTGACCAATGATTATACACCCCCGGCGGATGCCTGCAACTCACATCGCCTGATGCTGGCCAAACTCGCTGAGCTTGAAGCCGATTTAATGCAGCACATCCATCTTGAAAATAACATCCTGTTTCCGAAGGCTATAGCCCTGGAGAAGTAGAATGCGTACTGGTTTGTGGGTCAGTTTGCTTATTTTAGCTACAAATCGCACAAACGACCCAGTAAAACGGCGAATTACAACCTTGTAAACCTATGATTTCTAAAACGAGTGGCTATGCAATCCGGGGATTGGTTTATCTGGCCCTGAAAAGTTCGGACGTGTCCAAAGTGGGTATTCATGAACTAGCGGATGAATTAAACGTACCGCAACCGTTTTTGGGTAAAATCATGCAGGGGCTTGTTCGGCGCGACATTATCAGCTCGACCAAAGGCCCGAACGGTGGCTTTTTTATCAACGAACGAACCCTGGCGACGCCGATCATCGAGGTGGTCGACGCCATTGATGGGCTGGGCATCTTTCGTCGCTGCTTTCTGGGATTACCCGAATGCAACAGCCAAAAGCCGTGCCCGCTGCATCATCATGTCGTTGAATTTCGGGATTCGCTCCAGCATGCGCTGGAAACGTTGACCGTTCATGACCTGGTGCTGGATATAGAAGGGGCTTGTCCGTATTGAAACGATTGGACAATCCATCACACGAGGAGTTTACCGTGTAAACTCATTTTTTAGTAAACTAAATAATTCATGAAAACCTATATACTCACTGTCCTTTTTGCTGGGACATTGCTTGCCTGCGACTCAACGTCTTCGCAACAGGAAGCCTCTTCTGGTACAGCCAGTACAGAGCAAACCCCGGCAGGCCAGTCGGCTGTTGAGGATAACGATTCACAGAAAGATGTTGTCAAAGTAGCCATCGGATCGCCTGACCATACCACGCTGGTGAAAGCGGTTCAGGCCGCTGATCTGGTCAATGTGTTATCAAATGCCGGACCCTTTACCGTTTTCGCCCCGACCAATGCCGCTTTTGCAGCCTTGCCCGCTGGTACGGTTGATGAGTTACTGAAGCCCGAAAACAAGGAAAAACTGGCGGATATTCTTCAATACCATGTTTCGGTAGCGGGTTATCCACTCGAAAATCTGCACGATGGACAGATTATTAATCAGGTCAACGGCGGCAATGCCACCATTACCGTGAAGGATGGTAACTATAAAATCAATGATGCCAACATCATTGCCACCGTCAAAGCGTCAAACGGTATTGTTCACGTCATCGACAAGGTCATTTTGCCACCGACGAAATAGCTAACCGGCTTTCAAAGTCGTACCCGCTAACCACCTTCGGTTTGTAAGTACGTCTACGGGTCTACCCACATGGCAACAAGGCTTCTTTCAAACCATCCCGTACAGGAAACCCGGGCTAATCAGCGTAACTGGCGAACCGCTCTAGGCTGGTGGGTGGTAGCGGGTGCCCTTGGTGTGTTAATCCGTTACCAATTGGTATACCCCGTGGCTGGGTTGACCTATCCGTTTTTGCTCCATGCCCATTCCCATGTGGTGCTGCTGGGCTGGACATTCAATGCCCTGTTCCTGGCCCTGGCAGCCACGTTCGGGTCTGGGTTACGCTTATCCGCGTATCGAAAAGTTTGGGTGGGATTTCAGGTAGCTGTATTGGGCATGCTCCTGTTCTTTCCCACACAGGGGTATGCTACCGGGTCGATTGTTGCGTCGACGTTACATGTTTTCGTTTCCTATTACATGGTCTGGTGTCTTTGGCAGGATCTTCGTTCAGACAACAGCCTGTCAGCCAGGCTGGTCAGATGGGGACTGTTCTTTTTTGTATTATCAACACTAGGGCCCTATTCGGTAGGCATTCTTAAGGCCCGACACTTACAGGAAACGATCTGGTATCCCCTGTCCATTTATTTCTACCTGCACTTTCTTTACAATGGCTGGTTCATCTTTGGGTGTCTGGCCCTGCTGTTCCGCTGGCTTGAAAATTGGGAACTGGTGCCTACCAAACAAGTTGGTAACCGTTTCATCAGGGCCATGGCGCTATCAGCTATGGGGACGCTGGCTTTATCGGCATTATGGACCAATCCTCCTGGTTGGTTGTGGCTGATCGGTGGGGGAGCGGCATTACTGCAAGCGGGTTCAGGGGTTTGGTTACTTGGGTGGCTCTGGCAAAAACGAAGCGCTTTATGTCAACAACTTGAGCCGCAGGCGTTTGCACTGGCGAGACTGGCTTTTCTGAGTCTTGGTCTGAAATTGATGTTGCAACTCCTGTCGGCGTTACCCTGGGCAACCCAGTTGGCCTATGCCCAGCGAAATCTGGTAATCGCCTATCTGCACCTAGTCTTTATTGGGGTCATCACGTTTTTTCTGCTAGCCTGGGCGTTTCAGCAAGGATACATTCGCCGTTCCGGCCTGGCAATTGGCTTGATCAGCCTGTTTTTTATGTTGACCGAAAGTGTATTGGTAACGGAATCCCTGTGCCAACAAGGAAGCAGTTATGTTCCTCACCTAGGCGAATGGCTACTGGCCTTGTCGGTTGGCCTATGGATTGGCGTGTTGCTGCTTTGGGTCCGGCAGCTACCGGTTCACGTCTACCGGTCCTTCTCTTTATTCAGGCGTTAACAACCTACTGGGAGCAAAGCCTTTCATCTGCTCACTTACTCCATTTGCTGATCCTAATCTGGTTTCCGCCTGATGCAAATCAGGTTTCATGAACGTACACGCTTCCATATTTGCAGAAATAAAGACCTTTTTATCTTTTAATTAAAACTATACGATTAACATGCAATACCGTAAACTTTGGTGGGGCTTTCTGCTGGTTATGGTCGGGTCATTTTCCGTCCTGGGCTATTTCGGCTCGAAAATATACCGGGAGGCCCCGCCCATTCCCACCTCCGTTGTCACAACGTCTGGCCAGGTTCTTTTTTCGGGTCAGGATATAAAAGACGGCCAGAATGTCTGGCAATCCATTGGTGGTCATTCGGTTGGTTCTATCTGGGGGCATGGCGCGTATGTCGCCCCCGACTGGACGGCTGACTGGCTTCACCGGGAAGCGATGTTTATTCTCGACAACTGGTCGCAAACCACAACCGGCAAACCCTTCCTGAGCGCTAATGCCGAAACGCAGGCGGCCTTGAAAGTACGTTTGCAAAACCTGCTTCGCAAAAACACCTACGATGTAAAAACCGGCATCCTGACCGTGGCCGATATCCGGGCCGAAGCCATTTCGGCAGCCAGTCAGCATTATACGGGACTGTTTACTAATAACGCAGCGTTGGAACGGTATCGGGATGCCTACGCCATTCCCAAAAACACGGTGAAGGACCCGGAGCGGATGCGTAAGCTCAATACGTTCTTCTTCTGGGCCTCCTGGGCCTGCGTTACTGAGCGGCCCAATCAGGTCATCAGCTATACTAACAACTGGCCGTCGGAGGAACTGGTGGGCAATAAACCCAGCACCGATCTGATTATCTGGACGGGGTTCAGTGTCATTGTGTTACTGGCCGGGATTGGCTTGTTGATCTGGTATCATGCTGCTCACCAGGAAGGCGAAACAGACCTGAAAACCCTGCCCAAGCACGACCCCTTGCTGGGACTGGCCATAACGCCATCGATGCGGGCAACGGAAAAATATTTCTGGATCGTAACGGCCCTAATGCTGGTGCAGGTGGGCATGGGGGCCATTACGGCTCACTATGGCGTGGAAGGGCAGGCGTTTTTCGGGTTCCCCTTAGCGGAGTATCTCCCCTACGCGGTGTCGCGGAGCTGGCACGTTCAACTGGCCATTTTCTGGATTGCCACGTCCTGGCTGGCAACAGGTTTGTTCATTGCCCCGGCGGTTTCGGGCCACGAGCCAAAATTTCAGCGATTGGGCGTAAATTTCCTATTCATGGCGCTCCTGGTCATTGTAGTCGGTTCGCTGGCCGGTCAATGGTTTGGCATCATGCAGAAATTGGGCTTTGTGCAGAATTTCTGGCTGGGTCATCAGGGGTACGAGTATGTCGATATTGGCCGATTCTGGCAGATTTTCCTGTTGATCGGATTGTTTCTGTGGTTGTTTTTGATGGGCCGCGCCATCTGGCCTGCCCTCAAACGGGGTACTGACGGGAGTCCGGCCGAAAGCCGTCATCTGCTGGCGCTGTTCCTGATATCCTCCATCGCCATTGCCGCCTTTTATGGTGCGGGACTCATGTGGGGCCGCCAAACGAACCTGGCCATTGCCGAATACTGGCGGTGGTGGGTCGTTCACCTGTGGGTGGAGGGCTTCTTCGAAGTCTTTGCGACGGTAGTGATTGCCTTTCTGTTTGTGCGGCTGGGGCTTATTGAGATAAAACGGGCCACGGGACAAGTTCTTTTTTCGACGATCATCTTCCTCTTCGGTGGCATTATTGGCACGTTTCACCACCTGTATTTCAGCGGCACGCCCACCTCGGTAATGGCCCTGGGGCAACTTTTAGCGCCCTCGAAGTAGTGCCACTGGTGCTCATTGGTTTTGAAGCCTATCATAACCTGAGCTTAAGCCGGTCAACCGAATGGATTAAAGCCTACAAATGGCCCATTTACTGCTTTGTGGCCGTAGCGTTCTGGAACCTTGTCGGTGCGGGTGTGTTTGGCTTCCTGATCAATCCTCCACTGGCGCTTTATTACATACAGGGCTTGAATACCACCGCTGTTCATGGTCATACGGCTCTCTTCGGTGTTTACGGCATTCTGGGGATCGGACTCACGCTTTTTTCCTTACGGGCCATGGACACACGCCGGGTCTGGAAAGACGGTGTTATTCGCTTTTCCTTCTGGTCGATCAACATCGGGCTGGGGCTGATGGTGCTGCTTAGTGTGCTGCCCATTGGCTTATTACAAGCCTGGGCCAGTATCGAACACGGCCTCTGGTATGCCCGCTCTATGGAGTTTATGCAAACCGACCTGATGCAGACGCTGCGCTGGCTCCGGGCCATTGGCGATACGGTCTTTGCGGCAGGGGTGATAGCGCTGGCCTGGTTTATTCTGGGCTTGAAAACGGGCTGGTCGCTGGTAGATCCCAAACCGGAGAAATCCCCTGCTACCTATCAACTACTGGAAGAAACAAACGCCTAATGCTTTCCGCGACCAGTACCTACTGAATTTGGTACTGGTCGCGGTATAGTTCATCCTAACTAGCAACTTCGAACGAGTTTCCCATGCGCCAGACGATCATTTACCTCTTTTTAAGTTTAGTACTGATGCAAAACAGTAGTCGGCTTGGGGTGCTGATCTGGTTTGACGTAAACCAATCGGCCATCGCACAAACCCGTTGCGAAAACCGATTTCAACCGAAAGCCCGCTGTAACGGCCACTGCGTATTGGCCAAACGGTTAAAAGCCATTGATCAACGCGAAAAGCAGTCGGCTCAACAAGCCCAGCTACCCGAGATTCAATGGTTTATCTCCGCATTTCAATTGGTCTATACATTCAATACAACGGACAACCTGTCGAATACAAAGGTTGGCATGTCAGCTGATTACGCCCGCTACCCTGCGCCTGAACACCCTATTTACCACCCGCCCAACTGCTGACCTTTCGTTAATCTAATCTTTACCAGCACCCTTGCGGTACTGGGCTTACTACGTATTGGATTTCATTTAGACGTAAGTGTCATGACACGTTTTTTATCATTCTTTTTTGCCCTTTTTCTGGGCCTACAGCCTGGGCTATGGGCTCAACAAATTACCTACGAAGGCGTCATTCTGGATGCCCAAACCCAGGAGCCCATTCCTGGTGTCAGTGTCCAGTTGATGGGAACATCTATGGGCACCAGCACGGATGTCTCGGGTCAGTTTCGGTTGGCTAACCAGGGTAGTCCAACGGGTTTGCTGGTCAGTTGTATTGGTTACGGTAGTCAACAACTGGCCCTGTCGAACGGACGAATCAAGGTTGCCCTTTCCCCAAAGACGGAAGACCTCCAAATGGTTGTTGTTACCGCCAGTAGAGAGGCTCAGGCCCGAACCGATGCCCCGATTGCCATCGCGCGACTGTCCCCAACCCTACTGGCAGAAACGAAAGCGACTAACTTGGCGGAACTGATCAACAAAACACCCGGTGTTTTCATGCCAAATCTGAATAATGAGCAGCACATGATGGGAATTCGTCAGCCCTTTGGCACAAGTGCTTATTTTCTCTATCTGGAAGATGGGGTGCCCATTCGCCCAATGGGGGTGTTTAACCACAATGCGCTTATCGAAGTTAATCAGTTTGCCATTAGCTCCATTGAAGTGGTCAAAGGTCCGACCTCTTCCCTCTATGGCCCGGAAGCGGTGGGGGGAGCCATCAATTTTATAACCCATAAACCAACCGTCGTACCGGTAATTCGACTGGGTGTTCAGGGGGATGCGTGGGGCTATAAACGCGTGCAACTGGGAGCCGGGGGCATGCTGTCCAAACGACTGGGCGTTTTTTTGGGTGGTTATTATGCGAAACAGATAGGGAGTTGGCAAACCCGTAGTGATTTTGACAAGATCGCCTTAAATGGTCGAATCGATTACGAGTTGACGAAACGTACACACCTGATTGGCACATTAACCTACGCCTGCTTCAATTCACAAACGGGAGGCAATGTCGATAGTCTGGCCTACTACAGCCGCCAGTATACAAGCACGACTGATTTTACGTATCGGAAGGTGTATGCCCTACGCTCACGAATAACCCTGGAACACCGTTGGAACGACCATGCCGAAAGCTTCGCTACGGGATTTTATCGGGATAATTCGATTGAGCAAAATCCGAACTACAGCATCCGCTGGACCACTGGATCGGTGGCCGCAACGGGTGAAGTTAATAACAATTCATTTACGAGTTATGGCCTGATTGCCCAGCATAGCCAGCGTTTTTCCTGGCTGGCCAGTCGGTTGTTGGCAGGGCTAACGTACGATTACTCCCCAACGGACTACTATGCGTATCAAACATCGCTTCAGGCTCAGGTAAGACCCGATAAAAAATCAGTCGAACGGTATGTTCAGGTGGCTGAATTACCAGACCACTTCTTAAGCCATTACGCGGCTACCATTCAAAATTCGGCTCTCTATGGTCAGTTTGACGCGCAGCCTTTACCAAATCTACGGGTATCAATGGGTGCCCGTTTCGATCGGATGGCCTTTCGGTATACCAACTATCTTGATAAGACCAGTGGACTAAAAGAGTTCAGTCAGGTAACGCCCAAACTGGGGCTTACTTACGATCTGGGCCAGGGAAGGGGCCTGTATGCCAACGTCAGTCGGGGGTTTTCTCCTCCCGGCCTGACGGCTATATTTCGGCAAAACCCAAACGCTTCGGTAGGGTTTTCTCCCTTTTATTATAATTTGCAACCCGCCCGTTTCAATAACTATGAACTAGGGGGCTGGGCCTCCCTGGCTAATCGGAAAGTCTTTATCGACTGGGCTTTATACCAGATGAATGGGCAGAACGAACTGCTTAGCATTCGGCAACCCGATAATTCGACGGATTACCAAAGTGCAGGCCGGACGCTTCACCGGGGTATCGAATACAGTTTGACGGTTAAACCCGCTGCCCAATGGTTTTTGCGGTTTGGGGGTACCAATGCCATCCACCGGTTCATTAATTTTGCCATCAGTAATCGGTCAATTGACGGGGTACAAAACCTAAGTGGGTACGATATGCCCCAGGCACCCAACTGGATTATGAATTCGGAAGTAACCTATAAACCCAGATGGGTTAAAGGGCTTCGAACCGCTATTGAATGGCAACGGGTCAGTCCCTGGTTCGAGAACCAGATTAACACTGTCCGCTATACCGATCGAACCGACTTGGGATTGATGGGGATCAGCGTATTCAATGTACGGGCAGGTTATACCTGGAAAGGCATGGAGACCTATATCAATATAATGAATGTGACGAATCAATTATACGCAACTACTGCAACCCGGGGTAATGCCTCGACAGACCGAACCGTATTTACGCCCGCAGCCCCACGAATGCTGGTTATTGGTATACAGTATCAGTGGAGCGGAAAATAGGCATCAATAAATGAATGTTGTACTTATTTGGTTGGCAGTGAAATACTATTTCTAAAATGGGAAGTTGACTTTATGATAAATTCCCATTTTAAAAATACAACAAAAAGCGTTCAAATAAAGGTATTTTAATTGAACGCTTTAGTCTTTAATTTACTAATAATGAGCGCTTTATTAAATTGTAAGTGGTCGTAAAATTGTCCACGAAAACGTCCAATTAATTGATCTACAAGTTTTTAATCGTCTCCACAATTTGGGCAATTTTTTCAACCTCCTCTTTACTCCACAACCGAGGATCTTTTTGCTTTCTATAAAAACTTGAAGGATCTGTGTCTAACTTCTTACAAACGAACGTGATGGTCAAATCAGCTTCCTTAATATAATCAGTTATTTCATTGGAAAGTTGATGACCTAATGTCTGAGTCTGCTCATATAGCTGTATCAGGATTTTGTCGTTAAGCAACTTGGCAAAGGCGGCAATTTCGTCAGCGGGAATATTCTGCGGGTAATTCAAGCGCTGGTAATACATATTCGCCGTTAAACCTAGCTCTTCTTTTAAGGCTTTAAGCGAAGAACTGGCTTTCACACGGTTCTTTAAAGTAGTGGCCAGCTCAGCTAATGCATCCTTGTAAGCTTTAAAGGCAGTTATTATTTTAGATTCCATCCAATTCGTTGTTTAACCGCAAAGCTTCCGCCAAACCCTATTGGTATACCTGAGAATCGACCAGTTAAGTTAATTCTCATCGGATAGCGGTTTACCACACTCTATATGAAAAGCGTAGTCTTCTTCGCTCAAATTTTGCCGCAGAAACTCGTCCATACCCAGATCGTGGCGCTCAAGAACGTAACGACGGAATGGATAGCTATTTTTTGCTTTATCAAGCCCACCATCCTTTTCTGCTCTACGTAGTCCATCATGTGGCAAACCCGCCAGGTATTCTTCAAAATAAACCTCGAGCAACTCACGGGCCGACCTACTTTCTGTTTGTATGCGGTCCCCTACAGATGTACCGTCTGTTAGATTCATACGCTGTTCCAACCAATCTAACAAATCACCTGTAGTTTGTTCGCTTTTACTCCCCTTACCAAATACAGCTAGCTCTTTAACTTGGTTATGATAGGTGTAGGTCGCATTCCCGATTCGAAACATTCGTGCCATATAATCTCGCTGATCTTCGGGCAAGTTCGCTAGAACTTCAGCTTGTTGCTGATTGTATTTTTCGATTGGGTGTCGCATGTTAAAACCTACCAAAATATGGAGTAAATAAACCCTTTTGGTAATCGTGGTTCAGTTTACCTACATTATCAAAACTATACGCTAAATCAGTTGCCTGATTTAATTCCAGAAACTTCCATGTTTCAGGCTCCCAACCGCCTAAATTACGACCGTCCTCCGCAATCAGGCTAATTCCATAGCTATTATCAGGCCGATCATAAACTTCATACACTAAGGCGTTTACCCCTTCTTCGCTTGGGTGAGTAATGGTTACCAGGTCACCCACCTGCCAAAATCGTAAAGACTGCACTTGCTCAACTCTAATCGGCTGCAACGCAATGCCCCTGCTTTTTTCCTCAACGGATTCTCTCAGCATTGACAAACTAATTTCCTCAACCTCTGACTCCATCCATTCCTGATCATTCTTTTCCCTTTCTAAGGCTACTTGTAATCGATCCCGGCGATCAATAAGAAAATCCGTTATATCGATTTCTTTCTGAAACGGTGCTCCAGCGGGTTGCCAGTGACTGACAAACGTTTCCTTAAAGGATTGATAGAGCACTTCTGCAACGTGCTGATTCTTGAAGATCTGAAGGCAAATTGCCAGGGCACTCTGCGCAGGCCCGGAGCCACTGTACCCCCAACTAAAGCCATCCGGGCTGTGATTTACTAGTTTCTGGCTTTCACCGGGCAAAATTTCGACGCCATCCACAAACAACCTTTGGTTCCCTCCATTGGTAATGACCCCATTGATAACAAAGGTCGTTTTCTCCAGATAAAAAACAGGTGCTTCCTTTTTCATTCGTTTTTAGTCATTCCGGCGTAGCCGGACAATTTTACAAGTTTTTACGCACAAGCCCGCAAACCACGTGATTGCGAGCTTGTGCGTTGCTTCTTATTCCTGCTCAGCAGATTGCCAGTCCGTCAACGTAGGGGAAATAAATTGAACGGCTTTCTGCGCTTCCTTTGCGGCCCAAAAGATAAATTTCTTATCCTCTTTCAGGGGGCGTAACCACCCCTTCAGATAAGCCGCTGCATTATCTAACAGCTCCGGGGTTGCGATCCCGGTAAAGGTGGACAGAAACGATGCACCCAACTCCGCCACTAATTCTTCTTTGCTGTAGTTGGTCGATCCGTAGCGACAAAGCTGGGTAACCCCTTCCCGATTTAATCGGCTCGGATGGCCGGTTGCATGGGTCAATTCATGAAACAAAACTTTATAGTATTCAGCGGAAGAGGTGAACTGCTCCAGGTCTGGCATATTCACGTAATCAGCGGATGGTACGTAGTAAGCAGCGTTTTTATTCGAGTGACGGATAACCGGTGCCTGAGGCATGGCAGCGACCAGGTTTTCACAAACAGTAATGGTCTGATTCTCCTGATTAGCCAATTTAGGTTGAGGAATCACAAAGTCTATCCCTTCTACATCGCGAACATTAAAGACGTTATAGTACTTAATAAACGAGTTTTTCTTAGGTTCCTTCTTACCATCTCGGGTCACGGTCTCGGTTTTACTTTCCACTACATTCCAGTAAACGACGGGCAAACTTTTAGCCCCTGCCCGTATCTTACCGCCTTGCGCTTTGACCTGATTGAACGTACAGAAAAAAGGCACATCATACGGGGTCAATGCCAGCAGGAATAAATTAATGCCCTGGTAGGTCGATTTGGTAAAATAGTTTTGTGGAGCGAGACCCGACGTTGACCACGTTTTGTTCCAGGGATTGACACCTTGTTCAATTTTTTCAATGAACAGATTGGTGATTTTTAGGTAGATGTCTACACTCTCTGACGCATTAGAAGTTGTTGCAACTGGCGATTTAGGGGTGAATTTCGCTTTCATAAGTATCAAGTATTTAGTCGTTTAACTGATTGATTATGAACTAAAGTTAATTATTTATTTCATATTTTACAACACTTAAAATGTCATTTTATAAAAATAATTAAACTACCACCCCTTTTTTTCCCCGTCGTTCTTTTTGTTGTTTATCGGCTACTTTGTTCAATAAAAAAACCCACGCTTAGTGGGCTTCCTAGTTTTAAATAAATCCTTCAGTTCGTTATCCAGGCTGATTCCTGGCTTGATAAAAATGGTTGTAAGTCAGCTCAAAGGCTTTGTAGGGTGATATTTTTAAGAAACTAGCTAATTTGGTTATTTCCTCAACGGACACATTTTTGCAACATACCTGGCGATTTTTATACCAGGTAGTGGCTTTCATATCCATGGATTCGGCCACTATTTTATGCTTTAGCCCTTTTCGATTTACGTAATGTACGATGGTCTCATTGGTGGTTTTCATGGAGCTTTGATTTAGGGCTTTACATTGACATTCCACGTTTAGACTCCTGTTGCTGACTGATATCCTGCTTAGTATCCTTTAAGTCGGCTCCATCCACATTTCCCTTACCCGCTCCTGTAGCGCTTGCGACTTCCTTGTTCATCGCCGTTTGCAGGTCTTTTCCTGAGGTACCTTCCCTGGTTAATTCTTCCTGGTCGTACTGTGATTCTTTACGCAGCTTTGTCTGGCCATTGGCTGCTATTTCAACCGTATATTCCGTTTTAGCCACTGTATTGCCATCTCTATCGACTACTTTAATATCTCCTGCATTTGCTTTAGCAGCTGCCAGGCCTACTTTCTGTTGCCGATCCTGAATTTCCTGCTGTTTTTGCTGCTCCTCAACCCGTTTTCCAAATTCTGGAGTAGCAATTACCTTTTGGCTCTCCTGATCATAATGGGCTAATTCTACTTTTTGGGCACCCTCTAGTGTTTTGATTTCCATATAAGCGGATACCTGGGCTTGGGGCTTTTCCAGGGCTTTTTCGGCAACTGCCGCATAGGCGTCTATCTCTTTCTTATAGCGCCCGGCGATATACTCCCGGCCACTGGCTTCCTGGTAGGCAACGATGAACGGAGTTGCCCGTTTTAAATCTTCATTGTAGTCCTTTTCAATGGGACGCTGAACTTGGACATAATTACTAAGACCACGTTCCTGAATCAACGTCTTTTCCACCCGAATTAGATTTTCCCGGTTGGCTGTAAATGCGATTTCCAGTTCAGAGGAACGCGAACCGTTTTGAATGATGGTGGCCTTGGCTTCTTTTTCAGCACCTTCCGGAATTGTTTTATTAATGGTCGTTGTAAACCGCTCCGCTAGTTCGGTGAGTCGCTGTTGGCCTTCCCGCTGATTCTGGTGGGCAAGCGTGATCAGCAAACGTCCATCCGTTCGTTCATGTACATTAAGTTGAGCATGAATGGTTTCGCTTTCGGGTGATACGTTCAATCGACCTGCCAGGTTAATATTCTGTCTAATTCCCCCGGATCATTATCATTGGCTAGAATCAGTTTGTCAGCCTGGCTTTCTTTCACAAGTTTTTCAATGAGCACCGGTTGCTCCCTGGATATATTACCGGCGGTAGCGATATATAATCGTTTTTCATCGGCTGCGGGTGGGTTGAGCTGGTGATAGGATAGTGAATCAATCGGACTTTCGTGAATGACGACTGTGTTTACTGGTCGTTTATCATAATCTGTTCTGGATGACCATACCGCATTTTCTTTCGACTGTTCGATACGGTTATACTCACTGTTTCGATTGATGGCCGCAATGACATGTTCTTCATTTCGCAAGGGGAACGATGTGTTCACGATTATTCGGTCGGTAGCCCCTTCCGGTGCCTTATACCCATACGTATTGCGCAACGAATCTAAATAGTTGTCAGGCAGCTGACCCGTATCTTTTACGTGTCCCTGGATCGTTTTAAGCTGGTCAAAAAACGGTTTAGAATAGTATTTCTCCAGGCCAATCTCCTGGATTGCTTTTTTCTCAGCCTCCGGAATAGGAGTCAGTTTACCTAATTGATTGACTCCCTTCTCCAAAAACTCTTTGTAGCTAAATTCCTTATTAAAAATTCGGTCCTTAAACTCCTCAGCATAGATCGTGGCTTTACTAATGCCCCGACTTTCCAGATAGTCGGTCTCCGTGATCATTTGGAACTTGAAGTTATGCTGAAATGCCTGGTTATGTGAATGCGTATTCACGGGTTGCGACACTAAACGCTCCTGCGACACATCCCCCACATAACGAGCTAATTTGTCATTAATTTCCTTCCAATCCGTTCCGTTTTTAATCCGCTCAAAGCTGATAACGTCTCCTTTCTCCCGGTCATGATTGGGTGTATAGAAGTAATCATGATCCTTACCCTTGTACACAACAATGGTATCCTGCGTCTCACCGAGAACCTTTTTATCCAGAACGGTTGCTGTGTTCGTTGATTTATCACGGTCTACCTCCCATCCCTGCCGCTGGGCATACTCGCTTAGGTCTATTCGCTTCTTATACTCATCAAAGGTCGTCATAAGGCTTACTTAGGATTAATGTAGGAACATTTATTAATGCTACTTTTTTCTACCACTTATCAAATAAAAAAATATTTTTATTATGACAGAAAAAAGTAGCATACAATTCTAAGAAAGTTTTTGCTATACTTGCTAATGAATGGAGTAAAATTGCCTCAATTTTCAATTTGATTATATTAATACAATATTTAATATGATTATTATGATAATATTGAAGACTTACTGGCCTATCGCCTTGCTGACCACTGCAAGCGTTTTTTATTTTTTCTTTGGTATAAATTTCTTCCATAATCTTTATGATTTTTCAATTGGAAATCCTTACGATGAAACAGGTATTTACCTAGCAATTTTCTGGTTTACAGGCCTCTTCTGGATAGGTCTAAACCGCAAACAACCAGATCACTTTACGGCAACTGGCCAGGGTGGTGGCCTGTACCAAATTACCGGCTTACGTGAAAAGCAGCTACTGCATGTCTCCGCGCTGTCCTACAATGAAGGGAGTAAACGAGTGATTAACCGCTTTCAACCCGATAAAAATAACGAACCTGACCTAAGCAAGAAACCCCAGGCTTTGTCAAAGCAGGAACCAATAGCCACATCGATCACTGGCAAGTTCCAAAAGGACGGGGCAAAAAAAGAGGAACCACAGACTAATTCAAGCCCTAACGACGCTGGATCAACTGGAGTCAGTCAATCCACGAAGGCCGTTGAATCCGGCCCGTTGGCAACCATCAATACGGCCCTGAAAGGGGTAAGTCAGTTTGACGAAGAGAAAGCGAAAAAACTTCGGGCCAGCCTAAAAAACTTTGGCCCTAAGCGAAAGGAGACGACTCAATCTTAATCCTAAAATTCACCTAAACGTATGCTGCTCCATATTTTATTTCTAACGAGTGATGGGCTAAAAAGCTGCCCCGTACCCAATCGATTCCTGTGTCAAGGCACCTATGAAAATGCGTTAAAAACACTGGGGAATGCGTTGCTCGACGACGTGTTCACACTCTTATGTATCGCCCTTTTCCTGTCAACCATCGGCCATTTAATCAGCTATAGTTCATCTAAAAGTTTAATCGCCTTAACCGCTTGCCTGTGGAAAGCAAAAAAGCCAATTCAGCCTTCACCAAAACCGAGTAATCCAGCTATAGTTACTGACAGTCAATCAAATACAAACTCCTTTCATTTTCTAAATCAATAGGTTCACCTCTAAACACAACATGTTATGTTACTCTCAGAACAAAAAAGTGCTCAGTCTGTAACGCGATCAGTAGCCTTCTTTATCATCGCCTTTGGGCTAGTGATCCTGGGTCCCGAGGCTTATGCGCAATCCGGGATATCGGGGTCGGTAAAAAACATTGCCAAGATTATTCAAACGGCGGCCAATGCACTTTTTATCATACTCATGGTCGTCGGCCTGATTCGGACTGTTGCGGGCTTCATTTCTAACTCACCCAATGCGGCTCGCAACTTATTGATGCTTGTCGTAGGGGCAATCCTCTGGTACGGCTTTAATACCATCGTAGAAGATATTACTTCATCTGTCGGCAGCAGTTCAACAGGTGGCTTTGAGCCTAGATAGACTAGCGATGGAAGTGCGAAAATCACTGGAACAAAAGACGCTAATTCTTGGCATAGAAATCCGCGATTTAGGCGTTACGCTGGCCTTATTTTTTGGCATCATGATTTTTATTAGCATCGTCCGCATGTTTATTCCCATTTCGGTCTGGTATAACATTGCGGGTATTGTGGCCATGGGCATTTACGTCGGCATTGTCCGCTATGGGCTAAAAAACAAGCATCCTTCATACATCGTCAGTTTGCTTTCCTATCACTTTTTCCAACCCAAACGGATCTGGATGAAAAAGTTAAGTTTCATCGATAAACGCAACCAACGCCATGTTCAGCATCGACAACAATACGAAAACAGTTGATGACATTATACCCATCTTTTCGGTAGAATCGAGCCAACTTATTTTAAAAGATGGGCGGGTGGCGGTTGGCTTTTCGGTCAATGGTATAGAAGCCGAAAAGCTATCTGCTAAACAGTACGATTATCTGAATACCCTGCTTTTTGGCGCGTTAAAAGTACTTCCGGAAGGAACGATCGTTCAAAAGCTTGATGCCTATTATTTCAAGGAGTATCAGACCTCTACCCGGGATAAAACGTACTTTCAGCGCCGGACCATAGAGCATTTTACCGAACGAAAAATTTTACTTCATGACGGCTATTTGCTGATCAGCATGGGGCCCGAACTCGAACGGGATCGCAACGCAGCCAACACTTTATTTGCCCTGGGTCGGAGTTTAACCAAAAATCCATTTGACAGAATTGAGGATCGCCAAGCCGCTATTGAGCAGGTGGCGGCCGATTTTACAACTACGCTGGCTTCGTTTGAGGGTATTTCGTTCAACCGGCTAGATGATGAAGGTTTGCAAAACCTCTATCTGCAATATTATAACCTGGAATTTGATAAGGCGTATCAGCCAACCGATGCATTGAGAACCTTTGGCCCCTCCTCAACCCACGCGGCCATTGGTGAAAAGCGGGTGAATGTAATTACCATGTCTGGTCAGGGTAGCCCGCTAGAGCCCTTCGCACGCAATGCCCGTAACATTATGTCGCCCTGGCTGTATCCGCTGACTAATTACCTCTACTTCCCGCATGTATTGAGCGTGTCGATAAAGATCATGAATAAAGAAAAGATCTTATCCGACATGGATACAACGGCTAAGGTCATTCAGAACCTCGACTTTATGATGACCCAGGATAATCGAATCAAGCGGGAAGAAATTCTAGACTTTACCGAAGAGGTCAGAAGTGAGAATAAAAACATTGTTTCCACTTCCGTCAATGTCATTCTCTACGGGGAAATGCGTCCGAGTTAGAACGACACATTCAGCGAACTGTGGCTGCTTTTCGGGAAATGGGTTCATCGGACTGTTTTATTGAAAGTATGGATACGGCTAATCTATTCATTGCCAACGCACCCGGAAATTCCGACCAAAACTACCGGTGGCTGACGATGACGGGGATAATGGAGCCGCTTATCTAAATTTTCTGACCAAATATACTTCGGATGTGAAAGGCGACTTACTGTGTGACCGCTTTGGGGTTCCAGTTTTAGTCAATCTGTTTAATACCGAATTAGAGAATCAAAATGCACTGGTGATCGGGCCGACCGGGAGCGGAAAATCCTTTACGATGGCCTGGTTTATTCTGCAACGATTTGACCGGGGCGAACCACAAATCATCATTGATGTGGGCGGTACTTACCTCAGTGCATCGATTGCGCTCGGCGGTAAATATTTTGAGTATGACCCCGAGCGACCGCTTAAATTCAATCCCTTTTTAGTGGAGCGAAATCCAGATGGAACCTTCGTTTTAAATGGCGACAAAAATAATTTTCTAACGAACTTATTAACTGTCATTTGGAAAGGGCAGAACGGTACCGTTCGGCAGTCAGAACGGTCAGTCCTAAACGAGTTGCTGTTGCATTATTATGTTCACTACAACCAACAGTCTTTAGCGACTGATTCATCGGTTACGGTACCTTCTTTAGCGGGCTTTTATGAGTTCATCATCGAGTATATGGAGTCAAGCAGTACGGATCGGGAGTACCAGAAACAGGCCGGATCGTTCCATTTTGACGAGTTTTTATTATGCCTAAAACCCTTCGCCATTGGGCACTATAAGGAGGTCTTAAATTCGGATGAGTACGAGGATTTAGCGGAACAGAAGCTGATTATTTTCGACATGAAAAAAATCAAAACGAACCCTATTCTTTACCCCGTTGTGGGCATGCTCATCACCGAATTAGCGGCTGATCAGTTGGCGCGTTATCCCAAAATCAATAAATGGATCTACATGGACGAGGCCTGGTCCATGCTGTCGGACACCATGACTGACTTTATTGAATTGATGTACCGCACAATTCGGAAGAATAATGGCAGTATGACCATCATTACCCAGGGTATTAACGAAATCATTACCTCTCCGATCGGGAAGGCTATCAAAGTGAACGCATCGACCAAGTACATTCTACGCCATACCGATACGGAAGAAATTGATGTGCTTTCCAAAGAACTCGCCTTCACCCAGCACGAAAAAGACAAAGTGCTCTCACTGCAACTTGACAAGCATTACCGGGAAATCTTTCTAAAGCAGGGTGAATACGGCAAGGTATTCCGCTTAGAAGCTCCGTTTGCCGTCCAGGCCGTATCCACCTCGAAACCTCAGGAGCGGGAGACACTGCGGCAGCTCACGACCGAATACGGAGACATCTATGCGGCTATCCAACAATTTGTTGAACTTAAAAAAACAGGAAAACTATGAACATGGCTGGCTTTATTCTGCTTCAGGCTTCCTACAACATAGGCGAAATATTCTTCCGCGCGGCCCAGAAACTAATTGACGGCATGGCCACCAAATGCCTAACGTTCATTCCCCTCATGCTCTTTCTGCACGTGGTGATTTCGCTGGCCAAAATGTATTTTGGTGATATGCGGTTTGATCCATCGGCCATCATCAAAGTAATAGCCATATGGATTTGTCTGGCGGCTTACTCCCCTTTAGTATACGCCATTTATGATGCTACCCTGTGGTTTACAAGCTTAACGGGAATCGATAGCAGTACAGACATTTTAAAGTCATTGAACACGCTCTCCGAGACGGGTTATTTAAAGAAACATACGTCTGAATTTTCCTTCCCAAACGTCAAAGTACCCTTTGACGACGCCACGTCGTTTTTTACCTGGTTGATTCTGGCCGTGGAGAATGGATTGGCGATGATTGTACGGCTGTTTGTTGAGCGAATCAAAAGTATGCTATTGGCCTTTACGCTGGCATGTGGGCCGGTAGCGTTTACCATTGCCACCATACCGGGTTTGGGGGAACCATTGGCCACTGGCTACGCATCTTTATCTCTACGTCACTCTGGGGTCTTACGCTATCCATACTGGATGCAATTATGGCCGCTTTTATTCACGATTTCGATATTCCATCGGGAACAACGCTGTCCGAAGCATCAGCCGTCTTGGATGTATTAGTCATCAATGGGGCCGTTATTCTCATGTACTTAAGTGTGCCCCTGTTAACCTCTTTCTTTATTGGCAGTGCGGCATCAGCTTCGTTTCTGCGGGCTGCGCAGGGCGCTGCCGGTTCAGCGGCTATGCTGGCTGGTGGAGCAGCCAACAAAGCCCTGAATGATTATCGCCAGGATCGCGAAAAACGAAAAGAGCAGCAGCGTGAGCGCCAAAAGATGTTAGAAAGCAGCGATCAAATCGCCTAAACGAGCAATCATGGTAACAGAAACGAATAAACTCGGTGTGGCCGTCAATTTTAGTAAGGCGTTTACGGCTCTCAAATGGATTACAATCGTTACAGTCCTGCTCCTGTTTATTTCCAATGCCTTTTGGGGATGGACCTATTCGACTAGTTTAAAAGAAGCTCGCCAAACGGTGTACGTGGTTTCGGATAAAGGGACTACGGCCGCGGTTGAATCGCCAACCGCTACCCCTTCGGTATATGAAGCCCGAAACCACATAAAAAACTTTATGCGCCTGATGTTCAGTCATGACGCAGAAACCTTTAAAGACCGTATCGATCTGGCCTTTAAGCTTATTAACCGGCAGGATGGGTTAGCCATTTATCAGACGTTTCGGGAAGGGAAAGTCTTGGAGAATTATAACCGCTATTCGATTCGAACCGAACTGCAAATCGATAGTGTCACCGTC
Organism: Spirosoma telluris; assembly: GCA_003259005.1. Lineage (GTDB taxonomy): Bacteria > Bacteroidota > Bacteroidia > Cytophagales > Spirosomataceae > Spirosoma > Spirosoma telluris. The sequence continues at coordinate 194,361 of QLII01000002.1, forward strand.
AATGTTTCCTCTCAACCCTATACAGGCATTGTGTATACGCAGCAAAAGGTTCTCTATCCTGATGAAGTTCAATACGTCCCAATTGCAGCCAAGTTCAATCTGATTCAGACGTACCGCTCCGAGGATAATCCATTCGGGTTGCAGATTAAAGAGTTCAATTTCATTGAATATACCCCAAAACGAGAACCCTGATGAATAAACTATGGACACTTGCGTTTTGGGCCACCCTACTTCCGGCCACAGCGCAGCATTTAGACACGATTTCGGTTACTGTCGAAGGAACGAGCTACGTTATTTTTGATGAGCCGATTAGCCTGGTAAACCTGGGAACAAAAGCCTACATTGGTAAAGTGGAAAACGAACGAATGCTTTTTTTAAAAGCATTAGCACCCAATGCCACACCAACTACTTTATTAATTCAAGCGGGCTCCACGCTATTTACTGGGTACATTCGATACGAGCGAAAACCGGCGAAAAGCTTTTATGATTACCGGGTATTGGACGGCCCAACTACCCGGCTTGGGCAACCTTCATCGTCAACAGTGGAAGCCCCGGTGAGCTCTAAGCTTACCCGATGAAAGTGATCAAACCAAATACGCATATTCGGGAGGTGAAAGATGGCATTGAGCTGGAATGTGTGCAGCTTTTTAACGATCCGGAGCGCACCTATTTAAAGATCGCTTTTCGGAATACGACCACAGTTGCCTACGTGCTGGATATCGTTTCGTTCACCTATAAGGAAAAATTACCGCGTCGGTTGCGCAACAAGGTCTCTCCCCAATTTGAGGAAATGAAACCGGATGATCGGTTGGAGCCTGCCCGAATTGAAGCGGGACGAACGGAAGCATTTTACTATTCTATTCCGCTCTACTCCACAACGGAAGATGGCTATCTGGAAATCATCTTCCGGGAAAAAGTAGGTGCCCGGGTGGTCACCCTAGAAGTACCTGCTCAAAAGATTATGAATGCCCCCTTGTTGTAATTCCTCAATGTATCAACGTATGACGCTTCAAGCTAAACTAATCGACATTCTGGGGATTCGAAAACAGCCAGAGATGCCACTCAATCCCCCAACGACAGAGAGTCCGTTGACAGATTCTCCTGACCAACGCGTTCAAAAGGCCCGGGCAATAGCAGCAAAAAAACAAGATGACCTTACTTGTCTTGTTAGCCCTAGTCTTAATTGCAGGGGCTCTGTTCGGTTTACGGACAGTCAGTTTGGGGCTAAGAGGTCTGCGTGTAGTACCCAATGACCCGAATCTGTATAAAACCGTAAAAACCAGGTTAGAAAAGTCCAGTATAGTCAGTTCCGTTGAAGCCGAAATCAATAATAACAACCTGAACGGGCAAACGGCAAATCCTGATGTAAACTATATAGCCCGTAAATGGAATTACAAACCGATTGGTCAACTCCAGTCGAAGAAGCTACTGGATACGGGTCGTCAACAGACCACCTTGCCGATCCCGGTTCAGGTAGTCAGAACAGACGCGCCAGTAGCAACTCCATCCAAAGCAAGGTCAGTTGTTCAAAAGCATCAGCTTAAGCGTCAACGCTCAAGGGATGTTGCCGGGAGGGCGATCCATTTAATACAGTTCGTGTCACCTTAACAGAATCAGTTACTGCTTCTACACCACGTCCTTCTGCTTCGCCATCGGTCGTCAGTTCCAGTAACGACGTTGATGGGATACGCTACATTCAGCGGCAGTATACGGAAAGCAACTGATACGAACAGGCGGGAAAGTCCGCTTTCGAACAACGGAAGCGGTGACATTTCTATGTGTCTATATACCCCGGAATACCATATTAACGGCAGTGGCGTACCTGGGCTCCGGGCGAATTCAATTTCAGGTTCCCGCCGTATGATCGCTGGCCAAAAGTTACCGGTTGATTTGATGTGCGTCGATACCGATTACCAGACCGGCATTACCTACAATTACGATTATGTCAATGACAATATGCGGCAGGTAGGCGGCACAACCGTCAACGATGCGGTCAGTAGCGCTACGACGTATATACCTATGGTTCGGCACTGGGTGTTGTCGGCTCGATTGGTTCTTCAGCGGCTCGGGGAATAGCCAACGCGTTACGGCTGGCAGTCGCCAGCGCTCGATTCAACAGGTAGAAATTCAGGATGGGTACCAGGTTTTTTTCAAATCAACTAAATAGGAAACAGAATCATGAAAC
>QLII01000003.1 GCA_003259005.1 Spirosoma telluris
ATGCCCGCCGATTTTCTTTCTGATGGGGAACGAAGCCGCTATCAGGCTATTCCCCCTGATTTGTCGTTGGAAGATCTAAATCAATACTGCTTCCTTTCACCTACCGATCACGCCCTCATAACTGGGCAGCGACGAGACCATAATCGGTTGGGCTTTGCCCTCCAATTGATTGTCATTCGCCTGATGAATCATCTGCCCCAAGAATGGTATAGACAGGTACCCGATTCACTGGTTGTCTATGTAGCTAACCAGCTATCGCTCAGTACGGATGTGTTGACCAGGTATGGGGAGCGGGAAGCCACCCGTTCAGAACACCTACAAACTGTTCTACTTTACCTCAAACGGCGACGCTGGCAACCACTCATCGATAGCGTACCCCTAGAGCGTTGGTTTTTAGAGCGAGCTATGGAACATGATAACGAACGGGTATTGCTGGGAATGGCATGTGAGTGGCTGCGTGAGGAATGTATTCTGCGCCCAGCCATTATCGAGCTGGAGCGGCTGGTAGCTTCACTGGCTGAATTGGCCCATCAGGAAACTTACCGGCGCTTAGCTCCATTACTGACGGATTCCCTCAAAGAGACACTGGATAAGCTGTTAGTCGTTGATAACGAGCTTAAGTTAACTCCTCATAACTGGTTGATAAAACCGCCGGTTAGCCCAACCATAGGTCAAATCAGGCTGGCACTTAGTAAACGCCATTACCTAACGACACTGGGGGTTGAAGGCTGGAAAGAGGTTGACCTACACCCCAATCGCCAAAAACGGCTGGCCGCCGTAGTCCGTAGCAAAACCAACCAAGCCCTTTCCCGACTGGCCGACGCAAAACGGTATCCCATGCTGGTAGCATTTTGCCTGGAGGCTTACGTTACCCTGACGGATTACGTGCCACGGTTATTCGATGAATATTGGGAAGATATTCTAGGGCAGGCAAAGCGGGAACTGACAGAACATCAGTTAAAGCAGATCAAGGCCAAAGATGGTGCCCTGATCACCTTAGGTAAAGCTGCTCAGCCCATTGTCTATGAGCAAAATATCCCCGTTCAAGTCCTTCGGGAACTCATTTACAGTCTTGTTTCCCGGAACGAACTGGTTGAGGCTATCAATCTGATGCTTTCTTTAACGGAGCAGGGGCCGCGCACCGTTCATTACTTTCTGGCTACCCGCTACCGCACCATTAAGTCGTTTTCTGCGGCCATGCTGGAACGATTCACCTTTATCCATGCCTTTTCGGGGGATGATTTTGAGCAGGCCCTGACCCTGGTGGGCGAGTGGCAAAGTGGACGTCGACGTAAATTACCCGATGAGCTAACCACCAAGTTTCTGTTGCCTTCCTGGACGTCCTTCGTTCAACCGACTGGTGAACCAGTAGACCGAACCGCTTATGAATTGAGTGTCTTGTCCCGACTCCGTGATCGGTTACGGTCAGGTGATGTGTATGTGGACTATTCCCGTAAATATGCCAGCCCCGATGTCTATTTAATGCCCCAAACGCATTGGCAGAGCCACCGGGCAGACCTATTGGCATTGCTGGGCTACCACGATGAAACGGCCTATCGGCTGGATGAGCAACTGGCTGAACTGGAGTCTAATTTACCCTTGATAGAACAGATTTTGGCCCAGGAAGGGGATATTCGCATCGATGAGGAAGGTGAGTTGGTGGTCACTCCGTTGAAAGCCGAAGAACTGCCCGAATCAGTTAAACAACTGCGGCATCTGATTGACCAACGCCTACCGGCTGTCGAGCTGACCGATGTGCTGGTTGAAGTTGATGCCTGGACCGGATTTTCCTCCGAGTTGATTGGCCTGGAGACCGAACCCAGACGAGCCGATCATGTGGCCCTGCTGTATGCAGCCTTGCTGGCCAGAGCCTGTAACATTCCCCTGGCTGAAATGGCCCAAAGTGCTGGCTTGGATTATCAGGCCCTATGGTGGGTGTCCACGAACTACCTTCGGGAAGAAACCCTCAAACGGGCGACCGTTCGCCTGGTCAATTATCAGCACAAGCAATGGCTGTCCTCCTATTGGGGCAGTGGGATGTTGTCGTCTTCGGATGGGCAACGATTTCCGGTTAGTGGGAAGATCCGGAACGCGCAGGCAATTCCCCGCTATTACGGTTACGGCAAAGGCTATACGTTATTAACCCATTCCTCCGATCAGTACGCGCAGTATGGCAGTAAGGCAATTCCTTCAACAATTCGGGATGCCACCTACGTGCTGGACGAGATTTTGGGCAATGAAACGGATCTGGAGATTGTCGAACATACGACGGATACGGGCGGGTACACCGACATTGTATTTGCCTTATTTAATTTACTTGGCCTCCAGTTCTCTCCCCGGCTGCGTGACTTGGCCAATCAACGCTTATGTCGCATCAAAGGTCGGGACTTACAGTATCCTTCGTTGAAGTTTACCAGTTATTTTCGGCCTGACTATGTCCGGTCGCGGTGGAGTGAGTTAGTGCGGGTGGCCGCAACGCTGAAAAGTGGGTGGGTAACCTCGTCGCTCTTAATCAGTAAGTTACAGAGTTACCCCGGCAACATCATCTGACGGCCCTGCTTCAAGAATACGGTAAATTGGTCAAAACCAACTTTATTCTACGCTACTTGCAGAGTCGTCCTTTGCGCCGACGAATTCATGCCCAACTCAATAAAGGGGAGCAACTACACGCGCTACGAGCGTGGTTATGGTTTGGCGGAGATGGCCACCTCAGACGTAAGCAGGAGGAGGCCCAACAGGAGACAGCGGGTTGTCTGAACGTGCTAACCAATCTGGTCGTCGTCTGGAATACGGTTTACACCCAGGAAGTATTGAAGAAGTATCAGGCGGATGGCCATGAGGTTGACGAAAATGATTTTGAACATCTTTCGCCGTCTCGCTTCGCCCATATCAATCGATTGGGGCGATACACATTTCAACAAACTGATGAATTTGCGTCCAACGGATTGCGCCCGTTAAGGTCATAATCGCTTAGCGTAATTCTTTGTCCCACTGCTAAAAGAACCCCTCGTAGACTCGGCGACTCGTCTCTAGTTGAGGAAACTCGGCCAGACGAGTCTTTCCCTTCAACCGACTTACGCTGAATTGTTCCCGCTGAAAACAGGCCGCTTGACTAAGTCGGTTTTGTAAATCAGCCACATCAGCGGCTTTGCTCAGTTCTGCCCAAGGAGACGACACCTCCTGCATTCGCTCTACTTTAGCATTGGCTTGAGGGCAACGCGGTTTGTTAAAGATCATATCCACGTCCTGACCGATTAACCAAAGAGCCAAGGCCGAGATAGTATTGGGCTGAGGAAACCCAGTGGTTCGCCATTGTCCACTCGCATAGCTCCACACTGGCCCCAGCGTTGAAAGACCTCAATTAATCGATTACGAACTTGATTGACAGGAACTTGGCAAATTCTGCTATAGGGGAAAAACGAGTGAGTCCAGCCAGGCTCCACTATATTCTTCGGTAATCGTAAGATAGCAAGCAGGCTGACCATTAGCGAGTTTCAGTTGCTCTTTGGCATCTACCTGCCAGATGTTGTGAACGGCGGTCGCTCTACCAATCTGGAGCCGGTTGGGCTTCGAGCGGAGTTTAGTCAAGCCGCCCTTTTTGTACCATCGGTTGAGTGTACGGATGGAGGGTAGGGGGAGGCCATACCGCTGCTGTAACAGGGAATAAATATGGGGCTACCCCATTCGGGATGTCGATAACGCAACCATCGGGCCGCCCGAAAGATCTGGTTGGTAGCGGCTGGAGGCTTGCCACCACAATGGTCAAAATGGGTACCTAGCCCTGCTTGTCCGTGTTGAGTAAATCGCTTCCAAATGCTTCGGATAGTCCCAAAGCTTAAGCTGAGTTGCTGGTGGATAGCCTGGAGCGTGTTGCCTGTTTGTTTCAAAGCTACGATTTGTTCCCGTAGGGGTAAGCTGATGGCTTTGCCCATGATGCTGGTCAGATTAAGTGTCTATAAGTCAAAGGACCAAGTACTACAACTTACTGTCTCAAGAATGTGCTCTAAGTCTAACAACAGTTGGTAAGAAACTAAGATTTGGTATCTTGCTAGTACTCAACCAGAGTGGGCTACATTATCGGTCCGCAAGGAGTTCCTATGAAGCAAAATCTAAAGGCGAAAGCGGTAGGTATTCAGAAGGTCAGACAACTACATTATTTTGTCTTACATACAGTCGTGAAGCATTGGGTTGATGACCACATCAACCTTTTAATAGCAAAAAAAGTAGAAGCCAGAAGAGTTGAATCTCAAGTTTTGCAATGCTGTAGGCCCGAATATGCCTCATTGCGCGGGAAAGATGGGTTTTTACCGTTTCGGTAGATATTTGTAAAAGGCGGGCAATTTCTTCGCGTTTCAGTTCTTGTTCTTTACTAAGTAGATAAACCTGTTTTTGCTGAGCAGGCAGGAGGTCTATGGCCTGTTGAATCACTGCCTCATATTCTTTTGTCAAGAGCTCACAATCGGCGCTGTTTTCAAAGGCGGGTGAATCGATCATCCAGGCTTCTTCCATATTTTGCTGACGGGCCGTCCGCTTTAGTGCCGAAAAAACGTGATTACGTGCGACAATGAACAGATAATCGTCAAAATCCTTTATGTCGAGCAAACTGGCCCGTTTTAGCCAAATCTTGAGAAATACCTCCTGCACCACTTCTTCCGCCATGAAAGTGGATTCGGTTAGCCGTAGCGCTACGGAATAAATTTTATTCCGGTGCTGATGAAACAGTCGGGTAAATGCCTGCTCATCTCCATTTGCTATACGAGCCAGTTGGTCTTCTGGGGTATTTGATTCCTTCACTTCCAATGTCGGGCTGGAAAATAAAATTAATGTTTATCATCATTGGTTAGCAAATATAACATTTTCGATAAAAATAGTGCTGCATTGCCAACCTATGCCAGTTGGATGAGATTTTCCCGATTAAACTGAGTTCATCCTTGCAGGCCGATACTTACGCGTGCCTAGTATCCTTTATGGATTTAATCAACTTTTTTTACTGCTGTTGTCCCCCATACTGATTCAGGCGGAGTCTTTATAAGTGTAATCAGAAGATGCTGGCCTTTTAGCGCTTTATCCATGCAAAACGATCGACTTGATTATCTTTTCCGACGCTACTACAAAAAGACGGCGACTCCTGCCGAACGGGAAGAGCTAATGGGGTTGCTCCGTGCAAACGAGAACAATGAGCAGATACAACAACTAATTAGTAAAGCGATTCGGGAAGAAGATTATTCGCATCAGCTCTCGAAAGAAGTAGCGGATGATATATTGTCATCAATCTTTGGTGCCACCTCAGAGGCTAGTAAACGCCCAGTACCCCAAATTGGTCAGGATGTTTTCGTTACGAAGCAGACAACGATGTTTAGGTCATTTAGCGGCTGGGCGTCTACCGTGGCAGCGGCCTGCCTCATCGGTATTATGTGCTTTGCGGGATACCGTTGGTATGAGGGTAAGTTTATCCAGAAAGACAATCGGTTAGCTACCGCTGAGGCCGGGAAAGAGTTACTTCCGGGAAAGGATAAAGCACAACTCGCACTTGGCGACGGGCGGATTCTGGAGCTTGATGCCGTTAGCAGCGGACAGTTATTAAAGTCATCAGGAATAGAAATCAACACGAGCAAAGGCGAATTAATCTATACTAAAAACGCTGGAAAGGTTGAGTATAACACGCTAATCACTCCCCTGGGAGGACAATACAGAGTCGTATTACCTGATGGCTCCCGGGCCTGGCTCAACGCGGGCTCCAGTCTGAAATTCCCGACCATGTTTTCGGGTACTAAAAGGCTGGTAGAGATGAGTGGAGAAGTGTATTTTGAGGTACACCCTGATAAGAGCAGGCCATTCACGGTACAACTCGCAGAAAGGAAAAAAAATGGCAAAAATCTAAAAATCAATGTATTAGGCACTCACTTTAACGTATCTTCCTATTCCGATGAGCCAACCATCCGTACTACACTGCTGGAGGGATCGGTAGAGTTGACCCAGGGAGATGCCTCTACAGTAATCACGCCCGGTCAGCAAGCACAGGTGTTGAGAGATAGAGAAAAACCTGAAATACAGGTCAGACGTGTAGATGCTGAAAGTATGGTTGCCTGGAAAGAAGGGCGGTTTGAATTCAACGGTAATCTAAAAGACATTATGCGCCAGATTGCCCGGTGGTATAATGTAGAAGTAGAGTTTGATGGTGATGTAGGTAACAAATCATACGTAGGGGCTATTTCACGGAAGAATAACGTAGCTGAAGTCCTGAAAATGCTTGAGCTAACCGGAGGAATTAAGTTTACCGTAGTTGACAGGAAAATTATTATAAGACCTTCCAATTGACGATAGACTGACTCTTTGGTAATCTAAAGACATAGTTACCATGTTGGTTTCAGATATCAATGGATTGATTATTAGTCGATTGGGCCTTTCGCTCAGTCGTACATAAAGTTCGTTCCTATAAAGATCGGGCTAACCGCCATGAAGCATGGCACTGTACTAATTCTAAACCCTTTAAATTATACCTGGCATGAAGCACCAAAAATGACTCGTACTCTCCACACAACCCTAAGGATAACCAATTACCAGGTACGCTCGCGACGTACCTGGTAGGTATTGGATTAATCCTGACATCATTTGGCAAAACGAACGTAAACCATTAACCCAACCCTACAAAAGTATGAAGTTTTTATACAAGGTCAAAGCTGGCCTACGGCAGACGTATATATATAACCGTAAGTTATTACATTCCCGAGGCAATGGAGCATGTCGAAGTTCACTGATCCGAATCATGAAACTGACCGTACTGATTTTTCTGGTGGCTACCTTGCAAGTCGTTGCAGAAGCATCGTATGCGCAACAGGTATCTATTCAGAAAAAAAACGCAACCCTGCTGGAAGTTCTACAAACGATTCGGAAGCAAACGGGCTATTTATACGTCTGCGATCTGGAAATGTTGAAAAAGGCCCAGAAAGTAAGTTTAGACGTAAAAAATGCGTCTATTAAGGATGTTCTGGACGAATGTTTTGCCAATCAATTGCTTACTTATCAATTGGTTGATAAAACGATTATCGTAAAGAAAAGAGAGCCAGAATCGCCGATAAGCCGACCGGAGAGCTTATATAAGCAACCGCAGCCTCCGTCGCTTTATTCAACGATTGACGGGCCGGGGCTAACGCTTTTTCTGGATAAGGTACCGCTTATTCGGAATGCCGATATTGCCATTACGGGAAAAGTGACGGATGAAAAGGATGAAGCATTGCCTGGGGTCAATGTGGTACTAAAAGGAACTCAAACCGGAACAACGACCGACGCTGGTGGTAATTTTAAGATAAACGTGCCCAACAGAAACAGCGTCTTAATATTTAGTTCTGTTGGCTTCCAGAGTCAGGAAGTTCAGGTAGGGGCTAAAACCCGCATCGACCTTAAAATGGTCGTCGACAATAAGGCGCTGGATGAAGTGGTGGTTGTAGGATATGGTGAGTTGAAAAAAAGTGATTTTACTGGGGCTGCCTCTAAAGTAAGTCTGGAAGGGGCTCAGGAACGCCCCTATGCTTCCTTTGATGGGGCTTTGCAGGGCCGGGTTGCCGGTGTCCAGATTACGGCCAACACCGGAACGCCAGGCGGAGAAATGACCTTCAGAGTACGCGGAAGTACCTCTACGACAGGCGATAACCAGCCTTTAATCGTTGTAGATGGATTTCCACTGGTCACCAACAATTCCATGATTACGGCCGGTAGTGAAGGCACTATTACGGACATACGGGGTGCCAGTGGCTTGTCCATCATCAACCCCAATGATATTGAATCCATAGAAGTCCTGAAAGATGCGTCGGCAACGGCTATTTATGGTTCACGGGGTGCCAATGGGGTTATTATGATCACCACCAAACGGGGTAAGAACGGTCGGGATAAGGTGGAATATAGCTCCAGAATGGATTTTGGGGATAAACCGAAGGATATGGGCCTATTAAGTACCCGGGAGTTTATGGACCTTTGGAACGAAGCCTACCGAAACACGAACCCCAGTGCCACCAAGCCTTATTTTACGGCGTTGGACTATGCCACTATGCCTGACATTAACTGGCAGGATCTGGTGCTTCAAAAATCGTTTGGTCAGACGCACTCACTGACTTTATCGGGTGGCGATCCCAAAATGAGATACTCGGCGTTTGGGAGCTATGCCGATCTGGATGGATCGGTAAAGTATGCGTCAAATTTCAAACGGGGTACCATGCGCTTAAATCTGGATCGGGAAGTAAGTACACGATTCAAGTTTGGGGTAAGTGTATCTGGTGAAATGATTAAGAATCAGGCCGTTGGTCAGTCTAATTCGAATGGCAATGTGAATGGTTCGATCATTAATGCCTTACTGACTGCCCCGCTGAATAACCCCTATGATGCGTATGGCGATCTCGTCAATTTACGAGGGGCGAATGGAGGGGTAATCCGCTTACGCTGATTATGAATGTCAAGGATATTACCAACACCTACCATTTCAACATTAATAATAATGCTACGTTTCAGATTCTGAATGGCCTGACTGCCAACGCCCGGGTTGGACTGGATTACAAGCGTATTCAGCGGAACATGTACCAGCCTATGGATACCCGAATTGGTCTTGCCAGTAAAGGATATGCCTATAGTGGCGAAGGCGATCAGTTGAGTTATTTGAGTGATCTGACCCTGAATTACTCCAATACAATTGGCAAACACCGACTGAATGCCGTAGGGGGTTTTTCGCATCAGGATTGGCAGCTTCGAAATTACGCCAGTGTAACAACGGGATTTGCCAGCGACCAACTGACGTATTACGCGCCCCAATCGGCCAATACCGTTCAAACACCAATCGGCAAGTTCGAGAAAAGTGCCTTGAATTCATTTCTGGCCAGGATTGCCTATAGTTATGATGAACGTTTTTTGCTCACCCTCACCGGCCGTACGGATGGTTCGTCCAGACTGGCCGCAGGCCACAAATGGGCAACGTTCCCATCGGTGGGCGTAGGCTGGAACATTCACAATGAAAACTTCATGAAGTCCGTCAGTAGCAGCATCAGCAACCTGAAATTACGGGGAAGCTGGGGTGTTTCCGGAAATCAGTCGGTTCCAATCGGGGCTTCTCAGTATACGTACACCTATTCCAAATACTCGTTTAATCAGTCGGTAACCACGGGCTATAACCTGAGCACTATTGGCAATCCAGAACTCGGATGGGAAAATACAGCACAGGTGAACATTGGTCTTGAAAGCGGGTTCCTCAACAACCGCTTTATGCTCAACGTTGATTTGTACCAAAAGCGAACAACGAACCTACTGTTTAACCGGGCAATTCCAGATTACACCGGCTTTAGTTATTTACAAACGAATGGGGGTAGTATCGAGAACCGTGGGGTCGAATTCGAAGCCAAAGCTGTCGCCATGCAAAAGGCGGTGACCTGGAATATTTCGGCCAATCTGTCTGTCAACCGGAATAAAGTGCTTGACCTGGGGGGCATGAACGACCTGTTTGGCCCAATCTTCAACGCCAGTATGGGTAAAAACCAATTCTGGACCATTGCGCGGGTAGGCAATCCCATTGGTGTTTTTTACGGCTATAAAGTGGACGGAATTTACCAGACACCCGCCGAAGTGGATGCTGGCCCGGCCGATCCAAACAAAGTGCAGGGCGGCTGGAAGTTCCTGGATATCAGTGGGCCAGATGGCGTTAAGGACAACAAAATCACGACCGACGACATGACCATCATGGGTAACCCGTATCCCAAATTCACCTATGGCGTAACGAATGATTTATCCTTCAAAGGGCTGTCTCTTTCTGTATTTATCATGGGTAGCCAGGGCAATGATATTCTAAACATGTATCGCATCCAGACGGATGCCCTGACGGTAACCACAAACCCGCCCAATACTACCCGGGAAGTCTATAATAATCGCTGGACAGGGCCAGGTACCAGCAACAAATATCCTAAACCGCTATTTGTCAATAACCGATTCTACCAACGTCCGAACAATACCATTGTCGAAGACGGCTCTTTTATTAAGCTGAAAACGGTTACGTTATCGTATGAATTGCCAGCTCGTCTGATTAAGGGTGTCCAGAAACTGAGAGTCTACGTTACCGGTACCAATCTATTTGTGATTACCAAATACACCGGTTTCGACCCTGAAATCAATAGTTACGGATTTAATTCAATGGCACAGGGATTTGACCTGGGTTCTATGCCCCAGATCAGATCGTATTCGGCAGGTGTGACACTCGGATTTTAAAAAACGAACAGAAATGAAAACCAATATTAAAGCATCCTTAGCTGGGATTGTGCTTGCCTTAACCCTATTGTGCGTTGGCTGCTCCCTTAAAGAGGAAATATATGATACTCCTGTACCCAATCAGGTGCTTACCAAAGAAAGTGATGTACCTGTGGTTTTGTACGGATTGTACGGGGCAATGGCCGATATTTTTGCGGAAGGGGGCATTTATCTGCCCCTGACCAATGGCACTGAAATCGTAGGTCTGGGAAGTGTAGATGCCGAAAGAACGTATAAATACGATGCTTCGAGCAACTATGTCAAAAGTTTATATTCCAGAAACTACAAAGTAATTAACAATGCCAACAGCCTGCTTGAAAACCTGGAGAAGATTAGCTTTCAGAATACAGCCAATGCAGCCCGGTATCGGGGTGAGGTCAATTTCCTGAGGGCGTTTTCCTACTTTCATCTGGTACGCTTTTTTGGCAAAGTCCCAATCGTTACGAAATCAACAACCTCCTCTGGCGACTACAGTGCACCGCGCTCGTCGGTCGATGATGTCTACAAGCTTGTATTTGACGGCTTTAAACTAGCCTCAGCAACCTGTCCACAGGCCAATGTGATGTCGACTGCTGAGCGGGGGCGCGTGACCAAAGGAGCGGCCCAAGCTCTACTGGCCGAAGCCTACCTGACCTACGCCAATTATCTGGATCTGGCCAAACGGTCCAGCGAAGCACCTGCCTATTATCAACTGGCAAAGACCTATGCCGATAGTGTCATTCTGAGTGGTAGCTATCAGTTGGTTCCTAAGTATGCGGATCTGTTTGACAACACAAAAGAAAATGATGCCTATAAGGAGGTAATATTTGGCATTCAGTATACCGCCGATGCCTCGGCCGGATCGCTGGGATCGAACGGAGCCAGTTTTGCCACCTTTTTTGCGCCGGCAAACCGCTTCAAAGTATGTGGCGTTGCACCGGACGGTCTGGCTAGTGCCACCTACGGCATTACCCCTGGGTATATGATTTATACACACAGGGCAACTACAAAGGCGCTGACGGCACGCTCGATTTTCGGATGGGCAACACCATGATTCCTACCCGCTACGTCAATGATGTGGCCTCGCGAACAGCCGGTAAAAGCGTAGAAATGACCACCTATCCGCAAATCAGAAATTCGGCAACCGATGTAAACCCAAGTCGTTTTTTTGCGAATACCACGAAATACATCGATTCGCGTGGACTTACACTGAGCAACAATGGCAATGATTATTTCTACATCCGTCTGGCTGAAATCTATCTGATTAAAGCCGAAGCCATGAACGAACTGGGTGGGCCTGTCGCCGAAGCCATAGATGCCTTCAACCAGGTGAGAGCCAGAGCCAGGGCATCGGCCGTTACCGTTAGTGCTGTCCCTAAAAATCTGGCCATCAGCGAGGTAAACTCCAAAGAAGAATTCCGGCTCAAAATCTATGATGAACGGGTCGTTGAATTGTATGGCGAAGGACGGAATTATTTCGATGTCCGACGTATGCGATATAAGGACAACACTCGTACGATTTTACAGTACATTATCCAGGATGTCTACCCCCGTTTGCTCGCCGAAGGCAATAATAAATCCCTGGAATTTAACACGACCACCAACCAGTGGGAGGGAGCTCGATTGAATGTGTTGCAGGTGCCTGCGGGCTGGAGTGAGAAATGGTTGCTGTTTCCGATCCCGGCAACAGAATACCTGCTCAATCCGGGATTTAAGGGCGATTATAACCCAGGATGGAATTAACTCAGACACTAACTCACATGAAAACGATACTAAAACATACGGCACCTTTTCTGCTGGCAGCGGTAGTAATCATTGCCTTACTGGGCTCCTGTAAAGAAAAGACGGTGACTCCCAAAACCGTCGTTGTCACCTTCAATAGCGATGGGGGAACCCCCGCCGTTTTAACCGTCGAAACGGCCATGAACGACCGGGTGAAACTGCCCGATTACCCGACAAAAAGCGGCTACGACCTGATTGGCTGGTATTGGGCGAAAGACCCTTCGTTACTGTTCGACTATGAATATGCCCGGGTCAATACCAACATCGAACTCATTGCCAAATGGGCACCCGGAACGGGCAAACGATACACGGTAACATTCGATGCCCGGGGAGGGCAACCCGTTCCGATCCCCCAATCAGTCATTGCCGACAACTACGCACGAAGCCCGCTGGAACCTTTCTGGATGGACCCTAAAGTGGTCAATGCATTCAAAGGGTGGTATAAGGATAAAGCGCTGACCGTCCCGTTTAATTTTACGAAGGATAAACTATCGGGAGACATTACCTTATACGCAAAATGGAACAATGATGTCTAATCGCGCTGGCTGTCGACAGCCTTGACTGGCCGGTTTCCAGTTGCCAGATTCTCAACCCCATTCGTCCAGATTCAGGCAGAAAATCTTCTCAAAACAGCCGTCTTAAAAACGGTTTGGGTTGGGCTGCCTGACTATTGATACTGTTTAAACTTTCCATAATCGAGCAATAATGAGTGCTTTTTGTCATCCCGAGGAACGAGGGATCTTCGGATGATGTGATCGAATATGCCTCACCCAAAGATCCCTCGTTCCTCGGGATGACAAAAAGCCATCGAAATAAAAGTTTGAACAGGTTCATTTCCAAAACCGATTACTAATACCTGAATGACTGATCCTAAAAATTCTCCGGCTAGCTATTCATGGGCATTTTCCAGAACTACCCTGGCGTTGCTGAGTACGCTTATCTTGAACACGGTGATGGTGCTGGCTCAGCCCGCAAAAACAGCCTCTAAAGCGATAGACGCTCAGATTCGAAACATGGAGGTTTTCCATAGACGGGGGGGCTGCCAAACATTTTTTACAAAGTTGACAACCAGCAGGAAATAAAAATAGCGTATCTGGGTGGGAGTATTACCGGCGCACAAAACGGTTGGCGCGACCTGACATTCAACTGGTTCAGGCTTACGTATCCCAATACCGTTTTCCATCAGGCCAATTACGCCGTTGGAGGGACTGGCTCGGTACTCGGCGTATTCCGGCTCGACGACTTACTGAACGAAAAGCCCGATCTCTTATTCGTTGAGTTTGCCGTGAATGACGAAAACGACATGTCGATAGACCGGAGGATACTGGCTATGGAAGGAATCGTACGGAAAACCTGGCAGGCGCTTCCCAACACGGATATATGCTTCGTATACACCACCGCCCTGCGATTTTGCGACACCCTGATGGGGAAGGGCAAACGAATGGATGCGGTGATCGACCATGAGAAAATCGCCAGCCATTACGGTATTCCGTCTATCGATATGGGGCTGGACGTGGCCCGATTGGCCTTAGATGGCAAACTGATCCTTTCGGGCGATCCTCTGGAGCATCCTCATGCCAATGTTTTCCTGAAGAAAGGGGACGACTACCATCCCATCGAAAGCGGACATATCGTATATGCCGGATCGGTCATTCGGGAATTGCAGAAAATGGCCAAAAAATCGCTGCCGAAGCCGCATACGCTTCCGGTGCCCTACCGACCCGACAATTGGCAGGAAAGTCATCTGCTAACCCCGCCCAGACCGAACAAAAAGGGAACTGGGAAAAATTTTCGGATGAGCAAAAAGACAAATTGGCGGGGCCGGTTCCAAGTCTGTATAAAGGCAAACCCGGAGCAATTTCACGGTTTCGATTTGAGGGAAGCGAACTAGGTATCTATGACATCATAGGCCCAGGAACGGGAATTATTGACGTAACGATTGACGGGCAGCTTCAGGAAGTAAAGCGATTCAATCATAACTGTAGCTTCTGGCACCGGCACAATATTTTCCTGAATAAGCTGCCCCCGGGTGTCCATACGGTAGAGATAAAAGTCACGGATAAAGAGTTCGACAAAAAGCCGGTGATGAAACCCGATGACGATCCTGCCAAGTATGCGAATTACGACTGGTATCCAATTGGCATCCTGATAACCGGAAGGCTGCTAACCAAATGAATATTATACATCTATGGCTATAAAACCTTACAATCAGCCGATTAATAATCTTCCAATGCATTCACATACACCCTTGTTATTCGTTCAGAAAACTGGATTATTGGTGCTTTGTCTACTGATGAGTTTGGGCGTGAGGGCACAAACAAAAGACGGTAAGCGTACTATTTTGCTGGACTTTCTGGATCTGAATAAACTAACACAGACGATAGGCCGACCCCAGGTTACGGGCGAACGCGCCGATTTGAAAATCAATAAACGCCGGTTTATGTATGGCATCCATACCCGTACCGAAAGTCGATTGTATCTGGAACTGGATGGAAAGGTGGATGAATTTTCGGCAGAAGTGGGCATTGATGACCGCAGTACTGCTTTCCGGGTCGATACGGTCGATAAGACAAAGTCCACGGCTAACTTTTATGTGATTGGCGACGGAAAGGTCCTTTGGGAAAGCGGAACAATGAAGTATGGCGAAAACGCCAAACCAGTGCATGTACAGCTTGCAGGCATCAAGGAGTTGCTTCTGAAAGTGACTGGTGGCCCGGTAATACGCACGTTGATTGGGTGGATGCCAAATTGACCTATTCGGGTGCGATGCCCAAAACCATCTGGTCGCCGGAAGACAAGGCCGCCATTGTGAAGAACCTGGCGTTTATACGTCAACAAAATGAACGCTACCCTCAGCCTCGTATCAATGGAGCCATGAAGGTGGGCATTCGTCCGAATACGCCCCTGTATTACCCGGTTGCAGCCACCGGCATGCGCCCAATGACGTTTCAGGTGACGGGAATGCCACCGGGACTTGTGCTGGACAAAAACACGGGTATCATTCGTGGCAAGGTCCAAAAAGCAGGCGATTATACCTTGCAGCTAACGGTTACCAATAAACATGGCAAAGCGCAGCGGTCTCTTAAACTCCTGGTTGGGGATCAATTGGCCCTCACTCCTCCCATGGGTTATCTCTCCTGGAATGTCGTGGAAGGCTTAATCAGCGAACCATTTATCCGTGAACTGGCCGATGCCATGGAACAGTTTGGCCTCCGGGATGTGGGTTACCAGTACATCAATATGGACGACTGCTGGCAGGGAAACCGGGATTCCAGCGGCAACATTACGCCAGATCGATTCCGATTTCCGAACGGGATGAAAGTGGTTGGCGACTATCTCCATGCCAAAGGGTTTAAGTTCGGCATTTATTCCAGCCCCGGCCCAACCACCTGCGCAGGTTATCCGGGTACGCTCAACTTCGAGGAGTCGGATGCCAGAACCTGGGCGAGCTGGGGAATCGATTATGTAAAATACGATGGCTGCTCGGTTCCGGGCGAGCGGGCGAAAGAACTGTATGGATTGATGGGCAACCTGTTGAAAGCATCGGGTCGCTCCATTGTTTACTCCGGCCGGAAAGATTCGGGCGCTCATTTGTGGCGGATCGGTGGCGACCTACGCGACCAGTGGTACATAGAAGGGCGGGATGTGGGTATCATCCAAAGCTTTGAGAAAGCCATCGTTAATGCCAGTACGCAGCAGCCGGGGGCTGGGTCGATCCCGATATGCTGGTGATCGGCATTTACGGAAAAGGAAATTCTGGAAATGACAAAACAGACTCCCGAGGCTGTACCGATACCGAATATCAGAGTCAAATGAGCTTATGGGCGCTCATGAGTGCCCCCCTGTTCATTACAGCCGACATCAGACGGATCAGCCAGGCATCGCTCGAAATCCTGACAAACCCTGAAGTGATCGAGGTGAACCAGGACCCACTGGGTAATTTCCCAAAACGGGTTGGGGAATCAGGCGAACAGGAGATTTGGGTAAAGGATATGGAAGATGGCTCGAAGACAGTAGCCCTTTTCAATAAATCATCCCAGACCGGCGAGATGACCCTTACATGGGCCGACATCGGATTGACCGGCACGCATTCGGTCAGAGATCTCTGGCTTCGGAAGGAGTTGGGCAAGGTTAACGGCTCACTGTCGATGGCTGTTCCATCGCACGGCGTGACCCTGATTCGCATTCAGTAAACTGTCCAGACAAGAACGCTAACCATCCGTTTCGTTGAAAAAAATAATTGTACGCCAACTATTGTTTTCGGGCTTAGGCACGCTCCTGACCTGGGGACTCCTTGCGTTTCAACCTGTAGGCGCACAGGGAACGCAGGCCTACGATGCCGAAAAAAGCTACAAAGCTCCTGAGGATGTGCTTGTTCAAAAGAAAATAGCGAACTGGCAGGACCTCAAATTCGGCCTTTTTATGCACTGGGGCACCTACAGCCAGTGGGGCATTGTGGAATCCTGGTCAATTTGCCCGGAAGACAGAGCATTCACGCAGCGAAAAGGCCCTCATTCCGCTAACTGGTATACCTATAAGCAAGCCTACGAAAACCTTCAAACCCAGTTTAATCCCTCCCGTTTTGACCCGACTAAATGGGTAGCGGCCGCAAAAGATGCTGGCATGAAATATATGGTGTTTACCACCAAACACCATGACGGTTTTTCGATGTATGATACCAAATACACCGATTATAAAATTACCAGCCCCCGAACGCCTTTCTCCAAAAACCCAAAAAGCGATATCACCAAAGAGATTTTCAATGCCTTTCGGAAGGAAAATTTCATGATAGGTGCCTACTTCTCGAAACCAGACTGGCATTCGGAAGACTATTGGTGGTCTTACTTTCCGCCGAAGGATCGGAACGAAAGTTATGACCGAACCAAGTACCCGGATCGCTGGAAACGCTTTACTGATTTTACCTACAACCAGATTGAGGAGCTGATGACGGGATATGGAACCGTCGATCTGCTGTGGTTCGATGGGAGCTGGGCAAATATGGATATGGCTCCCATTGTAACGATGGCCCGCAACGATCAGCCCGGTGTGATTATCGTTGATCGGCACGGCAAGCCGGACTATGTTAACTACCTGACACCCGAGCAAAAAGTACCGGATCATTACATTCCTTACCCGTGGGAAACCTGTATGACGATGGGTAAATCCTGGTCGTATATACCGGATGAACAGTTTAAACCCGCCCGAAAGCTCGTCCAACTCCTGGTCGATATCACCGCTAAAAACGGGAATCTGCTGTTAGGCATCGGCCCTGGCCCAGATGGCGAATGGCACAAGGAAGTATATGATCGACTTGCCGACATTGGCAAATGGATAGCCGTCAACGGGGAGTCGATTTATGGTACCAAGCCTGTTGCGCCTTATCGGCAGGATAAATGGGCCTATACCGGGAAAGGCTCTATTCGGTACCTATCGTACCTGCCTGATGATCAGGAAAATGAGCTTCCTGAAAAGCTGACTGTTCCCGCAACAGCGGTGACCAAGGGGACAGTTATACACCTGTTGGGTGTTGAAAAGCCCCTTAAATGGAGCAAAAACGGCGATCAGGTTGACGTGATGATTCCTAAGTCGACTATAAAACAGCTCGCTGGTGAGCCCGTGTGGGTTCTCAAATTATCTTGAGCGAATGAACCCACGTTGATACCCCAAAACTATGCCTATAACAATCAACCGCCGGGACTTTACGGCTATGCTGTTGGCTACCGGTACCACCTCCCGCTATCGGCGGCCTGTTTCGACTCCCGATCCGGTAGAAACCATGCCTCCTGCGACTATTACCATAAACATGTTTTCGAAAGGCCTGGAGTGGATGGATTACGACAGGCTAACCGATACGTTAGTCGCTGCGGGCTTCACCGGAATAGACCTCACCGTACGGGGAGGAGGCCATGTTCTACCGGAAAATGTGGAGCGGGATCTCCCAAAGGTCGTTGAGATTGCCAAAGCAAAAGGGCTGGCCATACCGATGATGGTTACCTCCATTGTTGATCCGGGCAACCCGATGACCGAACGAATCCTAAAAACGGCTTCTCAGGCGGGCATCAGGCATTACCGCATGGGGTATTTGTCGTATGACCCCAAACTGAGCATACAGGAAACGTTTCAGAAACACAAAAGCACCCTTCAGCGGCTGGCCGACCTGAATCATACATACGGCATCCAGGCCGGGTATCAAAATCATCAGGGTACCAACCTGGGGCTTCTGTCTGGGATATCTGGTATCTTATTCAGGATCTGGACAACAGGCTGGTTAGTCTGCAATATGATACCGCCCATGCTCAGGCCGAGGGCGTTAACTCCTGGGCGAATACGCTCCGCGTCGTTTATCCCCAGATTGGTTCTCTGCCGCTGAAAGATTACAAATGGGAAGTAGTGGATGGCAGGCTTCGGACCAAATACGCGCCCATTGGCGAAGGGATGGTCAATTTTAAAACTTTTTTTCAACGCATTAAGGAGGCAAACCTTGTCCGACCCTTTTCTCTCCATTTCGAGTATCCTTTACTCAATGAAGCTGATAAGAACTTGAGCGTCACCGAAAAGATGAAAAAAATCATTCCTGTTCTTAACCGGGATGTCCGTAAAATCCAGGAGCTATGGCAACAATCCTAACCGGTAACAGAAAACGTAGCGTAGTGGCGTTGGCCGGGCTTACCCTAGCCTTGTTTTGGGCGGGTAGCTCACGTACTGAAAACGCCACGAACCGACCGCGTGACCCGTGGGTGTTCCGGTCCGTGTTGGACAAAAAGCCACGAATGCTCACGCTGGCGCTTAACCCGGAGATGTATCTGGCCTATGACCTCACCACTTGCACCGTGTATAAGGCCTGGAAAGGTGGAGTATCGATGGATGGCGCAGCCTATACCGATAAAAAAACCATACAGCCCTCCTCCTTTGGAACAGCTTATTTTTCGGATACACAGCAGGCTACAACATGGAGCGTTGAATCGGGCGGGAAGAACGTACTGGCGAAGATTGTTAACAAGGGCTATCACTTTGTAAAAAAACAGGTTTATCTGACCTATGCGCTGGTGCTGGTTTCGTCCGATACGGTAACGGTAGAAGAGCGTCCTGAATTCATAACCGGTAGTTCAGGGAAGCCGGGTCTGGAAAGGGTATTTCGGATATCAGGTTTGCCTGAGAGAACTTCCGTGATGCTAAAGTCGCCGGAGAAGGTTATTCGATTGAACGCAAACGGCACTACCCGAACGACAACCTTCTTCGGAAAACTTCCTGACCAGAAACGCCCCATCATCGAGGAGCAGTTTGACCATAAGGGACGGTATTACATGGAAAAAAGCGACTGTTTTACCTGTCATGAACTGACTGAAGACAATGTAGGCCCTTCGTTTGTCCATATCGCCCAGCGGTATGAGGCTAAGCAGGATCTACAACGCCTGATCAAAAAGATCAAAGAAGGGGGGACGGGGTCATGGGGCACTGGGTCATGAACCCACATCCGCAGTTTTCCGACGATGAGCTAAAAACCATTCTGGATTATGTTTTCAGCTTAAAGCCTGCAACCAAAACAGAGGTTTCAACACCCACTGGGGCGAATGAAGGGAATGCACGAAAACCAACCAGACCGGGCGATGGCGCTGATGTAGAGGGCGTCCATCCGAGTTACAACCTGACGACCTTACACAGGCCGGATTTTCGCCCGCGTGTGGGTGGGCTGGCATTTCTCCCGGACGGTCGATTGCTGGTCTCGACCTGGGATTCGGTTGGGGGCGTTTATCTCCTCGACCATCTACAAGGTGATTCATCGAAGGTAACCATTAAGCGGATAGCAGCCGGGCTGGCCGAGCCACTTGGTCTTGAGGTGGTTAACGGGCAGATTTACGTGTTGCAAAAACACGAACTCACCCGGCTTATCGACCATGATGGCGATGAGGTTATCGATGAATATCGGGCTATTTGTAATACGTGGCAGGTAACCGCCGATTTCCATGAGTTTGCGTTCGGGCTGGTTTATAAGGAGGGATATTTTTACGTAACCCTGTCGATGGCCATGCGGCTCAAACCAGGCGTAAAGCAAACCCCCGATCGTGGTCGGACAATCCGAATCAGCCCGGACGGACACTATGAGTGGGTCAACTTTGGCCTGCGCACGCCCAACGGTATTGGCCTGGGGATCGACAATGAAATCTTCGTCACGGATAATCAGGGGCAATGGTTAC
Organism: Spirosoma telluris; assembly: GCA_003259005.1. GTDB lineage: Bacteria > Bacteroidota > Bacteroidia > Cytophagales > Spirosomataceae > Spirosoma > Spirosoma telluris. Next base: position 20,235 of record QLII01000003.1, read on the forward strand.
CCGGCAACAAACTCATTCATCTTAAACAGGGCGAGTTTCATGGAATGGGGTGGGCCATTCCACCCGATGGGAAGGAATTACCGGTTATGACTCCGCCCACGCTCTGGCTTCCTCAGAATGAAATTGCCAATTCCCCTTCCGAACCCACCCTCATCAAGGACGGTCCGTATAAAGGCCAGATGCTGCAAGGCGATGTAACGCACGGCGGTATTAAACGGGATTTTCTGGAAAAAATAAACGGGTCTTACCAGGGGGCTGTTTTCCGGTTCAGTCAGGGATTTGAAGCGGGCGTCAACCGCTTACGCTGGGGACCTGATGGTGCCCTGTACGTAGGCGAACTAGGCATGGAAGGTGGCGGATGGAGCTGGAAAGAACGAAAATATGGCCTCCAACGGATGAAATATAACGGCCAGACCACGTTTGAGATGCTGGCTGTCCGGGCTAGACCCAATGGTTTTGACATCGAATTGACGGAGCCACTCAGTGCCGACCTTGATGTTAGCCCGACCGATTTTTACATTCAGCAATGGCGGTATGTACCCACATCATCCTACGGTGGTCCTAAACTGGATCAGGAAGAAATGATGGTCAAGCACATCATCCTTTCCAACAATAGAACCCGGTTATCCCTGCAAATACCCGGTTTAAAGAAAGAGCATGTGGTCTATTTTCGGTTGTCAGACCGCTTGCGGAACAACAATGGGAAACAACTCTGGTCAACCGAAGCCTGGTATACACTGAATGCTATTCCTGAATAAAATGCTGAAAATGACTTATCGTGACCGTCAAAAAATTACTCATCCAACAAGGATGAAGCCGCTTTTTTTCGTTCGTACTGCTCTGCTCTGGGTAGCGATCGTTCTAAGTTCGTATGCTTCGGGGCAACATAAGCTCCCTTTCCCGAAAGGGACGAAACGTATCCTGTTTTTGGGCAACAGCATTACGTATGCCGGTAATTATGTAGCTGACATAGAGTCCTTTGTTATTGCACATTATCCAAAACAGCACTACGAATTTATTCCTGCGGGTTTATCGGGCGAAACCGTTTCGGGGCTTAGTGAACCCAACCCCGCCAGTGAAAAGGCCATCCGCCCCGATTTGCATAACCGGCTAGCCCGCTTATTGGCTCAGACTAAGCCCGATGTCGTATTTGCCTGCTATGGCATGAACGATGGTATTTATTTACCCCTCGATGAAACCCGTTTCAAGGCGTTTCGGGAAGGGATGAAATGGCTTCATCGTGAATTGGAAAAAGCGGGGGCCAAACGGATAATCTTCCTTACGCCCCCGGTTCATGACGACAAAAAGCCTGGTACACAGGGCTATAATCTGGTATTGGACCGCTATGCTGACTGGTTACTGGCACAACGGGATTCACTGAAATGGGAAGTGGCCGATCTCCATTTTCCCATGAAGAACTATCTGGAAGACAAGCGAAAAAGCGAGCCTGGCTTCAAACTGGCGAATGACGGTGTTCATCCCGCCGAATTGGGTCACTGGATCATGGCTAGATCCGTGCTTGCATATTTAGGTGAACAGGTTGGCGATGCGCCCGATGTACAGGCTACCCTTACCGTACACCCACGAGGGGAAGAAATTCTGTCTTTGGTGACTCAGCGAAAAGACATCATGAAGGATGCCTGGTTAAGCGCCACCGATCCTAATCAGCCTGCCAGGCATCAAGGCTTACCCATGGACAAGGCAAGGCAGGTATACGACGATATTGAACGACGTATATATGCTGTCGTTAGCAATAAAGCCCCCGGCGCATTCGGATTGTTTGCGTGGGTAACAGCATTACCGAAGGAGTAGGGCTGAAATACCGACACGCCGAATCGTACCCTGCCCAATTGCAGCGTTTGCTAGGGTATGATTATGAGGTAATCAACGCGGGCATGAACGGGAAATCAGCGATGAAAACCAAGGATAATTCCTACATGGCAACCGCCCGGTATCAGGAAGCCCTCAAAAGCAACCCAGCTATTGTGACGATCAAGCTGGGGACCAACGATAGTCGGCTGGTTTACCGCGCATCGATAGCCGATAGTTTTAGTACCGATTACAAAACCCTTATCCAGTCGTTTCGTGACCTGCCATCACACCCACGAATCATTCTGCTGATGCCCGTAGCGTCGTATCTAACCGATACCACCCGGCAACCTGATGCTGTCATTACCAAACAAATCATTCCGCGCATTCGGCAGATCGCTTTTGAGGAAAAACTGGAAATGATTGATTTACATTCGATTACGCTCAATCGGGACTCGTTGTTTTTTGATCAGCTTCATCCATCGGCACAAGGCCAGACGATTATAGCCAATCGGCTGTACGAAGCCATTACCAGTAAAACCATTCGGGACTTTGATATCTTCCCGAAGCTGAACGTCCCCTACAAAGTCACTTCATTTTATGGATACGATTGTGCTGAGTTTACAGTTGAAAATCGGAATGCCAAAGTGGTAAAACCTCGGATAGTGACCGAAGGCAGGCCATGGGTTTGGCGGGCAAGGTTCTGGGGGCATGAGCCCCAAACAGATATCGCGTTGCTGGATCGTGGCTACCATATCGTTTACCTCGACGTGGCCGAATTGTATGGCAATGACGAGGCTGTCCGCCTTTGGAATGCCTACTATGCACTTTTGACAACCGCTGGTCTGTCCCCAAAGCCGTGCTGGAATGTATGAGCCGAGGAGGCTTGTACAGCTATAACTGGGCGGCTAGAAATCCGGACAAAGTGGTTTGCGTGTACGCCGATGCCCCGGTGCTGGATGTACGAAGCTGGCCAGGAGGCAAGGGGAAAAGCAACGGAAGTCCGGGCGATTGGGAAAAATTCAAGAAAGATTATGGCTACACGACCGAGGAAGAAACCCTGTCGTTTAAGAACAATCCGCTGGATCAGGTAGCTGCTCTTGTAAACGGGAAATTCCCAATGCTACACGTTGTAGGCGATGCCGATGATGTTGTACCTGTGGATGAAAATACTGCCTTGTTCGAACAAAAAATAAAAGCATTAGGCGGTACCATAACGGTCATTCACAAACCAGGAATCGGTCATCATCCGCACAGTCTGGCCAATCCCGAACCCATTGTTGATTTTATTCTGACAGCGGTAAAGAGCAAACGATAAGTAGTGAACCTGTTTAAACTTTTGTTTTTCCAGCCTTTTCACCCCTAAATCCCCTAAAGGGGACTTTCTCCCGCTCGAACTAAGTCCCCTTTAGGGGATTTAGGGGTGAAAAGGTTGAGGTATAGACAACTTTATATCATAGAATAAAAAGTTTAAACAGGTTCATTGGAACAGTTGCTTCGCATACCAAAAAAGTCTAATCAACCCCCGAAATCTTGTTTCTATCCATGCCAACCAACAACATGAATCGCCGGGATTTTATCAGAACCAGTAGCGTTCTGGGCGTGGTCGGTTCGGGAATGAGCCACGACCGTATTCTTGCCAATACAGAAAATCCCAAACCGACGGCCGGGAAGATAAAAATCAAAACTGTCGGTTCGAATTTTGAGCGTGAACACCTAACTCCGTATCGATTTAAAGGCAGCGCCATTACCGATAGCTGGCAGGTTGTCAGCCTTCTGGAAAGTGAATCCGGTATCCGAAAAATTGGACTGGGTACACAGGGCGTACTTTGGTCGGACTCCAGCGTGTTTGCTGCTCATTCAGAAAGTGCCGGGAATGCGTTGATGTATGCCATGACTGAACATGCCCTGCAACTCATGAAAGGTCAATCGTTTCATGGCCCGTTACAGCTCCTCGACTGGCTCCTGCCCGATGTGTTGGAGTATGGTAAAAAGATTACGGGCAATCCGGATCTCCGCAAAACCTTTGCACTTAACGCATTGGTTTCGGTCGACAACGCAGCCTGGTTGCTGTATGCCGCCGAAAACAGGATTACCAACTTCGACGACATGATTCCTCCGACGTACCGGCCTGGCCTCTCGTACCGACATCAAAAGGTAGCCAGTATCCCGTCGTTTAGTGTCGGCACGTCGGCGCAAACCATTCGGCAGGCTGCCGATCAGGGGTACTTTATCCTGAAACTCAAAACAGGGTCGGCGGGTACGCAGCAGGAAATGATTGAAAAAGACATTGCTTTCCTGGAAGCCGTGCATAAAGCCATTGGTCATTATGAAACACCCTTTACGAAAAACGGAAAAATACCCTACTATTTTGATGCAAACGGACGGTATGAAAAGAAAGAAACGCTTTTACGCTTTCTGGATCACGCCCGAAAAATCGGTGCCTTTGATCAGATTGCGGTTATCGAAGAGCCTTTTGAGGAGCGTAATGAAATCTACGTTGGCGATTTAGGCGTGCGGGTGGCGGCTGATGAAAGTGCGCATACGGTAGACGATGTAGCCCACCGGATCGAGCTTGGCTATTCGGCCATTGCCGTAAAAGCGATTGCCAAAACGTTGAGCATGACCATGAAAATTACGCAACTGGCCTTCGAAAAAAAGATTCCCTGTTTTTGTGCCGACCTGACCGTAAATCCAATTCTGGTCGATTGGAATAAAAATGTAGCGGCCCGTTTACCCCCTTTCCCCGGCATGACGGTGGGACTTCAGGAAACAAATGGGCATCAGTACTTCAAAAACTGGGACAAACTTACGGGCTATCATCCCAGAGCGGGTGCTGTCTGGACAACGTCGGTGAACGGTGTATATCCCACACCACAATCATTCTTTGACGAAAGCGGGGCATATTTCTGCCGTCGCCACACTATGAAACATTGTTTGAATGATACCCAACCAAGTGCGTTCAATAAACCTTACGACTCTACTCATGCGACCAATCTTTATCCATTGGCTGGGGCTGGCAATGGCCATTGCGGCTTATTCGCCGATTGCCGGACAAAAAATACCCTCTGCCAAAAACAGCAGGACAAAAGCCAATCCACAATGGTCATTCGGTAGCTTCGGCGAAAAGGCCGATGGAGCCCTAAACCTTAGCCAAACTACGCTATCAATTAGTACCCAAAATACCCTACACTGTTTTGGCGAAGCTGATTCGTACAGTTTTGCGTACCAAAAACAGCCTTTCCCGTATGACGATTGCTCGAAAGCGACCATAACGGTAAAAATTAAGTCCTTTACATCCGGCACGACAGGGATTATGATACGCTCAAGTATCAGTCCGTCGGCAGCAAACGCTCATTTGGAAGTCAGTTCAACGGGCGATTTATTGCTGATGTCCCGTAAAACCGACGGCACAGCCACTTCCTACACCCGTATGGGAAATCTCCCTTTTCCAATTGAAGTGAAATTGATAAGACAGGGGTCGGTATTTACTGGGTATTCTAAAAATTCGGATGGCAACTGGATAAAAGGGGCTCGGTCATCGCTGAGGTAGGTACTGAACCGCTTGTTGGCGTCTATGCCTGTTCGGGAAGTAAGTCGCAGATTGGCTATTCAGAAGGGGCTAACGGACAAATGCAGGCCATGTTTGAGAATTGGACCTATCAGTACGAAGAAACCTATATCCCACCGGAGAAAAACTGGACGGATAAAACGCCCGTGAAGCCAGGAACCCTTTTGCGAGAGAATTTTGATGATGGAAACCTCTCGAATGTACCGGCCAGTAGCCATAATCCGGTGTGGAATGGGATAAAATTTGCCTACCTGCCCTATGCTAAAACGGGTGGCCGTTACTGGCGAAAAACGGGCGATGGCATGTATGCCCTGGGCGACAAAAAATGGGCCGACTACGAAACCAGTTTTGAGTTTACATGTCATGTCGGCAATCAATTACCTGAAGAACTAATGATCCAGGTACGGAATCAGCAAATTTCTGCTTATACGCACCTGGGTAGGTACTATGCCGTATCGCTTCGCGATAAAAACAAGCTGTTTTTTGAGAAATACGAGTCAGGAACCGTTACCTATAGCCAGTCCGTAAGCATACAGAATTTCATAGACGGCAAAAAGCATACATTGAAAATCAGGTTATTAGACAGGAATTTCGATGTAATTTATGACAACGCATCGTTGATTAAGGGGAGTGATATCAAAAACCCAATCACCTATGGAAGCCTGGCCGTAAAGTTTACCAACGCGGATGTGGACCTGGATAATCTGGAGGTGAGTCAGATTGACGATCCTGTCAACGGCTCCACCGATAATTATTTGCTGGATTATTTTGACACACCGCTACCTGCTTACTTGAAAAAGTACGGCTACTAAACGTATCCCATCTCAGCCATGAAAGTAACCATTGCCAATAAAACGAAGGGCCTAGTGACCCTTGTCGCCTTCTGTTTTACGATGTACGCCAGGGCGCAGACAGTAACCGCCGATACGTCGCCCAAATTATTCCAGGTAACGACGGCCGAAACCTTACCGGGCGATGCCGTTTTGATACGGGGAGAATACCTGGATCATATCAAAACCATCCAGGTAAGCCGACTGGCCGATGACCCGGTTAATCAGGATCTGCCGTCCTACGTTCCCTTACCACGGGAGGATGGGTTGATAGCAGAAACCAGGGTTAAGGTAAATGGCCTTATGGAAAACAATGTGATCGAAGTCGATAAGCTTCAGCAACATGCCCAATCGGTCAAATTCATTATTCCTGATAAAGAGAAAGAAGGCGTATACAGTGTTCGGCTAACGGATGACAACAATGGTACGACTGGCTTCTATTTGAATGCTCCCAAAGTAAACTGGGTGATCAGCGAAGCTGGCCAGAAGGCCGTTATTGGTGATTATCTACGCATTCAGGGCAAAAACTTATGGCGAAAAGGCTATCAGGGACAGGTAGTTTTACTGTCAACAGATACCCGTCAGGTAGTTCGGGTGGATGTAGATAAGGTTTTTGATGCCTATTCGGTAAGCGTTACGATTCCGAAAAATACGCCAGCGGGCGAATACTGGCTGTATTACCACAACGGTCAGGGAGGCAAGACAGCCTGGAGCGAACCACTTACACTAACCGTCAGTGCCCAATCGACGAACGCATGGGATAAACAGGTTTTTAATGTAACCGACTACGGAGCGAAAGGGAATGGTGAAAACAATGAAACGGCCGCCTTTCGGGCAGCGCTGGATGCGGCAGAAAAAAATGGGGGAGGTACGATCTATATTCCCAGAGGGCGTTACAAGTTGACCGGAGAACTGATTTTGCCGCCTTACACGATGTTGAAAGGCGAATCAAAAGAGCTTACCCAACTCTTTTTTAGTCCACTAAACTGGGACACAGGCGAACTACCCAACAGTCTGATTACCGGCACACACCATTTCGCCGTCAAAAGCCTGACTATCTGGGCCTCCAGAGCCTGGGGGATTATACTGCTTACAGGCCCTCCGAGTGAACAGGGAAACATCACCCTGGAAAATTTAATCGTCAGACAGTCGGCCGAAATGAGCGGTATGCTTTACCAGATCAAAGCCAATCGGGACATTGTAGAAGCGGAGATCCAGAGCCGGTGGAGCCAGACGGGCATCATTTTACGGGGGGAGAACATTAAACTGCGAAACTGCGATTTCAATTCGAGTGGGATGTATACCTTTTTTGCGGTGAGTGGTTTTATCCAGCATTGTAAATTTACCCGCGAAGGCACAGGTATCAATCAACCGTATATGCTCATTCATCCGAAAGGGCTGATTTTTGAAGATTGCTATAAACAAGCCGATGGATATGGCTATGCGGCCAGTATCGACGAAAGCCGCAATTTATATGAAGCCCGCAATGTGATTCCCTTTAATTACACAAATGACCGGGAAGCCATGACCCTGGATGGCGGTAGTGGCGGTTATGCGGGACCGATAAAAAATGTCTACAAAGATATTATTACATTACCCATGGAGCCGATACCTATCAGTGGACACCTAATAAATGGATTGGGGGGGGCGTGTTTATTATTGATGGCAAAGGTACCGGACAATACAGGCGTATCGTCAGCCATAGTCTGGATTCCATTCGACTGGATCAGCCATTTCTGGTTGAGCCAGATGCAGGTTCTGTGATCAGCATTACTACCATCCGAAAGAACTTATTCTATATCAACAATGAGGTCAGTGATGCCGGAGCCTTTCAGTTCTACGGGTCCGTGCAAAACGCCGTCATTTCAGGGTTAACGATGCGACGCTGTAACGGAATCGTGGGGCGAGGGTCGTTGCTCTATCATGGAAAACAGCCAGAATGGTATATTGATATTGTCAATTGCCAACTCTCGGAAGGGAATTATAGCCATTGGTTTGGGACGAATGATCGGCATTCGGGTTTTCAAAGCATTAATTTAATCGGCAACGGAAATTCGGGAATGAACATCGGTACGCTTCTCAGGCGCAATCATCTCAGCGACTTTAGCTATATCCGAACCTCTCCCGGCGGAAATCCTAACTCCGTAACCGATGTCATTATTGACGATAACACAATACGTATCGCCAAAAATGCTATATCACTTGGCGGCACTGGCAGTCAAACATCCAATGTACTTATTCACAATAACCATTATAGTGATGTGGAGCAACAGGTGGAGGCCAATGTAAACCTTAATTCAAAAGCGTATCTAATTCTGAATGATGGTATTAGCCCCGCTTTAAAATGAAGTCACAACATACAGTGGAGCTTTGCGATCAATTACGGTACGGTAATCCTGCCAAACGCGTCAATGAATGGCCCGGTCCAGATGTACGTACCCGCCGTCAACATGAATGAGTTGCCAGGTGGTATGGCTGCTACGGGGGATAACAGAAAAGCCACCATGCTGGCAATCTCCAGGGTAGTGGTCATGCGCTTTTTCAGCGAAATCCGGGCCGTTATCGTCTACACTGTCTTGTCCGGAAATAGATTGACCATCACCGCAAGCTGATGGACCACTTATTTTTGCTTCGTACTCAGGCGCATGAGCTCAAAATGCGTCAGATGGTTGAGGAAATCAACCTGGGCCGGCTGACCATCGATCAGGCCATGGCCAAGTTCAACGTTTTGACTCGTCATACGGTTAGAAAGTGGCTGGACCGAGTGCGTCACGAGAACTTCCAGCGCACAGATGCTATGAACCAGGCCGCTAAACAGCCTCCGCCAACCCTCGTCGAACAAATGGCTCACAAAGCTGATGAGTTAGCGGGTCGAGTCAAACAATTAGAGAAGGAACTGGAGCAATCTCAGCTTCAAGTGCGCTACTACACCACCGTCATACGGGTTGCCGAGCAAGAACTGGGCATCGCCATCGAAAAAAAGTTCGATACCAAGCAATCCAACTCCTACGAGTAACTCACCCGCACTTCCGCCTAAGGCAGGTTGGTGGGTTGTTTGGTTTTAGTCGACAGGCGTTCTATCAGCATAAGTGTCGCCAACTGACTGGGGAAGAGAAAGATGAGCAGGTGTTAAGCCTGGTCGAGCGACTTCGAAGCGACCACCCTAGAATAGGGGGAAAGAAGCTATATGAGCTGATGAAAGAAGAAATGATTGGAAAGGGGATAAAAATGGGCAGGGATTCTCTATTTGACTTATTAGCCGCTAACCATCTGTTAATCAGAAAGCGTAAGCGCAAGATGGTCACTACGTTCTCCCGTCATCGCTTTCGGAAGTACCCTAACCTAATTAAAGGTTTAGTCATTTTACGTCCTAACCAGGTGTGGGTGGCGGACATTACGTACTGGTTGACGGAAGCTGGCTATTTGTACATCTCCTTAATCACGGATGCTTACTCCCGGCGAATCATGGGCTTTGCTTTAGCCGATAATTTAGAAGCCGTGCATTGTCGACGAGCGCTGGAAATGGCCCTTAAACAGATTACAAAACGAATGGGAAAGAACCTGATTCATCACAGTGATCGAGGGATTCAGTATAGCTGTGATGAGTATGTACAGGTGGTCGATAGCTACCACATCCGAATCAGCATGACCGAGAACTCGGACCCGCTGGAGAATTCGATCGCCGAGCGAGTCAACGGAATACTTAAGCAGGAGTATCTAAGCCATCAACCCGTACGCACGCTGGATGAAGCTTATGACTTATTGGAAAGAGGGGTGTTTCTCTACAACTATAAGCGACCACATCTAAGCTGCAACATGCTCAGCCCAATGAGGCTCACGCTACTCATGGACCGCTAGAGCGCCGTTGGAAAAACTATTATAAACCAACTGGTTCGGACGATAAAAAGTAGTGTACATTAGGACTAAGAATAAAAGGGTAAACGTATTTCAGGACTAACTCAAAACGGTCAACTATTTTCAGGACGATACACACTGTCTTGTCCGACAGACTTACCGACGTTTTTCTGAACGGTGGCCGGGTAGGAGGGAAGTGGCTGGAATCGGCCATTTTTGCGTTCAATAAACCCGTTCAATTTAGTAGTCCACCAATTTGACACGTTGTGAGCTTTTTCTGGACGAATTATTAATACATTCAGTTCATAATGATCCTGAAGAAATTCAATCATTCATGAGCTAAGATCGCCAAACATCATCTAAGTCATCGGCGGCTTCTCGCTCTGCATCCCTCTCATAAGAAGTAGATAGTCCCTTTAAGGTAGTTGCAAAACGATAATAGCCGTATTCTTCAAGTTGCTCAGCCTGAGATCTATATTTTTCGGCCAATTGATGCTCTGCTTTTCCAGATGTTGATGTATAAACCCCACGTGAATTAAATACCTGCGTAGAAAATCCATTTCTCATTTCCTGCGCATCCTTACTATTTAACTCTCTAGCTGCTGCTTGATGAATCCATAGCCCACCGGGATCGGCTGGAGTATACACCAGTATTTTCCCAACATTTGAAAGCGCACTCGCCAAATGGCCCGTTTCTGTACATTCTCGCTTAACTTCATCAAGCCAGTAAGTTAATTTTTCACCATGAAAGCTACCATCTTTTTGCTTACCGGGTGGAATGCGCCAATCGTCTAAGAGGTGGTAAGCATTTAAGGCAAGATTTCGTCGTTGTTCAGTAACCTCCTCTTTCTCTTCATTTTGATTCTTTGACCGATAGATTAACCGAAGTATTTCGCAAAAAAAGGCTGGCTCATCGGCTAACCGTTGCATCAAAAACCTAGGGCTTGCCTCACTATGCCGATCTAGGAAAGGTAATAATAGCCATTCGACCAGATACATGTCGTCTGGATTCGTCTCATCATTATCTTGAAGGGCTTTAATTATCTCAACTACATAATGAGCGTCCATCGTGTTAGCCGTTTTGGACGACTGTGATACGGCCACTAGTACTTTTACCGCTTGCTTAACATCAAGAGGTAATTTTTCATGATTGATATACCAGATACAGTAAACCGCATCATAAGCTCGGTTATATTCCACTAAACGATCGATCGCCCAAGATAATTTTTGGCCTGCTTGATATGGATTAACATTCGTTTTTGACCAATAGATCGATTCATTTTCAGAAAGTAGTTTGCCTATTCGATCCCAGGTATCTGAGCTGAAAGGTAGGTTGGCAAATAACTGACCTATCGTCTCGGGTTGCCATGTTGAAAAATCTAAGGCATCAATCCAATCCCACCCTTTTACCCGAAATCTAGCATTGATGTAGCCACCAATAAATAATGAAAGTGGTTTTAGATCCTCTAGTAAAAGATTGGCTAATAGGGTGGGTTCCAGTTCAGCTGTTTCGATTACACCAAGAGCAAGACCTACATGTACGGGTGAATCAACCTGCTGTGTAAATGCTAAGACAGCCTCTAGTCCGCCAGCAGCATAAACTTCTGCTATAGCTTCCTGTCGTATTTCTTGAAGCTTTTTCCATTGTTCTTCGTAATTTCCTTGGCTTTCGAAGAATATGGCATCTCGTTCGTTGAAAAGTCGCTGATGACGGTAAAATCCAGCGGTTGGACTAATTCGACTAGCGACTTGCTCCATTCGACTGAGCTGTGCCGCTGGTAAGGCCCAGTCTGTATCTGAAAATTTTCGATGTTTAACTACTAAGCCAATTAATGTATTCCAAATCAATAATCGTTCGGTCTCCGGTAACTGTGCAATATCGTTTGACACTAAATAGGTTAGTAGAAGGTCTTGAGCCGCGGGAGCTAGGTCAGCCAAACGGCTTATTAATTCGGCCAGTTTCTTATTATCTTTCTTGGCCAGGTCTATCGCTAATTCGGTGTAGCCATTCACTTGCTCAAAATATTCTCGATTCGTAACTCCAGGTTTCCAGATATCAGGTATTGACTCTCGCCATGTAGGTTTCCGAGTGCCCATCGTGGTGCTGTGCGTTTTGGGCATCAGTGATACGATTAACTGCCATCCTATATCAGGAAATTCGTCAACTAGTGTTGCGACAGCCGCTTTTCGTTTGGCAATACTGGCGCATGTTTGCGGATACCAAGGCAATAAAATTGTTGTCAACGAGTTGATTGGCCGGTTAGCCCAATTGCCTCCCGGATCTTTACTAGCCAATTCTCCTAAAACGACAATAGAACGAATAAGGTAGTCAGATTCCCACGCAAGCGTTTCTAATGCCCACAGTAGTCCGGTTAGATAATTAGTTCCAAAAAGACCTGCGCCCTCCTGAGAAAACAGACTATCAAAGGGACAGGGTACAGTAGATAAGGATGATTCTACTGCATGAAGAAACTGATCGGGCGCTGCCTCAGCTAATAAGGGAAGCTGATGATTAAGACTAGCCCATAAGCTCCAATCGCCATCTTTTAATGTTGCCCTGACCACCATTTGGGCAATTTGCTCTGCTTTGCCAAGGGAGCACGAAGTCAGTGGCTTAAAATGATTACCCAACAGGGCTAAGCTCTCCGAAATTCCTATACGTAGACCAGTAGAGTACTTATGTTTTTTTTCCAGTACATTGGCCATGTGCCGATCTGAAGCGGATAGCTCAAATTGTGGGTCGACTTCTCGCAATACTGTTATAGCCAAATCTTTAAACCGGTCTAACTGCTCGTTAAATATTCGTGGTCCCAGTGCATACCAGACTTCGTAGCGAGTAACAACTTTCCAGTTACCATCACGATGTAAGAGGGGAGTGCCCGGGCGGAGCAAAATATTACGCATTGTCCCGATCCACTCCCCGTAGACGTTTCCCGATAGCCTGTCGATTGCTTTTTGATCGCCTTCCATCCACTCAGTCCACCCGCCTAGTAACTCCGCAATCACCAATTCGGCAGCATCGGTTTCCTGAGCCCACTGTGGCAATAATGATAAGTTTTGCAAGCAGCGAAGCAATGAGTTTAGGTTTCCACTGCTTTTTTGGGACAGACTTCGGGCGCGCTGATCTGGATACCCGGCCTGGACTAAAGCCTGCTCAACCTGATACGTGTTCGGACTTGGCATGTTTACTCGATTCAAACCGGGTATACCACCGGGCATGCCAGCAAAAATGACAGCGTGCCCTCCCCTTTTAGCACGTTCTAAGAGCATCATTCCTCCAGATTCGGTGTCATTTAATTCAAAATCAGCAATTAATACATGCTTATCACGAAGAGAAGCCACTGCATCCCAAGCGCTTGGGGATGAAATAATTAGGCACCGATTGACAATATCCAGTTGATTATTGTTTTCCAAAGAAGCAATATAAGCAGCGACAAAATCTGCCAGTTGATTTGGAAAGTGAGTATCAACCTTCAGTCGAATTGAATCCCCATCTAAAATTTCGTGCAATTTGTTACAGGCCTCCGTTCGATTAATAAGAAAGAGACCTGTGTCTAGAGGTGGTGGATTGCCTATAAGTTTTAAATCATTCCACCGCTGTTCTGTCGTTTGAAGGTACTCAGTAGAAAATCCCATTTCGGTATTCAGCCACTGTTCGACTGACGGGAAATGGCCTATCCAATCAATTAGTTTTGTGCCATCTATAATACAAACGTCTCGCCAGTCTTTGAGTTTACGTCTTTTCTTAAGCCAACTGACTTGAGCATCTTCTTTCCAGGTATGTTGCCAATCTTTCCGGGCCGATAATGGTGTGACGAAAATGAATGTCGCTTGAAGGCGTTCCTCTTCATCAATAGCCTCAGTAAGCTCTTTATAATCAGAAGTTGCCTTGGCCCCTGCATTTTCTCCCGTTCCTATTTCCCAATAGGATTTGCCTTCGGGAACAAATGGATTAAAACTTATCTGGGTATGTAATATGCCATCGGGTCCAGGTTGTCCAATACTGTCACTTTGGGGAAATCGACGCTCTAATGGGTAAGGCGCAGACGCGCAAACTAATCGAAATACTAAATCAACAATAATTCCTTGTGCCTTCCGACTATTGGCTCTTACCCAGCCATCTAAGCTATTCTCGGTTATTTTCATTGTGCGAATAGGAGTTACTTATGATGTCAATCATCATAGTTGATTTTTTATAAGGTGAATATAATCAACCTGTGATGCCTCTGAGTAAATCTAAATGGGCTTATATACTTTAAAATATCCTCTCAATAGAAACAGTTCACCATAGATTTTATGACCAATCTACTGGATACGAAAATAACTTATATTCCTATATTTACAGATAAAATACAGATAAAATACGGATATGGCGTTTGAAAATAAGCTTCAGTTTGACTTTACTACCATGCAGGAGGTAATTCGTCGAATTGGGTTAATTGACGCATTTAGAGGGAAATGGGGGGCTATCGAGCAAAAGAATAATCGGTACCTGAGAGAGCTACGTAGAGTAGCGACCATTGAAAGTATTGGATCTTCGACGCGGATTGAAGGAGCAATCCTGACGAATGAAGAGGTTGAAAAGTTAATCCGGAATGTAAAAATTACTGAGTTCAAAACCCGAGATGAACAGGAGGTATTCGGATACTATGAAGCCTTAGATTTGATTCTGGATCATGCCAAGGAGATTGAACTGTCAGAGGCTTATGTAAAGCAGCTGCACGGTATTTTACTCCGTTATAGCAATAAGGATCAGCGGCACCGGGGTGGTTATAAAACGCTATCGAACCAAGTCGTAGCCAATTATCCAGACGGGAGTCAGCGGGTCATCTTCAATACAACAGCTCCCCATCTGACTGAAACAGAAATGTATGAGATGATTAGCTGGGTACGGATTGCCTTAGAAAACGGCAAAATTCATCCGCTGCTAGTCATTGGTCTATTTGTCTATGAATTCTTATCAATCCATCCTTTCCAGGATGGCAATGGCCGGTTGTCACGGCTGATGACCACACTGTTGCTGCTAAAAATGGGCTATGATTTTGCTCAGTATGTATCCTTCGAAAATATCATAGAGCAACGTAAGGCAGACTATTATCGGGCATTGATGGCAGGTCAGCAATACCGTAGTACGGAAAAAGAGGTGATAGGAGAATGGATGGTTTTCTTTTTGGAATGTCTGCAAACGTTGACAAGTCGATTAGAAAGCAAATACGCTTTGTACAAGGATAAAGGAGGGTATCTAAACGAGCGCCAACATCAGATACTAGCAGTGCTACAGGATCATCAACCCGTAAAGGTTAGCGACTTAAGTGTTTTGCTGCCGGCTGTATCGATAAACACCCTTAAAAAGGATTTGCAATACATGGTACAGCAAGGGATACTTGAGCGCCTTGGCGAATTGAAGGCAACAGTGTATCTGGTAAAATCTAAGTAGGCTGTGTAATCGCTACCACAAGCAACGGCTTGTAATCAATATTGATCGCTGGACTTCACCTTGGATAACATAACGGGTGGTCGCAAGTTTCGCACCTTGAATGTAGTCAACGATTACAATGACACCGGCCACCTGGCGGGAAGCCTTGGGTATCGAGGTAGATTGTTCACTACCAGTTTAGCAGGTTACTCCTTACTATATTAACTGGTAGAACGGTATGGTATACCAGAGCGGTTACGCAGTAATTATGGTCCGGAGTTAATTAGCCAAACTTAACAGGATTGGTATAAGGACCACACCGCTGAGGTATGTTAGATCGAGCCGGGCAAACTCCTCAGTATGCGTACATTGAATGCTTCAACGGGACGTTTCGGTGAGAAGTTCTACATGCCTATATTTTTACCAGTTTAAAGCAGATGAGCCACCAACTGCTTTATGAGAAATTAGAGCAGCAAGTACTTATTCATATTGTTTTAATGCTTTTTTGAAAAGCTTTTTCATAGACTTACGAAGTGATTCAGGAGCTAATACTTTCAAATCGGGTCCAAAACCTAGCAGGAGTGTTCTGAATTCTTGGTTGATTATCAATCTGAGCTCTATTTCCATTCCTTCAGATGTATCAGTAATTATATTTTGACTAGCATGTAACTTTTTGGTGCGCAGATAAGGTGCCCGTCCAGCAGAAATGTGTAGACGAATTGTTTCAACACCTAGATTATTCTCGGGAATTGTTACACCAATGAGTGAATTGAAGTAGGAACTAAAATCAATATCTACTGCGCGAAATTTTAATTGACTATCTTCAATCAGATTGATACGATCTAAGGCATAATTTTGCAGGTTTGGGCCTTTGGCTTCATTAAGAGCGATTAAATACCATCGTCCATTAAACGTTTTTAAAAGTTGTGGATGAACTTCTTCAAGGCTAGCCTGCGTAGCGCGATAAGATTGATAATGCAGTTTAACTGGGTTCCTTTCACGAATTGCCTTATATAACGGCTTTAGATGTAAGGTACCTGTATAATCTGGTGCTAATTCAAGCTGAAGTATTGGAGTCGATGAAATGCCTGCACTTGGCACTTGCCTTTCCAAACGTTGAATTAGCTCGTCTAGGTCATCTGCTAGACCGAAACCACGTAGGCCTTTCAATGTGTGCAGACTTTGTTGTAGAAGAACCAAATCATCACTAGTGAGGGGTGATTTAAAAATAGAGTAGTCTGGGTCTGTGTAATGATAGCCTTTCAGACGAGTAAACTCGATCGGTGCATTATAATGCGTTGACGAACGCATAGCTTCCAAATCCCCTCTTAGTGTTCGTATTGAGACGGTCGCTCCAGTGTTATTCTTTTCCCTCACCTCATTCAATAAATCCTTAAACGTCCAAATGCGATTCCGGCGACTCAGGCAGCTATCGATGATAATGTAGCGGTTTAGAGCGTTTTTATTGGTTGGCATTCTACTTAGGATTTCAATTTGGAATACTGAAAAATAGGTTTGCGAGTGATCAGATTAGGCTAAGTACGTTCTTGTGTAATTCGCTATCAAACAAGATCTGAAAAAAAATTTATATTTTTTTTTAACTGTGCAAATAGGCTGCACAGTCGTTTTTTTCCTTTGCCACGGCAACTGAATAAATCCCTCACAACTGTAGTCGATCATCAATTGAGGAACTGTTATCGATTGCCAACTAGCAATTGTCTGAAACGGGCAGTGGTACACTAACTACTTAAGCGTTTCGAAAACTTAATCGTTTAGTAAACTTCTTTATTATGGCAAAAGCCTCAATTAAGTACTACCCAGTAGGTAATGGTGATATGTCACTGATTATCCTGGAAGACGGCACCAGAATACTGGTTGACTGTAAGCTGACCGCGAAGTCCGATGAAAGCACGGATCCAAAAATTTGTGATGTCAAAAAGGATCTACTGAACTCGCTTCAAAAACGGGATGGCAATTACTATGTGGACGTATTTATACTTACCCACGGAGACCGGGATCATTGCCACGGTTTTAAAGACAACTTTTATCAAGGTGATCCTGCAAAGTACGGGCAGAAAGAGCGTGATCAGAATCTGATCATCATGGACACAATGTGGTTTTCACCCATGATTGCTGAACAGTACACTAACGAGGATGAGGATGCGCATCAGTGTGAAGCAGAAAGGCGGCTTGATCTGCATCGAAACAAGCATTCTAACAAGGATAAACCCGGCAATCGTATTAAAATAATCGGCTATGACAGCAATAAAGATTATCAAGACCTAAATCATCTACGGGCTGTGCCAGGAGACGTGGTGACCCGATTCAATGATACTGATCAGCAGACGTTCTCGATCTTTATTCACGCACCCTTCAAAATCCATCTGGACTCTCCGGATAAGGATAAAAACTCGGCCAGCATTGTTTTTCAGGCGCGATTTAAAGCCTATAGTTGGCGTTCAGATTTCTGCTGTCTGGCTATGTTCGGCGGAGATTCGGACCATACTACGTGGGCCGAGATTTTGGAGCGTACGAAACGGTTTGAGAATGATGTCAATGAAGAGGCTTTAAGCTGGGATTTGTTTCTTGCTCCTCACCACTGTTCCTGGAGTTTCTTCAATGATACCTCAGAAGATGATGTGCAACCCACTTCACTCGAAGCACTGGATAATGCCCGTAATGGAGCCTGGGTAATTGCCTCCAGTAAAAAGGTCGTCAATAATGATGACAATCCGCCTTACTATGACGCCAAAAAAGAATACATAAAAAAGCTATCCGGTTCGGATAAGTTTCTCAATACGGCTGTGGAACCGAATGAGTCCGCGCCAGAGCCCATAGTTTTTGATATTACGGCTAATGGGCCAGCTAGAGCACCCAAAAAGTCCACGGGTTCAGCTTCTGGTTCAGCAGGTGGTGCCGGTGCGGCAGGAACGGTAATAACCCAAGGATAATATGCTGTATAGTACCGCTCTTCAAGAATATGCAGATGAGTTGTCGGTTGAGGTTCAGTCTGCAATACAGGAAATCACTCAATACTTTGGGATAACGAATCCCAAAGTATTGACGCTTGATCAATGGCACATTGTTGTACCGGTTATTTACAAAGTGTCCCTGCCGAGTAGGGCGCAGTAGATGGTATTGATATAAGGGATCAGGAACCCATGCTAATTCTATTATCATTAACTAGATTCCCCCACGCTGCGCCTTTTATTTTAAGTGACAGGAAAGATTTTCCCAAATCACGGCTTTCGCATTTATATTTTACTACGGATGATGAGCCCGCCAGATTATGTCTAGTGCGCAATAATCCCCACGAATGGTTCGCAACCATCAAACTAAGGGACTTTCTGGACGTAGGCGGACAGTGGCTTTATAAGGCAGCAACAGGTCAGCTCAATGAAGACGGAGGTGAGTTCGATCCGACCAGGCTGGAAGGAAATATATTTTCAACGCATATATACCGCTATGATCTAATCAACGAGGTCGTCTTCAACGATCAGCGATTTGTCCCTGAACTTCCCATGGCATTATTTGCTGGGGCTCAGATTTTGAAGACGGGAAAGAATGCTTCTTACCAGACAAATGTACATATTCCTTTTATCGCCTTTGATACCGTACGCGATGCGATAGCGAAGCTACTGCAGGGAGATACTGAAGATCAAAGTGCAAACCCGGTATTTACGTTTGTCTTCTGGGATTCCGACGGCGCGACTGAGGGCTTGTATCTAACATCCAGGCCTAAAAATTATGGACAGCTCAAACTATTCTTCAGCCTGCGTGGAATCAGCTTGCACCAGGCGCTCTTGAAACTGGAAGAGCTTGGTGCTATCTATAGGCGTGGTCTTTCTTTGATTTTTGCCATTAAACGACCCCGTAGAGTTATCGGCTACAACGGGAATTATGAGTTCATAAATTTTCTGATCCTCTTGCCAGCCGAAGGCGTAGCTGGTTTGACTGATAATGAAGAGGTGATGCTTCAAGGGCATATTGAACCCTTCAGCAAAGCCACGGCTAGATACCTATCAGCCAAGAGTCAGATGCCCGCTACGCTTTACATTGGTGCCGGATCCCTTGGTTCTAAGCTAATACTTCATGATGCGAGGAGCGGAAACATAGAGCTAGGTATTTGTGATAACGATAACATGCTGCCGCATAACCTGGCCCGTCATGAATTGACCGCTGATCAGTTGGGTCAGAATAAAGCTGAAGCTCTGGTAACAGTAATTAAGAAATTTTATTCTGCCGACAACTCCAATAAAATTGTCGCTATTGAGTCCGATGCCATATACCTAGATCGTGAATTTCAAGAATACCAGTGCATTATCGATACAACTGCAAGTGTGCAGGTAATGAACTTTCTGATCTCAAAGCAACTGCCGACAAACACCAGATATTATAAAGCGGAAATTGCGGATGCAGGGGCCCTGGGTTTATTATACGCAGAAGGATACAACCGTAATCCAAGGATGGACGACTTGGTGAATCTGGCCTGTTTTAATGCCACCAAGAATGAGCAACTCCGGATCTGGCGAATAAATGACGTGCACCGCGAAGTGACCACGTTAAACGTGGGACTAGGTTGTAGTTCAACAACATCAGTGATGGCAGATGATACTCTGGGTTTTCATGCTAGCGTGTTCTCAAGAATGTTAGCCAAAGCAACCACTCAGGAGAGTCATAGTATCTCAGGGCTATTGGCCATTTCCAGTCTGGACGAAAGTAAAGGCTTCCCGAGCATCAGTACAGAATATATTGACGTGCAGGCATTCGATGTACTAAACTGTAAGGCCGGTAGCGGTTGGGAAGTGCGGTTGATGGGTGGCATTAACGAATTGCTTCTTGCGAACGGCAATCGCCAGGCACCTAAAGAAACAGGCGGGGTACTGATAGGTATCGCTAATTATAAAACGAAAACGATTCATGTTTTTGACCTTATAACTGAGCCGCAAGGCAGCCATGGAACCTACTGCGAGTTTGTTCGTGGTGCCAATGGCTTACCAGATGAAATCGATGAAATCAAGCGAAAGACTGGTGAGGTTATTGGTTACATAGGGGAATGGCATACGCACCCCATGAACCTGAAAGGCTTAAGCATACAGGATGAAAAAACCATTGCTGAACTTAGGGTATTGAACCGCACGGTTCCTATACCTACTTGCGCCTTGATCGTGACACCAGATGAGCTTCTGGCTTATGTTTATGAATAAATTTAGGATTGGCTATGCATGAAAAAAAAAGAGTAGGACTTGCTTTGTCTGGCGGAGGTTACCGGGCAGCAGCTTTTCATTTAGGCACTTTAAAAAAATTACATGAGCTGGGCATTCTCCCCCAAATAGATGTCCTATCTACCGTTTCTGGTGGGTCGATTACGGGCGCTTATTACTGCCTAAACCAAAACGATTTCGCGACTTTTGAGCAGGATTTGAAGCAAAAACTCGCTACGAAAAGCGTCATCCGTTCAGTCGTCTTCTCCTGGATATTTTTTAGAGCGTTGGTGTATTTCTTTGGTGGCCTGATTCTGACCGGTTATTTATTGGTAGCGGGTTGGTGGTTGCTGGCTACGTTTATAGGGTTTTTATGGCTATTCTGCCTTTTCCGATTTCAATTTTCTATCTTTCCCGTAAGCCGTCAGATCGAACGGGCCTACGATTCTTTCTTTTACAATAAGGCTACCCTATCAGATTTACCTGATCAGCCTGTATTAGCCATTGCATCCACGAATCTACAGACCTGTCGCCCTTTTACTTTTTCAAAAAAGAAAATGGAGGACTCGTTCTATGCCTATCAGCAATTCCCGATACGCTTTCAGCATCAAGCCTTTCCATTGGCCCGGGCCGTAATGGCTTCGAGCTGCGTACCATTTGCCTTCTCGCCGGTCCGCATTGACCGGGAATACTTTCAAAAGCCTGAACACTTTAACCAGATTCGTCCCTACTTGGTGGATGGTGGTATTTTCGATAATCAAGGCATCCAAAAGCTTTCTCAGCCAAGAAGCTCTTATGAATGTGATATGATAATTACCAGCGATGCAGGCAACAAACTACCTTTTGAAGGTACATACACGAACACGTTTGCTTTGCTGCTGAGAACGGTAAATACATTCATGACCCGAATCAAAAATTTTCAGATGGCTCAGCATCTATTCGATGCGGCTAAAAGTCATCATAAAGAGATTGCTTACCTATCTCTAGGCTGGGATGTCGAAAAATGTTTATCGGGATTCTTCGATGGATTAAAAGCTGGTCGAATTCCGACTCGGTTAATTGAAGCCCATCAGATTCCAGAAGAGTGGCTTTCAGATTTAGATATCCATGAAGAGGCTGTATTGGAGCGACTTCAAGCCAGTATCGGCTATAGTCATATTATTAGCGAAAAAGTGGCCGACCAAGACAAGTTGGTAGCTCGAAGTGTTTCGACGAATTTAACGAAGTTAAGCACTAAGCAAATAGACTGTCTTATGCGACATGCGGCCAACTTAACTGAGATTCAAGTTCGTTTGTACTGCCCGTCTTTAATTGGCAATTTGACCGGAATAAGTCGTCAATCATAACGAAATTAGGAAGTTCTGTGAAAAGTACGGTACGAGTGGTCAGTCCCGGGTGGGTGGACCGACTCTTGCCCCCTGATCATTATCGATCTATAGTTTTTGGTATAAATAGTAAGACTGAAGAACTAATCCATGAACGAAAAGCAGCAAAGAATTCACGAGGGGTTAAAGAGCTTAGGTATTGACCTGGAAGTGTTTTATCAGGAAGGGATAGCAATTTATCACGGAAATTCTCCCCTTAAAGCCCATTATCTGGCTCACACGGCCCGAGAAATTGACAGTATGATCCGCGATACATTTTCGACGGATACTACCAAGAAAGCACTTGAGAAAAAGCTAAAAGTTAATAAGGATGACAGAAAAGGACTTATCGCATCCATTTTAGCTAGCTTGGGGATTGAACAAGAAACCCCGTTTGCCCGGAAATGGCATGACGTGTCGAATAATTTTGCTGAAATAGCCCATCGTAACAGCCGAAGTAAAGAGCCCCGGATTGCCCAGGAGGGCATGGAAATATGGGATGCTTATGAAGATATATTAGACGAATTAGTAGGTAATTATTATAGTTTGAAGCGAGTCGTTGACAATGGGTTTAATTTTACCAACCTCACGGCTAAAGACCAGGGCGGCAATCTAAAGGTTCATGATATTATTGACCGCTTACCGTTCCTGTTTAATATAAGCGCCATTAAATTTTATTTTTTTCGCAACCTTGAATCAGATATCTGGCTAATTCCCTTACACGAAAAAGGATTCTTTAGTCCCCAATCTATTCAACCGCAATTCAGACTAAATGATCAATTAAACATCCCAAACTGGATTGAGGGCCAATACTTGATTAAAGTAGCGAAACAAAATGTTGGCGCTGGGAACGAAGAAATTACGAAAGTACTCAATGAAATTGTTACTGCCTACCTTTTGAGCAACGATGAAGGAGGCCATGCCGCTTCTAATTCGATCGCGGCTATGTACGTAGCTGAATTAATCTGTTTACTACCCGAAAATGGCTATTTGTTGCCCAATAAATTAAGCTTTCTGGAGAATCAGATTCTGAGGCAGTCTTTACTAAATGATACGATAGTCAGGGATTATCTAGGCATTATGATTCAGTATGGATCGAAGCAACTGCTGGAGAGAATTCTGATTTCGTTACTAACACCTTTAAAGTTAGCCAGTTCAGAAGAAGACCTGTCATTTCTGGACGACGAAACTTTCACATTTATTGAATCAGCTCGGAATTATCAAAGCCCGATCAGGGAATATAATCTATATCATTTATTCACTCACACAGTTGCAATACGGACTCTTTTGGGAGACCCATTTATCGATAGGCTTATTAAAATTACAATTGAATTCTATAAACAGGAACCGAGTTTTTTTGACCAGTATGAAATTGGTCAGGTCGACTACCATGCAGACGTTAACCATTATTCAGGTTCACCATTTAAAACGCTGATACAGGTAACCTTTGCTTTACTGAATGCAGATATTGATCGTTCGATGCCCTTTGCGGCTACCTTATTGGATTCAGGTGCCACGATCCTACAGAAACTATTTTTGGAGTTATTAACGCGGAATTTTTCACAGCTAAAGGATCTGTTTTTATCCTATAGCTCATTGTTGCTGAACAACATAGACTTAATCGAGGGTTTAAAATCAATTTTTAATACCCACAGAGATGATTTCTCGGCAGAAGAGGTCGCACAACTGACGGGTCAAATCGATAACCTGCTTTCCGGTAATGACTGGTATTCTGCTCATTTCAGCGAAGAAGAAGTACGCCGTTTCAGAGCGTTGACCATCCTGTCCTTTCTAAAGCCTTTTGAGCCTACCTTTGCGGAGATCGTCCATCCTTACACCCAAAAATGGACGGCTGAACTGCCACCTCCGCCCTCTATAACAGATGAATCATTCCCATTTTATCAAGAACTGGTTTTCCCAGAATTCAATACGCTTTCCTATGGGGAAGTAGTTCAACTGTTGCAATCAGAGACAAATAACGCGTATCAGGAGGCAACTCTTGCAAGCCGCTTATTGGAAGATGTACAAGACGAACCTTATAAATACTTTACTGATCTTACACCCGTCCACTCGCTTAAACCCGTCTTCAGAAATGCGATACTGTCCGCGGTCAAAGGGATGACGTATGCGAATACATTTACATACTGGGTAGAACTGATTGAGTTTGTCAAACAATCCATTCAAGCCGAAAGCTTCACATCAGAGAATCAGCAGAATTATCAGTTTATAGTTGAGGTTAGTCACCTTTTTATTGAAAAGACAACTCATGACGAGACTGCCGTTAGCCTGGAACTGACAGCGGAAATTATTCAGATTAATTTAAGCCTACTACCAAGTTTAAAACCTGAATTAGTCAGCACGCAGGGCTTACAAAATAAGATCTGGTCAATCCGTTATTATGCTGTGTTGCATAGTTTATTAACGGCTTCACTGCGGTGGGGGCGAAATAGGCTCAAGGAGGAACCCGCGAGATTTTATCCAGCTGTCAAAGAAACACTAACTGAACTGCTTCAAACGCAAGATTCAATTGAACTGCATTATGTTCTGGGCAAGTTCTTTCGGAACCTATCTTATCTTGATTTCGATTGGTACCTACAAGTAATTCCAGAGCTGTTTCCTGAATCAGACCCATTGTGGTACAGTACATTTTCTGCTTATTTAACGCATACACCTTATTTATACTTGGATGTGTTTAAAAGGCTCGAAGGGGAGTACTATCGGGCTATTCAAAATCCGCAGTTCGTCGAAAACGCGGATTTGGTATATACACTGCTCGAACATGCGGTAATGTTTCATCTTCATTTTAGGGAAAATGAAGATGAAACCAGTTTAGTCGATAAGATTATTCAGGATTGCAACCCCAGAATAATTAGAGCACTCGTACACTACTTGCTAAGTGACCGGTTTCCCCGCAGCGTTTTACCGGAGAATGACGGTAAAATCAGATCGCTTTGGAGCGCAATTTATCAACAAGTTATCAATCTTGAAGACTCCGATGATAAACAACATATTTTGGGTGCACTTGGCAACTTAGTCAAACACATGGCTACGCTTAACGAACAGGTTTTTGAGTGGTTAGACTCATCGTTTGAGCATGAAAAAAACGGCTTGAATACATTAACGTTTTTTGAGGCATTGCTGCTTCACCTCGAACGTGATCCAGAAAGTGTTGGCAGACTACTTCTCTTATATAGTAATCACGTCAATGAACACACCCATTATATCTACGGTATTGAAAAATTGACGGTGCTAGTTCATTACTTATATAAGAAGGGCTACAGAGCGATAGCTGATCAACTCTGTGATCAATTTGGGCGGAAAGGGTTCAACGATTTCGACCACATCTTTAGCGAAAACCATAAGCGTTAATGCTTATTCTGTACCACTACTGTAGGGTAGTACTGGGGTTTGGTACCTAAATTGTCGTTTACATCAAAAGTGTACTAAGTTGTCTCAAAAATGGGCGTTTCGAGAAATTTGGTTGTCAGTTGAATTAACTATGGGAATAGTAATTCTGTTGATAGAACCCAGTAGTATACCCCTAAAGATATTTCTCAGGAACGTCGCCTGATTTCTATCAACAACAACCGACTCTTTTTACATAAAAATGACAAAATGCTGAACTTGGTATCATTCGAATCATGCATTGCTCAGCCGACTGCAATAAAAAGCTGGGGAATCTCCTTCGTTTCCAGGTAAAGATTTACATAGTTCTGATGAATCTGCTTCAAATTAGTATAAAGCGGTTGGTAAGCTTCAACTTGTAGAATCTTTTGATTAATATCATGACGTTCCAGTCGGGTAAAGTCCGATTCCCAAGTATCAGGTTTTTGTTCATAATTATTATTGGGCCGAAGCTTTAATTTAAGGTCCAAGTAAGCTCTGTCAATGGTATCGGGAAAACCCAGACGCTCGAAATCAGATGCTAAATCAAGAATCTTTTCATTAATATGGTTGAATGATTTTGGTTTGTAGAGGATACTACGCCGAAGTTCATTCCCCTTCTGCCATAATACATGTAAGGTTGTGTCAGTAGCATCTTTATGATTACCCCAAAAATAATTTACCCTACCCCATAGTATACCCGTTATAGCAAACGATTCATCAAAGAAGTCTTCTTCTGCAAGCTGCTTAAACAGTGCATAGGTCATGCTGCGGTTATTTACCGTGACGACCTTCAATTGAACCGTGGACGGCTGTATAGACACCTGACTAACTGGTGGAAGTATATCATTTTTTTTCATCCGTGTGGAGTTCAGACAGAGGGTATGCCCATGTAAATCAAGTTCGATTCTTTTTTGATGTAGCTATGTCCACATATTTAGGCTTTGAGCAATCAGATTTAACCTTGAGAGCTTTTTCCTGTATCGAATTAGCTATTTGGTAAAAATTAATGTAAATACCCTAGCTCCCTAAACGCATCCCGAACAGCTTCTTGAAATTTTTTAAAGGAAGGTAACAATACCAATTGAGCGATCTGGGCATTGATTCCTAAGGGTTCATAAAGGTCACCAATCGTGAGTTCATATCGATGTCGCCTGGTTTTATGCTTCTGGGAATGACGAATGGCTTCTTCAATACATGCCTTCGGATCAGCTATTCGTTCGGGTGGCCGATCTATACCTAGTTCCGTATCAGTTAGGGTAGTATTCATCTCTTGTTTCAGGGCGATTTTATCGCCCAGCATCCAGGCTTCCACCATCCGCACTGGTACGACGGGAACCAGATTCCGACAAAGGTCAGCTGTCTTATCTATCTGCACTCGATCAAAAGCCGGATTGATCCGATCCGCGAAGGCGTCCTTATCGGTTTCAGCATCGGCATCTACATGCACACACATAACCATAATGCCATGTTCATCTGCCCGCTTTGCAGCATTAAACACATAGTCAGTGATAGCCGTTTTGTTTACTTCAATGGGATCGACAGAATACACATCAATATCCGTAGCACACTCCATCGCCACTGTTTCAAACGTCCGGCGAATAATACCCCCTAAAAAACGATAATCTGTAGAACCTTCTGCAATGATGCCAACTGTGATAATATTACTCATTGGGGTGGGATAAGCTAAAAATTAACGCTTCGGCTTCAGCGCTCTCTAAGTATTTAATTACCTGAGCTGCTGTTAATTTGATTTCTGCTTCTGCATAGTGTACCGATGTTTGAGCAGCATGAACAGGCAGAATTTTGGTGACTGGTAAAGTAATTCGCTTATCCATGATAGTTGTGGCCTGGCTCACTAACTGTGCTAACCAGACTGTTGCAGTTTGACTACGTGTCAGTGTAAAGGTGTCTTTCACCAATACCGTCGAGTGCGTATTGATGATTACCTGTCTAAGCGGGAATGGTTCTTTCGTAAAATCAGTACACAGCTCAATTAACAGATCCATAACATCTTTTATTCGTAGTGGATGGATACCATTTTCAGGCTCCTCAAAGGCTAAGACACCCTTAAAGGTTTCATCATACGTGAGTATGCACAAAGCCAGCAAGCGTAATGTACCCGCCGACAACACCCTTGAGGTAAATCGGCGCTCATTCTGACTTTTTACTTGTATGACATACTGTTGATTAGCTTTATCATCAACGACGTCCAGATCAAGAAGACCCGGCACTAAACTCGTTAATTTTCGGGCAATGGAACGTAACGCAAACGAGTCCTCGGCTTTTATCCGGTTTAGGACGGCCGCTACATTTTCGCCCGATAGAATCGGTTCGTCTTCTGAGTAATAAGGACTTGGTCGACTGAGCGTTTCTGGGACTAGCGTCGGAAACTGCCAGTTTCGTAATTCCTCTCGTACAGCCAAGAAGTGTGGTGTATCGGCTTTATTAAAACCACTCAGATATGTCTGTCGTATGCGCTTAACCGTTGTACCCTGAAAAGTACCTGTTTTAAAAGGGCCATTTCCGCCATCCTGAGCATGAGCTCCTCCGGTACCTATGGTGTTAAACTGAAGTTTATAGTCCAACTGTTTTTGGGGTATCCAATTGGCTATAGAAGTTTTTGGAATATAACGGCTTGGCCAGGAATCATCCGCCAAAATGGGCCAAAGCCACTCATCAATGACCGATAACTCCTTTTGGTCATCCAACCGCTGAATGGTTACTGAATATCGTAATCGTGTATAGACTAGAACAGCTTCTGTATCCCAGTCATCTTTTACTTGTTGATCAACTAACAGATCCACTTCAAACGACATGGTGTTCGCGTACTGCCCATCGCCATAGTAGGTAAACTGTTCTATTGGCTCGCCACGTAGGCCACTAAACGCCTTTTTTAGATCCATCACTGCTAAGCGTGATAGTAGATGCAACGCGTCAAATAGATTACTTTTACCAGCTGCATTCATGCCAGCGATAACAGTTAAGGGCGAAAATTCCATCTGGAAATTTCTAAAGCTTTTAAAGCCGTCTATTTTAATGCGAGTTATCATATACCTAATAGGTGGTAAGTTTTCGGAAACTAGGAACACATTACATCCTGACAAAAGCAGTTGTTCAGTGTGAAAAAAGTTCAGATGTAAAAAGGATTTACTTGAGCTAAACTTATAAAAACCAGTGCTGGTACTGCTCCCAGTCTACTGTTAACATTACTTTCTGTGGGTACATGTTGTCTGGGTCACTTAACTATCCTAGAAACAGGTTTGGCTTGAATAATGCCAGTAAAATCGGTATCAGAAATCAAACTTGTTATTAGCCATATCTATTATTCTTGTGTATTGAAATAAGTCATCTTTACTTGTGTAAGCAGTTGCATTCGGAATATGAATATTGTCGATTGGACGAAATATCATTCGATCGCTTAGGAAATCATCCTTGGGTTGATTGCCATACCCTTGCCCCCATAAGAATAAATACAACCCTTCTAAGGAAGGCATAAAGAAATAATATACTTTTTGACTAGTTCTGGGTTGAAGTTCAATATCATCATCAAAGAGATACATATTTGGAGAAAGATTTTCAGACGAAGTTGCGGTAAAAAAAACCTTTACTAATCCTTCTTTACGCAAGCCTTGTACAACATGTTCGATTTGAACCTTGTATTGATTTGCCTGCTGACCTATTTCTTGGAATTCATCAACCTTAGATTCACCATACAAGGCCTCCATGAACTCACTTGCCTCGAAATAGGTCAAACCTCGTGTAAGATCAACCGAATCAATTAGGACAGACGCAGGCCCTTTTTTATCATAAGTTTGTTTTAATATTTGATAAAGTATGTAATGAGTCCTAATCTGTAGGGAAGATAATCGATGAATGGATGATAGATAGAATACTCCAGCATCATGGTAGGGATTATCTTGGGTTGAAAGTAATACCCCAGCGTAATATTCCTTATTGATTGCTTCGGTTGAATAACTGGCTTCCGACCAAAGTCGCTCGGCAATTCGAGGTGGAATTTCATCAGTGACTTCCTTCCCCTGCTCTTCGGCTTTATTTCGCCGGATAACTAAAATTTCAGCGACTGAGGTCAACCGTTGAGCAATTACTTTACGGTATGTTTCAACCCAAGAGGTAAAATCTTTACCGAATAGGCCATCACTGGTTTTTGTAATTCCATACTTGATTACGAATTCAACAAGTTCATTTTCAAAGTCCATTGGTGTGTTAGTTTTTATTTAACCAGATCTTTTTCAGAAAATTTGTTGATTTGTGAATAGATGCCATTTAAATCTAGAAACATCAAAATATGGCGGCAGTTATCGACCTACACTTTATCTAATGTAAACCCACAGTTTTTACACCTGATACTATTTGATTCATATTGCAAAGGCATATTATCACAAGTACCGCTCTGACAAATAAGGCCATTCTCAATTTGAATCCATAACTTAACAACTGTTAAAAGCTCACTACTTGTAAATGATGTAGACGAGTTTTTATAGTGAGCAGAATAATTACGAAAACTTGATAAGCCATCTAAATCAGAGAAGAGCTTGTAAAGCGGATGCCTTTCGGAAAGCAAATCTCTTATGCGCTTTTTTAGAGGATTAAAAAGTTCGATCATACTATATTGATTATCAATCCTATATTTTATGGCTGTTTGAAGATTCTGGTTTATTTCCTGCAAACGCCATTCTAGATATCGACCTAACTTTTGACCTGCACTAATGTTTTCATCATCATTTAATTCGTCGATTATTTCATCAATCGAATTTTTCGCTAATTTGTATTTTGGCCCAGAAGAGCTGTCCCAGCCTTGAAATTTATATTTTATCCAATTTGGAAATCGGTTTTGAATCTGGTCATACCAAATTTGATCATGCGTCAATATTAGGAATTGGTGATCAGGGAAATTTGCTTTTATTAAAGATAAAACTTTGGGCCTTTTATGAGCATCAAAACTATTAATGATGTCATCAAGGATTATAAATTTAAAATCTTCATTAAAGATTTTAATTGACGCTAAAAATATTGCTAAACCAAAGCTGTTGACTTGGGATTCACTCAATACTTTAAAAGCTGGTGACACTTTTTTACTAACGAATTCAATTTCTAATTCAACGGCTTTACTTTTACCAGTTATTAAATTTACGGTTGGGTTCTTTATATGAGCGCTATCCTCTTCAAGGGTTTCAAAGTAGGTAACAACATTACTCGCGATTTTATCAAATGATTCCTGCATTTTATCGCGAATAAAATTGTTAAAGGACTCCACAATCTGCGAATAATTGCATTTTACATTACTTAGGTAAGTTACCTGTTTAGAAAGTTTTCTAAAAAAGAAATAAGCCGTTGACGCATCTTTTGCCCTATGATAATCGTTTGATAGCTCCTTTATTGAACTATCACTTTCAAGAATATCAATTTTATCTTTTAATATTTTTCTTACCTTACTTTCAAAATCTACAATTTGCTCTATTTGACTAACAAATGGCGCTTTGCTAATATTAATTGCTTTAATGTCAACAATATCTTGTTCAATTATAGTCAATGCATTTGCAAGTTCATCAGAACATAATTTATTAACAGAAGTAAACTCACTAAATTCAATGTACCCATTTATTTCTTGGTAATTTGTTTGCACTTCGTAGTGTACTCTTTAAAAATGCTTACTAGCTCATTTTGAAGTGCTGTAAATTCATTTTTTCTTTCGTGAAGATCCTTAAGTGTATGGTGTTTATTTTGGATATGTACTACTAAGTTTCCTAAATATAATTCATCACATAATGGGCATGGTCCTCCATCATGATAATTATTCTCCAAGACTTCCAAGCTCGATTTGTAAAGATTTACTAAAAGCAAATCTTTAATGCTTTTCTCGTCCGCTTTAAGCGTGTTGAATAAAGTTTCTAAATTTATTATCTTTTCTGTAAGGGAATGAACGGGGTAAAATCGATTTAAACTCTGCTCTAACTCTTTTAATGTCGAAAGTTCCTTTGCTTTAGGGTCATTAGCTACTAAATCTTTTAAACTAAATATTAACCTTTTGCTGTCGACCAGCTTATCAATCGTAGGCTGTTTGTAACTGATTGCTATTGTGTTGAGAAAAGCTAATACATCCGCCGTTGATGGGTTATCAGTACCTAATTGTTCTCTCAATCCTGTCTTGGCTTGTTCATACTCAACCGAAAATTTGGTTAACTTATCTTCAAGCTTATTTTCGGCTGTTAGTAATTTTTCCTGAAAAGAAATTAGGGTATCAAATCCGAGGTATTTCGCCAAGTATTTATATTTGTCTGTTTTAGTAAAATAGACAAACTGTTGTAAGTCTTTATACCTTAGATGAAAGGGATGCTTAGCTTTCTCCTTGAAGGCCGCATAATCCCCAGTTATAATAGGGTCTTTTATTTTCTTTTTATTGTACTGTATTTTTATATTTTCGATTTTAGGGTCTGTAAATTCAACTTCCAGGTAAGTATTTTCTCCATTTGAATTTCTATTTGGGTAATCCGCTTCCCCTGCGCCTTCTCTTGCTAAATGGTCAATTTTATGATTGTGCAACCATTCCCAAGAATCCACAATTGAGCTTTTCCCACTTCCATTCTTTCCAAATATTACTAGGGAAGAATTATTTTTTAAATCAAATTCAATCGGAAGGCTAATCCCTCGGAAATTTTCAATTTTAAACCGTTTAATAATCATTTTATTTATTTAAATTGTTGTGTGGATTCTTCTCCTAAAATCTCTAATTTTTGGTCAATTTTAGATTCAAACTCTTGTACGTTAAATACCTCGTTACTTATACAACTTTCTAAAAGTTGCTTAACTTCATTAAGTTGTAAACCGTCAAAAAATGTTTCTTTAAAAAAATCCTCAATTTTGGTCATATCAGTAAGCTATTATGTTAATTAATAGTGTCATTAATTTGAATCAATGACGGTATCCGCCGTAGTCATCACACTATCAAAGGCTTGCCAAAAACGCGGTAGGTCCTCGGTGTTTAGGTTAATCTGGGCATAAGTCTGTCCACATAATAAGAGGAGAAACAAGGCTGATAAAAATCGAAAAAGGCATGGCTTCTTCCGCTCGGTGCTTGCTTTTTTTGAAGTGTGTATACTCCAAAGATAAATGATGCCCAACAAATACTTGGAAAGGGAGGAAAGGCAACCCTTTATACGAAGTACAACTAACAAATGACATTTTAATGATCCTTTGATTTAAATATTATCAATTTGACTTATTTATACTAATAAATTTAATAGGTTATATATACGGTGTTTATGTCAATCTGTCAGGCAATTTTTATATGATATATTTAACATAACAAAGCCATGACGGACGTTGTGCGCTTGATTCATCTATACAGATCTTCTCTTGACGGGGCATAGAAAATAGGTTCACCTAGATTTTTCTAAAATTCACATAACATTTACGCTGGTTCACGATTAGTCATCTGCTCCTGACGGGACTTTACTCGCAATTCACCAGCCATGCCAATAAATTCTAATCCTGAAAAGATCCAGCTATTTGTAACTACGTAAACAGTTACTCATGATAACGTTTAAAAATCAAAGCTTATAGCGCAGCGAACGCCACCGTTCATCGGGTACTTGATAGCCCAATGCTTGATGAGGCCGATCGCTGTTGTAATGAATCAGCCAGTCCGCTACGACTTGACGAAAACTTGCCTCATCCACTAATTCACGCCAACTCAAACCTTCCCACTCTAGATTACGCCATAAACTCCGAATGAAAATACTCACGGATGCTTTACCCTGCCTTAGGTCGACGGGCCACACTTCAGCTTGGGAATAAACCGCTTGAACTTCTGGGCTTTTGAAAACTGGATCAATGCCGACCACTAAGGCGGGAGGCTTTCCATAAGTACTTATGGCTAATGACAATACGGTAGCTGTTGGCGTTGGTTTTAACGGCCGCAAAAGATCCCAGGTCAGTAATTTACGACTTAGCAAGTCCATAACACCCACCATTACATAGGTTTTGCGCTGCCACTTGATGACTGACCGGTCGAAAATCCAACAATCGGGTAGATTCGCTTGGGAAAGATTGGCCATACGATGTAAGTATTTAGGAGATCAATCTTCTAACGCCAGTTGCTCCCGTAACCACTCGATGGTCTGGCTTTCGCGGAAGGCAAACCATCCCTGCCGATACTCACTCGACTCATCAATCAGCTGTTTAAATCGTCGGAACGGCTTGGGCTGATCCAGAGCGTAAAGTAGTCGATTACGAAATGCCGGGGAGTCTACCTCTGAAATAAAGCGCTCCATGATCTGAAACGATTCTCGGCTGCTCATGGAAGTAATCTCCAGATAGTCGTCAGGACGGGTTTCGATCTCATCCATCTCTTGTTGCCAGTCATCGGTGTCCGGAAACTGGTCTGGATCAGGAAAGGCGATAACTTCACCGATTTGTCGGTGTAGATAGCAATTCATACCTGTTTCCAACTCCTCAACCACTTTTTTTAATTGTTCATCACTCAGCGCTTCCACGGTTAATTTACAATTTAGAATTAACGCTATAGCTTCAATCGCTTAATTACTAGTTCCTTATAAAAGCTTAATCTTCATCCGTTAACGATTCCTTTCCGTCCATACGACCATTGGCTTGATGAAAGGCATAATCCTCAGCACTTAAGTTTATGCGTAAAAACTCATCCATCCCAATATCATGGCGTTCAAGGACATAGCGCCGGAAAGGAAAGCTCCGTTTCGCTTTCTCCAGGCCGCCTGCCTTCTCGGCTCTGCGTAGGCCCTCATGGGGTATGCCTTCTAAGTACTCCTCAAAGTAAATCTGGAGCAATTCCCGAGCTGACCGACTTTCGGATTGTGGAGCGAGTTGCCGTTCTAGCCAGTCTACTAGGTCTTCGCTGGAAGCGACGGGTTGGGAATCCAGCTGGTTATCAGTTTGCCCAAAAACGGCTAACTCCTTGGCCCTATTATAATAACAATAGGTAGCATTGCCGATCCGAAACATCCGAGCCATATAGTCTCGTTGTCCTTCTGGAAGCGAGGCTAATACCCCGCCTGCTGCACATTATATTTTTCAATAGGATGTCTCATAAATGATTTGGGGCAATCTCGGAGTAGGCCTAGCGGGCTAATTCGTTACTCCTCATCACTCGTTTAAAAGCAATGTGGCTTACAAACCTAACTTCATAGCCGCATTATGTTTCACCACTTGTTGCACCCGAGTATAGCGGTCAATCATGGAGCGAGTTCGGTGCTTTGTCTGTTGCATAATCTCCGAATCATCAGCTCCATTTAACTTGGCCACCGTCACAAACGACGCGCGTAGCGAGTGAGCCGAATAGACCTGGCCCAGAAAGGCTTTTACGGCACGGGCCACCTGTTTATCCGATAGTCGATCCTCAGTAATTTGCTCCCCCTTCCGGATTCGAACGAAGAGTGGCCCCGTTGCACGATTTAGGATGGCCATATAATCTTGCAAGTTCCGCACCGGGCAGGTGTCGGGGTCAGCACTAAAGAACAAGGCTTTCTGCTCGGTTTTACCGTATTGATTGGTTTTGCTACCACTATAGCTAATCACGGCTCCTTCGCGGTGAACTGTACCCCCTCCAGGTTAAGAGCTACTAACTCGGAACGTCGAAAAGCACAGGAAAAGCCCAGGAGCAACATCGCCCGATCCCGCATTCCCGTCGGCGTGGCCGGCATGAGTCGGATATTGCCTTTATACTCCGCAATGTCGAAGGCTAGTGCCTGGAGCGGTTCGGTACCGATGGTTCGCTTAATGCCCTCCAAAACGATTTTCACCCCTTCGTCGAAACTCGGATCGGGTTGCTGATGGAGCCGATGCCATTTACGAAGGCTGGCCAGCCGACGGGACACCGTCGCCCACTTGTGTTCGGTGGCCAGGTCGGATAGATACGTAGCTAGCGTTGCTGAACTCATGGGCAGCGGTGGTAATTCATTTCCAGTTAACCACGCAGTCGCATGATCGATATCCGACTCATAGGCGATCTTGGAGTTCGTGGCCCTTCGAGTCCCTTCTGAAAAAAGGCGGCCGTTTGCTGGGCCATTTCTTCTTTGGTTGGCCGAAGTGCTACGGTCTGGTCGGTCGTTGTCGAGGTTGGTATCATATCTTGGAGCCTAAATCACCAGTTCATGCCGAAATATAACATTTATTTATTATGTCCGATAATAAGAGGTTATCGGACGTAATATACATACTACATGATCGTAAATCAATAACTATTTAAACAAGATTACATTTTTATAATTGTAAATTTGTAATTACGAAAATACAATTATAAAATCTATTGAATTATCTACTAATCGAATTCAATAGGTAGTTGGTAGTCAGTTGAGAGATAATCCTCATTCTCCCCGTTGCGGTCATTTGAGAGAAAATCAATCTCACCAACTCAACTAAAATGTGAGATTTTAATTTTGATTAATGAGATGACATTTAGAGACTGAAGCTTAGATAAAATTACGTTGCCGGAGCAACTGCTGTCTCCATCTCAAGAAATGGGCGTTTAAGGAGACACTTAGATGACTGATTAAGCCATAAGACACATAGTCGGACGAGCGATTATTTATAAATGCTACACGAATAGCAAATTAATCGTAACTTTACGATGAAACCAATTTCGTGTCTGGAGATAACAATATATAATACTGTGCTATGAAGCTTTTCAGCCTATTACCATTATGCTTACTGTTTATAACTGCCATCTTCTTGAGCAATGATCCCGACAAAAAAGTGGTATTGAATAGCTCTTTAGTGACCTACATCAACGGCATCAAGCAAGATTTTTCCAAAATCCCTCAAGACCGCAAAGTCGAATTAGACAAAATAGCGGAGTTTATTCAACTCAAAGTAAACGCTAAAGAGCCTGTCCAATTAACCTATATCTGTACCCACAATTCCCGACGAAGCCATTTTGGCCAATTATGGGCAGCTACAGCCGCAGCCTATTATGGCGTGCCCAGGGTGAAAACCTTTTCCGGTGGAACCGAAGTCAGCGCCTTCAATGAACGGGCGATTGCGGCTTGCAAGAGAGCGGGATTCGATATTGCCAAAGCATCCGAAGGGCCAAACCCGCTATATGCTGTCAATTACGCTGCGGGCGTAGAACCGATCAAGGCGTTCTCCAAGAAATACGACGATGCCAGCAATCCCCAAAGCAATTTCCTGGCCATCATGACTTGCTCACAAGCCGACAAGGCATGCCCCATTGTGAAAGGCGCAGCGGTACGGGTAGCGACGCCCTACGACGATCCGAAAGCCTTTGATGGTACGGCCCAGGAAACGGCCAAATATGACGAGCGGTGCAAGCAAATTGCCACAGAAACCTTTTACGTTTTCTCCAAAGTAAAAGTGGTGATTTGATCGGCTCATAAATTTTATTCATCGTAATATTGCAATGAATAAAAAATAGGCTACCTTTGGGGCATGGGACTGACCAAAACCGAAATATTCACCGAAGAGCAAAACCGCATCGCGGATTTGGCCAAGGCATTTGCCCACCCTGCACGGGTGGCGATTCTGCAATTGCTGATCGCTAAGAAAGCTTGCGTCTGCGGTGATCTAGTGGACGAGTTGGAATTGGCCCAGGCCACCGTTTCCCAGCATCTGAAAGAACTCAAACGTATTGGCATCATTCAGGGCGAAATCAATCCGCCCGCGTGTGCTACTGCATCAACCCCCCGTATGGGAGGAAGCCCAACGCGCGTTCGGAGCCATCTTTGACACGTTCGTGCACGTGACCTGCTGCTAGTCAATCGGCAGGTATTTTTTTGCCTGAATCAATCGTAATATTACATTATACCAATAGGAAAGCATATGGAAACCGCCGAGCAAATCAAAGAAGTCGTGCGCCAGAAATACGGTGCAATTGCTGAACAACCTGACGCCAATGGCTGCTGTGGCCCGACCTCATGTTGCGGCCCAGAGATCGACGCGAACGTGCCGATTGTCATGTCTCAGGATTACCAAGAGCTGAATGGCTATGTGGCCGATGCCGATTTAGGGTTGGGCTGCGGCCTACCTACGCAATTCGCCCAGATCAAACCCGGTGATACGGTCGTGGATTTGGGTTCAGGAGCTGGCAATGATTGCTTTGTGGCCCGTGCTGAAACCGGAGAAACGGGCCGGGTAATCGGCCTAGACATGACCGCGCCCATGATCGACCGCGCCCGCAAGAATGCGAAAACCTTGGGCTTTACCAACGTCGAATTCGTCTATGGCGACATCGAGGACATGCCACTAGCGGAAAATTTGGCCGATGTGGTGGTAAGTAATTGCGTGATGAACCTGGTTCCCGACAAACAAAAAGCATTCGCTGAAACCTTCCGCATTTTAAAGCCCGGTGGTCATTTCAGCATCTCCGATATTGTGCTGAAAGGTGAGTTGCCCGAAGGCTTGCAGCATGACGCAGAAATGTATGTTGGCTGTGTTTCGGGAGCCATCCAAAAGGATGCCTATTTACAGCTCGTGCAGGATGCCGGTTTTACCAGCATTCAAATTCAGAAAGAGCGTGAAATTTCTCTGCCCGACGATGTGTTGCAAAACTTCCTGTCAGCCAGCGAGATAGGCGAGTACCGCCAGCAAGATCGGGGCATTTACAGCGTGACCGTATTCGCCCAGAAACCAACCGAAACTAACCAAGCCGCTGAAGCCTGCTGCGCGCCCGGCTGCTGCAACTAACATGAAAAATATCCTAGTGCTTTGCACGGGCAATTCCGCCCGTTCTCAGATGGCCCACGGCTATCTGCAACATTTCGCGGGGGAGAGCGCCCAAGTTTACAGCGCGGGCGTTGCTCCCCACGGGTCAATCCTCTGGCGATTCAGGTCATGGCCGAGGATGGAATTGATATTCCCATCATACCTCAAACCATGCCGACGAATACACCAGCCTACCGCTCGATTATGTGATTACCGTTTGTGACAATGCCCGCGAACAATGCCCGTTTTTCCCGTCCACGGCCAAGAAGGTGCATCACAGCTTTACCGACCCATCCCATGCCCCCGGCGATGACAAGTTGGCGCAGTTTCGCGCGGTACGCGACGAAATCAAAGCGTACAGCCAACAATTCATCGAGGACAACGTAACGAGCCAAGCCACCCATGCCTAAACTTTCGTTTCTCGACCGCTTTCTAACGCTGTGGATCTTCCTGGCCATGCTGATCGGCGTGGGCATCGGGTATTTCGTCCCGCAGTCGCAAGGCTTCATCAATCAGTTTAATTCCGGCTCAACCAATGTTCCATTGGCTATTGGCCTGGTGCTGATGATGTATCCACCGCTGGCAAAAGTGCGTTACAGCGAGTTGCCGAAGGTGTTTGCCAATACCAAAATTCTCGGTCTGTCGCTGTTGCAAAACTGGATCATCGGCCCCCTGCTGATGTTCGGTTTGGCGGTTATTTTTCTATCCGACAAATCCGAATACATGACCGGCCTAATCATGATCGGCATTGCCCGTTGCATTGCTATGGTGATCGTCTGGAATGACCTGGCCAAAGGCGACCGGCTCTATGCCGCTGGCCTGGTGGCCTTTAACAGCATTTTTCAGGTGCTGTTCTATTCGATTTATGCCTACGTATTTATCACCGTGCTGCCGCCTTTGTTCGGGCTGAAAGGCTATACCGTCAACATCACAATTGGCGAAGTGGCCCAGAGCGTTTTCATTTATCTGGGTGTGCCGTTTCTGGCCGGGTTATTCTCCCGGATCATCCTTACGCGCTATTCAGCCGCCAGTGGTATGAGGAACGCTTTTTGCCCGCCATCAGCCCGATAACGCTTATTGCGCTGCTGTTTACCATCGTCGTTATGTTCAGCCTCAAAGGGCAGTTGATCGTATCTATCCCGCTCGATGTAGTGCGTATAGCCATTCCGCTGACGATCTATTTTGCCATCATGTTCTTTTCGGCCTTCTATCTGTCGAAACGAGCCGGAGCCGATTACGGTAAATCTACGTCGCTGGCCTTCACCGCAGCGGGCAATAATTTCGAGCTGGGAATTGCGGTGGCCATCGCCGTTTTCGGCATCAATTCCGGCGCGGCCTTTGCCGCCGTGGTTGGCCCACTGATCGAAGTGCCGGTGCTGATTCTGATGGTCAATTTTGCGCTGAAACAAGAGAAGAAGTTTGCACCCCATTACAAAAAAGCCTTTCAAAAACACGCATGAAAATTGCCCTGTTTTCGGACATTCACGCCAATCTGCCCGCGCTCGATGCGGTATTGGCCGACATTGACAGCCGCCAGCCTGACGCGGTGTATTGTTTGGGCGACCTGGTAGGCTACAACATCTGGCCTAACGAAGTGATTGCCGCCATTCGCAAACGGGGCATTCCCACCATTGCCGGAAACTATGATTATGGCATAGGCCGCAGCTCCGACGATTGCGGATGCGCCTACAAAGAGGAGCAGGAAAAGGCCAATGGCAAAGTATCCATTGCCTATACCAATGCCCAAGTAGGCATCGAGGAGCGGCAGTATCTGCGCACGCTCCCAACCCATATTCGGGTCGAATTTGAGCTAGGCAACGACCCTAAACACCTTTGGCAGCAACAACCCCCGTTCACGCTGCTGCTGGTGCATGGCAGCCCCGGCGCGTGAACGAATATCTTTTTGAGGATCGGGGCGACCGCAGTTTAGGCCGGGTGATCGAGGGCGCGGGAGCCGATGTGCTTTGCTTCGGCCATACGCACAAACCCTTTCATAAAGTGGTTAGTGCAGAGCCGGAGGGGGAAGCAACCTATTTTCGCCATGCCATCAATATCGGTTCCGTGGGGAAACCAAAGGACGGTGATCCGAGGGCCGGTTATGTGCTGCTGACCATAGACGAAACAGCGCGGCCAGGTTCACGCGAAGGGTTGCCGTGGAGTTCGTGCGCGTTTCCTACGATGTAGAAAAAGCGGCCCAGGCCGTTGAGCAAAGCGAATTGCCGGATGCCTACGCGGAAGCCTTGCGCATCGCCCGTTGATCGACCTACTTGACCGCTCCTAAATCTCCCAGCGTATGAGAAAGATTCTATGTTGGTTCGCTAGTGCCGGGATGCTGTATTTTGTGGCAGCTCCCGGCCTTGCTCAGTCGAGCAGTAATTTTCTGATCGACTACACACGGGAGGGCGCATGGCGATATACCAGCGTGAGAGAAACACCCTACCAGAGCAACGGGCGCGTGATTCAGCACCAGTTAACCGCGCTGGGTAAGAAGCTCAATCATTTGTCGGTTGTCGATGCCCCGGCTTATTCGCAACTTCAGGGCGATTTGCACGGTTATTTGCAACGGCTCGAAAATGATTCCCCGATTATGGCCGCGCCGAAGTGTATCATTCCGTTTTGCTGCGCCTGATGCAATTCGAGGAGTCGATCAAAGAAAGCCTGATCGAGAACAGGCACCGTGACCCACGCCCAATAGCCGCCGATGTTGTAAAACCGGATGAAGGCCAGCAAGCCGCCGTGCTACCGTATGCGTTGCTCTTTCGTCGGGAGGATCACCGCTCTAAGCTGGTGCATATCGTCATCAGTGGGAAAGTCACGATTCTAAAGCATGGTCCAATTTATTGCCTGGTGCGGTGCGGCCCCCACGAGGGATATTTGCACAAGGGAATGATCCTCTGGTAGTGGCCCCTTGCCGTCGCTTTTCATGGGTTTTGTTCTGTTGCAACCGACGTTAAGCGAGTTCTCAACGGTAGAAAACTCGCTTAACGTGATGCCTAAAATTTCATATTTTGAATCCGTACAGCGTTTAAAATAGCGAGCATTGCCACCCCCACATCCGCAAAGACGGCTTCCCACATGGAAGCCAGACCGCCCGCTCCCAGAATCAGCACAATGGCTTTAACCACTAATGACAAGGTAATATTCTGCCAGACAATTCGCCGGGTGGCCCGACCGATTCTGACGGCGGTGGCTATTTTAGCAGGCTCGTCATTTTGAATAATCACATCAGCGGTTTCGATGGTGGCATCCGAGCCAAGGCCCCCATTGCGATCCCAACATCGGCCAATGCTACGACCGGCGCATCGTTTACACCATCCCCGACAAAAGCCAGTTTTCGTTTTGGTTCGCCTGCATTGATCGCTTTTAGTTTTTCGACTTGGGCCACTTTATCTTCGGGTAACAAGTCACCATGCCACTCATCCACACCCACCTGTTTAGCGACAGCCTCCACAACAGCCGCTTTATCACCTGACAGCATGACGGTACGAATCCCATCCTGCTTTAAGCTGGTAACAGCCCCAGCCGCATCCGGTTTGATTTCGTCTGCAATCGTGAAATAGCCTGCAAACTGTCCGTCGATGGCAGTCATCACAACGGTAAAGGGGATTTGGGTCAGCAATTCATCAAACGCAACATTAAATTTACGAAGCAGTTTTGCGTTTCCGGCCAGCATGTCTTTGCCATCTACGCGCCCTTTCAGACCGTGACCGGGTATTTCTTCGACATCCTCCACCAGCAGGGTCTCATACACTTTATCGGCATAGGCCAAGATAGCGGTGGCCACTGGATGCGTCGATTTGCTTTCTAAGGCGGCTGTCAATCGCGCCAGTTGGCCCACCTCCATCCCAACGGGTTTTACTTCCTGTACGTTGAAAACCCCTTTGGTGAGCGTTCCCGTTTTATCCATGACAACGATCTTAAGTTGGGTCATCAAATCCAGAAACACGGAACCCTTGAACAAGATACCCTGTTTCGATCCGGCTCCTATCCCGCCGAAATAGCCGAGCGGTATAGAAATAACCAACGCACAAGGACAGCCAATAACCAGGAATACCAAGCCCCGATAAAGCCAGTCCTGAAACCGATAATCAGCGACGAAAAAGTAAGGAACCAGGGTAATCAACAAGGCCAGCCCGCAAATGGCTGGGGTATAGATTTTGGCAAAGCGAGCAATGAATTCCTGTGTTTGTGCTTTGCGGCCTGTCGCCTGTTGCACGAGCTTGAGAATCCGCGACAGTTTGGAATCCTGGTAAGGAGTGGTTACGTCCATATCAACGACCGACTGCCGATTAATCATACCGGCCAGGATCGCTTCCCCTTTCCGAATGGTGCGCGGTACGCTTTCGCCGGTAAGAGCCGCTGTATCGAAGGAGCCATTGTCTGAACGCATGGTTCCATCCAGGCCCACCTTTTCGCCCGGTTTGATTTGTACCACCTCACCAACAGCGACATTTGCGGCCTGCACAAGCTGGGCTTTTCCGTTCCTGAGAATGGTTACCTGATCGGGGCGAACATCTAACAACGCTTTGATGGATCGGCGTGCCCGCATTACCGCAGCATCTTGAAACAGCTCGCCAACCGTATAGAAAAGCATCACCGCGACCCCTTCCGGGTACTCCCCGATTCCGAAAGCCCCCAGCGTTGCGACACCCATCAAAAAGAATTCGGTAAACACATCCTGTTGCCGAATGCGGCTCCAAGCCCGTTTGAGTACCGGCCAGCCAACGGGTAAATAAGCCACGATATACCAAGCCAGTCGGATAGGCCCCGCGAACCACTGAAATCGCATCGGCGCATCGGTCGATTCAACTTTAACAAAATGATCGAAAGTTAGGCCGCCTAGCAGTAATACCAGACTAATGACAGCCGGGGCATAGGTTCGCCAGGTTTCCTGATGGCCTTTTTCGGCTGGGGAGGCTTCGGCGGCTGGTGTTGTTCCTGACTCAATCAGCTCTATATCGGACTCATCATCCTCTAGTGAACCATCCGTGTGATTATGATCGTTTGCCATAAATGTCAAAATTTGATGAAAAATTTAGTAAGGCTAACCCCAACAGGGCATACTGGTAATCAAATTATCGTTCTGACCCTGCTGGGTTGTGCTTTAATTGAGAAGCAATTTTAAGCTGCCATTTGCCACAAAGCCTTCCAGCGGTGCCCAGACTTCCCGGAAGGAAGGTTGCACCACCGGAGGCAGTACCACCGGGCTATAGCGATCCTGCCGGATGTTGCCGATGTTTTCCAGGTTGGCGAAGATGCTGAAATGCTTCCACCGCCGTTCCCCCATGATTCCCAATAACCAAAATGGACTCGAATACTCCCCGGTGGAAAGTGCTTTTCGTCCATTGTAGTAGGCTTCGAGGCCCAGCCGAAACTTGCCTTCCAATTCATAGACAGCCACCAGGTTAACCCGGTGTTTGGCCGTGAGCGGAATCGGGCTGTTATATTCCTCTCCGGTGTATCTCCGGCGCGTATCCACCAGGCTATAGCCTGCATACAGTTTGAAGGCTTCATAGCCAATACGCACATTGGTTTCCAAACCCCGGCTATCAATCGGGCCGTTGGCATTGGAAAACTGATACACCGCCGAATTCGGCCCGGTGGGAATAAT
This sequence comes from Spirosoma telluris, assembly GCA_003259005.1. Taxonomy (GTDB): domain Bacteria; phylum Bacteroidota; class Bacteroidia; order Cytophagales; family Spirosomataceae; genus Spirosoma; species Spirosoma telluris. The sequence goes on from QLII01000003.1 coordinate 63,993, forward strand.
GGCCGGAATGCCCAGCACCAGCGCATGATTGAGCTGGGTGTAGAAAATGAGCTGATTGATCGACACATCGAGCAGATCAAAAAGCCGGGTGCGGTAATTCACATCGAAATTGCCACCGATGGACGTTTCGGCCTTTGCCGTGGCCGGATCAATCGGGCGTACATTGCGGAAGGCAACGCTTTCGGCATCTTCGGTGAAGATGGTGGGAGCCTTATAGCCCAGGCCCCACCGAGCCGGGAGGTCAGCCGGTCGGAGAGCTTGAACAGGGCCGACACACGCGGCAGCGCAAAGAAGCCGAAGCGGTTGTGGTAATCGCCCCGCAGACCTGTTTCCAGCGTCAGCCAGGGCGCTAGCTGGGTGCTGTTCTGCACAAAGCCGCCCACCGTCACATATTGGTAATTGCGGCCATTGCTGACCCCGGTTTCGGTGAATTGCTCCGTCCAGAGATTGCCCCCGCCGATCCATTCCGAGCGTTCCCCGGTGTGGCTGTAACTGGCTTCGGTGAAGCTGGCCACCTGGTGCCCGGCGAAACGGTAATCGGGTTGTGTAAGCGTTCGATTGAAATAACTCACGCTGTTTTTCAACGTCAGCACCGAGCGTTCAAACCGTTTATCGAATTGGAGTTGCGAGGCTACCCGATCCGAGCGGTTCCGCTCGAAATAGCGGTGGGTGTTGTCGGTGTTGCCATCGAGGACGGCCGTATCTCCGCCGATCCGGTTTTCGGTGTTGCCGATCACGCCTACCGTGAGCGTTGCCGTGGGATTGAGATAGAAGTACAGCCGGGGATTGACGGTATATCGCTCGTAGTTCGGCAGAGCTGAAAAGCCGGTTTTGCCAGGGTCGTACTGGCGTTGCGTATTACGAGCCGCGAACAGAGTCACCCCGACCTTTTCCCCCCTTCTGACCCCAAAAACCACTCAGATCGAGGCCCCCGCCGTGGTGCCGTTGGCCATGAAACTCAGTTCGCGTTTCTCAGTCGGTCGCTTGGTAATCAGGTTGACCAGGCCCGCAATGGCCCCACCCCCGTAGAGCGTCGATGCCGAGCCTTTGATGACTTCGACTTGCCGCAGATTCAGCGGGGGAATTTGCAGGATGCTCAGGCCAGCGGCAAAGCCGGAATAGAGGGGTAAACCGTCCTGCAAAATTTGGGTGTATCGCCCATCCAGGCCCTGAATGCGGATGTTCGCATTCGCTGAAACGGGCGAGGTTTGTTGTACCTGAATGCCGGTACTTTCGTTGAGCTGCATACGAATGTCACCGGGTCGCATATTGGCTTTTTCGGCCAATTCTTCGCCCGTGATGGCTTCGATCCGGGTGGGTATGTCGTCAATGCTGCGATTGCTGCGCGTTGAACTCACTACGACTTCTTCGAGTTCTTCGCCTTCGGCTTGCCGGAGCTGTACCACTAAGGAATCCTGATCCGGTAGTGTCAGGCTATCGGTTTGGCTTTGGTAGCCGACAAAGGAGCATGTGAGCGCATATCGGCCCGCAGTCGGAACGGCCAGCACCAGCCGCCCGGATGTATCCGCAGCGGCCCCAATCCGGCCAGGATTCAGCAAGGCGGTTGCACCGATCAATGGTTTGCCGGTTTCGGCATCCTGAATCAAAACATGCAGGGAGCTTTGCCCCCAGGCTATGGGTATTGTGGAGAGTGTCAGCCAGAGCGACACAATAAGGGATTTCATGAAATGCATGTGTTTTGGTTAGCAATAGCCGCCAGACCAGTCAGAGACTGACCAGGAGCGAACAAAAGGGAGCTAACCCAAACGGGGAGGTTGCCAGATTCGCCCCGGCACATCGAGCGCATGCGGAGCCTGGTAGGAAGGCAGCACCGCCAGAATGAGGGGAGAAGCGGGCATGATGGCGCCGATCAATTGCGGAGGCTGCGGCAGTGTGCAGCCGGGACAGGTTGCACAGAGGCAGAAAGGCGAACAACCGGCATCGCGGCCATGATCGTCTGAGCGTGAAGTTTGCTCAGTGGTGGGTTCGTCCTGGCAAAAGGCTTCGCAGGGTAGCCCCTAAAGCACCAGCACATACATTGCCCATATAATCCGCCACCATTTCACGGGGCAAAGGTACAGAAGTGATATTTAATTTTGCACCTTCACTATTCACCTATGAACGAATCCTTATGTAATACAGTATTTAAGAATTTGCTTAAATAAGCAAATTGCTTAACTTTGTTCCGAAATGGAAAATTCATCAAACTGTGTTCGTGTTTTTGCCGATCAAGAACAGATTCGCCAATGTACCGAGAAAATAAACCATGCCGGGCCAGTCTTTGACCGATTGGCTCAGGTGCTGGATTTGGCAGGCAATACCAACCGGCTTAAAATTATTTATCTGTTGCGGGAAGAAAGCCATTTGTGCGTATGCGATTTGAGCGATATTCTGAGCATGAGTATTCCCTGTTTCCCAACATTTGCGCAAGCTTAAAGATGCGCAGTTGATCCAGGCCCGCAAAGTCGGCCAGACTGTGTTTTATTCATTGCGGACAGAATCAACCGGCATTTTACATTCGCTGTTGGAACACCTTGAAACGATGCAAACCGCCCCTTTGCTGGCTGCTTAATTTGGGGCTATAACGATCATAAAGCTATGAAACTCGCAGGATTGACCGGGCTACTGACCGCTTTTGTTTCTTCTCTCTGTTGCACCGTCCCTTTGCTCACATTGCTGGTTGGTGCCACCGGCTCGGCTGGTGGATGGGCTTGGCTGGAACCTTTGCGGCCTTACAGTATCGCGCTCACGGTGGGCGCGTTGGGTTGGGCTTGGTACGAACAATTAAAACCCCAAAAAACGATGGAATGTAATTGCGAAACGAAAAAAACCGCCTTTTGGCAAACGAAGTCATTTTTAGGCGTCATGACAGCAATGGCCTTACTGCTGCTGGCATTCCCTTCCTACTCAAACTGGCTGTACCAGGATAAGGACCAGGCGACCGTGCAGCCTGCGCAGGCAGGCACGCAGCAAGTGGCTTATGTGACCATCAAGGGCATGTCCTGCGAAGGCTGCAAACATCACATCAAGCAGGAGGTTACTAAGATCAAAGGCGTATCTGCGGTTGATGTATCGTACCAAAAAGGGGCCGCTACCGTGAAATACGACAGCAAAAAAACCTCCCTTGCTGACATCAAAAAAGCGGTGGATGCCACCGGCTACAAAGTCACCAGCACAAAAACGCTCTAAAGAATGACCGTCACACTTGAATCAGTGATTACATGTCCAAATTGTGGCCACCAAGCAGCGGAGATCATGCCGACCGATGCTTGCACCTATTTTTATGAATGCACTTCCTGCCAGACCCTTTTAAAGCCGCTGGCGGGGGATTGTTGCGTATTCTGTTCCTACGGGACGGCGAAGTGCCCCCGATTCAAGAGCAAAAGAGCTGTTGCGCATAAAGCCCCGATTTGGGGCTTTCTTTTTGCCCTTAGTGTTCAACTATAAACGAGCCTTTGCTTGTGAACAAAGGGTCAGATTACCCTTTCTTAAGCAAGTAACTATCCATTTACTTATTCTCAAATTACGCTCCTATTTGAGATGACTTAATTTACCTCTAGTGCAAACGACTGCAACGGCGGTCCTGCGCAAGTCGAGCGCGTCGGATGGGCGATGCCACTCCAAGACGAACCCTTAGGCAGCCCTAAGTGAATTATCCAAGCAGCAGTAGCGGCTGAGCCTTACCATTTCGTACAACTACCTAAATAATGCCTCTCCTCATAGAACTCATTCCGATGCATCTGAGGGCGATGGCTGAGTTGTAATTTCCAAGCGGGCATAACTGAAGAATTTCTGCCGACCCGCATAGCGAGGATTCGTGCCCGGTTTAATGGATGTAAACGTAATGTGCTGTGGAAAAAACGATTCAATCGTATCAGCAACGGCTTTTACTTCAACCGCACTGTCTCCCTCAAGGCGTATGTGTATCATTGAATTGCTGTCTAACTCATAAAGCTTATTAGTTCGTAGTTAGTACTAACTGGGCTAAGTCGTGAAAGACAGCCTCGTCTTGTCGAAAACGGTCATTGATGGATAGATTGGCCTGGGCCGTAAACAGCGTATAATTGATCGCATTATAAAGCAGCCACACATTCGATTCACTTTCCAGCAGACGTTCTTCCTCGGCCATGCGGGTCAGCGCCTGGCGGGCTAACATTTTGGGTAGCTTCGCATCGACCAGCAGTTGTTCTGCCTGCTGTTTATCTACCTGTTGCTTGGCCATCTTTTTATAAATGTCCAAGGTCAAACCCGTATCCTGCTCCAGAAACTGAGCGACAACCTGTTCCAAATACTGCTCAAAGAGTTCTAAGTCTAACCCTTTATGATGAAACTTACGGGATAAGGTCTGTTCCTGCTGCTGCCCTTTTAGGTGCTGGTAGGTATAAGCTGTCTGAAAGGAGGTTTTGATTTCCTTGGCTTCCTTGTACTTTTTGGGTTTTCCTTTGAGTAACCAGTTCAGGTATTCATCCAAGTTCATAAACTCATCGGACCAACCCATCAGGCCATTACTGCAAACCTGACGGTAATAACTAATTCGCATCCGAGCCTCCTGATAGTGCTCAACGGTGGTGGTATTAACCACGGTTCCTTGCACCTTAAAGGGCATTTTACCATTGTAGGAGTTATTGAACACCAATGATCGGGTTAGGGTATCGGTTTGTTTGCCGATCTGAAAGCGCTCGCCTTGCGTGACAACATTAATGGCAAATTCGCCATTGGCCGTAAAGCGTACATCCAGGATGTAGTCCGAGATGAGTCGATCAACTACCTCGCGCAATAACGAGTTTGGGATGATACTATATTCATTGCTTTGGGCCGCATAGACAATGGGTTTGCGGCCAGACGGTTCGCCAATGATGAGTTGTTGCCGATCGGTGGCCGCGATTTCATAATCGGGAAGAATCTCGGAAAAGGGAACTGCTTTAACGGGAAAGCAGATGTCGTCCCACTGAGACGATGCGGATGGTCGATTACTGACAGCTGGCATAATTAGTAGTTGTTATTTTGTAATTACAAACTTACAATTATTATTTAGTAATTATCAAAATGAAATTACTTTTCTACAATTACGAAATTATTTATTTACAATCATCTTAATCGTCTATTAGATCACTAGTAGCCTGATTTTCAGGTGAAACGGTATGATCTACCGGCATTTTCTGCATCGTTAGGGTTGTCAGGGCTACAAGACTGATATTTAGATGAGTCGCAATGTCCCAGATTACCGACAGCGTTGGGTTTTTAAGTCCCCGTTCAATCCGTGAAATATAGGTCCGATCGACTCCACAGTGGTGGGCTAACTCGTCTTGCGTTAAACCTTTCATCAATCGTTGCTGCTTAACGGCTTTTCCAAAGGCAATTGAAATGGGACTATTACCGGGCATATAACATACAATTTAGCAACACACTACGACGCCATTTCTATTCCGTTATTGACCGAATATAAAGGCTTGCTTTTCCGAAACTAACCTTATCCGAATAGGTCTCTAACTCTCGATCAATGAGTTTATTATCGTAAGCGACCGGGCGAGTAATATATTTTGTGTCGATAAAGATAATATTGAGTCGCTCGCTAATGGCCCCTCCTTCTTCAGCCCGTTGGGTGTGCTTTAGTAAATGTTCATTAGCGGTTCCAGTCTTAAGTTGATCAGCATCTTCAAAGAATCGAAACGAACAGTACCAATACCGATAGTAGTGTTCATAATTGGAGGTGCAGAACTGAAACTGGTCTGGTGTCAGCTGGATTGCTCGCAATAAACTGTCTATCTCCAGCAGTTTGCGGTTCTGGCCCGGTGTAAGTTGATCTAAAAATGACCGGGCATAGAGTTCATCTCGCTGCTGTCTTAAAATAGTCAGGGCGGTTTCGGCTTTGATGTCCCTGTCGATTTGATACTTGTGCTTATTATAAAAGGTGAGCGAAATGGCTGGCCGCTCGAAATTGACGAGCTTACAATTTTTATATGGCCTGCCCGGACGATGATACGGTCGAAACAACTCCATATGAGTGGCAGGTACAAAATAAAATTCTAAGTCGGTCTCATTTGGTAACGCACTGATCTGATGGATCATGGGTTGCAAATCGACCTTACAGGTATTGAGTACGAGTCGAATGGCTGGCAGGTTTACTAGGTCCGATTGTTTTGCTTTCGCCATGGCTGAAGTTTAGTAATGATTAGCAAAAATAAGCATTACTATTTACCTGTAAGGGAAATAGTTGTTTATAAATTGCAACTTTTCTCCCTATTTTATGCTCAGCACAAGCCTTTTGATTTTTTGATCCTTATCAAAACTTATTTTTGATTGATTTAGAAGGCCTATAACTGCCTAATTATTAGCAAATTAGACTAAGAAAAACAAGTTTTAGGAGGTGTTATTACAAGTTCTAAGGGGTATTATATACTTCAAAAAACAAGTTCTAAGGGGTGTTATTACAAGTTTTAAGATGGAGTATTACAAGTTTTAAGGTGGATGAAAATGAACTACAAGTTTTAAGGTGTACTATTACAAGTTTTAAGGTGGATAGTTTTGAAGGCTAAAAATGAGTAAAGAATGGGTGACCAACAGGAACAATAATCTATTTTCGTCCTCGATTTTTTGACTTTTATCCTCAAAAAAGATCTTTTAGGCACTAAAACTCTTCAAAATTCTTTCTCGAATTTTTAGAAAAACAAGTTTTAAGGTGGGTTCCATGCTACAATAACAAGTTCAATGTGGAGTGTCATTATTCACTTTAAAACAAAACTGCCCTATCCATTCTTGTAGTTTTATTCGCTTTTTTTAATCTTTGTTTATGAAAGAAGAACCCGCAGCCCAACTCGCTCTTTTTGAACGACATACGACTAACTATCAGTCGAATGTTTTTACGCTTTCTCGGCAAGAATTCACCGAATTAGAGAAGCGGATTGTCATACTATTGGTGAATCAACTTGGCAATATGGCAGCGAAAAGTAGAATTCAGCCTGATCGTAACCTTCTATTCAGCATTCCATACTCAGAATTAACTAAAAATCACCACTCTCAAGTAACTGAAGCCGCTGAAGGGTTATCCAAAAAGCGTATTTCATATAAGGATGAAGCCAAAGGAGAATATATTTTCGTCACACCATTCCCATTTGTTAAGTCCCGGTATGAAAATGGCCGGCGATACATCGAAATTAAGGTTTTAGCAGATGTAGTTCCTCATTTTGCAGCACTTGGTAAGCGATTCACTAAATATGAATTGGACATCATGTGGTCTCTTTCGTCGATCTACGCGATGAGGGTGTTCGAGATTGTGTCTATGCATTATCACATTCAGAAAAATAACTTTCGGTTTCAGGTTGATGAGTTACGCTATATTCTAAACTGTCCGGACACATATCGCTATAATGACTTTGTTAAATACGTTTTAGAAGTAACTCAGCGCGAACTAAAACAAAAAGCTAACATTTTCCTAGATTGGCAACCGGCAGCCAAAATAGGAAAACGCGTAACGGAGCTTGAATTTTCAATTAAAACTGAGAAACAACTTGCTAACGACAATGTAAAAGCAGACGAAACTTATTTAGCATCTCTTCCTCCGAATGAGCGGGTAATACTGGGCTACCAGGTTATGGCAAAGTACCAATTAAAGTCTTGGCAGAAAGATCATATCATAACTGACCCTAACTTACTTGACACACTTTTTCGGCTCCATTCCGAATTCGAGAATCAGCGTAGACCAGAGGTAAAGAACAAAAATAAATATCTGGCGAAATCCCTAGGGTTAGATAAGTTAAAAGAGCCCAAGAAATCATTAACTACGACCAGCTATGAGCCTCAGATAAGTTTTGTTCCTCCAGCTGCTGAGAAACGATTAGGAGGAGATGCGCATTCCATCAGTAGTCTCATTCCTCATATAATCTCAAAGAAGTAAGCACTGCTCAGTTTGCTAACTTCTTGAAGATATAGACATCGTTATCGACAAAATCGGTTCCTTTCAATTCTAATGACTTTACAGCCCCATTTTCTAGGGTAAAGACAACAGGAAAGACTCCGAATCGGACATTTGAAAACGTAAGTCGAAAAGTCTGGTTATCCATATAATCGAGAGAAGCAACTAAGTTGGTATGATGCTCTAATCGCATTACCAGCGTTTGTTTTCCAGATTTTGCCAATTCGCTGGTAATCGTAAGCTTACCGTATAATGGATTTTCGTAGATACCTGCGTATGCAGTTAACGAAGGAGTTATCGACTCATTTTTGGCAACACGGGCCTCTAACTCCTTAATCTCTTTTTGATTCGCTTGATTTCGCGCTTGAGATCGTTGAAAATAGTATTGGTCCCGGTTAGTATAGGGTACATGCAAGAAGGAATCTAAAATTTGAAAGCGTAACGCTTCATGGAAATTATGATTATCCTGATTCGTCAATATTACGATAGCTAGATTTTCCTCTGGAACAATTGTAGTATTGCTTCGGTAGCCTCCACAAGCCCCAGCGTGAGAAAAGACAGCATGGTTTGCGTAATCGAATTTACCAAATCCTAAGCAGTAATATTGGAAACCTAGGGGGAACAGTTTCATGCGATCTGAGCTGATAATTGTGTTGGGCTCGCGAGTTCTTTCTATAACTGGCCAAGGTATGACCTGTTTGCCTCCTACTTTGCCGCTATCAAGCTGGGCGCTTACCCATAAAGCCATATCCCGGATGCAGGATACCATTCCAGTTGCAGGACCAAGATTATCTAAGTTGTCAAATGGTAGTGATGATAATTTCCCTTCCGCCGTACAACAAGTTGTATAAGGCCGGGCAATATTATCTCGATTTGCTATCCCTGCCGTTTGCATAAATGTTCTAGTCATACCTAGTGGTTTTAATAGGGATTGCGTAATAAAGTCTTCCCAACTATAACCTGTTACTTTCGGGATAATTTCTGACGCAACGACATAACCTGCATTCGAATAACCAAAATCCTGCCGAAAAGGGAACGGAGGTTTTAAGTAACGCATTCGGCTTAGTAAATCACCCGACTTAAATCAGTATCCCAGAATAAGAAATCACCCTGGTAGTTCTTGGTACCTAACCGATGCGACAGTATATCACGAATTGTTACTAACTGGGACGTAAGTGTATCGTATAATGAGAATGTTGGCAAAAACTTTCGAACCTGATCATCAAGGGAAAGTTTTTTCTGCTGTTCAAGCAATGCCAAAGCGGTGCCCGTAAATTCTTTTGTGTTCGAAGCTATCATGAAAAGAGTCGTCTCATCAACTGGGCTTTCCTTACCGATCTCTTTTACACCGTATCCTTTCGACAGGATTATCTTACCATCTTTGACTATCGCCACCGCTAAACCTGGAATTTTCCACTTAGCCATTCCTTGATTAATATATTGTTCCAGGCTATCACTTACAAACTTGGAAGTTCGACTCGTTTGAGCCAATAAGGGTAATTGGGTCAGTAACCAAAGCACAAAGAGCCACAGTGTTTTTTTCATCAGGACAAAACGCTTTATAGGGTATGGTTGTATTCAAGTCGACAAATTATTCTATTAAAAGTAAAGCTTAGTTGGGTTAAGTGAGAACTAACTAATTCCGTTTTGTACCTAATCGCTCTTGTTCTGTTTCTGAACCAAACGAATGCTGTTCTACTGACTTTGCTTTTTTACTTCCAAACTGACAGGAATACGTCAACATGAATTGTTGTGATTCATATTTATGCTTAAACCCTATTGTTGTATTAAGATAAGAGCCGTGATTGTTTATTAATAAGGTATGAAAAATGTCTGTAGCTGCTAATTTAATTGTTGATTTGCTCCCTAATGGTCGCTGTAAACCCATGTCCACAAACCAAATCGGATCATAAATCATATAACCGACAACAGCTAACCCTCGATAGGTACCGTTGAGATTTGCAGTCCAAGATTTCCACTTAAATGAATTATTAACTCGGGCAGTAAATGTTGACTGCTTATTAAGGAAGGGTGAATCATTAAATGATGAGTAAAACTGCGCTTTTGCCCATGTCATCATTGTTTGAATTTGCCATCCGTTCGAAACTTTAAGAGGTATGGATATGGTTGCAGCTAATCGCTTTTCCCAATCAAAATTTAAGTTATAATCCAATGTAGTTGGCGAAAGAGAGTCAAATCGATACACCACCTCTGCAATTCGATTGCGACTGTGACTATAAACTACTACCAGGCTAGTCCGTTTCGGTAACGTATATGTACCCTGAACTGTATTTGTTACCTGTGGCACTAACCTTGGATTACCCGAATACAGTGTTAAAGGATCAAAGAATAAGTAGGCAGGATTTAATTGATCAAAACTAGGCCTGGTAATACGACGATTTGCTGATAAACTGAACTGATGTTTGTTTGTAGAAGTAAACTGTACATTTAGCGATGGAAATAAATTGGTGTAGTCTCGAAATATAGCCGTCGTATTGCCAGACAGGCCATTATACCTTGTATGCTCCAATCGTAATCCAGCCTGAAAGGACCAATGTGTGGAAGCAACAGCCCAATTACTATAGACAGCTATTGTCCGCTCTTGATATTGATAAGACTTCTCAAGTAAGGGAGTTAAAGCGGTAAAATAGGACGAATATGTACCGAGGGTAGGTGAATTATTCATGCGAATTCCGCTATACTTAACCCCTGATTCAAACTTCCCATTCCCAAACATCGTGGATTGATAATCCAGCTTGGCCGTATGTATGGCAACTTCATTTGGGTAATAAATCTTTAACGACTCGGGTAGTTTGACTATCGGAGCTAATTGCCAAAAGGTAGCTGACGATTCAGAACCTACCGTGTAACGGGCGGCATCCAAATCAACCGATAACGTATTTTGCTCACGATTAAACTGCTTTCGAATATTTACGTTTAAGGCCAGATTGTTAATTCGTTGTTTTAACTGGGTCTCTGCATCTAGCTTCGTTAAGGTTGCCCCCTCTTGGTTCATTTGATACATTATTGAAGAGGATGGGCGATCTGTCTCGTTTGTATGCATTAACTGAACAACTGTACCTACTGCTAGTTGACGGGCAACCTTTAAGTCCCAGGAAGTTCGTAGTAAATGTGACGAATTAGTAATACGATTAAATTCATCACTATGGGCAAAGCCAACCAAATTGCTATTGGCTGAAGTCAGTATCTGATCAGATCGCCAACTAAAATAAGTGGGCCGGTAGGTGGGCGCATATAGGAAGGACCCTTGCACATTGGCAGAACGCCAAGAAACGGTTGCCGATGCATTACCTTTTCCGTAGCGTCCGCTCCCACCTGCTACTGCAATTTCACCAATTATACCTTCTTTATTGATTCCTTTTGTATACAGTAAAATGACTCCATTTGTACCGGCATCATAGTTTGCGGACGGGCTGGTTAATACCTCTATTCGTGAAACAATATTGGCTGGTAGGCTCTGTAAGTAGGTTATAATCTGGTCAGGCGGCAAATAAAGTTGACGTCCGTTTTGATATAATATCACACCAGTTTTACCATCTACAGATATGGTCTTGCCAACTGCATCTGCCATTACTCTTGGTGACCGAGCTAAAGCGTCAAATGCCGTCCCTCCGCCAAATACAGGATTTGATTCAACATTAAGACGAACCCGATCTCCCAGAATTTCAAAAATTGGTCGTTTCTCTTTAATTACGACTTCCTGTAAGGTAGCCGAAACTGGTCTTAACACTAAATCAACCGAACGGGTTGACATCGTATCGGAAACGACTATTGGTTGGATTACAGATTTCCAACCTAGATAAGTAGCTTGGAGAAGATATGAGCCAATGGCAATATTTTTAAAGATATAACCACCTGTAGAATCGCTTCCTGTTGCCTTCGCTAAACTTGAGTCGGCATTGAGTAGCGTCACTACACCAGAAATGACAGGTGACCCCAAATCAAACTGTAACGTTCCTTGAAAGGTTATTGCTTTAGAACTCTGTTGAGATGTAGGTTGGGATTGACCAAGTCCTGTATATCCTAGAATCAGACAGGAAATCAGTGCATACCATCGGCTAAAGCAAAACGTTAGATTTTTATTGTTCATCGTCTTATGCTCGATCCAACAACTAAACAAGGTAAAGAACAGAATTGGTTTGTTGACCAATCCCTGGTTGAACTCCCCCTCGACCTGTTACCAAAACACGAATTTTTGAGCACGCGGTATTTTGGCTATGGAATAGCTATTCGGCTTATAATGCTTTTGATCGTGTTCTTCGGGTAGAGCCCACCCGCCCGCCTGATCCCGACCTTTTTAAATTAATGTTCACCACCCATGTCGGAACCACATTTATTCTGTTTTATATATATGGCTATTGGGTAGTTCCTTCCCTACTAAGTTCACTGGTCTACTACCGAGCAACTCGAATTCTGATTTGGCCCAAAATTGTCTATGTTGTTCTCGCCAGTCTATCGCTTTTTGTCATTTTCAACATATATGACTACTATCTATTCACCTACGCGGTTGACCATTATCAACCGGTATCTGCTTACATTAAACGCTATTATGATCTTCTTCAACAAACGGGTCCATATGGAATTGTCACAAATTATTCCTTGGTCACCTTTGTGTGGGCTTACAACCTTTCGTATGTCTTATTTCCAATTCTAATTCGCTGCATACGCGAAGCTATTTCATGGGGTGTAGAGAGTGTTGTGCAAAGGGAACAAAATCGAACCCTGATTCAAAATCAACTCCATCTACTTAAATTTCAAATCAACCCTCATTTTCTCTTTAATGTTTTCAATAACATACTTGCGCTTATTCAACGAACCAATCGGGAGGCTGCCGATCTTTTACGGCGACTTTCTAACATGATGCATTATACCCTCTATGACACCGACAAGAATTTTGTGCCATTAGCGGGTGAATTGAAATTTTTAGAGAATTATATCGAGATTGAGAAGAGTAGGCATTTCAATCCGGAAAAAATAACATTTACTGTTTCAGGTGACCCGGAATCATTCTCGACTCCTCCCTTACTGTTAATTACCTTTATTGAGAATGCCTTTAAACATGGGCTCAATAATTCATCTGGTGACGCCTGGGTATCCATTGATTTACAAATAGATTCCAATCGAAGGCAATTATTAGCAAAACTGCGCAATTCGTTTACAAAAACGACTAATACATCGATAAATACGGGGGGAGGAGTAGGACTTGCTAATGCACGTCAGCGGTTGAATCTACTTTTCCCATCTAACCAGTATTCGTTGACTGTACAGGAACACTCGAATGTCTATGAAGTTATGTTAAAAATACCCCTTCATTTCGTTGAAAATAATCCCCATGACCATGCCTATCAGTTGTCTAATTATTGATGATGAACCGCTAGCCCAGGAATTATTATCGGACTATGTTGAACGAATTTCCTATTTACACCTTCTTGGAAAAGCTCAAAACAGTGATCAGGCATTACAGTTGTGTAAACAAACTAATCCTGATTTGTTGTTACTGGACATTCGCATGCCGGGTCTGAGTGGTTTTGAATTTTTGGATTTACTTACACCTCCCCTCCCATTTGTAGTTGTTACTACAGCATACCGTGAGTATGCATTGAAAGGATACGAACACAACGTCGTTGATTTCCTAGAAAAACCCATCTTTTTTGACCGGTTTCAAAAAGCCATTCAACGTGTTGAAGAACGTCTTGGGAATTCGCGTCGCGGTAGCCAAAGTCTTGCAGAGGAGGATGAGATCGTCAATTTAACAGCAAAGTTATTGTCTGTACGTGCCGGTCGAGATACCATTAACATTCCTTTAGATTCTATAACTTTCGTCGAAGCACTTGATAACTACGTAAAAATTTTCACCTTAGAAGTAGGCAACAAACCCATCCTGTCTAAAATGACTGTAACTCAGTTAGAAAACAGGTTGCCATCTGATGCCTTTATCCGAATAAATAGGAAATACATCATTCGGATCGACCAGGCAAAAAAAATTACCCCCCATTCCATTCAATTATTCAGTGGTGAGGAACTACCGATTGGTGTAACATACCGTGATGCGGTTCGTCAAACACTGCTTCATGCCGATGTTTCAGGAGGATAACAAGCAAAGATTCCATGAACACCACAATCGTTATAACGTTTTGAATTCATTCACCAACTAATTCGGGGGATTCACCAACTATTCGTGTTGATCAATAATTTCATCGGCATCTTGCCAATAAAACGCCAATGAATCCGATCTCTAGAAAAAAATGCTTTAAACTGCACAAGCGCCGAATCAAGGATCGTCAGATTTCGTCACCAGGAAACCGCTCAAAAATTAAATCTGGTACTACGATTGATATGACAATCTACATGTAACCTGTTTTTATTATCAACACCCTTCCACAAACTTGTGGAAGGATCATTTAAACTCATTTCAGTTATGAATACTTTAAATCGTTTTAAGCTAGTACCCAAAAAAACAATAAAGTCACGGATAGAACTTAAAACTGGTGCCGCACATGGCCGCACTTCCTGCGGTGGATCTGGCGGAACAATTGTTTCGACAACGTAGGGATTTGTACAAAAGCTACCCGGCAATAGGCGAAGTTTATCGTCTTTTGCCGGGTCAATCATAAGTATGAATGTAGTATTTGATCATTTTTCGTTTTTTGTACTTCGCCTACCTGCACGTCCAATTAGTCAATTAATTGAGGCTATTAAGACAAATCCGTCAAAACCTTCTGACTTACTATATAGGCTACTTCAACAATCTAGGCTGGCTGAAGCTATATATTTAGCTTCCCCTGATCTTTATTTGACCTGGCAAATGGCGCAGGGAAAGGAGATGGACCCTAGCCTCCAGAAGGCAATGTGGCGCTACCTTATTCGATCTTATGGGAGGGCAACGCCGTACGGCTTATTTGCGGGCTTAGGGGTTGGAACAATCGGCAAAACAAGTCGATTTGAACTCGGTTCAAATCCTTGGTACAATGTAAGTCGTACAGATAGTCTGGTTCCAATTACCATTGCTAAATCATTCACCAACGATCCTCAAATACGGACTTTACTTAGGTATACATTAAATAATAGCCTATACAATGTTGGTGATCAGTATCGGTTTTCAGAACGTACTGACAATCTAAAATCGTCGATCGTTTTATCGTCTTTCCAGGTTACAGCGGACCTAACAAGGCTAGTTGATTACCTTTCTAAACAAGGTAGCGCATCTTACGCTGACTTAATACGACTTTATGGAGAAGACTTTCAGGATGAAGTGTCTACTTACATTAATCAATTGATTGATGACCAATTTCTGGTTAGTCAACTTAATCTACCTGTCACAGGGTTAGAGATGACAGATTATTTGATCGATCAGATAAAGCAGCTTCCCATACAACCTACTTTATACCATCAACTAGTTCAGGCTAAACAGCTTCTCGCCGAATCGCCGGTCAATCTGTCAACCTTAGAACAGGTACAGTCGATGTTTAAGGACTTAATTCCAGAAGAACCAGAGGGTCGTACTCAAGCACTAGTACAAACTGATCTTTTCTTCGCAGCTAAACAGTTGGAACTTCCCTCCTCCACTGTAGTTCAAATAGCCCGGCAGTTTGGTCAATTACGTTACTGCCTCTATCATCCATATGTTTCCCCCTTAGCGACTTTGCCAAGCGATTCAAGGATCGATTTGATGGGCAGGCAATTGATTTACTTACTGCTCTCGACCCTGAAGTCGGCATCGGATTTATGCAGGACAATTTAACGGGACAGCCATTTATAAGTGATTTATTTGAAGCCCCTCCTCAACCTACAACGCAATCGGAGCATTTACGACAACTTCAGGAACGGTTATTTAGTCGATATGTCCTAAATGAAAGTTTCGAAGTTGAAGTGACCGAAGCTGATTTAAAAACGCTGAATGTTGATGAACAAATAGAGCTCCCTCCTTCTTGGTATATCCATGGGGAATTGTTTTCTAAACCTATTGAACAGTCTCTTCATGAAACGAACGACACATGGCGATTTGTGCTAAACACAACTATAAGCGGATCATCTGCTTATTTTTTAGGCCGATTCTGCCAGGGCCATCCTGAACTATTTCAACTCGTACAACAACTATGTTCCTGGGAACAGACGCAATACACTGATGACATCCTCGCTGAAGTTGTTCATTTGCCAACAGCTCCGCTTCGAGCTGGCAATGTTGTTGCTCGCCCTACTTTGAGACCTGTTGAGATTCCTTATTTAACTCCGCCAAGTGTGGTCAATAATCAGACCATTTCACTGGCAGATATTGCAATTTCGGTCAACGATGCAGAGTCTGTCATTCTGATTCATAAGAAAACAGGAAAGCGGATACGCCCTCGGCATAGTAGCGCCCATAATTCATTGTTTGGCGACGAAGTATATCAATTTTTAATGGCAGTCCAGGCGAGTGAAACTCCGACTATGGCTTGGTCTTGGGGGCATTTAATCGTCTGCCATTCCTGCCTCGACTAGTTTATAAAAACCTCCTTATTAGTCCAGCCCAATGGATGCTTCAAAAAGAGCAGATTCCAACCTCTACCACTCTTTCAGCCAATCTTATTCGAGAACATTACCAACTTCCCCGTTATGTTTTCCTTATTGATGGGGATAACAAATTGCTTCTTGACCTTGAATTTGAACCGACCCAGCAGATATTAATTGACGAAGTCAGAAAGCAGGATATGGTCTTCCTCAAGGAATGGATTGGACAGGACTATCAAACCTGGGTACAAGATGGAGTCAATGAATATTGCTCGGAACTGGTAATTCCCGTAAAAACCCTCTCAGCAAATAAAGTCACACCTAAGGCAGAACAATCGGTTAAGTTTAACAACTTGATACAACGCAGCTTTATACCTGGTGGAGAATGGTTTTATACGAAAGTTTATCTAAATGATACCTTCTCGGATCAATTCTTAATCACCGTTTTGCGTCCTTTCCTACAACAAGTAAAAAAGAAAGGATGGATCAAACAGGCATTCTTTATTCGGTATTCAGATCCTGATTATCACTTACGCATCCGATTCCAGCTAACACACAGTCATTATGTGCATTTGGGTAAAGCCTGGCAAAAGGCGTTAATAACCTTGCTAGAATCTGGTTTTATTTACCGAATGCAATTGGATACTTACCAACGAGAGCTTGAAAGGTATAACCCAGAATTGATTGAGGATTGTGAAGCTATTTTTTCACATGACAGCACTTGCTTTTTGACATGGTTAGAGAAAAAAGGAGAATCCACTGAAGAGGATCGAATCCGACTAGCCTTGTACAGTGTTGATTCATTGCTTACGGATTTTACCCTATCAATTGAGCAAAAAGTAAGCATCAGTCTTCAGCTACAACAGGCATTTCTAAAGGAACACGTTATTTATAAAGAACTCAGGAAAAAATTAAACCAGAAATATAGGGACCATCGCCATTCTTTCTTTATCCAGTCTCAATTGGACACCAGTCTATTAGAAGAACGTAGCCTTATGATTGAGGCACCCGTAAAAAAAATTAAAAACTATTTTATTCAATCTAAGGATTCGAAGCCCTTTTTTCGATTTTAGGAAGCTTAATCCATATGATACTTAATCGGATATTTCCGACCCATCAGAGGAAACACGAGCTGGTGATATACCATTTTTTAGTACGGCAATATGAATCTAAGTTCGCTCGAGAAGGAGCCTAGCGGAGCCTATCCTATTAAGGCAGAATTAATATAATATCGGTTGGATGTACGAATATTCTACGAAAAATCAAGTTCATCCCTCAAAAGTGGCAACTCATCCCCTTACCACTTATTCATCCTAATTCGCCAACTTTTTCAACTCTATTTTTAAAAATTAACCCAAATTCAATCCATCGTTCACAATGAGTATTCAATTTAAACACTCCTTGCGTTATGGAATCCATTGCAAATTATCCAGTTTTCGAAAACGATCCAGCTCAGGAAAATATCCTTTTACGTGAGCAGTTGGCCAGTGCTATGCAGTTAATCAGTCAGCTCAGTACATCTTCCCAAGCTAGCGACTCCAACGAACACGTTTATTTTTACACAGAGCGACGTTTACAGAAAGTCCGTTTTAAGGATATTAACTGGATTCAGGCAGAGCGTAATTACGTACATATCTATACTGAATATGGATATCTAACAGTACATCAGCCTATTAGTAAAATCGAAGAGTTACTTCCCAAGCATTTATTCTCCCGTATTCATAAATCATATATTGTTGCTAACTACAAAATAGATTTTATTAGGAAGGGGTTAGTCGGTATTAAACGTGATCAGCAAGTTAAGACCTTTCCCTTAGGTGCTCAATTCAAAAAGCCATTTATTCAGTTAGTTAAACGGCCCTAATATCATTGAATTTTAAATCGCAACGTAGTGACTCTACAGCATTGCCTCCTGCGATTTTGTCGGGTCAGGTAGCATTCTATTGACTTGTGTCATAAATGAGTCTGTAAAGCTTTTTTCAATTCCTCTCGAAGTACGCAAAAGCTGTCCTAATATTTCGGGATGCAACTTCGACGGCTCGGTTTTAAGAATTTGCAATTCCGTGCCAATAGGTATCGTTTTCCATTTTTTTGCCTTTATGATATCTTTCTCGACGAACTGGAAAGCCTCCTTCTCTGTCGCAAATCGATCGACAACTTGGCCATTTCCTGGGTTGATGAGTAATATCGGGCGCTTAATCTGCCGTAACTGTTCTGCTTTCAAATCTTCGTTAAAGTCTTTTCCTCTTGGCCGCGTGATAGCCAAGGATCGGCTAAATTGACCGTATTGGATAAGCAGATTGTTAACTGAATTCAGTAAGGCTGTATTGATAGGAATTTCCAAAGTTGGTACGGTCGCTCCTTTTACCCAATGGAACATATTTTTGATCATATCATCTCTAACCTCTCCATTCACTTGAGGCATATAGGTTTGCATGGCAAGTGAATGTTCGGCTATTAACTTCGAGAATTGATTATATATTTTGGCCACGGGAATTTGTAAAGCAATGTAACCCTGCTGGCTTGCCTGGACCAAAGCTAAACTATCTTTTGACAAAGCGACTAGAGCGGTCAATGCATATCTTGCCCCTTTGTCATCATTATCAAATCCAAAGACAAGCTGAGTTGAGGGCTGCATAAATTTAGCCAGTGTCGTTAGATGATCTAGCGACAAACTCCCTCCAATAGAAGCATACCGGCTATCCGTTTGCGGATGAACCCCAGTGCTGATTTCAAGTTGGCGATAGGATAAAAGATCAATGGCACTTTCCCCAACTACTAATCGACGAGTAGGTGTTTCGTTCTGATTAGAAATCCAGACGCCGTGCCCCCGATCTGAGCCTGTCGCGTGACTTTTAAATGTAGCTGTTCGCAATTCAAGACCAGTAACTGGTTCGCCATCCCCGGAATGTAAGGAAAGGCAATGTTCTCCACAATTTTCTCCCCATTCGGAGGCTGCTCAGTCCCTCCCAACAAAATAGGTTTTCCCTCGGTAAAATAAACACGCTGCAAGGCAACAGTATCCGAAAATTGAGTAGTGGAAAGTAGATCAGGTAAAATGCAACGCTCCTGCGTTAAATAGTTCTTCGCCGGTAGTTTGCTGAGTTTAAAATGCTCCAGTGAAAATTCCTTTTCACTATTAGCTTCGTGAAAACTCTGGTGAATGTAGTCTTCGAGCTTCTTAACAGACTGTTTACGTTCAGGCAGAATGCCTAAATAGTCTTTTAATACATCATTGATGCACTGGGCTGGACTACGGTTAGGATTATTGAATGAACTGAAACAAGTTGTTAATCGATTTGAGACAAAATTGATCAAGGTTCCCCTGTCCGAATAGGAGCCCGTTGTAAAATAAACCTGGCTCGCTGAATCCTTTGGATTTTTAACAACGATGTGCTCATCTAAA
Source organism: Spirosoma telluris (assembly GCA_003259005.1). Taxonomy (GTDB): domain Bacteria; phylum Bacteroidota; class Bacteroidia; order Cytophagales; family Spirosomataceae; genus Spirosoma; species Spirosoma telluris. Next base: position 83,819 of record QLII01000003.1, read on the forward strand.
TCTGGATGGTAAAGAACAGGAAGCGTTTTCCCCTTCTTGGGTTGCCATTCGTATCCCACATGCAAGGCCAGTTCGATGATGGATACTCGACTGCGGTAATCCTGAAAGCTGGGTTGATTGTAGCTAGGCATACGTTTGTTCAATTTAACAGACAGATAACAAGAATCCACTTAATTTTTAAATCCAGTGAGACATACAATCACTATTTAGATTGTCACACTCTGATCTTTAGATGGCTTTTTAACTTTCTTAGACTTTTGCGCGCTATTGTTCTGTTTTTGAACTCCTGAATTAACAACCATTCCTCCTTTAGAATCCTCAACCGACGGATCAATGCCTTTTTGAAAGTTCTTTTTTAGTTTCTGCTCGTGTCGTTTTTTTATTGTAGTCCCCCCCCGGCTGATGTACCCTGCAACTGATCAGAAGTGCGGGTTATGTCCTTCGCCGTCCTTGCATCCATACTTTGTTTAATCGCTTCTGACGGAGGAGAAAAGCTAAATTTTCGTCGACCCGCTGAGATTTGTATGTCAGCATCATACTTTTGTCCATTTTCACTCATCAAACCCGATAATCGAATAGCTCCTCCCTGTTCTAGAGTTTGCTGCTGCTCTTTAGACAGTGTAACTCCTTTAATCTGCATCGGAATATGTACCCGATCGGCTCGCCAAATCGTAAGGGCGTTAGTTTCCTGATCGACACCAATGTAAGCTTTAAATTTTTCTTTCGTCTTAGGGTCTTCTAATTCAACACGCTTACCCAACTCTCCTTTTTGAGCAAGCTCGTCTTTATCTTCCGGGCTAAAACTATACCCCAATTTCTGATCCGGTATTTGAAGCTTTTGTTTAACAGTCTGAAAATATGGGATTACTTCATTTCTATCCCGGACCAAATAGACTTTTCCACGTAATGGAATTTCCTGGCCATTGAAATCCGTTTTAAAATCAATAATTCCCGTCTTTTCGCCCCTTAATAACCGATCCAAATTGCCGCTTTCGGCCAATAAGTCTCGGGAAATGCCCATTTTTTCTAGTGAGGATTGGGCATCCTGCCATTGATAACGCGTCTTTTTAACTCTGTCGATCCTTGGAGTTTCATCAATATGATATGCTTTCTTAAAGTTATGGATGAAATTAATAATTAGTCCTCCATTGACGATTTGCAGGCTTCTGTCCTTCACAGGTTGCTGTCCCATTTCTTCCTGTTCGCTCTTTCCCTGTTCTCCACCTGGAAAAGGATGGATGGCTTCAACCTGATAATACTGGTTTGCGCTGATTTCTTCTACAGTTGGATCAATAATAATTTGGTGCAACTCCCATAGGTAGTCAGCCATTTTTTCTTGCAAGACAATGTCTTCCGTAGGTAGATTAAGCGCGGAAAGTTTTTGCGTTAATTCCTCTTTGAGTAAACGTCCATCACGTAAGGAAGCGCTAATTTCATCGTTACTTAGAAACCCGTCATTACCTAAATATTGACGCAATTCCTGATATTCTTCAGGCAACAGCATTTCATAAAATTGTTCTTTAAGTTGTTCCCCTTCAGGTATTGTTTCCCCCAATGATTTTATTTTTATCGTAGACGTTTTGGGTAAATTAGTATGTTTTGCCATGGTAAAACGGTTTTGGTTATAACTGAGGGCGATCTCCTCCCCTACTGTTTACTTATGTCAAAATCTCTTAACTCAATAGCCTCCTCAGGTTCAAAAACCGGACTGACTGCTTATTCATCCTCAGACTCTTGATACTGGCTAACCAAGTGCTGGTAGTTAGGATCATTACTCAAGCGCTCTAATTCTGAATCAACTAGTTTTCGAATGTCACGCTTAACCTGCTTAAAATTACCGGCGACCATTTGACTCACTTCCTCATCAGAGAATTGTTCCATTTCTGGTCGAATTGGAATAGTCGATAAATGATTAAGCTGTTCCAGCATGGATTCTTCGACTACTAATTCCCCATGAAAGGTTTTTAGTTTTACCTTCTGATCGAAATTATCGGCGACGCTGCCTACAAATGAACCTTGTGAAAGGGTAGATATTTTCGATTCCGGGATCAATGGCTCCATACGTTCCGACAAGCTAATATTGGTATCACGCTCATTGATAGATACCGAACGGCTTTGCTGGCGGATTTTACCAAACCGACTGGAAAGATCTTTCGCCGTTTCCCCTAGTACTTGTCCAGCGAAGATATTGCCGATGATTGTCCAGATGGCAGCGGCTTCTTTATCACCATACATTTTTTTGATTTGTGTATAATCCTGAATGCCCAAACAGGTTGAAATTTTGTTGCTTCTGGCCGTAGCAATCAAGTTATCTAGCCCCATCAGATATATCGTAGGTAATTCATCGACGATGATGGAGCACTTCAGTTGTCCTTCTTTGTTTATCAGCTTTACCATTCGGGAATTGATCAGACCAATTACAATCCCCTGCGTGTCCTTTCGTTCCTGATTGTTACCTAGACAAAGTATTTTGGGTTCCTTAGGATTATTGATTTCCAGGGTAAAATCATTACCTGTTAATACCCAGTATAGAGCAGGACTTGCGATACGGCCAAGAGCAATCTGCGCCGAGGCAACTTGCCCTTCCAACTGATTATTTGCTCCCCGCAATAAAGCTGACGCAAATGGGCTTAACAATAATTCAATATCCTCTTCTGACTGTAGGATGGGGAACAGTTTTTCTTTGACAACGGAGATTAATTCTATAGCATGGGGAAGTGTGCAGTAAAATGGCTGTTCGTGCATATCGCCACAGCTCAATTTTGTGCGTTCTGCTAACCGGCGGTCATCGTACTTTTTAAGATACCAAATAACTGACGCAAACAAATTAATTGGCGAATCGACAAAAAAGTCACCACTTTTTGAAATCCAGTCCCTGTTTATGTTGTACATGACGATCTTGGCAGCCTCTATAGCGTCCTGAATATCTGTCATTTTCGTAGGCAAGAGTGGGTTGATCCGTAGCGATTCGCGCGGCTTATCAAAATTGACATTGCAGAACATAGGAATTACCCCTTTTTTGTCTGTCTTCCGATCTTTGTTTAGTTCACGATAGTTGTCCTTATTCTTCAGATAATACGTATAGGCGATTCTGGTTAACGCAGGGTACTTGATATCGTAAACCATCATCGAAAAGCCTTTTTCAATGTGCTGACGTATGAAGTTATTTAAGACAGCAAAAGATTTGCCCGATCCAGGCGTACCGACAATCATTGTGGCCCGGTAGGGATTGATGATATTTATCCAGCCTTGCCGCTTTCTTTTTTGGTAGATATAGTTAATAGGAATGTTGACTGAATCTTCATTTTCAAGCTTCTCCTCTTGATGCAGAAATTGTTCATTCTCCTCATTGTAAGGGTCATCCCGTAAGTTGAAGTCTAATACCCGTCTCGCCAAACTGACCGCACTTAATAATAGGATAAAACCTGTAGTTGTAGTGGAAATATAGAGCGCATTACGGAAATCTATACCAACTGTTGGCATTCGTAAAAATAAGTAACTACTCAAAAACAGAATCAGACCCGGAATTCCATTCCCCCACACCCGTGCCCAGGTGGTAGTTAGATCTTTTTTGGGTTTATTAGCCCAACCGTAAAACATTAATAAGCCAGCACAGACCAATTTGGTCAGTATGGTATTGTCAAAAAAATGGTATTGGTGATTAGCTTTTATTAAAATGGAGTCGATATATGACCAACTATAGCCGCGAACTTCTAAACTATCGTAGCAGAAATAATAGAAATGGATCAAGAGGATCCCGAAGCTGACCGTTAATACACCTCGGTGTACCCAATCGTTTTGTTGTTGTTCATGCTGATTCCCCATTGTTTTGCTTGGTGATTACAAGTTCAACCTACAACGGATAACGGAAAAAGCGAGAAGCTAGATGTATCTGTTTCAGGGGTTAATCTTCATGCAATATGCCCTAAAGTCACTTTTGACCCCAAAAGTAAACGGGTCGTCCCCACTACCAAATAGTTGGTCCAGCTTTATTTTTTTCGATTAATTTTTAAAATTTTATCAAGAGGTCTTTACTTGCTTGGATTAGCCAAGCCTATAACTCTCTTCCTTTAGAACGTTTTTTTGGTTCTTTACCTACAGCTTTATATTTCCCCGTCTGTTCATAGCCAAATACATCTGCTGCTTGTATTGGAATAAGCTGCGCTTGGATAGCATTCTCATTCATATAGGTATCTGGCGATTTTGGGACCTCCTGCATAGTTTGGCGGATACCTCCCCTACCCTGTTGACTGCGTACTTCTAAAATTGTTAAGAGGTCTTTATCCGAATAACTGGATAATGTAGCATCACGCTTATGGATCTGCCTCCGTAATGCTAAAATTGTTTCCGTTATCCCCGCTTTATGATTCCCCTGGTCGATACATTGCGCCAAAGCAACCATGTATCGACCCGATTCAGTTAAAAGTCCTTGCTCCCATTTCTCTAAGTTCAGATGTTGAATTTGCGCAGGAAGTAACCCTTTCATTGGCAGTGCAGCATTCATCGGAGCATCCTTGTACCGAATTAAGTAAGTTGGTTCGTTTTGTGCTGTTTTTGGGGAAACTGTATTTAGACAATCCACTACTAAACCCCTTTGATACAAATACCGAACAAGTTCAACCGCTACTACTGGCCCTGCACTAATTAGTCTTTTCACATAATTTTCATTCAACTTCTTATGCATGGCTAACTTCCTGTCTGTAGTTAAAATGGCTTCTAACAATTTTGATCTAACCTCGAAATAGCTCGATTTAAATGGCTTCTTTACTTCGTTTAGAAGTATTACTGTTCGTTCCTCACGGTTATAAATCGTAGGTATCTTAACGGTCGGACCTGTTTCCTTTCGTATTACACCCCAACTCACCGGATCAATCTGATAATTGAGATGGCGGTTGATCGGACTACGTACTTCTCCCTCGCCACTGAGTGTAACTCCATTTGCTTCAAAATAGCGTCGTTTACTTACAACACTGATTTCCATTTCACAGGCTATTTTGGTAAGGCACTCTATCGTTCGTTTAAAAGCTTCTTGTTCCTTTTTAATGATTCCTTCTAATTGGGATTTTTTATAGGTTTCAAAACGCTTAACTGCCTCCAGTCCTTCCTCATTGGTTAATTTTCCTTTTGTAATCCTATGCAGGCTCTTTACCATTGCTGCTAATGGAAACTTTTCAATCAATGTACTATCATGATAAATACGTTGCTCTTTCTTGTAAACTCGCAATTGCTCTGCAATTAAAGTCGCTAAAATTTTATACTGTGCAGTTGATAAATGGTAGGACAGCCCATCGTTGGAAGGTTCTTGTTCTAGCTTAGCTACTTTGTTTTTAATTCCTTTCCAGGTCGCCCAGTTTCCAAATTCGCTGGCTTTTATGCGCGGGCTTAGTGGGTTTCCCTTCGGATCTGTCAGTTGATAAGATAAGCCGTTTACTAGCTTCCCCTCTCTATTACACTCGTAGAGGACTGCATTTACACATTGGCCCTTCAGCTTTTGTTGTAATTCGGCAATGTTCTCAATGGATTCCTTTTGAAATGTACTTCGAAGAATTGACTCAAGGTGTTCCTTTCTGGATTGTTCACCATTCGATTGTTTTATCTTCGATTGGGTTTGTTTCTCTCCATTTGCTTGGCGAATCCTATTTTCTCTGCCCTGTGCTTTGATTAGATTGTACTTTAACTCTAGCCTTTTCCTAACATCATTTATTCTCCACTTGATGAAACTATCCTTGATTTTCTGGCCTGTTTCGTCAACACATGTTGTGACAACATGTACATGGGGATGGTCTGTATCGTGGTGTCTATAGATGATATATGGCTGATCTTTGTAACCCATTTGCTCCATAAAATTATGGGCGATCACCTTAAATTTTTCATCACTTATTGTTTCACTTGGGTGTAAACTCAGCGAAAAATGAAGTGTATTTTTTTTTATTTTCCGATTTTTCTCGCTCTGATTCTCCAACACATCGCTTACATAATTATGGTTTTTTACAGCCAAATCATTGTTACCAAAGCCATGCGCACCCAGTACTTTAGCTTGTTTCTGAGCAACTTTTTGCTCGTTGTATCGTATGGCACCACGAATTTGTGTGCCAGTAACTAAGCGGACAACCATGTTATTCTTGCTTATAGTATGCTTCAGTTTGCTCCTTCAATAATCTGTCAATTTGATTAACTAATGGTTCTATTTGGTTGATTAGAAGCTTACTTTCTTGAACTTCATAATATAGTTTCCCTATGTGTTCTATACTGTTAATTCGTTTGGTTATCTGATTATAATTGTACTCAATTCTCTTTAATTCTTGCCGTATACTGTATAGTGTTTGCGTCAACTCTATTGTTTCTTCCTTTTGAAAAACTTTGTTTATGTTTCTTGTAGACTTGCGGTTATTTATGATTTCTCTCAGAAAATCTGATATTTTTCCTGCTCTTCCAATTCTCCAGTTTTCGTACTCCGTTTCAAATTCCTTATACTCCTTACTATTTAAACGAGTTACTAGCCGATGATCTAATGCCTCATCTACCTCAATTTTCGGTCTTCCTCCTCTATTACGTTTCTCCTTCACATTTTCCATAGCTCTTTCCTCCTACTTTCATAAGTGTCCATAATCTGTATTGTTCGCATACAAGATGATCCATAGTTGCTTTAGCACATGGGTTAGTTTTTTGGCACAAAAAACACATCTTGCTCTTTGTTACAAAACAAAGTAACCCTATCTATTATTTCAATTTAACTTTTTTAATTTATCTCTTTGCCTTATTAAACTAAAACTATCGTTATAGTTTGTTATTTCACTTTCCCTATGAATCAATGCTTCAATGATTCATAGATTTAGTATAATGTTTGCCTTTTTTAACTTTCATTGGTTTGTCTGTTTTTAATATTCAGATGGATTCAATGAATCATTCTATCATTGATACATTCCCTTTAATGATTGATGATTGGATTCTCTTTTATCACTATTTTATCTCAACGCATCATTGATGCAATGAATCAATGAACCAAGTTACCTTTCGACCTGCCTTTTATCGGTCACCTTTCTATCTGACTCAATGCTTCATTGAATCAACGATGCATTGAGTCAGATTATCAAACAAACGAATGAATATACTTATTGAATCAGTGATGCATTGCTTCATTGATTTTATGATTCTATATATCATTAAATCAATGATATATAGATATAATGCTAAAATTATTCAACGAAGCTGCTATGCAGAGATTCATTACATCAAATTATCAAAAAATAAATGCATCAGAAGATCATTGAATCAAAAGCTCTTTTTATCTTTGAAGCATAGTAAAGACGCGTATGTGTATCAAATATTCAATGAATCAAATTATCAATTACTCAATATAACAACGAAGCATATTTTAATTTAATCAATGCTGCATTGTGTAATCGATAAAAAGAATCAACGAACCAGTGATGTATTGAATCAAATTATCAACTAACCAAAGAATCAAAGATTCATGGCAAAATTTATTTCATTCTGCTCACAAAAGGGTGGGGTAGGCAAGACCAGTATTACAGTACATGCTGCAACCTACTTAGCCCAAACGCTCAAACTACCAGTTACAATATTTGATTGTGACTATCCTCAACACTCCCTGACGTCAATCAGGGACTCAGAAATTGAAAGGTTGAAATCCGATGAATCCTTTTTGAAAAGGGCCGAGAAATTATCTTCTCTACCGTATGAAATTATCCCTTCTCAGTTAGTTGACGCATTACCAAAACTTGATGAGTATGCCAATACGAATCGTATGGTATTTATTGACATTCCAGGCACCTTGAATGTCAACGGGTTCGATGGCTTCGTAAAGCGGTTAGATGCAGCGATTCTATTATTAGAACCAGACCCAGTTTCTTTTGAATCTACAATGCACACAGTACTAGCACTAGCCAATTTTCAGAATAAAAACGGGGGAATGGTGCCAACTTATTTGTTATGGAATAAATACAATGTGCATGAACGAGAAGAAAGGTATACTAATTTACAAGATGCAGCACTTAATTATTTAGAAACACTTAAAAAAGAAAGAAAACAACCGATTGACGTAAAGTTTATGGAATACCGGATACCATATTCGGTGTCCATTAAAGATTACAGATCAACACTACTGCCCCATAAAACAATCGAACCACTTGTAAGTGAGCTAATTGAGTCACTTGTTAAAGAACACTAAACCTTACAAAATATGGCTAAGAAGAAAACCCAACCAACACCAGTTATTAAAACAACCCCCAGAATTCTTGACTGGTTGAATAATACTGGAAGTAGTCAAGGAATAGAAAATGTGGTAGATACTGCCCAAGAGGGTAGGGGAGAGGATGTTCCATCAGAGATAAAACTGAAGAATGTAGAAACAACAACGCCAAGCCAAGAAGTTAAAGAGTCAATTGAAGACGAAAATCTAAACAAGAATGAAAAGGAGCAACAAGGAGCACCAGAAAAGACTGATGATATAAAGGAAGCACAAGAACAGATTCAACAAGCGCCACAGGCAACAAAAGCAACTAGTAATCAGAGGAAAAGGAGTGGATCAGGAAAATCATATATTGATCTTTTCTTTACAAAACCAGTTAAAGCTGAAGGAGAAGCAGAAAGCAAAACGATTGTCCGCATTTCAGAAGAAAGTCATTGGTTAATCGGTGTACTCCTCGAATCGGCTAAAAAACAGGGGGTAACTCTGTCAATATCTGATATAATCGATAACCTAGTCAGGGATCATAGAGAGAAGTATCAGGTTGAAGTAGATGAATTTATAACTCAATGGAAGATCCGTAAACGAATAAACTAAACGAACAAACTAATGGATACAATCTTGCTTATCATAGGGGTATTGGGATTAAGCATCTCTGGCTGGGTGCTTAGAGGTTATTTCCTAGAGATGCCTAAATCCTCACAACCTGAATCAAACATAGGACAGGATTTCGAGTCAGAGCAGGAAGAATCAAATCAATATGTAACAAAGGAAACCCATCAGCATGTCCTAAATCGCTTGGCTGAACTTGAACATAGTATCCAAAATACTAAGGTCTCAGAGACCGGTACTCTGCCAAAGAGTACCGGTACTGAACAGACTCCAACACCAATCAAAGTAGAAAACCAAACCGAAACCTCACAACCAGAAGAATCACTCCATTCGCAGAAATGGCAAGAGATCTATGCATTACAAGAAGCCTTCAAAGCGGAGCGGGAGAAAGAAAAAAGTATTGATTATGAACGGGAGCAAATGCTTTTTGATATTTCGCAAGGGTATGCCAGCAATCAATCAGAGGTAGCAATAGACCAACAATTAATTGAGAATACGCTAGAGGAGGGGGAGGTTCTTGATGACTATCAAAAACGCATACAGAAGTTAGCGTCCTTAACAAATGAAATGCTAACCACACGCTTGGAGGTTGCCGACAGACAGCTAAGGGAACAAGGAGATCAATACCAGGCAACACTACTAGCAATCATTAAATCCTTAATTAATCGAATCCCAGGGGATAGCAATGTAAAAAGCTTAATAGAGACCAGATTCGAAGCTGAGTCAGAGGCAACAGCCGGTCAAGAAAATGGCCCAAACAAAAGTATATTTCATGAAATGTTTTACAAAAACATCGGCCATTAGAAAATTTCTCAAAAAAGTTGAAAAATTTTTTTTGGTGCTGAATGAAATTTAAGTGAGGACGATCCTCTTTTTTTTGGGGACCAATGTGACTACTGGGCACATTTAATCATACCTAGCCATCTGATTCAGATACATCAAACACCTGTTCTTTTGCGTTATTCGAGGTAAATAAGCTCAAGAGAGCCTAATTATTACGATTAACGCACGTTCATGTTAACCTTAAATTGTTTCAGCCATGAAAATATTAAGAGTACATGTGTTTGTAATCATTTCATTCGGTCTTATGCTCCTAATAGCCTCCCAAACACTGTATGCACAGGGTTTACAATCAGGCGCAATTGCGAAAGGGGTAGATAAAGCAACAACAGAGTTACAGGATGTTGGCAAGTCAGTTGGGGATCTAATGCTACCGCTTTGCTTGATCATGGGTTTTGTTGGCGGCATTCAATGCGCGAGTAAGTTTTTTAACAACGACCCAGACTTTAAAAAGGGAGTGATTAACTGGGGGGCCGCAATCATTTTTGCTGGGGTTGTAGGTCTAGTCTTAACATCTGCCTTTGGTAAATAGGGTAGGGGTATGAGCTACGACATTAATAAAGGGGCTGACCGCCCGCCACAGGTACGGGGGGTAATCGGAATGGATTACCTAACCCAACTCGTTAAGTGGATCATTGGGATTGTTATTGGAGGAGGAGTATCCGCAGTCGTTTTGCCCTTACCTGGATGGATAATTTTTATCACCTGTGGCATGGGTATCTATATCGTGTATATGGGATTGGTGAAACGATCGGCAAAGCAGGGGGCGGGAGGATACGAGCGTGCACAGGTACGTAAAAAGTTACCAGGGATACTAACTGTGCGTACAGATGCTGTATACCGGGCTTACGTAAGGAATCATAACAAAAACGATCTGGATATGACCTACACCGTTAATGAACTAGAAAAAGTCTTTCCTCTTGGCGCAGTCGAAGATCATTGCATCCTTTCAAAATGGGGTGACTTAACCGTTGTATTCGAGTTAACCTTACCCGAGATATTTACCCTAAACGCTCGCTATGAAAACGGGGCGGAACTTGGCGATTATCGGGAGTTGGTCGAAACCTGGAACAAGGCCATAGGCGTCTTACCGGCTGGGTCTATTCTACATAAACAAGATTGGTTTGTAGTCGATAAATTTCAACCAAACGCCAACGAACTACCAGAAAGCTACCTAGATCGTTCATCAGAACTTCATTTCAATGAACGTCCATTCTTGCATCACCAGTGTTTTTTGTATCTGACCTACTCCCAAGGTGAACGTACGCGCATCAATGCTCGCTTAACATCACTTCTCAAACCTCGAATTGTTCCCAAACGGGCACTCAGTCAAGCCGAAATCGAAAAGTTCATGGTGGCAGTACTCCAGTTAACATCCATACTGGAATCGTCGCGACTCATCAAATGCCGACGGTTAACTAACGATGAGTTACAACCAGATCGAGATGCCCCATCAAGTCAGGCAGGGTTAATTGAACGATACATGACGTTATCACTTAATGATACGATTGTACCACTGATGGACATGGATTTAACCTCTGAAGACGAGCTTCGAATAGGAGGTAAATACTCGAAATTCTTCACCATTTCGCAAGTGGACGACCTGCCAGACTCGATAAACACCAATGTACGAATAGGGGCTCTTTCTACGGAAAACTCCAACGTATCAGTGGGTTATGCAACGCCGATTGGCTTGATGCTAGACTGTGATCATATTTATAATCAATACGTTTTTGTCGATGACAAGACGCTTATGACAGCCGATTTGGAGAAAAAAGCAGGGAATATGTTGGCTTTATCCAATTTCGACCGGGCGAATACGGTCAATGCTGGACTAGTTAACAGTTTTCTAACAATGGCAGCGGAGAAATCGCTGACTCCAGTTCGCATCCATTCAAACATTCAGGTTTGGACCGATAATAAACTTCGCTTACCAGAACTACGCAACAAGACAACGGCTGCTATTGCAAAAATGAACCTGAAACCGCGAGAAAATACGCGGGATGCGGCTTTTTTATTCTTTGCAGGCATACCTGGCAATGCTTCCGACTTACCTCGTGAAGATACGTTTACCCAGTTTATTCCACATGCTGCCTGTTTATTCAACCACGAGACGAACTATTATTCTTCAGAATCAGCCCAGAATAGTGTTCGAGTGGTTGACCGACTTTCTGGCAGACCATTATGGGTAGACTTTTCCGATGAGCCTATGGCCAAAAACTGGGTGACCAATCGGAATAAATTTATAATTGGACCTTCTGGATCAGGAAAAAGCTTTTTAACAAACCATTTATTACGAAGCTATCATACGCACGGAGCCCACGAAGTCTTGGTAGATGTAGGCGATTCGTACCGAGGGCTCTGCGCGATGCTTGGCGGAAAGTATATCACGTACTCGATGGAGAAACCGATCCATTTCAATCCATTCTTCATTGAGGGTCGGTTAATGCCTGATACCGAGAAATCAGAGGCACTTAAAAATTTGTTATTGACCCTATGGAAATCATCGGAAGAAAAAACCAACCGATCTGAATACAATGCTCTATCCTCAGCGGTAGCGGGTTATTTTACAAAACTTAATGCCGAACCAGGCATCTTCCCTTGCTTTGACACCTTCTATGAATTCATGCTGGCGGACTTCAAAGCCTACATTAAGCAAGAAGGAGTCAAAGATGACTATTTTGACTTTGACAATTTCATGTTCAACCTCAAACCCTATTATAAGGGAGGTGAATTTGATTTTCTGCTTAACTCAAGGGAGAACCTCGATTTGCTACACGAACAGTTTATTGTCTTTGAGTTGGATAATGTAAAAGATCATCCCATTCTCTTTCCGATTGTCACCATCATTGTTATGGATACCTTCATTTCAAAGATGAGAAAATTAGAAGGGGTACGGAAAATTATCCTCATTGAAGAAGCGTGGAAGGCTATCATGACGCCTAACATGGCTGGTTATATTAAATACCTCTACAAGACGGTCCGCAAGTTTGACGGAGAAGCCTGGATCGTGACCCAAGAAATACAGGATATTATCAATAATCCAATTGTACAGGATTCAATTGTGAATAATGCGGATTGTAAAATTCTGATGGATCAGCGCAAGTATGAAAACAAATTTTCCTTCGTCAAAGAGCTACTGGGGCTGACTGATAAAGAAAAAGACCTAGTCTTATCCATGAACCGGGACAATGATCCAAATCGGAAGTATAAAGAATTCTTCGTCTCATGGGGTGGCCAGCGGTTCCGCGTATATGGGTTAGAGGTATCTCGACCTGAATACTATGCCTATACTACGGAACAACGGGAAAAAATTCGAGTCACACGGAAAGTGCGGGCTAACGGTGGAAATTACGATCTAGCGCTCAAGGAAGTCGTTGCAGAAGAGTCAAACCAGTAAAGTCTATGCTACTAATGCGAAACCGAGTCTGGCTACTAGCAATCACGCTATACTCAACTATAAGTATATCAGTAGTGATGGGTCAATCTACGGACACGACCACCACACCAGATTTGAGCAAATACATGCCCATTGTGGATGTTCCATTAATCGGGAAAGCGACTGTTATTTTCCCAGGTCAGGCTCCAATGAAAGTCAGCAAAGATGATTTGGGGGACGTTATAAGTAGTTACGTAGAAAACCTGTCTAACCAGTTATCCCCAGACAATGTGCTGGGTTCTATAACAGAAGATCTACGAGGCTATTTCTCTAGTATGAAAGATGAGCTTTCGGACGAAGTTTCTGGTCTGATCGGAGAAGCCGAAGACCAGATAATGTCGGGCATAAAAGACACGATTGCTCAGTTGGCTTCTTCAATTGCAGATTTAGGCACGACACCTGCCAGTGAGGTAGAACGGCTAAAGAAAATGGTGGCGCAAGGCTATTCGGCCCAGCAGAAAATTACCTATCAAACACTGAAAGTCGATTACGCCTGGAAGAAATCACATACGACTCTCTCTCCAGAATTTTGTTCTTACTACAACGAGCTGAACATAAAAGGATTATTCGATGCCGTAAAGACGCACGTACAAGATTTGAATAAGGTATTGAACCTACCTGTTTTTACAGCTCAAGAACGACAAGGATACACTTCCTTGATTAAAGCAGTAAGCAATACCCAGGATGTTGCCTCATCGGTAAATATCGTGTGTAATCTAGGTAGTAATGGAAAAGGTGTGACCGTTTCCTGGATGTCCCAAGGGGAACGTATGGATGTATTGGATCAATCGGCAACCGCTATTAAAAAGCGGTTGGAGGCCATCGGAAGTCTCCGTGATGAGTTACGGCGAATTTACGTCTACCGAATGGCTAAACAGCAATCAGACGAATTCAAGCAAGGCAGTTTTCAAAAAAAATCAGGATTAAATCATGTCTATCCTAACTAAGAATGCGCGAATAATTAGGCAGATTTTACTAGGTCTCCTGATACTACTACCGTTTTGGGGAAAAGCCCAGGAAGAATCAACGGATGTGTTAGGACCTGGGCAGCTTCAGGGTGGCATGCCTTCCGATCCAGCATTGCAGGCCGAGATCGATAAAGTTCTAGGCATGACCGAAAGTAAAATCAAACAGGGTATAGTTGACCCCGGTGTTGACCTTGCCAATCTGATGATCAATAAAGCCTTGGATGAAATGATTAAAGCCATCGCTGATGCCGTAGTACTGGCACCAGCTGCGGAAAAGATTATGTCGGCTTATCAGAAAACGAAAGATCAACGGTTGGTTAAGAAACTGGCGTCCTTACGTTCCGTCTGGAAGGATGGCCAAGAACGACTCAATAAGCTCAATTATCAGGATTTTAAGCTTCGCTTCGAGTGGGCCAAGCAGCATAATGAAGAGAATAAGGCAATCCAGGGATCATTGATAAAAGGCCTCGAAAGCCAACTGACAAAAGATATCTGGGGAACGCAGATTAACGCTATCGATCAGACCTATGATAATGGGGGGCCAACATCTAAACTAATTAAAAAATACCTGGATCAAGGGCAGGATGATCTCGCGTTCTATAACCTGTCGATTATAAACGGCAATTTAGGCTCAACAAGTTTGATAAAATCACGAAATAAGTTTAGTGCGTCTAAAGGTAAACCCGTTTTCCTATCACCTTACGAACGTCTAAAGCTTCAACAAAAATCGTTAGAAGAAGCTAAATCACGCCATGCCGATCTGGTAAATTATGGCCGCCGGGTTGCCGCTTCGGTAAACTATTACCGAATTGCGGAATCAGAACAGGCACTACGATCCATGCTCAGTAAACGAATTTCGTATCCATACCTAAACCAGTATACTCACAAATGAAACAGGCCCTTGTTCTTCTCGGCTTCCTAGCAGTTGCTTGCCAGGGAAAGCATGAACGATTCGTTCGTGAATCATCGGCTTTCCCAGCTGATTACATAGGAAAATGGCAAGCTATCTCCGATATGAATGGTCCCAAACGTCTAGTTGCAGGAATCACTATTCAACACTCTGGTGATTCACTGGTCTGGCACTATTTTTCTCAGATCGTAGATACAATAACGCATCACACAATGCCCTGTGGTCCTGACATGGATTTTATGCCCATTCTGTGGGATGATTCATTAAACCTGGCTAAAGCGAATCATGGGGTAGGGCAGGGGTACGGCTTTGACGATCTTCGATTGTTACAGGGTAATCAACTGCAAATGAATTCGTTTTCGTTAGCCTCGTATTGCAGAGGCCCTTTTGGTCTAAATAGCACCCAACTCATCTTTACTAAAGTCAATTCATTTCGTTATCAGCCATGATCTTACTTCAATCAGGTACAGGCTGGAACACCTCCCTAGCAAGTGGAGCGATCACCAGCATTGAGGAGGCAGCCGATGCCTTGTTCGATACATTGCTGCCTGAATTTTCTTCATTTATTGCGATTGGTCAGGCAATCGGTCTAGTGGGTTCCTTGTTTTATGTTTTCTATCGGATTTGGGCGCATATGGCTCGCAATGAACCCATCGATGTGTTTCCTTTGATCCGACCATTGGTAATTTCAATGGTTCTTTTAGCTTACACAGGATTGTATGGCGGAATCGTCCAAATTGGTCGAACCCTTAGCCAGGTTACTCAGGACTTGGGAGCATCTCGACGCGATGAAGTTGAACAACAGGTAATTACCAACGCGAAAACTCGCATCCAGAACATGGGTAATAGTAGTGCTCCACCACCGGTTGCCCCCGCTGAAGATAATCGTAGCTGGTTCCAGCTGGTAACCGACTCAGTAATGGGTATGGCAAATTCGGTAACCTCGGCAACGGCAGATGCTGTCAACTTCGTAGTGGACACAACCGTAAATTATGTACTGATGGCCGTATTTCGCTTGCTTTATTTTATTGTGATTATCGGTATCAAGATTATATCTACCTATTTCCTGATTATACTCGGAATCTTTGGTCCACTAACCATCGGCTTAGGCTGTTTCGACTGGTTTTATTCTTCTATTGCGGCTTGGGTAGGTCGAGTACTTCATACCCTATTGTGGGTACCTATTGCGAATATCTATGGCTTTATTCTGGATAGTTTCCATTTATCAAGCTTGCATCTCGAATTTCAGCAACTCCAGGGGAATCCAGGAATGCCTAGTTCATCCGTCGCTAATCTGCTTTTTTATGCCGTTGGCATCTTTGGGTATTTACTCGTACCCAAGTTAGCAACCTGGATACTAGATTCGACGGGGGTGTCGGAAGGGTTACGTGCGATGTCAGCACCCGTTCGTACCGCTGGCCAGGTGGCTGGAGCGTCGTCAGGCAATGCCTTGGGACGTGGCCTAGCAGCTGCAACTTCCTATTAACTTTTATATAAACTTCGTATGAACGCAAATTTCAATTTCCGCTACCTACGAAATATCCAGTCTTCTCATCAACTGAATCGACTGGTTGTCGCCCTAGTAATAATCTGCTCGGCGGGGTTAATTGGCTGGAACCAATGGTTAACTCATCAAACAGTCGAACAGTCCAGGGAAAAAATCTACACAGTCGACCCTTCGGGTAAAACAATTATGCTGGCCTATGCACAGGACCAGAACGCTAATCGACCTGCGGAAGCAAAAGATCATGTAAAAACGTTTCTCAAACTATTTTTCAATCAGGAGCCCGATGAAAAGGCCATTGATGAAAACATGAAGCAGGCCGCTTACCTAGGCGATGAATCAATTACCCGACATTATTATGACTTACGGGAAAAAGGGTTCTATACCAAGCTCTTACAGGGAAATACGATTGAAAAAGTCCTAGTTGATTCTGTGAACGTGGACATGACCCGTTCTCCATATTACTGTACGATCAATGCCCGTATTATGCTGGTTCGGGCAACCAATATTACGTTTCGACGATTGAAAGCCGATTGTTCTCTAATTGATGCCCGGCGCACCGATAATAATCCGCATGGCTTTTTGATCGAGCGATTTCGGGTAACCGATAACTCAGATATTGAAACCATTAACCGCGACCAATATAACGGGTATCGTTGATATCCTTTTCCCCTAAAGAACGATGTTTTGGAAATACCTAAATCAACGGCCTAAGCCGCCGTCTGAACGGATAGTTATTGCCTATCAACAAATAAGTCATCGGTTTTATGGCTGGTTCGAGAGCATGATAAGACGCTGGGAAATTCAGTCCGTCCATCAACGTAAAAGGCAGTTCATTCTATGCCTAATCGGTTGGTTACTTCTCTGCTGTCTGAGTGTGTACTACACCTATACTGGGCATTTTATCTCACGTAACCTTCAAAAACAACATGAGCACCAACAATCAAGTCTCCGAAACAACATGGCAAAACCGCTTCAACGGAGGTAGACTAAAGCAATTGTTTCAGGACAAACGTTTTATCTCGTTCCTGAGCATTGCTGGTGCATGCCTAATTCTGATCGTGTATTATTTTATCCATCATAGCCGTAGTTACGAAGAAACATCAATTAAAGCCTCCAACAGCCTAAACGCGGACATCCCTAATGCCAGTGATTCAACAGGATTACCGGCCCGCTCAAAATTAGAGTTGGCTGGCGATGCTAAAGCGTTAGCTATGCCAGATCAGGCCTCAACCGAGAGGGGATTGAATGCCAATGTCCCTGGAACTGTCGTACCAGATCGCCCTAGGCGAAGGGAAGCAGATGCCTACATTTATGGCGAAGCCATACCCCAGGAGATTGACAATGATCCCGATATGGAGGTCTCTCGAACACAAAAGGGAGGCCGGAGAGGTCGCTCGTATACGCCCAACTCGGACCTATCTTTCAATTTAGACGATGAGGATCCACAGAAAACTAAGGACCAATTAGAAAAAGAGAAGAAATTACTAGCCTTGCTTCAGGAATACAAAGCAGATAAACTTAAACGCCAGCAAGACATACAGAATCGGTTACTCAAACCTGAAACGTATACGCTGCCCACTGTATCCTCGCTGACGGGACCAACCGGAAAAAACACATTTTATGGACTTGAATCCGAAATGCGTCAGCAAGCAATGGATGCTAAAGAGGATTCATTATCCATAACGATAAAAGCGATGGTCTTTTCAGAGCAAACTGTCGTTTCTGGAGGGAGGGTTACCTTACGATTATTGGAAAATATTTCACTTCGGGGTCGGCTTATTCCTGAAGGAACCCTGTTATATGGCGTGGCCAATTTTAGTGGTCAACGAGTTCAGATTGCCATTAATCAGGTACAGTACGAAGGCCGCATTTTACCCTTGAAATTGACAGTCTATGACATGGATGGGCTGGCAGGTGTCTATGTCCCCAATGTAACTGGCCTTCAGCAGGGCCGTCAGGCAATTGCACAGGCCGGTCAAGGATTCACGGTAAGTCCACCGGTGGTTGCAAATAATATCCCTTCCATGGCCACTGCTTCAGCGATTCAGGCAGGTCTCCAAGGTGGACGTAATTTTTTGTCCAGGAAAATGACTTTACCGAAAGCTACACTTAAAAACAACTACTACGTACTGTTAAAATAAGATTGGCTTATGAAAACGACCTTATTAGCAATGATTCTAACATTGGGGCACTACTTGTCGATGGCTCAGGTAGCTGGTCTACTCAAAAACCAGACTCTGTCGAAACCAGAAACACAGCGGGTTCGTTTGGATTCCATCCGGAAACGCGTTACTGAAAACCCTAGAGCTAGTACGATTAAAATTAGCCCGGTAGAACTTCCAGTGTCAACCACGTTGAATAGTCCTACCCACGAAACACCCAGCATTGGTGTACCTATTCCAGCTAATGCCTCAATTCCTATTCAAGACCGCAACGTGATCCGGTCTTACTACCTTGATCTAGCTTATAATAAAACAACGTGTATTCTTTTTAAGTCGCCTATCCGTAGCGTCGATTTAGGATCAAAAGACATAATTGCCGACAAAGCCACAGTAGTCGATAACGTTTTACGCGTAAAGGCCTCCAGAATTGGATTTAATGAAACCAATTTTAGTGTCATGACGGCAGATGGTCAGTTTTACAGCTTTGTGGTCAACTATAATGAATACCCAACACTGCTCGCTTTGGATTTATCAGTCAGCGAAGAGGGAATGGTTCAACAAAAAGCCCGTTCCATTAATCAGAAGGGCATAGTTGTCAGTTTTGCAGGCGTCAACACCTCCCAACAGGAAATTGTACAGAACTGTGCACAGATCTTAAAATTACGCAGAAAGCTCAAGCGGGTCGGTGTCAACAAATACCACATGCAGGCTAAACTACGAGGGTTGTATTATAAAGACAATATCCTTTACTATAAGATCGGGATAAAAAACCATTCTAACCTCAATTACGATTTGGATTATCTCCGGTTTTTTGTCGTTGATAAAACCATCGCAAAAGAAACGTCGCATCAGGAATTGGAAGTGTCGCCACTATACGTATATAATCAACCGTTAGTTAAGATTTCAGGACGGCAGATCGTAGAAAAAGTATATGCATTTCAAAAGTTCACCATCCCCGACGACAAGGTTCTACACGTTATCCTGGGCGAAAAAAATGGGGGGCGTACCATTTCCTTTACTATTACGAATAAAAATATTTTAGACGCCGACTCTCTTTGATCAGAGCCATTCTTTGGGCCTGTTCGCCATGTTACTCAATACGTGTTAACCTATTCAGTAACAGAGTCAGTGCGCTCTCCTGCATTGCTTTGGATATATTTTCCGTGAACATACTACTGGCGAATTTCCTTTTGCCTTGATCTTGTCTATAAATATCCCGCATATGGCAACCAAAAAACTAAGGACCAATGGTTTGTCGACGCCAGTTACGACTCTTCCCTGGTTCGAATGGGTAGTTCTGCTGACTGGCTATTTGTCTCTTTATGCACTGTATCAGTGGGTGGAACCATATGTAATCGAGGTCGACTACATGAACTTTCTAACTTGGTTTCAGTTCCGGTAGCCGCCAGCAATTTCCAACCAAAAACTCAACGTCCATGTCATGAAAATCAACAATATTAATCGAAGGCTGCATGCTACTATGCTTTTACGTCTGGTAGGAGTTCTAGTGTTTTGTCTAATAATAGGATTTTTAATTGCAGAATTTATTGTGCACTTCTGTTCCCGATCGGGCCTAACGGCAGTCCATTATTTTGACCTAATCCGATCTAGGGTTGTCTTTCAACTATTGAAATGATTTAATAAATAACCCTACACTTATCACAGAACGATTTTTGCAATTGCCCTTACTTAACTTTTGTCACTTGTTAAGAGTTGATTAGCCAACTTCAAGAGACTGCTCCTGATGCTTTACACTAATTTTTCCCGCCTGCCGAACCGGCTCCGTTTCTTTTTCCTGTCCGGTAGAAAACAGTCTTGATTCGACCTGGCGCAACTCTGACTTTAGCTCCTGAAGTTTATCACTTTTCCCCCAAGGCTTAGCTACTATATCGGTCAAAAGTATTTGCTGCTTAGTGAGATTGTCTATTTTCTCTCGTTGGTATTCCATCAGCGAAGGAATTTTTTCCAGTGCTCGAATAAATTGCTTTGCCGCTACTTCTGGACTGTGGCCAGCTAAATAGCCATTATTATAGGAATACGTTAACTGGTCGCTTTTTACAATAAAGGCGTTTTCTTTAACTGCCTTTCCATCAACGCTGTAACCAGCATCCGTTCGTACATATACGCCAAAACCATGTAATGTACCCAATTGCTTCAGTCCGCCCTTTGTATCCACAGTTTGATCAATTTGGTTGATGTACTCTCCTAATTCCTTTACTTTAGTGATCGGCTTGTCAGTCCAGGTAATTTTAACTGCATTCGGCAAATTACCTTCCAGATCGAACTGGGTGGTCGCGGTTAACTTGGTAAAATCCGTCTGAAGTTGCGAAAAGGTTAGCTGTGCTTTATCCAGTGATTTTCTTACATCAGTGAGCATCGATCCTGCTTTATGTCCTTCCTTCTGAAACAGCTTCAGTTCACTCTCCAAAGCCGTGATCTGTTTTTCCAACCGCGCTTTTTGTAGTAAATCCTGATTACCTGACAGTATGGCTACGTATTCTGAAAAGTTCATGCCAGTAGCCTCATCAAATGCACCCTCATCTAACCGACGACCAGTAGCCGATCCACTCTTGATCTGAGCAATAAATGTAGCTTTAGTATGCAGTAAATTGAATTTATAGTTGTCCAAGGACTGCTCTGTAGCAAAGACGTAGTTTTTTACCTCATTGTTAAAGTGATCTCGAGCAACGACATTGCCTGTACGCGATCCACGTCCCACTCGTTGGTCTAGTTCGGAGGGTTTCCAGGGAATGTCCAGATGGTACATGGCCACAACGCGCTTTTGCGCATTAACCCCTGTCCCCATTGTGCCCGTCGAGCCAATCAACACCCGAACCTCACCCGCATTTGCCTTTTCCCAAAGTGCAATTCGCTCCTTATCGTTTTTGCACTCCTGGGCAAAGCGAATCTGGTGAGCTGGAATGCCATATTCTTGGATTAATTTATCTCGTAGAGCACTATACGCATTCCAGGTAGCACCTGGCTTGTAGGTACCCGTGTCACAAAAGACCATCTGGGTACCTTTATAAGGGGTACTTTCTCGATAATGGTTTGCGATCAGATTTGCGCAACGAGACAGTTTACTATTGGGGTGATCATCTAGAGTTGGGTCAATTAAACGCATGTCTAAGGCGGCTTTCTTGGCGTAGTTAGTCGCAATCAGCATTTTCGCAGTTTGCTCTTTCTCTGACAAGGGGGCACGGTCCAGAATTGTCCCATCACCGGTTTTGGCAAAATCGATCAACTTTTTATTAAAGTCGGCTTGATCCGGGGTAGGAGGTAGGCTAATGAGTATATCGACCGCTTTAGGCCGGTCGAGACCGACCATTGACGCTGTTCGATAGTCCGTAATTTGACTATAAAATTGAGCTAGTTCGGGAACCTTGATAAAATGCCGGAAACGCTCTTTTACCAAAAGTTGATTTGTCACACTGTATTCATAGTCAGCTGTTTTTTTGGCGTAAACCGCTGCCCAGGCGTCGAAGTTATCGATATGTTGCCGGGCCATTTCTTTCGGCCGTAAGTACTTAAAGAGCAAGTACATTTCTGTCAGCGAGTTGGTAATAGTCGTCCCCGACAGAAATGTAGCACCAAGATCTTTGCCTGTCTGTTGCTGAATACTCCGAACCGCATACAGTAGGTTCGTCGCCCGTTGGCTTCCTTCCGGATTTCCTAATCCGGCAACCCGGTTGTGACGGGTGGTAAACTGTAAATTCTTGAACTGATGCGATTCATCGACGAATAAGTGATCAATGCCCATGTTACCAAAATGAGGTACTGTATCCGTCTTTTTATCTAATTCACTTTGTAGCCTTAGTAATTTAACCGTTAAATTGGCTTTACGAGTTTCTAATCCTTTCATTAAGGATTTAGAAATGGTACCTCCCGTTTTCTCCAATGTCATTAAATCTTTTTCCAAATTGCGCAGCTCATCACGCATGACTTTTTGCTGCACGTCAGGGGCTTGAGGAATACGGGCAAATTGATCATGGGTGAGAATTATGCAGTCCCAGGCTCCATTTTTAATCGAGTTTAAGAACCGTTCTCGGTTAGAAGGCGTAAAGTCATCCTGGCCAGGATAAAGCAGCTTGGCATTCGGATAGGCTGTTCGATATGTCTCGGCAATCTGGTTGACATTCGCTTTCATAGCCAGAATCATAGGCTTGTTGACTAGCCCTAACCGCTTCATCTCATAAGAGGCTACTGTCATAATCAACGTTTTGCCGGTGCCAACTTCATGATCAGCGATACCTCCACCATTTTGTAGGAGCATCCAGGTCACATCTTTTTGCGAATCGTATAAACCTGGAATACCCAGTCCTTTCAGGTTTAAATCAGGGAATTGCTGATGAGCGCCATTATGCTGGGGTTTGACGTAGCAGTTGTATAATCGGTTATATCGGTCTGCCAGATCCTGTTTAAGTTGAGGATTCTGAGTCGGCAGCCATTCGACAAAGGCATTACGGATCTGCTCAATTTTGGTGGCTGCTAGTTGGGTCGCTTCACTATCAAGCACTTTTTCGCCATCTGGCCCATCCTTGTTAATGTTCGGAGTGGTATTGTATAACGCATATGCCATTAAGGTTAAACCGTCGTACATCCGAAACTGCCCCTGTACAGCATATTGCTGAGTAATCGATGCATTTTTAAAACTCCAGGCTGGAATATCGACACTGAACTCGTCCGTTGAGGGCAGGTACGTGATCGTTACGTTACTACCAAACAACTCTTTGGCAAACCGTTCATAGACCTCGGTCGGTATCCACCGCTCGCCTAAATTGAAATCTAACTCGTCGAAACTAATTGGTGTGGGCTGGCCCTCACGGAGAGCCTGAAGTGCAGGCCCTGCCTGTGGATCATCCGCAAAGGCTTCCATTGCTTCCAGTTTCTCCACCACGTTTCCACTAACCAACATGGTTAGCGTTTGGTACTGCTGGTCTAATGGGTTGTAGAAAATCTGCCCTTGCAACTCTAATTGGATCTGGGGTAGAGGCAATTTTGTCAATTCCTGAATATATCCCATGTCTACCCGCCCTAGCTTACTTAAGCAAGCCGTAAGTGCATCTTGAGCAGTAAACTGCTCAACTTTAGCCTTCTGGATGCTAACGGGCTGATTGAAGATATCAGCTCGGATAAATTGCTTATTCGCATCCGCATTCTCTAACGCTAACAGAGCCCGGCCATCGGGATCAAGTAACGCTAAAGCCGCATTTCTACCTTCATTAACGGCACCGTAGCGCGTAATAAATGCACCATACGCGGTATTTAGGGCTAGTCGTAACTCAGGCTGCGGTTGTTGAGTATGAGTCTCCCGAAGATATAATCGTTCATAGGCATCCCGTATTTGCAACATGGACCCTAACCGGTGGTGGTCCACCTGGCCAGGCAATGTCTCCAGTGTTTTGAAATCAGATCCCAATCGTCCGACCTCGCCCTGTTGATAAATTAAGCTTCCGGACTGGTAGAATTCTTCTAAGGGTATGGTTAGCGGACGAGGAGGCTTGGGAGCAGGTTCACTGACAGCAAATAATTCACCCTGCACAAACAGGGGAGCGGAAGATGGGGGAACCGTTCGGCTAGACTGAATAGACTGAGTGATCGCCTGTATTCGATGGCGTTCAAAGCTTTGCTGTCGAAAGTTGCGCGCCATGTCTTCCGCTAGATGTTGACCCACTTGGCGGGCAATCTGTTCCATACCGCCTTCATGTTCATAGATCAATGCCGGTTTGCCATATTGGTCAGTATCTATTTTTTGAGCAGTGGCCACGATATTTTCTCCCTTGGCAAAGAGTTCGTTGACGACCGTTTTGGCAGAACTTACACTTGACTTAATAAATTTCTTTTCCTGATCCGTTAATGTTGTTTTACCCGTTCGCTTCTGAAGCAGTAGTAGATCACTACCAACACTAGTGCCGGCAAAGTCGGTAAACAGATTGTGAGGCAACCGAACTGCTGATACTAAATCGCAGGTTTTCATTAAGTACTGGCGCACCTGTTCATTGGCCGGGGAGTTGAGCAAAGTATCTGTTGTCAGGATCGCTGCCGCACCGCCTTCACGGAGACAGTCAATACTTTTTACAGTAAAATAGGTGTGGAGCCGGGCACAGGCCGAACGACGCTGCTTGTCTTTGCTATTCGCCAGAGCCTCATCCCAAATGGCAACGTTCCCAAATGGAATGTTACTAGCCACCATGTCGAAGCGCTCATTTAATTTTCGTCCACTTTCCTCAAATGCTTTATTTTCAACAGTAAACTGGGGATACAAAGCCTTAAGCACCAAAGCGGTGGCAGGATCCTTTTCAATCAATTGGGCCGTTCCGATCGCCAGTCCGCCCTGAGAAAAACCTTGTGGAAAGATACCCGTACCCGCTGAAGGATCAAGGTATTGAACAGGAGTAGTTCCTAGGACATTGGCTAGTTCCTTCCCTACTTGCTCAACCAGCTGAGGAGGGGTATAAAATCCGGACAATACATTATTACGAATTCCTGATAAATAATCCTCCGCGCGGTCTCCTGCGGCCTCGGTTAATAATTCGTGCAGTTGTTGAATACCTGGTCGCAACTGATTATCGAGCGTAGTTGTCCAAAGTCGATCATCCTGAACAGGCAAGAGCACGGCTTTGAGTGCCCCAAAACCACTATAGGCAGATAGAATGGTTCTTTCTTCGGAACTAACTTCTGATTGTAGTCCCGCTTTCCGCTGCTGATCGATACGAAAGGCAATGCGCAATGCCTCCAAGTTAGCTGCCAGGTGTGTACGGTGATTAAATGCCATTACCGATATGGTTTTTACCAATGTAGTCCACGAGTAATCCTACTATATATGCATCAGCCAATCGGGATGATGGCTGCGAGAGGAGCGGCATAAATTCATGCACAAGCTGACCAATATGAGGAGGTTGGGTGAGTACCGGGAAATCGGCAAAATCCGTCTGAAGAATTTCCTTTAGTCGGCTGGCAGCCTCTAAAATAGGGGTGATGGTTTCTAACATCACGGATTCAGCAATACCAAGTGCCTGCTCAATAGAATGCCCTTCCCGACGCTGTTCTTCAAACGACTGCTGAGCCGCCTGTACTGATGAATTTAGGACGTCCAGTGATAGCGGCAAATCAGCAGTCAGTGTCCTAAGGCGAAGCACAAAATAATCTGTTTCCATAGCTATAGATGTCTGCGATAAGCCCGTGTGATCTGGCTAAAATACGATAAAAGATAACCTAGGGAATAGGCTATTTACCGTCCAGGGACGAACACATCCATAGCGGGGACAAACACGATCAAAGAAGAAAATTAACGAGGGAACGGGAAGTCAAACTCCGTGAAATTCATGAATTTAAGCTATGTTACAAGAGATGAGAAGGGGCCTTTTTATTACTCCTAAACAACATCTGATTTACTAATAGGCTGTAGTAAATTCTCATACTCAACAATCCCCAACAGTTTTACAGCCGGGGCTTTCTATTTTTGTTGAATGAATAACCCTTCCTCTCTCCCTGGTGCCTTCTTAGGCAAGTCAGATAAACTGTATATCCGTGTTCGTAAAGAGTTGCCTGAAGGAAAAGATTTATACACAACGCAAACGGCGATTTATCCTTCAATTGAATCTTACAACAAGCGCTTGGCTGTGCCTCACTACGTAGAGCTTTCTACAATAGCCGATGACTATCAATCCACTGTAGTTATTGATATGGATTCGTTGACCATTCGAGTTGACATATAAGAGAGATAGTATTTTGTTGAAGTAATCTTACCCATCTTTATATTAACTACTTCCTAATTAAGATTATCTGAAATGAAAAACAACGTCTTCAACCGAATTGAACCGCTCCATGAGCGCATTCAGGAAATGTTGCTGAGCCAACTACCAGCAGATCTGGGCCACACGGCTAGCATTGGCTTTCGCGTGCCTCATGGCCCGGACCACTTCTATGTTCCACTCATTGTGGAACTAACGCCTGACAATGCAGAAGATGCGTTTTCGGTTAGTGCGCTACAACGTGGACTGAGTGTTCCGCCGATGAGTTGTTATGACGTGACCGTCGAGATGAACGGAGCCGGTACGTTCCTTAAGTTTTACATTAAAATCCCAAATCAGCTTCAGGAAGATATGAAGGTTATGGTCGACGAATAGCCTTTCATATTTTACCACGAATGCACAACGGTACACTGAAATAAACAGGCCTCCATGGAGATAATTACACTTTTCAATATGGTATATAAACTCAGTCGAGTGGTGGCATTTTTAGTTTCGACGAATCACTGTAGAGATACGACTGCTTTTCAGTCATATTTACGCCTTCAATGAAGCGGGCTACCCGATAAATCTGCTGATAACCAACTTTGATACGTTCCTTTTTAGCGGGAAGGCTTTTCTGTAAAATTACATCACAAATCATCGCATCCTCCACAAACTCTACGTTCCAGATCGAATCATAATCCAGAAAGAGCGGAGCTTGCCACCACCGTGTAACTTCCCTGTCTGTTGGAGGTAGAATATCGAAGTAATTGTTGTACAGCCAGTAATGAAACCGCACGTCCTGAATGTCGATTAACATCTGTCTCAGAACCTCGGGAAGTATTGCCTCATTATGATAGGTAGCTTGTAGGTCAGAAAGACCAAAAACATCATCAAATTCTTTCCGCTGCTGGGCTAACTTGTTTTCTGTTAGCAGTAAGATTCCTTTTTTCATAAAGCTAAAGGTAAGGTATTCATGGCGCTTATTTTGCTTTGATATACCCTCTAATATGAACCGTATAATATTTTTGTATTATAATTTTTTGGTACTTGTAATATTTATTTGCTATAGTTGCAAAAACGGTCCACTTGGCAACTATGGTAGTAGAAGATGATATTCTAATTACAGATGAGATTTTTTTATTAAAACCGCGCCAATTAGACCCCCAAAAGATTGGCTTTCAGAACACTACCGGATTTGCTAGTCCTGCTAATACTCATTTCAAGAGGGCAATCGACTTGAATGATATCTGCATCATAAATAAAGATGCGACCTACTTCTTCAAGATGACGACTGAAGCAATGAAAGGACTAGAGATTCGTAAAGGGGACAGACTGATTGTTGACTCTGAGCATGACGTGGTGGATGATGCAATCATTATATCCTGGGTACAAGGTGGATACCGAGTGCGACAAGTTAAGTTTTGTGACCACTATCTAATTCTGTACCCAGCTAATCCAGAGTATACAGCAATATACGTATATGAAGGAGACCAGTTTCATTTTTTTGGCGTAGTCACCTATGTCATCAAAGGGGTACTACCATGAGCTACCCTGACCTAATTTTCCACATCGACTGCAATTCCTTTTATGTAAGCTGCCAAGCCGCCTTTGATCCATCGCTGATCGGCAAGTCTGTGGTCGTCCTGAGTAACAATGATGGCAATGTTATTGCTCGATCCGCCCTGGCCAAGGCCATGGGGATTAAAATGGGAGTCCCTTTCTTCAAGGTAAAACACTTGGTCAAAAAGGGCAAACTTATTTGGTTCAGCTCAAATTACGAGCTTTTTGGCGATATGAGTAATCGGGTTATGAATGTGCTTCGCCGATTTTCAGATCAAGTTGAAGTCTATAGTATCGACGAAGCATTCATGAGTATGCAGGGACATTCGACTGTGAATTACATTCAATTAGCCCATCAGATTCAACAAACTATTTATCGTTGCACTAGAATTCCTGTCTCTGTAGGCATCGGACCAACACGAACATTAGCGAAGCTGGCCAATAAAATGGCAAAGAAAGACCCTGACCTTTACGGAGTCTTTAAACTGGATTCCTGGGAGCAAATTTCGAGTATCCTACAAGATATGAAAGTCGGTGATTTGTGGGGGATTGGGCGACGTTACGAGGAAACCTTAAATGAGAATGGTATAATGACTGCCAGTCAATTAATTTCCTGTCCTGATGAATGGCTAAAAAATCGGTTAACAATTGTTGGGCTTCGAATGATCCATGAGCTTCGGGCGAACGTCGTTACAGATTATCCGATCTACCCAAAGCAAGCAAATCGGTGATGGTGGCTCCCAGCTTTGGCCGCGCAATTATGGATCTTTCCATCATTGAGGAAGCTCTAGCAACTCATATCGCTCGAGCTACAGAGAAGATACGTCGACAGAGCCTTGCCGCAAATCTGGTAACAGTTGTGATTCACACCAACCACTTTCGAACACAAGAACCACAACATCACGCTAGCCAAACCGTTAATTTGCCCTACGCGAGTAACTCGGTCAGCGAAATTACTCATTATGCCACCAGCATACTACGCATTATATTTAAAGAAGGATATAGCTATCGAAAAGTAGGTGTGTTGCTGTCTGGACTAACGCCTGATACGCAATGCCAGACTCAATTATTAGTGGCCGAACCTGATGTTCGGCTTCGAAAAGTGACGGGCATAGTAGATCGGATTAACCTGAAACACGGTCAAGATACCGTGCGTTTTGCCAATCAGGGTTTTAGGATCAAAGTTTGGCATTCTAAACACGAGCGGAAATCAAAGTGCTATACAACCCGAGTAAAGGATATACTACTGGCATCTTGATGATGTACTTCTTCCTACATCGTTCATAAAACGGAGGTTTTCGTGGACGATTTTGGGCAACGCAAGACAGACACCCAAACACCTCCCTATTAATAGGTTATTGGTCAAATTTGTACAGTTTAATTAACCTTTTATTGGACGAAAATCTCGATGACCCCAAAAGGGATAATTCACGGTCAGCCCATTAGCTTTGCAAGCTGTGTTGTTGGACTTAGAGTTATAGCATTTTGGGGACATCAAGTTCCGTTATTTTCTGTTCTTTGACATAGACACTTAACGACTCCAGACGTTCTTTACTTTTTAAGAACGCTAGTTAAAGCTATGCCCTTTAGGGCAAGACTTTAGTTGCTACTCATTTCTGTTAGCTTTACCGAATGAAACAGCAACGGTCTGGTAGTCATTCGGTTCATAATCTGCAAGTGCATCTGGTCTGGAGCACCAAATACCGCTATCAGGTTTTGCAAGGCGATGTGCAACTGCGTTGCCGAGAATTGCTTCGCCAAACCGCCCCGGCGGCCCGGCTGCAATGCCTTGGATGTGCAAATTTTGAAAGGAGTGGTTAGCAAAGACCACATCCATCTGCATGTATCGTATCCGCCCTCGTTGAGTGTGAGCGAGTTGGTGCGTCGGCTGAAAGGTCGAAGTGCTAAGTTGTTGATGGAAGAGTTCGGCGAATTGCGTCGTCGGTACTGGGGTGGCCATTTTTGAGGTATCGGTTATGGGAGTTGGAGTGTGGGTAATATTACTGATGAAGTCTTACAGGCCTATTTAGATCATCACAAAGAGCACCCAAACGGGGATGAGAATTTCATTCTGGAATAACCCACTTTTAGTGGCTTTCTTTCAGTCGGCTTTAGCCGAGTCTACGAATTTCATTCGTTTCCAAACCTATGGGCTTTCAGCCCATAGTCTTTTAGTCAAACTGAGAGCTGGGTACGTTTTGATGAGTTTATCGGTTAGATAAACCTGCCACCTCGGCCCTCAACTTGCAAGCGTAAGGTGACGGATTGGCCTTTGTGGGCGATTCCGACACTGGTTCGTTCCCCAAAATGATCAATTTGACCTTGCACTGAGACAAGTCGCACATATACTTTGGGGGCTAAAAACCCATACACACGCTTGAGGTCGAAACCCCTGGACTCGTAGGGGTTCTTTTAGCAGTGGGACAAAGAATTACGCTAGGGTTTTTGATCTGCTTTTCGGCCAGAGGCAATCGGCTTAATGTCGGGTAGTTCTGCCGAAAAGTACATAATTCGTCGTTTGGGGACGCAAGTTCACAAAGACGCCTTCTCAATCGCAATGGCGAACCATCTGCTTTCGATACCGCTTCACACTGGACATACTAATGCCGGTCAGACTGACCGTTTCAGCCACCGAAAGACCCCGCTCCAAGGCCTTCTTCACTTTAGCGAACTTACGGGTTCGGCGTTGGCCAACTGGTTTCGGAAACGGACGGCTGGTCAATTGACTAAGGGGACTGACCTCATGAAGCGCCGAGACTTCACGACGAAAACTCTGTAAGCGGCTACGGGCGTGCTTGTGTAAACCAATATGGCCCAGCCTTCGATAAAAAGTCCTATACCAATCCTCTATAATCACTATTTTATATTTATTTCGTTTAATTTTACGCACATCCTTATACTTGT
The DNA here is from genome assembly GCA_003259005.1 of Spirosoma telluris. GTDB lineage: Bacteria > Bacteroidota > Bacteroidia > Cytophagales > Spirosomataceae > Spirosoma > Spirosoma telluris. The sequence continues at coordinate 114,666 of QLII01000003.1, forward strand.
ATTTTAGATTCTGACACAACAGTATGCCTTCTGCTGGTTCATTCAACACCTATAATGAGACTGACCTTTGGGAATCTCTGGGAAGAGGAGATAAGGAGGCATTTGAGATTCTTTATCGACACTATTTTAAACTACTGGTCAATTACGGCTCCCGATTGACAACGGACCCGTTTCTACTCGAAGATGCCATTCAGGACTTGTTTACGAATCTCTGGCGTCGAAAAGTCCAGTTAGCTTCTATAGAAGAGCCGAAATTCTACTTGCTACGGGCACTACGGAATCAACTGAGCCGAAATACCCGAAACAATGTAGTTGATGAGGCTGAGGATATTGATGATTTTCTAGACTACTTAGTTTCACTTTCTGACGAACAGCAGACTGTTGAGCAGGAAACGATTCTTGACCGAACTCGCCAGATACAGGCTGCGATTTCTCGATTGCCCCCCGGCAGCAGGAAGCCATCAATCTCCGTTTTTACCACGGGATGAGTCTCGATCAGTCGGCGGAACTCATGGGGGTTACCAAACAGGTAGTGAGTAACCTCCTCTTCAAAGCCTATTCGATGCTACGGCTAACTCTAAAAGGTATATTTTCTCTATTCCTCGTGCTTCTACATTCCTTAGCCCAATAAATTCCTGTGTCAGATGCGCTTCAGTGTAAGTTAATTGAGCTTTAAAGCGGCATTTTTCAAAAAAAGAAAAAAAAAGTTCTATTCCATTGGTTAATTTTTTGAAAAACATGACTGTGTATAGTAGAAGGACCTAATGGGTTGATCATGCTGTACAACGATTTTACATTGCAGGATTTCCTGAACGATGATGCGTTTATCCGGTGGGCATTGCACAATGAGCAAGATGCCTACTGGCAACAGGTGATGGTAGACTATCCAGCCAAACAGGCGATCATCAGGCAGGCCCTTCAACTCATTCAAGAGCTTCATCGGGCCGAGGAGAACCAAACCTTAGTTGTTAATGAGGAGCGAACCTGGCAGCGAATTAGCGAAAAAACGATCGATTCGGAGCCGCTTGTCCGGTGGCCTACGAAGCGATATTGGACCAGAGCAATCGCCGTATGCAGTATCATAGCGGTACTGGCTGTTGGATGGCTATGGGTCGAACACACTACCTCAAAGACGATTTACACAAAACTGGTAACAAAAGCCTCCGAAAAAAGTATACTCATTGAAAAGGTAAATCGGAGCGATACTCCTCTGAAGATCAGCCTGGAAGACGGTAGTGTTGTTTACCTGAAAAAAAATAGCCGGTTTAGTTATCCAGCTCATTTTAGCTCCAAATCGAGGGAGACCTTTTTAAGTGGAGAGGCCTTTTTTCAAATCGCGCCCAATCCTAAAAAACCATTTTATGTGTATGCCAATGAATTGGTCACGCAGGTATTGGGGACGAGTTTCGATATTAAAGCGTTTGAAAATGACCAACAAGTACTGGTTAAGGTTCGCACAGGGCGCGTATCGGTCTATAACCAGGACCCGATTCGGCTAGTCAGCGACGAAAGCCAGCACCTCATTCTGTTGCCTAATCAGCAGGTTGTTTTTAACCGACAGACCGAAAGCCTGTCGAAACAATTAGTAGAAGAGCCTGTACCCATTCAGCCGTTAGTTGGGAATGAAAAACGCTATTTTGAGGATGTACCCGTCACCACCGTATTACAGGCCCTGGAAAAGCGTTACGGTGTACGAATTTTATACAACGAAGAATTGCTCGCCAAATGCATTATTACAACCACGCTAAGCGATCAGTCATTGATCAATCAACTGGAGGTAATCTGTCAAACGATTGGGGCTACCTATAAAGAGATGGACGCCCAGCTCGTGGTCGAGTCGGCAGGTTGTCCGTAAGTAGCCTCAATTCCATTGAATCCTAAACCCTAAAAAGCCCATGCAGTAAAACCCGTAAACCCGATTCTAAAAAAAAGAGAAGATGCTGCTACATCTTCTCCCGAACCCAACCAGCACCTGCTCAGTGCCGGAAGGAATTGTTTTGTCTCGCTAAAAACAAAAACAGTCAAAAGTATGTCAAAAACGTTTACTAAAAAAGAGGTTTTCTCGCTCATGAAAATCACTTTTACCCAACTCATTCTTGTTGGATTGCTCGCCAGCCATACGTTGGCCCATCCTGCTATGGCCCAGGAGTTACTAAAGGAACGCGTTAACCTGACCCTGAAAAACAGTAACCTACGCTCCTTTTTGCGCAGCCTCGAAAAACAGGTCGATGTTGTGTTTTCGTACCAGAAAGAGGTTGTTGAATCCGACGAGAAATTGACCCTTCATTTCCAAAATGAAACAGTCGATAATATCCTGAAACAGGTATTAGCCCCTCGACGTATATACTATAGGGTTATCAATAACAATCAGATTATTTTGATCCGTGAAACCAGAATTGATCCGGCTAAACTGGACCCAAATGCCAGTAATCAGGTCGAATTTCCCACTAGCGACAAGGCAGTTCAGGTGGTTACGGGCCATGTAAAGGATGAGAAAGGCGAAGGCCTACCGGGTGTGAGCATCCTGATAAAAGGAACGCAGCAGGGTACTGTAACCGATGCCAAAGGCGCTTTTAGTATGTCGATTCCGAATGAGAATGCAGTTTTAGTGTTTTCGTTTGTGGGCTATCTTTCTCAGGAAGTAGCCATTGGCCATCAGACCTCGCTGGAAATATCCCTGAAAACCGATCAAAAATCGTTGGGCGAAGTGGTGGTGGTAGGCTATGGTACCCAACGCAAAAAAGACCTAACCGGCTCTATTGTCAACCTCAGCAGTAAAGATCTGGTCCCCGTTCCTTCAGCAACTAGTGTCGATCAGATGATGCAGGGCAAAGTAGCAGGTGTCCAAATTACGCAGACATCGGGAGCGCCGGGAGGCAACGTTAATGTCATCGTACGAGGCATTAGCTCCATTACCGGGGGCAACTCTCCGCTTTACGTGGTCGATGGATATGCCATTGGCACCGGCGGGGGTGGTTCAGACCTAAGCAGCTTTGCCTCCAGTTCGTACTCGGCCAATGGGATGGTGAGCAGTAGTGCCGTTAACCGCATCAATCCACTCAGTATTATTAATCCAGCTGATATTGAGTCGATTCAGGTCCTAAAAGATGCTTCAGCTACAGCTATTTATGGATCTCGGGGAGCTAACGGAGTAGTTATTGTGACAACCAAACGTGGAAAGCTGGGTAAACCTACAATCAGTTTTGAGCAATCAACCGGCATGCAGGAACTGGCAAAAAAACTCAAGCTACTTACCCCCGGCAATACGCTGAATTTGTGGCCGAAGGACGCGACAATGCGTGGATATATGCGGGGGGAAAGCATCTGATCCCAATAGTGTCCGTAATGCAGCCACCCAAGTAAAACCTGCTTTCCGCACACCTGAGCAATTTGCCGACCAGGGTTATGGTACGGACTGGCAGGATGTTATTTTTCGCAAAGGTATGGTGCAGAATTATCAGCTCTCGGCCAATGGCACCAGTAAGGATGTCAGCTATTATATATCAGGGGGCTACTTTACGAATAAGGGCATTATTATTGGTTCTGATTTCAACAAATTTACTTTGCGTACGAATGTCGATGCGCATCTGAGTGAGAAACTTAAAATCGGCGCTTCGTTTTCAGGGGCACACTCTTACGGCAACTTCGCCAGGGCTGAAGGGCACCTGCAATACAGAGGTCTCATTTCAGCTGCTCTGGCTAGTGATCCAACGATTCCCGTTTACAATGCCGATGGTACTCCTTATTCCGAATTTTCCAGCCCTACTGGAATTCCTGTTGAAAATCCAGTAGTGATTGCGGCTGAATTTTCAGATAAACGCAACAATACCAATGTATTTACTAACAACTATTTACAATACGAACTATTGCCTGGCCTGGTGCTCAAAACGTCCGTTGGTATCAATTATTCCAACAACGTAACCCGTTTATGGAAATCCTCCAAAGTGGGACTGGCCACGAGCCGAACGGGGCAGGCCACGGCGGGTACAACAGAAATCAAAAGCCTGAACTGGCTCAATGAAAATACGATTAGCTACCGACACAAGTTTGGTGAACGGCACAATCTGGATGCATTAGCAGGCTACACTATCCAGAAAAATTCAGATGAAATCTTGCAAGCTGGAGCAACAGGTTTTTCAACCGATTATGTGCCTTACCTGTCAGCTGGGACGGTAACGAGTGGAACCAATTACGTGAGTGAGTGGGCACTGATGTCGTGGTTGGCGCGAGTCAATTACTCCTTTGCTGACAAGTACCTGCTGACGGCCACTATTCGACAGGACGGTAGCTCCCGGTTTGGGTCGAAGAATCGCTGGGGAACGTTCCCTTCGCTTTCTGTTGCGTATCGGCTCTCCGATGAACCATTTATCAAGTCGATCAATGTCGTCAATGATCTGAAGCTGCGAGCCAGTTACGGGGTTGCGGGCAACAACTTGATTCCTAACTATGCCACGCTGGGATTACTGGGCGTATCACGCACTGTATCGAACGGGCAAGTAGTATCGGGCTTAGTGCCTACCAGTTTGGCTAATGATCAGTTAACTTGGGAACAATCGATACAAACGAATCTGGGGATCGATATTTCGCTATTTCGGAGCCGTCTATCCATTACGTTCGATGCTTACCGGGCTCACAAGCAGAATCTACTTCTGAATGTTAACCTGCCAGCAGCCTCTGGCTTCAGTAACTCGGTGCAGAACATTGGTGAAATCGAAAATAAAGGCCTGGAATTGACAATTAATTCACAAAATATTGTCAAAAAAAATATCCAATGGAATACTGACTTTAACATAAGTTGGAATCAGAATAAAGTGTTGGCACTTAACTCGCCGACAACCCGTATTGCCACTTCCGACTACCAGGTTGCCCAAGTAGGCTATCCGATTTCCAGTTTTCGCTTGCTTAAAATTCTGGGAATTTTTCAGACACAGGAGGAAATCAATAAAAGTCCCTTGCAGAATCCGAGAGTACAACCGGGCGATTTTCGATTTCTGGACGCTGATGGCAATGGGGTGATCAACACCTCTGATAAAACGATTGTGGGGAACCCCTGGCCCAAATTCACTTGGGGGTTGGCAATCGCTTTAGCTACCGAAATCTGAGCCTTAGTATTAGTCTGAACGGGTCATACGGCAATCAGATTTATTTTCAAGGAGGAGAGATTAATCTAAATGGAGCTGCCGTACAAAATCAACTGGCAACGATTGCTGACCGGTGGCGCTCATTAGAAAATCCAGGAGCTGGCTTCTACTCCAGAGCGATTCGTAATGATTATGCCTTTGGTATTAGCGCCGGCACCACTCGCTACCTATTTGACGGCTCATATATACGCATTCGAGATGTTAATTTGTCGTATACCTTCCCTGCGTTGATACAGCATAAATGGAAACTTCAGGGGCTTTCTGTATATGCCGATATAACAAACCTGTACACCTTCACCAAGTATCCAAGTTATGATCCGGAGGGAAGTACGTCGGGGATAATCTGGCCAAAAGCGGTGTCGATTTGTTTTCGTACCCAAATCCAAGAACCTATACGCTTGGCCTGCGCACAAGCTTCTAACCCGTCCATAGAGAAAAGATACTACTCTTTATCATTATGAAAAAGAAACTACTGACCCTATTGCCGCTGATGGCCATCTTGACTTCATGTCAGGATTTTCTAAATCTAAAACCCGCGTATCAGATTAGTGACCAAAGTTTTTACCAAAATCAGAATGATTTTGAAGCAGCCCTGATAGGCCTATATAGTACTTCTCGGGGGCTATATAATAGCAGCATTATTCACTATTTAACTGAACTGCCGACCGATAATGCAGAAATCCAGTGGGCTGGACCAACGGCTGATGAAATGCAGATGGATCAAAACGCGGTGATAGCTACCAACGCGTTTATATTATCGCTATGGAACACCTGCTTCTATACGATTTCGCAGAGCTCTAATTTACTAAACCGGATCGACGCGGTAGCCTTCGACCAAACGGCCAAGAATCGGATTAAAGGCGAAGCGCTGTTTCTACGAGCGCTCAGCTATTTCTACTTGGTACGTTTGTTTGGCGACGTGCCAATTGTTAATCAGACGTTTACCAGCCCAGCTGAGGTTTCAGCCTCCGGTCTAGCTCGTAAACCGAAAAACGATGTGTATAAGCAGATCGTGGATGACCTTAGTAATGCCGAAAGCTTGTTATCGATAACCCTGAATGCGGACAAAACGCATCCCTCACAGATGACCGTTAAAGCACTATTGGGTAAAGTCTATCTGACACAACAGAACTATGACTTGGCCGCTACTAAATTGAAAGAAGTGATTGATTCGAAACAGTACTCATTGGTCCCTGATTATAAATCGCTTTCCACGAATGGCAATACGAACCTGACGGAAACACTTCTGGAAATCGACTATCTATCCGGTCAATCACTGGGTAATAATTATTCAAGTCTTTTTACGCCAGCAAACAACAGCATGGCCATTTTTCCAAACAACCAGCAAGGAGCAGGACGCATTGTGCCGACACTGGATATGCTCAATGCTTACGAAGCGGGAGATGTCCGAAAGGCTATTTCCGTAGCGGATTCCGTTTTGCTAATTACGGGTAAGAAGACATATAACCGTTACGGGCAGAAATTCGTAGATTTTAAGGCAACCGATCTAGCTGATGGAAGTGTGGCCTTTACCATACTTCGCTACGCCGATGTCCTATTGATGTACGGCGAAGCCCTGAACGAGCTGGGCAAAACAGTCGACGCATTACCTGCTCTAAATCAGGTTCGTCAGCGAGCAAAATTACCAGCCTTATCGGGACTTTCGCAGGCCGATATCCGACTTGCCTTTGAACGGGAACGTCGAGTTGAATTCCTCTACGAAGGCCATAGATGGTTCGATTTGGTTCGAACAGGCCGGGCAAAAACTGTATTGAATGCTCATTATGCCAGTCAGAAACTATCCTTCACAGTCGAGGATTTTGAGCTATTGTTTCCGGTTCCTCAAACCGAAATTGATCAAAATCCATTCATGAAACAAAATCCAGGTTACTAATTCTTAACGCCATGCAACTTAATACAAAAAGACTTGGGTACGTTCTTCTTTTCAGTGAACTAGCCGTTACATGTTCGATTGCCCAACCCAAATCCAATACTCAACTACATGGTATTTCATTTACTTATCCACCCCGGATCATTAATGAATTCAGTAAGGCCAATGGGCAGGCTGGGTGGGCTAGGGAACCAATCCTGAGACGAATGCCGGATGGAACGCTTTTTTGTCTGCACTACACAGGGGGAGCATGGGAGCCCGCTGATTCCAATTACGTCGCAGCTTCCCGAAGTACCGATGATGGAGCCAGTTGGTCACGGCCAGAAATCATACTGAGACACCCAAGGCAAGCGGTTTGTCCAACCGAACTATTCGTCGTGGGTACTGATGCCTATATTAGTCCATTCACGTTTTATACGGATAGCTGGTATACGCACATGAAATCATTTACAAGCGCCAGTCAGAACGCAGGCAAAACCTGGAGTGAGCCAATTAGCTTACCGGGAACAGTAAGTAGCTTCATGCTAAAACGGGGATTTGTATTATCAAATGGAGAATGGTTTTTCCCGATTTCTTGCCAGGAACAGGTTGATGGGTTTACCGAAACGTTTTCGAGAACAACGTTAACGCAGGGCAAGCACTGGCCCTTTTGTGTTTCCAGCTTGATTTGTAAACCAGGTTGGAAGGATATAATGCCATTCGGGTATCATAAACGCGACGACTTGGGCGTGCTTTGGGAGCCCAATGCCATCGAGGTATCAGATGGTCATATTGTCATGTTAATGCGGGCATCAGGTACAGGTGTGCTATATCGTACGGAAAGTAGTGATTATGGTCGCACATGGACAAGGGTTGTTCCCAGTGATATTCCAAACGGAAATTCTAAAATCATGATGCTCAAAATTGGCAAGCAGGTGATCTTAGTCGGAAATCAATGTAAAGACCGAAGCGAGTTGTCTCTATGGGTTTCAGATGATGGATGCAAAACTTGGAAGAAAAAAATACGACTGGCCCAAATTGTGGACTTGGCTGTAGTGGGTAAAATCGAGCATAATGCACCCATGATTTGTTACCCAGATGGGTTTACGGATGATCGACAGAAACTGCTCTATCTAGCTATGGAAGATGGCATTCGACACTATCTGCTGAAAATTCCGTATTCCGATTTTCTATGAGCAACTCCGAATGTGTGCATGCCCATATCCTAGGTGATGCTGCTGCGATTCATGAGGCTAAGGACCAATTTACCCACGCAGGTTTATTTCAACAGTTAATCCATAATCACAGTTAGTTACGATTCGCATCTTAGCACTGGCATTTATGGCAGTTGGAAAACAAAATAATTCAGCGTATGTCCCCTATAATTCCTTATTTTCTGGCTATTGAGATTGGCGGTACCAAACTCCAGCTCGCGCTGAGCGATCAACAGGGGCAGTGGATCTATAAAAAACGGTTAGCAGTAGGTAAATCCCAGACAGCCTCTGGCATTCAGGAATGCATTGTAGCAATCCTAGACGAGTTACCCGTCAGACCCACCGCTGTGGGATTGGTTTCGGTGGTCCCATCAATCGGCAAATAGGTTCGGTGATGGCGTCCCATCAGATACCGGGTTGGGCTAATTTCCCAATTGTAACCTGGCTACAAACCCAGTTGAATGTACCGGTTGCACTGGAAAATGATGCTAACGTAGCAGCCCTGGCTGAAGCTCACCTGGGAAGTGGACGAGGACACTCTAGCGTTTTTTACGTAACGCTCGGCAGTGGGGTTGGAGGAGGTATGGTACTAAATGGACAACTCTACCAGGGCGAACTGCCTGGCGAATGCGAAATTGGCCATCTACAACTTGACCGAAAAGGCAACACTGTCGAAAGTCTATGTTCTGGTTGGGCGATTGACCAAACGATAAAGGAAGCGATACGAATCTATCCAACCAGCGTTCTAGCACATCTGGCTCCTCGTGAGCCGGGTGGTCAATACGCCCGCTTGCTAGGTTCTGCCTTGAGCCAGAACGACTCCGTTGCTTACCGAATCTTTGCAAAATTAGCCGATGATTTGGCATTTGGCCTTTCGCACGTGGTCAATCTATTTCATCCGTCAGCCCTAGTTTTAGGAGGGGGACTATCCCTAATCGGCGACCGTCTCCGGGAGGCCGTCGCTCAGCGGCTAACACCGTATTTGATGCCAGAATTCAGACCCGGGCCCTTGATTCAACTAGCCAGTTTGAGCGAAGAAGTCGTGCTCGTGGGAGCGTTCCTCCTTGCTCGAAACGCCTATCTATCAACTCTTTCAACCATTAATACTTAATCCAACTAATTCGATGCCAACGACGGAACCGATGCTTTCCTATTTTCAAGACTATATACAAGCCCAAAAAGCCACACTAGCGGCAATCCCTATTCATCAAGTAAAGGAATTAGTCAACCTGTTTCGACAAGCCTGGGAGGACGATCGACAAATTTTTGCCGTTGGCAACGGAGGAAGCGCAGCCAATGCCTCGCATTTTATCACGGATCTGAGTAAAGGAGCTTCTGACAAGCTATCAAAGCGGTTTCGGGGCTTATCGCTTAATGATAATACGGCCTGGCTAACGGCTCTGGGTAACGATTATAGTTATGAGGATATTTTCGTTCGACAACTCATGAATTTTGCCCGGTCGGGTGACCTGATCCTGGTGATGAGTGTTAGCGGAAATTCGCCCAATCTGGTGAGAGCGGTAGCATGGGCGAAACAAAATAACGTATACACTATAGCGTTAGTTGGCGGTAGCCGTGGGGAATTGGGAAATTTGGCGGATTTTGTCATCACCATTGACTCGGGTCATTATGGCCGGGTGGAAGATGCCCACATGACAATCTGCCACTTGATCTGTTATGCCTTTATGGAAGAAGTCAGCCTGGGTTTGCCTTCCTAATGGATCAGAGTCCTCAATAGGCTTATCCTTTTCTATACTCATCATGCTTCAATCTTCCGTTAAGCGTTTGCTTAGTGCTCTCCTACAAGTGACTGCTTTAAGTTATTTTGTTGATATCTATGACCCACTCTCATTTGGCATCGTTCGAATCCCGAGTTTACGTGACTTAAATTTTTAGAAGAGTAACGAATTCTTTAACCAATAAATAAGCGAAATAATGAACCTTGTTCTTCCTTTACTGGTCCTCTTGGCAGGTATATGGTCAATCAGACTTCCCGTCGAAACGCCATCTCCCAAACCTTTATACACCTTTCCTATTGGTATTCAGGCCTATACCTACCGCCACAGTATGGCTAGAAATGTTGCTGCCACGCTGGATACGATTCAAGCTTTAGGAGTAACCGAAATGGAAGGAGAGCTCCCTACCGGTCTAACCGCTGATAGGTATCAGTCGATGCTGGCTCAACGCCATATTCGACTGGTATCAACCGGAACCAGTTATAGCCAACTCATTAATGAGCCTCAATCGGTGATTCAACAGGCGAAAGCGTTGGGCGTTTCATTTGTGATGGTACCCGTTATTCCTCACCCAAAAGGGCAATTCACTCTGGAAATTGCCCAGAATGCAGTGATCGATTTCAATCGAGCAGGTAAGATGTTAAAAGAAGCTGGGCTAACTCTGTGTTATCACAATCATGGATTTGAGTTCCAGCCTTATGAACAGGGTACTTTGTTTGACTACCTGGTGCAGCATACCGATCCAGCTTATGTTTCGTTCGAAATGGATCTGCTCTGGACGGTGCATCCCGGTCAGGACCCAGTGGCTTTGCTCCATCGATACGGCAACCGCTTCAAGTTGATGCATTTGAAAGATTTGCGGCAGGGCGTGAAGGGGAATCTGAGCGGCAGTACAGAGCTGACCAATGATGTGGCCCTGGGGGCGGGACAGGTCAGGCTGGTTGAGGTACTACGAGCCGCCAAAAAAGCAGGTATTCACCATTATTTTATTGAAGACGAGAGTCCCATCTATTCTAAGCAAGTTCCCCAAAGTATTGCCTATTTAAAAAGCCTGAATGAATAACGTTCAGGTGGCGGCTGCATGACTGCAACATCCATCCAAAATCTACCCCTAACGTATCAGCGGCTCTAGACGTGAGCCGCTGATTACGCCGTAGAAGCTATGAAAAAAGGGATGATATGAAAAACAAACGTTTTCATTAACTGGATGGGACTTATAGGGGCTTAGGAATATCCTGTTGTACAAAGTTTAAGCCCGTTAATCGTTATTATTCTACCTCTTCATTCATGATACTTAACCAAACTATTTGTAAAGCTCTTTCCTTTACTATTGCCATTTCAATTTTGAGCAGTTTTTCATCATTATGTTATGCCCTTCTTCCCTGTATTCCAGTGGAGCTACAGTGCGAACATCTGACAAACCCATTAGGCATTGATGCAGGTGCTCCTCGTTTTTCCTGGCGTTTGGAGGATGTCCGAAGTGGAGCTAAACAAACCGCTTATAAGCTGGTTGTGGGCATTGACTCAAGCTTGGTAAGTCAGGGAAAAGGTGGTCACTGGCAGTCTGGCAAAATCCCGTCAAATACTCAGCTTGTAACCTATTCAGGTGTCCCTCTTCAACCCTTTACGAAATACTTCTGGCGGCTTGAGGTTTGGGATAAAGATCGAAAGCCATCAACCTCATCTGTAGCGAGCTTTGAAACAGGCCTGATGAATAGTGGGAATTGGAAGGGAAATTGGATCAGTGATATAAATGACGTAACGCTTAAACCAGCTCCCTATTTCCGAAAACCATTCGAAATCACCAAAAAAATCAAATCAGCTCGGGCGTATATTGCAGCCGGAGGTCTGTATGAGCTATACCTGAATGGACAGAAAATCGGAAGCCATCGGCTCGATCCGATGTATACCCGATATGACAGGCGGACGCTCTACGTCACTTATGACGTAACGCCCCAATTACAGAGTGGCCAAAATGCGATTGGTGTGTTACTGGGCAATGGGTGGTATAACCATCAATCGGCAACGGCTGGCTGGTATTTTGATAAAGCTCCTTGGCGAGCTCGACCAGCGTTCTGTCTGGATTTGCGCATTACCTACGTGGATGGAACAATCGAAACTATTTCCTCAGGGAAAGACTGGAAGACGGCGCTTAGCCCTATCGTTTTCAACAGTATTTACACTTCAGAGCATTACGATGGTCGACTTGAGCAATCCGGCTGGAACACGGTAAGCTTTACTGATTCAAGCTGGAAACCTGCCATTGATCGGTCAGCTCCGTCGACCAACATTGTTGCCCAATCATTGTATCCCATCCGACTGGTGGAAGCCATTGCCACCCGGAGCATGACCAAAATCAATGATACGACCTTTGTGTACGATTTGGGACGCAACATTGCGGGCATTAGCCAGTTTCGGGCAAAAGGCCCTTCTGGGATGACTTTCCGGCTAAAACATGGGGAACGATTATATGCTAATGGCCGAGTCGATCTGTCGAATATTGATGTTTATTATCGTCCCGTCGACAACACCGCCCCTTTTCAGACGGATGTTTTTATCCTACGTGGAGAAGGAGAGGAAACCTTCACGCCACACTTTAACTATAAGGGATTTCAATATGTAGAGGTCACCAGCAGTCAACCCGTCGAACTGACAAAAGAATCACTGGTCGGGTATTTTATGCATAGCGATGTGCCTCCGATAGGTCAAGTTTCTTCTTCGAATCCGACATTGAATAAAATCTGGTGGGCAACCAATAATACCTATCTCTCAAACCTATTTGGCTATCCGACAGACTGCCCACAACGAGAAAAAAATGGTTGGACTGGGGATGCGCATATAACTATTGAGACAGGATTATACAATTTCGATGCCATTACCATTTATGAAAAATGGCTGGCTGATCATCGTGATGAACAGCAGCCCAATGGTGTTTTACCAGCCATTATACCAACAAGTGGTTGGGGTACCACTGGGCTAACGGCCCTGACTGGACAAGTACCATTGCCATCATTCCCTGGAATGTATACCTGTTCTATGGCGACAAAAAAATCCTGCTTGATAATTATGATAACATAAAACGGTATGTTAATCACCTCACAGAGCAAAGTCCTGTTGGACTAACATCCTGGGGATTAGGCGACTGGGTTCCGGTTAAATCGAAATCACCGGTTGAGCTCACCTCGTCAATTTATTATTTTGTCGATGTAGCCATCTTATCCAAAATGGCTAAACTGCTTGGAAAGCAGTCGGATGCTGACACCTATGCATGCCTGGCCATGAAGATTAAACAGGCCATCAATTCAACATACCTAAACAAAGAGACGGGCCTATATGGTAGTGGTTCACAGACCGAGTTGAGTGCCCCACTATACTGGGGTCTGGTGCCAGATGAACTGAAGCATAAAGTATCCGCTAATTTGGCGAAACGGGTCAAAGACGATAACGCGCATCTCGATGTTGGCCTTTTAGGGACGAAGACGATACTAAATGCACTCAGTGAGAATGGATATGCAGATTTGGCGTATCAAGTGGCTTCTCAGGAAAATTTCCCCTCTTGGGGTTGGTGGATAAAAAACGGGGCTACCACCCTCTATGAAAACTGGTCCATAGATGCCAAGAAAGATATTTCGCAGAATCATATCATGTTCGGTGAAATTGGAGCATGGTATTATAAAGCATTGGGAGGTATCAACCCCGATTCTCAACACCCTGGTTTTAAAAACGTTTTAATTGAACCTCATTTTGTCAGTGGCTTGGATCGGTTTGAAGCGACACATAACGGCCCTTATGGAACTATTCGATCTGGGTGGGAACGGTCGTCAACTGGAATTACCTATTCGCTGACAGTACCACCAAATTCAACAGCCAGCCTGAAATTGCCGGGATTAGGCATACAAAAATTACAAGCTGGGACACACTTGTTTAAGATAAAATAATGGATTTATTTATGAAGCCAGTTAATGAACTGTGCTAAGTAGGAGAGCATAAAAAAGCTTGGGTCAATCCGGTTAAGTGGCAATCAGCATTGCCCCACTCGATTGCGCTCGAGACAGGGGATACTGCTTCTCAAACTCACCCTCCAACTCATCGTTTAATACTGTGGTCCGCATCACCAACAGCTGATGGGCACCCGTTTTGCTCCATTGCATTTGTTGCCACCGTGGTGCGGTTTATCATCGAATCGCTTGGCGACTACAGTGAACGCTATCGATGCGACAAAGCCTGTCGAAATGCTTCTCCGTATCGATAGCGTTCACTGTAGTCGACGATCAAGTGATCGTTTTGTCGAATGTAGCTTTCCAACTCACCAATATAACGGATCAGGGGTTTGATTTTTACTTATTTGGTAAGGGCTTCCTGAGGGTGTAGATCGGCATCCAGATAATGCATCAGCTCTAACTCTTTATTCGTGTTGCCGTGCCAGAGATGCAACCTTGCGCTTTCTAACCGTTTTTGCATTTGCTCCGCATCAACTTTGGTCAAACCCTGTAAATACTGTCGCTTCGGGGATCGATCCGATGGAGGACTGTAAAACGCATGCTTAGGTGGAACCGTTCTGGCGGCCCGGCAGTCCAAAATATGTTGAGCGTTCGATGTCAGCCAATTTTGTAACTACCGCAGATTGGCTGCGCCATCGGACAGAAAAACGACCATTTTTTAGCCACCCTTCAGACGAACCACAATC
>QLII01000004.1 GCA_003259005.1 Spirosoma telluris
ATGACCGAACCCGTTGTGGCTTATTTCGATGCGCTACGTTTCATGTTCAAGGATTGGGAAAAGCATCACAAAGGATTCTCAAAAAATGCTCCTAAAGGAGACGAAGCAGCGTTTGTAAAACTGCTTTTTAAATGGGGCGATTTATGAAACAATGTTTAGACTGACGTTTCTGACTTTGGCTAATACATAGTCGTTGCAAAAAGCGCACACCCTATATTTGTGTTCGACAAATTAACCATTTAGTGATTTGTATTGTGTTCATCAACCAACTTGTTAACCCTATTATACTACTACTCTTATTTGTACTTCACCTTTATGACTCAGCTACCCGAAAGGGATAAGTTCGCCACAACAGTCGAAATAAAATCCACTAAAAAGTTACACGGGCTTGATCATTTACGAGCATTTGCCATTGGGTTCGTCTTTTTGTTTCATTACTTCATTCTTAGCAAGGGACAACCCAGCTGGTTGCCAGAGGTTGCCAGATTTGGCTGGACGGGGTCGATCTTTTTTTTGTATTGAGTGGGTTCCTCATTGCTTCTCAACTTTTTGAGACTATCAAACAAGGAAGAAAATCTCATTCGGCGATTTCTTTCTTAAACGATTCTTCAGGATCATTCCCGCTTATTTAGTCACGGTGGGCCTCTATTTTGAGGTTCCTTCCTTTCGGGAAAAAGAGGCATTGCCATCGCTCTGGAAATTCCTAAGCTTTACCCAGAATTTTGGCTTAGACTTAAAGCACTATGGGACGTTTTCGCATGCCTGGTCCCTTTGTGTTGAAGAACACTTCTACTTGTTATTACCAGTAACTTTGGTCATCTTTCAATCGGTTGGCAGGTTTAATAGGGCTGGATGGCTTTTGTTGGTTCTGTTTTTAGTAGGCTTTGGTACACGGCTTTATAGTTACAACGTGATGTATGCCCCCTATAATGGGAAGGAAAACAGTTGGCTCTATTGGTATAAATATGTCTATTATCCTACCTACAATCGACTGGATGGACTAGTAATTGGCGTGGCTATAGCTGCTATATATACGTTTTATCCTAATCTGTGGCACAGGATCTCTAAACAGGGAAACATATTGCTTGGGGCTGGAATTTCACTGCTGATCGTTGCATATTGGCTGTGCGAAGACCAACAAACCATGATCGCTTCCGTTTTTGGTTTTCCCCTCTTATCCATTGGTTATGGGTTTATCGTTGCCGGAGCGGTTAGCCCAACAAGTTTTCTGTACGGCTGGAAGTCAACCATCTCCACATCCATTGCCACCTTATCATTTGCCATTTACCTGACTCACAAAGGGATTATCATACTAACGCATAAATTAGTAGCAGGGACCGACTGGACTAGCGATTGGATACTATTGGTTTGTGTAATGACCAGCCTTATTGGCGCACTTTTACTCAATCTATTGATTGAAAAACCATTCCTGAGAATCCGCAACGGACTACTTCATACTAAAAAGTGACCTGGCCTAGTTATAAGCTATACGGGCGGAAATGCGGAATTAAGCTTTCAGAGCGTACCGTTTGATCCTGGCAGCGAAGACGTGTTTACAGCATATCAAAGGCTAGTAATTCTGTAAGGCTCTTTCAATGAGACATTAATAGCAACTGGCGAATTTCTACGAAATTACAATAGCCATCCAAACATATTGAGGTATCATTAATCGCTCTTTTCATGCAACTGCGGCATACTCTCCTTGAGGTAAACGACGAATTTTCCAGCCGGCCGGGCCGTACTTTTTCGCAGAACTACGTTAACTGGGCAGCTACCTTGGATTAGGTGATCATTTTATCAAATTTAATTGGCTATCAGGGTTGTACCTCAATTGACCACCCGCATCAAAACTTACTCGAGTTGATTGGCTAGTATAGTTTGAGGGAAGAGTTACAGCATGACGCAATCGGATTCGATCTAAAGGACCAGGTGCTCGGTTACGTGCCCAGACACTCGGATCTGTCCATAATCCATCCTTGACGGATGTATACTCGTAACCGATAATTGATGTACAGTTATACCAAATCCAATAGCCACTGGTTGATAGTGCCGCCAGATCAAGCCTGCCATCGCCATCAAAATCCTGAATGTCAATAGTCAAACTAAATGTACCAATTGGGTATCTTGTCGGCTGGGCAAAATATCCATTTCCTGTATTTAGATATACCCAAAATTCATACTTGTATGAGTCTTGATCTACTATTTTTATTGCAACTAAATCCAGATAGCCATCTCCATTGAAATCCTTTACGGAAAGATTAGATACTAATGAATCAGACGTTAGTGTTTGATACGGATACAACGTACCGTCTCCTTTATTTAGCAATAAGGCAATAAAGCTGGGTGTCGAAACAATAAGGTCCGGGAAACCATCAACGTTCATATCCAAACTAGCCGCTGAGGAGACATCCCTTGCGATTGTATAGCTTGTTGGGGCAGAGAATGTACCTCCGCCCTGATTAATAAGCACCCGAAGACTAGGTAGATTTACAGACGAGAGTATAACTAGCTCAGGTTTGTTATCATTTGTCAAATCAGTTAATAAAAAATTTGATGTATTCACTTCTATCTTTGTAGGAGAAGATAGCGAACCGTCTCCCTTATTTAAAAAGACTAGAACTCCTGATGGATAGACTCCACCACTGAGTTGAGTCAGAACATCTAGGTAACCATCCCCATTTATATCGCTAAGAACCGATTTAGGAGGCTGAGTGCCCCCACCAGTTGAGTAATGTGCAGGTGCTAGAAATGTTCCGCTACTAGTTTTAGCGTTTAAAAGTACGGTTACGGAATTATTATTGTGATCTGTTGAAAGTATATCCTGCCAGCCATCATTATTTAAATCCCCCATTAATAATTCACTGGCAGCTACTCCAATAGACTGGAATCGGGGCTCAGAAAAAGTACCATTACCTGTATTTAAGTAAAAAAGGAGTGCTTTATGATAATACCCAACGGTGTCATCCTTAGTAACTACCAAATCCGGAAGTCCGTCATTATTTATATCGCCTGTAACGGCCGTATTTATACTGGCAGAGGGGTGGCTACTATACTTGCTGAACCAAAGTGCCCTTGTCCTTTATTCCGTAGAATCGAGATCGTGTTATTATTCTTATTGGAAATGGCTAAATCAGGAAGCCCATCACCGTCTATATCAGCAAGGGAAGCTTCCCCTGGTGAATTACCCGTTGCATAATAAATACCTTTTTGAAAAGTTCCATTACCATTATTTATCCAGACGGATATAGTAAACTCTTCCCAATGGGTCAGGATTAAGTCCGGCTTTTGATCACCATTAACATCCTGAATTAGAATAGCGCGGGGAGACGAAACTTTTGTTTCCGTATGAAGTAGAGTAAACTGCCCATTACCCGTATTTAAGAAAATATCAAACGCATTATTATAAAATGACCCCACTACTAGATCGGGTCTGTTATCTCCATTCAAATCACCTGAACTGACAACCGTTGGTCCTTGCGTCACGCTATAAGAGGCTAATGCCGTAAAAGTCGCATTCCCTATATTTTTAAATATTTTTACTGCTGCAACTGACTGTACAAAATCGATTGCAGCTATATCTAAAAGCCCATCAGCATTAAAATCATTGGCCGTGATATAGCTACCTCCATTAGCTAGAAGTTGTGTGGGAGCTGCAGTAAGAGTGCCATTGCCATTATTTGTCAGAATTCGGAAATCCAGGGCACCACTACTTGCCAAGGCTAGATCAATCCAACCATCATTATTATAATCACCTATAACCATACTTGAAATTCCTGGTACTCCAGGATATGTTCCGGAAACCCAGTGAAACCATTTTCTGAGTTGAGCAACATAGATACGGTTCCACTGGTATTCCCAACTGCCAAATCAATTCGGTTATCCCCATTAAAATCAGCGGCTACAAGAGGAATTGGAGTTATGCCCACAGGAAACGTAATAGAACTCCCAAATAAGCCATGCTGGTCATTGTACCGGATACTGATCGTATGCTGTATCTGACTTACCGAAGCCAGGTCAGCTTTACCGTCATTATTAAAGTCTGCTAACACAATTCCTCTTGGGGATATAGCCGTATTATATAGCTGAAATGAGGCAGGATCAGTTGTATTTTGAAAACATTGACCGTTCGATATTTCCTGAAAACTAATGTAAAATAGAAATAAGCTAAGAAGTTGACGCGTGAAAAGCATTAGTTCGAATTACTCATAGTGAAATTGATACACCTACAGTAGATGGGCTTTGTAAAGCTGGTACAAAACTTCAAATAACCCAAAGTATTACTAGAACTACCGTATGCAGAGCAATGGATGAGGTAATCAAAGAAGGGATGATACCACCTAAATGTAGCTAATCAACAAACTAAATATAGATAATATGTAACTTATTTTACTTTTTTCGTCATACGGAAAATGTCTCTACAGTAGAGACATTTTTATTGGGAATGTACAATAACCAAGATGAATTCTAAAGCGTACACATTTTCAACTTTCACGTACACACGAAATCGTAATTATGTTCACAAATGGGGCCCCCGCTCTCAAAACTATCGCGTTGACGGTGGTTACGAGCCTATTCATTGTAAATCTGGGAAAAGCACAAATCGTAAGACTATATCCCCTAACGGACTATGAAGCAAGTTTACGGGCATATCACACGGCAAAAGTGAAAGCTGCCTGTGTTGAATTTGAAGCCAGAACCAAAATGAAATGGTGGTACTATCTGCCTAATATCGGATTTCAGTTTGGCCTACCGAGTGTTACTGCCGGAACGAGCCAACTTATCACTATTGACCAGACGAAGCAGCAAAATCGAGTAAAACTGGCAGCTATTATTACACAGGGATTACTGGACTACCAGACAGAGTTACATCAACTGCGAAGTATGTATGCAGCCGCGCAGATTGAGCGGGATGCAGTCGATGAATTGAATACAAGCTGGAATACAGAGAATAAGATCTTTGAGATAGCTAAAGAAGCTCATCAAAAGCAAGAGATAAACCCAGTCGACTACTACCAGGCGTTACTAAAACTACAAAAAGAATATTCGGCGAGTAAGGCCCGATACCAGCAATATACATTCAGAGTGATTGAACTGGCCAAGTTTGCCAGGCATCAGTTTCCAACGGAGCGCTTACAGGAAATAGACTCATTATTCGTAGAAAAAAAGACCACGTTGGTTAAGACAAGATAGATAGGGTGTTAGACTCGAGAAAAAATGTGTAAAACGTATAGGCATGATCGTCAAATTCGGGAAAGCTGTCTTTCTTTAATCCGGTAGTATTTTCACCTCACTGGTAATTTCAATTCCCATTCTTTCTGATCATCCACCATATCCTTATGAAAACACCATGCGTATTCTCATCCATTCAATTGCTTTTGATTGCCATGACGATGCTTGTTAGTTGTCGAACCTCAACATCGATCCCTAAACGAGGAGATGAACGAGTGCAACGAAGGTCATATATGTATTTCAGTGTTCGGGACAATGGAGATGGCGATCCCTTCAACGCTAACCTTCGTGCGAATATCTGGTATTTTCCGACATCGACCTCCGACGACTCTATTTATGATGAATTTGGCGACCCAAGAACCCACAGTGACTGGAATCCAAAACCAACGAAGCCCGCGAAAACCCGCTTGATCAGAAACAGGGTCAATAAGTCGAATTACGATGCACAGCCAGGCAAGTTCAGAATAAAAGTGAAAACAGGCTTTAAACTGGCAATTGTCTGGACCTTTCTGGATGCGAACCAAACAGCTCGCCCAACGTATCGGCACCCGCTTTCTGTCTATCAAGCCCGACAGCCGGACCAAGCCAAACATACACGATAGCTACTGACAAGTTTAGGGCTGGGTTATAAAAATCGAGAGTTATTCCGGTAAGGTATATACGTTGTCAACTGGCATAGAATCATTCCTCATCTAATCAAAAAATGAATGCAAAGTTTCAATCACGTGAGCGGGGGATTCGCCTTTACGGGGATCTTTGCCAGTTTCGCAGACGTCAATGTATTTGAGCGATTTGATACCATGGCTGTTGTCTGGATCGCGGCCGTCTTGCCGGATATTGACCACACGAAAAGTCTTATTGGAAAAGGGTCGCTCGGTTTAGCCAGTTGGCTCCAGAGAAACTATGGCCACCGAACCGTAACCCATAGTATATTCTTTTATCTCGCTGTCGTATGCATTGCCAAGGCGTTGATAATCTCTTTCATGTACAGTTTACATTGCCCATTGCCTTAGCGCTTGGTTCGCATCTGATCTTCGACATGTGTACCAAGCAAGGTATACCTCTACTCTATCCCTTTTCCCGTAGACCGTTTGTTCTTCCGGCGAATCCGAAGCTACGATTATCCGCAAACGATTTTCGGAGCGAAGCCATCGTTTTTCTGGTATTCTGTTGCCTTAATGTGTTCAGTTATCCGCTCATGGCCCAGGGATTCTGGGCTAGGTATAACAGGGGATTTAGTACATTTGAGCACCTGAGCCGGGAAATAAAACGGAAGCCTGGCGATTATGGGCTGGAATTAATCAGGCCCGAGGTGATACCGTTTTTGCTACATTGGTCGAGCAGAAAGCGGGGGAAATTGTCGTGTACCGGAAAGGTGAGTTTTTGCGATTCGACACGGAGAAAACGAAGCTGCTTAACTTTCTACGTAAGAATCAGCGATACGCCCATAAGCATAGAACGATTAACTTGTTGCAGGTTTCAGCGGATAGCCTGAATACATACATGAGTCAACCTGTAGTGAAAGTCACTGCGCAGAGCGAACAGGAGTTATATTATTTTGAAGGACCCATTATGAAGAAAGGGAATGAGTTGAGCGTAGAGTATCCAAATGGGGCCCGGTTCCAGCAACTGGCTATCGACAACGCCGAAACTGAGTTTGCGTTAAAGCAACTTGATTTGCAGCACAAGGCCAATGAAGCAGCCTATCAGGCGAAAGTAGCGGAGTTAGAAGGTTACCGAGCAGAATTATATGAGCATACCAATAGAAAGGAATTAAGCGATTACGAAGAGGGGAAACGCCGTACTAGAATCCGGGAGCTGACTGAGAGGATCAAGGGGTTTGAAAAACCGGAACCAGTAAATCTAGAACTGTACCGGGTGCAGCGTCAAATGCTGGAATATAAGCTTAGGGAAACTGCGCACTTGAACGCGACAATACTAATTTGGCAGGCACAAGGTGAGCAGAATTGATTTTTGGACATCAGCTTAACATAACGTTAGATTATACAACATGGAAAACAACACCCTAAGTTACCCGGATAAGATTTACCAGGTAAGTACAGAAGGTTCATAATTTCTGTAAAGAAGTATGAAACGCGGATAGGTTGGGGAGATATTAAGAAACTGTATGCCTTCAAAACCGACAAGCTAATCTATGACAGCATCTGTTTGGAAATCGTTTATGGCACTGAGCAATCCCTGATTGTTCAGGAAGAAACGGAAGGATGGGAAAATTTAGTGGAAGGTATTAAAAACTACCTTCCTAATATCAGTCAAACTTGGGAGCTAGATATAGCTTCACCCCCTTTTGCTACCAATCTAACTTTGCTTTATAGCCAAGAAAATACAGCATTAGAAGAGCTGTGAAAGCTTAGGTTAACATACAGCAAATTATACAACTGAAATGAACTCGCTTAAGCAAGTTATTGACCTTAGTATCAAACAAGCGAAATACTACCTCGAACATGTAGGAGAGTTTTACCCTTTTGGCACCATTGAACACGTTGATGGACAACTTCAGCCAGTAGGTATGACTACAGGAGAAGATTATCCAGACTCGAAAGAACTCATTTCACTTTTGGTGGAATCGATAACGAGCAGAATCCTACAAAAGAAATTAAGAGCTGGAGCTATTGGAGTTGATGCCTTGATCTCATTGCCTGAGTTTAAGGAGAAAGTATCTGTAGTGGAGATTAAAGCTATTGATGAGCAAGGCAATACTTTAGACTGCTACTTGCCTTATGTAATAGCTGATAACAAGCCCTTTTACCGAGAGCTAATAAGTAAGTCAGGTACGTTGTCCTTTTAGGCTCAGTTAACATATTGCCACTTATACAACAGATTTGAAATGCAACTAAATCAGCATAGTAGCGTCTTTGATACACTTAGTTGAGCAAACTAAATGTGAATTTTCAGGACATGAGAATACCCTTAATGCTACTAATCTTACCCTGTTTCGTTGCTTCTTCAATAGCACAACCATCGATGACAATCAGAGGGAAGACGGGCGATCTACAGAGCAATAAGGTGTACTTATTCTTTGTTAACCCAGCCCGATCGGATACCACTTTAGTGGATTCTGCAACAGTTACCCGGCAACAATTTAGTTTCAGGAAAAGCCTTCAGGAGCCTAAACAAGCCTTTATAGTACTGAAAAACCACTCAGAAAAAGTTTCGTTTATTTGGGATAATAACATTGAAGTCAAGTTAAATGAGCGCTCGTTAACGACTTCAGCCGTAATCAACTCGATAGCCACCTCTGACTGGTATGATTTTATTGCAGGGATAGATACTACTTATGAGCAAGAGGTTGTTGCTTTTAAAAAGCAGAAAGCCGCAATTCGTCAAATGCCCAAAAAAAGCGTTGTATATGATTCCAGTAGAGTAATTAACTTTGCCTTGACTGGTGTGAATTTGACGAAGGTCCGTTGGCAACAGTTCGTTAAGTTTAGAGAACGGCATCCTTTATCCTGGGTTAATTTATATCTACTTTGCTGGTATCGGTTGGAGTTAGGACGGGCCGCTGTCCATTATGAAATGATTAAGTTACCTGCACATTTAAAGGAGTCAGTTTTATATCGTCAGCTTGATTTAGCCTTGCAGGAAATGAATTAATGGAAAATTTCCAAGATGGATCAGACAGGCGTATGCTTAACAATTCTTACTATAGTCGAATAACATAATTAGTAGATATGCAACGCATCTTGGAATAGTACAAGTACGGTAATGATTCGAATATTTATTGGAGGAGGATTTATCAATTAAACATGATATGTATCTTAATACTACTAATTAATTCTACTTAATACTATTAAATTGTGAAGACTATATCTTTAATCACCAATGAATAGATATACATTATCGTTTACTGAATAGAGAAGTAAGTGAATGGAAACACTACAATTAGAATTTCACACCCTTGAGGAACAGGCTGCCATTTTAGCCAGTATCAAAAATGAAGAACATAGGGTACAGGCACTGCTGATGATGGATGGCGGAGGCCGGGTTAGTGAAATTAGAACGGTAAAGTGGGAAGCCTGTAACTTTCAAAAGAAGGTAGTAACGCTTCAAACCAGCAAACAACGTGGAGAGGACAAAAAGCGTACGATTCCGATGTCCGACCGGTTATATGCCGCTTTCGACGATTTAATTAAAGAGCGCCAAAAAGAAAACATGCCGATCAAAGGGTATGTATTTCCCTCGCCTAAAGACCCGAAGAAGCCAATTGGTCGATCAGCAATCAATATGTCGTTGAAGCGCTTAGGTGAGAAAGTACCCCAAGCCGGTAAGTTGAAGCCGCATAAATTACGCCATACAGCCGCTACCAATTTAGCTGCGAACGGTGCGAAGATGGTAGAGATTCGTGATTTCTTGGGCCATACGGACAGCCGGGTAACTGACATCTATACCCATGCAAATCCTGAACAATTGCGTAGTCTAATTAATGCCAGCGCACCAAAACCAACATTCTGGGAAAAATGGAAAGCGCGGTTATTTCCACCAAAGCGTAACATCATTAACCTGTTGACTCCTGATACAGAGTTCATTTTCGGTCGGGATCGGGAACTGAAGCAGATTCAGGGTTTGGTGAGTCGGGGTATTTCGGTATTGATCACAGGAAGTATCGGTGTCGGGAAAACACACCTGTTGCAAAGTCTGAATTTTGAACAACGGACCCTGTTAATTGACGATTGTTCTGATTTTAAAAGTAGCCTTAAAGCGGCTATTCTGCACATCTGTGGGGATAAAGAAACCGCAGCTTCGATGCTGTTTGCCACGTCAGACTTAAAATCGGTGGAAACGAAACTCAGTACGACGAGCTTGGCTAACCTGGTCCAAACCCTAAAAGACTTAACCCAGCAACGAGAGTATCTGCTTAAGATTGGCAACATCGATGGGATTACACCCCGAATCGTGAAAGTGCTGGAGGAGTTAAAGGAACACTTCACCATTATCATGACGGCCCGTTCGGTAAAGATGGAAGCGGCTTCCTTTGCCTGGAATTTTACAAGGGTGGAGCTTAAACCACTTGGTCGGCCTGACTCGCTCAAGATGATTTACCGGCTGATTGGTGATCTGCCTGTGCGCGATCTGGATGCTGTGATGACGAAGTTGTATGAAACGGCAGACGGTAACCCAAGAAAGATTCGAGAGTTGTGTGACCGATTGCGACGCGAACCGTTTATCAATATGGATGCCGCCACCGAAGTGGCAGACGCATACCTTGGCAGGCAGGTGGAGGAGTTCGATTTTTCGGTAATTTTGCTTGTGATCCTGGTGGCTTTATGCTGCTACGGTATTATGGCAAAGAGACGGGTGAGAAGGATTTGCAGTTTATTGGAGCGGTAATAATGTTGGTGATGATGTTCGCTCGTTACTTTTTTAGAAGTACAAAGCGAAAGAGTTTATAGCGGTTCGCCGTAGAGATTTTAACCTAGGATGTATAAAACCTGACTGTTTTACGGTCAGGTTTTATTTATGTCAAATAAATATGTCAAAAAACTATTTAGTGTCGCTTTATCATTTCGTAGAAAGTCCGTCATTTTGGTTGTATAAATTACACAATACATTGATTATCAATTGAATAGAACGCTCTGTGAGACTGTGGGCGATTTTTGGTGAATAGTTACAAAAAAACGGGAAAATACCCGTTTTTAAAACGGGTATTTTCCCGTTACACTATATAAAACGGAAGCGTAATATTGAATTCATTCTTGATACTCAGGAATGGGTAAAAACTGCTTCACACATAATAAACAATTTAACCTTATGAAACTTCTGTTCTATTGCTGTAAGATTATTATATTAACGATTATCTTAGTTTCTTGTAGTAAAGAGAGTGTAATCGATACAAGTAAATATGGATCTGCTCGCATCGATGGTGGTGTTGCTCGTTATGATCCATTTATTGAAAAATTAGCTAAGACTCTTGCTAAATCATTAAAAAAATCTGAAGTGCGAAAATTTATAAAAAAGGAAGCATTAAAGAAATTTGATGGAGATTACGATATACTATTTAGTACCATTGTAAATCAGAGCATTAATAGCAGAAAAGTGAAAGATGTCTTACGTGATATGGATAACGAACCCTTTAATTCTGATGAAGTAATAAGTAAACTTCCGCTTATTAACATAGCTGTACCAGTCGGAATTGAGAAATGGCAAGAGGAATCATTTACTCCTGTAGTAGTTGCGTTCCCCGACATACAAGATGAAAGTAAACTCGATCGAGTGAAAGCTTATAATAGTGAAGGCAAAGAAATTTGGCTAAATACTAAAGATTTACCTGACGAACCAATTGTTGTGGTTAGCCTGAATGAACGAATGATTCTTGACCAAAATGGTAAAGTGGTCAAGCGTAAGGATTTGTTAGCTATTAATCGTCCTGCAGATGGCCCAACAACTAATTTATTACCTGGTGAAGATCCTGGTAGTGGTTCAGGTAATAGTTGTACCTACACAGATGGGCAGTATTTATATGCAAAGTGGTTTGCCTCTGACAAAATAGATAGATGGGAGTCAAGATTAAAGGATTACCAGAGATAACAATGCGTGTCTATGCCCCCTCAAGTTCTACGAATTTTTCTAGTTTAGGGGAGATAAGAAGAGTTGATGAGATGGAAGAACCAGCAGTTCGTCTTGATGGAACCTTTCCATGGAGCGATGACAAATGGTTTGGAAGTTTAACCAATTTACCAAGTGGAACTTCTATTGTAGCGTGGACAAATTCTATTTTCAGTAAAACACTTTTGTTTAATTTCGTAGAAATTGATGGAGGTACCAGTCCAGTTAACGTAACTATTGGTGGATCGTTTAAAGTTACTGTTCCAGCAATTGGAGAAGTAACAAGAAGCCTATCCGTAACTTTTGATATAGCCAATAATGACGATAATATAGGACAGTTGGTAGTTGATCAATGTCAGGCACCCCCACAATCGGGAAATTCATTAACCAATGGCCAGCCGTTTTATGACGTAAATACTAATTTCTTTGTTGTTTTGGGTAATTAACACTAGTAGCAACTAGTTTTGAAAAATCAACACTAGTTGCTATTATATAACCATATTTTACCATGAAATCAAAATTTGTTGCTCTCGTTATACTTCAGCTATTTTTTATAGTTAGCTGTAAAACAAAAGAACAAGTAGAAGCTGATCGCTTATCAGGTGGCTGGATAATAACAGAGGCTGCTTATTCTCAGCGTGGCAGTAATCAAGTTGATTCAACAATCACTTATTCAAAATCTGTATTTGATTTTGGGAGTTGTAAATTAACGACTTCGAACCGTGAATGTTTTGGTTATTATTCTTTTAATGGGGTAAAGAGAACTGCTGTTAGTTATGGCATCTCTGTCTCTGAGAACAAGTTAAATATTTCACCTGTAGATCAAAATAATAGAGAAGGTATTGATCTCACAGGGAGTTTTCAGATAGAGAAAGTAAATGAAAAACTAATGTACCTCTATGGTCCCGCCGGTTATACTGATGAAAAAGGCAAATTCCACTTACAAGCTTTGGATATAAAGCTTACACTCATTCGTTAATTATTAAAAAAATTTGGGTACCTATGTATAATAGGTACAATGCTTCAAGACTACTATATATTTTTCGGAATGTTAAGTAATCAGCTAGACCAGCAGTGCCATCCTTTATGCCTTACCCTAAACCTGTGATAGTATAACCCAAGTGACCGATGTTGTACAAAACGGTAAAGAGACAATAAATAGTTATTCAATCGGAACAGAGCCTTTATCACCTAGCAAATGTTGAGTCGAAATATTCGGAAAGCCTCAGCAATTTTAGCAAGGTTCGACCACTTAGGTAGGAGTTTGCCACTAGTCCAACCCTGTGTGCCCACTTCAGTGCAACTGAAGTGGGCAATACGTATTTAGACCGATAAGTAGAAGAATTCGATTTCTCCGTAATTTTGATGGTGATAAAGGGCGGATTCGTCTTGCTTCGGTATTACGGATGTGAGACAGGAGAGAAGGATTTGCAGTTTATAGGAGCCGTAATAATGCTGGCGAAGATGTTTGCCCGCTATTTCTTCTGAAGCGCTAAACGTAAGACTGTATAGACACAACGATATTTCTAGAATGCTTAAAGCCTGGCTGTTATACGGTCAGGCTTTTTATTTAAATAACTGAGTGATTATTCCTTGAGAACAGAGCCTTTACCAGTTAGTAAGAAATCGCCGGATACTTGCGGAAAGACTTCTTTTATTTTAGCTAATCGCTCCCAGTTCGGGGATTTTTTGCCCATCGTATAATCATATGCTACCTGTTTACCCATACCCATCCTGTCGGCAAACTCATACACTTTCAGATCAAGAGCTTGAATCACAGATTTGAAAATATGGGCAACTTCGCTGTTTTTAGCATAGATGCGCGGCTCTTTACTTGGATCGGTTCCACAGCGGTACATTTAGTCGTGTGCAAATGTATTTGCCTTTGGGCTTGATTGCAAATACAAACGTATCAGAAGATAAAAATGCGAATGAGAAACCAGCCAATTCAGCCGGAACGCGGCCTGGCCAGTGCCGGCTGCTTCGCTTGCCATCACCCTGCCAGGTCGCGCCCGGCTGGGTGGCTCCGTCCGCGCGTACGGCCCGTCTTCGATCAGGGGGCGGCTTGCCGGGCCGGTATACTTGCGCTTGCCCTTAACCGGCACTTGATTTTTTTTGTTCAGTAAACTTGGGGTGCCGGTTAAGGGCAAGCGTATCACAGCTGACGCATCAATACGGAGTGCCGACGCGGAACACTCAGGCCGTGAGGCCAAATGACTATACTGGGAAAAAGTCCGCGCCGGAATTTGGTTAGTTAGGTTAGTTTTTCGAGTCGCGGATAGTATCAGGAGTAAATAAACTTGAATTCGATTGCTGGACAAGCTTCTAAGGTTGGGTTTCCGGTTCAGCCTGTATTAGTGGCTTTGCACGAGTATTAGCCTTACGGGCTTGCCTTGTCGCCTGGCTTCTTTTAGCTCGTTTTCCGTGCCTTTGCTTTTGCCATCCCAAAGCGCAACCACATTGTCAACCGCGCCTATTAAAGCTTTGCCTCGTATGGGGCCAGCTGCGCGCCCGTACTGTTTCCAGTCTGGAGTGTGTCCGGATTCGGTGTGCCCTGTTTCTTTGGCCCATCGTTCGGCGAGCTCTTTGCCTGCTCCTTCAGCACCGTGGTGCAGTTCGGTTGTTCCAGCTTGGTCAAGTGTGGTTTTTACTTGCGCG
Organism: Spirosoma telluris; assembly: GCA_003259005.1. GTDB lineage: Bacteria > Bacteroidota > Bacteroidia > Cytophagales > Spirosomataceae > Spirosoma > Spirosoma telluris. The sequence goes on from QLII01000004.1 coordinate 14,452, forward strand.
TAGCAGTCTGCGCTTGTTAGTTGGCGGCTGGCAAGGAGTGCCGTTTTCATAAGTTTCTTCCTGTTTTTAGTTACACTAAGTTAGATAAAAACAAGCCCAAAAGCAAATATATATTTGCTTTTGGGCTTGTTTTTTGTTTTGCTTTTTCGTATTTTTATAGTGTTGCAAATGAGCAACAGTAGTTCTTTGAAATGGTAATATTTTCATTGTTGTCCTTCGTTTGGGCAGGCTGTTTGCCTTCAAAAACAGCGTAGTTTTTAGCATTCTAGAAATAGGCCTAGTGCCACAAACCAGAAAAAGAACCATGAACCAGATTCACTATTTCCGTAACGAAAACACGTTCGTAGCTATCGTGCCCGGTGCATTTAAAGAAACCGTCACATTCTTCCAGTTCCCAAATGATCGTTACCCACTTTTTGCCAGTATTGATTTTAATACCGGTAAGTACTTCTTCCTGAGTTTTTATGAGCAGATAGAGAATGGGTATAGTATATCAAATTACATAGAGTATACAACGGCTCGACGCCTGGTTCAAGCCGCTACAATTGAATTTTTCGGAGAGTATCAGCAGTTCCAGGTTCCACCGGTTGAGATTGATTCTAGTCTACCACAAGATTTTACCGCAGTCACAAGAAAGCGCCCTACGCATATTGACAGGCCTAACGCTCACCACCTCGTCAACGATTTGCCATTTTAACCCACTGCACCCGGTACCCTGCCGGGTGCTTATTTCCCCACCCATGATACGCACTAAGAAAGTTACCAGCACCACCCGGCGAATTGGCGGGTATTCTCCCGGTAGCCAGATTCGCCGGGTTCCCACCTTAACCATTTCGGGCATTTGGTTGGCAAAAGCTGGCTTTGCCATTGGTGATCAGACGACTGTAACCGTAGAAAAAGGACGCTTACTTATCGTCCGTAAATAACCCACCGTAGCCAGCTTAAACAGTTCTCTTTAAGCTGGCTACCAATTAAGAAACAGAACCATGAAAAAGCTAATATTGAAACCCTACCAAGTACTCAATGCAGAAGGTCAACCCGAATCAGCCATTAAATATTTTCAGGGACAGCCGTTGATCATCCGGTTCAATGGCCAGAGCGGACGCTTTACCCGCGATGGTCAGGATGATTTAGGAGATAGCTTAACGATTACGGTCATTGCCTGGCGATTCTTTCGGGGTGAGTTGTTCGGCCGCGCACCGGCTGAATATGCAGAACTGTTTTATGTCGATAAGAACCGGAATTTGTGTGTGGTTATGTTCACCAATGCCAGCGCGCAGAACCTGCGAAAGTTTATGGCTAACCTCAGCTATTCGGCTTTTAGCGGAGCAGTTCAGACGATGTTAAATACCGTTATTCGCATCGATGCCCGCCCACGCACACGAAAGGATGCAGGCCGTTACAACGTAGCTGAATTTACCAACTGTGGTCCTGCTGACATACGTGCGACGACCGCATTTTTACTATTCTGTCAAGACCATAAAGTGTACAGAGCGGATACACGAACCGTTGAGATCGAGGATGTTTTGTGGTCTGCTACCTACTTTACCATGATCGGTTTAGGCGTTAAACGCGATGGTGCGAAGAACGAAGAGGAGCAGCAACAGATTCAGAAACAGTATAATTCGTAACTTTTAATCATGCCCGTAACCTTAACAGTTACGGGCATAAATGCTATAAATAATGGAGTTACTAGTCAAACATGAATTGGTGCAGAGAGATTGGAAAATAGGTGATCTCCTGACTGTATTATATAATAGTCAACGTGTAAGAGCCCTTGTTTATACCGTTGGAGACAGAATTGGATTAATAACGTCAGACGGAACTGACGTAGGAGATTTGCTGGAGTTTAAAGAATTATGGGTACCAATACAATTTCATCATAATACTGGTTTGGAGTATCATTATCAGAGTAGGGAACGAGTCGGACAGGATTATAGGAATGGTTTGTTTACTCCCTACTTCGAGATTCTTTAATACCATAAAGCAACTGGAATTGTGTCAGGTATCAGTTGCTCAATTGGGCCCATTCGCAAACGGCGGGACTGCGGCAAGTTGGTCGGTCGTGCCAGGGCCAGCGTCTTCGGGCGACTGCCCTCAACCGCCCGGCCCTGGTCGCGGCCGCCCGTTGCGCTGCCTGACTGCGACGGTAAATAAATTGGGCAGTTCAATCCAAGACGAGAACTGTTAGATTTAGAATAAGCGCTTGAAATCCAACGCTTGAATTAACCCGATAATCTTAAAAATGGAACACTATACACTTGACTTTAAAGCACCAAACGGTTTTCCTAGCTCTGCTGACGTTACGATTTACCGTGATATTCAATTAGTCGTCGTAAGTGAAACGGGCAAAGGGATGAGTGTAACTAATGCGGCTGAGGTAATTGCTACCGAAATTGTGAATCGTTACGGCCTAGACCCTGATCGTATGTTATTTATCGAACATTATTCCGACGAGCAGCGAACCAAGCCCTATGGTGAATCTTATGACCTGGTAACGTTTACTTGGGACGGGTTGAGGGCCCATAATCCCGAATGGCGACATCTGCCACTAGCCGAGTTTAACGAAATCTTAAATACAGTAAAAAGCGAATGGAACTGACACCAGGCACACAGAATCGGAAACAGGAGCCAAGGCAATGGCAAGTTGGCGATTTGATAAGTCATAAACAGACTGGCATCATTGCCCTAATACTAGCTGTTTGGGATATTACGCTAGTCGTCATTGCACGAACTGGAACGGTCAAAAGATTGAGTAAATTGCAGGCGAATACACTATGGAAATTGCTGCACAATACTGGCATTTCGTATCAATTCAAGAACCAGGAACAAGTACAGCGCGATTACCAGAACGGCTTATTCATACCTTTTTTCGAGATACTATAACGGTATGTTTTACGCAAAATGCTACCAGCGCGACGGTCTATTCAACTTTTATAAAGTCGATGAAACAAAGAATCCCATAGTGGTTGAGGTCGTTTGCTTTCTGAATGATCCACCGCACCTGCGCGTCGATACGTATAGCAGCGATACCCCGAGCGGACGAATTGAAATTGATGCGCTAAAAAATTATTATCCCCGGATCAGCGAGGACGAGTACAAGACCGCTTTTGCGAAGGCAACGGCTACTAATTTTAAGATTCTGTAACACAAATCTGGCTTGGCACTTAGAGCCACTTAATAGCGAGTTGAAACGACCGGGAACTGTAGTTTTTGATGAGAAACAAGCCAATACAACCAGAACGTTGCGCGTGGTATAGGCCAAGCTTACGCCTTTTACCGACTGCCACGAAAATGCCCGGCTGTGTGGCCCCGTCCGCGACGGTTAAAGTAATCCAGTAGAGGTCAAGTTATGTCAGAGCGAAACAGCTCACGGCCCCATCGTCCGCTACCCTTTTTTATCGTTAATGAGCAGGCACAAGGTTAGGCAGTATAACAATAATCTTATCGAAGTTGTAGTCAAACGGACAGATGGTTTTAATGATCTCGGAGCCTAGTATAAAAAGCTAAGGCATGCTATTTGCTAGTTGAGCTAATTTATTCGCCATTTATTAAACTTTATGTTAGATTACTGTTCATTTTCAGCATATTAGCCTAACCAATTCTTATGGTGTGGATAGAAAGCAAAAAGAGCCAGGCCGCTTAGCCAGCTCTTTTTTTTGCTACAAGCCACCCGAAGCTTTCCTGTTGGTAGTATAACAAAACGACCTTAATGTGTAACCCCCACCCGTCCGCTAATTCACTTTTTGCTGAACTGATGCTGGCTAAATCAAGATTTGTGGCACTGACGACCGAGTCAGGCAAGGAGCAGATTGCGGATCTGTTTACTCAATTCCGGGAGTTGCTCTGGCAACTCATAGTCATCGCGCCAGATTCATCACCTTATTCCTTCGCCTGGAACCTGATCAACATACATGCAAAAATTGACCTATTGGAGTTTCAGCAAGGGAATCAACTGGCACTGGCGAGGATACAAGAGAAGGTAAATGAGGCGGTTCAGAGACTACCCTAGTGGCTTTGATAAGTGAACGTCTAATTCAGGTAACTGACAAATCAGCTCTATTAACTTTTTAAAGCGTTTACAAAGTGGTTAATTAAACTGAAAAATTAAGACTTGTCTGTTGCAGCCAATACAATAAAACGTCCATAGCTGCGTTATAGTCTTGTTACGTTTTTTCAGCCCCAGTGGTCCTACCGCTGGGGCTTTTTCGTTTAATGAGTTAGGTTCCATGATCCAGGTTTGTTTCTGCCTGGCTAAACGGTTTAGTCCTTCACCTTTGTTTTTTACACTTAACTTTTGGTCGCCTGAGCTTAAGGATTCCTCGCCTACTCCAGATCCGGAGGACGAACTCGATGATCCGTATGTACACACTGTCTCTACAGAGGAATTTATCGAAATAATAGAACAGGCCAGTCAAGAGGAGGCTGATTAAACGTTGGTTCCCTACAGAGCCTATCCTGCGATTGTTGGGATGGCTGCTGGCGTAGGCAAAACCCTGCCAGACTATCTTGCACATCAACAATCAGATTGCACCTACCTAAGTAGACCAGATATCAATAGCCGAATTTTGTCAACCGAAAAGCTATACGTCAATCATTTTGTGAATGTTTTCAGCCTTTTCGGAGATGGCCGATGTTTAAAATAGCGGTTAACTTATTGAGCCTTTTCGTGAACGAATAAATATTATGTAGTGATTGTACTTAAACAATAGTTGGCTGGGACAATACCTTTAACTAGCAATCACAAAAAGTATTGTTATTTCTAGATTGCCTTATTGACTTATTAATGTTGATTCCAGGTGGCTATAGACAGATTCTTCTCGTCCATCTATAGCTTTAGCCCTTCAATTAACAATGATTTAACATATCGTTTGTTCAAGCTATGACGCCTAAACAAGCCCAGCGGCTGATCAAAAAAATAGCCGATATCAAACGAGCCTTAGCCGCCGAAAAACGCAAGTTTGGCGGTTATGATGACTCCCGTGGACTGCGTTATTTACCCACCCGTTATTACATCCAGCTAGCCGATTACAAAGGGGGACTAACGTATACCCACTGGTTCGCCAGAACCTTTCCCGATGACATTGGCTTTCCAGACTTTCTATTTGAATGGGCGGTGCTGCTTTACAAAGGGGGCAAACTAGACTTGGCCAAAACGAAAATCTGGCAGACCTTCTGTGTCAATACATATGTACTGGATAAATTCTTTGGCCATCCCATTCAACCGCTCCTAAAATACGAATGGTCTAATCTGGCTCAAGCAGGATTCACCGAGTATTTCACGTATTCACATCAGCAAACCGATTTGCTTGATTTCAGTCAATGGCTGGAGGAGTTTATGGCCAGCGAGCTCTTTATGAGCAGAAAAGCTCGGTATCTCACCCTATATCAAGGATTGCTGGTAGAAGAGGATCTGGAAATTAGAGACTATTTACGTCAGGAAGCTCATCAGCTCGAAAACCAGAGTAAATTCTAAAAAACACGATCTTACAGATTGTAAGACATACCTGAATTTTGTCTTACAATCTGTATTACCTATCATAACATCGATTATATAACAGTTCTTAAGATCAAATGAAGTCTTGGTTAGCTTTCCTTACTTGCTGGGCTAACGCTTTATTGAGCTTTGGTCAGGATGGCTTCATTGTAGGCAATCCCTGTCTTGCTTATTGGCAAGTTGGCCAGCAGAAAGAGACGATCATTGTGTTGCATGGAGGGCCAGCAGCTCAACATGAGTATCTACGGCCAGAGTTTGATGCTTTACAGCAAAATGCTAAAGTCATTTTTTATGATCAGCGAGGTTGTGGAAAAAGTCAACAAGCCAACAGTTACACCTGGCAAGAACATGTAGCTGATCTAAGACGAGTCATTAAGCAAGTGGCTAAAAAGCAGAAAGTATTTTTAGCCGGTTCCTCTTGGGGAAGCACACTGGCTATTATCTATGCTTATAGCCATCCTTCAGATATTAAAGGATTAATTTTATCTGGCACCTATCAATGGGAAGGTGAAGCGAAAGAGTATGTACCACATAGTTGGCCTGTGCATTATCCGCCCCATCGAGAATCCTTTGAAGAAAAAAGGATCCTGATGAACCCCCTTCCAACTAGTGAGGTAGCCGTAGATACGATCACCGTTTCTAAAACGATAGAATTATATACAGGTTCGCCGATGTCAGAAACCAGAATGAGCTTTATTTCCGCTCCTGTTGCCGACTGTTTACGGCAGATAAAGGTTCCTATTCTACTATTTAATGGTCCTCTAAGTCAATCTTTTGATTGGGTTGAAAGGTACGTAAAGCTATTCCCTAATGTGGAGTTGCATACATTGGCTGCGGCTGGTCATGATGCTTGGTTTAGCAACCCAGATTTATTTTTCTCCATTAGCAATGAGTTTATCAGGAAAACAGTAGATAAATAGTATCAGGTAAACATAACTGCACATATGCAACCTAACTGATAATAATACAATTTTCAATTCCGTGATCACAATTGCTAAAAAGCTTGCCTAAACGACTTTTCACTCTGAAACGAACCGTCCTAGCGTTCAATAAAGAACTAGGCTACTTACCAACCATCCAGTCAGGTGCGTACCAATCACTAACCTGGTTTGGTAATATGACCGCTTCTATCGTCCTTGGGCCAAACTTTAACCTTATCACAATGCCCACAGGAATCGTCAAATTTTTTAATGAGAGTAAAGGCTTCGGCTTTATCAAACCCGATGATGGTAGCGCTGATGTGTTTGTGCACATTTCGGGTACGAGCGAAGAACTCCGCGAAAATGACAAAGTAACTTACAATGTCGAGCAGGGCAAGAAGGGCTTGAATGCGGTCAACGTCAAAAGGACGTAAGGCCATCGGGTCGGTCCGCTGATAGTACAGGGAGAACAGAACAGGCTTTGGCAGCCTGTTCTGTTGGTTTAGGGGTAAGATGGCCTCGATTAACTTAATTTTACTTTTATTAAAGGTGGTTAGACAAACGTATTTAATCTCATTTAGGCTTATGGCATTTTACAAACGGTGGTTGAAGAAATACCGCAAATGACTAGCAATTAATGAGCCTCTTTACCGCTATGCTCATTCTTAAACATCTTTGATTAGTACTTTACCGTTTTGTCGTCTTTAACATAAGTCAGTACAAGTGTTAGCAATAATTGTACTTTTCAAAGTGTCCGTCCATAAAAGGCAACGGTTCCATGAACGATTTCTGGCTTCAACAAGAAGGGGAAGATTGTTCCAGAATTTCAGAATGAGCGTTCATTCGTCGAAGGGTTTTCCTGAACGAAACTGTTAAAGCTAATAATTGTATTTAAGCTAGAAATAGAACAATATGATCTTATAAAATAAACATTCCCCTAAATAGAATAATTTCAGGAGAAGATTCACGGCCCTGTTATCGCTAAAGATGGTACTGATAGAAATCCACTGAACATCAATTTCATAAAAATAGCGTACAATCACATGTCTGTAAAATTGTCAGCTCCAACTGCCCAGTCAGCTACTCATCTGTAATTTCATAATGAGATACGGTCCGCTCCGGCGTACCGGCCGTCGTGGTTGATTAATAACCGGGCTGCCGGAGCAGACGGCCATTTGACCGGGCCGCCGGGCGGACTATTGATCAAAGCCAGTAATAGCGTCACATAAAAATGTTAGTAGTCTTGGAAAAACGCGGGGCCGCACGGGCGGGCGTTTTAATAGACGGTCTGTTTTAATAACTGTCAAGTGGTACGCCACCGCGGTACTTTCCGTAGCATACGGGTGACAACCCCGCTGAGTTTAATATACAAAAATTATAGCCTAATAATATTCGAGACTTATGTCTGCAAAGAGAGTTTGTATGTTTTCCAAAGGTTCCGTCGGTTTTCTACCAAGCAAAACAGGCCGCCGGTACGGTAGTAATAAATAGCTAGTAATAAATAGCTTGCCAATGCGGAGGTTCACTAGGTAAGTTTCGCTGCTGACATCCAGTGCGCAACTGCCACAGAAACGCTTTCATAACGTCGCGTAAATCAAGTTATCGCTTGCGTTTAATGGGTAGAAAGGGCGATATTTCGGTTCATTGATAGCCGCCAAACCGGTTAGTTTAGTAAACTGCTTAGTCTTCTCCTTATAGTTTGGCGACCACACGCGTTAAGTTATGTATCGAACTTTATTTTTACTCCTTTGCAGTGGGCTTTTGCCCTTCCTCGTCAATGCTCAACTTCAGGTTTCTTTTCCGGTTAGCCGGGTAGTTTTACAGCGGAATAGTTCAAATGAAGCAATAATTCATATAACCGGGAATTTTTCCAAGTCCGTCGACCGGATTGAAGCCCGGGTTCAAGCCCGAGATGGAATGGGGACCTCTACAGATTGGAAAACGATTCAGACTAATCCAGGTGGAGGGATCTATGCTGGAGATTTGACGATTCGTGGCGGCTGGTACGATTTGCAGGTACGGGGAATGTATGGCGATCAACTCGTCAATTCTACCGTTGTGGAGCGGGTAGGCGTTGGTGAGGTGTTTATTATCGCAGGTCAATCAAACGCGCAGGGGGTATATGATGATATGGCTAGCGCCAGTGATGATCGTGTCAACTGTCTCAATTATTTTGATCCTACTGAATCCCAGGCTGATCCGTCAATTGATGTATTTAATCGATTTACCCATTTGGATCAAGGAACGCGAATCGCTCCAAGGGGCCTAGGAACCTGGTGCTGGGGACGATTAGGTGATTTGCTTACCCAACGCCTAAATGTACCCATCCTGTTTTTTAATGCCGCCTATACCGGTACCGCTATACGAAACTGGCGGGAAAGTATTGAAAGAGGACGGGCAGAAAGTATTTATGTACCAGGAACCTTTTACGCAGACGGTCAGCCCTATGCCAATCTACGACAAGCGATTCAGTTCTATTCGCATATGCTGGGGGTTCGAGCTATCCTGTGGCATCAGGGCGAAGCTGAAAATTTCGTACATACTAGCTATGAGAGCTATGTGAATGATTTAGGGTTTATTATCAACCGAAGTCGGCAAGATTCAAACAAGAATATTGCCTGGATGGTAGCGCGCGCATCCTATACAGGCGATTCGGCGGGAGGGCGGGCTGAGGTAATAGCCGCCCAAAACCAAGTTATTACGTCGATTCCAAATGTTTACGCTGGTCCATCCACCGATGGGATTCAAATCCCTCGCCAACGCCCACCTCGCACTGAAATAACCTACGATGATGTACATTTCGATGTGAATGGGCTTCAGGAAGTGGCCAACGCCTGGAACAATAGTCTGAATGATTCCTTTTTCGCATCCTCCATTCCTCAGCCACCCGCACAGGCCCCGACCATGTCGGTTGCTTGCTCCACAACGAATCAATTGAGCATTAGCGTAAATGGCTCGTTTGCATCAGTGAACTGGAATTCTGGCGATACCGGCTCAACGATCGTGAAAGGAGGGGGAAGATACCAGGCGAAAATTAAAGATGGTACAGGAAATGTTCTGATCTCCCCGTTATTGTAGTAGCTAATGCCCCAACGATTCAGACCTCGGGGCCAACTACGTTTTGTACAGGAGGCAATGTCACTCTGACCTCATCCTACGACAATAATAGTATCTGGTCTACAAATGCTACTGGCCAACAACTACAGGTCACGGAATCGGGAAACTATTCAGTGCGTTACCTGGATGTAAGCGGTTGTACATTTGTCTCGCCTATTGTAGCAGTCCAGGTGAACCCTTTACCTGACATGCCTCGAATAGCTGCCAGCAGCGCCACGACCTTTTGTCAGGGTGAGTCGACGACGCTGAGCACGGCTGAGCAGGCATCTTACCGGTGGAGTTCAGGGCAAACCTCGCGTAGTATTGACGTGCGCACCCCTGGCGAGTACACCGTAACGGTAATGGATCAGAACGGGTGTAGTTCTCCGGCTTCATCGTTAATCAGGGTAGTTGTGAACCCTTGCCACCCACCCCACTATTACAGCCAGTCGCTCAACCACCTTTTGCGCCGACCAACAGGTCACGCTTACGGCGACCGAAGATCAGTCTTACGAGTGGACAAGCAGGCAAGCAACCCGTACTATCACCATCAATCAATCAGGCGCTTATTCGGTACGCACCCGCAATAATTTCAACTGCCTCTCTGCACTATCAACACCAGTAATCGTACAGGTGAATACCTTACCCCAAGCGCCAAGTCTTACCGCTAGTGGACGGACCGTTTTCTGTGCAGGTGATCAGGTCTCGCTAACGGCCAATAGCGCCCTTAAACCATACTGGTCAACGGGTGACTCTACACAAACGATTACGGTGGGGCAGTCGGGAAGTTATTCGGCCAGGGTACGGGATGCGAACGGGTGTGATTCACCACTAGCCACTGCCTTGCTTGTCGATGTGAAGCCCCTGCCAAGCGTGCCGGTTGTCAACCAGGTCGGTACGTATACCTTGGAGGCAACCGCTGCCCTGCCTGGGGATACCTATCGGTGGAATCTCAATGCCGATACACTTTCGGTCCGCGGACCTATCATCAAGGCAAGTCGATCCGGTCTTTATTCGGTTCAATCATTTATTAGTTATAGCCCATCACTTACTTGTGGGTCTGCGGTATCCACAGGGTTGAATTTTACGGTCGATGAGCGCAATCAGGGGCTAAGTATTTACCCTAACCCAGTCCTACGAAAGCAGTTTGGGTTGAAACATTAGCTAATCTGACGAATGCCGTTATCGGTATCTATACGCAATCTGGCCAACAAGTGGCCATCTTTAGAGTCCCTACTTTTGATGAAACCAAACATCTTGATCTGACCACGCTAATGGGGGACTTTACATAATGCAGGTACAAGCCGAGAATGTCAACATCCGTAAACGATTTTTACTTGGGGTAGGAAACTGACCTCCGGGCAAACCTACTGCTGGTACTGACGAAATCCTACATTTGCCGAGTAGCTTAACATACAAGTGATTATACAACACCCATTGCTAAACAGATATAACTGAAAGGTGTCTACAGTCTATTTCCAAGCATACATAATATGAAATACCTATTCTTTTGTTTGTGTATATGGTTTATGACATCTCTGCCCACCTTTGGTCAGCGATGGACTGTCAATGACATTAAGAAGCAGATTCCTCTTATTTTCAAAGTTTTTGCATTACCATTGGGGAACAATAAATATTATTTAACTGAGCAGTTAGATACTGAACTTGCTAGTTATTTCTGGACAGTAAGATCCTACTTAATGTTGCCTGCTGGTTACTCTAGCAATCCCACTCTCATAGGATGGTATAAGATCAGGCAATGGTCTTGGTAACACCCCCATCTACCCGAACGGCGGCTCCATTAGTTGCTGAGGCCAGTGGACTCGATAGATAAACCACCAGATTGGCTATTTCCTGGGTCGTGGCAAACCGTTTTATAATTGATGTTGGGCGGGCATGTTTGAAGAAGTCTTTTTCCATTTCCTCTACAGACACCTTACGGCTGGCTGCCATACTGCCGATAAAATCACCAACCCCTTCTGATAAGGTCGGGCCAGGCAGAACTGTATTAACGGTCACATCGGTGCCAGTAGTCAGTTCAGCTAACCCCCGCGAAATTGCCAGCTGAGCAGTTTTCGTCGTGCCGTAATGAATCATCTCTGTCGGAATTTGCAGCGCGGATTCGCTGGAGACGAAAATGATTCGTCCCCAGCCGTTGGCTAGCATGTTGGGGAAATAATGGCGGGAAAGGCGAACTCCACTCATCACATTGACCTCGAAAAACTTGAACCAGTCTTCATCGGGTATCTGCGTAAACTCCTTGGGCTCGAAAATACCCACGTTATTGATCAGTATGTCTACCTGAGGTAGTTCGGCTAGCAAGGTGTTTATTTCTTCGACCTGACTGAAGTCAGCCGCAATTCCTCGAAACCGGGTACCGGGTAATTCGGCCATCAATTGATGCACTAAGGCATCGACTCGATCCTTATTTCTGCCATTCAGTATCACTTCGACTCCTTCTTGAGCGAGTGTTTTAGCAATGGCCAGCCCAATGCCAGCCGTTGATCCAGTTACCAAAGCAGTTTTTCCGCGTACCTGCAAATCCATTTTTTTCGTGTTTAAAGTTTAGTTCTTTATTCTAGTAGACCTGGTGCCCACTGGTTAGGATTGGTAATGGCTTAGAACGGTTATGGGCTTTTATAAAAAACGGGAAACAAATAAATGTATGGCTTAAGCAGCTACTTCTTGATCCCTAATCGCTCCATCCTATATTCCAGCGTGGTAGGTTTCAACCCCAATAGATCGGCGGCCCCTCCTTTACCCCTAATTTTGCCATTCGTTTGTTGAAGGATCGATAGGATGTGTTCACGCTCGGTTTGTTCATGTCTGTTCTTCACGTCAGACAACGTCTTTGGTTCAGTAGTCCCTAAAGGAAGCTGATTTGGATGAGTGGTTAGTGTATAAGCTGATGGCCCATTAAGTGGGCTATTGATAATCCAGTTGTTCGCTAACGATCTGCCCAACGTTAGCGGGTCACGGCCGTCGCTGATGATAACAGCCTGCTCAATAATGTTTTCCAGCTCGCGAATATTACCTGGCCAACTGTAGCTGAGGAGCTCGGCTAAGGTTGTTTCACTAATTCCCTGGTAGGATTTTCCCATTCTCTGGCAAAACCTCTGAGCAAAAAAATGGGCAGTAATGGGATGTCTTCCTGCCGTTCCCGTAAGGCTGGTAACAGAATCGGAAATACACTCAATCGGTAATACAAGTCCAGCCGGAAGCGCCCTCAGCTACTTCCTTTTCTAAGTGCCGGTTTGTGGCGGCAATCACCCGTACATCGGTACGATGGGCTCCTTTACCGCCTAACCGTTCAAATTCTTTTTCCTGTAGCACACGCAGTAGCTTCGCTTGCAAATCTATGGGCATTTCCCCGATTTCATCCAGGAAGATGGTGCCCCCGTGCGCCAATTCAAATTTTCCGATTCTGCGTTCGGTAGCTCCCGTGAAAGCCCCTTTTTCGTGCCCAAACAACTCGGATTCGATCAGGTTAGCAGGCAGGGTCGCGCAATTTACTTTGACCAGCAATTTATCGTTCCGCAACGACAACGTATGTATAGCGCGGGCAAACAACTCTTTCCCGTACCGCTTTCACCCGTCAGGAGTACAGTCGCGTCGGTGGGGGCAACTTTCTCGACCTGTTTGAACACCTGCTTTAGTTTAGGGCTTGAACCAACAATTTCATTAAAGTTGGCCGTCGACTTTACCTGCTCCTGCAAATACTTATTTTCTCTCCCTAATTGCTCATTCAGCCGGGCGATCTCATCGAAAGCCAGCAGACGTTCCAGTGTGAGCTTAATCGATTGCTGCAGACGGTCGACTAGTGATACATGATCAGGCAGGTAGGTATCTGGCTGGCGGCTATAGAACGAGACCGTAAATTTGCTTCCCTGCGTCGTAGGGATAATTGCCAATAAATTAGCTTGTAATGAGAACGTTTTGGCGATAATCTGCTTTAACCGAAAGCGTTGACAGGATTCTGCATAATCTTTTCCGTTGAAAAAGATTATGCCTTCAACGGGGGGATTTCAGCACGTAACTGATCGTACTTCTGTTCGGTCAAGCCGGTCATTCGAAGAAAGTCAACCGGCTGAATGGTCTGGTATTCGTTTAGTCCGATCCGGAAGAAACTACAGGATCGTGTGTGCTTTCCATCTTCAAGACTAATCGTAATTAAATCGAACGGAATAAAGGGCTGGAGATAAGTCGCTACGTTTAACAGTTTTTGCGTCCAATCACTAGCTTCCGTTAGTGCATTTGTCAACGAAATTTGCAGCATTTTTTCCTCCCGAAGTTTCTGTTCCAAACTATGGGCGTGGCGATAAAAGGCAATCTCCAGCGTATACAGAATGTCTTTGGTACGGAACGGTTTGACAATGTAGCCGTGTGGCTGCGTGGCTTTTATAGTGTCCAGTACGCCATCATTCGCGTTGGCCGAAATGTAGATGAACGGAATGTGTTGCGCCCGCAAGGTTCGGGCAAAGTTCAGGCTTGTTTCGCCACCTTTTAAGTAAATATCCAGTAGCACCACATCCGGTTGATGGTCAACCAGAAGTTCCTGAGCTTCCTGCACACTGACTGCAATGCCGACGACTGCATAGCCAGCTTCCAGCAGAATATCCTCCAGGTTGTCGGCAATAAGTAGTTCGTCCTCCACAATAAGCACCCGAGCAACTGGAGTAGTCATTTTTCCTGCGATGGCGGGTGTATTAGTTATCGTGGCCATAATGCGGCTGATGTTTGATTAACGGAAATGAAATGGATATTCGGACTCCCCCGCTGTTTTCAATCTGGAGCAAACCGTCCAATTGTTTCGTTAGGCGACGCATGATGTTGGCTCCCATAGACCCTTGCCGACGAAGATCAACGTCTTCGGGTAAGCCCACGCCATTATCCTGAACAACCAATTGGTAGTTTCCGGGGCCAATTTTGTCAACGACACCTGTATGGTGCCATCTGGCCGATGTTCTGCCGGAATGCATACTTAAGGGCATTGGTAATGGCTTCGGTAATGATCAGACCCAGCGGAATGGCCTGGGAGACATCCAGTTCTAACGGAGCCAACTGATAGTAGAAGGTGATCCGCTCGTCGTGATTAAAGGATTCTTCTAGCTGATCGACCACTTCCCGGATATACATGGGCATATCGACCTGCGATAGGCTGTCGGAGCGGTACAGTTTCTGATGGATAAGCGCCATAGCACGCACCCGGTGTTGACTCTGTTCAATAGCCCGAATGGCCCTTGATCAGAGAGATATTTACTTTGGGTGTGCAACAGGCTAATCGTCAGTTGCAGGTTATTTTTGACCCGATGATGGAGCTCTTTCAAGAGCCATTCCTTTTCATTGACCAGCGACTGAAGCGACTGATTTTTGTCGTTAATTTCTTTCTGGTGGCGCTCTAATCGTTGACTATTTCTTAATTTAATAATGTACCGATTACAGAGTAGCGCGACTATCAATAATAAAAGAACGATACTGACAAGGGTGACATTTTTTAAATTGTTTGCTTGCTGTAGTTGCGTTTTTTGCACTAATCCTTGTTCTTTTAATAACCGAATATCTAAATCTTTTTTAGCTGTTTCATATTTAATCTGTACTTCCTGAACCTGTTTATTTTTCGCTTCATTAAAAATAGTGTTGTTTATTAATTGAGACTGATTTAAATGTTTGATGGCTGTCAAATAGTTACCTCTTGATGAATCGGCTTTAAAAAGCATCACTTGGATATCTCTAATTATTGTTAAAGCATGTACATAGTTGAATTCAAATAATGCTTTATTAAGATGTATGCCTGCATCTCTGAATTGTTTTTTTTCATAATAATAACAGCCAACGTCATATTCTACATCGCCTTTTATTTCGTTATATCTACCCAACAAGTTCGCGAGTTTGATCATTTGTTTAGTATACGTTTCAGCTACTGAATGGTTATGTATCGAATTGTAGTAATAAGCCATTGTCCTGGCTAAACTGGCTTTTCCATAGTTATCGGCAGGTGGATGTTCCTTTGAAAAGGATTTAATAAAATTGAATGCTTCTTTACTTTTGTTTTGCCCAATTAATTCTCGAACGAATAGGCCGGCCTCTCTAACAGTGTAAAAGTCAACAGGATTAGGAATAGGACAGTTAAATACTTTTTTAAAATAAGAAATACTATTTTCTTCCTGTCCCAACTCATGATATATATTGGCTAACCGGCTGTAGAGGTTAATTTGATCTACTCTGTCATTTGTTTTTTCCATGCTTTCTATACACAGCAGGGAATAATGTAAGCATTTTTTATAGTCTCCTTTACGATTATTTATTACAGAAAGATAGTTATACACATAATGCAAGTTTGGAAAATGGATTGCTTTGTATTTAGCTAGTATTTGGGTAATCTCTCTTTCCGCCTGATCAAGTTTATCCTGTGCTAAATGTACATCGGCAATATAAAGTTGTGTTTTTAAAACTCCCTCAATGTTATTCAAGCGTTGATATAACGATGTTATTCGCTCAAAACAATTCTCCTTTGTAAAGCCAGTAGTATCTTCTTTAGGAAGAAAAAAAGCTATTCTATGCCATGCTATTATTTGACTTTCGATAGACTTTAGCTTATTAATTGCTTCTGTTAGCTGTAAAGTATACTGGTGCCCCCGATTCATATCCCTATTATGTAATGGTACTTACCTAAAAAGTATAGGATTTCTTCTCGCCATTTTAGTGAATGAAGTTCATTCCTGCTTTTTTCGGCTAGCTTAATAAAAACAAATGCGCTGTCGATATCACTTCGAGTCCCATCCACTTTAAACATGTAATACTCGGCCATCTGCAACAAAAACTCTACATGCTTGTCGCCGGATCTTACACCATGATATTGTACCTGTATCTGGTCTAGGGTTTGTTTAATGTCAGCTGCGCATAGACAGTTTCGAGGGAGATCAGAACTAGGCCAGTTAGTAAGGAAAGCTTTTTAAGGGTAATCACCCGTTTTGCATGGAGTAGGCTAGCCTGATAAAGCGTATGCAGCTTCAGTAACGAATACATTTTCTATAAGTTAAAGCAGATACCTTCTATCAATTGAAAACGAATTCAAGATACTACAGAACAGCTGATAAGTAGCTGATCAATCAATGGGTTTACCCATTATTGCCTCCGTCCAGCATGGTAGCTAAAGCTCGGTTACCATCGTTCGTAAGGGGTAAAACCAATTTAAATGCCAATTAGCGTAATATGGCCCAACGGTATGCTATGACCTAAACAGCGAAAAAGGTGCATCATACATTCTCCCGGAATCTCCAGAAATCTCCAGTTTCGCCCAGATTTTACCAAGAGTTTTTGGCCACTTAATTGGGCAATGTAGACAAGCTTCTGTGTTCATTTTTGATCATAAAGCCCTCTCATCTACGGATAGACCCTATTTCAGGCAGTTGGCAGGTCCTATCCGAATCCGGCTTGATGATTTGGTATGACACTTGGTAACCAGATACGTAGCAACTCCTTTAAGGTGATCAATCCCAGTCTTGTTTTACCCAATTAAAATCATGGAACCTCTTCGTCCCCAATCCATTGTCTTTATCACCGGCGCCTTTGTCAGCAACGATTGCTGGCAGCAATGGCAAGCTTATTTTAACCAGAAGGGCTATACAACCATCGCACCTCCGTGGCCCCACAAAGACGCCCCAGCCGACGTATTACGAAACCGCCATCCGGATACTGAGATCGCAGCCAACCGACTGGCTGATCTGACGGATTATTACGCCCGGATTGTAGAACAGCTTCCCGAAAAACCGATTTTAATTGGTCATTCCATCGGTGGGCTGATGGTTCAGCTTTTGTTGCAACGGGATCTTGGCGCAGCGGGCATTGCGATTCACTCGGTTCCTCCGCAGGGGATATTCACCTTCAAACTGTCATTTCTTAAATCCGGTTGGGGTGCGTTAGGCTTTTTTACCTCCACCGACGAGTCGTATCTAATGCCCTTTGAGGACTGGCAATATGCGTTCACCAATGGCATGCCGCTGGATCAGCAAAAAGCTGCTTACGACCAGTTTGCCATACCCGAATCCAAACTAATCGTTCGGGATACCATCACGTCAGCGGCTCACGTTGATTTTAGCCAACCTCATGCACCACTGCTGCTCACATCGGGCAGTACAGATCATACCATTCCAGCCTCACTCAATTACGATAATTACCTCAAATACCAGCATTCGGGCTCCATTACGGACTACGAAGAATTTGAAGGGCGTAATCACTTTGTGCTGGGTCAGCCTACCTGGAAAGAAGATGCCGACTATATTCTGGCCTGGATTGATAAGACACTGCCTCAATCAGAAACTGTCAATACGTCAATGAAAATAAGCGATTAATCAATTTCCCCTTCTGCAAACACAATAATTAATCAGTCTCCATGAAAACGATAATTTTCTCATCACTACTGATTATATCTCTGTTTTTCACCCTGCTGTCATGCCATAAAAATGACGCCGTTGCGCCTACCACCAAAACGTTCGTGCTGGTACACGGGGCCTGGCAGGCACCCTATGCCTGGCAATCGGTTAAAGATCAGTTAGTCCAGCAAGGTCAAAAGGTAGTGGTGGTCGAACTGCCTGGTCACGGAGCGGATAATACGTCGCCCGCTACCCTATCAATGGATGTATACCGGGATAAGGTCATTTCTGCCATAAATGCTCTCTCCGAAAATGTGATTCTGGTTGGTCATAGTATGGGTGGAATGGTTGTATCGGCCGTTGCGGAAAAAATCCCCGGTCGAATCGACAAACTAGTGTATGTCGGGGCATTTTTACCGGCCAATGGACAATCCTGCTGGCCCTGGCTTCTACAGATAGCACCTCGCAATTGGGACCCGCTTTAATCCCGTCCGCCGATCAGCTTACGCTAGGTATCAAGGCCGAGAATTTAACGACCATCTTCATTCAGGACGGATCGGATGCTGTAAAAAAACAGGTGGTCGATAACTATCGGGCCGAACCGTTCATTCCTTTCACCAACCCGGTTGCGTTGACAGTAGCCAACTTTGGTAAAGTAACTAAGTACTATATCCACACCGCACAGGATCATGCGGTAGGACTAAATCTGCAAAAACGAATGGTGGTCGCAGCCGGCATCAAAACCACGTATACGCTCAACAGTAGTCACTGCCCATTTCTATCGATACCAATGGAGACCACCACGTTGCTTCAGACCATTGCGAAAGAGCCTCCAGTTAAGTAAAACCAAACCTTGCTGTTAGTACACGAACTAATTCTTTAACCGTTTAACCCTCTTACTACCATGCTACCCTTAGAAGCAGCCATTGGCGTCGATAACCAACTGGCCTCAATCAATTACACAGCATTAAATAAGCAATTCATTAATGGGCAATGGGTTGATGGTCATGAAGATGCCATCGTTGACAACCTGAATCCATTTACGGATGACATTATTCATACACTTCGTTCGGCTGGTACAGCCGATGTCGATGCCGCCTTTGAAGCCGCTAAACAGGCTTCTCCTGCCTGGGCCGCCACCAATCCGCTTGTTCGTCGGATATTTTCCTGCGAGCGGCTTCGATTCTGAAGGAGCGCCAAGCTGAATTTATTGATTGGCTGACCCAGGAGACGGGCAGTACGTATGTAAAGGCCTGATAGAGGTGCAGCAGGCACACGATATTCTGGTAGAAGCCTCCTCTTTCCCTACCCGGATGCATGGTCGTACAACTGCATCATCAATTGATGGGAAAGAAACGTACGTATATCGTAAACCGTTAGGCGTTGTCAGCCTGATTAGCCCCTGGAATTTTCCCTTATATCTTTCATGCGGACGATTGCCCCGGCTCTGGCCGTTGGTAACACGATGGTTGTCAAACCGGCCTCGCAATCCTTAGTTACAGGTGGAACGATTATTGGTAAATTATTGGAAGAAGCGGGCTTGCCCGCTGGCGTTTTTAACGTTGTAGTTGGCCGCTCAGACATCATGGGCGATTACTTCACGGCCCACCCCTATTCGCGGATGGTTTCCTTCACGGGTTCGACGCCCGTGGGTAAAGGCATCGGACGAATTGCCGGGAAGGGCTCAAAAAGTCGGCGCTGGAGTTAGGTGGTAACAATGTATTCGTAGTTCTGGATGACGCCGATATTGACAAAGCCGTCGATGGGGCGGTGTTTGGGCGATTCCTCCATCAGGGGCAGGTCTGCATGGCAACCAATCGAATTCTTATTCACGAAAGCCGTTACGATGAGTTTAAGGCCAAGTTTGTCGCTCGGGTAAAGCAACTTCCCTACGGTGATCCAGCGGATAAAAATACGGTGGTTGGCCCGTTAATCGACCATAAATCAGTTCAGCGTATCCTGGGTATACTGCAAAGTGCCGTAACCGCTGGTGCGGTTGTCGAAACGGGAAATATTGCCAATGGAAATATACTGCAACCCACTGTTCTTTCGGGTGTAACCAGGGATATGCGCGTATTTAAAGAAGAGATTTTTGGCCCAGCTGTAGGGCTAGTATCCTTTGCCAACGATGAGGAAGCCATCGAGCTAGCCAATGCAACTGACTTTGGTTTGAGTGGCGCCCTATATACACGTGATATTTACCGGGGTATGCAACTGGCTCGCCGGTGGAAACGGGGATGATGCACATCAATGACCAGTCGGCCAACGACGAAGTACATACGCCATTCGGGGGAGAGAAATCATCTGGTACGGGTCGCTTTGGCGGTGATTTTATTCTGGACGAACTGACGACGGTTCAATGGGTGAGTGTTCAAAAAGTCGCTCGAGTGTACCCGTTCTAAGGCTATTAACACTATTTCAACATATAACCATGAATCGTCTTCAAAACAAAGTGGCCATCATTACTGGTGGCAGCAGCGGCATTGGACTGGCTACGGCCAAAGAATTTATCGCTCAGGGAGCTACTGTCCTCATCACCGGACGTAGTCAAAAATCCTTGGATCAAATCACCGCTGAGTTGGGCGAAAAAGCCTACGGGATTGTCTGGGATGCCAGTATTCCAGGCAATGTGAACCATTTATCAGAATTTGTGCAGGCAAATTTTTCCTCTGTAGACATTCTGTTTGTCAACGCCGGGGTAGCCAAATTCGCTTCTTTCGAGAACATGACGGAAGCCATCTTTGACGAAAGCGTGAATACCAATCTCAAAGGTGCCTATTTCACGATTCAGGCGCTGGTACCTTTTTTCAAAAATGGCGGCTCCATCATTTTAAACACCTCCATCAATGCCCACGTTGGCGCACCCAGTGCCAGCGTCTATGCCGCCACAAAAGGGGCCTTACTAACGCTAGCCAAAAATCTATCTACGGAACTCATCGCTAAACAGATACGGGTCAATGCCATTAGCCCAGGGCCGTCGATACCGTGTTGCATAGTGCCGCCAAACTCGGCATTTCGGAGGGTCAGTTAACCCAGATGAATCAGGGAATTATTGAGGCTATTCCATTGGGTCGCTTTGGCAGACCAGAAGAAATAGCCAAGGTTGCCCTGTTCTTTGCCTCGGATGATTCATCATTTGTGGTGGGTGCCGAGCTGGTCGTTGATGGCGGCATGTCGATGGGCTAATGCCGCTACAATCAGAAACTATGTTTGCTACTAGCTTGTGAACTAGATGGATAACCAAGTTAACCAAACCTCTATGTACAGACTTAACCGCGCTTTTAGCGCACTTTCGGTATTATTATGAGCCTTTCAACTATCTCAGCAGTCGACGCCCAATCAACGAAAACCAATGTAATAAATGTTGTACTGGTTCACGGAGCGTTTGCAGACGGCTCCAGCTGGTCTAAAGTGATTCCATTACTGCAAGCAAAAGGGATACATGTCATTGCGGTGCAAAACCCACTAACCTCACTGGCCGACGATGTAGCAGCTACGAAGCGGGCCATCGCTTTACTGAAGGGGCCAGTACTTTTAGTGGGTCACTCGTGGGGTGGAGTGGTCATTTCGGAAGCAGGGAACGACCCAAATGTGGCTGGTCTGGTCTACGTAGCGGCCTTTGCACCCGATGATGCTCAGTCGTTGATTGATGCATCACAGAGCGTACCGCCCGCTCCGGACTTTCTGAAGCGAAACCCGATGCTTCTGGTTTTCTATCCTTAACCCCAAAAGGAATTCATGAGGATTTTTGCCAGGATTTACCGGTGGCTGAACGGAAACTAGTGTTAGCTACGCAAGGGCCATGGGCGGCATCGTGTACAGGTGAGAAAATTTCGAAGGCTGCCTGGAAAACCAAACCATCCTGGTACATTGTGGCCAGCGAAGACCGTATGATCAATCCTGACCTGCAACAGATCTTCGCGACAACGATTCAGGCCACAACCCTTACGGTCAAGTCCAGCCACGTTCCAATGGTTTCTCAACCTGACAAAGTAGCTGCTTTTATTCTGAAGGCAGTCAGTCATGTATCTATAAGGTAGAACTGATATGAGCACCAATTAAGTCCTACTTCAATGATAGGGCTTAATTGGTGTTATCAAGTTATAAATGACTATTATTGATTAAGCAGATAAGTAATTTTTTAGCCATTTAGGCTTTGAGGGGTATTATAGCATTATGTTAATTTTTATTTTCTGACTTATAAATTTGTACTTTTCATAGAATCTACTCAGAAAAGGCACCCTTTTCATGAACGATTTCAGCCAAAAACGATCAATGAACTAGCCATTAGTATAGGTGGCAGACACAAGCTTCTTAAGTTGAGCATTCGCAACCTGATAATTCTGTATCTTCAACATCAACAACCTGCTTCCTAAATCGACAATAGGTTTCTCACATTCACGTCCTTAACGTGAGATAGATACTACTATATCATGAAGTTAGGTTACGCCCGCGTCTCTACGCAAGATCAAAACTTGGCACTTCAGCTAGATGCCCTTAAGGCAGCCGGTTGCTCAAAAATATTTCAAGAAAAAGCCAGTGGTTCTAAAACCGAACGGCCTGAATTAAACAGGTTACTCGAAATCATACGTGAAGGGGACACGTTGATGATTTGGAAACTGGACGGCGTCGGCCGCCCGGCGACTGGGCCGTTCACTGAATCACTTAATTGAGATCGTAACTCAGCTCGAAGACCAACATGGTGGGTTAGTCAGTTTGAACGACCCGATTGATACCACGACAGCTCAAGGTCGGCTCGTTTTTCGCATTTTTGCCAGTCTGGCCGAGTTTGATCGCACCGGCGAACCGGCGGGAAGTAATTCGTGAACGGACTTTAGCGGGTTTGGCCTCCGCCCGTCGACGGGGTCAACTTTTAGGCCGTCGTAAAGGGCTATCCAAAGCCGGTGAGCAGAAAGCCCGCCTTGGTGAAAGTCTCTACAAAGAAGCCAAGTACCCGGTTGAACAAATCGCCCGCGAGTTACACATCTCTAAAACCACCCTGTATAAGTATCTCCGTCTACGTGGGGTCGAAATTGGCACCTTAATTGAAATCCCGATTGTCACAACGTAGAAAATTGTAGTTGAGGGCTATACAACATTTATTAAACGAGCCTTTAATTAAGGTTCTTGACACGAAATTGCCTACCCTAGTTCACAATCAATCATCTGCCACTTTTACCGCACCGGTCTAAACTTGCTGATCATCCGTTGAATTAAACTGCTCAGCCAGATAAAGAGCAGTAGACCCAGGATAATCAAGACGGCATCCAGCTTGTAGGAGAAACCCATAAATTTCTCCCTGCCAGCCAGGGAGAGCTCATACCGAATCCAGTTTCGCTCAACGATCGTCGTGATACGGTCAAAGGGGAACGCTTCGTCGTAGATGAGTGGGATGATCAACCGGTTGGTCGTATCGATAAAGCCGTATTTGTCCTTCATGCGAACCATCGAGAGGCCATGCTGATAATACGAGGCAAAATCATAGGTCAATGGCGTGCGCACCTTGCCCGTCTTATCAATATGGCCGAACTTACCCTGAATGGCCACGGCTGACCTATCTTCAGCCGTGAAACCGGTCGCTTCATCGTACAAATGTGAAATGCGAAGTCGGCCAGTTTTGTCAATACAACCCCATTTATCATTCTTCTTGACCCAAAATAGGCCGTTGGTTGGCTTGCGCGTATCGGTATAATGGAAAGGAACGATCAGTTCACCCGTTAGGGGACTCACGTACCCGTACTTATTTCCATATTGTACTCGTTGCATACCTTGACCTGAATAGGTGTAATCGACATCAACAGCATCGAGCGCCACCGGAACTTTCAGCACCAAGTCAGGGTCGATGATGCCAAATTTACCTTGGTATTTAAAGGCAGTAACGTGTTTGGATCGCTGGATCTGCTCAGTAACAAAGGGAGTAAAGTTGAAGTTGAGAATAAAGAATTCAGCTCCTCTCCACCACAGCACATCTTCCTGGGTGTCGTGGTTACAGGTATGATTGATTGTCGCGTTTTTGATCAGGTAATCATTTGAATAGTGCTGAATGGGAATTTTGTACACCTCTTTTCCAGTCTTATCAATATAGGAAAGCCCGTAGTGCGAGTCGGCGGGGTAAATGACCCAGGTTTTACCTTGGCGGAATCGGTCAGTGGAGATGTATTTAGGCTCGATAACGACTTTCCCCTGTTTATCGATAAATCCGTGCAGACCATACCCTTGCCGGCTAAGTTTCATCGGGACAAACTCCGCTAACCCTTCTTCGAAGTCGCCAATGTCACGGTAGGCTGGGGTTAATTTGTGTCCGTTTTTATCCGTAAGGAAGGTTTGATAGGAACGGCACGCCTTCTTAATCTTTTTGACCACATACACCTCACCATAGTCCTGGTATTCATTGTATTGATTTAGCCAGCCATCTTTGGGGTGGACTTGGTCTGGGCGAATAGCCTGACCGATAGTAAGCATATAACAATGAGCGTGAGGTATCGAAAAGTGGTTAGAAGCATTCGTAATTTCTGCCTTTTTATAGTACACCAGGTACTTCTGAAGTAACGCTGAAATATACACCTTGATCAACAATAGACCGACTATTCTTGATTGATGCGGTGACTTTACCGATTCCATATAGCTAATTGGGAAACTGTAAACTAGATTTAGTTGGTGAATCAACGGGGATGGCGCAAACCAGCGGCCTAGCTTTACGATCGGTTTCACCTGTCTACATGTAAAGAATCCGTCAGTGTCGTTATAACAAGATTCGCCGTGATGTGCAGAGTTGAAAAGATGAAGATGCCATGTCTATAAACGTGCTCGTACGAATCCTGACTCTTTGCATAATCAATAAGTAGCCGATATTCGCTTTGAGTTGATTATTTTAATCTGTAACATTTTCACAACGCTCCTCCGAAAAGGCTACAAACATTCCTTTGGTCAAATTTTACATTTTCTGAACGTTGGTTGATGAAATGAAGTAAAAGATCTGGTTTTTGGCCTTGTTAGTTTAGCAACAAAATCCGGTCATTAAATTAGCTGACCATGCTTATCCAAGAGGAAATCGAGTTTTTAGACTCCTATGGCTATCTAAACCTAGGCCAACTATTGACCCTCGAACAGGTTACCCAAATTAATAACCGCTTAGCCCAATTATTGGAGTCGGAAGGTGAAAATGCGGGCCATGAACTAGCTCAATCCAAATACATCCGTCACCCGAAGGAAGAAGGGGCTGATCGGTTGGCCGATTTGGTCAATAAAGGGCCCATTTTCGATATATTTTACACCCATCCCCGAGTGCTGGCAGGCATTGAAGCCGTGCTGGGGCAGCACTACAAGCTGTCGTCCCTGAACTATCGGGCTGCCAAACCGGGCAAAGGGCACCAAAAACTCCATGTTGATTGGAAAAATACAGTGGTCGACGGGGCCTACCAAGTCTGCAACAGCATCTGGCTGTTAGACGATTTTACCCAATCCAACGGATCTACGCGCATCGTGCCGAAAACCCATAAACTGAACCGGTTACCCGACCAAGCTATGGCCGATCCGAATGCTAAACACCCCGACGAAATTCGGATCATTGGGCCAGCAGGTTCGGTCTTTATCTTTAACTCGCACGTTTGGCACGGGGTACCACCAACCTGACGGATCAAGACCGGCGCAGTATTCACAGCTATTTCTGCACCCGAGACCAACCCCAGCAAATCGACCAAAGCCACTACATCACCGAAGAGACGCGGCAACGCATCGGTGAAAAAGGACAGTATATTTTGGCTGTTTGAAGCGATTAATTCATGATTTTCAATAGTTTACTTATCAATTGACAAGTAAACTAATTGACTTTGCTGCCTGTAGCTAGACTAGCTGTAGTCGACACAGCTGGATCAGTACGCCATAGTAAACTATTCATTAACTGTGGCGACTAGACCAACTTATTCGATTCAATCCGCTTGATCAGTCGCTGCACCTGCATCCCACTAAAATCGAAGCCTCTGGGGGTTTTGAAACCCGCCAGATTAAGTTGTTCGGCGATTTGGTTTAATGTATTTCCGTTTGATCGCAGCATACGGATCAGTGCAGAGGCTCGTCGACTATTCTCATTATCCTCGGCCATCTCTTTAGACAGCTGTGCGCCCCTCAAGCCGGCAGCCGCTTTTTTCGCATTGGGTCCACCCACTCGCCACTCCCCAACCCGAACGCGACGGGCCTCAACGGCTTGCTGAGTCCGAATGCTGATCAATACCCGTTCCCGGTCGGCGATGGCCATGAACAGCGTTAAGGTAAATTTATCCAGATTGGAATGTCGCAACTCTCCAGGCGTTCACCTAATTCCTGGTAAATGAAAAGCGCGTTTTCGGTGTTGCGACTCAGCCGGTCAATTTTGGCCACTACTAAGGTAGCCTGTTCTTTCTTGCAAAGGGCCATTGCCTTTTGGAGTTCTGGCCGCTTGGCAATGGTCTTCCCGCTGCGGATGTCGGTGAATTCGGCGAGAATGGGTTTGTCTCTATAAAAGTAGTCGATGTAAGCCCGTTGGGCCTCCAGACCCAGACCCGATTCGCCCTGTTTCTTGGTTGATACCCGAAAGTATAATACGTACTGTTTTTGGTAGGTGCTTCGCTGGAGGTAGCTACGGAGATAGATTTTTTAACCATTGGTTTGTCTGCCTAGCTCTTGGTTATACGCATAGTCCTCAGGGCTAAGGTTCTTTTTTAAAAACTCATCCATGCCTAAGTCGTTACGCTCCAGCACATAGCGCCGAAACGGATAGCCTCGCTTGGCCTCGTCGATACCCTGCTTTTGCATCAATGGCCTAATCGTATCTGGTAATCCTCAAGCCACTCCTCAAAGTAGACTTTCAATAATTCGGCGGCCGTTCGATTTTCTGGTCAGGGGTATCCGTCAGTAAGTGTTCAAGCCATTCCAGCGCCGTTTCTTGGGTCTCTCCTGAAAACTGTTTGAATTGGGCCTGGTAGCAATAGGTGGCATTGCCTAGCCGGAACATACGGGCCCAGAACTCGCGCTCCTCTTCAGGCAGGCTGGCCAGCGTCCTGGATTGCTCCTCATTATATTTTTCGATGGGGTGGCGCATGGCTACTTGATGGGTGGCATTTTAAACTTTGAGGAATTCTGATAGACCGAATCCTCGTCCACAAATACCCCACCGGTTGGACTCTTGGCGATCCGATATATCTGGTCATACGGAATCCGAATCCGTTCGGGGAGCGTTCCCTTCTGGGACTAAAGAACGTATCGAGCAAGATACCCTGCTCATCAAAATCGAAATTGTCCGCCGAATCGGGATGAATGTAAATCGGGCACATATACCGGCGCGAGTGTAGCCGGGTACTGTCGACAAAATCAATGTAGCTGGCGGATACCATATAATGGGCATCAGGCTCGGCCATGTCGGCGACCATTTGTTTGAGAATCGTGAGCAAGTGTAGGTCGACCGGATGGGTTGACGAGGTTGGATCTGCTGGCATAGATGAGGTAGGCTCGGGCAACATTGATTTTATCTCCTTAAATATAGCCAATTTAGTAAAAATAACAAAGCCATAACGTGCGTCATGGCTTTGTTACGTTAAATCGTTCATATATTATCTGACTGACAGCTTGGCAGTGAAGACCGTTTTGTCACAGTTTACGCCAAACGAATTACAAATTGTAAAACTTTAGGTAGTGGCTACTTCAGCCAAACCAAAAAGACTAGCTTGCCGGTATGAATAGAGATAAACAACCTATCCCTCCAGATGCTGATGAAGAACTGGACGATCCCTATGTACACACGGTTTCAACGGAGGAGTTCGTCGAAACCGTGGAGCAGGCTAGTCAAGAGAAGAAGGAGGACGTATTAACTCCGAACGGGACTAGCTATTCTCTACTGAACCGTGCGTCAGCTCTGTGATGATTTATCTTCAGGTGATAGCCTAAATAAAGGACTAGTTGCGCCTGGGACTGATAGTCTAACTATCAATCCCAGGCTATAAAATGCTATCCATTAAAGAAGCGTTTTCGTGAACGATTTTTTGGGGGTGTATAAAAAGGAGGTAACTAACTATGTTACAATCGATTATGCGTTCAATAAACTTATACAATTGGCCAATTAACTGAACGAAAATTTAATTGACCCGTCCTATGATTCGTCCTAAAACATGTTGACCGTTTGTTGATTACTTAGATTTTCATATGACAGTAATGAATATCAAGATAAGTTGGATAAATTGACCGTCCATTTCTAATTTCAGCAAATCCATCGATTCCACCAATAGTTTATTACTACATTTTTCTTTTTATCTATTGGTTTGTGTAGTAACCTTCTCGCTAAAAGCTGGTAATCAAGAGGGGAATTTTCAGGTTGAGGTATAAATGACTTAGATTAATTTAATGTAACTGTTTAGGTAGCCCATTGGAAGCTGCCGCTCAGAACGCTGGCTAGTTCATCGACTACGTTCTGACTGTTCTTTCTCATGGTGGAGATAAAGCCTGAAATACGGGCATACATACCCGCTCCGCTTTCAGTCCGAAAGCAGCCGCTTACCCGCTGTTTCACCTTCACGGGCCGCAGGTCTCGTTCGGCCTGGTTATTGGTGAAGGGAACGCCAGGCTCAAAAGCAAAAGCTAACACCGCATCCTGATGCAAAATCAGCCGATCTAGCAAGTTACGGCCTTTGCTACGTTTGGCCCGGCCAGTCCGACCGTCCGCCTTGAAAAATACCAGGGGCGGCAGTTCCTCTTCGTCGGCCTGCCAGCAAAGTTGCTCATAGCAATGCCGCCAGTGTGCCGGCTCCGGCACTAAAAGGGGGCGTACCGACTGGCTTTATAGGCCTCCAGCAGATAGGTGTGCATGGATTTGGCCCAATGAGAACCCTGCTCCATGAGAGCGGCCAGTTCCCGTAGCAGATGCGCCCCGCACAGCGCATGGCGACCCTTGCCTACGGTGAAGTACGAGGCCCAACAATCATGTACGGTCCAACTGAGACAATTCCCGAAGATACTTTGTGGGGACAAAAGGGCATCCTGCCCCCGTTTGGGATGGACAAACAGGTAGGTATAGGTCGAGTTGCTGGCTACATGCAGCCAGTGCAACTTACCACCCACCCGCACACCCGTTTCGTCAAAATGACAAACCGCAGCCGCCTTAAGTTGCTCTTTAATCTGCGCTTCGATTGGCCTTAACTGCTCATCGAGCGTGGTTTGGACGCTGACCAGCGTGGCCGGGTTGTAGGCATAGCCCGTCAGGTCGGCCCAGAACTGGGTCACTTTGGCAAAAGGAATGCGGTAGTCGATGTTGAGCAGTACACTCTGAGCCTGGATGCGGGGCCATACTGCACAGGGGCCGTTACTTCAGGGGGAACTGGCCGGTCGACATACAGCCGCAGGTGCATTGGCGGCCATCAACCGGTGTTCTTCAATCCACAGCCGGGCTGGGGTAAATCAAATACCTGTCGTCGGGCTACCGGTTGGCCTTCTGCCTGGAGGAGCGCCCCACAGTACTGGCATTGGGTCGCCTGATGAATATGGACGGCATCGGGTTGCTCGACAAAGTGGAGCGTTTTACCAGGATGTCCGGGTTGTCCGCCTGGTTTTTTACCCGCTTCTTTAGGCAAAGCAGGTTTTATAAGGGGCTTTTTAGTGAGGCCGTCCGAGGAGGGAGGCTTGCTGGAATTAGCCGAATTTTGGGCTAAGCGCGTCTTCAACTCGGCATTTTCCGTTTCTAGTTCATGGACACGGGCTTTCAGGCGCTGAACTTCAGCCAGCAAGCTGTTGATCAACGCCTTTAGTTCTCCCAGATCCATTATCTCTACCATAAGTAAGTATCAGCAAATTGCGTACCTAAACAGTTACAATTTAATAATGCAAAAGATGGATTTGTCTAAGCTACTCTATAATTTGTCATTTATTACAAAATTCAAGAAAATATAAGCTACTATAGGATATGGATTTGAGGTCAATTGTTGAGCAGAATCAGGGTGATATCGCTTTTATCATTGGTAATGGAATAAATCGATATTTGAATAATCCACAAGCTATTTCTTGGGACGAGTTACTTATAAGACTTTGGAATGAATTTTCTCCAGATTCATATAATCAAGTTCCGGAGGGAATTACATTAACAGAGTTTTACGATTTACTAGAAATTTCTGCAGGAGAAAGTCGCACTGCTAATTTCCAAATTCAGAAGAAAGCTAGTGAACTGCTTTCTGGGTGGACCTTTCAACAACACCATACGGCTCTTGTCGCAAAAGCTTATCAAATCAACGCCCCCATATTGACAACAAATTTTGACCTTATCTTGCCTAATTGTTGTTCATTAAGGCAATATTATACTGACACAAAAAGGTTTACTGATTTTTATCCCTGGACCACTTATTATGGTGACAGACAGTTGGAATACCCAACAGATGGTTTCGGCATTTGGTACATAAATGGATTTGTAAATTACCATAGAAGTATTCGATTAGGCCTTACACATTATATGGGGTCAGTCGAAAAAGCCCGAACGCTACTTCACAAAGGTGACGAAAATAAATTATTTAGTGGAAAAAATCAGGAAAGATGGAGAGGGGCAAAAAGCTGGTTACATATAATTTTCAACAAGCCCCTTTGTATTATTGGCCTAAATTTGGCAGAAAATGAAGTATTTATCCGTTGGTTATTAATTGAAAGAGCCAAATATTTTAAAAAATTTCCAGAGCGACGCAAAGCTGGTTGGTATGTTACAAAAGTAATACATCACCTGACGTACGATTAGCTGGTAAATTAAAGTTTCTTCAAGGAGTTGGTCTAGAAATTATCGAGGCTAATGACTATTGGGATATTTACGAACGTCCATGGTATTAATCCCTATTCAACCTAATCTTATCCTTTCCTATAAAAGTACAAGCATCACTACTAGATGTACCGATTAAGCAGTGGCTCAGATATGTCATTTTTTCCTAGGGGCCGAAGGATGTGGGTGAATAAATATTTTGGTCGATTACTTCTCTAATTCTTGAGGAGCATCAATAGTTCTCTAGTATTCGATTTTAAGAATTCTCAATCCGTCTCTCTATATTTATTCATCTGGCTTGTTCAGGAAATTGCTAAGTTTTCTCGCGTTCGATGGATAATAGTGAAAGAACTCTGCAAATTCCTCTGTTCTTAGGTTCTCATCAACTTTATAAAATCCTTCATACTGTGTTAGCGCCAAACGGTTATTTATAATCAGGATATCTTCGATGCCATATTCAACATAAGTCGAATAATTGGCCATGCCAATATTTCCCGATAAACCTACTCGCAAACAATCGTAAGGATGTAATGTCGATATTATAGTCTCGAATGATTTCTCGTATTTCAAATAAAACGTTTGAACAGACTTCGTGATAAAAGGCACTCGGAATGGAGTTTTCGCGTGCCAATTTTCATTAAGTTTAAAATACCATGATGTCTCAAGGTTAGTGATATATGTGCTTGCTGTATTTAAGTAAATGATCATAAAGGAATTATCGTCTAGGCAATAATAAGCATATCTAGAAAATGTGATAATATCCTTTCGTGGTAATAATAGCTTTATAGTAATTAGAGAAATGCTTAGGCTATATATAGCTAAACCTAGTACGGCTTCAACGATAGTAATTACTCTTGAAATGCCAAGAGGTGACATATCTCCATATCCTATTGTAAGTATGGACACAAAATTAAAATAAATTAAATCCCAATAGCCAATTTTTGAACAGGATAAACAGCTAATGCTTATCGGCATATTGAAAATGAACTCTATTGTGCCGAAAAAAAATACTGGAGCGGCATACAGGATTAACATTAATCCAATAAGATTCCAAACTGATAAAGCATCAATCCTTTCGATAAATGATTGTTTCCGATTTTTAGGCAGCTCAAACTGTTTTCCAACTTTCATAGTTCTTAAAAATAGAACCTACAGTGTGATATATTATTTCTAGCAACTGTAATAAAACCTTTTCTTGAATTACTTCCATTAATAATATAACAAGTTTATTTATTGGAATTGTGAATTATACTTAATACAAGTTCAATGTCCTCACATACTGCCTCTTTCTCTAGAGGCAAAAACTTAAACCCAGTTTTTATTAAACTTTTTAGCTGCTCAATGTAGTTTAATGGAACTCCTTTTAAAGTTCCAAGGAGAAAATCTCTTGAAATTTGACGCTTATAGTCGAACTTTAAATTATCAGCATAAAGATTTTTTAAGAAAATGCTAATTGTAATAATATTTCTAGTATTTGGATTGTATCTAGCTTCGACACTAAATTGGCTTTTTCTAAAATCATTAGTGTTGCTAATCAATAACTTATTATTAGAAAAACATTGATAGACCTGATCGCCGGTTAAAGTTAATCCCCTAAAATTTAATCGTACTAATTTAAGCCATAAGCTAGATTGGAATATTTCATTTTTTGTCGTGCGCAGAAAATATTCTGAAGTAATCGATACTATATGCTGATCAAAACTTGATTTATACCATATCATATCATCTGAAATGAGTACACGGTTTGGGCGGTTTGCTAATAGCATAGTATCTAAAAAGCTAGATTTTAACTTTTCTTTATCCGAGAATAGGGGCTGCTCCTCTGCTTTCTGGTTACGTTCCCACTCTAATCGTTCTGGAGCATAATCTGGACGACAGTTCGTTTTAATCCAATCTAATAATTGCTGTACCTCCTCCGCTCGACGGTTCTGCCAACCCTCTGCATGGTAAATCGGAATAACATGATCTACCTGAGGCAGGAAAGCTAATTGGCTTGCCTTTTCAAATTGAGCTTTTTCTAATTCTGACCGTAAATAGTCTATAATGTACTGGGAAACTATAAATGGTTTATTCAAATATGTCAGCGTTTGACCTTTTCCTAATTGAAACATAATCAGTAAGGACGAGAAATCAAGAATAAATTCAAGTTCCTCCGACTGTTCAAACTTAGGGAGTGATACAATTGGAGCTATGGGAAAACCATCTCCATGGTCTGAGGTGATAAATGACCAAGCCGAAATCGGGTTTCCCCAAACGCCCGAAGTGTAACCTCTAAGAAACCAATTTCACCTTTTGAAAATTTATGGCGAGCATCATTAGAAAGTAGTTTTAATTCTGTTCCCGAGGTACCATATCTCTCCTGTAAAAATTCAAAAAATTTCTCTGGGGCTGAAAAGTCTATTTCGAAAGACTCAATACCAGTCCCATTCATCGGATTGTGTTTAGCTTCCTCAGCAATTAACATTGCTTGGCCAGAATATTTATTGAAGAGTTGATCAACTTTATAGGTTTCTTCAAGGTCACCCCGTTTATAGGTAAACGTATCCCCAACTCCTTTTCCTAGAATATTTTTAGCGACTAAATCACTGGAAATTCGATCTGGAGTCAGCTCAATAAGTGGACGTTTGTCTTGGCTGGCCAAACGAACCACCATATTTGGCTCTGCGATATCTGGAGTAGGTATACTTTGTAAATTATCAGCTAGTGCAATTCTAGAAAAATAAATATTTTTTAGTTGCACATTATTCCAATTCGCTTTTAACTCCCGATAACTGGCTTCTAATCCTAGTTCATGTTGACCATGTAATAGGTAGATATGAGCCAGGTTAAACCTTATTTCGGTGGGCAACCTTAATGATAATAACCTATCATCTAGGAGAGGAAGCAATTCGTCGTGTCGACCGAGTTGATGAAGTGCATTTATCCTATCGATCCAGAAAAGAGGTCGATCCGAAAAATGGTGCATGCCGAAAACGGATACCTCTAGCAAACCTTCATATCGATTCATACTTCGGAATAATGCCGCTTCGCGTAGTAATAAATCAAGGTCTGGCGTAAAATGTGTCCGCCAGTAGGCCATCTGCGTCAAAAACTCATCTATCTCTTTTCGTTCTTCAAATAGGGTAAAAAGGTAGAAACGTAAAGCGTCGGACTCTTCACCAGGCTTCACTAGCTTTTTAAAAAGCTCTTTTGCTTGTTGGTATTCCTGATTATCAAGATATATAACCGCCAAGGCCTGCTGTAACTGTAAGGGTAATGCAGACCAGTGTGGTAGTACTTGATCCGCATTCGTTTTTACATTAGCCCGTTTTTCCGGGTTAGCACTTTCTATAAAAGCCTTTAGCAAAGGCTCAAGGTATGCAGCTTCAAAATGTTTTGCCTCCAGCGCCATTTCTCAATATCCTCAGTTTTTTGACCTTCTCTGATTAATGTTTGAATAACAGTAAGAATATTACAGGCATCAAAATCGTCAATTTCTATTGTTTGGAGCAGAAATTGACGATAAGCTTCAATTGCATCTGGCTTTCTTTTCAATATTGAAAAAGCGAGACCTCGAAATAAGAACACCATTGGTGTAAGTGCTTCGGGCAGAGCATCGATTGCCTCAAGCATTCGCTCTCCTTGACCTTGGCTATAAAGGATCGAAAGCAAGTCTAGTATTCGTTGTGGAATTACTTTCGAGATCGGATCTAGGTCTCCCCAGAGCAATTTTGAGACTGAATTTTGGGGGCTTCCAACAAATAATTGAAAAAGTTCACCTGTCAATCGTTGGTCAACCTCCGCGTCATCAGTTAGAAAATATTGGCAGTAAAGGAGATCAAATCTTGCTACTTGAAACATTGCATGATCTGCGAACTCTGTCCCCTTAACAAATTTGTCAATTTGTAAAAAGATATCGCGGGCATATGTCAAATCTGGATCGCCAATTAGTTCATGTGGTTTTTGTAAATCCAACCTTCTGCCTGACCGTTCAAAAAAGTAATGCATTACATATTGGGCAACATATGTCCAATAGAAGAGTACTGTGCGATCCAGTTTTGTTACTGGAGGCCTAGTCTCAAGTTCATAGACAAACAATGTCTCAAAATCACTTAACTTAAGTCGGGAGTTTGCTTGGGCAATTCTATGAAGTTCTCCCACCTTAAACATCGGATTCTTTTGCACTTCTGTTGGTACGGCTACACCAGGCTCAAGCAAGAGCAGAATATTCCATGCTTTTGGATTGAATTCGTCCTGTTCAAGAATTTCATCAACTAGTCGGGAAGCTTCCGCATCATCTTTTTTCTGGTGATACGCCATGGCTGCTCTTTCTTTATACCGAATTGTATCAGATTTTAGCTTATATGCTTTAATGAATAGTTCACCAGCCTCTTCAACTGGTCTAAAATCCCCCTTAGCCAAAGCCTCAAGGTAATACGATTGAGCCAGTAATACATTTAGGTGAGGCTGGGGAATGCTTTCTTTTTCTGCGTTTGACCTAACCATGATGGCTTCCTGCAAGCAGTTTCGAGGGTGGAGGGTTAACCACTGATTTTCAGCTTGCTCCAGGAGTATCCGGCTTTGGTTAATAAATGACGTTTGACTATCAACTATCGCGACTGGATCATTTTGGGTTGAATATTAGCAAGCTCAATTGTTTGGTACCCTTTCAGCTCTAGCAAGCGGTTAACTGAGGTGGGTCGGTTTAGCCGGACACTTGTGATTGAGAGTTATGAGTGAAATTAGCTCGGTAATACTGTTTTTCAAAGTTGATCGGTGATAGGTACCCTAAAGAGGAGTGTATGCGCCGAATGTTGTAGTAGCCTTCGATGTAATTAAATAGCTCATCGTGAGCATCTTGTAGGTTTTCAAAGCACCCTTCTTCCAGAAGTTCTACCTTTAATCGGCTCCATAAAGACTCAGCGTGAGCGTTTTGGTACGGGTTTTCTTTCTCGGCCATACTTTGCCGACACTTCCATTTATCAAGTCGTGCCCGAAACGTTTTACCAAAATACTGACCGCCTTGATCTGAATGAGCAATCAAACCTGGCTGCGGTCGGCGCAACATTATTGCCTGATCAAAAGCTCTGATAATCAGACTCTCTTCCATGTTTAAGTCGACACACCAGCCGACGATCCGGCGCGAGAACAAGTCTAGCCAACTGGCTAAGTAAGCCCAACTACCTCCTACTAATGGCAAGTAGGTGATGTCGCTTACCCAAGCCTGATCGGGCCGGACTGGTTGGCCCATTTCGAGCAATAGATTAGGACAAGCCCGTAGTCCGTGGCTTGAGTCGGTGGTACGCGGCACAAAACTGCGGGGCTGAATAGCCCGCCAGTTTTGCATCTGCATGAGTCGTCTAACTTGGTGTCGACCCACTTCAATACCTTGCTCTTGGAGCGCCTTCTGAACTCGTCGACTACCATAGCGTCGGCGGTTTTCCCAGAAGACTTCTTGGACATTACTCGACATTTGCTGTTGGGCTATAGATGGTTGAAAGGTTATGCCTGCTCGATACTGGTAGTAGCTACTCTTGCTGACTTCCAGTGTATTACAAAGTAACCTGACTGCAAAGTGGGGCTCTTCCTGTTTGATAAACTGGTAAATTAATCTCAGGTCATGCGGCTGAAAATGGCGACAGCTTTTTTTAAAATATCGCGTTCTAGCTCCGTTTGGCGGAGTTGCCGACGGAGCGATTCAACCTCTTCTTCCAAAGTAGATGTTGATTTTTCTCCCCCTTTGTTCTTTTTTTCGGCCGCCCGCCAGGCATGGATGATGCTATCACTAATCCCCATTTTTTTGGCTACAGCGAGAATGGACTCCCCGTTGGCAACTAGGCGTAGCACGTCAGCTTTGAATTCGGGAGTGTACTTTCGGTTTGGAATTGATTTTTTGGCCATTTGACACGAAGTTAAAATAAGTTTCGTGTCCGGATTTATAGGACCACCTCAAACTTCTGACAGGTGATAAGCTGTAAATAGTTTAAATCTTGCTTCATAATTGGTGATAATACCCACCAAAATCATTTCACCTTCCCTTTCCCAATATAAGCCACTCCCTGAAGTCCCTTTAACATTGGCAAGAGCCGTTGACGAATTGTCCTCAAAGGACTGATCTGTTCTGATTTTTGATTTGTTATTAAAGGAACGGGAAAGTTTAGCCATGACAGGCAGTGGTTCTTCTCCTTTATAAGCGGCTGGAAACCCATCAAAATGAATGTCTATTTTGCCGGGTACTGTTTCATTGACACTAACTGTAGCTAAATCAGGTAAGACCTGATTAGACAGAATCCATAAAGCAATATCTGTTTCATCGGTCTCTGGGAACTTTATAACATTGGAGATATTAACCTGAATCTTATCAATAAACTTTTGATCATGGTAATTAAATGATGCAACATCAATTATCTCATCTTCAGAAACCTCATCTAGAACATGCCTAGCTGTCAGGAGGTAAACTATTCCCTGCTCTTTGATATTGAGTAAAAACCCACTCCCTATCAGTTCGCCATCAATGGACAGCCGAACACTTAATTCATGCAGCTTATCAGAAAGAATCATTTTCAGGAAAGGTTACTTTAATACCTTGGGAAGGGTTGCAGGGGAAATGACATTTTATTAAGTACTTCTTCAATTCATCATCCGAGAAAAGAGTCCGAAACCCCGGATCATCGTACGTGAAATAGAAATGAATAGGATTTACCACATCTCTTTTTCGTACCGTATAGATGATACGTGCCAAAGTCTCTTTATGAGGGAAATGATCAGTGTTCTCATAATGAGTACTTATGAGATATTTATGGCAATCAATTAGATCCAATAGTCGATTATTTGTGTTTTTTCTCGAACCATGATGCGATACTTTTACTAAGTCTGCTTTCAGCAGATTAGCTTCAGAAAATCCTTTTTTCTCTAGAGTGTCAGCAACAACATCGGGAAATGAATCGCTCAGTAGCAGTATTTTATAGGTGTCAACTTCAAGCAGAAAGGCAATACTACTTCTATTCGTCGGTGATTTATCAGGGTGGAAACCGAATGTGCATAGTTCTTCGAGTGTTTTTTTATGATCTGAACGCTTTCGAGAACTACTTGTATCTTTAGGAGGTAAATTCCTTTCGTACTCTTTCCATTCATCGATAAATGTATCGAACTGAGCTTTATCAGGGGAAAGTATTGTGAGTTTGCCATTCCCTATCATATACTCTTGTGAGGCCATCACTGGTTCACGGTTTAGTTTTCCTGTTGGCATTAACAGATCGCGGGCATCAATACCCTGCCTCATTCCAATTTTACCACTTTCATCCGCATCTATCAACGGATTGGGTGAATAATTCAGCCAGTACTGGTGAGCAATTGTATGGGTAAAGTCTTTAAGTAAGGGGAAAACTCCTCGTATGTGATCATCATCAACATGGGTCAGCACAAGTAAATCGAGTGACGCACCCTGCTCCACAACCGAAGTAAGATAAGGCTTTAGTGTACTATGATAGGTTTTGGCGTAACCTGTATCTACAACAATTCGCCTTTTTTCCAATGAATTATTTACTCCATATTCTAGAATTAATGAATCACCACAGAGTACGGGCAAAGCAGTTAAAGATAGATCTGTCATTTTAACTATTAACTTTTTTATTCCTTCCTAACATTCAGACTATTATAGGCTAAAGAGATAGTTTTAGTACGCAAGCCTAGGGTATTGCGGTATTATGGCAACAAAAAGGCCATTTCGAATTACTTTCTACATATAACGGATTTAAGAGTAAATTTGAAAACAGGGAAATTAGGGGCATTTACTCTTTAGTATAAAACCTTTCAATATGTATCCATTTTTATATTTTAGTTTCTTTTGGCCGCTGTATGGCTCATACCCCAGCCTGTCTCAAAAACATCTTTACACTTATTAAGAATTATCAAGTCAATACATGTCAATTATATGTGTATCTAAAATGTGAAAAATGATTACAATGAACTTTATAGAGAATCGGGATAAATCTGCAATTAATGACTAAAGAGTTCTTTAAAACACTTAATAATACGCTTTCCTCTGATCCCAACAAGGTGAATCGCATAATCGTCTCTACCTTTTTGAGTTTAAATAAGCTAAATCCAAAAAATAGTTCACTAATCAATAAGCTGATTATTCGAGAGGGGGAGGAAGACTGGGAAGAGTACTGTCGCTTTAAAAAGTATTTTCATTCCTATCAACAAGAGTTTTCATTCGAAGACCTGATCGAAATATTTGAACGAATTGTCTCTCCAGCCGACAAAAAAGTAAATGGGGCAATCTATACGCCTGACCTTATAAAGTCATATATTATTGAACAAGTAACTACAAATTCAACCATTGATTTAGCTCAAGCTTTAGTTTGTGATGTGGCTTGTGGCTGTGGGGGATTTCTTTATAGTTACGCTCGTTTTCTTCGAGAGTCTTATGCTTTATCTTACGAATATATTTATCGAGAGCTCATTTATGGAGTGGATATAGCGTCCTACAGCATTGAACGAAGCGCTATCACACTGTCACTTCTGGCTATTGGTGAAGGAGAAGATAGTGATTTTCAATTTAACTTGAAAGAAGGTAATTCCTTGAATTTTGATTGGAGAGCTGAATTCGAGCGGGTTGGCCAGCAGGATGGCTTTGATCTCGTTATTGGAAATCCACCATATGTTTGTGCTAAAAATATTCTAGCAGAAACGCGAGCATTGTTAGAACGATGGCCAGTCAGCTCATCTGGCAATCCAGATCTATATATTCCTTTCTTTCAGATTGGATTAGAAGCTCTTAATGAGAATGGGATTTTAGGCTACATTACGGTAAACAGCTTTACAAGAAGCGTAAATGGCCGAAAGCTAAGGGAGTATTTTCATAAAGCATCATTTGCCTTAACGATCGTTGATTTTGGTGGAGAGCAAGTATTCAAAGGCCGCACTACTTATACCTGTATCTGTATCATTGGCAAGCAACCCCGGCCATTTGTACAGTATTGCTTGAATAGCAGTACCCGTTTGTCAATGTTGACAGCCAATGATTTTGTACACATTCCTTACGATACGCTCACCGATCACTCAGGATGGATTTTAAGCCAAGCTAATATCAAAACGGTTTTACACCGCCTTCGTAGCAGTGGATCCACCTTAGAACAAGTAGCAGAGATTCGAGGGGGATTCGCTACATTGAAAAATCAAATTTTCGTATTCACACCTCGCGCCGAAACGCCGACTCACTTTTTATTAGAGACTAAGACAAAAGCCACCTATTGGATCGAGCGAGGCATTTGTAGAAACGCAATCAAAGCTAATAGTCTGAAAACCGATGCTGATTTCGATACCTATCTCGAAAAAATAATTTTTCCCTATCAATACCGGTTGAATGAAACTCCGCTTTTTGTTAATGAGCCAACTATTAATCGCCGAGTGGTTCCTTTAGAAGAGACTGAGCTGGCTACCCGTTATCCAGATGCATACCACTATCTCTGCGATCATCGAGAAGAATTAGCCTTACGTGATAAAGGAGAAACTCGGAACTATCCTGCATGGTATGCTTATGGGCGATCCCAAGGATTGAATGTTCAGGGTCACAAACTCTTGTTTCCTCATATTTCGGATCGGCCATATTTTGTGTATACTCCAGATACAGAACTACTTTTTTATACAGGATTTTCTATAGTTTCTTGGAACGTACGAACATTAAAAATTCTCCAAAAGGTGTTGTCTAGTGATCTCTTTTGGTTTTTTGTTAGACACTCAAGCAAACCTTATTCAGGTGACTACTTTGGTCTTGGGAAAAACTATATCAAAGATTTTAGTATTCCTGTCTTCAACAAAAAAGAAGAAGACTACTTATTAATGTGTACTGACCCTGATGAAATAAACGCTTTTTTAGCAACTAAATACAATGTTTTTCTCCCCATCATTGTGAATCAACTTGCAGTTGTTACTGAGTAGATCTGTACGGCGGCCTTTGCTGGAAGCTTATTAATTTTACTTCTAAATCAAGTATAAAGGAAATGTATTCTTAATAATAAAATCAGAATGTGCATTACTTAAATCAAATGATTTGAAATAGGGTAGCCATAAACGTTCCTGAGCACGCTTAATTATTTGTTGATAATCATAATCATTTAAAAGTTCATTGACAAAAGGGAATTGCTGATTGTTGAAAAAATTGGATAATATAAAGTGAACAGCCAGAAATATATCCATTGGCGGATGTGGAATCCGAGGCTAGGCAGAACTGCCATAGCTGGATCAATTAATTCAAGTTTTTTACCACCAAATTGAAAATGATACATGGGGTGTGTATACCTAGGAATACCTGGCTTTAAATGCCTATCAAGATGCCAACTGCTGCAATATGCTTTTTTTGTAGAAGTTTTGCTTTTATATACATTAATTGTAAGATCTAAAGTATAGGCATGCAGAGGATCAAAATTTGTATCTAATGGATCTCTTACCATCAACATATTGTCTAGAAAAACCTGACAGTAATTGAGATCATCAGGTATAGTTCCAGCAATTCTAGTGTTTATATAAAATGCAACATTCTCAATTTTATATTCGACTATTGATTTAGTGTTTAAAGCAATTAGTAGATCAGATAACTGAGAAAAATCACCCGTTACGGCTTTACTAGTAAGCAAATTTGTAAAAATTGATAAATCATTGCAAAAATTTCTAAGATCCCAACTACCCATTTGCATTAATTTTTTTTACAAGTTCACGAATAGCTTTTTTGTCAATTACACTAATATAGTCTTTTAATTTATCCATACTAGTTAACCCAGTTTCGATTGATATATATTCCTTTTCTTGCCAAGGGAGTAAATCTCTTTTGTACAGTTCAATCCCATCAAATGGGTCAATAGCAACATTTGAATATTTACAAATCGTCCAAAAATTTGAACTGTTAGAATACTCCGTTTTAATAATTGGCACTAGGTCCAAATTAAGTTTAGATTTAATAGTTTCTACTCTTTCTTCTGCATCTAAACGTCTTAGAGGTATTGTTGCTTCCGTAATTCCATACCACCACTCATTAATTTTTGCCATCCACCAACGAGGGTAAACATCTGAAAGAATGCCAACATAACGAGTATTTGTTAAACTTAAGAGTAGCTTATCCCAATCGGGAGAACTTTGACTGACGCCTAAGCGTGCAGCTAAAACATCTTTCCCAATTAAGGGACCAATAGCGCGGATAATTTGCTCGAAGATAAGTCGGCTAAACTCAAAGGTATGTTGATCAAATTGTTTAGTTTTTGTTATTATGCCCGTATGAACTAAATTTTCTTCATTAGAAGTTATACCTAAGATTTTAAGTATATCATATTTAGAATCTTTAATTACCTCGTAGCTATTTATAAACGATATCAATTTACTTTTGAATCGCTCTGGCTTGTCAAGGAATTCTTTTTTTGTTAATGTAAAATCAAATAAATCTTGGCTAGTAAAATCATTATAGTAGTCGGTTATAATACCCTCATTAGACATTAATATTATCGGAAATTCATATTTATTATTGGTATCATGAGAGTACTTTGTCCTAAGGGTTTGTGCAATTGTAGGAGCGTCAAAGCATGCTTGTTTTTGTCCTGCGGTTAAACGATAATCCAAGATCAATGCATTAATATCTGCTTGTTTTACCTGCTGTAAAACCTCACTAATGTCTGATGACGGATCATAAGTTAGTGTATTAAATCCTAGATTAATTAGATCCTGCTCCCGACTTTCAGCCGCTTGATCTTCAATATATAGTATCTTAAAATCCATATTTGTCTAACTCCTTATCAGAAGCTTTAGGTACTTCTACTCTTAAACAGGTATTATACCCGAGTTTTGGCGAAACAACCTCTATTTTACCGCGATAGCTTATCACGATATCTTTCACTATTTTCAATCCCAATCCAGTTCCTGTAATTTCATTACTAGAATTTATATCATCCAGAATGCCTGGCGAAGTCGT
Organism: Spirosoma telluris; assembly: GCA_003259005.1. Lineage (GTDB taxonomy): Bacteria > Bacteroidota > Bacteroidia > Cytophagales > Spirosomataceae > Spirosoma > Spirosoma telluris. The sequence goes on from QLII01000004.1 coordinate 57,035, forward strand.
GGTGAAAAACTCTTCAAAAATACTTTCTTCGTTTTCTTCAGGGATTCCATCTCCAGTATCTGAAAATTCAAGATACACATTACTACCAGAAAAACCACACTCAATACGAATTTCTCCTTGCTTTTTAGTTCGTTTGATGGCTTTCTTTGAATTTGTATAAAAATTAAACAGAATAGAAGACCACTCCGATGGATGCATAGGAAGTGTAAACAAGTAAACGGCAGTTCTTTGGGTTTTTGAAAATTTATGCCACTTTTTTGAGCGTCATTAACAATTGAATCCCAAAATCGTTCAACTGTATTTTGTAGCTCAATTGGGGCAAGATTTCTAACAACATTTTGAGATACAACACCGTCAAAATAGGATGTGTAAGTCTGAAAGGTAGTTACATTTTTATCTAATATCAGTAACCTTTCTAATGAAACGTGATCTGCCTGCAATTTTTCCAATAGAAATTTAATATCGGATTCCATATTATAGATGTAATCTCTAACTTCATGTATGAACTGGCCGATTGTAAGTCCAACACTACTCAAAACGCGAAGCATAGACCGTTCCTTTATATATGCCTTTTGTTCTTCCTTTTGAAGAATGGCTACTTTTTCAATTTCTTGTTTTAACTTTTTAAGCCTACTTTTACGTTTTTTTTTAATTTCTATATTTCCTTCTTCTTCTTCTAATTCTTTATCTAATGCTTCAATAGTATGAGCAATATTTTTAATACTAATTTCTATCTTTTCATAAAGTTTACCTTCCTTACGCTGCCCTGATGCTATTTTTACATTGCGAGCCTCAGCCGTACGAATAACCCCCGTGAGAAGAGTTCGATAGACAAAGTTTTGAAGTTGCACGAATGCCTCATTGTCCATTAATCCCTCTCTGCTCGATGTCTCATTAAACATCTTGTTCTTGTCAGTTAATTCGACAAAACCAAAAAAATTTGTATTTCCGTGGACTGGTAATATAGATCGCCTTCTAATAGAAGCATCTAGTTTTAACCAGTCATTACCTGTTTCACCGTACGGTAATACTCTGAATCCATTTCTATATAATCTTATACCTCCTTGTTTACGCGAGAGGTTCTTTATTGAAGATTCTTGCATTTTAGGAATTAGATCAGCGTTATAGACATAATAATATGCGCGAAAACGAACATGTCTTAGTAAGCTGAATGGGCGAGCATTATCTTCTGGATCACTACCAATTTGTCCAATTTCGTCAATACCTAGTTTTTTGCTTGTTATAGTGTAAACACCAATTCCCGAATCATCAATCCAGCCTTCAATTATTGTGAGAGCATGATCGTAAACCATACTCGCTTCGTCCGCAATAACTATTCTTCGAGCGTCTTCGACTTTTATAAAAGAAGTCTTAAATCCGGGGTCTGTAAGCGTTACGTTATTTTCTACAACTTCTTTGCTCTCTTTTGATAGGGGAAACGGTTGTATAATAGCCGTTACATAGCGATAAATTCGTTTAATTGATGCCTGCGACCAGCGATCCCTTAGCTTTTCAATAGTTAGAATAGTCCCTTCCTTTTGATTTTTTTTAATAGTTTCTATCCTATTTCCTATTACGGCAAGGTCTAAATCGCCTTTATATTGATCCCATTCAATCGTAAGGCGCAAAGCATTTGATGATGAAAGTGTCTGTGTAACAATTGTAAGTCTTTCTCCTAAGCGTTGAACAGCAAATCTTCCAATACCTTTTTGTCCTGATCGATTCCGCTGATATCGTTCTGACAATGGATTATGGAGCTTTTCTGTTGAGGAAATTCTCATAAACCCATTTATTAATTGATCTCTAGTCATTCCTAGGCCATCATCAATAACAGTCAGCGTGCCACCAATTGCATCAGAATCCTCAAATGTTAATGTTACTTTTTTAGCATCTGCATCATAAGAATTCTTTACTAATTCAGAAACTGCTGTTTCCTGCCTTGCAACTAATTCTGTACCAAGTCTATCAACTACCCCAGCATCAACACTAAAACGGATATTGTCTGAATCATACCGAGAGAGCATCATTGAGAGCTGTAGAATCCTACTATAGTTGTTAGCATCTTCATTAAGGATTTGAGCTAACTCCTTTCTAATGGTTTCTTCATTTATATCTTGCTCCATTTGTTTTCAATGCGTGATGGCTTGAAATCAGGCTATAAGTAGTTGCAGGCCTTGATCCTGATATAGGGGAAATTCCCATCATGACTAATCATTATTAGTTTTTCCGTTATCGCTTGGCAGATCAGTATATGGTCAAATGGATCATTATGGATTGGCGCTAATTTTTCCAGCATTTGAATGTGCTTCACGCTGGAGGCAAGTAGCTTAACGCCTAAGGTTTCGCGAAGGACTGTAGCAATTTCAGTTATGGTAATGCCTTGTAGTAATCTGAAATCTGGCTTATTCAGCTTTGCTTTAATTACGATTTCACGTAAGCTTTCGTGACTTACGTAAAACTCGTTGGACTGATCAAACAATACAGTTTTGATAGAAGACTTTAATAGAGGATCTTGGATGAGGTACCAGATAAGAACGTGCGTATCAAGTAGGTACCTCATTATTTAACGGTTCGGCGAAGATCGGCACTCCAGGATGATGGCTTGCTAATGATTTTATCTTTAAAAATGCCAAAACCTACCTCCAAATTCGATTTAGGCTCTTGAGCTTCCTTGCTGGTTACCTTCGACTGCACTGGATTAGATTTGGTTACATGTGCCATACTGATTACTAGCTAATTTCTGTAAAAGTAACGAATTAACCCATTTTTAAGTTTAGGATGATTATTTCATCCTAAACTTAAAAATGGCTATCGCCTGCCTGCTGATAACCAGGCGAAGGTTAAACTCAAATATAGTGTTTCTATCAATATGGAGTCCGCGGTCAGGGTCGCGACCGCTGACCGGTTTGCGTACTTTAGAAAATAGAGTAGCTCATGACCATAGGAATAGGACAGAAGTTTTATAAGTTGAAGGCGACCTTTAGCCTTGCTCATAAGAGAACACCAAATCTTGAATAGGCACGTTGACTTTATTACATTCATCAATTGCTTCTTTCTCAAAGAAATGAATGGCCAGCTGAGCTTTAGGGTCATCTGGTTTATAAAACATTACCTGACGGTAATAGACTAAGTTGTAAATTAGATTAGAGCAGAAAAGTGTCATCCTGTAATCCCTTTCAGAATCAAAAAGTTTTGTTTCGATCCTTATATCACCAGGTTTCTTAGTTTTCACATAGTACGACATGGATTGACTGATATCCCATTCAAGCTGGATTTTCATTGTGTCAGGATCAGCGAATTGCAGTTTCGATGAGGCTGGAATCAAGCGCAGACCATGTTTATAAGCATTATATTCCTCTCTATCTATGAAGTCGGTTGCAATCCTTCGAATACCATATGCTGCTGCATCTATGCTTTCCTTTACGTGCTCAAAAACCTCATCTGGGAACTTCCCCGTTGGAAGAAGACAAGGATAAAATAGATAATGAGCTATACTTATCTGATAGCCCATAAAGGTTACCGTTTCATTCAGAAAATCTAAAGCAGTCTCATTCTCAGCTATTTCCCGAATCATTTTGTAGTTATCCTGCCACTTAGCATTAGTGAGCCTAACCATGACAGATCTATCGTCCTGAAGTTTTCCGTCTTTTGAGGTGGTCCTATAAATCCGGACACGAAACTTATTTTAACTTCGTGTCAAATGGCCAAAAAATCAATTCCAAACCGAAAGTACACTCCCGAATTCAAAGCTGACGTGCTACGCCTAGTTGCCAACGGGGAGTCCATTCTCGCTGTAGCCAAAAAAATGGGGATTAGTGATAGCATCATCCATGCCTGGCGGGCGGCCGAAAAAAAGAACAAAGGGGGAGAAAAATCAACATCTACTTTGGAAGAAGAGGTTGAATCGCTCCGTCGGCAACTCCGCCAAACGGAGCTAGAACGCGATATTTTAAAAAAAGCTGTCGCCATTTTCAGCCGCATGACCTGAGATTAATTTACCAGTTTATCAAACAGGAAGAGCCCCACTTTGCAGTCAGGTTACTTTGTAATACACTGGAAGTCAGCAAGAGTAGCTACTACCAGTATCGAGCAGGCATAACCTTTCAACCATCTATAGCCCAACAGCAAATGTCGAGTAATGTCCAAGAAGTCTTCTGGGAAAACCGCCGACGCTATGGTAGTCGACGAGTTCAGAAGGCGCTCCAAGAGCAAGGTATTGAAGTGGGTCGACACCAAGTTAGACGACTCATGCAGATGCAAAACTGGCGGGCTATTCAGCCCCGCAGTTTTGTGCCGCGTACCACCGACTCAAGCCACGGACTACGGGCTTGTCCTAATCTATTGCTCGAAATGGGCCAACCAGTCCGGCCCGATCAGGCTTGGGTAAGCGACATCACCTACTTGCCATTAGTAGGAGGTAGTTGGGCTTACTTAGCCAGTTGGCTAGACTTGTTCTCGCGCCGGATCGTCGGCTGGTGTGTCGACTTAAACATGGAAGAGAGTCTGATTATCAGAGCTTTTGATCAGGCAATAATGTTGCGCCGACCGCAGCCAGGTTTGATTGCTCATTCAGATCAAGGCGGTCAGTATTTTGGTAAAACGTTTCGGGCACGACTTGATAAATGGAAGTGTCGGCAAAGTATGGCCGAGAAAGAAAACCCGTACCAAAACGCTCACGCTGAGTCTTTATGGAGCCGATTAAAGGTAGAACTTCTGGAAGAAGGGTGCTTTGAAAACCTACAAGATGCTCACGATGAGCTATTTAATTACATCGAAGGCTACTACAACATTCGGCGCATACACTCCTCTTTAGGGTACCTATCACCGATCAACTTTGAAAAACAGTATTACCGAGCTAATTTCACTCATAACTCTCAATCACAAGTGTCCGGCTAAACCGACCCACCTCATTTAGGTTTAAAGGCAAAAAATAACTCGAAAAAAGTTTCAATAGCATGAAAATAGGTTTGGCGTAAATCGCTTTTTAAGGTAAGCTGCAGTTCATTCGAATCTTCATGTAATGGCTTATTAGTTAGGAACTTATCCTCGTACTTGCTTAAGTTGTCAAGCAGTTCTTTCAAATAGATCACCTTGTGCCTATGGAAATTTTTCAGGAATGATTTGTAGAAAATTTGTGGGTCGAAAATCATATCGCATTGTTGCTTAGGATTAATATTTGTTCTTACACTGATGAGTCCTATCTGCTTGATTTTAAGATAGTTTAAAAGTCGAAAAATGCTGAATTTTAAGAGGTCTCTGTAAATAACAGCACAAAGATTATACGGTCCTACGCAATCTATCTGCGCAGTTTAAAACTTTATTCAAGTTTTCATAAAAAGTTATAAGATTATTATCAACTCGAAATAACTCGGTTGCTAAAGCGGTTAAAAACAAATCACTATCTTGAACGCTGTTAAGAATAAATTAAAAGGCATAATGCAAAGCCACTAGAAATATGTCAAACTAATCCTGCTTACTTTAACTATAGAAGCACTATAGTATCATGAGAAATTGGCTAGGGAAATCTTGAATGCCTTCATCTGTAAAGACAATTCTGAAACTTGGATTGAATTCCTCAGCATTGTCTTGATCTTTAAGTAACTGATCTTTCGATGGAAGAATATTAGTATCTGCTGTGGTTGATGTTTTTATCCAAGTATCATCCGCTACTAATTCGTCGAGGCTATACTCTTTTAATCGCCTAGGTACCTCGTCTGCACCTGCCTTATTTATTGTAGAATTTCTTAGGCTAGGATCTACAATCCTGCTTCCTCCTATTAGTTCAAACAGCCGGAAGAATGGTAAGGCCATGGCTGGATGAATGAGGGTGAAATTTGGTATAGGCTTCCATTTCATACCTTTCAAGTAAGCGTTGCTCAGTTGATTCGCATTTACATAAGAGCATCCATAAAGCTCAACATCTACTCCCGTGAATCTTCTAATAAAATCTGTAGTAGCTTTATCTGAGCAATAGTTGTAGAACAAGTAAATAGGAATGCCCCCGATCAAATCGGCATAGTTAATTAAGGTTTTTACTTGTTGTTGTTTTACACCTCTCAACCCTGCAACTTGGTGATTAATAGCAGTATATGTCTCTGGTTTGTATGGCTTGCCTCTTTTGTTCGCTTGTTTATAAGAAATTTTAGCTTGGCAAGGAAATGCTACGTAACCCGACTCATTTTTATAAAGATTTCAATATCATTCCCCCGTGCCATTTCATCTTTCGATTCGAACATCTGGACGGCTTGAGGGTACTGATCCGAAAGCAACTGAAATAAGAAAAGTAAATTCTGCGTGATGGTAGTCTCATGCATTTTTAACCTATCCTTACTACGGACAAAGCCTATTTTCTGCCAAGTAGATACAGAGAAGAATTTAATAAATGAAACAATGTCTTTTTTTACCTCGAACTCTTTATAATACTTTATAAGTGCAGCACTCATCAACCTTTAAATATTCAATATGAGAGAATAAACGTCCAATAAAGCCAAAACTCACCAAAAAACGGTGAACTATTAATCTGAACGGATTTATTGAACGCAAAAAGGGCCGTTTTCGGCCCCTTCCCTCTTACCCTACCACCGTCCAGAAAAACCTCCGATTCTTAACAGGACGAAACAAGTCCTGACCCTACTTGATGAGAGCAATTGAAGCAGCGTAATCGGATTCTTGCCCTATTTCCGGTACCTGCTGTTAGTAGACGATTTTCCCTGCGGGATTCACTACGATAACCGCACGACTTAAGAGACCTTTCATCGGTCCGACAGCAATTTACACCCCGTAAGAATGGCCAAAATCAATTCTGAAATCGGAAAGCATCACGAAATTTTTAATGCCTTCCGCGACACAAAAAGCTTTCTGTACAAAAAGCAGCTCCTTGGAAATACCAGGCTTTCTTATAAAAATGGGCAAGTAGTTGTTCGCCCTACTTTTGTGGTTGCAATACTACAAAATCATCACATTTTTTCAACTCCTTGACCAAACACCAGACTTGGATATGTGTGATAATCAAGGCAAACGCCATTCGCTGGCACTCGTGTTAACCGGATTAATGGCAGCCCTGTGCTGCGGACGGGACGGCAACTTGTGGGGACTCCATCGGCACATGAGCAATCAATTTGAGTAGCTCCTTGCAGTAACACAACTAGTTGACCATAAGGTTATTTCACGCGCCCAGTTGCCCCTCCTCTTAGCGAAAGTAAATGGACTGCGCTTTGTCCAACTACTTTTTAAATGGTTTGGGTTCGTGCTCGATGAAGACCAAAAACAATGGTTTGCCGTAGACGGAAAAGAACTGCGGGGAAGTATTCAAGCCGGTCATACTCGTGGAGACGTATGCTTATCCGCAGTCGCTCATCAGGGTCAGCAAGTTGTAGGACAAACCTACTATTCAGGAATAAAAGAAAGCGAGCTGCTAGCTGTGCGCCATCTTCTTGAAGAACAACTATGCCAGCAGAAGATTACGCTCGATGCCCTCCATCTGATTCCCATAGCGTTGCGTTCAATTCATCAGACAAAGGGCGTTTACTTAGTTGGTCTGAAAGCCAACCAAGCTACTTTACACCGACAATGCATCTGCCAAAATCTGTTCAAACCATTTGATTATGAGTACGTTGATGTAGAAAAAAACTACATGGCCGGATTGAGCAACGCACCTATCGGTGCTATTCGCTTAACACATTATTGCTGGCTCCTCGATGGCAGACGACGTGTTTGGCGACTCTACTCTGCGTGAAGCGAAGTCGTCAGCAAGGCGGAGTAAACAGTCAGGAAACGAGTTATTTTGTCAGTAATAGCCAGCCTGCCACACAAGCTCAAGCCAATGGAGTTGTTTGGAGCTATCGGCTAGCACTGGTGTATTGAAGTAATGCACCACAAACGGGATGTTAGTTTAAAGGAGGATGACCTGCGGACAGCCAAATCGGATGTAAGTCGGCTTCTAGGCAGTCTACGAACGTTGGTTATCAACTTGTTAGAGGGGATGAAAGTCAAAAGAATGGCAGCTCAATTAGATAGCTTTGCGGACAAATTTCCTACTTTGATTCAGTTTCTAACCCAGCGAATGGTTTTATAAGAAAGCCCTGTATCTTTAAGTATAAGGTATTGTATAAAATACGGGGATTTTCCCATTGTAAATGGGATTATAACTATTTACCTTTAAGATTTAGCACATTTATTCAGTAGCTGCTCTACTATGTGACTAAAATCTACAAAAAAAGCATAGTATGTAGTTCCTTAAAAAAGCATTATAAATACTAATGAAAATTTAGCTTTTTTAACTAGTGGATTTTTTTAAGGGTAAAGAATACAGATTACAGAAAAATGTAAACTGATTCAGATGCAAAACCAATCGTTTTTGTAAGATATGCTATAAAAATAATTAAAAATTCATTGTAAATGGAAAAATATTTGAAAACTTATTTTCTCGATTTATCAAGAGAACTTTTAACGAATAGATGAACTTAGTGGCATAAATATATGGGCTTGCTCACAGTAGTTGATAGGTAAAACTGGTTAAATCAGTAATAACATGCAAAATTAAAAAAATAGAATGGAAACATGGTATTTTGTACTATTGATCTTAATAATGTTGTTGGTCATAGGAGTTTTTATGCTAAATAAGAATCTTATACAAAAGAAAAATAAATTATCTAATGATAAAAAAAATGTTGATCCTTATATTTTACCAAACAAAATTAATCAGATATCAAGACTAAGCTCTACGGAACAAATCATAGAACAATGTTTAGTTGATATTATTTCTAAGCCGTTTAATTTCACATTTAGTGTAATAAACATTATAGATCTTCACAATTTCAAGGTTAAAGGATGGCATCCCATTTCACAAGATATAGAAAAAATTAATCCAGGTTTATGGAGAGATGAAAATTACCATAAGGATCAATTTATTAAGTATTTACCTAAAAATGATATTATTTGTATGGTATTCAACTCAGATGCTATACTCAAAGTCATTGATAGAAAGATAGAAGTATTATCAGGAGAGATAGAAGAAACCTTAATTGAATTCGATCCAAGACTCTTCAATGAGTTTTCACATAAAGATTTAACTAGATTATATATACCACTTACAAGTATTTCCAAAAATAAAGAAAGTTTTACTTTTGGCGTTATTGAATTTGGCTTTCTCACAAAAGAAACAACTATCCTATTAGATAATGATTTAATAAATAATTTAAAGATATATATAGATAATGTATCGCAAGTTTATCATAGAATATATATTGAAGAGCTCATAAAAGAAATAGAGAATGAAATATACATATGTAACTCAGTAACAAACCATCAAGAATTTTTAGAAGATGCACTAAGCCGAATAGCGGGATATATAACACAATGCGACTATGCTGAAATCGACATTGCTACTTATAATGATAATGAACTTGATTGGACGCCAAGCGATGAATCTGTTCGATTTAATATTAATTTAGATGTATTGTTAGCAGCAAGAAAATTAAATTTTATAAATGGATCTTCCGAAAGAGAAGGTATTTTTAGACATGTTTTCCGTACTCAAACTACTTATAATTGTCCAAATGTTAATACAGATCCCTACTATATTAATGTATATAATAATATTAATTCACAGCTTTCTATACCGTTTCGATCAAAAGAAAAAATTATTGGTGTTTTTACCCTTTATTCAATACATAAAAATTTTTCAATTCAATTATTATTGAAGCATTAGAAGGAACTATCGAAATTGTGGCTGATATGTACTTAAGGAAAAAAGCCACAGAAATATTGAGCAATTTAGTGCTACCTTTAAATATTTTTAGAGATAAAAAAGAATTGTTTACATCAACTATAGAGATACTTCGTTCTTATAGTTTAAGCAATTATATAACTATTGTTTTGCCAGACAAAGTCGAAGAAGGTGAGAAAGGTAGCAGTTCTTATTATTATTATGATAGCAATAAAATCGTATATGAAACAAAAATCCAAAGGATCAATTTTAATAAATTAGAGTATATATCAAAATTATATCAAATAGAGGATTATAAATTCTTGCCAATTATATACCCAAGTAATTTTAAATCTGTAATAATTATTCCTATTCAATATGGGACGGATAAGATGGGTATAATTCAAATTGCAACTAAGCGCAAGATTACCCAATTATTCAATGAAGATTTAATATTTTATTCTCAAGTTGGATCAAAACTTGGTAATACTTTGCATTTTTTGGCTTTTTTTACAGCATTTTGGAAAATGCCAACCCTGCTCACTAATAAAAAATCTTCTTTTGTATACGAGGAAATTAATAATAGAGCAAAAGAAATTTTCAATTCAGACATTACAATTCTTTTTGACTATGATCCAGATAAAAGATACGGCCTATCAAAAGCCTATATATTAGGCGACTTATACATAAAGGAGCAACAGAAGCAAAGTACTTCAGAACTTGAGAATATTGATATGGTGCATATTACATTACAACATGGTGCTATATATATTCAAAATCAGCAGGAATATTTGCATTATTGGACACCAGAAAAGAGGCAGTGGAAAAGTGAAACCTATTCACAGGATTTTTGGCAAAGAGAAAAAATAAAATCTTTTGCTTCGATTAAGTTTGAGATAAATAATAAAACATTAGGATGTTTATTTTTAAATTTTCGAGATTCTGAACAGGTTTTGATAACTATTTTAAAAATAAATTAAGTACATTCGCTGCTTTAGCTTCACAGGCTATTGAATATACTAAATTATACGAAGAAAATAAACGATTTACTGAAAAGAACTTGTTCCTGCAAAAATCATTTATAGAAAATTTTGTAATTTCAGGAATTGCCCATAATACAAAAAACAGTGTAGAAAGTGCTTTACTTAGGTTAAAGCACTTTACCGATGAATTTGAGAAAATAGAATTAGATCTTCGAAAGCGAGAAAAACCTCTTCATGTAGAAGTTAAATTAATACTGGAGAAATTAAACTTACTTAAAGCTCCACTTGAGGATATAGACAAAACGAACGCGCGTTTACGTGAGTTCCAGAAAGAAAAAGAAATACGTTTTACGGATATCTCATTGCAAGATTTTATCCAAGATGTATATAAGTTATGCGAGCCTAAAGCGAAAGCAGAATATATTGACGTTATAGTGGTTAATAACATTGATAAAAAAGTCTGGATAGATATTAATTATATGGAGCAAGCCGTAATTAATTTATTTATTAATTCAGTTGAGTCGATAGTCGACTCTAAAAATAAAAAAGGCAGAATTAGAGTCGAAACAAAATATGATAAAAGAAGTAATATAATTTATATAAATGTATCAGATAATGGTCGAGGTATAGATGAAAAGATAAAAAAAATGATATTTTTACCTTACTTTACTACAAAGAGTTATGGTACTGGTATTGGCTTGCCAAGTACAAAGTTTATTGTTGATGATCTTCACAATGGAAAAATAGATTTTTTTGTTGAACGAGATGATACCCTCTGGACTACTTTTTCTATTTCACTACCTTTAACCGTTAGATAAAACGATGACTCCAGGCGAACTTGTACAAACTTATCCGGACCTTTTTATTTATGATGATAGTAGTACGAATATCGAAAATTTTGTAATGTTCTTGAAAGATTTTAATATTGACTATATTAAATCGCCAAGCCAAGACTCATATATTAATTGTGAGGCTTTATTCGATAATTTATTTTTTAAAGATTTTATTGGATATTTAATTGATATAAATCTTATAAACTATAAGATTGAACTTAATAATAGCTTAGGCATTCGTGATGGAGTTGATATTGCTAAATATATAAATGAGTATAATGCAAATTTATTAATTGCAAATTATAGCGTTGATCCACCCAAGCAAAGAGAAAAGATCCCCTTTATTCTTAAAGACAAGAATTTATTTTCTAAAATAACTCCCTTTCTGGAAGTTTTGAACAGTAAAATAAATCAAAATACAGCCTATATTTCAATAAAAGAATTCGATGAACAATTTACTATCTCTCAAAAAATTAATTATATCAAGTACAGATTTAAGGGGAGGAATCCTGAATTATATTTTAAAATTTATGAAACGTTTGAATTTATATGGTATATAGAAAATTCTCGCATTATTACCCACAATGGACCCTCATTTAATCAAAATCTTGACTATTTAGAATTAAAGAATGTTAACCTCGCATTAAATATATCAAATATAGACCAACTTGATGAATCTTTCTTTAGCCAAGATATGGATAAAGAAGTGCCGTTAATTTTTTGGAATTTTATAATTTAAAGTCTTTTGAACGTATATTTTACTTAGACTATGTAAATACATATAAGCTTGAAACAGGGTTTGTTAGTTTATCTTTCGCATTACAATCCTCTAGGAAAATTGCTGAGTTATTAGCTCATAATAAATTACCATTAATAAGTGCACAAAAGTTCATTTCTAAATTAGGGAATTTTGGCCAATTAGAGTTTCAAAAAAGGCTTTTACTGGAACTTATCGATAATGAAAACGCCACTGAATATCATTTATTAATTGAACCTTTCTTTAGTGATAATATAATTAATTATAAGCTTAAAAATCTTTATAATGTTGAAATAACTGATATTGAAATAGAGACAGATACAGTCTGGGTTCTGTTAACAGAAGCCAATTTAAATGAGCGATCTTCAGAGCCTTTGAGTTATGAAATACTATTAAAAAACGGAATAAAAATTTATAAAGGCTTTACTTTTAACCTGATTGTCTATACGAATGAATTTGGCGATTTTGCCCTCCGTTTTGATGCGATTTAATTGCTATGAATAATCCACTTTCTATTTATATCTTTAATGTTGGGTCTGGGGACAATATCCTCATTAAATTTCCTGATGGAAAATATGGCCTTATCGACTTTTTTTTTACGGGAAATTATGGCAGGCTTATCCTCCATCCATTGCATTTCTTGATGATAGAATAACAAATTTTCAGGAAAATATAGAAATTGCCTTTGTTTGTCTATCTCATTACGATTCAGATCATATTAGAGGGTTTGATATTTTTTGGGAGTTCGTAACTACAAATAATATACATGTAAATGACATTTGGCTTGCAGGAGCAAAAGACAAGGATCATTTTAAAGAATTGATTATATATCGACTTAGAAATTATTTCGATATTGATGAATCAATTATAGATAGATTAAAGCAATATGATGATCGATTTGCTAAAATTTTTTCTTGTATTTCTAATTGGCAATTACGTTTTAACAAAAAAGCTTATTTTATCAATGGTGTAGCTCCGATAAATGAATTTTTGCCAAATGAATTTGTCTCTTATTCTATAGCTCCCTTACTAAATCATATTAATGAGTATAATAATCAAAATGTTTCTCATTTAGTTGAATTAATTTTAAATCCTGAATCTGAAGCAACTAACAATGCCGATAGAAATTCTATTTCATCAATTATCTACCTTCAACGCCATGACCTTAGGTTAACATTTGGCGGAGACGCACCAGCTCGCTTGTGGTTAGATGCCTTTGATTTAATTAAAGGTAGATCAAGATACAAAGTTGATTCGCAGTTTGTAAAAGTTAGCCATCATGGAAGTAAGAATTCTTCCGATATTATAATCTGGGATCACATAACCAAAGGTCAACAATCACTTATCGCTGCTATTTCTGCAGGTTCTAAATATGATCACCCTGACTCAGAAACAATTGATAATATTTGTCAGGCTTGTATAAACAAAGGTTTAAATTATTCTTTTATTTCAACTAACTTGTGTAATCCTTGTTTGGCGAATTTAGGTAACAACCATATTGATTATGACCTTTCACTAAAAAAACTCAATAAAATAACAAGTATCTTACTTAAAAGTAGCAGAAGTAAACATTATGCAAATTATGTCAATTCTCAGAATGATTTCGGCAAAGGATTATTTGCGTTTAAAATTGACTTTAATTTGGATGATTTTAATGCTACCACCTCCTTATTATGGAATGTTAATGTTAGACCCAATTCTTCTTGCAAATTTGATAAACATTTCGTTAAACCAGTAAAAGATTGTTATAATAGAGTTATTTTATAGTATTACGGCTATTTTAGGCACATGTAGACTATTAGCTATAAAAATATTAATTAAATTTGATTGAAACTTCGCATTATATTTTCCCCCGAATTGTAAAATCATTAATTTGAAAAAAATATGAATTATTCTATTTTTTACTCGTTATGAAATTTGAGGTAGGTAATTAATAAACTTATCTCCTCTGAATGCCAAAGTAGAATGGATTTTGTACTCTTCCTCCCCTTAATAGAATATTGTATTAACGCGTTGCAAGTACGATACAGCTCCCTTTCGAGTACAGCTGTATAAACAAGCTAGAAAAAGGCTTTCGGCCATTGGTCTATGGGTAATCTTATGCCACTATTTGGGCTGGTCAATGTTAGCCTATCTATTAAACTATTGCAACTTAGCTTTTTGATTGTGCCTCAACTCGGTATTCCAGGTAAAGATTTCCCGGATCCACTGTAAATGCCTTCTTAAATTCCTTTTGTTCTTCACTGCTCATCAATTGCTCCCGAACTTCTTTAATCTTAGTCGATAAGGGTTCCTTCTTGGCCGCTTGATCAACAAACAGTCCTTTTTCATTCATAATCATAAACCGTCCTTTTGTACGAGTAAGAAGTGCTGCCACTAAATCGCGATTAGGCATGGTACTCGTCCATCCAGGACTAATCCGATCATAATCGAGCGTTGCCATCGCGGCTAAATCTGGATGAGTCATCATTTCTACGCCCCGGAGCTTGGCTGACCCATTATGACTCAGGTGATGAGCAACTTTATAGAAAACTGTTTGGTTTAGTAAAGCGCTAGTCTCCAAAGGTTTATCATCTTTCCCTTTTGTTGTCCAGACAATATCATGCCAACTTGCCCAGCTCCCGTATTCGGCATCGCCAGGGAAAAGCATGATTCGGCCACTCCCAACAAATTCAATGGCTAAGGCTAAACTAAGGTTATTTGTGGAACTGTTCATCCGCAAGGCCAGTGATCCAGCACTATTAAGCCAATCATGATTTATTGTCCTCCAATTTTCTCTCTCATATATAGCTTTTTGGCTAGGTTCAGCCTTATATTCTAGTTGCGATTCGAGATCTAGAAATGCTTCATCGAAGGGTAAAATATGAGACGCTCCTGGATTTAGAATCGCAGCCGTAAAGGCTTCACTATTAGTCCGGGTATTATTATGGCTATGTTGGTACGCTTCATTGGGTTTATTCGATGGAGCACTCTCCATATGAATGGCGTCTATACTTGTAGGTGGTCCGAGCACATAAAACCGAATGCCTAGTTTACTTTCAAGATTGGTAATAATGTCACCTGGTTTATAAAAGTTGATTGGAACAGTTTTGGCAATTTTTTCTTTGACGACAGCCATACCTTTCAAACTTCCGACGTAGGTAGGGTCGTTCAGGTTTGATACATCTTCATCCGCAGATAGATGCAAGTCTGCAAATTCAGTCACAGCAGCAGCAAAATGCTGACGAATTTGTAAGATATCCAGCCCATTAGGCATTTCTTCAGCTTTCTTTTTTCCGTATCGCTTTCAACGATGGCTGTTAATCGTTGAGCGGCTAGTTTAAGTGCTTTTTTGCGCTGGCCATAGTCTCGTTTCCATTCTTTTACCTTATCATCGGCGTTATCATTTTCAGGCCAACCCATCCATATTTCTTTGAAGGTGAAATCAGGGTCATTTAAAAATAAATCCTCGCATACCTCAAACCCATACACGTGATCTTTATGCTCGTGAGTAATGACGAGTACATCAATTGGTGTTTTTCCAACAAACGCTTTTAAGTCCGTTATATAGGTTGCCAGTTTATGATCGTCGGTTTGCCGCCAGGTGCCACAGTCAATCATCATTGTGAATGTATTGTTGGTTTCACCGGTGAAAAACTTAAGAATGAAACAATCGCCAGTACCCATTCGGTACATGCGTACATTGACATGACTAATCATATCAATACCCTTTTTTTTAGTTGTAGCCATGACTAGATCAATTAGTGATTGTGTAAAAAAGCGAAGGTTCATTCAGTCCATTCGTAAAACCGTTGCCAAAGTAATGGCTGTAATCGGTCATGCACATCATGACTTCATCATGCTGGTACCGATATTGCTGTTTCACCCGTTGCTCGTCAATTTTACGAATCTGATTCTGTTCGGTAAGCTGTGAGGTATCTAGTAAAGGTCTTGTAATAGCGTAGCGTAATTGTTGAGTATCCAGGTCGAAGATCAAGGTGCAGCCACCACGTAGTTCAAAGCCATTGGCAGGTGGTGCATTGCCATCGTTAGGCGTGTAATGACCAACAAAATCACCATTTTCTGTTGTTAAGATACCTGATCGCTGGACTAGTGAAAATATGATTTGATTAATCTGATTGCCTGTGGGTCCAACGCGCGATACCAAACGTAAATTGTGAACCTGGAACGATGGATCGTTTGGGTCAGTGGTTGAGGCACGAATTCCGAAAGTTCTCCAATTACTATTTAGTACTAGGCCAGTTAGCTTTTCAAATTCCCACCAACTGTCGAACTTTATTAGAATACGGCTATGCAGTCCTACAATTGATTTATTTTTGTTTCCAGCTATATATTCTTTTGTTATATCATAAATTTCCTTTCTATCTTTTACATAAATTAAAGCGCGGTGCAAATCACGTAGAAATTTGCCGATGATATTGAAAAGATCCTGTGTATAAGGTTTTAAGGCAGGGCGGGCGGTAAACTGTAGGCTCTCTACACTTAGGGTTTTAATTCCTTTGGGATAAATACCTCTCCGCCGAAAGGCATCAATAAACGCCAGACGATAATTACGTGTATCATCGGGTATTAAATCGACATCGGCCGTAATAATGGCACGCAGATAGTCACCAAACGTAATGTCAACAGGGGACAGTAGTCGAGTGCCCGAATACACATTTGTAGTACGTGGTCAGCTGCTTTAGAGGCTTCATCTGCTAGCCGATTAACCAGGTCAGAAGGTAACTCCCCCTGTGATAAAATACCCGTTCCGTTTGAGGCTATACGGAGCAGGTCAGCTACGCGATCTTTGTAAATACTAATAAAGGCGTCAAAAATAGCTGCCACTAAAATACTTCCTCTCCCATGCGGTTCCATCACTGTCCGATAGTCGGTTGTGTTCGGAGGTTTAGGCTTCCATTGGTTGGTTACCTCATCGATCTCGCCGATAGCATCACGCAGACTACCATAACTGCCAATAGCCGATCCAAATTGTTGGGCAAGTTGGCCCAATAGATTTTGAGAAGCTAAATCTCCTCTAGTTTTTCGAATTTGATTTTTAAGTACTTCTGGGAAAGTGAAATGTTGAAACAGAGCAACTATATCAGAAAAAGCTTCGTGAAAGGCTAACACATCGGGATTACTCGGTTCATTGTAATGTCGATGCATACCATCCAGGATTGCATGCGTTGTTTCGTGAGCGATAATGTCGTGGCTAAGGCAGGTAAACACCAAGGAAGCGGGCATCTGGATACTTTCATTGGCGGGCACTGACGAAAAATAACCAAAGAGCAATGCTTTTTTCTGTGGGCTATAATAGGCATTTGCTTCACGTAATGCATGTGGATAGATTCGAAGACGAGGCACATAATTCTCATATTCGCCTTTCTGATTATTTTTTTTCAGCTCTCGTTTAGGTGCCCATATAACTCGCCTTCCCAGAGCACGCTCAAAATTTTTAATGGTCGTCATGCCTACTGCATAAACCATCTGCTGGTGAAACTGAGGATTTCCTTCACTTGGATCAAGACCATCCTGAGCCAGAATGTAGGAATCATTTAAATCCACCGGCTTATAGAACTTACCGACCGTTGGGTCAAAATCAATTACTTCCAGATATTCACCTACAGGCCCTGGCTTCAAGCCTATAATCTCATCATCCTTATTCTGATTTGATTTTGTTGAGTCATCTACCTTTGTAGCTTCCCGGGCTACCTCTTCCCACGGTATTTTGTAAACAATCGTATTAATGGAGGCCATATCCATTTGGAGGGATAATGCAGGGTCGAAGGCGTAGCCTCGGAGTTTACGAAAAGGCGGTTTTGGTGTAGTACTCATCGAAATAAATAGATTAGGTCGAGATTTAGTCGGTGTAAATTGATGAAATCAACAGGTTAACCTTACATATGCAGATATTGAATTCGTAGATTTTCTCACTTATTTAATAACCCTAAGACCGTGGAATACTAAGTTTGGCTATAGTCTATAATTTTTGTTTTTAAAATCTTTATTTTCGATTCAAGTGGTTGTTCACTTTTCTAGTATGAAATAAAATAGTGACAGAACCTAGTTAGTAGCTAAGTAAGATACTATTAAACCGACTCAGGCAGCCTTTATTAAAGTGAAAAGTAGCTATATCTTGAATGCCTGTCAATGGGAAAATTCCCGTATCTATTAAAATAATAGGACTTTCGCAAATAGATAAAAGTGGTTAATTTTTGAGATGACAACAACATGCGAGTTATACTGCCAGTACTTACTCTCTAGTCAGATCAACTATACCTGTACCAATCTTGCCGATCACTTTGCTGATCTTTCTCACGACGACGTACACCGATACCTCAAAGAAGAAAAACTTACTCCTCGGCTGCTGTGGGAGAAGGTCAGCTCACTTTTTACTAGTCGACTCAAAGGATATATGATCTTTGATGACGTGGTGCTGGAGAAGGCTCATTCTTCTAAAATTCAAGGAGTTAGGCGACAGTATTCAGGTAATCAGCATGGCATTGTCAAAGGTATTGGGGTGGTCAACTGTGTTTATTTTGATCCGGTTACCAATCAATTTTGGGTGATTGATTATCGCATTTTTGATCCTGACCGCGATGGCAAAACCAAACTTGACCCCCTGCAGGATATGCTTATGAGTGCCATTCATCGGGGCCTTTTGTTCGGGTATGTGTTGATGGACAGTTGGTATGCCACCACGGATGTAATGAAACTGCTCATCAGTAAACACAAAGTATTTTACTGCCCTCTGAAAGCGAACCGAAAAGTAGATGAGAGCGACGGCCAACAGCCCTACCGGGCAGTGAGCCATCTAAACTGGTCGGCTACTGAATTGGCCCAAGGTAAGTTCATTAAACTGCATAAGTTTCCGCTCGATATCAAGGTGAAGCTGTTCCGGTAGCGGTCTCTACCGACCGCACGCACTGGTTGATAACCAATGACTTGACTCAAGATTCGACGGTAGCTGCTCAACAGGAGAGTAGCACTCGTTGGAAGATTGAGCAGCTTCACCGGGAAGAAAAGCAACTGACGGGAATTGCCAAATGTTAATGCCGTTTGAATCGTAGTCAGCGTAATCATATTGCCGCGTCCAGTTTAGTTACGCTTAAAAGAACTGGCTTACCAATGTCAGAAAACGGTTTATCAACTCAAGCAAAGCTTGTTGAGTGATTATTTGCGCGCCCAACTAACTCGCCCAATCATCAAATTCGCATGATTTGCGAAAGTCCTAAATAAATTAACAATAAGCCCCCTATTCGATAAAATAATACTAATTTCATTTTAAGTTGACATAATTTTGCCTATTGATTATTCTCAACTCATAATCGAAACGGAAGCTGAATTAACCACCTTAAGGCGAGCCCAGAAACGAGCTACTGCCCGAGACAGAGTTCGTTTTATTCGCTTTCTGAAAACCAGTCAAGCCAGCTCCCAAACCCAGGCCGTGAGTGGATATGACTAGCGCCACGGAAAAGTCAGCGTCTATGGCAGACCTACCACCAAAAAGGAATAGCAGCTCAAGTGGAAGCCCAACATGGGGGCAATATAAAGGCAAACTTAATGCAGACCAACTCGCTCATTTGACGACTCACCTGAGGAATGACTCGGTTAGTCAATTGACGCAAGTTCAGGCGTATATGGCCTTCTTCTTCCAACGGGGCATTTTTACACGTTAGTGAACTAATAACTTAGCTGTAGCTTGTTTATCAGTTAGTTAAACTTTAATTATCAATTAGGATTTCCTTTTGGATAAGGTAAACTATCCCCTCCAATTAAACAGATTGGCCATTTTTGTGGCTACTTTTTAGATACCGTTTTTGATAACAGACTGATTGTCAATATCCGGCCAGCTATTAACTATAAAAGCCGTTGCTTAGCGTGTAAATCTGCCCGTTGGAAGAAGAAGGCCAAGTTTGAATTCAGTGGTAAATTTGCGTTTGCTCTGACCTTTCATACGGGACTAAATTAAGCCCGTTATCCAATTTAACAAGTGGTCCTAAAAAGGGGGGCACTATACCAACCCAGCTGGCATTTACCAACTGGGTTGAGTTTTTCGTTTCATCCATGCATTTTTGTCAACGACCTATGCCGTGTTGGCTGATTGGAGAATAGCAGGTTATTGTAGCGCATTTGCAGGGTAATTCCTCGCTTCCAATGTAGCCAGTCTCTATCCCAACCGTTTGCCTGTGCAATCTCTGACTGAAATTCGGCAACGACCTGCCGTTTCAATTTATAATAGACCGGTTTTCGTCTTATAGTAGTGTGAATGAGTCCTGTTTTCATCTTGGCCCTGTTTTATAATCATGTTAGGCGAACCTGGACGAAAAATAATCAAAATTCGGAATTGCTTAATAGGTGACACGGGCGTTAAAAAAAGCGAATGGTCAAGCCCGAAATCATTTTTCAATGGGTACAACGGGATTTGCTTCCTGGCTTCTAAGCATATGTTTACTCAATTCATCTACCAAAAAGTGTAGCAAACCAGGTCTATTCTTTGCTGCATCAGGAAATTGCTGACCGTGCTTCTCTATCGACTTGTGCAATAAGGCCGTCATACGCAGGCTTAGTTGAGCTTTTGGGTTGGTCATATACCAGCGGTATAGATTCTGCTAGGCTTCGTCCGTTTGCCATTGCCTGGCGTAGGTTAGTAGATAAAGGTGCATACGTTGAGCTGACTGGGTAGGTTCAGCCATGGTTTTGATTTGATCCGCAAGAACAGCATCCATTTGGTTGAAATAACCCTGTACATACGCTTCTAACAACCCAGTCAAGCTACGGAAGTATAAATAGATGAGACGCCTGCTAAGTCCGGCTCTTGCCGCAACGCTTGTCACCGTTAATTTTTCGATACCTCGCTCAGCAATCAGTTCTGCGGTCGCCCGCAGTAGGTTATTCATCGTCAGGTGGCGATTATGTACATTACGAGCGCTTGTTTCTGGCTCTCCAGATTTAGTATCGTCAGTAACCATTTTTAGATGTGGAACTGTTTGTCAACGTTTTGAGATTAAAAATTAACGTTAATTAATATGTTAATTAGCATGTTAAATTTCATGTTTAAAGTAATGTTAAACCATGCTGTTTTTGCTCGCGCTTTATTTTCTCAAGAATCGCTTCAATGACCCAGTCATGTACACTTATAGGAATCTTACGTCGGCTCGGGCGTTTATCCCGTAACTCTTTTATAGCACTCATTTCTTTGAGCGTCAAAACAAGTTTAAGGCTTTTCGTACCGCCTGATACCGAATCCTCCTCTCCCCTATCTGTTGGCTTCCCACCCTTATTTATGAATTGCTGTATTTTCTTTTCTGACACAGCTTTTGGCTGTGTTTCCGGCTTAGAGCGCTCATCCGGTACTTTTGTTATAGCCATATAATGACGTTAATTTTGGTGTCTAAATTAATGCTAATTTTAACATGTTTTTAAGCATTTAAATTGACGTTAATTTTAACATCAATTTTTTCCATTATTCGATTGAATAACTGGTTTATCTCACTGACGGCCTTTTCATCAACAGGTAGTCCCTCTATAACGCTTAGGCCATTTGATGCTGTATTGGCAAAGCTTTTCCGACTGACAATAGCAGGGAATATGTAGTCAATCACAGTACTTTCTCCCAGCAACTCAGCGGAGTCTTTATTGTCGGACCCCTTTGGTCTGCTCGGTTCAGGATCGAAAAGGCATGCAGCTTGTCTGGCTTAATAGACCGCACTTCCTTAACAAGATTCTCAACGTCCGCTATTGTCCAAAGATCAAAACTGCGTGGATTGAACGGAACCAGATAAACGTCAGAGACAGAAAGAGCAGCGCGTTGACTCGTGGTATCACGACCTCCTGTATCAATCACAATGTGGTCAAACTTGGGTTTGAATTTCAGGACCTGTTGGCGAACAGCATCACCTGTTAAAATAGTCGCTGTGTAGCCGCTGTTCCCTTTGGTATTGTGCTCACGCCATTTCGTAAATTTTGTGGCGGTTTCCTGCTCGTCAGCGTCTACCAGAAGGACATCGAATCCTTGTTTAGAAAGCCAGACTGTCAGATTGGTTGCAATTGTGCTTTTCCCGCTTCCCCCTTTGATACCGCCTACGGTGAATATCATATATTTATTGCTGATTTAGGTGGTTATTTTACTGTCAAATATAATGTTAAAAATAACCTTAAATAAAATGCTAGATTAGAAGTCAGATTTAATGTTAAAAATTAGGCTAAATTTAGTGTCATTTTTAACATTAAATTTTATCTTAAAATTGCTGTTGTTCTGCACCTCGTTGCTATGCTAGTGGCAGTGTAACAAACGGATTGATATTAAATGAAGGCTTGAACAATAGGGGAGGGGGATTACAATTGGCTTAAGGGTATTCCATGCATATCGATGTTTGAGCTGATCCTGCCCAAGAGAATGAAGCATAACCTGTAGCGCTGATGCGAGTTTGCCTTGTCAAATATACTGTTAAATTTAACTGTAAGAAAGATATTAAATATGATGTAAAATTTGACGTTATAATTGACAGTAAAATCTAATTGTAATTAATTGATATACAAATATTTACACTAGTATGACAGGTAAAAATAGCTTCATTTTTGATGTTAAATAGCTAGACAACTATTTGCAAAAATAACTAAATTGCTACCTATCTTTTAGGTAGCAATACGTTTACAAATCAAATCGATACTGAGCATAATGAGTGATCTTAGACCCTTTTTAGCATCTGTAGTTTATCATGACCAGGACCGTGACATGTGGTCAACTGGTCATCATAAAGTAGCGATCCTTGCGTCAAGCGCAGGTAGCGAGATTGATGCTATTATTGATGAGTTATTTCCTGATGGGATAGTGAAGGTCATTGACGTTGAAGAATCTACCTATGAGGAACATGAAGCTATCTTTAGGATAATTCATGCGGAATCGTGTGAGGAAACAGGTAACCATGAACCCTTTAATAAAAACCTATATAAACCGTTCCAGCTCAAATCCTCTGGAGCAATTCGGGCAGTAAAATAAATCCAACGAAGTAATCCTATGAGTACTTTATCCGATTCAACCAGAAACGATCTTCGACGTATCAGTGGCGAATTATCCCGATTATCATTTGAACTCTTAACTGTCGCGGGTCTCTGCTAGGATGACGAAGATGAGATTCACTATAAGCGGATAAGCGAGGCAATAGACTTGGTGGACTAAAACTGGGCAATAGTTGGCCAACATTATACCTAACGAACCTGAGGAGAAGTTGAACTAATAGAAGAGACAGAAGTTTAATCTTGTTCCTACTTATTTTACATACCTTAAACGTCCGTTCAACGAATGTAAAATGTTAGGGAAATTTGTATATTTGGCTGGTGAACTACTGTATACAACCCGAACAGCTCGACATCGTATCTTATAAGGAGTTAATCGAACAACTAGCGATTTGCTGGGTACGAGCCAATCTTCCTGCCTCATTCAATA
Organism: Spirosoma telluris; assembly: GCA_003259005.1. Taxonomy (GTDB): domain Bacteria; phylum Bacteroidota; class Bacteroidia; order Cytophagales; family Spirosomataceae; genus Spirosoma; species Spirosoma telluris. The sequence continues at coordinate 80,745 of QLII01000004.1, forward strand.
TGAAGGTGAGCAATTAGCTAAACCCACAACTTACTTATACCTCAACTACCAGCAAATGATTGGCGACTTGCTTCTTACGACTCAAAGCCCCGAACGGACAGAAAGCATTGTTAAGGCAGTCATTAATCAGGCAATAGCCTTGGGTAAGTCATCGCATTGGGTGGAGCAGGAACTCAAATTCGAGGGGATGCTCGATGGAGCCGACCGAGCGGATTTTTTACGGCTGGAGTTGGAGCAGGCTGATGTGGTTGATGATACGCTACTCGATATATACAACGAACGGATTAACAGATTAACTGAATATGGCTACTAGCGGATATTCTAAGGAGACGTCGCGCATAACTTATGTAGCTTATTACCGGGTGTCAACCAAAAAACAGGGTGAATCTGGTTTAGGACTTGAAGCACAACGCACGTCGGTAGCTGGTTTTGTAAAAGGGGCAATCATTGCTGAGTTTACCGAAGTGGAATCTGGGAAACGGGACCAGCGCGAACAACTGGTACTGGCTATTGACCAGGCTAAGAAAAGCGGTGCTATTCTTGTAATTGCCAAACTTGACCGCTTAAGTCGAAATGCCAGCTTCATCTTTGCGTTGCGTGATTCAGGGGTGAACTTTCAATGCGTCGATATCCCAGAAGCCAATACATTGACCATTGGTATATTTGCTACATTGGCCCAACATGAACGGGAACTAATCAGCCAACGTACAAAAGCAGCTTTGGATGCAAAACGAGCCCAAGGAGTGAAATTGGGAAAGCCCGAAAATTTAACGGCCGAGGCTCAGGCAAAGGGGGTTGCAGGAAATGTTCGTCGAGCCGCTTCAAACGAGAACAACCGGCGAGCGTCCTCGATGATTGCCTTGATGCGCCTGGCAGGAAAGAACTATTCGGAGATTGCGCTTGAATTGAATAAATCCGGTTTCCGAACGGCAAAGGGTGGCCAATTTCAGGCAACACAGGTAATACGGTTAGAGAAACGATAACTTATTCATTCGTGGCTATTAAGTCAACCTGAATTAGATTCAGTATACTGTTTAATTAATGATATATTGTTTAACTACTGAGACTAATTTTATACTGGATGTGCATGCATCTCACCTAGCAACCACGAACCTATTAATCGATTCGATAACGTTATACGAACACTTTTCGATTCATTCTATTTGTACTTAGAAGTAAACTGAAAATATAGTTTATAAGTATAATCTTACGATTAATTAATATTATAATCTATAAAATTTAAGTAAAATAATCTATGTATTTTTACCCTATAACTCATCATTAAATTTATATAAAGTAAATAAAAAAGTTGTAAAACTATATTCTTTATAAAAGTAACTAATAAGCCCAGGCTTATTAAAAAATATGTGTTGTTTACTTACAACAGTTAAAGCAAAGTGATTGATATCGGTATATTTACCCTTTAATAAATTCTTATTATAAATACATTTTTTGTGTTTACTTTCAATATACTCTTGCAATAAAATAAATGAGTACCTACTACAAGGAGAAATAATTGAATCAATTGTGTCACCACTTTTACACTCAAAATATGCAAATCCAAAATCTTTATCATCTACGCAGATAGAAAAATAACAATAATTAGATTCTTCTGAATCTATGAAAAAAGTTTCTACAAAGACTAATAAAGTAATATTATTTAAAAATACGAACATGGTAACATTTTCTAATATTATATCTAACCAATCATTTTTCCATGCATTATAAAATACAGTATCAATACTTGGCATAAAATATAGCTTGTTTACCTCTGGTTTATAACAGCAAAAAGCCAAAAAAGCATCAGTATCGTAGAACATAATCAAGGTTATTTTGTTATTACTTTCTTTAACTCTAATAAGAGTAATAATATCCAACATATAATTATTTAAAATAATAATATCTTCTTCTGATAAAGCATATGTTTTCAATAAAATATTTTTATCAATTGTTTCAATAATTAATATGGATTGCTGATAAAAAAAAACTCCATATTAGTTTTATTTATAAAATCTGGCGAATCGATTATTGTACAATTTAATATTTCATTAGAAAAACAACGATTTCGTCTTCTAGCATTATAGGAAGTATATAATCGATTTTTTCTTTCTTATCTACGAAAAATAAAGATTGATTATTTTTTTTGAACAGTTTAATGTATTTCTTGTAAAGAGACTTCCCTAAATCATTAAGTTCAGTTAATTTAACTGTAGATAGATTTGCGCGATCAAATATCAAATAGAACTCTTCATAAAGATAGCTAAATAGAGCTCCTGAAAATTCTTTATCATCTTTTTGGATTGAGTAAAGCTAACTAAATCATTGTGTTGTGTATCAAAGTCATATGTATCAATAAGAAACTTTTTAATTATAGAAAGTAAAAATTCGGAGGAAAGGTTACTTTTTAAAAATAATAACCTTTTGTATGGAAGGTCATTTTCATTTATTTGTGAAGGTTTAAACTTATATAATCCTCCAGATGCCAATAAATAAATACTTTTACTTTGTAATGAAATAATTGACATTACTATCAATGTAATGCTTTTCAAAAAAATAGATGGCAAACCTTCGACCAATAAATTTCCCTGATTATAATATGCTAAATAATCTTTATTATCCTTTAATAAAGATTCCAAGCCTTCCACACCATAATCGTAATTAGATTTTTCAATAGAATTCCATGTAGCACATATTTCATGAACTACTTTACATTTGCTAACTAATATATTAAGCTTACTTCTATATACTACTTCATTTTTTAATTTAAAACTGATTAAGTAGGCATAAAACTTCATTATAATGCCATATATAGAAGTATAGTTTAAAACATGATGAGTAAACTCATGACTGCTGATAATGTAATCGTGAATACCATTGGAGTCAGTGAGTGTTGGATAAATATAACTGTTAATTTGGGTATTGGCACCCATTATAGTATCATTATCCATTAATAGACTTAATTGTATATCATCATTTTTAAACATAAATTTTTCAATAAAATGTTATCTTAAATTTCCTGTTATTCTTATCTAAGATCTTATACTTTCCCTTTTTGTTGTCTACAGCAACTCCTGCCAGAACCAACTTATCTATAAAATCCTTAAAATCAATTTCACTTATTTCTTTTTTGATTTTTTTAGGTAAACTATTATACCAATCCTCTGTAGTTTCAAATTTTCTCCTATTTTTTTTAATAGGGAGCTTTAATAAAATCTCTTCTTCTTTTCTTGTAATTTCAACGTTTTCAATATCAAACAACATAGGTAGTACAGTTGGAAGAATAATTGACGATAAATTTTCGTTTAATTCAAGATATAAAAATATAGATAGTAGTAAAGGAGCCACAATTGCAGTTTTTATTAAATTTTTTGTTATTACCACTTTCCAGCCATTAGTTTTATAATATAGATCCGTAGAAATATTTCTACTCTTTGTTATGTAAATAAATTCATCTACAAAATATTGCTTATAGGTCAAGGATAAAATACTTGGTCGCCTTTAGTTAATTCTTCCCAAAGCGCATCAAGGTAGTCAGGCGTTACAATAATCTCGTCAACATTATTTGGAATTATATAATCTATTGATTCTGCCATAGCTAAATAATAGTAGAGAAAATATAATTACGATAACTGTTATGTAGAGCGTAATGGGAAATTAGATGTGGTCAAGAGTTGAATGCTTAATGTCAGATGGTTTAGCGATACCAGCTTGATTGACTTCTACAACTCTCCGTTTTAAGTGAAGTAGCTTCTTAGTACACATGATAGCTGTTGTAAACTATAAGCTTAGTGATTTATTGTACTTAGAAATCAGCAGCCCAAGGTAATTTGTAGAATGCTGGATATCTCTTTTATTCGATAGATCATGCCAGTCAAAAGTACAGAAATGGCTAACTTTTACTCTTGTCGACTACAACCGCTAATATGCTCCCGATTTGCTTAGGCTCCTTACTCCGGTCTCCATCAGTGTGAACAACTGGAGCCTTTTTCGTGGTTGCTTTCCCAAAACCCAGCGATTGAGCGATATAAGCCGTAGGATTCTTAATGTCTCGCTTCTCGTGGTAAATCTCTGTGTGGATGCGGATAAACGTATCCATCAGCTCCGTGTCTTCTAGAATCTGATTCTGTTGCTTCTTCGTGAACTTGTAATTCTGAATTAAGTTACGGGCTATGGCGCAACTTCATGTGGTTGCATGGTCTTCGCTAGTAGCAGATCTGCCTCCACATCATCATTGATCAGATCCTGAGCGGATTTTACTTCAAAGCGTAATTCTACAACTCCTTTTCCCACCTTTTTAGACGGTGTAAAGTCGAAGTGTAAATTCACTTTCTGTAGCATCTCCTGCTGGGCTACCAGCAACGCCTTTCGCTTGAAATCAAAGTAGTCATGCTCAGGTGGATAATTGAGTGCCTCACGTAGCTTACTAACCTCGTAAGTGAAGACTTTTTGCCCCCGTCCATAGAACATCATAATGATCTCATACATCCTCTGTGCATAAATGGAGGACAGGGAGAGCATCAGCTTTAAACTGTAGCTTGTATACCGTTTACCTAATTCGACAAAGGCAGGTACAACATCAGAGAGCATCAGGAGCTCGAGATATCGCTTCCCCTGGAGTTTTGTGTTCCGAACACGTGGAAAAGGAACGATGTAGTCGAATTTGTGTTCTTGGGATTGGAAAAGTCCTGATAAACAATGCGTTTGGTATTGAGCGTACTGGCTGCAGCGGATATTTTACTATGGTGATTATCTGTCAGTTCAGCATATGGAATCAGTAAGGTAACATTTTGTCCCCTCTGCCAGGTAAGCGCAACATGCCGTAATTGATTGATAGCCAATACGACTATCTTTTTTTCCATTTCTGTAAACTCCTGCTTACTCTCTGTTATCAGATTAGGTTGATAATTATTCTTACGGGGTTCAAACGCAATTTGTAGTTGCTCATTCTGAATATCCATGTAAAAGGCTGGGTGGCTGAAGGAATAAAAGTAACAATAATAAACCGACTTTGGAATAGCTAGGTCGGTTTTCTATGTAGACAACTCCCCCCAAAAGTCGGTTTCTTCTTAAGCATCTTTTTGGTATTGTAACTAATAAACAACTAATGATACTTAAATAAATTAAGAAAACGATATGAGCTTTATTTGATTAGATTTTATGTAAGCACTATTAAATTTTTAGTATATTATAGGTGATTGAATAAATTCGTAAAAGGGCCAATTTTAGAAAACCGACTTTACTAATATCAAAGTCGGTTTTCTAAGGCTACAACTCCCCCAAAAGTCGGTTTTCTTCCCCCTAAAAGTCGGTTTTCTAGAGCCTATAACTCCCCCAAAAGTCGGTATAGCTCCCCCCAAAAGTCGGTTTTCTTCCCCCCAAAAGTCGGTTTTCTCCTTATAATTAATTGATAGTCTGGTATTTATGGGACCCTAAATCAATCAATCAAAAGAGTTTTCTTTGATAAATAATCAAAATTTGATATCTCAACCCTCGATAAGGTATTTAAAGAGAAAAAAATAAAATCAAAAAATGAATCAAAAGAGCGGAGGTTTTTAGTAAAAAAGGAAAGATAAACAGATATTTACCTTTAAGGGAAATTTAAAGCAAAATTTAGACTACTATGGCCAAACGTTCTGACATGGCTCCTCTGGATGCCATCCGATTATTACTACAATCCTGTACAATGACTTTAGTACCTGTTACTCACCAGGTTAATATGCTACCTAAGGAAGATGATCTGGAGTATTATTTCGTGCCAATTGAGCATATGGCTATGTTTTTACCCTATTATCGACCTGGCCAGCCCTTCAAGAATATGAAACTGATTAATTTCGACCGACCCGCCATCTCACTGACTTTCTTTCCTAAGCATAAATACACCATTGACCGGGATGTCAAGCCGGATCAGGCACAGGAAGTCTTACTGGAGCACCGGGATCAGTTATACAAACGCTCATTTATGGGCCAGCTTAGCCCTACTCAGGAAAAGGAATTACGGCACATCGATACGTTGCTGCGATCACTACGCCAATTTCCAGATAAGTTTAAAATCTGTATTTCGAATTACCATCATTACTACCGCTACTGGTATTGTTCATTCCGCTTTTTTGAAGATGAGGAAAGAACTAAAACGGGTACCAGTAATGAGCACATGCTCAAATACACAGAGAGTAGTGACCGACGTACAAAAGAGCCGGTTCTTAACGAGCGGCTGAATATCATTTTTGTAGATACTAAATACATTACTCGCCCTGTATCGTATGACAATAAGCTGATTGACCAAGAGCTGGAGACGTATCCAGATCGGATCGTATTTGGAAAGGAGCCCTGTATTTGAAGTCAGTAGAGTAAGAGATTTATAAAGCTGTAATCACAATTTTTGCGTCTAATTGCCTTAATGGGGTAGTTCTATAGAAAAGTACGTCACGGGTACGGCATACCATCGCCGACCCGGATAACTCACGGTCCGCCGGTACAGTCATTTGAGAGAAAAATAGTCTCACAAACTCAAGCGCATCACTGAAAATTAGACTTTGATTCGTGAGATAACAATTTGAGATTGTGTATATCAAAAATTGATTCATACGGATGAGTTCGGTATATATTTCGCAAAACGGGCGTTTGTTGAGATGGATAGAAAACAGCCAACGCCATCGATGGCGCTGGCTGTTTTTCGAACGCTTTATTCGCTGCGTAGGCTTTTAACCGGATTCATCATGGCCGCTTTAACGCTCTGAAAACCCACCGTCAGCAGCGCTAAGCCTATGGCCGCTAATCCCGCGGCCACAAATAGCCATCCACTGAGCGTGGTTCGGTAAGCAAAGCCCTCAAGCCAATCATGCATCAGATACCAGGCTAGTGGGCTGGCCAGCAGCAAGGCAATCAGGATCAAGAAGACAATCTCCTGGCAAAGCAGAATCACAATCCCCGCCACACTAGCCCCTAATACCTTGCGGATGCCGATTTCCCGGGCCCTTCGTTCGGTCGAAAATATAGCCAGTCCCAGCAGGCCTAAACAAGAAATAAAGATAGTAATCCCCATCGCCAGGTTGGTCAACCGCTCGGTTCGAAGATCGTCTGCATATAGCGTGGCAATACGATCGTCTAAAAACGAATAAGCAAACGGTTTCTCCGGGAAGACCCTCTTCCACTCTGCCGCTAGTTTGTCGATGAGCGTTTGTAGCTCCCCAGCAGTCATACCCTTTGCAGTTAGTTTGACGGCGAGGGCGGTCTCTTTGGCGGGGTCGTGCCGGATGACGATTGGCCAGCTCGCCTGATGAAACGAGTTCTCATAAAAATCGGCCACCACGCCAGCAATCGGATAGACCTCGACAGGGCTGGCGACCAGCTCCTGGCCGATAGCCTGGCTCACATCGGCAAAACCCAGGGCATGCGCACAACGCTCACTGATCAACACTTCCCGGCCACTGTCGGCGGGAAGCAAATTTCGCCCCGCAACCAGCTTCATACCATAAAAAGGGATGTAATCCTGATTGCCGAAATGAAAGGATAGATCGATGGGTTTCTCCGGGCTGTTTTTCAGACCTCCACCGCCAAATCCGCTATGCTTTTTGTCCATGGGTGACTTCCACTGTTGGATTACCTGCTGTACACCCGCTACCTGGCGGATCTTATCCGCCAGTACCGCTACCTTACCCGTCTCGGCCTTAGCCGGTAGCCGACCCTTCGTCTTGTCCGAACCAATTGTTGTGGTATGCATCGGGTTCGTTGGCTGACCACCGAGGGTGATGATGGCATCCGTCTTGAAACCCAGATTCGTATGCAGCACATATCGCAATTGCGACCCCATAACCAGAGACGCAATGATAAACACCAGCGAGATCGTAAACTGGAAGACAATCAATCCTCGGCGCAGCGTTCCTTTTCCACTGCCCGCTGTCGCCGTAATCCCTTTCAACGTCAATACGGGCTGATAGCGGCCCAACACCTTGGCGGGATAAAACCCCGCCAGCAGGGTGGTCACCGTCGTTGCCAACAGAAAAAATAAACCAGTCGTACGATCCACCCGAAAAGGAACGCCCGCCGGGATCAAATCGGCGAACACGTTCATCACCGGTCTAACCAGTAGCGCGGCAAGCACCACGGCGGCTACGGTCAATAAGAGGGATTCGGTAAAAAACTGCACCGCAATGCCCGACCGGTTACCACCCAGCACCTTACGAACGCCGATTTCTTTGGCTCGTTGCAGGGATTGAGCCGTTGACAAATTGACAAAATTGACAATGGCAAGAACAAGGATAAATCCGGCCACCGCCATCAGCGCGTACAAGACCGGTAAACTGGCCTTTCTGCCCTCACCCCCATAGTCGGATGAAAGTGGCTACCCGACAGCGGTTTGAGCTGGGCAGTAAATCCCGGCTTGGGGCCATAATGCCGTTTGGCAAAGGGGATAAATTGCGTATCAATCTGTGAAGGTTTTACATCTTTTTCCAGTTTGATGATCACCTGGCTGGAGCGATTTAACTTATCCCAGCGATCCAATGTAATGTCTTCCTTCAAAAAACTGGCGGGGATCGTCGCATACGAGATCCACTGGCTGAACTGATAATCACTGTTTCCGGGCCAATCGGCGACAATCCCGGTTACGGTAACCATCAGCGAATCCTGATAATAGATCGTCCGACCGATGATGCTATCCGGGTCGGAATGACCAAAGTATTTTCGGGCTCTTCCGGCGGTAAGCACGACCGAGTTGGGCCTGCTCAGGGCAGTCCTGGCATTTCCGCTTAGCCACTGATAGTGAAAGATATCGAAGTACTGAGGTTCCGCAACAACGATACTACCGTCGTCATCAAGTGCTTGGGTTTGTGGGCTGATCAGGTGGTATCGTTACGCTGGCCCCATAGGTCTGATAGGCAGCCACCGTCTGCATGCCCGTCATTTCCCGGCGCATAGCCGCTGGCATGGGGCCCGGTACGCTATGCCAACGCCCCCCAAACACGACTGCATCCACACAATAGATGCGGTCAAGGTCGGGATGGAAATTATCATAACTGAATTCGTAGCGGGTAATCAGATAAATGACCAGACAGGCACAAATGCCTAACGCCAGGCCCACGACGTTGATGAACGAATAGAGCTTGTTGCGAATCAGTTTACGAGAGGCTATTTTGAGATAAGTAGGTAGCATAGCGGCTTGAACGATCGAGGTAGAGGTCCGGTACTCTGGGTTTGTGTACTTGGGAGTTTGGCTTATTTTCGAGCTTGCAAACGGTCGAATCAACCGCAGGACCGCCAGTGTATATCGCCAACGGGCTTTGGATACACCAACGGTTTCACCCAATAGGTATACATCTCCAGCAGGTCACCTTGCAGCTCATCTTCCAAGCCATCTGGACTGAACCAGCTCAGTAGCCAGACAGCCCAGTAGGGAGGTCCGTTGCCATTGGTTAAGCGCCCATAGCTGTAGAATTGGGGTTGGAATCTGATCCCACAACTGGGTCCGCTGCTGTCGACATTCGAGTAGCGCCCGCTGCCCGGCTGTGGTTACTGTGAATAGGCGTTTCTGACGGCCTCCCCGTTCGGCCGTCGCCCCGCCCATCCGGGAAGTGACAAATCCTTTTTCCTGCAGCCGTTGTAGGGTGGTATGAACCGTCGGAAAGCTGATGCTCCGGGCCATTTGGCCATCAATGGTCTGGGTGATTGAGGCACAGTAGGCCCCTTGTTGCAGGGCGGCTACCGTCAGCAAGACAATCTCTTCCAACTCACCTAAAAAGGGTCGTTTCATGCTCAAAAGCGGTTGTAGTACTTGTGACTACGATTAGTATAGTCTTTGCCGTACAAATACCTTACCAAATATGTGCAAAGAGGCTTAATGGCCACGAAACGGCTTTTTCAGCATATCAGGGCATCGCGTGTTGTCCAAAAATGGACAGTTGCTGTACCGAAACGGACGGCTTATTGATTGATTAGTAAGTCTATGTTGAAAGGACAAGCGTTTAAGCTTAGAAACACCTTTGTCTTACCAAAACGCTCGGTTCGTGTGCCTGCTATTGACACCGTTTCGGGTAGAAGACTGCAACGACGTGCCGTGAACGATCAGAATGCCCTTTTGTGATTTTTCCGAAACTATCCCAATTAAGGCCTAGTAGCGCTTAAAAGTCGCTTTCCTTTTCACCGAAGCATCGACCTGGCCCTATCTGTCTACTTTTATCTTACCAGATACAGCATAAACCTATACTTTGTAGTTATTCGCATGCGTATAGATCATTAATAATCGTACAAATGATAAAATCCAGTAGTAAATTTATGTTTCTATTAATAAAACAGTATCCCTGTTTAGTCAAAGTATGATAACATACACAACACACTCAGGAAATCTTGCCTGGAGACCTTTGAGGGCACAAAAACCTCAAATTAATGGTAAAATTTTTAAAGCTCTTTTTTGTACTTTTCCTTTTTACAGTCCAGCTCTCAAAGGCACAAACCAATCTGGCGGGTATTTCTGGAAAGGTAACCGATCAGGATGGGAAGCCCCTGGAAATGGCGACCGTTCAAATCAAAAATGAATCAACTGGCTTTAGAGCCAATACAGTGTCTAACGAGAAAGGTGAATTTCGGTTAAAGGAATTACCACTGGGCGCGCCTTATTCCATCACGGTTCAATTTATTGGAATGGCCACTCAGTCACAAACCGGGTTTCCCTCAACCAGGGCGATCTATTGCAGGTATCCTTTAAACTGGTCGAAAGCTCCCAGCAATTAGAAACAGTCGTCATTTCCTCCACGTCTTTAACCAATAAGATCGAAAACATTGGTACGTCAACGGCTATTACCGCCAAGGATATAAATCGGCTACCCGTTAACGGACGGAACTTCTCCACCCTGGCCGACCTGTCGCCACTGAGCACCGGCACTAGTCTGGGCGGACAGTTAGGGTCTGCTACTAATTTTACCATTGATGGTATGGCCGCCCGAAGTACGATAGCGGGTGGGCAACCCACTGGTGCTTATTCGATCACGATGGAAGCCGTTCGGGAGTTTCAGGTGGTGACCAACCAATATGACGTTACGTATGGAAACGCTGGTGGGGGACCATCAGTACCGTAACCAAGTCGGGCACAAACAAGCTGAGCGGCAGCGCATTCACATTCCTCAGAACGAGTGGACTCTCAAGTCCGTATGGCCTCAATGAGCAGAAAAGAGACCTTCCTTTCAGTACGACTCAATACGGTTTTTCGCTGGGCGGACCTATCATTAAAGACAAACTGCACTTTTTTGTCGCCTGGGACCGTCAGGCCAGTACGCAGCCGCTGTTGATCGCGCCGATTCAATCGACAGCCGATGCCTTGCGCTATAACGTCACTCAAGCTACCGAAGATCAGTTTCTGCGTATCGCCCGTAGCAAATATGGCGTGGGCAATGCTCCTCAGTTTGGTCAGTTTACCCGGTTCAAAAATACGCAGGCGCTGTTTGCTCGTATTGACTGGCAGATCAATGCCAAAAACCTATTGACAATCCGGGATAACTACATCTATGATCTGGATAACCAATCGGATGGCGATAATACGACATCAACATGTATGAGGTGTACAGCACCCGCAAGAGCTCTAATAACAGCCTGATGGCCTCGTTGCGGACGACGCTCAATCCGAAGGTAACCAACGAGTTAAAACTTCAGCACTTTTGGGAGTACAATAAAATGTTTGCCAATCCGCAGTTACCGGAAGCCAATATCCCCAGAGCAACCGTGGCCAACGTAGCGTCGGTTAATCCAACCGATTCAACCAAGTCGTTGTTCACGAGCATTCAACTGGGTGGCCAGCGATATGGGGGTGATTATTTCAATAATAACCTGATCCAACTGGTTGACAATGTGTATGTGAATACCAACAAATTCAACTTCACATTTGGGGCTGGTGTGACGTTTAGCAACCAAAATTCCATCTATGGCAGTGAAACCAACGGCCGTTTCTGGTATACCGGTCTGGCTGCGTTTGAGAATCTGGCACCTTATCGTTTCACCCGGGATGTTTATCTGAGCAATACCCCCAATGTTAAGTTCAACGTGCTTATTCCCACTGTTTACGCCCAGGCACAAACGACTCTTGCTCCGGGCCTAAACGTTACAGGGGGTATCCGGGTGGATTATACGGATTATCTGACCAAACCGAATTTCAATCAAACCGTATTTAATACGCTGGGGCTACGAACAGACAACCGACTGGCGACCCTTCAGGTACAGCCTCGTGTACAGGCGACCTGGGATGTTCGTCAGGACGGTAAACATATCATTCGTGTAGGGGGTGGTATTTTGGGATCTGCCCTGAACCCGTATTCCATGATCAACAACATGCTGTTTGACGGTAGCCATATTGCCAGTATTGATGTAACCGGCAACCTGGTTCCTACCCCAAACTTCCCTGCCTATCGTGCCAACCCAGCCTCGGCACCGGGTCTTGATCTGGTTAATAACCCAACGTGCCTAAACTATACACCATCAATATGAACGGCAAGGACGCCAAAGTACCTACCGTTTATAAAATCAATGGGTCGTATAGCCACTTCTTCAGCCCTAATTTCAGAATGAGTATTGCGGGCTATATGTCGTTTGCCCGCAACAACTACACGTATATCGATAAGAATATGGTCGATCAGCCCTTTTTCACCTTATCGCAGGAAGCCAACCGACCTGTCTACGTGCCAGCTTCGTCTATTTTAACGTCAAACGGTTCTCAAAACTGGATTTTGGGCCGTAAAACGACCGAAGTAGGCCGCGTATTGCAACTGGAAAGCTTAGGGAAAGTGAATCAGACGGCCGTTGTTGTTGATGCCAATTACCGATATTTCAAGGATGGAGAAATTGCCGTCTCGTATACCTGGAATCAAACCAAGGACAATACCTCCTACAACGGGAACGTGGCCAATACCGCTACACTCGTACAATATACGGCTGGCGATCCACGCACCTTAAATCAGATGAATTACTCGGACAACCACTTCCGGACCAAGATTGTGGTTTATGGAAATACGCCCACCTTTTACGGATTTAACCTGGGCTTCCGCTTTTCAGGCTTAAGTGGCACGCGCTATTCAATGATTGTCAATGGCAACATCAACGGTGATTTCGTAGAAACAAACGATCTTGCTTTTGTCTATGACCCAAACAAGGCTGAAACGCCCCAATACTTAAAAGATGGGATCAATGCGATTCTGAATAATCCGAACGTAGAAAACAGTGCGAAGTATTACATTCGTAATAGCTTTGGGAAGGTTGCTGAACGCAATGGCGGGGTGAATCCGTTTTATGGAACGGTTGATTTGCGCCTGACCTATAAAATCAAAACGTTCAAAAAACAATACATTGAGCTTTCCGGCGATCTGTTTAACACCGCCAATCTGATCGATAAATCCTGGGGCGTTAACCATGCGTTGGGAGCCACTACGTTGCTGTCCAGATCGGGCTTCGACCCGGCTACCAACAATTATAAATATGCCGTCAATACCAATGCGGGTGTATCTGGCCTAAGCGGAAATCCGTATCAATTTCAACTTGGCGCCCGATATGGGTTTTAGGATCACCCATATAGTTCATCCATCATAGCGTTCTACTAACCGAACGGGGTTGCCTTAAGCAGGTAACCCCGTTCGATATTCAGTAGAATTTTACGTGATTATAATTACCCTAAAACAAGTTCATCCGTATTTCTTACATGATAAACCGGTCAACTAGTCTTTACAGTGTTGGTGTGCTTCTTTTTCTGTCAGTACTGGCGGATGCCAGCGGAATAATAGCTCGACTTCAGCAACAGAGGAGGCCGATGTATATAAAAAACTGGCGGCTAAGCGGGTCAACTTACCCAATGGCTGGGCGCTCACGCCCCCCGGTCGAAGCCTTGATCTGGATGACTTACCGCTCAACCTGGTAGTGTCTCCTTCTAAAAAATACCTGGCGGTTACCAACAATGGGCAAAGTACCCAAAGCATAACGTTGCTGGATGCCCAGACGGAACAAATTCTCGACACGGTTCAGGTTGGCAAATCGTATGTGGGCCTGGCGTTTAGTGACGATGAGACGCACGTATACGCATCGGGCGGGAATGATAATCGGATTCTGGTTTATAAACTGGAAAACCAGCAGTTACTGCCCGAAGAACCCATTATGCTGGGCAAACCCTGGCCTATCAAAATTTCACCCACGGGTCTATGCGTCGATGATGCCAGAAACCGGCTCTACATTGTCACCAAAGAGGACAGCTCATTGTATATCGCGGATACGAAAACCCGGCAAATTAGTCAAAAGCTAAACCTGGGGGCTGCCGCTTATACGTGCATACTATCACCCGATAAAAACCAACTTTTCGTTTCCTTATGGGGCGGTGCCAGCGTATTGGTTGTTGATGTCAATACGCCAAAAATAGTGGCTACAATAAAGACCAATAAAAACCGAATGATCTGCTGTTGACCCGTGATGGGCGGTATCTGTTTGTGGCCAACGGCAATGATAACACGGTTGCGCTGATCGATGTGGCCAAACAACAGGTGAGTGAAACGCTGACCACGTCGCTATTCCCTGATGCCCCGGTAGGCAGCACACCCAATGGCCTGGCCCTGAGTGAGGATGAGAATACGCTCTACATTGCCAACGCCGATAATAACTGTCTGGCGGTGTTTGATGTGACCCGTAAAGGCCACAGTCAATCCAGCGGATTTATTCCCACTGGATGGTATCCAACATCGGTTAAAGTGATCGGGTCGAAACTGTTCGTCACGAACGGGAAAGGATTTTCTTCGAAAGCCAACCCCAGAGGCCCAAATCCCGTGCGAACACGAACACCCCAACAGGTTGGCCCTAATCCGCAGGCGAATCCTGGACCGGTTCAGTACATAGCGGGCTTATTTAAAGGTACGCTTTCGATTATCGACATACCGATAGCGAAGTATTAGCGGCCTATTCACGACTGGTTTATGCCAACACACCGTATACCAAAGCAAGGAACTTCGCTCGGAAGGGGAAGCGGGCAACCCCATTCCGATGCAGGTTGGCGGAACCGGTTCGTCGGCACGCTCACCCATAAAACATGTGTTTTACATCATTAAGGAAAACCGCACCTACGATCAGGTTTTAGGCGATATGAAAGAAGGCAATGGTGATGCCGCCCTCTGCCTGTTTCCTCAAAAAGTGACACCCAATCAACATGCGCTGGCAAAACAGTTTGTGCTGTTAGACAATTTTTACGTCGATGCGGAAGTCAGTGCCGACGGCCATAACTGGTCATCCGCTGCCTATGCCAATGATTACGTCGAAAAAAACTGGGTAACCAGCTATGGTGGTCGGGGTGGCACCTATGATTTCGAAGGCCAAAAAGAAATTGCCCACCCGCGTGATGGCTTTATCTGGGATCACTGTCTGCGGGCTGGTGTCAGTTTCCGGAGTTATGGCTGGTTTGCCGATGAGGAGAAGCCAAACATTAAAACGCTGGCAGGTAAATTCTGCCCGGCTTTCAAAGGGTATAATCTAGGTTATTTGGATAGCAAGCGGGAAGAAGCCTGGGAAAAAGACTTCGACGAACTGGTTGCTGCCGGGAAAGTTCCTCAGCTCAGTACGGTCCGTTTTGGTAACGATCATACATCGGGGGCTCGGATTGGGCTACCAACACCCGATGCTGCCCTGGCGGATAACGATTTAGCCGTAGGTCGATTTGTTGAGCATTTGGCCAAAAGTCCTATCTGGAAAGAATCGGTCGTGTTTATTTTGGAAGATGATGCCCAAAACGGCCCCGACCATGTGGATGCCACCGCTCGATTGCGTTTGTGGCCGGTGGCTTTGTGAAACGTAATTTTGTCGATCACACCATGTATTCTACCTCGGGACTACTGCGAACGATCGAGCTAATTTTAGGCTTGAAGCCCATGAGTCAGTACGATGCGGCTGCAACACCCATGTGGCGCTGTTTCAACAAACAGGCTGATCTGTCGGGGTTTACTGCGCTCGAACCAGGCGTCGATATCAATCAGAAAAACGTGGCGATCAATCGAAATTCGAAACGATCATCGCAATTCAACCTGACCCGTCCCGACGAGATTGACGACCTTATTTTCAGTGAGATTGTCTGGCAAACGGTACGGGGCGAATCGAGTGTTATGCCTGCTCCTCGCCGGGGTGCTTTTGTTCGGGCCGAAAAAGCGGCCTGACCGATGACGATGATGATGATTAGCCTGCCGTGTTGCCCTTCAAATTAATTAAAGCTCCCTTTTTTGCAAGATCCATGAACACCCACTCGATTTATTTCATCCTTGTTCTACTACTGCTAACGACCAGCCAACTGCTCGCCCAGCCTACCAGCGATGGGTTCATCAACGGGGATCTACTCCCCAACGCCCCGGAATTGGCTGCTCGGGGAAGCTACGGAGTGGCGTACGAACGATGAAACTGGTTCACCCAGGCCAGCTTGATGTGCTCCACGGAAGCGAAGGCAAGCACCCGATCTACGACCGCACGCTGACGGTTGACATCTGGTATCCGGCTCAACTAGTGGCCAACAAACAGCCTACTGTTACCTATGAATCTACCCTTGGCCGGTCCAATGACCCCAAACGACCGCTTACGCCGTTTACGTTCCTGGGCAGGGCTGCCCGCGATGCCAAGCCCGACCCCAGTGGGGCGCTTATCCACTGGTAATTGTCTCCCACGGCTACCCCGGTTCGCGACTATTGCTAACCTACCTGACCGAAAACCTGGCTTCTAAGGTTATGTAGTCGTGGCTATCGATCACGCCGAATCGACTTACAGCGATCTGGCTGGCTTTCCCAGCACCCTGCTGAACCGGGCACTGGATGACGTGTTTGTGCTGAATGAAATGGCCCGGCTAGCGGGAAAATCCAGTACTAATTTTCTGACGGGCCTAGTTAACCCGGACAATACAGCCGTGATTGGTTATTCGATGGGGGGATATGGAGCGCTCAATGTAGCCGGAGCGGGCTACAGTCCCAGGCGCTGAAACTGTTTGGACAAATGACCGGGGGCAGTACGGCTCTGGAACCCCGCACGCAAGCGTCGCCCGCTTACAAAGCGTCGCTGGACCCTCGGATCAAGGCTGTCGTTGCCTTTGCTCCCTGGGGCATGGAACGGGTGTTTGGGACGCTACGGGCCTAGCGGGACTGACCTTGCCCACGTTGTTTGTTGCTGGTAGTAAAGATGATGTATCGGGGTACGAAAAAGGGATCAAAGCGATATACGAAGGGGCTATCAACGCGGATCGATATTTACTGACCTACCTCAATGCCCGACATAATGTGGCGCCCAATCCGCCCCCCTGGCCTCAATGCTCCCTGGGGCACCAGTAGAGGACTACATGCATTATGCCGAACCGGCCTGGAACGAGCATCGGATCAATAATATTAATCAACACTTCGTGGCAGCTTTTTTAGGAATTCACCTCAAGGGCATTGATTATAAAAAGTATCTGGATCTGCCGGCCCCGAGGCCGCTGAGGGTTGGCCAGGCTTCAAAGCCCGCATGGCTGTAGGACTAGACATGCGCCATGCCAAACCTTAGCGGTCTGGTGTCTTGCTGGAAGTTTCGTAGCGATTAACCATCGAGTTTCGGCCTGTACTGCCCAGTCATTTCGCTTCTGATTGACTGTCTATTTTGGCAATTATTTGGTACTTGTATTACTAGTTTAAGGCACCTATTGACCAGTTGGTTTCATGGCAAACCAACTGGTCAATGGGTCCGATACTTCCGGTTTATTGAGTACAAGCAGCCGAGCGGAACTTGTATCAATAAACGCTCTTGTATGAGACGCATCACAAACGCTCATTGGTGATTTGTCGTAGCTGATCAACGATTACGATTCCACTTAGATAGCTATCGATTCAGGATTTTCTTGAACTCCTCAAAAGAACAGATGGGTACAGGAGGGAACCGATTTGCTTCCCGTAACAAGTTCAGAATGTGGCGATCGTCGGACACCAGCCAATCGGCGCCAGCAGCAATAGCACAGTCCACAAATTTGTTGTCGTCTGGATCGTCACTGACTTGACCAAAATGAAAGTAGGGTTCCTGCCGCAAGTGATTGGGAGCCGCTAGCAAAAGCGATGTGACTAGCTCAGCGGCTACTGAGCTATAATAGTAGCCCGTCATTTCAGCGTATTCAAGCAAGATTTCAGTGCTGACTACCCAAGTGAACTCGTTGGCCGCAAAAGCATCATAAAGCCAGCGGTACGATCCATCCCGTGGAATCGACCGAAGTAGACCATTCGTATCGATAACCACTTTCACTGAACAGCCCGTATTTGGTCAAGCCGCTCAGAACGGTTCTCAAAGTTCATTTGGTCTTCAAGCTGAGCGGTGGTAAGTCCTTTTTGGTGGATGGCCTTTTGGGCTTCTTCTTCGAGTCGTGTACGGAAATGCTGCATCAGCGTTTGGCGCATGGCCAACACCTCGGCTTCGCTCATCTCGAAGCTAAACATTTCTAGCAAGGCCAACTGAGCGTTAGTTAATCGTGGAGAGACAACCATAGCGAGAATAGATAAACGGATACACAAACTTAACGAAAACAGCCGACTAGTAAGTTCGATGCAGCTTTGATACTTGTTAAAAGGGCAACAAGACTAGGTTGAGCTAAGTGCAGCTAACTTTACTTTTTATTCATCGAATACCAAGTCTGGATTTGTTGATAGGTACCTTCTGCCTGAGATGAAGAATCGTTCATATATCTGCTTCAAAAAATGGGCGATTAGTAAGGCAGTGATTAGAATAGGTATTTCGTATCTACCTGTTTGGTACCATGAGTTGGGGTCTGTTTGCTTGGAGAAATCCACCAGACTTAGATAAAATAGAGCCGACGCTGACCACAGAGCGGTATAACCTAAGCCTTTTACCAGCCAAGACAGCTCCAAACCACCAAGGCTTATGTAAAGCAACACTGACCCAGCCCACAACAAGTAGGTAAGCAACCGGATCAACAAGGCGGGGAAGCGTACGACTCCCACTTTCTTCAACCGGGGAGCCACTCCTTGGAGCAAAAACCAGCTCAGCATGAGAGCCCATATACTACTTGTCCATTGAACTGAGTTCCATAGCATCGTCTCACCGAGTACACCTATAAAATCACTATTCAAGCCAAAATACAAGCTGGCAAACGTAACAAAGCCGACCACAAGTATCGTTCGAACTCGTTTGTGGGCAGCGAATTGGCTTTTTACCAGGGTCCACCAGTCCCGCAACAGACGTTTCGAATACACCTTCCGATAGGTCCATTCCATTTTCTGGATGTTGGTTGGCCCGCCAAAGTCATCAATCGTGTGCTGAAGTGCCTCCTCAAACGAAAGCGAATCGGCCATCCGGGCTGCCACGGAGGCCACAAAATGGTCCTTCATCTCGTCAATAAAGACGGTTTCAATCAAGTCACATTGTTGGGTCAGAAAGGTAGTGATGCGAGCCTGTTGAGCCTGAGTCATAGCGGTAAAGTTGATTAGGGAGTAGGAAGCTGATGGAGATCACTAGGCGTAAGTATGCGTTGTAATTGATGGAGAAACTGGTCAATTTGTGCCAATCGATCGACTGCGTTGCCTTGTTGATCCTGAGCAATGGCATAGTATTTACGGGTACGGCCCTCCACGATTTGAGTTTTGGTGATCAGCATACCGTCGGCTTCCAGTTTGTACAATGCGGGATAAAGGGCCCCTTCGGTAATCTTGAGCTGGCCGTCGGTGATTTGCTTGACTTTTTGGCAAATTTCATAGCCGTACATCCACTCGGTGTCGGCCAGCAGTTTAAGGATGATGGCACTCAGACTGCCCTTAAGTAGCTGATGAGACGTAGTATTCATGCCCAAATATACTAGTATTTTTTATATACTACTGAATCTTGGGTATTATTTTTTTCATAGCTTATAAATCTCTCCCTGTTGAGACGAAGAAGTGTTTGTGTACCTGCTCATTAATTTCTGCGTTTAAGGAGATTGTATAGCAAAGCGATATACGCCCCAAATTATAGCCCTTCTCAAGTGCCTAATTCATACGGACGACACTTCACTAAATAAGAGACGTCTATGGATACAATAAGCAGGGCCCACAGCCACAACTTTTTATTGAAGTGGCTGACCGATCTTTGTCGGCTGTCGTCTTCTATCGAGCTTTTAAGGCTATATTTGGACTGACACCACTCCGAAGATCGCCACAACAGCACGCCCTAATCCGGTAGTGGTAAGGCAAAAATTCGAGGCCATCATTCGTTAAATTTTACCCAATGAAGTTGTTGCTGTACTCCTTTCGATGGCTATCGATTCTGCTTATGTTTGTCGCTTCACCGGCAAAGTCTCAGTCTACGCAACCCTATAGCTATCCAGCCAGCGAGGTGGTGATAATGCACTCCCATCTACTGAACGAAGAGCGTAAAGTGTATGTGCATTGCCCTAAATTGGACTCCACCAATAGAAACCAGCGATTTCCCGTCTTATACGTACTCGATGGTGACAATCATTTTGAACTGCTTGCTCAGTACGTCGATTATCTTTCTCGGCCCGATGTGATGGCCATGCCCAGGACAATCGTCATTGGTATCCCTAATACCAAACGAACCCGAGACCTTACCCCAAGCCATAGCGTCCTTAATTATGAGGGCAAACCCGATACTAGTGCGTATCAAGGCAGTGGGGGCAACGAAAAATTTTTACAATTCATGGCGACCGAATTGATGCCCCTGATAGAGAAAACCTACCCAACCGCGGCTTATAAAATTTTGGCCGGGCACTCTTTTGGGGCCTTGCATCGCTGAATTGTCTGTTGACCCATCCCAATCTGTTTGATGCCTATATGGCCGTCAGTCCCTCGCTTTGGTGGGACAAGGAGTATGTGTTGAAGATGACCGATGAAAAACTGAAAACCGGTTCAGCCTTAAACAAGCGGCTTTTTATTAGTGACGGAAATGAAGGGGGCCCTAATTCGTTTTTTCATAAGCATTTACTAAAGTTGGAGGCCACACTGGCTAAAAAAAGCTACAACGCCTGACTTATTTGTATAAGCATTACCCCAGCGAAACGCAC